>NZ_FOWZ01000009.1 GCF_900115585.1 Qipengyuania nanhaisediminis | reverse complement strand
ATCGAGGGCGCCGTTAAATTGGGAACAGCCTACCCAACAATCTTTGGTTAAGACCGCCAGAACCATTAAAACTGTGCGGACTAGCAACGTAGCTCATCTACAGGCTGCTTACGTTACGAGGCACTCCAAGAGCTGTCGTTCCGCTTGCGGCCCCATAAGCGACACTTAGCCTTCGATATGGTTTCGAATTACCGGGAAGATTTAAGCGGCGAACTTCGATCCGGAGAAGAAACCGTATTGCCCAACTCCTTCCTGGATGTGGTTGTGCTTATCGTTCGCCGGGATCTTAGAAAAAATACCGTGTTCTGCTTCTTCCTGGTCCGGCGGGCAAAGGTGGTCGTTTGCGCCCTCAACGGTCAGAACACGCACCCCTTCGACGGAAGCGAAGTCCACCTTCTTCCCGCGGTATCCCATCAGTCCGCGCGGGATATAATGCTCCATGAAGACCTTGCGCAGGCTCCCGATGTAGAACTTTTCGGTCACGTGGAGCACGGCAAAGTACTCGTCATAGAAGCTCGGGAACTTGGCTGTGGCCTCCTCCTCGTCATTGATCGAGTTCTTGGCGAACTGGGCTTGCTGGCGGAAATGGGGCTTGGGATTGAGGCCGATGAAGCTGGTCAACTGGTAGAACCCCTGATAAAAACCCTGCAGTACGGGACCAGGCTCGATCTGGTGATCATTAGGCAGTCTAATTGTCCAACCTTTGAAATACTCTGTGTGAGGTTTGGCTAGCTCGCGCTTTGGGCTGGACAATTCCTTCTTTGTCGAACTTGGCACATCAGAGGTTCATTGGCAGCGTTCAGCGAGCCGGGTTACACCATGTTTTACAGCCGTTTCTTTACTCCCATACTTGCCGGAGCCACTCTGCGCGATCGTCTTATCGCATGCGTTGGAGGTATCGCAGGGATTTCCCTAACCAGCCTGATTTCTTGGAGCTTTTTGCCTGACAGCCTCGCCCTGCTTTTCTTGGTGGCGCCTATGGGCGCATCGGCAGTATTGGTGTTCGCGGTGCCAGCTAGTCCACTCGCGCAACCTTGGCCGGTTATCGGAGGAAATACGCTTTCAGCCTTGATCGGCGTGGCTTGTGCTCAAGTCATAGCGATCCCGCATGTCGCAGCGGGACTGGCGGTCGGTCTCGCGATACTCGGTATGTCGCTGACTCGTTGCTTGCATCCGCCGGGAGGGGCAGCCGCACTGACAGCTGTTATTGGAGGACAACAGGTTGCGGCAGCAGGATTTGAGTTTGCATTTCTCCCAGTTGCTCTAAATGCAGTTTGCCTTGTCATAGTCGGTATCGTTTTTCACCGGGGGTCAGGGCACAGTTATCCCCATAAGCCGCAACCGGTTGCTGGACATTTCCTGCTCGAGCGCGACCTGGCGCCTCCGCACTCCCAAGACATAGCAGCGGCGTTGGCCGATTTGGGGGAGACGTTCGACATAGGAGCAGATGACCTAGAACTGATCGTTCGCCGCGTAGATTATCACGCAGCAAGACGTCGCAAAGCCGGGGATCAAAAAACTGATCACGCAACATCCGCTGCAAAGACGTAAGTGCTCGCCGCGTTCTGACAATTCCAACATTCTGCGAACTCATCTATCGGGATCTCACGCTTGGCCTTGGGTGTTCACTTGCCACTGATGTTAGGCAGGGTGGCTGTTCGAGACCGTGTGGGCTGCGGCTTGGATCTTGGTGACAAAGCTCCCGATTGTCGACGAAGGCATCGAGGAATGCTGATCTACAAGATACTGGAAACACGACAGCGAAGTTTATTTTCGAGTTTCGATGAGTTCGACTGCTCGCCTCTTGAATTGGTAATATCAAAGTCGCATTACACACTCATGGCTCAAGTCGATCATGGTCTCGGGGTGATGGTTCCGGCCGCCAGCAGCACCGCACGCCTGCATGCCTAGAGCGCGTATGGCGCTCTAGGGGTATGCGCCGTGATGCTGCTCGTTGCATCGACAATTTTCCAGCCCGATGCATGAACATGCGCAGGGCATTCTCGCTTTAATTGCGAGACCGGAGCCATTTGTGTTCTTTTCCCGTTTTACCGTGCTCGGCATCAGCCTGGTGGGCTCGATCTTTGCTCTCATGAGGCTTGATGATGCGTGGGCATTGCCAGTCTTTCTGCTTCTTGCCCTATTTTGCGTTTTGGGTGTCATCGACCTTACGCAAACAAAACATGCTGTTCGCCGCAACTATCCCATCATCGGTCGCCTGCGGTGGGCCTTCGAAAAAATCAGGCCGGAAATTCGACAGTATCTGATCGAAGGCGACGACGATCAAACGCCCTTCTCGAGAGCGCAACGCTCCCTAGTCTACGCCCGCGCGAAGGACGAGGTTAGCGACCGTCCATTTGGAACCTTGGCTGACGTCTACAAGAACGGCTACGAATTCATTTCGCATTCCACCAAGCCAAAGGCCTTGGCTGATCCCGACAGCTTTAGAGTTCCGATCGGGGGAAGCGACGCGCGCGATCCCTACATGGCGTCGATCTTTAACATCTCGGCGATGAGCTTCGGTTCCCTGAGCGCCAATGCCATTCGAGCGCTTAACAAGGGCGCAAGGCTGGGAAATTTTGCCCACGACACCGGCGAAGGCGGGATCAGTCCCTACCACCGCGAGAATGGGGGCGATCTCATCTGGGAAATTGGCAGCGGCTATTTCGGTTGTCGGACCGAGCAAGGTAACTTCGACCCAATCCGTTTTGCAGACAACGCTGCCGACCCTCAGGTCAAGATGATCGAATTGAAGTTGAGCCAGGGTGCCAAGCCCGGCCACGGTGGCATTCTTCCCGGTGAGAAGGTTAGCCCAGAAATCGCCGCCTCGCGCGGTATTCCCGTTGGGGTCGATTGCATATCTCCCGCCGAACATTCGGCATTCTCATCGCCCATTGAGATGATGCATTTTCTTGCGCAGCTTCGGACACTCGCAAAAGGCAAGCCGGTAGGTTTCAAGCTTTGCGTCGGGCATCCTTGGGAATTCATGGGGATGGTCAAGGCCATGCGCGAAACCGGGATATTCCCAGACTTCATCGTCGTTGATGGCGCGGAAGGCGGAACCGGGGCGGCTCCGGTCGAGTTCGCCGACAATCTCGGCATGCCGATGCGGGAGAGCCTTCTGTTCGTTCACAACACGCTCGTAGGTGCGGGCATTCGAGACCGGATCAAGATCGGCGCGGCCGGAAAGATCGTAAGTGCATTCGACATCGCCGCAGTCCTCGGTCTAGGCGCAGACTGGACCAATGCCGGGCGCGGCTTCATGTTCGCACTTGGGTGCATCCAGTCCCTTTCGTGCCATACCAACCGCTGCCCCGTGGGGGTTGCCACGCAAGACCCGTTGCGACAACGGGCTCTGGTCGTCCCAGACAAAGCCGAGCGCGTTCGCCGCTTTCACCGCAATACGTTGCGGGCGCTTGCGGAAATGACCGCTGCCGCAGGTCTTTCGCACCCATCCCAATTGGGACCGAACCATCTCGTGCGACGGGTTTCGTTGACCGAAATACGGCTTTTCTCGCAGCTGCACATTTTCCTCGAAAATGGTGAGTTGCTGTCAGGATCGCACGACCGAGATTTTTACAGCGCCGCTTGGAAACTCGCACGGTCCGATCGGTTCGAGTTGGCAGCGTGAAAGAGGTGCTCCGCATCCTGACGGCTGTCTTGGCAGCCCTTCTGCTTGTGTCGGGTAGCGCAGCTGATCGCGACGGGGACAGCGTTAGATTTATCCGCCTGGACAATATCGCAGGCTACCTGTTGTTACGAGCGCGGATCAAGCTAATCGTTCGAGCAGCTCTCCAGACGAAACAACCTCGTAAAGATTTCGGTCTATCTGTCGGATCGCGTCACCATCGGAAGTTCTCCATCTGATGGCGCCCAGACTGCGACGCTCGCCACGCTTAGATTGCGAAATGGCGATGTGACGATACTGGATGACCTCGACCGATCTGTCCGAACTGCCCCGACAGGAGATATGGGCCATTGTTTCTTCGATGAAGTCAGCTTCGGCGGGTGTTGACGCAGTTGGAAGTTGACTTGCCGGCTTGCTTCGCTCGATCGTCACTGAACCTGCGCATCCGGAAGCGAGTCGATATCTTCCATCGTCATCCCCGATGAAAGATCGGTGTCATTGCCGCGGGTCCTCACGGTCAGACCGTCGATTGGTATTGTGACGTATCGATCCGGGTTGCTATCCTCGATTTCGATGAGGAGTTCTGTCGCATTGCCGTCGGCATCTTTCGTTACGGCTTCCACGTCGCCCAATTCGGTTCCGTCGGCGGCCAGGATTTCGGCATCGAGCAATTGCCGCTCAGTCAGGCCGAGTGCCACGGGTGTATCGCCAGACTCTCTTGCGCTTTGTTCGGCCTGTTCCTCGATACGGTCTTCGACCTGGTCCTCTTGGTTGTCGCAGGCGGAAACGGCGAGGGCGGATCCGATTAGAAGTGGCGCGAACTTGATCATGTCGATCTCCAATACTGTTCATCAATCCTGCGAACGAACGCGGCTGCTTCTCCGTTCCATCACGTGTTGCCGATCAGATTGAGCATTGCAGCTTCGTCAGGCCTTGCTGCGACGCGAATATCTATCCCTTCCATTCCCACGAAGGGAGCAGCAGCGGCAGCGGAAATGCAATAGACGATACCATCAAACCGTCTTGGTGATTTATCGAGGCAGCACCTCACTACGCGACCGGCGCGTGGCGAGTGAATCATAATTCCGCCAATCCGCTCCAGGCCGGGAAGGTTTGCGAGGAGATCCGCAACAGTGTTTTCACGCGTCTCGTAGACGGCCATCCGTATGGCGCGATACCCCTTTCGATGCAGATTGCCTGTCAGGTCCCCAGCTGGTCGTCGTGCTGAAAGATGCAGAATTCGACTACCCGGCGGGAGAGACTGAACAATAAGTCGCTCCAAATCCGAAACGTCGCCATCCGCAGAAACGACTTTGGTATATCCTGCCAGCGCGGCACTCTGTGCTGTTCTGTTGCCAACAGCGAAAACCGGAATATCGAGATAGGCCGGGCAGATAGAATGATGGCGGACACCATTTACCGACGTGAACACGATCGCATCGGGCTGCTCGTCCAATGTTTTCGCTGGGAGACCGTCGACGCGCAGAGCGGGCAAAACGAGCGCATCGAACCCTAACTGTCGCAGGGCACCCGCAGTCTTTTCGTTGTCCGGCGACGTGCGTGTGACCCAGATCCTCGGCCGGAACGCGGGATCCTTCGTGATTGTCGGGGAACGGTCACTCACGTTCATCTCGTCGTTCGATATTGTCTGTCTTCGAAGAAACGACAGCTCCCGCCAGCGGCTTGCTACCCCTGCCAGCGAGACGAATGCCGCCAACAATCAGCGCCATTCCGATCGCATGGAAGCCTCGCAGATGTTCGCCCAAGAAGACGATCGCAAGACCTGCGCCAATTATCGGCATGGTGTTCATATACATCCCGGTTCCTGCCGACCCAATAAGTTCCACGCCCCTGTTGAAGAAGAGGTAGGCAAGGACGGACGGAAAAATCGAAACATATCCGATCGCCAGCAGGCTTTCCTGCTGCAAAACGACATATCGGTCGGAACCGAGTTCCAGCGCATAGAACGGCGCGATTCCGACTATGCCGACGACTAAGGTCACTGCGAAAAGGCTAAGAGGATGGATTGCCGGGCGATGACGTAGCATTACCGCGTAGATCGCCCACAGGCACACTGCGAGACCGATGACGAGGTCGCCTTCGTTGAAATTCAGGGTGCCCAGAATACCAAGGTTTCCGCGAGCGATGATCCAGAGCACACCAGCCAGCGCGATGGCGGCGCCGACGATCTGGCGCAGCGCCGTGCTGTCCCCCATGAAGATCGCACCGAGGAACAGAATGAGAGCAGGTTGGCCCGACTGCAATAACATGGCGTTGAGCGCGGTGGTTTCCTGCAATCCGGTGTAAAGCAGAGTGTTGAAGGCACCAATGCCGAGGGCGCCAAGCACAAGGAGCAGCTTCCAGTTCGCCCGGATGACTGGCGCATCCCGCCGTAAATGGCGCCATGCGAATGGCAGGATAATGGCCAGGGCAATCGTCCATCTCCAGAACGCCAGGGCGACGGGAGGAACCAGTTCGCGCGCCGCGCGCGCAACGATTGCGTTACCCGCCCAGAACAGGGCGGTGAAGGTGAGCAGCATATAGGCGCGCGACCACATGCTTGCAAAGAAGCGAGACTCGTTGTGCATGGGTGACCTTGTCGAAACGCTGCTGCGGAGAGTTAGGCAGCGCGCTCCTCCAATAACTGCAGCAGACCACGCGAAACGCAACCGGAGGGATCGTTGGCAATGGTGACCGGGACACCGCATTCCGCAGTGATCGCTTCAGCCAGGAACCTTGCGCATATCCCGCCTCCCGTGGCGACAACACGCTCGCTCAACAGGTCGGCGGCAAGATCGGGAGATATCTCACCCACCACCAGCCGAGCGGCATCCGCGAAACGACCAAAATGTCGCTTCAGCACGGGATGGAACTCGGAAACCGGCAAGGTCAATATTCCTGGAAGACCATTGTGCAGTGATTGCCCTTTGATTTCTACTTCCGCGTCCTCGGCACCATCTTCGGCGAGATGCTTCTTCAGCGCCTCGGCGGTGATTTTTCCAATAAGGAAGTGATGCCGGAGATGAAGATGTTCGGTAATCGCCTCGTCAAGGCTGAAACCGCCCAGACGCACGGAGCGCGAACGACATTGGCCGTCGATCGAGAACACCGCAACCTCGGTTGTTCCGGCGCCGCATTCGACCACCATGGATGCGCGGGCTTCGCGGACGGGAAGTTCTGCTCCGATAGCCGCTGCAAAAGGCTCACGCACCAGTTCGATCCGTCCGAAGCCGGCATCGTCCGCGGCGGCGAGCAATGCATTTGCTTCCGCCTTCGTGGCATCCGCCGGAATACCGATCATGGCTGGAAGACCCCCTCTGCGCTTCTTGCCAACCACAGAAGACAATCCATGCGCAAGCAATGCGGCGGCGGCTTCCATATCCTGCAGAACGCCGCGGGCGAGAGGACGGCGGACCACATGAGTTCCGGGAGCCCGATCAACCATCGCCAAAACATCCCGACCCGCTGCAATCAGCTTCATCTGGCCGCCAGCCTTGTCGTAATAGCACAAGGATGGTTCGTCGAAGACCACACCTTCGCCTCGCACCATGATACGCATGTTGGCAGTGCCGAGATCGATAGCGAGGTCTGGTCCGCGCTTGGATCCAAAGGAAGGAAAGTTCATCATTTCCCATTGATAGGCGTCCCTGACACGAAAGTCTCGCAATTGTCGACGAGACGATCGCTCAGATGTCATTTGACTAAACCAAAGTTCGCGCCCACATGTACGGCATGGTCTTTTCGCTACACTTTGACCGACATCTCGCGCACGCAGGTCAGCTGCCCGCACGGGCGCACGCCTCGTCTCTACGGCCGTGATCCGGTCCGGGGCGAGGCTCCCGGACGATCGACAGCCCTGCCGCGAACTTCGTGCGGCTCCCAAGCGAGTTACGAAAAATGACTACCTCTCAACTCGGCGAGAAGCCGACCATTCACGTTATCGATTCTGAAGCTGACGCACTCTACGACTTGGCGATGTCTATCGAAGAGCGCAGTCCCGATGTCGCTGCAAAACTTTGCGAGGAACTTGATCGTGCTCATGTGATGACAGCAGGCGACTTGCCGCCGGACATCGTAACCATGCAATCGGAGGTGGAATTCGTCGACGAGCGGTCAGGCGACCGACGCAAAGTCAAACTGGTATGGCCGCGCGACGCCAACCTCGACCAGAACCGTCTCTCGATATTGACGCTTGTAGGAGCCGGCCTGATCGGAATGCGATCAGGGTCAGCGATCGACTGGCCCGATCGTTCTGGTAGAGAACGCTGCCTGCGGATCGTCGACGTGCGACAGCCGCTCAGGACTGATCGGGTGGCTTAGGTCCGCCCCGCGCGTTGCGGATATCTCAATTGCAGAGTGATCACAGTATGGCGAATATCTCGGAAAGATCACCGGACGAAGCTGTATCGGTCCTGTCAGAAAACGCAGAGCAGCGAAATGACCTTAATTTCTGTCAGGCCTGTTCCGTTCGGAACCGGGCGATCTGTGCCGACCTTGATGATCATGAGGTTGAGCTTCTTAACGGGATCGGGGCGCAGAAGGCACCTAGACCCGGGCGAAACGCTTCTATGGGAAGGCGAAGAGGCAATATTTGTCGCAAACGTCGTTTCAGGCGTAATGAAACTTTCGACCCAGACGAGCGATGGTCGCGAACAGATTCTCGGATTGGCCTATCCCTCGGATTTTATCGGTCGGCCGTTCACTGAGACCTCTCCATACAGCGTGGAGGCCCTTGGGGAAGCCGTCGTCTGCATCTTCCGGCGGCTGGACTTCGAGCGCTTTGTGCACGAACATGCTCGCCTTGAGCACAAGTTGCTAGAACGCACTTTAAGCGAACTCGATAAAACCAGACGCTGGATGCTGCTTCTCGGACGCTTTAACGCGGAAGAAAGACTCGCGACATTACTCCTTGAGGTGGCCTCGAGAAACACTTTGCCTATCGACGGTAATGCGGGCCAATTCGATGACGAACAGTTTGAACTACCCATGTCCCGCCAGCAGATTGCGGATGTTCTAGGCCTCACTATCGAGACGGTCAGCAGACAATTTACCAAATTCCGCGACGAAGGCGTGATCATGATATCGGGTCACAGAACAATAACCATTTTGCGCCGAGATGTGCTCGAAGCTCTCGCGACGTAATTTATCGGTTCATACTTCCTATGGGCGAAAGACTGAAACCCTCGAAGCCTTTTTAATGATAAAAGGTCACTTTGAATTGCGCATCGGCCGATAGTCGAACGAAGTGCGATAACGCCGGTTCGATAATCAAGCTTTCTCCGGCTCTGACGGCGGTTGTCGATGAGGCTGGTCCGGTAGTGTGAAACTCGACCAAGCCCTTGCCAACGCAAAGTCGGCCCCAGACGCCTGGCTTTAGTCTGTGTTCGGAGGTCAGTTTGTCCGGAACAGTTTCTGCTGAAAACATCGGACTTTCGGCGTATTTGACCACATTCGGTGGGAGCTCGACTGGCTGTGTCACGCGCCGGGTCCAACCGCTAGGACGATGATCAAAATGCCGATCCCGAACAGAGAGACTGTTGCGGGTACAACGAGAACCTGCGCAAACACCGCCTTGCGATCCATCGGGCCGGTCCAGGTTGGAAGCTTTCCACCGCAATCGAGGGGTGAAGTCTGTTCACGCCCCGCTTGACGCGCACCTAGGCGTGCGACCCCGAAATATATTGCCGTGTACAGGACGGAAATCATGATCGCGAAGCGCGCCGCCGTACTGCCGCCCGTCGCCAAGAATATCGCGAAGAAGAATATGCCGTAGCATGAGAGCATGATCTGCCAGACCTGGGCCGGGAGCTGAAAGCCCGCATTCGAAGGCGCGACAGGAGCAACCGAAAGTGGTTGCAGAAGGCCTTTGAGAGCCCTGACTTCCGCTTCTGCACAAACCTCGCTTTCCGCAATTAAAGTCTGTTGTTCAAACATGGGGGAGGTTCCTTCCTGCTGTTGACCCCGAGATTCCGGTTTTTCCGATCGCGATGCCTGTCAGGAGACTGTCCGCGATCGCGCGGGCTCGGTCGGCAACCAATCTAATCGACTCCGGTTGGTTCGAGAGCGTGCGGAGTGTTGCGTAGAAGTGGTCCAGCCAACGGGTGAAATGGTGCTCTTCCAGGCCAGTAATCTCGATGTGCTTGCTCATAGGATTGCCTGCGAACTCACCGCTGTTGAACAAAACGGAGCGCCAGAAGGACTTCATGCGCTCGAGATGCGCGGGCCACTCCGAAATACGTTCCGCGAAAATGGGGCCAAGCAGGTCGTCCTCGCGAATGCGTCCGTAGAATTCGTCCACCAGTTGCGACACGAACTGCTCGGTGACGCCAAGCGATTCAGCGTGAGCAAGCTTCGCTGCTCGTGCATCGAGCACATCTGCGCGAGAAACATTGACGTTTGCGGTCATCTCGTGAACCTTAAAACAGGTATATAATATACCTCTTATATCCCGTTTTGCGGGAAAAGCAACATTTGATATACCGATTTTATGCAGTTGAACCTTCGAACCGACTATGCGCTGCGGATGCTTATGGCGCTTGCCGCCAAAGACGATGTAGTCTCGATCGACTGGATCGCTGAGCACTATGGGATATCGCGCAACCACCTGGCCAAGGTGGCACAGGACCTTGCAGCCGCAGGCTTCGTAGAAACCTTGCGGGGCAGGAGCGGTGGCCTGCGGCTCGCCCGGCAGGCTTCGCAAATCAATGTAGGCGAGGTTGTCCGGTCACTGGAAAATACGAACGGTTTTGTCGCCTGTATGGGAGGCAAGGAAGGCTGCGCCATCGATGGCGTATGCGGACTCAAGCCCGCCTTGGCAGGGGCGCTGGAGGCCTTTCTTTCACACCTCGACCAGTTTCATCTGGGACAGATTACAGGATCAAAGTCGCAAATCATGCAGAGGCTCGCTCCAGCCTAGGTGAGATCGCAGACCATATAGCTACTGGCTCCACCATATCCGACCAGCGCTTTGCCGATGTCCTCGTCGGCTATGATCATAAACTCATGCTTTGCCCAAAAATCCTGAGAGCGATTGACCGCCACCAGTGCAACCCGGTCATAATCGTGCTTGCGGGCAAGCCGCTTCGCGTGATCAACCGCCTCACTTGCAAGCCCTTTACCGCGCATACCCAAGTCTATCGAGATATCATGAATGTAGAGCACATCCGCATTGTCAGGCAGTGCGCCTAGCAGCGTGTCCAGTGGCACCGGGTGGCCGAAAGTAGCGGGGTGACAAATGATGTATCCAACGGTCTCCCCGTCTTGCTCGAGAACACAGCATCCTCCTGCGAAAAGTTCGAGCCGCTCTCGAAACACCGCCTCGTCTTCAGGATGATCGGGATGGCACTTGTCCGCGATGGCGAGCACGCGCGGGAGATCGTCCGCAACCATCTCTCGCCATCTGCGGGCTGCGCTGGCTGTATGCATTTTGGCTTGTTCGCTCTCTATCTCTTGCGATCGTTCTTCGCCCATCGCTCTCATCCGTTTCGCCAGATCAGCATCTAGCCGCTTTGTCGCATCGAATAGGGAACAACGCCCCTTTCGAACAGATCGACTTCGATCTGCTGGTCGCTGGGAGGATATGCGCGTTGGTCGCAGCCTGTTCGAGGGCAGATCCTGCAGGATGCCCCAATCTCGGTGGCTACTCCAGCTGAGATCAGGTCGATATTGTCGGCGTAAACGAACTCACTGGCATGCTCGACCTCGCAACCGAGCGCGACAGCATAACGGCGCGGATTCCGATCAAATCCTCCGGACGCCTTGATCAGCCCTTTTGCCATGGAAACATAACGGACACCATCGGGCGTCTCGGCCAGCTGGACCTGTACCCGATCGGGAATGGCCACGGCTTCATGGACGATCCATAGCGGGCAGGCACCGCGGCCCAAACTACGCGCGCAAAATTCGAGTACGTCGAGCTGACCTAGTGAAATTCGATGATTCAATCTTCCAAGAGACTGACTATCCGGACTTCCCGTTCTCAAACGATGTCACGCAGAGAGGTGCAGAAGATATTCTCAATATCGACGCACCGCAGATGCGAAGTGTGCGAGCGGGAAACCTGATTGAGTTCAAGAACTCTGGCGTCAGTTTACGCGCCGACCGGAACTCTGTTTTACGTGTCGCAAAACGTCTGATTGCAACTGCAGAGATTGCTGAGTTGCACCGGATTGATCCGCGTAGTGTGCGGTTCATGATGAAAAATTACGACATCCATCGAATTGCATTTGGGTGGGAGCGGAGCGAAGTTTCGAGAATGAAACTCGCTGATTAAGCCGTATCAATGTAACGGAAAACTAATTATCGGCATGGTCTGACGTGACCCCCTGATTTTCCTCCAATTTGGATTAGAGTCCGGCCCTTACAGAAGGACGGACGAGATGAAGAGAACGAGGTTTTCCGAAGAGCA
>NZ_FOWZ01000010.1 GCF_900115585.1 Qipengyuania nanhaisediminis | reverse complement strand
CCCGCTTGGCGGCGGGCGTCAGAACTTTTTTGCCAGAAGATCCTTCAACGCGGCCTGGTCCAACATGGCATCGGCGAGCAACCGCTTCAGCTTCGCGTTCTCGCTCTCGAGCTCCTTCAGTCGGCGGGCATCGGACACCTCCAGCCCGCCATACTTCGACTTCCAGTTGTAGATCGTCGCTTCCGACACTCCGTGTCGCCGGGCCAGGTCAGCGGTCTTCGCACCCGCCTCAGCCTCCTTCAGCACACCGATGATCTGCTCTTCGGAAAACCTCGTTCTCTTCATCTCGTCCGTCCTTCTGTAAGGGCCGGACTCTAATCCAAATTGGAGGAAAATCAGGGGGTCACGTCACATGGTCACGCTTACTCTCCGGACGGTTGAGAAAGATGCCATGCAAATTTGGCATTCCGACGAGCTTTAGGCCCGTTTCTTCCTCCAGTTCTCTTGCTAGAGCGGTCTAGACAGTTTCGTTGGGCGCTACGCCGCCCGGGAATTGCTATCCGCTGGTGTACGTGTGCCTTACCAGCAAAACCTCTCCACTATCATTCAATACGACAGTGCGGACCCTTGGAGACAAACCCCGGGTTGCTCGAAAGTATAAGTGGAGCATCTTACACCAAACTTTCTCGGCGAGGCCTTTGCGGTTGGAGCTCATTGGCTTGCCGGGTTTGGTTTAACCTGCTGGCCGGCAAGCGCTAATGTCTGCGTGGCTTCCCAAACCAAATCAAATAGACGATCCTGTAGTGGTGAATACTCAAGCGGCAAGTCGCGCAGTATGTCGTGTATCTCCGGTAGATTGAACGACTTGCAAGCTTCGAGCAGCCTATCAAGCAGTGGCAAGAGTTTGTCAGGCGCCATTGAGATTTCTTTGGCGGATAGGACGCGGGGGTGTTCTGTCGCTTGCGGATCGTTCCCAATCAGCAACTCTTCAAAGAGCTTCTCCCCTTTTCGCAGTCCTGTGAAACATATCGGAATATCGCCCTTTTCCTGGACGACTTCGTGAGTATCATTCACAAAATATGGCGTGAGGCCATGTAATTTCACCATGGTCACGGCCAGGTCTGCAATCCTGACTGGTTCGCCCATATCAAGAACGAAGACATCGCCACCCCTTGCCATTGCGCCGGCCTGAATCACGAGTTGGGATGCTTCAGGTATTGTCATAAAATAGCGAGTGATATCGGGGTGCGTCACCGTTAAGGGGCCGCCTGCTTCGATCTGTGAACGGAACCGGGGAATGACTGAGCCCGACGATCCGAGCACATTGCCAAAACGCACCATTGAGAAGTTGGTTGAGCCCCCTCCTTTTGCGAATGCCTGACATATGAGTTCAGCGATGCGCTTGGTGGCACCCATTACGTTGGTTGGCCTGACCGCCTTGTCAGTCGAAATCAGGATAAAGTTGGCTACGTTATTTTGGAGTGCCAACCTTGCTATGGTCAGGGTGCCGAAAACATTGTTGCGGATCCCTTCAACGACGTTCTCTTCCACAAGAGGTACGTGCTTGTAGGCAGCTGCATGATAGATCGTTTCAACCTTAAATGCCTTGATCGCCGCCTCCAGCCTCTTGGCATTCTGGACTGAGCCGAGCACGGGAATGATCTTGGCCGATGATGCAATCTGATCGGCCATCTCTGAGAGCTCTTGTTCGATTGTATAGAGCGCAAATTCAGAGATCTCGTACAGGATCAACTGCCTTGGTCCCTGGCCGAGAATCTGACGACATAGCTCGCTGCCAATCGAGCCACCGGCTCCTGACACCATGACGACCTTATTGGCGATATTCCTCTTTAGCAGTTCCGCGTCAGGGGCAACCGGGTCGCGGCCCAGTAGGTCCTCAGCCGTCACATTGCGCAGTTCGGAAATCTCAGCCCTGCCGCTAATTATGTCTGAGAGACCGGGGATGGTTTTAACTTCAAGGTCTAAATCCTCGAGCGAGGCGAAGATTTCGCGGCGCCGGGAGTGGCTGAGATTTGGCATTGCCAGAAGAACAACCTCAAGAGCCCCGCCATCAGCGAGCCTTGGAATTGCCTGTGGAGAGTAGACAGGGATCCCGCTGATCGTGAGTTTTTGCAGGCGCGGATCGTCGTCCACGAAAGCGATGGGAGCGTAATCACGCCCATGGAACAGTGAGTTGACCAGTTCAAGGCCGGCCTCTCCCGCGCCATAGATGACGACTGGTCTTTTGCTCACCTGCATGGGCTTTCGGAAGATTTGACGAACCACGAATCGAATCCCTCCAATCGCGAGAAAAAGAAGAACTCCAGAGATAATGGGCACAGATCGCGGAATGCCAGCTGTTAACAAGTTGCTCGCCACGAACAAGATAATCGCGAAAGCCAGAATACCTTTGGCGATCGATGTCAGGATCTTACCGGTCACAAAGCGAACAAGCGTGCGGTACAGCCCCGTCAGCCAGAAAGTCCCAATCGCCGCTACGGCAGCGATAGAGACCGGCAGCCAAATCTTCAGATTGGATAGGAATTCGAGGCTCTCGAGCCGGATTGTCATCGCTGCCAAGAAGCAGGCGACGATCAATCCAGAATCGACAACGAGTTGAAGCGCTATTTTTTGCCTTCGGCTTACGGTCGAGAGACGCCTAAAGTGGTCAATCATTCAATCTCTTTCGCATAAAACCTTGCTACTCGTACTTCGCTGTTCGCTAAGACATGCGCATGGGGCATGCAACTCCAACCTATGACCTCGCAGGATTCACTGTCCTGAACCGCCTCTCGATCTTACATGACCACGCATTCCCGCGACACACTTTTGACTGGAATTGGCTCCCACATACGTTGCGTGCCTTCCTCGCTTCGCGACCGGGATCGAGATGATCCAAGTTGATCGCGCAGCAGGAGAGTCAAGCCGGATGGAAATATCTCTTGGCGAGAATGATCGAAGCTGCGAGAGGGAGATACGTATGAATTTTGCGGCGTCTGGCGGTTACGCCGTCTTAGTAAGACCTGCCCTCCAATCCAATTATTCAATCTCGCTGAGTGTCTTGCGGAAGTCATCCAGCATCAGTTTGATCAGCCTGCGCTTCCGGACTTCCTCTCGCGAATAGAAGCCATGTTTGAGTGCGTTGTGGTTGTTCTTCGGGGCGCCAGATCCTGCCGCACCACCATGCATCCGACATCGCTTCTTCCCTGAAATTGATGGAGATTTGCATGATCCTCCGGCGCGGGTTTTGGCCCCGCACCGATGACTAGTGAGCATTGGCTCGACCCTACGCGGGTGATTGCCTGAGCCTCGGCTCACTTCTTAGAAGTTTCGAGATTGGCGGACAGAACGGATTTCTCCGAACGATCTCTTACATTCGGATCAGTGGGCTCATTATAGCTCAGCCGCTCGGCATGCTGGCGATCAAGCGTTTTGGCGCTTTTCATGTTGAGCTGACGGCGTTCGATCATGCCTTGGAGAGTGATCATCTGCTTCATGGATGTTTCCATGGCTTTGATTGCGTGCTTCTGGGTGGCATCGCGGTGGATGGGCAGCTCGCTCTGGTTCAAGGCCCGGGAATGACACGCCACGATGACCTCGTGGTTGGTCAGTATCTGGACCGCCAACATTCCTTCGAGGGCGTTCGCGGGTGAGAGGTCAATGAGAGATATGATGACTGCCCTGATATAGTTGTCCCGTTCTTCGCGCGACATGGGCAAAACCGACCAGCGACACACGGCGGCCTGCATAACCAGCTTCAGGAAACCCTCGCGGGAAAGGCCTCCAGGTACTTCGAGCGCAATCTCGTCAAATAGCGCCACTGCCCTGGAGTAGGCTTCCTCGTGCAATTTGATCTCATCATCATCCATCGGTTCCTCCTGAATTAGGATCAGGCCGGCGATGATACGTCTGCAGGAAAGAACTTTGGATCGGCAGCTAAAGTGCGGAAACTAATAGCGTAATTAAGATCTGTGATTCATTTTGAGGTCGCCGGAGCGCAAAATTTTCTTATGTGTCTTGAGTGATTCGGTCAGAGACCTAGGTTTTTGACGGTGGGAGCGGCATTCTACTGTGTATGGGGTTGTTTTGGTCTTTGCCTGCGGTTCTGCCCCTCGTTCAAAGGAAAACAAGCACAAAAATGCCAATCAAAGGTCGGGGGAGGGGGGGGGCATGAGATTGGAGTGGGGCAACGGTCATCGCGCATAGCATTGCGGATTTGCGCCAGTATGGGCTTGCAATGTCGAGGCGTTGGCTCCAGTCGCGTTCCACACAATTTTGAACGCATGATCTAGCTTGCGAAGGTCGATAGAATTTGATGGCCAACGGCACCAGCCACCGCTCCCCTTCACGATACGCTGCAATTAAGCCCACCAACCGGTGGATTTTCCTAGCGCTCTTGGCCGGTGTGGCTGCCTTTTTAGGAGGTGCCTCACGCTATGACGCAATCCAAATCGTGCCGCTGCGCGCGTTGTCGGGCTTGCTTCTTATACCAGCGCTCTATTACCTCGCATGGCACGAACTCAAACGAGAAGCGGCGCTCGTCACTCTCTTTGGCTTATTCGTGATGGTTGTTGGGTTGCAACTTGCTCCGCTGCCTCCTGAAATTTGGCATGCACTTCCCGGCCGTGACGCAATCGAACAACTGGACGGTGCATTGGGCTTTGACGATGTCTGGCGCCCACTCTCCTTGGCACCCATGCGAACATGGAATGCTTTCGGCAGCTTAGTCGTACCAGCGGCAGGGCTCCTGCTGGCGATTGCTCTTAGAGCAAGTACCCGGGATTTACTTCAAATTGTCGCTGGATTAGGGATTTTGAATGCAGCGCTGGGTTTGCTGCAAGTCATTTCGGGACGGTCCAGTCCCCTTTATTTTTACGAGCTCACCAATTGGGGCTCGGCTGTCGGCATCTTTGCAAATGAGAACCATTCGGCAGTCTTCGCTGCCTGCTCGCTGCTGGTTGTAGCTAGGCTTGGTTTAGAGGCTCGAATACAGCGTGGCGCCAGATGGTTGAGCATATTCTATCCTGCCTCCTTCTTCTTAATTGTCCTCGTAGCTTTGGTTAGTGGATCGCGTGCGGGGTTTGTCGCATGCTTGGGAGCTGCCCTCATTGCGGTAGTGATGATCGGTGTGTCGCCAGCACGCCGTAGTGAAAATCCCCCCCCTGGTCGGCTAAGGCGTTGGAGCGAACAGCGCCCGTACCTGGTTGCGGTTGTACCGCTCTTGATATTGGCCTTGACCGTTGTTGGATTCGTAGCTCTTGGCCGGGCGCCCGCCTTCAGCGATATCCTGGCGAAAGACAGTTTTGCCGATTTGAGATGGTCGATCCTGCCCGTCATTTCCGAAATGCTCTCGACACATTGGTTGGTCGGCTCAGGTTTCGGCTCGTTTGAACAAGTCTACCACATCTACGAGCCGTCTGAACTGCTGATGCCACGTTACGTAAACCAAGCGCACAATGACTGGTTGCAATTCGTCATCGAAGGAGGAGTGATAGCGGGGGCCTTATTGGCCGGACTGACCGTTTGGATGGTACGATCATTGTCGAGATCATTTCATGTTCGCATGGGGCCTGTCTTCGGTATCTTCTGGATCAGCATTTTCAGCATTATTGCTGCCGCATCCCTGGTGGACTACCCCTTGAGAACGCCGATTTTCCAGCTAGTACTGATTTGGCTCCTACTCGCCCTTTCGCGCGACCATCGTGACGCGGAAGACACATGAATCGTCGGGAGAATCCTTCGGACAATAAACCGACTTTCCCGTCATCAGAATTGCGCTAAGGCGCCCAGCATGAAGAGAATACTTGTAGTGAGAGAGTTGAGAACGGGTTTTGCCGGCCTGGTGGTCGCCCTTGCGTTGTCAGGATGCGCGACCGACCGCACCTACGGTACGGCGCCGGGGATCGAGATAGCGCAGCTCGAAGAATTGCCTGCCCCGCGAATTGAGAACCTCTACGTCATAGGTCCCCAAGAGGCTTTGGAAATTGAGGTTGTTGGTGCGGAGCGGCTGAGTGGTACATACCTCTCCGATGGGCTCGGGCGAATTTCCTTCCCCTTGCTAGGTGTGCTCGAGCTAGATGGTCTTCCGCCCAATGAGGCAGCGGAGTTGATCGCAAATTCTTTGCGCGGAACTTATCTGCTGAACCCTGAAGTGCGTGTACTGCCTAGCGAGATCCCGCCACGCACGGTTTCGGTTGGCGGACAGGTAAACAAGCCGGGAGAATATCCTGTCCCTGTCCGGCAATCGCTTTTGCGAGTTGTGAACCAAGCTGGTGGACTGGCAGAATACGCCGATTTGCAGGATGTTTTGGTTTTGAGGACTGTTGCGGGCCAGCGGTACATAGGGGCCTATAACATCCAAGCTATCCAACGCGGCAATTATGCAGACCCAACACTTTATCCAAATGACATTGTTATCGTGGGGGACTCTCCTGCGCGAAGGCGTCTTGATAATATTTTGCGCTTTGCGCCCCTGCTTTCGACCTCTGCAATTTTGATCGATCGGATTGGGCGATGAACAAGATCGACTTCGCAGGCCCGGCTGGCGTGGAGCATGATGGTCGCCGCCAGATCGCCGATGATGAAATTGGTAGTGGCGCGTCTTTCGCGTTGGATCTTGAGCGCTACTGGCATGAGGCGCTCGGACTAAAGTACTGGCTTGCCGGCATTATCGCTTTGGGCATCTTGCTGGGCATTTTGGCGACTCTTCTTGCCACACCTCTCTACATGGCCACGTCGCGGCTCGAGGTGTCGCAGGTCACTGCCGATGTGACCAATCTGGATTCTCTCGAGTCAGAGGGGTTGGTCTCGGAGCTGCAGTATCTCAACACTCAGTATGAGCTGCTGGTCTCACAGTTCATGGCTAAGCGCGTCCTTGAGGCAGGCAACTTGTCCAGAGATGAAGAGTTTCTAGAAGCTTTCAATTTCGACGAGGAAGCGAACCTTAACCGATCAATCGAGAGAGTTCTCCTTGAGAACATCAGTATCGATCCAATCACCCAATCTAGTCTCGTGGATGTTAAGTTCTCCAGTCCAAATGCTGCCATTTCAGCTGAGATAGCGAACCTTTGGGCGCAGGAGTTCGTGGCCGCTAATTACGAGAAACGTTTCGGGGCTAACATCGAAGCTCGCGATTTTCTGCAAAGCCAGATCGCAGAACTCAGAGAACGATTGGCGCAGTCTGAGCGTGAACTCGTGGAATACGCGAATGCCAACGAGATTCTGGTGCTTAATTCGGGAGAGGATTCCGGAGCTGAGAGTGCTGGCCAAACCCTTGTCGGTGCCGATTTGCAGGCGCTGAATACGGCGCTTGCGGATGCCGTCGCTGACCGTGTTAGTGCACAGGCTGCGGTAGTCGCTGGTGAGTTTGCTGGAAATGATCCTCGTAACGAATTGCTTACGAGGCTGAGCCAGGCGAAAGCGGAACTCGCTGTGCTGCGTTCCAACTATGGCCCGGAATATCCTGAGGTCGTGGAAAAGCAAGCTGAGGTAAGTTCATTAAGTTCTGCGATTTCGAGTGGCGCTCGTGCTTCGCTTCAGGGTGCCCGCCTGAGGGAGGCCGAGCTGCGCGAACAGATGGAACAGGCTAAGCGCCGCTTCTTGGGCCAGCAGGGGCAGGGCATCAGCTACGGGATTCTCAAGCGCGAAGTTGATACAAATCGCGAGATCTATGCTGCCTTGTTGCAGCGCTTCAAGGAGCTGGAAGCGTCTGGCGCTGGACAAAATAATATTCAGATCATCGATCTGGCAGAAGCACCCGATGCACCTTATGCTCCGTCGCTCATTCAGAACCTTTTGATTGCCATAGTCGGTAGCGTGGTAATTGCCGGAGGCCTGGTCTATTTGCGCGTGGCGCTAAGCCAGACCTTGCAGGATCCCGAGGATGTTCGAAGGCGGCTCGGCCTCCCTCTACTTGGCGCCATACCCCGGAATGACGATGGGCAGATGATTGACAAGGTCGCAGAGCGATCGTCTGATATAAGTGAAGCCTACACTACAGTAAGGACCAATATTAACTTCCTTACCCCGCAAGGTGCTCCGCAAGTGTTGATGTTCACGTCATCAGTCCCTGCAGAAGGCAAGAGCATTTCAACAGTAGGAACAGCAACAAGCTTCGCCCAGTTGGGTAAGCGTACGCTCCTCATCGATGCCGATCTTCGGAATTCCAAACTTCGTAATACCCTCGAGCTTGAGGATTACGACAGGGGTGGTTTGGCAGCGCTGCTAACGAACCAGGAAGTTGATTTCGCGTCGCAAACCGTCACCCTTGACGAGTTCGGGTTTGATATCCTCCCCATGGGTCACACGCCGCCCAATCCTGTTGAGCTCCTCGCCGGAGAACGGTTTGCTCAAATCATTGAGGCCGCGAGAGGCTCATATGATCAGGTCCTTATTGATGGCGCTCCCATGCTTGCTTTGGCGGATGCGATTGAGATGTCCAAGGCCGTGGACGGGGTTATCTTTGTGATTGAGACGGAACGGATCAAGCTGCGTGGCATCGAAAATGCGCTTGGTCGCCTGATACGATCAGGGGCTCAAGTCTACGGCGCGGTTGTGACCAAGGTGAGCCAAAAAAATTCCGCATACGGCTACGGCTACGGCTACGGCTACGGCTACGGCTATGGCTACGGCGATAGCGAAAAAGCCGAAAAGGCGTAGAGGCTAGCGAGGCCCGATCGATGAAATTTGCGAAGCCTCTCAGGTTTACGCTTCTTAGCCTAACCTGTGGTTTTTTAGCTCTTGGCCTTGGCTTCCAGTCTGCGGGGATAGCCTTGACTAGTAAGCAGCCAGAAATAGCGGCCAGACTGTTCCCGCTAAATGGTTTGGCACGAGAGAATATAGCGTCCGAAAAGTACGCATCTTCCGCCGTGCTCTCACAAGAACCGGAGGCTGCGGCGCGAAGTGCTGAGATGTGGGCTCGGCTAGCTTATTTGAAAGAGCCGCTTACCCCGAATTCTCTTGCAATCCTTGCCCTTGCTACAGATCAAGGAAAGGCACGCTCCACGGTAGTTGATCTCGCTTCGACGCTAAACCGTCGGGAATTGACACTCCAAGGTCTCGTTCTTCAAGAGCAGGTCCTAGCGGAGAATTATGGTGGTGCAGTTGGCACTATAGACGAGATCCTACGAGTTCGCCCCGCCAGGTCGGGTGAGCTTTTTCCAGTTTTGCTCTCGGTATTTGTGCAAGAAGGCGCTGTAGAAGAATTTTCACGAGTGCTCGACGGGTCCTCTCCCTGGCACAAGCGCTTCGTCAGTTATGCCATCGGACAACCCAAGGCGCTCGCCAACCTTGTTGAGCTGCGGTCCCGGCAATCTTTTGATGATCAAAAGCTAGACCAAACCTTGTTGCGCAACCTAGTTTCCGGAGGAGATCTCGAAGCTTCGTACGCTCTATATCGTCGATTATCAGGGGAGGGATCCGCCGAGCGATCAAACCAAGTCCTGAGTTGGATCTCTACCTTCGAGCCCTTTGATTGGAGCTTTGTCGACAGCGCCGAATTCCGGGCGCAAACAAGCCAAAATTCAGATAATCTTGAACTATACATCCGCCCTGGAAATGGAGGAACATTCGCCAAGCGGACCATCAGCCCCCCTGAGGTGCCGTTCACGATTTCTGCTACGCATGAGATCCGCCCAAGTAACTTGTCCCAAGATGTAAAACTCGTCTTGACCTGCGTGGGCAGCGGCGAACAGATTATGGAAGTGCCATTTGGTGAGCGCGAGATTTCGCACTCAATCACTAGGCTTCCATCTGGGTGTTCCTACCTTGAGCTCGGGCTCCATGGACGAGCATGGTCGGGAAAATCCGCTCTCAAGGGAGAAATTTCCCCTTTGCTATTGGCTACCCAAATGTGACCGCCTGTCGAAGCTCATGGCTGCAGCGTCGTGCCTCTTAGCTATCCTGCGTCCGTGCTTGTCGGCTTGCTGTGGCGAAGCTGGTAACTGCGCATTTGCGGCAGTTCCGCTCTCAATCTTTTTTGTGGCCGTTTCAAATTTCCTCGGAACGCTTGGAGTTTAGCAGGATTTTAATAATCCAACCCTAGCCGGTATATGCTTGAATCTGATCATCGTTATCAGGGTGTGGCTACTCTTAAGGGGTTGAGTTCCTTGGTGGATCGTAGTATACATAATTTTGAATCGACAGATCAGATATTTGAGCTGTCGCTCAGAGACTAGGAGATTAAACTCGATGAAGAAAATTTTGCTTCCGCTCGCTGCAGTCGCAATGACCGCGACGCCGGCTATGGCTACCGCTGCTGACGTGCAGCGCGCTTCGCAGGCTTCGAAGGAAGAAGCCGAACTCGGTGGTTCCAGCGTGCTCGTTGCCATTCTTGCTGCTGCCGCAGTAATCGCAGGCATCGTTGTCGCCGCAGACGGCGATGACGATGAAGATCTGCCTGTCAGCGTCTAATTCGAAAATATCGATGTAAAGAATGTCGGTCCCATTAGGTTGGGGCCGGCATTTTTTGCATCTCGATCTAATTCGCTACATCATGCCGCGCTTATGAAGGGGAAGTGGTGAGGTCGGACCTGAAGGATATCAATTGAGAGGTCATGCCTATCTTGGGCTCGAAATGCTATCCAAAGGCTACCGGCGGAGTTTGCGATTTTTCAGTCGTCACATTTCGTGAATCGGTGAGACCGCGAGATTAGGTGGTAGCTTGGCCTTTAAGCAAACTTCGAGGTCATGTCATTTCGGATAGGAAACTCTGATACGTTCTGAGGATTCCTTCTTTGAGCGTTATGCGCGGCCGCCAGCCCAGTTCCAAAAGCCGTGAATTGTCTAATAGCTTTCGGGGAGATCCGTCTGGCTTTGACTCGTTGTGACGTGACCCCCTGATTTTCCTCCAATTTGGATTAGAGTCCGGCCCTTACAGAAGGACGGACGAGATGAAGAGAACGAGGTTTTCCGAAGAGCAGATCATCGGTGTGCTGAAGGAGGCTGAGGCGGGTGCGAAGACCGCTGACCTGGCCCGGCGACACGGAGTGTCGGAAGCGACGATCTACAACTGGAAGTCGAAGTATGGCGGGCTGGAGGTGTCCGATGCCCGCCGACTGAAGGAGCTCGAGAGCGAGAACGCGAAGCTGAAGCGGTTGCTCGCCGATGCCATGTTGGACCAGGCCGCGTTGAAGGATCTTCTGGCAAAAAAGTTCTGACGCCCGCCGCCAAGCGGG
>NZ_FOWZ01000008.1 GCF_900115585.1 Qipengyuania nanhaisediminis | reverse complement strand
CTCCGCTACGCAGCCCATTGCTTCAACCGCGCTCATGCGCAACAACGCGGTCCGGCTCTAATCCCAGCTGGGGGAAAGCTGGGGGTCACGTCACATGTTTTGGTTTACATTTGCGAAACTGCCGGTGAAATTTTAGCGCGGTGACCAAGTCTAGAGATTTGAAGTTTGAGCTTTTTCGACCTAGCCCATCTGCCTTAAGACATCGAATCAGGAACCAGGCAAAGATTGGATAAAATCTCTATGAGAGAAAAGGTCCCTAGGAGTGGGAGCCCATTTCTCAAGAATTTTAGCGGCTCAGCTATGTCGAGCGAGTTTCTAGATCCTTGAGTCCAGAAGCGTAGCAACGCGTTCTATGACCTCATCTTGCTGCTCGTTGGTCATATCGCTTCCAGAGGGAAGACAAAGACCTTGCTCAAACAAGCGTTCGTCGACCCCTGAGCCGTAATATGGTGTGCCAGAATAGAGCGGTTGCATATGCATCGGCTTCCAAAGTGGGCGCGCTTCGATCTCATGCTCAAGAAGCATGAGCCGAATGTCCTCTCGCGAAACATCGGTTAGAGCAGCATCAATCGCGAGGGCAGTGAGCCAACGCGTAGACCGCCAACCATCAGGCTCTGGCATAAATGAGACGCCCGGCCGGGACAGCGCTTCACGATAGCGTCCAAAAATCTCTCGCCGCCGTTCTACCCGTTCGTTCAGAACTTCCATTTGCCCAAGGCCGATGGCTGCACAAATATTGGATAGGCGGTAGTTGTAGCCGAAAGTGGAGTGCTCGTAGTGAGGCGCTGGATCGCGCGCTTGCGTAGCCAGGAAGCGGGCTTCGTCAGCCCAAGCTTTGTGCCTTGTGACTAGCATGCCGCCACCCGACGTTGTGATGATCTTGTTCCCGTTGAAAGAGAGGATCGCTGCATCACCGCCTGTTCCGGCCATGCGCCCATCTTTGTAAGAAGCGCCAAGACTTTCAGCAGAATCTACTATCAGGCGCACATCGTAATTTGCCGCACAACGCTCGAGAGCTGCAAGGTCGACACTTTGTCCATAGAGGTCAGTTGGAACGATTGCCTTCGGTAGCCGCCCCTCACTAGCTGCAATATCGAGTTGCTCTGCCAAGACGTCAACATCGATTGTCCAACTAGTCGGATCAAGGTCGAAAAATCGCGGCTGAGCGCGGAGATAATTGACCGGAAAAATCCCGCCAGCGAAGGTCATGGACGAAACCCAAACTTCATCACCTTGGCCTACCCCGGCAAGTCTAAGCGCGAGGTGCAGTGCTGCAGAGCCGGACGACAGTCCGACGCAATGGACGCCGCCGCCTAGGTACTCTGTTACGGTATCCTCGAACTCATCTAGCTGGGGCCCTAGCGGCGCAACAAAGTTCGATGCAAAGGCTTCGGCAACGCGTGCTTCTTCGTACCCCGACATATGCGGGCGGGAGAGCCAGATTCGCATGATTCAGTATTTCTCCAGTGGACGAGCAGGGTTTCCTACGACGGTGATCCCGGCAGGAACATTTCTGGTCACCACCGCGCCCATGCCGACGGTTGCTCCCTTGCCTATCACTAGCGGTTCACCCGGTCTCCCTTGGCGCAGGACAGCATCGCTGCCGATATAAGCGTGATCTTCGATAACAACGTTGCCGTTGCATCTTGCGCCGGGCGCTAGAGTGACAAAATCACCTATGACACAGTCGTGTGATACCTGGGCGTAGTAATTGGCATGGAACTGCCGACCGATTGTTACATTGCACGTAACCATCGAAAACGGGCAAAGCACCGCGCCCTCCCCCAGCTTGACGTCATCGAGTATCACCGCGCTCTCCGCATGCGCCGGGAGGAACCCGATATCCGCATCTTCGCACTTTCTCGAAAGACGCTCGCGCACCTTGCCGTCGCCAATCGCAAGCACCGCCTGCCTTGAGCTTGCCGGCGCATTCACAAACTCTTCCCATGAAAGGCAGCGATGGTTGTTCACTGTTTCAGCCTGTTCGTTGTCGTCGATGAAGACGTAATCGGTATCCGCCACCTTCGGCAACATCGCCATCACTTCGCGCCCATGGCCTGACGCGCCGTAAATGCCCACGAGCTTCACTCGACCTCTCCCATGAAGCGCGGCATCGTAGCCTCGCCAGCGGCGCTTATTCCGTCCCGCCGCGCCACCTTGAGCGCGGTCAGCCACAGGATCTTCAGGTCCAACCACATCGACCGGTTGTCCACGTACCACACATCCAACGCGAATTTCTCCGGCCAAGACAGGGCGTTGCGTCCGTTTACCTGAGCCCAGCCAGTGATCCCTGGGCGCACTTCGTGACGGCGGGATTGCTCCTGCGAATAGAGCGGCAGGTAGTCCATCAGCAGGGGGCGCGGACCCACCACGCTCATATCCCCCTTGAGCACATTGAACAGGCCTGGCAGCTCGTCGAGTGAGGTCGAGCGCAGGAGCTGTCCAAAAGCGGTCAGGCGTTTTTCGTCAGGCAGTGGATCGCCGTTTTGATCAACCGCGTCGAGCATTGTCCTGAACTTCAGCATTCTAAACGGCTTGCCGTGCTGTCCCGGCCTCATTTGCGTGAAGAGCACCGGTGAACCCAGCTTGCTATGCACCATCAGCGCGACCCCAAGCATCGGAAGCGCGAACACGGTGAGAGCCATAATCGCAACGCAGCAATCAAACAGGCGCTTTACAAGCATCATTCAACCTTAACTTACGCATCCATCGCGGACAGCATTTTGCCGCTATCTTTTCAGCCGCGTAGCGAACGTTGACCAGAGAAAGTGCCACATCTGCCATTGTTTCCACCTTGGCAAGATCATCGATAAAGAATTTCATCACTGAAACCAAGGGTTGGATCAGGAGCGGAGGGACTACCGATCTTCGGTATCACCGTCCGTCAAAGTCCACCCAATGGTATTTAACTTTACTCTGACGGTTATGCACGCCACAACCACGGTTTGCTGTTTTCTTCCTTATAGCTCGCAAACCCGTAGGCGAAATTATCAATACACTACGGATATTTTGAGCTCGAACGAATAATGCTCACTTGTTCGATTGCAATCCTTTTCTGAGATTAACGATAGGGCCGAACCATTGACAGCGATGCATGGCCTATTTCACGGCCTTGATGTAGCGGATTACGAACTGAGGCGGGAATTATTTTGAAGCGAAGAAACGCAGGACCTATTTTGACAGTCGCATTTTTGTTTACCGTTCGACCCGGAAAGCGTGGCCTTGAGAGCTTTGGAACAGAGATCAAATAAATTCGATTGTGCCGTTTCGACTCCATTTCCGTCGCATACGGGTCAGTCGGCTCGATTATTCATCGGTTGCATTCGGGTTAAACCTAGATGCAATGGAGGTTTTAAAGGTCCAACGCCTCGATTATAACCGCGTTCACTTTGTGAACGTCGTATTTCTCTTCCGCAATTCTGCGGGATGCGTCGCCGAATTGCTTCACGAGATGAGGTTCCCGGATGAACCTCTGCATCGCCAAAGCTAAGGGTTCTGCCTCTCGGACAGGGACAAGAAAGCCATTAACGCCATCTATCACGGTTTCGCGACATCCCGGCGCATGAGATGTGATGATAGGACGCCCCATTGACATAGCCTCTAAAACCGAACGCGGAGTCCCTTCTCTGTAGCTCGGTAATACATACACATGTGCCGCTCCGATTAAGGAGCGTACGTCACTTTGCGCCCCATGCCAGATCAAAATTCCTGCATCTTCCCAAGAGCGGACCTCTGTCTCGCTAATCGCTTCAGGATTTGTGTCGATAGGGCCGACCAGATGAAATTCTGCCTCGGGATGAGCCTCACGTGTAACCCTTGCCGCCTGCACATATTCTCGAATGCCCTTGTCCCAAAGCAGACGGGCGATCAACAAGAACCGCAGCGGCGGACGATGCGGCATAGGTGCTACGGCAAAGGTCGCTGTATCGACGCCGGAGCCATTCACCAAAAGGACCTTTAGATCGGCAGGCAAAATAGCCCACTTGCGAAAATCATCGCGATCGTCGGGGTTCTGGAAAAACACTAGAGAGGCGCAGCGCAGAGCAATTTTATACAGTTTGCTCGCAAGCAAACGGATCATAGCCCTTTTGCCTCGCGCTTCACCGACAAAGGCATATCCAAGCCCCGTTATCAACGCTACACGCTTTGGCACACGCCTTAACTTTGCCGCGATCATACCCCAAATAACAGGCTTAATCGTGTAGGCGAGTACTAGGTCGGGACCAATTTTTCGCATCAGGCGATACAGCGCTAAAAGCGAACGTAAATCGTCCACTACATTCAAATTTGTGCGCGACAGAGGAACCTCATGGTACGATACGCCGCGTGCGGTCAGCCAAGCACAAGTGGCTCTGTCACCATAGATACTAGGTGCGCCCACATGGACGTCGTGCCCGGAAGCGACGAGTGTCTCGATGAGCGCACCGCGGAAATTGCTGAGCGACTTGGGTATGGAAGCGAGAATTAATATGCGCATATAGTCGTGAGGGAAATTGGTGCTATTACAATGAGCTTAGCGAAGACCATACCGCGCGGTAAGCCGCAACCATTGCCGCAAGAGAAAACCTATTTTCGACACGCGCGCGGGCCGCTCTCTTGCGAGCCATCCAAGCGTGCACATCCTGCATCTCCGCGAGAGCAGTCTCGATTACTTCCGCAAGAGCTTCCGGGCACCGCGGAGCCACAATCCAACCAGTATCACCAACAATAAGCGACGCATCGCCCACGTCTGTACTCACACAGGGCGTGCCCGAAGCCATAGCTTCAGCAAGTACGTTTGGAAAGCCTTCAGCCGAACTGGACATAACGTGCAAATCCATCGCGTTCATACAGCTGGGCACGTCGTCTTGCGAGCCCAATAAGAGTACTAAGTCGTTCAGATCGTGCTCGTCCAATAAGCGGGAAAGCTCATTATTCTCATCTTCCATTCCAGGCCCGATTAGCAGCAAACGCAGTCTTCGCCGGCGAGTTCTGAGCTTCGCGATCGCAGCTAGTAGATTTGCATGATCCTTTTCAGCATTGAAACGAGCAACATATCCAATAGCCGATTCTTCCGACGATATTCCCCAAAGCCTGCGCTGGCGCTCCCGGGCGACGCCATTTGGTTTGAATAGCGACAAGTCATAACCGTTTCCAATCACGATCATTTTGTCAGCGTCATATCCAAGCGCCATGTGCACATCTGCGGCGTGCTCAGCGCAAACTATAATACGCTTCGGGACTATCCGCGAAAGGCGAGCACATGCACGAGCAATCATAATTGTCGCCCGGCTAGACTTCTGGGTATCCAACTCGGAATGCCGGATGTTCCAAACGACATTACCAATTCCCGCTAAACGTGCGATGATACCCCCAATCAAGTCCGCATGATACATCCATGTCTGCACGACATCGGGACGCTCGCGTCGTAGAGTACGCCAAAGCTTCCATGAACCTCGCAAGCTCACATTACCTGGCCGCATATGAAGGCAACGCACGGCAATACCTGCCTTTTCCAGAATCGGTCCATATTTCCCTACGCCCATCAGCGACACGACTACATGCTGGTTCTTATCGTCCGAAATGCAAAGCCTTGCCAAAACTGCCTCAGCCCCCCCGTTGTTGAGGCCCGTTATAACGTGAAGTATCTTCATGAATTATACCGTGAGCAAACCCAGATAAGAGAGAACCTTCAAATCCAGAAATAAAGGCTAAGAAGGAGATTTAGCATAACCACCGGAAATACGAATATAGTATTTTGAATTTTTACTTGCGATGCATAAGCCAGAAAAAATACAATGAAAGAACTAACATACCTTTCCGCATACCCGTCAATAATTGCAGTAAATATCGCCGAGGCACCAGAAACTATACACAGGAAGCCAAATACGTTATATACCATTTTTTTGTTCTGGTGAATAATTGTAAGATAGGTAAACAGGGTCATAACAAGATAAGCGAGCCCAAAGCTTTTGGCGCCATCGTTAAGTTCAGAACGCCGATCACCAATGTAGCTCAAAAAAAGTTCAGCACCGAAAACTAATACAAGAGCGATAGATAATGCTATAGCATAAGCATGAATTATTCTTCTCTTATATAGATAATGATCGAAAAACGCGGTAAATAATCCAGCAGCAAGGAAGAATGTATGAATAGTGGAGATAGGTAATGCAAATAATCCACGCATTCGGTTTTGTATGGCCATCAAAACCACGATGAACATTGAGATGGCGACCGCGAAGCGAATTTGAGACGACATTAGGTCAAGAACACGAGGGTGGAGCAACAGGATCAAGAACACTATATTTGATTTATCTCTTGGAAAAACCGCTAAGATGAGAACAGCTGACGACAGCCCCGCCAGAACCTGAAGTGCAAATTCTGGATCGGCTAAATATTGCGACAATTCAAAATAAATATAGTGAAAAATCGTCTCATTTGTAATATAATCAATCCATGACCTTGTTGTATATGAGATGTATTCAACATACCGATCGTAATTCGCTATGTAACCAGCAATATCACCTCGATCAGATTGTATTTTTCGAAGAAATACTACTTGAGTTACAATAAAGACATAAGGTATGACTAGAATAGTAGCCAAGCTCGCATAAATTTTGCTTTTTCTAATCAACATTTCAGATATTCCGAAGTATGGATGTATTTCGCCACGAATATTCTGGCATGTTATGCGAGCATCGCGTTCTCATAAAAGTCTGCAATCTTGGACGTGGTGAAGTCGGAGACACGTCCACGCCCATTAGGCGGTAGTTCTTCGTCCAAAGCGTCAGCCATCGCTGCACATAAAGAGGCGAAGTCTCCCACAGGGACTAATTTTCCCCACTTCCCATACTCCAAGATCTCATCTGGACCCGTTCGACAATTGGTGCTCACGATTCGCGCACCACAGGCCATGGCCTGCACGAGTGCATTCGGGAAACCCTCCCATGCGGACGACATTACGAAAAGGTCACACCGGGACATATACGCAAAGGGATTGCCTTGAAAGCCAAGGAAATCGACATCCGCTGAAATCCCGAGATTCTGTGACAAAGTTTTCAATTTCGCTTGGTCTTCGCCTTGTCCCAAAATAACGAGCTTTGCATCGCGTTCATTTCGAAATAAAGCGAACGCCCGGAGCAAGGTGGGATAGTCTTTTGCTTCGGTCAGACGGCCTGCTGCAAGAATGACTGGCGCGCTTTCGTTCGTGAACCAAGGGTGTGCCAATGGCGCAGTCATATTTTCGTGAACCATTTCTACATCAATTGGGTTATAAATTGTGACCGTCTTATCTGGCGGTACCTGGATTATTTCCCGTATGTCGGCTTCAATGCCATTGGAAACACAAATCACCTTGTGCGCTTTCGGATACAGCCAGCGCATCAATAGTCGTGTAACTTTACCAGTAAACGAAGTGGGATTTCTAGCTAAGCTACTGCGCTCACTGACCGCCATCCGAGTAGAAACTCGCGCCAGTTTCCAAGCGAGTATCGCAATGACATTTGCATAATTAAGAGCGGAAAGCATAGCATCGGGCCCTTCACGACGAAGGTAACGATAGAGTGGATAGAGGCATCGCACTACGCGTGTCGCCTTCAAATCGACGATGCGAACCTTATTCGATACCTCATGCAAGTACGGGCCCTTAGCTCGGGCTAAAAGAAGGTCCACAGAATGCCCACGCTCCACAAAAGCGTTTGCTAGAGTAACCATGACACGCTCAGCACCACCACCGCCCAGAGAGGGGATGAAAATAGCAATATGTCGATTTTCTCTCGGCACCCTACCCACCCTTGCCGCTCGCAGCTGATCTGCCCAAGCAAGCAAATCGTGAGCTTATACGTTTTATTGCAGACGCTCGAAGATGCAAAGCACGGATTTATCATCCGCGACATCCAAAATATGACTATGGCAGCGATTTCGTAGGGATTCGAGTGCTTCGCGGTTTTGAAGTGGAGTTCTCAATGAACGAGCGATATCGTTCACATCCTCGGGATCGAACTCGAAATCAGGCCCAGGAGGAAAATAGCCGCGGGTGCCTGTATCCCGAGATACTAGCACGGCACAACCGTGCCAAGCTGCTTCACAAGGCGAAACGCCAGCAGGTTCATTCAGTGAGGGCAAAATAAAAAGATCGTGGGCACGGTACAACGCCCCCATATCCGAATGAGGGAGGTTGTTCTGGAAACTCACGCGATTTGAGAGCCCGAGAAGTTTTGCGTGTTCAGAAATCGATTTAACGAAAAGTGTATCCTCTGAGCTCACTTCTTCTCCACAAAAAGTTAAGCTGAATTTATATTCGGACGCCAACTTTGCAAGCGCCAACAACAAAGCGTGATGCCCCTTTCGGTTTCTGTATTTCGCGACCATTAAAATTTTCGGAGCACCGACCCATTTCCTTCGGCCACTCGAACTCTTCCAATCCTCTGGTGCACCAAATGGAAGCGACTGAGCTTTCGCAAAGCTTTTCGGTGGGGGCTTTTGAGGCAACCGAGCCGTGACATGGGAGATACCAATAACTCTCAAAGCAGCGCGACGAATCCAAGTGCTTAGTGCACTTGGGACCGGGTCTTCTTGATCGTATATCACTACTTTGCGGCGCTGAAGAAGACATACAATCAACGCGGTTCGCGAAAACCATCGTGTGACCCCCCTAATGAGAACTACGTCAGGATTTTCTCTAGAAAGGATCGACCAATAATTTGAGAATCCAGGCGCCGCGTAAGGATCATTTTGTCCACTTTCTTTCAATCGACGCTTGAAGAAAGCTGACAGTCTGCCTGGAGGCAAGCGAAGCACCTCGATATCTTTTGTAGATTCCGAAGCTCCCTCAGTCACCACATGTATCACAGCAGAATGTCCTGCGTTCTTCAAGATTCGGACCCAAGGCACGGCATTGGTATGAAAGCGCGGAAGACAGAAGAGAAATTTAGCCATCGCTAAACCTCTCTCGTTAGAATGGAACGACGGAGCAATTGATCGGCTAAGACAGTCAGAGCCAACGCCATCATCGCATTTGCGGCGACGATTGCGAGAGCAACCCCAATAACGCCCCAGCTATGCGCCAGCGGAATGGCTATAAGCACGAATATTCCGAGACCGGCGGCAGCAATCGGGATAAGAGCCTTAGGTCCCACCTTATTTTGAATGACAGGATTTAAATGTAGAAATGCAAGGTGAATGCACTCGGCGGCAAAAAGGCCACTGAATACCGGCACAGAAGCAATGAAATGGTTGCCGAGAACGGTTGGCAGAACGAGAGAGCCTATCGGCAAGCCGACGATCGATGCGAACGCAGCCACTAGAGCAGCCACAGCGGTAAGTCTCATAATCTTGCGATGCCATAACTTCGGATCAAATCTCTTTGCTGCCTGGACAAATTCTTTGAAGATCACTTGGAATACTAAATTCGAAAATTTGGCAAAAGCAGATGCAAGGCTAGCTGCAGCCGCGAAAATTCCTGCTGCAGCCCCGCCAAGCAGACCCCCAACGATTAGAAGCGCCACTTGACGACGACTTGTTGCGAATGTCGACACGAGGCTTGTGCTTGCCGAATTTTTTAACATCATCTTGAACACCCTCCGCCCTCTTAAGCTCGAATAGGGCGACATGAGGCGCACATCATTTTTTTGTAATTCTATGAGCATTCGAACCATTAGCGAAATTTTATAGATGACTGCTATGGTTGCAAATACCATGACATATAAAACAATTTTTTCCTCAACCCACCAAAGTATAAAAGAAGAAAAGAGCATTACCAACGAAAGCATGACTTGATATTGAGCTAGGATATCAAAGCGATCGATCAATCGAAAGTAACCTTTGGGAGTACCCACGATGCCAAAAAGTAGGGAAATAGCGTATATCTGCAATAACCAAATGTAATCTTCGCCGATGCCGATCCAACCACCAAGATACACGCTCCCGAGAAGTGCTGCTAATGTTGCCGCAAATGCGGCGAAAATGTCCAAAATTATTCCTGCCGAGAGGATGAGGCCAAGGGCTCGGGGCGCTCTCACCCCTAGTCTCACTATTGGCTGCCAAACGTCAAACGTCGCTACACCTGCGAAAAGCGCGGTGTAGGCAAGAATCAGTGACAGCACGCCAAAGGATTCCACCCCAAGCCCACGGGTGTTCAATGCGAGCGAAGCCAGTCCTGCAAGAGCAGTAATTCCGCTTGCCCCCGTCAAAGTTGCTAAATTTTTAAGCATTACACGCATTGACGTATTCCAGCCTTTCTCCAGCTGGGGTTATTGTTAATTCGTACGATTAACCAGCAGAAAAGTGCAGATATAGGCTATCTAGCGAAGGCTATACATAGGCGAACCGCCCCCTCGGGGTCTAAATAATTGCAAAAGTCGCTAATAGAAAGTCAACGACCTACAGAAAACCGGCAAGGCAAGTTGAGATACTTGGCTGAGCTACAAAATTCCGATTTGCCGGCCATTGACGCTAAACCCTCTCGCATCCTGATTGATCGACTCAAAGCCTCAAGTCGCTTTGGTCCGCACGCCAAATCCCCTTTAGATCGTAAAGAACATGGGTTTCCCGTCCGAGTGCGCGAATGGAATCGATCCCTCGATCCTCAAATTGTTGATGTGAGACTGCGACAACGATACCGTCGTAGGCGTTTTCGGGAGGCATCGAGATCGGACGGATCCCATATTGACGCTCGGCTTCATTCGAATTGACCCAAGGATCATAAACGTCGACATCGACGCCGTAATCCTTTAGTTCCTCAATCACGTCGACCACGCGCGTGTTTCGCAAATCAGGGCAATTTTCCTTAAAAGCCAAGCCCATCACAAGCACCTTAGAGCCGTTCACTTGGATCTGGTGCTTTATCATCTCTTTAACCAGTTGCCCTGCCACGTAGGCACCCATGCCATCATTCAACCGGCGACCGGCGAGGACCAGTTGAGGGTGATAGCCTAACGATTCTGCCTTATGGGTAAGATAATAGGGATCGACGCCGATGCAGTGACCGCCAACCAGTCCGGGGCGAAAGGGAAGGAAATTCCATTTTGTGCCCGCCGCTTGAAGGACCGCGTCCGTATCGATACCCATTTTATTAAAAATGATAGCGAGCTCGTTAATGAGCGCAATATTCAAGTCCCGTTGCGTATTCTCTATAACCTTCGCCGCCTCGGCAACTCGAATAGATGACGCCCTATAGGTTCCGGCCGTCACGATCGAAGAATAAAGTGCATCGATGTGGGCAGCTACCTCTGAATTTGAACCCGAGGTGATCTTAGTGATCGTGGTAAGACGATGAACCTTATCGCCCGGATTGATCCTTTCTGGGCTATAGCCGGTGAAAAAGTCCTCATTATGTCTGAGTCCGGACACATGCTCCAATACGGGGACACACTCCTCCTCAGTAGCACCAGGATAAACAGTCGACTCGTAAATCACGATGTCGCCTCGCTTAAGGACACTGCCCACTGTTTTCGAAGCTCGTAAAAGAGGGGTCAAATCAGGCCGATTACTGGAGTCAATAGGCGTTGGCACCGTGACGATGTAGCAATTTGCATTCTTTAGGGAATCAGGATCAGATTCGAAAACGAGACCTCGTGCTTCGGCAAGTTCCCGGTCATTCACTTCAAGCGTAGCATCACGCCCATTCTTCAGAGCTTCAATTCGATCCTCGTCGACATCAAAGCCAATTACTGAGCGCGTTTTGCCGAACTCCACAGCTAATGGAAGGCCAACATATCCGAGACCAATGATCGCGATGCGGCTGTCCTCCAGCTTCGGCAGTGGTGCAGTGGCTGTCATCAATTCTATTTCCTGTAATAATCACGAAACCAAGCAACGAATTGGTCTATGCCAGTTCTGACATCTGTTTGAGGCTGGTATCCGGTGAGCTTCTTCAAAAGGCTAGCGTCGGCCCATGTTGCGGGCACATCACCCTTTTGCATGTCCATATAGTGACGCTTTGCTTTAATCCCGAGCGCGCCTTCAATTGCGTCAACGAAATCGAGCAATTTGACTTTCTCGGAGTTCCCAATATTCACTACGCGATAGGGAGCAACAGGCGACAGACTATCTCCATCTTCGATGCCCTCTGGACCTTCAGGACGCACTGGAACTGCATCGATAAGGAGACGGATCCCACGCACGAGGTCCTCAACGTAAGTGAAGTCCCGATACATGTCCCCATGGTTATAAATATCGATCGGTCGGCCGTCGAGCATCGCGTCAACGAACTTAAAAAGCGCCAGATCAGGTCTTCCCCATGGCCCGTAGACCGTAAAAAACCGAAACATCGTGGTCGGCAGGCCCCATAAATGGGCGTAGGAGTGAGCCATACTCTCATTGGCCTTTTTTGTCGCCGCATAAAAAGTCAGGGGTGTGTCGCACTTATCATTTTCGCTGAAGGGCATTTCCTCATTAGCGCCATAAACAGATGAGGTTGAGGCCATCAGGAGGTGCTCAACTTTAAGCTCTCTTGCTATCTCCATGATGTTAAAAGTACCCACGATATTACTCTCAAGGTATGCGCGTGGGTTCTCCAACGAATAGCGAACCCCAGCTTGCGCAGCCAGATGAACAATCACATCCGGCTCGAACTCACGACCAACCAGTGAGACTCTGTCCGTATCCTCAAGCAAACATTCTGTGGTGCTAAACCCTTGCGATTGAAGCAATACTTGTTGCCGGCGACGCTTCAGGTTGACATCATAGTAGTCTGTCAGGGCGTCAATGCCGTGAACGACGTATCCCTCCTCTAGGAGCAATTTCGCTAGGTGGAAGCCGATGAATCCCGCAGTTCCTGTAATTAAAATTCGTTTCATTATACTTTGCGTATCCAATTCTGTGAGAGCGAGACGCGACGTGTTGCTGCGAAATGCAGCGCTCCCGAGATCAGCCCTCGTATATGATTTCTCAACTGTCTATGATCTTGTGGAAATTGCGTAGTCGCTTAACATGGGTAAGCTTATTTGAGCCGTCTCAATACGATGATCCTCACTACCCTATCTCTTTGGGTTTGCGAAGAATTTTCCGGGGCTTGCCTAACTCCGCTTCAAGGCCAAATGCCCCTCGCCTTTGCGCATCGCACTCTTCGCACTTGCATGAAAGAAATCGCCCAACGATTGCAGCCTTCTCTGCCGAACCCTGTGGAGTAAAAACACAAGCGTAGCGACGCTTGTCAGCGCTAGCACTGAAGTTGCCCATCCTAGCCCATCCACGCTCGATCAATGCGCTCAAGAGACAATAATAGCTACCCGCACTTCTGCCGACAGAGTGAGCCGATTTTCGCTGCGACATTTCTGGTTTAGCTTCCAGAAGCCACAAAATCCGAAAGCGAGTATCTTCCTGAACATGAGGCTCATGAAAACGCACCAACACCAAACAAGCTACTGCACCGAAGCCGGGTCACACCAGTTCCGAGCGAGTGGAAAGCGACGATGTGATGCTGCCATCGCACCATTCATCATAGAGCGATAGACTTTTTCACGCAAAACTCAACACCTCACAAAGGATATGTGCGAGATGGGCCGTGGTGCTGGCGCCACTTCAGAAGCCGTGCCAAACATTTAATTTTCCAGAGTGCTGGCGGACAGGGCGTCTAACCTAGATCGAATCAGGACCCTTCACTAACGAATTACACTGGATCTGGAAGCTATCCACCACTTTACTCCGCTTGACGTGACCCCCTGATTTTCCTCCAATTTGGATTAGAGTCCGGCCCTTACAGAAGGACGGACGAGATGAAGAGAACGAGGTTTTCCGAAGAGCA
>NZ_FOWZ01000007.1 GCF_900115585.1 Qipengyuania nanhaisediminis | reverse complement strand
CTGGTCACAGGAACGGCGGGTCGAGTGGCACTACATTGCGCCCGGCAAGCCGATGCAGAATGGCTTCGTGGAAAGCTTCAATGGCCGTCTGCGCGACGAATGCCTCAACGAGACGCTGTTCACCTCACTGGCTCATGCCCGGTTCGTGCTCGCTGCATGGCGGCACGATTACAACACGGTCAGGCCACACTCGAAACTGGGCGGGAAGACCCCCGCCGAGATCGCCGGCGAACGTGTCTGGGGGCATGCCCCCAGACACGTTGCCATCCCATCAAACATCAATCATGAAGGAGCGAGACTCTACCTCTGAATGGTAACAATCAGGGGAGCACGTCAAGGGGCGCGTAGAGCATGGCTATAAGACGCAGCTGGAAATCTACAAAAAGGCAGCGACCACCTCCCAAGCGATTTTCGTCATCATGGATATTGGTGGCATGGGCCGAAAGTTGCGCAAGATCGAAAAGCTTAAACAGGACGCTGAAGCACGCGGTGAACGGACTTCGGAAATCGTAGTCATCGATGCTCGCCGGAAAGCCTCAGCAAGCGTGCGAAACGACTTAATGTTCTAGCGGTGACAATCCCGACTGCCAGTCCCCTAAAAGCTTAGTTCTAGATGCCCGTCCCAATCATCTACTTCAGCGCGCTCCTCAGGCGTCAAAGCGTAGAGGTCGTATATATGCTGATCGATATTCTTGAGGCTGGCCTTGATTGTGCGTCGGTGAACCGCTCTCACTTGTTCGCTTTTGGCACCATCATGCGCGGCCAAAGACGAGCAAATCGATCTTGCCGCTTCAGCAACTAAGTCGACGCGGTTTTTGCCATCACCGATTTGATCTTCCATCACAATTGGGAGGGCATCAAGGTCTACCTTCTTCACTTGTGCGATGCTGTCCTGATTGGTCAGCATCCGCTCGGCAAAGATGTAGCCAATTAGGCGAGAGTTGAGCAGTGCAAGAAGATAGTGCTCGTTTATGCTCGAGTCGCCGAAAGTGAAATACAAAGACTGCTCTGGGAAGGTGCCACTTTCATCAAAAGCTGCGATGAGACGAGATCCAGTTTTTCGGATCAGTACTTTTGGGCTCCAGCCTAACTTGGCCTTATCAGTTGTTCGGCCTGTTATATTCTTTTTGTTGAAATCGAAATAAAGCGGGTTCCCGACCCGAAATTTTGATATGGATGCACCCTTTAGTACCTCAATCTGTTTCGCATTCTGACGGGCATTGGTAATCATGGTTGATTTCCCACCGAACCCAGAAGTCGTTTGAATAAGCTGTCCAAGCGGTTTTGCCGTCCCGCTCGCCTCCAGTCGTACCAACGCTTTCCCTAAGGCTAGAGCATCAAGATCTTCAAACCGGAAACGGTTAGCCCCATTCAGGAGAGACGCCTGAGGAATCGACCGTCTATGCCCGGTGTAGTCCCCGATCAAAGTTTCTTCACGAGAGCTTGGCTTACTGTTCTCGATTCCGAAGATCAGCGTATCGGCAGTGACACCAGGGAATGGCGCACGATATAGCACCTCCCCCAAGGCCACATTCTTCAAAATCTTTTGCCTAAGCCCCAAGAATTGGTCATTCTTTCCAAAACGGTCCGGCACGATGAAGCTAAATCTGCCGCCATCTTTGGTTATCGTGAGTCCCATGGAAATGAAGTATTCATACATGTTTGGCATGTATGTATTTCCATCAAACTTCCTTATGAGGTGCTCTTGTTCTTCATTTGAAAGAATGTCGTTCCCGAACTTCCCTGTTAAAGACACCCATGGTGGATTTCCGATTACAGCGCCGAAACCGCCTTCAGTCTTGAAAAAGGGAAACTCGGACTTCCAATCAAAACTGTTGATGCGATATAAGTCTTCTTCACCGAACAGATCGCTTGAAATTTGCTGGTAAAAGTCCGGACCAATTAGGGAGTTCCCGCATTTGATGTTCTCTCCGAGATCGGGAAGTGCCCGAATGCGGAAAAGGTCCATCTGACGAGCCATTGCGTCTGCGGTCTCGCCTTCGAGCACCTTTAGAAGTAGTGAAAGTTTGGTCACTTCGACCGCCTGCGGATCGATATCTACACCATAAATGTGCGCCAAGAGGATACGTCGACGCTCTGCGATGGTTAGGCGCCAGTCATCTTCACCGACCTCCAACAGTTTCGGGTCTTTTCCGCCCAAGTGTTTTTGTGGTCCCTCGCTCACGTAAGCATCGCGATACCAATCTAGTAAGAACTGGTACGCCCCAATGAGAAACGAACCTGACCCACATGCGGGATCCACAACTCGAAGGGGGGCTGCGTTCTTGACTCTGCCATCCTGACCAGACGCCTGAGCCGGTGTTCTTCCAGCAAGCAAGGGCTCCAGGGTCTTGGCAACAATGTGATTCACCACGTAGCTGGGCGTGTAATATACGCCGCCGGCCTTTTTGACTTCTGGCTTTTCCTCAATGGTGGCGCGAGAGCCAGAGAGCCGAATGACCTTTCCGAGAAAGCGCTCGTAGACCTGCCCAAGAATATCCGCTGGCAGAACTGAGAACTCGTACGGACTCTCTGGGTAATACAGCTTCTTGATTACCGGCTTGAGAACTTTGTCGTCTATCTCAAGGTCGAGGGTGAACGTGTCCAGAGTTTCAGGTGATCCGTCTCCCTTTTTGAAGTGAAACAGCCCGGAATTGTATCGATCATCCGCCTTGCGAAACAGGGCAGTTAGGCCCTCGTAGATGCCTTTTTTATCAGCAATGCTTTGAAGCTGACCATACTTTTCTATTCCTCGGTCTTCCGCGATCCGAAGGAACACAATGCGATCGATAATTCTCTGAACCGCAGCATTTAGCTCCCTTACGTCGAGCTGTCGATTTCTAAGGGCTATGTTCTTGGCGAGCATGCTCCGCCAGTTTTCGATCTCCGCGAGAAACGCATCATCGACTTCGGCCGTCCCTCGCTTCCGCCGGTTGTCGGCAGCGTATTTATCGAAGGATCCCTTTAAGACAGCTTCGCGTGAGAAAATCTCAGCGATTTCATCCCACTTGTCGATGTAATCTTCAAAGGTGAAATACGCCGTCCGAGCAATGCTGGCCCTGTCATTCTTCTCGGGTTTGACCCGGCAATCGTAGACGGCGAACTCTTCAAAATCGGTGAGAATCGAAAGAGATAGCTTGGCGCTCCAAGCATACCTGCGAATTTGGAAGGCTGGGCCAACGTCCTGCTTAATGTTTACCGATGGCTTTTTCGCTTCCAGAAAAAACTTTCGCGTGCCTCCAATACGGAAGGCATAGTCGGGCGCCTTGGTATTCCCACCGATCTTGAGTGCATCTTCATGCACCACATCCTTGTAAGCTTCAGCATAGCCCTGCTCGTTGTCGATGTCCCAACCAAGAGCCTTGAAGAACGGGTCGATGAACTCCCTACGGACCTGAGTTTCGTTGTAGGAGCTGGCTTGGTAAGCATCCTTGTGAAGGCGGAAGCGTTCAACTAGATCACTGATTATCTTTGGTGCAGGCATGCATCTCCTATTGCACGCTGCCGGTGTGCCGAAAAGTGACTTCGACATCGGTCCGGTGGCGGGACAGCATTGTGAGGTAGTGATAGGCTCCTAATCTCATGCCGAAGCCCATTCGCTCGCGCTCCACTGGCAAGCATGAAACTGATCTCCCTGGATCACGGGTCAAGCCACTTGCCTGCCATTCGATCTCCTCTTGTCCTTCAACCGGTCGCGCATCTGTCAGCCGACATCACCCGTCCCTGGACTGAGGCAAACGAATGGCAGTATCCGGCGGACGGCCGGATGGCGCCCAACGTCGATTAGCAGTGCGCCTGCCAATCGGCACCTTTCAGCCAATGGTCATCGCAAACCTGCCAGTCCGTCATCGCGAAGGGTTCTGTACGCCTCCGGCGCCCGGAACCCTTCACGATTGCTGACTTTCCGGCTCAAGCACCAGCAGTGGGAAATCAGACTTTCGTGCTTCGGCCGACCTCGCAAAATCAAGCAAGGAATGGGCTCTAAAGTCACCTCTGACCATTGACGCCTTTGCTCTCTGGTTTCACGTTGAGTGAGGGGGAATAGCCAGCGCCTGCAGTTATGCCCCCCCGCCATCTGATGTTGGCGGCATTGCTAGGTCGTCACCGTCGATCCTTCTTGGAAGAGGGCCGACATTAAGGGGGGAATGATGGGGCAGGATGAAACGGGGGCACCGGAAGAAGCGGCGACTCCCGAAATGCTTGCGGCACTGGCCGCGCCACAGGTTGAACAGGCGGATTCGCCCGAAGTGTTCCTCTCGACCCTCTCCGAGACCCTCAGTGCGTCGGACAATGTCGACGTCGATCTTGCCGTCATCCTGTCCGATCAACTGCTGACGGTTACACCACATGCTGATGCCATAGCCAATGCCAAGGCCGCGATCGTCGCGCTCGCGGCGAAACGCGCTGCACCGGCCGAGGTGCAGGCCGATGGCTGATCCGACGCTGTTTCACTCGCTTACTCTCGAAGGCTTCCGCGCCTATCTTCAGCCCAAGACCTTCGACCTCAGTAAGAAGCCGTGCCTCGCGATCTTCGCGCCCAACGGCCTCGGCAAATCGAGCGTCATCGACGCCCTCGAGTTTCTGTTCTCCGAACATGGCACGCTCGAACGTCTCGGGCAGCGCACGTTGAACAACCAGGCCGGACCGCCCGCGCTCGAGCACAATGGCGCGCAGGCGGCTGGCATCGCGCCGATGGTCAAATTCAGCACGATCACTGGCAAGACGACCGTCGAGGGCAGTCGCACCGCTACCGGCAATCTTCGCCCGATCCATCCGGCTGCGACCGCGATGAAAGCCGGGTTCGTCGTCTCGCCGATCATCCGCGGCTATACGCTGCGCACTTTCGTCGAAACGCATAGTCCCGAGAATCGCTACAGCGAAGTGGCGAGCTGGCTGCAGCTTTCGCCGCTGGTGGAAGTGCAGAAAAACCTTCGTCTTTTGCGCCGCGATGTGAAGGCTGCTGCCGAGAGTACCACCGAACAGGTTCGCCTTGCCGGTCTGTTGCGAACGGAGACCGCACAGGCTGTCCAGGCGTGGGATGACGCGACCGTGCTCAATTTTGTCAACGTGAGCGTCATCGCTCCGCTTGATCCCGAGCTAGCGCTCGCAGCGCTCTCTGCCGAGGACGAGAGCTATATCGAGGTCTGCAATCGTGTTGATGCGGAGGAAAAGCGGCTCGGTCTCGCCAGCCTCAAGCAGATTCGTAATTCGCTCATTGCGCTGTGGCAAAAAATCGTCCCCGAGGACGGCGGCGACGCAAGATATTCGGGCGCCATCGAATCTTTCGATAAGGCGCGGTCTGCGCTGGCCGACGCGAAGGCCACTGAGGTCGTTGAGCGCGACAAGGCGGCGGGCACGGTCTTCCGGTCTGTTTGGAAAGAAGCCGAGAAGCTGTTTGCCGACGATGCGACCGCGCCCGACGCATGCCCGGTCTGTGCCACGGCAATCGGTGACACTTCCGCCGGAAGCGTGCCCGCGATCCGCGATCTCCTGAAGACCCATCTCGAGGATCTGCAAAGCTACAACGATGCAAAGACCGCCCTGGACAATGCCGAGACCGCCGCCAGGCAGGCGCACAGTCGGCTCGTAGCGCGTCTTCCCGCGATGATCGAGCATTTGTCCGATGACGATGGCGGTGGATTTAAGACTGCGCTCCTCGCCTACCAAGCCGGCGTTGATGAATGGCCGACTGTTAACGCGCCCGATTCCGCCGCCATCGTCGCTGAGTTGGAGACCCGCCTCTCGGACCTCGATTATGAAATCGCCGGCATCGAGGCGAAACAGGGCGAGCATACTTGGGGCAAGGTCAAGACCAGCATCGACAGGCTGCTCAATCTCCAAAAGGATGTGGCGCTGGCAACTCGCACCTCCGAGCAGTTGACCACGCTGCACGACGCGCTCGTTGCGCAGGCCACGCTCGTTTCGGGAAAAATCCGGGAGAAGGTCCAGTCGCTCCTCGATACGCTTCAGGCGCCGATGAACGACATCTACAAGGAGATCCAAGGCGCCGACGCCAAGCCGATCCGGCTTGAACTGCCTGGTGAGGAAGACACCAACCAGCAGCGTATGCAGCTAGTGATCGATTTTGCGGACAATCGTCAAAGCGTCGCGCCGGCCGGCTATCTCAGCGACTCTCAGATCCATTCGGTCGCGCTCGCGCTGCGCCTTGCGGCGATCAAGAAGTTCAATAGTGCCGCACCGGTGATTGCGCTGGACGATGTCGTCACGTCCTATGACGCCGATCATCGCCGCGCGATCGGTGCGCTTCTCGCGAAGATGTTCACCGACTGCCAGATCGTCCTTGCCACCCATGACGAACGTTTCTTCAATCATCTAAAGGACCAGCTCGCAGCGAAGGACTGGCAGTTCACCCGCATCATCGGACTTGATCCGGCGTATGGGCCTCGCTTCGCCGACCACAAGGTCACCGATGAGATGATCGCCGATCGCTGGGCCAAGGGAGAATCCGCTGCCAACGAGATGCGTCAAGCGGAGGAGGAATGGCTGCTGGGCATCGCCCGCGGGTTCGGCGTCAATATCCGCATCCGACAGCTTGAAAAGGCCTACTCATACGAGCGCGCCGAGCTGGCTGCGGCGATCGGCGGCTTCCTTGGCGACCTAAAGCTGACTCCTGCTGATGTGCCGGGCGTGAACAACCGCTTCATCACTAGCCTTATCAAAGGCGATATTGAGAATTTCGGAAGCCACTTTCAGGACGCCCCATATGGCAACGGCTCGATTGGGGACGAGCAGACGCGGTGGGACGAGTTCAAGGCGTTCCGGCAGCAATTCGAATGCGTGTGCGGCCGCACCAAGTATCAGCGGCCGTTCGGCCTAAACAAGCCGGTGTGTGCGCATGACAAATGCGAGACCCAGTTCGCATTTAGGCCGCCTGTGCCGGATGCAACAGGGGCCGAAGCGGCGGTCTAATGATGCGGATATGTTAGCGGCGTGCCCCGCCTGATTTCATGTTCGCTCCTAGGATTGCCTCTGACGAGCCGAGGGGCGGCAATTAGGGCGCAAAGCTGACGCAACCTGATCCGCCCCCGACCTCGACGTGGCGTTCGAGAGCGAGGAAGACCGGGAAGCAGCCCGCAACTTCATGGATCTCCTGTCAGCATCGGAAAGCGACGGCGAAAGCTGAATGCAGCGGGATCATCTGAATCTTCAGACCGGCACCCGATACCCATCCGGCTTTCTTCGCGAACAGTCCTGAACCAGCTCAGCTGAGGAGCCGCAACCCGTTCCTTTGACGGCCGTGTTGGCAGCTGCGCTGCCTGCCCGCACCACCCGTCATGAACAGGTTTCCCTTGGAGCTTCGCTCCGGCGGTGCAGTCCTCCCATGCCCTGCTTCTTCTGGATGTTCGCAAGCCGAAGATGGTCTCCGGTTTGAGGAACCGAAGGACTATCATCATGACCAATATCGCAATCCTCACCGGCCGCATCGCCCGCGATCCGGACACCCGCGAAACCAAGGGTGGCACCAATGTCACCGGGATCACCGTCGTCACCGATCGCCCCGCACGCGACAAGGACGGCAAGACCTACAAGGACGAGAACGGCTACACCGCCAAGGAAAGCGAGTTCCACCGGGTGACCTGCTTCAACGGCCTCGCCAAGACCGTCGGTCAGTACTGCTCCAAGGGCCAGCTGGTCAGCGTTCAGGGCCGCATCCACTACACCCAGTGGGAGGACAAGGACGGGGTCACGCGCTACGGCACCGAGATTCTCGCGGACAAGGTCGACTTCCTCAGCCGCGGCAACGGCTCGGGTGACGACGACAACAAGGATGCTCCCGAGATCGACTGACATCGATCATCATCGATCCTGCTCAGAGGGGCGCTGTCCAGACCGGACAGCGCCCCTTCTTGCGTTGTTCAAATTCTTTGGCGGGGGAGGAGGCCTGGCTCACGGTTGTCCCATTCTGATGGTCGCGCAACCGGCGCGTCAAGGACGGCAGGGTCCCCCCATTTTGCCTCCCCTTCGCTGCGCTACGGTCCGACAAAATCGTTACCCCTACCGCCGCTTCGCGGTCGCCCGAGCGGGCGATCCCTGACCCACCGGCCGCACGCCCATCCGTCCTGCTCCTGCCGTCAACGGCAGACATCAGGAGGATACAATGGCTTCAATTGCTCAGCACAATTCGAACTCGGAACGCTACTTTGCCGCGCTGGCTGTGGCAGAGCGTCGGGCGCTGCACAGCTTCTTCGATCAGCACATCGTTGAGGACAAGCGCTTGGGATATTTTGCCCTGGACGAGGGCGACTACAACGCACTTCCGGCGCACCTTGCAGCGCGCGTGGTGCATACGGTGCATGGGGCAATGTCAGACGAGTTCTGAGCGCACTTGCGAGGCAGGGACCGGCAACGGTTCCTGCCTTCTTTCTTGTTCGCAGGAGCGGGCTTGTAGACCAATCTGCGGAAACAAGTTCGAAGCCAACGGGTGCTTGGAAGCGCCGTGAGCATCCGACGTCGCTGCGTTTCGCGAATGCTATCTGGTCCCCGCCACAAAGCCGAAAGCGACATCGATCTTAACCTGATGGGCTTGGGACGCAGGCGGCAGACAGCCAGTGCCCCGACACCCGTCCGGGGTGCTTTGCGATTCATTTAGAGAGGGTTGGAGAGATCGACACAACGCATTCAGCCGACCACGATTTCAGCCGATGTAAGGCCAGTTTGTAGCCCAGAGCAATTTTGGACTGAAATCTCGCGTTGTCCCAGCAACGCCCGTTTGCTCTCGCTCCGAAAATAATAACGTAAAATCAATCCATTGAACGGGTCTCAGCAGCTACTGGCAACGTCCGCGCAATTGGGAACTTGACATGCACACCGTACGCAGCGGGTGCTGCAATGGAAGGCGCGGAATTGCTTCACGAATTCACGAAAATGCGCTGATACCATCTTCTGTGCCGGATGCGGTCCACTTGCTTTCTCGTCCGTGCCGAGTCGGCACAGATCCGTTTAATCTGCTGAAAAGCGATGTGAATTTTCCGTTTTCCTACACCCCATGCCGCGGCCTAGAGTGGCACTTGCCTTTCGAAGGGTGAGCCAGGTTCTTTGAACACAAGGAACTTGGAAAAATGCAAAGACACCACCGGTTCGTGACCTATGTCACGCCCCTGATCGCCGAATGGATCAGGAAACAAGCAGAAGAGCGCAGGGTCAGCGCGAGTATCGTTGTTTGCGATTGCATCTTCGATGCCTGGCAGCGCGCAACCGAAGCTGATCTGAGGACCCCGGCGACCGATCCAGTGCGCCAGAACATCTTCATCACGGTCGCATTGGATGCGCTGCTTACGCATCATCCCGACAGCACACTGCGCGACAGAACGGTCGCAGCCTACCAGCGCCGGCTGGAGCGCCTCGGTATCGTTGCACCCCGACCCATGGGAGGCGATGATGAAGCATAATCTCGTCAACTTCACCCGTGGCAGCCAGCTCCTCGGGCATTTCGGCTTCATGTTTGCCGCAGGCCTCAAGGGGCCCCTGATCGTGACCCTCCTGGTCGTTCTCGGCCTCGTCTATTGGGACGTAAGCGGGGCGCTAGACGAGTACCATGTCTACCTCCTGTGGATGCATGCCTATGCCTCTGGCTATGCCTTCATGGAGTTCGATCCAGACAAGCTTGTGAACCTCAAGCTGGCCGATGGGAGCCTCGTCGCATTTCCCATTTCCGTGGTGACCGATTACCCGCCGATGCGCGAAGCGGTCGCGCTTTTCCAGAGCGCGGTCATCAGCGCCTTGTGGCTTGCAGGGTTCATTCTTGCGCCGCTCTTCGCGCTCTTCTGGTGGGTTGCCGAACGCTTCGGCGAGAAGTCCAAACAAAAGAAGCATGTACGCGGGGCGGAGCTTGCTACCTTGCGCGACCTTAGCCGCGAGATCGCTGCACACAACCGCGATGCCCGTGCCCGCGAGTATGGCGATGCGTTGGGCTGGCGCTGGCGTCTGGCCGGGTCGGCTTCGCTGCGGGATGCGGGCTTCTATTCTCCCGCGCATCTGGCCGGGGTCAGCTGGCCCTGGCGGCTTGAGCAGAGTCACGCGATGCTTGTTGGCACAACCGGGACAGGCAAGACCGTCGTCCTAACCGAGCTTACCAGGGAGATCCGTGAACGGGGCGAACGTGCGGTCATTTTCGATCTTACTGGGGCCTTTGTCGAAACCTTCTACGATCCCAAACGCGACATCATTCTCAACCCGCTCGACGCGCGTTGCCCCGCCTGGAGCGTGTTCAACGATTGCTCCACGCGTGCCGAATTCCATGCCGCAGCGGAGTCCCTCGTCCCGCACGATGGGGGCGGCGCCGAACAGTTCTGGGTGCTCGCCGCGCGCACGCTGTTCGTCGAGACCTGTCTCAAGCTCGCCGAAGCAGGGCGGGGCACCAACGCCGCGCTCGCCCACGAACTCATGAACGCCGATCTCTCCGATCTGCACCGTCTCGTCGAAGATACCATGGCCGGTCCCATCAGCACGCCGAGCGCGGCGCGCATGGCGGAATCGGTGCGTGCAGTGTTCAATGTCAACGCCAAGGCGCTCCAGATGCTGCCCGAAGACGGGACGCCCTTTTCGGTCCGCGAGTGGGTCAACGGGGCAGGTGAACCGCGCTCTATCCTGTTTCTGTCCGCGCGCTACATCGACATGAGCGTGCTCTCGCAGCTGCTCACCCTGTGGCTCGACACCGCGATCATTACGCTGATGGCGGGCCAGCGCTCGCGGGACATCAGGCTCTGGTTCCTGATCGACGAACTTGGCGCGCTGCATCGCCTGCCTTCGCTCGAGAAGGGCCTCCAGACCGCGCGCAATTTCGGGGGCGCGATCGTCACCGGGATCCATGCCTTTGCCAAGCTCAAGGATGTCTACGGCGAGAACATGGCCATGACCCTGTCCTCGCTTGCCCGAACCAAGCTGATCCTCGGCACAGCAGACCGCGAGACCGCCACCTGGTGTTCCGATATTATCGGCCACCGCGAGGTTCGCGAGATGGAGGAAGGATACAGCTACGGCTACAACAATGCGCGCGATGCGGTCAGCCTGACGCCCCGGCGCCAGGTCGTCCCACTGCTGCTTCCCGACGAGCTGATGAAGCTCAAGAACCTACATGGTTTCATCAAGTTTCCCGAAGGATTTCCGGCGGCACCCGTGGTCCTCGAACCGCGCAACTGGCCTCGGGTGGCCGAAGGCTTCATTCCCCGGGATATGCCTAAGCTACCACCACAGGCCCGCCACGGTGATGACAAAGAAGGAGCAGGTGGCGGTGCCGGAGCAGCCTCTGAAACAGGCGACAATGATGGTGATCCTCGACGGTTGAGGGTCGCGCACGATCGCTCCGACAGCGCTGAAAAGAAAGCCGACCAGGAAGACAAAAAGGAACTGCGCCGGACCCGTCGCAGCAACAAGGGCGATCAGGCTCGACCGGACCAGACAAGGAAGCGTCGCGATCCGAATGCGCAAGAGGAAAGGGGGACATCAGACCCTCAGCGGCCGGCTCAATCCGACCTTCCTCTGTCTTCGAAAGCCGAGGAGCAACGCGGCAAGGAGCAACGGGATGCACCTTCAGCGAGGTCTGACATTCCCGATCCCGCATCGCATCAGCGGGCGCAGGATGCGCGCGGCAAGGCTGACCAGAGGCTCCAGGAAGAGCAGCAGAAGTCGCTGCTTGGCGGTGCAGCGAAGCAGGGTCGCGATGCCGATCAGGGGCAGGACCATGGTCACGATTACGGGGACTTTGATCCGGACATGTGACGCCCAACAGGGGAGGGGACGAGGGCCAAGAGAAAGTGATCCCAGCACATGCTTTCCGTCGCCAATGTCCGCTCGCCTTCGGCCGCGGCGAGCTACTTCGCCTCGGACAATTACTACGCGAGCGCCGATGCCGACCGTTCGGGGCAGTGGGTGGGCGAGGGTGCAAAGCGCCTTGGTCTCAATGGCAAGGTCGAGGCCCAAACGTTCGACGCGTTGCTGAGAGGCGAGCTGCCCGACGGCAGCAGCGTCGGCAATCCCGGGCAGGCACACCGCCCGGGTACAGACCTCACTTTCTCCGTTCCCAAGAGCTGGTCGCTGCTGGCGCTCGTCGGGAAGGATGAGCGGATCATTGCCGCCTACCGCGAAGCCGTCCTCGAAGCGCTGCACTGGGCTGAGAAGAATGCGGCCGAGACCCGGATGGTCGAGAAAGGCAAAACCGTCACACAGGCCACCGGGAACCTCGCGATCGGCCTGTTCCAGCACGACACCAACCGTAACCAGGAGCCGAACCTCCATTTCCATGCGGTCATCGCCAATGTCACGCAAGGCAAGGACGGCAAGTGGCGAACGCTCAAGAATGATCGGCTCTGGCAGCTCAACACCACGCTCAATTCTATCGCAATGGCGCGCTTTCGCGTCGCGGTCGAGAAGCTTGGCTATGAGCCGGGACCGACCCTCAAGCACGGCAATTTCGAAGCGCGCGGTATCACCCGCGAACAGGTCATGGCGTTCTCGAGCCGCCGCCAGGAAGTGCTCGATGCACGGCGCGGTTCTGGTCTTGAAGCGGGCCGCATTGCCGCGCTCGATACGCGCGCGAGCAAGGACGGGATCGAGGACCGCGAGGCCCTCGGCATGCAATGGAGCGACACCGCGAAATCGATCGGGCTGGACCTCGCGCCCTTGGTCGAGCGGGCGCAGACCCGCTCACTGAAACAGTCGATCGAAACTGGCAGGTTCGGCTCGCTTGTCGAGCGCGGGCGCGCATGGCTGGGACGCTTCGTCGCGCATGTCAGGGGCGATCCGGCTGATCCGCTTGTGCCCAAGTCGGTCCTCAGACAGGACCGTGAAACGATCGCAGCGGCACAGGCCGTCGCTTCGGCGGTGCGTCATCTTTCGCAGCGCGAGGCTGCCTTCGAGCGCACCGCGCTCTACAAGGCTGCGCTCGATTTCGGGTTGCCAGCGACGATTGCTGATATCGAGAAACGGACCCGCGCCTTGGTGCGCTCTGGCGATCTCATAGCAGGGATGGGAGAGCACAAGGACTGGCTCGCCTCGCGTGACGAGGTGCTGACCGAGCAGCGGATCGTGCCCGAGGTTGCCGCCGGCAAGGGTGCGAGCTCATCTGCAGTTGAGCCGGAAAGCGCGACTGATCGTGTCCAGGCCGCTGCAATGACAGGGCAGGGGTTCCGTCTCAACGAGGGTCAGCTCGGGGCGGCGAAGCTGATCCTGACGTCCGAGGATCGAACGATCGCGGTCCAGGGAATTGCCGGTGCCGGCAAGAGCAGTGTTCTGAAGCCAGTCGCTGAGGTGCTGCGCGACGAGGGCCACTCGGTCATTGGCCTCGCAATCCAAAACACTCTCGTCCAGATGCTCGAACGCGACACCGGTATCGGCTCGCAGACGCTGGCCCGCTTTCTTGGTGGCTGGAAAAAGCTGCTCGACGATCCCGGCAACGCGGCGCTTCGCGCGGAGGCAAAGGCGGCACTGAAAGACCATGTGCTGGTGCTCGACGAAGCATCGATGGTCTCAAACGAGGACAAGGAAAAGCTCGTCCGTCTCGCCAATCTGGCTGACGTTCACCGCCTGGTCCTGATGGGGGACCGCAAGCAGCTCGGCGCAGTCGATGCGGGCAAACCCTTCGCGCTCCTGCAGCGGACAGGCATGGCGCGCGCTGAAATGGCGACCAACCTGCGCGCGCGCGACCCTGTCGTTCGCGAGGCGCAGGCGGCAGCGCAGGCGGGCGATGTGCGCACGGCGCTGCGTCACCTGCAGCCGCACACACTCGAGGCCAGGGGCGATGGCGCGCTGGTCGCGGCTAACACCTGGTTGGCGCTCGACAAGGACACCCGCTCGCGCACCTCGATCTACGCTTCGGGCCGCGCCATCCGCTCTGCGGTCGATGCTGCCGTCCAGCAGGGACTTCTCGCCAATGGCGAGATCGGACCGGGCAAGGCCGAGCTTGGAGTGCTGGATCGCGTCAACACGACCCGCGAAGAACTGCGACATCTGTCAGCCTACCAGCCTGGCCGGGTGCTCGAGGTCTCGAGAAAGCAACAGGCCCTGGGACTGTCAGCGGGCGAGTATCGTGTCTTGGGACAGGACCGGAAGGGCAGGCAGGTCGAAGTTGCGGACAAGCGCGGCAAGCGGTTCCGGTTCGACCCGGCACGGATCAGGGCAGGGAAGGGCGACCAGAATCTGACTTTGCATGAGCCGAGGAAGCTCGAAATCCATGAAGGCGACCGGATCCGCTGGACCCGCAACGATCACCGGCGCGGCCTGTTCAATGCCGACCAGGCCAGGGTGGTTGCCATTGCCGGCGGAAAGGTCACTTTCGAAACTTCAAGGGGAGACCAGGTCGAGCTCAAAAAGGACGATCCGATGCTGAAGCGGATCGATCTTGCCTATGCGCTGAACGCCCATATGGCGCAGGGTCTGACATCCGATCGCGGCATTGCAGTCATGGACAGCCGCGAGCGCAACCTGTCGAACCAGAAGACCTTCCTGGTGACGATCACGAGGCTTCGCGATCACCTGACGCTGGTTGTCGATAGTTCGGACAGGCTCGGAGCAGCCGTCGCACGCAACAAGGGCGAGAAGGCCTCGGCCCTCGAGGTCACCGCACAGTTGACCCCGCCAGAAAAGAAAAACGGCGAACTTGATCAGCTGAAACCGGAAGAGGTCAACAAGGCCGAAAAGGAACTCGCCCGAAGCAAGAGCAAGACACTGGACTTCGGGATTTGAAGGGCCGCTATGTGCCAGATTTTCTGACGAATTGGGCCAGGCAGTTGGTCCAGGTGGTGCTTACACGCGAACGGCCGGATTTCGGAACCGCTCTCAGATCGCAAGAGTCTTGCGATGCCTCTCAATCGCGCTTCGCACGTCATCGGGGAAGGGCAGGTGTCCGCTTTCGTTGCTCCAGGCGTCGTCGAACTGTGCAACGACATCCTTCGCTGTCGCGGTGATCAGCTTGGCAGGCAGCCTTGCCTTGTCGGCGATCGCCTCGAGTTCATCATAGGTATAGGACGCCCACTCGCGCGAGCTATGAAACTTGAGTGCAGCATCGTCGCCTGGGATATAGGCGAGCGTCGAAAGCAGGTCATAGGCAGGTGCCAGCAGCGCGTTTCGCCTATCCGGATAGATCAACGACCAGTTCTTGAGGTGCATGTCGCCATTCCCGATCAGCACCGAGTAGGTGAGCCGGCGGACCAATTCGACCACGCTTTGCTCGTCGGTCTCGATCGCCAGCACGCTGAGGATCTGGCGGTAGCTCGCATTCTCGTATTTATCGTCTGCAAAGACACCGAACACCTGGGCGAAGTCTTCGGTGTGTACGGGTCCCTCTTCTCCCCGGTCGAAGCGCCGGATGGCAAAAGCGGACTCTCCGTAACGGGTGATACCTTCGGGTATGCCATCAATCTGATCGAGCGGAACAAGGTCGATTTCAGGAACGTCGATCCCGATCTTTGCCGCCAGTTTCATCGCTGCGAATTCTGCCTCGGGCACGTCCGGATGTCTGGCAGACGGGAGCTTGACGATCCAGTCGCCGCCGCTGCCCGTGACCGGGATCGTCAGCCCGCCATTCTTGCCCTGGGCTTTGATTGCCGAGAATTTGAGTTGCACGCCGGCAAGCGAGAAGCGCAGCGCGCGCTCTGCCTGCTTCCCCGCCGCTTCTTCATCTAGCTCGTCGGCCTCCGTTTCCTCGGCATCGACGGCGACGGCGCGCACTGCGCCGGGAAGATCGTGCCCGAGCTGTGCGAGAAGGTGGTACTCGCGCATGGCTTTCACGCCCGCGCGGCGGGCCAGGTAGTCGCGAAGCGTGCCTTCAGGAAGGAGGTTGGAGAAGAACGGCTCAATCTTCGTTCGATAGCTGCGTGTCTCGGCAATGATTTCGCCGTTCGCGTCCTTGTAGGCCAGCGACAGCGTTGGCCGATCCTGGTCGGCAAGGTAGACTTCGTCGAATGTGAAGATGCTCGCATCTCCATCGAGGCGCGCAATGGTTCCAACGCGCGTCTTACCCAGAAAGATATCGAGAGCAGCTGCGTCGATCATGTGGCGTCGTCCCCAAGGCGGTAAGCAGGCCGTCTTGAGGCACTGTCTTGACCGATTGCTTGAACCTGCGAGTTTCTGACGTGTTGGAGGGCACGCGTGGATGCTGCGATCTGTTGGGTGAGTTTCTTCCTTCCCTCTTGCTGCTCAAGCGCCCAGCCGAGATCCTGGAGATGCTTTTTCAGATGAGCGACGGGCTGCAAGGCCTGCTCGATGGCTTTGAGCGTTTCGGGAGTGAAATTAACGGCCTGGATATCCTTAAGTGCGCTTTGAAGCTCGGTCACTTCGGTGACGCTCGGATAGCTCTCCCGTACTCGCTCGGCGAACCGGTTGGTTTCGGCAATCGTTGCGAGCACTCGACTTGCCTCGCTTCTTTCGCGCTGTGAGCGAACTACGCCTTCGATCGCCGGTACGGTCCTTCGAGGCACTAGCTTCAGTTCGAGGTCGAGCGCGCGCGCTATTTCGACGAGGCTGGAAATCTGTAGGTCTACACTCCCGCCTTCGATTTTGGAGATATGGCTTTGAGGCAAGCCTACCCGTTCACCCAGCTGTTTCTGGGTAAAGCCTTTTGCTATCCGTGCCGCTTTGATGCTTGCGGCGATGTCCTCGATTGTCGTGCTCATAAATATGTTTCTACATATGCTGGCCTACGTCTATATGTTTTAGCATATACCATGATCGTTGAGAAAGGCAATAGAGATATGCAATGGCATATATACACTACCCATGATAGGCCATTGCATATCATGGGTAGTGTTTGCCGCGCATAAAGCGTGAGCCGTCGTCACTTCAAAGAGCCTTTTCCCGCTCTTTCGATGACAGAGCTTTCGCCCAGAGATCTGCCATTCAGTCAGGAAGGCCAACGGCGGCAATGCGCCCCATCTCGGTCATTGGAGAGCTAGCCATTCAATCCTCAGAGCGGCCATGCATACACAAATTGTAGTGTCACATTTCGCGGGATTGAAGGCGCAAACTAAATCGCTGCGGGACCACCCAATATTTGAGTCAACTAACATGAGCCAATGCGTTCCGTTTTCAGGCGGAGAGTCGGCCATGAAATTGACGCGGCAGATCTTTGCAATTGAAAAGTTTCTTGCCATAGAATCGACCAATGACACAGGGGGTTATTGACGAGGCTGAAGGCCTCGAGTGGGCAGGTGCCTCATTTACACGTTGGCAACGTGTGAAAAACGCCATTGGGCGGACCTACCATATTAAGTTACTTGGCAAGACACCCACGGTAGGCGCCGTTTTTCTCAAGCTTCTCCAATGGGCGATTATTGCTGCGATTGCGAGTGCGCCATATTGGCCGGCCTACTTTGAAGGCAATCCTATCGAGGCGGCAAACGCTCCATATTACTTTGGAGCGGCGCTCTTTTTGCTGATCTTCAAAGCCGCGTATGACAGATTTATGGAGCAGCGCCGTGTTGGCTCACTCGAAAAGAGACACAAAGCAGCTGCAGCAGCTGAGCAACGCAATTTGTTCACGTCAATGCGCGACTTTACTGACTTACCAAGCCCGGACCTCTCGAACGCTCAATTCATGGAACTGATCCAAAGGGCGCTTGGTTCGATCGCCAAGAAGATAAAAGAAGAAACGGGAGCCCTCGACGCGACGTACTTGCAGGTTTCTCTCCTACTTTTTCAGCCCGATGAAAAAATAGAGGTAGTAGCCAGAGCCGAGAGTGAAAGGCCGACTAGGAGACCCACTGACCGCAACAGGACTATGGCATACTTTGTCGCGAGAGCGGGTCTGGAATGGAAGCAAGTGCCAGATCTGAAGTCTGATAAACTTTTTGACTTGGCCGGCATTTCACAAGCTGATTGTCCCTACCGCAGCATCTTGCTGATCCCCGTAACGGCGGACGAATCCACCGAGAATCCAGAGTCCTGTGGGGTTATAACGATTGATAGCGGCCGAGCGTTTGAGTTCTGGGATGACTCGAAAACGCAAGAAATTTTCCTTCAGGTGATGCCATTCGTGCGTTTACTCGCTTGTCCGTCGTCAGAACATTTGGCACAACTTGCGGCGTAGGCTTACGGAGTGTGGGCCTCGTCTGGGATTGATGTTTAGGCGGCGAGCTTGCGGTGTTGCAAGCGCCGATGTTCGAGTGTCTTTCGCTTGATCCTTTCTCGTCGCTTCACGATAGCAGGAGCCCTGCCGAAGTAGGCATCGGCAGGCGTCACGTTGTCGAGGCTCTCGTGATAGCGCCGGTGGTTGTAGTGCTCGACGAACGCCGCGATCTGCTGTTCGAGATCGCCGGGCAGGAAGTAGTTCTCCAGCAGCACACGGTTCTTCAAGGTCTGGTGCCAGCGTTCGATCTTGCCCTGGGTCTGCGGGTGGAAGGGCGCGCCGCGCACGTGGCTCATCTTGTTGGCCTCGATGTATTCGGCCAGCTCGCCCGCGATGTAGCTCGGGCCATTGTCGCTGAGCAGGCGCGGCCTGTGCAGCACATTGGCATGGTCGCAGCCTGAAGCTTCCAGCGCCATGTCGAGCGTGTCGGTAACGTCGCTGGCGCACATGGTGGCGCACAGCCGCCAGGCGATGATGTAGCGCGAGAAGTCGTCGAGCACGGTCGACAGATACATCCAGCCCCACCCGATGACCTTGAAGTAGGTAAAGTCGGTCTGCCACATCTCGTTCGGCCGCGTGGTCTTTGTGTGGAACGCCTCGGCTGCCTTGATCACCGTGTAGGCCGGGCTGGTGATCAGATCATGGGCCTTGAGCAGACGGTAAACCGTGGCTTCGGACACGAAGTAGCACCGCTTGTCGGTGAAGCGCACCGCCAGTTCGCGAGGGGACAGCTCGGTCTGTTCCAGCGCCATCTCGACGATCTGCTGCTGGATGTCCTCACCGATGCGGTTCCACACCCGGCTTGGCGCAGAGGGCCGGTCTGCCAGTGCCTCCGGCCCGCCTTCGAGGTAACGATCATACCAGCGGTAAAAGGTCCGTCGAGCAATGCCGAGCTGGTCCAGCGTCCGTTTGGTGGGCAGGTGCGACTGCTCGACGATCCGGATAATCTCCAGCTTTTCGGATGCGGGGTACCTCATTCGTCGTCTCCCCCATCCGCGATCATGCTTTTTTTGAGCAGACGGTTCTCCAGCGTCAGGTCGGCCACACATTCCTTCAGATCGCGCGCCTCACGGCGCAAATCCTTCACCTCGTCCGTGGTCGCGGCACGGGCTGTATCGCCAGCCAGGCGGCGTTTGCCGGCCTCCATGAACTCCTTGGACCAGGTATAGTACAGGCTCTGGGCAATGCCTTCGCGGCGGCATAACTCGGCAATGGAGTCATCCCCGCGCAAACCGTCAAGAACGATCCGGATCTTGTCTTCGGCAGAGAAGTGTCGACGGGTCTTGCGGCGTATGTCCTTGACCACCCGCTCGGCAGGCGATTTTGCATTGGAGGATTTGGGCTTCATCTTCGTTCCTTCGTCACTACGACGAAGCCCAAATCCTCCTTAAATCACAACCTCAAATCTGTGCCATAGGTGCTGACGGGGGACA
>NZ_FOWZ01000006.1 GCF_900115585.1 Qipengyuania nanhaisediminis | reverse complement strand
GTCACCGAATACTCGATGACATCACCGGCAGCGTTCAGCACGTTGTCGCCTTCCGCATCCACCGATACCACAGCCTTGCTGATGCCAAGAACGGGGACTTGTACTACGGGTACCTCAGCAACGTCCGTTTCCGGTTGGGTTTCGTTGGTGTCACCCGTCGCGATGTTGTCGATCGTACCGTCGCCGAAGCCATTGGAATCGATGTCTTCCTGCGTAACGGTATAGCTGGCAGTGTATTCCCAGATTTCGTTGACGTCGAGCAGGCCATCCTGGTCAAGGTCGCCGATGTTGTTGCCAGATCCATCCTCGACCGGAGTCGCATCGACCGTAGCGTAAGCTTCGACCTTATCGGTCATTGTCACACCGGAAAGCGCATAGTTTCCGGTGTTGGCGATGGTGAGGCTGTAATTGATTACATCGCCTGCGCTGTCGACTTGTCCGGTGGCGTCGTAGTCCGCACCGTCTTCCACGGATGACACGGTTTTGAGCACCTCGATGCCCGGAATCTGGAGCAGCGGAGCATCTTCATTGTCCGATGCCGAAACCTGACCTGCGGACGATTGCGCAACGACGGTCGCAGTATTGTCGATGTCGCCGTCGGGTCCGTCCGGGCTGTCGTCGCCGTTGCTGTCGAGTTCATCCTGCGTAACAGTGTGGACCGCAGTGTAAGCCCATTTCTCACCCACCTCGAGAATATCGTCATTGTCGCCAATGACATCAGCGAGGCGAACCAGGGAATCGGCATCGATATTCGGATCGGTTAGTTCGACATCTGTCAGGTCGAGTTCGCCATCATTAGTGACGGTGAAAAGGTAGACTACCTGATCGCCGGCATCATCTGCGCCGCCGAGTCCATTCAAACCGCTGCCATCGATGATCTGGGGCACTTCTTTGACGAGATCGATGCTTGGTTGGAGCGGCTTGTTACCGATCGGATCGACCTGGATAATCTCGCCAGAGTCGGTTTGCGATGAGATCAATACCGTTTCGAAATCACCCGTGGTCCGCAAATAACCATCCGGCACAATCTCCCGAATCTGAACGGTGTAACTCGTGTCGTTGATACCAAACCCACCCATCGAATAGGTACCATCCGCATTGGTGATATCCCATTGCTCGAGGGCCGTGTCGGTGCCGGGATCGAAAACCCCGTTCTCGTTAGCATCGATGTAATCGAACTCGCCGTCTTCATCGAGGTCGGCAAAGATGAAAACGCCACCGAGGCCGTCTTCTCCTTCATCGCGGACGCCATCACCATCTGTGTCCTCGAATTTTGCGCCTTGGACTATCGCGGCGTTTTGAAGGTTCCATTCCTCGAAACCGCCCTGGACACCCCAGTCTTCCCCGGCAGCACCCATCTTCACATACAGATAGACATATGTAGTAGCCGGGTCGGCATCGCCGAATTTCTCGACTGGAATCAGGACTGAATAGTCATCATTGCCGGAGCCCGATGAATTGGCTTCGCTCAGGAGGACTGAAACCTCACCATTCGCGTCCATATCGTAGATCAACTCTTCGGAACGAAGTGTCGTGAGATCTTTGATGGAGTTATCCGAGGATGCGTAAAGCTCGAATTCGTCGAGCGAAATTTGGGTATCCGGGGTGGCATTGGATTCGTTCAGGTCGACTCTGAATTCGTAATAGGCTTCCTCGATTCCATCCCCATCAGCGTCGAAGAATGTAACAGGGATCGAACCAAGTAGGATTGTCTCGGTCTTGGATTGGTCGATTTCGTCGTTCGAACCATCGAGAGGATTGGTGTCGTTGGAATTGAAACCCTCCTCGATGCTGTCGTCATCATTGTCATCCTGGATGGCGAGGAACGTGTTGTAGTTTCCGGTTCCCGCACCGATGTTGACTGCGTCTAGGAAAACTGCACCGTCGATAATAGCTTTTGACCCAGCTGTCGTAAGGTCGACGTCATCGATCCCATCCGCAGTGTCATCGGTGATGACTGGAAGCGTAACGGTATCGTCATCGCGTTCCTTGTCGAAATTTCCGTCGCCGTCTTGATCTACCAGGATAGCCATTCTTCATCCCCTAAAGCCTGAGTTGCGATAGGCGGCCCCAGGCGACCTTTACTGGTCGCTCTGTGATTGGTGCACGTCATGCTTGGCAGACGAGAGGAAGGCGAAATAGATGCCTTCGACGCATCCGGACATTCGTCCGAAGTCTGCATCGCAAGGCGGCCCATAAATTCTATTTGATCCCTGATTGTGCAGGTTCGGAAACGACTCGCCTGCCAAAAGGGTTAACAAGAAGTTAACTCTTTGGGTGGACGAGTCAACTCGCTTGCAAAGTCAATCGTATTTTGGCGGAAATCTACAGGAATATTGCAAAGGGTTTGCGCAATATTATTACGGGAGCAACCCTGGTGCTCATGACCGAAATTGGCGGACAGGGTGGGATTCGAACCCACGAAGGGCTTGCACCCTTGCCGGTTTTCAAGACCGGTGCATTCAACCGCTCTGCCACCTGTCCGCCGCGCCATCCCCGCTAGCGTTGCGAAGTGTCTTTGTCATCCCGGAACTGACAATGGTTTTGCATAGTAGGGTTACGGATGACATCTCACGTTCACAGTCCTACTGCAAAGCTATGCCCATGACCCGACGCCCGATTTTCTCGTTTTTGTTCGCCACCTTACTTGCCTTAGCAGCTTCGCCTGCTGCGGCGCAGGACATGTCCTTCGACGCGTACCTGCAGCTGCTGATCGCGCAGGCGAGGGCTGAAGGAGTGAGCGAAGCGACCTTGCAGCGAATGACTGCAGGGCTCGAGCCCAATACCCGGGTGATCCAGCTCGATCGGTCGCAACCGGGTTCTCCCACACGTTCGGGCTATCCGCCGCTTGCGCCATACATCGCGACCCATGTCGACGATGCACGGATTTCCGGGGGGCGGCGTAACTATGCCAACGCCCGCTCCGAGCTTGTAGCTCTGGAGCGCAGGTTCGGAGTTCCCGGCGAAATCCTGGTCGCAATCTGGGGGCACGAAACTGCGTATGGAGCGGTAAAGGGCGGGTTCGACCTGTCCCAGGCCCTGGCAACTCTTGCCTGGGAAGGGCGCCGACGTGAATTGTTCGCGGGTGAATTTGTCGCGCTGATGAAAGTCGCCGACAAGGGCTATTCCCGCAGCGAGCTCAAGGGAAGCTGGGCCGGAGCGTTCGGCAATCCGCAATTTCTCCCCAGCGTCTACCTTCGCCTGGCCGCGGACGGAAACGGCGACGGGCGCGCCGACATAATGAACAGCCGCGCCGATGCGCTGGCGTCAATCGCAAACTACTTCCGCGATGCGGTCTGGCGGACCGGCCAGCCATGGGGAGTGAGCGCCTACGTCCCGTCTGGCTTCGACGTCGACCGCTACCGTACGAAGCTGGAAGCGCCTGTCTGCTCGCGAGTTCATGAACGCCACAGCCAGTACAAGACCGTCGAGGAATGGAGAGAGCTTGGTGTTCAGCCGCAGATTCCGCTGGCACCTGGCACCATGGTCTCGTTGTTCCAGCCTGACGGTCCGGGCACACCTGCCTGGCTTCTCACCTCGAACTATCGCGTGATCCTCGAATACAACTGCTCCAACTACTACGCTATGAGCGTTGGCCTGCTGGCGGATGAGATCGCTCGCTGACGGAATTTCTCGGCCGGATTAGTCCGGTGGAAATGTCGGAGGGCAACTCGCCAATCGCAGCGGGGCTGGCTATACCTGTGGCCGAGTTCGAACAGTCATTGGGAACGCCGGGCAGCCGGCGTGGAAACGTTTGCCAATACCGACCCGCTTGATCGCATATGCGACCGCCAGCATTCTTGCCGCTCAACCACTTTCCGCCCAGGTGGGGAGCGCCCAGCCTCCGGCGACAGAGGATGCGCCGATCGCTTATTTGCTGGACCTCACCAGCGGGCAGGTCCTGTTATCGCGGGAAGCTGACAGGCGGTTTATGCCGGCGTCCATCACGAAAGTCATGACGACCTTCCTCGCTTTCGAATGGATCGAGGAAGGGCGACTGGTGCCCCGCCAGGTTTTCACCGTCGACCCGGAAGTCTGGGATGAGTGGAATAACGTCGGCTCCACCATGTTTCTGCCCAACCGTGCCCGCGTGACGGTCGACCAACTTATCCACGGGGTCACGACGGTTTCTGCAAATGACGGCGCGGCGGCCCTGGCTCACGGGGCAGCAGGTTCGATCGATGCATGGGTGTCCGAAATGAACGCGAAGGCCCGGGAAATCGGCATGCGCGACAGTCACTTCGGGACACCGAATGGCTGGATGGACAATGGCAAGACGTTCACGACCGCGCGCGATCTGGGAACACTCGCCGCATCGATGATCGGCAGGCATCCCTCCAAGTACCGGCATTACGTCGGTCGGACCGAATATACCTACAACGATATTACGCAGCCCAATCACGATCCTATCTCGGGCCGTGTGCGCGGTGCGGACGGGATCAAGACAGGCTTCACCAACCAGGCGGGCTACGGATTTCTCGGTTCGGCCGAGCGAAACGGACGGCGCCTTGTCATGGTGGTGGCAGGAAGTCCTCGCTCCTCAGTGCGTGACCGCGCTTCGCGAGAGCTACTCGAATGGGGTTTTCGCGAATTCGAGCAAAAGCAGCTGCTGGGAAGGGGAGCAATCGTCGGAGAAGCGCAGGTCCAAGGTGGCGACGCCGGTACAGTGGGTCTCGCCGTACCGGGTGGAGTGTATGTCAGTCTTCCGGGCGACGCCGATCCCAGGATCGAGATGACCATCAGCTATCGCGGTCCGCTCCGCGCTCCGATTGCGGAAAACGAGCAAGTCGCCGAACTCCTAATTCAGGCAGAGGGTATGCCGGATTACCGAATCCCGCTGCACGCCGCAGCGGAGGTGGGTGAAGCGGGCTTCCTTGACCGGGTGGCAAACGGGTTTCGCGGATGGCTGCGGTGACCAAGGGGCGCTTCATCTCGTTCGAGGGTGGCGAAGGCATGGGCAAGTCGACCCAGGCGCGCTTGCTGGCGAACTTCCTCGAAGGACGTGGCCTGAATGCGGTCCTCACGCGCGAACCGGGCGGAACACCGGGGGCGGAGGCCATTCGTACGCTGCTCCTTCACCCGCCGGGGGAAGGCTGGGAAGCAGAAGCCGAAGCCCTGTTGTTCGCAGCCGCGCGTTCGGACCATGTCGCACGCCTGATCAGGCCGGCGATCCGGGAAGGCTCGTGGGTCATTTGCGATCGCTACCTGGATTCGAGCCGGGCATATCAGGGCAGGGCAGGGCAGCTGGGTGACGCTGCTGTGCGACAGCTCCATACGATCGGAAGTCATGGCCTCTTGCCGGATGCTACGATCGTTCTGAGAGCTTCGGCGGATCACGTTCAAGAGCGCCTGCGCGCGCGAGACGGCGACGAGACGGATGCCATCGGCGGTCGCGATGACAGCTATCACCTCGCTGTGAATTCCGCCTTCGAAGCATTCGCGTCCGAAGAGCCCGACCGCTTCCGGATTATCGACGGAGAGGGAACAGTGGAGGAAGTGCACCAGCGCGTTCTTGCCGCCCTTTCTCCCATGTTACCGGAGCCGCGCCCTTGAGCCTCGTCGGTCACGATGATGCCTGGGCCGAATGGCGATCGGCATTGGGCGGCGCGCGGATGCATCACGCCTGGCTGCTGGCGGGTAAGAAAGGGCTGGGCAAGGCCAGTTTTGCCCAAGCTGCCGCGAGGGAACTCGTCGGCGTGGATCCCGGTTTCGGGGATCATCCTGACATCCTCACACTCACCTACGGTCCGAAGAACAAGGAAGAGGCAAAGAAGCGCGACGACGGCAAGCCCTATGATCTCGCACGCGGCATCAAGGTGGAGCAGGTTCGGGAAATCCAGAGGCGCCTGACGACACGTCCCACCATGGGGAACCGCAGGGCCGTCATCATCGATCCGGCCGACGACATGGAGACAGGCGCATCGAACGCTCTTTTGAAAAGCCTCGAAGAACCGCCCGAAGGTACGTTCTTCCTGCTCGTCGCGCATAGTCCCGCACGTCTCTTGCCAACCATCCGCTCTCGCTGCCGGACCGTCCGCTTTCCCACCCTTTCAAAGGAGCAAATGGACGCGTTGCTCCGGGAGCTCGCCCCGGATGCCGACATTGCCACGAGAGACGCCTCCATCGACGCCGCTGCCGGTTCTCCCGGCGCCGCTCTGTCCTTCGTCGAACGGGATCTCGGGTCGGCTGCGCGCTTGATGCGGACGATCATCGAGAAGGGCGACAGGGATTTTGCGCTTCGCGGTGAACTGGCTGGCGTCATCGGGGCCAAGCAGGACATCCCCAGGCTGCAGGCCATACTCGATCTCGCTCGCGCGATACTCGCGGAAAGGGTGGACCATGCCGGTGCCGATCCCCGCAAACTCGTAGAGACGCATAGCGAACTCGTACGCCTGACCGGTGAGCAGCCGACCTACAATTTCGACCCCGGATTGATCGCGATGGAAATCGGTACCTTGCTCGCCGCTGCCGGGGCGGCTAGCGAGCGCCGCAATGGCTGATCCTTTCTACATTACCACCGCAATCCACTATCCCAATGGCAAGCCGCATATCGGCCATGCCTACGAGACGATCGCTGCAGACGTCATCGCTCGCTTCCAGCGCCTGATGGGTCGGGACGTGCGGTTCCAGACCGGGACCGATGAACACGGCCTCAAGATGGCACAGAAAGCACGCGATATGGGCAAGACCCCGCGTGAGCTGGCCGACGAAATGTCGGGCGCGTTCAAGGACTTGTTCGACCGTCTCGATATCACCTACGACCGCTTCATCCGGACAACCGACGAGGATCACCACAAGGCCAGTCGCGCCATCTGGCAGGCGATGGAGGCCAAGGGCGATCTCTATCTAGACCGCTACGAAGGTTGGTATTCCGTTCGCGACGAAGCCTACTACGACGAGAAGGAACTCGTCGAAGGGGAGGGGGGCGAAAAACTATCTCCCCAAGGCACTCCGGTTGAGTGGACCGAAGAAGAGACCTGGTTTTTCCGGCTGTCGAAATACGCCGAGCCGCTTCTCGAATTGCTGAAGACCCCCGGTTTCCTGGAGCCCGCAAGCCGCCGCAACGAGATGATCGCTTTCGTAGAGGGCGGCCTCAAGGACCTGTCCGTCAGTCGCACCAGTTTCGATTGGGGTGTTAAGGTACCGGGCCACGACAATCACGTGATGTACGTATGGGTCGACGCGCTGACCAATTACATCACGGGAGTCGGATATCCCGATGGTGGCGAGGCCTGGGACAAATACTGGCCCGCTAGCCTTCACCTGATTGGCAAGGACATCGTGCGTTTCCACACGATCTACTGGCCTGCCTTCCTGATGAGCGCCGACATCCCCGTGCCGCAGCACGTTTTCGGCCACGGCTTCCTCCTCAACCGAGGCGTCAAGGAATCGAAATCCGCCGGAAATGTCACCGACCCGAACGAGCTGGTCGACCTGTTTGGCGTGGATTCCCTGCGCTACTTCCTGATGGCTGAAGTCGTCTTCGGGAAAGATGGCAGCTATTCTGCAGAAGCGCTTGTAAACAAAGTGAATGCGGAGCTGGCGAACAGCTTCGGCAACCTCGCGCAGCGTACCCTTTCGATGATCCACAAGAACATGGACGGGAAGTTGTCGGACTTCGAACCCAATGGCGATGACAAGGCGTTGCTGGGCACTGTCCAGAATGCGTGTCGCGAGGTCCTCCCCCAGGAATTCGAGGCACTGAATTTCAGTGTCGGCATCGAAGCCTGGCTGAAGGCAGTTTTCGCCTGCAACGCCTATGTTGACGAGCAGGCGCCCTGGGCATTGAAGAAATCCGATCCGGACCGGATGCAGGCTGTCCTGGAGACCCTTTTCATTGCAATTCGCGACCTTGCAATCGCAATCCAGCCCGTGGTCCCGACGAAAGCCGCCGCCGTCCTCGACCAGCTGGGCGTCGCGGCAGACCGGCGAACCTACGGCGATCTCGCAGACGAGGGCTGGTTCCCGGCCCTCGTCGCCTCGGGGCACACGATCGAGAAGCCGGTGCCCGCATTCCCGCGGCTCGAACTGCCCGAAGCGGAAACGGCGTCCTGATGCTCGTCGACAGCCATTGCCACCTCGAATACGAAGGCCTCGTCGAAAATCAGGCAGACGTGCTCGATCGTGCACGGAACGCCGGGGTAGGGGCCTTTCTCAACATTTCCACCAAGCGGGACGAATGGGATCGGATCATCGGGACCGCAGCCGCGCAAAGCGATGTGTGGGCCAGCGTCGGCATTCATCCGCACAATGCCGATGACCATCCAGACTTGACGCGCGAGGAATTGCTCGAAGCGGCCAGCCACCCGAAGGTCATCGGGCTGGGTGAAACCGGTCTCGATTACTATTACGATCATTCGGATCGCGAAGCGCAGCAGCGACTTTTCCGCATTCATATCGACGTTGCGCGCGAGACCGGTTTGCCGGTCATCATCCACACGCGCGACGCGGAAGAGGACACGCTCTCCATCCTCACCGACGAGATGGAGAAGGGGGCCTTCCCAGCGCTCATCCATTGCTTCACGGCATCGGCCGCGTTCGGTGAGGCTGTCCTGAAGCTCGGCCTCTCCATTTCCATATCCGGCATCGTGACCTTCAAGAATGCCAAGGATTTGCAGGAGGTTGCGAAGGCAGTTCCTTCCGGGCGTCTGCTCGTTGAAACGGATAGTCCGTTTCTCGCACCCGTTCCGCATCGCGGGAAACCGTGCGAGCCGGGGTATGTGCGAGATACGGCAAGTTTCATCGCCGAATTGCGCGGTGAAACGCTCGAGGAACTTGGCACCTACACGACCGAAAACTTCTACAGTCTGTTTTCCAAGGCGGCCGCATGAAACTCTTGATGCTTGGCTCCGGTACGTCGACCGGCGTGCCTCGCATCGGGAACGACTGGGGTGAATGCGACCCCGGAAATCCGCGCAATCGCCGCACGCGGGTCTCTATCATCGTCGAGAACGACGCGGGCAAACGCGTGCTGATCGATACGTCGACCGACTTGCGAGCGCAGCTCTTGGCAAACAACATTGCCAAGGTCGACGCTGTCTTCTGGACGCACGACCATGCGGATCACTGTCACGGGATCGATGATCTCAGGGTGATGCGATACGATCGCACCAATCCTCTCCCGGGATACGCAAGCAAGGTTACCTGCGACCGTCTTCGCAAGCGGTTCGATTACGTGTTCGAGGGACAGTTCGGCTATCCGACGCTGATGGATCTGCAGGAAGTCGGCCAGGTTCGCCTGGTTGTAGGCTTCGATTTCAAATATGTGGAGATGCCGCATGGGCCGGTAACCAGCACCGGTTTTCGGTTCGAAGCGGACGGCAAGTCAATCGGTTATGCGACTGACTTCAGCGAGATTACGAAGGAGATGGTATCCTGCTTCAAGGGCACGGATCTCCTCGTGGTCGATTGTCTTCGAAGACGGCCGCATCCCACACATGCGCATCTTGAGATGGCCATCGATTTTGCGCGCCGCTGCAAGGCGAAGCGCGCGGTGTTGACGCATCTCGACAAGAGCATGGACTATGCTGCGCTCGAGGCCGAGGTGCCGAAAGGCTTCATTGTCGGCTATGACGGATTGGAGATCGGATTATGAGCGGCGGTGGCTGGGTCTGGGCTGCATTGATGGGCGCATTGGCAATCGCATACCTGACCGGAATGCGCCGCGACGGCATGACCGGCAGCGAGATGGTGAAGATTGCTGCGATCTGGGTTGGAATAATCCTCGGAGCTTACATCCTGGTGAGCTGGCTGACGGGGATGGACTGAGACTCCAATCGCGCGTCGCCTCGGCTGGTACTTAACAGGCTGAGCGGTTCCGCTAACCGTTGCACTTAGTTCCCCCAAATTTCGTGTTTAAACACAAATGGTTGAGGGGCTTTTACGGCCGCAGTGACCCTCTCCGTTGTTGCACAACCGAAATCTCAGTGTGTAGCAACTTTGGTCAGTTGTCCTCACCATTTAGGCACGCGTTTAGGTCCCATTGAGTGCTCAACCCTCTTTGAAGTTTCTTCAAAGAGGGTTGAGCGCAACCGCCGCAGGCGGAATAGGCCTCAGCCTGTGGGAAGTCGATCGTGGCAAAGAGGCAGTGGCCGCTTTGCGCCCTAATCCCGGTCATTCGAGTAGTCACGATTTTCGCCCAAAAGCTGCCGTTGGTTCAGACTAGCGTCGATGGCAGCTATGCGCCCCAATAGCGGCCATAAAGTCAGGCCAGGACACGCTTGAAAGCTGCCGTTCCAAAGTTTCGTCTGATTGAGGGAAAATAAGCCTTCAATCGCAATAGGTCGAAAAATTTTCTTCGCGATGCGTCTTGGTCGCTGAAGTGAGGCGCATGAAATCCTCGTTAAGTTCGGCTTTGCCGTATCGTGACCGTGCACGAATTAAGTTGCTCCTTCATTATGACTTTCGGATGAGCACCACCCCAGCAATCACAAGCGCGCCGCCAGCCAGAAGCCAGGATTGATCGACAAGCAACGCGCTAGCTATGATCAATGCGGCAGCTAGAGGGCCTTTCAAGGACTGACGCTCATTGCGAAGTCCAGCGAGCTGCTCGATACTGAGCGGATCGAGCTGAACCGGCACATATCCTGACTTTGCGATCGAGTTCGCAGTGGCAAGTATGTCGGGCAAGGACGCCGACAAACCCAGCAGCTGACCGCGAAGTCTCTTCAAACCCGACCGAGCGCTGCCGAGCGAGAACCGCTCGGCGAGAAGCTCCGTGATGATCGGCCGGGTCTCTTCGGCGATGTTGTAGTCCGGTGCCAGCGATCGGACGAAGCCCTCTGCAGTCAACAAGGTACGCAGAAGAATGGCCAGATCAGGTGGCAGAACCAGTCGATAATCCCGCAACAGGTCGAAAGCGCGGGAAAAAATCTGCGAGAACTCGATGCCAGATAGCACGGTCCCCCTGAACTCTCCGATCAACTGATCCAGATCCACCGCGAGCGCATCGCGATCCACCTTCGGCTCCCCCGCCCATGCGAGCAGGACATTCGCGACATCGCTGGTTTCCTCACCAGCGATCGCAAGGACGAGGCGGACGATCTCGTCGCGCCTGGCCTTGGTGAGCGTCCCGACCGATCCAAAGTCGATGAAGCCGACATCCTGCTCGCCGATCATGAAGACGTTACCGGGATGGGGGTCGCCGTGAAATTCGCCGTTCAGGATGATCATCCGCAGGACAGCGTTGGCATAGCTTTTAGCGAAAGCCGCCACCCGCGGGTCGCCCGATGGGCTGCCCAGCGAAGACGCGGGCCTGCCGTACAGGCGTTCCTGAACGTTCACCCGCAGCCCGGTCAGTTCCCAATGGATGGCCGGGGACCTGACGCCGATGGTATCGAGATATGCGCCGATCCGCTCGCAGGCTCGGGATTCCGCAGCGAGGTCCATCTCCCAGGCAAGATTGCGGCCGAAGGTCCGCAGAAACTCGACTGGCCGGTAACGCGCGATGTCCGGCGACCGTGCTTCCACGATCCCGGCAAGGCGTATAAGGAGGCGCACATCAGCCTCCATCCGAGCGGCAGTGCCTGGCCGCCGAACCTTCACGATGACCTCGCTTCCGTCCCGCAGTCTGGCGGAATAGGTTTGCGCTATGGAGGCAGAGGCCAAAGGCTTTTCGTCGAACTGCGCAAAGTCGCTCCGCCAGTCCTCACCCCAGCTTGAAGCAAGTACGGGCTCGATATCTGCGAAGGGCACTGACGACACCTGATCGTGCAGGGTTGAGAATGCCGTGATCCAGTGTTCGGTAAACAGATCGCTTCGGGTGGCGAGGAGTTGCCCCAGCTTTATGCCGACTGGCCCGATGTCACGGAGGAACGCCACAACTGCAGCCGGATGAAATTCGCGAGGATCGATGACATTGCTCGAAGAGGGAATAAATCCGAGGGCTCCGGCGAGATTCTTCGCGCCGTGCCTCATTAGGATTTGGCCGATCTCCGCGGCGCGAGCGATGCTGCTGATAGGCTTTTCCGGGGGCGATGCCATGATTTTACTCAGCCTCGGCCCGGAGTTGGTCCAGATTTTCCGATACCCTTTCAAGAGTCTGCTGCAACGTTTGCTTCTCGTCGGCGGCAATGTCGCGCCAAAGCAGACCATGAAGCCTATCCGCGGAGCCTCTCAGTTCGGGCAGCAGATCGTCAAGCTGCTCCGTGAGGATGAGCTGCCACGCTCGCCGATCCGTCTCAGCTCGAAGCCTTTTCATCAGCCCGCGTGCGCAAAGACCTGCAACCGCCTGGCCGATGGTCGCCGATTCCAGTTCCAGTTTCTTGGCGATTTCAGCCTGCGTAAGGGCAGGATCGCGAAGAAGTTGTCCGATGATCCTCCACTGTGTCTGATTGAGACCGATCCTGGCGACCCTCGCATCGTACACTCTGCGCGCGCCGCGACTGATCTCGTCCATAAGATAGAGAATGCGGTCATCATCGGTGATGAACTTCTGCCGACGCTGAGACCGTGACATGGTATCTGGTTTTTCATCCATAGCGCTGTGTAGTCGGATAGCCTCGGATGCCCAAATGCAAACTGCTAAATGCCTTTACTATCTGACTCACGGCTCATAGGGCGCGAGACGCGTTCACCTTTTACTGAGGCTGCCGAAAGAGTCAGATGACCGATAACTCCAACCAACCGGAGCAGGAGGGCACAACCCCAACGAAACCGCAATCGCGGCGTGGCTTGCGCATCGTGCTAATCATCGTTGGTCTTGCCGTGCTGCTTGGCGGGATCTGGTGGTACTACCGGCACGTAACCTACGGACAGTACATGCAGACGACCGATAACGCCTATGTCGCTGCCGACAGCGTCGTTATCTCTTCCAAGGTAGCGGGATACGTCGAAGAGGTCTTCGTGGGGGAGAACGAGCAGGTTGCTCGCGGCGGAGCCCTCGTACAACTGGATCTGCGGGATTATCAGGCGCAAGCGCAACAGGCGCGCGCACAGATCGCTGCGACCCTGGCCGGTGCCGACACAATCCGTTCTCAGGTAGCCGAACAGGATGCAGCCATTCGCCAGGCGCGGGGCCAACTCGCCGCCGCGCGCGCAGCACTGGACCTCGCGAACGACCAGGTGGCGCGATATCGGCCCCTTGCCGCGACAGGAGCCGAACCGCGGGAAAAGCTAGACCAGTATGAGGCGCAGGCGCGGCAAGCGCGGGCCGAACTCGTCGCCGCGCAGGCAGCGGTGGCTGCCGCGACCGCGCGCCGAGGGACCCTGTTCGAGCAGATCAACCAGACCCAGGCGCAGGCGGACGCTGCTCGCGCTCAGCTGGAAACAGCCGACCTTACGGTTGAATCGACCTTGCTGCGCGCCAGCAAGGCCGGCCGCGTCGGCGATCTCTCGGTGAGGGTGGGCCAGTTCGTGCAACCGGGTCAACGTTTGATGACGGTGGTTCCGGTGAGGGCGATCTACGTGACGGCAAACTTCAAGGAAACGCAGGTCGGCCTGATCCGGGCCGGCCAAAGCGTCAGGCTCGAAGTTGACGCCCTACCCGACCTTGAGATCGCGGGGCGAGTGGTCAGCATATCGCCGGGAACGGGCGCGGAATTTTCCATCCTCCCCCCCGAAAATGCCACCGGCAACTTTACCAAGATCGTTCAACGGATACCCGTCCGCATCGGTATCGATGCTCCCCCTGAAGTGCGGCGTCTGCTCGTTCCCGGCATGTCGGTAGTGGCTACGGTCGACACCCGGAATGCTGCCGGCGAATTGGAAGAGATCTCGAGTCGGACTCAATGACCGAGATACTGGCAGCGCAGGACACTTCGATCGGGCCGGCCGGGGGCCGAAAGAACGCAGACGTGACTGCCTGGGTCGCTGTGGCCGCGGGCGCGCTTGGCGCCATGCTCGCGACGCTGGACATATCAATCGTCAATTCCGCACTCCCCGTCATTCAGGGCGAGATCGGTGCCACAGGCGCCGAAGGCACCTGGATTGCTACGTCATTTCTCGTTGCTGAAATCGTCGTCATTCCGCTGAGCGCTTGGCTCGAACGGCTGTTCGGTCTGCGAACCCTCCTCATCATCGCGGTTAGCGCGTTCACCGCATTTTCGGTGCTATGCGGGATTGCAACCGACCTTACGACCATGATCATCGGCCGAACGGGTCAGGGATTCACGGGCGGAGTCCTCATTCCGACCGCAATGACTATTGTGGCTAAACGATTACCGCCGCACCAACAGCCAATCGGAATGGCCCTGTTCGGCATGACTGTGGTTCTTGGCCCCGTGATGGGGCCATTGATCGGCGGCTGGCTGACCGAGAACCTGAGCTGGCACTATGCCTTTTTCGTCAATGTGCCAGTCTGCGCAATCCTGCTGCTCTTGCTGTTTATCGGGCTGCCTCACGAGAAGCCCAAGTGGGAATATCTCACGGACGCCGATTGGGCTGGCATTCTCGGGCTGATCCTCGGACTGGGCGGTCTGACTGTTGTACTCGAGGAAGGGCACCGTGAGGAATGGTTCGAGTCCTCACTCATTCGCTGGCTAACGGTGGTGACCATTATCGGCTTTGCCTGTTTGATTTACGGACAGGTGAAGGCACGCAAGCCAGTCTTGAAGTTGCAGCTCCTGTTCAATCGACAGTTCGCCAGCGTCGCGATCATGGCGCTCGCCCTGGGCATGGTGATGTATGGTTCGACCTATGTCATTCCGCAGTTTCTGGCGATCATCTCTGACTATAATGCTTTTCAGACGGGACTGGTCATCTTCTGGATGGGTGTCCCGGCCTTTCTCCTGATGCCGGTTCTGCCCCTGATGATCCGCAAGGTGGACATCCGCATTGCCGTCGGCACCGGAATGCTGCTGATGGCGATCAGCTGCTTTGTCAGCACGAGTCTGACCGCCGAATCCGGCGGCGCTGTCTTCACTGAAAGTCAGCTTATCCGCGGGGCCGGAATGATACTTGCGATGATGTTCCTGAATCAGGCAACGGTTGCGTCGGTGGCCAAGGAAGACGCGGGCGATGCCTCGGGCATTTTCAACGCGGCCCGCAATCTTGGCGGATCATTCGCCCTCTCGGCCCTCGCTTCGTTCCAGGACCAGCGAATTTGGCACCATACGAGGCGCATGGAAGAAACGCTGAATGCGAACAGCGTTTCGCTGCAGACCTATCTCGACGGACTGGCGCGAAGCTTGGGCGATATGGAACGAGCGATGGCGGCACTCGGCGGCACTCTCCAGCGCGAAGCGTTCATCATGACCTACAATGATGTCTTTCTGGTGATGGGACTTCTCACACTCGCGACAGTCCCGCTTGTTCTGTTCCTCAAGCCGCTTCCGGAAAATGTCTCCCTTTCGATGCACTGAGCCCGAGATTATGCGCCACTTGCTACCTCCGATTATCACTATCGCCTTGCTAGCTGGATGCACGGCTGGGCCCGATTATGCAGGCCCCCCGGAAGTTGTGTCAGCAGACACGGGCACTCGCTTTGTGCGCGCTGGCAGTGATGTGAGCGCATCTGATCCGGTTGTCGCTCAATGGTGGCTGCTGCTCGGCGATCCCGAGTTGACGCGGCTGGTGGAGGCTGCGCTGTCCGGCAACCCTTCGCTCGCCGCAGCGCAGGCGCGCATTGCCCAGGCACGGGCATCCATCAGGCAAGACCGTGCGGGTCGAATGCCATCGCTTGGGGCACAGGCCACCACCGTGCAGGGCCGGCTTCGTGGTCTCGACATTCAAGGCGGGGCGCCCCCCCCGTCAGAGCAAACCAATTCCGACGCAGAAACCGATGACTCGCTCAGCTTTTTCAATGTGGGCCTTAACGCCAACTGGGAGCTGGAGTTCGCCGGTGGCTCGCGCAGGCGCATTGAAGCCAGCAATGCCCAAGCTGCTGCAACCGTGGCCAATGCAGAGGACGTAAAGGTCCAGTTGACTGCCCAAGTGGCCAGCACCTACGTCAATTTGCGGGAGGCCCAATTCCGCGCAGAGCAATTTGAGGCGCAGATTTCGTTGCAGGAAGAGATCCTGGCGCTGACATACCAACGCTATCAGCACGGTGCATTGCCGCTTTTCCCGGTAGGCACCGCGAATGCCGAACTGGAGATGCTCAAGTCACAACTTGCCGAAGCTGAAGCGGATATCGCAGTCCTGTCTGATGCACTCGCTATACTGACCGGACAGGTGCCGGGATCAGTTGATGCAGCGCTCACGACTGCGCATTCCATTCCCATGCCGCCAGAGCAGGTCGCGATCGGCGATCCGGCAAGCCTGGTGGCGCGTCGGCCTGACATAAGGGCGGCCGAACGGTCTCTTGCCGCGTCGACGGCGCGGATCGGGGTGGCCGAGGCGGCGCGGTTCCCGAAATTGTCCTTCACGGGGATACTGGGCCTCGGCGGATCCTCGTTGGACGACGTTGTCGATGTCGGCGATTTCTCCGCACTCGCGATCCCACGCCTCCAGTGGAATTTTCTGGATTTCGGCAGGGTAGACGCTGCGATCGACCAAGCCGGGGCGGCGCGCAACGAAGCAGTCGCCAATTACCAGCAGACGGTGCTTCTGGCACTGCAAGACGCCGAACGTGCCTTGGCTCGCTTCGGCCAGCAGCGTGTGGCGCTCGCTGCCAGTATGCAAATCAAGAAGCAGGCTGACGGCGCGGCGGACCTGAACCGCCAACGTTTTGCCGCAGGAGCGATCTCGAAGGCTGACCTCAACCGGGCCCTGCGAGAACAGCAGCAGGCCTCAGCAGACCTCGTCCGGGCAAAAGGTGCCCTTACGCTGGCGTGGATCGCGCTGCAGAAGTCGCTGGGCCTTGGGTGGCAAGAGCCTGTTCGAGATCAATAGTCCCGCCGCGCTGATCAAGTGATCCGGTTGACGAGAAGTAGGCGCCCCTGCCGCTGGCGACCAACTTGTCGTCGGGCTCGAGAACCCGGGTTTCCGCCACCGAAATCTGTCGCCCGATCTTCACGATCTGTCCGTGAGCAGTGAGAGGTCCTGAGGTTGCAGGACGGTGGTAATCGACATGCAGATCGGCCGTCGCTCTCGCCGCGACGCCCCCGGCAAGCAGAGTATAAAGCCCGGTGAGGTCGACCAGTGAAGCCAGGATCCCTCCATGCGCCGACCCAATCATAGGGTTCGACACGATCTCTTCGCGCCATGGCATGGTGATCGCGATTCCCTTGTCGGAGCATGTTGCAATCTCCAGCCCAAGCCATCGATGAAACGGCGCGATATTCAGCATTTCCTGCAAGCGCTCTCGATCGATCATAGCTCCCTCGTCCCCTGTGGTTGAGCCGTATCGCAAGAGTGATGGGTTCGTAGGAAATCGACGATAGCGGCGGAGAAGGCATCGTTCGCATCGCCCACGACCATGTGCGTGGCATCGGCAATATCGGTGTATTCTGCATGGGGGGCGAGTTGTCGCAGATGCAAAACGGCCTCTTCGGAAACAAGATCGCTAGAGCCGCCTCGGATGAGGTGAAGCGGAAGCGTGAGATTCGCCGCAGCTTGGCTCAGCATTGCCGATTGACGTTCTTGGCTGTCTGGGTCGCCTTGTCTGGCTGACATTATATTACGGATAAACACCGGGTCCCAGTGCCAATAGAAGCGCCCATCCGACTTCTGCCGCAGATAGTTTTTCAGACCATCGCTCGCGCCCCGCTTGGGACGATGCGGTATGTAGCGAGCGATCACGTCGGCCGCCTCCTCTGGTGAGGCGAAGCCGCTATCGACATGCTCTTCCATGAAACCAACCACGCGCATCACACCGCTGGGCTCCATGCGCGGGGCAATGTCGACCAATGTGAGTGAAGCAAAGCTACCTGGAGCAAGCTCCCCTGCGGCAATCAGTCCAGCGAGCCCGCCCAGTGAAGCGCCAACCAGCGCTGGCTTCTGGTCCAGGCGCGACGCTGCAGCGACCAGATCCGCCGCGAAGTCGCGCATTTCATAAGCTCCGCATAGCGACCAATCGCTGTCTCCGTGACCGCGCATGTCGAAGGCGATTGCGCGAAAGCCGGCTTGAGCCAGCTCGCTGACCACCCTTCTCCACGCGCGCCGTGTCTGCCCGCCGCCGTGCGCAAGAAGGACGGGTTTAGCGTAGGCATCCCCCTCAGCCTCGGCTGTAAGAGAAATCGCGCCTGCGCCCTCAATCGTAAAGGTTTCTCTCGCCATCTCCGGATGGTAGGAAAGGCGCGCTAAATAGTAAACCAATTTAGTTTGTGGCTCTCGGCTCCGTGTTGGCTGTCCTGCAGGGGCGTTTCAACGACGGCAAAAGTCTATGCCAAGAGGGGTTTCTCCAGACCATTCTCTAATGCACCGGCTTGCGATTCGGTCAGTAGTCGCTGTCCGCTTTGTCCCCCGTCAGCACCTATGGCACAGATTTGAGGTTGTGATTTAAGGAGGATTTGGGCTTCGTCGTAGTGACGAAGGAACGAAGATGAAGCCCAAATCCTCCAATGCAAAATCGCCTGCCGAGCGGGTGGTCAAGGACATACGCCGCAAGACCCGTCGACACTTCTCTGCCGAAGACAAGATCCGGATCGTTCTTGACGGTTTGCGCGGGGATGACTCCATTGCCGAGTTATGCCGCCGCGAAGGCATTGCCCAGAGCCTGTACTATACCTGGTCCAAGGAGTTCATGGAGGCCGGCAAACGCCGCCTGGCTGGCGATACAGCCCGTGCCGCGACCACGGACGAGGTGAAGGATTTGCGCCGTGAGGCGCGCGATCTGAAGGAATGTGTGGCCGACCTGACGCTGGAGAACCGTCTGCTCAAAAAAAGCATGATCGCGGATGGGGGAGACGACGAATGAGGTACCCCGCATCCGAAAAGCTGGAGATTATCCGGATCGTCGAGCAGTCGCACCTGCCCACCAAACGGACGCTGGACCAGCTCGGCATTGCTCGACGGACCTTTTACCGCTGGTATGATCGTTACCTCGAAGGCGGGCCGGAGGCACTGGCAGACCGGCCCTCTGCGCCAAGCCGGGTGTGGAACCGCATCGGTGAGGACATCCAGCAGCAGATCGTCGAGATGGCGCTGGAACAGACCGAGCTGTCCCCTCGCGAACTGGCGGTGCGCTTCACCGACAAGCGGTGCTACTTCGTGTCCGAAGCCACGGTTTACCGTCTGCTCAAGGCCCATGATCTGATCACCAGCCCGGCCTACACGGTGATCAAGGCAGCCGAGGCGTTCCACACAAAGACCACGCGGCCGAACGAGATGTGGCAGACCGACTTTACCTACTTCAAGGTCATCGGGTGGGGCTGGATGTATCTGTCGACCGTGCTCGACGACTTCTCGCGCTACATCATCGCCTGGCGGCTGTGCGCCACCATGTGCGCCAGCGACGTTACCGACACGCTCGACATGGCGCTGGAAGCTTCAGGCTGCGACCATGCCAATGTGCTGCACAGGCCGCGCCTGCTCAGCGACAATGGCCCGAGCTACATCGCGGGCGAGCTGGCCGAATACATCGAGGCCAACAAGATGAGCCACGTGCGCGGCGCGCCCTTCCACCCGCAGACCCAGGGCAAGATCGAACGCTGGCACCAGACCTTGAAGAACCGTGTGCTGCTGGAGAACTACTTCCTGCCCGGCGATCTCGAACAGCAGATCGCGGCGTTCGTCGAGCACTACAACCACCGGCGCTATCACGAGAGCCTCGACAACGTGACGCCTGCCGATGCCTACTTCGGCAGGGCTCCTGCTATCGTGAAGCGACGAGAAAGGATCAAGCGAAAGACACTCGAACATCGGCGCTTGCAACACCGCAAGCTCGCCGCCTAAACATCAATCCCAGACGAGGCCCACACTCCGTAAGCCTACGCCGCAAGTTGTGCCAAATGTTCTGACGACGGACA
>NZ_FOWZ01000005.1 GCF_900115585.1 Qipengyuania nanhaisediminis | reverse complement strand
CAGATCACCAACACCGCCAGCGTCACGGCCATGTTCGGGCAAGAACAGGTCTCCGCAGGACCCTCCACCGTCAACACAGGCATCGTGTGCGATCCTTCGATTAACGTCGAAAAGTATGTCTCAATCAATGACAACGTGTTCGATCCGCTACTGGACGACCATGACAGTCCGACGGGGCCGCAGGCTACTTCGGCCAACAACCCGATCTACTTCCTGGTCACGGTTGCGAACGATGGCAACGTCACCCTGACGGGCTTCGACTTCAGCGATATCCTGAGCTCGCCGGCGGGTTCGGTCTTCGCAGGAGAGCTGGATTACACCGATCCCGCCATTGATGCCTGGGTGGATCTCGACGGCGATGGGTTCCGCGATGCAGGAGAAGATTGGGCGACGGTCGACGGCGCCGATGGATCCGTCGACGGAGTGCTCGATTCAGAAGCATTGGCACCTGGCGAGAGCCTCAGCGTCTACTACACCATGCCGTTCGAGGCTGGACAGCACATCAATACTGTCACCGTCTCGACCGACCAGGGCGTATCGGACAGCGATGCAGCGCACTACTTTGGTCTCAACGATCCGGCACCGGGCGTGCGGACGCCAGGCTTCTGGCAGAACCCGAACAATGGCGGCACCTTCTGGGACGGCATTGCGGATAACCAGGCGCATGACGGTCCGGACTTCCCGGATGGGGATCCCGGCACCGATGGCAACCAGGATCTTCTGTATGCTGTCGACAGCAACAATGACGGCGTGATCGATGGCGATGACGAAGTCGGCCTGCTGATCGGCGACTATGACGGCGATGGCCTGACCGGAGCGGGTGAAGACACTCTCTTCATCTCGCTGGAGGATGCCCAGGAAGTGGTCAACGCCTCGAGCAAGAAGGGCAACGACGTTGTCTTCAAACTCGGCCGCGATACCGTTGCAACCTGGCTCAATTTCCTTTCCGGAAACGACATCGGCGATGGCTCGGAAAACACCGCCAAGCACTATCTCGACGATGCGATCGACTGGCTGCAAACCTATGCCGGCGCTGACAAGGGCGGTCTCGACGAGACGTTCGACACCTTCGCTCCGACTGGCCGTATCAAGACCAACAGCAGCGATTGGAAAAGCCCCGATGGCCTCGATCATTCGGGCGGGGAAATCCACAATGCTCTGGCCGAATATAACGAGGGCGGAACCGTCAACGGTGTGTTCGTGGCAGGCGATGCGGACAGCCTGGCATTCCAGAACGCCCTGGCCGATGCACTGTCGGAAGGAATGTTCGAAGACACGAGCAGCACGACGTTCCGTAGCGAGCTTGAGAACACTGTCTACGAGACATCGCTCAACGCCGGCATCATCGGCGATGGCGCACTCGATATCGCGGATACCCAATATATCGCTATCGCGTGACGCAACATGACCAGCTCGGCACCGCTGTCGGACGAGACGGCGGTGCCAAGCCTATTCCGGGGGGAGGTAAAGGCAATTGGCTGATTTGGAACACGAGGAATACGACACCAAGACGCGCATGGCACCTTGGCTTTCGGAGCCGTTGAAGAAGAGCCGACCACTCTACATGAGAGTCCTCGTCGCGGCTTTCCTGATCAATTGTTTTGCGCTCGTCACCGCGCTGTTCACGATGACGGTGTACGACCGCATTGTCCCCAATAATGCCACTGAATCGCTGATCGGCCTCGCTGTTGGCCTTGGCATCGTGCTCATTTTCGATTTCGTACTCAAACTCCTACGCGCCTATTTCGTCGATATCGCAGGGGCCCGGGTCGATCGCGATATCGGCAAGGCGATCTTCGAGCGTATTCTGGCATTGAGGCTGGACCTGAGCCGGCACACCACCGGCGGGTTGGCCGGCCTTGTCAGGGAGATCGAGACCCTAAGAGACTTCTTTGCGTCGGCCACGATAACTGCACTCGTCGACGTACCCTTCACGATCATCACGCTTGCCGTAATCGCGATGGTCGGTGGCTGGCTCGTCCTGGTGCCGATCGTGATGATCCCGCTGGTGATCCTGTCTGCCATCGCCACGCAGCCGGCAATGCGCCGTCTGTCGTCGCAATCGCTGGACGAGGCGCTCGGAAAACAGGCCGTCCTTGTCGAGACGATCGGAAGCCTCGAGACGGTCAAATCTTCGAACGCCGGCGATATGCTCAGCCATCGCTGGGAAGAAGCGATGAAGGGGCACGCCAACGTCTCCCTGCGCCAGCGCCTGACTGCAAACCTTGCGACAACGATTGCCGGTAGCGCGCAGACCATGGCTTACACAGGCATGGTCATTTTCGGCGTCTTCGCGATTGCCGAACAGAACCTGACGATGGGCGGTCTGATCGCTTGTTCTATCCTGGCTGGCCGCGCTGTCGCACCGCTTGGAGCGATTGCCACCCTGCTGACCAGGATCCATGCCGCGCGCACGGCCTACCGGCGCATCAATACGATGATGGAGATGCCTGCCGAAGGTCCCGAAGGCCTGGGCCTCGCGCCTAACATCCTCGAAGGTGCAATCGAGTTCCGCGACGTCGATTTCCGCTATCCTGGTGCGGCCGAGCTGGCGCTTAGCGGAGTTAACTTCCGCATCAAGGCCGGCGAAAACGTGGCGCTTATCGGGCCGATCGGTTCGGGCAAGTCAACCATCGCCCGGCTGATGATCGGGCTGTATCCGCCGACCAGCGGTCTCGTGATGATTGATGGCACCGACATTCGGCAGCTGACACCCAAATCCCTCCGCGCGAAGGCTGGCGCCCTACTCCAGGACAATGCCCTCCTGACCGGCAGCATTCGGGAAAATATCATGCTTGGCCGACCGGATGCCGATGACGAGGAAATGATCCGCGCGGCGAAGATCAGCATGGCGCACGACTTCATTTCGCGGATGCCGAACGGGTATGATCTGAAGCTCGCCGACCGGGGATCCGGTCTGTCGGGCGGGCAAAGGCAGTCCATTGCGATGGCGCGTGCCCTGGTCGGTCAGCCACCCATCCTCGTTTTCGACGAGCCGACATCGGCAGTCGATACGGAGACGGAAGCCAAGCTCATCAACAATCTGCGCAAGGAATTTGCGGGAAGGACCCTTGTACTGATCACCCATCGCCCTTCCCTTCTCGCGCTCGTGGACAGGGTCATCCTGATGTCGCGTGGACGGGTAGCGATGGATGGCACGCCTGAAGACATTACGCGCAAGGTAACGAGGATAGCAGCACGATGAACGCTTTCTCAAAAATCACGAGCCAGCTCCTTGGCGAAGATGGCGAATTCGAAGCCCAGGAAATAAAGGCCAGAAAATCCTCGAACATCATCCTGTGGTCGATTGCCGCGTTTACCGTGCTTGCGGTGATCTGGGCGGCATTCACCACTGTGGAGCGAACAGTCCGCGCTGCTGGGCGGGTAGTCCCGAGTTCGAAATTGCAGGTTGTCTCCAACCTGGAAGGCGGCGTCGTCCAGGAAATCATGGTGACGGCAGGCAAGGAAGTCCGGCGCGGTCAAATCCTGGTGCGTCTCAACCCCGCTATCACAGGCTCGGCCCTCGACAGTTCGGAAGCAGGTGTAAGCGCGCTCGAAGCCCGCATTGCCCGCCTTCGCGCCGAAGTCAGTGGCGGCGCTCCTGACTATGGGTCCCTACCCTCTGACCAAATTGCCATCGAAAGGTCGCTTCACAGCGCTCGATCAGCCGAACTGAGCAGTTTGCGGTCAGCTGGTGAAGCGCGCATTGTCCAGGCCCGCAGGTCCGTCGCGGAAGCCCAGTCGATCCTGACCGCGCGACGCTCTAATCTCGTTACTGCGGAACGCGAGCTCACGATGCTGAGGCCGTTGGCAGAGCAAAAGATCGTTCCGCAAATCGAGCTGATCCAGGCCGAAAACGCAGCGCAGGTGGCCGCGAGTGAAGTCTCCGCAGCTGAAGCGTCCCTCGCTCGCGCTCAGTCGAGCATTGCCGAAGCGCAGGCTGCCCTCGCCCAGCAAGTGAGCGATTGGCGGAGTCGGGCAGGGATGGAACTCTCCCAGGCGCAGGCTGACCTTTCCGTGCAGCAGATGACGCTGCCCGGTCTCGAGGACCGGGTCGACCGCACGGTCATCCGTGCACCGATGAGCGGCTTGGTCAATCGCGTATTCGTCACGACAGTCGGTGGTACGGTGGCATCTGGCGAACCGATCGTGGAGATCGTCCCGACCGACGATGCGCTTTATGTCGAAGCGATGGTGCGGCCGCAGGATATCGCGAACGTGGGTTTGTCGCAGAACGCCTTCGTGGAGATTACAGCCTACAACCCTGCAATCTTCGGCAAGATGGCGGGAACCGTCACTTCGATTTCGCCAGACGCGGTCGTGAACGAAGACACCGGAGAGAGCTTCTATACGGTCGAGGTGCAGACAACCGACGTTCTCAAAGACCAGGATGGAAACCCGTTGGAGATCGGCCCAGGAATGGTAGCGAACGTCAGCCTGCTAGGCGAAGAACGCTCGATCCTGTCTTACCTCTTCACTCCGATCACATGGCTCAAGGAACGGGCGTTCCGCGAATAGCTGTTCGATCAGTCGCGTCTCTTTGGCCTCACCAGAGACTGGGCCTGCCGCTCATCCTGCGGATAATCCTCGGGAGAGACGCTCGACTGGTTTTTGAGGGCGATATGGTCTTCGATTATACCACCGTCGCGCGAGGCACCTTCGTCGTTATCTGTCGAGGCATCCTGCGGATCGTCGTCGATTTCGTATTCCATTTTGGAAGCTCCTTTCTCCAAGGAACGAAGCTTGCCAGCGCACGGTTCCTACGGAGCGATACGCTTATTTTTCCCGGTTCAGGATTTCGTCCATTTGCTCACGCAGGATCGGGTCCCACTCTTCGCGCAACTCGCGGACGCGGGCCATGAGTTCCTCGTTCTCGTGGAACGGAACACCGACGCGGTAGAGGCTGGCAACTTCGGGCATGGCGGCGCGGTCGTTCTTCTCGAACGCATCGGTAGCGGCCTGGGCCTGGTCCCGGCTCATCCCGAGCGCCTCGTATGCCGAGCGGCCGATCCTGAGGCTTGAATCATAAGTTTCGCGAATGATGTCCCGGCAACCGAACGCCCAAAGATCGTATACGTGATTGCGGTCGATCGCCCGGGCGGTGATGTGAACCTCCGGGTAGTTTTGGAGGACGTGCTTCACGAGTTTGTCGATCTGCTCCCTCTCATCCAGCGCAACAACGAGCAGCTTCGCATTTTCGATACCCGCCGACACAAGCAGGTCCGGGCGGGTGGCATCCCCGAAATATGTGCGAAACCCGAATTTACGTACGATCTCCAGTTGGGCGCTGTCGTAGTCGATCACGGTGGTCGAATAGCCCGCAAGCTGCAGCATGCGATCGACGATTCCTCCTACGCGGCCGCGCCCTGCAATGATGACGGGGTTCTCCTCGTCGATCGCGTCGGGCTCACGTTCCTGACCCTTGCAATAGAACTTCGCGACACCCTTGTCGTAGAAGATGAACAGGAGCGGTGTGACTAGCATGGTGAGCGCCACGACCAGCAGCAGCAGGTCTGCCTGGGCCTGGCCGAATACCGCATTGGCGACGGCGAAAGAGATCAGAACGAAGGCAAACTCGCCAGCTTGGGGAAGGCTGAGGGCGAACAGCCACAGGGCTTGTCTTCTCAACCCGTAGAACCACCCTACGGCGAACAACACCGCGAACTTCGCCGCGATTGTCACGGCCGCCCAGAACAGCACCGACTGCCACATCTGGCTGGCCAGGACGAAGTCGATCCCGGCCCCCACGGTAATGAAGAACAGCCCGAGGAGCAGTCCTTTGAAGGGGTTTATGTCGCTTTCGAGTTCGTGGCGGTACTCGCTGGTCGCGAGGACGACACCCGCGACGAATGCGCCAAGGGCGGGAGACAGGCCCACAAGCGACATCAGCAGGGCGATCCCGATCACCACACCCAATGCGGCAGCGGTGAAGAGCTCGCGCAAATTGGCGGCCGCGATGTAGCGGAACAGCGGACGGACAGCGAAAATCCCGATACCGATGACCACGGCCACCGCCGCAAGTCTGCAAAGCGCCGCGAGCCATACTGGCATCGACGCCGTAAGATCGATGCCTCCGTGACCGCCCTCCCCGCCGTGCGCTGCTCCTGCACCATAGAGTTCGGGCATCGCGAGAAGAGGCAACAAAGCGAGGATCGGGATTACCGCGACATCCTGCACGAGGAGGACGGAGAAACTCGCCTCCCCGCCCTCGCTCTTCATGAGGTTCTTCTCGGTCAGCGTCTGGACGATGATCGCGGTGGACGAGAGTGCCAGGACCATGCCGATCGCGAGCGCCGTCTGCCATGAATTACCGTCAAGCAGGGCAATCCCCATGAGCGCGAGCGTCGTCAGGAGTACTTGCCCGCCGCCAAGGCCGAGGAGCTTTCCCCGCATTGCCCAAAGCCGTTGCGGCTCCATCTCCAGGCCGATGATGAAAAGCATCATCACGACCCCGAATTCGGCAAAGACCTGCAGCGCCTCGACGTCCACATTCCCCGCCGCGAGCAGTGGACTGATTGCCATGCCTGCAAGAAGGTACCCGAGCACCGAGCCCAGTCCGAAACGTGTCGCCAGAGGAACGGCGACCACCCCCGCAGCGAGGATCAGGAAGGCGAGGATAAGGAACGACGTCACTTCGGCTTAGCCTCCATTATGATCCCCTGTGGACCGCCGAGTTCCTACTCACCTAACACGCGCAGGCGGGCTTGTCTTGCGACCCGAATGCAACCGTTTCCTGAGATTGAGGAAGGGGACTTCCAGCCAGTGGTAGGAGGCCGCCGAAAACAGGAAGCTGAGCGCAAAATTCAGGACGATCAATGCAGGGCGAGGAAGGTCGTCAACAAGAGGCCCGGTCAGATTCAGCATCAGGAAATGCCAGAGATAAAGCGAATAGCTGAGCTTCCCGATATAGACCGGCAGGCGCGTGTTGAGCAGGCGCTGGAGCCAGCCCAGCCTGTCTGAAAACAATACGCTGACGAGCGCCATCGCGATCGCGATACCCAGGAGGGAATAGCGCAGTGTTTCGCGGAAAAACGGATCGCGGTACAGCAGGCAGAACAGAACGATCGCTCCCGCCACGAAGAGCGTGGCCGGCCTTGCCAAACGGACGAGAAGATCACGACCCCGCTCGCTCGCGCAGAGGACGGCGATTGCGACACCGTATGCGATGGAGTCCATCCGGAATTCGGTCCGGTAATAGAAGTAGTAGCTTCCGATAAATTCGGGATTCTGTGACGCTGTAAACAATCGTAGCAGCAGCGACGCGACGATCACTCCCACGACCACGAAGCCCAGTTTCCTCGGCGCTCCGCTGGCGAGCACGAACGCCGCCGGGAACAGGAGGTAGAAGTGTTCTTCGACGCTCAACGACCAGAAGATCACGAGCGGCATGACTTCCTTGGAAGGATCGATGTAGCTCGCAAAGTAGTAGTTCGAGAAATAGAACAGGGCCGATGCGGGTTGCCACCAGTCCACCGCTTTACCCTAGAGCAGGAACAGCCCGACCACCGTGGCAGTGAAGACGAGGGCTACCGGATAGAGCCGGTAGAAGCGCCTGAGATAGAAGTTCTTCATGCCGATGGACGACGTGGCTTCGTGTTCGACGAAGAACTGGCGTGCGATCAGGAAGCCGCTGATGACGAAGAACACGTAGACGCCAAATCCGCCCGGGATCATGTTCGTCACGAAATGCGAGAACATCACGATCAGCACGCTGATTGCCCGCATCCCGTCGAGGCTCGGGATCTAGCGTTTCGTGTTCGCTACGTCGGCCTGCAACTCAGGTGCCGGTTCCCCTAGCCAGGATCGGAAGCGTCCGAAGGCGCCGGAAGGGGTCACATCTGACATGAAAACTCTGGTTTCGCGTTATTGAAGGATGCGTGCCTTAGACAAGTCCTGCCATAGAACAAGGCCAACCAACGTCCCAATAACAGTGTTCAGATGTGCAAGGCCCGTCCATAGCTTGCCAATACGCTTTCATGCATGCTTTCGCTGATGGTCGGATGCGGGAAGACGGTGTTCATCAATTCCGCCTCTGTCGTCTCCAGCGTCTTGCCGACGACGAAGCCCTGGATCATCTCGGTGACTTCGGCGCCGACCATATGCGCGCCGAGCAGTTCGCCGGTTTTCGCATCGAAGACGGTCTTCACAAAGCCTTCCGCTTCGCCCAGCGCGATCGCCTTGCCGTTGCCGATGAAGGGGAAGGTGCCCGCCTTCACCGAATAGCCCGCTTCCTTGGCTTTCGCCTCGGTCAGGCCGACGCTGGCGATCTGCGGGTGGCAATAGGTGCAGCCCGGGATGTTGTTGCGGTCGAGCGGGTGCGGGTGGACGTCCTTGTTGCCCAGTTCCTTGGCAATCGCTTCGGCCGTCGTAACGCCTTCGTGGCTCGCCTTGTGCGCCAGCCAGGGGCCGGGAGTGCAGTCGCCGATTGCCCACAGGCCCTTCGATTTCGTGCGACCATAATCGTCGATCTGGATGAAGCCACGGTCCATTTCGGCCAGCTTCTCGAGCCCGATGTTCTCCGTATTCGGCACGATGCCGATTGCGGTGATGCAGTGGGTAAACTCGGTTTCCGAAACCTTGCCCTTGCTGTCCTTGATCTTGGCTTTCACGCCCTTTTCGGACACCTTGAGGTCTTCGACGCCGGCACCGGTCATGATCGTCATACCCTGCTTGGTCAGGCTCTTCTCGAGGAACGCAGACACGTCCTTATCTTCCACCGGCACGATCCGGTCGAGCATTTCGACCACGGTCACATCGCAGCCCATGTCGTTGTAGAAGCTGGCGAATTCGATCCCGATCGCGCCCGATCCGATCACGAGCAGCTTCTTGGGCATTTCCGGCGGGGTCATCGCGTGGCGATAGGTCCACACGCGCTTGCCGTCGGCCTTGGCGAACGGCAGGTCGCGGGCACGTGCGCCGGTGGCGACGATGACGTGCTTGGCGGTGAGCTTCTCTTCGCCCTTTTCCCCTTTCACGGTGAGGCTGGTCGGGCCGGTCAGTTGCCCCTCGCCCATGTGCACCGTGATCTTGTTCTTCTTCATCAGGTGCGTGACGCCCTGGTTCAGCTGCTTGGCGACGCCGCGGCTGCGCTGCACCACCGCCTCGAGGTCCGCTTCGATCTTGCCCGCGATCTTGAGCCCATAGTCGCTCGCGTGCTGAGCATAGTGCAGGATCTCGGCACTGCGCAGCAGCGCCTTGGTCGGAATGCACCCCCAGTTGAGACAGATGCCCCCCAACAACTCGCGTTCGACGATGGCGGTCTTCAGGCCCAGCTGCGCGCAGCGGATCGCTGCGACATAGCCGCCGGGTCCGGAGCCGAGAACGATGACATCGTATTGGGTAGCCATTTGGATTTAGCCTTCGGTCTGTCCGACAGAGTGGAACACATGGAACACGGTCCTGGCAGTAAAAACCGCGAAGGACGCGTCAGGGGAAGTAAAATAGGTATTCGTGAGGGTCATCGGCGCGCTCATGCAGGCATCCTAACGCCGAACGGACGCGGTAGGACAGGTGTCATGCCCACCGCTCCGCCACGGCGCGCGGACGGTCGTTTTCATCGAGCAGCACGAATTTGAACGTACCTTGCGCCACCCTGGTTTCGGCAACCCCGTTGCGCTCGCGGGCGATGGCCTCGGCTGTGATGGTGAGTGAGGTATTGCCGGTGGTCGAAATCTCGCAATAGACCGACAATTCGTCACCCACTTGCATCGCGCCGGGAAAGGCGAAGTCGGTGGCCGAAACGACCACCGCTTTGCCCTGCCCCTCGCGGCTTGCAAGCGAGCCTGCTCCTAGCGCCATCTGGCTCATCAGCCACCCGCCGAAAACACCCCCGTAAGGGTTGGTGTCGGCAGGCATGGCCGTGACGCGGATTAGGGGTTCACGTGCCAAGCGGATCAACCCGCCTGGTTGGTGAGGTAGGAGCCGTCGATCCAGCCCGACTGGCACTGGCCATCATAGGCGCGGCGATCCGCAACCGGCGTACCGGTGCCGCAATCGGCTGCATTCTTGGAATATACAACGCCGACCCAGTCACCCTCATTCTCGCAGATCGAGACGAGTTGTCCCGGCTGGAGCAGGTCGGTTTCTTCGGCAGCGGCATAAGGTGCGGAGTGCACGGTAAGGACTTGGCCTTCCAGCGCATCGAGCGAGCCCACGGTTCCTGCGGATCCGCACGCATCCATGTTCGCTTCACCGCCATACATGACCGGGCGGGCAGCGATGGTCGCGTCAGCAGGCGCGGTAGCGACTTCGCCGTCGGCGGGTACTTCTTCGGCTTCCTGCGAGCAGGCTGCGAGTGCCAGCGCGAGCGCCGGAATGGCGAATGCTGTGCGGATCATAGTTTCTCTCCTCAATTCAGCCGGGCGGTGTGGTTGCCCTCTTTCTAACGAACTTTGCGAGCCTGGTTTTGTGTCCCACGGGATTTAAGTTGTGCAGCAAGGGTCTTCTCGCTCATGTGCCACTCGTTGAACACTTCCCATATGGGTTGGTGTCGGCAGGCATGGCCGTGCCGTGAATGAGGGGGGAGCGGTCAGGCACGAGCTACCAGAATCGGCGCGAGGGGAAGCAACAACAAAACCCACCTAAGCCAGTCTTTCGAGCCAAAGAACACGTAGCCGACTGCTGCGACGCTAAGTGCTGCATAAGACCACGCCAAACTGCTTGCCGCGAGGGGAGACATGCCGCTGCCCCACATCAGGCCGCCACCGATAGCTACTGCAAACAGAGCCGACACATAAAGAATGTAGAAAGCTAGCAGCCCCCTCGCGATCCAAGCAATCTTGGCAACGGTAAGTTTCAAACCACCAGCCCCATCGGGTTCTCGACCAGCTGCTGGAAGGCCTGCATGAACTGCGCGCCGTCTGCGCCGTCGATGGCGCGGTGGTCGAAGCTGCCGGTGGCACTCATCACGGTGGCGACACCCAGTGCGCCATTGATGACGTGCGGACGCTGCTCGCCAGCGCCGACCGCGAGGATCATCGCCTGCGGCGGGTTGATCACCGCGTCGAACTGCTTCGTGCCGAACATGCCGAGGTTGGAGAGCGAGGCGGTGCCGCCCTGGAATTCATGCGGTTGCAACTTGCCGTCGCGCGCCTTGCCCGCAAGCTCCTTCATCTCGGTGCTGATCTGGGCGAGGCCCTTGCGGCCCGCATCGCGGATGATCGGCGTGATGAGACCCGAAGGCGCGGCCACGGCAACCGAGATATCCTCGCGCGTGTATTGGTAGAGCTCGTCGCCCTGGAAGCTGACATTGCACAGCGGCACGCGCTGCAGCGCGCGGGCCTGCGCCTTGATGAGCAGGTCGTTCACCGACAGCTTGATGCCATCCGCTTCCAGGCTCTTGTTGAGCTCGCTGCGCAGCTTGAGCAGCGCGTCGAGCCGCACGTCCACGGTGAGATAGATGTGCGGGATGGTCTGCTTCGCCTCGGTCAGGCGACGGGCAATGACCTTGCGGACATTGTTGAGCTTCTGCGCTTCGTAAGGCGCGTCGAGATCGCCGCCCTGTGTCGCCGGCTTGGCCGGAGCGGACGTGGGAGCGACGGCAGCCTTGGCAGGCGCCGCACCGGGCTTCGCATCCTCGACGTCGGCCTTCACGATGCGGCCATTGGGTCCGGAGCCCGTGATGGTCGACAGGTCCAGCCCCTTGTCCTCTGCAATCCGGCGCGCGAGCGGCGATGCCTTGATGCGGCCGCCATCATCAGACGTCTTGGCCGCAGGCGCGGGTGCGGCAGCCGGAGCGGGCGCTTCGGTGCGCTTCTCTTCCTGCTCGACCTTTTCCTCGCGCGCTTCCTCGGCCTTGCCTTCATCGGGCTTGTCCTCGCCATCGGCGGGAGCAGCTGCTGCCGCCTCGTCCAGATCCTCGCCCTCTTCGGCGAGCATGGCGATAACGGTGCCGACCTTCACGCCTTCCGTGCCTTCCTCAACCGCGATCGAGGCGATGGTGCCTTCGTCCACGGCTTCGAACTCCATCGTCGCCTTGTCGGTTTCGATTTCCGCCATGATGTCGCCGGCTTCGACCTTGTCTCCCGGCTTCACCAGCCATTTGGCGAGCGTGCCTTCTTCCATGGTCGGGGAAAGGGCGGGCATCTTGATCGGCGTGGGCATGTGCTGACGTTACGTCCTCGCTGGAAATACTGTTGCTGGGACCTCTGGCCAAAATGCGCCGCCGCCGCAAGGTCCTTGCGCAGAATACGAATTACCGGATAGGCCTGCGTCCAGAAGAGGGGAACGGGTCATGCGTACTTACCTGGTCGTCATGGACGAAACGGAAGAATCGAAGCAGGCGCTGCGGTTTGCCTCGCTGCGCGCGATGAAGACGAATGGCTCGGTGCACATACTGGCGCTGGTGCCGCAGCAAACGTTCAACGCTTTCGGCGGCGTACAGGCGACGATCGAGCAGGAGGCGCGAGAGCGTGCCGAAGTGCTCGCCAACAGCGCGGCCGGCAACATCTTCGGCGAAATGGGCAAGATGCCCGTGATCGCAGTCCGCCCGGGCTCGCCTGCCGACGTGATCAAGACCTATCTGGAAGACCATGGAGAGATCGCGGCCCTCGTACTGGGCACTACGAGCGATGGTGGGAAGGACCCTCTGGTTCAACACTTCTCGGCCCGCGCCAGCGAGCTGCCCTGCCCGCTCTATATTGTGCCGGGTAAACTCACGCGCGAGCAGCTGGACGCACTGGCCTGAGGATCAGGTCAGCGTGCCGCGCGTCGGGTAATCGTTCTCCAGCGTGAAGGTCAGGCCGCTCAGCAGGTCGTCGAGGTCCGGACGCGTAAACGGCGCGTTCTGGATCACGGCGAAGTGCAAGGTCCCGTCGGGTTTAGCGAGGAAGAGGCCCGGTTCGCTAAAGCGTTCGGGTTCTTCGCTGCCTTCGCGCTTTTCCGAAATGTAGAGGCCGTACTCGCGCGCCTTCTCCTCGCTCAGCGAATGGGCGAGCGGAAGGTCTCCGGTTTCCCATTCCTCATGGCTGACGTGCGCGCGCTCGGGGCTATCCATCGACACGGCAAAGACATTGATGCCCTTGTCGGTGAACTTGCCCAGCTTTGACCCAAGTTCGGTGAGGTATTTCTTGCAGATCGGGCAGTGCTTGCCGCGATAAAAGACGAGCATGGTGAAGCTGTCGGGCGACTGTTTCGACAGCTCGAAACGCGCATCGATGGTCAGGGGCAGGTCGAGGTCTGGAACGGGCTGGCCGGGTACGAGCATTCTGGCAATCTCCTTTGCCGGATCAATGGACGTACCCCGGCCCCCGTTCCGTTACTTCTTCTTCCTACCCTGGTGCCGGATGTTCTTCGGGCGTCCGCGCTGGCCGGTCTGGTGCTTCTGGCGCGGGGCACCCTTGCCTTTCGCCAGCGGCTTCTTCTTGCGCGGCGGCGGGCGGTCCCCGCGCTTTTCGATGGGTGAGCCGTCGCTTTCGGGCACCTCGAATTTCATCGCACCTGTCAGCGGATTAGATTCCGCCAGCTTGAGCTTGAGCCGGTCACCCACGGCATAGGTCTTGCCGCTGTTTTCGCCGACGAGCTGGCGAGCAGCCTCGTCATAGCGGAAATATTCGCGGCCCAGCGTTGAAACGGGGACCAGTCCGTCACCCCCGAGGTTTTCGATGGTGGCGAAGAAGCCGAAACCCTGCACACCGGTGATCCGCGTTTCGAAAGTCTCCCCGACCCGGCCAGAAAGCCATGCGGCGACATAGCGGTCAATCGTGTCGCGCTCTGCCTCCATCGCGCGGCGCTCAGTCTGGCTGATGGCATCGGTGATCTGGCTGAGCGCCGTCTTGTCACGGTCCGACAGACCCGAGGCAGGCGGGATGTCGCCCTTCGGCTTGGGCTGTTCGAGGTGGTAGGCATCGACCAGCGCGCGGTGGACCAGAAGGTCGGCATAGCGGCGAATGGGCGAGGTAAAGTGCGCATAGCTGCCGAGCGCAAGGCCAAAATGCCCGGCATTGGCCGGACCGTAATAGGCCTGCGTCTGGCTGCGAAGCACCGCTTCCATGATCAGCGCCTTTTCCGCCGGATCGCCGATGTCCTTCAGCATCCGGTTGAAAAGGCCGGGCGTGATGACCTGTCCGAGCGCGAAATTGCGGCCCTGCGTGGCGAGATATTCCTTGAATGCGACGAGCTTTTCGCGGCTCGGCGTTTCGTGGACGCGATAGACGACCGGGGCCTTCTTTGCTTCCAGCGCCTTGGCCGCCGCGACATTGGCAGCGATCATGAAATCTTCCACCACGCGGTGCGCGTCGAGGCGTTCGCGCACGGCAATTTCCTCGATCACCCCCTCGTCATTGAGCCGGACCTGTCGCTCAGGCAGTTCGAGGTCCAGCGGATCGCGGGCCTCGCGTGCCTTGTGCAGTAACTCCCACGCACCCCAGAGATGCTTGAGCGTATCGTCCGCGCTGCCATCGTCGATGGCCTTCTGCGCGTCCTCATAGGCCGTGTTCGAGGCAAGCCTCACGATGGCGCGGGTAAAGCGCCAGTCGGTCACCTTGCCTTCGGGCGAAATAGAGATGTGGCAGGCCATTGCCGCCCGGTCCTCGCCCTCGACGAGGGAGCATACATTGGCGCTGAGAATTTCCGGCAGCATCGGCACGACGCGGTCGGGGAAATAGACCGAATTGCCGCGCTTCCGCGCCTCGCGGTCGAGCGCACCGCCCGGCCGCACGTAAAAGCTTACGTCTGCAATGGCGACGATGGCGCGATAGCCGCCCTTCCCGTCGGGTTCGGCCCAGATGGCATCGTCATGGTCGCGCGCATCGGCGGGGTCGATGGCGATGATGGGGACGTTCCGCAGGTCTTCGCGCTTGTCCTCACTCAAGGGAAGCTGCGCCACCTGCTGCGCTTCCTCCAGCGCCTCTTCAGGGAAGATGTGCGGGATGCCATGCTTGGCGATGGCAATCAGGCTGAAACTCTTGGGTGCGAGCGGGTCCCCGATCACTTCGACGACCTTGACCGCAGAGCGTGCAGACTTGCCGGCCTTTTCCGCCAGCACGAGATCGCCCTCTTCCGCCCCGCCAAGGTCCGAGATCGGAGAGGAATTGCGCACGCGCTTGTCCACCGGCGCGAGCCATGCCTTCCCGCCACCGTCGATCTCGACGACGCCCATCAGACCTTCGGTGCGCGCGGGCAGCTTCTTCATCGGATGGGCTATCCACCCGCGGGGCTTTTCTTCGGTTCGCGCAAGGAAGCGATCGCCGCGCTTGAGGGCGGCAACCTTCTTGCTCTCCTTGACCGTAAGGCGCGGGGCCTTTTCCTTGCTGTCAGGGTCCCAGTTTTCGGGCACGGCAATCGGTTCGCCGTCCTCGATTTCGAGGACCTTCAGCACCGTTACCTTCGGTACGCCGCCCATGCGATGATAGGCGGTGCGCTTGCCGTCGATCAGGCCTTCTTCGGCCATGTCCTTGAGGCGCTTTTTCAGCGCGATCTTTTCCTGGCCCTTCAGGCCGAACGCCTTCGCGATTTCGCGTTTGCCGGCGGGGGTCGGCGACCCCTGGACGAATTCGAGTATCTGTTCTTTGCTCGGGAGACCCTGTGGCCGCCCGGTTCGATTATGTTTTTTCATGAGACGCCATATGGGGACGCATGGTCCCCATGTCACGGGGCGTCAGTATGCCTTGGCGAGCAGGACCCGTTCGGTGGCCGGTTTGCCGGTGAAGATGCACTCGCCGTCCACCGGGGCCGCGCCGATCGGCACGTTGCGCATGGTGAGCTTCAACGCCTTCAGCCGCTCGACCACTTCTTCCAGTTCGGCTCCGGTCGGTTTGGACCACTGGACCTCGACCCATCCCGGATAGCGCGCGGCGGAGAAGAACTTCTCGACCTCGGCAAAATCGGTGACACCGCGGGTGATATTCGCCTCGCGGCGTTCCTGCGCTTCGGTCAGCAGGCTGGACTGCATATCGGCTAGGATGTCGGGCACTGTCTGGCCGGCAATCTCGCGCGTGGGGGTCTGGAATGCGGGCTTGCCGTTTTCCTCGTTCCACAACCTGTCGCGGCGAAGCAGGCTGACGACGCCGTTCTCCATGTCGCGGCCGCCGACCTCGATGATGATCGGCGCACCCTTGCGCACATAGTCCCAGCGCTTGGCGGCAGCCTTGCCCGGGCGCGTATCGAGGAGCACGCGCAGCGGCTCACCCAAGACGTGCTGCGATGCGAGCGTGGCGCGCAGAGCCTCGCAATAGTCGATCAGCGCCTCGTCGTCGGGCTTGTCGCGCAGCATGGGTAGGATCACGACCTGCTGCGGAGCGATCTTCGGGGGCAGGCGCAGGCCGTCATCGTCACCATGCGTCATGATGACACCGCCGACCATGCGCGTCGAAACGCCCCAGCTTGTGGTGTGACACAAGCTCTCGCCGCCATCCTTGTTCTGGTACTTGATGCCGCTGGCCTCGGCGAAGTTCGTGCCAAGGTAGTGACTGGTACCGGCCTGCAGCGCCTTGCCGTCCTGCATCATGGCTTCGATCGACCAGGTCTCGACCGCACCGGGAAAACGCTCGTTCTCCGGCTTCTCGCCCGGGATCACGGCCAGCGCCAGATCCTCGTCCGCAAAGGCGCGATAGACTTCGAGCATAGTGAGCGTGTGGTCTTTCGCCTCTGCCTCGTCGGCATGGGCGGTATGGCCTTCCTGCCAGAGAAATTCGCTGGTCCGCAGGAACATTCGGGTGCGCATTTCCCAGCGCACCACATTGGCCCACTGGTTGAGCTTCAGCGGCAAATCGCGCCAGCTCTGCACCCAGCGCGCCATGGCATCGCCGATGATCGTTTCCGAAGTCGGGCGGACCACCAGCGGCTCTTCGAGCTTGGCTTCGGGATCGGGCACGAGACCGCCGTCCTTGCCAGCGATCAGGCGATGGTGTGTGACGACCGCCATTTCCTTGGCGAAACCTTCGACATGTTCCGCCTCGCGCTCGAAATTCGAAAGCGGGATGAAGATGGGAAAATAGGCGTTGGAATGGCCCGTCGCCTTGATCCGGTCGTCGAGCAGGCGCTGCATGCGCTCCCAGATGCCGTAGCCCCACGGACGGATTACCATGCAGCCGCGAACGCCCGATTCCTCGGCCATTTCGGCGGAGGAGATGACGTCCTGATACCAGGCTGCGAAATCGTCGGCGCGCGTGGTGTTCAAGGCATGGCGGATCTGGGCCACGGGTAATTCCTGTATCTGGTGGGTTTCGGCGCGGGCCGATGCAATTATTTGCTCAGTTCGTCCAGCTTCTTCTGCATTTCAGCCATCTGGGTACGCATCTGGGCAAGCTCTGCAGACTGGTCGGGCTTGGCGGATCTGGAGCCCGTCTTGAGCGATCCCGGAATGAAGGCCTCGGCGGCGTTCTGCATCATCTTGAAATTGGCCTCGGCCATCTTGGCCAGCGGGTTGGCTTCGATACCCTTGGCAAAGGCGGCCTGGATCTGTTCGCGGTTCTTGCGGAAATTCGCCATGCTGGCTTCGAGATAGCTCGGCATCATCGCCTGCATGGAATTGCCGTACATGGAGATCAGGTCGCGCAGGAAACTGACGGGGAGCATCTGCTGGCCGCCCTGGCTTTCTTCCTCGACGATGATCTGGGTGAGGATCGTATGCGTGATGTCGTCACCGCTCTTCGCGTCGACCACCTGGAAGTCGACATTCTCGCGTACCATCTTCGCCAGATCATCCAGCGTGATGTAGCTGCTGGTGTCGGTATTGTAGAGCCGCCGGTTAGCGTACTTCTTGATGATGATGGGTTCGCCCTCTGCGGTGCGTTTCGCCATGAATTGCCTCTTCCCTATTGTGCGTTGCAGCCATGCTTAGCAGGCGCACAATGTGCAGCGCAACACGTTAGGCCGAACGTTCGAAACGCTGGCCCAAAACGGTAAGCAATTCATATTGCGAAACAGAGGTTTGCCGCGCAGCATCGGGCAGGTGATAGGGCAGTTCGACCCAGTCACCCTCGCCCAGCTCGGGTGCGTTGGAGAGGTCGATGACGATCATGTCCATCGACACTTTACCAAGGATGGGCAGCGCCAGATCGCCATGGCGGAAGCTCGCCCCGCGCCATGCGCGAAGGATGCCGTCTGCATAGCCGAGGGATAGGACACCGATGCGCATTTCGGAAGGTGCGGTGAAGGTTGCGTTGTAACCGACAACCTCGCCCGCCTTAACGTTCCGCGTCTGGATGATCACTGCCTTGGGGTATGCGACCTGCCGGATATGATCCGCCAGTTCCTCGCGCGGGACGCCGCCATAAAGCGAAAGGCCAGGCCGTGTGAGATCGAAGTGAAAGTCCGATCCGAGGGCTATTCCGGCGCTGTTGGCAAGACTTAGTGCCGTGTGGTCGATGGAGGATGCAATCGCCCGGAAATCGGCCAGCTGTCGCGCGTTCATGGGACTGTCTTCGTCGGCGCAGGCCAGGTGGCTCAGGAGGACTTCCACCTCGAGAGACTGCACAGCAGGTTCCGGAACTTCCGATACACTTATGCCAAGCCGGTTGATCCCGGTATCCACCATCAGGTGGCAGGGACCGCCTCCGCTTTCGGTCCACAGCTTCGCTTGTCGGAGGCTATCGATGACTGGGCGCACGCCGGCCTGCCTCGCATAGGAGGCCTCTTCCAGCGTCAGCGGGCCATGCAGGACCGCGATCTGTTCCGCCGGGATCATGGGCAAGAGCGGTGCCACCTCGCTCCAGTGAGCGACGAAGAAATCGCGGCAGCCGGCCTCGAACAGCGCCGGAACGCAATTCTCCACGCCAAGCCCGTAGCAATCGGCCTTTACCGCAGCGCCGGCACGAGCCGCGCCGCTAAGCCTGTCGAGCTTGCGCCAGTTATGTGCCAACGCCTCGCGGTCTATATCGAGCCTGAGCGTCGGCGGAGGTGCTTCAACCATGCGCGTCTTCGAAATCCTTCGGCGGTCCATCGGGAATGCCCCACCAGGCGACGACCAGACCGAAAGCGACAATCGCGATGGTGTACCACAGGCCCGAATAGACGTTACCCGTCATGGCGACGATGTATCCCGCGATCAGCGGGAGGAACCCGCCGAGGTAGCCTGCGCCGATGTGATAGGGGATCGACATCGAGGAATAGCGGATGCGCGCCGGGAACATCTCGCACAGCAGCGCCGCTACAGAGCCATAGGTCAGCGCCGACAGCATCCCGCAAACCAGCAGCAGCCCGATGATCCCGAGGATGCTCGTGAGCGGCGGCGTCTGGCGCTCGAAACTGTAACCCGCGCCTTCGAGCCAGCCCTGGATCGACGCGCGGCGATCCGTATCGGCGAGCGCTCCGTAGTCGTTGGCTGTTCCACCGACCGAAACCGTCGTCGCCGAAGAGGCGCCGTCGATGGCGTAAGGTACGCCGAGTGCGGTCAGGTCCTGCAGGACGCGGCCACAGGCGCTGGTCTGGACTTCCGCAAAAGGATCATATTCGCACGCCGCCCCGCTGACGGTCACGGGTGCAGCCGCAGCGCTCTGGTTGAGGCCGGGATTGGCAAGCGCGCCCATGCCCCAGAAGATCGGGAACAGCAGGACAAGCGATGCGATAGCGCCGATGATGATCGGCTTCTTGCGCCCCACCCTGTCGGACCACTTCCCGACGATGACATAGAAGCTCATCGAAATGGTGCCCGCAATCAGCAGCATCCATTCCACGATGCCCTCTTCCACGCGCATCGGGCCGCGCAGGAACGAGAGGCCAGAGAAGAAGGCGGTGTACCAGATCGTCGTCAGGATGCCCGTGATCCCGAACAGCGCCACGAAAATGCGCTTGGGATTGCCCGGATAGGTCAGGCTTTCCTTGAACGGATTGGCCGAGGTTTCTCCGGCCACCTTCATCGCCTGGAACACCGGGCTCTCCGACAGCTTGAGCCGCATCCACAGCGATATGCCGAGCAGGACGATCGACAACAGGAACGGGATGCGCCAACCCCAGGCGGCGAAATCGTCCGCGGGGATCAGTGCGCGACAGGCTATGACGACAATGATCGAGAGTACGAAGCCGCCAACCACGCTGGCCTGGATGAAGCTGGTATAGAAGCCGCGCTTCTCGGGCGGAGCGTGCTCTGCCACGTAGATCGCCGCGCCGCCGTATTCCCCGCCAAGGGCAAGGCCCTGCAAAATGCGTAAGCAGATCACGATGATCGGTGCGGCAAGGCCGATGCTCGCGGCGCTGGGGATCAGGCCCACGCCCGCCGTCGCTATCCCCATGAGGGTGACGGTCACCAGGAAAGTATATTTGCGCCCCAACCTGTCGCCGAGAAAGCCGAACAGGATTGCCCCCAAGGGACGGAAGCCGAAACCGACTGCGAAACCGGCCCATACGAGGAGGACCTGCAGGGTCTCGTTATCGCTCGGGAAAAACGCCGCTCCGATCAGGCCCGCCAGCGTTCCGTAGATGAAGAAATCGTACCATTCGAAGATCGTGCCCGCACTGCTGGCCGCGATGACGAGCCGGATTTCCTTCTCGCTCGGCTCCCGCTGCATGATCTCTTCGCCTGAAGACAATGCCCTACTCCCCAATTGTCCTGTTATACGCGGAGGTTTAGCGAGTGCCGCCTGCCTTGCCTAGCGCATCGACCGCCGCTCTCCACGGCAGGAGAATGGCCCCATGACGCCCCGGATAGGCGAGTGCAGGCTCGAGCAGTTCAAGGTCTGGCCATTGGGGCATGTCGGAGGTGCCTTCCAGCCAGTGTCCTATCGCATCCGGCATAGACATCATGTCGGCAGGGTCCTTGCCCTTGCGGTGACGGGCGAAAATCGCGGCCGCGGCCTGCCCGACCGCACAGGCGGTCACTTGGAGGCCGACTGACCCGAAGCCCTCTTCGAACGAGATGCGGATCGAACTGCCGCAGGTGCGCGAAACAGCCTGACCCTGATGCAGCGCATCCTCATCGAAGGGATATCGGGATAGCTCGACTGCAAGCGACAGGAATGCAGGCGAATAGAGCGCGCCTCCCGGCGGGCGGCTCACTCTTCTTCAGCCGCTTCTTCTGCGGCCTGTTCCTCGCCCAGCAGGCGGGCGCGGCGTTCGGCCAGTACTTCCACCATGGTCCGCGAACCGCCGTCCACGAACTCGTACGTCGCCGCCGTCGTGATCCACGCCGGCCTGCCGCGGTAATCCCATACGCTGTCGTAGCCCAGTACGAGCAGGGAGAAGGCGATCACTACGATCACGAAACCCTTGATCGCCCCGAAACCGAAGCCAAGGACGCGATCGATCGGACCGAGGATGGAATTGCGCGACCCTTCCCCGACATTGTTCGCAATGACCTTCATCGCGGCATAGGGTATGAGGAGCAGCAAGGCGAAGGCGAGGACTGCGACCGCAATGCCCGTACCGAGGACTTCCTGCATCGCCAGCGTGAGCGGCGTGTGGAGGAAGCGTATCGCGAACGCGGCGAGTACCCAGGCCGCCAGCGACAGGACTTCCTGCATGAAACCACGCGAAAAACCGCCGATGGCTGCAAGCCCGACGATAAGCAGAACGATGTAGTCAAATCCCGTCATAGACGGCGGGAGGTTTATTCTGTCGCCATGACACGGTCAACGAGGTTGGCGAGTTGTCCCAAACCCTTGTAATCCAAGTCTGACGAAGCGGTCTTTTCATCGGCTGGACCGAAACCGGCCTTGAAACCGAGCTTGGCCGCTTCGCGCATCCGGATACCGCCATGAGCGACGGGACGGACTTCGCCCGAAAGGCTTATTTCGCCGAGCCACACGCTGCGGTCAGGCAAGGGCTTGTCCGCAAGCGCGCTCACCAAGGCTGCTGCGACAGCAAGGTCTGCGGCGGGATCCGACAGGCGATAACCCCCTGCCACGTTGAGATAGACTTCGGCGGAGCTGAAATTTAGCCCGCAGCGCGATTCCAGCACTGCCAGCAGCATGGCGAGGCGACCATTGTCCCAACCCACCACGGCACGGCGAGGCGTTGCACCCGACTGCAATCGCACGATCAGCGCCTGGATTTCCACGAGCACGGGCCGCGTACCTTCCATCGCAGGGAAAACCGCGCTTCCGGCCATTTGCTGGTCGCGGCCGGAAAGGAACAGCATCGAAGGGTTCTCGACCTCTTCCAGCCCTTCCCCCGCCATGGCGAACACGCCGATCTCGTCGACTGCGCCGAACCGGTTCTTGAGCGCACGCAGGATGCGATACTGGTGGCTGCGCTCGCCTTCGAAGCTCATGACCACATCGACCATGTGTTCGAGCACGCGCGGACCCGCGATGTTACCGTCCTTGGTCACATGGCCGACCAGCACCAGTGCCACACCGTTTTCCTTGGCATAACGGATCAATTCGAAGGCACAGCCGCGAACCTGGCTGACTGTTCCCGGCGCGCCCTCGATGGTGTCGGAGTGCATGGTCTGGATGGAATCGATCACGAGGAACTTTGGCGGCTCCATCGTGCCGAGCGTGGTCAGAATGTCGCGCACACCGGTCGCCGCCGCGAGTTTGACCGGCGCATCCGAGAGGCCGAGACGCGCCGCGCGCATCCTTACCTGGCCTGCCGCTTCCTCGCCGCTGACATAGACGACGCCGTGCCCTTCCCGCGCCACCTTGGCCGCGGCCTGCAAAAGCAGTGTCGACTTCCCGATACCGGGATCGCCACCCATCAGGATCGCGCTGCCCGGAACGAGGCCTCCCCCGAGTGCACGGTCGAATTCGGCCAGACCGGTCTTTTGCCGCACCGGCATTTCGCCCGGCTTGTCGAGGTCCACGAATTCGACGGCCCTGCCCCCGCTGGAGAGGTCGTGCTTCAGCGAGAACACCGTAGCCGGCGCATCTTCCACCAGCGTGTTCCATTCCGCGCAGTCAGCGCACTGCCCCTGCCAGCGGTGCGAAACACCGCCACAAGCCTGACAGACATAGCGTTTCTTCGGTTTGGCCATAGGCGTTGGCTAGACGGAACATTTGCGGAACGCAATTGCCAATGCGCCGTGGAGTGTGCACAAGCCTAGGCGATGCGGCAAAAAGAACTACGGATCGCGCTTGTCTGCTACGGCGGGGTCAGCCTAGCGGTCTATATGCACGGGGTCACACGCGAATTGTGGCACCTTGCGCGGGCCAGTCGCGATTACCATTCGGGTGCTCCCTCTTCCTCCGGTGTGGATGCGGTCTATCGCGAGATGCTGGCCGCGATCGAGGAGGATCACGAACTCCGCCTGCGAATCATTCCCGACATCATGAGCGGCGCGAGCGCGGGCGGGATCAACGCCGTCTTCCTCGCACAGGCGATCCATTCCGGGCAAAGCCTGGAACCCCTGACCGACCTCTGGCTGGAGGTGGCCGATGTCGATGAACTGACCGATCCCGACGCCCGCCTGCGATGGCGCGGAGGCAAGTTCTGGGCGCAGCCGCTGGCGACTTTCATCCTGAGCCGTCCGGGCACCGAAATTGCGGAAGAAGTCGCTCCGGAAACGCGGGCGGAAGTAAGGCGCAAGGTATCGCACCTGATCCGCGGGAGGTGGTTCGAGCCCCCCTTCTCCGGACTCGGCTTCTCGAAACTGCTCGAGCGCGCCTTCAGCGCCATGGCAGATGCGCCGGTCGAGGCTCCCTTGCTGCCTCCCGGTCATCCGCTCGACCTGTTTGTCACGACGACCGATTTTCACGGCTATCTGGAGCTCCTTCGCCTCAACAGTCCGCCTGTCGTCGAGGACACCGAACACCGCCTGCCCATCTCGATGCGCAGCAGGGTGCCGGGGACGGGAGGAAGCGATCTCGCCAATCCGCTGGAGCTGGTCTTTGCCGCGCGGGCTACGGCGAGCTTTCCGGGCGCCTTCCCGCCCCTCAAGGTTGAAGAGATCGACCGGCTGGCAAAGGACAGTGGCCGCGATTGGGCTAGCCGCGAGGAATTTCTCGACACCATCATGCCCATCCACGTGATGCGCGGCGATACCGATACGGTTTCGCTGATCGACGGTTCGGTGCTGGTGAACAAGCCTTTCGGCGGAGCCATGGCCGCCCTGCGCGGCAGGCCCGCCCAGCGCGAGGTCGACCGCCGGTTCGTGTACGTCGACCCACGGCCCGACAGGTTCGGTTCGCGCGACGAGCGTGCTTCGCGCGACGTGGGGTTCTTTTCGGCCATATTCGGTTCGCTTTCGACTATCCCGCGCGAACAGCCCATCCGGGACAACCTCGAACAATTGGACGAACAGAGCCGCGAGGCGGAGCGATTGCAGCGGATCGTCGCTGCGCTGCGGCCCGAAGTCGACGCCACCGTTGAACGGCTGTTCGGGCGAACGCTGTTCCTCGACAGGCCGACGCCCAAGCGCCTGAAGGCCTGGCGCCAGAAAGCGCAGCAGGCTGCGGCGGAGCAGGCGGGATACGCCTTCCATTCCTACGCGCAGGCCAAGCTCAGCGGTATCGTCTCTCGATTGGCGAAGCTTGCGTATGACGCGGCGCCCTCGCTTCACCTGCCCGACCATCTCGCGGTCGAAGAAGTCTTGCGCGAGGAATTGCGGCGCCGCGGGCTCACGACGCTGTCGAGCGGAAATGGCGGGGCGACCAGCGAAGCGATCGGCTTCTTCCGCGAACACGATATCGGTTTTCGCATCAGGCGTTTGCGGCTGCTCGCCCGCAGGCTGGCGCGCGATTGGGAAGCCGATCCGGAGATTTCCGACGATGCTCTCGAACACGGCCGGGATGCGATCTATTCCATCCTCTCACTCTATTTCGAGAAAGAAGGCCTCGCCTCGCTGGGAGAGGAGTTTCACGATGTCGCACAGAGTGTGCTCGGCGATCCAGGCACCGTGCTCGATATGATCGAAAGCAAGCGCTTGCTGATCGATACCGACGACAAGGCGGAGGAGATGTTGGCGGAGGCGCTACAGGCGATGCCGGCCAATCTGAAACGGCGGATGCTGTTCGCCTACCTCGGTTTCCCGTTTTACGACGTCGCCACCTTGCCGCTGCTGCGAAATGAAGGCTTCACAGAATTCGATCCGGTCAAGGTAGACCGCATCAGTCCCGACGACGCGCGCAGCATCCGCGAAGGAGGGACCCGTGCAACCCTTCGAGGCATCGAGTTCTATAATTTCGGTGCGTTCTTCAGCAGGTCCTATCGCGAGAACGATTACCTGTGGGGGCGCCTGCATGGGGCGGAGCGGATGATCGATCTGGTCTGTTCCACTGTAGACCATGCTCCGGGCGAATTGGTCGTCAGGAGTTTCAAGAAGAAGGCGTTTCTTGCCATCTTGGACGAAGAAGAGGCCGCAGGGCGATGTGCCCGCGGCCTCCTCGATCAGATAAAGTCCGAAGTCCTCGAGCGGTTGGTCTAACCGCCGAACACATCCTTGATCTTGTTGAAGAAACCCCGGCTTTCGGGGCATTCGTCACCAGTCTCCGTATCGCGGAATTGCTCTAGGATTTCGCGCTGTTGCTTGCTCAACTTGGTCGGGGTTTCGACGGCGATTTCCACTACCATGTCTCCGCGACCGCGACCCTGGAGAATGGGCATCCCCGCGCCGCGCTGACGCAGCTGCCTGCCGGACTGGATACCAGCGGGGATCTCGAGGGTGATTTCCTCGCCATCAAGGCCGGGGATATCGATCGAACCGCCAAGAGCAGCCTTGGTGAAGCTGATCGGCACACGTGTCGCCAGCGTCGTTCCTTCGCGCACGAAGATCGGATGCTGTTTTACATGGACGAAGATGTAGAGATCGCCCGGTGCCGCACCGCGCGGTCCGGCTTCGCCCTTGCCCGACAAGCGGATGCGCGTGCCGGTATCGACGCCCGGCGGGATGTCGATTTCGATCTTCTGCGGAACGTCGACCTGGCCTTCGCCGCGGCAGTCCCTGCAGGGGCTGGTGATAATCTCGCCATCGCCGTGGCAATTGGGACAGGGTCGCTCAACGACGAAGAAGCCCTGCTTCGCACGCACCTTGCCCTGGCCGGAGCACAAGTTGCAGGTCCGCTTCTGGGTGCCCGGCGTCGCGCCGCTGCCGTGACAGGTTTCGCACGAGCGGCTGACTTCGATTTCGATCTCGGTCGATTTGCCTTCGAAAGCCTCTTCCAGAGTGACTTCCATGTCGTAGCGCAGGTCCGCCCCGCGACGCGGCTGTGCACGGCCGCCGCCACCGAAGGCGCTGCCGAAGATTGTCTCGAAAATATCGCCGATATCGCCGAAGTCGGCACCCGGGTGGCCGTGGCCGCCCCCGCCCTGCATTCCCTGCGTGAAGGCCTCGTGGCCGAAGCGATCGTAGGCCGCGCGCTTCTGAGGGTCCTTGAGGCATTCATAGGCGGCGCTGACCGCCTTGAATGTGTTTTCGCTCTCCGTGCACCCGGGATTGCGATCCGGATGATGCTTCATCGCGAGCTTGCGATAGGCGGACTTGATCGTCGCGCCATCCGCGTCCCGGCTGACGCCGAGCAATTCGTAAAAGTCGATTTCAGTAGCTGACATGATGATCCCGCCTGCTGAAAATCCAACCGCCACCGGCGCATTTCGCACCGATGGCGGTCGGGGTTTTCATCAGGAGCCTTAGTTCTTCGCGTCTTCGTCGACTTCGGAGAATTCGGCATCGACGACTTCTTCGTCATTGCCGGCATCGCCGCCGTCTTCGCTCGGAGCATCGGCCGAAGCCTTGGCCTGCTCCTGCTCGTAGATCGACTGACCCATCTTCATCGCGCTCTGCGACAGGTCCTGGGCCTTGGCGTTGATGTCTGCTGCATCGTCACCTTCGAGAGCGGTCTTGAGCGCCGCAACCTTCTCTTCGACTTCGCTCTTCAGCGAAGCGTCGATCTTGTCGCCATGCTCTTCGAGCTGCTTCTCGGTGGCGTGGACGAGGCTGTCGGCCTGGTTGCGGGCCTCGGCACCTTCCTTGCGCTTCTTGTCTTCGTCCGCGAACTTTTCCGCGTCCTGGACCATCTGCTCGATATCGGCGTCGGTCAGACCGCCGGATGCCTGGATGCGGATCTGCTGTTCCTTGCCGGTGCCCTTGTCCTTTGCACTGACGTTCACGATGCCGTTGGCGTCGATGTCGAAGGTCACCTCGATCTGCGGCACGCCGCGCGGTGCGGCGGGAATGCCAACGAGGTCGAACTGGCCGAGCAGCTTGTTGTCGGCAGCCATCTCGCGTTCGCCCTGGAACACGCGGATCGTCACGGCCTGCTGGTTGTCTTCAGCGGTCGAGTAGGTCTGCGTTTTCTTGGTCGGGATCGTGGTGTTGCGGTCGATCATGCGCGTGAACACGCCGCCGAGCGTCTCGATACCCAGCGAAAGCGGGGTCACGTCGAGCAGCAGCACGTCCTTCACGTCGCCCTGGAGGACGCCCGCCTGGATGGCAGCACCCATGGCCACGACTTCATCGGGGTTCACGCCGGTGTGCGGCTTGGAACCGAAGAAGCCTTCGACCACTTCGCGCACCTTGGGCATGCGGGTCATACCGCCGACCATGATGACTTCGTCGATCTCGTCCTTGGAGACACCGGCATCGGCCAATGCTTTCTTGCACGGCTCGAGCGTGCGCTGGATGAGGTCGCCGACCATCTTTTCGAGGTCCGAACGGCTGATCGTTTCGACAAGGTGCAGCGGGGTGGACGAACCACCTTCCATGCGCGCCGTAATGAACGGCAGGTTCACTTCGGTGGTCTGGGCCGAGCTCAGCTCGATCTTGGCCTTTTCCGCCGCTTCCTTGAGGCGCTGCAGAGCGAGCTTGTCGGTCCGCAGGTCCATGTTTTCCTTCTTCTTAAACTGGTCGGCCAGCCATTCGACAATTGCGCTGTCGAAGTCTTCACCGCCCAGGAAGGTGTCGCCGTTGGTCGACTTCACTTCGAAGACGCCATCGCCGATTTCCAGAATGGAAACGTCGAAGGTACCGCCACCAAGGTCGTAGACTGCGATGGTCTTGCCATCGTCCTTGTCGAGACCGTAGGCGAGCGCGGCCGCAGTCGGCTCGTTAATGATGCGCAGCACTTCAAGACCCGCGATCTGGCCGGCATCCTTGGTTGCCTGCCGCTGCGCGTCGTTGAAGTACGCGGGAACGGTGATGACGGCCTGCTCGACCGTTTCGCCAAGATAGCTCTCGGCGGTTTCCTTCATCTTCTGGAGGATGAAAGCGGAAATCTGGCTGGGCGAATATTCTTCGCCGCCGGCCTTGACCCACGCGTCACCGTTCTTGCCCTTGACGATGTCATAGGGGACCAGCTCGGTGTCCTTCTTGGTCACCGGGTCATCGAAACGGCGGCCGATAAGGCGCTTCACCGCGAAAACCGTGTTGTCCGGATTGGTCACTGCCTGGCGCTTGGCCGGCTGACCGATAAGGCGTTCACCGTCCTTGGTGAAGGCGACGATGGAAGGCGTGGTACGCGCGCCTTCGGAATTTTCGATGACCTTCGGCTTGCCGCCGTCCATCACGGCGACGCAGCTGTTGGTGGTGCCGAGGTCGATACCGATTACTTTAGCCATGGTTTCCCCATAAGTTTCACATTGTTGGACACCGCGCGTCTGGTCCCCCACGAGAGGCAGAACCGGTCGGCGGCTCATTCGAGTGGTGTGTTACCCGAGCGATATAGGTGCGGTTTTTCTTGGCACAAGGGAGGTCCCCCGCTAGTTTTTTGCGCCATCAACAGGAGGGAATTTCCACGATGATCAAACCCGTTTTCGCCGCCGCACTTCTCGCGGGCTCCAGCCTTGCCCTCGCCGCTTGCGGAGGCGCGGAAGAAGAAGCGCAGTCCTCGGCCACGAGCGACGCTGCAGGCCTGACCGTCGAGAACGCGCGCATGGTCCTGCCGGCGGTCGCCGGAAATCCCGCGGCAATCTATTTCGATCTCGTCAACAATGGCGATCGCGGCGTTGCCGTCCGCAAGGCCGAGGTCGACGGTGCCGGCAAGACCGAAGTCCACGGCACGATTGAGATGGATGGCAAGATGGAGATGAGCGAGACCGGTCCGCAGGCGGTTCAGGCTGGTGACACCCTGAAATTCGAGCCGGGCGGCCTACACGTCATGGTCTTCGACCTTTCGCCCGATCTTGTGGCCGGTAGCGAGACCGCAATGACCCTCACCGTTGCAGGCGGCAAGTCCGCCACCTTCACGGTTCCGATCCAGGCAGCTGGGGAAGATCGCTGAGCGACCCTCGCGATACGCTTGAAATCGAAAGCCATGATGCCGCCGTTCCCGCGACCTGCGAGATCGGCGGCCAGCGGCCCCTTACCAACGGGGAAATAGCGCTTGCCAAAAGCGTTTTCGGGACGGCCATCGACTATGCGCGTGTCACGATCCGGCGGCGCAAGTGGTTTCCCTTCCAGCCCCGCCGCGTGACAATGGCGCCCAGGGGCCATGTTCATTTCCACCCGGCTTCGGAAAATTATTGCGACGACTTTTCGACCGCCAGCCTCAGGCGGCAGGGCCTCTTCATTCACGAGATGGTCCACGTCTGGCAGACCCAGTCCCGCGGCGAATGGTATCTGGTGACCAGGCGCATGCCGTGGGCGCGATACGACTATTCGCTGAAGCCGGGCTGGGCTCTTGAACGCTACGGGATCGAACAGCAGGCAGAGATCGTCAAACACGCCTTCTGGCTGCGTAACGGCATGAAAATTGCCGGTATCGGCGACAAATCAGCCTATGACCTGCTGGTAAACTTCCCCGGTGCTGCGGCATGACTTTTCTGATCCGCGACTTCAGGGCAGGCGACGAAGCCGCCTTCGCGGCGCTCAATCTGCGCTGGATCGAAGAATATTTCGGCGTCGAAGAGAGCGACCGGCGCCAGCTCGAAAATCCGGTCGCCTCGCTACTCGACCCCGGCGGAGCCATCGTTCTTGCCGAAGTGGACGGCCGCGTGGTCGGTTGCGGGGCGCTTGCCGTGCCGCATGAACCAGCATCCGACGCGCGAAAGTGGCTGGAGATCGTCAAAATGGCGACTGACCCCTCGGCGCAGGGATCCGGCCTCGGATCCGCCATCCTCGATCGCCTCATCGAAATTGCGCGAGAGCGCGGCGCGAACGCGCTTTGGCTGGAGACAAATTCCCGCCTCGACGCGGCCACCCACCTTTACCGCCGCAAAGGCTTTCGCGCCCTCGAAGCGCACGAACTACGTCAAACCCCGTACGCGCGTTGCAATCTGCAGATGGTTCGCGATCTCTGACCGCGTCGGGACTATCCACACCCCTGCTTGAGCAAACCGGTTTCAATGGATACGAATGCACGCATTGACCGAGCGGCCCAACCCGCGCTCGGCGATGAGTCATCACAATGGAGCTTAAAGACTACGGTATGAGCCGCGAGCGCGGCTACCTTTCGCATTACGAGATCGACGAGATCACGCTTCCCCCACAATTCGACCCTATTGTGAAAGCGGCCGGCTTATTGTCGGCATTGCTCACCTCGGGCCGCGTCCGTCATTTCCTCGACGCCCTGCCCGATCCCGATGTTTCGGAATGGGTGAAGAGCGCTCCGGAGGAAGAGGTCCGCACCGCCATGGTGCATTTTTCCTTCCTGGTTCAGGCCTATGTCTGGGGCGAAGCGGAGCCACCCAAGCATCTTCCCGCCAATCTCGCCCGCCCGATGTGCGCTTTGTCCGAACGACTCGGCCAGGCGCCGCTCCTCCCCTATTCCGGATACGTGCTCGACAATTGGTACCGGCTCGACAAGTCGGGGCCGATCACGCTCGACAACATCGCCATGCACCAGAATTTCCTGTGTGGCGCCGACGAGAACTGGTTCGTCCTCGTCCATGTGGCGATCGAAGCGGAAGCAGGCGTCCTGCTCGACAATGCGGCGAAGCTGGTGACCGTCGCCAAGGAAGGCGACGAGGAAGAAGCCACCCGCCTGCTCAGGGAGATGGACGAGGCGTGGGAGCGGATTTACGGCCATTTCGCGCGCATGCCAGAGCAATGCGATCCCTATATCTACTTCCACCGCGTGCGGCCCTATATCCACGGCTGGGCGAACAATCCTGCCTTGAAGGACGGCGGCTTGGTCTATGAAGGGATCGAGCGTTTCGAGGGTAAACCGCAGGCCCTGCGCGGCCAGACCGGATCGCAGTCCTCTATCGTTCCGGCGATGGATGCGCTCTTCCAGGTCGGCCACAGCGATGACCCGCTCAAGAGCTTCCTCGACGAGTTGCATCATTACCGCCCGGTCGAGCACCGCCGCTTCATCGAGGATCTGGCAGCGCAGTCCACGCTGCGGGACTTCGTGTCCGCAAGCGAGAATGCCGAACTCAAGGCGGCCTTCAACGCCTGCCTCGAACAATCCGCCCGCTTCCGCACCCGCCACCTCGAGTATGCGGCGAGCTACATCAACAAGCAGGCCGGCAGCATTGCCGGTAACGATCCCGATGTCGGTACGGGAGGAACGCCCTTCATGAAGTACCTCAAGAAGCACCGCGACGAGAACCGGGCCCAACTGGTCGGCTGAAGCTGCTTTGCGGCCCGGCGGGGATGGCAATTCCTCGCTGGGCCGTTCAGCATGATGCAAGGTCGCACCCTCATGGTGTGCCGCACGCAAGGTGGGAGATGGAAATGAATTGGTCCGGCTCGGTTCTGGTGGCGGCTGGAGCCCTGCTTTCACTTACAGCCGGGCCGGCTCTTGCCGACGAAGGTTCAGGAGGTGCTGAACTGGTTGCACAGGCGCTGGGCGAAGCAAGGGAAGCCTCCCCAGAGATTGAGATCACCTCTTTCGGATGCACTTCCGACCAGCGCATGATTGCCTGGATCGAAGCGGATCGCCTCTATTATCCATGCATGATGAACGAGCTGGTCCAGGACCGTTTCGACGCGGCGATGCTCGTCAACCTGCTGCTCGTGGAGCCTGTCACCGAAGCGGTGGATCGCCCGAAAGGCGATCCCTCCCTGGCCGAGAGTGCAGCTGCTATCGGGGCAGCGGCAATCGGGGCTGGCCTAGACGGCGATACCGAGGCCAAGCGAGTGGATCGCTATTACAGCGAGACCCCGAGCGAGCCAAACCCTCCCCTCGCTCGCTTTTACCCGCGCAACTCGGACACTTTCCGCGCGGAAGTGTCGCGGGTCGACGATCTTCGTGACCGGGCACGCCGCAGCGAGGCGACCGACGAGCGGATGCAGGAAAGACTGCAAGAACGCCGGCGCGAGGAACGCGAAGTGCAGGCCCGGTACCAATCCGTCACCGATTTCCTGATGCTCTCGAGAGCGCAGGACTTCTGTCCTGCCGATGGACGCACGTTCCTTGCAAGGGCAGTGGAATTTTCCACTAGCCCGCGCCCGGATGACCGGATGGTGGGCCTATGGGCGGATGACCGGCGACAAACGCTGCAGTCCTATCTCAACGACGTTTCGCTGTGCCGCTGATGCACCTCAATCGTAAGTGATGCCTTCCAGCCCCTGACCCCCGTCGGCAATGAACGCATCGATCCGGGCTTCAAGGGCCGGAAGCGGGACGGAACCCAGCGACAGCACAACATCGTGAAACTTGCGAATATCGAAGCGGTCTCCAAGCGCTTCCTCGGCCTTTGCCCGGACCCTGCGTATCGTCATCTCACCAAGCTTGTACGCCAGCGCCTGACCCGGCCAGCTGATGTAGCGATCGATCTCGGTTTCGACCTCACGATCGGATAGCGCGGTGTGACTGGCGAGATAGTCGATCGCTTGATCGCGGGTCCAACCGTAGTGGTGGATGCCAGTATCGATAACTAGCCGCGCAGCGCGCCACATCTCGTAGCTGAGCTTGCCGAACCGCTCGTAAGGGGTGCGATAGATGCCCATCTCTTCGCCGAGATACTCGGTGTAGAGGCCCCACCCCTCGCCGAAGCCCGAGAAATATGTCTGGCGCCGGAAGCGCGGCGCATCGTCGCGCTCCAGCGCAATTGCCGCCTGGAAACTATGGCCTGGAGCGCATTCGTGCATCGTGAGTGCGGGGATGTTGTAGACGGGCCGCGAAGGCAGGTCGTGCGTGTTGATCTGGCAGTATTCCAGCCCGCCTCGTCCGGCTGTGTAGAAAGGGGCAATGGCTGGATCGACCGGCCGAATGCCATGACGATACCGCGGCAGGAATCCGAAGTAATCGCTCAGCCGGTCATCGACGCGCTTTGCGGTGTAGGCGGCCACCCCCATCAGCTCGTCGGGGGTATCAGCGACGAATTGCGGGTCGGTCCTCAGGAAGGTGATGAATTGTTCAAGGGTGCCATCGAAGCCGGCCTCGTCCTTGACCTGCTCCATTTCCGACTTGATCCGGGCCACCTCTTCAAGACCAATGGCGTGAATTTGCTCAGCGGTCAGATCTAGCGTCGTGTACTGCCGGATTTGCTGCGCGTAGTAGGCACGTCCCTCAGGGAATTCGCTGGCTCCGATCGTCGATCTGGCGCGCGTCAGGTATTCATCACGGAAGAACTGCAACAGCGCCGCATAAGCCGGGGTTACATGATCGCCGATTGCCTCTCGCGCCTCCTCGCGTAGCCGCTCCTTTTGGGCTTCTGGGATCGAGGCAGGCATCGCCTTGAAGGGCTTCCAGAACGGACTTGTTTCCGGCTCCTCCACCACGAATGCCTCGATAGACGCGTCGCGACCCTCCAGAGTGACAGCGGGAACGCTGAAACCGCGATCCAGTCCGGCGCGCGCATTGGCGGTGTGCTCCGCGAGATATCGCGGCAGGTCCCTCATCCGGCCGATGTAATTCTGGTATTCCTCCACCGAGGTGTAAGGAGTGCTCCCTGCGAGATAGGACCAGAAGTTGGAATCGCTGTTGAGGGGCATTTCCCACTCGGCAAACCGGGCATCCCCGATTTCCGCTTCGAGCAGGGTCCTAAGGACCAGCGCGTTGGTCCGCGCTTCCTTCCCTAGACGCTGGCTTTCAAGTGCCTGCAGCTGCTGTAGCAATTCGGCATATCGAGTGGCGCGATCACGTTGTGCGATAGGTGTAACTGCCGGCAAGCGGTCCACCTGCCTGGTCTGCCCGCTATCGGTTTCGACGAGTTCGTACGTGTCGAGCTGGTAATCGTAAAATGCGTCAGTCAACGCCGCCAGACGCTCGTCCGCGCTATCCTGGGCCAAGGCCGGCGAAATGGCAGCGATGAGAACCGCCGCTCCAAGCATTGCAGTTCTCATCACAGATCCACTTCCAAAAATCAGTCGGGTTTCTTCGCGACGCCGACCATTGCCGGACGCAGCAAGCGATCCTTGATCATGTAGCCAGCCTGCATTTCCTGCACGATGGTTCCGGCATCGACCTCGTCGGTCGGGATTTCCATCATGGCCTGGTGCTGGTTGGGATCGAGCGGCATGCCCTTGGCTGCGATGCGGGTGATGCCGTTTTGGTTGAACACCTTTTCAAGCTCACGCTGGGTAGCTTCGATACCGGCGATGAAGCCCTTGAGCTTCTCGTCCTCGCGCTGCTCCGCAGGAATCGCATCGAGTGCACGGGCGAGGTTGTCGGCCACGCTCAGGATATCGCGGGCGAACCCGGTCGCCGCGTAATTGCGGGCGTCCTGGACATCCTTTTCCATCCGGCGGCGCACGTTCTGCGTTTCCGCACGGGCATAAAGAGCGTCCTGCTTGGCCGCTTCCAGATCGCCGCGCAGGCTCGCCAGCGCTTCGTCGAGCGCTTCTTCGGCAGCGTCTTCTTCGCCACCCTTGTCACGCAGGTGTTCCGGCACGCCTTCCATCTCGCGCGCTACTTCTTCGTCGACCGCCTTGTCCTGCGGTTCGTTCGTGTTCTCGTTGCTCACTTGTAAACCCTGTCAGCCTAATCTTTTGCCCAAGGAACGGGCCGTGAAATCAACCATGGGGACGACACGGGCGTAATTCAACCGAGTTGGCCCGATGACCCCCAGCACCCCGACCACCTTTCCCTCGCGATCGCGGTAGGGTGAGGCGATGACCGATGATCCGGACAGCGAGAACAGCCGGTTCTCGCTACCGATGAAAATTCGCATGGCGTCGGCATCGCGCGCATTTTCGAGAAGTGTTGCCACGGTCTGCTTGTTTTCGAGATCGTCCAGCAAGGAGCGCACACGTTCGATATCGCTCAGCGCGCTCTCGTCCAGCAGATTGGCCTGGCCGCGCACGATAAGGACCGGGCGCTCGGCCGTGTCGGTGGTCCAGGTCGCGATGCCGCGCGAAACCAGATCGCGACTGGCCTCGTCCAGCGCGCTGCGTCCGCCGGAAATCTCCTGTTTGACCACAGCGGCCGCCTCGGCGAGTGTCCGCCCGGACGAGCGCGCCGTGAGGTAATTGCTCGCCTGTTCCAGCGACACGCCAAGCACGGCAGCAGGAACGGAGAGTATGCGATTTTCGACATGGCCGTCCTCTCCCACCAGCACTGCCAGAACGCGGTTCGCGTCGAGCGCGGTGAGCGACACTTGCGATAGGCGCGGCTCCCTTCGGGGCACCATCACCATGCCCGCGGCTCCCGAAAGATCTGACAGCAGCGCGCTTGTCTCTTCCAGCGCGCGCTCGATCGGGCCGGGTTCTGCGAGGCGTTTCTCGATCGCCGCCCGCTCCTGAGCAGTCGGTTCGGCAACCTGCATCATCGCATCGACGAAGAGGCGCAGGCCGCTTTCCGTCGGCATCCTGCCCGCGCTGGTGTGAGGGGCCGCGAGCAGGCCGCGTTGTTCCAGTTCTGCAAGGACAGAACGGATGGATGCTGGCGACAGGCCGACACCGCCCTCGCCCGCCAGCGCCTTCGAGCCGACGGGAGTGCCGGTGTCGAGATACCCTTCCACCACAAGGCGGAATATCTCCCGCGCGCGTTCGGACAAATCGGAAAGCGGAGGGCCGTTCATGCCTTCTATCTAACCACTCCACTTGCGGCCTCAAGGCCCATCGGCCAAAGCCTCCACCGAGATTCGACTGAATTGGAGAATGGAATGCGACCTTCAGGACGCGCGCCCGACGAAATGCGCGCCATCACTATCGAGACCGGTTACACCAAGCACGCAGAAGGCAGCTGCCTCATCAGCTTCGGCGAAACGCGAGTTCTGTGCACCGCATCGGTCGAAGAACGGATTCCGCCGTGGCTTCGCGGCAAGGGAGAAGGCTGGGTCACCGGCGAATACTCCATGCTGCCGCGCGCCACACACACGCGCGGTCAGCGCGAAGCGGCCAAGGGCAAGCAGAGCGGACGAACGCAGGAAATCCAGCGGCTTATCGGGCGTAGCTTGCGTGCAGTCGTAGATATGAAGAAGCTTGGCGAGCGCCAGATCACGCTCGATTGCGATGTCATCCAGGCGGATGGCGGGACGCGTACCGCTTCGATCTCGGGCGCCTGGGTCGCACTGCGGCTGGCCGTCGATGGCCTGATGAAATCGGGCGACATTGTGGAAGATCCGATCACCGCCAAGGTCGCTGCCATTTCCTGCGGTGTCTACAAGGGCACTCCGGTGCTCGACCTCGATTACCCCGAGGACAGCAATGCGGATGCCGATGCCAACTTCGTCCTGATCGAAGGCGGCAAGATCGCCGAGGCACAGGCCACGGCGGAAGGCGCCCCCTATGACGAGGAAGCCTTTCTTCGCTTGCTCCGACTTGCACAGATGGGCTGTGCACAAGTGTTCAAGGCACAGGACGAGGCAACCCGCAAATGACCCGTCGGCTCGGTTCGGGCAGCCTCGTTATCGCGACGCATAATGCCGGCAAGCTCAAGGAAATCTCGGCGCTGCTCGCACCTTACGGCGTGAAGTGCATTTCCGCTGGATCGCTTGGCCTGCCCGAACCGCCCGAGACAGGCACGACCTTCGTACAGAACGCGCTGCTAAAGGCCCGCGCGGCGGCAGAGGCATCGGGCCTGCCCGCTCTCGCCGACGACAGCGGACTTTCGGTCGATGCGCTCGATGGTCGCCCCGGCGTCTACACGGCGGACTGGGCCGAGCGGCAGCATTTCGAAGGCGAACCCGGCCGTGACTGGTACATGGCGATGGGCAAGGTCGAGGGCATGCTCCAGGAAAAGGGGGCGGACGTCGACCGCTCCTGCGCCTTCCACTGCGTTCTGGCACTTGCCTGGCCCGACGGAGAGCAGGCGGTCTATGAAGGTACGGCTCCCGGCACGCTGACATGGCCTCCGAGAGGAGAGATGGGTTTCGGCTACGATCCGGTGTTCGTCCCCCAGGGCCGCGACCTGACGTTTGCAGAAATAGCACCGGAAGAAAAGCACGCCATTAGTCACCGTGCCGATGCATTTGCGAAACTGGTGGCGGAGCAGTTCGCCTAATAGGCCATGCGGCCCCAGACATTGCCCGCCGGGTAATATCGACAGACTAGGACGTCCCAGCCCCGGTCCGTGACCACCGCGCAGCCGACTTCCTGCGTATCCCGCCAGATTACCTGCGTGTAATGCGCCACATCCGCCCATTGGCCGGTTCGGGAAATTTCCGGGAAGCGCCCATGACGGTAATGCCGCTTTTCGTCGATGAACATGCCGACCATGGTATCGACGGGCCAAGCATTGGCGGTCCCCATCCATAGGTTCTCACCAGTCCCGCTGCGCGTTGATGCATCGGCGTGCTCGAGGCGTCCCTTGCGGGCAAGCTGGTGGCCCCAATCCCTGGCTTCACGCGCCAGCTGGGGGCTCCATTCAAGCATCGGAAGCCCAAGTTGCGCGCGCTCCCGGTTATGCAGGTGCAGAATGCGCCCGGCATGGCGATCGGCGGCTGCATTATCGTGTGCCCGATGCTCACGCACCGTGGCAGACGAGGCAGCAGCGCCGCCAGCGCTTGCAGCGACACCGACACCCGTGGCACATAGCAGTCCCAGTGCAGCGACAGCGGTCGCGTAAAGTTTCATGCCTTCCATGCCTCCGCTTAAAACGGAGCTGGTTTAATTTTCAATGAAAGCGCCCCTTGGCCAAAGCCCTCTACATTCACTGGCCCTTCTGCCTCGCAAAATGTCCCTATTGCGACTTCAACAGCCACGTCCGCGAGCGAACGAATATGGACGTCTGGGAACGCGCCTTGCTGAGCGACATGCGTGCCGAAGCAACCCAGAACAAATCTCAGGAAAAGCTCGCAAGTATCTTTTTTGGCGGGGGAACTCCGTCATTGATGCCACCGACCCTCGTGGAAAAACTCCTGCAGGAAGCAGAGAAAATCTGGGGTTTCGAGGATGGCATCGAGATCACGTTGGAGGGCAATCCATCCTCGGTCGAAGCCGCCAATTTCGCAGCGCTGGCGAGTGCCGGGGTGAACCGTGTCTCGCTTGGCGTTCAGTCCTTACGGGACGAAACGCTCCGGTTTTTGGGCAGGTTGCATGGCGCCGAAGAAGCTATCCACGCTCTCGAGACCGCACAGAGCCATTTCGGCCGCGTGTCGATCGATCTGATCTACGCCCGCCCCGACCAGACAGAGGCCGACTGGCGGCAGGAATTGGGCGAGGCCTTGGCACTCGGCACCGATCACCTGTCGCTTTACCTGCTGACGATCGAGCCGACGACGCGTTTTGCAACCGATGTCCGGCGCGGTGTATTCACGCCGCTCGACAATGACCCAGCAGCCGATCTTTTCACGATGACGCGGGAAATGACCGCCGCTGCCGGGCTGCCAGCCTATGAGATCAGCAATCATGCGCGGCCCGGACAGGAAAGCCGGCATAACCTGACCTACTGGCGCTACGAGGATTATCTCGGGATCGGCCCGGGCGCACACGGGCGCCGTGACGGCATAGCGACCTTGCGACACAAGAAACCCGAAAACTACCTTACCGCGGTTGAACGTCAGGGCTCGGGCATCTCTGAGAACCGCACGCTCACAAAGCACGAACAGGCTTCGGAAGCGCTGCTGATGGGACTGCGCCTTGCGGAAGGGATCGACATGACTTCCCTCTCCCGCCGTTTCGACGTCACCTCCACCACCATGCTCGATGACGCCAAGCTGCGCCTCTATCGCGACCTCGGCCTGGTCTGGAAGAAGGCGGACAGGATTGGCGTCACCGAGGCAGGCATGCCCTTGCTGGACGCCCTGCTTGGTGAACTTGTGTCAGAGGACCTGGTCGCGGGATGACCAAGGCGGATTGCCTTCAAGTCTGGCACGACCACCTCTCGCTGGCGCAGCGGCGCTCCGATCACACCGTGCGCGCCTATTCGAAGGCTGCGGAGCGGCTCATGACGCGCGGCGAGTTCGAGACATTCGAACAGGTTGCGGCTCTGACCGCAGCCGAGTTGCGTAGCCATCTGGCGTCACGCCGCAGCGATGGCCTGTCCAATGCTTCGACGGCAAGGGAGCTTTCCGCGCTCAAGAGCTTCGTGTCTTTCGCCAAGGCGCAGGCGGGCCACGACGTCACGCAGGCTCCGCGCCTGAGGGGGCCGCGTATCAAGAAGGGCCTCCCGCGCCCCGTGTCGCCCGACGATGCAATAGGTTTGGCTGAAACGGTCGACGCGATGGCACTGGAGGATTGGGTCGGCGCGCGCGATCGGGCGGTCCTGCTTTTGCTCTACGGGGCGGGTCTGCGAATTGCCGAAGCCTTGTCGCTGACGGGTTCGGACGTCCCCCTTGGCGAAACACTCACCGTTACGGGCAAGGGCGGCAAGCAAAGGACCGTACCCATCCTGCCGCTGGTCCGGGATGCAATCGCCGAATATTGCACACTCAATCCCTGGCCGCTTGGACCGCGCGATCCTCTGTTCCGCGGGGTAAAAGGGGGCGCGCTTTCGCAAGGCGTTGTCCAGAAAGCGACAGCACGCGCCCGCAAGGCGCTAGGCCTGCCGGACACCGCGACACCGCACGCGCTGAGGCACAGCTTTGCGACCCACCTGCTCGGAGCGGGTGCCGATCTGCGCAGCCTGCAGGAACTGTTAGGGCATGCCAGCCTCGGCTCGACGCAAATCTATACGAAGGTCGATGCCGCCAGCCTGCTCGACACCTATCGCAACGCACATCCACGCGACCGCGATTGATCACATAGCGGCGTGACGTCGCTCGATCGCGTCCCAGATCAGCGCGGGTGTATCGGTCCCATTGAACTTGTCGATCGCGACGATGCCCGTTGGCGATGTGACGTTGATCTCGGTCAGGTACTTTCCGCCGATCACATCGATGCCGACGAACACCAGCCCCCTCTTCTTGAGCTCGGGGCCCATCGCCGCGCAGATTTCCTCTTCCCTTTCGGAGAGGCCGGTGGCTTCGGCATGGCCACCCTGGGCAAGGTTCGAACGAAACTCACCTTCGCCCGGGAAACGATTGATTGCACCCGCAAATTCTCCATCAACCAGGACGATCCGCTTGTCGCCTTCGCTCACTTCGGGGAGAAATGGCTGGATCATGTGCGGCTCGGGCCAGGTAAGGTCGAACACCTCGCTCAGCGCGGACAGGTTCGTACCCGTCTCGTCCAGGCGGAAGATCGCCTTACCGCCATTGCCGTGGAGTGGCTTGATAACGACCGATCCATGCTTTTGCTGGAAGGCCCGTAAATCGTCGAGGTGCCGCGCAATCATCGTCGGCGGCATGAAGCGCGCGTAATCGAGGACGAACATCTTCTCCGGCGCATTTACCACTTCGCGGGGATCGTTGATCACGAGCGTCGTGCCCTTGAGGCGATCCAGCAGGAGCGCAGAGCTGATGTAGCCGAGGTGGAACGGCGGATCCTGCCGCATCAGGACGACATCGATATCCTGAGCGAGGTCGATCCTGCGCCTTTCGCCAGCCGAAAAATGATCGCCTTCCACGCGCTGGACGGTGACTGGTGCGGCATGGGCAGTGATCCGCCCTGCGGGCGTGCCGTCGCTTTCATACGCGAGCGAGGTGACGTCGTAATGCCAGACCTCGTGCCCCCTCGCCTGTGCGGCCAGCATCAGCGCGAAGCTGCTGTCGCCGGCGATATTGATGCTTTCGAGCGGGTCCATCTGGACGGCGACACGCAGGCCCATTGCGATCTCCTAAGGTTGCCAGGCGTTGGCGATGTGGCGAGGGAATGCGCCGGGTGCAAGCAGGATCACGTCCACGCGGATGTCCTCTCCATCGGTCGCATAGCGATGAGCGACGGATTCCGTAGCCGCCGCGACACGCGCCAGCCGCCGCTCGTCGATTGCATTATCGAGTTCCGCGCGCTTGCTGCGCCACTTCACCTCGATGAAGGCGACGATATTGCCGCGTTTCGCGACAAGGTCGATTTCGCCAGCCTTGGTCTTCACCCGCTGGTCGAGGATGTGCCAGCCCTTCGCGCGCAGCCAGAAGGCTGCCCTCGCCTCGCCGTCCCTGCCGTTTCGTTCGGCAACTTGCCGTTTCATCCGGCCTTGAGATCCATGGCACGGGTGTAGAGCGCCTTGCGGTCTAGACCTGTCGCTTTCGCCACGTGGCCGGCAGCCTGCGAAGGCTTCATCGTCATCAGAGCCTCGCGCAGCATATCCTCGGCATCCGCCTCATTCGCCTGCACCGCCTCGGGCGGGCCGATGAGCAGCACGATCTCGCCGCGCGGAGGATTGGCGTCGTAATAGGCCATGAGACCGGAGGCGAAACCGCGGCGGCATTCTTCGTGCAGCTTGGTCAATTCGCGCGCGACGGCGATCTCGCGTTTTGGCAGGACTTCCTCGATGGTGGCCAGCGTTTTCAGCAGGCGCGGTGCGGTCTCGTAGAACACCAGCGTGGCGTCGATGGCGGCGAGCTCTTCCAGGGTTTCCCTGCGTCCCTTCTCCTTCGACGGTAGGAAGCCTGCGAACAGGAAGCGGTCGTTCGGCAGGCCGGAAAGGGTCAGCCCGACCACGGCCGCGCAGGGACCCGGAAGGCTGGTGACAGCTATGCCTTGCTCCCTGCAATCGTTGACCAGCCGATAGCCGGGATCGCTCACCATGGGTGTCCCTGCGTCGCTCACCAGGGCGACTGCTCTCGTCTGCATGGAGTCGACCAGTCTCGAGCGATCCCGATGCTCGCTATGGTCGTCATAGCGCCACATCGGCTTCGAGATGCCGAGATGCTTGAGCAGCTTGCCCGTCACGCGCGTATCCTCGCAGGCGACCCCGTCGCAGCGGCGCAGGATATCGACAGCGCGCATCGTTATGTCGCCCAGATTGCCGATTGGGGTGGCAACGAGATAGAGACCGGGTGTAAGACTTTCGTCAGGTGCAGGGGATGCGGGTTCGCTCACATGCCTTCCATGACCAGCAAAAAGGGACGCGGCAAGGATGAAGCAGGCATTTATGAACCGGCGCGGTGCAATCGCGGCTTTCGGAGCGATGGCGCTCTCTGGATGCGCGATCATTCCCAAGACGACCGAACCGGCTCCGCCAACGCCGACGCCCGAACCGAGTGCGACGAGCCTGCCGCAAGACGGGGAGCGGCATCGTGTAGCGCTGCTCGTCCCCATGTCCGGAGACAATGGTGCAGTCGGACAGTCCATCGCGAATGCGACCACCATGGCTCTCCTCGACACGAACGCGGACAACATCCGGATCGCGACCTACGACACAGCGCGCGGCGCACAGTCGGCGACAAACGAAGCGCTTGCCGACGGTAACCGCCTTATCCTCGGCCCCCTGCTCGGAAGCAATGTGGCAGCCGTGCGCTCGACCGCAGCAGCGGCAAATGTGCCCATCATCAGTTTTTCGAACGACACCACAATTGCCGGGCCGGGCGTCTTCATCATGGGGCACATCCCCGAGCAGTCCATCGCCCGCAGCGTCGAATATGCGCGCGAACAGGGCGCAAACACATTCGCCGTCCTGTCCCCGGAGTCCGAGTACGGCAGGCGCGCGGAAGCGGCCCTGCAATCCGCCCTCTCTTCATACGGCGGACGACTGATTGGCACCGAACGCTACACCCGCACGAATACATCGGTGGTAAGCGCAGCCGGAAGGCTCAAGACAATGGGCGGGTTCGACACCGTTCTTATCGCCGATGGGGGAACGCCCTCAATCCGCGGGGCACAAGCCATTGCGTCCCCGTCCCTGCGTATCCTCGGGACGGAGCGGTGGGCCGGCGAAAGCGCGCTTTTGCGGGTAGAGGCGCTGGAAGGTGCGCTGTTCTCTGCTGTGACGGACGGTCGTTATGGCGGTTTCGTCACCAGCTATGAGGCGCGCTTCGGCAGTCAGCCCTACCGGGTGGCCACCCTCGGCTATGACGCAGTCCTGCTGACGCTGCGTGCTGCCCGCGATTGGCAAGTCGGACGTGATTTCCCGACCAATGTGCTGTTCCAGTCGGGCGGGTTCGACGGGATGGACGGTCCATTTCGCTTCCAGCGCAACGGTATTGTCGAGCGAGCCCTTGAGGTGCGCTCGGTCAGCGATGGCGGGATAATCACCGTCTCCAGGGCACCGTCCGGCTTTTGACAGGCGGATAACATTCAGGTGGCGCTTGTGTGCGCGGATTCGCGCGCGATATAGCAGTGACCATGTCCGACGATCTTTTCGAGAATACGCCCACATCGAGCGGCGACTACGACGCATCTTCTATCGAGGTTCTCGAAGGCCTTGAACCGGTTCGCCGTCGCCCGGGCATGTATATCGGCGGGACCGACGATCGCGCCCTGCACCACCTCGTGGCCGAAGTGCTCGACAACGCGATGGACGAAGCGGTTGCGGGCCATGCCAGCAGGATCGAAATCCGGCTTGAAGAAGGCAACAAGGTCACCATCAGCGACAACGGTCGCGGCATCCCGGTTGCAGAGCATCCGAAATACCCCGGCAAATCCACGCTGGAAGTCATCCTCACGACCTTGCATTCGGGCGGCAAGTTCTCGGGCAAGGCCTATGCGACCAGTGGCGGCCTGCACGGTGTCGGTGTGTCGGTGGTCAACGCACTATCGGATTACACCCGCGTCGAGGTAGCCCGCGACAAGCAGCTTTTCGCACAGGAATTCTCCAAGGGGCATCCCACCGGCAAGCTGCAGGAGCTTGGCGCGACGCCAAATCGGCGCGGCACCACTGTAACCTTCACCCCGGATGCCGAAATCTTCGGCGACCGCGCCTTCAAGCCGAAACGGCTGTTCAAGCTCGCACGCTCAAAGGCGTATCTCTTCGCCGGCGTGGAAATCCGCTGGAAATGTGCCGAGACTCTTGTGAGCGACGACGTTCCGGCAGAGGCCGTCTTCAAGTTTCCGGGGGGACTTGCAGATCATCTTGCAGAACAACTGGGCGGCCGCGAATGCGTCACCGCGCAGCCCTTTGCAGGCAACCAGGATTTCCCCGATGAGCAGGGCCGCGTGGAATGGGCCATCGCGTGGCCGCTATTCTCCGATGGGTCGACCAGCTGGTACTGCAACACCGTCCCCACTCCCGACGGCGGCACGCACGAGCAGGGCCTGCGCGCAGCCCTGACCAAGGGGCTTAGGGCCTTCGGTGAACTGACCGGGACGAAGAAGGCCAAGGACATCACCGCCGACGACGTGATGAACGGTGCCGAAGTCATGCTGTCGGTCTTCATCCGCGACCCGCAGTTCCAGAGCCAGACGAAGGATCGCCTGACTTCACCCGAGGCGGTGCGCTTGGTCGAGAACGCTGTCCGCGATCATTTCGACCACTTCCTGTCCGATAACATGGACCGCGGCAAGGCACTGCTCGGCCAGGTCATGGAGCGGATGGACGAGCGCCTGCGCCGCAAGCAGGAACGCGAGATAAAGCGCAAGACCGCGACCAATGCTAAGAAGCTGCGCCTGCCCGGCAAGCTGACCGATTGCAGCGGCGAAGGCGACGGCGAGACGGAACTGTTTATCGTCGAAGGGGATTCGGCAGGCGGCAGCGCCAAGCAGGCCCGTAACCGCAAGACGCAGGCGATCCTTCCCATTCGCGGCAAGATCCTGAACGTCGCCAGCGCGACTGCCGACAAGATCCGCGCCAACAGCGAGATCGCCGACCTGAGCCTGGCCATGGGCTGCGGCACCCGCAAGGATTGCGACGCGGAGAACCTGCGTTACGACCGCATCATCATCATGACCGACGCCGATGTCGACGGCGCGCATATCGCCACTCTCCTGATGACGTTCTTCTTCCAGGAAATGACGGACGTGGTTCGTAACGGCCACCTCTACCTCGCTCAGCCACCGCTCTATCGCCTGACGGCGGGCAAGGAGAGCCGCTATGCGCGTGATGACGAACACCGCAAGGAGCTGGAAGAGACGGTCTTCAAGGGAAAGAAGGTCGAAGTCGGCCGCTTCAAGGGTCTCGGCGAAATGAACCCCCAGCAGCTGCGCGAAACGACGATGAATCCGGAGACACGTTCGCTGATCCGGATCACGCTGCCCCCGGAATTCGAGGACCGCGCGAAGGTCAAGGAACTGGTGGACCAGCTCATGGGCCGCAATCCCGAGCATCGCTTCAACTTCATCCAGAACAATGCCGGGGAATTCGACCGCGAAATGATCGATGCCTGACGAGAAGGACGAGCCGGAAGACGCGAACGAAGGTGATGTGATGGCGGGTGACCGCCGCATCGCCCGGACCGATACGGCACTTCCGGACTGGTACGCATCGGACACCGCTTACCGGCCGATCCCCATCGCCTGGTTTGCAGGGGCGCTCGTACTGCAGGTCGTAACCCAGCCTGCTATCGTCATGCTGTTGTGGGGCTGGATCGGACTTCCGCAACTGGTCGTCGTAGCAGTCGCCCTACTGGCCAGCGGGATGATCTGGCAGTTCACCTGGGATCGCGGAATGCTCGGCGCGCCCAGGCCTTGGCAATGGGCGACCGGTCTGATGCTAGCATTCTTCTTCGGGATTACCGCTCTTTCGATGCTCGGCTAATCGGCCACTTCGCCCATGCGTGTGTGCACATGCAATTCGCCTTCGAGCGTGCGATGCACGGGACACTTGTCGGCAATTTCGATCAGGCGCGCCCTTTGGTCATCGTCCAGCGCGTCCCCGCGGATGGAAATGACGCGGTTGAGGGCCTGCATCTGCTTGCCCTCCTCCATCGCTTCGACATGATCGCATTCCTCCTCGTGCTTGCGCTCATGCGTGACATGGACGCTGACGCCTTCGAGCGGCCACTTCTTGCGATCGGCATACATCTTCATCGTCATCGCCGTGCAGGTGCCGAGCGCAGCGTTGAGTAGATCATAGGGCGTCGGCCCGCTGTCATCTCCGCCATAGCTTTTGGGCTCGTCGGCGATGAATTGGTGCGAGACCGTGTGCACCTCGGTGCCAAATTTTCCATGGCCGGTACAGGCGACGATGCCCTCTTCGGGCATCGGCCAGTCCTCCCGCAGCGGCAGGTAGCGGTGGGCCCAGCCAGCGATAACCCGCGCCGCGAAATCGGCGTCCTGTTCCTGCAACAGGAGATGATCGGCGCCCTCGAGGCTGACGAAGCTCTTGGGATGCTTGGCGGCCTGGAAAAGCGCGCTCGCGTGTTCCACCCCGACGATGGCATCGGTCGGCGAATGCAGGAAAAGGAGCGGCTTCCTGAGACGCTTCACCTCGTCGAGCAGGTCGATATTCTCGACCCGCTCCAGGAATTCCCTGCCGAGGCAGAACTCCTGGCCGCCGATCCTTACCTCGCCTTCGCCCTTGCTCCGGATAGCCTCGATGTCGCCGTCGATGTTGCGCAGCACGTGTGGCACATCCGAAGGAGCCCCGATGGTGGCAATGGCCGCAATATGCTCGGCGCCGATTTCGTCTGCCGCGGCAAGCACGGCCGCGCCACCCAGGCTATGCCCGACGAGCAGAATCGGTTGCTGGAAGCGCTCGACCATATAGCTCCCGGCTGCAACAAGATCGGACACATCCGCTGCGAAGCCGGCCCTGCCGAATTCTCCTCCGCTTCCGCCGAGGCCGGTAAAATCGAACCGCAGCGTCGCGATGCCCTCGCGGGCCAAAGCACGCGCAACCGCCACCGCAGCCCGGCTCTGCTTCGTGCAGGTGAAGCAATGAGCAAACAACGCCGCACCGCGCACGAGCCCGGTCGGCATTTCTAGCGAGCCGGTCAGGTCATGGCCGGCGTCGGTGGCAATCGTCAGGTTTTCGGTCGGCATGAACCCTCCTTCGTCCGTGGGGATGCAAGTGTTACAACGCCCCCTTGCCCTAAGCGTGCCCTAGCCCTAACGCATCGCACAAGTTGCAAGGGAAAACCCATGTCCGATAATTCGACCGACCAGACCCGTTTCGAAGGTACCAGCTCCTATATCGCCACCGAAGACCTCAAGGTTGCGGTGAATGCTGCGGTAACGCTGCGCCGTCCGCTGCTCGTCAAGGGCGAGCCCGGCACCGGCAAGACCGTGCTGGCGCATGAAATCTCCAAAGCGCTCGGCGCTCCGATGATCGAATGGAACGTCAAATCGACGACCAAGGCGCAGCAGGGCCTTTACGAGTATGACGCAGTCGCTCGCCTGCGCGACGGCCAGCTCGGCGACGAGCGCGTCCACGACATCTCTAACTACATCAAGAAGGGCAAGCTGTGGGAAGCGTTCACCTCGCCCGAGCTTCCCGTCCTGCTGATCGACGAGATCGACAAGGCCGACATCGAGTTTCCGAACGATCTCCTGCAGGAACTCGATCGCATGAGCTTCGATGTCTACGAAACGCACGAGCGCATCGAGGCCAAGGAACGCCCGATCGTCGTCATCACCTCGAACAACGAGAAGGAACTGCCCGACGCGTTCCTGCGCCGCTGCTTCTTCCACTACATCAAGTTTCCCGATCGCGACACGATGCGCGAAATTATCGAGGTGCACTATCCGGGCATCCAGAAGAACCTCGTCTCCAAGGCGATGGAGATCTTCTACGAACTGCGTGAAGTGCCCGGCCTGAAGAAGAAGCCCAGCACCAGCGAACTGCTGGACTGGCTGAAGCTGCTTCTCAACGAGGACATGCCGCTCGACGTGCTACAGGACAGCAATCCGAACAGCGCGATCCCGCCGCTTCACGGAGCGCTGCTGAAGAACGAGCAGGACGTGATGATGTTCGAACGGCTCGCATTCATGGCGCGCCGCCAACCGTAAATTTCAGGCTACGCCGAACACCGAAAAGGGCGCGTTCCGCAATCGGAGCGCGCCCTTTTCTCTTGGGGTATGTCGTTTAGTCGAGCGAGTAAGCCAGTTCACTGTCGCCCCAGCGGCGACCGTTGATGATCAGCGGCACATAAACGTTGCGAACGACCACGTAGTTCTTCCCGTCACCTTCCTGGCGATAGACCGCCATCATGTAGGGGTCGGTGCTCTTCTTCGCGGCGACATCTACGCCTTCGAGCATGATGCGACCATTGCGGCAGTATTTGGTGTCGTGCGTCAGGTCGCCGGTAGGCTTGCGTGACCGGTCCGAGACATGGGTGGGCAGGAAGCCGTTCATGTCTGCAGGCGAGCACATCATGATCGGGCCGCCTTCCGCCACCACCGAATCGATGATGGGGCGCCAGTTGCGGTCGGCCCAGTCGCTGAGCTTGTTGCGGAAGAGCTGCGGGTTCGTGCCCGGCACTTCCTTGTAATCCGTGTCGAAGAACTGCTCCATCGTAAGCTCGCCCTTCTCGATCGCCTCTTCGGCGATGCGGGCGAGGTTCTTCGCGTGATCGATGGCACGCTCGACCAGCTGGCTGTCCTGTGGCGAGAGGCCCGCCTTCACCAGCTTGTCGAACATGTCGCTCGCGGTCAGTTCGAGCTCTTCCATGCGATCGTGCGCTGTCGCCAGCTTGTTCTCGTTCTCGCTTGCTGCACGGTCGAAGCTTTCGATGACGGCCGAAACACGGTCTACGTGCTCGGTCATCATGCCGGTTGCACGCGCGATCTGGTCGTTCTGCTGGTCGACTTCCTCTACCAGCTGGGACACGCCCGAGATCGTGGCATCGATGCTCGCGACGGAGCTCTTGGCTTCGTTCGATGCCTTGGCGCCCGCTTCGATACGTTCGATCACGGTAGCAGCCTCGGTGCCGAGTGTTTCGATCACGTCAGAGATCTCGTCCGTAGCCTTGCGCGTTTCGCCGGCGAGGGATTTCACCTCATTGGCAACCACTGCGAAGGTGCGGCCAGCTTCGCCAGCGCGCATCGCCTCGATGGTCGCGTTGAGGGCGAGGATATTGGTGGTCTCGGCGATCTGCTCGATGTCCTGCGAGCAACGCTTCACCTGGTCCATTGCCGCTGCGAAACCGGTGACGTGGGTCGCCAGCGTTTCGACCAGGTCGAGAAGGTTGGTGATCTGGCTCAGGGACGACTGGATCTGCGTGGTGCCCTGCCCCAACCGCTCGATCGCGCGAGCGGACAGGAGACGCGCTTCGTCGGATGCCTCTGCAACCTTGCGCTGATCCTTTTCGAGTTCGGCGACCGTGCCTTGGAGTTCGGCGTGCTCGGCGCGAAGGATGCCCGAGCTGTCGATAACAGCCTGCACGATGCCGGCCACATCGGAACATCCGACCGTGACCTTGCCGCACGCCTCCGGAATCGACTCGATGCTCGCCGCTTTCGAAGCATCAACAACGCTAAGTTCCATTAGATACGATCCCTTTGTCCCCGTTCTGCGGGAGGGGTCTAAACGGAAGTGGTTATCAGCGGGTTAAGGCAAAACCCCACTTTCCCGTTTGCGCGGCGCGGCAGGATGGGTAGGACATTCCCATGTTCTTCAATTTCGTCGACGAGCTTCGCGCTGCGGGCATTCCCGCGAGCTTCAAGGAACACCTCACCCTGCTGGAGGCGCTGGACAAGGACGTCATCGAGCAGTCGCCCGAGGCGTTCTACTACCTGAGCCGCGCGACCTTCGTGAAAGACGAAGGCCTGATCGACCGCTTCGACCAGGTCTTCGCCAAGGTCTTCAAGGGTATCCTTACCGACTACGGCCAGAACCCGGTCGATGTCCCGGAAGACTGGCTGAAAGCGGTGGCCGAGAAATTCCTGTCCGAAGAAGAGATGGAGAAGATCAAGTCTCTGGGTGACTGGGACGAGATCATGGAGACGCTGAAGAAGCGCCTCGAAGAGCAGGAAAAGCGCCATCAGGGCGGCAACAAGTGGATCGGCACCGGCGGCACTTCGCCTTTCGGGAACTCGGGTTACAACCCGGAAGGCGTGCGCATCGGGGGCGAAAGCAAGCACAAGCGCGCGATCAAGGTCTGGGACAAGCGCGAGTTCAAGAACCTCGACAACACCAAGGAACTGGGCACGCGCAACATCAAGATGGCCCTGCGCCGCTTGCGCCGCTTTGCGCGGGAGGGCGCGGCCGACGAGCTGGATCTCGACGCGACCATCGACGGCACGGCAAAGCAGGGCTGGCTGGACATCCGGATGCGTCCGGAGCGGCACAATGCGGTCAAACTGCTGCTGTTCCTGGACGTGGGCGGATCGATGGACCCGTTCATCAAGGTGACGGAGGAACTGTTCAGCGCCGCGACGAGTGAGTTCAAAAATTTGGAATTCTTCTACTTCCACAACTGCCTTTACGAAGGCGTCTGGAAGGACAATCGCCGCCGCTGGCAGGAGCGCACCAAAACCTGGGACGTGCTCCACAAATACGGGCACGATTACAAGATCGTCTTCGTGGGCGATGCGGCGATGAGCCCCTACGAAATCACCCATCCGGGCGGCAGCGTAGAGCATATGAACGAGGAAGCAGGTGCCACGTGGATGCAGCGCGTGGTGAACACCTATCCGGCGACCGTCTGGCTCAATCCCGTGCCCGAAAAGCAGTGGGGCTATTCGCAGTCGACGAAGATCATGAAGCAGCTGGTCAACGACCGCATGTATCCCCTCACCCTCGACGGGCTGGACGATGCCATGCGCGAGTTGAGCCGCAAGCAGGGGTAATCGACGAACCTAACTGTAGATGAGGTGCGGCGCGATGGTTTCGCGCCACGCTGCCTCGTCGGCGTCTGCCAAAGCATCGAGATCGCCCGGCTCGGCCTCACTGTCGTCGACCCACTCGCGCAGCGACGGACCGCCGTTGATCACGTCGATCGCCAATCTGTCGAACTCGTATTCATACGGGAAATCACGCCACAATTCGTAGTCCGGATAGAGGTTGCGGATGGCTTTGAAAGCCAGCGCCTGCAATCGCCAGGGCTTGAACTCATGGTGGTCGTAAAACGGGCCTTCTGCGTGAATCATCAGCGCGTTACAAAGCGAACCTGCGTGCTTGTGAAAGGTTGGCTCGAACCAGCATTCGCGCAGGTGGCAGCCCCTCAGCCAGCTCGGCGCCATTTCCTGCATGGTCGATAGCACCGCGGCGGCGTCTACATCGGGTGCCCCGAACAACACCTCGAGCGGGCGGGTCGTGCCCCTGCCCTCGCTCAAGGTAGTCCCTTCGAGCATGACTGTGCCCGCATAGGCGCGAGCCATGTTCACATTGGCTGCATTCGGACTGGGATTGATCCAGATCCGGTCTTCCGGCCAACCGAAGCCAGGCCCCCTGCCCGGCTTCCACCCTTCCATTTCGATGACGCGATATTCGACGTCGAGCTTGAAGTGATCGACGAACCAGCGCCCCATTTCACCCATCGTGAGGCCGTGCCGCATCGGCATCGGGGCCGCACCGACGAAACTCTCCTGCCCCGGAACCAGCAATGTTCCTTCGACGGGACCGCCCGCAGGGTTCGGACGATCGAGGACCCAGACTTCCTTGCCGGCCTTGGCAGCCTCTTCCAGCAGGTAGAGCAGCGTCGTCACGAAGGTGTAGATGCGGCAACCAAGATCCTGCAGGTCGAACAGGAACACATCCGCCGTGCTCATCATCTGGCCGGTCGGGCGGCGCACTTCGCCGTAAAGGCTGAAGATCGGGATGCCGTGACGCGGATCGGTCTCGTCCGCGGTTTCGACCATATTGTCCTGCTTGTCGCCCTTCAGACCATGCTGAGGCCCGAAGGCAGAGGTGACATTGACCCCTTTGGCGATCAGCGCATCGAGCGAATGCTCGAGCTGCGCAGTGACCGAGGCAGGATGCGCCACGAGAGAAACGCGCTTGCCGTCGAGCTGGGCGCGAAGGTCGGACTCCGTAAGGAGACGATCGATGCCGAATTTCATGGCGCGCTGGGTGCCGCAAGCCTTGCCGCGAAGCAAGCCGGATCATGGAAATCCGGCTGATCTTTCGCATGTTTCATCGCCCAGAAGCTTTTGACGCCGCCCTCTTCTTCCAGAACACAAGTGATCCCCATCTCCTGCGCACCCTCGGAAATCACATTAGCCGGGATCGCGGCATCGAACACGGCGAAGGCCTTTCCAGGCCGCATGGTGCAGTCGGGCGCACGAGGCACATGCCTCTCCCTAATGCCATCGCGATAATCCTCGAAATCGTAGGCGTTCCACCCTTCCGAGGGTGACAGGTTCCATTCGGTGTAAGACTGCGTACCGGGTTCTTTCAGGAAAATCTCGAAACAGGTCGTTTTCCAGAGTTCGTCGCGGCGCTTGCGTCCGACGAATGGTGGCAGGACAAGTCGACCGGTATTTTCGATCCGCCACCTCACCCGCAGCCACTGCGAATCGCGCTGGAGGACCCGCGCGTCAACCGAAGACACCGCCAAAGGTGGAAATGCTGGATGCGCAATCAGTTCATGCGTTTGCATGCGAGCATCTTCCTGCTAGCGGCGACGTGTCATGAGTAGCTATCAATCCGATCTCCTGCGCGTGCTCGAAGAGCGCGGCTATATCCACCAGGTCACCGATGCCGAGGGGCTGGACAGCCTCGCGACCAAGGGCGTCGTGCCGGGCTATATCGGCTTCGATGCTACCGCGCCAAGCCTGCATGTCGGCAGCCTTGTTCAGATCATGATGCTGCGCCGCCTCCAGCAATCGGGCCACAAGCCCATCGTGGTCATGGGCGGCGGCACCACCAAGGTTGGCGATCCGTCCGGCAAGGACGAAAGCCGCAAGATGCTGACCGATGCGGATATCGATGCGAACATCGCGGGCATCCGCAAGGTCTTCGAACGCCTGCTGACCTTTGGCGATGGTCCGACCGATGCAGTGATGGTGAACAATGACGAATGGCTCAGCCAGCTCGGCTATATCGAGTTGCTGCGCGACGTCGGTCCGCACTTCACCATCAACCGGATGCTGACTTTCGATTCGGTGAAGCTGCGCCTCGACCGGGAACAGCCGCTGACCTTCCTGGAATTCAACTACATGATCCTGCAGGCCTACGATTACCGCGAGCTGGCACAGCGGTACGATTGCCGCCTCCAGATGGGCGGCAGCGACCAGTGGGGTAACATCGTCAACGGCATGGAACTCGCCCGCCGTATGGACGGCACCGACCTCTTCGGGCTAACGACACCGCTGCTGACCACCGCCGACGGCGCGAAGATGGGCAAGACCGCTTCGGGTGCGATCTGGCTCAACGAGGAGCAGCTGCCGAATTACGACTTCTGGCAATATTGGCGCAATGCGGACGACCGCGACGTCGGCCGTTTCCTGCGCCTGTTCACGGACTTGTCGCTCGACGAGATTGCGCGTCTCGAACAGCTTGAAGGCGCCGAAATCAACCACGCAAAAACGGTCCTCGCCAACGAGGTTACCAGGCTGGTGCGCGGCGAAGAAGCAGCCAAGCTTGCCGAGAAGACTGCTGCGGAAACGTTTGCCGGCGGTGGTGCCGGTGCCGACCTGCCGACTCTTGAAGTTGGCGCGGAGGGCATGCGCATCGGCGCGGCCCTCACCGCTCTGGGGTTCACCGCATCCAACGGCGAAGCGAAACGCAAGCTGGCAGAAGGCGCGGTGAAGATCGACGGAGAGACAGTCAGCGATCCCGGATTCCTTGTCGAGGTCGCCGAAGGAGCGGAATCGAAGCTGTCGCTGGGCAAGAAAAAGCACGCAATCCTGCGGCGCTGAAGCCTCCCGAATTGAATAAGAGCAGCGGTTAACCGGATATTTGCCTTTCCGGTCCATCTTTATCGCCAGCTTAATTCAACAAGGGATCGTATCGCATGAGTGCCGGAGCACAACTCAGCGTCACCGACCAGCGCCGCATGGCGCGTCACCCGGTCGACCACCCGGTCATTGCCGAACACCACGGCAAGGGCGACATGCGCATGCATATCGCCAATATCTCGGCCAATGGCTTCATGATTGACGACGCCGAAGACGTATCGCGCGGAGATCGCGTCGTGGTACGCCTTCCGGTCATCGGCCGTATCGAAGCCTATTGCATCTGGTGCCGCGACAATCGCGCCGGTTTCCAGTTCGAGCGTATCATCCGCGTGGACGACTTCCTGTCGCTGATCGACACGGTCCAACCGAACCCGCGCCTGCGCAAACTGCGCTGAGCCGCAACAATCATTTTTAAACGCGCAAGCAGGCGTCTCTTCACAAGCGAAGGGGCGCCTGTCATGCGTCTGGGGTGACGCTGGAAGAAACACCCTCCCCCGACCGGTCCCCGTTGCGGATCGCGAACTTCCGCTATTACTGGATTTCGCGCCTGTCGATGACACTGGCGCAATACGCGATGATGCTGATCATCGGGTGGCAGACCTATAACATCGCGCGCGACGGCGGGAACGGTGTTGCCGAGGCATCGGGCCAGCTGGCGCTTATCGGCCTGCTGCAATTTGTCCCGCTGTTCCTGCTGACGCCTTTTTCGGGCTGGGCTGCGGATCATTTCGATCGCCGCAATCTCGGCAGGTTGACGGTACTTCTCCAGCTGGTTTGCGCTTCTCTGCTCGCGTGGCTGACGTGGAGCGGAACGCTATCGCTGGCCTGGATCTTCGGCGTCGCCGTCCTGCTCGGCATTGCCCGCGCATTTGCTGGGCCGGCCCTGTCGGCCCTTGCGCCCAATCTCGTGCCCAAGGCCATCCTGCCCAATGCGATCGCCCTGTCGAGCATATCCTGGCAGGTCGGCATGATCGTGGGGCCGGCAGTCGGAGGTTACTTCTACGCCGTCCAGCCCTTCCTGCCCTATGCCGTGGCGGGCGGGCTATTCCTGGTGTCGATCACCGCGCTGTCCATGATCGGCAAAGTGCCCCAGCCACCGCGCGCCGTGAACCAGCGCCCGATCCACTCCATGGTGGAAGGCCTGCGCTATGTCGTTCGCAACAAGATGGTGCTCGGCGCTATCACCCTCGACCTTTTCGCGGTCTTCCTTGCGGGCGCGACTGCGCTGTTCCCCGTCTACGCCCGCGACATACTGGAGGTCGGGGAGACTGGCCTCGCCCAACTAGCCATGGCGCCTGCCGTCGGCGCGGCAATCACCGCTCTGTGGTTTTCCTTCCGCCCACTCAAGAACAATGTCGGGCCGAAGATGCTTTGGGCTGTCGCGATATTTGGCGCCGCGACCATCGTTTTCGGCCTCTCCACCTCCATGCCGCTCAGCCTTGCCATGCTATTTATCGTCGGGGCGGCGGACATGTTCAGCGTCTACATCCGCCAGTCGCTGATCCAGTTGCACACGCCCGACGACAAGCGCGGCCGCGTATCGTCAGTGAGCCTGCTGACGATCAGCGCATCCAACGAATTCGGCGATTTTTTCTCCGGCAGCCTCGCCTATGCCGTCGGTCCGGTCGCGGCGGTTGTCGGGGGCGGTGGAGGCGCTATCCTGACGGTTGCCCTGTGGTCGAAAATCTTCCCGGTCCTGCGCACGACGCGGACCTTCGACCCGCCTGATGAATTGAACCAAGAGACACCCGATAAAAAGCTGCAGGAGCAGACCCAATGAAAGCCCAGTCCGTCCTCGAAACCATCGGTGGAACTCCGCATATCCGCCTCGCCCGCCTGTTTCCCGACCACGAAGTCTGGGTGAAGAGCGAGCGCACCAATCCCGGCGGTTCGATCAAGGACCGCATTGGCCTCGCCATGGTCGAAGACGCGGAGAAGGCCGGAAAGCTCAAGCCTGGCGGCACGATCATCGAGCCGACCAGTGGCAACACCGGCATCGGACTTGCCATGGCGGCAGCGGTCAAAGGATACACGCTGGTCCTGGTCATGCCCGAAAGCATGAGCATCGAGCGGCGTCGTTTGATGCTCGCCTATGGCGCGAAATTCGATCTTACGCCCAAGGAAGGCGGCATGAAGGGCGCCATCGCCCGCGCGCATGAGCTAGTCGAACAGACCGAAGGCGCATGGATGCCGAGCCAGTTCGACAACCCGTCGAATTACGAAGTGCACAAGCGCACGACCGCGCAGGAAATCCTCGCCGACTTCGCCGACGAACCGATCGACGTGATGATTACCGGCGTCGGGACCGGCGGCCACCTGACCGGCTGTGCCGAGGTGCTGAAGGAAAAATGGCCCGCGATGAAAGCATTCGCGGTCGAGCCTGCGGCATCGCCGGTAATTAGCGGCGGACAGCCGGGCCCGCACCCGATCCAGGGGATCGGCGCAGGCTTCGTGCCGGAGAACCTCCACACGCAGGCTATCGACGGCGCGATCCAGGTCGATCCAGAAGATGCCAAGGAATGGGCACGCAAATGCGCGACCACGGAAGGCATCCTCGTCGGTATCTCCAGCGGCGCAACGCTGGCCGCAATCGCCAAGAAGCTGCCCGAGCTGGACAGCGGTGCGCGGATCATGGGGTTCAACTACGATACCGGCGAACGGTATCTCTCGGTGCCCGACTTCCTGCCGGAATAGGCACTTGGACTGTGCCCTAGGGGTTTTTGCCTAGGGCACGGTCCAGACAATTTTTCGCAGGAGGACGGACACTTGCCCGCATTGAGCCACGATCAATGACGGGAAAAAACGAGTGCTACAGGAAACGAACATATCGGCAGAACCGCTTCTTTCACCGGAAGTCGAAGCCATGCGCATGGCGTGTGCCGCCGGGCTTACCGGCGGTAATCTCGCCCTGGCCCTGCTCGAACAGAGCGAGGATTGCATCAAGCTGCTCACCCTGCAGGGCGAGCTGGACTACATGAATTGCGGCGGGTTGAGGGCGATGGAAATCTCCGACTTCGGAGAGGTCAAAGGCCAGCCATGGTGGTCCTTGTGGCCTCAGGAACACCGCGACCTGGTGCGCGAAAGCTTCAATCGAGCTGTCTCCGGCCATGAACGCCATTTCACCGCCGACTGCCCCACGGCGGCAGGGACACCGCGCCGGTGGAGCGTTCATCTCAAGCCTCTCGTCGCGCCTGCAGGACCCGTAGTGGCAGTCCTGTGCACATCCCGGGATATCACCGGAATAGCGCAACTGGCTGCATAGAGGCCGCAAACGAAAAGGGGCGGCTCGATGGCCGCCCCTCCCAGAGTGTATTGGCGTGCCCGATCAGGCTGCGGTCTGGAAAGCCTCTTCGCCCAGAGCCATCATGCTGTCTGCACCCGCTTCAAGCTTGCGGCGCAGGGCACCGGCATCGGGAAGATAGCGGTCCATGTAGTAGCGGGCGGTAGCAAGCTTCTGTTCGTAGAACGCCTTGTCGTCGCCTGCGCTGTCGACCTTGGCAGCTGCGATCTTGGCCATCTTGAGCCACATCAGACCCAGCGTCACGATGCCCATGATGTGCATATAGTGATGCGCGCCTGCACCCAGGTGATTGGGGTTCTGCATCGCATTGTTCATGAACCACATCGTGGCAGCCTGCTGCTGGCCGAGCGCCTTTTCTAGCTGCTCTGCCATGTCCTTGGTCGCTTCGACTTCCTTCGCCGCAGCGATTTCCTCGCCGACGACCTTGAAGAATGCCTGCACGGCCGCGCCGCCCTTCTGGGCAAGCTTGCGTCCGCAAAGGTCCATCGCCTGAACACCATTCGTGCCTTCGTAGATCTGCGCGATACGCGCATCGCGAACGAACTGGCTCATGCCCCATTCCTCGATGTAGCCGTGGCCGCCGAAGACCTGCTGCATGTTGGTGGCGACTTCATAGCCCTTGTCGGTGCCATAGCCCTTGATGACCGGGGTCATCAGCCCGATGAGCAGGTCGGCCTGCTCGCGCTCTTCTTCGGTCTGTGCCTTGTGCGTGAGGTCCACCAGGAGTGCGCCCCACAGGCACAGGGCACGCATGCCTTCGGTGAAGGCCTTTGCGTCCATCAGCATGCGGCGAACGTCGGGGTGAACGAAGATCGGATCGGCCTGCGCTTCGGGCTCTGCCGGTCCGCTGAGCGCGCGGCCCTGGCGGCGATCGAGCGCATAGGCGACCGCGTTCTGGTAAGCCGCTTCCGCCTGGCTCAGGCCCTGGATGCCGACGCCGAGGCGCGCTGCGTTCATCATGATGAACATGGCGGCGAGGCCCTTGTTCTCTTCGCCGACCATCCAGCCCGTAGCGCCGTCGTAATTGAGAACGCAGGTCGAGTTGCCATGGATGCCCATTTTCTCCTCGATGGAACCACAGGAGACGCCATTGCGCTCGCCCGGAGTGCCGTCATCGTTCACGATGAACTTGGGAACGACGAAAAGCGAAATGCCCTTGGTCGAATCCGGTGCGCCCGGCGTCTTTGCCAGCACGAGGTGGATAATGTTGTCCGCCATGTCGTGTTCGCCGGCGGAGATGAAAATCTTCGTGCCGGTGATCGCATAGGAACCGTCACCGTTCGGCACGGCCTTGGTGCGGATCATGCCCAGATCCGTTCCGCAATGCGGCTCGGTCAGGTTCATGGTGCCGGTCCATTCGTTGGAGATCATCTTCGGGAGATACTTCTCCTTCTGCTCCTGCGAACCCTTGGCGATCAGCGCCGAAATCGCGCCATTGGTCAGGCCCGGATACATGCCGAATGCCTGGTTGGCGCTGGCAATGTATTCTTCCATCACGAAGCCGAGTACGTGCGGCATACCCTGCCCGCCGAATTCTTCCGGTGCGGCGATCGTGCCCCAGCCTGCCTCGCGGAACTGGTCGAATGCTTCCTTGAAGCCCGGAGGCGTGGTGACCGACCCGTCTTCGTTGCGCACGCAGCCGTGCTCGTCGCCGACCCGGTTCAGCGGAGCCAGCACCTCGGCGCAGAACTTTCCGCCTTCGTTGATGACCGCTTCGGTCACGTCTTCGCTGACCATTTCGAAACCGGGCAGGTTTCCGTAGCTTCCGAGCTCCAGCAGCTCGTTGACCACGAAGCGGGTGTCACGGGTAGGTGCGGTATAGATTGGCATGGTTGGTCCTTGGAGAGAATTTTATGCTTTTGGCGAGGTCTCGCCGGGGAGGGAAATTAGTCGAGCTGGTCTTCTACCAAGCTGATAAACTCGGTCAGTTCCTTGATCGAACTGTCGATGTCCGCGCGCTGCGCTTTCAGCTTGGCGACGTGGCGGCGGCACTTTTCGAGAGTGACACGCCGCTGTTCGGCACGACCGTCGTCGAGGTCGTAGAGATCGATCATCTCGCGGATTTCCGTGAGCGAGAAGCCCACGTTTTTGGCGCGCATGATCCACGCCAGGCGCGCGCGATCACGCTTCGAATATATGCGGGTCAGCCCGACACGCGAGGGAGCGATCAGCCCCTCGTCCTCGTAAAACCGGAGCGCCCTGGCCGTGCATTCGAACTCGCTGGTGAGATCGGAAATCGAATATTGCTCACGCTCGAGCTTGTCCGGACGCTCAAGATGGGCGCCAGCATGACGGCGATCGGAATCTTCGGTCGCGGAAGGGTTTCTGAGAGGCTGAGACATGCCCCTCTTCTAACGCAACGTTTACGTAAGCGTCAAGTGTTGACGGGTTGGAGAACGCCGTCTTCGAGCTTGCGATAGAAACAGCGTGTCGCGCCTGTGTGACAGGTCGGTCCCGCCGGACTGCAGGCGATGACCAGAGCATCCTGGTCACAGTCCACCAAGATCTCTTCGACCCGCAGGACATTGCCCGACGTCTCGCCTTTCAGCCAAAGCTTGCCGCGAGACCGGGAATGAAAGTGCGCGAGCCCGGTCTCGAGCGTCTTGTCCAGCGCTTCTGCGTCCATGAATGCGACCATCAACACCTCGCGATTCGCAGCGTTCACGATGACTGCGGTGAGTAATCCGTTGGCATCGAACTTGGGTGCAAAGACCTTGCCCTGCTCACGTTCGGTCTTGGAGATGCTCATGGAATGGTCCGTTTTGTAAAAATACGACAGCTTGTTGCACGATAACCACAAGGGTGTTTCAAAATCGACCCAAATCGCGAATGCCTATTCAACGAAGGCCGGGTTTGGGTGATGTTCCTTCTCGCAGGCAATGTGAGGTCTGCCAACCGGATCACGGGTATCGCGAGATAGCTCAGGTTCAGGAGGTCCCGGGTCCGCTGCCGCATGGGGGTACTAATGCGGCGCACCCGGTAACGATGAGGGATAGGACCCGATGCATACTGGGGGGTTTGCATCTTGTCGCAAGACGGGTCCGGTGTATTTCGTCACGTGGCGCCCGGGACCGAAAGGTCCCGGGCGTTTCGTTTATTGGGAAAGCTTCTGTTGCTTGGCGCTCGCAAGTGCCTCGTCGAGGACCCGCGAGAAACAGCAGATCACGACCGACTTCGCACCGGCTCGCTTTAAGGCGCGGACGCAGGCCTCGCTTGTCGCGCCGCTGGTCAGCACATCGTCGACCAGGAGAATGTCTCGACCTTCGAGCTGAGCCACCATGGTCGCGCGAACCTTTATCGCACCGCCGAGAACCTTCGCACGAGCTTTAGCCCCCATTCCTCCCAGGCTTGGGGTCGCCCTTGTGCGCTCCAGCGCATCGACCATCAGCGTGCCGCGCCCTGCCCGTTCCAATTCCCGCCCGAGCAATGCCGCCTGGTTGAAGCCGCGTGTCCACAGGCGCCAGCGATGCAGGGGAACAGGGACGATCAGCCGTCCTTCCGACCCCGGCGGGACACGTGCCGCCATTAGCCGCGCCAGCAAAGGCGCGAGGCCGATCTTGCGACCGTGCTTGAAGCCGAGGACGAGCTTTCGCGATACGTCTGTGTACAGCGTTCCGGCAGCGATACCGTCGTGGATAGGCTTCTTGCCAAGGCATGGTGCGCATATCCGCTCCTGCTCGCTCGCACCTTCGCCGAATGGCCGCTGGCACAGGCTGCAACTCGGATCGCCCGGTATGGCCAGCCCGCTCCAGCATTCCTGGCACAGTCCACCATGCTCGCCGATCGCATCGCCGCAATCAGGGCAGCGCGGGGGATAGACGAGATCGACAACCGGTGCCGCGCCGTCGCGCAGATGCTTCCCGATTATGGCTAATCTCCCCATGCCGTTGTCGTGCCGCGCTTGCATCGCGCTGGCAAGAGCGGCAGTGCGCCCAGCATGGAAACACGGTCGCCCCCCCGCATTTTCTCGCGCCAACGCCGTATCGCCGGCCTGCGCCGCCTTCTGGTACGCCAGTCTCAGCGCGATGCGGCGCGCTACGTTATGGACGACATGGTCGAGGACGTGCTGGAGCGCCTCGAATTCATGCGCCTCGCGCCGAAGCGCGTGCTGGTCATCGGGGACTGGACCGGGACGCTGGCCCTTTCGCTGAGGGGCAACGGCGCGGCGGTCGAAGAAACAGATGTGCGCAGTCTCGACGAAGAGGCGCCCTTGCCCAGCGGCCAGTTCGACCTGATTGTCAGCCTCGCCTCGCTCGGCCGGGTGAACGACCTGCCGGGCGCCTTGCTCCACCTGCGCGCCGCGCTCGCCGAGGACGGCATCCTGCTCGCCAGCATGATTGGCGCGGGGAGCCTGGCGAACCTGCGCCGCGCCATGATCGCCGCCGAACCGGATCGCCCCTCGGCACGGATGCATCCGCTGGTCGACAACGCTTCAGCATCGGGGCTCATGCAAAGAGCCCTGTTTCGCCGCCAAGTGGTCGACAGCCGGAGCGTGGAGGTGGCTTTCTCCTCGCTCGATCGCCTGGTGCAGGACCTTCGCGACCAAGGCCTTGGATCGAGCCTTGCTTCGGCGCCCCCGCCGCTCGGCAAGGCAGCGCTCGAAAGAGCGCGAGAGGCGTTCCTTGCCGGTGCGAACGATCAGGGCCGGGTCATCGAAACCTTCGAGATTCTGACCCTAACCGGCTGGAAAGACTAGCGCAGGTTCGCCTGCGCTGCCGCCAGCCTTGCGATCGGCACGCGGTAAGGCGAGGCGCTGACGTAATCCAGACCGGTAGCCTCGCAGAACGCGATGCTGGCCGGATCGCCGCCGTGTTCGCCGCAGATGCCCAGCTTGATATCGCCGCGCGTCGCCCTGCCCCGCTCTGCCGCCAGTTCCACCAACTGGCCCACTCCATCGACATCGAGGCTGACGAACGGATCGCGCGCGAAAATGCCCTTGTCGACGTAGGTCGTGAGGAAGCGGCCCGCATCGTCGCGGCTCACGCCGAGCGTCGTCTGGGTGAGGTCGTTCGTGCCGAAGCTGAAGAACTCGCCCACTTCCGCGATTTCGCCCGCCATCAGCGCCGCACGCGGCAGTTCGATCATTGTCCCGACGAGGTAATCGACCGTGCAGCCGGAGGTTTCGAACACCGACTTGGCCGCCTTGTCGACCACGTCCTTGAGCAGTTCCAGCTCGCGGCGGGTGGCCACCAGCGGGATCATGATTTCCGGCACGGGAGCTTCGCCGCTAGCCTTGGCGACTTCGCACGCGGCCTCGAAAATGGCGCGCGCCTGCATCTCGTAAATTTCGGGATAGGTGATCCCGAGACGGCAGCCGCGGTGGCCCAGCATCGGGTTGAATTCGTGCAATTCGCCTGCGCGGCGGCGCAGCTTGTCGACGCTGAAGCCGGTCGCCTTGGACAATTCCTCGAACTCCGCATCGCCGTGCGGCAGGAATTCATGCAGCGGCGGGTCGAGCAGGCGGATCGTGCAGGGAAGCCCCGCCATGACCTCGAAGATCTTGACGAAATCGCTGCGCTGTTCGGGCAGGAGCTGGTCCAGCGCCGCGCGGCGTCCGGCCTCGTTTTCGGCCAGGATCATCTGGCGGACCAGGCTGATGCGGTCCGCATCGAAGAACATGTGCTCGGTCCGGCACAGGCCGATGCCTTCCGCGCCGAACTGGCGCGCCATGCGGCATTCGGTTTCCGTCTCCGCATTGGTGCGAACGCGCATCCGGCGGTGCTTGTCGGCCCACTCCATCAGCGTGCCGAAGTCACCGGCAAGCTCGGGCTCGATCGTCGCGACTTCGCCGTCCATGACCTGGCCGTTGGCGCCGTCGATCGTGATCGTATCGCCTTCCTTCAGCTCGCGATTGCCGATGGTGAGCGTGCGCCCTTCCCGCGCAATGGCCACCTGCGAGGCGCCGGACACGCACGGACGGCCCATGCCGCGCGCGACGACTGCCGCATGGCTCGTCATACCGCCGCGCGCAGTCAGGATGCCCGTCGCCGCGTGCATTCCGTGAATGTCTTCCGGGCTGGTTTCGACGCGAACGAGAATGACCTTCTCGCCGCGATTGGCCCACAGTTCCGCGGTATCGGCATCGAGTACGATCTTGCCGCTTGCCGCACCCGGTGAAGCAGGCAGGCCGGTGGTCAGCACATCGCGCGGCGCCTCGGGGTCGAGCGTCGGGTGAAGCAGTTGGTCCAAGGCCATAGGATCGACCCGCAGGATCGCGGTCTTCTCGTCGATCAGGCCTTCGCCGACCATGTCCACCGCCAGCTTCAATGCAGCCTTGGCCGTGCGTTTGCCATTGCGGGTCTGCAGCAGCCACAGCTTGCCCTGCTGCACCGTAAATTCGATGTCCTGCATGTCGGTGTAATGCCGTTCCAGCAGGTCGAACAGGCGCGCCAATTCGGCATAGGCCTCCGGCATCGCCTCTTCCATGCTCAGCGGTTTCGCCCCTGCCGCTTCGCGCGCCGCCTTGGTCAGGTATTGCGGCGTGCGGATACCGGCGACCACGTCCTCGCCCTGCGCATTGACCAGCCATTCGCCGTAATAGGCCTTCTCGCCGGTCGAAGGATCGCGGGTGAAGGCGACGCCCGTGGCGCTGGTATCGCCCATGTTGCCGAACACCATGGCCTGCACGTTGACGGCAGTGCCCATGTCGTGCGGGATGTCGTTGAGGCGGCGGTAGACCTTGGCGCGTTCGCTGTCCCAGCTGTCGAACACGGCGCGGATGGCGCCCCAGAGCTGCTCGGTCGGGTCCTGCGGGAACGGCGCATCGTGCTCTTCCGCGACGATGCGCTTGTATTCGGCAACCAGCACCTTCCAGTCCTCGGCCGACATTTCCGTGTCGGCGTAGAAGCCGTTGTCTTCCTTGGTGATCTCCAGCGCTTCTTCGAACAGGCCGTGATCGAGGCCGAGCACCACATCGGAATACATCTGGATGAAGCGGCGGTAGCTGTCCCAGGCGAAGCGCTCATCGCCCGACGTCTTCGCAAGGCCTTCCACCGTCTCGTCGTTGAGGCCGAGGTTGAGGACGGTGTCCATCATGCCGGGCATGGAGATCGCCGCGCCAGAGCGGACCGAGACGAGCAGCGGGTCCGTTGCATCGCCGAAGCCCTTGCCGACCGTGCGTTCGATATGCGTCAGCGCGTCTTCGATCGCCTTGCGCAATTCGGGTGCGAATTCGCCCCCTTCGGCAAGATACTTGAGGCATTCCTCGGTCGCGATGGTGAAACCGGGAGGGACCGGCAGGCCGATACTGGCCATTTCGGCAAGGTTCGCGCCCTTGCCTCCGGTGACTGTCTTGTCCTTCTGCCGGGCATTCGTATGCGGAGCATCGCCGCCGAAGATGAAGACTGTATCCGTCACGTAATTTCCCTCAAAGTTTACAAAGGCGACAGTGTGTCACCTGTATTTTTTGCCGAAGGTGACACTCGTATCGAGGGGATTAGCCCTCGATACGAGAGAAGTCGGCGACTTTGTGCACTGCAGCACGGAAGGCTGCAAGCAGGTCCAGGCGATGTGCCCGCTTGTTTTCTTCATCCGCATTTACCGTCACTTCATCGAAGAAACGGTCGATGGGTGCGCGCAGGGAGGCAAGAGCCGCCATCGCGCCGGAGAAGTCTTCCGCCTCAATGGCTTGCGAAGCCGCCGGTTCCGAAGTCGCCAGGGCATCCATCAGCGCCTTTTCGGCCGGTTCGGGTGTGTAGGAAAGCTCCTTGGCATGGCGCTCGTTCATCTTGGCATCGATCACCGCCTTCATGTCGGGATCATCGACCAGCGCCAGCGGGTCTTCCTCGCCGGTGCGCGCGATCTCGCCCTCGGCACCGTGCCAGTCTTCCTTCTTGAGGATGTTGGCGGCGCGCTTGTAGCCTGCGAGCAGGTTGGCGCCGTCTTCTGTGTCCATGAAGGACTGGAGCGCTTTCACCCGGGCGAGCAGGCGGACGAGATCGTCCTCGCCCCCAAGCGCGAAGACTGCGTCGATGAGATCGTGGCGGACGCCCGCCTCACGCTGCTGGACCTTGAGGCGGTCGGCTAGAAAATCAAGAAGCTCGAGAGCACGATAATCTACCTGCGCCCCGCCAAAATCCCTGTTCGCAGTAAGGTGCGCACCAGGAAGTTGCGCATGCAGCGTCTCTCTCACGACTTCAAATGGCCGAACCACCGAAAGGCGTAACGAATTTTGCTGCGTGAGCGCCAGGACAGCTATGGCCGCGCGCCGTAGCGCGAATGGATCCTTTGACCCGGTAGGCTTCTCTCCCATGCGAAAAAAGCCAGTCAGCGTATCAAGCTTGTCCGCCAAGCTCACCGCCACCGTGACCGGAGCAGTCGGCACCTCGTCGCCCTGCCCGACCGGCTTGTAGTGGTCGCGGATCGCGTCGGCGACTGCATCGGGCAGTCCCTCGGCACGGGCATAGTAGCCGCCCATCAATCCCTGCAATTCGGGGAACTCACCGACCATTTCGGTGACGAGATCGGCCTTGGCGAGGCGTGCGGCCTGTTCGGCCATATCCGGATCGGTGCCCTTGACCACGCCTTCCTCGACCAGCCAGCGCGCCAACTTTGCCACGCGCTCGACCTTGTCGGCGACAGTGCCCAGCTTTTCGTGGAAGGTGATCCGCTCCAGACCCTTGGCGTGTTCGGCGAGCGTCTTCTTGCGGTCGACATCCCAGAAGAAGCGCGCGTCGGAAAGGCGGGCGGCGAGGACCTTGCGGTTGCCGTCGACCAAGCGCGCGCCGCCGTCTTCCGCCTCGATATTGGCGGTACAGATGAAGGCATTGGCGAGTTCGCCAGCCTCATCTTCGCAGACGAAATACTTCTGGTTCACGCGCGCGGTGAGCTGGATCGTCTCGGGCGGGACTTCGAGGAAGTCTTCCTCGAACCGGCCGAGCAGCGGGACGGGCCATTCGGTCAGCCCTGCGTTCTCGATCACCAGCCCCTCGTCCTCGACCAGCTTGAGACCGGCTTCGGAGGCGACCTTGGCCGCGCCCGAACGGATCAGGTCCTGCCGTTCCTCGTGGTCTACGATGACATGGCCGGCGCGCAGCTTCATCGCATAGTCGTCGGAATTGCCAATAGTGATGTCGCCCGAATGGTGGAAGCGGTGGCCCAGCGTGACCGACCCGGAGGTGACGCCATGCACCTCGCATTCGACCACATCGTCGCCCAGCAGCGCGACAATGCCCGACAGCGGGCGCACCCAGCGAAGGCTCTCGGTGCTGATCGAGGCAGCGCCCCAGCGCATCGACTTGGGCCAGCTGAAATCGCGGATGATCGCAGGGATCGCCTCGGCCAGCAGGTCCTTGGTCGCACGTCCGGGGATATTCTTGACCGCGAAATAGGTCGCCCTGCCCTTCACGTCGCGCGTTTCGAGATCGCCCTTCTCGACGCCCGCCTTGCGGCAGAAACCGTCAAGCGCCTGGTCGGGCGCTCCGACCGGCGGCCCTTTCAGCTCCTCGCTAACCGCCTCGGTCGCCTCGGGAAGTCCGCGCGCAATCAGCGCGAGGCGCCGCGGGGTCGACCAGACGGTGATTTCGCCGGTTTCGACACCGGCGGCATCCATTTCGCGGCGGAACAGCTTTTCGAGTTCGGCGCGCGCACCCGCCTGCATACGGGCAGGGATTTCTTCGCTGCGCAATTCGAGGAGGAAGTCGCTCATTTCGACCACTCCGGATATTTCTCGGCCCACACGGGCGCTTCCTTTTCCATATGCGCTTCACAGCTGCCGCGCGCGAGGTCGCGGACGCGGCCCATATAGCTGGCGCGTTCCTGCACGCTGATCACGCCGCGCGCCTGCAGCAGGTTGAAGATGTGGCTGGCTTCCACCGCCTGCTCGTAAGCGGCGATGGGGACATTGGCGCTGAGCGCATTCTTGCACTCGGCCTCTGCCTTGTTGAACAGGTCGAACAGCGCGTCGGTCTCGGCGACCTCGAAGTTCCACTTCGACATCTGCTTTTCGTTCTCGAGGAAGACATCGCCATAGGTGACGCCCTGCCCGTTGAAGTCGAGATCGTAGACGTTGTCGACGCCCTGGATGTACATGGCCAGGCGTTCGAGCCCGTAGGTCAGCTCGCCCGCGACCGGCTTGCAGTCGAAGCCGCCCATCTGCTGGAAATAGGTGAACTGGGTGACTTCCATCCCGTCGCACCAGACTTCCCAGCCAAGGCCCCATGCGCCCAGCGTCGGGCTTTCCCAGTCGTCTTCTACGAAGCGGATATCGTGCTTGAGCGGATCGATCCCGATCACGCGAAGGCTTTCGAGGTAAAGGTCCTGGATATCCGGCGGGCTCGGCTTCAGGATTACCTGGTACTGGTAATAGTGCTGCAGCCGGTTCGGGTTCTCGCCATAACGGCCATCTGTCGGACGGCGGCAAGGCTGCACGAAAGCCGCATTCCACGGCTCGGGCCCGAGCGCACGAAGCGTAGTGGCAGTGTGGAAGGTCCCCGCGCCCATGCGCATGTCATAGGGCTGGAGAATCAGGCAGCCATGCGCGCTCCAGAAATCGTGCAGCGCAAGGATCATATCCTGGAAGGATTTTTGGGGATTGCGGTCCATGCGCGGCGCAATGGCGCAAGGGCGAAATGCGGTCAATGCCGCAATGCAACGCGTTCAGGTGCTGCAAAAGGCGGGCCGTTAAGCGGGCCTCGTGTCTCAGCTAGACCCCAAGAGACGTTTTTCCGCTTGTCAGGATTGCCCTATGCGTGGTCTGGCAGATCCGCCGGAGCGATTGAGTATTTGCCCGAATAGAATTGGACGAAACCGAAATGACACTTCGCAAGACATTCACCACTGCGGCCTCGGTACTTGGCCTCCTTAGCTTCTCGGCCTGCGCCTACAGCGCGCCGGTCGACACGGCGGCCGCGCCGGTGGAGGAAACTTCACAAGGCCCGGCTATCTGGAGCGTGTCGGATGCCGATACGACGATCTACCTGTTCGGCACCGTGCACGCCTTGCCCGAAGGTGTGGAATGGTACGATGAAGAGATTTCGAACGCGCTTACCGCTTCGGACACGGTCGTCATGGAAATCCTGCCGGAGGAAATGAACGACCCTGCCAGCCAGATGGCGATTGCCAGGAACGCCATGCTTCCGGCCGACCAGTCCTTGCGTGACCTGCTGAACGAGGAAGACCGCACGGCCTACGAAAACGCACTCGGAACCCTTGGCATGCCTCCCGGCGCCTTCGACCGCTTCGAACCCTGGTTCGCCGGGATGACCATGGCCGTGCTGCCCTTGCTGAAGCAGGGATATGATCCGGAAAGCGGCGTCGAGAAGATCATCGACACCAATGCCGGGACGGATCGAAAGCGCGAGGCGTTCGAGACGCTTGCCGGCCAGATCGCCATTTTCGACAACCTCCCACAGGATGCGCAGATCGAGTTTCTGATGACCTCTGCGCGCAATCCCAACGCCATGATCGAAATGGTGGACGAGATGGTTGCGCAGTGGATGGAAGGCGACGTGGACGAACTCGCCGAGATCATGAATGCAGGCCTTGCCGATGAAGCGCTTGCAAGCGCGCTGCTATACGATCGCAACGCCAATTGGGCGGAGTGGATCGATGACCGGATGGAACAGCCCGGCACCGTCTTCGTGGCGGTCGGCGCGGGACACCTTGCGGGCGAGAAGAGCGTGCAGGCCTATCTCGAAACGCGCGGCATTCCCGTCAATCGACTGCGCTGATGGCGCGCTGGGTCCTGCTGCTGCTTGCCTCAATCGCGCTGGCGTCGTGCCGGGGCGAAGCGGAGGAGGACGGCCAGAACCGTGGCTTTCCCGCCCTGTGGGAAATCACCGGGGTCGAAGGCCGTACCGAAGGCTGGCTCTTCGGTACGGTGCACGCCCTGCCCCGCGACCTGGATTGGCAATCGCCTGAGCTGGAAGAGGTAGTCGAAACGGCTGATATGCTGGTGGTAGAAGTATCGGGCCTCGACGATCGCCGTGGCCTGGAAGAACTGTTCCGCGCACTCGCTTATGACGCCCCGCCTTCCGCGCCGATCTATTCGCGCCTCGACCCGCCCTCGCGTGACCGGTTGCGCGCCATCGAGAGTGAGCAGGAGATTGAATCCGGTACGTTCGATGCGATGGAAACATGGGGCGCCGCGCTTGCACTGGCGGAATTCGGACGCGCGCATTCGAGCGAATTCGGAGCGGACAAGGTCCTGCTGGCCGAATTCGCAAATCGCGAGATCGTCGAGCTGGAAGGTGCAAGGCTGCAGCTCTCGATATTCGACCGGCTCCCCGAACGAGAACAACGCGATCTCCTGGCGGCGATTATCGAAGAGGTCGCAAAGGAACCAGGCGACCGCGTCGATCTTGCGCCGATCTGGTCCCGGGGCGACCTCGCGGCGCTGGAGCGTACTACGCTTCAGGGGCTATTGGCCGATCCGGAGCTCAAGGAGGCCCTGCTGGTCCGCCGGAACTCTGCCTGGGCGGCGCAAATCGAAAACCTGCTCAGTGCATCGGACAGGCCGCTGATAGCGGTGGGGGCAGGTCATTTGCTGGGCGATGGCAGCGTCCAGTCTCTGCTCGAACAGCGCGGCTTCACAATACGCCGCATCCAGTAGGCTTCACGCTTGCTTTTGCGCGCGATGCCGCTATACGCGCGCCCTTCGGCGTCATGGTCATCCCTGGAGGCGTGGCGGACCGAAGTACTCAAATGCATTCGAAAGGTAAGCGACATGAGCGATGCTCTGACACTTCCGGCCGAGGCGCGCGAACGGGCTGGCAAGGGAGCCTCCCGTGCACTGCGTCGTGAAGGCCGCGTCCCCGCCGTAATCTATGGCGGCAAGGAAGAACCCACACTGATCCACGTTGAGGCCAAGGCGCTGGTAAAGCAGCTCGACACCGGCCACTTCATGAACTCGATCGTCGAAATCGAACTCGGCGGCAAGAAGATCAAGACCCTTCCCAAGGACGTGTCGCTCCACCCCGTCAACGACCGCCCCGAGCACGTCGATTTCTTCCGTCTTGCCAAGGGCGGCAAGATCGAGGTTTCGGTCCCCGTCGTCTTCGCCAACGAAGAAGCATCGCCGGGCCTCAAGAAGGGTGGCGTTCTCAACGTCGTCCGTCACGAGCTGGAACTGGTCTGCGACAACGACAAGATCCCGAGCGAGATCGAAATCGACGTCACCGGCAAGGAAGTCGGCGATTCGATTCACATCAGCGAAGTCACGCTGCCTGAAGGGTCGGAAAGCGCGATCACAGACCGCGACTTCACCATCGCCACCCTCGTTGCTCCGTCGGCTCTGAAGAAGTCGGAAACCGAAGGCGAAGACGAAGACCAGACCGGCGAAGACATGGAAGCTGGCGAAACCGCCGTTACCGAGCAGGGTCCGGACGCCGACGCTGCCGAGGAACAGGAAGACAAGAGCGAGTAATCGCCTCTTCTTCCGAACCGGAAAAATCGAAACGCCGGACTTCACATCGAAGTCCGGCGTTTTCGTTTATGCAGATGATGCGATAGGCTGGCTTGCGAACAAGGAGCCAAGCCCATGCCATCGATCAACCGCCGAACTCTCCTCGCAGGTGCCGCCGCCACCGGCGCCCTCGCCGCTGCCGCCTCGCGCGCCCAGGGTGAAACCGTGAGCGAGACGCCCGACCTGTCCGGCCAAGCCATCCTCATAACCGGCTGCTCGAGCGGCTTCGGCCGCCTCAGCGCCATCCATTTCGCAGAGCTCGGCGCGAAGGTCTTCGCAACCATGCGCAACCTGCCGCGAACCGAAGACGACGAATTGCGCCAGATCGCCTCGCAAAAGGGCCTCGACCTCCATGTCATCGAACTCGACGTGCTCGATGATGCGATGGTCCTTGCCGCGGTCGCCGAAGCGGAGCGCATCAATGGCGGCCCCGTGGATGTGCTCGTCAACAATGCGGGCATCGGGATTACCGGCCCGGTCGAAGTGCAGGACATGGAAGCGACGAAGCTCGCCTTCGATACGAATGTTTTCGGCTATCACCGGCTGGTCCGCGCGGTCCTGCCCGGGATGCGGTCTCGCAGGAGCGGCCATATCTTCAGCATCTCCAGCCAGCTTGGCCGGGTTATCATCCCGTTCGGCGGGCATTATTCGGCGACGAAGTTTGCCGTCGAAGCGATGGGCGAACAGCTCGCCTACGAGCTGGTGCCGCACAATATCGAGGTCACCGTGATTGAGCCGGGCGGCTATCCCACGAAGGTCTGGGTCAATCGCAATCGCTATTCCGGCGACCTCGCTGCCCGGGCGGACGCGCGGCATACGGATGGATATCCGCAGGTCGTTGCGCGGATGGGCGAGGAAGACGGTTCGGGCCGGTCGGCCGATCCGATGGACATTCCCCGCGTGATGGCAAAAATCCTTGCGATGCCGCCGGGGACACGGCCCGTCCGCCAGCCCGTCAGCGGAGGAAGCATCCCGCAGACCGCTATCAACGAGGTCAGCGCGAAGACACAGGTCGACTGGCTCGGCGGCTCGCCGTTCCTCGGCCCGCTGGTGAAGGCCGTGCACGACTGAAGCTGCGACTTGCCCTGACGCGCGCAGGCTTTATGGCCCTCGCCCATGCAGATCTGGACTGGCCTAGGAAATCCCGGACCCAAATACGCCCTTCACCGGCACAATATCGGGTTCATGGTGTGCGATGTGATCGCGGAAATGCACGGTTTCGGGCCGGTGCAGAAGAAGTTCTCCGGCTGGGTGCAGGAAGGCCGCATCGGGACCGAAAAGGTCCTGCTGCTGAAACCTGCGACCTATATGAACGAAAGCGGGCGCTCGGTCGGTGAGGCGCTGAGGTTCTACAAGCTTGGCGTTGAAGACCTGACCGTCTTCCACGACGAGCTCGACCTCGCGCCGTTCAAGATCAAGGTCCGCCGTGGTGGCGGTCTTGCCGGGCACAACGGCCTGCGCTCCATCAACCAGCATCTCGGTCCGGATTTCCGCAGAGTGCGAATCGGCATCGGCCATCCCGGCAGCAAGGACCGCGTAACCGGCCACGTGCTGGGCAATTATGCGAAAGCGGAAATGGACGACCTGACCGACATGCTGGGCGCTATTTCGGCCGAGGCAGACTGGCTCGCGAAAGGCGACGACGCCCGATTCATGAGCGAAATCGCGCTTCGTCAGCAGGCGGACTGACAGTCTGCGGGACGAAACGTGTCTCCGAATGAAACAGCGTTTTTATACCGTTTCACGAAATGCAATTTTAGTGACAGCGCGGGCGAACTTGGCTAAAGGCGAGTTTACCTTTCGGTGGGGACGGTTTGATGAATACGCGTAATCTTGTTTTCTCGGCAGTTGCAGGTCTCGGCCTTCTCGCCTCGACTCCCGCAGCGGCAGAGCCGATCCTGCTCGACGCAAACGAAGTCGGCGAAAGCTTCTCTATCGATTTCGACGGTTTCGTGAACGGTGATGTCACCGTGCCCGGCCTGAGCTCGCAGCTGATCCTCACGCTCACTTCGATCGTCGGAAACGTTTACAATTTCGGCTATTCGATGACCAATACGAGCGACACCGGCTCCGGCGTCGATGCCCGCGTTTCCAGCTTCGCGTTCAACACCGATCCGGACATCAGCGGCGCGACCAGCACCGGCACCTATAACTTCACCAACACCGACAGCAATTATCCGAACCAGATCGGCACTGTCGATGTCTGCTTCCAGGCCGCAAAAACCGGCGCTTGCGCAGGTAACAAGGGCGGCGTCTTCGGTGGCGAGACCGGCACCGGCACGCTGGCACTTTCCTTCGACAGCGCGCTCAGCAGCCTCACACTCGACGATTTCTTCGTCCGCTATCAGTCGGTATCAGGCGCAGGCGACATCACTTCTGCCAGCGGCCGCCAGGTCACGACCAGCACCAGCTCTGGCAATGAAGTGCCCGAACCGAACATGATGCTGCTCTTCGGCCTTGCTGCCCTGATGATTTTCGCAGGCACGCGCCGCCGCCGCGAAGTGAAGCCGGCGCTCGCGAGCGTCACTTACAGCTAAACCAGTTCATTGAGGGTAAGCGGCACGCCAACTCCGGTTGGTGTGCCGTTTGCTTTTAAGCGTGCCGATCAGGGTTTGCGCGCTGCCGCAAGCCGCCTTGCAATCCGTGCGTTGTCTGGTTCCAACGCCGCGGCCTTCTCCAGCATCGAGACCCCGCGCTCGCGCGAGCCTGTTTCGACCAGCAAGGTTCCGGCCGTATCGAGGATTGACGCATTCTCTGGCGAAGCTTCGACGGCTTCCAGTGCCAGTTTGAGCGCTTCCTCCTTCTTGCCCAGTCGCGACTTCGCATAGGCAAGGTTGTTCAGCACCATGGCATTGCGCGCACTCCCGCGATCGAGGATCGCTTCGTAACTCGCCTCCGCACTTTCCCACTGCCGGTTGCGCAGGGCCTGGTCTGCCTTTGCAAGTTCACCGCCGACCCATTGAGGCGTGATCTCTCCTGCGCGGGTCCGATATTCGGCCGCCTTGGGACTACCGAGGGCCTTGGCCGCTTCCGACGCGAGGGTGAGTTCCTCGGCGCGCGCATCGGGCCGGATGGCCACCAGCTCGATCGTATCGAGCGCCTCTCTCGCATTGCCGGATGCGAGGTGCGCACGCGCCACCAGCAGCCGTAGTTCACGCTGCGCCTGGTTCGCATTGAGCATGGGCTGCAGCAAGGCGAGAGACTGCACCGGATATCCGAGCTCCAGTTGCGCCTCACCGTAAGCCAGTCTCAACCCGGGGCTTTCATCCATTTCCGGTTCGTACCGCTGCAGAATGTCGCGCACTTTGGCCCAATCCTCCTCACGAGCGGCCAGCTTGGCGCGCAACAATTCGATCGATCGGTTTTCGGGGGCTTCTTTCGCCAATTCTCCGACGAGTGGCTTGGCAGACTGGAAATCCTCCATCTCGACAAGGACCTGTGCCTTGCCGAGCCGCGCCTCGAAGTTTGCCGGGTGCAGGCCGAGCGCCTTTTCATACGAACGCAGCGCTGCGGGCAGCTTGCTTCGGGAACGCGACACAAGCGCGCTCGCCAGGTACGCATCGATCGATGTATCGTCAGCCCGCAAGGCCTGCGCGGCGAGGTTGGCTGCCCTTTCCTTGTCGCCGCGTGCCAATTCGAATCGCGAGTAGGAGGCAAGCAGTCGCGCATCCGGCGTACTGCGGCTTTCACCGGTGGCGAATGCCTCGGCAGCGGCGTCGATCTCTCCGGAGGCCAGCAGCGATAGTGCCCTAATTCGGTCTGCCCCCGCCAGATCGAGTCCTTCGACCGCGTTCGTGGCCTCTTCGTAGCGACCGCGCAGGATTTCCGCTTCGCCGCGCAGGATAGCGTGTTCCGGCCGATCATCCCCAAGCGCGGACAGCCGATCCAGCGAGACCACAGCGCCCTCCCCATCACCAAGGGCAATCTGGGTCTGCGCCAGCATGGCGAGCATATCGCCATCCTCCGGGCGTTCCCGCAAGCCGGCGATCAGCGCAACACGCGCTGTGCGGTAGTCATGCTGGGCAAAGGCCTCCTGCCCGCGGGCAAAGCTGCTTTCCGGATCGGGCGAGCAGGCTGCCAGCGAGGCGGCAATGGCAAGAAGAGACAGTACGGACTTCGGTGTGGTCATTCTTCGCGCTTACCAAACAAGGTTAAACCGATCGTGAAGCTGGCAATCGAGTGACCTCACGGCTAAGGGCAGCCGCATATCACTATTTCCGGAGTTTTCGATGGGTTTCCGTTGCGGGATCGTCGGGCTGCCCAATGTCGGCAAGTCTACCCTTTTCAATGCACTGACTGAAACGCAGGCTGCACAGGCTGCGAACTATCCGTTCTGCACGATCGAACCGAATGTCGGCCAGGTCGCAGTCCCTGACGAGCGGCTCGACAAGATCGCCGCCATCGCCGGTTCGGCCAAGATCATCCCGACGCAGTTGGCGTTCGTGGATATCGCCGGTCTCGTGAAGGGCGCCAGCAAGGGCGAAGGTCTGGGCAACCAGTTCCTCGGCAACATCCGCGAAGTCGATGCGGTCGTGCACGTCCTGCGCTGTTTCGAAGATGACGACATCCAGCACGTCGCCAACAAGGTCGATCCGATCGCCGACGCCGAAGTGGTTGAAACCGAGCTCATGCTGGCCGATCTCGAAAGCCTCGAAAAGCGCGTCCCCAATGCGGAAAAGCGCGCGACCGCAGGCGATAAGGAAGCCAAGCTGATCGCCAGCGTCCTCGGCCAGGCCCTTGCCCTTCTGCGCGATGGCAAGCCTGCACGCCTGACCGAACCCAAGGACGAGGAAGAAGCCCGCGTCTTCGAGCAGGCGCAGCTCCTGACTGCAAAGCCCGTCCTCTATGTCTGCAATGTCGGTGAAGAGGACGCCGCCAAGGGCAACGATCTGTCCGCGCTGGTATTCGCCAAGGCCGAAGCGGAAGGCGCGCAGGCCGTGGTGGTTTCCGCCGCCATCGAAAGCGAACTGGTGGCGATGGACCCCGAAGATCGCGCAGAATACCTCGCCGAACTGGGTCTTGAGGAAAGCGGGCTAAGCCGCGTGATCCGTGCCGGATACCGCCTTCTCGGTCTCAACACCTTCTTCACCGCTGGCCCCAAGGAAGCACGCGCCTGGACCTTTCCCGAAGGAGCCAAGGCCCCGCAGGCTGCGGGCGAAATCCATACCGATTTCGAGAAGGGCTTCATCCGCGCCGAAACCATTGCCTATGACGATTACGTCGCGCTCAATGGCGAAAGCGGTGCCCGCGAGGCCGGCAAGCTGCGCCAGGAAGGCAAGGAATACCTCGTCCAGGACGGCGATGTCATGCTGTTCAAGTTCAACGTCTGATACCGGAGTACCCGCAATGAAGCGCTCGCTCACGACCGCCCTCGCTCTTGCCATCCTCCCGCTCGCGGCAGGCTGCGCACAGCAGGTCGAAACTATAGCGTCCGCTCCGGCGGCTGTTGCGGAGCAGCGCGAGCGCATGACGATCCTCGTCTCGATCGACGGGTTCCATCCCGACTATCTGGACCGAGGACTGACCCCCACCCTGTCCACGCTCGCAGCGGGCGGTGTCACCGCTTCGATGCGTCCGTCCTTCCCGACCAAGACTTTCCCGAACCACTGGACGCTGGTGACCGGCCTCGTTCCCGACCATCACGGGATCACGGCCAACCGGATGGAAGACCAGGGTCGACCCGAAGAGCCCTTCACCATGGCGACGGTCGATCCCTATTGGTGGAACGAAGCCAAGCCGGTCTGGGTCGAGGCGGAAGAAGCAGGCATTCGCAGCGCGGCCATGTTCTGGCCCGGCTCTGCCGTTCCATGGGGCGGTACGGCACAAGGATGGGGTCCGGTCTCCGACGGCGTCCTGCCGAGCGACTGGCAGCAATTCTCGATGCAGATCTCGAACACCCAGCGCGTGAACGCGGTGCTTGACTGGGCGAGGCGTCCTGCCGATATCCGCCCCGAGTTCGTGACACTCTATTTCGATACGGTCGACACCGCCGGACATGATGGCGGCCCCGACAGCGAAGAAGTGAACGCGGCGCTGCGCGACGTGGACAGTCACGTCGCCCGGCTGACGGCCGAATTGCGCAAGCTCGGACAGCCGGCCGATCTCGTCATCGTTTCGGATCACGGCATGGCGGCGACCAGTTCCGAGCGCGTCATCGCGCTCGACGAGGTACTCGACGAAAGCCTCTATCGCCTCGTCGAAGCAGGCGCATACGCGACTTTCGAACCGACCGAAGGCAATGAAAAAGCGCTGGTGAAGGCGCTGGTAGATACCGATCACGCCAACATGGAATGCTGGGAGAAGAGCGCGATCCCGGCAAAGTACCAGTACGGAACGCACGGCCGCATTCCGCCGATCTTCTGCCTGCCGGACACGGGATGGACCATCACTCGCTCGCGCCCGAACAATGCTTGGACAGGCGGGAATCACGGTTTCGACATGTACGCGCCGGAAATGGCTGCGCTGTTTATCGCCAATGGCCCCTCCTTCCCCGCGGGCCGCGAACTCGCCAGCTTCCAGAACACCGGTATCGCGCCGCTGCTGCGCCATCTGGTCGGACTACCGCAGGCCGATCGCGCGGATGGTACGCTGGAGCCGTTCCTGCCGGTTCTGCCGCAAGCTAAATAAGCGCAGCTACGGAACGCATCGCCCCCTCCTGCCGTTAGGCATGCAAAACACAGGGAGCTTTGCGCGTGGTAGACAAGTCCGAGAAATTCAACTGGTTGGTGCGTGTCGGCTATTTCAGCCGCGCAATCCTGTATTTTGTCCTGGGACTGATCGCTCTCACGAGCTCCAGCAAGATCGCGGAAGGCACGAACGGCATTTTCCGCGCGATCGAGGAATATCCCGCCGGGACCGTTATCCTCTGGATCATGGTCATCGGCCTGATCGCCTACGCCCTATTCCGCTTCTGCTCGCTGTTCTTCGATATCGAGAACAATGGCTCGGACGCCAAGGGCTGGGGCAAGCGTATCGGTCATGCCGGCAGCGGCGTGGCCCACCTTGCGCTGGCGTACTCGGCCTACAAGTTCGCCAGTAGCGAAGGCTCGGGCGGTGGATCCGGCAGTGGCGGAGCGCAGGAAGCCGCCTCGGGCGTGCTGTCCTTCGAACTCGGCGGTTTCGTGCTCGGCGCACTTGGCATCGCACTCTTTATCGCAGCGGTGCACCAAGCGAAGAAGGGTCTCACCGGCAGCTTCATGAACCGTATCAGCGCGCAGGCCCCCGATGCCACGCGCTGGCTCGGCGGAGCAGGCTTCCTTGCCCGTGCGGTCGTCTATCTTGTGATCGGCTGGTCGCTGATCCAGGCCGGCTTCATGTCGGGCGGTGCAGAGCAGATCAAGACGCTCGGCGACGCGGTGGCCAGCCTTGCCGGCGAAGGTTTCGTCTTCACCCTCACCGCGATCGGCCTGATGCTGTTCGGGCTCTTCAGCCTGATCCTTGCCCGCTATCGCATCATCCCGGAACTCGATTCCAGCGCAGGGGTGCCGAAGTTCCGGGCGTGACTTGAAACATACCCCTATGGGGTATATTTGCCAGCCATGACGAAGACGGCAAAACTTTATCGGATGGTGATGGACAAGCATGTCTGTCCCTACGGCATCAAGTCGAAATACCTGCTCGAAAGCGAAGGGTATGAGGTGGAGGACCACCACCTCACCACTCGCGAAGAGACCGACGCGTTCAAGGCGGAGCACGGGGTCCAGACTACCCCGCAGACCTTCATCGATGGAAAACGGATAGGCGGTCACGAGGATCTGCGCCGCTTCTTCAATCGCAAGGTCAAGGACAAGGGCGAGACGAGCTACCAGCCCGTGATTGCGGTCTTCGCAGTCGCTGCGGGCCTCGCCCTCGCGCTCAGCATGTTTGTCTACGGATCGCCCATCACCGTGCGCGGTGCCGAATGGTTCGTCGCATTCTCGATGGCGATGCTGGCCATGCTCAAGCTGCAGGATGTCGAACAGTTTTCGAGCATGTTCGTCGGTTACGACCTGCTCGGGCGGCGCTGGGTGCCCTACGCCTATGCCTATCCATTTCTGGAAGCGCTGACCGCCATCCTCATGGCCGGGCGACTTCTCCCGGCACTTTCTGTCCCGATCGCCCTGTTCATCGGCACGGTCGGTGCAGTGAGCGTATTTTACGCGGTTTACATCCAGAAGCGCGAGATCAAATGCGCCTGCGTCGGCGGCAGCGGTAACGTACCTCTCGGCTTCGTTTCGCTCACCGAAAACCTCGCCATGATGGGCATGGGCATTTGGATGTTGCTTCGCCCCGCCCTGTGATCCAGAGATTGCGGCATGAAATTCTACGAAGACATCCAGGTCGGCGACCGCCGCGAATTCGGCCACTACGAAGTCACGCGCGAAGAGGTCATGGACTTTGCCCGTAAGTACGATCCGCAGCCGTTCCATCTCGATGACGATGCGGCCGCGGCAACGCATTTCGGGCGACTTTCGGCCAGCGGCTGGCACACCTGCAGCATGACGATGGCCATGATGGTCGAGAACATGAAGACCGAGAAATCGGCCGGTCTCGGCTCTCCGGGCGTCGACCAGCTGCGCTGGAAGAAGCCGGTTTATCCGGGCGACACCTTGCGCTGCGAGACCGAGATTATCGAGAAACGCCGCAGTGCCTCACGTCCCGAGATGGGCATCTTCAAAAGCCGCATTCGCACCTTCAACCAGGATGGCGACATGGTGCTGGAGATGGTGTCCAACGCCCTGATCGCGACCCGCGAACCCGGCGGATCGGACTAGATCACGCCCCACACTGCGTTGTGCCGCTCTCGCGATAGACCACGCGGTCCTGCGCATCCCTGATGGTAAGTACGGACGGGTAGTCGATCGTCTCGTCACCCGACTGCTTACCAGCGTCCTCGTCGATTTCGAGCCGCATGGAATAGGCCAACCCGCTGTATTTCTCGCGGGCGAGATAAGGCAGCTCCCTGCTACCGGCATCCGCGGCCATGCGGATGATTTCGTTCTCCCGTTTGAAGTAACCGGCGTCGGACTGGGCCACGGCAATGGCAATCCCGCCCGCGCTGCCCGAATTCGGCAGGACATTGCACCCTGCACCGAACATGTCGGCGTTTTCGACATCTGCGAAGGTGATCACGCCAGGCGCGAGCTCTTCAGGCGGGGGCGCCTGGTTCGCCTCCACCTCCGCAACGGCGCGGGCATCAGCCGCCGCCTTTTCTTCCGGCGTCGGGCCGCAGGCTGCAAGCGCCAGCGGCGCAATCGCGATAATCCAGCGCATCAATGCCTCCCGAACAATTTCTCGACGTCTTCCATGGAAAGCTTAACCCACGTGGGGCGTCCATGGTTGCATTGTCCCGAACGCGGTGTGCGTTCCATTTCGCGCAGGAGCGAGTTCATCTCGTCCACCCGCAGCGTGCGCCCTGCCCTGACAGACCCGTGACACGCCATCGTCGCCAGCACGAGGTCGAGTTTCTCGCCAAGCAGCAGCGCTTCACCGTTCAGCGCCAGATCGTCGTCGATATCGCGCAGGAGCTTTTCCGGATCGGTGCGGGCGATGGCGTGCGGCAGGCTGCGGACCAGCATTGCAGACGGCCCGAACCGTTCGATGGTGAGGCCGTGGGATGCCAGCGCATCGGCTGCGCTTTCAAGGCGGTCACAGGACACTTCGTCCAGTTCGACCACTTCGGGAATGAGCAGCGCCTGGCTGCGCGCGACGGCCTCTTCAGCCCCGGCGGCCTTGAGCCGTTCAAGCACCAGCCTTTCATGCGCAGCGTGCTGGTCGACGAGGACGAGGCCGTCCTTCGCCTCCGCCACGATGTACGTGTTGGCCACCTGTCCGCGCGCGATGCCGAGCGGGAAATCCTGCTCCTGAGCGCTGACCGGTGCCGCTTCCTCGGCCCTGCCTCGCGGTGCCGCCATGATATCCGCCTCGGCGCCGCGCCATGCAGCGTTCGCTTCGGAAACGCGCGATTGCGGTGCCGACCAGTCGCGTCCTTCGAAGATGGAGCGCAGCGCGGGCGACGGCTCATCGCGTACCGGCTCCTGCTGCCAACGCGACATTGCGCCCGCATCGGGCGATTGCGCGCTGCGTTTGTCGCCCGTGGCCAGTGCCTGGCGCAGGCCGGAGACGATGAAGCCGCGCACTGCCTGGGCATCGCGGAAACGCACCTCTGTCTTGGCCGGGTGGACGTTCACGTCGACATCCTCTGCCGGGAGATCGAGGAACAGCGCGAGGACGGCATGACGATCGCGCGCAAGCATGTCGGCATAGGCACCGCGTACCGCGCCCGTCAGCAATCGGTCCTTCACCGGCCTGCCGTTCACGAAGAGGTACTGGTGGTCCGCGATGCCACGGTTGTAGGTCGGCAGGCCCGCGATGCCGGTGAGGCGCATCGTCCCCCGGTCGAGGTCGATGGCGACGCCATTGTCTTTCAATTCGCGCGCGATCACCTGCGCCACGCGGTTGGCCAGCCCCTCACCCCCTTGCAATCCGAGGATACGACGGTCGCCGTGATCGAGCGTAATCGCTACGTCGGGGCGCGCCATGGCAAGGCGGCGCACGACGTCGAGACAGGCCGCGTATTCGCTGCGCGGGGTGCGCAGGAATTTTCGCCGTGCCGGAATTTTCGCAAACAGGTTCTCGACCCTGACGCGGGTGCCGGGCGGTAGCGCGGCTGGCCCTTCGGAAACGACTGCTCCATGGTCCACTACGCGCTTCCAGCCCTGCTCCGCACCCGATGGGCGGCTTTCGAGGCTGAAGCGCGCAACGCTGGCGATACTCGGCAAGGCCTCTCCGCGAAAGCCGAGAGTGGCGACCTGCTCGATCGCCTCGTCGGGCAATTTGGACGTCGCGTGACGCTCCAGCGCGAGCGCCATTTCGTCGGGCGTCATGCCACAACCGTCGTCCGTTACTTCGAGGCTGGTCAAACCGCCCTCGACCAGCTTGACCGCGATCCGCGTCGCCCCTGCGTCGATGGCATTTTCGACCAGTTCCTTGAGGGCGGAAGAAGGTCGTTCGACCACCTCGCCAGCGGCGATGCGATTGACCAGATTGTCGGGCAGGCGGCGGATTGTTGGCATGGAAATCCCAACCTAGCGACGAATCGCCGGAAATCCGAGACGGCACGTGTGGGTAATCCACGCCAAAGGCTCGGAAATTTTTGGCATTCGGAGCGTAATATCGCTAAGGACCCCGCACCATTTCCCCCCGGAACAGGTGCGAGCGGCCCCGACCGCCCCTCGCCTCTTCAAATTCTAACGGAAAATCGCGTCAAAATGGGCTTCTGGAACAACATCTTCAAATTCGGCGTGCAGAACATGGCGATCGACCTCGGCACCGCCAATACGCTGGTCTACGTCCAGGATCAGGGCATCGTCCTGAACGAGCCGAGCGTGGTCGCGCTGGAAACCATCAACGGCATGAAGCGCGTGAAGGCCGTTGGCGACGACGCGAAGATGATGATGGGCAAGACGCCCGATTCCATCGAAGCCATCCGCCCGCTGCGCGACGGCGTGATCGCCGACCTCGACGTTGCCGAGGAAATGATCAAGCACTTCATCCGCAAGGTGAACGGCCGTAAGAGCCTGATGCGCTATCCGGAAATCACCATCTGCGTTCCCTCGGGCTCGACCAGCGTCGAACGCCGCGCGATCCGCGATGCGGCGTCGAATGCCGGCGCATCGCAGGTATACCTCATCCTTGAACCGATGGCGGCCGCCATCGGTGCCGATATGCCGGTCACAGAACCGGTCGGTAGCATGGTCGTCGATATCGGCGGCGGTACGACGGAAGTCGCGGTCCTCTCGCTGCGCGGCCTTGCTTACACCACCTCGGTCCGCACCGGCGGCGACAAGATGGACGAAGCCATCGTGTCCTACGTCCGACGACACCACAACCTGCTGATCGGCGACTCCACAGCAGAGCGTATCAAGAAGGATTACGGCATCGCCCGCGCCCCCGAAGACGGCATCGGCGAACAGATCACGATCAAGGGCCGCGACCTCGTGAACGGCGTGCCGAAGGAAATCACGATCAACCAGGGCCACATTGCAGAAGCGCTCAACGAACCCATCGGAGCCATCGTCGAAGGCGTGCGTATCGCGCTCGAGAATACTGCGCCCGAACTGGCGGCGGACATCGTCGACCAGGGCATCGTCCTGACCGGTGGCGGCGCGCTGATCCAGGGCCTCGACGAATACCTTCGCGACGAAACCGGCCTGCCCGTAACCATCGCCGAAGATCCGCTGTCCTGCGTAGCCATCGGCACAGGCCGCGCAATGGAGGACCCGATCTATCGCGGCGTCCTGATGACGGCTTGAGGAAGGCTTAGGATATGGCGCCGAGCGGCACACGGCGCTCGAGCTATTCGCGGCGGGCGCAGTACAATCTCTTCACCGGCTACATTATCGCCGGGATCGGCGCCCTCATCGGCGCCGTCCTGCTTGGCCTGTCGTTCTTCCAGCCCAGCTTTTTCGGCGGACCGCGCTCGGCGGCGCAGGATGCGGTCAGCCCGGCCACCGAAACCGCGGCAACCGTCCGGACGAGCAGCAAGTCGCTGTGGGATTCCATCAGCGGGTACTACCGTGCCGGGTCCAAGAACGCAGAGCTCAAGCGCGAGATGGAACTGGCCCGCATCCGGCTGGAAGAAGCGGAAGCGGTTCGTCAGGAAAACGTACGCCTGAAAGGCTTGCTCGACCTGCAGGACCAGGAACGCACGCCCGTGGCAGTCGCGCGCCTGATCGGCTCGACTGCTTCGAGCACTCGCCGCTTCGCCTATGTGGGCGCTGGCGAGGATGACGGCGTTGCGGTGGGCATGCCCGTCCGTTCCCCGCGCGGTGTGGTCGGACGCATCCTCGAGACCGGCAGCGATTCCTCCCGCGTGCTCCTGCTGACAGACAGCGAAAGCGTACTGCCTGTGCGCCGCGCAGGGGACGAGGTCGTCGCCTTTGCAGAAGGTCGCGGTGACAGCCTTTTGCGGATCAAGCTCATCAACCTCGGCATCAATCCTCTCGCAGTGGGCGATCTGTTCGTCACCTCCGGCGCTGGCGGCTATTATCCTCCCGGCATCGCTGTCGCTATCGTGACCGAACTGACCGATGATGGCGGGGTCGCCCGCATCGTCAGCGATCCCGCGGCAACGGATTTCGTTGCCATCGAACCGATCTTCGAACCCGACGCAGCCAGCGGCGCGACGACTCCGGTCGAAGAGGAGTTGACCGACTGATGGAGCGGATGGAGCCGCGCGCCCGTAGCGATGCCTATGGCAGCCGCATAAATCGCTCGCATTCCCCCCTGCTCGCCAATGTGATCCCGTGGCTTTCGATCCTGCTGGGTTCGCTGCTGCCTGTCTTTGCGCTTGCGGCCGCCCTTCCGATGGTCCCACCGCTCGGATTCCTGACCCTGTTGGCTTGGCGTCTTGTCCGGCCGGGCCTCCTGCCGGTGTGGGCCGGCTTTCCTCTCGGCCTGTTCGATGATCTCTTCAGCGGCCAGCCATTCGGCTTCGCAATCCTGCTGTGGTCGATGACCATGCTCGTGATCGAGTTCGTCGAGCTCCGCCTTCCCTGGAGAGCGTTCTGGCAGGACTGGTTCACGGCCGGTTTACTGGTCGTCGTGTACCTCCTCGCCGGCTGGCTCCTGAGCGGTGCAACCCCGACCTTGCCGGCTCTTGTTGCCCTGATCCCGCAGTTGCTGATGTCCGTCCTGATGTTCCCTATTGTCGCGCGTATCGTGGCCCGTTTCGACAGGCTGCGGCTGATGCGCTGGAAGCGGGTCTGATGGGCATTTTCTCCCGCCGCAGCGGTATCAGCCGTCGCACGAAGGATCTGGTCAGCCAGACCACTCTCGAAAACGCGTTCGACCGGCGCACGTTCGTGATCGCTGCCGGAATGGGTGGCCTCGGCACGATCCTGGCGGCGCGCATGGCCTATATCGCCATCGCGGAGAACGAGCGCTGGGTCCTCGAATCCGAAAGCAACCGCGTAAACCTGTCGCTGATCCCGCCGCGCAGGGGCTGGATTCTCGATCGCAATGGCGCCCCGCTGGCATCTAACCGTGCGGATTTCCGCGTCGATGTGATCCCGGACCGGATGAACGATCCGGAAAAGACCATCGAGGAACTCGCTAAAATCCTCGATCTCGAGGCGACCACGATTGCCGATATCACCAAGCGGATTGACGATGCACGCGGCTTCCAACCGATCGAGGTCGCGACCGGTCTCGACTACGATCAGTTCGCGGCCATCAGCGTGCGCCTTCCCGATTTGCCGGGCGTCGTTCCGCAGCGGGGTTTCTCGCGCTTTTACCCGACCGGCCCCAGCGTAGGGCATCTCATCGGTTACGTGGGGCCTGCCTCTGCGGAGGAATACGAAGAAAATCCCGATCCCATCCTGATCACTCCCGGCTACAAGATCGGCAAGGATGCGCTTGAAAAGCAGTTCGAGCAGGATCTGAGAGGCGAACCAGGGGCGCGCCGTGTCGAAGTTACCGCCTCTGGCAGAATCGTGCGCGACCTCGAAACGCGCGAAGATATCCAGGGCGATCCGGTCCGCCTGACCATCGACGGTCCCTTGCAGGATTACGCCGCCCGTCGCATCGGGCTGGAAAGCGGTTCCTGCGTGGTCATGGACTGTGAGACCGGCGATCTCCTGTGCATGGCATCCATGCCCAGTTTCGATCCTAACAGCTTTTCGGCAGGGATCGGCCGCGTCGAGTATTCCATGCTTCGCGATGACGAACGGGTTCCCTTGCGCAACAAGGTTCTCAAGGGCCTTTACCCGCCGGGTTCCACTGTGAAACCAATGCATTGCATGGCGTTTCTCGACGCGGGCGTGAAGCCGGAAGAAGCCATCATGTGCAATGGCGGACGGCGTATCGGCAACCGTTTCTTTAACTGCTGGAGCAATCACGGCCGGGTCGACATGGCCAAGGCGATCTACCAGAGCTGCGACAGCTATTTCTACCACTTCGCCCAGCAGGTCGGTTTCGCGAAAGTCGCGGAATGGGCGAAAAAGATGGGTCTCGGCGAGGAGTTCGACCTCCCGGTGACGAGCCAGTTCTACGGCACCGTCCCGTCGCCCGCCTGGAAAGAGCGCAAGTTCGAGCGCGAATGGCAGCCGTTCGATACGGTGAACTCCTCCATCGGACAGGGCTACTATCTCACCAATCCGCTGCAGCTGGCGGTGATGGCGGCGCGCCTTGCAACCGGCGACCGTGTCCTGCCGCGCCTCAGGCTGACGGATGACAAGCCGAAGTTCGAACACTTCGCCTTCACCCCGGCGGAAATCGACTACGTTCGCCAGGCGATGAGCGATACGGTCAATGGCCCAGGTACGGCGGGCCGCGCGCGCTTGCCGTTCGACGACATCCTGATGGCCGGCAAGACCGGTACGGCGCAGGTTGTCTCCCTCAGCGTGTCCGACGGGAAGAGCGGGCCCTGGAAATACCGCGACCACGGCCTGTTCGTGTTCTTCGCACCCTTCGACAAACCGAAATATGCGGGTGCGGTCGTGATTGAACATGGCGGAGGTTCGGGCGCCGCCTACCCGATCGCGCGCGATGTCATGACCTTCCTGTTCGATCCCGCGAAGGGAATGGAGGCGCTCCGCGCGTTGGAGGAGCAATGGGGCGGCACCGCGCAGGAGCGGCTCGATCGCAAATATCGCGCCTATGCAGCTGCCAACGGGGAAGCCGTGCCGCCCGTCCCCGCACGCGACGAAGACATTTTCGACCAGGTCGAAGCGGAAGCGCGTGTTGCTGCGCGCCAGCCCGAACAGCTCGCCGAAGAGGCAATCCAGCCCCGCGTGGACACGCGCACTGCGCAAGAGGTGCGTGACGCCTCGCCGCCTCCGCAGGCCGCTCCTGCGCCTGCGCCAACTCCTTCTGCAACCGCCACCCCTGCCAGCGGTGCTGTACCGGAATGAGCGGCATCGTCCCAGCACCGGTAGCGCGCCAGCCCTGGCAGATGCTTTTCCCGCTGTTCGGCCTGATCGCCTTCGGCGCCCTGGTGCTAACCTCGGCGGCGGCTGGCGATTTTTCGCGCTATGCCGAATCCCATCTCGTCAGGTTCGGGATTTTCTTCGTAGCGGCTATTGTCATCTCGCGGTTTTCCAAGGACCTGGTGAAGTTCTTTGCCTATCCGGGATATGTCGTCGTCCTGTTGTTGCTCATGGCCGTGGAGATCATGGGTACGCTGGGCGGAGGTAGCCAACGCTGGCTCGAAGTCGGACCCATACGCATCCAGCCCTCCGAACTGATGAAGCCGGCAGTCGTCGTGGCCCTCGCCCGGTTCTACGAAAGCCTGCCTGTCGGGATGATCCCGACCTGGCGCGCGCTCATTCCGGCAGGTGCCATCATCGCCTTGCCGATGGCTTTCGTCCTCTTGCAGCCCGATCTCGGCACATCGCTCGCCATTGCTTTTGGCGGGGGCCTCGTGATGCTGTTTGCCGGCTTGCCGCTCAGGTGGTTCATTATGGCTGGCGCGGCCGGGCTTGCAGCGATCCCCCTTGCCTTTTTCTTTGCGCTAAAGCCCTACCAGCAGGATCGCGTAACGACATTCCTCGACCCCGAAAGCGACCCTCTTGGCGAGGGCTACCAGATTACCCAGTCGAAGATCGCGATCGGATCCGGCGGCCTGTTCGGCAAGGGTTTCAACGAGGGCTCTCAAAGCCACCTCAACTACCTGCCGGAACCGCACACCGACTTCGTCTTCGCAACGATGGCCGAGGAATGGGGCTTTGCTGGCGGCCTGTTCGTCATCGGCGCCTTTGCGATTATCCTGGGCTGGGGCTTCAAGGTCGCGCGCAACAGTGCGGACCGCTTTGGCAAGCTGCTGGCCGCGGGCATGACTGCGACGATTTTCTTCTACGTCGCGATCAACCTGATGATGGTCATGGGACTTGCCCCGGTCGTCGGGATCCCCCTTCCCTTCGTCAGTCATGGCGGCAGTTCCATGATGACGAACATGATCTGTATCGGCATCCTCATGATGGTTCACCGGTGGAACCTGAACGCGCCGAAACGCGGGTTGATGGCCTGATTGCGATTTAGGTCTTTTATTCCGAACGACAGCCGCTATATGAGCGCCTCCCCCGAGTCGGGGGCCGCCCGCACCACCGGGCCGGAGCGCGGTCAGACCGTGAAAGTGGACGCATAGCTCAGTTGGTAGAGCAGCTGACTCTTAATCAGCGGGTCCTAGGTTCGAGCCCTAGTGCGTCCACCATTTCCCACCCCTTCGACATAGCGAATTAGTCATCGCGCTTGCCCGCGCAGACCATTCACGTGTGCGCCGCACATTTGACAGCACATTTGAATGTGATTAGGCGGGCGACATGAACACTATCGAGAAAGTCCGCACCCTCGTATCCCAAGGCCTGATGACCCGCGCCGGTCTGGCCCGCGCCGCCGGTTTGCACGCCAATACCTTGCGTGATTGTACCGAAGACAGCTGGAATCCCACTGCCGACACCCTGGCGAAGCTGGAGGCATTCCTCGAGGCGAACGACGAGACCCCTGTCATCGTCGGGGCGGAAGAGATCATCGACGAAGCACGCAACGGCCGGATGTTCATCCTGGTCGATGACGAAGATCGCGAGAACGAAGGCGATCTCATCATTCCCGCCCAGATGGCGACGCCCAATGCCATCAACTTCATGGCCACCCACGGTCGTGGCCTCATCTGCCTTTCGCTGGATCGCAAGCGCGTGGAGGAACTCGGCCTCGAACCCATGAGCCGCGACAACCGCGAGAGCATGCAGACGGCCTTCACCACCTCGATCGAAGCCAAGACCGGCGTCACCACCGGCATCAGCGCGGCCGACCGCTCGCGGACGGTTTCGGTTGCCATCGACGCCACCAAGGGCCCGGACGATATCGTCACCCCGGGTCACGTCTTCCCGCTCACTGCACGTGATGGCGGGGTGCTGGTTCGCGCCGGTCACACGGAAGCGGCCGTGGACATCTCCCGCCTCGCCGGCCTCAACCCCTCGGGCGTGATCTGCGAGATCATGAACGATGATGGCACCATGTCGCGGCTAGACGACCTGGTGACCTTCGCGCGTAAGCACGACATGAAGATCGGCACTATCCGCGACTTGATCGAATACCGCATGCGTCACGACCATCTGGTCGAGCGGATCGCCGAGGACACCTTCGAATCCGACTATGGCGGCGACTGGAAAATGCTGACCTATCGCAACACGGTCGACGGCAGCGAATCCTATGTCCTGCAAAAGGGCGACGTGAAGGAAGGCGAAGCCACTCTCACCCGCGTCCACCCCATCTCGATCTTCGACGATGTGCTGGGCAAGCCGGGTCCGCGTAAACGAACCTTGCAGCGGGCCATGCAGGCGGTCGGCGAGCACGGTTCGGGCATCATCGTCATCATTACCGGCAGGCCCGCAAGCGGCTACGGCGAAAACGAAGCCCAGCGCAATGTCGGTATCGGGTCGCAAATCCTCGCCGACCTGGGTGTCGAGGACATGATCCTGCTCAGCAATTCACAACCCAATGTCGTCGCGATCGAAGGCTATGGCCTCAACATCGTCGATCACCGTCCCATTCCGGAGTAAGCACAGATGGCCAATTTCCTTATCGTCGAAGCGCGTTTCTACGACCATCTGAATGACATGCTGGTTGCAGGCGCGACTGCGGCGCTCGAAGCTGCGGGCCATTCGGTCGAAGTGCTGACCGTCCCCGGCGCTCTGGAAATTCCCGGCGCGATTTCCATGGCTGCCGACAGCGGACGCTACGACGGCTTCGTAGCCATCGGCGTGGTCATTCGCGGTGAGACTTATCACTTCGAGATCGTTGCCGGCGAAAGTGCGCGCGGCATCATGGCGCTCACCATGGACGGGATCGCCATCGGCAATGGCATCATCACGGTCGAGAATGAGGAACAGGCGCTCGCGCGGGCCGATGCAAACCGCAAGGACAAGGGCGGCGAGGCGGCAAAGGCCGCGATCGCCCTGCTCGAATTGCAGGGCCGGTTCGCCGGTTAAGCAGCCCCGTCGAGCATCCCGGTCAATCCGAGCGGGGCAAAAGGTCCCATTATCAGCTGCTCGAACACGCCGATCCCGCTCCTTCCGTCGCTTCCCGTGACCCTGACAGGTATCTGGACGTGCACGTTTTCAGGCTTGAGCGGGTCGAGCTCGGCTAGGTCGATATCCTCGCGCGATACGCGCAAGGGGCCATGGTGCATGCCGTGGCTCCATTCGGGGTGCGTATAGCCGATCCCGCGCATCTGGAAGCGCCCCAGCGGTTCGAACGTAACCTGCTCCGGCGCGCCCTTCACAGCCAGCGATAGCGTGCCTCCCGAGGGCCAGCGCGTGTCCGGCGCGAGGCGGGTGCGCATGCTCCCCACCCCCTCCCCAATATCGCGCGCATCGGCCCCGTCCTGTGCCCACGCTGCGCGAGTGTTCCACGCCTCGCCATGTTCGTCATTGTTCACGTGGAAGAACAGGCTGCCGTCTTCGAAATTGATCGGCGTCCATTGCCAGAAGAATCCGGGCAGCTGGTGTCCGGGGATCGGCTGGGGGTCCTTGGCCCCGATCGGACGGATACCCCAACTGCGGTCACGCGTTCCCGCAGTTCCCTGCGCAAGCGAATGACGCTCTCCGTCGAGCGAAATCCATCCCGTCAGGTGGCCGTTCTGCGTCATGCGCGTGTAGTCCATGAAAGCACGCGGGCCGAGCCGGTGGGTGAAGCGCGGCTCTTCAATGGGGAATGCCCGGCCGGTAAAGACGAACTCGGCGGCGATGCCGTCGGTCTCTTCGACGGTGATTTTTAGCGCGTGCAACGGCTCTACGATTTCGATGGATATTGGCCCGCAACGCAAGTCCATCCGCTCCATGCCCATTTCGGCCGAAGCGTGGATGCAGTGCTGGGTGTCTTCCCTGACGAAACTGAAATGCGCGTCGACGATATCGAGTTGCGGATAGACACCGAATGCCAGCGCGAAGAAGCCGCTGCCATCGGGGGCATAGCCGTTGAAGAAATAGCGGTCGTAGAAATTGCGGTCGGTGCCGGAATAGGCGACCGGTTCGGCGGTCTGATGGATCGGATAGTCGTCACCACGCGATAAAACCATCAGCTTTCCTCCTTCAGGGCGCCTATGCTGTCATGCCGCAGGGCCATGGCGCAAGCGCCGCGCGCCATCGACAGGAAATTGGCGTCGCCCCGTTCGGTCCGCTCGACGAATGCCGCGCTGAAGACTGCGGTGGAAACTCCGTGGAGGATCCCTGTGCGAAAATCGGTGGCAATGTCGGCGCGGCTCAGATCGACGCCACGGGTCTTCATGTCGTAGAGGTAGAGATCGAGCAGCTCGTCCTCGTGCTCGAGGCCGAGGTCGCCGATGCCGCAGCCCATGAAATACCCGATGTCCGTCATAGCCTTGCCGATCGTGACGGTCTGCCAGTCAAGGATTGCAATCGGCTCCGCTCCGCCGTGGATATCGAACAGCATGTTATCGAGCCGGAAATCCCCATGCACCAGGCAGTGGGGATCGCCATTCCTCTGGTGATATTGCGACGTCAGCTCTGCCAGTTCGTCGCAGACCGCCATGTATTCCGGCTCGATCTGAGAGGCGTATCGTTCGCGAAACACCGCTTGCGCCTGCGGGTACATCGCCGCGATCTTTTCTCCCAGATCGGGTGCGGGCTGGATCCATTCGGCGGAAAGCAGGTCCTTGTTGCCCCAGCTGGGCGCGTGAATGGCAGCCGCCTGCCTGATCGCCGCCCTCGCATCGTCAAGCGAGCATCCCCGGATCTGGTCGCCCTGCCGGGCCGGTCCAAGATCTTCGAACACAAGGCAAAACTTTTGCCCGTTGTCACAAACATCTGCGAAATGGACTTTGGGCACCCTGACATCCAGCTGGGGTGCCGCTTCGCGATAGAAATGGACTTCCTTACGATAGAGCCCGAACAACGCAGCTGTGGCGCGGCTGGTGTCGTCCGCTGCAGGAAACTTGGCGGCAAGTGTCGCAGGAACGCGCTTGCCGACTTCCGGCCCTTGCAGCTCAATCCGGACGCTGTCGCCGACTTGTCCGGTGCCGATCGGTGTCCAGTTAAGGTCGGTTACTTCCGCCCCGAGCAACTCACTGAGCCAGGCCGCAGTAATGTCGTCCGGGTGACCCGGAATATGGTCCATGCGAAAACTGCCCTCTCCCTAGGTAGGAAAGGCTAGCCAGACCATCACCGCATGGCAATCTGCATCGTGCATTCCCGTCCACCGAAATGCACGACACGACACACGACGCCCGGCTCGCCGCGATCATAGACCAGCTTGAACACTGCTTGATCCAGCTCGACGCATTGGAGGTGCGCGGCGCGGCTCTCCGACTCGATCACGCTATCGAAGAGCTGCGCAGCGCCAGGGAGCGCAGGCTTGGGTCTCAGCCGAAGCAGGAGCGCCCGGCGTAGACTGCGCTGTCGCCCAGCTCTTCCTCGATCCGGATGAGCTGGTTGTACTTGGCAAGCCTGTCCGAACGGGCCAGCGAGCCGGTCTTGATCTGTCCGCAGTTGGTGGCGACCGCCAGGTCCGCGATGGTCGCGTCTTCCGTCTCGCCCGAACGGTGCGACATGACCGCAGTATAGCCCGCGCGATTGGCGATGCTGACTGCATCGAGCGTTTCGGAAAGCGTGCCGATCTGGTTGACCTTGACCAGCAGCGAATTGGCGAGGCCCTGCTCGATGCCATCGGTCAGGCGCTGGGGGTTGGTCACGAAAAGATCGTCGCCGACCAGCTGCACCTTGTTGCCGACGAGGTCGGTCAGGGCCTTCCAGCCTGCAAAGTCGTCTTCGCCCATTCCGTCCTCGATCGAGCGGATCGGATAGTCGGCACACAGCTTAGCGAGATACTCGGCCATTTCGTCACCCGACAGCGCGAGGTTCTCGCCCGAGATCATGTATTTGCCGTCCTTGAAGAATTCGGTCGAAGCACAGTCGAGCGCCAGGACCACATCGTCACCGGGCGTGAAGCCGGCCTGCTGGATCGACCCCATGATAAAATCGAGCGCATCGCGCGTGCTCGCGAGATCGGGCGCGAAGCCGCCCTCGTCGCCAACTGCCGTCGCGAGACCCTTCTGCGACAGGTTCTTCTTCAGCGTATGGAAGATCTCCGCGCCCCAACGCACTGCTTCGGCAAGGCTGTCGGCGCCGACCGGCATGACCATGAATTCCTGGATGTCGATCGGGTTGTCGGCGTGCTCACCGCCATTGATGATGTTCATCATCGGCACGGGCAGCACATGGGCCGAAACACCGCCGATGTAGGAATAAAGCGGCAAGCCGCGCGCATTGGCGGCTGCCTTGGCCACCGCCATGCTGGTGCCGAGGATGGCATTCGCGCCGAGGCGCCCCTTGTTGGGCGTATCGTCCAGCGCGATCATGGCGAGGTCGATGTCGCGCTGGTCCTCGGCATCGAAATTGCCGATCAGCAGGTCGCTGATCTCGCCATTGGTGGCGTCCACGGCCTTGAGCACACCCTTGCCGAGGTAACGGTCCTTGTCGCCATCGCGCAGTTCGACCGCTTCGTGGGCGCCGGTCGATGCGCCCGAAGGCACGGCCGCGCGGCCGAAACTGCCGTCTTCGAGCAGCACATCCACCTCGACCGTGGGGTTGCCACGGCTGTCAAGAATCTCGCGGGCGTGGATGTCGATGATGGCGGTCATTTCGGAACAAACTCCTCGGCGGGGTGTTGTAATGGTATAGGACACCACTAGATCGGTGTACGAGCAGCGCTCTATTCGCCGGAACATGTCGGCGCAAGCGACGTTGCAAAAAGGAATACCGGGCCTCGTCTGTAGTCCCGGATGAATACGAATTGACGGGAAGGACGAGGCTATGGCCGAAGAAAACACATCTACTGGCTCGAAGAAGCGAGCCACTACCGCCCCCAAGAAATCCACCACCCGCAACGCGCCCAAGAAAACCGTGGCGAAAAAGGGTGCAGCCAAGGAGAAAGCTCCAGTGACCAACACAGCAACCAGCAACACCACCGAAACCACCAATCCGCATCGCGCAGAAGCCAAGAGCCGCTTCAACGCCGCGCTCGAAGAAGCAAAGGCCGGTGCAGCCGCGCTTCGTGCCGAAGGCAAGGAACGCGCCACGGCAGTGCGCGGCCAGGCAGCTGGCAAGCGTGAAGACTGGGTCGGTGAAGCAAAGGCCTATGGCGCGGAAGCACGCGTGAAGGGCAAGGAACTCGCCACCGAAGGCAAGGTGAAAACCAGCGAAGGTCTGCGCGCCCTCAGCCGCACGATCAGCGACAACGCCTATCAGGTCGATGAAAAACTTGGCGCCAAGTATGGCGAATATGCCCGTTCGGCCTCGACCGCGCTTGAAGATTACGCCGGCAAGCTCGACGAAAAGAACGTCGACGATCTCGTCGAAGACGGCCGCGAATTCGTCCGCAAGAGCCCCGGCCTCGCGATCGGTATTGCGGCTGCCGCGGGCTTCGTGCTCTCGCGCATTTTCCGTCGCTGATAGGTGAGCAAGGGGGGCTCAATGCTCGAAGAAGAAGAGCGCGGCAACGCGCCGTATGAAGGTCCGGTCGATTTGCCGGACGAGTATGAGCCCGAAGAAGAAGGCGCCGATTCACCCGGCCCTTCCCTTGTAGACGATGTCCTCGCCCTTCTAGACGATGGAAAGACCTACGCCGAGGCCGAAATGGCCTACCAGAAAAGCCGTGCAGGCTTTGCAGCAAACAGGATCAAAGGCGTCGTAGCTTACGGGCTCGGCACCTTTGGTGTGCTCCACCTGGCCCTGATCGCGATGACAGTGGGCCTGGTGATCGCTTTGGCTCCGCTGGTGGGGCCGTGGATCGCGACGGCCATAGTGACCCTTGCCCTCATCGCTCTTGGTATTCTTTTTCTCAATCTCCTGAAAAAGCGCATCGACGAAATTCGGGACGCGTTCTCGGAGGACGGCAATGAGTGACCGCAAGGCGCAGATGCTGGCCGACCGCCACTTGCGGAACTCCGCACGAGCACTGGTCGATGCCGACATCGAAAACCTGAAGGCGACCTGCAGCGGCAAATCCCTGGGCGAGCGCGCATTCGACCGGGTTCGTGAAGGCGCCGTCGACGTTTACGAAGAAGCGGTGGAAGTCGCGGAAAACAACAAGGGCGCGCTGGCGGCACTTCTCGCAGCTATCGTGGTCTGGTTTGCGCGCAATCCGATCCTTTCGATCTTCGGCCTAGAGCCAGAAGACGACGAAGAGACTGCGCAGGACGACGAGTAGGCGGAACGTCCGCCCCCCTCAGATCGTTGACTCCACGAACACAAATTCCGGAGAAAGAACATGGCAGACAACGCCACCACGAACGTCACCCCGATCAGCGCCGACAGCCAGCTCAGCGACGAGCAGAAGCGTGAACGTCTTCGCAAGCGGATCGAAGCCGGCGAAAAGCGCAATGAAGAACGCAGCTTCGCCGACCAGGCGAAGGACGTTGCAGATAGCGCGGTCGACTTCGCCAAGAAGCACCCCGTCGCAACCGTCGCCGGTGCGGTCGTAGTCGGGCTGGCCATCGGCGCAATGACGCGCAGGGGGCGCGAACTCGGTCGCCGCGGCGGCTCGCTCGCATCCTATGCAGCAGACGCAGCCCTCGCCTATGGCCTCTCGATCATCGACGAAGTCGGCGACAAGTTCGAAGATTACACCGATGCCGCCGGCACCCAGGCCCGCAGGCTCAAGCGTGATGCGGCGTATCGCGCCGATTCGCTTGGCGATGCGCTGAGGTCCAGCGGCCGCAAGGCGAGCCGCAAGTCTTCGCGTACCGTGCGCGACCTGAAGGCGCGCGTCGGTCGCTAAGACATAAGTAGCAGTTCGATGCCAAAGCGGCGCGACGGGTTTTCCTGTCGCGCCGCTTTCGCTATGGGCGTCGCAAATCTCCTCCCCAAGATCGGAAAACAGACATCATGGAAGAAAAAGAGAGCAAGCAGACGCTCTACCTCGTCATGGGCGGCCGGGTGACCGATCCGCGCAGCGTGACGTTCAACGATCCCGAAAGCATCCACGTCGCGGGCGTCTATTCCACTTACGAAGACGCCGAAAGCGCATGGCGCGGCAATGCCCAGCGCACGGTCGACGATGCCGAGATGAAATACGTCATCGTGCACCTGCACAAGCTGCTCGATCCGGAAGCCTGACAAGGTCGTGGCCTACTCGATCCGGCCCTACCAGGATTCGGATGCAGAGGCCCTCGCATCGGTCTGCAGGGCCGCGATCAAGGGCATCGGGCCGGAAGCCTATTCGGACGAGCAGGTCGATGTCTGGCTATCGCGGCACCCGGGTGCGGCGCTCTATCGCGAACGCGTGAGCAATGGCGCGACGATTTTTGTCGCCGCAGACGAGGACGACGCCCCGGTAGCCTATGCGCTGCTGGAGCCGGACGGGCATCTGGATCATCTCTACAACGATCCGGCGCACACCCGGAAAGGTCTGGCGCTGAACTTGCTGGCGACTGCATCGCTCTTCGCAAAGCACCACGGCATCACCCGCCTCTACACAGAGGCGAGCGACCTGGCCCGCCCCTCATTCGAGGAGGCGGGTTACGTGGCTACGGAAAAGCGCGAATTCGAAATCGACGGGGTGCCGATTCACAACTGGGCGATGGAAAAAGCCATCGACTGACGGCGTGTCGCCTCAGATGAATTCGATCTTGTCGATCAGGTAGAACTTGTCGCCCGAAGGAACGGTCACCTCGACCTCTTCCTCTACCTGCTTGCCGATCAGCGCGCGAGCGATCGGCGAGGTGTAGGAAATCCGGCCCTTGGCGGCATCCGCTTCGGTCTGGCCGACGATCTGGTATTTCACCGGCTTGTCGTCTTCGTCGAGCAGGGTCACGGTCGCTCCGAAGACGACCTTGTCGCCCGAAAGCGTGCTCGGGTCGATGATCTGGGCGCGGCTGATCTTGTCTTCCAGGTCGCCGATCATGGCTTCCACCTGGCCCTGACGCTCCTTCGCGGCGTGGTATTCGGCGTTTTCCGAAAGGTCGCCGTGCGCGCGCGCTTCCTCGATCGCGTCGACGATCCTGGGCCTTTCGGCACGCAGCACCTTCAGATCGGCAGTGAGCTTCTCGTAGCCCTCGGCCAGCATCGGCACTTTATCCATGGAACCCCAAATCCTTCCTGCTTGCCCTGCCCCCCGGGACAATTCGAACCCACCCGCAGGAAAAGCGGATCGTGGAATGTTCGTCTGTCAGGAAGGTAGGCGTGTGTTCTTGTCAGCTATAATAGTCTTGCAATGAACGCACTTCAAGCTGCTCGGTCGAAACCTCCGCAATCGCCCGCGCCGCAGCAAGGCTGGCCGCAGCGGTCGTGTAGTACGGGACCTTCTTTTCGAGTGCCGCCACACGGATCGACTGACTGTCCAGAAGCGACTGCCAACCCTCGGTAGTGTTGAAGATCAAGTCCACTTCACCGTCGATGATTGCATCGACGATGTGCGGGCGACCTTCGGCCACCTTGTTGACCGGTTCGACGTTCAGGCCCTGCTCTGCGAGAAACCGCTGCGTGCCGCCCGTCGCGATGACGCGGAAGCCCTGCTCCAGCACGGTAGCGACTGCGGGAAGGATGACTTCCTTGTCGCTGTCCTTGACCGACACGAAGAGCGTGCCGCCTTCGGGGAGGATCATGCCCGCCCCCAGCTGCGATTTCAGGAACGCCGCCGGGAAATCGCGGTCGATCCCCATCACCTCGCCGGTGCTCTTCATCTCAGGCGACAGGACCGGATCGGAGCCGGGGAAGCGGCTGAAGGGGAAGACGGCTTCCTTCACAGCCATATGGTCGGGCCGCAGGTTGAACGGTTCGAAATTGGAAAGCGGTTCGCCCGCCATGACGCGCGCGGCGACCTTGGCGACGGGCTGGCCGATGGCCTTCGCCACGAAGGGCACGGTACGGCTGGCGCGCGGATTGACCTCGATCAGGTAGACCTCGCCGTTCTTCACGGCGAACTGCACGTTCATCAGGCCGCGCACGTCGAGAGCTTCTGCCAGGGCGGTCGCCTGGCGCTCCATCTCCTCGACGATGTCGTCGGGCAGGCTGTAAGGCGGCAGGGTGCAGGCGCTGTCGCCCGAGTGCACGCCGGCTTCCTCGATGTGCTGCATGACGCCGGCGATGCGCACCTCATTGCCATCGGCAATTACATCGACGTCGCATTCGACCGCATCGCGCAGATACTGGTCGACGAGCACGGGGCTGTCTCCCGACACGTTAACGGCCGTGTTGATGTAGTCATCCAGCTGAGCTTCGCTGTCGACGATCTCCATCGCGCGGCCGCCAAGGACATAGCTCGGGCGGAGCAGGACCGGATATCCGATCCGCGCAGCGACGGCTGCCGCCTCGTCACGGCTCTTCGCGATGCCATTGTCCGGCTGCATGAGATCGAGCTTCGAAACCAGCTTGGCGAAACGTTCGCGGTCTTCGGCGAGGTCGATCGCATCGGGCGATGTACCGAGGATCGGGATGCCTTCGCGTTCTAGCGCAGCGGCCAGCTTTAGCGGAGTCTGGCCGCCGAACTGGACGATTACGCCCACGACTTCACCCTTAGACATTTCGACGCGCAGGATTTCCAGCACGTCCTCTTCCGTCAGCGGCTCGAAATAGAGGCGGTCGGAGGTGTCGTAATCGGTCGAAACGGTCTCGGGGTTGCAATTGACCATGATGGTCTCGAACCCTGCCTCGGCCAGAGCGAAGCAGGCGTGGACGCAGCAATAGTCGAACTCGATGCCCTGCCCGATCCGGTTCGGGCCGCCGCCGAGAATGACGATCTTCTTGCGATCGCTCGGCTCCGCCTCGTCCTCGGGCTCACCGAAGCTGGGCGCTTCGTAGGTAGAGTACATGTAGGGCGTGACGGCCTCGAATTCGGCCGCGCAGCTGTCGATCCGCTTGAAAACGGGGTTCACGCCGAGCTTCTGGCGCAGCTTACGAACTTCCTGTTCGCTGGTGGCTCCGGCCATGGCGCGCAAAGCGTCATGCAGTAGGCCGGAGCGGCGGGCCTGCGTTTCCGCCATGCCGCCGGCAACGCCGACCGAACGGACCGCCAGCGTGGCGAGGCGCTTGTCGGAGAAGCCCATGGCCTTGAGGCGGCGCATTTCTTCGGCATCGCGCGGCAGGCCGTTGTGGCCGAGCATCTGCTCTTCGTAGATGATCGCTTCGATCTGGCGCAGGAACCACGGGTCGAAACCGGTGATCGGCTGGATTTCGTCGACGGTCAGGCCTTCGCGGAAGGCCTGTGCGATCTTGAGGATACGATCGGGCGTGCGCTGCGAGAGCGCCGCGGTGATCTTGTCGCGGCTCACGCCTTCCAGTTCGGGCACGCGGTTAAACCCGTCGAGGCCGGTTTCAAGGCCGCGCAGCGCCTTCTGCATGCTCTCTGCAAAGCAGCGACCGATCGCCATGACCTCGCCCACCGACTTCATCGCCGTGGCGAGTTCGGGCTTTGCGCCCTTGAACTTCTCGAAGGCGAAGCGCGGGATCTTGGTGACGACATAATCGATGGTCGGCTCGAACGATGCGGGCGTTGCGCCGGTGATCTCGTTCTGGATCTCGTCGAGCGTGTAGCCCACCGCCAGCTTTGCCGCGACGCGCGCGATCGGGAAACCGGTCGCCTTGGATGCCAGCGCCGAGGAGCGGGAGACGCGCGGGTTCATCTCGATCACGATCAGGCGGCCATCCTTGGGATTGACTGCGAACTGTACGTTCGAACCGCCTGTTTCCACACCGATTTCACGCAAGACCTCGATCGAGGCGGTGCGCATGATCTGGTATTCCTTGTCGGTCAGCGTCAGCGCGGGGGCGACGGTGATGGAATCGCCAGTGTGCACGCCCATCGGATCGACGTTCTCGATCGAACAGATGATGATGCAATTGTCCTTGCGGTCGCGCACCACCTCCATCTCGTATTCTTTCCAGCCGAGGAGCGATTCCTCGATCAGCACTTCGGTCGTGGGCGATGCGTCGAGGCCCTCGCGCACGATGCGCTCGAACTCGGCCTTGTTATAAGCGATGCCCCCGCCGGTCCCGCCGAGCGTGAAGCTGGGGCGGATGATGGAAGGCAGACCGGTGCGTTCGAGCACCGCGAAGGCTTCATCCACCGTGTTTGCAATGCCGCTGCGTGCGCTTTCGAGGCCGATCTTGTCCATCGCCTCGCGGAAGCGCTGGCGGTTTTCCGCCTTGTCGATGGCGTCGGCCTTGGCGCCGATCATCTGGACGCCGTACTTCTCCAGCACACCCAGCTCGTCGAGCTTGAGCGCGCAGTTCAACGCTGTCTGCCCGCCCATCGTGGGCAGCACCGCGTCGGGCCGCTCCTTTTCGATGATCTTGGCGACGATTTCCGGCGTTATCGGCTCGACATAAGTCGCGTCGGCCATTTCCGGATCGGTCATGATCGTGGCGGGGTTGGAGTTCACCAGGATGACCCGGTAGCCCTCCTCCTTCAGCGCCTTGATCGCCTGCGTGCCGGAATAATCGAACTCGCAGGCTTGCCCGATGATGATCGGACCGGCGCCAATGACGAGGATCGAGGAGATGTCGGTTCTTTTGGGCATTTAGTTGCTTTCGTCCGGTGCCGCAGTCGGTTTCAGGAGGATCAGTTTGGCTTGAGCAGGTATTGAGGCGCACAATGCCTGAAGGGAATCCTGGGTTGGCGGAGAACGGTACAGAACCATACCTTCCTCGTCGGTGTAGACCGTGCCTGCGGGATGGATTCCGCTTTCGATGAAGCGCTGGCGCCCCTCATCGAAATCTGCGGACTGTATCCACTGACTGGGAGCACCCCACCCGTCAGTCACTTCGGTATCCCGGTAGAGGGCGATTGTCGAAGCGGATGCAGCGCTAAGATCGATGAAGGCAACTTTCCATTCGCCCTCGGCGGTTTCAGCTATTCCCGCGTCTAAGCACCAATCCTGATCCAGATCGGTTTCACTCGCGCAGGCCGACAAGAGGGCCGCGCAAAGAATTGGAAACACAAAGGTTTTCCGATCCGGTGAGAACATCAAAGCATCCCCACGAATTTCTCGAACAGGTAGAAGCTGTCCTGCGGGCCGGGGCTCGCCTCGGGGTGGTACTGTACGCCGAACGCCTTCTTGCCCTTGATCGAGATACCGCAATTGGTGCCGTCGAACAGCGAAACGTGAGTCTGCTCCACGCCGTCCGGCAGGGTGTCGACATCGACCGCGAAGCCGTGGTTCATGCTGGTGATCTCGACGAGGCCTTCGCTGGCGCCCCACTCTCCGCCGACACGCTGGACGGGATGGTTGGCGCCGCGGTGGCCCTGGAACATCTTGGCGGTCTTCGCGCCAGCCGCGAGGCCGAGCATCTGGTGACCGAGGCAGATGCCGAACAGCGGCACGTCCGCATCCAGCAGGCCCTTGATGACCGGCACCGCATATTCGCCGGTTGCCGCCGGATCGCCCGGGCCGTTCGACAGGAACACGCCATCGGGCTTCAGCGCCATCACCTCGTCAAGCGGGGTGCGCGCAGGCACGACCGTGACCTTGGCCCCTGCCTTCACGAGATTGCGGAAGATATTGTCCTTCGCGCCGTAATCTATGGCGACGACGTGCGGCTTTGCCGCAGTCCCTTCGGTATAACCGAAGCCGAGCTGCCAGTGGCCGCCCTTCCAGTCTTCCTGCCCCTCGCGGGTCACGCCGGGAACGAGGTCGAGGCCTTCCAGCCCGCTCCATTCCGCGGCCTGCTTCTTCAGCGCCTTCATGTCGAACTCGCCGCGCGGATTGTGCGCGATGACCGCGTTCGGCGCGCCGTTGAGGCGAATGCGGCGGGTAAGCGCGCGCGTGTCTACGCCCGACAGGCCGATCTTGCCGTGGGCGGTCATCCAGTCGACGAATTCCTGCTGCGCGCGGAAGTTGGACTGCGGCGTGACTTCCTGACGCACGATGCAGCCGACCGCACCCAGCCCGCGGCTTTCGTGGTCTTCCTCGTTCGCGCCGACATTGCCTATGTGCGGGAAAGTGAAGGTGACGATCTGGCTGTCGTAGGAGGGATCTGTCATCACCTCCTGGTATCCGGTCATCGCCGTGTTGAAGCACACTTCGCCGACGGCCGATCCGGAAGCGCCGAAGCCCTTGCCCCAGATGCAGGTTCCGTCCGCGAAGACGAGGACTCCCGTCGCGCCTTTGGGTTGCGCGTGCGAGAATGCGGGCAGGGCCATGGGGGCTCTCCGAGTCAGGGGTTTCCGGCGATGTCGCTAAGCCATGGCCGCTATAGGTGCAGCGCGCCTCCGTCAAGCGGAACACTTGGCTTTGCGTCAGCTTGCCTTACATGGGACCCGAACCATCCACAGATTAGCGTTACGAGGCCCCATGCTCCGCGAAAAGATCCAGACCGAAACCGTCACTGCCATGAAGGCCAAGGACAAGGAGCGGACCGCCGCGCTGCGCCTGATCGGTGCCAAGATCAAGGATCGCGATATCGAGCTGCGCACCTCGGACAAAAAGCCGGAAGACGACGAGCTCGTCACCGACGTACTGATGAAGATGGCCAAGCAGCGCCGCGAATCGATTGCGATGTACGAAGACGGCGGGCGGCAGGAACTGGCCGACAAGGAAAAGGCCGAACTCGTCGTGATCGAGGAATTCCTCCCCAAGCAGATGAGCGAGGATGAAACCCGCGCGGCCATCGCCCAGATCAAGGCCGATACCGGTGCCGAGGGCATGAAGGACATGGGCAAGGTCATGGGCGAATTGAAAGCCCGCCACGGCGCAACGCTCGATATGAGCAAAGCCAGCGGCCTCGTGAAGGAGGCGCTGTCGTGAAGCGCCTCCTGCTGATTGCCGCGCCATTCGCCCTCGCCGCCTGCGGGTCGAGCGAGCCCGAACCCGCGCCGACGCCTACGCCAACGCCTGCGCAGCCGCGCACGCTGGTCGCCGCCGATCTCGACCTGTCGACGCTGGGTGCGAAGATCGTCGGTCCGCAAGGGCCCGAGGTCGAAACGGTCCTGAGCGCAGGCAGCGCACAGATCGGCACCATGGTCAGCTTCGTCGCGTGCCCCGAAGGCGTCGAGACCTGCGAGCCGGGCCAGATGCCGGAAGACACGATCTATACGTACGTCCACCAGGTGACCCTCGACGGCGTAAGTACTGCTCAGCCTGAAGCAGGTCCCGAAGTGGTCGAAGCGCCGCCTACCCTGTTCAGGACCACCGAGCGCGCCCACGGCTTCAACGGCTCGCTAGGCTATTCGCGCAGCCAGGCGCAGGCCGCTTTCGGTAGCGAGGATGCAATTGGCGTGACGATCGACGATGGCCGTCTCATCTGGAGAGTCGTCGACGGGCAGAATTGGCAGGAAAACGCCACCGTCACCGTATGGTGGCAGTCAACTGAACCTCCCGCCGGTCCTTCCGATGCGTTCTTGCTGGAAGTCCTGGGCGATCAGGCCGTTGCACGGGGTCCCTTCCCGGCGGAGGAAAAACCGGCAACGGAAACGCCCGCCAACTAGCGGCAGGGGCCGTCAGGCAGTAGGGAGAGGAGATGGCCCTCTCACCCCAATGGCTGGACGAATTGCGCATGCGGACGACCCTGTCCGCTGTGATTGGCCGCAGCGTGCGCCTGACCAAGGCGGGGCGTGAGTTCAAAGCCTGCTGCCCGTTCCATAACGAGAAGACGCCCAGCTTCTACGTCAATGACGAGAAGGGGTTCTATCACTGCTTCGGGTGCGAGGCGCATGGCGATGCCATCCGTTGGCTGACCGACCAGCGCGGCATGCCCTTCATGGATGCGGTCAAGGAATTGGCGGCGGAAGCGGGCATGGAAGTCCCTGCTCCCGATCCTCAGGCCGCCAAACGCGCCGAAAAGCGCGCCAGCCTGCACGACGTCACGGCAGCGGCGCAGGACTGGTTCGAAAGCAATCTGAGGGGTGCGGACGGGGTAGCAGCACGCGCCTATCTCTCGCGCAGGGGCTTCTCCGACAAGACGGTGCGCGAATTCGGTTTCGGATACGCTCCGCAGGACAGGCAGGCCTCGAAAGCGGCGTTGTCGCGCTTTGAGGAGCAAATGCTGATCGAAGCCGGCATGCGGATCGAGGTCGAGGGCAAGGATCCCTACGACCGCTTTCGTGCGCGGCTGATGCTCCCGATCCACGATGCGCGCGGTCGGGTCATCGCTTTCGGCGGACGCATTCTCGATAGCGACAGCAATCCCAATGCGCCGAAATATCTCAACTCGCCCGACACGCCGCTCTTCGACAAGGGTCGCACGCTTTATAACTTGCACCGCGCCGCGCCCGCGTCTCGCCAGACCGGGCGGATTATCGTCGTCGAAGGGTACATGGACGCGATCGCACTGGCGAACGCCGGCATCGCAGAGGCCGTCGCACCGCTCGGCACGGCCCTGACCGAGAACCAGATCGAACTTCTCTGGCGGCAGGTCGAGCGGCCGATCCTGTGTTTCGACGGCGACAATGCCGGGCAACGCGCCGCAATGCGCGCCATCGAACGTGCCCTCCCCATGCTGCGTCCCGGGCATTCGCTCTCCATCGTCAGGCTGCCTGCCGGAATGGACCCCGATGACCTGATCCGCGAAAAGGGCGTGTCGGCCATCGAAGATCTGCTCTCCAGCCCGGCGAGCCTCCTCGACACCTTGTGGGAGTTCGAGAAGGCCGCCGCGCCCCTGACCTCACCGGAAGAGAAAGCCGGGTTGAAAGCGCGCCTGATGCACCACGTCGAGGCCATCGAGCATCCCGACATCCGGGCGCTCTACAAGCGCGAACTGACCCAGCGCTTTTCCGACTTCGCCTTTCCGCCCCGCCCCCAGCGCGAATTCAAACCGCGTGGGGAATGGAAAAAGGGAAGCTTCAAAGCACCTTCTCCCCAGCTTTCGGCCGATGCCGAGCGGCGCTTGAAAAGAGCGATCGAAGGCGGGTCGCGCGATACGCTGGCGAGTGCTGTAATCCACGGAATGCTGCGCCATCCGGGCGAGATCGCCCGCCACGAGGCCGCGCTTGCCCGCGTGGCACAGAGTGACCGAAATGTCGGTTCGGCGATAGATTCGCTTCTTGCCGCAGCGGAAACGCTTGATTCGCACGCGCAATCGCCCATATCGCTACCCGAAGGCCTACCCGCCCCACCGGCAAACATCCGCTTCGCCTTTCTTGATGAAGGCACCGACCCGGTAGATGCGCGCGAGGAACTGGCCGAAGCCGTGTCTCTGCTGGTCGAAAGGCCGGCACTCGAAGCCGCGTTGGCAGCAGCGACCGCGCGTTTCGAGAGCGACCCCGAAGGGGCTTTCGTCGAACAGCAGCAATTGCTGAAACGGAAGCTGGAATTCGAGGCGCGACTCGGGCAAATGGCAAGCCGCAAGGCCGCTTCGGCGACCGCAAAAGATTCAGATGCCGCTCAGGACACGGGACCTGGCAGCGGCGCAAGTACGGACTGATTGCTCTTTATGGCCACCAAGACCAAGTCGGGCGACAAAGACGACGCACCGCTGATCGATCTCAACGAAGCGTCGGTCAAAAAGCTTCTCACCAAGGCGAAGAAGAAGGGCTACGTCACCTATGACGAGCTCAACGACGCCTTGCCTCAGGGCGAGATGAGTTCCGACCAGATCGAAGACATCCAGTCTGCCCTGTCCGAAATGGGCGTGCAGATCGTCGAAAACGACGAGGATGCAGAGCAGGAAGACGAAGTCGAGGAAATCGCTCCGGCGCCTTCTTCCGGCGAGAAAGAGCCTGCCAAGAAGCCGGCCGGGCCGAAGAAACTGGCCGCTGGTGAGCGTACGGACGATCCAGTCCGCATGTACCTGCGCGAAATGGGCGCGGTCGAGCTGCTCAGCCGCGAAGGCGAAATCGCCATTGCGAAGCGTATCGAGTCCGGTCGCGACATGATGATCATGGGCCTGTGCCAGAGCCCGATCACCTTCCACGCTATCATCCAGTGGTCCGAAGCGCTCAATGCCGAGGAAATGCAGCTGCGCGAGATCCTCGATCTCGACGCCATGCTGTCCAAGGAACCGCCGGCGGACAAGCTGAACGACGACGCCGAAGACGATGACGACGACGGCGAAATCTCGGAAGAAACCGCCGGCCCGACCATTCGTGACGAAGACGACGACGATTCCGAGGAATCGGAAGACGAAGACGGCGAAGAAGGTTCGAAGAAGGACGACGAAGAGGAAGAGGACAACACCATGTCCCTTGCTCAGATGGAAGCCGCCCTCAAACCGGACGCCATCGAACGCTTCGCCCGTATCGCGGACCTGTTCGGCAAATTCGAAAAGCTCCAGGCCGAACGCGTCGAAGTTCTCGGCCGTGGCGACGACTTCCCGGCTGCCAAGGAAAAGAAGTACGAAGCGCTTTCGGAACAGCTCACTGCCGAGGTGGAAAGCGTCCAGTTCCACGCGACCAAGATCGAATTCCTGGTCGACAACCTCTATGCCTTCAACCGCCGCCTGACCGCTCTCGGCGGCCAGATGCTCCGCCTTGCAGAGCGCCACAAGGTCAAGCGTGTCGACTTCCTCGATTCCTATATCGGGAACGAGCTCGACGACACGTGGATGGAAGACAAGGTCAAGAAGGACAAGAAGTGGGCCGCCTTCGCCGAGAAGGAAGCCGACGCGATCGACCGTATCCGTGCGGAAATCGCCGACATCGCCAGCGCAACCGGCATGGCCCTGCCCGAATTCCGCCGCATCGTTAACATGGTCCAGAAGGGCGAACGCGAAGCGCGCATCGCCAAGAAGGAAATGGTCGAGGCGAACCTGCGTCTCGTGATCTCGATCGCGAAAAAGTACACCAACCGCGGCCTGCAGTTCCTGGACCTGATCCAGGAAGGCAACATCGGCCTGATGAAGGCGGTCGACAAATTCGAATACCGCCGCGGCTACAAGTTCAGCACTTACGCGACCTGGTGGATCAGGCAGGCAATCACCCGCTCGATCGCCGACCAGGCCCGCACGATCCGTATTCCGGTCCACATGATCGAGACGATCAACAAGCTGGTCCGCTGCTCGCGCCAGTTCCTGCATGACCAGGGCCGCGAACCGACACCCGAAGAGATGGCGGAGAAGCTCTCCATGCCGCTCGAAAAGGTGCGCAAGGTGATGAAGATCGCCAAGGAGCCGATCAGCCTCGAAACGCCCATCGGCGACGAGGAAGATTCGCACCTCGGCGATTTCATCGAGGACAAGAACGCGATCATCCCTGTCGATGCAGCGATTCAGGCGAACCTCAAGGAAACGGTCACCCGCGTCCTTGCTTCGCTCACCCCGCGTGAAGAACGCGTGCTGCGCATGCGCTTCGGCATCGGCATGAACACCGACCACACACTGGAAGAAGTAGGCCAGCAGTTCTCGGTGACGCGCGAGCGTATCCGCCAGATCGAGGCCAAGGCGCTGCGCAAGCTCAAGCACCCGAGCCGCAGCCGCAAGATGCGCTCTTTCCTCGACCAGTAAGTTCGGGCACCGCCGGCTTTCCCTTCCAGGGATCGACCGGCGGTCGAAAAATTCGCACCCTACCGGCGAAATTCCGTGGTTTCGGGAACCTTGCTGCACGGCAGTGATTGCGTGCGGTAAGAGGGTGTCCGAGCGGGTCTCGTGATCGGGCGCGCCCTCGCGAGGGGGGGCTTATACCGCAACACGTTTCAGACATCGATTTCAAGGAGTTGCTCGCCAACTCGCCGAATCCCTATGTCCTTTTGAATCGCAATCTTGAACTTGCATGGATGAACGATGCCTACCTGCGCGTCACAATGCGCGAGCGAGAGGACATTCTCGGGCGGCCGATGTTCGAGGCATTCCCGAGCGAAGGCGAGAGTTACCGGCAGCTCAAGGAATCTTTCGACCGCGTGCTCAGGACGGGCGAGACCGACGAGATCGCGCACATCAGGTACGATATCTCCAATCCCGATGGCTCATTCGATACGCATTACTGGAGCGCCACTCACACGCCCCTGAAGGGCGATGACGGTGAGGTCCGCTATATCCTCCAGCATACGGTCAATATCACCGAACTGGAAAACCTGCGTCGTGCCATCGATGAAGCAAGCGTGGTCGAGCGGGCGAAGAAAGTCGAAGAGCGATACCGTCTGGCTTCCGCGGAACTAGATCGTATCCGGATGCTGCTGGAGCAGGCGCCGGGCTTCGTCGCGGTAATCTCCGGTCCGGAACACACTTTCGTTCTGGCGAATGCCGCCTACCGCCGCCTTCTGGGAGGGCGCAAGCTGATCGGGCTAACTGTCGCCGAGGCTTTGCCCGAGGTGGTCGAGCAAGGCTTCGGGAAGATCCTCGACGAAGTAAGGGCCAGCGCCGAGCCGTATTTCGGCAATCGCGAGCGGGTCGCCCTGATCGATCCTGAAACCGGCGCCACCACGGAATCGCATCTGGAGTTCATTTTCCAGCCGATCACCGAGGACACCGGCGAAGTCAGTGGCATCCTGATCCAGGGGTACGACGTCAGCGAGGAAGTCGAAGCCGAAGAGCGGCAACAGTTGCTGATCAACGAGCTCAACCACCGTGTGAAGAACACGCTCGCCATCGTACAGGGCCTCGCCCAGCAGTCATTCAAATCCGACACCGGACATGTCGGTCTGGAAGTTTTCTTCGCCCGCATCGCCGCCCTTGCCAGCGCGCACGATCTTCTCACCGAGAACACCTGGAAAAAGGCCGATGTCGAGAAAATCATCAGAGCCTCCCTCGAGGCTACCGCCGGGCTGCAATCCGGTAGGTACTCGCTGGACGGTCCGAAGGTTACGTTGGACCCGCAATCCGCTGTAGCATTGGCGATGGTGGTCCATGAGCTGGCGACCAATGCTCTGAAGTATGGCGCACTGTCCGCAGACGAAGGCCGACTGGGCATAAGCTGGGCACGAGAACCTCGAGAGGACGGGGCACACCTGATCTTCGACTGGCAGGAAACCGGTGGACCGAAAATCAGTGAGCCAACCCGGCGGGGTTTCGGATCGCGGCTGATCTCGCGTGCATTCGGTAATCGCGGAGATTCCTGCGATATGAACTATGATACCGATGGACTGCACTGTCGCCTGGAGACGAGGCTGTGACGATCGATGGCATGCATTTCTTCATTCTCGAAGACGAACCGATTATCGCCTTCGGGCTGGAGGATCTTTTGCTGGACGAAGGTGCCAAGGTATCGCTCGCGACCGCCCTCGATGAAGCGGAGGAGCTGCTGGGGAGCGCGTCATTCGATTTCGGGATACTCGACGTGAATGTCCGCGGAGAGAAAAGCTACGGTGTAGCTAGGAAACTGCTGGATCAGGGGGTCCCGGTAATGTTCGCCACGGGTTATGGTGATAACGCGCACGCGGACGGGTTCGAAAATGTGCCCACGGTGACCAAGCCCTACTCGATCCATCAGATCAAAGATGCAGTGGAGCAATTGAGCCGCGTTTGATGGCGTTCCGCCGTGGATGACCGGATTAGGCGGTAGATTGCTCACCGCGAAATGCGTATGGCCGCACCATGCGTATCGCTATTGCCTCCGACCACGCCGCGATCGACCTGAAGGCCGAACTGCGCGATTGGCTCATCGAACAGGGACACGAGGTCGCCGACCTTGGCCCGGACACGACCGAAAGCGTCGATTACCCCGACTTCGGCTATAAGCTGGCGAGTGTCGTAGCCGATGACACGGCAGAGCGCGGCATTGCCCTGTGCGGGTCGGGCATCGGGATTTCGATGTCCGTCAATCGCAATCCCGCCGTGCGCTGCGCGCTCGTGTCGGAACCTCTCTCAGCATCGCTGTGCCGCGAACATAATGACGCGAACTGCATCGCGATGGGCGCGCGTCTCACAGGTAGCGATATGGCCAAGGCCTGCGTGACCGCATTCCTCGAAACCGAATTCGCAGGCGGGCGCCACCAGCGCCGCGTCGACAAGCTCTCCAACCCGGAAAACTGATCATGGCAACCCAGGCAGCACACACCCAACGCGACCCGATGGACCGTTTTTGGCACGACACGCTGGAACAGGCGGATTCTCAGGTACACGCAGCGATCCGCAACGAACTGGCCCGCCAGCAGGACAAGATCGAACTGATCGCAAGCGAGAATATCGCTTCTACGGCCGTGCTCGAGGCTACCGGCAGTGTCTTCACAAACAAGTATGCGGAAGGCTACCCGGGCAAGCGCTATTACGGCGGGTGCGACTATGCCGATGTCGTGGAAACGCTGGCAATAGAGCGGGCCAAACAATTGTTCGGCTGCAACTTTGCCAATGTTCAGCCCAACTCCGGCAGCCAGATGAACCAGGCCGTTTTCCTGGCCCTGCTGCAACCCGGCGACACCTTCATGGGTCTCGACCTGAACTCGGGCGGTCACCTCACCCACGGCTCGCCGGTCAACATGAGCGGCAAATGGTTCAATCCGGTCAGCTACGGCGTTCGCAAGGACGACGAACTGATCGACATGGACGAGGTGATGGCCACGGCGAAGGAGCATAAGCCCAAGCTCATCATCGCAGGCGGTACCGCATATTCGCGCGTCTGGGACTGGGAAGCGTTCCGCAAGGTCGCCGATGAAGTCGGCGCGATCCTGATGGTCGACATGAGCCACATTTCCGGCCTCGTCGCTGGCGGCGCGCACCCCTCGCCCTTCCCCCATGCCGATGTCGTCACCACGACGACCCACAAGAGCCTGCGCGGCCCGCGTTCCGGCGTCATCCTGTGGAACAACGAAGAGCTGACCAAGCCGCTCAACATGGCCGTGTTCCCGGGGATGCAGGGCGGTCCGCTGATGCACGTGGTCGCAGCCAAGGCGGTCGCGTTCGGCGAAGCCCTGCGCCCCGATTTCAAGGACTATGCACACCGCGTCGTCGAAAACGCCCGTGCCCTTGCGCGTGGCATCGAGGCAAACGGCCTGCGAGTGGTTTCCGGCGGCACGGACAACCACTCCATGCTGGTCGACCTCACCGCCAAGAACGTCACCGGCAAGGCAGCCGAAGCCGGTCTCGACCGCGCCTGGCTCACCTGCAACAAGAACGGCATTCCCTACGACACGCGCAGCCCCTTCGTGACCAGCGGCATCCGCCTCGGCACACCGGCAGGCACTACGCGCGGCTTCGGACCGGCGGAATTCGAAATCATCGGCAAGCTGATCTGCGAAGTCGTCGACGGCCTTTCGCGCAACGGCCCGGAAGGCGACGGCCAGGTCGAAGAAAGTGTGCGCGCCCGCGTATCCGAACTGTGTGCGCAATTCCCGGTCTACCCGGGCCGCTGAGGAACCAGACGATGGACGACAAGGAACCCAAGCACCAGGACCATGACCTGCTCCCCGACGCACGGGACGAGCTCAAGGCGATGATGAAGGAAGGGGTCGATCATCCTTCGACTGCGCCCGTCCTGACCGGGGCGGCCATCGGTGCGGTTGCCGGATGGGTCCTGCCTGTGGTCGGACCGGTCATCGGCGGCGTCGCGGGTGCCGGGCTGATGCTCTACAAGCGCCTGAGACCGTAAGATGCGCTGCCCTTTCTGCGCATTCGACGACACCCAGGTAAAGGACAGTCGTCCAACCGAGGATTCGACCTCGATCCGCCGTCGCCGCCAGTGTTCCAGCTGCGGCGCCCGTTTCACTACCTTCGAACGGGTGCAACTGCGCGAAGTCACCGTGGTCAAATCCGGAGACCGGCGCGAAGCGTTCGAACGCGCGAAGCTCGAACAATCCATCTCGCTCGCCTGTCGCAAGCGCGATGTCGCTCCTGAACGGATCGACCAGCTCGTCTCCGGCATCCAGCGCCAGGTCGAAACCGCCGGCGAAGCCGAAATCGCATCGCAGCGGATCGGCGAGATGGTCATGGACGGTCTGCGCCAACTGGATTCGGTCGCCTATATCCGCTTCGCCTCGGTCTATCGCGACTTCAGCGAGGCCCGCGATTTCGAGGAATTCGCCAGCACGGTGCAGGAAGCCGCAGCCAATGAGCGAGGCTGAACTGCGCAAACCGGTCATCGTTCTCGTCCGGCCCCAGCTTGGCGAGAATATCGGCAAGGCCGCGCGCGCCATGCTCAATTTCGGGCTCAGCGAGCTGCGTCTCGTCGAGCCGCGCGACGGTTGGCCCAACCCTTCGGCAGGGCCCGCCGCATCGGGCGCGGATGTCGTTCTCGAAAATGCGCAGGTCTATGCGACCACGGCAGAGGCCGTTGCGGACTGCGCCCATGTCTACGCCACCACCGTGCGCAAGCGCGGAGTGACGAAGCCGGTCGTGACCCCGGAGGAAGCTGCCTCTGAGATGGCGGTTGCTTCGGGTCGCAGCGCGATCCTCTTCGGGCCCGAACGCTCGGGACTGGAGACCGAGGACGTTGCGCTGGCGCGCGCGATCCTGACCGTTCCGATCAACCCGGAATTCGGATCGCTAAACCTCGCCCAGGCCGTGATCCTTTGCGCCTACGAATGGAGCAAGCACGAGACGCTTGCCCAGCCGACGCAGGAAGATCTCCTGCCGCCTGCTCCGCAAGAAGAGCTCGAAGGGCTAATAGGCCACCTCGAAAGCATGCTTGAACCGAACGGCTATTTCCTGCCGGAAGCGCGTGCCGATTCCACGCGCCGTACCTTGCGCGGAGTGCTCACGAAACCGGGCTGGAACCACCTGGAGGTTCGCACCCTTCGTGGAGTGCTGTCATCGCTTCAGCGAAAACCGCGCGGGGATTGATCGCAAGCCTGTCGACACTGCAACGGCAAGCGATTAGGCGCAGCGCGAAATCCATTCAACTCAAGGAATTACTATGCGTTTAGCCGCGATCGCCGCCGGCCTCACCATCCTCGCCGCTCCCGCTTTCGCGGGCCAGCAGGAAGTGCCTGCCGAGACCCGTGCGGATGCTCCCAAGGCAGAGGCGAAGAAGGACGCAGAGAAAATCTGCAAATATGTTCGCGCCGACATGAGCAGCCGCCGCAAGCAGAAGGTCTGCATGACCGAAGCGGAATGGATCGAATTCAATCGCGGCAACTGATCCGCGGAAATGGGATTAGCCCTTGAGGCGGTCCCACTCACCCAGTTCGTAAGCGATCGAGGTTTCGACCAGATCGTCCCAGATTTGCGCGATCTTCCCGGCCGGAAGGTCGCGCTTTTCTGCATCGGCGCGCGCGTTTTCAATGACTTCTGTCTTGCGCGCCTCGTCTCGGACCACATTGCGGTCGGTCTTGATGCGCGCTGCCGCACGCATGTAGCCGAAGCGGCGGTCGAGCAATTCCATCAGTTCGCGGTCGGTCGTATCGACGCCGATGCGCACTTCGCGCATGTCCTGGCAGTCTTCGGGCAGTTTGAAATCGGCAGGCTTTGAGGTGTCCATGGCCGCGCCGAATGGCGAAGCCAGACGCACTTGTCGAGCGCAAACCAAACCCTCTCTCGACATTGGCAATTCTCCCCGTCATGGAGGCGCCATGGCAAGCACGGCAAATACCTTCCGCAACCAGCCCGACGAACGCGGGCATTTCGGCGATTACGGCGGCCGCTACGTGGCGGAAACGCTCATGCCGCTGGTCCTCGATCTCGAGCGTGAATATCGCAAGGCGCAGGCCGATCCGGAATTCCGGCGCGAGTTTGATGACCTGCTGGAGCATTATGTCGGGCGCCCCTCGCCGCTATATCACGCGGAACGCCTGACAGAGGCGCTTGGTGGAGCGCAGGTCTGGTTCAAGCGCGACGAGCTCAATCACACCGGCGCGCACAAGATCAACAATTGCATCGGGCAGATCCTGCTCGCGATCCGCATGGGCAAGACCCGCATCATCGCGGAAACCGGCGCGGGCCAGCATGGCGTCGCAACAGCCACCGTCTGCGCGCGCTTCGGCCTGCCCTGCGTGATTTACATGGGCGCAGAAGACGTTCGCCGGCAGTCGCCCAACGTCTTCCGGATGAAGTTGCTCGGTGCAGAGATCGTACCCGTCACCAGCGGGCGCGGCACGCTGAAAGACGCCATGAACGAAGGCCTGCGCGACTGGGTCGCGAACGTGGAAGACACCTTCTACATCATCGGCACTGCAGCCGGTCCCCACCCCTATCCGGAAATGGTCCGCGACTTCCAGAGCATCATCGGCAAGGAAGCGCGCGCGCAGATGCTCGACCGTATCGGACGCCTGCCCGATCTCGCCGTGGCCTGCATCGGCGGCGGTTCGAACGCGCTGGGCCTGTTCCACCCCTTCCTCGACGATCGCGAGGTCAAGCTGCTGGGTGTCGAAGCCGCAGGTCACGGCCTCGATGGTGACGAACACGCAGCCAGCCTCCTCGGCGGCTTCCCGGGCGTGCTCCACGGCAACAAGACCTATCTGCTGCAGGACGAGGACGGCCAGATCACCGAAGGCCACTCGATCAGCGCCGGTCTCGATTATCCGGGCATCGGTCCCGAACACGCCTGGCTCAAGGACACGGGCCGCGTCGAATACACCGCCGTCACCGACGAAGAGGCGCTTGAGGCCTTCCAGCTCCTCTGCCGGACCGAGGGCATCATCCCGGCGCTAGAGCCCAGCCACGCCATCGCAGCAGTCGCCAAGCGCGCGAAGGAGATGCCGAAGGACAGCGTGATCCTCGCAAACCTGTGCGGTCGCGGAGACAAGGACATCTTCACCGTGGCAGAAAAGTTGGGAGTGGAGATGTGACTTTCTCTCCCGCTCGCGCAGGCGTCTTATTCCTCATCGGCCTGCCCATCGGTTTCATTCTCTCGGCCTTGGGCTTTGTGATCTTGAGCAGAGACATTGATGCACCTGCGATTGCGCCATATGCGCTTGTCATCGCAGCAATATTTGGCCTTGCGGCGGGCACGCGGAGGAGTGAACCGTGACCCGCCTTTCCAACGCCTTCTCCAAGCCCCATCCCGCGCTCGTCTGCTTCGTTACTGCAGGCGATGGCGACACTGCGGCCAATCTCGACGCGCTGGTCGAGGGCGGCGCGGATGTGATCGAATTGGGCATGCCCTTCACCGATCCCATGGCCGATGGTCCGGCGATCCAGGCGGCGAATATTCGCTCGCTCAACGCAGGGACCACCACCGCCGATGTGTTGCGCATCGCACGCAAATTTCGTGAACGGCACCCCGAGGTTCCTCTGGTCCTCATGGGATATGCCAACCCGATGATCAGGCGCGGCCCGGACTGGTTCGCCAATGCGGCGAAGGAAGCGGGCGTCGACGGCGTGATCTGCGTCGATATTCCGCCCGAGGAAGATGATGCGCTCGGTCCGCAATTGCGCGACGCAGGCATTTCTCCGATCCGCCTCGCGACGCCCACAACCGATGCGAAGCGCCTGCCGCAGGTCCTCGAAGGATCGTCGGGCTTTCTCTACTACGTCGCAGTCGCCGGGATCACCGGGATGCAGCAAGCCGCCATCGAATCCATCGAAGCGAATGTCAGCCGCATCAAGCGATCGACCGATATCCCGGTGGCCGTCGGCTTCGGCGTGCGTACGCCGGAACAGGCGGCAGAGATTGCCGAGGTCGCCGATGGCGTCGTCGTGGGTTCGGCGCTTGTCGAACTGGTCGGTAAGCACGGCGCGGATGCACCCGCCAAGCTGAGCGAGCTTACCGCAGGGCTTGCCAAGGCGGTCCATTCGGCGGCAAAGGGCGCTGCATGAACTGGTTCACACGCGTCCGTAACTCGATCTCCTGGCTGCCCAAGCGCAGCACCGACGAAAATCTCTGGGTAAAATGCCCCAGCTGCCAGCAGATGGTTTTCGCGCAGGAATATCAGGAAAACGCCTACGTCTGTCCGCGCTGCGAACATCACGGTCGTATCGGTGCAGACGAACGCCTGCGCCAGTTGCTCGATGAAGGCTTCGAAACCCTGCCCGTGCCGGAAGTTCGCGAAGACCCGCTTAAATTCAAGGATTCGCAAAAGTATACGGAGCGCTTGAAGAAAGCCCGCGCTAAGAGCCCGCATCGCGATGCATTCATCGTTGGATCGGGTGCGATCGAAGGAAAGCCTGCCGTCGTCGGCGTGCAGGACTTCACTTTCATGGGCGGCTCGATGGGCATGGCCGTCGGCACGGCGTTCTGCCAGGGGGCAGAGCGCGCCCTCACCCGCCGCGCGCCCTATATCGTGGTGACCGCAGCCGGCGGCGCGCGCATGCAGGAAGGCATTCTCAGCCTCATGCAGATGCCCAAGGCGACCGTGATGACGCGCCGCCTGAAAGAGGCCGGACTGCCCTATATCGTCGTCCTCACCGATCCGACCACGGGCGGCGTTACGGCCAGCTACGCCATGCTTGGCGACGTCCACATCGCGGAACCGGGCGCATTGATCGGATTCGCAGGCCAGCGCGTGATCCAGGACACGATCCGCGAACAGCTTCCCGATGGCTTCCAGCGGGCCGAATACCTGCACAAGCACGGCATGGTCGACATGGTCGTCCACCGCCATGACCTGAAGGACACGATCGCGACGCTGCTGGATTACCTGGCACCCGCCGAGGCGGCCTGACCCCTTCCATGCGGGATTTCGCCCGCTCCGAAAGCGCTGCCGTGCAGGCCCAGCTGGATCGCTTGGCACGCCTCAGCGTGCCCGATGGACGGCTTGGGCTGGACACAATCCGCGCACTGCTCGACCGGTTGGGCAATCCGCACCGCCAGCTGCCTCCCGTTTTCCATGTCGCAGGGACCAACGGGAAGGGTTCGACCTGCGCGTTCCTGCGCGCGATGCTGGAAGCGCAAGGATACTCGGTCCACATGACGACCAGCCCCCATCTGGTTCGCTATAATGAACGCATCCGGGTAGCGGGCGAGTTGATCGCCGATGAGAGACTGGCGGAATTGCTGGCCGAAGTGCTCGATGCGGGCAAGGATCTGAAACCCAGCTTCTTCGAAGTCACGATTGCCGCCGCCTTCACCGAGTTTGCGCGCGTTCCGGCCGATGCCTGCGTCGTCGAGGTGGGACTTGGGGGACGGTTCGATGCGACGAATGTGCTCGAACCGGAAGTGCTAGCAGCCTGCGGTATCGCAGCGCTCGGCATCGACCACGAACGTTTCCTGCTCGCTCCAGAAGAGGGCGTGCCATCGGAGCCGATTGCCCGGATCGCGTTCGAAAAGGCAGGCATTGCGAAGGCGGGCGTGCCGCTCGCAGTCATAGCTGAGAGCAATCCGCCAGAAGCGGAGGCAATGATCGAAAGCGTAACCAGCAAAGTGGGCGCGCAGCTGATTATGGCAAACTCGTATGGAAATGGGGCTATCGACCCGGAGGCGCAGGATTATCCCGAGCCGGGTATTCGCGGCCCGCACCAAGAGCGCAACGCCGCCCTCGCCCATGCAATGCTTCGTAGCCAAAACCATCTTCGGGTCGAAGAATCGGCGATCAGGAAAGGTATCGCATGCGCCAGTTGGCCTGCCCGGATGCAGCTGTTGAAGGATGGCCCGCTGACCGCCCTGGCCGGAAAGCGCGAAGTCTGGCTCGACGGTGGGCATAATCCCAATGCCGGGCAGGCCGTCGCAACCGCTTTCGCAGGCCCGATGCACCTGATCCTCGGTATGCTCGACAACAAAGACCCGCGCGCGTTGACCGAGCCGCTTGCCGACAGGCTTCGCACTCTAACCATCGTGCCCGTTCCGGGACACGAGGCGCATCCGGTAGAAGCTTTCGGGGACGCTGCGCGCAGTGCTGCCGGGGTCGAGGAAGCGCTGCGCGCCCTGCCCAAAGATGACTGCCGGGTTCTCATCGCCGGATCACTCTACCTTGCCGGAGAGGTCTTGCGCCTCAACGACGAGCTACCAGACTAGGTGCAGTGATCAGCGTTTAGGAAGTCGCCCCCTCAGGCGGCCTGCTCTCCCAGCTCCGGTGCGACCACGCCAGCTGCGGCCTTGCCCCGGCTTTCGCGGTACCATTCGGCGAGGCACAGGATGACCGCAATGACACCGATCAGCGTGGTGAAGATAAATACGAAGTAATATCCCCGCTCCTCGATCATCTGGCCAAGCGCGCCGCGACCGAGCGTGCCGACCAACAGCGTCAGCGATGCGAGAAGGGCATATTGGACCGCCGCATATTTCTTGGCGACGATGCTGGAGAGCCAGGCAATGTAGGCCGCGCCTGCGATACCGATTGCGAGGTTTTCCCAGAAGATCGTGAAGGTCAGGCGCGCCAAACCTTCGATCTCGGACATCTGGAAGACGCCCGCGATGAAATTGACGAGGGCGGTAAACCCGATGGCGTCGCTTCCCGCCTGCATCAGCTGGCCGCCAATGGCGAGATCGGCGTAGAGGAGGTTCGTCGCCGCAGCCAGCGCAGCGCCCAGCGTCAGCGTGAACATCCGCCCGAACTGGGTGATGATCCAGCCGCCAAGCGCCAGCCCCAGGATGATCGCGAAGACGCCGAAGAACTTGGAGGCGAATGCCACCTGGTCGCCCGAGTAGTTCAGCTCGCCCAAGTAGAACGGGTAGGCAAACACGCCCCAGATCGAATCGCAAATGCGATAGGTCAGTACCAGCGCCAGGATCAGGACCAGCGACCAGCCCATGCGGCCCACAAACTCCACGAGCGGCAGAACAAGCGCGCGATAGAGGTGATCGGTGAACTTCACGCTATGCCCGGCGCCTACACCAGGGGCAGAGACGATCACGTTTCTGCCGACCTGCTTCTGCTTGGCGATCCAGGCCGCGATGAATGCCGGGAGCACGACGGTGGCGATCACGATCAGGGGGCCGAATGTCGTCGTAAATTCCGTCACATCAGGACGGTTTTCAGGAGCGGCGGTCATCGATCGGACCATGAAGACCACGACCGTGACGATGGCCCAACCCCATAGAAGCCCAACACCGATAAGGGCGTGGTTGCGGACCTTCTCGGTCACCTCGCCCGCATTGTAGAGCTCGGCAACTTCGTCTTCGCTGGCAGCAACCGTTGCGGCGGAGCGTTTCTCGACGCTGGCGTCGGGCGCAAACAGCCCAGCGATGCCGATGCCGAGCATGATCGCGCCCATGATGACATAGGTCTGCGGCCAGCCGATCCGCTCTGCAATGATGAGGCCCAGCGCGCCGCCGATCAGCGCGGCGAGACGGAAGCCCATTTGCGTGATGGTCGAGAGGATATCGAGCGTTGCCGTTTCATCGGCCACGTCGATGCGCCACGCGTTGATGGCGATATCCTGCGTCGCGCTGGCAAAAGCACCGATCGCAGCGAGCAGGCTGAACCAGCCGAGCGCGCTCTTGGGATCGAGGAAGCTCATGATCAGCAAGGCAATGCCGACGATCAACTGCATCGGCGCGATCCATTGCTTGCGCTTGCCGAGCCTGCGCAGCCCCGGGATATCGACCTTGTCGAGCAGCGGGGACCACAGGAACTGGAAGGCATAGGCGAGGCCGACGAGCGAGAAGACGCCCATCGTTTCGAGGTCGACTTCCGCCTCGCTCAACCACGCATAGAGGGTGCCGAGAAACAGCGCCGGCGGCAGGCCCTGGGCGAAACCGAACAGCGCCATAAAGCCGCTTTTCCGGTTCGAAAGTGCCAGGCCTAGAGCGCGCCAGGTCGATATTTTCTTTTTCTTTTCGTCGGCAACCGCTTCGGCCATTCCCTAGCGTCCTTTTGTTATGGTCTGTTTTTTGCGACACTAGCCGCGAGAGAAGGAGAAAGGAACAGGTCCGATGGGTGTTCCGAACACACTGGCGACAGGTCGGCGACCAACCGACGGAATGCTGCGACTGGCGCGCGATATCGCCGAGAATCGCAAGCAGGAAAACCTCTGCCAATCGAGCGTGCCGGCGAGCGTCTATACAGATCCCGAACACTGGCAGCGCGAGAAGGCTGCGATTTACGATCGGCTCCCGCAGATCCTGTGCCCCAGCGCAGTCCTGCCCGACCCCGGGATGGCCCTCCCCCATGACGCGACCGGCCGCCCTTTGCTCATCACCCGCGATGCCGACGGCAAGGCCCACGTCTTCCTCAACGTCTGCCGCCATCGTGGGACCAGGCTGGTCGAAGGCGATGAAGTGGCGTGCACGAAAAAGCTCGTCTGCCCCTATCACGCATGGACGTACTCGGTGGATGGGCGCCTTCTTGCTCTGCCGCGACCCGATTCTTTCCCCGAGCTCGACAATGGTGAGATGGGACTGGTCGAACTTCCATCGAAAGAGACCGGCGGTCTCATCTGGTTTAGCCCGCAGGAAGAGACCGCTGATTTCGGTTATGCCGATAAGATCGGCGAGGATTTCGACGCGCTCGGCATGGGTGAACACGTGCTGTTCCGCCGCAAGACCCACGATGTGGCCGGCAATTGGAAGCTCATCATGGATGCTTTCCTCGAAAGCTACCACGTCACGCGTCTACATGCGCAGACCATCGGCCCCTTCTTCAAGGACGGAGTCACTAGCGGCGACATGATCGGCCCCTTTGCCCGCAGCGCCGTCGGCAGGCTGGAAGAGATGGAAGGCGTTGACCTGGAAGACATGGACCAGATGCGGCGCGTGATCACCTTCGCATACCAGTTGCTGCCGGGCGCCCTCGTCATCCCCAGTCCGGACTATATCAACGTGATGGTGATGATGCCGCAGGCGCATAACCGCACGCTCGTCGAGGACTTCATGCTGATCCCCGAACATCCGAGCACCGACAAGGCGCGCGATCACTGGGAGCGCAGCTGGGCCTTGCTCGACGGAGGGGTTTTCGCGAGCGAGGATTTCCGCGCTGCGGAGCTCGGTCAGCAGGGGCTGGAGACCGGTGCGGTCCCCGAACTGACGCTTGGCACGATGGAGGGCGGGATACGCCGCTATCACGAGACGGTCGAGGAAGCCTTGCGCGCCGCCAACTGAGCGCCTAACCGCGCGGGTTATGTCCGACAATCGACTTCCGGAAGAAGGCGACCGTATCGCCAAGCTGCTCGCACGGGCTGGTGTCGCCAGCCGTCGCGAGGTCGAACGCATGATCGCGGACGGCCGCGTGTCTCTCGACGGGAAAGTACTCGACACGCCAGCAGTCAAGTTGACCTCGCTGAAAGGTGTCAGTGTCGATGGCAAGCCGGTCGGCAAGGCCGAAGCCACCCGCCTGTTCGCCTTCCACAAGCCTTCTGGCCTGATCACGGCGGAACGCGATCCCGCAGGCAGGCCGACAATCTATGCAGCGCTGCGCAATGCGCTGCCGAAGTCGGCCGGACGGGTGATGCCGGTGGGCAGGCTGGACTTCAACACCGAAGGCCTGTTGCTGCTAACCAATGATGGCGAGCTGAAGCGGGCGATGGAACTGCCGTCTTCCGGCGTGCCGCGCAGCTATCGTGCGCGTGCATTCGGGGATGTCACGCAGACCATGCTCGATGACCTGATAGAAGGCGTCGAGATCGACGGCATTCGCTACGGGCGCATCGAGGCCGATCTCGAACGAGGCAGCGGCATGAACCGCTGGATCCAGATGACGCTGACCGAAGGCAAGAACCGCGAAGTCCGCCGCGTGCTCGAACACCTCGGCCTGCAGGTAAACCGCCTGATGCGCATTTCCTACGGTCCGTTCGAGCTGGCCGATCTCCCGCGCGGGCAAGCAGCCGAAATCAATCGCGAGGCGGTCGAGCAATTCCGCAAGCAATTGCTGCGAGACATCAAGTGAGGATCATTGCCGGGGACTGGCGTGGCCGCAAACTGGTCGCACCAAAGGGCGAAGGAACGCGCCCGACCGCCGACCGGACCCGCGAAACGCTGTTCAATATGCTGGCCAGTCGGCTGGGAAGCTTCGAAGGTCTCTCCGTCCTTGATCTTTTCGCAGGATCCGGCGCGCTCGGCATAGAAGCCCTGTCGCGCGGCGCGGAACACTGCCTTTTCGTCGAACAGGACCCGGACGCGGTAAAGGCGATCAAGGCCAACATCGCGGCTCTCGATGCCCGCAAGCGTTCAACCGTGCAGGCCGGGTCGGTCATGAGCCTTGGTCCCGCCAAGGCGACCCATGACCTCATCCTGCTCGATCCGCCGTACGACACAGGTGCCGGACAAGTCGCGCTCGACCGGATGCTGAGGCTGGGCTGGATAGGCCCTGCCACTTGGATCGCTCTCGAAACGCACAAGCGCGAAGAGATAAAGCTGCGCGGGCTTGCGATCGAGGCCGAGCGTGTGGTCGGCAAAGCCAAGCTTACCATCCTGCGTCTCGCTGATTGAGCGCATAGGAAAGGGGCAAGGTCACCATGGCAACCTTGCCCCCTCCAAGCGTCTCCGCCGGTTAAAACGGCAGGGACGAAATCACCGTAACCTAATCGTCACGCGTGGCCGGAAGCGGTTCATCGATCTCGCTGGCCGGACGTCCGGGCCAATATTCGAGCGGACGGTTTACACCCGGGCCGCGCTTGCCTGCTTCCCAGGCGTTGATGCAGTTGTCCTGAGCATCGCTGGAGCAGATCGGCAGTTCGCCGTCCGGGGGACCGGCATCGGCAGGCGTGGTCTGTACCACTTCGCTGCGGACGAAACGGGGACCCGTCGTTGCCGAGCTCGAGGCGGTACGGGCGGCAGTCGACGTGGCGTTCGCATTCTGCATCTGGGCTGCGATTGCAGTCCAGGCCTGTGCGCGCTGTTCCGTGTTCATTTCATAGATGCGCACGCGCTGCGTGTCATTCAGCACCCACCAACCGGCTTCCTGTTCCGGTTCGAGGGTCCAGTAATATTCCTGAGCGCCTGCCGGCCATGCGTCATAGATGCTGCGGCGGTCGCCCGGCCAGCCGTCATAGGTCGACTGCTGGTCCGCAGTCAGCACATAGGCCTTGGCTTCGCCTTCCATGTGATGGTCGGCCATCGCGGGCGTGGCGGTAAAAGCGAGCGCTGCGGCGCTGGCAAAAATGAACCTTTTCAAGGGGCTTCTCCTTTTGTCATCATTGCCGACACTACGCAAAGCCCGTGTGCAAGGTTCCGAAACAGTCATCAGCCCCCTTGTGCTGAAGCCCCGCGTTCCCTAGCTGTTCTGGCAGATGACTACGCCCCCTTCCCCGCAAGATTTGACGGAAGACCGCGACGTTCCGGCCTATGCCGCGATGTTGAACGAGCCGCAGCGCCAGGCCGTCCTGACCACCGAAGGACCAGTGCTGATGCTTGCGGGTGCGGGCACGGGAAAGACTGCCGCGCTCACTGCCCGGCTGGCTCACCTGATTGCCACACGCAGGGCCTGGCCTTCGGAAATCCTGTGCGTCACCTTCACCAACAAGGCAGCCCGCGAAATGCGCGAACGGGTCGGCCGTCACATCGGTGACGCGGTCGAAGGGATGCCATGGCTCGGCACTTTCCATTCCATCGGTGCGAAAATGCTGCGCCGCCATGCCGAGCTGGTGGGATTGAAGTCGAACTACACCATTCTCGACACTGACGACCAGCTGCGCCTGCTCAAGCAATTGATCCGCGATCAGGAGCTGGACGAGAAACGCTGGCCTGCCCGTCAGCTCGCCGCGCTTATCGATCGCTGGAAAAACCGCGGTCTCAATCCCGGCGATCTCGATGCGGTCGAAAACGAGGCCTACGCCAACGGGCGCGGAACGCAGTTCTACAAATTGTACCAGGATCGTCTGAAGGCGCTCAACGCGTGCGATTTCGGCGATCTTCTGCTGCATATGCTGAACATATTTCGCCAGCACCACGACGTGCTCGCGCAGTACCAGAAGCGCTTCAAATACATCCTCGTGGACGAGTACCAGGACACCAACCAGGTCCAGTATCTGTGGCTGCGCCTGCTGGCGCAGGAGCGCAAGAACATCTGCGTCGTCGGGGATGACGACCAGTCGATCTATTCCTGGCGCGGGGCAGAGGTCGCCAACATCCTGAAATTCGAAAAGGATTTCCCGGGCGCTGCGGTTGTGAAACTGGAGCAGAACTACCGGTCGACGCCGCAAATCCTCGCTGCGGCTTCGGGTCTCATCAACGCCAATAGCGAACGGCTCGGCAAGACACTGTGGACCGAACTGCCTTCCGGAGAAAAAGTCCGCGTCGTCGGCGTATGGGATGGCCCGGAAGAAGCGCGCCGCGTCGGCGAAGCGATCGAACGTCTCGAATCCGAAGGCGCCCCGCTCGACGAAATCGCCATCCTCGTGCGCGCCCAATACCAGACGCGCGAATTCGAAGATCGCTTCATCCAGATCGGGTTGAACTACCGGATCGTCGGCGGCTTCCGCTTCTACGAACGCGCCGAAATCCGCGATATGCTCGCATATCTCAGGGTCATTTCGCAGCCTGCAGACGATCTCGCTTTCGAACGCATCTACAACCAGCCGAAGCGCGGACTTGGCGCAAAGACGCTGGAGGTGATGCAGCGCCATGCGCGCCGGACGCAGGCGCCCTTGGCCGCTGCATCGCTAGACCTCGCCGAAACGGACGAGCTCCCCGCCCGTGCGCGCAATACGCTGGTGGGATTGCTTTCGCAGTTCGTGCACTGGCGCGAACAATCCGAAAAGGTCACCCCATCCGAACTCCTGCGCATTGTCGTGGCGGAAAGCGGCTATGAGGAAATGCTGCAGAAGGACCGTAGTGCCGAAAGCGCCGGCCGGTTGGAGAACCTGACCGAGCTTGCCCGCGCGATGGAAGACTACGAAACGCTCGGCGATTTTCTGGAGCATGTCGGGCTGGTGATGGACAACGACCGCGCCAATGACGGCGAGAAGATCACCATCATGACGATGCACGCCGCGAAGGGACTCGAGTTCGACCACGTGTTCCTGCCCGGTTGGGAAGAAGGGGTCTTCCCGAGCCAGCGTGCAATCGACGAAGGCGGCCTCGCCAGCCTCGAAGAAGAGCGGCGTCTCGCCTACGTGGCGATCACCCGCGCGAAACGGCGTTGCACCATCTACCACGCGGCCAACCGCCGCATTTACGGGCAGTGGACGAGTTCCATACCGAGCCGCTTCATCGAGGAATTGCCCGACGACTACGTCGAGAGCGAAACGACGATGAGCGGCGGTGCTTCGCTGTGGCGTGCGAACTGGACGGAGAACGAGGATCCGTTCGCCCATGTATCCAGCAATCGCCCCGGGCGATCTTCAGTGCGCGGTCCCGGCTGGCAGCGCGCGCTTGCTTCGGGCTACGACACCACGCCCAAGCGGCTCGCCGAACCCGGCAAGAGTGCCGCGAGCTTCGCCGCCAAGCCGCGCACCGATGTCGCGGTCGGAGCGCGCGTGTTCCACGACAAATTCGGCTATGGATATGTGATGGATCAGGAAGGCAATAAGCTGACCATCGAATTCGAAACGTCGGGCGAAAAGCGGGTGCTCGACAGCTTCGTCAAGCCGGTCTCCGACTAGGCGACAGCTTCGCTGTCGTCCTCGACCGCCACGGGCTTGCGACGCCAGTACCGCTTCTCGAACGGACGTGCGAGTTCGCCTGCGATGCCGCGTGTCCCTTCCTCGATACCGGTTTCACACCCGACATAGGGCGTCGGATCGCAAAACGTGCCGAACATCCGATCCCAGGCGGTCAGCGTATTGCCGAAGTTCGTGCCCATCAGGCGTTCGTCGCGGATATGATGCAGCCGGTGCGCAGCGGGCGAGATAAGCCAGTGGCGCAGCGGGCCGAATGTCCAGTTCACGTCGCAGTGCACCAGGAAGCCCCAGAAGGTAATTGCAAGGCCGGCAGTCCCGATCGCCCATTCAGGGATACCCATAAGCAGCAACAGGCTGAGGTCGACGCACACGCTCAGCAGCTTGCTGAAGGGATGTTTCCTTTGCACCGACAGCCACGACAGGGCGGTATCGGCATGGTGGGTGGCATGAATACGCCACAAGAGCGGCGAATGTTCGAACCTGTGGCGCCAGTAGATCACGAAATCGAACACCAGAAAGGCGATCACTACAGTCAGCCAGCCGGGTATGCTGTCCCAGAAGCCCGCGAAGTTTTCCGACATGCCGATGAAATCGCGCACCGCCCCGGAGGGAAGAGCGAGAAACGGCGCGAGGATGACCAGATTTATGAAGGTCAACGCAAGGTTGGTGGTGAATTCCTTGCGCCCACGGTTCATAGCGGCGAAGATAGCGCCACGCTTCATGATCAGCGCGAGCGAGCCAAAGAACAGGCCCGCCAAAAAGAGCAGGCTGACCGTATACCGGAAGTGTTCTTCGAAGATTTCCATCACGTCCCCATCACTACAAGATTGTAGTTAGAGAGACGTTAAGTCAACTCGTCGAAACGTCGAGGAAACCCGGGACCGGGCCGTTCCAATCGCCGGCATCTTCTGCGGCAGTTTCAGGCTTTGCCTTCGGCGCCTTGGATTTGGCAGGTTTTTCAGACCGATCGGCCTTCTTGTCCTGCTTGTCCGACTTGGCTTTCGGTTTCTCGGCGCGCTTCTTGGGCTCTGGCTTGTCGCCGGAATCGTCCCGCTTGGACTTCGCTTCCGGTTTCGCAGCCGGTTCGACCAGCTCCACGCGGACGTCTTTCTTGCCGAAGACCGGAATTTCCGACTTGGTCAACTTCTCCACATTGGCGATCGCCTCGGCATCATCGCCTGCCACGAAAGTAAAGGCGCGGCCCTTGGCTCCGGCGCGGCCGGTGCGGCCGATACGGTGGACGTAATCGTCCGGATGCCAGGGGGTGTCGAAGTTGAAGACGTGGCTGACGCCCTTGATGTCGAGCCCGCGGGCCGCGACGTCACTGGCCACTAGGATGTTGATGTCGCCGGACTTGAAGCGATCCAGTTCCTTGATCCGGCTGGACTGGTCCATGTCGCCGTGAATTTCGCCGCTGGCGAAACCATGGCTCTGCAAACTCTTGTTGAGCTCGCGCACCGTGGTCTTGCGATTGGCGAAGATGATCGCCGTTTCGACCTGGTCGTGGCGGAGCAGCCAGCGCAGGGTCTCGCGCTTCTGGCGCTGCTGCACGGGGATCTTGAAAGCGGTGATATCCTTGTTCGTCGTCGCCGCACGGCTGACTTCGATACGCTTGGGATTCTTGAGGAATTTCTTCGCAAGCTTTTCGATCGGCGGCGGCATCGTCGCCGAGAACAGCATCGTCTGGCGGCTTTCGGGCAGCTTGTCGCAGATGAATTCGATGTCGGGGATGAACCCCATGTCGAGCATCCGGTCCGCTTCGTCGATGACCAGCAGTTCGCAGCCGTTGAGCAGGATTTTTCCGCGCTCGAACAGGTCCATGAGGCGTCCCGGCGTGGCGATCAACACGTCGACGCCCTCGTTCAAGGCCTTGACCTGGTCGCCCATCTGCACGCCGCCGATCAGCAGCGCGAGCTTGAGGTCATGGTTCTTGCCGTACTTCTCGAAATTCTCGGCCACCTGCGCGGCCAGTTCGCGTGTCGGCGCGAGGATCAGCGAACGCGGCATCAGGGCGCGGCGGCGACCGCTGGCCATGACATCGATCATGGGCAGGACGAAGCTCGCCGTCTTGCCGGTTCCGGTCTGCGCGATACCGATGATGTCCTTCATCATCAGGACGGGCGGGATGGCCTGGGCCTGAATCGGCGTCGGCTCGGTATAGCCGGCGTCGGAGACGGCTTTGAGCAAGTCAGGTGAAAGGCCGAGATCGGCGAAATTCATGCGAGTGTCGGATGCCCCAGAGATGCGGAAAGAGGAAAGCGCCGCAAGATGCAGCTTCTTTCGATTGCGCCCTTTGACGTTTTACCCTGAACAGTCAAGGAAAAGCGCGGTTATTCGACCGTTTCCAGCACCATCTGATGCAAGCTTGCAACCTTGCACTTGGCTCCGGACCGACTCATCAGGCGATCGCGGTTTACGCATAGCTGGCCGTCATCGGATGGCTCCATGTAGAAGCCCTGGTAGAATTCGCGCGGACTGCAGCCCTTCTCGAGTTGCGCCGACAGGGTCCTGCGGTCCCGAAGGAACAGCAACAGCCTGCTTCCCTGATCCGCCACACCGCCGATCCGCTTGGCATCGATGCATTTGCCGAATGGCCGCTCGACGAGTTGCCTGCGCTGCGGCTCGACATTTTCGGCCATCAGGCTCTGTCGAGCAGGGCCGCGGGCAGGCGAGATGCGCAGGATTACCCTGCCCTCGATCCTGACCTGGTTGGCCTGGGGTGGCTTGGGTGCATCGAAAATGGAATTCCACGCGTCGGTGCGTGCAGACAACGGCAGCGGTGAAGCCCGGCCATTCCCGTCGCGCGCTTGCTGCCAAGTAGGCGCTTCGCACGTTCCCCGCGCGCCCGCATCGTCCTGCACCGCACCAGGTGCGAGCAACAACGCCAGGGGCGCGGTCAGGGAAAACAAGCTGGGCATCGGGGCGATCAATATCCTCGTGTCCGCGCGGCGGGAGCTACGGCGCGTTCCGGACGCCCTGCCCCTCGACGTTTGAATAACGGCTTAATTACATCGTCACCAATGGCAATATTACATCGTCACCAATGGCAATAGGTAGTGACTTGCCTATCCAGTGTGGCATGAGCGCATCAATGACAGAGACATCGCGATCATTCGTTGAGCAGGCCGCAGAGATCCTTGGTCCACGCGGATTCACTCAGGATTCCGATCTCGTAACACCTTGGCTCACCGATTGGCGCGGCCGTTACACCGGCAAGGCACTGGGCCTCGCATCGCCTGCCGATACGCGCGAAGTCGCCCGGCTGGTGGCCCTGTGCGCCGAGCACGGAGTGCCGATCGTGCCACAAGGCGGCAATAGCGGCATGTCGGGGGGCGCTACGCCGGACAAAGCGGGGAACTCGATTATCCTCTCGCTAAGGCGCATGAATGCAATCAGGCATATCGATGCGCAAGCAAAGCAGGTTACGTGCGAAGCTGGCGTAGTCCTGCAAACCGTCCATGATGAGGCGGCACGACACCGGCTACGTTTCCCTCTGACCCTTGGCGGGAAGGGATCGGCAACAATTGGCGGCCTCATCTCGACCAATGCCGGCGGGACGCAGGTCCTCCGCCACGGCACGATGCGGGCCCAGGTCCTTGGCCTCGAAGCCGTAATGGCCAACGGCCAGGTCCTCGACACGCTTACCCCGCTGAAAAAGGACAATCGCGGTTTCGATCTGAAACAGTTGCTGATCGGATCTGAGGGAACGCTCGGGATCGTGACTGCCGCCACCTTGCGGTTGCTGCCTGAGATCGGGGGGCGATGTGTCATCTGGGCCGGGCTGGAATCCCTGTCGCAAGCGCGCCAGCTGTTGCTCCATTGCGAGGATATGGCGGCGGAAGAACTCGAAGGGTTCGAGGTTATCCCATCGCATTGCCTGGAGGCTGTCCTCGATCACCTGCCCGATGCGCGCAATCCCCTGGCGGGGTATCACGCATGGCATGCATTGATCGAACTCGTCGCAGAAGCGGGACAAGTCGGCGCCCTCCAGCCGCTTGCCGAGGACATGCTCTCCTCCGCCATGGAACAGGGCCTCCTTGAAGACGCGGTCATTGCCGCGAATGAGACGCAGGCGGAGGCATTCTGGCTAATCCGCGATTCGATCTCGCCAGCCGAGCGCGCGATCGGACCGGCGATGCAGCACGACATCTCGGTCCCCGTGGCGACGATGGCGCAATTCGTGGAGCATGCGTCCCCGCTCATCGAGGAGCGGTTTCCGGGCACACGGGCCGTCGCCTTCGGGCACCTGGGTGACGGAAATGTCCACTTCCACGTTCTTGCCCCTCCGCAGGCGGTCAAGGGAGAATGGGAAGAAGGACAAGGCAAGGAGATAAGCGCCTTCGTCCATGACCTTGTAACCCAATGGGATGGTTCGATCAGTGCAGAGCACGGGATCGGCCAGATGAAGCGGGACGAATTGGGCCGGCTCGGCGATCCTGTTTCGCTGTCGGTGATGAGGGCGATCAAGGACGCATTAGACCCCCGGGGATTGCTCAATCCGGGCAAGTTGGTCCCGCTTGCGAAAGGCGATTTGAACGCCTAAAGCCCCAATCGAGGGCGCATGCGGGTTCACCATGGATCCGCGTCTCATCCCAATCATATCATAACGACTTCGGAGAAATTTCATGGCGAGCGCGCCGCAGCAGCCTCAACTGCCCCTTTTCTTTAACGATCTCATGCCGCTGAACAGCAAGGATCACGCGAACTACAAGTCGCGTTCGCTGGACTCGGCCCCCTGGCTGTCGAAAGCCCACGCGATCCCGCTGACCGTCGAAGAGTTCGTCCAGGCCCAGCGCAATTTCCCGATCGTTTTCTCGACCGGCGAAGCCCCGCTGCCGCTGGCGCTCATGGGCCTCAACGAAGGCGTGAACACCTTCGTCGACGAGAACGGCAAGGTCACCGACCCGGTGTACATTCCGGCATACATTCGCCGCTATCCCTTCATGCTCGCCAAGCTGCAGCGCGATAGCGACCAGCTTTCGCTCTGCTTCGATCCGACCAGCGATGCTGTTGGCGAATTCGACGAAGGCCGTCCGCTCTTCGAAAATGGTGAAGCGGCCGAAGCGACCCAGCAGATCCTCGATTTCTGCCAGAACTTCGAAGGCGCTGCCCAGCGTACGCAGGCTTTCATCGCCCAGCTTATCGAAAACGACCTGCTGATGGACGGTGAAGTCTCGATCCAGGCTGACGGCAACGACAAGCCTTTCCTCTATCGCGGCTTCAAGATGGTCGATCAGGACAAGGTCCGTGAACTTCCGGCTGCCAAGGTCGAGGAATTCAACAAGAACGGTCTGATGATGCTGATCCACGCTCACCTGTTCTCGCTCGACAACATGCGTGTCGTATTCTCGCGGCAGGTCCAGCAGGGCTGGAAACCTGAAGCGATTGCAGAGAACGGTGCTGCAAACGTCTAATCGACATCCGGCGTGGCCGGGCCGCTTAGGCGCGCTCGGCCATGCCATTGCCCTCGCCTTGGCGGCGAGCTTTCCTGTTTCGGTCCTCGCAGAGACGAAGCAGCCCCCTTCCCAGTCCCCACTGGACGTTTTCCAGCAACAGGAAGACCGTCTCTTCCAGACCGGTTACCGTCTGGCCCTGGCGAATGCTCCTTTCTGCCAGCGCCGCACCCACGGTGTGGGGATCCTGATCCACGATGCCGCTTCCTACCGGCGACCGGACGTGGTCCGCGCCCATTTCTCGCTTCGCGGTGACGTAGCGATACAGTCGGTGGCAACAGGGTCGCCAGCCTACAATCTCGGAATCCGGCAGAACGACACACTCGCCTCGGTCATGGGGATCGACGTCGAAGCTCTTGCGAACTCCGGCGAAAAGACCTGGGAGCGTGCAGCCCGCATCAATAGGATGCTGGAAGAACCGGGCCCGGAAGGTCTCGTGCACATTGCTCGCGCGGACGACCAAGGCCCCGCAACATCATTCGAGCTAGAACCGGTCGAATTGTGCGCCTCGCGGTTCGAACTGCAAAGCGGAAACTCGAAGGCGGCTGCCGACGGAGAGCGCGTGCTGGTCGGGGACTCCTTTCCCGCATTCGCTTATTCGACCCCGAAATTCGCTGCCGCCCTCGCCCATGAAATGGCGCACAACCTCCTCGGACATCTCGATCACTTCGAGACATACGGTCGTCGTGGTGGCCGGGTGCGCAAGAGCGAACGGGATGCCGACCGTCTAATGCCCTGGCTGCTCTACAATGCGGGGTACGACCCCCGGGCCGCCGTCGAGTTCATGCGCGAATGGGGCCCCAGACATGGCGGCGGCATTCTTCGCAAACGAACGCACGACGGGTGGGATGAAAGGGTAGACCTGATCGAGGCCGAACTACCTCGGATCGAAGCTGTCGCCACCGACGGCAAGGCCGATTGGCAGATACATTTCGTCCCGATGCTTAAAGAAGAGGGTTGAGGCTACTCGCGCTACTCGGCAGCCTCTGCAAACTGACCACCCGATCTCAAATTCGCGACTTCGCTTCCCAGCATCTTCACCAGACCACCGAGGAGGCGGCCGACGCCGCCCAATCGCGCGCTCGGCTGGTCGAGATGGCGGTCCAGGTAGAGCGAACGGCACACCTCGATCTGAATGGCATGGAGGCCTCGTTTCGGCATTCCATGCCTGTCGAGGACATAGCCGCCCGAGTACGGTCGGTTATGCGTCGCAAGCCGTCCATTGAGTGAAAGGTAGCTCAGTGCGCCGGCCGAAAGAGTTCCGCTACAACTTGTCCCGAACCTATCCCCGATCACGAATTCGGGCCGCGCGCCGCCGAAAGTTTTAGGGTTGAGCGGCGGCATGGAATGCAGGTCCACCAACAACACCGTCCCCCAGCGATCGCGCAGCGTCTCCAGCGCCATGCCAAGCGCGCTATGATAGGGATGATGGATCGTCTCGATGCGGCGATCCAGCTCCGTTCTCTCTATCGGCCCCCGCCATATTTCGCCGAGCCCGGGAAGGCGGCGGGGAACTAGCCCGAGACCGCTGCGCGCGCGGCGATTTGCCAGCGAATGTGAAGTCCTGCCCTCGCCTTCGCCCGAGATCATGCCCCAGTCCACATCGTCCGGCGCGCGGTTCAGGTCGATCTCCGCACGGGGAGCCTTGGCGACCAGGAGTGCTGCACCACTTGCGCGTGCCACTTCCGCCGCAAGGAGATCGACATAGCGGTCCTCCAGACGGGTCTTGCACGCCGGATCGCGAAAGGACTGCTCGACCGCTTCGGAGTAACTTCTTCCGCCATGGGGGGCGGCAATGAGGATCGGTATCGACTGTGACGCCTCGAGGATAAGCTCGAAAGGGGTTCCATCGCCGATATCTTGGAGAGGAGCGCCCCCGCCTCCCTGGTCTTTCGGTGAAGTCATGACGTCAGTGATGGCGCACCGGATTAGGCAAGTCAAAATCGATTGCGCCAAAGAGGGACACCGATCAAATCCTATCAAGATTTGTTAAGCGGTTTCGGTTAAGAAGATCAGCATGAGTGAACCGAACCACCAGCGAATCCTGCTTGCAGAAGATGACGATGCCATGCGCACCTATCTCGAGCGTGCGCTCGACAACGCCGGGTATGTCGTCGATTCGGTGGACCGGGGCACGGCTGCAGTGCCCCTGCTGGAAAGCAAGGAGTACGACCTCCTCCTTTCGGACATCGTAATGCCTGAAATGGACGGGATCGAGCTGGCCCAGAAGTGCAATGAGATCAGCCCCGGCACCAAAGTCATGTTCATCACCGGCTTTGCCGCGGTAACGCTCAAGGCCAGTGCCGAGCAACCTAATGCCAAGGTGCTTTCGAAACCGTTCCACCTTCGCGATCTGGTTCTTGAAGTGGAACGCGTTCTGGGCAGCCAGGTCAGCGCACAACTTTTGTAAAGCGGGACCGTTTTGCCCCTTGCGCGGCAAGTGCTGCCCCGCTAATGGGCGCGCCTGCCGACTAAACCGGCACGTTCGATAGCGTGGGCGTATAGCTCAGTGGTAGAGCACTATGTTGACATCGTAGGGGTCCCAAGTTCGAACCTTGGTACGCCCACCATCGAACCTCCCGAGACCCGCACATTCCAAGGATAACGGGGCTTACGCCGCCTGCGGATCGGTCCATCCCGCAGACCTGTAGAAACATCTGGAAATCCCGCCCGCTTGTGGCGACGGAGGTTGCCTTCAAGGCAATAGCTTCCCATGGGTTGCGCGTACCGGAGAAAATCCGGACACTTCCATCGGTGTCGCAAACCAGAGGTATTGAGTGTTGACCAAGCGGGCTCTCATAACCGGCATTACCGGTCAGGACGGCGCGTACCTGGCGCGGCTTCTTCTTTCGAAGGGATATTAAGTCCACGGAGTGAAGCGTAGATCATCCTCGTTCAACACGGCGCGGATCGAGGACATTTACGAAGACCCGCACTCGCCCGATCCCAGCCTGTTCCTCCACTATGGAGACATGACGGACGCGACGAACCTCATCCGGTTGATGCAGGAAGTCCAGCCGGACGAGATCTATAATCTGGCAGCGCAGAGCCACGTTCGTGTCAGTTTCGAAACTCCGGAATACACCGCTAATGCGGACGCGACCGGCACCCTGCGACTGCTGGAGGCGATCCGGATCCTCGGGCTGGAACAGAAAAGCCGGTTCTTCCAGGCTTCGACCAGCGAACTCTATGGCGACGCACCTCACTGCCCGCAAAACGAAGATACCCCATTCAGGCCTCGTAGCCCCTACGCTGTAGCCAAACTCTACGCGTACTGGATAACGGTGAACTATCGCGAAGCTTATGGAATCCACGCCTCCAACGCGATCGCCTTCAATCACGAAAGCCCCTTGCGCGGCGAGACTTTCGTAACCCGGAAAATCACCCGCGCGGCGGCTGCCATAGCTTTGGGAAAACAGGAAAAGCTGTTTCTCGGAAACCTGAATGCGCGCCGGGACTGGGGCCACGCCCGCGAATTCGTCGAAGCGATGTGGCTCATGCTGCAGCAGGACGAACCGGACGACTATGTCCTGGCAACCGGCAGGACTACCGAAGTGCGCGAATTCGTCCGTTGGGCGTTCGAGGACGCCGGCATACCTATCGAATTCGTGGGGGAAGGCTTGGACGAGAAAGCGATCGCCAAGTCCGATGGCCGGGTACTGGTCGAAATTGACGAGCGCTATTTCCGTCCGACCGAGGTTGAAGCTCTAAAGGGTGATGCCAGCAAAGCGCGAGATGCGTTCGGCTGGGCGGCCAGGACCGATGCGCGGGAGTTGGCGCGGGAAATGGTCGCAGCCGATCTAGCCCTGCTACAAACGAATTTTGCCGCGAACAGCCAATGAGCCCGGCAAGCTTCACGCTTGAGGGTAAGCGGGTCTATGTAGCCGGCCACAATGGGATGGTGGGTGGTGCGTTGCTACGCAGATTGGAGATTGAGCCGTGTGACGTCCTCACGGCGCCCCGATCCCTCGACCTTCGCGATCAAAGCAGGACTCAGGCATGGTTCACCGACAAGCGGCCGGACGTTGTGACGTGACCCCCAGCTTTCCCCCAGCTGGGATTAGAGCCGGACCGCGTTGTTGCGCATGAGCGCGGTTGAAGCAATGGGCTGCGTAGCGGAGCCCGTAGGGCGTAGCGAAGCTGGCCATTGCTTATCCAGTTTGGCGGCGAACGCCGCCGGGGTGTCGTAGTCGAGGGAAGAATGCGGCCTCTCCCGGTTGTAGTCCTCCACCCAGGCAGCGATCTCGACGCGGGCGTGAGCCATGCTGAGGAACAAAGTCTCATTGAGCAGTTCGTCCCGCATGCGGCCATTAAAGCTCTCGACGTAAGCGTTTTGCATTGGCCTTCCCGGTGCGATGTAATGCCACTCCACAC
>NZ_FOWZ01000004.1 GCF_900115585.1 Qipengyuania nanhaisediminis | reverse complement strand
GCCATCCTGCGCTGGTCACAGGAACGGCGGGTCGAGTGGCACTACATTGCGCCCGGCAAGCCGATGCAGAATGGCTTCGTGGAAAGCTTCAATGGCCGTCTGCGCGACGAATGCCTCAACGAGACGCTGTTCACCTCACTGGCTCATGCCCGGTTCGTGCTCGCTGCATGGCGGCACGATTACAACACGGTCAGGCCACACTCGAAACTGGGCGGGAAGACCCCCGCCGAGATCGCCGGCGAACGTGTCTGGGGGCATGCCCCCAGACACGTTGCCATCCCATCAAACATCAATCATGAAGGAGCGAGACTCTACCTCTGAATGGTAACAATCAGGGGAGCACGTCATGCGCTCTCAGGTCGGTTCTAATTATTCCGATCAAGCCTTCCGCTGTTCAAAAACTCGTTTTGGCGGCCCATTAATTTCGGCTTAGGAACCTTATCTAGGCGCACGATTGAGTTCCTCTGCATCCGAAGCAGTGCGAGCCTGTGTAATTCCGGGGATGCTAGGGCCGGGCTTTGCACTTCTTCGATTCCAAATCTCTCCTAGAAATTTCACAACGCTGGGAAGCCCTAATGCCAAGAAAGGGGCGAACATAATGCCCCAATAGTCATTGTCTGGGCGTCCGAGGAACAGAAGCGCAATGCAAAACAGCGCCACGTAAACTGCTGCTACCTTCAATTCGACACGTCGCACTGCGATGAGCGATAGGAGAAAAGTCATTACCACGGCAACGAGGGGAAAGCCCGACAATTGGCTCGTCAGGATATTCCATTTGGCCGCTGCAAGAACCATCGGCAGCCCTCCGGATACAACCCATCCCGGCGAAACAGGATCCGCCGACGTAACGACCGTCGAAACAGCTACTGAATGAGCAAACCACATACCAGCGCTCAAAAGTCCGACTGCGATAAGCCACAAAGCTCTTTTCCAATCGCGTGTCGTAAGCGCGACAAGTCCCATAGCGATAGCGAAGAGGATAGAAGTTTCACGTATCAAGACAGCGATGAATGCGAAAGCGATGCACAAACCGAGATTACGATAGAAGGCGAGAGACAACGCGATAAAGCAAATCGCCCAAGTTTCATGCAAATATATCGAGTTGGGTGCACCGACATTTGCCAAGCCGCTCATGAGCAAAGTGATCGTAGAAACCCGTTGCCAGGTGGGCAAATCTGAAAGTGCCCTCATCCAGGCAAGCGCGGCGGCAAGGCACAGGGCAATTAAAACGAAGAAGCGGGACAGTCGAGTCGGAAGATGTGCCAATGCGAACGCTAAAGTCGGTGGACGAAAGGCTGGCACTGGTTTCAACGGATAGCCACCGCTGCGCAGTTCGTCGGCTGCTACGTCGTAATAAGATTCTCCTTCATGCATCCTCTCAACGATATTCTGATAGAGCACACGGTCATCGCTCGCTGCGGCTGGAACCGCGAGGATGAGACAGCATATAGAAACGAGCAATCGGGTCATCTCGTCACAGTGGCCGATAACCGGTTTGGCTGGAAGGATGAATCAAACTATCTGATCCCAACTCTATGAAAATGCGGTTCCGCGCCTATGACTTTAGAACGAAGCAATGGTCTCGCGTTCGGCAAAGGAGGATCCTTAGTTCGCCTATTTACATTTGCAGATTTTCAGTCCCCTGATGAAACAAGCTGAAACTTACTGAATTTCGCCCTACCAATATGATTTTGTGATATTTAGTCTGGCGGCATGCGGGATCGGGCATGGATATACCCAGCGGTTTTTTTAACCCTCAGCAATGCTGCGCTAGCGTTGCTTCTTTTCCCAAACCCTCTCGCCCTTTTGCAGGGTCTCAAGATCGTCCCATTTTGGATGCTCGGCACTCTGGCTGGGTTTGGCGTGGTGGTGATATCCAAGACGCTTAAGATGATGAGAGCGGGGGAGGAACGTCCCTTGTTGAAGCTCAGGGAATGGGCCGATTGGCAGTTAGTTATGACTGTGATGGCAGCAATGACCTTAGCATGCCTCAATCAAACTGCGTTTCTATGGCTCAAGCCGACACTGAACATTTACGTGCCATTCACGGCGGACCCGCTGCTAGCGGATATTGATAGGGCATTATTCCTCAATCGCGATCCCTGGACGCTGCTGACGTGGCTGAACAATGATTGGTCAGGCCTCATCTATCACTTCATTTGGTATGCCTCGATAACGGGCTCGCTGATGATGCTGTTATCTCGGCCCGCAAGTGCCCGAAAAGCAGCGATGGCCTTGACCTATTTCGTTTGCTGGTCGGTGATTGGCCCGCTTATTCATTGCCTTCTACCAGCTGGCGGACCGATATTTTATCAACGCCTTGGTTATGGGGATCGCTTTGCTGGAATAGATGGAGGAATCGAAACTGAACGTGTGGCGGACTTCCTGTGGCACGGTTTCGAATCTGGCCACTTCGAAGTTGCTAGCGGAATTTCCGCTATGCCATCGCTGCATGTGACTTTGGCGGTGTGGACCGTGTTATGTGTTGCCCAGTTCAAACCGCGTTATGCGCTGTTGGTGGCGTTCTTCGCAATTTATGTATTTTTGCTCTCTATTTCGCTCGGTTGGCATTACGCGATTGACGGGATCGTTGGCGGCACATGTGCTGTATTTATCTATCACATCTTACGTACAATTTTTGAAAACCGTAGCCCACAGTCGTCAACCGCACTCATTCGATAGGACAGCTGGGCCGACTAGATGTGTCAGTCTGACCAACTTTACCCCGACGAAATCGAAGCGTGTCCGCTTTCCACCCAATAGTGGACATTCATGACCACCTGGTCGACGGGAAAGCGGCCCTTCCGCTTTGGGGAGGGCCGCCTCGGTCTCAGATCTCTGTTCGCTCAGCGAGAAGCAAAGCATCTTCGATATCGACACCAAGATACCTGACAGTGTTCTCGATCTTGGAATGACCAAGCAATATTTGGATGGCTCTCAGGTTGCCCGTCGCCTTGTAGATCATCGAAGCCTTTGTTCTACGCATCGAATGTGTCCCGTACTCTTCCCGGCGCAGTCCAATGGCTGTGACCCACTCATCAACCAGTCGAGCATACTGCCGTGTGCTTAGGTGGCCGTCGCGGTCTATCCGGCTCGGAAATGCAAAGTCGTCGACAGTGCCGCCACGACGCTCGAACCACACCATGAGGCTCGTTCGTACGTCACTGGTCAGCTCAAATTGAACCGGCCTGTGCGTTTTCTGCTGCATAACGGTCGCGCGCCTTCGGATCTCACTGCCTGCCACCAGGTCGCCGATCTTGAGCTTGACGAGGTCGCAACCGCGTAGCTTGCTGTCGATGGCGAGGTCGAACAACGCTCGGTCTCGGATCCGTTGCTCGCGATCGAGAAAGAAGCGAACCGCCCAAATCTGCTTCTGCGACAGAGGCCGTTTGGTCCCGACTTTCTTTCCGGCATTCCAAGGTGCTCGATCCTGCATCGCTGGATCATAGTGTGAGTAGCCCATGGCATTTCTCCTCGGCCAAGGATTGGCCAATTGAGGAAAAGCAATGATGCATGAATTCTAGCAAGTTTGATGACCGCTTTCAGGCGCTGGCCGACGAGCTCTCTATGTCCCAAATGGGGCGCAAAGCGGACCTTCAGCGGTTAGACATCGTCTCTTAGACGCGGCAGAACCCCGTCGCACGATTTGGGGCGGTTAGACAAATTTTACCCCAGAATTCCGCCATTGTGGCGGCCCAACTCGGGGAGCCACTTTTCTCTTACAATCCAAAAAGTAAGCGCGCGCCCACCCACGCGGTGAGCGCGGCCGTGCCCCATCGTATCCAGCGCTGGGGAAGGTATTTGAGCGCCAGCAGGCTGCCGATCTGCCCCCCGATCGCCACGGCGACGAGCAGTGGCAGGCCCACATCCAGCGCGGCAACGAACCTGCCCTCCCCGCCCTTCAGGATCTGGCCCGCCAGCCCGAAGAGCGAGTTCACGAGGATGAACAGGCTTGCAGTCGCGGCGATGGCTCGCGCGGAATTCCACTTGAGCAGGTGCAATAGCGGCGCGAGGAAGATGCCTCCGCCGATCCCCACGAGTCCTGCCAGATACCCGAGCGGCGCAGCGAACAGCCATGCCCACGCCCCGCGGTTCTGCGATTGCCCTTCCGTATCGCGCACCGGGACCAGCATCGTCGCCGCAGTCAGCAACAAAGCAGCACCCAGCATCGTCAGGAACGCTGTCTCCGATATCGGGGTCAAACCTCCGAGCAATGCGGCAGGCGCAGCAATCGCGGTGAGCACCCCGGCCTGACGCCACGGCGTCACTCCCGCCCTCGCAAAGCGAATGGTGCTGCCGGCCGCCACCCCGATGTTACACGCCAGCGCGATCATCGGGAGGATGCGGTAATCGACGCCCGACAGCGCCAGCAGCGCATTATATGTCGACCCGCCGCCGAAACCGACGCTTGCGTAGAGCAAGGCTGTGACAAAAAACGCGATGAGGAGCGGCAGCATCGCAATCACCTAGACCGCGTGCAGGTTCGCATCTAGCCTCTGAATTCGGGAGGGGATTGCATGACGGCGGACGATATCGAACTGGGCGACGGGCTTGTGCGCGCGAGAACGGGAGAAGGCGGCCTCGTCGGCGACATTACGGCCGAGGCGTTCCGCAACGATCCCTTTAATCTCTGGATGCTCGGCCGCTATCCGGCCATTCGTGCCCTATTCCGCCATCAGGCGAAGCGTATCTATGTGCCCCGGGGTTTCGTTTACCGCGCAGGCACTGACGGCGCGTGCATGTGGGCGCTGCCCGGAACGGACACGCTGTTCACCCGGCTGGACTATTACCTCTTCGCGCTGCCGACGCTGGTCTACAGCGGACCGGCGGCCATCGCGCGCGCGGTGAAGACCGGAGAGGCGATGGAGAAGAGCCACCCGACCTTCCCCCATGCCTACCTGTTCAGCATCGGGGTAAGGCCCGAAAAGCAGGGCACCGGCCTTGGCCGCAAGCTGATCCAGCCCGTGCTCGATGCGTGCGACCGGGCGCAGATGCCCGCTTATCTGGAGAACTCGAACCCGGCAAATACCGGGTTCTATGCCTCGTGCGGGTTCGAGCCCGTTGGTGAGATCAGGCCCACGCCGGACGCGCCTCCGCTGGTTCCGATGCTCCGCCAGCCCCGCCGGTCATAGCGACGGGGCGGCGGCCCGATCAGGCTTTCGCGCCGACCGAACCGTGGCAGTGCTTGTACTTGCTGCCCGAACCGCAGGGGCACGGTGCGTTGCGGCTGATTTCCATGTCCGCAAACGGGTTGTCGTGCGAGGATGCACCACCCGGGCTGGCAGCTGCGCGCGGGCTTCCGGCAAGCGAGCCGAAGAGGTCTGCGCGGCTTTCCGAACCGTCGCCATCGGCCGAGTTGTCGGCCCCGGTGAGCGGATCGATATGGCCGGTGAGGAAATCGGGCAATTCCGGCAATTCGACTTCCGGCAGCGGAGCGGGCTCTGCCAGTTCGATGCGCAGCAGTTTGGCAGTCACGTCTTCGCGCAGGTTGTCGAGCATGCGCTGGAATAGCGCAAAGGCTTCCTGCTTGTATTCGTTGATCGGCTGCTTCTGGGCGTGCGCACGCAGCCACACGACCTGGCGCAGGGCGTCGAGCGTAGAGAGGTGTTCCTTCCACTGGTGGTCGAGTTCCTGCAGCAGCAGGCTCTTCTCGATGCGGCGCCACAGGCCCGGATCGGCATTGGCGATCTTGGCGTCCATGCGGCCGTTCGCTTCGGCAAGAATGCGCTCTTCGATGATTTCCGGCTCGATCTGGTCTTCTTCGAGCCAGTCTTCGAGCGGGAAGCTCATGCCGAATGCCTCGTCGAGACGCGTCTTCAGCCCTTCGACGTTCCACTGTTCCGGATAGGAACCCGGCGGGCAGTTTTCGGCGACAATGGCATTGATTGCATCGTGACGCATATCGACGACGACATCGTCGACCGCCTCGCTGTCCATGATCTCGGCGCGCTGTTCGTAGATGACCTTGCGCTGGTCGTTCATGACGTCGTCGTACTGGACGACCTGCTTGCGGATTTCGTAGTTGCGCGCCTCGACCTTCTTCTGCGCGGTCTCGATGGCCTTCGACAGCCATTTCGAACCGATCGCCTCGCCGTCTTCGAGATTCGAATTCATCATGCGGGCGAACAGCGTGTCCGGCCCGAAGATGCGCAGGAGATCGTCTTCCAGGCAGAGGTAGAACCGGCTGAGGCCCGGGTCGCCCTGGCGCCCGGCACGGCCGCGCAGCTGGTTGTCGATGCGGCGGCTTTCGTGGCGCTCGGTACCGAGGACGAACAAACCACCCGATGCGAGAACCTTCTCGCGTTCGGCGGCGACCTCTTCCTTGATCTTGGCGATCGCAGCTTCGCGTTCCGGGCCTTCCGGCATATCGGCGAGTTCTTCCTCGACGCGGAATTCGACGTTGCCGCCGAGCTGGATGTCCGTACCGCGACCGGCCATGTTGGTGGCGATGGTGACGGCACCGGGACGACCAGCCTGCGCGACGATATGCGCTTCACGCTCGTGCTGGCGGGCGTTGAGGACTTCGTGGGCGACGCCTTCCTTCTCGAGGAACTGGCTGAGCAGTTCGGATTTCTCGATCGAGACCGTGCCCACGAGGACCGGCTGGCCGATCTCGTTTTTCTCGCGAATTGCCTTTGCAATCGCGGCGAACTTGTCGAGCGTGTTCTTGTAGAACTCGTCATCCTCGTCGATGCGCTGGACGGGAACATTGGTCGGGATCTCGACCACGTTCATCTTGTAGATGTCCCAGAATTCCGCCGCTTCGGTGGCGGCCGTACCGGTCATGCCCGACAGCTTGGGATACATGCGGAAATAGTTCTGGAAGGTGATCGAGGCGAGCGTCTGGTTCTCCGGCTCGATCTTGACGCCTTCCTTGGCTTCCACCGCCTGGTGAAGGCCGTTCGACCAGCGGCGTCCGTCCATCATGCGACCGGTGAATTCATCGATGATGACGACTTTCTCGTCCTTCACGATGTAATCCGTGTCCTTCTTGAACATGATGTTCGCTTTGAGCGCCTGGTCGAGGTGATGGACGACCTGCGTATTCTCGACGTCGTAGAGGTTGTCGGTTTCGAGGAGGCCGGCTTCCTTCAGCTTCTCCTCGATCGCGTCGGTGCCTTCTTCGGTCCAGGTGATGTTCTTCGTTTTCTCGTCCGCGTCGTACCATTCAGGATCGAGATCCTTCACGATCGCGTCGATCGAAACGTAAAGATCGGACTTGTCCTCGGTCGGACCCGAAATGATCAGCGGCGTACGCGCTTCGTCGATCAGGATGGAATCGACCTCGTCGATCACGGCGAAATTGAAGGGGCGCTGCACCATCTGGCCGCGCTCGTGCTTCATGTTGTCGCGCAGGTAATCGAACCCGAATTCGTTGTTCGTACCGTAAGTGATGTCCGCGCCATAGGCGTCGCGGCGTTCCATCTCGTTGAGGTTCGGCACGATCACGCCGATGGTCAGGCCGAGGAACTGGTGCAGGCGGCCCATCCATTCCGCGTCACGGCGGGCGAGGTAATCGTTGACCGTGACGACGTGGACGCCCTTGCCCTCGATCGCGTTGAGATAGGTGGCAAGCGTGGCGACCAGCGTTTTACCTTCACCGGTGCGCATTTCCGCGATCTCACCGCGGTGGAGCACGATGCCGCCGACCATCTGCACGTCGAAGTGACGCATGCCGAGGACGCGAACCGAGGCCTCGCGCACGGTTGCGAAGGCTTCGGGCAGGATGTCGTCCAGCGTCTTGCCGTCTTCCAGCTGGGCGCGGAATTTGTCCGTCTGGGCGCGCAATTCGTCATCCGAAAGCTCCTGAAGCTGAGGCTCCAGAGCATTGATTTCATTGACGATCTTTCCGATCGACTTGACGTAGCGTTCGTTGGACGAACCGAAGAGGGATTTGGCGAGAAGTTTGAACATGGTGGGGCGCAGGCCTCGAATGAGCGAGCTGAATTGCTGGCGGATTAAGAGAAAATGCCCGTGCACCAGAAAGGGTGCCGGGCATGAAACCGGATCTAATTGTCAGGGGCTATTCGAAAGCGCGGTCAGCGCCGAACATCACCGTGGGGATATAGATCGTGACCGGTTGCTGTTCCTTGCAGGGAGCCAGCTTGTCGGTCCGGGATTTCTGTTTGCGCTGCTTTTCCGAGCAGGGGGACTGTGCGTCCTTCGCATCGTCCTGGTCGGCGCGCTGTTCGACGCCGATCCGTGTCGTGCCATCAAACGCCGCCTGCACAGGTGCACCCATGGCTGCAAGGCCAGTGAGGAGTGCTAGAAAGGCGAGAAGACGTCTGGTCATCGTTCGACCTAGATAATGCCTCATCTGCATGGCGTCCACCCCGACTCCCAGTTTTCCCTAAATCAATGCTTGCCAGTATTTAATGAATACAAGTTGAATTGAGATCAATCCTCGTCGCTCAGCGGCAACCGCTCTACGATATGAGTTAGCCGATAACGCCTCTGTTCAAGCGTTCCGTCTTCGGAGCGGGGAGGCTCGAAAGTAGGCGCAACGTCGCAAGGATTTTTCTCCGCGTCATCGGGCAGGCCTTCGACCCGGCATTCTTTCACCGACCCATCGCGATCGACGAGATATTCGAGGACGAAGTGCCGTTCGCTGGGCAAGCTCTTCGCGCCGGGAAGGACAAAGCGGACCGCTTGTTCGTAACGCGATGCGATCGGAATACCCTTCTCGTCACGCGCGGGTTTGAAACGGCCGCGCTGCATCAATTTCGCACAAGCGATGCGGTCGAGGTCGGGAATATCGCTGCTGACGGTGACGCGGCAGGCACTGACACGCCCGGACTTTTCGATGACCAGTTCGGTGACGACCCTGCCCTGCGATCCGGTGCGTTCCGCCCAGTTGGGATAATCGGCAGTCGTTACCCAGTTGGCGGGATTTTCCGTCGGCTGCGCCTTTTCCGCAGGCTCTATCGGCAGCATCCGGACCGGCGGAACTATATCGCTTTCTTGCGCCGCCACTGGCGCGGATACTGTTACAGCCAGAAGCGTGATGAATTTATACATTGCGACCCCTTCCGTATCTGCAAATCGATAAGAAATTACCGCCGCAAATACATCGGGCGAGGTATCGCGCGATACGGCTTGACGCAACCCGTCATGCGAATAAGCCACAGGCTATGGATTTACCCCCTTCTCCGCTCGCCCGGCCCTTTCCCGATATGCCGCCCATCGCGGGCGCAGAGCTGCGTGTGGCCCGCGCCCGCTACAAGGAATGGGACCGCGCCGACCTCACCTTTGCCAAGCTGGCCGAGGGCACGAGCGTGGCAGGCGTTTTCACCAGCAGCGCCTGCGCGTCGAGCGAAGTCGAACTGGGGCGCGAGCAGGTGAAGCTCGGCGAGGCACGCGCGCTGGTGGTCAACGCTGGCAATTCCAACGCTTTTACCGGCATCCGCGGACGCGAGGCGGTCGAACAGATCATGGCGCAGGTCGCCGAGGCGCTCGACTGTAAGCCGAGCGAGGTCCTGGTCTCTTCCACCGGCGTCATCGGCGTGCCCCTGCCCAAGGACAAGGCGCGCGCAGGCATCGCTGCCGTCCTCGATGCCCCCACCTGCGGGTGGGAAGAGGCGGCGCAGGCGATCGGCACGACAGACACTTTCACCAAGGGTGCCCAAGCAGCAGCCATGGTCGGCGAAACGCGCGTGGAGATGTGCGGTATCATCAAGGGAAGCGGCATGATCGCCCCGGATATGGCAACCATGCTCGGCTATGTTTTTACCGATGCAGCCGTGGCGCCGGCCTTCCTCCAGGAGCTGCTATCGAAGGCCAACGCGGAAACCTTCTCCTGCATTACGGTCGATGGCGACACCTCGACCAGCGACACGGTGCTGGCTTTCGCGACCGGCAAGGCTGGCAATGGCGAACTATCGTCCTGGGAAGATGTCGGGGCGGATGCATTTTACGCGGCCCTGCTGGAGGTGTGTCGGGAGCTAGCGCAACTCGTCGTGCGCGACGGCGAAGGCGCACAGAAGTTCATTGAAATCGCGGTTACGGGCGCAAAGAACGACGAAAGTGCCCGGCGGGTGGCGCTATCCATTGCCAACTCACCCCTGGTAAAGACCGCGATTGCAGGCGGAGATGCCAATTGGGGCCGCGTGGTAATGGCGGTCGGGAAAGCGGGAGAGCCTGCCGACAGGGACCGGTTGTCGATCGGTTTCGGCGGCGTTTGGGCGGCCAAGGACGGACAGCCGCTGGCAGATTACGACGAGGCGCCCGTCGCGCGGCATCTGCAAGGCGATGAGATACGGATCGACGTCGACCTTGGCATTGGCGATGGCAAGGCCACCGTGTGGACGTGCGATCTCACGCATGGCTACATCTCGATCAATGCGGATTATCGTTCTTGAACGCCCTGGATCGGCGGATACGCGCGCTGATGGAAAGCGTCACGCAGGCAGCCATCCTGCCGCGCTTCCGCAACCTTGCCTCCGGCGATGTGGAGGACAAGGGCGGCAACGATCCCGTGACCATTGCCGACCGTGACGCTGAAAAGCTGCTGCGCGAAGGGCTGTCCGCAATCGATCCGGACATTGCCTTCGTCGGCGAAGAAGCCGCACACGAGGATCCGGCAACGCTCGACCATTTGGGCGATGACTGCTGGATCGTCGATCCCGTCGACGGGACACGCAATTTCGCTGCCGGTCACGCTCCCTTCGGCGTGCTCATCGCGCGGGCAAGCGGCGGCCTCACACAATCGGGCTGGATATACGACTGCCTTAGCGGCCGCTTCTGCTCTGCCCATCGCGGACGAGGTGCGTTCGTGGATGGCGAGAAGGTGATGGCCAAGCCATCGGGCCGGACACCGCCCGTCGCGGCGATCTCGCTTGTCTATATGGACGATGGCCAGCGCGAAGCGACCAAGCGTCACATCGCGCCGAACTACGAACTCGTCGACATTCCCTATTGCGCGGCGGAGCAATATCCGCGCCTCGCATTGGGCGAAAACGATGTATCGATCTTCGAGCGAACACTGGCATGGGACCATGCGGCGGGCACGCTTTGGCTCGAGGAAGCGGGCGGAAAAGCCGCCCGTCCCGATGGGTCGCCTTACCGGGTCGATGAACACGGCCGCACAGGCCTTATCGGAGCGGCCAGCCCCGCCTTGTGGGACGATCTGGCCCGCCTCTATGCAGAAATGTGACGGTGATCTGACCAGCCCCGACAAACGGTGACTTCAAGGACGGGTTTCAAATAGCGCACCTTCATTCTACATTCGCAAGGCAGCCATCGAAGGATTGTTCGTGACCCTAGGCAATGCTCCCAGTTCCGGCGACGAGGCCGAAGCGCACGATGCAGGCGTGGATGCGCCGGTCGAGCCGCAAGCCGCGGAGGAGCGTTACACCAACCGCGAACTGTCCTGGCTCAGCTTCAACCGGCGCGTTCTCGCGGAGAGTGAGAACGAACGCTACCCCCTCCTCGAACGCCTCCGCTTCCTTTCCATTTCGGGCAGCAACCTGGACGAATTCACCACTGTCAGGATTGCGGGTCTCGAAGGGCAGGTACAGCGCGGTATCGAAACGACGGGTATCGACGGTCTCAGTCCACGACAGCAGCTCGATGCAATCCGTGAACAGGTTCTTGCGCTGGAGGATCGCCAGCAGGAAAGCCTTGAAGTCCTGCGAGACCTGCTTGCCAGCGAAGGCATACTGATCGCTACGGTCGAGCAGCTGGATCGCAAGTCGCAATCCTGGCTCAAGGACTATTTCACGACCGACATCCTGCCCCTGATTACACCGCAGGCGATCGACCCGTCGCACCCCTTCCCCTTCGTGGCGAGCGGCGGCATGGGCGTGCTGTTCCGCCTCAAGCGCGGCAAGCGCAAGGGCGAACTGGTCGAAATGGTGCTCATCCCCTCGGGCGTGCCGCGCTTCGTGCGCGTGCCGGGAGAACTGGCGATCTACGTCGCGATCGAGCAGCTGGTGACCCAGTTCGCCGACCAGCTTTTTCCCGGTTTCAAGATCCTTGGGGACGGCGTCTTCCGGGTGCTGCGCGACAGCGATATCGAGGTAGAGGACGAGGCTGAAGACCTGGTGCGCTATTTCCGCACCGCCATCCAGCGGCGACGCCGTGGCCGTGCGGTCATGCTGGAACTCGACGACGAATGCGACGCATCCGCCGAAGCGCTCTTGCGCGAGCATTTCGATGTCGATGCCGCCATGATCGTCAAAACCGGAGGAATGCTGGGGCTGCACGACCTGTCCTCGATCTGCAACGAGCCGCGTCCCGACCTCAAGTTCACGCCCTTCTCCCCGCGCTATCCCGAACGTGTGCTGGCCCATGATGGCGATTGCTTTTCCGCGATCCGGGAAAAGGACATCGTCATCCACCACCCCTATGAAAGCTTCGAAGTGGTGGTCGATTTCCTGCACCAGGCCGCGGTCGATCCAAGCGTGGTCTCGATCAAGCAGACCCTTTACCGCGCTGGCGACCAGTCGCCGGTAATCGCCGCCCTTGTCGAGGCCGCGCAGAACGGGAAGGCCGTGACCGCAGTGGTCGAGCTGAAGGCGCGTTTCGACGAGGAGCGTAACCTGCGCTGGGCGAACGAGCTCGAACGTGCCGGCGTCCAGGTCATTTATGGCTTCACCGAATGGAAGACGCACGCCAAGGTCAGCCTCGTCGTCCGCCGCGAAGAGGACGGATACCGCACCTACTGCCACTTCGGGACCGGAAACTATCACCCGGTCAATGCGCGCATCTATACCGATCTCAGCTATTTCACCGCCGATGCCGCCCTCGGCCGCGATGCCGCCAAGATGTTCAATTTCATCACCGGCTATATCGAGCCGGACTCCCTGGAAAAGATCGCCGTTTCGCCCATCGGGATGCGCCAGAAGCTCTACGATCTGATCGACGTGGAAATTTCCAATGCCAAGGCGGGCAGGCCGTCAGGCATCTGGGTGAAGATGAATTCGATCACCAATCGCGAACTGATCGACAAGCTTTACGAGGCGAGCCAGGCCGGCGTGGAAATCCGCATGGTCGTTCGCGGCATCTGCTCGCTGCGTCCGGGCATTCCGGGCATGAGCGAGAATATCAGCGTGAAATCGATAATCGGGCGCTTCCTCGAACACGGGCGCCTGTGGGCATTCGCCAATGGCAAAGTACTGCCAAGCCGCCAGGCAAAGGTTTACCTCACCAGTGCCGACGCCATGAGCCGCAATCTCGATCGGCGGGTGGAGGTGCTCGTGCCGGTCACCAACAAGACCGTGCACGACCAGCTTCTCGGCCAAGTGATGCTCGCCAACATCCTCGATACAGAACAGAGCTGGAGCCTCGATTCCAGCGGCCAGTACCAGCGGATGCGCAAGGGCGAGGACGGGTTCAACTGCCACGAATATTTCATGTCGAATCCCTCGCTATCGGGTCGCGGATCGGCGCTGCAAAGCCACGAAGTGCCCCGACTGACCCTGAGCGGAGCGCGCAAATGACGTCTGTAAAGTCGAGGAGCGCCAAGTGGCAGCGGCGCCTAATCCATCCGCCGCGCGCGGTTATCGACATCGGCTCCAACACCGTTCGCCTGGTGCTCTACGAAGGAACCGCGCGAGCGCCCGAAACCGTCTGGAACGAGAAGGTCGCAGCGCGACTGGGGCGTGACTTGTCCGAAACGGGCCGCATACCGGACGAGGCAATGGACGAGGCCCTTGCGGCTCTCGCGCGATACGCCCTGATCATCGAAGATCGCGGAATAGACAATGTACAGACCGTCGCCACCGCTGCTGCACGCGATGCGCAGAACGGGGCGGAATTCCTTTCCCGCGTCGAGGCTCTTGGCCTGTCCCCGCGGCTGCTGTCCGGCGAAGAGGAAGCGTGCGCCTCTGCTTTTGGCGCCATCGGAGCCTTTCCCGGCGCCAATGGCATGGTCGCCGACCTTGGCGGCGGCAGCCTGGAACTGGTCTCCATCGGAGACGGCGAATGCAAGGACGCAGTGAGCCTGCCTTTCGGCACCCTGCGCCTGCCGGCCCAGCGCGCCTCGAGCGAGGATTTCGCAGGGACCGTGCACCAGGCCCTGCCAGGCGTCGTCTGGACGTCGGATCATGGCGGCCCCCTGTACATGATCGGCGGCACCTGGCGCGCACTGGCCCATTACGCCATGCGCGACAGCGACTACCCTTTGACCGACCCGCATGGATTTTGCCTTTCGGTCGAAGACGCGCACGCGCTGGCCACCGACCTCATCGATGCCGATCCCGACAAGCTGGTGCAGATTTCCGGTATTTCCGCGATGCGTGCCAGCTACCTTCCCGATGCCGCAGCCCTGCTCCGCCCGCTCCTCGACGAATTGAAGCCCGAAAAACTGGTCTTCTCCAGCTGGGGTATTCGCGAAGGGCTCCTGTTCAGCCAGCTTTCGGACATCACCCGCTCGCTCGATCCCCTGCTGGCAGGCGTCCACGCCTTTGCCGAGCCGCGCGATGCTCCCATCGTCGATGCGACCCGCATCGTTGGGTGGACCGTCGAACTTGCCGATGGCGCGGGAAAACGGAACGAGCGGATCAGGCTTGCCGCAGCGCAGCTTGCGCTCGCGCTGCAACGCGTAGAGCCGAACATGCGGGTGAACCACGCCACCGAATGGGCGCTGGACAAACGCTGGATCGATTGCGACGCGCGTGACCGGGCGATGATCTGTGCGGCCCTATTCGGCAGTCTGGGCCGTACAGAGGTGCCGGACAAATTGCGCGTCCTGGCCAGTGATGACGATTTGCGTGAGGGCGTGACCTGGGGCCTCGGCTTCCGACTGGCCCGAAGGCTTGGCGCAGGAGCGCGAACGGCCCTGGCCTCAAGCCGCCTGAGGCTGAAGAAGAAATCTCTCGTCCTCTATCTCGACAACAGCCGCGCAGCGCTGGCTACTTGGCCGCTGACAAAGGACTTCGAAATCCTGGCCGAATGGCTGGACCGCAAGCCCAAGATCAAGACGGGTGAGTTCCACTTCGAGGACGACCTCGAAGAAGAGGATGAAGAGGAATAATTCCTGATCAGTCAGCTGTCGCAGGTGCTGCGAGCGGGAAAAAAGGAATGCGGACCTCGAAGGGCGAGCCGTCTTCGCGGTGGAAGGTGTAGAACCCTTCCATCGATCCGAAGGCCGTTTCGAGCGGGCAACCGGATACATAGTCGTGGCTTGCCCCCGGAGCGAGCGAGGGCTGTTCGCCGACCACACCTTCGCCATCGACATGCGCCACCATTCCGCGGGCATCGGTGATGCGCCAGTGGCGGGTCTTGAGCTGGACGGTTTCATGCGAGCCGTTCTCGATCCGGATGTGATAGACCCAGAACCACTTGTCGGCATCTGGCTGGGACTGTTCCGGGAGGAAATTCACGGCGACCCGGACGGTGATCCCGTCGGTCGTGGCGGCGTGTTGAAATAGCTCCTTGATCACAGTCACAAGTTAGGAATTGTCGAGCGCTGGACAAGGTTCCAAGGGCGCCAAAACGGCATTTATCCGCCGTTTTTTGCTTCGCGCGCCCTCTGCCGCTCCAGAATTTATGTGGGCCGCTGCCTGCTCCTTGCCCGAAGAGCCTATGGTTAACATCGGTTTACCGAGGTTTGCGACAAACTCTTAGCAAGCCCCGCTGTATCCCGGACCGTGACGAATTCGACGACCGGGGAAACAGGGATGCGTGACCGTATCGGGACATTTCTGAAGCGCCTGAGAAAAGACGTCTCGGGCAATATCCTGCTCATGGCAGGAGCCGGAACCACGGCCCTCATCGGTGCGGCCGGGATCAGCGTCGACACTGTCCAGTGGTATCTCTGGAAGCGCCAGATGCAGCAGGCGGTCGACACGGGCGCAGTCGCAGGCGCACTCGCCATGTCGTTCGGCCGCGATCACAACGCGGCAGTGACTAGCGAAGTGGGTCGCACCGCAAACACCGCGCACACGATCGAACTGGTCTCCACCCCGCCCACCTCGGGTGCATGGTCGGGTGACAATGGCGCCATCGAAGTGGTTGCCACGACAAGCCAGGTTCTCGCCTTCTCGTCGATCTTCCTCGACACGCCGCCGACCATCCGCACCCGCGCAGTCGCAACTGCGGTGGCAACGGGCAATCCCTGCGTGCGCGCCCTTGCGACAGACGGCACCGGCATCGATGTTTTCGGTAATGCCCTGGTCAACCTGGGCTGTCCGGTTTCGTCCAACTCTCCGGGCGGTGTTTCCGTCGACCTCGGGGGTTCGAGTTACCTGGACACTAATCTTGTCCTGAGCGTCGGAGGAATTGATTATGGCGCAGGCAACATTCCGTCGGATGCCGCGCTCGTTTCTTACGGCTTGCCGGTCGAGGACCCGCTCGCAGACCGTAACCTGACCTGGCACAACGACTGTCCGCAGAACAATTTCCGCGTCCGCCCGAGCGATACGACGACGCTCAATCCATGCCGCTACAACAATGGCCTGCGCATCCAGGGTACGGCCTATTTCAATCCCGGCGTCTACGTCATCCATGGCGGAGCTTTTACCATCAACTCTGGGGCGAGGCTGCGCATGGCGCCGGGCACCACGGGCGGCGTTACCTTCGTCCTGACCGGTAACAGCGCCAACACGGTGGCCACCCTGTCGATCAACGGTAGCGCCGATATCGATCTCAAGGCGCAGACGATGGCCGAAGATCCGCTGTGGGGTGGCATCCTGTTCTACCAGGATCGCATCTCGTCCGATCTCAGCAACACGATCAACGGCGGGTCGAACATCAACCTGCACGGTGCGATCTATTTCCCCACCAGTGACCTCACCTACAACGGGAATTCGGCACAGACGGCGCAATGCCTGCTGATCGTGACGAACCGGATCAACTTCGGCGGGGCCAACAACATCGACAACAATTGCGATTCCGATCTCACCGCCATCAACTCGTCCGCATTCACCATCCGGGTAGTGGAGTAAGCCATGCTGTTCCATTTCTTCCGCAAGCTACGCGACGACATTTCGGGTGTCGGTTTCGTCGAGCTGGCCCTGACCGCTCCGCTGCTCGCACTCATGTTCCTTGGCATGACCGATCTGTCGATCATCGTCGCCTCGCGCATCGACCTGGAACAGGCCGCGCAGCGCACGACGGACCTCGCCCTCGCCAAGCGCCCGACCAGCACGGACACCAGCTATCTCGTCGCCGAGGCCATGGCCGCCAGCGGTCGGCCTGCGAGCGATGTCACCGTCACCTACATCCTGGAATGCAACGGCACGGTCATGAGCAGTTTCAACGATACCTGTGCCGCCGGCGAAGTGCCCAAGCGTTTCGTCAGCGTCTCGATCGTCGAACCGGTTGCTACCGGGTTCAACTGGCGCGGGCTCGCCGGCATGTTCACGGGCGAAGTCGCTGCCTACGAAGGCACGACGGTAACCGGCGACAGCATCGTGAGGCTCCAGTGAAGAGCCTTGCCCAGCACATCCGCCGCGACGACGCCGGCTCCTTCGGGGTGGAATTCGCCATCGCATTGCCGGTGCTGATCGCACTGATGATCGGCATCCTGAATTTCGGCCTTGTTTTCAACGCCAACGGCTCGATGCGCAATGCGATGGGTGAAGGCCTGCGCTATGCCAAGGTCGAGCGCACAGCGAGCGATGCGGACGTAATTTCCGTAACGCGCCAGTCGCTCGTCGGGGTGGCACCCAACGCCGTCCAGACGCTCACCTTCAATCGCGCAACGGTCAACAATACGGAGACCGGCACGATGACCATGACGATCGTGATCCAGCCGATCATTCCCTTCGCGCCCTTGCCCCCGATCAGGCTGACGCAGACGAAATCGATCTACCTGCCGACCTGACCGGTCAGGGCTTCCCGCCCGTCAGATAGGCTTCGATCTGCTCCAGGCGTTCCTTTCCGAACCACATTTCATCGCCGATGAAAAAGGTCGGGATGCCGAAAGCACCGCGGTCGACGGCTGACTGGGTGTTATCGACCAGCTTCTGTTTGACCTCCGGATCCTGCGCCGCGTTGAGGAAGCGTTCGGCATCGAAGCCCCCCTCCTCCAACACCCTGCCGACCACGTCGACGTCGCTGCAATCGATATTGCGTTCCCACACGGCTGGCTGGAACAGGTCGACCAACCGCTGCATCTCGTCCTGATTGCTCGACGCTACGAGTATGCGCTGGAGCAGGATCGTGTTGAACGGCAAATCCGGGTGCATCCGGAAGGCCGACAGCTCGTGCCGGTCGATAAATCGCTGGAATTCGAGCGCGGCGTAGGGGACTTTGCCCTTCACATTGGCATCGCGCATCATCGGGGGAGAATTGCCGGTCAGCTTGTGCATGCCGCCGAGAAATACCGGCGTGACTTCCAGGTTCGCACCGGTTCGGGCGACAATCTGCTTGAGCGGATACCAGGCGAGGTAACCGTTGGGAGCTCCCAGATCGAGGATCAGTTCTACCGTTTTGCTCATAGTCCGGCCGCCTTCAGTGCCTGGTCGAGATCTTCCTTGATGTCCTCGACGTCTTCCAGGCCGACATTGATCCTTAGCAGTCCTTCGGTCACGCCCATTTCGTCGCGCGCCTCCTGCGTCATCCCGGCATGGGTGGTGCTGGCGGGGTGGCACATCAGGCTGCGCGCATCGCCGATATTGTTGGAGATATCGACGAGCCGTAGCGCATCCAGGATGGCGAAAGCGGTCTTCCTGTCGCCTACATCGAAGGCGAAAATCGGGCCTGTGGCGCTCATCTGGCGCTTGGCCAATTCGTGGCGCGGATGGCTCGGGAGGCCGGGATGCAGCAGTTTGGGCGCACGCGCTTCGATCGATTTGCCGAGTTCCACGGCATTCTCGCTCTGCCGATGTGCCCTGAGGCTCAGCGTTTCCAGGCCCTTCAGCACGACCCACGCATTGAACGGCGCGCAATTGGGGCCGGTGTTCCGCTGGAACGGCAGCAGGACCTCGTCGATCCATTCCTGCGAACCGCATACGGCTCCGGCGAGCACCCTGCCCTGCCCGTCCATCAGCTTTGTCGCGCTGTAGGCCACCACGTCGGCACCGAAATCCATCGGCCTCTGGAGCGCGCTGGTGGCAAAGGCATTGTCGACAACGGTCGTAATCCCGTGCGCACGCGCGACCTCGCAGACGTGGGCAAGGTCGACCACATCGAGCGTCGGGTTTGCCGGGGTCTCGAAAAAGAAAACCTTGGTGTTCGGGCGGATGGCCGCTTCCCAAGCGTCGTCATCGGCACTGTCTACGACGGTAGTCTCGATACCGAAGCGGGGGAGGAGATGATCCAGCAGCCAGCGGCACGAACCGAAGGCGGCCCGCGCACCGACAACGTGGTCGCCGGCCGAGACCTGGCACAGCAACGCAGTCGTCATTGCGGCCATCCCGCTCGCCTGTGCGCGGCAGGCTTCGGCGCCTTCCATCAGGGCGATGCGCTCTTCCAACATGGCGACGGTCGGGTTCTGGAGCCGGGAATAGGTCATCCCTTCCGCCTCGCCCGCGAAGCGGTCCGCTACGGTTTGCGCATTATCGTAGGTATAGCCCGACGTCAGGAACAGTGCCTCGCTCGTCTCGCCATGCTCGCTGCGCCACGTGCCGCCGCGCACGGCCTGCGTGGCAGGACGCCAGTTGGAGGTGATCGAGCGGTCGGTTCCGGTGGTTTTCTTCATCGCCTGCGGGATAGCATGCGCGGCCTTTGCGGCAAGCAAAGCCTGTTGTGTCGAGTGAAACGCTCGCTTAATCGGTTACCCGATGATGCGCGCACCCGAGCAGCCTCTGGATCCTCTTGGCTGGTGCGTAGCGCTGGCCCTCGGCTTCTGGCTGCTCGTCCTTTGGAACCTCGCAATCCCGAGCGCTCCGTACTTCGACGAAGTGCATTACGTGCCCGCCGCGCGCGAGTTGCTCATGCTGGAGCAGTTCAACAACCGCGAGCATCCCTTGTTCGGCAAGGAGATGATCGCGCTGGGAATAGCCGTCCTGGGCGACAATTCGTGGGGCTGGCGCATTTTCCCCTCGATCGCCGGGATGCTTGCCCTGTTCGCCGCCATGCGCGCCGTATGGTTCGCAACGCTCAGCAGGTTTGCCACGATCACGTCGGGCGTTCTCCTTGCGACGGGATTCCACCTCTTCGTCCATGCGCGCATCGCCATGCTCGACATCTTCATGATTGCGGCGCTGGCAACGGCATTCTGGCAGCTGGCTGGAGCCATGCGCGAACCGGAGACCGGCCGATGGAGGCTGGCGCTGGCGGGCGTCGCGCTCGGTCTCGCGATGGCGAGCAAGTGGAATGCAGTACCCGTCGTCGTGGTTCCGGGCCTCGCCTTCCTCGCGCTGCGCTGGAAGGCCGGCCGCAGGCGCCTCGTCCTGTCGCGCCGCGGCATGCCGGTGCCGGGAATTACCCTTGCTGAGGCATTCCTGTGGCTCGGCCTTGTGCCACTCGCGGTCTACTGGATTACTTTCTGGCCCGGCTACCGGTTCGAAGTGAATGGCATCGAGAACGGCATCTTGGCGCATCACCGGCTCATGCTCGACCTGCAAACGCAAGTGCTCACCATGCATCCTTACGAATCCACGTGGCCGGAGTGGATGCTGAACCTGCGTGCGATCTGGTATCTCTACGAGGAAGTCGACCAGGCCCAGCGAGGGGTCATGCTGGTCGGCAATCCCTTGACAATGCTGATCGGCTTGCCAGCCATCGTGTGGTGTGCGCTTCGCGGGATCATCAAGCGGCAAGCTGCTCATGGCGCAGTCGCCCTGCTTTACGCGGTGAGCCTCGGCCTCTGGCTTTTCGCCGAGAAATCCACGCAGTTCTATTATCACTACTTCCTGCCAAGCAGCTTCCTGCTTATCGCCATCGCCCTCCTGCTCGACGATCTGTGGAAGGCAGGCTGGCGGAAGCTGGCGATCGCGGTGCCGGTGGCGAGCGTCATGCTTTTCGTTTTCTATTACTTGATCCTGGCTGCAGAGCCGCTCAAAGGGCCCGACAGTTTCGCGGTCTGGACGTGGCTGGAATCCTGGCGTTAGCCCCTAAAACCGACCCCAGACGAAGCGGCTGGACAGGGCATAATTCCAAACCGATGCGATCGCTATCCCGATAAGCGCGGCGAGCACTTCATGGACGCCGCGCTGGAACAGCATCGTGGCGATGGCCACGTTTGCCACGGCGCCGACCGAACACGCCGCCACGAAGCTTGCCCAGCCGCGAAGCAGCTCGCCAGCCTTCCTGATGCGCCGGTCACGATAGGTGAGGAAATTGTTGAGCCAGAAGTTGAAGGTCATCGCACCCAGCGTGGCGATTGCCTGGCTCCATGCGAAATTCGCGCCTGCCAATAGCAGGAACAGATAGAGGATCGCCATGTGGACCAGCACGCCGAGCGCGCCGACGGTACCGAACAGGGCGAAACGCGTCGGTATGAACTTGCCGAAGGTCTTGTCGTAGAGACCTGCTAGGAAATCAAGAGCGATCGCCCGGTCGAGCTTGCTCTCACCCGAGCGACGGGCGGCGAAATCCAGCGGGAATTCCTCGACCACGAGAGGTTCTTCGGACGTTGCCAGCAGGTCCAGAAGGATCTTGAAACCGATACCTGACAACCCAGGCACCAGCTTGAGCGCCGCCTCGGTCGGCAGGAGGAAATATCCGCTCATCGGATCGGTCAGCTTCACGCCGGTCAGTTTGCGCGCCAAGGCGTTTGCGACATTGGAAAGCTGCACCCTGTCGGGACGGCCCCAGTCTTCCGTGCTGGCACCTTTGGCAAACCGGCTTGCCACAGCGACTTGCGCCCTGCCCGATCGCACCGCTTCGAGCATCGGCGCAAGCAGCTTGGGATCATGCTGGTGATCGGCATCCATTACCGCGCAATAGGGAGCGGCGGTCGCGCAGAAGCCTTCTATTGCGGCGCTTGAAAGGCCCCTTCGACCAATTCGCTGGATCACGCGAACGCGGTGGTCCGCCCGCGCCAGCCTACGAGCCTCCTCGGCAGTGCCGTCCGACGAATTGTCATCGACAACTAGGACTTCCCACCCGGTCTCACCAAGGGCCCGGTCGATCCGCTCGACAAGCGGCGCGAGATTGTCGCGCTCGTTCAGCGTCGGCAGGATGATCGCCAGCTGAAGACTGCCTTGGGGTCCGGTCGGGTTCATGACGCGACCCTTGCGGAGGGGGCTGCAATTCTCAAGCGGTTGCTTGCAGATGTCTCACGATGGCATCGCCAATCTCCTGCGTGCTCGCGCTACCGCCGAGGTCTGCACCGCGAACTTCGCTGGACAGGCTCGCCGCGACTGCCCGCTCGATCCGGTTCGCATCCGCATCGCGGCCCAGCGAATGGCGCAGTAGCATGGCGAGGCTCAGGATCGCGGCGACGGGATTGGCCTTGCCCTGCCCTGCGATATCCGGAGCACTGCCATGGATCGGCTCGTAGAGGCCGAACGTGCCGAATTCGGTCGTGCGTTCGCCCAGGCTGGCGCTGGCGAGCAATCCGATCGACCCGACGCAGGCGCTGGCCTGGTCTGACAGGATATCGCCGAAAAGGTTACCGGTAACGATCACGTCGAACTGGCCCGGGCTGCGCACCAGCTGCATCGCGGCATTGTCGACATACATATGGTCGAGCTCGACATCCGGATACTCGCCAGCCAGTTCGATGACCGTTTCACGCCAGATGCGGCTGGTTTCGAGCACGTTGGCCTTGTCGACGCTGGTCAGTTTCTTGCGGCGTTTCTGGGCGGCGCGAAATGCGCTGTGGGCGATGCGGCGGACTTCGGCCTCGTTATAGGACATGTCGTCCCAGCCTTCCCTGCCCCCTGCGCTGTCACGCTCCCCCTTGTCGCCGAAGTAGACGTCGCCATTGAGCTCGCGCACGACGAGCAGATCGATGCCGCGCGCCAGTTCGGGCTTGAGCGGGGAAAGGTCCTCGAGACCCGGAAATCCGGCAGCAGGGCGCAAATTGGCAAACAGCCCAAGTTCGCTCCGCAAGCCAAGGATCGCCTGTTCGGGACGATGTTCACGCGGGAGAGTGTCGCATTCCGGATCGCCAACGGCACCGAACAGGACAGCGTCCGCTGCGCGCGCCATTTCCAGCGTTTCGGCGGGAAGCGGATGACCATGCCGCTTGTAGGCAATGCCGCCCACGTCTCCTTCGAACAGGGTGAGCTGCGGCAGCGCAAGCGCATCGAGCACCTTGAGCGCTTCGCGCGTGACTTCGGGCCCGATGCCGTCACCCGGCAATACCGCAATCTTCATGTCTCGATCCGTCCCAGACGCTGCCTCAGTACAGTCCTAGCGGCTAGAACGTCGGCGCGTGTGTCGGCAAGGAGATAGCGCGCTATGAGGCCCTCCGAACGGTCGAGAATTTCCAAGGCCTCGCCAAGCCCCGCTATCTCGGGCCGCTGGCCGCCGTAGCCCAGCTCCCGCAGGAGGAGCACTTCGTAGCTCGCGAGTGCCGGCGCCCAGCCACGGGCGGACGGCGCACTGCAGATCGCGTCAAGCAGGGCGACGAGCGCGTTGTAGAGGCTCGGATAAGCATTGCGTTCCGGCAGAGCCGAAGCCGTCAGGGCGCAAGTCCAGGCAATGGCCGATGCCGGAAGCGGCTCGGTAAGCCAGGGCCCGCGGCTTTGCGACAGCTCCAGCCGGGCGAACGGCAACTGGCTATCGGACTTCGCGCGAATTTCCGCTTCGACGAGATTTCCCGGAATGACCACGGGGCGCAGCTGACGCCCCCTGCCACCTGCGACATAGGCTGCCACCACGCCGCTTTCTTCGGTCAGCAGACGAGCGATCACCGCTGTCTCGCCGTGCGGACGGGCGGCAATTACTATCGCTGGCGCGGAAAGGTGCATCCTGTCCCCCTACCCCAAGGCAGGGGCAAGCGTCACTTGTGCTTGGCTTCGAGCGCGGCGATGCGCTCTGCCAGCTTGTCGCATTCTTCGCGGGCACGGGCGGCCATCGCCTTGACCGTGTCGAACTCTTCACGCGTCACGAAATCCATTCCGCCGAATGCTTCCTTGGCGCGTTCACGGGCGCTTTCGCGAGCTTCGCGGGTCATGCCCGCAAGCGTGCCTGCCGCCGAATTGGCGAGTTTGACGAAGTCGGCGATCATGGGGTTCTGGCTCTGCATGGCAGTTATCTAGGCGCGAAAGGCCCGCGCTTCAATTGCCGATGCGCACACGCTCCGAACCGCCCGAAACCGTGCCGCCATCAGCGTCGGGATTGAGCTGGAGGAACTGCCAGTTGAGAACGGTCGCGAACAGCACCCATGCGAGATAGGGCAGCAGCAGGATCGCCGCCAGCTGCCGGACCATCCAGAACAGGGCGATTACTACCAGCAGCGTGATATCGATCGCGATCAATACCGCGAGGGCAAAGGTGAGCTCCTTCATATCGAAGAACACCGGCGTCCAAGCCAGGTTGAGCAGGAAATGCACGACGAACGCCGTCAACGCGATACCGCGTCCGCGCGCGCCCCAGGCAGCGCAGACGAGCGCGACCGCAAGGCCGATCATTACGTAAAGGATGGTCCAGACGATGCCGAAGGTTGCCGGAGGCGGATAAATGCCGGGCTTTTCGAGCGCCTGGAACCAGTAGCTGTCGGGCCCGCCAAGCTGGCCGGACAGGAAACCGAGCAATACGCAAAGGGGCACCGTGAACAGCGCCCAGCGAATGAAACTTGCGCGCAATTGTCCGCGCGAAGCCAATACGTTCATCGAAAACCCCCACAGGCGATTCGTTTGTTTACCTTGTGACCACCACGGCACCTGCTGGCAACACGGGGCGATGAACCATGCCGGATCGGGACGGTTCGAGCGGATCGAGACGGATACTTAGCTGTCCGCGCCCTCGCCGGCACCGGGTGGCGGCGGCGGAACCACCGGGTTCCTCAGATGGGGGTAGTTGGTGAGAAAGCGCTCACTGCTTTCGGGTGAACCGACCACCAAAATGGGCGCTTCGCCACATGACGCGCGTAGATTCTGTTCGGCTTGGGGCGAGATATAGGCAGAGGGAGGGCCGCCCCAACTCATCGCTTCGCCGAGCCGCGCTCTTGTCTGCCCCCCGACGCGATCGACGAGGATGTAATACCCTTCGCTATCGCGATCGAGGCCGATCTCGGCGTGGAAGAAGGCCAGCTTGTCGGCCTCCCCCTCACCTTCGGTTGCCCAGAAACAGCCGTCGCGCAATTCCACCCTGCCAGCCAGCAGCGCTTCGTTTTGCGCGCCCGTACGCGCCGAGGATGCCGGCCATACGCGGATGCCCTCGCTTGCCGCTTCGGACACCTCAGGCAGGTTCATTGCAGGGACAAACGACCAGGAGATATGGGTGGGAACATCCCAGCCGTTTTGCGTGGTCCACGACCGGAACTCGCTTTCGGTCATGCCGACATCGAGATGCGTGACGGCCCCGCCAGGCCCTTTTCCCTCGAACCCAGCGCCAAGGAGCAGGTTTTCGGCTTCGAGCCGTTCGAACCACGTTTGCCCGACAGCCTTCGCGCTTGGCGGTATCGGCCCAGTCGCGTCGCGGCGGACATAGCCCTCGCCTTCAATACGCGCTTGCTTGGTCAGGGATGCATAATCGGGCGCCGGAGCCTCCACCTGCGTCGCGTAGTCGCGATCGGCGGTTGCGGTGGAGCTGTCATCCTGCGCAGGTGCGCAGGCGCCCAAGATTACAGCAAGGGGGAGCAGATATCGCATCACGCAATCCTGCTCGGGCTTGGCTGACACCCGGCTGAACGCGGGATCATCGCATCAGGACAAGCTCTTCCGCCATCGTCGGATGGATTGCCGTCGTCGCGTCGAAATCCGCCTTCGTCAGACCAGCCTTCACTGCGATCGCTGCCGCCTGCATCATTTCCGGCGCCTCGGGTGCGATCATGTGAATGCCGACGATCTTCCCGCTGTCGCCATCGCAGATCATCTTCATGAGGCTGCGCTCGTTGCGACCGGCGAGTACGTTCTTCATCGGGCGGAAATCGGAGAGGTAGACCTTGACCGAGCCCAGCTGGTTCTTCGCCTCGCCCTCGGTCATGCCGACTGCCGCAATCGGCGGATGGCTGAAGACGGCGCTGGGGATGCAGCTATGGTCGACCGCAACGGGATCTCCGCCGCCGAAGACGGTATCGGCAAATGCCTGGCCTTCGCGAATGGCGACCGGCGTCAACTGTACGCGATCGGTAACGTCGCCCACGGCATAGATGTGATCGACATTGGTCTTGCTGAACCGGTCGACCTTGATCTCGCCGCCGTCCCCAAGCTCAACGCCTGCCGCGTCGAGGCCGAGACCTTCGGTATTCGGAAGCCGGCCGACCGCGAACATGACGAGGTCCGCGTGCTCTTCCTCGCAGTCGGAAAGTTTGACGAAATAGCCGCCGTCTTCGCACGGCTTGATGTATTCGAAGGTCGTGTTGAAGCGGAAGCTGATCCCCTTCATCGTCGAAATCTGGAGCAGGCGGTCGCGTACGGCTTCGTCATAGCTGCGCAACAGCCTGTCGCCGCGATTGACGATGTCGACCTTGCTGCCGAATTCGTTGAAGATACCGGCGAATTCATTGGCGATGTAACCGCCGCCAGCGATGATCACCTTCTTCGGCAATTCGTCGAGATGGAACGCCTCGTTCGAACTGATCGCATGCTCGGCACCCTGGCATTCGGGCATGCGCGGACGCGCGCCGGTTGCGATCAGGATGTACCTGGCAGTTACCTTCTTGCCGCTTGCGAGGGTAACCTCGTGCGGACCGGTAATTTCCGCTCGTTCGTGGAAGATCGTGACATCGTGGTTTTCGAGCGTTTCGGTATAGGCGCCCTCCAGCCGGTCGACGTCGGCCAGCACATTGTCGCGCAGGGTCTTCCAGTCGAACTTCTTGCCTTCGATCTCCCAGCCGAACTTCTGGCAGTCCTCGAGGTCTTCGGCAAAATGCGCGCCGTAGACGAGCATCTTCTTCGGGACGCAGCCGCGAATGACGCAGGTTCCGCCCACACGGTGTTCCTCGGCGATCGCGACCTTGGCGCCATGTGCCGCCGAAACGCGGCTGGCACGCACCCCGCCGGAGCCCGCGCCGATGGTGAAGAGGTCGTAATCGTATTCGGTATCGGCCATCCGGCGCTCCTGTCAGCTTTGCGCGTGTCTCTCGCCAACAGTGAGCGCGATGGCAAGTTCCGAGTTAACTTACGCCGCGAGACCGGTTGCGGTTACGGTTGCGATTGCGATTTCCGCCGGGGCGGCCACCACGCGGCTTGCCTCCGCCTGGCGCTCCATCGCGCTTGGGTGCGCCGGCCCGGTTGGGATGCTTGTTCTTGGGCTTCGGCTTCTTGGCAGCGGCATTGCCGGTCGGACGAACCTTGGGCTTTGCCATGCGCTGCCCGGGGGCCGCGCGCTTGGTCGGTCCGACGCCTTCGACGACAGCGCGGAAGTTGTCGGGCAGCGGCAGCCGCTCGAACTCGGCGTCGGTCTTCTTGCGAATGTCCTTGAGGTAATCGCGTTCGTCCTCGGCGCAGAAAGCGATCGCTACGCCGTCGCGGCCTGCACGCGCGGTACGGCCGATGCGGTGGACGTACTGCTCCGGCACGTTTGGCAGCTCGTAGTTGATCACATGGCTTACGCCCGGAATGTCGATCCCGCGTGCAGCGACGTCGGTCGCGATGAGGATCGGCGTCTTGGCGCGCTTGAATTCATCGAGCGCGCGTTCGCGCTGCGGCTGGCTCTTGTTGCCGTGGATGGCGTTTGCGGGAATGCCTGCCTGGCCAAGCTTCTTCACGATACGGTCGCAGCCATGCTTGGTGCGGGCGAAGATCAGCACGCGTTCGAACTTGCCGGGCACCTTGTGGCGTTCCGACAGGACCATCTCCAGCAGCGTCTGCTTTTCGTCCTGCTGCACCATGAAGAGATACTGGTCGATGCGCTCTGCCGTCGTGCTTTCGGGCGTTACGCTGACCTTGACTGGGTTGCGGCAGTACTTGCCGACCAGTTCCTGGATCTGCTTGGGCATGGTGGCGCTGAAGAACAGGGTCTGGCGATTTTCCGGCACCAACTGGCTGATCCGACGAAGCGCATGGATGAAGCCGAGGTCCAGCATCTGGTCCGCTTCGTCGAGGACGAGGATTTCCACGCCATCGAGCTTGAATGCCTTCTGGTCGATCAGGTCGAGCAGGCGGCCCGGAGTCGCCACGAGGATATCGGTGCCGCGGTGCAGCTTGTTGCGGTCCTTGTTGACCGAGGTGCCGCCGACGATGGAGTGGACCTTGAGGCCCGCGAGCGCACCATAATCCTTGGCACTGTCGGCAATCTGGCCAGCCAGTTCGCGCGTCGGTGCAAGCACCAGCATGCGGCAGGATTTGAACGGCGTCTGCTTGTCGGCTTCGCGCAGGCGATCGATGCTGGGAAGCATGAAAGCCGCGGTCTTGCCGGTGCCCGTCTGGGCGATGCCCATCAGGTCGCGGCCTTCGAGGACGGGCGGTATGGCCTGTGCCTGGATCGGCGTCGGTTCGGAATAGCCTTTGAGGTCCAGCGCCTGGAGAACGGGCTGCGACAGGCCGAGATCGGTGAATTTTGTCATGAATACTCGCATTATATGCGGCGCGCAGACGGATTCGTCGCGCGGCGCGGGTGTCAAACGACCCGCGTGAAAAGGGAAGTCATTGGAATAAGACCGAGGCGCGGCCGGGGCGATGAATGTCTCTCAAATCGCCGCTTCACGCTGGCTAGCGCGCTTCGATGGGCCTCATGTGGATGCTGCGCCGCACAAAGTCAATGAACCTCGGCTTATACCGTGCTGACGGTGTAGGCGAGGAAACCGACGTAAGCTGCCAGCAAGATCCCCCCTTCACGCCTGCCAAGCCGACCGCCCGTCCATGAAAAGACGATCGCTGCGATGGCTGCCAGCAGCAGGATGTAGAGATCGCTCGTCAGGATGCTGTTCGGGATCGGGCCCGGCGCCACCAGCCCCGTCACTCCGCCGATGAAGAAGATGTTGTAGATGTTCGAGCCAAGCACATTGCCGAGCGCAATGTCGCTTTCCTTGCGCAAGGCAGCGATGATTGTGGTGGCAAGTTCCGGCGCGGATGTTCCGGCAGCTACCACAGTCAGTCCAATGACCGTATCGGAAACCCCCAGCGCGCTTGCGATTTCGATCGCTCCATCGACAAGGACAGTGCCGCCGGCGACAATCAGTACGATCCCGACGAGGAAGAAGGCGACCGATTTTACCAGCCCCTTGCGGTCGGGCCGTGGGTGATCGTGTAGCCCGGGATCGGCGTGTTCCGCGGCTGCGGTCCTCTGGCTTGCCGCCTGTAGCTGGTGTCCTGTCCGCTCTTGGTGATAGGCGAATGCGATATAGGCGGTGAGTGCCAGCAGCATTCCTGTGCCTGCAACCCGGTCCAGTCCGATGGAGTTGCCTGCGAGCAATAGCACGACAACGCCGGCCAGACCGACCATACCGTCGCGCCACAGCACGCTGCCGCGCACGGCGATCGGCGAAATGAGCGCCGCCGCTCCAAGAATGAGCAGTGTGTTGGCGAGGTTGGACCCGACGATATTGCCGAGCGCGATACCGGGCGATCCGGCAAGCGCTGCCTGGACGCTTGCCGCGAGTTCCGGCGTGGATGTTCCCAGCCCGACGATCACAAGGCCGACCAGCATGGGCGACAGGCCCACCTCTTCCGCCAGGCGCGACGCACCGCGGACGAGCAGTTCGCCTCCGCCCACCAACAGGACGAAACCAAGCAGCAGAAGCAGGATGGAGGTGGTCACTCGGCGAGGCCCGCGGCTTCCAGCAGCGCTTCGGTGCTGGCGTCGAACTCTTCGCCGCCTTGCTCGATCGCCTTGGCCATTTGCTTGCCGAGTTCGACGCCGAACTGGTCGAAGGGATTGATGCCCATAAGGACGGCGCTGGCGAAGGTGCGATGTTCGTGAAATGCAATCAGGGCGCCCAAGGTGGCGGCATCCAGATCGTCGCACAGGATCGTCGCGCTCGGCCGGTCGCCGGGATAATTGCGCGCCGGATCTTCGCCCTTCTTGCCTGCCATCAGGGCGGCCCCTTGCGCAAAGCAGTTCAACAGCAGGATACGGTGGTGCGCCGGATCTAGATCGTCGCCGGGCGCCGCGCTGGCGATGAAATCCACCGGTATGAGGTGCGTGCCCTGGTGCAGCAATTGGAAGACCGCGTGCTGCGCGTCGGTGCCCACCCCGCCCCATGTGATCGGCGCGGTCGGGCCATCAACGGGCTGCATGTCTGCGGTAACGCGCTTGCCGTTGCTCTCCATTTCCAGTTGCTGGAGATAGTCGGGAAACAGGCCAAGCCGCTCGTCATAGGCGAAGACCGCCCGCGTCTGGCATCCGCGAACGCGCGTGTAATAGAGATCCGCGAAAGCAGCCCGCAGCACGAGGTTTTCGCGCCCGTCCGTATCGCGGAAATGCGCATCGACTGCCGCTGCGCCTGCCAGCATCTCGCGAAAATCGTCCATGCCCACCGCCAGCGCGATGGGGAAACCGATCGACGACCAGATCGAATAGCGCCCGCCAACGCTCTCCTGGAACGGCAGGATGCGCGTCTCGTCGACGCCCCATTCCACGGCACCTTCGGGGTTCGCTGTTAGCGCAATCACCCTGCCCGACGGATCGGATACGCCATTGTCCGACAGCCATTTCAGCGCACTTTGCGCATTGGTCATCGTCTCGATCGTGGTGAAGGTCTTGCTGGCGACAGCGATCAGCGTCTTGGCGGGATCGCATTTAGCGAAAGCCGCTTCCAGCGCGACGCCGTCGATGTTCGAGACGACGTGCACATCGCACAGCGACAAGTCGCGGCTGAGGGCATCGACGCCCAGCGCCGGGCCAAGGGCACTTCCCCCGATCCCGATATGGATGAGATGGGCGATTTCGCCGAAAGCACCTTGGTGGATCGCTTCGACCAGCATGCCCATCCGGTCGATGAGGGCAGCCGCTTCTTCGACCTTCGCCGGGTCGCCGACACCGCGCAGGGTGGAGTGGTCTGCCGCGCGGCCTTCGGTCGGATTGACCACCTCCCCAGCGAACAGTTTTTCGCGCTGGCCGGTGAAATCCATCGTGTCGGCAAGCGCCTCGAACCGGTCGAGCACGGCCCGGTCGAGATGGGTCTTGGACCAGTCGAACAGGATACCGCCCGGTGCCATCGGGTCTTCCGCCCGATCAGCAGCCAGTTCCAGCCGCCCGGACAGCATGGCGACACGCTCTGCACCGCCCGGTTCGTCTGCCCCCTCGCCCCCGTCGCGCACCGCGCTGAAGAGTTCGAGCAGGGTCGGCTGGGGCAGGTCGCGCAATTCGCCCCACAGGTCGGCGGCAGTCTTTGGCATGGCTTGGCAAAAGTCCTTTCGTGACGGTGTTAGTGCGACTAGGGAATGCCGCGATGATTGAGAACCCCGCAAAGAGCGAAACCGGCGCGGATACGAATGTGACCGACACGAAAAAGGACGAGGAAAGCTGGGGCAGCTTCCTCAAGTTCTGTCTCAAGCTGGTCCTTGCAGTCCTGCTTTTCCGCACCCTGATCGCCAGCTTCTTCACGATTCCGTCCGAAAGCATGCTTCCGGGCCTCAGGATCGGTGATTACCTGGTCGCTGCCAAGTGGCCGTACGGTTATAATGAAAATTCGCTGCCGCTGGGCCTGCCCGGTCCCAAAGACCGTATATTCGGCAGCATGCCCGAGCGGGGCGACGTCGTAATCTTCAAACACCCCGTCGACCGGACCGATTACGTAAAGCGCGCGATAGGACTGCCCGGCGATACGATTGCGGTTCGGGACGGCCAGCTGGTGCTCAACGGACAACCGGTCCAGCGCGAAGAGGCAGGCTATGCCGAGATCCCGATGAGCTCGAACACCGCTTGTCGCGCAGATGGCGGCGTGGTCGTCGACAATCTGTGCCGCTATCGCCAGTTCCGCGAGACGCTGCCCTCGGGCAAGAGCTACCTGACCATCGATTTCGGCAATGTCGGCGCGCGTCCGCTCAGCGATGCCAACGGCCAGTTGATGGTCGATGGCAATGGCCGCCCGGTCATGATCGATCCCGACAACACTGCGCCCTTCGTCGTGCCCGCAGGCAAGATCTTCGTCATGGGCGACAATCGCGACAATTCGCTCGATAGCCGTTATCCTGCCGTTGGTGGCCAGGGTGTCGGCATCATCGATGAGGAACTGCTCGTCGGGCGCGCCGGCATGGTCCTGTGGTCCACCGATGGTAGCGCCGAATGGCTGCTGCCCTGGACATGGTTCACGGCGGCACGCTGGGACCGGATTGGAGAAGGCATTTGAGCGGTCTCGACCCCGATGCACGCGCATGGCTCGAAGCGACCGGCTTTTCGGTCGATGACGAAGCGATGTGGCGTGCCGCGTTGACCCACGGCAGCATGGGCGAAAAGCGGGATTACGAACGCCTCGAATTCCTGGGTGACCGCGTCCTTGGCCTGTCCATCGCGCATTGGCTGTTCGAACAGAGCGAGGCACCCGAGGGCAAGCTCGCCCAACGCCTCAACGCAATCGTCAGCCGCGAAATGTGCGCCACGGTCGCGCGCGGCATCGGCCTGTCGGACCACATTCGCATTTCCAAGCAGGCGCGTGCGGACGGCGGCAGGGATAGCGACAATATCCTCGGCGACGTGATGGAATCGCTGCTTGGCGCGCAGTTCATCGACAACGGGTTCGAAGAGGCGCGCAAGCTCGTCCACCTTCTGTGGCGCCCGGCCCTCGAAAGCGGCGCCGGTGAAAGCAAGCATCCCAAAAGCGCGTTGCAGGAATGGGCCGCAGGGTGTCGCCGCAAGCCGCCGGAATACGAGGTCATCGACAGGTCGGGGCCCGATCACGCTGCCAAGTTCACTGTGCGCGTAAAGGTACACAAGGTCGGCGAAGCGGAAGCTACCGCCGGCAGCAAGGGCGAAGCCGAAAAGGCCGCCGCAAAAGCATTCATGGAGAAATACGCGTGAGCGAGACCAGCCAGACCCGCTGCGGCGTCGTCGCCGTGATCGGCGCCCCCAATGCGGGCAAATCGACCCTCGTTAACCAGCTTGTGGGGCAAAAGGTCGCCATCACCAGCGCCAAGGCTCAGACAACGCGCGCGCGGATGATGGGCATTGCCCTGCATGACGAGACACAGATGATCCTCGTCGATACGCCCGGTATCTTCGCGCCCAAGCGCCGCCTCGACCGCGCGATGGTCAACGCCGCCTGGGAAGGCGCGGAAGCGGCCGATGCGATCCTGCTGCTGGTCGATCCGATCAAGCAGCGCCGCCATGAACTCGACCCTCTGATCGAGCAGATCGCATCGCGGCCCGAGCGCAAGATCCTCGTCCTCAACAAGGTCGACCGCGCGAAGAAGGAGCCGCTGCTGGCATTGGCTCAGGAGCTGAACGAGAAGGTCCAGTTCGAGACGGTCTATTTCGTGTCCGCCCTCACCGGAGACGGCGTGCCCGAAATGAAAGCAGCGCTCGCCGATATGATGCCCGAGGGCCCTTGGCACTATCCCGAGGACCAGGTCAGCGACGCCAGCGAGCGCATGCTCGCCACCGAGATCACGCGCGAGCAGCTGTACCAGCAGCTGCACGAGGAGCTCCCCTACGACAGCGCCGTTCGTCCGGAGAAATACATCCAGCGGCCCGATGGCAGCGTGGAGATCCACCAGCAGATCGTGGTCATGCGCGACAACCAGCGGGCCATCGTTCTCGGCAAGGGAGGCAGCCGCATCAAGGCTATCGGCCAGGCCGCGCGCGAAGAGCTTACCGAATTGCTCGGGCAGAAGGTCCATCTCTTCCTGCACGTAAAGACCGATGAACGCTGGAGCGAGGACAAGGAAATGTTCGAGGAAATGGGCCTCGACTGGACCCGCTAGGACGCTTTCCGGATGAACTGGCTCGACATCCTCCCGCATCTCGGCGCAGCGATCGCCGTCGGGTTGATGATCGGGCTGGAGCGCGGATGGAAACTGCGTGAAGCCCAGGACGGGCACAGGGTTGCCGGTATCCGTACCTTCACCCTGCTTGCGCTCGCCGCAGGGCTTTCGGGAGTTCTGTCTTCCATCGGATATGAAATCGCCGCGGGCATCCTGCTTGCGGGTGCTGCAGCCGTTATTGCCATCGGCTATTCGCGTTCGGTGCTGGACAACGGCAAGCCCGATGCGACCTCTGCAGTTGCAGCCATGGTCACGCTTGGCCTCGGGTTTCTTGCCGGTATCGGCCAAGGCGCACTAGCGGTAGCCGGCGGCGCCCTCGTCACCCTGCTCCTCGCGCTGAGGAACGACGTGCATCGCTGGGTCGGCCTACTCGATGAAGACGATATCAAGGCCTTCGCGCGCTACGCCGTCATCGCCCTTGCGGTGTTCCCGTTCCTGCCGGAAGGCCGCTTCGGTCCCTATGACGCGTGGGAGCCGCGCAATCTGTGGCTGGTGGTCATCATCGTCACGGGCTTTTCCTTTGCCGGTTATGTGGCGAACCGCCTGTTCGGGGCACGGCGCGGCACAATCGCCACCGCAGTGATCGGCGGTCTTTACAGCTCGACCGCAGTCACCCACTCTTTTTCGCAGAAGATCGGCGCAGGCTCTGGTGGCGGGGCCGAAAACGCCGGTATCGCCCTTGCCAGTGCGGTCATGTACCTGCGCGTGATCGTGCTTGTCGGGGTCCTTGCCACAAGCCTGCTTCCGCATTTCGTGATCGTGGTCGCACCTGCCCTGCTGGTCGGCTTTGCCGTGGCTTGGCGTCTTTACCGCAATGCTCCGTCGACGACCGGCCCTGCCCCGCCGGGTAATCCGATCGCATTGCTGCCTGCCCTGACGTTCGTCACCTTCGTTGCCGTTGCCGCCGTTGCAGCGCGATGGGCGCAGGAGGAGTTCGGCGAACAGGGAATAGCGATCTTGCTGCTACTCATGGGCAGCATGGACGTGGACGCGGCAATCGTGACTGCAGGCGGCCTCGAACCCGGGACGATCGCCCCCCAGCTGGCCGCGCTGGCGATTGCCGGGACCATCCTCGCCAACATGTCGGTGAAGCTGGGCGTGACGCTGGTGTACGGCAAGCGCGAAGCCCGCCCTGCAGCATGGGCGCTGGGGGCAAGCATGGTCGCTTTGGCGGCCAGCCTCGTAGTCGGATATATCCGGCTCTAGTCGAGGGCCGTCAGCGCTTCTTCGCGACCTTGATCTTGTTCTTCTTCGCGAAGTCCTTGGTGGATTCCTCGCTGCGTCCCAGAGCCTTTGCGATCTGCTTCAGCCCCTGCCCCTTGGCAGCGAGGGCGCGGAGTTGCCCCGCCTCCTCGCCAGTCCAAGGTTGCTTGTGACGCTCGAAGCGTTCCTTGCCCATCAGTCGGCCTTCTTCTTCGCCGCCGCCTTCTTTTTCGGAGCAGCCTTCTTCTTCGCCGGGGCCTTGCGCTTTTTCTTGGCCGGTCCCTTGGCAGCGCGTGCGTCGATCAGTTCGATGGCTTGCGCTTCGGTTACATCCTCTGGCTTCATGTCCTTGGGGATCGTGGCGTTGGTCGCGCCGTCGGTGACATAGGGCCCATACCGGCCCGGCATGACCTTCATCTCGCCGCCGCTGGTGGGATGTTCGCCCAGCGTCTTGATCGGTTCTGCCTTGCCGCGTCCACCACCCTTGCGGTTGGCGGCCTGGGCGAGGATGTCGACCGCGCGGTTCATGCCGACTTCGAAGACTTCGCGCGTGTTCTGCAGCTTTCCGTACTTGCCGTCATGCCGCAGGTACGGGCCGTAGCGCCCTATCGCAGCCTCGATCTCCTTGCCGGTTTCCGGATGCGCACCGACAATGCGCGGAAGGCTCAGAAGCTTGAGTGCCCATTCGAGATCGAAATCGTCGAGATCCTTGGGGATGCTGGCGCGCTTGGCGTCCTTGCCCTCGCCCAGCTGGACATAGGGGCCGAAGCGGCCGGTCTTGCGCTCTACCGGAAGGCCCGTTTCCGGGTCTTCGCCCATGACGCCATCATTGGCCCCGCCGTCACCCTCGCTGCCCGGCTTGGCAAACTGGCGGGTAAACTTGCACTCGGGATAGTTGGCGCAGGCAACGAATGCACCGAAGCGTCCGCCGCGCAGTGCCAGGCGACCGCCTTCGCGGCCTTCCGTCTCGCACAGCGGGCAATGCCGCGGGTCCTTGCCATCGGCGCGCTCGGGGAAAAGATAATCGGACAGGAAATCGTCGAGCACCTCGGTCACTTCCGAAGGCTTCTTCTCCATGATCTCTTCGGTCTTGGGTTTGAAGTCCTTCCAGAACTCGGCCAGCAAGGCCTTCCATTCCTCTTCACCAGCGGAAACTTCGTCGAGCTCGTCTTCCATGCCGGCGGTGAATTCGAAGGCCACGTAGCGCTCGAAAAATCGTTCGAGAAATGCTGTCAGGAGACGGCCCGATTCCTCTGCAAAGAAACGGTTTTTCTCCATCCGGACATAGTTGCGATCACGCAGCGTCTGGATCGTGCTGGCATAGGTCGACGGGCGGCCGATGCCGAGCTCTTCCAGCTTCTTGACCAGGCTCGCTTCCGAATAGCGCGGCGGCGGCTGGGTGAAGTGCTGGTTCGCTTCGACTGCCTTCTTCGCAGGGGCATCGCCCTTGCTCATGTTCGGCAGCAGGCCGTCCTCGTCATCGTCCCCGCTATCGTCGCGCCCTTCCTGGTAAACGGCGAAGAAGCCCGGGAACTTCACGACCTGCCCGGTCGCGCGCAATTCGTGCTGGCCGGTCCCGTCGCGCAGCGTCACCGTCGTGCGTTCGAGCTGGGCGGCGGCCATCTGGCTGGCCATCGCGCGCTTGAAGATCAGGTCGTAGAGCTTGCCCTCGTCCCCGGAACCTGCCCGGTCTCGCTTGAAGTCGGTCGGGCGGATAGCCTCGTGGGCTTCCTGCGCATTCTTAGCTTTGCTCGAATAGAACCGCGGCTTGTCGGGGATGTAATAGGCATCGTAGCGATCGGCGATGGCCTTGCGGCAGGCGTCGATCGCGCTGCCGTCCATCTGCACGCCGTCGGTACGCATGTAGGTGATCGCACCCGCCTCGTAGAGAGACTGGGCAAGCCGCATGGTGTGGCTGGCCGAAAAGCCCAGCTTGCGCGCAGCTTCCTGTTGCAGGGTCGAGGTGGTAAAAGGCGGGGCCGGATTGCGCTTGAGCGGCTTGGTTTCGATGTCTTCGATCGTGAAGCGCGCATCCTGGACCGCCTTTTGCGCGGCCTTCGCACTGCCTTCATCGCCGAGCGTCAGCTTGTCGAGCTTCTTGCCGTCGAACTTGACCAGGCGCGCGTCGAATTCCGTCCCGTCCTGTTCCAGCTTGGCGATGATCGACCAGTATTCGTCGGCCTTGAAATGCTCGATCTCGATCTCGCGATCGACGATGATGCGCAGCGCGACCGACTGGACGCGGCCGGCGCTCTTCGCGCCGGGCAGGCGGCGCCACAGCACCGGGCTGAGCGTGAAGCCATAAAGATAGTCGAGCGCGCGGCGCGCAAGATATGCGTCGATCAGCGGCTGGTCGAGCTCGCGCGGGGCCTTCATCGCATCGGTGACGGCCTGTTTGGTGATAGCGTTGAAGGTGACGCGGTCGACCTTCTCCGGCAACGCCTTGCGCTTGGCGAGCAATTCGCGGACGTGCCAGCTGATGGCTTCCCCTTCGCGATCGGGGTCGGTCGCGAGGACTAGGCGGTCGGCCTGCTTGGCAGCATCGCTGATTTCCTTGAAGCGCTTCTGCTTGTCGCGATAGAGTTCCCAGTCCATCGCGAAATCCTCGTCCGGGCGCACGCTGCCATCCTTGGGCGGCAGGTCGCGGACATGGCCGTAGGAGGCGAGAACCTTGAAGTCCTTGCCGAGGTATTTCTCGATGGTTTTCGCCTTTGCGGGCGACTCAACAATAACCAGTTGCATGGGGGTAAAAACGGTCCCTTACGTGTGTACGTGTATGTACGCGCGATTTTCAGTTCGGTTCGCGGGTCGTCAAGCGACTAAGTTATTTTTTGGCAAACACGCGCCACGCGAGCTTTGGGATCCATTCCAAAGCCATCCGGATCGACGATTTCCTGATAGGTGCCGGCGTCATGTCGTAGAAGTCGGGCTTGCGGTCAGAGAATATCTCGCTGGCCAGCTCGAGACCTTCCTCGCCGAACAGTCCGGCTGATACGGCCAGTTCCGGACCCAGTTGCGGCCGATGAAAGATGTTGGAGCCACACGCCTCGCAAAAGCCCCGCTCGGCAAATCCCGAGGATTTGAAAACCTTGAGCGTGTCACCGGAAATCTCTGCATCGGGAACCTGAAGCGCCATCCACGGCCCGCTGCACCACTTGCGGCACATCGCACAGTGACAGACGTTAACGCCCTTCTCGTCCCTGGGAAGCGTAACCGTGACCGAACCGCACAGGCATGAGCCGCGCATTGTCATGATGACAGGCTCACCCGCCCGGCAGCATGCCTCTCCAGCCGTCCGGCAATTTCCAGCTCAAGCAACGCCAGCTGCACCGCCGCCGCGCTTGTCCCCGATTGGCGGATGAGTTCGTCGATGGCGACCGGCGCGGTTGTCAGGAGCGAGGCGATATCGGCGGGTTCGGCCCCAGCCATCTCGCCCGGTTCGGAATCGAACGGCGTTACCGGCTCCCGGAAGGTCGAGCGCGGGCTGCCGTCGAAGCCGGTCAGCAATTCCACCACATCCTCGGGCGATTGAACCAGCACTGCGCCTTCGCGGATGAGGTGGTTGCAGCCGTGGCTGCGCGCTTCGAGAGGGGAGCCGGGGATCGCCATGACCTCGCGCCCCGCCTCGCCCGCCAGACGCGCGGTGATGAGGCTGCCGGACTTGACCGCCGCTTCAACCACAAGTGTGCCGCTGGCGAGGCCTGCGATGATGCGGTTGCGGCTGGGAAAGTGGCTCCCGCGCGGTTCGGTGCCGGGGGGCTGTTCGGCGATCAGCAGGCCTTCGCTCGCGATGCGCTCCTGCAAGTCGGTGTGCTGTGGCGGATAGGCGATATCGATCCCGCTGGCGATGACACCGATGGTGCGTGGAAAAGAGCCCTCGTGCGCCGCCCCGTCGATGCCGCGTGCAAGGCCCGACACCACCGTAAAGCCAGCATCTGCCAGCCCCTGCCCGAACTCTCGCGCCAGCTTGACCGCAGCGGCGCTGGCGTTTCGTGCGCCGACCATGGCGACGCAAGGCTTCGCCGCCAGCGACAGGTCGCCGCGATAGGTGATGATCCGCGGCGCTCCGCCGATTTCGGCAAGCAGGGCCGGATAATCCGGCTGGTCGTGGAAGAGATATTTCGCGCCTGCTGCGCGTACGCCCTCCACCTCGCGCTCGATCCGGTCCTGCGGCGCAGCGCGATATTGCCGGCCGCCCTTCTTTCGGAAGTCGGGCAAAGCCTCCAGCGCCGCCGCCGCAGTGCCATAGCGCGCCAGCAGCATGACGTAGCTGACCGGTCCGATGTTGGGCGAACGCAGCAGGCGGATGCGCGCGAAGGCTTCGGGCTGCGACAGCGGCGCAGCCTGCGGACGGACCGCCTCGTTCACTTGGAGGAGCCGACCTTCGGTTCGGTCCCTGCGGCCAGCCGCTTGATGTTTTCACGGTGCAGCCAGATCACCAGTACGGCAATCAGGGTCAGCACCTTGGCGAATGTCGGAATGCCGAGAACGAACGCCATGACGGCAGCGGCCACAACCGCGCTCATCCCCGCCAGCGAGCTGATGCGGGTGATCGCGAGGACGCCGATCCACACAATTGCGTAGGCCACACCGATCGGCCAGGCGAGCGCGAAGCTGACACCGGCATTGGTGGCGACGCCCTTGCCGCCCTTGAAACCCAGCCAGACCGGGAAGGCATGTCCGATGACGGCAAACAGCGCGGCCCAGCCCATGTCCTGCCAGAACCACATTCCCGCCAGCCAGACCGGCACGAAACCTTTCGCGAGGTCGAGCAGCAGCGTGGCGGCGGCCAGCCCCTTGCTGCCGGTGCGCAGCACGTTCGTGGCCCCGATATTCCCGCTGCCCTGCTGGCGGATGTCGCCCTTCCCGGCCAGCTTGGCGAGGATCAGGCCGAAGGGAATCGACCCGAAGCCATATCCCAGCAACGCGGCATAAAGCGCGGTGATGGTCAGTTCGGTCGGCACTGGCGGTCCCCTTCTCTCTTCACGCAAAGGCTTGTCCTGCCCGTGTATTTCCATCTACCGCCCTAAACAAGGCGACAGGCGAAAGGATCATCGGTTTTGGACGCGAAAGCACCCATCCTGCTCTTCGATTCCGGTGTGGGCGGGCTGACCGTCCTCGCCGAATTGCGGGCCGTGCTGCCTGATGCCCCGGTAATCTACGCCGCCGATATCGCAGGGCTCCCCTATGGCGCGAAAAGCGAGGCGGAAGTCGCGGCACGGGTTGCAGGGCTGCTCGGGCGCATGGCCGAACGTTACGAGCCGCGCCTGATCTGCATAGCCTGCAACACTGCCAGCACGATCGCGCTCGGCATGGTCCGCGACGTGCTGGAAACACCGATCGTCGGCACCGTGCCCGCCATCAAGCCCGCTGCCGCCATCACCAAGACCGGCACCATCGGCCTGCTGGGAACCGAAGCCACGGTTCGCCAGCGCTATGTCGACGATCTCGAAAAGGAATTTGCGAGCGGCAAGACGCTGCTGCGTTACGGCGCGAACGACCTGGTCGCGCTGGGAGAAGCGAAACTGCGCGGCGACGAGGTCAGCGTGGACGACGTTACCCGTGCTGCATCCGGTCTCGTACTGCAAGCGGGCGGCGAAAATCTCGACACCGTGGTGCTGGCGTGCACCCACTTCCCCTTGCTCGAGCCGGAACTGCGCGAAGCATTCGGCAAGGATGTCACCTTCGTCCACGGTGCCGCCGGCATTGCGCGGCGCGTCGCCTATCTCGTCGATGGTCAGCAATTCGATGCCTCGGGCGGCGACTTTGCGGTCACCACCGGCGAGATGAACGATTTCGAGCGGCTGGCTCCGGCCTTCGCCAGGCATGGGATTTCGCGGCTGGTGCACTTCTGACCCTTGAGAATCGTTCGCAAAGATCGCGGTGGCGAAACGGCGTTCCTTGCACTATGTGACCCCGCAGAAATTGCCGCTGACGGGCGGCGCTGACGGGCAAACCCGCGTGAACTACGACCAGATCTTCGACGAAGCGATCGACCGCCTCCACACGGAAGGCCGCTATCGCGTGTTCATCGACATCATGCGCAACAAGGGAGCGTTCCCCAATGCGCGATGCTTCCACGGTCACAATGGCCCGAAGCCGATCACCGTCTGGTGTTCGAACGACTATCTCGCCATGGGCCAGCACCCCAAGGTCATCGAAGCGATGGAAAATGCGCTTCACGACGTTGGCGCGGGTTCGGGTGGCACTCGCAATATCGGCGGCAACACGCACCTCCATGTAGAGCTGGAACAGGAACTGGCCGACCTGCACGGCAAGGATGGCGCGCTGCTGTTCACCAGCGGATATGTCTCGAACGATGCGACGCTCTCGACGCTGGCCAAGCTGCTGCCCGGCTGCGTGATTTTCTCCGACGAGTTGAACCATGCCAGCATGATCGCGGGCATCCGCAATTCCGGCTGCGAGAAGCGGGTGTTCCGCCACAACGATCTGGAACATCTCGAAGAACTGCTCTCCGCAGAAGACGAAGCGACACCCAAGCTGATCGCTTTCGAAAGCGTCTATTCCATGGATGGCGATGTCGCGCCGGTCCATGCGATCTGCGACCTGGCTGAAAAGTACAACGCCCTCACCTATGTCGACGAAGTCCACGCGGTAGGCATGTACGGCAAGCGCGGCGGCGGGATCACGGAACGTGACGAAGCTGCCGACCGGATCGACATTATCGAAGGCACGCTGGGCAAGGCATTCGGCGTGATGGGCGGTTATATCGCCGCCGATACCCGCGTGATCGACTGCATCCGTTCCTATGCCCCCGGCTTCATCTTCACCACCTCGCTCAGCCCGGTGCTGGTCGCAGGTGTTCTGGCAGCGGTCCGCCACCTCAAGGGCTCCAGCGAAGAGCGCGATGCCCAGCAGGCAGCTGCCGCCAGCCTCAAGGCGAAGATGCGCGAAGCAGGCCTGCCGGTCATGGACAGCACCACGCATATCGTGCCCCTCATGGTCGGCGATCCTGTACGCGCCAAGAAGATCAGCGACATCCTGCTCGCCGAATACGGCGTCTATGTGCAGCCGATCAATTTCCCGACCGTGCCCCGCGGGACGGAGCGTTTGCGCTTCACACCCGGCCCCACTCACAGCGAAGCGATGATGGACGAACTGGTCGCTGCGCTGGTCGAAATCTGGGACCGCATGGACATGGAACTGCGCAAGGCAGCCTGATCCGTAAGGGATTTTACCGAGCCGCTTCGCTACGCTAATCCCTTCCCGCCTGAAGGGAGAGAAATGTGAGCGGCAATCCGGAACAGACATTCGCCGAGGTCGTCCTCGGTCGGCGCAGCATTCGAGGCTATCTCGACAAGCCCGTGCCGCGCGAGTTGATCGAGGAAGTACTGGCCCTGGCCATGCGCTCTCCATCTTCGATGAATACGCAGCCCTACCATTTCCACGTCATTACCGGTGCGCCGCTCGACGCCATCCGCAAGGGCAATACCGAAAATATCCTCGCAGGCGTGCCCGATAGCCGCGAGTTCCGTCGTGGGGAGCCTTTCGCCGGCGTCCATCGCGAGCGGCAGATCGGCTGCGCCGTCCAGCTGTTCGAAGCCATGGGTATCGAGCGCGACGACAAGGAAAAGCGGCAGGACTGGGTGCTGCGCGGCTTCCGCCAGTTCGATGCGCCGGTCTGCATCATCATTACCTACGACAAGGAATTGTCCGGCAGCGACGACACGCCTTTCGATTGCGGCGCCGTCACCACCGCGCTCGTCAACGCCGCCTGGAGCCGCGGACTTGGCTGCGTGATCAATTCGCAAGGTATCATGCAATCGCCGGTGGTACGTGAGCACGCCAGTATACCCGATGACCAGGTTATCATGAAAGCGGTCGCCATGGGCTGGCCGGACCCCGACTTTCCTGCCAACCCGGTAAAGATAACCCGCCGCGAAGTTAGCGAGGCGGCGAGGTTCGTCGGCTTCGACTGAGGGAAAGAAACGCCTGTTCGCAGGTTATGATGGCGAACAGGAGGACGACTTGGCAGATAAACTGGTAGATTTGGGTGACGGCTTCTGGACCGTCAGGGGCGAATTCAGGATCGGCCTGCTGGAAATCGGCACCCAATGCTCGCTTGTCAGACTGCCCGACGGAAATTTCGTCTTCCTCGACAGCTATACGCTCGACGATGGGATCCGCGCCCAGATTGATGGCATTGTCGGTGATGCCAAGGTCGCTGCGATCCTCAACCTGCATCCGTTTCACACCATTCATTGCGAATGGATGCACGAGGCATATCCCGAAGCGGAACTGTTCGGCACTGCGCGCCATGTCGACAAATTCCCGGCGCTTCCCTGGCAGGAATTGCGCTGCGAGGACGATGCGATGAACGAGAGGTTCGGGCCGGACCTTACCTTTTCAGTCCCTCGCGGCGTGCCGCTCGTCAGCGAGGACGAGAGCGTGCACTTTTCATCGGTTCTCGCCCTGCACCGCCCCAGCGGCACGATCCACGTGGACGACACGTTCGTCTATCTGGACAAGGGCTTCCCGCTGTCCCTGCTTCCGATGATCAAGCGCCTGTCTTTTCACCCCACGCTCGCCAAGGCACTTGAGCCGCGCGCGGGTGCGGCAGACGAATTTCGCGAATGGGCGATCGACCTCGGGATCGACTGGGCCGATGCGCAGCGGATCGCCGCTGCCCATAACGCGATTTTCGAGTTCGGCGAGAAGCGCTTCCCCGATTACGTGGGGGAAGCACTTGGACGTGTCGCTTCCGTGCTCGATCGCCATCGCGCCGAGCACGGGTAAGCAGACGAGGAATTACCTGAGGCTGACGACGTTGTCGGCGGCGGGACGCGTGCGGCTGCCGTCGTAAAGGCTCGCCATCGGCTCGTCCTCGACGATGATGCGTTCGGCAGAGCCGAAGCCGTTGAAGTCGGTCTTCATCGCCGCGCCGTAAGCGCCAAGCATACCGATTTCGATGTAATCGCCAGCCTGGATGTCTTCCGGCAGGCTGAACGGTCCCGGCATATAGTCGGCATCGTCGCAGGTCGGACCGTAGAACGCGAAGTCCATTTCCGGCTTGATGAGGTCGTCCTCCATCGGGCGGACCGGGAATTTCCAGTCGACATGCGCGGCATCGAAGAGGGCGCCATAAGCGCCATCGTTGATGTAGAGTTCCTCGCCGCGGCGCTTTTCGACCTTTACTACGAGGCTGGAATATTCCGCGCACAGCGCACGGCCGGGCTCACACCACAACTCCGCGTTGTAGGCGATCGGTAGCGCATAGAAGTGCTGGTGGATGATGGTGAAGTAATCTTCCAGCGGTGGCGGTTCCATGCCCGGATAGACACTGGGGAAGCCCCCGCCCACATCGATCATGTCGATGACCACGGAAGCCTCCGCAATCGCGGCGCGCGTGCGGTCCAGCGCCTGAACATAGGCGAACGGGCTCATCGCCTGGCTGCCGACATGGAAGCAGACACCCAGCCAGTCGGCATACTGGCGGGTTTCCTGCAACAGCGCCGGCGCTTCGGTCAGATCGCAGCCGAATTTCGATGCAAGGCTAAGCGCCGCGTGTTCGCTGGAAACGCGCAGGCGGACGCAGAGCCGCAGATCGGTCGCAGGATTGCCGTCGGCATCGCTTGTCGCCTCCACGATCTTGGCGAGTTCTTCACTCGAATCGAGGCTGAAGGTCTTCACGCCATGCTCGATATAAGCTTCGCGAATGGCACCGCGCGATTTGACCGGGTGCATGAAGCACAGCGTCGCATCGGGCAGCACCGAACGCGTCAGGCGCACTTCGGCGATGGAGGCGACGTCGTAATGCGTGACGCCATTGTCCCACAGGATGCGGAACAGGTCGGGCGACGGATTCGCCTTCACCGCATAGAGCGACTTGCCCGGAAACTTCTCGACGAAGAAACGGGCAGCGCGCGCAGCGGCGTGCGGGCGATTGAGGATTACGGGCTCGTCCGGCGCGAGGGCGCGAACTACGGACCGGGCGTCAGGGAAATGCTGCAACTCAAGGGACCCCCTAAACAGCTCTTGCGAGCCATGAAACGACAAGCTGCCTTGCGGTTAGGAAGTCCCCTTGGGGCAGCAGGAGGCGCGCATATACTTCGTATGTCATGAACTGCAAGTGAAAACCGCGCGGGCGATTGCAAGGTTTCGCAGGTCGCAGCGGGCCTGAGCTGCGATAGGCCGTGCCGTCAGAAGCCGACCTTCGGGACAGCGTCGACCACGCCCTTCTCACTGTCATCGAGGCGGTGGAAGTCCGCTTCCTGGAAACCCAGCGGTCCGGCGAACAGCACGGCAGGGAAGCTTTCGCGGCCGGTATTGTACCGCGAAACCGCCGCATTCAATGCCCGGCGAGCCGCAGCCAGCTTGTCTTCCACATGGGTCAGTTCGCGCTGCAATTCCTGGAAGTTCGCGCTTGCCTTGAGGTCCGGATAGGCCTCGCCCAGGGCCAGGAGCCGGTCGAGCGCGACGCGCAAACCCTGCTCGTCACCCGAAGAGATCGGCCCGTTCGCCGCCTGGTTACGCGCGGAAATCACGGCATCGAGCGTCTCTTTCTCGTGTCCGGCATAGCCCTTTACCGTTTCCACGAGATTCGGGATGAGGTCGTGGCGCTGGCGCAGCTGTGCGTCGATGTCCGCAACGCCCTGATTCACCGATTGGCGCAGCCCGACCAGCCGGTTGTAGATGCCGATGACGACCAGCGCGAGCAGCACGACGAGCGCGATCAGGACGATTGCAACCACTTCCATTCCTTAACCCCCTATTCGATGTCTGCGGGTATGATAGGGAACAAGGGTTAAGGGGGAAAGTACGCGTGATCGAATATCCGGACGCCGACCGGCTGATGGCAGGCGAACTTGGCGAATGGCTGCAGGGTCAGCGCCAGGTACGCCAGGATGCGATCGCGCAGTCGCATGACCGCTTGTTCAAGTCCGGCCTCGTCCTGCTCCCCCTTGCCGCATTCCTCTTCATCCTCGCCCCGCTTCCCCTCGAACCCAAATTCTGGATCATCGCCATTGCAGCCGGTGGGGCGTGGGCGTGGAGCCAAGTGCCGAAGCACAAGGCAAAGAAGCAGGTAAAAACCGGCATCAACGAGGCGATCGCCGATGCGCTCGGCCTTGCCTACCGTCATGATTGCGAGGGCAGCGAGGCGTTCGGCAAGTCGCGCGACTATTCGATGCTTCCCTCGCATGACCGGGCAACCTTCGAGGACATGTGGGCGGGTGAAGCGGCAGGACACTCTCTACTGCTGCACGAGGCTCATCTCGAAGAACGCCGCGGATCGGGCAAGAACCGCCGCTGGGTCACGGTGTTTCGCGGGGTGATCCTGTCGATCGGCTTCGACCAGCCATTCCACGGCACCACCCTGCTCGCTCCCGATGGTGCATTCAGCAAGTTCTTCGGCGGCGCAAGGGATAGCATCAAGGTCGACGGACAGGTCCTCGACCGCGCGCAGATGGTCAGCCCCGAATTCGAGGATCGCTTCGACATCTACACCACGGACCAGACCGAGGCGCGCTGGCTGATGCACCCCGAATATATCGAGCGCATCATGGCGCTGGAACATTCGCTCGGCGGCAAACACAGCGCGGTCCTGTTCACCGGCGGCAGTATGGTGATGGCGATCAAGAGCAGCAACATGTTCGAAAGCGGCTCGCTCGACCACAACGAGGACGCTTTCCTTGTGCGCGAGACGATCGGGCAGTTTGCCCGGCTGGCGGATCTGGCTCTGGCGCTGAACCGGCTACGAACAGATTGAAGCGGTTTGCAACCACATAGGTAGCACCGGTAAATCAGACAATTAAGCCGGGGAAACCGCAGAATTCGGCCATTCTTCCAGAATGTGCTATGAAATTCGGCGGTCGCCCAAAAACGACAGGTCGCGCTCACAAGCATTCCTTAGGGAGACCCGTCATGTCCGCAATCCGTCCTCTCGCATTCACCCTTCTCGCCGCGGCTCTGGCAGTCGGATCAAGTGCGGCGCCGCCCGAAGGGAAAGGTGGCGGGGGTGGCGGAAAAGGCGGCAAGGACGATGCCGCCGACTTTCAGCCCGAAATCCTTTACCAGTACAACGGACGCAAATCGCAGGATGTCAGGCTTACCGATATCGATGCCTCATCCTTCGTAACCGTCCACGCCGCTGCGCCCGCCCAGCTTGACGGCTTTGCAGCCTCCGACGAAGAATATGCGGTGATCGCTTATGCTGAAGCAGGCGACATCTACCTCACGAATTGGACGGCGTCGCCAGTCGAAATAGGTGCAAAGTCGCTCATCTCCGCGAGAGACGATCGCGCTCCGGGATCGGGGCGCGTCCACTGGATGGATTTTTCCCCGGACGGCACCCGCCTCGTGTTCACGGAAAGCTCTGCCGAACCGAACAATCTTGGCTCCGATGCCGAGCGACGCCTGTGGGTTTACGAGATCGGCAGCGAGACCCTCTCTCTCGTCCTATGGAATTTCAGCATTCTCGATGTGGCCTGGAGTCCGGTCAAGGATGAGGACGACGTGGTGTATTTCACCGGCGGTGCTGTCGGCCTGAACTACCCAGAGCACCTTTTCCGCTTCGACATGGCAACAGGGGATCTTGATCCAGTACTCACATACGGTATCGATTATACGAGCAGGTATTTCGATATTACCGGCAAGCATGCCGCCGGATCGCCCAAGATCGCGATGGCTTTCAAGGAGGCCGACGGACGCGACTACATCAGGATTTACGACCTCGCGGGCAACCGCTTATACAGTGACTGGATGTCGCGCGGCGATATCTTGAATTTCGACTGCTCAGGGACGCGCCTTATCGGCAAGGACGAGGGTTCGACCGGGGCCAATCTGACAATCACACAAGTCGGCGGCACCGCTACCGGTTTCGTGTCGGGGCGCGGGTATCATTCAGTGTCCGACTGGATGCCGCGCAACCCTTGCTAAGCGTTAGCTCAACCGGTCCCTAAACGTATCGTAGCCGAACTCCTTCACCAGCTCGAGCTGGTCGATTTCGCTATCCCAGAGGTAGATGCTGGGTAGCTGGACGCCGTTGAAGGTGTTCGTCTTCACCATCGAATAATGTGCCTGGTCGAGGAAGGCGAAGCGTTGGCCGACCTGTGCGCCCGCGGGAATGCGATAGTCGCCGATCACATCGCCAGCGAGACACGAGGGACCGCCGATGCGGACCTCGGGTGTCTCGTGGTCCGTCGCCTCGCCGAGCATGGCGGGCCGATAGGGAGCTTCGATCACGTCGGGCATATGGCAGGTGGCGGAAATGTCGGCGACCGCAACCGGCAGCTCGTTGTGGCCGGTATCGAGGATCGTGCCGACGAGGATGCCTGCATCGAGTGCTACGGCCTCGCCCGGCTCGAGATAGATTTCGGCGCCCGTGTCATCCTTCGCATCGCGCAGGAATTCGATCAGCTCTTCGCGCTGGTAATCGGCGCGGGTGATGTGGTGACCGCCGCCCATGTTGATCCATTTGAGTTGGCCGAACCACGGCTCGATCGCGTCGAAGACCTTGTCCCAGGTGGCATGGAGCGGTTCGAAATCCTGCTCGCACAGATTGTGGAAGTGGATCCCGTCGACGCCTTCCATGATTTCCGGCGTCAGCTGGTCGATGGGAAAGCCGAGGCGGCTGCCGGGGCTGGACGGGTCGTAGCGGGGAACCTCGCCGGTCGGGTGCATCGGATTGATGCGAAGGCCAACGTCGAAATCCTGTCCCGCCGCGCGCGCGGCGTCGAGGATCAGCGTCGCGCGCTCCATCTGGCCGGGGGAATTGAAAATTACGTGATCCGAAAGGCGGCAGACCTCTTCCAGCTCTTCCGGTTTATAGGCCGCCGAATAGGTCGCGATCTCGCCGTCGTAGAATTCGCTCGCCAGCCGTGCTTCCCACAGGCCCGATGTGCATACGCCGTCGAGATATTCGCCGATGATCGGCGCGGTCGCCCACATCGAGAACGCCTTGAGGGCCGAAAGCACCTTGATATCGGCCTCGTCGCGGATTTCCGCCAGTATTTGGCAGTTCGCGCGCAGCTTGGCCGCGTCGACCACGAAGGCGGGGCTGCTGACGCGGTTGAGGTCGAAATGGGCAAATGCCCCGGGGTCGCCGGCTTTTGTTTCCATGCGCCGCGACTTAGGGTGCAGCGCGCCCGGAGGGAAGAGGCCTATTCGTCCCGGTCGGTTTCGACTCCGGCTAGATCGAAGCGGATAACCCGGTTGCCATAGACGTCGATCATGTAGGCCCGGCCCGCGCGATCGAGCGCAATGTCGTGCCCGAGGCTGGCGTTGTCGCCTTCGAGGCCGAGGTCGAAAGACCTTTCGACCGTGCCATCGGGCCGGTAAACGCGCATGATAGCTCCATTGCGATCGAGCATATCCCGCCCCTCGACCGCCAGGCTCCAGCCGCCGCCGAGCGGCTTTACGCTGTAGGTGTGGCCGCGTTCGAGGCCGCGCCACTCTCCCGCCGGTTCGCCATCGGTAGTGAGTACGGAGATGCGGGCGTTTTCCCGATCGGCTACGAATATCCGCTCGCCATCAGTGGAGATGCCATGCGGCAGGTCGAATTCTCCGGCATCCTGCCCTTCTTCTCCCCACTGGCCGAGGAAATTGCCTTCGCGGTCGAAACGCGCGATCCGGTTGTTCGTGTAGCCATCGGCGATAAGCACCGTGTCGCCGAGAAAGGCGATGTCCGCAGGACGGCCGAAATGCTCGCCATCCTGCCCCGCTTGTCCGCGAACGCCCCATTCGGAGCGCAGGATGCCGTCGTGCGAAAACCGCAGGACCTGTTCGCGCGCGACATCGGTAATCCAGATATCGTCCTCATCGTCGATGGAAAGGCCGTGCGGCATGACGAGCTCGTCGGCAGCCCAGCGGGCAAGAAGCGCGCCTTCGGGTGAAAACATGAACACTGTCGGCTGCGCGATAGCCTCCGTGGTAAAAGGCTCTACCCATTCTCGCCCTGCGCGGTGAAGGACAAAGACATGGCCATGGCTATCGACATCGACAGCGCTCGGCTGCCCGAAAACTGCATCTTCCGGCAACTCAGGCCATTGACTGTCGATGGCGATGCGAGGCGCCTGCTCGCGCGGCTGGGCGTTGCAGGACGCAAGCGCGCCCGCTGCGAGTAAGATGACCAGGGCGATCTGCTTGCTCATGGCCGCGATACTATGCCGCGAGCCGTCCGCGTCAAAGGCAAACGTGAAAAGGGGCAGGAAGACTTCGCCTCCCCGCCCCCGTTTCAATCACGACTGGACCTACTTTTCCTTGTCTGGACGGTAGACCAGCGCTCGGATCGGTCCTTCGTAGGAAAACCCGCGCGACATCATCGCTTCGTGCCCGCTGCGCCAGTTGGACGCACCGAAACCGGTATAGATGGTCGTCGTCGCAGTACCCGCCACGATGGTGTCGTGGCTCTCCCCGATCGGTTCGGGATCGACAGTCACCAGCGCGTACCGCTCGTTTTCCTGCGGCACGAACTGTACCGACAGGAGACCGGGACGGAACATGTACTGGTCACGCGTAAACGCGCGCGTTTCCACGCCATCGGCATCCAGCAACACCACTTGCGGCGACACAACCCGAGCGAAATCGAGCGCAGCGCCCAACTCTACCATCTTGGCACGGCTCGGATCCGGCAGGGCAAAGACCATGTAGGGGCCCGACGACCCATTGCGCACGAGGCACGGGCCGCTGGCCGAAAGCTCGTTGTCGAGCACCCAGATCTTCTTGTCCTTGTCCGGCGTCAGGCTGACAGCCGTGACCGTTTCCGGCGCATCGGCGCAGTCCGTGCGATCGAACGACAGCGTGGCGGGATAGCTGGGCGTGGTCGTCGCACACCCGGCCAGAGCCGCCGAAGCCGCCGCGAGAAGAAGCGTCGCTTTCTTCATCGCGAACCCCGTCACCGCATCAGGCGGACGGCAGTTTCCGCCACTTCCTTGAGCGCGACGTCGATGCCCTCAGCCAGGCGTTCGGGCTGGGAGATCATGTCTTCGCGGTTCTGAAACGCATAGTCAGGGCTCGGCGCGATAGTGATAATGCCAGCCTGTGCATCGACCGGATTGTAGATGATGCGGTTTTCCATCAGCGTCGCTCCGGTACCGGCATCGATCATCCTGACGTCGGCTGCCACGGTCGGACGCCAAAGCTGGTTACCCGAATTGACATATCCGTAGGCGGTGACGTTAAAGTCGATCAGCGCCTGAACACCTTCGGGTGCAGTCGGATAGTCTTCCAGAAACTCGCGCTTGTCCCTGTCCGGACCTTCGAGCATGGCAGCTTCGATGTCGGCTTCTGCCAATGCAGCGATAAGATAGCTTTCGAAGTTTGCTTCGGGCGTGTGGTTCACGCTTTCCAGCGCTTCGTTGACGCGGCTCTTGCGCGAGCCCTGAACGCCAGCGTCGATAAGTGCGCCAAGCAGGCCGAAGTTGCCCATGGTCGAGGCCGCTTCATATGCGACTGCATCGTCGCCGAGCGTGTCATCGACGATGGCGACGGATGTCACCGGTACGGTAGGCGCGGTATAAGGCGTACCGACATACGGGTTAGCGCATGCGGCAAGGCTAAGCAGCCCGAGGGCTGCGACAGATTTTTTCATTGATTACGTACCCCTCAAATCACCCGGCAGATAATTCCGTCCGGGCGCGTCCGTGAAAGACGACGCGAGGTATATATACGATGGATAGAGGGTCAATCCTGCAAAGCCGCAAAGTCGATACTGCCCGCTGACTGTGGCGACCTCGCCACGACCACTATTACCTATGTTTAAGCGGAGGCCGAACCGCTCCTATGCTTAGATATGATTAGCGCGCTCTGCTTTGACGTACTTGCCGCGCAGGAGGGTTTCGAACTCCTCCCAGGCCGCAGCAGCGTCGAACGCCGCTTGCGCCACCGGCTGCCTGGATTGTTGTGCCTGAACAGCCGCGCCGGACGCTGCGCCGACAAGTGCGATAGCGCCAAGCGCGGCTTTCACGCGCATCAGAATTCGACCGGGCCGTCCATTTCCTTCACCTGCCAGGGCAGGCCATGTTCATTGAGCATGTCCATGAACGGATCGGGATCCATTTCTTCCATGTTGAAGACGCCGTCGCCGTCCCACTTGCCGGTGACCATCATGGCCGATCCGATCATCGCGGGTACGCCAGTGGTATAGGAGACCGCCTGGTTGCCGGTTTCCTCATAAGCCGCCTCGTGACTGCAGATATTGTTGATGTAGAACGTCTTTTCGCCCGAGCCGTCGAGCGCTTCGCCCGTCGCGATGACGCCGATATTGGTGTTGCCCTTGGTCGTTTCCCCCAGGGTTTCGGGCTTGGGCAGGACGGCGGCGAGGAATTGCAGCGGGATGATGTCCTTGCCCTGATAACGGACCGGATCGATCCGCGTCATGCCGACGTTCTGGAGGACGGTCAGGTGCTTGATGTACTCATCGCCAAAGGTCATCCAGAAACGCGCCCGTTCCAGTTCAGGATTGAACTTGGCGAGGCTTTCAAGCTCCTCGTGGTACATCATGTACATGTTCTTGGGGCCCACGCCCTCGAAGTCGAATTCGACCTTCTTGCCCATTGCCGGGGTTTCGACGAATTCGCCGTTTTCCCAATGGCGCGCAGGCGCGGTGACTTCACGGATGTTGATTTCCGGATTGAAATTGGTGGCAAACGCCTGACCATGGTCGCCGCCATTGCAGTCGAGAATGTCGAGCTGGCGGATCGTCTTCAGCTTGTGCTTCTTCAGCCACATGGTGAAAACGCTCGTCACGCCCGGATCGAAGCCCGATCCCAGCAGCGCCATGATCCCCGCCTCCTTGAAGCGATCGTGATAGGCCCACTGCCAGTGATACTCGAACTTGGCTTCGTCCTTGGGTTCGTAATTGGCCGTGTCGAGGTAATCGACGCCAGCTTCGAGGCAAGCATCCATGATCGGCAGATCCTGATACGGAAGCGCGAGATTTACGACCAGGCTCGGCTGCACCTGCTTGATCAGGCGGACCATCGCCGGGACTTCTTCCGCGTCGATCTCATAAGTGCTGATGCCGACGCCGGTGCGCTCTTTCACGCTGGCTGCGATGGTGTCGCACTTGCTCTTGGTGCGGCTGGCGAGATGGATATCGGTGAAGATATCCTTGTTCATCGCCATCTTGTGAACGCACACGCTGCTGACGCCGCCTGCGCCGATGACCAGAACTGTCGACATGGGAAAACCTCTTAGCTGAATTCGATTCTTGCCTGCCCCCTAGCGAAATGCGCTATCGCAGCCAAATGATCCGAGACGATATGCGCAAACCGACGAGACAGGGCGTCATCGATGCCGCCGCATCGATCGCCGAAATCCTGCCGCCGAGCCCGCTGCTTCCCGTCGAGATTGGCGGTGTCGCGGTACATGTGAAAGCCGAGAGCCTCCAACCGGTGGGCGCCTTCAAGATTCGCGGCGGCTGGTGGCGACTTGCGAACCTGAGCGAGGAAGAGAAGGCACGCGGCGTCATCGCCGTATCCTCGGGTAATCACGCGCAGGGTGTCGCCTGGGCGGCACGCCGGCTCGGGATCGAGGCTGCCATCGTCATGCCGCGCAATGCGCCGCGAGTGAAGCTGGAAGCGACGCGCGCCCTTGGTGCAGAGATAGTGCTCTACGAACGTCCCGGCGAGGATCGCGACGAGGTCGCGGCCAAGCTGGTTGCGGAACGCGGCGGGACGCTGGTCCACGCTTTCGGCGATCCCTGGGTGATCGAAGGACAGGGAAGCGCAGGTATAGAGATCGAGGAGCAGCTTGGCCGGGCCCCGTCACGTCTGATCGTGTGCTGCGGTGGCGGCGGACTGGCAGCCGGCCTCGCCCTCGCCTGCCCTGAAAGCGCGATCCACGTAGTCGAGCCGCACGGGTGGGACATGGTCGGACAAGCGCTGGAGGCAGGCGAAGTGGTGCGTGTAGCCGATGATCCGCCTTCCACCATTTGCGACGCATTGCAGCCCGATGCGACAAAGCCGATCAACCTCGACGTGCTGCAAGGGCGCGCCGAGCCCGGAGTAACCGTGACCGACGAGGAAGTGCGAGAGGCGCAGCGCTTTGCCTTTTCGAAGCTCAACCTCGTCGTGGAACCCGGTGGCGCGGCAGCGCTCGCGGCGGCGCTCGCCGGCAAGGTTAAGCTGGACGAGGACACTGTCATCATGATCACCGGCGGCAACACAGACGCCGACAGCTTCGCCCAAACGCTACGCGGAGTTTGACAATCGGCGCGGCCCGCATCACCCATGCGGGCACAAAGGGAGGGAGTTCTTTCAATGCAGGCTCAAATGCTGGCACCGGCAGCGGTGCTGATCGCTTGGTCGCTTATCATGTTGCTGTGGATGGCGTTCACCCGCTTTCCGGCCATGAAGAAGAGCGGCATGGACCTCGGCAACGCCAAGCCGGGCGGCCGCGGACAGGACCTGGAAGGCGTATTGCCGGACAAGGTGCAGTGGAAATCCCACAACTACGCGCACCTGATGGAACAGCCGACCATCTTTTACCCGGCCGTCCTCATCATCGCCTTGCTGGGCGGCACCGGCGTCGATGCGCTGGTGGCGTGGATATATGTCGGCCTTCGCATCATCCATTCGGTCTGGCAGGCAACCGTGAACACGGTCTCGGTCCGCTTCCCGCTGTTCGTGCTCGCCACGATCGCGCTCGGCTATCTCGCCTCGCGGGCTGTCGCGCTTACCATGTTCGCCGTTTAAGGAGAGACCGGATGGATATCGCACACTCGCCCATCCTCCAGCCCGTAGTGGCGCTGGCGATCTGGACGATGATCATGTGGTTTTGGATGTATGGCACCCGCATTCCCGCGATGAGCCGCAATCCCAAGATCGATGCCGCCAATCTGGTTGGCTCTACGGGAGCGAGCCTGCGGGCCGAACTACCGGAAAAAGTCAGCTGGAAGGCCGACAATTACAATCACCTGCACGAAGCGCCGACCGTGTTCTACGCCATCGCGCTGGTGCTGGCGATCACCGGCTACGGTGACGGCATGAACGCGCTGCTGGCCTGGATTTATGTCGGACTCAGGGTCATGCATTCGCTGGTCCAGTCGACCAGCAACCGCGTGCTCGTGCGTTTCGTGCTATTCGCTCTGTCGAGCATCGTGCTGATGGCGATGATCTTCCACGCGGCGATCATCACTTTCGACATCCACCTGTAACGGCGAATGCGGCGGGGTAATCCTACTCCGCCGCTTCGCGTTCCGCCACTTCGAGGGTCGCTAGGAACCGCTCGGCGTCGAGCGCGGCCATGCAGCCCGTGCCGGCTGCAGTCACCGCCTGGCGATAAGTGTGATCCATCACATCGCCAGCCGCGAACACACCCGGGATAGAGGTCTTGGGCGTACCGGCTTCGACCAGCAGGTAGCCGCTGTCGTCCATGGGCAGCTTGCCCTTGAACAGTTCGGTCGAAGGCGCATGGCCGATCGCGACGAATGCGCCGTCGCAGCCGAAATCGCTGTCTTCACCGGTCTGCGTGTCGCGCAGGCGCACGTGCGAAAGCGCGCCATTGTCACCCGCCTCGAAGCTTTCGACAGTCTTGTTCCACAGCACCGAAATTTTGGGGTGGTTCAGCAGACGATCCTGCAGGATCTTTTCCGCGCGCAATTCGTCACGGCGGTGAATTAGCGTCACATCGTCGGAATGATTGGTGAGGTAGAGGGCCTCTTCGACAGCGGTGTTGCCGCCACCGATGACGGCGACTTTCTTACCGCGATAGAAGAACCCGTCGCAGGTCGCACAGGCCGAAACGCCCTTGCCGCCCAATTCCTGTTCACCCGGAACGCCGAGCCATTTGGCCTGTGCCCCGGTGGCGATCACCAAGACGTCGCCGATATATTCGTCGCCGCTGTCGCCCACGGCACGGAAGGGGGAGCCGTTTTCGAGATCGACCTCGACGATCGTATCCCACATCATGCGCGTGCCGACATGTTCGGCCTGCGCCTTCATTTCTTCCATCAGCCAGGGGCCCTGCACCACGTCACGAAAGCCGGGATAATTCTCGACATCGGTCGTGATCGTCAGCTGACCGCCGGGCTGGAGGCCCTGCACCACGATCGGCTCCATCATCGCACGCGCGCCGTAGATGGCTGCGGAATAGCCGGCCGGGCCGGAACCGATGATGAGCATTTTGGTGCGATGGGTAGCCATGAAACTGTCTCTAAATCGTCTGAATTGAAGCGAAGGCGCTATATGGGGATTGGTCGGGCGAGAGTCACGCCAGATAGGCGCTGCGCAGCCTCTCGCGAAGGAGTTCATCCACACCTAAGGCATCCTCGATGTAGCGATCGAGCGATCCGTGGTCTGCCTCCACCTCTTTCCAAAATGTCGCGAGGTAGTCTTCCTGCACGCCGAGCAGTGCCTTGACCGCATTATCGTCGAGCTTGCGACCCAGCCGTGCCTCTATCCCCGGCACCGACTGCGCGGCCAGCACATCCATGCTTGGTGCATCGTTGGTCCGAAGGAATTCCGCCATCTGCCGATCGCGGTCGACGCCCAGAATGTGCAGCAAGAGCATGGCCGCGACACCGGTGCGATCCTTTCCGGCAAAGCAATGGACGAGGCTGGCCCCTTCCCTGTCCGCCAGGATGTTGAGATAGCGGCCGAACATCTCGGTCATCGCCGGATTGCGCGGCATGCGGGTGTAGACTGCCATCATGCGCTTGCGCGCGAACTCGGCCGTGGTCGTTTCGGCATCCACATCCATATGCGGCGGGCTGGAGCTGGTTTCGCCCTCGTAGAAAACCACTTCGCCGTCGAAGCCTTCGACACGCCGGCAGGGATTGCGCTCTCGCTCGCTTTCGCCGCGCAGGTCGATCACCGTGCGGATGTGCAGCCTGTCGATCGCTTCGAGGTCCTCGTCGCTGGCATCGACATGCTGGCCCGAACGCCACAGCAGGCCGGTCTTCACGCGCGCGCCGTCGGCAGTCTCCCACCCTCCGTAGTCGCGGAAATTATGGATGCCGTCGGTTTCGATGAAAGGATCGCGAATCATGTTTCGCGGTGTGGCAGGCACGCCCCCATCCCGCAATGCGCGCTACGGGCGAACGCGTATAGGCGCGAGTACCGCGGGTTCCTACTGCTGCTTTATTGCACCGAACAAACAGGCAGCGATCGAAGGACAGCGGGAATGGCAAAAATTATCATCGCAGACGATGACGAGATCATCGCGGACATGGCCAGCAATATATTGTTCGAAGCAGGGCATGTGTGCGGCTGGGTGCCCGACGGCGAGAAAGCGCTGGACCTGCTGCGATGGCGCCGGCCCGATCTCCTGCTGCTGGATCACGACATGCCAGGCATGACAGGCGCACAAGTGCTTCGCTCACTGCGCAGTTCTGCAGAAAATTACGATCTTCCCGTAATCATGTTCACTGGCTTGTCGGGTGCTGGAGACGAAAGTCACGCCTATTACAACGGCGCGCAGGCGTTCATCCGCAAACCGTTCAACGCCAAAATGCTGTTGCACGAGGTCAATCTGGTCCTGAAGGCGCGCGCCGAGCGGCCGCAGCATCGCAGCTTGATAGAGCATCTGGAGCAGAAGGCCGGTCGGTGGCGGGACTCACCCGAAAAGCGGGTGATGCTTTAAATCTCGCCTAACGCGCGTCTAGGTCGCGAAGGAAGTTGTTCGTCCAGTCCTGAACATTGTCGTCGCGCACAGTGGAAATCAGCGCATCGTAGCGCCTGCGTCGTTCCTCAAGCGGCATATCGAGTGCAGTCGCAATTGCGTGAGATAGATCGTCCGGGCTGTGCGGATTGACGAGCAGCGCTTCCTGCATCTGCGCTGCCGCACCGGCAAACCTCGACAGGATCAGTACGCCCGGGTCTTCGGGATCCTGCGCGGCCAGATACTCTTTCGCCACCAGGTTCATCCCATCCCTCAAAGGCGTGACGAGGCCGATCTTCGCGGCCCGGAAGAACCCGAATAGCTCGGCATGATTGTAACCGCGGTTCACGTAGCGCACAGGGACGAGGTCCACCTCGCTACGCGCGCCGTTGATCTGGCCAGCCTTCTGCTCGAGCAGGGTGCGGATCTGCTGGTAGCTTTCGACATCTTCTCGGCTCGGCGGCGCAATCTGGATGAACACAAGGTCGCGGACACGCTGAGGGAAGCGGTCGAAGAAACGACTGATGCCATCGAGGCGTTCGGGCAATCCCTTGGAATAATCGAGCCGGTCGACGCCGATCATGGCCGTGCGTCGGCGTGTCGAGCTGAGCAAGCGCTGTTCGGCCTGCCGCGCGTCACCCGTGTTTGCGAGGCTTGTGAAATGATCCCAATCGATCCCGATGGGGTAGGCCCGCGCGATCGTCGTCCAACCATCCAGCGTGATCGAGCCGGTGGCATCGTCGACCTCGGCGCCCAGTTCGGTGCGGCAGTAGTGGAGGAAGCTGTCCAGCCATTCCTGCGTCTGGAAACCAAGCAGGTCGTAGTGCAGCATCGTGCGCACCAGCCGCTCATGATAGGGTAGCGACACGAACAGGCGCGTCGGCGGCCACGGAATATGCAGGAAGAAGCCGATCCGGTTCTTGACCCCGCGAGACCGAAGCCTCTCCCCAAGGGGGATCAGGTGGTAGTCGTGGACCCAGACGATATCATCATCTTCGATCAGAGGGTGCAGCGTTTCCGCGAACCGTTCGTTGACGCGCTCGTACCCCTTGCCGGTCTCGCGCTCGTACTCGGCAAGGTCGAGACGGTAGTGGAACAGCGGCCATAGCGTCGAATTGGCATAGCCGTTGTAATATTCATCGACGTCGCGTTTCGAGAGGTCGATCGTGGCGGTAGTTACGCCATCGGTCGTTTGCGTGGAAATTTCGCCTGAATGCTCTTCCGTCTCTTCGCCGGACCAGCCGAACCAGACCCCGCTGCGATCCTTGAGCGCTGCATTCAATGCCCCGGCGAGACCACCTTGGGCTCCTGCCGCACCGCGCGCCTTGGGCACTGCCACCCGGTTGGAGACAACCACAAGACGCGCATCTTCGCTCACCTGACGTCACTCCATGGTTTCGACAACAATCCGGCTGAATTGATTATTCCAACCAGCGAGTAGGTCTGGGGGAAGTTCCCCCAAAGTTCGCCGGTCTCGTAATCGAGATCCTCGCTCAGCAGTCCCGAACGCGTCGTGTGGCTGAGCATGGCGCAGAACAGGTCGCGCGCCTCGCCGCTGCGACCTGTCAGGTGCAGCGCCTCGATCAGCCAGAATGTGCACACGTTGAAGGCGGTCTCCGGTGCGCCGAAATCGTCTTCGGCCGCATAGCGCAGCATATGGTCGCCGCGACGCAAGTCGCGCTCCACCGCCTCGAAGGTTTTCAGGAAGCGTTCGTCATCGGGCGCAAGATAGCGCAATTCCACCATCTGCAGCAGGCTCGCATCGAGATAGTCGCTTTCGAAGCTGGCGCCGTAATGTCCGCCCTCCTCGCTCCACGCGTTCTCTTCGATCTTGGCGCGGATCGCCTCGGCGCGGTCCTTCCAGTAACGAACCCTGTCGCCCTTGCCGAGGCGCGCGGCGACATTGGCGAGGCGGTCGCAAGCCGCCCAGCACATCACGGCGGAATAGGTATGGACCTCTTGCCGCGTGCGGAATTCCCAAAGGCCCGCATCGGGCTTGTCGTGCTTGGCCCAGGCGGCCTCGCCCACTTCCTCTAGATGGGCGAAGTCCGTTTCGTCCGCCATTCGTAGCAGTCGGGTATCGAAGAAGGCCTGCGCAGTGGGCATGACGATCTGGCCATAACAATCGAACTGGACCTGTTTATAGGCCGCGTTGCCGACGCGAACCGGGCCCATTCCGCGATAGCCCGCGAGGTTTTCCGCAAAGCTTTCGTGCAGTTCCGCCTCGCCCATCACCGAGTAGAGCGGCTGGATCTGCCCTCCCCGCGCCTGGTCGATGATGTTGCGCAAGTAGGCGAGATATTTCTCCAGGACATCCAGCGCTCCGAGGCGGTTGAGCGCCTGGACGGTGTAATAGCTGTCCCGAATCCAGCAGTAGCGATAGTCCCAATTGCGCTCGCTCCCCGCAGCTTCGGGGATCGAGGTTGTCAGGGCCGCGACGATGGCACCCGTTTCCTCGTGCTGGCACAGCTTGAGCGTGATCGCCGCGCGGATAGTCTCTTCCTGCCATTCAAGCGGGATGTGCAGGCCACGCACCCAGTGCTGCCAGTATTTGCGCGTATTCGCTTCCATCCGCCGGATTTCGCTGCGGATATTGCCGACAAAAGGTTCGTCAGGGCCGAGGAAGAAATGCTGGTCCGCCTCCACCCGATAGCTGCGTCCTTCGAGCACATAGCCGACGGGTGCATCGGTCGACAGACGCATGGTCTGGTCGCCGAGCCGGTAGCGAACGTGGTTGGTGCCGTTGGTGGTCGTCGCCTCGGCGCTGCCATAGCCGTGGAGCGGCGCAAGCCGTACACGAAGGCGCGGCGCGCCGGCGACGGGCCGGACGATGCGGGTGAAGGCGACCGGGCGGTACATCCTGCCCGACCCTTCGTATCGCGGCGCGAAATCGGTGATCTCCACCGCGCTGCCGTCTTCCGCTTCAAGTCGGGTGACAAGGATGGGGGTATTGCGCTTGTAATGCTGGCTGGATGATACCTGCCCTTCAAGCTCAAAACGCCAGACGCCCTGGTCCTGCCTGTCGCCATTCAACAGCGAGCAGAAAACCGGGTCGCCATCGACCCGCGGGACGCAGCCCCAGACGAAGCCAGCACGCTCGTCAACAAGGGCGCTGACCTGGCAATTGCCGATGGGAGAAAGTTCAAGAGAGCTTTGTGTCACAGTTCCAGCCATTGATGCACGGCGCCCACGCCGCTCAGGTGATAACGGGCGTTGTCGCTATCGCGCTCTCCCACGGCAATGCCAAAACCTCCGCATTCGTTTGCAGCGGCCATGCCGTCTTCATCGGTCGTGTCGTCACCCACGAACACCGGCAGCGAGCCTGCGAAGAGGTCTTCGGACAGGAATGCACGCACAGCCCCGCCCTTGTCGGCGCCCGGCCGCACGATTTCCGCAATGGACTTGCCGGTAGCGAGATGGAGGTCGTGCGCCTCGGCAACCGAGCGGGCAAAAGCGACGGCGCGCTCCTCCTTCTCCGGAGCGCCGCGGAAGTGGATCGCACCGCCGTGGCTCTTTGCCTCGTAGAGCAGGCCGTGCTCGGCCGCGAACTCGCGCAACTCGCCGACCACCGCGTCGGGCAGGCCTTCAGGGGCGCGGCCCAAGCGCGAACCGTCGGCAAACAGGCGCGATACGCCGTGCGACCCTGCCCGGCACACCGTGATATCGTCGAGATGGCTTTCCAGATCGTCGAGCGCGCGACCGGTAACGAGCGCCAGCCTGCCGTCGAGCGTGTCGCGCAACCGGTGAAGCCTGTCGACCATGTCTTGCGGGACGTCGATGGCGCCGGGTTCGGGTGCAAGTTCGACCAGCGTCCCGTCGAAATCGATAAACAGGGCGAGACGTTCCTGCGCCAGCAGGTCGTGAAACTCGGGAGGAGGCGGTAGCGAGAGGGGGCTGGCCATCGCCCCCGTGCTTAGCGTTTGGTGCCGCCGCGTCAAACGCTCACTGTTGGGGAAAGGCGGAACCGGGCGTCAGGATGAGGTCGCCGTTCTCTACGCGCCAGCCTTCGAGGCGGGAAAGGAAGTTCATCCCCAGGACGTTGGTATTGCCCAGATTAGGGGCGATGACGGCATCGAGACCCTCGGCCCTGATATTGCCGAAGGACAGGCTTTCCACCGTGGTCAGATCTGCAGTGACCGTGCCATTGGCCGTGCCCAGCATGACCGGCAATCCGCCCGGTCTCGGCTCAAGTCCTGCGGCAGCCGCAGACCTCGTGGAAAATGCCGTCAGCGTCGCGCCGGTATCCACCATCAGGCGGGTCGGCACGCCATTCACATTCGCCCGCAGCCAGTAATGACCGTCAGCCGCCATCGGGATGACCGTTTCCGCGCCCACGATCGTCTGCTCGGGCAGGCCGATCTCCGTCATCGCATCGAGCCGCGGATCGAAGCGGGCCACTTGCAGGAAGACGGTCACGAGAATGCCGACCAGCGCCAGCGTGCTGACGGAACGAACCAGCCTGCCGCCTGCAACCTTGCGGCGTAGCATCATCGAACCGATCCAGCCTGCGACCAGTGCGACAATCGTGCCGACAAGCAGTCCCGATCGCGGGATTGCGCGGATCAGTTCCGCTATTGCCGAGAGGATCGCTTCGCCTTCCATGGAACCGATATAGGGACGCTATCCCTCATCGTCCATAAACGCAGTGCCAAGTGTCACGGCGCGTTGCGATGCTCGCTTGCTTCGGCGAGTATGACGGAAAAGCGCCCCTGGTCATCGGTCCACCGCGCCATTGGCGTCCAGCCCCCTGCCAGCAACAGCAGGTTCGAGCTGCGGGGACTGAATTTGTGGCTGTTTTCGGTGTGAATCGTCTCACCGGCAGTCATGACGAAATGCTCGTCGCAGACCTCGAATTCGAGATCGCGGGTCGCTTCAAGGTGCATCTCGATCCGCGAATAGGCATCGTTCCAGATCGCACGGTGAACGAGGGCATCGACGGGGATGGTGCCTTCCAGTTCGCGATTGATCCGGCGAGCGAGATTGAGATTGAATTCGGCCGTAACTCCCTTGGCATCGTCATACGCAGCCTCGAGGACTGCGGTTTCCTTCACCAGGTCCATTCCGATCAGAAGGAGCGGGCGTTCGCCTTCGGTCCCGCCAAGCGTTGCTCGCATCGAGCGCAACAGGTCGACCGCAGTGCGCGCGACCATGTTGCCGATCGTCGATCCCGGGAAAAAGCCGAGTTTCCGCATCGGTTCCACCTCTTCCGGCAAAGTCACCGGCTTCATGAAGTCGGCCTCGACGGGATAGACCGGCAAACCGGGGAATTTTTCCGAAAGCGCGGCAGATGATTGGCGCAGGAAATCGCCCGAAATATCGAGTGGGACGTATGCCGCAGGGTCGATCGCCTTGAGCAGTAGCGGCGTTTTGACGGAACTGCCGGACCCGAATTCGACCACCGCCCGATCGCTGCCGATCATGTCCCGAAACTCGGGCCCGCGTGCTTCGAGTATCTGCGTTTCCGCGCGGGTCGGGTAATATTCCTCCAGCGTCGTAATATCTTCGAACAATTGCGATCCGGCATCATCGTAGAGCCAGCGCGCAGGGATCGCCTTTTGCGACTGTCGCAAGCCTGCCAGCACGTCGCTGCGGAACGCCTTGTCGACCCCGTCGTCGTCGCGGTCGACCAGCGCTATCCCTTGTGATGCAGTCATACGTCCCTCGCGAGCCTCAGGCCGGTAAATTGCCAGCGCTGGTGCGGATAAAAGAAATTGCGATAGCTGGCGCGCGAATGTCCGCGCACCGTGGCGCAGCTTGCCCCCTTGAGGACGAACTGGCCGCTCATGAATTTGCCATTGTATTCGCCAACCGCGCCTTCGGCCGGCTGGAAACGCGGATAGGGCAAGTAAGCCGATCGCGTGAATTGCCAGCAGTCCCCGAAGAGGCCCTCGCCTCCGACCGGCAAGGGCGGTGCAGCTTGATCGAGCTGGTTGCCGCCGCACGGATCGTGCGCGGCAAGCTCGCCCTCCTGCCCCCTGGTGATGGCTTCCCATTCGAACTCGGTAGGCAGGCGCATGCCGGCCCATGTGGCAAAGGCGTCGGCCTCGAAATAAGAAATGTGTGTCACGGGAGCATTCGGATCCCAGACCTGCGATCCGCAGTGGGTGAACGCTTCGTCCCCATTCCAGTAAAGCGGCGCCGCAATGCCGTTTTCCTTCACCCATGCCCAACCGTCGGACAGCCAGAGCGACGCGGTTTCATATCCCCCGTCGGCGATGAACTCGGCCCATTCGCCGTTCGTTACGAGACTGGAGGAAAGCTCGAAAGGTTCGAGGAGGACGCGGTGATCCGGGCCTTCATTGTCGAAAGCGAAGCCCTGTTCCTGATGGCCGATCCGCGCGATCCCACCGGGATGCGAATGCCACTCTTGCTCAAGCGTATTCGAATTAGCTTTCGGCTCTTCCTGCCACATCGCCACGCCGAGCGGGTTCTGGAATAGAGCGTGCTTGATATCGGTCAGCAGCAATTCCTGGTGCTGCTGTTCATGCGCGATTCCCAGTTCGATCAGGGGGCGCAGTTCTTCCCGTTCGAAGAGGGGCTGCATCGCCTCATCGACTTTCGCGCGCCAGTCGATGATTTCGGCCATGGTGGGACGAGAGAGCATGCCGCGCGAGAAGCGGTGAATACGCTCTCCCTCGGCCTCGTAGTAGGAATTGAAAACGAACGGCCAATTGTCGTCGAACAGGCTGTATCCCTCGAGATGGTCGCGCAGGAGAAACGTCTCCCAGAACCACGTCGTATGCGCGAGGTGCCACTTGGCGGGCGAAGCATCTTCCATCGACTGGAGGGTCGCGTCCGCTTCGGAAAGCGGTTCGACCAGCGCTTCGCTGAGCGAACGGGTCGCTGCGAAATCGTTAGCCAGCCCTGCAGGGCTAATGTCTTGTCGTGCCGCGCGAGAAGTAATCGGCGCGCTCCCCCAAATGGTTCAGTGTTCCCAATAGCTCAAATCACTGCCGGTTCCGGCAATCGCCGCCATCATGACGAAAAATCATCCGGCACGAAAGGGGGCAAACCATGATTTTTCAAGAGGCTAACCTTTGATTGTTTAGGCCCCGTTACGCTGCATCGGCCACGCGGTTCCGCCCTTTGCGCTTAGCCTCGTATAGCGCCGCATCCGCCCGCGCGAACAAGGTCAATGCTCCCTCGCCCGGTACAAGCGTCGCGTACCCCGCACTGATCGTGATTTCAGGGATGGGTGCGGAATGCGTGCCCGCCTCGATCGCCCAGCGCAAACGTTCCGCAGCATCAAAGGCAGCTTTCGCGTCGCAATCGGGCAAAAGCCACAGAAACTCCTCGCCGCCGACCCTGCCCACATGGTCGGCCCCGCGCGCCTGGCGCACGACGATTTCGGAAAGATGGCTGAGGACGCGATCTCCCACGGTGTGTCCATGGCGATCGTTGATCTGCTTGAAATGATCGATGTCGAAGATGACGATCGAATAATCGCTTTGCGACCGCTGGGCTTCTATGATGGAGCGATCCAGCGATGCCATGATCGCGCGCCTGCTGGCTAATCCGGTCAGGGCGTCCGTATTCGCTTCCTTTTGCGCTTCGGCCGCGAGTTCGAGAGCACGCTTCTTTTCCTCCTCGACTTGCCGGACGACGGCGTAGTCCTCCGTGACGTCTCTCACGACCATGAATACCCGTTCGCGTTCACCGTCAGGACCGAAATCATTGCGCGCACGCGCTCTCAACACCCGTTCTTCTCCCGTGCGCAGGACGACGTCGAACTCCACGACATAAGGCATGGGATCGATGGCGTGAGCACCCAGCGTTGTGCGCAGCTGGGACAGGCCGTCCGGCATGAGACGGGCAAGCAATTGGTGCGTCGGAGCCGTATCCCTGGGCAAGCCCGCGATATGGCACATTTCTTCCGACCAGATATGGCGTTCTTCGGGCAGCTCGACGCACCACCGGCCGATGCCAGCCAGGCCTTCCGCCACTTCAAGGTGGGCCACATTCCGCGCCAGTTGGCGGTTGCGCGATGCAAGCCGCCTGGACCGGCGTGAATTGCGGAACAGCAGCAAGCCGAGCCCCAACCCTGCCAACGCAAGCGCAATCACCGAAGAGACAAGCGCCGCCGCGACGGCAGCGCAAAACGCGACCGCCGCCGCGATTGCCAGGGGTAAATCAGTCCTGCCGATATGAGCGCCTGTATCCAAGCAATGCCTCCTGCCGCTGCGGCAGAAATGGCATGTGGATACGAAGTCCCGGTCAGGAAGGGACTAAGGGAAGCTACCTAGATAGCGGCGCTAGGCCGCGTCGGCTCTCACCTGCTCGTGCTCGGCATTGAGCGTCTCTGCGATCAGGAAAGCCAGTTCCAGCGACTGCGCGGCGTTGAGGCGCGGGTCGCAATGCGTGTGGTACCGATCCTTCAACGCTTCGTCGGTGATAGCGACAGCGCCGCCGACGCACTCTGTCACATCCTGGCCGGTCATCTCGACGTGGATGCCACCCGGATGGGTGCCCTCGGCACGGTGCACTGCGAAGAAGCCCTTCACTTCGGTCAGGATACGATCAAAGGGCCGCGTCTTGTAGCCACTGTCCGATTTCACGACATTGCCGTGCATCGGGTCGCAGCTCCAGACCACCGGATGCCCTTCGGCCTTCACTGCGCGAACGAGGCGCGGAAGGCCGTCCTCGACCTTGTCGTGACCGAAACGGCTAATCAGCGTGATGCGGCCGGGCTCGCGCGCAGGATTAAGCGTGTCGAGCAGCTTCAGCAGAGCATCCGTTTCGAGACTTGGTCCGCACTTCATGCCCAACGGATTGCCGATACCGCGCGCGAATTCGATGTGCGCGCTGCCTTCGAACCGGGTGCGGTCCCCGATCCAGACCATATGGGCGCTGGTGTCGTACCAGTCGCCCGTCAGGCTATCCTGGCGCGTCAGCGCCTGCTCGTAAGGCAGGAGCAGCGCTTCGTGGCTGGTGTAGAAGCTCGTTCCCTGCAATTGCGGAACCGTTGCCGGATCGACACCGCACGCTTCCATGAAGTCGAGCGCTTCACCAATGCGGTCAGCAAGATTGCCGAACTTGTCGGCCCACGGGCTGCGGCCCATGAAATCGAGCGTCCACTGGTGGACCTGGCGCAGGTTCGCATAGCCGCCGCCTGCGAAGGCACGCAGTAGGTTCAGCGTTGACGACGCCTGGTAGTAGGCGCGCACCATGCGCTGCGGATCGTTGGTCCGGCTTTCGGGATTGAAGTCGATCCCGTTGATATTGTCTCCGAAGTAGCTCGGCAGAGTCATGTCACCCTGCGTTTCGGTATCCGAGCTGCGCGGCTTGGCGAACTGACCCGCCATGCGCCCGACCTTCACGACGGGCTTCTTGCTGGCGAAGGTCATGACGACGGCCATCTGCAGCAGCACGCGGAAGGTATCGCGGATGTTGTTGGGATGGAATTCTGCAAAGCTTTCGGCGCAATCGCCGCCCTGGAGCAGAAAGGCCTTGCCCTCTGCCACCTCGGCAAGATCGGCCTTCAGCGCGCGCGCTTCACCAGCAAAGACGAGAGGCGGATGGCTCGACAGCGCGGTAGTCGCTTCCTCCAGCGCAGCGGCGTCTTCATAGCGCGGCAGGTGCCGTGCTTCGAAGTCCTGCCAGCTATCGGGTGCCCATTCGCGTGCCATTACAATTCCATTCTTCCATCAAATACGGTCGTCCACGCAACCGCATCCGCCCTTTTCGCGCAAGCAGCATAAACTTGGCCAGCGCAAAAGCGCGATTGCCGTGATCGGGTCTTAGCGACCCGTCGCAGCGGCTCCTGATGCGGTAGTTGCGGTAGCCAGTTCCTGCCCTTCGGGTATCACTGCCATTCGCCAGCCCGGCGTCCCGGCAAAGTATTCCTGGGCCAGAGCCAGCATAGCTTCGGGCGTGGTGCTGGAGTAGTCGTTCAGCAAACCGCGCAAGGCCATCATGCGACGCGGGTCGATAGTCGAATTCTCCAGCTCGAGCAGGAAGAAGTAGTTACCGCTCGAAATCCGCTCGTAATAATTGCGGAGCGGCTCGGTCGCGCGGGCAAGCTCGTCCTCGCTCGGTGGCGTGACGGTCAGTTCGTTCGCAATGCGATCCGCCTCGCGGAAGAAGGTCGGGACGTCGGTCGGGCGCAGCTGCGCCAGCGCCGTTACTGTGCCGCCGGTTTCCACGTCTGTCGGCCAATCAAGGCGAACCACGGGCGCATAGCTAGCCCCTGCACGTTCGCGCATTGCATCGCGAAGTCGGTTGTTGAACACCTCCGTCAGGATTGCGAGCTGGCGCGACTTGCGTATTTCCTCAGGGCCTGCACCCACCGGCCAAGCGATTACGGCTGCGGCCTGGTCGGCCTCTCCCGAATGATTGCGCACGAGCGTTTCGCCGGGAGTTGCGAAGCCGAATTGGCCCGAAGCGACATCGGCAGGCAGCGGCGCGCGCGCCGGCAGGGCGCCGAACGTGCGCCGCAGGGTCTCGATGGCGGCTTCCTTGTCATAGTCTCCGAAGATCAGGACTTCGATGGGCCCCTGCTGCAGGGCAGGCGTCCAGGTATCCCTGAATTCCGCCAGAGAAACCGCGTCGAGCATTTCAGGTGTCGGCGTAAGGAAGCGACGGTCCTGCCCATACAGGTAATATTCGAGATCACGATTGATGATACCGGCAGGGCTTGCTCCATAGCTCTGGTAAGCGAGCCGGGCAGCGGCTTTCGCGCGTTCCAGCGGGGCAGCGTCCCAGCGTGGCATGCCCAGCTTGGCAGCGAACAGGTAAAGCTGGTCGGCAAGGTCCTGTCTGCGGGTCTGCGCATTAAAAGAGAACGCGCCTTCGCCGATCGCGAAGTCGAAGCCCATCTTGCGACCCGTTGCCAGGCGGTCGAGCTCTTCCTGGCCAAGTTCGCCGAGGCCCGACTGGATCAGGGCGCCCTCACCCAGCTGGATGATTGCGGCCTCGTCTTCGTCGAACGCGCGCAAGCCGCCGCCGAAGCGAACTTTTACCGCGACACGGCCGGGTTCGTGATTGTTGGCCAGCAACAGCGCCTTGACGCCATTGGCAAACTCGACCCGCTCTACATCGCCGATGGAATGAGGAGCCCTCGCGACAACCGTTCCGGGCTCTCCGACAGGAGGGAGATCCTCGAAAGAGATACTCTGCGCAGCAAGACGGGCGTCTCCGCTGGCATCAACCTTTGCCGACAATGCAGCCGCGAGGCTTTCCTCTGTGGCCTCATCGGCAGCAGGGGTGATGTACGTCGCACGAACGACACTGCCGCTGAAAAGCTTGCGAGTTTCCTCCAGCACGTTTTCCGGCGTTGCCTTTTCGCGCATCGAGTTGAAAACCATCAGGAAGGTTTCGGGCGCGGCAATGGCTTCCCGGATATCGACCGCATTGACGAGGTCGTCGGCATAACCGGATCCGGCAAGGACAGAGCGCTGCTCAACCAGGTTTGCATAGCCGACTTCCATTTCCTGGAGCTCGCGCTCCATTTCTTCGCGCGTCGGCGGATTGGCGAGTGCGTCGGCAATAACCGAGCGAACATCGGCAAGCGCCTGCTCCCAATCTTCCGTCAGCGGAGCGAACTGGACCAGTGTCGCGTGTGTCGAGCGGCTGATCTTGGCCTCGTTCGCTTGGGCATAGAGGAAGCTTCCGCCGGACCGCGCACGCGCTTCCAGGCGGCGATTGATCAGCTGGAGGGCAAGCTGTTCGCGCAGGCGGCCTTCATTGTAGACGATTGTGTCCAGGACCTGTCGCCAGGGCTTGAAATAGCCATAAGTGAAAGCACGCGGCAGCGAAGGTTCCACGATTACCGCTACGTCGCCTACGGGATTGGCACCGCTCGCGCCTGCCGGGGGTAGCGGATCACCGAAATCCGGAGCCGGGGCAGGATCGCCCGCGACCGCCCAATCGGAGAAATACTTCTCGATGAGGCTGGCAAACAGAACCGGATCCAGATCGCCAACGACGGAAATCACCGTATTCTCGGGGCGATACCAACGGTCGTAGAAGGCCTGCACCGAAGCGCCGGTTGCACCGCGAAGGCTCTCGTCAGTGCCGATAGTAATGCGCTCGGCCAGCCGCTGACCAGCGAAGAGCGTCTGCAAGGACGCTTCGGAAACGCGCTCGTTCACGCCGCCACGTTCGCGCTTCTCTGCCAAAACGATCGGCACTTCGGTAGCGACATTGGAATCCGACAGGACAGGCGCGCGAACCATGCCGGACAGCAGCTTCATGCTCTCTTCCAGCTTCGCAGGGTCTACATTCGGGAGGTCCAGTTTGTAGACCGTATGCGTGGGGCTGGTTTCGGCATTGGTATCGCTGCCGAAAGTCGCGCCAAGTCGCTGCCAGGTCGGAATAGCCTCGGAGATGCCGAGATATTTGCTCTCGCGGAACAGCAGGTGTTCCAGCAAGTGAGCATAGCCGAGCTCGTTATCTTCTTCGTAAAGCGAACCCGCATCGATCCTGACCCGGATCGACACCTGGCCCGGCGGCACGCCGTTCTCGCGCACGCCATAGCGCAGTCCGTTCTCAAGCTCCCCGAACAGCCATTCCTCGTCGCGCGGGACGTCGCTGCCTTCGTAAATCCAGGGAACTTCCCCTTCCGCCTGGAGCGAGGACGGTACGGGCATGTCCTGCGCCGCCAGCGGCTGAACCGCGAGCAAGGAGAGTGGAAGGCAAAGCGCGATACGCCGGAAGGCGCGCGGAAAATCAGTCATGACCCATGTATAGGTACGCCGCTGGTGAAGGACCAGTGAACACGAACAAATGATAGCTTCGCTTGCCGCTGTGGGTCGGCATCACTACATGGCCCGCATGTTCATCGAAACCGAAACCACGCCGAATCCTTCCAGCCTAAAGTTCCTGCCGGGCCGCCCGGTCATGGGGCAGGGAACCCGCGAATTTGCTTCACCCGAGGCAGCTGAAGCCAGCCCTCTGGCACAGGCGATTTTCGATACGGGAGAAGTGGTGAACGTGTTCTTCGGCGGCGAATTCGTCACCGTCACGGCCGCGCCGGGCGCGAGCTGGACCGACCTCAAACCGCAGGTCCTCTCGATCCTTCTCGATCACTTCGTGTCCGAGGCCCCACTCTTCGCCGCAGGGACGGCAGGCGGCATTTCTGTGCCGGCCGAGGACGAAGACCTGCTTGTCGAGGAAAACGAAGCCGACGCCGATATCGTTGCCCAGATCAACGAATTGCTGGAAACCCGGGTGCGACCGGCAGTTGCGGGCGATGGCGGCGACATCCAGTATCGCGGGTTCCGGGACGGAGTAGTCTATCTTCAGCTTCAGGGCGCTTGCGCCGGTTGCCCTTCATCCACCGCTACGCTGAAGCATGGGATCGAAGGTCTGCTGAAACATTATGTCCCGGAGGTCGTTGAGGTTCGCGCAGCCTGAACTCCAATTTCGACACGCGAGTATCCGATGACCAAGCAGTTTCACGACACCACCCTTTCCGCCGACGCCCTTGACCAGGTATTCCGCGAGGCACGCAGCTATAATGGCTGGCTCGACAAGGAAGTGTCGGACGACCAGATCCACGCGATCTACGAATTGCTGAAGATGGCGCCGACATCGGCGAACATGCAGCCTTCGCGCATAATCTGGGTGAAATCGGAAAAGGCAAAGAAGAAGCTCGCCGATTGTGCTTCTGAAGGAAACACCGACAAGATCCTGACCGCTCCGGTCACTGCGATCATCGGATACGATATCGACTTCCACGAAGAACTTCCTTGGCTTTTCCCGCATACCGACGCGAAGAGTTGGTTCGAAGGTGACGAAGAAGGTCGCAAGGAGGGGGCGTTCCGCAATTCCTCCCTGCAGGGTGCTTACCTCATGATTGCAGCACGCGCGATCGGCCTCGATTGCGGCCCGATGTCGGGCTTCGATGCCGACGCGGTCGACAAGGCCTTCTTCGGGGACAATCCGAGACACAAGACCAACTTCATCTGCGCGATCGGTTACGGCGATGCGACCACGATTTTCGACCGCAGCCCGCGACCGGACTTCGACAAGTTCAATACGATCGCCTGACTTGAAGCGGGCGCGTGGCTGGGGCACTGCGCTTCAATGCGATTGCTTGCGATAGAGACAGCCACGGAAGCCTGCTCGGTCGCGCTCTTCGACGAAGGGCGCCCGATAGGGGGATTTCACGAAACCATCGGTCGTGGGCATGCCGAAAAGCTGGTCCCGATGATCGCACGTCTCAAGAACCGCGGGCGAGCCGACATGGTTTGCGTTTCGCTCGGTCCCGGCAGCTTTACCGGAGTGCGGATCGGCCTCGCCACGGCGCGCGCCTTGGCGATCGCGTGGAATGTGCCGGTTCGCGGCTATCCAACGCTTGCCCTCGTAGCCGCAATAGCGCGCAACCAGGGTGCGAGCGACGTCACCGTGTGCATGAACGGCGGCCATGGCGAATGGTTCGTCCAGGATTTCGGGTCCGACGGATTGCCCTTGTGCGAGCTTTCTTCCCTGACTCCGGAACACGCGGCACAGCGGGCGGCCCGCGCAACCATTGCCGGTTCGCGCGCAGGAGATCTGGCCACGATGATCGGTCATCCGGACGACAGGGTAGTGACCGCCCTCCCCGATGCTTCTTGCTTCGGTGCGCTTCCTGAAGCCTTGCTCACCGACCAGCTCTCACCCTTGTATGGACGCGGGCCAGACGCCAAACTACCGACGCGATGAACGATCTGGACAAGGCCATGGCGGTCATGGATGCCGCGTTCGATCCCTATTGGCGAGAGGCGTGGACCCGTCGACAGGTAGAAGATTCCCTGGCCCTTTCCTCCGGTTTCATGATCCTGATGGATGACGCTGGGCAGTATCCCTCTGAGGTTAGGCCCGCCGCGGGATTCGTATTGGCCCGCAAAGTCCTCGACGAAGTAGAATTACTGCTCATCGGGGTGCGACCTGAATACAGGGGGCGTGGCCTTGGCGGCAAATTGATTGCCGAGTTCTTACAGAAATCGGCGCGAATGGGAGCCGCCAACGTCTTTCTGGAAGTGAGAGCAAACAACCCGGCCGAGAAGGTCTACCGATCCGCCGGGTTTGAGCCGATAGGCAGGCGCAAAGACTATTACCGCACCACGGATGGCACGAAAATCGATGCTGTCACCTTCGGCAGAGCGCTCTAATCGGCTGCTTTTCAGCGGAATCTTGTATACACGCGACAAAAGTGGCGGTTTTGTACAATTTTGAGTAGACACCCCTTTGTCTTGGTTATAGCCCCAAGAAAAGGGAGTTTTTGCACTATGGATCAATTCGAAACCGATATGTCCGAAACGCTTATTACGTTGACGTCGGACATTGTTGCTGCCCACGTCAGCAATAACAGCGTTGCCGTAGACGACGTGCCCACGCTGATTTCGAATGTCTATGCTGCGCTTTCCGGCCTCGATGGCGGCACTGCCACTGAAGAAGTTCGCCCGGATCCGGCCGTCTCCATTCGCTCTTCGATCAAGAAAGACCACATCGTCTGCCTCGACTGCGGCAAAAAGATGAAGATGCTCAAGCGGCACCTTTCGACTGAGCACGGCATGACGCCGGACGAGTATCGCCAGCGTTGGGACCTTTCTTCCGACTATCCGATGGTTGCGCCCGATTACGCTGATACCCGTCGCGACTTGGCCAAGAAAATCGGTCTGGGCCGCAAGCCCGGTCAGAAGCGCGGTCGTCGTAAAGCGGCGTAATCCGCACTGCCTTCTTGAGAACAACGCCCCGGCCCGATAAGGGTGCGGGGCGTTTTCAGTCGGGGAGCCCCATTGCACCAGAAGATCGATCTAGAGCAGCTTTGTGCTGACAAGGGACTGCGCATTACCGAGCAGCGTCGCGTTATCGCGAAAGTGCTGTCGGAAAGCGACGATCATCCCGACGTGGAAATGCTGCACGAACGCGCCAACAAGATCGATCCGGGCATCTCCATTGCCACGGTCTATCGTACCGTTCGCCTGTTCGAAGAAGCCGGCATTCTCGACCGGCACGATTTCGGTGACGGCCGCGCTCGCTACGAAGCGGCGCCCGAAGCGCACCACGATCACCTGATCGACGTCGAAAGCGGGAAAGTCGTCGAGTTCGTCGATCCGGAACTCGAAGCCTTGCAGAAGCAGATCGCCGAAAAACTGGGCTATCGTCTCGTCGACCATCGCATGGAGCTTTATGGCGTCCGCCTCGACCGCGAAAGCTGAGCGCCGCCTGGAGCGTTACTCCAAGAAGCGGCTGGCGGCAGCGCGCGGCGAGAAGGTTCCCCTGACACCGATCGGATGGGTCCGCTTCATCCTCCGTCTAATCGGCATCGTCCTGCTTCTGCTGTTCTTCGTGCCGTTACACTATGCCTTCCGCATTTTTGCTTACGGTTCGCCCTTCCCGATGCTTTTCCTGCGCTACACGGCGCGGGTAGTCGGAGCCCGGGTCGAAGTGGTCGGCACCCCCCTTCGCCGCGATGTCTTCTTTATCGCAAACCACGTATCGTGGATCGACATCCTCGCCATGGCAGGAGCCAGCGGCACGGCTTTCGTTGCGAAGTACGAGTTGAGCCAGGTTCCCGTCATCGGCTGGCTGTGCAGCCTCAACCGGACGGTATTCGTCAAACGCGAACATCGCATGGGTGTTGCTGAACAGATCAATGCGCTGAAGGAAGCCTTGGCAGACAACTGGTCCGTCACCGTTTTCCCGGAAGGGACCGTTACCGACGGGCATTCGCTATTGCCCTTCAAGTCGAGCATGATTTCCGTTCTCGAACCGCCTCCACCGGGCGTAATGGTCCAGCCGGTTGTCGTTGATTACGGAACGAATTCGGAGGAAATCGGCTGGATCGGGGAAGAGAGCGGCTTGCACAACGCCATGCGCATCATGGCACGGCGCGGGACATTCAAGTTACGCCTCCACTATCTCGAACCTTTCAGTCCGGAAGATTACCACGGTCGCAAGGCTATTGCGGCCAAGGCACGTGAGGAGATCGAGGAGCGTCTTGTCGCGAACCTCGGAGGGCCGCTGCGCGACTACCAGCACGTGGTCGACGCAGTGCGCTACAAGCCGCCGCAGGCCGAAGCGGAAAGCTAGAGCTCGGCCTTGACCAACCAGTCGTGGAACAGCCGCACGGGCCGTTCTTCCAAAGCTGTGGGCTTGCAGACGAACCAGTAGCTATAGGGGCTTTCGACCTCGACCCCGTAGAGATCGGTCAGGCGATCATCCGCTGCGCGGCGCAAGTGATCGTCATGCATGATCGCAATGCCAAGGCCCTGTGCAGCGGCCTCGAGCATTAGCTGGCCGGAATCGAAATGGTCGATCGCCGCCGGCTCGATATCCCTGAGGCCCAGTTCGTCTTTCCAGGCGACGAAGCTTTCGGGCAAACCGTTGTGGATCAGGAAGGTCTGGCGGCTGAGCAATTCCGGATCCGGCTTGTCACCCAGCTTCGCAGCCAGTTCCTTGCTCGCGATCGCGTGCACCATGTTGAAGTCGAGCCGCACGGCGTGGAGGCCGCTGGCAGGCCCGCGCGACAGGATAATTGCCGCATCCAGCGTGTCACCCACCCGGTCTTCGAGATGGGGGCCGGTGTCGATATCGATATGGAGCAGCGGATGGCGCGCGCGCAGTTCCGCCAGGCGCGGGAAGAGCCTCTGGCTTCCGAACAGGGGCAACACGCCCAGGTGCAACCGCAGGACCGAAAGATTGTCGGACTGACTCTCCACCGCCCTCGCCAGGGCTTCCAGCTGGGGATTGACCGCTTCGTAGAAAGCATGGCCGTCGTCGGTCAGCTGCATCGCCTGCCGCGCCCGCGTGAACAGCTTCTTGCCCACGAAATCCTCGAGATTCCCGATACGCCGTGACAGCGCCGAAGGGCTTAGGCCCAATTCATCCGCTGCAGCGCGAGCAGAGCCCAGCCGCACAGTGCGAACGAATGCCTCGAGGGCACGCAAGGGAGGAAGTCTGCGGACAGCCATACTGGGTGCGGCCTATTGTGCCGCAGCGACGCTGTCGAGGACCAATGTGCAACTTAATGCAACAAAGCGATCAATCATCCTTGGCGGCATTTGAGGGCGGCTCATGCAGGCGCATGCGTTTGACGTGCGTTTCGTCACCATCAAGAATTTCAATCCGCCAGCCGCTTTCGTGTTCCAAAACCTTTCCGACCGGCGGGACCTGCTCTGCCAGCACGAATGCCAGGCCGCCGAGCGTATCGACCGCCTCTTCGACTTCGGCGAGGCGGGGATCCACTTTCTGCGCCACATCATCGAGTTCGGCACGGGCGTCGCAGTCCCACATCCCTTCACCGATCGACACGATCCATTCTTCCGGCAGTTCGTCGTGCTCGTCTTCGATTTCCCCGACGATCTCCTCGACGAGGTCTTCGATGGTGATGAGCCCGTCCGTGCCGGAAAATTCGTCGATGACGACTGCCAGGTGCATGCGCTGCGCACGCATATCCGCCAGCACGTCGAGCGCGTTGCGCGTCTGCGGGACATAGAGCGGTTGCCGCATCAGAACGGTCCAGTCGGCCGGCGGCTCCTTCTTCTCCGCCAGGAAGGGGAACACGTCCTTGATGTGAATCATGCCGATCACGTCGTCGAGCTGGCCGCGATAGACCGGCATGCGCGAATGGCCGTGCTCCGAGAAAGTCTCGACCAACTCGTCCCAGCTCGCGTCGGCGGACATGGCCACGATTTCGCCGCGCGGCACCGCGACGTCGTCGGCGTCGTGCTCGCTGAAATGCAGCAAGTTGCGCAGCATCTGGCGTTCTACGCCGGACAGGTCGCCCTTGGCATCGTCTTCGGCCGAAGAATCGCCATTCTCGCCTTCGTGTTCGTCGATAGCCTCTTCGAGCTGCGCGCGCAGGGAGCGCTCGCCGCTATCGGGGTCGAACAGTTTACGGATCGCGGGCCACAGCCCGCTGCTACTCTCCGCGTCTCCGGCGGGGGTGGAAGAATTGGCCATGGGCCGGGTGCGTACTCCTATTTGTCGCGGTCCCCATATGGGTCCGCTATACCCAATTTTGCAAGCGCTTCGATCTCGAGTTTTTCCATGGCAGCGGCTTGCTCGTCGGAATCGACGTGGTCGTGCCCTGCAAGATGCAGGAAACCGTGGATCAGCACGTGGGCTGTGTGGTCCCTCAGGCTGACGCCTTTCTCACCCGCCTCACGCTCGCACGTCCCGAATGCCAGTGCGATATCGCCAAGCATTTCGGGCGGCCCCTCCTCGCCCAGTTCGAGCAAGTCCTGACGCTCCAGCATCGGGAAAGACAGAACGTTGGTGGGCTTGTCCTTGCCTCGCCATTCCTTGTTGAGTGTGTGAACTTCATCGTCGGTAGTGAACAGGATGCTGGTTATCAGGCGGCCAGACGCAAGGGCTGGCTCGACCGAAGCCGCGGCATCGTGCACATTTTCCGACAAGGCTGCCCAATCGGTTTCACTTGGCCAGCCGTCAATTTCCAGATCCAGTTGCACCTAAGCCGCCGGCCCTTCGTAAGCCTCGACGATGCGCCCCACGATCGGATGGCGGACGACGTCCGCCGCCGTAAAGCGGATGGTGCCGAAACCATCGACGCCTTCCAGCTTGCCCACTGCATCGGCTAGACCGCTCATGCCGTCACCGCCGGGAATGTCGACCTGCCGCGGGTCGCCGCAAATGACCATGCGGCTGTTCTGGCCGAAGCGTGTGAGGAACATCTTCATCTGCTCGCGCGTGGTGTTCTGCGCTTCGTCGAGAATGACGAAGGCGTCCGCCAGCGTGCGGCCGCGCATGAAGGCGATGGGCGCGATCTCGATCTCTCCCGACGCCAACCGCCGCTCCACCTGTTCCGGCGGCATGCAGTCGTAAAGCGCGTCGTAGAGCGGGCGCAGATAGGGATCGACCTTGTCCTTCATGTCACCCGGCAGGAAGCCGAGCTTCTCGCCCGCCTCCACTGCAGGGCGCGACAGGATCAGGCGCTGCACGCTGCCATTGATGAGCTGCGCCACAGCCTGCGCAACAGCCAGATAGGTCTTGCCGGTACCCGCCGGGCCGAGCGCGAAGATGATATCGTCGCGCGTCAGCGAGCGCATGTAAGTCGCCTGCATTGCGCTGCGCGGGACGATGGTCTTGCGCCGCGTGCGGATCATGATCGGCGGGCCCTTGGGCTCTGCATCCATGATGCCGTCCAGCGTCGGTTCGTTCGACATGGAAATGAGGGATTCGATCGCTCCGGCGTCGAGTTCCTGTCCCTGCGAAAGGCGATCGTACATCTCGTTCAGGACGTCACGGGCGCGGGCCACGCTGTCTTCGGGACCTTCGATATGCAGATCATTGCCGCGTGCCGCGATGAAAACGCCGAGGCGGTTTTCGACCTGGACCAGATTGGCGTCGAATTGCCCGAACAGTGCGCCCAACAGGCTCTGGTTATCGAAGCTGATGTCGATCTGTGCGCGGCGAACTTCACGCTGCGGACTGGGCGGCGGTGTGAAAGCCTGATGGGCCTTCGGTGCGGGTTTACGAGCCATGCGCTCCTTTCGTTTCCGAGTCGGAATCTAGGCTTCCCTCCGCGAGGTGCAAGTGGCCCGGTCTCATGACCGTGGAAAGTAAGCGGCTTGTAATAAACGCCGACCGCGATCAGACTTCCGCCCCGACTCGCAGCATCGGGAGTAAGCAAATGCTTCGCCAGACCATCGCCGCCATCTCGATTTGGACCCTCGCAGCATGCTCCCCAGCGGACGCACCGCCCGATCCGGCAGAGAGCGAAGCTGCGGATGAAATGGCGACCCAAGCGGAAGCGCCCGACCCGGAAGACGACATCCGTCATTTCCTGCTGCAGGAATATCCCGATGCAGGGGCCATGCGGTATGCGCTGGCATGGAGCGATCTCGATGCCGACGGAGAGGACGAGGCGATCGTCTATCTGGCCGCCCCCTATTTCTGCGGTTCGGGCGGATGCCCGACGCTCGTCCTGACCCCTGCGGGGCCGATGTGGCGAAAGGTCGGCGACATCAGCGTCTCGCGCACGCCCGTGACCGTGCTGGATAGCAGCACGAATGGCTGGAAGGACATCACCGTCGCGGTTTCCGGCGGCGGCGGTGCGTCCGGCAATGCACTCTTGAAGTTCGACGGAGAGGCTTACCCGTCCAACCCCACGGTCGCCCCGGCCGAGATGACGGAGACCACCGGTACGGTCGTGATCACGGAAGAACCCGAGTTTACCGACCTTGAGCCGGTCGAAGCCTCAGGCGGCTGACAGAGCCGTTTCGCGAAGCGTGCCGGCGAGAGAGTTCGGACCTGCTTCCACGAGTTCGATTTCGACCAGATCGCCGATCTGCGCATCGCCTTCGAACCACACGCTCTGGAGCCAAGGCGACTTGCCCAGCCACTGCCCGAGATGCTTGCCCTTGCGCTCCACGAGGACTTCACAAATTCTCCCTACGCTCGCCTCGTTGAAGGCGAGCTGGTCGCGGTTGAGTGCGTCCTGCAGGCGGCGCAGGCGCTCGTCCATGACGTCCTTCGAAACCTGACCGTCCATCGTGGCGGCGGGGGTGCCGGGACGCGGCGAATACTTGAAGCTGAAGGCCTGCGCGTATTTGACCTCGTCCACCAGCGCGAGAGTTTCCTCGAACTCGGCATCGGTCTCGCCGGGGAAGCCGACGATGAAGTCGCCCGATAGCGCGAGGTCGGGCCGCGCAGCGCGAAAGCGGTCCAGCAGCTTGAGGTAGCTTTCCGCCGTGTGACTGCGATTCATGGCCTTGAGGACACGGTCGCTGCCTGCCTGCACCGGCAGGTGGAGGAAGGGCATGAGCTTGTCGATCTCGCCATGCGCGGCGATCAAATCGTCGTCCATGTCGGCGGGATGGCTGGTGGTGTATCGGATGCGTGCAAGGCCATCGACCTTCGCAAGGTCGCGGATCAGGCCCGCGAGGCCGACCTGGTGGCCCTTCCCGTCCTCGCCCGACCAAGCCGACACGTTCTGGCCCAGCAGCGTGATTTCCTTCGCGCCCGCATCGACCAGCTTCTTCGCTTCGGTCACGAGGTCTGCATAAGGGCGACTGATTTCCGCGCCGCGCGTATAGGGAACAACACAATAGGTGCAGAACTTGTCGCAGCCTTCCTGCACGGTGAGAAAGCTCGCCGGATTGGTGCGGCGGCGCTCTGGCAGCGCGGCAAACTTGGCGATGGCGGGCATATCGGTATCGGTCGCCCGTTCGCCCTTCACTGCCTTTTCCAGCATTTCGGGCAGGCGGTGATAGGCCTGCGGGCCGACGACCATGCTGACCGCCGGAGAGCGCCTCATGATCTCTTCGCCCTCGGCCTGAGCGACGCAGCCCGCCACCGCGATCATCGGGGCCTTGGTCTGCGTCTTGCCCTTGGTCAGACGGCCGATGTCCGAATAGACCTTCTCCGCCGCCTTTTCGCGGATGTGGCAGGTGTTGAGTACGACGAGGTCGGCATCCTCGCCTTCGGGCGCAGGCATGATGCCCTGCTCGCCCAGCATTTCGGCCATACGCTCGCCGTCATAGACGTTCATCTGGCAGCCGAAGCTCTTGACCCTGTAGGTCTTGGGGGAATTGGTCGGTTTCATGGGAATGGGCGCTTTAGCCGCTGTGGAGCGCCTGTTCAATCTCTCGCGAGTGTTGCTGCGCGTTGAAGGTCCTTCTCGCGACCAAACTGGTGGAGAATGGACACGAGCTCATCCGCTTGCGGCACGAAGAGCTCGCAATCCGCGAGAGTAACGGAGCGGCGAGTTCGAGGGTTCACATCGAGCCACCTCCCCTCCACCTGGACCTTGAGGCCCGTCATGAATTCCACATCGAGCGCAGGTTCCGACCACCTTCCGAACATCGCCGAACTGAACATCGGCTTGTTCGCGTCCGGATCATTCTTGAGAGGCAGCTTGTGGTAGAGGTGCTCTAGGTCGGAATGTGAGACGATCACATCTATGTCGGCGATCCGTCCGGGCTCTCCGCCCAAAAGTTGCACGGCCGCGCTGCCGATAATCCACCAGGGGTCTCGCGCGTCGCCGATTGCGTCGGCCAACCGCGCGAGACTTTCCTGAAACGGTTCAGCCAACAGTCGCCTTCACGATCTTGCCCGGGTTTGCCGGCGGCTCGCCCTTGGGCAGTGCGTCGATGTGTTCCATGCCGCTCTCGACCTGGCCCCAGACGGTGTACTGGCCGTCGAGGAATTCGGCATCGTCGAAGCAAATGAAGAACTGGCTGTTGGCGCTGTCGGGCACCTGGGTGCGGGCCATCGAGCAAGTGCCGCGGGTGTGCGGTTCGCTGTTGAATTCGGCCTTGAGGTCGGGCTTGTCGCTGCCGCCCATGCCGGTGCCGGTCGGATCGCCGCCCTGCGCCATGAAGCCGGGGATCACGCGGTGGAAGACCACGCCGTCGTAGAAGCCTTCGCCTGCCAGCGTCGTGATGCGCTCTACGTGCCCGGGCGCGAGGTCGGGACGCAGCTTGATCACCACGTCCTTGTTTTCGCCGTCGCCGGTGTCGAGGGTGAAGGTCAGCTTGTCGGCCATTGGTATTGTCTCCTGTAAATCGGTTGGCGCCTACATAGGCGTTCACAGCCTCATGTCACCCTCTGCTTGCTTTATGAGGCCCACTGCCTAGAGGTTGCGCCCAATGGCGGAGCACGAGCGCCCCCTTGACGATGACGACGTGATCCTGGCCGGCGAGGAGCAGGAGGAAGGCGCACGTCCGGACGACCGCATCGACGACGAGCGCATGGACGAGGAGAACACGCTCAAGCGCGAGTTCGTCTCCTCGGTCGAGGACGCGCTGGAAGCGGGCGAGACCGGTGCGGTCTACGACCTCGTCGAACCGCTTCACCCCGCCGACGTCGCCGACCTTCTCGAACTGTTCGACAAGGACGACCGCGCCACCCTTGCCGCGGCCATCACCGACCTGATGACCAGCGAAGTCGTTGCCGAGCTCAACGATTACGTCCGCGAAGAGATGATGGAAGCGCTGCCCGCCGATGCGGTGGCGCAGATCGCGGAACAGCTGGAAACCGACGATGCCGTCCAGCTGATCGAGGATCTGGACGAAGACGACCAGCGCGCCATCCTCGCCGAGCTGGAACCGGAAGACCGGATCGCCATCCAGTCGGCCCTGTCCTATCCCGAAGAGACCGCGGGCCGCCTGATGAACCGCGAGTTTGTGGCGGTTCCTGAGCACATCACCGTCGGCGACCTGATCGATTACCTGCGCGACGGGCGCGAATTGCCGGAGGACTTCTTCGAGGTCTTCATCGTCGACCAGCGCCACCACCCCGTCGGCACCTGCAACCTCTCCTGGATCCTGCGCACGCCGCGCAGCATCGCGCTGGGCGATGTGATGAAGCGCGACCAGACGCTGATCCCGGCCATGCTCGACCAGGAAGAGGTCGCGCTGATGTTCCAGAAGTACGGCCTCATCTCCGCCGCCGTGGTGGACGAGGACGGGCGCCTGGTCGGCCAGATGACGGTCGACGACATCGTCCACATTATCGCCGAGGAAGCGGGCGAGGACGCCCTGCTGATGTCGGGTGCGGGCGAAGGCGACATCAACGAGCCGATCCGCGAGGCATACTCCAGCCGCGTGCGCTGGCTGGTCGCCAACCTCGGCACCGCGCTGATCGCATCGCTCATCATCGCCGCGTTCGGTGCCGCTATCGAGAAGCTGGTCGCCCTCGCCGTACTGATGCCCATCGTCGCCAGCATCGGCGGCAATGCGGGCACGCAGACCATGGCCGTGACCGTGCGCGCCATCGCGATGAACCAGCTGACGCGCAGCAATACGCGGCGCATCCTGACGCGCGAGTTGCGGGTTGCCCTGCTCAACGGGGTTACCATCGCGGTACTTATCGGCGCGGCGACAGCGGTCATCTTCACGCCCCTGCTGGGCGCGGTCATTGCGCTCGCCATGATCATCAACGTGGTGACCGCAGGGCTTGCCGGCGTGCTGGTCCCGGTCGCGTTCGACCGGCTCGACCAGGACCCTGCAGTGGCGTCCAGCGTCTTCGTGACCATGATCACGGATTCGATGGGCTTCTTCGCCTTTCTCGGCCTTGCCGTGGCGTTGCAGGTCGTCTGATCTCCTACAGAGTGGAACGGGTGGAACACGGTCCTGGGAGAAAAAATCCTCGGGGCCCAAACCACCCCCGAAGTGGCGCGATTGCGTGCATGAGGGGCGAAGAGCGCTGTCCATGACGCATGCCTGCACCAGCTGCCCGATTGTAGGAAAGCCTGTTCCCGGCATTGCGCATCGGCCCGTGCAGACTACATCGGTCCCATGCCGCTAAACCTGACCAAGATCGCTTTCGGTGCGCAAAGCTATGGCGACATCGAAAGCTGGTATGCGCAGCGGCGCAGCCCGAACCTGACCACCCGCTATCGCCCGACGAAGTGGGAACAGTGCATCGGCGGATCACTCTACTGGATCCACCAGCACTCTATCGTGGCGCGCAGCGAAATCCTCGGCTTCAGCGAAACGAAAGACGGTCGCTGGTCGATCGATCTCAAGCCCGAGCTGGTGCGCGTCATGCCCCGCCCCAAGCGCGCCCATCAGGGCTGGCGCTATCTCAAGGGCGATCCGCCGCGCGATCTCGAGGATGGCGAGGACATCGGCGACGCTCTGCCGGGTAAACTCGCCGGCAAGCTGGAGCGCCTCGGCCTGATCTAGCCCGGTTTCCCAAAGACTTAGACAAGCCTTTCCGGAACCGGCTGCAATCCGCGCCGTTGTGACGTCACCGACTGATTAAACATGGCGCGCCGTCGGTCTGCGCTATCGGAGAGTGACTATGAAGAAATTCCTGACAATGCTCGCGTTCGGAAGCTCGGCCATCCTTCTTTCGGCCTGCAACACGATCGACGGCATCGGCGAAGACGTCGAATCCGCAACCGATTGTGCCGACGGCGTAGAAGGCAACTGCTGAGCCGCACCAAGCCGATCGGCTTACGAAAGAGGCGCTGCCCCAAGCGGGCGGCGCCTTTTTCTTTGCCGATTGCTTTTGCCTGCCCTCGCCCTCGGGAAAGCGGGCGCACGGTGCGATGAAATGCGGAACATTGCAAAGGACTTGCCCGTTGGTTTGGCAAAGGAGACATTCACATGCCCGAACGCCAATCCATGCACCCCGACAATGACCTCATCGACGAGATCACGAAGTACGACACCCCGTCGCAGCAGAGCCGGTCCGGCGGCGAAGTGAACCGCCAGGTCGGCACCCGCGGCGAACTCAATCGCGCCTTCGATCCCGATAACCGCGAGCCGGAAGTCGGTTCGGATAATCCGGCACAGGACGCGCAAAAGGGCGAGAAGACCCTTCATGCGATGCAGGACAGCCGTTCCAGCTGACGCTGTAATCAGGCTGACAGAAACGCCCTGCAGATTCGCTCTGTGGGGCGTTTCTCTGTGAACACCTGGATCGCGCCGTTTGACCGCGCGAAGGCTTTGCTTCACCCAGTTTGTAGGGGCGCCCCGATTGATTTCGGTTCAGGGGGACGTGGCATCAGCAGCGAGAAATCTCACAGAGGCGCAAACTTGCTGCGCTTCATCGTCCCGTCGGCCATCGGCGCGGCATTTTTTCTCTTCCCGGTCCCACAAGATGGTGGGGTCAAGGTCCCGATGGCCATCCTCACGGACTGGGTTTTAGCCGTTGCGGCACCGGTCCTCCCTATCGCAGTCGTTATCCTGTGCATCGTTTCGGCATTGGCAACCATTGCCTACGCCATGACGCAACCCGGCCCTTCGGAGAGCGCCACAGAACAAATTCTTCGTCCTGGGATCGCGTGGACGCTCTTGCGCGTGGCAGGCGCGGTCAGTGCTGTGGTGATCTTCTGGGAGATCGGACCGGTATGGATATGGGGCGAAGATACGGGCGTGACGGTACTCAACGACCTCTTCGTTCCTGCGCTCGTGACCATCGGTATTGCCTGCATCATTCTGCCGTTCATCACCGAATTCGGACTGATGGATTTCTTCGGTGTCCTTGTGGAACGTCCGTTCAAGGCGCTATTCAAAGTACCCGGGCGCAGCGCAATCGATGCGATAGCGTCATGGCTTGGCGGAAGTTCGGTTGGCGTCATCGTGACGATCCAGCAGTACGAATCTGGTCAGTATTCCGCCCGCGAAGCAGCGATCATCGCCACCAACTTTTCCATCGTGTCGATCGCGTTCTGCTACGTGATCGTCGCATTCCTGCAATTGGAAGATTACTTTCTGCCGTTCTATGGCGTCCTGACGCTTACCGGCATTGTCTGCGCCATCATCATGGCGCGCATCCCGCCGCTTAGCAGAAAAGCCGACAGCTATCTGATCGACGGCTTTTCCATGGACCGCGAAGTGACGCAGGCGCCGTCCTTTGCAATCGCACTGGACGCAGCTGTGAGCAAGGCTTCGAGCGCCCCGCCCTCTTCCAAAATTGCCAAGGGTGTCGCGGCTAACATCCTCGACATCTGGCTGGGTCTTATTCCGGCCGGGATGTTCATCGCGTTGGTGGGGACGATAATCGTCCAATATACCGACTTTTTCGTCATTCTGAGCCAGCCCTTCGTGTGGCTGCTGACCGCCTTGCAGGTAGCCTATCCGGCCGAAGCAGCACCGGCCATGATCGTCGGATTTGTCGACCTGTTCCTGCCTGCCATCGCCGCTGCTGAAATACCCTCCATGTCGACGCGCTTCGTGGTCGCCGTGGTCTCAGTCGGACAACTGATCTTCATGTCCGAGGTCGGCATACTGATGCTGAAATCGTCGCTGCCGCTGAACCTTGTCGATCTCGTTGTGATCTTCCTGCTGCGGACCTTGATTTTGTTACCGATGGCAGTCTTGAGCGCCGCGCTGATCTTCTGACGATTCTCAGAACGCTGCGTTTATTTCTGTTTCAAGCGCGCAGATTGGGGATCTGCGGCCTTTTCTGCTATGATTGCACCGATCCAGAGTCGCACAAAAACGAAGGTCGCTTCCATTTATCGAAGAGGAGGCAATCGTCATGCGTGCTGTCAATATTCTGGCATTCGGCGTCGCTGCTGCAGGTCTTGCAGTCGCCGCAACGGGTGCACCACCATCTGGCAAAGGCGGAAAAGGCGGCGACGATTCCGGCCCCGCCTACGAAGTCCCGACAACCGTATTCGTAGAGCGACAACGACGGACACCACCAAGGTTGGTCGTGGCCGGCAATGACAGTTCCAAAAGTCAGCCGGTCTATCAATATGAAAACTATGCAGCCTACCTGCACGATGCCGTACTGGTATCGGAAGGGCACGGACGCGCGCTGATAACCGACCGCTCCGACAACCCCCTGCCGATGATCTTGGTAGAATTCTGGTTCGACACGGATGGAAAGATCACCGACACAAATCATGTGCCGCTGGTTTCGCGGCCCGACTGGGGTTGTGAGGCCCTGTCTTCCGATGGCACGCGCGCACTCTATTACGACAGGGATGCAAGCGAGGTACGTGTGATCGACCTGGCCGATGGTGATATCACGACCCTTGTCGTGTCGGATCCATCCCAATCCTTCGGCTCTTCATGCGATTACAAATCCGACGATCCGCTCAATCTCAACGGAGTTTTGCATGCCGTGGTCAGGGATTCGAGCGGCGCGCGCATAGATCGTATCGATATGGCGGCAGGTTCAACGAGCACGGTGTACGGACCGACCTCAGCCGATCTGCGCGATTTTTCGATCCACTACGAGGGTTCGAACATCGCTCTGGTGGCCATTTCCGAAGATTATACGATCAGGTTCGGTTCGAACTTCTCGCAAGCCGGAGCAGCGCCGGTCTCGATCGAGAGCGGCACCGAGGCGGACTTCTATTGCGAAGGGACGCGGCTGCTGTTCAAGGGACGGATTAGGAACAAGCGCTACACACTGGTGTATGACACGACTACCGAGGGAACGGCCACCTATGACGACGATTCCGAGTGGACCCCGAGAACACTCTGCTAGCGGTTCGGGCGTTCACCCAGCCGCTGCCGTCTTTTCCGCCACCCTTCTCAGCGCGTTGACGTAAGACTCCGGCGGCTGTGCACCGGGCACCATGAAGCGACCCTCCAAGATCATCGCGGGCACGCCGCTGATGTTCATGTCCCATGCGGCGCGTTCTTCGGCGCGTGTCTTGTGGGCGACCTGCTCGTCGTCGAGCGCGGCTGACGCGGCGTCGCGGTCGAGCCCGACACTTTCCGCCACATCCAGCAGCACTTCGCGCTCGCCGATCCGCTGGCGGGCATTGAAATGCGCCTTGAACAGCGCGAGCTTGAGTTCGGTCTGCTTTGCCGCGCCGTGCTCCTCGCCCGTCCAGGTCAGCAGCTTGTGCGCCTCGAACGTGTTCCACATCATCGCATCGGGCGCAGGGTCCGGCCCCTCGTAATCGAGCGATACGCCAGCCGCATCGGCAGCCTGCCGCATCTGGCCCTGAACTTCCTTCGACTGCTCGATCGTGCGCCCGTACTTGCGCGCGATATGCGTGGTGCGCTCCTCGCCCTCTTCCGGCATATCGGGATTGAGCTCGAATGCGTGCCAGCGCACGTCCGCCTCGATCTCGCCCTCCAGTTGCTCCAGCGCTTGCGAAAGGTTCCCCCAGCCGACGAGGCACCAGGGGCACATCACGTCGGACCAGATATCGATCGTCATCTTGCGGGGTTGGGTCATGTGTGAATCCACCAATCCATAAGGTGATGGGCGATGGCATGGGGCGGCGGTGCGCGGAACGGACCGTCGCCTGCCAGCGAGGCTTTCACCTCGTCGCGCGAGTACCAGTTGATTTCCGCCATCTCGGTCTCGTCGATGGTCAGTGCGTCGTCATCGGCATGGCTGTGGCAGCCGATCATCAGCTGGCTGGGAAACGGCCACGGCTGGCTGGCGACATAGGTTACGTCGCGCACGCGTACGCCGCTTTCCTCGAAGACCTCGCGCGCGACGCCTTCCTCGATGCTTTCGCCCGGTTCGACAAAGCCTGCTAGTGCCGAAAAGCTGCCTTCCGGCCAGCCCAGTCCGCGGCCGAGCATCAGCTTGCCGTCACATTCGACCAGCATGATCGTGACCGGGTCCGTGCGCGGGAAATGGCTTGCCCCGCAGGCCGTGCAATCGCGCTGCCAGCCGCCCTTGGCCAGCTTCGTATCGCCACCGCACTGGGCGCAGAACCGGTGGCGTGCGTGCCAGTCGACGATGCTGCGTGCGCCGCCGTAGAGCGCGAGGTCGTCGGGCTGCAGATTGGCCATCAGCGACCAGAGCTGCGGGTTCGCCATGCGCGGACTTGCATCGCCGCGCGGCGGGACGGCGGCAAAGCAGGCCTTGCCCTCGTCGAGACCGAGGAACACTAGCTCCGCATCCTCCGGTGCATCCGCCAGCGTGCCCCAGGAAAGGCGCCCGGCATCGTCCATCGACGGCATCAGCCCGTCGAGCGCGAGCAGCCGCGCCTTCCAGTTCATGTAGCCGGCCAGCCGCTCCGGATCGGCGCGGACGTGGTCGGCGCGATCCAGGCGCGAGCCGGTAAAGGAAAGCACGCCGCTTACGCGCCCATCATGGCTGCAAGGTCGGCCTGTACGGCATTGGGGAAGCCTTCGTGGATCGGATAGGCCTCGGACGGCATGTACTGGGTGTAGATGCTTGCCCGCAGCTTCGCCGGGTAATTGACGAAAGCCACCGTTCCGGCAGCGCCGCCCCAGCCGAACGAGCCGTCAGTGACGCGGCCGCCCGCGCCGAAGCCCTGCCCCTCGACCCAGGTGCCCTTCGTGACGGCGGTTTCCGGCAGCAGGTTCGAGGTGCCGAGCTTGACCGCAGCCTCGCTCATCACGCGCTTGCCGTCGATTTCGCCATAGCCGAGCAGCATCTTGAGGAAGCGGTCGTAATCGCGCGGACTGGAAACCAGCCCTGCCCCGCCGAACGGGAATGCCGGATCGTCGAGATAGATCGACGCGCCTGCGGGATCCAGCGGCAGCGGCGTACCGCCCATGATGCCGTAATTGGTAGTGAGGCGCGGCACTTCGCTCTTCGGAACGCGGAAGAACGTGCTGTTCATGCCGGCGGGCTCGAAAATCTGGGTGCGCAGATATTCGTCGAAGCTCATGCCGCTGGCGACTTCGATCACGCGACCTAGGAGGTCGAGGCTGACCGAATAGCTCCACTTGCTGCCCGGCTGCAGGACCAGCGGAAGCTGGGCGAGATTGTTGGCGAACTTGTCGAGGCCGCGGATCGCTTCCTCGCGGCCGAGGCCCGGGATCGGCAGGCGCGTCACCTGGCCGGGCACGACGCCGTATTTCACATATTGTTCGCGGATCGGGCCCTTCTGGATGATCGAATAGCCAAGACCCGCCGTATGCGTCAGCAGGTGGCGGATCGTGATCGGGCGCTCTGCCGGGACGAGATCGGTGACCGAGCCGTCATAGGTCTTCTGCACCATCATCTTGGAGAATGCGGGCAGCGTTTCGGCGAGCGGCTGGTCGAGGCCGAGCTTGCCCTCATCGATGAGCATCATGGTCGCCATGCCGGTGACCGGCTTCGTCATCGAATAGATGCGATAGAGGCTGTCCATGCCGGCAGGCGTTGCGCCGCCGATCGCCAGCGTGCCTTGCGCAATGAGCAGGGGATCACGGTCACCCCAGCCCAGCGCGGCCGCCATGTTGGCGACCTTGCCTTCGGACACGTATTTGTCGACCAGCTTGGAGACCATAGGCCAGTCCGCCGCCTTGCTGTGCGCCAGCGCCATGCTGCCGCCAGGCAGGCCCGACATGGCTGCACCGGCGGTCAACCAAGCCCCGCCCCTCAGCAGCGAACGGCGCGAAAGCTGGGCATCGTCGAAATTGCGGTAGGCCATGGGAATCCTCTCGAAGTTCTTTTCGCGCCTTTTGTGCGGAAGCGATGCTGAACGGTCAATTGCGAATTGAAACTCTTGAATTGCGTCAGTGTCCTACCCATATAGGACACATGCTGAACCTTCTTTCATTCCTGTTTGGAATCGTCTCGCTCGTCATCGTCATCCCGGCCACCATCCCCTTGCTGGGTTGGGCCAACTGGCTGGCACTGCCGCTGATCGTAATCGGCATCATCGTCGGCCAGCTCTCGTCGAGCAATTCGGGCCGCAACTTCAACATTATCGTGCTGCTGATCGCGGCCCTGCGCCTGACGCTGGGCGGCGGCATCATCTAGGCAAGCGCCAGCCGCGCTGCCTTTGCAAATAGCGTCGGCAACCCGGCTTCGTCGAGCCTGTCGAGCGGCCACCATTCCCCTTCTTCCAGAGGGTCGGAGGTCGCTTGCGTCTCGCACACCGCCAGTTCCAGCGCGAAATGCGTGAAGGTGTGCCGGACGAGCCCCAGATCGTGCCACGGGCCGCCGGTCGGAGCATTCTTGTGACCGTCGCCCTTCGCCGACCATCCGTCATCGGGAAGCGCGCGCATCCCGGCCAGCATTCCCGTTCCCTCACGCCTTACGAGCCAGACGTGATCTTCTCTCGTGATCCAGAAAGTCTGCCCCTGCCGCACCGGCTTGGCCTTCTTCGGTGCCTTGACCGGATAGCGCGCCGGGTCGCCGTTTTTCCGGCCCTCACACGACACCGATAATGGACACAGCAGGCACTTCGGATCGCGCGACGTGCAGATAGTCGCACCGAGATCCATCATCGCCTGGGCGAAATCACCCGCACGCAGTTCAGGTGTGATCTCGTCGGTGCGTTCGCGAATGACCTTGCGGGACGACGGCAACGGCTCCTCGATCGCGAAGAGCCGTGACACCACTCTCTCGACATTAGCATCCACGACTACTGCGCGCTGCCCGAACGCGATCGCGGCGACGGCGGCAGCCGTGTAGGCGCCGAGGCCGGGCAGATCGCGCAACTCTTTCTCGGAGCTCGGGAAGCCGCCCATAGCGGCGACGGCGCGCGATGCCTTCACGAGGTTTCTCGCACGGGAATAATAGCCAAGCCCTGCCCACGCCGCCATGACGTCTTCTTCCGGAGCGGCGGCCAAATCTTCGACGGTCGGCCAGCGCTCGGTGAAAGCTTGGAAATAGGGCTTCACCGCGGCAACCGTAGTCTGTTGCAACATCACTTCGGAAAGCCAGACCCGATAGGGGTCGGTCGGCGGCGCACCAGGCCGCGCTCGCCACGGCAGGTCGCGGGCGTGCGTGTCATACCATGCGAGAAGTGTGTCGGAGATGCTGGCGGCCACGCGAAGCCTATGGCATGAGCGCGGGCCTAATGGAAAGCGACAAGCCCAAATCCCCGAACAAGCCGGTCCAGCCGAAGAAACCGTCCGGCAAGGGCAAGGCGGGAAAGCCGTACGAACGGCCGCGGGGCGGCCAGGCCAAGGCTATCTCCGACCTCATGCCGCAGATCGGGCGGCCCGCTTTCCGGCGCTTCGGCTTCGTCCAATCGTCTATCGTGAGCCGCTGGCCGGAGATTGTCGGCGATACGCATTCGCAGGTCTGCACGCCCGAAATGATCCGTTTCCCGCCGGGCGAGAAATCTGAAGGCATTCTCGAACTGGTCGTCAAACCTGCCCATGCCCCGCTGATCCAGCAAGTGCTGCCCGAGATCATCGAGCGGGTGAACCGGTTCTTCGGGTACAAGGCGGTGGCGCGAATCAAGCTTCGGCAAGGTGCGGTTAAGCCTCCGGAGGCGAAGCAGAAGGCGAAAGCCCCACCTTCGCTCAAGCCGATACCGATGGAACTCGGCGACAGTTTGCGCGATATCGGGGATCCGGAATTGCGCGCCGTGCTGGAATCGCTGGCGCGCGGGCTCGGATCGCAGGATGAAGACGGAACACAGTGACGTGAAACCCTTTGCAAAATTCGCCGTGAGCGCCGTTGTCGCCGCGGCCTCGTTTATCTCCCTCCCCGCAACCGGCCAGGATCTTCCGACCAACAAGCCGCGCGGAAACTGGAATACCGTCATCAACGAAGTCGACGGCGGCCACGTCCTCGGCAATCCGGACGCCGAAGCGCGGCTGGTCGAGTTCATGAGCTACACCTGCTCGCACTGCGCCGAATTCACGAAGACCGGGGAAAGCGCGATCAAGCTACTCTACGTGCCGAGCGGCAAGGTGTCCTACGAAGTGCGGCACCTGATCCGCGATCCGGTCGATCTGACGGCTGCCCTTGCGGCGCAATGCGGCGCGCCTGACAAGTTCTTCGCCAACCACACTGCCTTGCTGATGAAGTACCCAGACTGGATGGCGAAAGCCCGAAGCATGACGCAGGCGCAAATGGCGCGGTGGAATTTCGGCAGCTTCGCCGCCCGCTCGCAAGCGATTGCCAGCGACCTTGACTTCTACGAGATCATGGAAACCCGCGGATATTCGCGCATCCAGCTGGACGACTGCCTCAAGGATGAAACCAGGGCACGGGCCATTGCAGCACAGAGCCAGGCAGATGCCGCAAAGTACGGGCTACGCGGTACGCCGACCTTCATCATGGGCGGCAAGACGCTCGATGCGCATGACTGGCCCCGCCTCCAGCCCTATCTCGACGCCCTGTACGACAAGTAATTCCGCAACTTCGCAGTTGCATTTGTCGGGGATAGCTCTGTGGACACCGCCTCTACGGCGCTTCACCCGGCACAAACCCTGGCTTAGCCTACCTGCCCACCAGAGAGGATTCCGATGAAAACCAGTTTGCGCCTAGCCGTTCTCGCACCATTCGCCCTTACGCTTGCAGCGTGCGGCGATACAACGGACGAGGCCGGCACCGGTTCGCTCGAAGGTGAAGCGATTGCCGCAATCCCCGCTCCCGAGGGCACGAGCTGGCTCGAAGTAGCCAGCAAGACCGACAATGGCGGCTTCGTGATCGGCAATCCCGATGCGCCGCTGAAGCTGGTGGAATTCGCCAGCCACACCTGCGGCGCCTGCGCCTACTTCGCGGAAAACGGCTCGGCACCCCTGCAGCAGGATTATGTCGACACCGGCGTGGTGAGCTATGAAATCCGCCCGCTGCTGCGCGATCCAATCGATGTGACGATCTCGACCCTGGCCCAATGCGGCGCTCCGGAAAGCTTCCACGCCCTGTCGGACCAGGCATGGGCCTCGCTCGCTTCCTTCTACGAGAACCTGGAAGCCAATCCGTCTGCCTACGAAGCGGCAATGCAGGCAGCGCCCGAACAGCGCTTCCTCCTGCTTGCTCAGGCCGCAGGACTGGTCGACTTCTTTGCCGCACGCGGTCTCTCCGCCGACCAGGCCCGCACCTGCCTGACCAACGCCGAGGGAATCGAGGCCATCGCGACCGCATCGCGCACGGCAGCGGAGGAACTCAATGTAACCGGCACGCCCACCTTCTTCCTCAACGGCCAGCGGCTCGACGGGAACCAGTGGGCGCAGGTCGAACCAATCCTACAACGCGCCGGCGCCAGGTAAAGCCGGGGCTAGAGGGGGGAAACGGCGACGATGCTCATAAAACAGCTCAGACTGAGCGGTTTCAAGAGCTTCGTCGAGCCGTCCACCCTGCGCATCGAACCCGGCCTGACCGGCGTGGTCGGCCCGAACGGGTGCGGTAAATCCAACCTCCTCGAAGCGATCCGCTGGGTGATGGGCGAAAACTCGCCCAAGTCGATGCGCTCGGGCGGGATGGAAGACGTCATCTTCGCCGGCACCGTCACGCGCCCGCCGCGCGACTTTGCCGAAGTCCAGCTTTCCGCCGAAAGCGATGATGGCGACGAGCTCGAGGTCATCCGCCGCATCGAACGCGGGGCTGGCAGCGCGTATCGCGTCAACGGCAAGGACGTGCGCGCCAAGGACGTCGCCCTCACCTTCGCCGATGCCGCTACCGGTGCGCACTCCCCTGCCCTCGTCAGCCAGGGCAAGATCGCGCAGGTCATTGCGGCAAAGCCCGTCGAACGCCGCCAGATGCTGGAAGAAGCGGCCGGGATTGCCGGCCTCCATGTCCGCCGCAAGGATGCGGAGAGCAAGCTGCGCTCCACCGAAACCAACCTCGCGCGGCTCGAAGACCTGATGGCCGGGCTCGACAGCCAGATCGCCTCGCTACGGCGGCAGGCAAAGCAGGCGGAACGCTACAAGAAACTCTCCGACCAGATCAAAACCGCAGAGGCGCGGCTGGTGTTCGCCCGCTGGCGCGATGCTGCCGCTGCTGCGGAGGAGGCCAAGAAGGCCGCTGCCGCAGCCGACGCGCGGGTGACAGAAGCGCAGAAGGCTGCCGATGAAGCGCAAAAGGCACAGCGCGCGGCTGCCGAGGCTTTGGCCGAAGCGCGGGAGGAACAGGCCGACCGCCGCGACGATGCGAGTGCGCACGGCCACCGCATGGCCGCCCTCACCAGCCAGCTCGAGGCTGCCGAACAGCGCCTTGCCGACCTCGACCGCCAGAAACAGCGGCTTGAAGAAGATCGCGGCGATGCCGACCGCATGACCAAGGATGCGGCAGAGGCGCTCGCGCGACTGGAGAAGGAACTCGCGAACAGCGAGAGGGACCTCGCCGCCAACGAAGATCGCCGCCCGTCTCTCGTCGCGCAGAGCGAAGATGCCGAACGCGCCAGCCGCACCGCGGAACTCGCCCTTGCCAAGGCCACCGCCGACAATGCGGGTGTCGAGGCCGAATGGCGCGTTGTCGAAGCCGAAATCTCTCAGGCCCGCATGCGTCTCGAACGGGTCGAGGCGGAAGGCCGCCGCATGGCCGAGCAGCGCCAGGCTCTTGCCGGAGAAGATGTCGATGGCGCGCTTGAAAGCGCCAAGGCCGCCGCCGAAGAGGCTGCCAGATCCTTGGCAGACAGGCGTGCGGCGATCGAAACCATGCAGGCCCGGAAGAGCGAGCTGCAGGCGGCGCGCGACGAAGCATCGAGCGCGCTCTCTTCCGCCAAGGCCGAACTGTCCGGCATCCAGCGCGAACACGATGCGCTCCTCCGCGACCGCGAAGCACGCGAGCGCGCAGCCGCCAAGCGATCGGGCCGCAAGCAGGCCATCGACGGCGTGCGCGCGGCCAAGGGCTATGAACGGGCGGCAGCAGCCGCTCTTGGCCGCGATGGCAAGGCGCTGCTTGGCCTGCCGGACGAAGGGGCGGAAGGGCGCTATTGGACCGGCGCGGACGCCCCGCAAGCGGTAGCAGACAGCCTCGCTGACCACCTCGACCAGTGTCCCGACGAATTGCGCGCGCGGCTCGCGCTCGTCCATGTCGCGGATGGCGACGACGGGCGCACGCTCGCCCCCGGCGAAAGCCTCGTCACGCGTGATGGCCACCTCCGCAGGTGGGACGGCCTTGTCGTTCGAGGCGAAGGCGCAGCAGAGGCAGCCCGGCTGGAAGCGGACAATCGCTTTGCCGAGCTGGCGCAGCAGCTGCCCGCACTGCAATCGGCGGTTTCGACCGCGCAGGATGATGAAGCCCGCGCGAGCGAAGAATTGGGTACACTGCAACGGGACCTGATAGCCGCCGATCGCGAACTCGCCGCGACTGCCGATGCAGAGCGGCAAGCGCTGCGCGCGCTCGACCAGGCGGAGGCTGCACGCGAACGCATTGCCGCTCGGCTGGAAGAGCTGGAACGCGCCGAAAGCGAACACAGCGAATTACTAGCCGCTGCACAGTCGGAGCTGGAGGCAGCGCAGGCCAAGCAAGCCGCGCTTCCGGATCCCGAAGCCGGTCGCGCCTCACTCGATGCTGCGCGGGCGAAAAACGAGGCCGCGCGCTCCACCCTGCAGGCGCGCGCGGCCGAGCTTGCCGCGCATGACCAGTCGCTGGCCGTTGCACGCGAACGCACGGCCGCGCAGCGCAGCGACATGGCCAACTGGCAGGCTCGTTCGGGTGAAGCCACACGCCGCCTTTCGGACATGGCCCGCCGGTTCGAAGAGATTGAGGAAGAGCGCGCGGTCTTCGCCGCCAAGCCCGAAGGGCTGATGCGCGAGATCGAACAGGGCGACCAGGTCCGCGAACGGCTCGGCACCGAATTGGCCAAAGCGGAAGCCGCCGTCGCCGAGGCGAACGAGCGCGCAGCCGAGGCCGACCGCGCCTTTGCTTCCGCCAACGAGGCGCTGGCGGCTGCCCGCGAGAACCGTGCCGGCCTGTCCGAACGGGCAGAGAACCAGGATGGTCGCAGGATCGAGATGGCACGCATTTCGGGCGAACGCTTCCAGTCGCCCCCGCCCCTCCTGCCGGCGAAGTTCGAGTTCGAGGAAACCGAGGTCAAGTCGGCGGACCAGGAAGGCGAGGAGATGGACCGCCTCACCGCGAGCCGCGAACGGATCGGGCCGGTGAACCTCGTCGCGGCCGAAGAGCTCGAAAAGATCGAGAGCGAGCACGGTTCGAACGCGGCCGAGCAGGAAGAGCTGCGTGAAGCCGTCAATCGCCTGCGCGGTTCCATCGGCAGCCTCAATCGCGAAGGGCGCGAGCGGCTACGCGAGGCGTTCGAGCAGGTGAATGACCATTTTAAGCGTCTTTTCACGCGCCTGTTCGAAGGCGGGGAAGCGCATCTTGCGCTGATCGACAGCGACGATCCGCTCGAAGCGGGTCTCGAGATTTTCGCCCAGCCGCCGGGCAAGCGGCTCCAGTCGCTCACCCTGCTATCCGGCGGGGAACAGGCGCTGACCGCCACCGCGCTAATTTTCGCGCTGTTCCTGACCAATCCCGCCCCGATCTGCGTGCTCGACGAGGTCGACGCTCCGCTCGACGATGCCAATATCGACCGCTTCTGCGACCTGCTCGACGCGATGGTGCGCGAAACGAACACGCGTTACCTGATCGTCACGCACAACGCCGTGACGATGAGCCGGATGCACCGCCTTTTCGGTGTCACTATGATCGAGAAAGGCATCAGCCGCCTCGTCAGCGTCGACCTCGGCGGAGCGGAAGAACTTCTGGCCGCAGAATAGTGTGTCGGATATCCCCGCTGCGTGATGCCGCGGGGGGATCGAGAATGGTGCAACGGACAGGTGATGGCAGTGCGGGCGATGTCGACTACGGCGACATCGGAGGAACCTATGCCCAATTCCGCCAGCCGGACCCGATAATCGAAGCGCAAATCCACCGCGCGCTTGGCGATGCAAAGACCGTCTTGAATGTCGGCGCAGGAGCCGGGTCCTACAAGCCGACCGATCGACAGGTCACGGCGGTCGAACCGTCGCGTTCCATGCGGGCACAGCGTCCTGCACATCTGGTCGAAGCGATCGATGCCACGGCGGAGGACCTACCCTTTCCCGACAAATCCTTCGATGCCTCAATGGCGAGCGTTACCGTCCACCAGTGGAGCGATCTCGAGAAAGGCCTGTCGGAAATGCGAAGGGTCACGATCGGCCCGGTCGTCCTGCTGGTGTGCGATCCGGAACTGATGCACGATTACTGGCTGAGCGATTACATTCCCGAAGTGCGCGCCGTCGAAGCAGGGCGCTTCCCGCAGATTTCGAGGATTGTGGATGCCTTGGGAGGCAAGGTCGAAGTCGAGCCGGTCCCCGTCCCTCTCGAGTGCAGCGACGGTTTCAACGAAGCCTATTACGGGCGGCCCGAACGCTTCCTCGATCCTGCCGCACGACTCGCCTGCTCAAGCTGGAGCCTGGTGAGCGAAGAGGCGGTCGACCGGTTCGTCACAGCCCTTTCCCGCGATCTGGAAAGCGGTGATTGGGACCGGAAATACGGACACTTGCGGCAGCAGGCTTTCTTCGACGGCCCGCTGCGGCTGGTTATCGGAAGGTCTGGTTGACGTTAGGCTGCCGCTTCCAGGGCGGCCCGCAATTCGTCACGAACCGCCTTCAGGCGCGGGAGGAAAGAGGTTGCGCCTGCGCCGCGATCGGATGCCCCGGCTTCCTGCGCCGCAGTCTGCTGGTCCGGCACGCCGCGCAGCGCCGCTTTTGCACCCTTCAGCGTATAGCCTTCCTCGTTCACAAGCCCGTTGATCCGTTCGACCAGCACAACGTCTTCGGCGCGGTAATAGCGGCGCCCGCCACTGCGTTTCAGGGGCTTGAGACTGGGGAACTGCTGCTCCCAATAGCGCAGGACATGGGTCTTGATGCCCGTCGCGCGCGCTACTTCACCGATGGTGCGCAGCGCACCTTCTTCCTTGTGATCGTCGAATTCGGCCATGCGATCCCCTTAGCAGTTAGCCGTTGGCGACGCGATCCTTCAGCAGCTGGCTTGCCCGGAAAGTCATGACGCGGCGCGGCGTGATCGGCACTTCTACGCCGGTTTTTGGGTTACGGCCAATACGCTCTTTCTTGTCGCGAAGGACGAAGCTGCCGAAACCGGAAATCTTGACGTTTTCACCCTGGATCAGGGCCTGCGACATCTTGTCGAGCACCTGTTCCACCAGATCTAGCGACTCGGCCCTGCTGAGCCCCATCTTCCGATTGATAGTTTCTGCCAGATCGGCGCGGGTGAGGGTTCCTACCGAGCGCATCATGTCCATTTCTCTCTCCCCAGACGCGACCCTGGGTCCGATTTAGAAATGGCAACATACTGTATTCGGTAGTGTTTTACAACCGAATGTGTCCTTTGTTTATATGCTCACATCCGGGCGAGCGAAGCGCCCCAGGTGAAGCCGCCGCCCATGGCCTCGAACATGACCAGATCGCCCTGCTTGATACGCCCGTCGCGGCGCGCGACATCGAATGCCAGGGGAACCGAAGCAGCCGATGTATTGGCGTGCTTGTCTACCGTCACGATCACCTTTTCGGCCGGCAAATTCAACTTGCGGGCTGTCGCATCGAGGATGCGGGCATTGGCCTGATGCGGCACGACCCAGTCGATATCCTCTGCAGAAATGCCCGTGTTTCCAATCACTTCGCGCAGGACATCGGCAAGATTGACCACGGCGTGACGGAAGACTTCTCGACCCTTCATCCGTAGTTTGCCGACTTCGCCGGTGGTCGAAGGACCGCCATCGACATAGAGCAGTTCGCAATGCGCACCGTCGGCATGCAGCTTGGTCGAAAGGATGCCCGGGCCGTCTTCGGCGACATCCCGTGTTTCGAGGACCACGGCCCCGGCACCATCGCCGAAAAGGACGCAGGTCGTGCGGTCTTCCCAGTCGAGAATGCGGCTGAAAGTCTCTGCACCGATCACCAGCGCCTTGGTTGCCATGCCGGTGCGCAGCATCGAGTCGGCGGTGGCCAGAGCGTAGAGGAAGCCCGAGCACACGGCCTGCACGTCGAAGGCCACGCCCCCGCCGCAGCCCAGTGCATGCTGAACCTGTGTGGCGGTTGCCGGGAAGGTATGATCGGGTGTCGCGGTTGCCAGAACAATCAGGCCGATCTCGCTCGCATCGACGCCTGCGTTTTCAAGGGCGTTGCGGGCGGCTTGGGTCGCCAGGGTAGACGTCGTCTCGCCCTCGCCCGCGATATAGCGCTGGCGAATGCCGGTGCGTTCCACGATCCATTCGTCGCTGGTGTCTACGCGCTCGGCCATTTCGGCATTGGTCACACAGTTGGCGGGAAGCGCGCTGCCGCTGCCGGTGATGACCGAACGGATCATTTCGCGGCGAATCCTTCGCTGCCCACCTCGCCAAGATCCTTGCGGATGCGGTTGAGGATGTCGTCTTCGAGCAAGCGTGCGGCGACTTCCACGGCATTGGCAACGCCGGTGGCGTCCGCGCTGCCGTGACTTTTCACGACCACGCCGTTGAGGCCGAGGAAGACCGCGCCGTTATGGTTGTTCGGGTCGAGGTGGTGCTTGAGCAATTCGGTCGCCGGACGCGACACGAGGAAGCCGACCTTTGAGCGGATCGAGCTGGTGAAAGCGCGGCGCAGCAGGTCGGTCACGAAACGCGCCGTACCCTCGATCGCCTTCAGCGCGATATTACCGGAAAACCCGTCGCACACGACCACGTCGCATTCGCCGCGATTGATCTTGTCCGCTTCGACATAGCCTTCGAACTCCATGTCGAGACCGGTGGCCCCGCGCAGGATTTCGGCTGCGTTCTGGATGTCCTCGGTGCCCTTCGTCTCTTCGGTGCCGATATTCAGCAGGCGGGTACGCGGGCGTTCGCGACCGGTCACGATGCGCGAATAGGCCGCGCCCATGATGGCAAACTGGACGAGGTTGCGCGCGTCGCATTCGCGGTTCGCGCCAAGGTCGAGCATGATGACGTCGTTATCGCCAAGCGTCGGCAAAAGCGCTGCAAGGGCGGGCCGGTCGAGGCCGGGCATAGTGCGCAGGGCAAGCTTGCTTATTGCCATCAGCGCGCCCGTATTGCCGGCAGAGACAGCAGCGCCGGCCTCGCCGCGCTTTACCGCGTCTACGGCCAGGCCCATGCTGGTGTTCTTTGCACGGCGCAGGGCTTTGGAGGGCTTTTCGTCGCCCTCGATCACATCGTCGCAATGCAGGATTTCGGAAGCGCCCGACATTCCCGGATGATCGGCCAGCGCTTTCTTGATGCGCTCTTCATCGCCGACCAGCAGGAACTTGAATCGATCGTGGCGGCGCCGCGCCATCGCGGCACCGTCGATCATGGTGCGCACGCCTTCGTCGCCGCCCATCGCGTCAATAGCGATACGCGGCAAACTCATGACGATCTCCGGCTTACGGTGACGGTCTTAGAGACCGACGGCGATGACTTCGCGCCCGTTGTAGAAACCGCAGTGCGGGCAAAGATTGTGCGGACGCTTGAGTTCACCGCAGTTCGAGCACTCGTGATGAGCTTCGACCTTGAGCGAATCGTGCGCACGACGGTTGCCGCGGCGGTGGGGCGATACTTTCCTCTTGGGGACGGCCATGGCGGCACCTGTTCCTCAAACAATTACAATCAATTTCGGTGGCCGCCCTAGTGGAAGGTCCGGCAACGCACAAGTGCGCTTAAACCCGAAACTTCCCGACCATGACGGTGAAGGCGCGCGCTATAGCGATTTTTCGCCTCAGTGCAAGCGCTGTGCGTTAGTCATGCCTGCACATTGCATGGTCCGGCCCTTGCCTATAGCCCGAGATGGGGTTCGCGAGAGAAATCACAAGGGAGGGATCGTATGGGCCTGTTTCTACCCGTCACTCTGACGGCGGCGGCTGCCGCAGCGCTTATCAACCTGTGGCTGGCGGTGCGCGTCGGCCAGATGCGCGGCGCGACCAAGACAATTCACGGCGACGACGGGGGTGGCCCGCTGACCCGCCGCATGCGCGCGCAGCTTAACTTCGTGGAGAACACGCCGTTCGTGCTCGTCCTCATCGCTGCGATCGAGATCAGCGGCAAGGGCGCGCCGTGGCTCGCATGGGTTGCCGGCATCTACATGCTGGGCCGCGTCGCGCACGGCATGGGCATGGACGCCGAAACCGGCACCAAGCCGCGCATGATCGGCACGCTCATCACTATGCTGACCTTGCTGGGACTCGCAGTGATGGCCACTCTGATCGCGATGCGCGTGATCTAGGGACTTGGCGGGCCGGGCGCGCGTCCGGTCCGCTTCTTACGCTAGCGCCGCGTCGCTGACGAAGGCGTTGGTCTTGCGCTCCTGACCGAAAGTGCTGGTCGGGCCGTGGCCCGGGATGAACGTCACGTCGTCGCCCAGCGGCCAGAGTTTCTTCGTGATCGCGTCGATAAGGTCCTGATGGTTGCCCATCGGGAAATCGGTGCGTCCGATGCTGCCCTGGAACAGGACGTCGCCCACGATGGCGAACTTGCTCGGCCGGTTGAAGAAGACCACGTGGCCGGGCGTGTGGCCGGGGCAATGGATGACTTCGAGTTCGAGTTCGCCTACGGTCACGGTGTCCCCGTCCTCAAGCCAGCGATCCGGTTCGAAAACCTGGCTGTTCATGCCGTAGCGCGCGCCGTCTTCCTCCAGCCGGCTGATCCAGAAGCGGTCGGCCTCCTGCGGCCCTTCGATCGGCAGTCCGAGCTCCTTGGCAAGCACGCCCGCTTCGCCGCAATGGTCCATATGGCCGTGCGTGATCAGGATCTTTTCCAATTCCACCCCGGTCTTGGCGACCGCGGCCTTGAGCTTGTCGAGATCCCCGCCCGGATCGATCAGGGCACCCTTGTTCGTCTTGGTGCACCAGATCAGTGAGCAATTCTGCTTGAGCGGCGTTACCGGTACGATACCGGCTTTCATCGGGGGCTGGTTGGGCGCGTCAGTCATGACGGCGAGATGGCTGTAGCGGACACCGAATGCAAGTCAGAGCACCTGCCAGTCGCTCAAACCCTGCCTCCCTTCCAAACCACACGCCCGATTACCTCGACCTCGTCGCGGGCGAGTTCGATAGGTGCATAGGCGTCATTCGCGCTGATCAGGGTGATGCGCCCAGGCGCGCTGGCCTGCACCTGTTTGACGTGCAGCACGTCGCCGATGCGCACGACATGGATGCCCTCGCCCGCGCGCTTGTTGCGGTCGACGAAAATCTCGTCGCCGCTGCGAAGGGTCGGCTCCATGCTGTCGCCTTCCACGCGGATCGCGGAAAGATCGGCGCCCTCCAGACCCATCTCTCGTAGCCAGCGGCGCGAAAAGCGGAAGCTATCGAAGGATATTTCCTCTGCCGAAACCGCGCCAGGTCCCGCCGAAGCGTCGAGAGCAAGTCGGGGTACGGCCAGAAAGTCGTCCGATTCGCGCGGCCGCGCAAGGTCCGGATCCGCCCCCAACTCCACTTCGCCGACACCGAAGAATTCCGCCAGCTTGCGCCGGTCCTGTTCCTCCAGCCTGCGCGGGCTGCCCTTGCGCACGAATTGCTGCAAGTAACTGGGATTACGCCCCAACATCGACGAAAGGGCCGACAGGCTTGCCCGGTTCGATTCCGCCAGTTCGACCAGTCGCGCCCGGTCCGCGCTGAGTTTTTCAGCCATCCTTAACTCCTTGCCAACTCTCGTGATTGGCACAAATCCGCGCTTCCCGAAGAACTCGCGAGAGAAAATTCCTATAGCATAGGATTTTTCCTAGACAAGTAGGATTTCGGCTGGAACGAATAGGGAACACGACGAACGATTCGTCAATCCGGACAGCCAAAGGGGAGCACCGCACATGCTGATTCGATCCATCGAGAAGTTCCTTCGCACCCACGAGATGCCGCCGACGAAGTTTGGCCGGCTTGCGGCACACGATCCCCGCTTCGTCCTGGACCTCAGGATTGGACGCGAACCGCGGAGCGGGACCGAAGCGCGCATTCGCGGTTTCATGATGGGTTTCGAGGCCGGGCGCGGAGAAGCTTGTTCACAGGAGGCGACGCATGTCGGTTGAATGCAAACCTCCCCGCACGAAACCCGTGCGTCCGCGCCGCAGTTCGGGCGACCGCCTGCGAGACGTCCTGATCGCGCTTGGCGAGCACCAGGGGCAAGTCCTGACGCACACGGAGAAAGCGTGGGCGAGCATTACCTTCGCAGGCACACGGCACAGCCTCTCCATCCTCTTTGCTGGCGAGGATGCGGTGGAAGCGGGCGAGCGGTTCATCGCCGCCCTGCCCGATCATGAATTCATGCTCGCCGGACAGCTGGTTGCCGATGCCGGGGTGAGCGAGGTCGACCACCGCATCATGCCCGACCCGCGACTGGTGGTTCAGTGCGAGCTGCTCCTGCTCGAAGACGCCTGATCAGTAACCGGCGGCAAGGTCCATCTGCGGAGCGACCGGTTCGCCCTTGTGCCACCGTTCGAGATTCTCGACGAACCTGTCGGCGCTGCGCTGGAACATCTTGGTCTGCGCGCGGCCCGACAGGTGCATCGTGACCTGCGCATTTTCGAGATCCCACAGCGGATGATCTTCGGGCAGCGGCTCGGGATCGGTCACGTCGAGCAAGGCGGCTTCGATTTTCTTTGCCTGCAATGCCTCGACCAGCGCATCTTGTTCCACCACGTCGCCGCGCGCGATGTTCACGAGCACGGCATTGGGGCGCATGGCCGCGAGTTCCGATGCGCCGATCATGCCCTTGGTTTCGTCGGTGGACGGCACTGCCAGGATTACCCAATCGAACTCGCCAAGCTTCTCGCGCCATTCGCCGGGGCGCAGGTTCCCTTCCCCGCCCGAGCGGCGAACGGGCACCACCGTCATGTCGAACGCCTCGAGCCGGGTCTTGATAAGCCCGCCGATCGCGCCGAGACCAACCAGGAGCACGCGCTCCCCCGAAAGCTCGCGCTTGCCGGGGCTGTCGAGCAGCCAGTCGTGCCGCTCCTGCGCACGCACCACCTCGCGGTACCCCTTGGCATGGGCGAGCATCAGCATGACAACATATTCGGCGATGGTGATGGCGTTGATGCCGACGCCGTTCGTAACCGTGACCCCGCGCTCCTGCAGGAGGTCCAGCGGCATGAAATCCAGGCCGGCGTAGATCGAGTTCAGCCATTTGAGATTGGTCGCGGCCTTCGCGATCTCGATCATCGGCTCCTTGTCGTTGAGGTCGAACCAGCCGATCTCGGCCTCGGGCGCCATTTCCAGCGCCTGTTCCTTGGTCATGAACCATAGCGGCTCGACCCAATCGGGCAGGCGCGGCTCCACCAACGGGCGAATCAGGGCGGACATCACGGCTTTTGTCATCGGGGGACTCTCCTCTTGCCGATAAGTCCCTAACCGCAACTTAGCCCAGCTTCCACTCCCAGCCGAGCGGATCGCCGTCCATCACCTCGACACCCTTGGCGGCGAGGCTGGCGCGGATGGCATCGGAAGTCGCATAATCCTTCGCAACCTTGGCTTCTTTGCGGCGGATGAGTTCCGCTTCGATTTCGGCTTCGGTGATTTCGGCCGAGGCGGGACGGATGCGAAGGTCTTCGCGAGAGAGATCGAACAGGTCGAGACCGAGCACGCGGTCCATATCCTCGATCACGGCGCGCTTCACCCCGCCGTCGACCTTCTTGACTGCCAACGCTTCTTCAAGCGCCACCAGCGCGACGGAGGTGTTGAGATCATCGGAGATCGCGCTCGCAAATTTCTCACGCATCGGTGCGAACTTCTGGTGCGAGGGGTCGCCAGCCGCTTCGTCCTTCAGCCGCTCCACAGCCATCACGATCCGTTTGAGGCGGGTGAGCGCCGCGCCCAGCCCTTCCCAGCTGAACTCCAGTTCGCTGCGGTAATGCGCCTGCAGGCACATCATGCGGTAGGCGAGCGGGTGGTAGCCCTTGTCAACCAGCAGTTGCAGGCGCAGGAACTCGCCCGAGCTCTTCGACATCTTGCCGCTGCGCTCGACGAGGAAGTTGTTGTGCATCCAGATGCGCGCGCCGCTGTTCTCGGCATTGTCGAGACCGTTCGTGCAGCAATAGGCCTGGTTCTGCGCGATCTCGTTCGGGTGGTGGATCTCTCGGTGGTCGATCCCGCCGGTGTGAATGTCGAAGGGGAAGCCAAGCAGTGCCTCACCCATAACCGAGCATTCGAGGTGCCAGCCGGGCGCGCCCTTGCCCCAGGGGCTGTCCCATTCCATCTGCCGCGTCTCGCCCTCGGGTGTCTTCCGCCAGATGGCGAAGTCGGCGGCATTTCGCTTGCCCTCCACGGCGTTGATCCGGCCTTCGCCTTCCTCCGTAACCGCACGGGCGAGGCGGCCGTAATCGTCGACGGTCGAGACATCGAAATAGAGGCCGCTGTCGAGTTCGTAGCAGTGCTTGTCCGCGATCCGCTTGCCCCACTCGATCATCGGCTCGACATATTCGGTGGCGCGCGGGTGCTGCTTGCCGGTGATGTTCAGCCGGGCAAGGTCGCGCTCGAAATCTTCCTGGTAGAATTTGGCGATATCCCAGGCGGACTTGCCTGCCTTGGCCGCCATCTTCTCCATCTTGTCCTCGCCCTCGTCCGCATCGGAGGTGAGGTGGCCGACATCGGTGATGTTGATCACATGGGTGAGGTCATAGCCCTTCCAGCGCAGCACGCGGCCCAGCGTGTCGGAGAACACGTAGGCGCGCATATTGCCGATGTGCTGGTAATTGTAGACCGTCGGGCCACAGGAATAGACGCGCGCCTCGCCCGGGTGGACGGGGGTGAAAGTCTCGATCTCGCGGGTGAGCGAGTTGAACAGCTTGAGCGGCGTTTCGGTCATGCGCAGGCCATTAGGTCGCGGCGCGCTTACTGCCAACCCTCCCAGCGCACGGATTCTTCCAGCGGCGCACGTTTCACATCGAACCGGTTCACCGGAGCATCCGGATCGCGATACCCGATAGCCATGCCGCAGAAGAAGATGTGGTCTTCGGGAATGTCGACCATCTCGCGCACCTGCGGACTGTAGGCGGCCCATGCTTCCTGCGCGCAGCTATCGAGCCCTTCCTCGCGCAGCAGCAGCATGATGGTCTGCAGCCACATGCCGATATCGCTCCACTGCGGCGGGCCCATGTATTTGGGCGTGTGGACCAGCATCAGCACCGGCGCACCGAAGGCGCGGAAGTTGTTGGCGAACCACATGAGGCGCTTGGCCTTGTCCTCGCGGCTGATATCGAGCGCCGCGTACATATCCTCGCCCACGCCGAAGCGGCGCTCCTCGTAGGCCCCGTCGAGGTCCTTGGGATAGATATCGTATTCGGGCTTCAGCGCCGCGCGCCCCTTGGGAAATTCCTGCGCCACCCGGTCGAACAGCGCCTGCATCGGCTCGCCGGTGAGGATGACGGCATTCCACGGCTGGACATTGCCGCCCGACGGTGATCGCTGCGCCTTTTCGAGAATGCGGGCGAGCGTTTCGCGGTCGACCGGCTGGTCGGTGAAAGCGCGGACGGAGCGGCGGGACTGGACGGCTTCGGTGGGGGTCATGAGAAAAATGCCGCGATCATGAGAACAACGCCGCTGGCTATGCCGATCATGCTGAGAACCCTTACGTTCTTCGCGGTCGCGTGAGCCGGTGGAGGATATGCCTCCAATTGCCGGCGCTCCTCGAAGTAAGCTTCGTCAGCGCCTTCTTTCAATTCGCGAAGCCGCCCCTGCCAACCCTCGACGCTATGGACATCCTTTTCCGGTCGGCGGAAGCCCGACAGGGAGCCGAAGATCATCAGAATCCCGAGGAAAAACAGGCTCCAATCCATCTATTTTTCCACCTCGAACAATCCCGCAAGCTGCTCGATAATCGTGCCGCCGAGCTGTTCCACGTCCATGATTGTCACCGAGCGCTTGTAGTAGCGGGTCACGTCATGGCCGATGCCGATGGCGGCGAGCTGGACGGGGCTCTGCTTCTCGATCCACTCGATCACCTTCCTGAGGTGCCCTTCGAGATAACCCGCCTGGTTGACGCTCAGCGTGCTGTCGTCGACCGGCGCACCGTCGCTGATGACCATGAGGATGCGGCGGTCTTCGGGACGGGCCAGCAGGCGATTGTGCGCCCAGAGCAGCGCCTCGCCGTCGATGTTTTCCTTCAGCAGCCCCTCGCGCATCATCAGGCCGAGATTGCGGCGCGCGCGGCGCCAGGGCTCATCGGCCTTCTTGTAGATGATGTGCCTGAGGTCGTTGAGGCGCCCCGGATCGGCAGGGCGGCCATCAGCGAGCCATGCCTCGCGGCTCTGTCCGCCTTTCCACGCACGGGTGGTGAAGCCGAGGATTTCGGTCTTCACGCCGCAGCGTTCGAGCGTGCGCGCCATGATGTCGGCGCTGATTGCGGCAATGGAAATAGGCCGCCCGCGCATCGAGCCCGAATTGTCGATCAGAAGGGTGACGACGGTGTCCTTGAACTCGGTATCGCGCTCCATCTTATAGGACAGCGCATGGCCGGGGCTGACGACCACGCGGGTGAGGCGAGCGGCATCGAGCAAGCCTTCTTCCTGGTCGAAATCCCAGCTGCGATTCTGTTGCGCCATAAGGCGGCGCTGGAGGCGGTTCGCAAGGCGGGTAACGATGCCCTGCAAGCCCGCAAGCTGGCTGTCGAGATAGGCGCGGAGGCGATCCAGTTCCTCGTGATCGCACAGCTCGGGCGCCTCGATCACCTCGTCGAACTTGTCGGTATAGGCGCGGTAGTCGAAATCTTCGGGCAGATCGGTCCACGGGCGGTTCGGGCGGACGGGCTGCATGCCCTCGCCCTCTTCGTCCGAGGGATCACCGTCGGACATTTCCTGTTCGCCCTCGACGTCCTGGTCGGCATCGCCATCGGCCTCGCCGTCGGTGACTTCGCCGCGCGCGTCGGTTTCCTGCGGCTGGGCCTCGCCCTCGTCTTCCTCGTCGGTATCCTGGTCTTCTTCGGGCGTATCGCCCTCGTCCTCGTCACCGTCCTCGCGGCCCTCGTCTTCGGGCATATCGGGCAGAGTGAGTTCGAGATGCCGGAGCATTTCGATGGTCAGGTCCTGGAAGGCGCGCTGGTCGTCGAGTGCACCAGCAAGATCGTCCATATCGCTGCCGATCTTCGACAGGATATCCTTGCGCACCATGTCGACGCCTGCTTTCGCGCGTTCGGGGATCGCTTCGCCCGTCAGCGCCTCGCGCAGCATCAGCGAGAGCGCGGTCGGCAGCGGCACTTCGTTTGCCGCATCGGCGCGCGCGATCGGATCGCTCGCCGTGCGGAGTTCGACCGCGGCGTCCAGATTGTCGCGAATGCCGGAATAACGCGTGCTGCCGATCGCCTCGTAGCGCACCTGCTCGATCGCATCGTAGCACGCGCGGGCAATCGGTTCGGGAGGCGCGCCGCGATTGTGCAGCGCTTCGTTATGATGGCGCAGGCGCAGCGCGAAGCTATCGGCGAAGCCGCGTGCCTCGGTCGCCTGGTCCTTGGGCAAGGTGCGACCGGGAAGCGGAACGCGGAAGTTCTTGCCCGACTGGCTCGGACTGTCCGCGCTCCACGCAACCTCGACCTCCGGCTCCTGCGCCAGGGCGCGGGCGGTGCCGGTCAATGCCTGCTTGAAGCGGTCGAGGGGTGTCTGGTCGGTCACGTAGGCCTAGTTAGGACGTCGGGATGCTTTGGCCAGTCTTTTCCCAGTCCTTGATGAAGCCTTCCAGCCCCTTGTCGGTCAGGACGTGCTTGAACAGGCCCTTGATCACGGCAGGCGGCATGGTGGCGACATCGGCACCGATCCGCGCGCTCTGCAGTACGTGGACGGGGTTGCGGATCGAAGCGACGAGGATTTCGGTGTCGAAGCCATAGTTGGAATAGATCTGCGCGATATCGGCGATCAGTTCCATGCCGTCGAAGCCGTTGTCGTCATGACGGCCCACGAAGGGCGATACGAAGGTCGCGCCGGCCTTCGCCGCGAGCAGCGCCTGGTTTGCCGAGAAGCACAGCGTCACATTGACCATGGTGCCGTCGCTGGTCAGCTTCTTGCAGGTCTTGAGCCCGTCGATCGTCAGCGGAACCTTGATGCAGACATTGTCCGCGATCCGGCGCAGGGTTTCCGCTTCCTTCATCATGGTTTCGTGGTCGAGCGCGACGACTTCGGCGCTGACCGGACCATCGGTTAGGCCGCAGATTTCCTTGGTCACTTCCATGAAATCGCGACCCGACTTGGCAATCAGCGAGGGATTGGTCGTCACCCCGTCGAGCAGGCCGGTGTCGGCCATTTCCTTGATGTCGGCGATGTCGGCAGTGTCGACGAAGAATTTCATGGGAGTGCGCTCCGCAAAAAGGCGAGAAAAGGTGTTACCCGCTGCAAGGCGATTGCGGGCTATGAGTCAAGGCTTGGCCGCCGCGGCTCACGCGTTGCCCACCACGAAACAGGCCGCTGCGACCAGCGCGCCGGTCCAGCGGTTGGCGCGGAAACGGTCGAGCGGGTTGTCAGGATCTTCGCCATCGAGGGTGGCGACTTGCCATGCGAGGTGCGCGGCAGCGGGTAGCAAGGCCAGCAGCGCAATCCAGTCGGCCCGGTAGAGCCAGAATGCGAGTGCCCAAAGGGCAACGGCCCCGGCATAAAACAGCGTCACTCCCCCGCGCACCCTGCCACCCAGGCGCAGCGCGGACGAGCGGATGCCGACAAGCGCGTCGTCTTCACGGTCCTGCATGGCGTAGATCGTATCGTATCCGATCACCCACAGCGCGGCGCCTGCATACATGGCAGCGAGCGCGTCGAGATTGTCCGCGCGGAAATGGGTGAAGCCGACCAGCAGCCCCCAGGTGAAGACCATGCCGAGCCACGCCTGCGGCCACCAGGTGATCCGTTTCATGAAGGGATAGGCCGCGACCAGCGCGAGGCTTGCCAGCGCGACCATCTGCGCCAGCGGCTCCAGTTGCAACAGGACGACAAGCCCGACGAGGCTCAGCGTGACCAGCCAGCCCCATGCAAGTTTCTTCGACACACGCCCGCTCGCCACCGGGCGGCTGGCGGTGCGCGCCACTTGCCGGTCGAGCTTGGCATCGACGATGTCGTTGTAGACGCAGCCCGCGCCGCGCATGGCGATGCTGCCGAGCAGCAGCCACCCGAGCAGCGCGAACTGCCAGCCTGCGCCTGCCAGCCACACGCCCCATGCGCAGGGCCAGAACAGCAGCCACCAGCCGATTGGCCGGTCGAACCGCGCCAGCATCGCAAGATCGCGCGGCAATTGCGGCAGGAGCTCGACCAGACCGCGATGTTCGCTGTCGGGGACGATCTGCTGGGTTGCGGGGCTGTCGTTCATCGCTTGCTTCCTAATGCGCGAGACGCCAACAGGCTAGCCATGCCTGCAACACCCGCCTGGCCGCCCAAGAGCGCTCCCCGCCTGTTTGTCGAAACCGAGCTTTCGAACCATACGACCGTTCAGATAGAGGGCAATCAGGCGCACTACCTGACCAAGGTCATGCGGGTATCCCCCGGCGATGCGGTGATCCTGTGCGACGACGTGACCGGGGAATGGGCCGCCGAAGTGGTCGAAGCGGGCAAGCGTCATGTGACCCTGCAGCCGACCCATCACCAGCGCCCCCGCGAGCCGGTACCGGATTTCTGGCTGTGCCCTGCGCTGCTGAAGAAAGACCGCTTCGACCTGGTGCTCGAAAAAGCGACCGAGCTCGGCGTCGACCGGATCGCGCCGGTCGTCACGCGGCGCTGCGTTGCAGACAAGCTCAACCTCGATCGCGCATCCGCCATCGTCACCGAAGCAGCCGAACAATGTGCCCGCACCGCCCTGCCCAAGGTGGCAGAGCCGGTGAAGCTCGACGCCCTCCTGCGCGACTGGCCCGAAGACCGCCTCCTGTTCTTCGCCGACGAGGAAGGCGGCGAACCGGTGGCCGACGCCTTCTGCTATGCGGACGGTCCGGCAGCGCTGCTCACCGGGCCCGAAGGCGGCTTCGACGATGCGGAGCGAGAGGCGATCCGCGCCCACCCCAATGCCCGCCCGATCGGTCTCGGTCCGCGCATCTTGCGCGGCGAAACCGCTGCCATTGCAGGAATAGCCGTGTGGATGGCAGAGGCAGGCGACTGGATCGACGAGGAATAATTCCTTTGCGCAGCGGGATTGGGTTTTCTAACGCCACCCAATGAGCACGCGCGACACCTCCGCCAAGGAAGACCCGATCATCGAATCGCGCGACCAATTGGTCGCCCCGATGCAGGCTGGCGAAAAGCCCAAGGCCGACTGGCGCATTGGGACCGAGCACGAAAAGCTGGTGTTCCGCCGCGACGATTTCCGCGCGCCTTCCTATGACGAACCCGGCGGCATTCGCGATATCCTGATGTCCTTGCGCCAGTTCGGCTGGGAGCCGGTGGAGGAAGGCGGCAAGGTCATCGCCATGCGCGGCGAAGATGGCACAGTCAGCCTCGAACCCGCAGGCCAGCTTGAGCTATCCGGCGCGCCGCTGGAAAACCTGCACCAGACCTGCGCCGAAACCGGACGGCACCTCGACCAGGTGAAGCGCGTAGGCGAAGATTGCGGTGTGGGCTTCCTCGGCCTCGGCATGTGGCCGGACAAGACCCGCGAACAGCTGCCGATCATGCCCAAGGGCCGCTACGAGATCATGATGCGCCACATGCCGCGCGTCGGCAGCCTCGGCCTCGACATGATGCTGCGAACCTGCACGATCCAGGTGAACCTCGACTATTCCTCCGAAGCGGACATGGTGCAGAAATTCCGCACCGGTCTTGCGCTCCAGCCGCTGGCAACGGCCCTGTTTGCCAATTCGCCTTTCACGGAAGGGAAACCTAACGGTTACCTGTCCTATCGCAGCCACATCTGGTCCGACACCGATCCGCATCGCACCGGCATGCTGCCCTTCGTGTTCGAGGACGGCTTCGGCTACGAACGCTGGGTCGACTACATGCTCGACGTGCCGATGTATTTCGTCTTCCGCGACGGAAAATACCTCGATGCTGCGGGCCTTAGCTTCCGCGATTTTCTCGAAGGCAAGCTGTCCATCCTGCCGGGTGAAAAGCCGACGCAGAGCGACTGGTGGGATCACCTTTCCACCGCCTTCCCCGAAGTGCGTCTGAAAAGCTTCCTCGAGATGCGCGGGGCGGATGGCGGCCCGTGGAGCCGCATCTGCGCCCTTCCCGCGTTCTGGGTCGGCCTGCTCTACGACCAGGGCGCGCTCGATGCGGCGTGGGACCTCGTCAAGGACTGGACGATGGAAGAGCGCGAAAACCTGCGGAACGCGGTGCCGAAGCTTGCGCTCGATGCGCCGATCCCCGGTGGCGGAAAGCTGCGCGACATGGCGAAAGAGGTGCTCGCCGTGGCCCGATCGGGCCTTGCTGCACGCGGCAGGCTGAATACTTCGGGCGACAACGAAACCGGCTTCCTCGAAACGCTCGACGAGATTGTCGCCAGCGGCAAGGTGCCGGCCCAGGTCCTGCTCGATCGCTATCACAGCGAATGGGGCGGCGACATAAAGCGGGTCTACAAGTACAGCTTCTGAGAGAGGATACGGCGATGATCCAGATTAACGGCACAATCCGATTGGCCGAAGGTATCGACAGCAGCACGCTGGACGCCATCATCACCATGGTCCGCGCAAGCCGCGCCGAGGACGGCTGCCTCGATTACACTTTCGCGCGCGACCTCGCCGATCCCAACACGCTCGTCCTGTTCGAGCGGTGGCGCGACAAGGCGGCGCTCGATGCGCATGGCAAATCGGCGCACATGGCGGCGTTCCAGGAAGTCATGGCGAATAATCCGCCCGTCTCGCGCGACCTGCGGATTTACGAAACCGACGACGGCCAGCCGCTCGGCTGACCTACTCGGCGGGCTGTGCGGATGCCGCAGGGCGCGGCGTGAATTTCGCGAATAGCCTCGTAAGCGGCGCGGTGATCAGGCCGTTGCGCCCCATCCACGCATAATAGTCGCGGTACTTCTGGTCCTCGGCCAGCAGGTGCGCTTCTTCCGTGCGCGCACGCCAATAGTAGATGCCGTTCACGCACAGCAGGAAGAAAGTGTTGCGGATCGCATCCACCGGGCTCTGGTTGACGACGAGGAACGGCATCACGCTGCACCACCAGAACAGGTTCTTGGACAGGTATGCGGGATGCCGGGTGAAGCGGTACGGGCCATTGGTCAGGACACCGCGGTAAGTGAGGTTGGAAAACCGGATACCGAAGGCGAAGGTCGCCCACGCATAGATCGCAGTCAGGAAGACCAGCAATCCGGCCCACAGCCACAGGATTACCTCGTTTCCGGCCAGCCAGTAATGCCACTGCTCGACATTGTGTTCGTAGCTCATGACCTGCCCGTTGCCGAGGATGCCCCACACGAACGGCGGATAGCAGATCAGGGCCGCCAGCCAGCCGCCGAGGAAGGGGTTGCCCGACCGGATATGCGCATCCAGCGGACGCAGGGTCACGATATACCCGACCGCGCCCACCATCACATCGATCAAGAACAGCAGGTTGATCAGCACTACCGCGAAGACCACGGGATTGGAGAGAAACTCGTATAGGTCGGCGTTCACCACATTGGCGAAATTGACGGGCACGATCGAAATCATGAAAGCGCCGAAGAACGCCTTGATGATCCACGCACGCCAGTGCTTCAGCACCTCTGCGCGGTCCCAGTCGTCGCGCATGAACAGCATGGCGCCGAAATGCCATGCATGGTCGCGCGGGTTCTTCATCACGCGGTCGAGCCACAGGACATAGGGCACCGACAGCACCACCATCGCAGCGCCCATCACCGCCAGCACCTTTAGCGCGTAGATGTAGTTACCGGCCCAGTACCAGCGACACAGGCAATAAAGCGCGACCAGGATCGCCCAGGTCGCCCACAGCCCCGCGATCTTGGTCAGCGAGGTCTCGAGATCGGGCTTGCGGCGTTTCGCGAGCGACCAGTCGATCCCGGTCGAGGGGCGTAGGTGCACCTTGTCGACGAAGATCGACCACGCAACCATGGGCACGGTGATGAAGACCAAGCCCGCGATCGCCGCATTGGGCCCAACCATCGGTTCACGAGGACCCGGCAGGTCCCAGAATTCGGCAATTCCAGCCCAATCGCGCGCGATCCACACCCACAAGAGCAAAGCAGCAAGCCCCACCAGCCCGACGGCTGGCGAGACATCGCTTGCTGGACGCGTGTCCGGGACAGGTGCGTTCGTGGCCATTGCCGCACCCTATAGCGCGGCAATGGTAAACGGCACGAAAACTATCGCGTGCTTAGCGGAACGCGGTGATCGTACCGCTGTCGTCGAGGACGTAGAGCGTTTCGTTTGCGACCACCGGCGGCAGGCTGATCGCCTCGTCCAGTTCGGTGAACATGGTGGCAGAACCTTCACCGGTGCTGATGCGCCAGATTTCGCCATTGGAATTCACCGCCCACAGCTGGCCGCCGGCAAGAACCGGACCCTGCCAGAAGATCGGGTTCTTCTTCTTTTCCTCGTTCTCGTAACGCGGCATTTGCGTCAGCCAGCGGACCTTGCCGCTGCTGCGCTGGATCGAGATCAGGCGCGCATCGTCGGTCAGGGCGAAGATCCACTCGCCGGCGATCGCCGGGGTCGAAATGCCGGCGACGTTGAGTTCCCACAGGCGCTGGCCCGTGACGAGCTCGTAGGCGGCCATGCGGCCACCCTGGCCAAGCGCGTAGACGCGGCCATTGTCGATGATGGGATCGGCGTCGATGTCCGACAACGCACCGACCTGCGTGGAGATCGAGGTACGCGCCAGCGCGTCCGCCCACAGGCTGCGCCCGTTTTCATAGCGATAGGCGATCAGTTCGCCCGAAGTGTATCCGGCCACCACCGTGCCCTGCCCTGCGGCGGGCGCCGCCACGCCGAACACGCCGGCCATGGTCGTCGAACCCGATTCGTCCCACTGCAGGCTGCCGTCCGCCGCGTTGAGCGCGTAAAGCAGATTGTCCTGCGTCATCACGAAGACGTTATCGAAGGCGAGGGTCGGAGAACCGCGCAGCGGACCGCCCGGCTTCACCTTCCACTGTTCGGCACCGGTCTGCGCGTCGAGAGCGAAGACATTGCCCGCACCATCCGTGCCGTAGACCTTGCCAGCGCTGTAGCTGACGCCGCCGCCGAAGGCCGAGGGGCGCGTGTCGTCGCTCAATTGCGACTGGTAGGTCCACTGACGCGCGCCGCTTCGCGCGTCGAAAGCAGATACGCGGCCATCGGTGCCCATGGCGAACAGCTTGCCGCCGCCGATGACGGGCGCAGCACCCAGGCGCTGGCGATTGTCTGCTCCGGCGACATCCACGCCAAATGCGCGGGTCGGCGTCTGCGAAAGGGCGAGGTGACCGTAGCTCTTGCTGGCGGTGCCGCCTGCCTGGCCCCATTCCGCATTGGCCTGCGCCGGGGGCAGGACCACCGAAACGCCGGCCAGCGAGGGATCGACCTTCGCGCCTGTCTCGATACGCGAAAGGATCGGTTCACGGTCGCCTAGGGTCGGGGTGGTCTTCTTGTCGTCGGATCCCCCGAACAGGCCGCCGCTGCAGGCACCCAGGCCCAGGGCCATGGTTGCGGCAATCATGCCGCGCGTGATCGATTTGACTTTGGTCTGGCTCATCTTGGGTCCGTCTATGATCAATTATTCGCTGGTTGCGTCGGATTGATTGTCGACACGCTGGCTGTCGAGCAGTTCCTCGACATCGTCCACGGCATCGACGCCGAGCACGCCAGCCATGTTGAGCACGCGTGCACGGGTACCTTCCGGCGTCGCATCGTCGCGGGCAATCTGCCCGAACAACGCACCGGCTTCCGCGCGCTTGCCCTGCTTGAGGTAGGCATGTGCCACGAGTTCGCCGGCAGTCGCAAAGAACGGCTCGCCCGGCGTCGCCAGCGGCTGGAGCTTGGCGACGACCTCAGCCGGGGCCATCGAGTCGAATTGCACGGTGACCTGTCGGATCAGCGCGATGTCCCGCAGCGTTTCCGGCGCACCTTCGTTGGCGGCGACTTCCCCGAACAGCTTGGCCGCTTCTTCGGCATTGCCCTCTTCCGCCAACAGGCCAGCGCGCAACATCTTGGCGCTGATTGCCGGAGTGCCTTCGCCTTCCACGCCGTCGAGCCGTTCAAGGGCGGCCGCCGTATTGCCCGCTTCGAGCTGGTCGAGTGCGACCACGAGCGCTTCCGATTGGCTTTCGGTGGCTGCTTCGTTGCGATTGTCCCACCACAGGTAACCGCCGAATGCCGCAAGTCCGACGATCAGGACGCCGAGCAGCGGCTTGCCATAGGTCCCCATGAAGCTTTCCATGTCGCCCTGGCGGACGGCATCGTCGACCTCGCGCAGCAGGGCTTCCTGTTCGGCAGCCTCGGCGCGGGATTTCTTTTCTTCGCGGGTGAGTTCGGTCTTGGGTTTGCGGGCCACTGCGGCTCGGTCTCCGTTAAAGGCAAATCTGTGGCCGGGTCTTTAGGCATAGCGCGATAAGAGGGCAATGCCTGTCCATCCGGGGAGCAAGCCTGTCCCCCGACGGGTGAACGCGCGATGAAACGTCGCGTCTTGTCCTAGAACTCCCGGCGCATGGCGCTGGAATAGAGGCGGCGATAGGTCGCAACCATCTTGTCACGGTCAAACTCGGCACGCGCCTTGGCCTGGTTGGCGGCACCGATCCGCTCTGCGCGGGCGAAATCGCGGGCCATGTCGCGCAAATAGGCCGATAGCGCGCCCTCGTCGCCCGCTGGTGTAATGAACTCGCGGTTCTCTTCTGCCACGATGTCCTTGATATCGCCGACATCGGGCGCGACGACAGGAAGGCCAGCCGCCATCGCTTCGACCACGGACAGGGGAAACTGTTCTGAATCGCTCGACAGGGCGAAAATATCGAACAGCCCGATGACTCGCGCCGGGTCCTTGACCGCGCCGGTCAGGTGGACACGGTCATGCAATTCCAGCCGGTCGATCTCGGCCTCGATCGCATCGCGTTCGCTTCCTTCGCCGATAATGACCAAGTGCCAGTCATCCTCCATCGAAGCGAATGCCCGGACCAGCCGGGGCAGGTTCTTCACTGTCCTCAGGCCCGCCAGGGTGCCGACCCAATGCTCTCCCTTGTGCTTGATCAGGCGCAGGGTGTCGGGCTTGGGCCGCATGGCGAAAGCCTTGGTGTCGATGCCGTTCGGGATCCGCTTCACACGACCGAGCGGTTGCTGCCATTCGACGAGTGCGATCTCCTCCAGCGTCTCTGACGGCACAACGAGGCCCGAGGACTTGCCGAGCGCGACCCGGCGATACCAGGTGCGGCTGCGCTTTCGTTTTTTCAGTTCGCTTTCATCGAAGCCGTCTTCGTGATGGATCAGCGGCGGCAGGTCGAGCGCTTCGGAAAACATCGTGTGCGCCATCACCGCGTCCATCGCGCCCCAATTATAGGTGAGCACGAGGTCGTATGGTTTCATGGCCTTGGCGATCTTCATCAGTCGCCCGGGCAGCGGCGTGCCCTTGAGGCTTGGGAAATCCGGCGGCAGCGTGACGCGAATACCCTTGGCGATCCCATCCGCCGCGTCCAGGCGGTCGGGTTCCGCCGACACGATCGTGTGGGCCAGCCTGCTCCCGAAAGCGTTGATCAGCTCAACCGTCCGGCGCTCCTTGCCGCCCGCAGCGAAAGTCGATTGCAGGTGCAGGACACGCGGCACGCCGCCGCCGGATTTCGCGCTCATTTGACGCTGGCGAGAAGGGAATCGATGGCCGTGCGCACTTCCGGCTCATCCAGAGTGGGTGCATGTCCGGCATCTTCCACGACGACGACATCGGCATTGGGCGCGCGCTTCTGCATTTCGGCGAAGGCATCGGCGCTCAGCAGCGCGGATAGTCCGCCGCGCACCAGCAGCAGCGGATTGCTCGCCAGCGCCTCGAAGCCAGGCCACAGGTCGGGCGGGACCGCATTTTCGTCGGCATCGTTGAACGGATCCGCAATCTTCATGTCGTAATCGAAAGCGATGCGGCCATTGCTGCACACGGTCATCCCGCGCTTGGCCATCGCGATCCAGTCTTCCGTATCGAACGACGGATGCGATTCCCCGTGCACTTCCTCCAGCGCGCGCGCTGCGTGCATCCAGGTCGGGAAGCTGCGGCCCTGCCCCAGATAAGTGCGAATCTTGTCGATGCCCGCCGGATCGACCACTGGGCCGATATCGTTGAGCAATGCGGCTGCGATGCGGTGCGGCATGGCCTGCGCAATCAGCATGGTCATGAGCCCGCCCATCGACGTGCCGATCGAAACAAACTTCTCGATGCCTTCCTGTTCGAGCAGCGCCAGGACGTCGCCGATATAATTCGGCACGGCATAGGTCGCGCTATCTTCGGCGTAGTCGCTTTTTCCGCGCCCGCGCATGTCGGGCACGATCACCCGCCAGCCCTGCTCGGCGATATGCGCCGCGACGCCTTCGAAATCCTTGCTGTTGCGGGTCAGGCCGTGAAGGCACAGCACCGGAGGGCGATCGTTCGCCTCTCCATAATCGCGGAAATAGAGGGTCAGGCCCTCGGCGCTTTGCCAGCTACGCTCGCTGTATTCAGTGCTCATAGAAAGCGCGGTAGCGCCTAGCGCGGCAAATTTCGAGCCATGACTTGCGTGCAGTGTCCCGGGACCACATCTCCAAGGCGATGCCAGACGCCCCACAACCTGCCGCCTACCGTCCCGACACGCCTATCCTGGCCCTCGCCGACTGGCTTGGCGATCCGGTCGAAGCGGCCGATTTTCCAGAAACGAGATTGCAGTTTCGCAACGATCGCTGGGCGGCAGCGGTTGGCCTAGCGGACCTAGACGACGATAAATGGGCACGTCATTTCGGGCGCTTCGCCCCCTTGCCCGACAACCTGCCCCAGCCGCTGGCCCTGCGCTACCACGGGCACCAGTTCCGTGTGTACAATCCCGAACTTGGCGACGGGCGCGGCTTCCTGTTCGCCCAGCTGCGCGACGGGCAGGACAGGCTGCTCGATCTCGGCACCAAGGGATCGGGCCAGACCCCGTGGAGCCGCGCCGGCGACGGCCGCCTGACCCTGAAGGGCGCGGTGCGAGAAATCCTTGCCACTGAAATGCTCGAAGCACTGGGCGTGAATACGTCGAAGACCTTCAGCGTGGTCGAGACCGGAGAGCAACTCCAGCGCAATGACGAACCCTCGCCCACCCGCTCGGCGGTCATGACGCGGTTGAGCCACGGGCACATTCGCATTGGCACTTTCCAGCGCCTGCTAGCCCTGGAAGAGAAAGAGCACATGGAAGAGCTGGTCGCGTACTGCCTGGCGCAGTTTCCCGGCCCTCCTCCGCCAGAGGACGCGCCCGGACGCGACGAACCAGCCGTGCGCCTGATGCACCAGGTGGTCGAGCGGCTGGCCGATCTGGCCGCCGCCTGGATGGTCGCAGGCTTCGTCCACGGCGTGCTCAACACCGACAACATGAACGTCACGGGCGAGAGTTTCGACTACGGCCCCTGGCGCTTCCTGCCGCAATGGAAGCCGGGCTTCACCGCGGCCTATTTCGACCACTCCGGCCTTTATGCCTTCGGTCGCCAGCCCGAGGCTTTGCACTGGAATTGCGGTCAGTTGGCGATTGCGCTGAGGCTGGTCTGCGACGCCCCGCCCCTGATCGCGGCGATGGAGCGCTTCGGTCCGCTCTACATGGATGCGGTCGCGCGGCGCTGGTGCTGGCGTCTTGGCGTCGTGCCCAAGGGCGGTGACGACGACGCGCGACTGGTCGGCACTTGCGAAGCCTTGATGGCCGAGAGCGAGGCGCAGCCGGATGAATTCTTTTTCCGGCACCGGGGTGGCAGGAATGCGCAAGACGATCTCGCTCCCGCGCTGGCTGGCTACGAGCCCGTCGCGGATACGCATGAATACTGGTCGGGCGAAGCGCCGCAGTCGATGCTGATCGAGGAGGTCGAAGCCATCTGGGCCGCGATCGACCGAAGCGACGACTGGTCACCGCTCCATGCGAAGATCGACGCACTTCGCCGCATGGGCCGTGCCCATGGTCCGGCACCCGCCCTGCCCGACGAGCGCTAGGGCAGCACACTTGATTTGACGCGCAGGCGCGCCTGTCACATAGGCGGCGCGAGAAGCTCGCTTGAGCGAGAGGAAGGGACGATACGTGTCGCAAGCCGAAATGATTTCCACCGAACCGGCCACCGGCAAACTGCTCTGGAAGGGCGAAGCCGGGAATGTCGAGCAGGCTATCGACGTAGCGCTTAAGGCCAAGACGGACTGGGCTCGCCAGCCCGTCGGCCAGCGTATCGAACTGGTCCGCCGCTTCGCCAACGAAGTGCGCAAGCAGGCCGATCCCTTCGCCGAGCTTATCGCACGCGAGACGGGCAAGCCCCTGTGGGAAGCCAAGACCGAAGTGCAGGCCGTTATCGGCAAGGTCGAAATCTCGGTCACGGCCTATGCCGAACGCACCGGCCAGAAGAAGCTCGACAGCGCGCTGCAGGGTACGGCAGCCCTGCGTCACAAGCCGCATGGCGTGATGGCTGTCCTCGGCCCCTACAATTTCCCCGCCCACCTTCCCAACGGCCACATCGTCCCGGCACTCATCGCGGGCAATGTCGTCATCTTCAAGCCGAGCGAGAAGACCCCGGCCGTAGGCGAATTCCTGGTCAAATGCTTCAACGCCTCGGACATTCCGGAAGGCGTGGTCCAATGCCTCCACGGCGGTGCCGAGGAAGGCAAGGCGCTGGTCGAACACGCCATGGTCGACGGCGTCCTGTTCACCGGATCGGCGCGCGCAGGCATTGCGATCAACCGCAAGCTGGCCAGCAACCCGGCCAAGATCGTCGCACTGGAAATGGGCGGCAACAACCCCATCGTCATGCTCGATACCCCCAAGATCGACGATGCCGCGGCGACAATCATCCAGTCGGCCTTCACCACGGCCGGCCAGCGTTGCACGGCGGCGCGCCGCCTGATCGTGGTCGACAGCATTTACGACAAGATCGTGCCTGCGGTGAAGCAGCTGGCGGAAAAGCTGATCGTCGGCGAACCCTTTGCCGATCCGCAGCCCTTCATGGGCAGCGTCATCGACAACCAGACGGCGGATCTGCTGTCCGAAAGCTTCGTTGCGCTCATCAGCCGTGGCGGCAAGCCGGTGATGCATATGAAGCGTCCCGACGAACAGCTACCTTTCCTTTCGCCATCGATCATCGACGCCACCGAAATGAGCGATCGCCCGGATATCGAGCTCTTCGGACCCTTGCTGCAGGTCATCCGCGTCAAGGATTTCGACGCAGCAATGGCAGAAGCCAACAACACGCGCTACGGCCTCTCCGCCTCGCTGATGGGCGGCAAGCCCGAAGATTTCGAGCGGTTCTGGTTCGAAGCGCGCGCGGGCATCCTCAACTGGAACCGCCCGACCAACGGTGCGTCGTCTGCCGCCCCGTTCGGCGGTGTGGGCCTGTCGGGCAACCATCGTCCGGCCGCCTTCTATGCAGCGGATTACTGCGCCTATCCGGTCGCCAGCACCGAAATGGACCAGCCGCGTGCCAGCATCGGGATCGGCCTCAAGGAAGGCTGATCCCGGCCGGGCTCAGCGTTTGCTGGTGACCAGGTCGATTTCGGTGACCTTGCCCGGCAAGTCGCGGGCATAGATGACCATCGCACTCTGCCCGTCGATGGCGGACAGCACGTTCTCGCCGCCCTTGAGGGCGTGTTCGACCGTGTAACCGGCATCGGCTGCGCGGGTCGCATAGAACGCCAGCACATCGCTCTTCGGAACGCCGGTGCGGAAGGTGACGGCACGAACGGCGCAATTACCCTCGTCACTGCCAGCCGCCTCGATCGTGTTGCCGCGCGGATAGATCGGGAATTCGGCAGGGAGCTTAGCCGACCATGAGGCCGAGTAGCTGACCTTCTCAAAGCAATTGGTATTGCCCGGTCCCTGCAGCGCGCGTGCCGTCTGGACCATGGCGGGCGTGTCCGCTGCCCCTTCGCCAAGGCGTTTGGCCGTCGGGAGCGCGTCCATGTTGGCGCTGCCGCCGACCATCTGGACCGCGCGGCTGCGCGCGTCCTCGATCGCCCTCTCGGAGGTGTCGATCTTGGGGATGTTCTGGTTGCCCGTGCCGGACAATGCGGCGCCTTCTTCGCTGCTGTTCGCAAGGTCGGGATCGGTCGCGAGATTTTCGTTGAGCGCACCCTCGCTGGCGGCATTCATGTCGTCGCCGTCCTCGGCATCTCCATTGCCGCCCGAACAGGCGGCGAGCATCGCGATGGGGGCAGCAAGGGCAATCAGGCGCAGCTTCATTTCTGGCATCTCCGGCACATTTCCGGTCCGATATGCCTTTCCCGCGCCGAATTGACCATACGCTGCACGCAGATGGCTCAATGCGGGACAATGTCTCGCCCACGCATAAAGGGCGCCGCCCGCCCCTCTGGTGAGGGTGCGGACGACGCCCGACACGACCCGAAGGTCGCGCTATCAGCCGCGGGTGGGCACGGCCTCAAGCTCTTGTTCGATTATCCGCAGCGGGTGCTCGACCGGTCGATCGAGCGACCGAGCAGCGCGCCTGCGGCACCGCCGATGATTGCACCGAGGGTACGGTCACCGCCGCGACCGGCCACTTCATGGCCGATCAGTGCGCCTACGCCTGCACCGATCAGGAGGCCGGTCGTGCCGTTCTCGCGCTCGCAATAGTAACGTCCGTCGCGGCCGCGCCAGATGCGAGTGTCGCGATAGACCGGCTGTCCGTAATCGCGGTCGTAGCCCATGTAATAGGGGCGCGGTGCGCGATAACCGCGATAGTCGTCATGATGTCCGCGATGGCCGCGCTTCCAGTTCTTGTGCTTGCGCTTCTTGCCATGCTCGTAAGTCATGTCGCCGGCGATCGATGCCGCGACGCTATGCGCCTGCGGTGCGGCATGGGCCGGTACTGCGGCAGATGCCGGAGCAGCGAGGGTGAGGCCGGTGGCCGCGAGGGCCAGCGAAGCAGTCTTGAGAAGGGTAGCCATAGTTCAAATCCTTGGTCGTATTCGACTCGGGGTGCGTCGATGGCGTTCAGAATTACGCCTCGCTTCCTGAATGAATTGCAACATCGCCGTCAGTTTTGTTCAGTTTCGACGAGTTGAGGCTTAACGAGCGACGAATTGATGCTTGCAGCCGGATTGAACCGCGCCTAGGCGGCAGCGGTTCATGGACACGACAGAATCCGACCAGCGCCGTTCGGGCCTTACCTCCGCGCTGGGTGCCTATGTGATATGGGGATTCCTGCCGCTGTACCTGCTGCTCGTCAGAGAGGTTCCGGCCTTCGAATTCGTCGGCTGGCGAATCTTGTGGACGCTCCCGCTGTGCCTCGTGATCGTGGCTGTGAGGAAGCAGCTGCCGCAATTGCGGGCTGCCCTTGCGACGCCGAAAGTCATGATGCTCTTGCTGACCAGCGCCACGCTGATCGCGATCAACTGGGTCGTCTATGTCTGGGCTATCCAGCAAGGCAATGTCTACGCGGCCAGCCTGGGCTATTACATCAATCCGCTCGTCAATGTGCTGCTCGGCACGCTTCTCCTGGGAGAGCGCTTGAGCCGCGCGCAGTGGGCGGCGGTCGCCTTGGCGGGGATCGGCGTTTCCATGCTGCTGGCCGGAGCGCTGACCACGCTATGGATCAGCCTTACCCTGGCGCTGAGTTTTGGCACCTACGGCCTAATCCGCAAGCAGGTGGACGTGGGCGCCCTGCCCGGTCTCACCATCGAATCCCTCTTGCTGAGCCTGCCCGCAGCAGGTGTCGCGATCTACTATGCCGGATTGCCCGCGGGGTCCTCTTTCACACAATCCTTCGGGCTCGGCGCGGCGATCATGCTGGGCGGCGCGCTGACCGCATTCCCGCTCCTGCTGTTCGCCATCGCTGCGCGCAAACTGCCCTATTCCACGCTGGGCTTCATCCAGTTCCTCGCGCCCAGCATCGTCTTCGTACTGGGCCTCACGGTATTCGGCGAAGAGCTAAAATGGGCGCAGGCCGCTTGCTTCGCCTGCATCTGGATAGCAGCGGCAATATTCGTCTGGGACCTTTGGAGCCGCTCTAGGACGCCAGTCGCCAGCTAAGCGTTTCGCCGGCATGGAAGGGGACGATACGCGCCTCTCCGCCATCGACTTCGTCCGGGACTTCGACAGACACCTTTTCCAGCGTGACCGTCTCTTCATTGACGGGGAGGGAATAGAAAGCCGGACCATTCAGGCTGGCAAAGGCTTCGAACCGGTCGAGCGCGTGCTCTTCGTCGAAAACCGTGACATAGCTTTCCAGCGCGAAAGGCGCGTTGAATATTCCCGCACAGCCGCAATCCGATTCCTTCGCATGGCGATGGTGCGGCGCGCTGTCGGTCCCGAGGAAATACTTGGCGGAACCGCCGGTTGCAGCCTTGCGCAAGGCAAGCCGATGCTCTTCCCGCTTGGCTACCGGCAGGCAGAACATATGCGGCCTGATACCGCCGACCAGAATGGCGTTGCGGTTAATGTGGAGGTGCTGCGGCGTAATCGTCGCCGCGATGTTCGGGCCCGATCCATCCACGAACTCGACCGCCTGCCGCGTAGTGATGTGTTCGAAGATGACCTTGAGTTCCGGAAGGCGCTGCACCAGCGGGGCAAGGACCCGGTCGATAAAAACAGCTTCACGGTCGAAGATATCGATTTCGGCGTGAGTGACTTCGCCGTGGACGCACAGCGGCATCCCGATTTCCGCCATCTTCTCGAGGACGTGCTCGATATTGGCCACGTCGGTCACGCCGTGGGCCGAATTGGTAGTGGCACCTGCCGGGTAGAGCTTGGCAGCGGTCAGCACGCCTTCGACATAGCCCGTAGCCAGATCCGCCGGGACGGTTTCGTCCGTGAGATAGGCGGTCATAAGCGGCGTAAAGTCGACACCTGCGGGAACCGCCGCATTGATCCGGTCGCGGTATTCTCTCGCCAGCGCGCTGGTGGTGACCGGCGGCGAGAGGTTGGGCATGACGATCGCGCGTGCGAACTGGCGCGCGGTATGCGGCACGACCGCTTCCATGGTGGCACCGTCGCGGAAATGAAGGTGCCAGTCGTCAGGGCGGCGGATGGTGAGAGTCTGGGGCATGATCGCGCTTCCCTTAGCCCTGCTTTTGCTGATCTGCCAGCCATGCCCGCGCATCCTCTTCACCTTGCTCCCATGTCCGGGTGACCTTGTCGGCATTGGCGAAGTCGATCTTGTCGGCAGCGACTTCACGGCTCGGCTGTACGTATGTCTTGCGCTCCTCATCGGGGAAGCGGGCATAGCGGCTCGAAAGCAGCGTCAGCGTGCGGCCTTCGTCCGGCTGGGGCGGCGGCGCCTTGTCCAGCATCCCGCCATCGAGCACGCGATCCCCTTCCCACTGCGGGACATCGAAAACGGGAGGGATGGTAGCCGCCGCGCAGATAAGATCGGCAAGAGCACCGTCGCGGGCCGCCTGGCGCGCATCGACGCATAAGGACGTGAGGCCTGCACGGCGCGGCCATTCCAGCTGCGGTGTAGAGCGCACCGCCTGATCCAGCTTGTAGAGAATGCCGTAGACGACCGCCGCTGCCATGGGCGGAAGGCCGGCGGGCGGACAGGAGAGATAGACCTGGAACTGCGGACCTTCCGCTATCCGCTCTATCGCTTCGGCATCCAGCGTGGTTTCGACCACGGCGCGGTAAATTTCCTCATGGGGAGTGAAGTTCGATCGCTTGCGCGCATAGTTGGCCTCGTTGATCCGGAACGCCTCGGTCATGAGCATCAGGAGGTCGCGTTCCCGGCCGCTGATCCAGGTCGCTGCGCTCAAGGCTCCACCCGAGACGCCGCTAACCCTCGCGGGATCAAGCGCCAGCGCATCGCCCGCTTCGGCCAGGAAACCGCCATGCCAGAAGCAGCGAATACCGCCTCCGGAAAAGACCAATTGTTCGAATTCGAAGTCCACGACATTGCCTATGGCCAGCATCGGCCTATCTGTCACGCATGACAGCAAGCCGCCTTTTCGACCGCGCCGTGATCCGCCTTGCCCCGACCGACGGAGAGGAGGACGTCGCAGCGTTCCTCCAGGGCTTGCTGACCAATGACGTGTCGGGCGCCTTGCCGGTATACGCAGCGCTCCTGACGCCTCAGGGCAAGATGCTGTTCGACATGTTCGTCTGGCCGGCAGCCGACGGCGAGATCCTGCTCGATTGCGAGAAAGACCAAGCGGAAAGCCTTGCCAAGCGTCTTTCCCTCTATCGCCTGCGCCGCAAGATCGACATCGGTGTCGATGAAAGCCTTGGCGTCCATTGGCAGAAAGAGCCGGGAGACGGCGGCGCGGCCGACCCGCGGCTGGCGTCACTGGGTCAACGCTGGCTGGCACCCGTATCAGACGAGGACGAGCCCGCCGACGACGCGTATCTTGCGCACCGGCTCGGCCTGGGTGTGCCCGAAGGATATGGCGAGATGGGCGACATCCTGTGGCTGGAAACCAATGCCGTGGAACTGCACGGCGTGGCTTTCGACAAGGGATGCTACATCGGCCAGGAAAACACCGCCCGGATGAATTGGCGCAGCAAGGTCAACCGCCGCCTGATGGTGGTCCCGCTCGCCGCATCCGATGAAAAGCGGCGCAAGGCAGCCTATGCCGAACTCGGGCTGGCGGTCGACCATCTGCGCGTCGCAGACGTCGACCCTGCGACTGCCCCCGTCTGGCTTGAGCATGCCTTCGTCGAAGATTGATGGTTACACTTGTAGTCGCTCGTTAGCCTCGCCCCGTTCCGAATTGCGATGGACCGAGAGAGTTCGATGATTAGATCTTTGGCTTGCCTCGCGGCGATGGCTCTAACCCCCCTGACGGCGAACGCTCAGGAAATGGCCGATGTGCCGATTGACGCCGGTATGCGTGCAGACGTCGTTAAAGCCTTGGGTGACGCACTAGAGAAGAACTACGTCTTCCCGGACAAGGGGACTGAAACCGGCCAAACTCTGGAAAGGCTTCTCGACAGCGGCAAATATGACCGCTTCGAAACCGCCAACGCTTTTGCTGAGGCGCTGCGCAGCGACCTGCGCGAAGCAGGCGACGACCGCCATCTGCAGCTGCGTTACGATCCGGAATTCGTGCCGCAGGGCGACCATACCGACGGACCTCCGAGTGCCGAGGAAGTCGCCGAAACCTATCGTCAGATGGCTCTTCATGGTTTCGGCGTCGCCCGGACCGCCATGCTGCCGGGCAATATCGGTTATATCGACCTGCGTTTCTTCGGCCCTCCCGAAGCGGTCGCCGGTGCCTACGAATCCGCCATTCAACTCGTATCCGGTAGCCAGGCGTTGATTATCGACCTGCGCTCCAATGGCGGCGGAGATCCGGCTGCGGTGGCGCAATTCGCCAGCCACCTCTTTGCCAAAGGCGATGTCCGGCACCTCAACAGCATTTACGACCGGACCGAGGACCGGACGCGCGAATTCTGGACCGACCAGAGTGTCGAAACGCGCTACACGGGGCTGGTCTATGTCCTGACTTCGAGCCGGACGTTTTCGGGCGGAGAGGAGCTGGCCTACGATATCCAGACGCAGAAACGCGGGACGCTGTTTGGCGAAACCACGGGCGGCGGGGCCAATCCCGGCGGGCCTGTAGCGCTGGCGCATGGCTTTACCGCCTTCATTCCCACCGGCCGTGCGATCAATCCGGTAACCGGCACGAATTGGGAGCATGTCGGTGTGAAGCCCGAAGTCAGCGTCCCCGCCGAAGAGGCCCTGAGCACGGCATTCAGCGCTGCGATCGAGGCCTTGCGTACCCAAGCCGAGGGAGAGCGGAGCCAGCTGCTTGGCCGGATTGGCGAGCAACTGGCGAATGGGGAGCTGCTCCTACCGCAATGGAAGGACCCGCGCCGGCGCGACTAGCCAGCGTCGCTTGCAGTTTCCAGGCTGCGGACCAGCATCCGTTCGGCACGGTCCCGTGCCGCAGTCGAAGGCAATCCCAAGGAGCGGGAAAGGGCGGTGCCGATCAGGGCATCGCCCATCGCCATCAGCACGAGCGCCAGTGTTTCTTCGTGGACGTGCGTCGCATCGCCATGATCGGCCTCGTAAGGGGCAATCTCGTCTACCAGATTGTGGATCGTCTCGACGATCGGGGTCAGCGCGTCCTCGTTGCCGGTCAGGATCATCCAGCTGGCGAGCGCGCCTGCGCCCTCCTTGTCGAATGCGTCGAAGGCCAGGTCCACGACTTCGCGCGGGCTGCCAAGGCCTGCCCTGCTTGCGCGGACGGCATCGGCGATGGTGGAACACACCGTTTCCGCCAGATGGGCAGCAAGCGCCTTCTGCAGACCGGCTGCAGAGCCGAAATGGTGCAGCAGGTTCGCATGCGTGCGGCCGATCCGCGCGGCGACAGCCTTGAGCGTCACCGATTGCGGTCCGGTTTCAATCAGCAGGGCGCGCGCAGCCTCGAGGGCAGCGAGGCGCGATTCTTCGGGCGAAAGTCGTTTGCGGGTGGCCATTGGGTCATACCGGTAAACCATTGTGGCGGACAGGGGAAGCCGCCCGCGAACCTTATTGACATCTATGTCAGTAGGCACTACTTACACTGATGTAAGTTAACCACGGAGCAGGACATGAACGCCCCCCTCCCCATCGATACCGCGACTGCCAAGACCGCGCCGACGCCGGCCGATCTGACCATCACTGTGCGTGACGAGCGCTTCAACCGCGGAACCAACCCGCGCCGCTGGTGGGCCGGAGAACCCTTCGGCACGGCATGGCACAATGCGCTGTCGGCCACCTTCCCGCGCGGTGAGGCTTTCTTCATCGAGGCGGTCAAGGCTCACCGCGAGGGTGCAGACCCAAAGCTCGAGGCCGAAATCCGCGCTTTCGTGAAGCAGGAAATCAATCACACCCGGGAACACATCGCGTTCAACAAGCTGGCCGAAAACGCCGGATACGACATCAAGGCGATCGACCAGCGCGTTGCCGAACTGCTTGCCCTGACCAAGGACCGTCCGGCCATCGCCAACCTCGCCGTCACCATGGCGCTGGAACATTATACGGCAATGATGGCGGCGGAATTCCTCGCCAACCCCGCCCATTTCAAGGACGCCGATCCGGAAGTGCGCGACATGTGGCGCTGGCACGCGGCCGAGGAAATCGAACATAAGGGCGTCGCCTACGACACTTGGAACCATGCGACCAAGGACTGGACGCCGTTCCGCCGCTGGAAGGTGCGCAGCCTCGTCATGTTGACCGTCACTGCCCGCTTCTTCAAGAACCGCTGGGTCGATTCGCTCAACCTGCTGGAGCAGGACGGTATCACCGGCTGGAAGGCCAAGTGGGGTCTGTTCAAGTACCTCACCGTGTCGCCCGGCGTCGTGCGCCGCATCTTCCCGGCGTGGCTGAGCTATTTCAAGCCCGGCTTCCACCCATGGGATCACGACGATCGCGAATTGATCGGACTGTACGAGGGCGAATTCGAAGACGCCCTTCTCCCGGCCGAATAACCCGAGCCATCGGGTCGAAAGAAAGGCCCCGCGAGCGATCGCGGGGCCTTTTTGGTGTCAGGCCGCTTGGAGCGTGTCGCCTTCGTCAGCTGCGAGTTCGAGCCGGTACATGACGCAATCGACGTCCTCGCCCCTACCGCAGCTGTGGCGCGGCGCAGTCTGCCCGGTCGGACGGAAGCCGAGCTTTCTCAGCACCTTGCCCGAAGCGGGATTGTCGACGAAGTGGCCAGCGGTAATCCGATCGTGGCCGAGCAGTTTCGCGACTTCCAGCGCACCGCGCGCTGCCTCGGTAGCGTATCCCCGGCCCCAGAAGGGGCGAGCGATCCAGTAGCCAAGTTCAACCTCGTCGCCGCTTGCATCGATGCCGATGCAGCCGATGAGGTCGGAGCCATTGTCACCGGGCTTGGTAATCAGGAAGACCGGATAATGCGGGTCCTGCTTTCGCATGACGAATTCGCGGGCATGTTGGGGGAGATACGGCCACGGCGCGCGGGCAAGATTGCGGACGACACCCTGGTCGGCGATCCCGCCAAACAGTGCCTCGGCATCTTCGGGCCATGCAGGCCGCAACAGCAGCCTCTCGGTGATATGGAACATGCGTTTACTCCCCGTCAGGTCCACGCTCCGGGCTCCTAGGCCGGACGCGTGACAATTGCGTGATGGCGAAAGGCAATTTTCGCCCATGCGGTTTTGAAGAGGGAGAAACGACAAGAGGGAGACGGGTCGGCCCCATCTCCCTCTTCGTCTGCCGGATCGTTAGCCCGGCTGGGACCGTCCCGTGTGGACGATCCCGTTATCGGATTGTCCGGTTATTCTGCGGCTTCTGCCATTTGGTCGACCGATACGTATTTGCGGCCGAGCTTGCCCGAGTGGAATCGGACGACGCCGTCGGTAAGCGCGAACAGCGTGTGGTCCTTGCCCATGCCGACGTTGACGGCCGGGTAGAACTTCGTGCCGCGCTGACGCACGATAATGTTGCCGGCGACGACGTTTTCGCTGCCGAACTTCTTCACACCAAGACGACGACCGGCTGAGTCGCGACCGTTACGCGATGAACCGCCTGCTTTTTTATGTGCCATGGTCCGGGTTCCTTACTTCTTGGATTCGGTCTTCTTGGCTGCTGCCTTCTTGGCAGGAGCCTTCTTGGCGGGAGCCGCCTTGGTAGCAGCAGCCTTCTTGGGCGCTGCCTTCTTGGCCTTGGGCGCAGCCTTCTCTTCGGAAGAGTCCTTCGTCGGAGCAGCCTTCTTTTCTTCGGCCTTCTTCGGCGCAGCCTTCTTGGCGCCGCCGGTGCCCACGTCGGTGATGCGCAGCAGCGTCATCATCTGGCGGTGCCCGTTCTTGCGACGATAGTTGTGGCGGCGACGCTTCTTGAAAACGACGACCTTCTCGCTCTTCGCCTGGGCGATGATTTCAGCCGAAACGGTTACCTTGCCGGCATCCGAAAGCGTGTCGCCTTCGCCTGCAAGCAGGACGTCACCCAGCGTGATGGTATCACCGGCTTCGCCAGCCAGCTTCTCAACCGCGATCTTGTCTCCGGCGGCAACCCGGTATTGCTTGCCGCCCGTGCGCACTACTGCGAACATGGTCGTTATCTCTCGTTCAAATTGCTGTGCCGCATCCTTGCGAATCTACGGCGCACCCGTCGACCCACCTAGGGCGGGCCCGGAAAGAAGCGTGCCGTTAGGCGAATCCCGCCATCAAGTCAACGCTGGCATCCGGCATTTTTTGCCTTTCACGCTGGCGCGCGTCCTGCCGCATGCTATGTGAGCGCGATGCTGCGAATTGCAAGTTTCTCTACCGTTCTCATTCTCACCCTCAGCGGCTGTGCCGCCTCAAGCGGGGATTATCCATCCCTGGCTATCAGGGATGTGGAGCGGGGCGAAGGCAGTTTCGCCTCGCCCGAGCGCAAGTCGATCGAGGTTCCCGAAGTGGAAACCGATCTTGAAGGGGATCTCGACGTCGTGCTGCCGGCACTCGTCGCCGCTGCAGAAGAGGCACACGCAGAATTCATGCGGCTTGCGCCCACGGCCCAGCGTACGGTCGCTGCGGCAGCGGGCACTGCGACAGGTTCGCCAGCCTGGGCCAGCGCACAGGTAGCGCTCGCCGAGCTCGAATCGGCACGCAGCGTGGCGGCGGTGCCGCTTGGCGATATCGATACGCTTTACACTGCGCGCCGTGTGGCTGCGGAGGACGTGACCGCGATAGAGAGCGCTCGCGGCCGTATCGTGGAGCTGATCAGCGAAGAAGACCGCACGCTCGCGCAGCTACGCGAACGTGCGGACTAGAACGGCAGGTTGAAAACGCGGGAGGCCAACTAGGCCAGCGCCTCCCGCGCTCCCCTCTCCTATCGCACGATCGATGCGATGGTGACTGCGATGATGCCCCAGCTGAAGACGATTGCCGGCAGGATCAGGACCTGGACGGCCGCATCGCGCATCGGGAGGCGCCCGGTGTGCGTGGCGATACCTTGCGAGCGGAACCGGCTCCAGTTCATCTGCTTCGACTTCGTTTCGGGTGCGAGGCGCGTCCAGATCATCGGGACACCGAAACCGGCTACGATGAAGAATGCGAAAATGGCCATCGGGATGGCGAGTCCTGCCGTCGGAAGGCCCGTCGCCATAACGGCCAGGAAACCGAGATAGAGGCCGACGGTCGCGACATAGAGGCCTTTCGGCAGTTCGAAGGTCCGGTCGACCTCGTGATGCTTGACGGGGGCTTCGACGATGCGGGCCTGTTCGGCAACGAGTTCGCGGCTGAAGTGCTTAACCATTGTGCGTCTCCTGTGTTGGAGACTTGATGCCGCTCACGGCCGACCGATTCCTTGATCGAGATCAATTCGGCGAGATTATTTCCAGCGCGCGAGGTCGCGCCGGTCTTGGTCACGCGGTTCGATCCAGTGCCAGCCATCGTCGCGGCGCTCCCGCTTCCAGAACCAGGATGCGGATTTGAGGTGGTCCATGAGGAAATCCACCGCATCGAAGGCCTCGCGGCGGTGGGCGGCTGCTGCGGCCACCAGCACAATCGGCTGCCCCGGCGTCATGACGCCCACGCGGTGCCAGGCCAATACTCCGGCAAGAGCGAACTTTTCAGACGCAGCTTGCGCAAGCTCTTCCATCCCCGGAATTGTGAGCGGCTCGTAGTGGGTGAGCTCCAGCGCCTTTACGTCGTCGTCGCTGCGGACCTTGCCAATGAAGGACGCAGTGCCGCCCGCGTCGGGATAGGATGCGTTGAAGGCTGCCAGCGCTTCGCCGATGGACATCCCGCGATCAAGCAGCCGCACGTCACGCGGTGTCGACAGGGAAAGCCTAGCCACCGCTCACCGGCGGGAGGAGTGCAACCTCGTCTCCGTCCTCTGCCATTAGTGCAGTCTTGTCGGCCAGGACGCGGCCCTCGCACGCGATGTTGACGCGTTCTTCGCGGAGTTGCGCGGCGACTTGAGGGCTCACGGTTTGCAGCAGGCGATCCCAATCGAGCGTGCCCTCGACCAGCATGTCGTCCTGCCCTGCCAGATCCCGTAAAGGTCCGAGAAAAAGGATCCGGACGCTCACTTTGCAGCCTCGAGATAATGCCCGGTCACGCCCGGTGCTTTGCCAAGATAGTCTACGATTCCGTCGAGCGCAGCGCCCTCGCCTGCCGCGACGTTGACGCGGAGCGGCGTATACTTGCGCGCCAGCATGGCTGCGGCGGCGCGGCGCCATTCGGTGTGGGTATGGTCGGCTGAGGGCATCGTCACGACGACGTCCTGCCCGCCAGACAGCGCCCGCTCGATCGGATCGAGCCAGTTCTGGTGAAACAGGCCCGCCGCGGCGAGCGGTTCTTCCGGCAGGCCCTCGACCTCGATCCGCTTCATCAGCGACGCTCGCGGTGCAGCGTGATCCCGATCTTTTCGCCCGCTTCGGCAATCGCCAGCTTGACGATCTTTACCGTCACAGCCTCGACGCGCTTGTCCTGCAGGAACAGCGTTTCGCAAACATGGTCGGCGACCGCCTCGATCAGCTTGAAGTGAACGCCCTCGGGCAAAGCTTCCGAAGCGGCGAACTTGAGATCCATGTAGTTCTTGGAATCATCGAGCGAGGTATCCGCATCGTAATGTGGCAGCGGCTTCATCCGGACCTGGATCGTGAAGCGCAGCGGCTGCGGCTTGCCCGTTTCCTCCGAATAGATACCGGTGAGGACGTCATGTTCGAAGTCTGCAACTTCGAGGATCAGCGAATCGTTCATGGGTCCCCCTAACCCGGATTGGACCAGCGTGCGAAAATCGCCGTGGGCAAATGCCGTCCGTCCTCGCCGGTTTCGCGCACCGCCAGATCGCCATGCTCTATCTTGCCCGGGAGATCGGCAAACACCTCTTCGAGCAGCCCGCCGAGCGCGAGGCTGCTCATCCGCACGGCATAAACGGTCAGGAACAGGAAACGGCTGTTTTCATCGAGCAGCTTGCGGCAATCGGAAACCAGTTCCGGCAGGCCCTCATCCAGGCGCCACGTCTCATTCTTGGGACCGCGGCCGAACTTCGGCGGATCGAGGATGATGCCGTCGTAGCGATTGCCCCGCCGGACCTCGCGCGCGGCGAATTTCATCGCATCGTCGACCAGCCAGCGGATCGGGCGATCCTCCATGCCGGAGAGCGCAGCGTTCTCCCGCGCCTGCGCGACCGACTTCTTGCTGGCATCGACATGCGTCACCCGCCCGTGGCGGCTCAGAGCAAGCGACCCGACGCCGGTATAACCGAACAGATTCATGGTCTCCGCATCGGTGCGCCCGTCGAGTTGCTCACGCATCCAGTCCCACACCGGTGCCATGTCGGGGAAGAACTGCAGGTGCCGGAACGGCGTCGGCTGAGCGGTAAAGCGGACCTCGTCGTAACCGAGGGTCCAGCCCGCTTCCGGCAGGCTGCCGTCGAGATGCCAGCGACCGCCGCCGTCCTCGTCGGCGCCGGGAATGAACTCCCCATCGGCCTGCCAGTCGTCGCTGCGCGGCGACCACATGGCCTGCGGTTCAGGACGGATGAAGCTGTAATCGCCGAAGCTCTCAAGCTTGCGGCCATGTCCACTGTCGAGCAGGCGATAGGCGTCCCAGCCCTCGCCGACCATCAGCATCGGATCGCGCACGAGTTCGGCCATCAGGCCGCGTGCTCCATGATGTGGGCGCGCACCGCCTCATAGGTGCCGGGCAGTTCGACATAGCTTTCCTCGCGCGCGAAGAGATCGCCGACGCGCGGGGGAAGTTGGGGACGCAGGCCGGTTGCCCGTTCGACGGCGTCGGGGAACTTGGCCGGATGAGCCGTCGCCAGCGTCACCACAGGTACCGTGGGATCGATCCCGGCGGTGCGGGCGGCGTGGAGGCCGATGGCGGTATGCGGGTCGAGCATTTCGTCGCACTGCTCGAACGCCCAGCGCATGGCCTGTGCCATGTCATCGGCATCCGCACGTGCGCTCGCAAACAATGCGGCTGCGCCCTCGCGCTGGGCGTTGGTCAGGCGCATGGCCTTTTCCGCATCGAAACCGGCCATCTGCTCGGCCATGGCAAGACCATCGCGCCCGCCGACGTCGAACAGGAGGCGCTCGAAGTTGGAGCTGACCTGTATGTCCATGCTGGGCGCTGCGGTCGCGGTGACGGTGCCGGTCGAATAGTCGCCGTCCGCCAGCGCGCGATGCAGGATGTCGTTCACATTGGTGGCGACGAGCAGCTTTTCGATGGGCAGCCCCATCCGCGCCGCCACATGACCTGCAAAGACGTCGCCGAAATTGCCGGTCGGCACGCTGAAAGCAACCTTGCGTTCGGGCCCGCCCAATTGCAGCGCAGAGATGAAGTAATAGACCACCTGCGCCATCAGCCTGGCCCAGTTGATCGAATTGACCGCACCGATCCGATGCTTTGCCGTGACGTCAGCATCCGCGAAGATGCGCTTCACCATCGCCTGCGCATCATCGAAGCTGCCATCGATGGCGATATTGTGGACGTTGGGCGCGCGCACCGTGGTCATCTGGCGGCGCTGGACGTCGCTGACCCGGCCCTTGGGGTGCAGCATGAAAATCTCGACATTGTCGAGACCCGCAACGGCATCGATGGCCGCACTGCCGGTATCGCCGCTGGTCGCACCGACGATCGTCAGGCTGCCCTCTTCGCGGGCGAGGAACTCTTCGAACAGCAGGCCCAGCATCTGCAGCGCCACATCCTTGAACGCGAGCGTGGGACCATGGAACAGCTCAAGCACCCAATGCTGCTCGTCCAGCTGCACCAGCGGTGTCACGGCCTTGTGAGCGAAGCGACCATAGGCCTTGGCCGTTAGCTCGCGCAGACGCTCGGGCGTCAGGCAGTCGCCGACGAAGGGCTCCATCACACGAGCGGCGACTTCGGCGTAAGGCAGACCGCGCATGTCCGCGATCTGGTCCTGAGTGAACTGCGGCCATTCTTCAGGCACGTAAAGGCCGCCGTCGCTGGCGAGGCCGGCCAGTGTGACGCCTGCAAAATCGAGCGTCGGAGCGCTGCCGCGGGTGGAGACGTATTTCATCGTGAGAAGGCGGTTAGCGAGGTGCCGCGCACCGGGCAAGCAAGCGGCTCTTTAATCGTCTTTAGCCCGCGTGCCACGCCGACGCAGGGCGAGGATGTAGATCACCAGAGCCGTAAGCGCGAAAAAGAACCACTGGCCTGCATAGGCGAGGTGGTTGTTGGGGAGGTTGCGCGGATCGGGGCTGGCGAGAGGTTCGAGGCCTGCCAGGCCTTCTGCAGACACCACACGTCCGCCTGGGGCGATCGTGCCGCGCACTTCGCCGCCTTCCCATTCGACCGGCTGAGGGCTGCGCGAAAAACCGAGATCGACGATAATGGTCCGGCCATCTGCCAGGAAGCAGCTCGCCCTGTGCGCCATGCCTTTTGCACCGCGGCTATTGGTGCCAGCCACAGTCGTGGTGTTCGTCACATCCTCGCAGGAAACTGTGGTCCTGCGGTAAAGCACATCCTCGATGCCTGCCGCATCGTCCGGGTAGGCGACTTCAGACGACATGCGCAGCGATTGCTCGGCCTGCGCGATGAGCGCTTCCTTCTCGTCCATCCGGCCCAACTGCCAGAAGCCGAGCGCGATCATCACGGCAATGGCTGCGGCCACAATGATCGTGGGGATGACGGGAATGCGGGTGGTCATGATGTTACTGTCTCGATCGAAAGCGAAAGGGGCAGCCGCGGCAATGCCGGGCTGCCCCTTTCAATATCCGGCAAGCCGGAAGGCATTAGTGGAATTCGGCTCCCCAGCCGCCCCAGACGTAGACGACGGCGAAGAGGAACAGCCACACGACGTCGACGAAGTGCCAGTACCACGCAGCCGCTTCGAAACCGAAGTGCTGGCGGGGCGTGAAGTGGCCCTTGTAGGTACGCACGAGGCAGACGATCAGGAAGATCGTGCCGACGAGCACGTGGAAGCCGTGGAAGCCGGTCGCCATGTAGAAGGCCGAGCTGTAGGTGTTGCCGCCGAACGCGAACGGAGCGACGCCGTACTCGTACGCCTGGATCATGGTAAAGACGGCGCCCAGGATGATCGTGAGCCACAGCCCCTTCTTCAGGCCATCGCGATCACCGTGGATCAGCGAGTGGTGCGCCCAGGTTACCGTGGTGCCCGAGCAAAGCAGGATCATGGTGTTGAGCAGCGGAAGGCTGAAGGGATTGATGACCTCTTCGATCGCCGCCGGAGGCCAGACGCCGCCCACCACTTCGGAGATTTCCGAGGGGAACAGGGCGAAATCGAACCAGCTCCAGAACCAGCCGACGAAGAACATCACTTCCGAAGCGATGAACAGGATCATGCCGTAACGCATGTGCAGCTGGACGACCGGCGTGTGATCGCCGCGCTCTGCTTCCTTCACGATATTGCTGAACCACGCGAAGAACGTGGCGATCAGGCCGGCGATGCCGAGACCGAGCACGAGGTGCGCGCTGGCCATTTCGTGCATGTAGAGCACCATGCCGCTGGTGAAGGTAAGCGCCGACAAAGAGCCGATCAGCGGCCAGATGTCGGGTTCGAGGATATGATATTCGTGATTGACGTTGCCAGCCATTATACTCGCGTCCTGTATTCGCGTTATCGCGCTGCCCTTAAAGCGCCATGGCGCGCGGGTCTAGGGTCTACTCTGCAGAATCTATCGCGCGGTGGAAAGTATAGGAAAGCGTGATCTGCTCGACACCTTCCATGTTGGGATCGTCCAGCGCCTTGGGATCGACGAAATACAGCACCGGCATGCGGACTTCCTCACCGGGCTGGAGCGTCTGCTCGGTAAAGCAGAAGCACTGGATCTTGTTGAAATATGCGCCCGCCTGCACCGGCATGACGTTGAACGTCGCCGTGCCGGTGATCGGCTGGTCGGAGTTGTTCTTCGCGACGTAGATAGCCATGTCGCGCTGGCCGATGGTCACGGTATCGGTCGGTTGTTCCGGCCTGAAGCTCCATCCGAGACCGGGTGCGACCGACCCGTCGAAACGTATCGAAATCTGCTTCCCGCCGGCGGCCTGGCCCATGCGTTCGGCGAGATTCGCTTCGCTTTCGGTGGCGCGCTGTGTCGTTCCGCCGAAGCCTGTGACCTGGCAGAACAGTTCGTAAAGCGGCACCGCAGCATAACCGAGGCCGAGCATGGCGGCAGCGCCGAGCAGGGCCAGCATCGCGGTACGGGTCTTGCGAGTCTCCAGCGTTGCGGCAGTCACCTTATCCTCACATCCTCACGATCGTGATCATGTAGAAAAGCACGGCAAGAAAAAGAAGGATCCCGCCAAGGACGAGATTCCGGCTTTTCTGGCGGCGCTTGAATTCGGCTTCTTCTTCGGGGGTCATAGGGCGGCTCCGTATTGGGCGGCGATGCGATCCACGACCAGCACCGCGAAAAGGGCGAAGAGGTACAGAACGCTATACCCGAAAAGGCGCTTTTCCGGGAGCATCTTGTCGCCTTCTGCCGGCTCGCGAAAGGCGACCGGGAACGACAGCGCAAGGAACACGAGAGAGAGGACGGAGGCCGAAATCCCGTAGATCGCGCCGGTTCCGCCGATCAGCCATGGCGCAATGGCGATGGGCAGCAGGATAACGGAATAAGCCAGGATCTGGCGACGCGTCGATTTGGCCCCCTTCACCACCGGCATCATCGGAATGCCGACCTTCGCATAATCGCTCTGCACGAACAGCGCGAGCGCCCAGAAATGCGGCGGCGTCCAGGTGAAGATAATCGCGAAAAGCAGCACCGGCATCAGGGTGATGTCGCCGGTGACGGCCACCCAACCGATCAACGGCGGGAAGGCCCCTGCCCCGCCTCCGATGACGATATTCTGCGGCGTGCGCGGCTTCAGCCAGATGGTGTAGATCACCGCATAATAGACGATGGACAGCGCCAGGATGGCCGCCGACAGCCAGTTTACCGCCAGGCCCATGATGACCACGGAGGCGGCGGATATCAGGATGCCGAAGTCGCGGGCGTCGGTCCGCTGCATCTTGCCGGTCGGCAGGGGACGCTGCGAAGTGCGCTTCATCTCCGCGTCGATATCCGCTTCCCACCACTGGTTGAGAGCGGCCGCTCCGCCCGCGCCGAGCGCGATACACAGGATGGCGGTGAAACCGATCACCGGATTAATCGTCCCGGGCGCAGCCAGCAGGCCGCACAGGCCCGTGAAGATGACGAGGCTCATCACGCGCGGCTTGGTCAGCGCGTAAAAGTCGCGCCAGTCCGCCGGGAGCTGGGTTGTGGGGGCTGCTTCGGTCATGGGATTCGCTGGCGCCGCCTATACCCTGTTAGGAGGCGCTGTCCAAGCCGTCTCGGGAAGGCGGATCGCCTCCTGCGCCCTCATAGCCTTGCGAGCCATTCGAGCAGGATGCGATTGACCTCCTCCGGCCGTTCCTGCTGCGTCCAGTGGCCGACATTGTCGAGGATGTGGCCTTCGATTTTCGGAGCGAAGAATTTCATCATGCCGACGGGATCTGTCACGGCGCCGAACAGGAAGGTCGCCGGGTCGCGCGTACCGCCGATGAAGAGCGCAGGCTGTTCGATGCGCTTACCCTTCCAGCCCTGCAACCATTCGAAATCCCGCTCGTGATTGCGATATCGGTTGAGCGGACCGCGAAAGCCTGATGACTTGAACTCGGCCTCGTAGAAATCGAGGTCATCGTCGGTAAGCCAGGGGACGGGTTCCGGATCGGGAAGCCCTTCGAGGAAGGTCGCGCCATAGGGCTTGTCCCAATAGCTGCCCGGGGGCACGTCGCCGCTGATCGAGTACATCATCCGGTGCACCCAGTCGCGCGGGTCCTTCTCGGCTTCCGCTTCGGCCACGCCCTCGGCCTGGAAGTACTCCTGGTAGAAATACTTTCCCTGCGAGGTGAAGTGCTCGTGAAACACCTCGGTAAAGGGGCGCTGGGGTACTCCTGCAAACGGTACCGACAGCCCGGCGACGGCGCGGAAGTGTTCCGGATGGGTGAGCGCGGTGTTCCACACGATGGGCGCGCCCCAATCGTGCCCGATCAGGATCGCGGGCTGGCTCGGCTGCAAGGCCATTTTCAGGCCCACCAAATCCCCTACGATACGTTCGAGCGCGTAGGCTTCGATCGGATGCGGCTTGTCCGATCCCCCATAGCCGCGCACATCGATCGCACAGGCTGTAAAGCCTGCCTCCGCGATCGGTCCGATCTGATGCCGCCAGCTGTACCAGCTTTCCGGAAAACCGTGCACCATGATGACGAGAGGACCTTCGCCCTCGAGCGCACATCGCAGGCTCAGCTCTCCGACGTCGATCATCCGCATTTCAGGCATTCGGGCTTTTCCTTCGCGCAAAACAAAACGGCCGATCCCTCATGGGACCGGCCGCTTCGTCATGTCCAGCTATAGCTACGATCAGGCCGTTGCAGGCTTGGCGTCGCCAATGTGGTCGTGGTGGTCGTGATGCTCTTCGATCACCGGAAGTTCGCTGAACTGGTGGAACGGCGGCGGGCTCGACAGGCTCCATTCGAGCGTCGTCGCGCCTTCGCCCCAATAGTTCGCTTCGGCCTTCTTGCCGGCCACGAAGGCATAAACGATGTTCACGAAGAACAGGACCATCGATGCTGCCATGATCATGTAGCCGAAGGTGCTGATCTCGTTCCAGTAGGTGTAGGCGTCCGCATAGTCCGGATAGCGGCGCGGCATGCCCTGCCAGCCCAGGAAGTGCTGCGGGAAGAAGATCACGTTCACGCCGATGAAGAAGCCCCAGAAGTGGAGATGCGAAAGCAGTTCGGAGTGCATCCGGCCGCTCATCTTCGGGAACCAGTAGTAGAAACCGGCGAACATCGAGAACACGGCGCCCATCGACAGCACGTAGTGGAAGTGGGCAACCACGAAGTAGGTGTCGTGCACCACGTCGTCCACGCCGCCATTGGCGAGATAGACGCCGGTCACGCCGCCCACGGTGAATAGGAAGATGAAGCCCAGCGCCCAGACCATCGGCGACTTGAACTCGATCGAGCCGCCCCACATCGTGGCGATCCAGCTGAAGATCTTCACGCCGGTCGGGACCGCGATGACCATGGTCGCTGCGGTGAAGTACATCTTCGTGTTCACGTCGAGGCCGACGGTGTACATGTGGTGGGCCCACACGACGAAGCCGACGACGCCGATCGCGACCATGGCGTAGGCCATGCCGAGGTAGCCGAAGACCGGCTTGCGGCTGAAGGTTGCAACGATCTGCGAGATCATGCCGAAGCCCGGCAGGATCATGATGTACACTTCGGGGTGACCGAAGAACCAGAACAGGTGCTGGTAAAGGATCGGATCGCCGCCGCCTGCAGGATCGAAGAAGGTCGTGCCGAAGTTACGGTCGGTAATCAGCATGGTGATTGCCGCCGCAAGAACCGGCAGGGCCAGCAGCAGCAGGAAGGCAGTGACCAGCACCGACCATACGAACAGCGGCATCTTGTGCAGGGTCATGCCCGGCGCACGCATGTTGAAGATGGTGGTGATGAAGTTGGTGGCACCCAGGATCGAGCCTGCGCCTGCAAGGTGCAGCGAGAAGATCGCGAAGTCGACTGCCGGACCGGTGGAGCCGGAGGTCGAAAGCGGTGCGTAAACGGTCCAGCCCACACCCGCACCCGGCCCGATACCGCCGGGAACGAAGAGCGAGAAGAGCAGCGACAGGAAGCCTGCCACGGTCAGCCAGAACGAGATGTTGTTCATGCGCGGGAACGCCATGTCGGGCGCGCCGATCATGAGCGGCACGAACCAGTTGCCGAAGCCGCCGATCATTGCAGGCATGACCATGAAGAAGACCATGATCAGGCCGTGCGCGGTAATGAACACGTTCCACATGTGCAGTGCACTGTCGATGTCGGCAGCGCCACCCATCAGCTGCGCCCAATACTGGAGGTACTGGATGCCGGGTTCGGCGAGTTCTGCGCGCATGATGCCCGAGATCGCGCCACCGACGATGCCCGCGATAATCGCGAAGATCAGGTAGAGCGTACCGATGTCCTTGTGGTTCGTGGACATGAACCAGCGCGCGAAGAAGCCGGGCTTGTGGTCGGCATCATGCGCGTGGTGGTCGTCGTGGGCCTGGAAGCTGTCGGCGGTAGTGGCCATCTTGCTATACTCTCGAATGCGTTATCGTCAGCGGACTGGAATCTAAAAGCGTAATCAGGTGGTCGGGTTCTCGACCGGGAATTCGCCGGCACCGGCAGCACCTTCGACAGTGCTTTCCGGTTCCTGTCCCGGAGCGAGCTCCGCGTCGAGATCACCGGTTTCCTCTGCGCCAGCGATCGTGCCGCCCTGTGCGAGGACCCACTGGTTGTACTGCTCCAGCGGAAGCGCCTCAACCGTGATGGGCATGTAGGCGTGACGGGCGCCGCACAGTTCGGAGCACTGGCCGTAATAAACGCCCGGCTTCTCGACCATCAGGATCTTCTCGTTGAGACGACCCGGAACGGCGTCGAGCTTGAACCACAGGCTCGGCACGGCGAAGGAGTGGATCACGTCGGCAGCGGTGATCTGCATGCGGATCGGAACGCCGACCGGAACGACCATGCGGTTGTCGACGGCAAGCTGCTTGGGTTCGCCACGCGCTTCTGCTTCCGCGTCGTCGAGCATGTTCGAAATGATCTCGAACTCGCCATTGTCGGGATAGGTATAGCCCCAATACCACTGGTAGCCGGTCGCCTTGATGGTGATGGCATCCTTCGGGATCGGCTCGTACTGCTTGGCGATCAGCGTGATCGAGGGGATCGCGATGGCAAGCAGGATGAGGGCCGGAACAACCGTCCAGATGACTTCGATCAGCGTGTTGTGGCTGGTCTTCGAAGGCGTCGGGTTCGCCGAGCGGCGGAAACGGAAAATCGTGTAGAGCATCAGCACGAGCACGAAGAGGCTGATCGCGACCATGACCCAGATCAGGCCGATGTGCAGGCCGTAAGCAAATTCGCCGGTTTCCGAGAACTGCTGCTGGATATCGAGGCCTGCGTCCACCGGCATGCCGATACCTTCGGTCGGCTTCATCGGCGTGTAGGCTCCGCTACCTTCCGTAACGGCACCCGGATAGGCAACGTCCGCTGCCTCTGCCGGATCGACAGATTCGAGCTGTTCGGTGGCGGTAGCTTCTGCAGCATCCTGCGCAATCGCTGCCTGCGATCCGAAGACCAGGGCGAACGCCATTACCAGGCTGGCGACAATCCGGTGGAAACCGAGGAATTTCATCGTCTTGGCACTCTTTCGTGTCATGTCATCGTCCGGGCAAATCCCACGTTGCATATGCCGAAACTCAACTAACGGCGCAGGGGCAAGCGACCCTGCAACAAGGGCCCGGTTGGGCCGCCCTATAGATAGACATGGCGCACGCCTCAAGCGTTGGGGGCAGAAAAATGTGCATCCTGCATTGCCTCTTGCGCAATCGGGCCGGACGCGCTTTGAGCCACGGTGACATGACAGAAGATGAAATCCTCTCCGAATTCCGCGCCAGCGAAGCCCTGCTCGAAGGCCATTTCAAGCTCTCCAGCGGCAAGCACAGCGGCCATTACCTGCAATGCGCGCGGGTGCTGATGAACCCCGACCGGGCCGGCAGGCTGGCGCTGGCGCTGGCGCAGAAGATCCCGCGCGAGATCCGCAACGAGATCGACGTCGTGGTCAGCCCCGCGATGGGCGGCATCATTATCGGGCAGGAAATGGGACGTGCGCTGGGCAAGGACGCAATGTTCCTGGAACGGCCCGAAGGCGAATTCCACCTGCGCCGCGGCTTCCGGATCGAGCCGGGTGCCAAGGTGCTGATGGTGGAGGACGTCGTTACCACAGGTCTTTCCAGCCGGGAGGCTATTGCCGCCGTGGGCCGCGAGGGCGGCGAAGTGATCGCCGAGGTATCGCTGGTCGATCGCAGCAACGGCTCTGCCGATCTGGGCGTGCCGTTCTTCCCGCTGATCGATATCAACTTCCCGACCTATGACGAGGAAGATTTGCCCGAAGAACTCGCCGCCATCGAAGTAACGAAACCGGGTAGCCGCGCGGCATGACCCGCCCGCTCCGCCTCGGCGTGAACATCGATCACGTCGCCACCATCCGCAATGCGCGCGGCGGCGACCATCCCGATCCGGTGCGCGCGGCGGAGATCGTGGCGCGCGTCGGCGGAGACGGGATCACCGCGCATCTGCGCGAAGACCGGCGCCACATCCGCGATGCCGACCTGAGGCGAATCCAGGAGGCAACTGACCTCCCGCTAAACCTGGAAATGGCAGCGACCGAGGAAATGCTCGAGATCGCCTTGGCCCACAAGCCGCATGCCGCCTGCATCGTCCCGGAAAAGCGCGAGGAGCGCACCACCGAGGGTGGCTTAGACGCCGCTGGCCAGCACAATACGCTGGCGCCCATCGTGTGGAAACTTAAAGACAACGGCATCCGCGTGTCATTGTTCATAGAGGCGGACGAGCGCCAGCTCGACGCCGCGCTCAAGCTCGGCGTTCCGGTCGTGGAATTCCACACCGGCGAATATGCCCATGCCCATCTCGACGGCGACAGCGACAAGCTGGCCCGCGAACTGAAGCGGATTTCCGACATGGCCGCCCTTGCTGCCAAGAACGGCATCGAACCGCACGCAGGTCACGGCCTCACTTACGAGAACGTCCAGCCGATCGCCGCCATTCCCCAGATCGCCGAACTCAACATCGGACATTACCTGGTGGGCGAGGCCGTTTTCGTCGGGCTCGAAAGCGCGGTACGCCATATGCGCGAACTGATGGACGAAGCCCGGTGAGCAAGGCCGCGCTGTCCGGCAAGGAACAGCTTTGGGCGCTCGCAGGCGTCATCCCTTTCCTCTTGAGCATCGGATTGCTGGCCTTCGCGGTCTCGCAGCAGACTGCGCTCGCATTTGCGATCGGCTGGCCGATCATCCAGGTGATCGGCTATGCTGGCGCGTTTAAGCGCTCAAAGGGCGAAATCGACCACCCCCTGGTCAAGAGCCAGGTCTTCATTCACTGGATGATGCTGATCATCCTCACCGTCATGATTTCGAGGGCAGCATGATCATCGGAATGGGCTCCGACCTGTGCAATATCGAGCGGATCCAGAATTCGCTCGACCGCTATGGCGAACGATTCGAACTGCGCGTCTTCACCGAGATAGAACGAGCCAAGGCCCGCAAGCGCCCCTTCACCATCGCCGGCACCTACGCGAAGCGCTTTGCCGCAAAGGAAGCTTTCTCCAAAGCGGTCGGGACCGGCTTTCGTCGCGGGGTCTTCATGAAACATATCGGCGTGGTGAACGCCCCTTCTGGCGCCCCTACACTGGCGCTGGAGGGCGGCGCTGCACAAAGGCTTGCCGAAATGGTCCCGCACGGCCATGAGCCGCGCATTCATCTCACCCTCACCGACGACCATCCATGGGCACAGGCCTTCGTCATCATCGAGGCCCATCCCGCTTGAGTATCGACACACCGGCCGTGACAAAATCCGACAAGCAAGACGAGAAGGTAAACTGGTTCGCGGAAATCCGCGGCCTGGCGCTGATGCTGCTCGCCGTCTTCGCGTTCCACAGCTTCATTGCGAAGCCGTTCTATATCCCGTCAGAATCGATGCTGCCTAACCTGCTGGTCGGCGACCGGCTGGTCGTGAGCAAATATCCCTATGGCTGGAACTGGTCATCGGTCAGTTTCCACCTCGCGCCGCGCGGCGACTGGCGGGTTGCCGGATCGACGCCCGAATACGGGGATATCGTCATTCCGGTCCACCCGGAGCGCGACGAGGATTATATCAAGCGCGTCGTCGCGCTGCCCGGCGATACGATCGCGGTGGTCAATGGCCGTATCGAATTGAACGGCCAGCCCGTCCCGCAGGAAGTCGAGCCCGCGCGTGACCTGCCGGTCGATGCGAACTCCACCTGCTGGGGCTTCGGCGATCCGAGCTTTCTGGTGACCGACGATGATGGCAAGCCGGTCTGCCGCGTGCCGGTCCTGCGCGAAACGCTGCCGAACGGGGCGAACTACCTTGTCATCGACCACACGCGCACGCAGCTCGACAATTTCGGCCCGATGACCATTCCAGAAGGCGAAGTCTTCGTGATGGGCGACAATCGCGATCATTCTTCCGACAGCCGCGAACTCAATTCCTCGCGCGGACTCCTCGGCCCGGTGCCGCTGGAAAACATCGGCGGGCGTGCGGAATTCATCACCTTCTCGCTCGACGGCACGACCTCGCTCAATCCTGTGACCTGGTTTACCAGCTTGCGCGAAAACCGTTCCTGGACCACTCTGCGACCTGCCATAGCGCAGGAGCCCGAAGGATAAATGCCTGAAAACAAAGCCGCGCACCCCGGCCTGGCGGCAGAAGACGACAATCCGGGTGCTAGCCCCACACGCATAGGCGACCCGCGCATCCGGTTCGAGGCGGCCCGCGCATTGACTTGGGGCCTCGTCATTGGCCTGATCGCGCTTGCGGTCCATTTGTCGCAATCGCTGCTCGTCATTTTCGGTGCGATGGTCTTCGCAGCCCTGATCGATGGCGGCTCGCGCCTGCTGGGTCGCGCCCTGCCCATCGGCCGCAACTGGCGCGTGGCCATCGTCCTGCTGCTGGCAACGGCCTTCCTGGTCTGGCTCGTCTACTTCGCAGGCTCGCAGATTTCGCAGCAGGCGGCCGAATTCCCCTCGATCATCGAAATGCAGTTGGAGCGTTTCCTGGAATACCTGCGCGGCAAGGGCTTCGCCGTGCGAACAGAAGACATCCAGTCGATGTTGGGCAATCTCATGAGCGGCGTCGGGACCGTGACCCGCGCAATCGGCGGCCTTTTCGGTGGCGTCACGACGCTGCTCCTGATTATCATCATCGGCGTCTATTTCGCGATCGATCCGCGCATCTACGAGCGCGGCGTCGCCTGGATGGTCCCGGCGAGCAAGCGCGAGGCGTTCTACGACACCCTCAGCTACCAGGCCTATACGATGCGCAGGCTGCTCGCCGGACGGTTGGTCGGCATGATCGCTGAGGGTATCTTCACCTGGGCCCTGCTCGCCCTCTACGGGGTGCCGATGGCGGCCCTGCTCGGCCTGCTGACGGGCCTACTGGCCTTTATCCCGAACATCGGCGCGATCATCTCCGGCGTGCTGATGGTGCTTGTCGGCTTTTCCGGCGGGGTCGACATGGGTCTTTATACGATCTTCGTATATTTCCTCGTCCAGAACTTCGACGGCTATATCCTGGTGCCCATGATCGCCAAGAAGACGGTCGACCTTGCGCCCGGCCTTGTCCTTTCGGCCCAGCTGATCTTCGGGGTGCTCTTCGGCATCCTCGGCCTCGCGCTCGCCGACCCGATGCTGGCGATGATCAAGGTCGCGCTGGAACGCCGATCAGAGCGGTTGGGCAAGCTTGACGCGGATGCAGAGATGACGGAGGCAGACGCCTGAAATGGCACGCAAATTCCTCTATTTCGTAGCGATCATCATCGCGATCATCATCGTGGGCGCAATTGCGCTTGCGATCTATGGGCGCGAGGCGACGGAGATCGCTTTCGTGCCGCGCGGTGAATTCGTCGAGCAGGAAGCGCTCGCCGCCAACGCCTATGAAGATCCCGCCATGTGGTATTCGCGGCCCGGCATCGGGACCGACGATCCGGCGCGCTACCAGCCAGCCGTCGCGCAGCTGGCACCCGATCCTGCCACCCGCACGCCCTCGCCCGAAGCTCCCGCCGCCGAACAGAGCATTGACGGCCCCGCGCCTTTCGCCACCATCGGCTCGGAGCGGGGCGAAGCTGCGGACGCCAGCGAGACGCCCTCCTTCGCAGTCTTTTTCGTACCGCCCACCAGCTACACCAAGGGCGCGCTGGGCGAATGGAACGCGCCGCTCGACGATGCCGAGACCGACCGGCTCGCTCGCGTATTCCTGAGGGGCCTCGCAAGTCCCTTCAATCGCGCCGAGGAGATCTGGGCACCCAAGTACAGGCAGGCCGCCGTGGGCGCCTTCCTGACCGAGCAGGACGAGGCGACGCGCGCGATCGATGCCGCCTATGCCGACATTGCGCAGGCGTTCGACTATTTCGTTGAAAGCGTGGATGCCGACAAGCCGATCGTCCTTGCAGGCCACAGCCAGGGCTCCGTCCATATCCTGCGCCTTCTGCGCGAGAAGGTAGCCGACACGCCGCTGCGTGACCGCATCGCCGCGGTCTATGCGCCGGGTTGGCCGATATCGGTCGAGCACGACCTGCCGTCCCTGCCCTATCCGGCCTGCGCCACGGGTGAACAAGCGAGCTGCATCGTCTCGTTCATCAGCTTCACCGACGATGGCGATCCGGGGCAGTTGCTGCAGCGTTACAGTGCACTACCCGGGCTGGATGGCAGTCCGCGTGGCCAGGACGACAGCGTCCTGTGCGTCAATCCGCTGACCGGGATGACCGGCGGATCTGCTCCTGCGTCCGACAACCTCGGCACGCTCAAGCCAAGCGCGGATATGAGTTCCGCCGAGCTGGTTCCGGGAGCCGTTCCTGCGCGCTGCGACGAAGCGGGCATCCTGCGTATCGGGGATGCGCCCGATCTCGGCCCTGGCGTGCTGCCGGGCGGCAATTACCACGTCTACGACATCCCGCTGTTCTGGAAGAATCTGCAGGAAGACGTCCTCAACCGGGTGCGGACATGGACGACGCGGCAATCGTAACCGACAACCGGCTCGAATTCGGCGACCTGCTGCCTGACGGCGGGGTTCTGCTCGCGCTCGATCTCGGCACCAAGACCATCGGCGTTGCGACGTGCGATGCCGGATGGCGCTTTGCCACGGCGGGCAAGACCTTGCCGCGCGGCAAGTTCACCCAGGATTGCGGCAAGCTTCGCGAGATCGTGAAGGAGCGCGCGGTGCAAGGCGTGGTCATCGGCCTGCCCCGGAACATGGACGGCAAGGAGGGCCCCCGCGCCCAGGCCAGCCGGGCTTATGCACGGAACATTGCTACCGCGCTGGACTTACCCGTGCTGCTGTGGGACGAACGCTGGTCGACCGCGAGTGCGGAGGCCGCGATGATCGGACAGGACATGAGCCGGGCAAAGCGCGCCGAACGTATCGATGCCCATGCGGCAGCGGTCATCCTGCAAGGCGCCATAGACGCGCTGGCGGGAGGGGGTTTTTAGGGAGAGGGTCGCAAATGCTGGGATTGTTCGACGTGTTCGACGTCTACGAAGGTAATACGAAAATCAGGGCGAGCCGACGTGGCAGGATACTACGCCTCCTTGCCTTCGCCTTCATCGCCCTGCTCTTCGTCCTGACAATCCGGACACTCTGGTAGGAAGCTCCTAGAGCGCAGCTCTTCGCGAAGCGGCTTCGGCCGCGAGCATTATGCTGCCGCTCTGCTCTGCCTGCCGCCACAGCGCATCCCGGCCAGCCTTGTCCAGCAGCCCGCTTCTCGCCTCGTAGCTGGCGAGGCGCATGCGGTCGCTGGGGTGCGCCTTGCCGACCCACTCAGCGAAATCCAGCGCTTCTTCGGTTCCGATTCCGATGGCGCAGCGCAGGAAGCACTCGGTCGAAGTGGGGTTGAGAATGCCCGTAACGGCATCGTTCTCGAGATCGAAGCCGTACTGGTCATACCAGCCCTTGGCAGGGTCGACGTGCATGATGTTGAGCGAGACGGAAAGGCTTTCCGGCGGAAGTTGCGCGTGCACGTCGCGGTGGGCGCGGTAGAGCATCAGCTTGCCTTCGGTAAGGGCGGACCGCTCGACAAACCGCAGGCCTGCATTCTCGCCCTTATATCCCGCCACGCTTTCGTAGTCGTATTCGTAGTAATCGCTCAGATAGCCCGGCCCGAAATAGCCTGCCGTCAAAAAGCTGAAATTGTGGTCGTGCGGAATTCCGTAGACGAATGTCTTCGCGCCGCTGGCCTTGAAGCAGGCCTCGTCTTCACTGGGCCAGATATTCGCACGCAGAAAGAAGCTGCCCATGTTCGGTGACAGGACGATTGCCTGCGGCCCGTAGCCGCTTTCGTGGCCGCCTTCGCGGTGGTTCTGCTTGAGCTGTTCGATCAGCAGGTCGCCGAGGAAATTGCGGTCGTTGGCGAGCCGCCTCAAAGCAAGTGCGGCATTCGAGAGGTTGCACTCGTCTTCGGGATCGAAGCCTCCCGACAGCATTTCGATGCTTTCTCCAAGAGCGTGCGAGTGAGTGTCGGCCACATCTATTACGCGGGGCATTCGGCAAGCTCCTGTGAGGCGAGCTGGGGATAGGTTTCGAGCAGCTGCGCCCGCAGCGCCCCCGCCGTTGCAGCGAGTGGATCGACGGGGTCGCTGGCCATCCGGCTGAGCGCGGCGAACCCAACTCCACTGTCGAGCGCGAGGCATTCGCGCAGAGCCTGCCAGCGGGCGTGGTCGCTGCCCTCGCGGGTGAGCCGGGCAAGGACCGGTGCCGCATCGCGCCGACCCATGCGCCCGAGCAAGGCCGCCTTCATTTCAAGACCGCTCTCGTGGCGCGAGCCGCTCGCCCGGTGCAGCAGGCGACCATCGTCCAGCGCATATTCGCAAGCGTCGCAAGGCACCTCGTCGGTCCTTGACAGACGCAGGACCACCATCCTGCCATGAACCCTCAGGATAGATTTGGTGTATTTCCGCCCGGCGAAATGCATCACTTCGCCTGCGGTGATCCGGCGGGTATCGCAATCGATCGCCGCCCTTTCCCGCTGCTCTTCGAGCAATTCGAGAAAGCGGATGTCGGCGCTGCCCGCCAACACGGTCTCGTGCCGCTCACCGCCTGCAAAACAGGCGGACTTCGCTTCGGCACCGTCCAGCTCAGTGTACATCAGCAGCGTCAGTGCCGCACTGCCGGACTGGGCGAGCTGGAGCACGCTGAGACCATCGGAATGCTGGTGACGGATTGGCACCTGGCCCGTCGGGTTTTCCGCAAGGCAGGCCAGCATCGGCTGCATCAGTGCCGACACCAGGTCCTGCGCGTGTGGGCCTTCTCCGAAGAGTGACGCCAAGTTCGGGCACTGGTCCAGCGGCGCGCCTTCCCCGTAGGCCTCAAGCTCGCCAAGCGCTTGAGATCCCTGCCCGCTGCGCCAGTCGTCGCGCACTCGTTCGAGCGCCAGCTGCGCGTTGCGCTGCGAGGCGGGATCACCTCGCAGCGCGCGCAATTTCGGATCGATCCTCATTGCGTAGAACCCGGCTTCAGAGAAAGGCTTCGGGATCTACGGTCTCGTAGACGTAGACCATGATCACGACCACGCGATCGTCCACGGTCGGACCGCCATGGGCGGAAAGGCTGCCGAAGAGACCGGTGACCGTGTCGAGACCCGGCAGGCTGGAAATATCGATCTTGGGAAGATCCATTGTGTGCTGCCTGTTGCGCGGAGCCGGACGCCAATGTCCTGCTTTCGCCGCGCAGGAACTGGCTGGCGCTTCGGCGCGCCGGGATCGAATTAAAAGGCTGTAACTTGCGGGAACCCGGCGCTATCGCCGCGTGAAACCATGACCGAGACCGCCAAATTCGATCCGCGCGCCGCCACACCCGTCCTCACCAGCAGGGGGCATTCGGGGTGGCTGGGCCTGACCTATTCCGACCACGGTGAAGATTGGGTTGAACTCACCCTCCCCTGGCGTACCGACCTGCTCGGTGAAGATGGCCAGCGGGTGCTTGCCTCGGGCCCGATCATGAGCCTCATGGACATGGCGAGCGGCCTCGCAATCTGGAAAACGATGGACCGCTTCGAACCCATTGCGACGCTCGATCTGAGGGTCGATTACGTGCGCCCGGCGCGCGAAGGTGCGTCGGTCTTCGGCCGCTCGCAATGTTATCGCCTCACCCGCAGCGCCGCTTTTGTCAGGGGCCTTGCCCATGATGGCGACGTCGATGATCCCGTGGCCCACATCCAGGGGGTTTTCATGAAAATCGGCGGAGCCGACACGCGGGAGGTGCCAAATGGCTGAGCACCCCGACATCAGTGTCCTCACTCCCTACGCCCGTTCCCTCGGCATCAAGCTGGCGGAATGGGACGGCGATACGCCGGTCATGCGCGTCGATTTCGTCGAAGCGGTCGAAGGGCGGCCCGAGCATTATCACGGGGGCGCAACCGGCGGCTTGCTCGAGACCGCAGGCTACGCGGCTCTGCGCGCTTTATTGGCGCAAAAGGATCGCGAGGCGGTGCTCAAGCCGATCAATATCACCGTCCAATATCTGTCTGCGGGAAAGAGCCGCGAGACTTACGCAAGCGGCCGCGTCACGAAGCTTGGTCGCCGCAGCGCAAACATCACGGTCGAGGCGTGGCAGGATAATCCCGACCGCCCCATCGCGACCGCAGTCATGAACGTGCTGATGGCCGAGCCAGCGAAGGACTAGTTCGCCTCGAGCGCGCCGCGACGCTCCAATTCTTCGCGAACGGCCTCATAACGCTGTTCTTCGGCCCTGCGCCGCGCTTCCTCTATCGCTTCTTCGGATACCGAAACGCCTTCGTCGCCAATGCGGATATCGACCGGGATGCCGTCTATTTCAGTCGAGAAAACCGCTTCGCCGTCGCGGATGCGCAGGCGCGAGTTACCGTCGCCGATGGGAATGTCTTCCAGATCGGGCACATCGAGCGGTTCGACCGGACCGCCGGGGTCCTCGTTCGAACGCGGACCGGGGCGATCGGGCGCCGCGCTAGCGCCGAGCGCCTGCGTCATGAAATCGCGCCAGATCTGTGCCGGAAGCCCGCCACCCGAAATACCGTCGAGCGGGGAATTGTCATCATTCCCGATCCAGACGCCGACCACGAGGTCTCCTGCATAGCCCACAAACAGGGCATCGCGGTTCTCCTGGCTGGTGCCGGTCTTGCCGAAATTCGGTCCGGACAACATCGCGCGTCGCCCGGTGCCTTCATTGATCACGGCGCGCAGCATGTCCTCGATCTCGGCATGTGTCGAACCGCTCAAGCTGTCGTTGCCGTCCCACAGGCGCTGGAACCACCCCTTCTCTTCCTTGGCGAAAGCGTGCGGCGTTATCGGGAAAGAGTTTGCGGCGATGCCCGCATAGGCTGCGGTCAGTTCGAGCAGGTTCATGCTGGTCGAACCAAGCGCAATACTAGGGTCGCCTCGCGTGAAATCTCCCGTGATGCCGAAGTCTCGGACAGTCTCGATGACCTTTTCCGAGCCGACTTCATTGAAGAGGCGCAGCGTCGCGACATTGCTGGACTGCGCCAGGGCATCGCGCAGGGTGATGGTTGGCGAATAGCGGCCGTTGGCATTGCGCGGGCGATAGCTGCCCTCGGTGATTTCGGTATTGTCGATGGTGTCGTCGGGGCTCCACCCGTCGCGAAGCGCGGCGAGGTAGACGAAGGTCTTGATCGTGGAGCCTGGCTGCCGTTCTGCCTGCGTGGCACGGTTGAAGGGCGATTTCGTATAGTCCTTGCCGCCGATCATCGCCACGACCTCGCCATTCGTGCGCATGGCGACAAGTGCCACTTGCGCATTCCCGAGAGGCGCACGGCTCGTCACGTTACGAGCGATGTTCTGGAGCCGACTGTCCAGCGTCGTGGTGAGCGTCTGGCGCGAATACCCAGTTTCGGTCAGCTCGCGCGCTTCGGGCAAGGCCCAGTCAGCGAAATAGGTGCCGGTGGGAAGATCGCTCTTCATGCGCACATCGAGTGCGGGAGACTTCATCGCGCGCGCCTGCGCATCGGTGATGTAACCCGCTGCAACCATCGACTGGATGACCAGCCGCATGCGCTTCTCTGCACGCTCGTAATGGCGAGTGGGCGCATAGGCGCTGGGAGCCTGCAGCAGTCCTGCCAGCATGGCCGCCTGGTTGGGGCGCAGGTTTTCCGGCTGGCGATAGAAATAATGGAGGCTCGCCGCTCTCAGCCCGTACACATTGTCGCCGAAATAGGCGTTCGACAGGTAGCGTTCGAGGATCTCGTCCTTGGTCAGCCAGCTTTCCAGCCAGAATGCGATCAATGCCTCGCGAGCCTTGCGGGTCAGCGTTCGCTCGGGAGTCAGGAAGGTGAACTTGGCGAGCTGCTGTGTAATAGTGCTGCCCCCGCCGGTGCCAGTCACCGCAGCACGGGCGATCCCGCGCGGGTCGACGCCCCAATGGCTGTAGAAACGACGGTCCTCGATCGCGAGGAAGGCCTGGATCACATGGGGTGGCAGTCGGTCGACATCGACTGGCTCGTCCGTAATCGCCCCATTGCGGGCGATCGGCGTCCCGTCCGCCGCCAGCAGGGTGATCTGCGGCGGCGCGATCGGTTCAAGGGACTTTCCCAGCGGCGCCGTGATCGCCAGCCAGCCGACAAGGACGATGAACAGCGCCAGCACGCCGGCAATGGCCCGGACGAACCACCAGCGTTTGCGGCGGCCGCGCCAGTAATCGCGTTGCCACGGCCGCAGGCGTTTCTGCTCCTGCCGGGCGAGCGCATCGTCGAGGTCGTCCCAACGTGCATCCCAGGCATCGTCGTCGAAACCGTCGTGCAGCGAATAGAAGCCGCGATGCGATGACATCGCCGGTTCGCCGCGCCGTCTGCGAAAGATGGAATCGAGTACGCCCATGACCTACTGTGCTACACAAATAACACAGTCATTCATAGGGGGCTCAACCTTAACTCTTGCCGACCACGCTTTCGGGCAGGTCTTCGCCGAAGACGCGCTGGTAGTATTCGGCCACCAGCATGCGTTCTTCCTCGTCGCACTTGTTGAGGAAGGAGAGACGGAAGGCAAAGCCCACGTCCTTGAAGATGGCGTAGTTCTGCGCCCAGGTGATCACCGTGCGCGGGCTCATCACGGTCGAGATATCGCCGTTGATGAAACCCTGGCGCGACAGGTCGGCGACCTTGATCATGTCGGCGAGGATCTTGGGATCGATGTCGGGGTTCTTCGCCTCGACAATCTTCTGCTCGGTCTCGGCGGGCAGGTAGTTGAGACCAACCACGATGTTCCAGCGGTCCATCTGTCCCTGGTTGATCGCCTGCGTGCCGTGATAAAGCCCACTGGTATCGCCTAGGCCGACGGTGTTGGCGGTCGCGAAAAGGCGGAAGTGCTTGTCGGGGCGGATCACGCGGTTCTGGTCGAGCAGGGTCAGCTTGCCCTGCTGTTCGAGCACGCGCTGGATCACGAACATCACGTCCGGACGGCCCGCGTCGTATTCGTCGAAGACCAGCGCAACCGGGTGCTGGAGCGCCCAAGGCAGCAGGCCTTCGCGGAATTCGGTGACCTGCAAGCCGTCGCGCAGCACGATGGCATCGCGGCCGACAAGGTCGATACGGCTGATATGCGCATCGAGGTTGATACGGATACACGGCCAGTTGAGACGCGCGGCGACCTGTTCGATGTGGGTCGACTTGCCGGTGCCGTGATAGCCCTGGACCATCACGCGGCGGTCGTGCGCAAAGCCGGCCAGGATCGCGAGCGTCGTGTCCGGATCGAACACATAGTTTTCGTCGAGATCGGGCGTACGCTCGTCAGGCTTGGAAAAGGCCGGGACTTTCCAGTCGATATCGATGCCGAATGTCTCGCGGACATCCACCTCGGTATCGGGAGCGGAAAGGACGGTTTTGGCAGCCGCGTCGAAGGTCTTGTCGGTCATCTCGTTCATCGCTTGGGCGACGTAGGCATTTATCTCCGCTGCGCCAAGCCTATATTGGCCAGCAATGCCCCAAGACCCGCTTTCAGAACGCATTCGCATGAAGCTCGTCGAGCGGGTGCGCGGCGTGTTCAACGATGTCGAAGGCGGGGAACAGCCGGTCCCGGTTTCGGACGATGCCCTGTTCGAGAAAGACACGCCGATACGCATGGTACACGCGGACATCGTGGGCATGATGGTCGGCGGGATACGCGGCCTGCTCTTGCAGATGCTCCATCCGCACGCGCTTCAGGGCGTGCTCGACCATTCCAACTTCCGCTCCGACATGCATGGCCGGCTGCGGCGCACCGCGCGGTTCATCGCGGTCACGACCTTCGGCCATCGCGACGACGCACAGGCCGCGATCGAGCGGGTCAATCGGATTCATGCTGCAGTTGGCGGTACCGTGCCCGACGGTTCGCCCTATTCCGCCAGCGATCCGCGAATACTCGCCTGGGTGCACGTCGCTGAAGCGACTAGTTTCCTCGCAGCATACCTGCGCCACGTGAGGCCGGATATGCCGGGCAGCGAGCAGGACGAGTATTACCGGCAGTTCGCCGTTATCGCCCGTGCGCTGGGTGCCGATCCGGTCCCGCTCGACAGGCGGGAGGCAGAGCAGATATTCCGCGAGCTGCGCAGTGATCTCGCAACATCGCCCAAGGCGCGCGAGATTGCCGACTTGGTCCTCACGCAACGTCCGCAAGGGGCCCCGCCGGCCGTCCAGTCCATGCTCGGTGCGGAAGCGGTGGCGCTTCTGCCGCCCTTCGCACGCTCCATGCTCGGGCTAGAGCGGCCTGGTATAGGCGCCTTCCCGGCTCGAGCGGCGACCTGGGGCGTAGGCAAGACGCTGCGTTGGGCCTTCCGCCAGAATTGACGCGCAATCGCCAAGTCGCGGTGCTACTCTCGATGCTGAGAGGAGAGCCGCAATGTATATCCAGGGATTCCTGATTGCCGTGCCCGAAGGCAATAAGAACGCCTATCGCGAACAAGCTGAAAAGGCCGCTGCAAAGTTCCACGAATACGGTGTCACCGAGATAGTCGAAGCCTGGGAAGAAGATATCAGCGACGGCAAGGTGACCGATTTTCGCAAGGCGACGAAAGCCGAAAAGGGTGAGAAAATCGTCTTCAGCTGGATGATCTGGCCCGACAAGGCCACCGCCGATGCCGCGCACGCGAAGATGGAAAACGACTCCTTCTGGGAGGAGGAAATGGGTGAAATGGCCTTCGACGGCATGCGCATGATGTGGGGCGGCTTTACACCGATCCTCACGAGCGGGAGGGATTGATGGCCGACTATACCTTCTTCACCAACCCGATGAGCAGGGGCCAGATCGCCCGCTGGGCGCTGCACGAGGTCGGCGCGGATTACGAGACGGAGCTGGTCGAATGGGCCGCGAAGTCTGAAGCTTTTCTCAAGGCCAACCCGCTCGGCAAGGTCCCGACGCTCGTCCACCATCATGGCGATCACATCCACACGGTCACCGAAGCGGCAGCGATCTGTCATTACCTCGCCGAAATGCATCCCGAGGCGGGGCTATTGCCCGAGCCGCACGAGAAAGCCGCCTATTTCCGCCGGTTGTTCTTTGCTTCCGGGCCGGTCGAACAGGCCATCATGGCCAACAGCATGGGCTGGGGCGTCGACGATCCGCAGAAGCAGGGCATGCTCGGCTTCGGCAGCTACGAGCGGGCGATGGACACGTTCGAGACGCTCATGGCGGACCGAGACTATGTCTGCGGAGATCGCTTCACCATGGCCGATGTCTATGTCGGCAGCCAGGTCGACTGGGGGATGCAATTCGGCACAATCCCAAAGCGGCCCGTATTCGAGGCCTATGCGCAGCGATTGCGCGAACGGTCGGCCTATCAGGAGGCGAAGGCGATCGACATGAAACTTGTCGAAGGGTCTAGCCAGTGAACGAGCTTTCTATCACCCGCTATATCGATGCTCCCCCGGCCAAAGTCTGGGACATATTAGCCAACCGGCAAGAGGAATGGTGGTGCCCCAAGCCGTGGAGCATCGAGATGATCGCTCAGGAGCGGCACGCAGGCGGTCGCAGCGCCATGATGATGCGCGGACCCAATGGCGAGGAAATGCCGCAGGAAGGCATTTTCCTCGAATGGTCGGAAGGCAAGCGCTTTGTAACCACCGATGCTGTCAATTCGGACTTCCAGCCCGCCGGACCGTTCATGGTCGGCATTTGGGAGATCGAGCCGGAGCGAACGGGCACGCGCTATATCGCCCGCGCCCGGCACTGGACCGAAGATGCTATGAAGCAGCACGAGGAAATGGGTTTCGAGGAAGGCTGGGGCGCGTGCGCGGACCAATTGAAAGCCCTCGCCGAAGCAGATTGATCAGGCGATCGCCCTGCTCTTGCGCAGTGTCTGGTATGCTTCGACGACCTTGTTGAGCCGCGTCTCGTATCCGCGATCACCGCCGTTCCGGTCTGGGTGGTAGCGCCGGACGAGTTCCGAATACCGCCGCCGCAGGACCTTTCTATCCACGTCGAGGCCGAGCCCCATGGTGTCGAGCGCCGCAGCTTCCTCGCGGCTGAACCGGCCGTCCATCGCCATTTCCGCCTGGCGCCGTGCCTTGCTCTTGATCCCGTTTGCCCGCGCGGAGATCGCTTCGAGCGGATCGTCATAGTCCGCCCAGCGCGGCATTCCGTCCACGCCGGCAGTCGGCCTGAAGCTGGGACTTTCGGTTCGCCAACCGCTGGCCGGACCCTGCGCGTCGAGGATTTCCTCCGCCGTCATGCCTTCGAACCAATCGTAACCGGCGTTGAATTCACGCACGTGCTCAAGGCACATCCAGCGCCATCTGCCGGGTCCGTCAAAGCCATGCCCGGCTCCGCCCGGCGCGCGAAACTCCCCTGCCTCCCTGCAAGTCGGGTGTTCGCACACTCTTCCGGTGTCTTCGTATCTTCCGTGAAACTTTGTCTGGCGCATTCGTTCTAGGATGGGGAGCGAATCCCTGTATGGAAAGAGGCGAAAAGGAGAAACGATCGCATGGCAGGCCCTGTTCAACAGGAGATGGAACGGCTTTTGACCGACGCTTTCGCCCCGACACGCCTCGAAGTGATCAACGACAGCGCCAAGCACCACGGCCATACAGGCGACGACGGCAGCGGCGAATCCCACTTCACTGTCGTGATCGAAGCGCCCGCCTTTTCCGACAAGAGCCGCGTCGAACGCCAGCGCATGGTGAACAAGGCGCTGGGCGACATTCCGGGCGAGCGCGTCCACGCCCTATCCATCCAGGCATCTGCACCGACAAGTTAAGGGGAGCCGCAATGAGCCAGATCGACCTTACGCTTCAGCCGACGACCCACGATCTCGGCCAGTTCGAGGTCCGACGAGTTCTCCCCGCCAAGAAACGCAGCATGGTCGGCCCATTCATTTTCGTCGACCAGTTCGGGCCTGCTCAGCTCGACCTCGGCAGCGGCATGGACGTGCGCCCTCACCCGCACATCAACCTTGCGACAGTCACCTGGCTGTTCGAAGGCGCGATCGACCATCGCGACAGCCTGGGTAGCTTTTCGACCATCCGCCCTGGGCAGGTGAACCTGATGACCGCTGGCAGGGGCATCGTCCACTCCGAGCGCTCCCCGGAAGAAGAGAGGAAGGCCGGACCCAAGCTCTACGGGATGCAGACCTGGCTTGCGCTGCCCGATGGCCGCGAGGAGATCGATCCCGCATTCGAAGAACGCAATGACCTGCCGATCGTCGAAGACGGCCGCGCCAAGGCTATCGTCATCATGGGCGAATTGTGGGGCGAACGCGCACCGACGACGACCTATGCGGAAACGATCTACGCCGAGATCGTGCTCGAGGCGGGCGGTGCGATACCGATCGAAGAAGATGCCGACGAACGGGCCCTCATGCTGGTCGGCGGCGAGGCGAGCGTGGATGGACACCCGCTGGAAAAATATACGCTCAACGTCCTCCAGCCGGGACGCGACATGACGCTCGAAAGCAAGTCCGGAGCGCGCGTGATGCTGATGGGCGGCGAAGCCTTCAGCAGCAATCGCCATGCCTGGTGGAATTTCGTCAGTTCCAGCCGCGAGAGGATCCAGCAGGCCAAGGAAGACTGGCGCAAAGGCCGTTTCCCCGTCGTGCCGGGGGACAGCGAAGAACGAATCGAATTGCCCGACGGTGCACCCAAGACCGTCACGTATCCTTGAGGAGGGAGAACCATGAGTTTCGAGGGAAAGACCGCCTGGATTACCGGCGCCAGTAGCGGTATCGGCGCTGCGCTGGCACGCGACTGGGCGGCGCGCGGCGCCCATGTGATCCTGTCGGGCCGCGACGAGGCTCGTCTTGCCGAAGTGGCCGCTGGCCTCGGCACCGATACGCTGATCCTGCCCTTCGACGTCCGCGACGAGGCTGCGATGCAGTCGGCGACTGAAAAAGCGATCGGCTGGAAAGGCAACGTCGATATTTTCGTGGCCAATGCAGGCATTTCGCAGCGCAGTCCTGCGGTCGACACGTCGATGCAGGTCTATCGCGATATCATCGAAATCGATCTTACCGCGCAAATCGCCGCCACGCAGGCGCTGCTTCCGCACTTCGCAGAGCGCGGCGACGGGCACCTCCTTTTCATCTCCTCGATCGCGGGCAAGGTCGGCGTGCCCATGCGCACTGCATATTGCGCGGCGAAACACGGGTTGATCGGCTATGCGGATGCTCTGCGCGGCGAATTGTCGCGCAGCGATATCGGCGTCCACGTCGTATGTCCCGGATCGGTCGCCACCGATGTCAGCCGCAACGCCCTGACCTCCGATGGAAGCAAGCGCGGCCGCAGCGACAAGGTGATCGACAATGGTATCCGGCCCGAAGATGCCGCCCGGCGGATCGTCGATGCAGTGGCCGAGGGACAGCGCGAGATTATCGTGGCCGAAGGGATGGAAGAAGCCATGGGGGAAATGCGCCGCACGCCCGACGCGCTGTTCGACCAGGTCGCGGCCATGGTCGCGTCCGGCTATATGGAAAAAATGCAGGCGGAAGAGTGATGAACTGGCCACAGAAGCGCGTTGCGCTGGCGAATGGCATCGAACTCGACGTCGTCGACACCGGGCCGACCGATGCCCCTGCCCTCATCTTCCTGCATGGCTTCCCGGAAAACCACCGTACCTGGCGAAACCAGATCGCGCATTTCGAGGATCGATTCCGCTGCGTGGCGCCCGACCAGCGTGGCTATCGCGGATCGAGCACCCCCGAAAACGTAGAGGACTATACGCCGGACAAGCTGGTCGGCGATGTGTTCCTGCTCGCCGACGCACTCGGGATCGGGGAGTTCACCATTGTCGGTCACGACTGGGGCGGAGCCATTGCATGGGGCGTCGCCATGGCGGGCGAACAGATGGGCCGCGTCCCGCGCGCGGTCATCGCCAATGCCCCGCATCATGCGGTCTTCCAGAAACTGCTCTACACTTCGCCCGTCCAGCGAGAGGCAAGCCAGTACATGCGCGGTTTCCGCGATCCGGCGAAGGACGAGCTGGTAAAAGAGCACGGCCTGTTCGGCATCCTCGAGGACCAGATCAACTGGGACGCACCCGACAAGATGGAGCCGGAAGAGCGCGCTATCCTGCTGAAAGACTGGCAGGACCGCGATACGGCTTTTGCCATGCTCAACTGGTATCGGGCCGGTCCGATCGACATCCCGCCGCTCGACGCACCTTACGAAGTGCCCGAAGGCTGGTCGCCCCCTGAGCTACCCAAACTTACGATACCGACACTGGTAATCTGGGCGCAGGACGACCTCGCCCTTCCGCCGGAAAACACGGCAGAACTCGGCAATTATGTCGATAACCTGACCCTCGTCGAGGTGCCCGATTGCGGTCACTTCGTACCGTGGGAAGCGCCCGAGGCGGTAAATGCTGCCATGGACGCTTTCCTCAGAGACACAAATTAGCCGCCCAGCCACTCCACCCAAGCACCATGCGGATGGGCATTCGCGAGGTGCACCACCTCGCCTCCACCGGGCCAGTAGCGGACGCGCAACTCGTGAGCGAAGGTCTCGCGATTTGTCTCCAGCGAGATGTGGGCGAAAGGCTTGTCCTCACTCGCACGCGCGCCGGCGTCCTGCATGGCCTCTTCGATCAGGTCTTGGGTCGCATCGGGCAGGTACTGCCACATGATCGAATGGGCGAGAACGCGGGTAACGCCTTGCTCCTGCGGCTTCTCCAGTTCCGCTTTCACCCACTGGCCGGCGTCCATCCTGTCGATGTGCGGCGGCTCGTCTTCGGCGAGCATGATTGCCGCATCGATACGCGCCATTCGTCCGGTCGCCTCGGGCCAGACGAAGCTTTTGAGCCGCAGGGCCTCCGCTCTATCCGTCAGGTCGACCGGTGCAATGTCGTTTCCGCGCGCCGACACCAGGGTGAAGCCGGTATTCGGCGGGGAATTGCCGCGCCACTCCGGAGTGATGATCATGGGGCTGCCTTGTGGGCCTACATGCACATCGCCCAGTTCATAGCGGTAGCGGCCCATCATCGTGTTGATGCCCGCGCTCGCGCCGATCTCAAGCCATTCGAACTGCGGCGAAGTGCGCCCGTCAGCCAGCCAGAGCAGAGCAGCGGCGAAGCTTGCAGAGCGGCCCGCTTCATTGGTTTGCGGCGGCCCGTCGAGCCATGGAAGAAGCCGCGTATCGTGGGTCTCTACCAGTTCGCGAACGAGGGCGTCGGCATCTGCCTGCGAAGGCATGCGCCCGGCGTAAAGCGCCTCCAGCCTCGGCTCGTCGCCGGTGAGGAGGAGGTTGTGAATGCCTCCCGCGATCCTCAGCGGCATCGCATCGCGCAGGCTCAATCCCTGCCACGCGAAGATCCTGCGCGCGGTCGCCGCCTCGCTATCCTCCAGCGCCAGGAGCGCGCGGACGACTTGTGCGGTCCCCGGGGCGCCCGCCTGTTCGGCATGCGTCGCCTGCCATTCGATAGCTTCGGGGACCGAAACGATATCCATTACGCCGCCAGCGGTCATATGCGTTGCCCTTTCCTGCCTGCGCCCCTATTTGCGCCACGCAATGACTAGTGGACTGACCTTCGCCGTGCCCAAGGGGCGCATCCTCGACGAGGCGCTGCCCGTGATGGCGCGCGCCGGCGTGGTGCCCGAGGATGGCTTTCACGACAAGAGCAACCGCTCGCTTACCTTCGCCACCACACGCGAGGACATGCGCCTGATCCGCGTGCGCGCGTTCGATGTGGCTACCTTTGTAGCCCACGGCGCCGCCCAGATGGGCATTGTAGGCTCTGATGTAATAGAAGAGTTCGATTATGCAGAGCTCTATGCTCCCGTCGATCTCGATATCGGCCACTGTCACCTCGCCGTTGCAGAGCCGAAGGGTGCAAGTGCGACGAATGGCGCCAGCCACCTGCGGGTCGCGACCAAATATCCCAATATCACCCGCCGCCATTTCGAGCGGATGGGGATCCAGGCCGAATGCGTGAAGCTGAACGGCGCGATGGAAATCGCGCCCGAGCTCGGCCTTGCCGGACGGATCGTCGACCTCGTTTCGACAGGCACGACATTGCGTGAAAACGGCCTCGTTGAATCGAGCCACATCATGGACATCTCCGCTCGGCTCATCGTGAACCGCGCCGCGCTCAAGACCGATCCGCGTGTCGCCGAGCTGGTCGAGGCTTTCCGCGCCGATAGCGAGCAGAGGAACGCGGCCTGATGCTGTTGTTGCGCACCACCGATGCCGATTTCGAAGCGAAGTTCGCCCGCGTCGTGCGCGACCGGCGCGAAAGCGATGCGCAGGTCGGGCGCGACGTCGCGAGCATTCTCAACGAAGTGCGCGAGCGCGGCGACAAGGCGCTGGTGGAATACACCACGCGTTTCGACGGGCATAATCTTTCGGGCGACGACAGCTGGTCGATTTCGAAGGAAGCCTGCGAAAAAGCCTATCACGCAATCGACGCCGAACTGCGCGAGGCCCTGGAAACGGCAGCGGCCCGCATCCGCGCCTATCACGAAGGCCAGCTTCCCGAAGACCGCGACTATACCGACAGCATCGGCATGCGGCTTGGTGCGCGTTGGTCGGCCGTCGAGGCCGCTGGTCTGTACGTCCCGGGCGGACGCGCAGCCTATCCTTCCTCGCTACTGATGAATGCGATCCCCGCCAAGGTTGCCGGTGTAGACCGGCTGGTCGTGACCACGCCCACGCCGAAGGGCGAAGTGAACGAACTCGTCCTCGCCGCCGCCCATGTGGCAGAGGTGGACGAGATCTGGCGCGTCGGCGGAGCGCAGGCGGTCGCCGCCCTTGCCTATGGCACCCAGCGGATCGAGCGGGTCGATGTCATCACCGGTCCCGGCAATGCCTGGGTCGCCGAGGCCAAGCGCCAGCTTTACGGCGTGGTCGGCATCGACATGGTTGCCGGACCCAGCGAAATCCTAGTCATTGCGGACGGCAAGAACGACCCGGACTGGATCGCCGCCGACCTGATGAGCCAGGCGGAACACGACCCGACCAGCCAGTCGATCCTCATCACCGACGATGCGCGCTTTGCCGCCCAGGTCGAAGATGCGGTCGATATTGCCCTCATGAAACTGCCGACGGCAAAAACCGCCAAGCTGAGTTGGGACGATCACGGCCTCATCGTTGTCGTCGACACGCTCGACGATGCGATCCCGCTTGCGGACCGGCTGGCTGCCGAGCACGTGGAAATCGCCGTCGACGATCCCGAACCGCTGTTCGCGAAGCTCCGTCATGCCGGCAGCGTTTTCCTCGGACGCAATACGCCCGAGGCGGTCGGCGACTATATCGCCGGTCCCAACCACGTCCTTCCGACCGGCCGCCGTGCGCGCTTTGCGAGCGGCCTGTCGGTGCTCGACTTCATGAAGCGCACCAGCTTCATCGGCGCGAGCCCCGATGCCCTCGCCGCGATCGGCCCTGCCGCCGTTCGCCTGGCCGAGGCCGAAGGGCTTCCCGCCCACGCTCTCTCCATTTCCAAGAGGCTCCCGTGAACACAGCCCCCCGCTCCCAGGCCCGCAGCGCCGCCCGTCTCGGCGCCGTGCAGGCGCTCTACCAGCAGCAGATGGAGGGCACTTCCACCGTCCGCCTGCTCGATGAATTCCACCAGCACCGCCTCGGCAAGGTTATCGAGGACGAGGAATATGCCGACGCCGATGTCGCGTTCTTCGACGATGTCGTGAAGGGCGTCGATGCCCGCCGCGAAGAGATCGACGACCTCCTGACCGCGCGCCTTGCCTCCGGCTGGACGCTCGCACGCCTCGACAAGACCATGCTCCAGATCTTGCGCGCCGGCACATACGAGCTGTTGGCCCGTGTCGACGTGCCCAAGGCCGCCTCGATCAGCGAATATGTCGATGTCGCCAAGGCGTTCTTTGACGATCGCGAGGCAAAGTTCGTCAACGGCATCCTCGACGCCGTCGCGAAAGAGACGGGACGCTGAACGAAGCAGGCTTCATCGACGCGCTGAAGGCGCTGGCGACATCGCCTGCCGCGCGCGGGCTTGAAGACGACGCAGCCATCATCGAACTCGGGGACGAAACGCTCGTCCTCACGCACGACACCATGATCGAAGGCGTCCACACGCTGGCGGGGCAGGACCCTGCCGATGTGGCGTGGAAGCTGGTCGCGGTGAACCTGTCCGACCTTGCTGCCAAGGGCGCCAAACCCATTGGCGTGCTGATTTCGCATATGCTGGGCGATGACGATCACCGCTTCGTGACCGGCTTGCGCGAAGTCCTCGAAACCTACGACGTCCCGCTCCTCGGCGGAGACACCGTCCGCGGAGACGGCGAGCGCGTCTGGGGGTGCACCGCAATCGGGCGGGCAACGCATTGCCCCGTCCCTTCACGCAGCGGCGCAAGGCCCGGAGATGCGGTCTACCTGTCCGGCCGGATCGGCTATGCCATGCTTGGCCTCGAGGCCTTGCTCGACGACACCGACCAGGACGATAGCGCCTATCGCCGCCCCGTGCCGCAGCTTGCGCTCGGGCAGGAACTCGCGCCTCACGCGTCGGCGATGATGGACGTGTCGGACGGCCTCCTCCTCGACGCTTCGCGCATCGCGCGCGCCAGCGGAGTGACGCTCTCCCTCGACAGTGGCCCGCTCGCGAACCTCGCGCCGGAAGGCCGCCTCGACGATGCCATCCGCTGGGGCGACGATTACGTTCTCCTGTGCACCGGACCGGCCGGTCTCGACGACCAGTTCGAGGTCACACCCATCGGCGAAGTCGGACTGCAGGGCGACCATGAGGTCCTGCTAGATAACCAGCCGCCACAGGGCGATCTCGGCTACACGCACTGATATTGCGGGATAGCGGGGCACAACCCGCCGTTTGCCGCCATTTCGGGCCTTGTCACGCAAGACATGGCCCTTATACCTCTCGCCCACGTGCTCCGACATCTCCCAAGGTCGAGAAGCATAAACAAAAAACGGGAGGGGAAATTTTCGTGGACTTAGTTCTCTTAGCAATTGTGCTGGGACTGCTGGCCGTCGTGTACGGCTTCGTCACCAGCCGCCAGGTGCTCAACTCGGGCGCCGGCAATGAAAAAATGCAGGAAATCGCAGGCGCCATCCAAGAAGGTGCACAAGCCTACCTGAAGCGTCAGTACACCACCATCGCCATGGTCGGTGTCGTCGTCGCCGTGCTGGTGTTCGTGTTCCTCGGCCTCTGGCCGGCTGTCGGCTTCCTGATTGGCGCCGTCCTGTCGGGCGTTGCAGGCTTCATCGGGATGAACATCTCGGTGCGGGCCAACGTGCGTACTGCCGCTGCCGCGCAAAGCGGGCTGCAGCAGGGCCTCACCCTCGCATTCCGCGCAGGCGCCATCACCGGCATGCTCGTGGCAGGCCTCGCCCTGCTCTCGATCGCGGTGTTCTTTTGGTACCTCGTGGGTCCGGGCGGCTTTGCTGCCGATAGCGACGAAGTGGTCTACGGCCTCGTCGGTCTCGCGTTCGGCGCTTCGCTGATCTCGATCTTCGCGCGTCTGGGCGGTGGTATCTTCACCAAGGCCGCAGACGTCGGCGCCGACCTCGTCGGCAAGGTCGAAGCAGGCATCCCCGAAGACGACCCGCGCAACCCGGCCGTCATCGCCGACAACGTGGGCGACAATGTGGGCGACTGCGCCGGCATGGCTGCCGACCTGTTCGAAACCTATGTCGTCACCGTGGGTGTCACCATGGTCCTTACCGCCCTGCTCTTCAGCGAAGTGCTGGGCGATCTCCTGATGCCCATGATGGCGCTCCCGCTGCTGATCGGCGGCGCGTGTATCGTCACCAGCATCATCGGCACCTATTTCGTGAAGCTGTCAAAGGGCGGCACGAACGTGATGGGCGCGATGTACAAGGGCTTCATCGTCTCGGCTGTGCTCGCCATTCCGCTGATCTACGTCGTCATCAGCTACGCGCTGGGCGGCATGGGCACGGAAATTGGCGGTGCTGTCGCTGGCATCGACCCGGGTGCTCCGCTGGCTGAAGAAGGCACTGCGCAGCAGGTGGTCGGCTTTACCGCGATGGACCTGTTCTGGTGCTCGCTGATTGGTCTTGCCATCACCGGCCTCATCATCTGGATCACCGAGTATTACACCGGCACGAACTATCGTCCGGTCCGCTCGATCGCCAAGAGCTCGGAAACGGGCCACGGCACCAACGTGATCCAGGGTCTTGCCATCAGCCTTGAATCGACCGCGCTTCCGACGATCGTGATCGTTGCGGGCATCATCGCCACCTTCCAGCTCGCTGGCCTCATGGGCATCGCCTATGCAGCCACCGCAATGCTGGCGCTGGCGGGCATGGTCGTGGCGCTCGACGCATACGGTCCGGTAACGGACAATGCGGGCGGCATCGCGGAAATGGCCGGTCTCGACGACAGCGTTCGTGAAAAGACCGACATGCTCGACGCCGTAGGCAACACGACCAAGGCCGTGACCAAAGGCTATGCGATCGGTTCGGCGGGCCTCGGCGCGCTGGTGCTGTTCGCCGCCTACACGACCGACCTGGCGAAGCTGTTCCCGGATGCTGACGTCGATTTCAGCCTCGAGAACCCGTACGTCATCGTCGGCCTGCTGCTCGGCGCGCTGCTGCCGTACCTGTTCGGTGCGATGGGCATGACCGCCGTGGGCCGCGCTGCCGGTGACGTGGTCGTCGACGTGCGCGAACAGTTCGCCAACGACAAGGGCATCATGGCCGGCACCAGCAAGCCCAACTATGCCCGTACGGTGGACCTTGTGACCAAGGCTGCGATCAAGGAAATGATCCTGCCTTCGATGCTCCCCCTGCTGGCACCGATCGTGGTCTACTTCGCGATCCTGTTCCTTGCGGGCCAGGAAAACGCCTTTGCCGCCGTCGGAGCCCTGCTCCTCGGTGTGATCATCGGCGGTATCTTCGTGGCGCTTTCCATGACCGCCGGCGGCGGCGCATGGGATAACGCCAAGAAGTACATCGAAGACGGCAACCACGGCGGCAAGGGCTCGGAAGCCCACAAGGCAGCCGTGACCGGCGACACCGTGGGCGATCCTTACAAGGACACCGCGGGCCCGGCCGTGAACCCGATGATCAAGATCACCAACATTGTCGCACTGCTGCTTCTCGCAGCGCTTGCGGCCGGCTGATCTTCGGTCTCATCGACGCACTTCGGGGCGGCGGCATCTTCGGGTGTCGCCGCCCCTTTCCTTTCCCGAACAGGGTGGTTTGCATCGCCCCGCGACGACGCTAGGTTCTTCCGCAGGGTCGGGACTTCGCGCGGCGACGGGACCGGGGAAAATGCAGGAACTACGCAAGGAACCGGACACGGCGGTCGCGGCCCCGCGCCCGTGCTTGCTGGCAGACGGCTTTCATTGCATCCCGTGGCAAGAAGTGATTGCCGCTCTGCCAGAGGACGCGTGGGATACTTTGGCCGTATCCGCAGCCTCGCCCAACCCATTCTACGAACGATGGTTTCTCCTGCCGTCGCTCGAAGCGTTCGATCCGGACGGGGACATTGCGCTGGCCCTGCTCATAGATGACGGTCAGCTTTGCGGTCTGATGCCGGTGCAGCGATCGAGCGCTTACCATGGGCGCCGGATCCCGCACCTCTCCGCATGGTTGCACCCCAACATGTTCTGCGGAGTGCCGCTGGTCATTGCCGGCTACGAGGCCAGGTTCTGGACAGAATGTCTCGACCATTTCGACACGGCAGCGGGAGGCTCGCTCTTCTTCCACCTGTGCCAGGTCTCGCCGGACGATCCTGTCATACGAAGCCTTCGACAGGTGTGTGATCGCGCGAACAGGCCCATCCGCACCGCCTACGCCGCCGAACGTGCGCTGCTGGGGAGCACCCAGTCGCCTGACCGCTATCTTGCTCGTTCGATGACGACCAAGGCGCGCAAGGAATTGCGCAGGCAACGAAACCGTTTGTCGGAGAGCGGTTCGCTCGAAGTCGAGAGACATCGTTCCGCCGAAGGAATCGACCACTGGGTCGACGCATTCCTCGCCCTTGAGGAACGCGGCTGGAAGGGCGAAGCCGGATCCGCCATTGCCGCCGACCCGCGCACGAGAGAAGTCTTCCGGAAAGCGCTCGAAAGCGCAGCCGCTCTCGGGCGGCTGGAGCGCCTGACGCTCACCTGCGACGGCGCGCCAATCGCCATGCTGGCGACTTTCCTCACACCGCCGGGGTCCTTCGCATTCAAAACGACCTTCGACGAAGATTTTGCGCGCTATTCGCCCGGCCTCCAGATCCAGGTCGAGAATCTCGCCCTGCTTGAAGACGAGAACATCCGCTGGTGCGACAGTTGCGCGGTGCCGGGTCATTCCATGATCGAACGTATCTGGTCCGAGCGCAGGAAGATCGCTTATTATACGATCCCCGTGGGCCACGGTTGGCGAAGGGCGCTCGGAGCTGTGATGGCGTGGATCGAGGAAAAGCGGCAGGAGGCCAGGCAATGACCGTTTTCGGACAGGAAAGCAGGGACGTATTTGCACGTTCCTATCCCGAAGTGCCGCACAAGCTCGGCCACTCCCTCGCAGACGAACCGCGCCTGACGCTGGATGCACTGGCAGGGCTCGCTTCGCAGCTTCCGGCCAATAGCGTGGAATACAACCGCGGCGACCTTCCGATAGGCGTCGATGGTAAGCCGGCGCCGAACGGGCTGACTATCGAAGACACGATCCGGCGTATCGCGGAGTGTGACAGCTGGGCGGTGCTCAAGAATATCGAGCAGGTTCCTGCCTATCATGACCTGCTGGTCGATCTGCTTGAGGAACTTCGCCCCGTCATCGAAAGCAGGACGGGCCCGATGCTGACCCCGCAAGGCTATGTCTTCATATCCAGTCCGAACGCGGTAACCCCCTATCACTTCGATCCCGAGCACAACATCCTGCTGCAGCTGACCGGCACCAAGATCATGACCCAGTTTCCCGCAGGCGATCCTGCGTTCGCGCCCGATACTGTGCATGAGAGCTATCACCTCGGCGGCCCACGCGAATTGCCGTGGGACGATACGCTCGCGAAGGGTGGCACCCCGTTCGAACTGGGCCCGCAGGGAGCGGTCTACGTCCCCGTGATGGCACCGCATTTCGTGCGGAACGGCCCTGCCAGCTCGATATCGCTCTCCATCACCTGGCGTAGCGAATGGAGCTATGCCGAAGCTGCCGCGCGCTGTTTCAACGGTTCGCTGCGCCAGCGCGGCTTCGCTCCGAAAGCGCCCGGCAGGTGGCCCCACGGCAATCGCGGTAAATCGATTGCGTGGCGGGTAATGCGGCGACTGGGAGCCGGGGGCGCTTGACGCTGCGCACACTCCCAAGCAAAGCCGCTGCGTGACCGATACCAAGACCCCAGAAGACCTCGTTGCTGGACTGATCCGGCTGTTGACCGTTACCGACAAGGGCGATGGCCATTTCGCCGGGCGCCAGCAGCCCGGCGGCATCGGGCGGGTTTTCGGCGGGCAGGTCGTAGCTCAGGCCCTTCAGGCAGCACAGGCCAGCGCGCCGGATGGAATGGAAGCCCACTCGCTCCACGCCTATTTCCTGCGCGGCGGCCGGGAAGGCATCGACATCGATTATTCGGTCGCAGCCGATTTCGATGGCCGCTCCTTTGCCAATCGCCGCGTCGTCGCGCGCCAGCAGGTCGGCGACGATGAGCCGAGCGCGATCTTGAACCTCACGGCGAGTTTCCAGCGCCCTGAAGAGGGGCTGGAGCACGCCAACAGCGTCATGCCCGACGTCGCCCCGCCGGAAGACCTTCTGCCCGACAGCGAATTGAGGAAGCGATTCCTCGATGCGATGGAGAACGTCTCCGACGTGCAGCGTGCTCTCATGCTGCGCCCGCGCCCGATCGAGATGCGCACGTCCGACAAGCTGCACTGGATGAATGCGGAGCCCAAGCCACCTGCGGCGCATAGCTGGTTCCGCACTGTCGCCCCCTTGCCGGCGATCGAGGACAACCCAGCCCTTCACCGCGCCGTGATCGCCTATGCCAGCGATTTCACGCTGCTCGGCACCAGCGCCCTGCCCCATGGCCTGTCCTGGGCGCGCGGCGAATTGAAAGGCGCCAGCCTCGACCATGCGATCTGGTTCCATCGCCCGGCACGCGCCGACGAGTGGCTGCTCTATGCAACCGACAGCCCGTGGTCCGGCGGCGGCCGGGGGTTCAATCGCGGGCGTATATTCAACCGCGACGGAGAGCTCGTGGCCAGCGTTGCCCAGGAAGGCGTCATCAGGCGTGCGAAGGGCAAGGACGAGGCGTGATTTCGCGCATCATTTCGCAGGTGCAAAATAAAACAAGCCAAACGGGTCGAATCCCGCTATAGGGCCGCCTGAACGCGCCGACGGCTATTCGATTTCCGCCGCGCTCTCCCTCTCGCGCACGTGCCTTTACGGACCGCGAGCAGCCGGATTCCTGTTTCCCCGCGCGTCGCATGTGTCGATGCGCCAATGCCCGTGAGCCCTATGTCTTTCGAAACCCTCCCGCCGATGATCGGCGAAGCGCTGACCGAGCGCGGCTATACCGACCTTACCCCAGTCCAGTCCGCCACGATCGCTGACGACGCCAAGGGACGCGACCTGATCGTGTCGGCCCAGACCGGGTCCGGCAAAACGGTCGCTTTCGGCCTGGCGCTGGCCGACGCCCTGCTCGAAGAAACCGGCAATCTGCCGCTGGTCGAAAAGCCGCTTGCCCTGGTGGTCGCGCCGACCCGCGAACTCGCCTTGCAGGTGAGCCGCGAGCTTGGCTGGCTCTACGCGAAGGCTGGCCTCCGCATCGCGACTTGCGTGGGCGGTATGGACGCCAGCAAGGAACGGCGCGCGCTGCGTGCAGGCCCCGCCATCGTCGTCGGCACACCGGGACGCCTGCGCGACCACCTCGAACGCGGTGCGCTCGACCTTTCGGGCCTGATCGGCGTGGTGCTCGACGAAGCGGACGAGATGCTTGACATGGGCTTCCGCGACGATCTGGAGGAAATCCTCGACGCATCGCCCGAAACGCGCCGGACCCTGTTGTTCTCGGCCACCATGCCGCGCCCGATCGTGCGACTGGCGGAGCGTTACCAGCAGGACGCCCTGCGCCTCTCGCTGCGCGGCGAAGACCGTGGACATGGCGACATCAGCTACCAGGCGATCACCGTCTCGCCCGCCGAAATCGAAAACGCCGTCGTCAACCTGCTGCGCTTCCACGAAGCGGAAACCGCGATCCTGTTCTGCGCCACGCGCGACAATGTCCGCCGCTTCCATGCGACACTGCAGGAGCGCGGCTTTGCAGCCGTTGCGCTTTCGGGCGAGCATTCGCAGTCGGAACGCAACCAGGCCCTACAGGCACTGCGCGACAAGCGCGTGCGTGTCTGCGTTGCCACGGACGTTGCTGCGCGCGGCATCGATTTGCCGACGCTCAGCCTCGTCATCCACGTCGAAATCCCGCGCGATGCGGAAACCCTGCAGCACCGTTCGGGCCGCACCGGCCGTGCGGGCAAGAAGGGTACGGCGGCGATCATCGTGCCCTACAATCGTCGTCGTCGGGTCGAAGGCATGCTGCGCGGCGCACAGATCGCTGCGGAATGGATGGACGCACCCTCGCCCGAACAGATCCGCAAGAAGGATCGCACGCGCCTGATGGAGCGCCTGACCGAGCCGCGCGAGTTCAGCGACGAAGATCGCGAGATGGCGGCCGACCTGCTGTCACGCATGCCGCCCGAAGACATCGCTGCGGCCTTGGTGAACACCCACCGCGCGCGCCTTCCCGAACCTGAAGAGCTAGTCGCCAACACGCCCGAAGCACGCGAGAAGGCCAAGGCCGACCGCCACCGTCCCGGTTTCGAGGACGTGGTCTGGTTCAAGATCGGCGTCGGGCGCCGCCAGAACGCCGAACCGCGCTGGATACTGCCGCTGCTCTGCCGCCGTGGTCACATCACGCGCAACGAGATCGGTGCGATCCGCGTCGGCCAGTTCGAAACCTGGTTCCAGATCCCCAGCAACTTGGCCGGAAAATTCGCCGATGCCGTTGCTCGCACGGCGGGTTCGGAAGACGAGCAGGACGCAATCCTGATCGAGGAAGCGCCCGATGGTCCCCGTATCGAAGCCCGCCAGAACCGTCGCGATCGTGGCGGTCCCGGTGGCCCTGGCGGTGCGCGCGTGCGTCCGAAGCCTTTTGGCAAGGGCCCCGGCGGAAAGAAGCCGGGCAAACCCTTCAAGAAGGGTCCGGGGGCCGGCAAGAAGTTCGCGGGCAAGCGCAAGCCGGGCAAGCCCTCGCAGGGCTGACCCGGCGTGCGTGGTCTTCTCCGGCTCAGTGCTTGAGGAGGAGAGGCACCTTTACGTCCGTTAGCATGGCGCGCGTAACGCCTCCGAACAGCCGTTCGGCGAGGCGCAGGCGTCCGTAGCAGCCCATCACGATCAGTCCCGCATCACGCGTGTCGGCCGCAGACTGGATCGCGTGGGCGACCCCCTTGTCGTCTGCCGCGACCTGCACGATCTCGCAGCCGATCCCGTGGCGGGATAGGTAGTCGGCCCCGCGAATGGCGGGCAGGTCGAAATCCTTGTCGGTTTTCTTCCCTTCACCGACCGTGACGAGATAGACCGCCTTCATCTTCGCCAGCAGGGGCACCGCTGCGCGCAAGGCGTGGGAGGATTCCGACGACCCATCCCAGGCGACGACGGCAGTCTTGTCGAAATCGAGCCGCTTGCACTCGTCAGGCAGGACCAGCACCGGGCAATCTGCGCCCAGCGCCACTTCACCGGCCGTGAATGATGGCGACTTGCCGCCGCTGCGTGGTTCCTTTTCACCAATCACGATGAGGTCGGCCAGCGTCGAGTGGCGGATCAGCGAGAGCGACACCGGTCCCGCGCAATCGATCCAGTCCCAGGCCACGCCTTCATTGGCGAGGTCCTTTTCCGTGTCGGCCTTCAGCTTCGCCGCCTCCTCGCGCCAGATCGGCACCATGGCCGCGAACGCCGCGCCATAGGGATCGATCGTGCCTGCGGCTTCGTAAGGGACGGCGTTCAGCACCGAGAGGTGGCCGTCGAAAGCCCGCGCCAGATCGAGCGCAAGGTCGAGGCGCTGCGGATGGCCCTTGTCGGCGAATGCGTTGAACAGGATGGATTTCATGGCGGATCTCCCACTTGGCGTTGGTCCGGCAGCCGAGGCTATTTTCCGGAATCGATGCAGTCAGGATAGCGCTCTGGCGATGCCGTTCATTGATCTGGCTCAAATTTGAGCCGTCGCCCCAAAAGATACAGGAGAGTGTGGCGGCCGTCCAATCGGATGCCTCAACCGCCTGCGTGGTAGAAGTCGTAGATCTGCTGTGCGACGCCTTCGCTGATGCCGGGCGCACGCATGAGGTCCTCCAGCGCAGCGGCCCTCACCTTCCCCGCGGTGCCGAAATGAAGCAGCAGCGCGCGTTTGCGCGCAGGGCCGATACCGGGGATCTCGTCCAGCGGCGATGCGGTGATCGCGCGACTGCGCTTGGCGCGGTGGGCGCCGATGGCATAGCGGTGCACTTCGTCGCGCAGGTTCTGGAGGTGGAACAGCACCTGCGAATTGACCGGCAGCGTCTTCTCGCGCCCGTCGGGGAAGTGGAACACTTCGCGCCCTTCGCGGCCATGATGCGGCCCCTTGGCGATACCGATCACCGGCACGTCTTCGGCTATCCCGAGGTCTTCCAAGACGGCCATCACGCTCGACACCTGGCCCTTGCCACCATCGATCAGCAGCAAATCGGGCCAGATTGCCTCATGCCCCTTGCCCGTCTGCGATGCCCCGTCGTCGCGTTCGCTCTCGGCCAGCTTGCGGAAACGGCGCTGCATGACTTCGCGCATCATGCCGAAATCGTCATTGGTCTTGGCCGTCTTGATGTTGAATTTGCGATACTGGCCCTTTTCGAAGCCTTCGGGCCCGGCGACGACCATCGCACCCAGAGCCTTGTCGCCCTGGATATGGCTGTTGTCGTATATCTCAATGCGCTGCGGCACCTCTTCCAATTCGAGGAATTCCGCCAGTTCGCGCAGGATACGCGCCTTGGTGCCGCTTTCGGCCAGGCGCCGTTCGAGCGCCTCGGTCGCGTTGCGCTGGGCCTGCTGCATGAGCTTGCGCCGGTCGCCGCGCTGCGGGATCGAGATGGCGACGGCATGGCCTGCCTTCTCCGCCAGAGCTTCGGCGATAAGCTCCTGCTCGGCCAGTTCGCGATCGGTCAGGATAGTCTTGGGCGGCGGGACTTCCTCGTAGAACTGGAGCAGCACGTCGGCCAGAACCTGTGCCTCCTCCAGATCGCCCGTATTGCGCGGGAAGAACGCGCGGTGCCCCCAGTTTTGCCCTCCGCGAATGAAGAAGGCCTGCACGCCGATCTGCCCGCCCTTCTTCGCCAGCGCGAAGACATCGGCATCCCCGACGCCGCTGGCGTTGATCGCCTGCGAGCCCTGGATGAACGTCGCCGCCCGCAGCCGGTCGCGCAGGATCGCCGCGGTCTCGAAGTCGAGATCTTCGGCGGCCTTGGCCATCTGCTTTTCGATATTCGCCTGCACGGCGGAGGATTTGCCGGACAGGAAATCCTTCGCCTCATCCACGAGGCTGGCATAGCCTTGCTCGTCGATGCGGCCGACGCATGGCGCGCTGCATCGCTTGATCTGGTAGAGCAGGCAGGGCCGGTCGCGATTGTTGAAGAAGCTGTCGGTGCAGCTCCTCAACAGGAACAGTTTCTGGAGTGCATTCAGCGTCTTGTTGACCGAGCCTGCACTGGCGAAGGGCCCGTAGTAATTGCCCTTTGCCCGCCGCGCGCCGCGATGTTTCTGGATGCGCGGGAAGGCATGGTCGGCCCGCAGGAGAATGAACGGAAAGCTCTTGTCGTCGCGCAGCAGCACGTTGAACGGCGGACGGTACCGCTTGATCAGCTGCGCTTCGAGCAGCAGCGCCTCTGCTTCCGAATTGGTGACCACGATCTCCATCGCGCGGCATTGGCTGATCATGCGCACGATGCGGTTCGAAAGGCCGTTGATCTGGGTGTAGTTGGCGACGCGGGCCTTCAGGCTGCGGGCCTTGCCGACGTAGAGCACATCTCCGCGCGTATCGAGCATCCGGTAGACGCCCGGCCGGGGCTTGAGCGTCTTCACCGTCTCGCGAATGGCAGTGATCCCCGCTTCCAGGTCCGGCTGCGCACTCGCCACGGTCTTGGTGGCGCGTTCCTCGTGGAAACGCTCCTTGCCTCTGGGATCGTTGGGGGAACCGGCCTTGCTACGCGACATGAGGGTGGAGATAGGCGGTGGACGCACCATACTCAATCGCTTGCGCACAAAGGCCACAGAGGGCACGGATTGTCGGCATGGACGGGAACAAGATAGCGCCGCCGCGCACAGTCGGCTTCTGGGGCACTTCGCTGTTCCAGATCAACGGAATGATCGGGTCGGGAATATTCGCCCTGCCCGCCGTACTGGTAGCGGCCGTCGGCAGCTTCGCACCGTGGTTGATGGTGATCGGCGGGATCATGTTCTTGCCGCTGGCACTGACCTTCGCATGGCTTGCCGCACGTTTCGACGGGAGCGGTGGGCCGGTGCTTTATGGCAAGGCCGCATTCGGCAGCTTTGCAGGCTTCCAGGCCGGGTGGGGTCGCTATGCATCGGGAGCGGTCGCAATGGCCGCGAATACCCATGTCATGATCGCCTATTTCGCGGCTGTATTCCCGTGGCTGGAGAATAGCACTGCAGCAACTACCACCGTGGTAATCACGATCCTCGCGCTGACTGGCGTCACGCTTTTGAGCATGCGCAGTTCGGTCAATACGCTGGGTTTGCTGACGGCGCTGAAGCTGACGCCACTGATACTTATCATCGGTGTAGCGATCTTCGGCGCCTTCACGCACCAAACTGTGGTCCTGCCCGAATTCAGCCAGGTCGAATCCGTCGTTCTGCTGCTGTTTTACGCCTTCATTGGCTTCGAGGGCGTGACCGTCCCGGCAGGCGAGGTGCGCGACCCGAAAAAGGATATTCCGCGCGTACTCGTCACGGTCCTGGCCGGTGTCACCATCCTCTATGCTCTGGTCATCTGGGCCTATCTCACCATCGGTCCCGAAGAAGGCGCCAATGAAAACGCGCTCGCAGGGGCGGCGGAAGTGGCGCTGGGCCAATGGGGCGCGCTCGTCATCGTAGTGGGCGCAGGTTTCTCGATCGCCGCCAACAGCCTCGGCGGGCTGATCGTGGTGCCGCGCATGGCGTACGGCATGGCTGAACAGGGAATGTTGCCCCAATGGTTCGAGCGTGTCAGCCCGCGTTTCCTGACACCTGCAAACTCGATCCTGTTCTACGGTGTCGCATCGGCCCTGTTCGCCGTGTGGGGCGGCTTCCTCGCGCTCGCAGCGGCAAGCACGCTATCCCGCCTCCTGACTTATGTGATTACGGCAGCAGCCTTGCCGATGATCGAGCATCGCGAGGGCCGGATAAATCCGCTTCATTTCGTGGTTGCTGTGCTCGCTTTCGCCGCTTCGGTCTGGATAGCCAGCCATGCGGACCAGCAGGCGTGGACGATGTTCGGCGTACTCGTCGTCGTCGGCACGGTCCTCTATTTCGTGGCGGCGCGCCAGAAGCCGACAGAGCAGGCGTAAGGCCGACATGTCGGACAGCTACGATGCCATAATCCTCGGCGCGGGGGCCGCAGGTCTCATGTGCGCCGCACGCGCAGGCCAGCGGGGCAGACGCGTGCTGGTGCTCGAAAAGGCGGACAGGCCGGGCAAGAAAATCCTGATTTCCGGCGGGGGCCGGTGCAACTTCACCAATATCGGCGCTGGTCCGGCCAATTACCTCTCCGCCAATCCGCATTTCGCCAAGAGCGCGCTGGCCCGTTACACGGCTGGCGATTTCCTCGAACTGGTCGAAAGCTACGACATCGCATGGCACGAAAAGACGCTTGGCCAGCTGTTCTGCGACGGCTCGGCAAAGCAGATCGTGGCGATGCTGCTGGCAGAATGCGAAAAGGCCTCTGAATTCGGCGGCGAAGTGATCGTTCGCTGCAATGAGGACGTGCAGACGGTCGATCAGGAGGATGGCTTCAGGGTCGTCACGAACAGCGGGACCCATCATGGCGCCACTATTGTGCTCGCGACCGGCGGGCCGTCGATCCCCAAGATGGGCGCGAGCGGCTTTGCCTATGACTTGGCCCGCAAGTTCGGCCTGAAGATCGTCGAGCCCCGCCCTGCCCTCGTGCCGCTGACGCTAGGCGGCGAAGGGGTGCTTTTCCGCGAAATCTCGGGCGTCTCCGCCCCGGTCGTGGCGCGCGCCGGAAAGGCAAGTTTTCCGGAAGCTGCCCTCTTTACGCATCGCGGCCTGTCAGGCCCCGCGATCCTTCAGGCCTCCTCCTATTGGAAACCCGGCGATCCGGTTCTGATCGACTTCCTGCCTGGGCGCGATGCCGACTGGCTACTCGAACGCAAGCGCGAAACGCCTCAGGCAACGATGCGCAGCGTCCTGCGCGATGAACTGCCGGATCGGCTGGCCGACATTCTATCGGAAAAGCTGGGGGTGCAAAGCGATCTCGGCAATGCATCCGACAAGGCGCTGCGCATTGCGAATGAACGGCTCAAGCGCTGGGAATTCCGCCCCAATGGCACGGAAGGTTTCGCCAAGGCCGAAGTGACCGTCGGGGGCATATCGACCAATGAACTGTCGTCGAAAACGATGGAGGCGAAAAACGTCCCCGGACTTTACGCAATCGGTGAAGCGGTCGACGTAACCGGTTGGCTCGGCGGGTATAATTTCCAGTGGGCCTGGGCCAGCGGCGTTGCCGCCGGGGAAGCGCTGTAACGCGCGATTTGACGCGCTGCACAATGCTGCTAGATTCCTTCTTTCGGACCGGCAAAAGCCGGCCGTGCAGGGGAGAGTTGCCGAGCGCTTTCGTGTGCTGCGGCGGCTGGAAAGGAACATATGCAGCAACTGCAGGGCATGGACGCGAGTTTCGTCGCGCTCGAGACGCGCAATTCGCCGATGCATATCGGCTCCATCCTCATCTACGATCCCAGTACCGCGCCCGGGGGTTTCGTACGCTTCAAGGACATTCTCGGCTTCATCGAAAGCCGGCTGCAACTCTCCACGACCATGCGGCAACGCCTCGTTCGCGTGCCCTTCGATCTCGACTATCCCTACTGGATAGAGGATCCCGATTTCGACCTGGAATACCATGTGCGGCACGTCGCCCTGCCCGCGCCGGGCGATTGGCGCCAGCTGTGCATCCAGGCAGCCCGCGTTTTCGCCCGCCCGCTCGACCTCAGCCGCCCGCCGTGGGAAATTACGGTCGTCGAAGGGCTCGATGGCGTCGAGGGCGTGAAGAAGGGCAGCTATGCCTACATCACCAAGGTCCATCACGCCGCAATCGATGGCATGAGCGGGATCGACCTGATGGAGGCGACGCACACGCTGCGCCCCGACCAGCCACCGCCCGAAACGCCGGACAACTGGAAGCCTGAGAAGGTCCCCAACCCGGTTGAACTGCTGGGCAAGAGCTATTTCAACGCCATCACCAATCCGCTCAAGCAATTGGAAGTTGCCGCCAAGGCTGCACCCGGCCTCGCCAAGGCGTTGAAGGGACTGGCTGCGAAGGATTTCGATGTCTCGAGCGAGATGATCGCCCCCAAGACGCGGTTCAACAAGAAGATCTCTCCCCACCGCGTCGTCGAAGGGGTCAGCGTCCCGCTGGCGGAGATCAAGTCGATCCGGACCGCCGCCGAAGGCGCCAAGGTCAACGACGTCTTCCTTGCCATCATCGGCGGGGCGATGCGGCGTTACCTCGACGACAAGGGCGAACTGCCCAAGAAAACGCTCACCGCGATGGCGCCTATCTCGGTCCGCTCGTCGAGCGAAAAAGACACGATGGGCAACCAGGTCGCGGCCATGATTGCGCCGCTCGGCACCCACATCGCAGATCCGATCGAGCGCCTCGAGTGGGTCCACAATCGCACGAAGAATTCCAAGGCCATGACCGATGCGCTGGGCGCGCGGAACATGACGGAGATGAGCAAGGCGAGCCCGGCGCTGTTCATGGCCCTCGGCGCGCAGCTTTACAGCCGCCTCAGCCTCGCCAATCGCGGTGTGGGGCCGATCTTCACGACAGTCGTGACCAATGTCCCCGGACCGCCCATCCCGATTTATTCCGCCGGCGCGAAAATGCAGAGCATGATGGGGCTGCTTTGCCTTACCGATGGTCTCGGCCTCGGCCATGTCGTGCAGTCCTATACCGATGAAGCGACAATCGCTTTCACTGCCGACCGCGAAATGATGCCCGATCCGGAATTCTACGTGCAGTGTATCCGCGATTCCTACGAAGAGCTGCGCGATGCCGCCAAGGGTGGTGCAGAGGCCGCTCCAGCGAAGAAGCCTTCGGCGAAGAAACCTGCAACAAAGAAGCCCGCCGCCAAGAGGCGGACACCGGCCAAGAAGGCCGCAACGACAACGAGAAAGGCGCCCGCCAAGAAGGGCACCAAAAGGGTCGCCAGCCGTTCAAAGGCTGCCCCGAAAGGGAAAGGAACAACCAAATCGTGACACAAGCAACCGCCGCACGGGTCGACGCGCGTCCTCCCAGTCGCATCCTGGCGCTGGCCGAACCTGGCCGCGCCATGGGAGAGTTGGCCAGCTTTTATGCCCTGCGCCCCTTCATGAGCCTGCTTCCGCGCGGAGACGGGCATGGCGTATTGGTGCTGCCAGGCTTCATGGCGTCGGACTATTCAACCGGACCGCTGCGCCGCCTGCTGTGCGACCTTGGATATGATTGTGCCGGCTGGAACCTTGGGCGCAATATCAAGGTGGACCAGGCCCGCATCGAGGCGATGCTGGGATGTGTGGATGAAGTCTACGAGCGTACCGGCCGCCCGATCAGCATCGTCGGGTGGAGCCTTGGCGGCGTGTTCGCGCGCGAACTGGCCAAGTTGGCGCCAGAGAAGGTCCGTCAGGTCATCAGCCTCGGCAGCCCGATCTCCGATGATCGCAACCACACCAATGCCCGGCGCCTGTTCGAATACCTCAACGGCAAGGAGCCTGAGGTGATGAAGGGCGACAACTTCAAGAAGCTCGCCGAAGCGCCGCCGGTACCGACCACCTCCATTCTCACGCGTACGGACGGTGTCGTCCACTGGCGCGGTTCGGTGCAGGAAGGCGACCGCGAGGATTGCGAGAACATCGAAGTGCTCGCCAGCCATTGCGGCCTCGGCGTCAATCCGGCCGCCGTCTATGCGATCGCCGACCGCCTCGCCCAGAAGGAAGGCGGGTGGAAGCCGTTCAACGCCCCCCTATGGGCACGGATCGTCTTCCCCCAACGCTCGCTTCACTGAGGCCTGCAGCAGCCTAGAAGGCCTTGCGGATATCGATGCCGAGATAGCGTCCGACCGGATCGATCCGTTCGGGCGCAAAGGCATCCGGCACTTCGCCGTTTTCGTCCAGCACCTCGCGCTGGGCGTCGAACACGTTGTCGACCACGAAAGCGAGCCGGAGGCCCTTCATCCAGCCTTCGTCCTTCTTGAAGATTTCGCCGAGATTGGCGAACAGACGCATGTCGAACGTGGCCAGATCGCCGAAGAATAGGTCGCTCGATCCCGGGGTGTCGCCGCCCAGCAGCGTCGCCTCGCCCGTATAGCGGCCGGACAGGCGCAGGCCGTAGCCCTGCCAGAACAGGCCTGCCTCCAAGCGCGAAGTATGCTCCGAAATCGCGCCGCCCTGCAGGACATCGCCCGCAAGCTGGTCGAACAAGGGACCACCCTCGGCCAGTAATACTTCGTTTTCGAGCGCGATATTGTGATTGAGGCTGAGGAAGTAACGCGGACGGGTGTCGTTCGAATTGCCACCGAACATCCGGCCGAAGCCACCTCCGCCGCGGCGCTCTCCGGATTGCTGGCCTTCACCGTCGGCCGAGGCCGAGCACATGCGCTCGCGCATCGTCTTCACTTTCTCGGGATCGATCTCGCCGTTTTCCCCGCGCAGACGGGCGAGCACCTGTTCCGGCAGACCATCGAGCTGCGGCGGGTCGGCGCAGATAGCCGTGCGCATGGCAGCGAATTCTTCGCTACGCCGCTCGGCATCCTCGCCGCAGAACCGCGCGCGGGCAGCAGCGATCTTCTCCGGGTCAGGATTGCCGTTTTCGTCGAGCAGCCGTGAACGGAACATCTCCGGGACGCCGGACAGGTCAGGCATCTCGCCTTCGGGCGTCTTGCAGAAGGTCTCGCGCATGGTCTCCATCCTTGCCGGATCGAAACCGCCACCGCTTCGCCCGCTGCGTCCGGCAGCGGCCGGGGGACCACCTCGACCGCGCTCGCCGCGCTCGGACCGTTCGGGTGCCTTGCCGATCTGGCCACGCGCGTTGAGGCCGAAAGACACGATCCTGCTGCGCGTTTCGTATAGCGTCAAAGGACGACGATCGATCGCGAGCAAGTCACCGGCCAGATCGCGCGTGACGCGATCGGGAAACGCCTCTTCGAAAGCAGCGCTGAAGCCCGGCGTAGCCGTGACATCGCGCGAACGGTTGATGCCGTAATCGACCTGGAACCGGGCATTTTCCCAAAACGGCAATTCCCAGTTACCGGTGAATTTCCAGTCGGCTTGCGTTTCTTCGGCCAGGTCGGGATTGCCGCCGGTGATCAGCGTCGCAAGCACGGTTTCGCCGCTCGCATAGTCGAACACGGGGACATTGAACTCATCGATGCGCGGATCGCCAAGGCTGGCGAGACCGGGTGCGACTTCGCGCCATATGCGCGTGGCACTGAAGCCGAGCGTGTCCGTCGGCCTCCAATTGATGCCTGCACTCCAGTTCGCGAGGGTTCCGAAATCCGAAAGATCCTCGAACCCGGAGCTGAAATTGAGGCTCACGCCGCCAATGGCACCCCAGTGACCGCCGCGCTCCGAAATCGGGATGGAAACATTCGTCCCGCCGTTGAACCTGCGCCGCGTAAGCTCGGTTTCGAAATCGGTCCTTGTGTCGTCGCTCGCGAGACGAACCCAGTCCAGCCCGTAGTCAACCGTCACGCTCACATCGCCTGCCGGCAGGCTGATCGGATAGCCAGTCAGGGTCAGAGCATTGTCCAGCCGCCAGGTGCGGTTGTTCGCCACGTCAAAACCGCTGCCGTCGAAACTGTCGATTTCGGTGCGGGAGTCCGTGAAGACCGAATTATTCGTAAAGACCGCGTTCCAGTCGCCCAGCGGCCGCGAAACCGTGCCGCCGACCGAAACCGTATCAATATCGCTGCGTCGTTCGAGCGGCACGATGCCGTCGCTCGACAGCCCAGAGAGGCTTCGGCTTTCCGAATGGTTCACCGTTCCGTTCAGGCTGAGCGACAGGCCGGATTCCTGGAAAGCCCGCGCATAGTTGATCGTGCCCTCGGCGCTCATCGTATCCGGCCGCAGGCTGCGGAATGCGGCTTCGCCCGGCGCACCGTTTGCGACAGTCAGACCCCGTTCCGCCTCGGTGAGCAGGCTGGAATCCTCAATGTCGACATTGATGTTGAAGCGCCCCTTCTCGCCGATCCGCAGAAAGGTGAGTTCCTGCTCGTTGCGCGTGAAGCCGCCGCTTTCGGGCCCCTCGTATTCGACTTCGGCGGTCACGCTGCGGAAGTCGGGTTTGAGGAGGATGTTCACGACCCGCTGGTCCGGTGAATAGCCGAACCGCTGTGCGGTCTCCTCCGGGAAGACCTCGACCTTGCGGATCGCTTCGGGCGGATAGCTGCGGAATTCGCGCCAGCTCGACACGCGGATACCGTTGATGAGGAAGACGGGACGGCCGCCTCCACGTCCGCCGCGAGCGCCGCTACCGGTAGCAGGTTCGATGGCGGCGATTACGTCGGCGATCGAACTCGCGCCGAACGAGGCGATGTCCGCCTCGTCGAACTCTGCAATCGGTTTCTCCTCGACGAAGAGCTGGCCCCGGAGGCGGGTGCCCTCCACGACGATGGTATCATTCGCGGCCGGAGGCACGCTTGCCTCGATCTCATCGGGATCGGGCAGAGATTGCGGCTCCTGCTCGTCTGCTGCAGCGATTACCGGCATGCCGGCCAGGACAAGCGCAAGCACACTCGCGGATTGGCGGGAACGTAAATTTATCAAAGACTAATCCTGTCTGGTCATTCCGCCCAAATCCCTTCCGGGGCATAGAGCGCTCGCAATGTCGATCAAACAGCCACTGTGTATCGGTTTGTCGCGTGACTACGTCTTGAACGCTTAATGCCTAAAGCTTCCCTTTTATCCCGCCTGCCGCTATGGGCGCGCGACACAAACCGATGAACTGCATTTTTGACTAAGGATACGAATGGCCAAGGAAGAACTTCTCGAAATGCGCGGGCGCGTTGTGGAGCTGCTGCCCAATGCTATGTTCCGCGTCGAGCTCGAGAACGGCCATGAGGTGCTCGGCCACACGGCAGGCAAGATGCGCAAGAACCGCATTCGCGTGCTGGTGGGCGACGAGGTGCTGTGCGAACTGACGCCTTACGATCTGACCAAGGCGCGCATCACCTACCGCTTCATGCCCGGACGTGGCGGCCCCGGCCCGCAATAAGCCGTCGTGGGCAAGCCCACTCTCATACTAGCATCCGCCAGCCCGCGCCGCCGCGAACTGATCGCGCGGCTCGGCCTGACGCCCGATGCCATCGCCCCTGCCGATATCGACGAAACGCCCGCCAAGGGCGAGTTCCCGCGCGACTATGCCAAGCGCATGGCCCGTGAGAAGGCCGAGGCTGCCGCTTCGGACGCAGGCTTCGTGCTGGCCGGGGACACTGTGGTTGCAGCCGGTCGCCGGATCCTGCCCAAGGCGGAGGACGAGGCAACGGCGCGGGAATGCCTGGCGCTGTTGTCGGGCCGCCGCCACCGCGTCCTGTCGGCGATCGCCTTGCGCGCACCCGACGGCGCGCTGCGCGAACGGCTCAGCGAAACGATCGTGATGTTCAAGCGCCTCTCCGCAGAAGAGATCGACGCCTATATCGCCAGCGGCGAATGGGACGGCAAGGCCGGGGGCTATGCCATCCAGGGCTTTGCCGAGGGGCTGATCTCGCGCATCCAGGGTAGCCACTCGGGCGTAGTCGGGCTGCCGCTCTACGAGACACGGGCGCTGCTGAAAGCGGCGGGCTTCGCAATTGCCTGATTGGCTGGTCGAGGAAGGGATCGGCGAGACGCGCGCGATCCTGCTCGACGGCGATACGGTAATTGCAGCGAAATGCCGCTGGCACGGCGAACTTCATGCAGGCCAGCACGTCTCTGCCAAGCTTGCCACTAAACGCGGGACACGCGGCACCGGACTGCTCGAGGACGGGCGCGAAATCCTTCTCGACAAGTTGCCGGGCGATGCGAGCGAGGGATCGACGATAGCCTGCGTCATCATCCGCGCCGCGATGACCGAGCGAGGACGTTACAAGCTGCCCGCAGCGCGTCCGGTCGAGGCGATGCAAAACCCAGCACCCGACGTGTTCTCCAGCGCCAAGGTCGTTCACCGCTTCCCCGCAGGAAGCTGGGAAGAAATCTGGGAAGCGGCTTCGAGCGGCCAGATCGAATTCGATGGCGGCTCGATATTGCTCTGCGTCACTCCGGCGATGACGCTCATCGACATCGATGGCGACCTCCCACCACGCGAACTTGCCTTGAGAGCGGTCCCGGCGATCGCCGCCGCCTTGAGGCAGTTCGATCTTGGCGGTTCCATCGGGATCGATTTCCCGACCCTGGAAGCCAAGGCGGATCGCAAGGCGATCGACACAGCCCTCGACGAGGCATTGGACGACTGGCCGCACGAAAGGACCGCCATGAACGGCTTCGGCTTCGTCCAGCTGATCGCGCGGTTGGAGGGGCCTTCGCTACTGCACCGCTTTGCCACCTCCCGCACCGGCATGGTGGCCCGCATGGCGATCCGCAGGGCCGAGCGCGTCGAAGGGGCTGGGACCACGCTTCTGACCATCCATCCCGCCCTCAAGGCGAAGCTCAAGCCGGAATGGATTGCAGAGCTGGAGCGCCGCACAGGTCGCTGGGTGAGGATAGAGACCGACCCGGGCCTTGCCATCGAGAGGGCCGCTGCCCAAATCGTTGCCCATGACTAGCAAGAACCGTCCCTGCCCGATCTGCAAGAAGCCGCGCACGCAGGAACACGCGCCTTTCTGTTCCTCGCGCTGCCGCGACCGCGACCTGTCGAAATGGTTCGGCGATGGGTATGCCGTGCCCGGACGACCCGCCTTGCCCGAAGAAATCGCCGCAGAAGTGGTCGGCGGCAAGGAAGAGTGAATTTCCCCCCTTGCCAAGGCGCGCCAGCTTCGCCATAGGCGCGCTCTCATTGCTCACGGGGCTGGTTTAAGCCTCTTTTGCCGAAGCAGTGTGCCCGGGTAGCTCAGTGGTAGAGCAGACGACTGAAAATCGTCGTGTCGGTGGTTCGACTCCGCCCCTGGGCACCACCTTCTCACTCAGACAGATGATCCTCCACTGTTTGGGCAAGCTCGCCCAGTGCGGAGAGATCGCGCGGCCTTCGCAATGTGTAGACCGGTGTGAGAGCAACGATCTGCGCCGCCATATGCGCCTGCTTGACCCAGCCATTCAGTGCTTCGAGCATCTCCGGGCGATAGACCGTTCCGGCCAGCACGGCTTGCATTGCCCGGTGGCCGTCCAGCCTCTCGATGTCGATCCGATCGCCCTCGGCCAGTACGAATATCGCGGCAAGCGGCAGTGGGGTAGCCCCGCCATGATGATCCGGCGCGCTGAGATGGAACTTGTCGTCGCGGAAGTAATCGCGCTGGATGATGCGCTCTTCCCAGCCGAAAGCCTCAATCGCGTTGCGCCAAAGCTTGATTCGCGCGCTCGCAGGATGGACGCGTGTGCCTTCGGATTGCGCATCGATCCGGCTCAGGTCATCAGATACCAGCGCCCAGCCCCACGCCAGCATCGCTGCCGCTGTCGTGCTCTTCCCCAAGCCTGCCCCGCCGCAGAACATTATGGCTTGGCCGTCCTTTTCGACCACGCTCCCATGCCACATGGCCAACCCGCGCTTGTATCCCAGTGCGCCCCACGCGCTGCCGAGGGTAAACAGGCGCAATTCGAACTCTTGGGCATGGGCGTCAGGATAAATGCGGATCGTGTGTCCGCCCGCGATTTCCCAAACCCCGGTGCCGTCGATAGCGAATCGGATCACATCGCCTTCGATGATTGTTCCGTCCGCCTCGCTGCACCCGGGCATGGAGGCGTCGGAGAGGATGATCCTCACGTCGCCACCCTCGCCACCTGCAAAATCCTGCCATTCGGGCAGCGCCAGGTCGGACGCAACCGCGAGTCCGGAGTGGAAGTAGTGTCGAGGCGCCGCCATGGGTTGCCTTGCTGCCTCTCACAGGACGATGCCGCAAGCCTTTGGTCATCCAGAGCGGGGTATGATTGCGTCCCCCTTCCATTCGCGGTAAAGGCGCAGGCTCGACGCCCCGGGGCAATCGGACCAACGCCGATCGCACTGCCGGGGCGGCAGTTTTTTGAGCGCGAAGGAAAATCCGCCCATGTCACGTCGCCGCCAGATCTACGAAGGCAAGGCCAAGATCCTTTACGAAGGTCCCGAACCCGGCACGATCATCCAGTACTTCAAGGATGACGCGACCGCCTTCAACGCAGAGAAGAAGGGCACCATCAACGGCAAGGGCGTGATCAACAATCGCATCAGCGAATATGTCTTCACGCGCCTTTCGCATATCGGCATTCCGACGCACTTCATTCGCCGCCTCAATATGCGCGAACAGCTGGTCCGCCAGGTCGAGATCATCCCCCTCGAAGTCGTCGTGCGCAATGTGGCTGCGGGATCGCTGTCCAAGCGCCTCGGCATCGAGGAAGGCGAGGTGCTGCCGCACACGCTGATCGAATATTGCTACAAGGATGACGGCCTTGGCGATCCCAAGGTTTCGGAAGAGGAAATCGCCTGCTTCAACTGGTGCAGCCACGAAGAGATGCAGGACATGTCGAGCATGGCGATCCGCATCAACGATTTCCTGAGCGGCATGTTCAGCGCCATCGACATCCGCCTCGTCGACTTCAAGTTGGAATTCGGCCGCATCTGGGACGGCGATTTCAGTCGTGTGATCCTGGCCGATGAAATCAGCCCCGACGGGTGCCGCCTGTGGGATATCAACACCGGCGAAAAGCTCGACAAGGACCGGTTCCGCCGCGACCTTGGCGGTGAAAGCGAAGCCTATCAGGAAGTCGCGCGTCGTCTCGGCCTGCTGCAGAATGAAGACAATGGCCCTGGCGAAGTGCTCGACATGAACGCCCATCGCGGCCGTCTGCGCACGCCGGCAAAGCCGGCCAAGAAATAGTCGCTCAGACCACGTAGCTCAGCGTTATGCCGCTCGGCCCGATTGCGTAGGCGCAGTCGGGCATGTGGTCGCCGTCGACCTGTACCGGCGTTACGCAGCGATCGAATTCGATCCTGCGGCACGAACGGATCTCGGCAATGCCAAGCTTCGCCACCGGCAGGCGCAGCATCACCGCAAGGCTGAGCGCAATCGTGCCCATGCGGGTGGAGCGTTTGAGCGTAATCAGCTCGACCGAGTCTGCTGCCAGCGCCGCCTCCGGGCTGACCTGGAACGGACCGGCATAAAGCGCCGCGTGGCTTACGATGGCGGCTTCCGCTTCGTATTCGAACGGCTGACCATTCGCCAACTCACCGCGAATGGTCATCGTATCGCGCGGCCAGTCGCGCATCTGCTGCGCCAGCGCAACGACATAGGCATAGCGACCGATCCGCTGCTTCAGCTTGCCGTCGACGCGCGCCACAGCATGACTGTCCGGGCCGATGGACAGGCACGACACGATCGGCATCTCGCCCAAACGGTACAGGGGCGATTGCACCCATGTATCCCGGCCCCGCTCCCATGCAGCACGCAAGTCGGCAGCGAAGGCCGCAGGCTTGCGCGCATAGCCCAGTTCCCGCGCGACAAGATTGATCGTTCCCGAAGGCGCGACGCACAGCGGCGTCTCCCCTGCCCTTTCCGCCAAAGCCTGAACTGTATCGCGCAAAGTGCCGTCACCGCCGTGCACGCAAACCAGATCGGCCGAACCTGACAACTGCGCACCTTCTGCCGTGGTCGGCATGGGCGTCACGACGAAGCCTTGCCCCTCCAGCGCGCCGACGAGAGCGTCGAGATGCGACTGGCTGAAACTGCCCGAAACGGGGTTGTAGACGAGATCGAGCGCAGCCATCGGATCGCATTTAGGCATCTGCACGATCCTGCGCCACGAAAAAGGGCCGGAAGGTCATCCCTCCCGGCCCCAATTCCATCGCTTATCGCGTCGCTCAGTAGTCGAAACGAACCGACAGGCCAATCACGCGCGGATCGTTCACGAACGCGGTGTTGTTGTTGAAGTCGATACCGCCCTTCACATTGTCCGCATCGGTGATGTTGCGGGCGAAGAGAGCCACTTCGAACGTGCCGTCCTGCTTGGCATAACCGACGCGCAGACCGCCTTCGATCTGGTTGTCGACGACATATTCCGCGCTGTCGTAGAGGAAGAAGCTGGTTTCACCCTGATACGTCCAGTCGGTGTAGGCGAAGAGTTCGCCGACATTGCCCAGCGGGAACGCATAGCGCGCGGTCAGATCGGCAATCCATTCGGGCGCGTTGGGGAACGGGTTGCCGTCCACCAGCGCACGGTCGGTGCCCGACAGGTTCACGATCGGGTCGAGCACGGTGCACTGCGCACAAATGCCGACTGCCAGGTTCTCGTCGCGGATTTCGGTGTTGTTGTAACTGGCACCGGCCGTCACGAGGAAGTTCGGGGTGATCTGGAACGCGCTGTCCAGTTCGAAGCCCCAGCCGCGACCGTCTGCCGCATTGACCAGCTGCACCAGGTTTCCGGCACCGCCGACCGCAGAGAACTGCGGGTCTTCGATGTTGTAGAAGTACGCAGCACCGTTCAGGCGCACGCGGCGATCGGCCAGTTCCGACTTGAAGCCGACTTCGTAGCTCATGATCTTCTCGCTCGTCGCGATCGACGGCGGAGCGAAGAATGCCACGTCGCGGCCCTGGATCGTCGGGGCGCGGAAACCGCTTGCAACGCGGGCATAGACGCTCGCATCGGCAGTGAGGTCCACGAACGCCGCCAGGTCCCAGCTGAGACGCTCGTCGGACACTTCGCGAGCCTGCGGATCGGCCGCATCACGCACGAAGAACGCCTTGTCGTCTTCGGTGTAACGCAGGCCGCCGGTCAGCTTGATCGTGTCGGTCAGCTGCGAGGTAACCTGGCCGAATACCGCCCAGCTTTCGTTGGTGTGGTTGACCGTAACGGAAGGCGGGAAGTCGAACCCGACCGTCGTCACGTCGAAGTCGCTGTCGAAGTAGAAACCGCCGACCTGCCAGTTGAGAGCGCCGCCGCCATTGCTGGCGAGACGGACTTCCTGCGTGAACTGGTCGAGTTCGATCGAATCCTGCGTATCGGACGGGAACGGGATGAAGCCCGGGCCCGAAACCGGCAGGAATGCTGCACCGAAACCGCCATCGATGTCGCCGCGGCTGGAACCTTCGCTGTCAGCCCAGCTGGTGATCGAGGTGAAGGTGGCGAAGTCTGCTTCGTAATCGACCTTACCGGTGATGATCTCGGCCTTGTACTGCGCCTGGTTACCGGCGCCAGCATCGTAGAACACGGTGTCGCGGTCGTAATTCTCGTTGAGATCGTTGTCGCCGGGGCCGAGGATGTTGGCGCGGAACAGCGTCGAGGTGCCGTCAAGGTCGCGAATCGAGTAACTGCCCAGGATCGACAGGCGATCGCTCGGCGTAAGCAGGATCTGCGCGCGGCCTGCGATGTCGGTGTAGGCACCGTATACGTCCTCTTCACCGGTAAAGCCGTTGTCGACCCAGTTGTCACGCTGCTGCCACATGCCCGACAGGCGGACCGAGGCGAGACCAGGGGCGACCGGAATGGTCACGCCGCCATCGATGGCTACCGAGCCGAAGCTGCCGTAGCTGGCCGAGCCGGTCACTGCGAAATCGTCGCCCGGCTTCACGGTGTCGATCTTGACGATGCCGGCCGGCGTGTTGCGGCCGAACAGCGTGCCCTGCGGGCCGCGGAGCACTTCGACGCGCTCGACGTCGAAGATCGGGAAGCTCTTGAGCGTTACGTTTTCATGGACGACATCGTCCATGACGACCGAAACGGGCTGCGAAGCTGCAAGGTCAAAATCGGTGTTGCCGAGACCACGGATATAGAAACGCGGCGCCGCACGGCCGTTGGAGCTTTCGACGAACAGGCCCGGGACATGGGCCGACAGCGCGGTGATATCGGCACCGGCGTCGAAGATGCTGCGGGTCGCGTCGGCCGACAGGGTGGCGGCGGACACAGGCACCTGCTGCAGGTTTTCCTCGCGGCGGTTGGCGGTGACGACGATCATGTCGAGCTGGCCGTTATCGGCCTCTTCGGCACCGGTTGCTTCGGTGTCGGAGCTGTCGACGTCCTGCGCCAGAGCGGGCTGCGCGAATGCGAAGGCCAGCGTGCTGGCAGAGAGAAGGCGGAGAGTAAGGGAGCGGTCAATCATGGGGATGATCCTTTTGGCCCAGCGCTTGCCGGCGCGGGTTGGTGGGATGGAGAAAGGGAATTGACCGGGCGCCATTAGCCCATGCGGGAGCGAATTGGAGTCGCAAAAGCGCAGATGCCTGCGGGTTTCAGCGCCATGTTGCATTGCGGTGACAGACAGTTCGCAAGCGAGAAAGCGTTATGCGACGCGGTGCCATACCAGGACAATACAGCATCTCGTCGGACAATTACTTTTGTAGTCCAGCAGTTCGTAGATGTTATTCAGCCGTTTGTCGCGTTTCCACGAAATTCAATAGAATTCGCTGGAACGGGGACTTCTGATTTGAAGACGACTGGTTACAGTTGGCGTCGGGACTGCCGCTTGGTGCGGCGGAAAAACAGGGACGCACTATGAAAAATTCTTCCATTCGCAAGATTCTGGTCGCCACGCCGCTTATCGCGCTGACGCTGGCTGGATGCACCACGTACTCCGACACCACGGCCCCTGTCGCTTCGACCACGGCAACCGCATCCAGCGTGGAATTGGGCCTTCCCGCGCGGACCGGGCTGACGGGCTGGAACTTCCCGGTGTACGATGTGCCGGCCGATCCGGCCGTGCGGTACGGCATTCTCGACAACGGAATGAAATACGCGATCCTGCGCAATGAAACGCCGCAGGACGAAGTCGTGCTGCGCATGAATTTCGACATTGGCTGGATCGACGAGAAGGAAGGCCAATTCAACGCTGCCCACTTCATCGAACACATGGCATTCAACGGTTCGACGAACATTCCCGAAGGCGAGATGGTTAAACTACTCGAGCGCGAAGGCCTCAAATTCGGCGCGGATACCAACGCAAGCACCTTTTTCGAGGACACTACCTACAAGCTGAGCCTGCCGCGCAACGACGCCGAACTGATCGGCACCGGCCTGATGCTGATGCGCGAAGTCGGCTCGGAATTGACCTTCGACCCCGAAGCGGTCAATCGCGAGCGCGGCATCCTCCAATCCGAAATCCAGACCCGCAACACCTTCAACCGGCGGCTTTTTATGGACTATCAGAAGTTCATCGCACCGGGCACGCCGTTCGCGACCAACATCAGTCACCCGACCGAAAGCGCAGTCACCGCGTCCATCACCGCCGAAGAACTGCGCGGCATCTACGAGCGTTTTTACCGGCCCGACAATGCGACGCTTATCGTGGTCGGCGATGTCGAACCCGAGAGCATTGAGGCCATGGTGCGCGAACGCTTCTCCGATTGGGAGAAGCCCGCCGCTTCGCTGACCGAAACCGAGCGCGGCGCTATCGATTTCGATCGTCCCGCCCAGGCCGGTTACTTCGTGGATCCGGCAGTGAATTACATCGTCCAGATCGACCGTTTCGCGCCGTACGAGCGCAAGCTCAGCACCGTGGCCCAGGGCCGCAAGGCTCTGCAGCTGCAACTGGCAGCCATGGTGGTCAATCGCCGCCTTCAGACCCTGGCTCGTGACCCGGAAGGATCGATTCTGGGAGGCCGTCTGGCGACCTCCGACTTCTTCGACAGAGCCACGCAATCGAACATCCAGCTGGTCGCCAAGGACGGCCAATGGCGCGAGGCACTTGCAACCGCCGAACAGGAAATCCGCCGCGCGACCTTGCACGGCTTTACGCAGAGCGAACTCGACGAGGCACTGAACAATCTCGAGACCAGTCTTCGCAACGGCGCCGAGCGCCAAGGCACGCGCCCCAGCCAGGCTTTGGCAGACGGTATCCTCGCGACGGTCAGGGACGAGCGCATTTTCGCCTTGCCGGAAACGCGGCTCGCAGTGTTCGAAAGCGTGCGTGCAGATCTCACTCCGGAGAAAGTCCACGAAGCCTTCCGTGAAACCTTCACCGGCTCTGCGCCGCTGATCCACATTGCCAGCAAACAGGACATCGAGGGTGGCGAGGAAGCGATACTCGCGGCCTACAATGCCTCCTCACAGGTTGCGGTCGCGGCTCCCGAAGAGACAGTTACGGCTGCTTTCGCCTATGACGATTTCGGCGCGCCTGGATCGGTAGTTGCCGACCGGATGGTCGAAGACCTCGGTTATCGTGAGCTGCGGTTCGACAACAACGTCATGCTCAACCTCAAGAAGACCGATTTCAAGGACAAGGAAATTCTCTTCCATGTCCGGATCGGGTCGGGTGAGCTTGCATTCGGCGAAGCAGAGCCTGCTGCATCCACGATGCTGAACGCGATTTCGTCGACCGCGGCGCTTGAAGCGCATGACCTCGATGAACTGCAGCGGATCTTTGCCGGCCGCAATGTGCGGACGGGCATGTTTGTCGCCAACGACCATTTCCATGTTCCCGGTTCGACAAAGGCAGAGGATTTCCTGATCCAGATGCAGACCGCTGCGGCTTTCCTCACCGCTCCGGGTTATCGCCAAGAAGCCGAAGCGCAATGGAAAGCGCTGATCCCGCCTTATATCGCTCGTCTCGATGCTAACCCGCAGGCGGTAGCAGGCTCTGCAGTGCCCCGTATCATCGCCAATGGTGACATGCGGTTCGGTGCGAAAAGCGAAGACGTCCTGCTCGGCACCACTCTTGCCGATCTGCGTGCTGCAGTTTCGCCTAACCTCGCAAACTCCCCGATCGAGATCACCGTGGTCGGTGACATCGACGAGCAAGCGATTATCGATGCCGTGGCGCAGACTTTCGGTGCCCTGCCGGAACGTCCGATGGAGCTGAATAACTTTGCTAGCGCGCGGTTGGTGAAGTTTGCGCAGGATCGCACCAAGCGGACTCTTTATCACTCCGGCGCGGCCGATCAGGGCATGGTTCAGGTCTACTGGCCCACCACCGATGACGGAGATTTCAGGGAAGAAGTGGTCGGGACGCTGGCCGCCGAAGCGCTTCGCCTTCGCCTGCTCGAAACGCTGCGCGAAGAGCTCGGGGCGACCTACACGCCGGTTGCCGGGCTGGAGATGTCGGATACCTTCGACGACTTCGGATATCTGATCGCTGCAGCAATCGTCGCCCCGGAAAACCAAGACCTGGTCTTCGAAACGATCTCCCAGATTGCGGGAGAAATGCGCGCTACTCCTGTCGATGACGATCTTCTCGCCCGGGCTCGCAATCCGCAACTCGAGAAGCTGGCGAAAGACAAGCGCGAGAATGGCTATTGGCTCGGCTCGCTCGAAGCGGCGCAGCTGGAAAGCGATCGCCTGGACCGGGTGCGCACATACGAATCGATCCTTCGTTCAGTCACACCGGCAGATATCCGCGCCTTTGCGCAGCGTTATCTCGATGCAGACCAGGCGCTTGAGATCGCCATCGTCCCGAAGCCGGCCGAATGACGACAGGCCGGGGCCATAATCCGCCCCGATAATCTGCCCGAAACCCCGGTCGGCGACTTGCTTCGCTGGCCGGGGCACGGCATAGGCGCGCGCAAGATTTCCATTCCTTGCGATCAAAGGCACTGCCCATGAAAGTCCGCGTCCTTGTCAGCCTCAAGCCCGGTGTTCTCGACCCGCAAGGCCGTGCGGTTCACCACGCGCTCGAGGGGCTCGGCTTCTCCGGCGTCGAAAGCGCCCGGATCGGTCGCACGATCGACCTCGACGTAGCCGATGACACAAGCGACGAGGCACTCACCGAAATGTGTGAAAAGCTTCTCGCCAACACGGTGATCGAAAACTACCGCATCGAGAAGCTCGACTGATGGCCTTCCGCGCAGCTGTCGTCACGTTTCCCGGATCAAATTGCGACCGCGACATGGCGGTTGCCATCGAACAGGTGTCCGGCTCCGCACCGGTCCGTGTGTGGCACGGCGATGCGCAGCTCCCCGAGGGGCTGGACTTCATCGCCCTGCCGGGCGGCTTTTCCTACGGCGACTACCTGCGTTCCGGCGCAATGGCTGCAAACAGCCCCATCATGCGCGAGATAGTGCGTGCTGCCGAACGCGGCGTGCCCGTGCTTGGCGTTTGCAACGGGTTTCAGGTGCTCACCGAAGCGCGGCTCCTGCCCGGAGCGCTCATGCGCAACGCAGGCCAGACCTTCATCTGCCGCAATGTCGGCCTGAAGGTCGAAAACACGCAGTCGATCTTCACGTCCGGCTATGATGCCGGACAGGAAATCAGCATCCCCGTCGCCCATCACGACGGAAACTTCTTCGCCGATAACGAAACTCTCGACCGGATCGAAGGCGATGGCCGCGTTGCATTTCGCTACATGGAAAATTGCAACGGGTCTCAGCGCGATATCGCTGGCGTGCTGAATGCTGCGGGCAATGTGCTCGGCATGATGCCCCACCCCGAACGCGCGGTAGATGCCGCCCACGGCGGGACTGACGGACTGGCCTTGTTCGAATCGGCTATCCGCTCGCTCGCGAACGCCTGATCACGCCGACCGGGCTTCGTCCCGGGCGAAAATCTTGCGCACCTCGGCAACCGGCATTGGCCGGCCAAAGTGGTATCCCTGGATCTTGGTGCATCCCAGGCGGCGGATCAGTTCCGCTTCCTCTTCATTCTCCACGCCTTCTGCGGTGGTGGTCATATCGAGACTGTCGGCCATGGCGACGACAGCACGAATGATGGCGAGGCTCTCGGGGCTGTTCTGCGCCGCTCCCTGGACGAACATGCGATCGACCTTGATGGTCGTGAACTGCATCTTGCGGATGTAACCGAGCGAGGAATAGCCTGTTCCGAAGTCATCCAGCGCGACCGAGCAGCCCAGCGCCAGGCACTGTTCGAGCGCCTTTCTCACAACCCCCGCGTCCCGCAGGAAAATGCTTTCGGTCACTTCAAGCTCGAGCCGTTCTGCGGACAGCCCACTGTGTGACAGAGCCCTTACGACCGTTCCGACGAAATCGGGCTCGAGCAATTGTTCGGGCGAAACGTTCACGTTCACCTTCACATGCGATGGCCAGTGGTTTGCAGCCTCGCGGCAGGCCTCATTCAGAACCCAGGTGCCTATCGGGACGATCAGCCGGGTGTCCTCGGCCAACGGAATGAATTTGGCGGGGCTGACGAACCCGTGCACCTTGCTGTTCCAGCGAAGCAACGCTTCGAAGCTGACCACATCCTCGCTCGTCGCATCGACGACGGGCTGGTAGTGGACCTCCATCTCCTCGTTTTCGAGCGCGCTGCGCAGCGAAAACTCGAGCTGCCGCTTCTCTTCGGCAATGGCGTGGAGTTCGGGCTGGTATTCGCAGTGAATGCCGCCACCCTCATCCTTGGCCCGGTAGAGGGCGAGGTCGGCATTGCGGAGCAATTCCTCGACCGTCTTCCCATCGCGCGGCCCAAGCGCCGAACCGACGCTGGCACCGACGTAAAGCACATGGTTCTCGACATGGTAGGGTGCAGAGAGCGCCGCGATCACCGTCTTGGCAAGCGTATCGATGCGGCGTCTGTCGGATGCGTCGCGGACGACGATTGCGAATTCGTCCCCGCCCAGACGACCGCAGGTTTCACCTTCATCCATGAGCGGCGCGAGCCTGCCCGCCACCTCGGCCAGCATCTTGTCGCCGATCAAATGGCCGAGCGAATCGTTGACCGCCTTGAAGCGGTCCAGGTCGATCATCAGGAATGCGCAGCGCGAACGCCACTTTTCCGCATACGACAGGGCGTCCCGCAGGGTCTCGTTGAGCATCAAGCGGTTCGGAAGCTGGGTCAGCGTGTCGTAACGCGCCAGATACGCAATCTTCTCGCTGCTCTCATGCTTGACCGTGACGTCGGACCCGACCCCGCGGAAGCCGCGCCAGACACCCTTTTCGTCCAGGACCGGGGTGCCGGAGATTTCCCAGTATCGCCGCTCGCCATTGATGACGACGCTGACGGTCAGGTTGGAGAAGCTTTCGCGCTGTTTAATCTTCTCGGAGAAGTCGCGCAGGCTGGCGGGGAAATTCCCTGCTTCCCAATTGTCGCCCGAAATCAGTTTGAGGAAATACTGGCCTTCGACAGCCGCTGGCGTGCTGCCGAGCGCAAATGCGAGCCTGGGGCTGACATTGCGCAGCTTTCGCGCTGTATCGATGTGCCAAAGCCAGTCAGCTTCGCCTTCCTCGAACTCACGCAGCAGCATGGAGACCACTTCGCTCTTTTCCTGCATGACCAGTTCGGACAGGCGCGCGCCCACCCGCATCCGCGCCATTTCGAAGGTGCCGAGCGTGCCGATCAGCATGGTAAGCCCGATCATCGCCGCGAGCAGTCCGTCGCCGTTCATCAAGGCCACCAGAAGCGGCCCGACCGATGCTGCGAGGAGGAAGGTTATCGTGCTGAGCGGCACGCTGTAGCGGCTCGTCACGGTCGACACGACCAGGAAGCACAGGATGATCCAGATGGTAATCAGCTCGCCAGCCGCCCCCAATGCGCCCAAGGCCACGATCCCCAAGGACCAGACTGCGCCCTTGTTCGCCGAGGACATGGCATGTGCGCGCACGTTCTCTGGGTCGAAGCGACCTGCCTCTGCGACCCTGAGCTTGCGATCGAGGATGAAAGAGTGAGCGATGCTAAGAGCAAGCGCGCAACCCCAGGCGACGAGGATAACCGATGGAACCGCCGAATATACGGCGTAGGTAACCAGAGCGAATGCGATCGCATGGAACAGCGCACGCACGAAAGCACGGCGCGCTACGAGCGAATATTGATGGCCATGAATGCGAGACCAGTCAGAGCCTTCCACGCTCGACATGCCAAGCACCTGACGCGCGGTCAGGTCCTCTGCGTTGATCGTTTGATTCTCTGTCGTCTGGCTCACACCCGCACGATTAACCTTGAAAGGTTAGCCGCGCGTAAACCTAAGCCGGAAAAGAATTTTCTCGTTTCGAGGTTCTACTCGACCGTCACGGACTTGGCGAGGTTGCGGGGCTGGTCGACGTCCGTGCCTTTGACGCAAGCCACGTGGTAGGCAAGCAATTGAACCGGAACGGCGTACACGAGGGGCGCGATCAGCGGATGCACCTTCGGCATTTCGATCGTGGCCATGCAGCCTTCACCCGCCTCTTCCAGCCCTTCGGCATCGGAGATGAGCACGATCTGGCCGCCGCGGGCGCGGACCTCTTCCATGTTCGAAACCGTTTTCTCGAACAGCGGGCCTGACGGGGCCAAGACGATGACCGGAACTTCGTCGTCGATCAGCGCGATCGGACCGTGCTTCATCTCTCCGCTGGCGTAGCCTTCTGCATGGATGTAGCTAATTTCCTTGAGTTTCAGCGCGCCTTCGAGGGCCATCGGAAAATCGGGTCCACGGCCGAGATAAAGGACATCGCGCGCCGGGGCGATCAAATGGGCCATCGACGCAATATCGTCGTCGTGGTCGAGTGCAGCGTTGAGGCACGCCGGCGCCTCGAGCAGATGCTCCACGACCTCCTGCTCTTCCTGGCGGTTCATGAAGCCTTTGGTCACAGCCATGTGCGCGGCAAGCGCGGCGAGAACTGCCAATTGGCACGTGAACGCCTTCGTCGACGCGACGCCGATTTCCGGCCCAGCATGCGTGGGCAACAAGAGATCGGCTTCACGGGCCATGGAACTAGTCGGTACATTCACGACGGCGGCGATGGTTTGGCCCTGTTCCTTGCAATGGCGCAAGGCGGCCAGCGTGTCGGCGGTTTCGCCGCTCTGGGAAATGAACAACGACAGGCCGTTGTCTTCCAGGACGGGCTCGCGGTATCGAAATTCGCTCGCAACGTCGATATCGACCGGCACGCGCGCAAATTGCTCGAACCAGTATTTCGCGACCATGCCGGCGTAATAGGACGTCCCGCACGCGACAATCGTGACGCGGCGGATCGAAGAAATATCGAAATCGAACTGGGGAAGCGCGACCGAGTTGTCGGACTGGCGCAGGTACGAACTGAGCGTCTGCGCGACCACGGTCGGCTGTTCGAAGATCTCTTTTTGCATGAAGTGGCGGTAATTGCCCTTCTCTACCGAAGCAGCGGACGCACCGGAGGTCTTAACCTCCCGCTCGACCTTGTTGCCGTCCTCGTCGTGGATCTCGGAACCGTCGCGCGTCACGACGACCCAATCGCCTTCTTCAAGATAGGTAATCTGCTGCGTCAACGGCGCCAGAGCGAGAGCATCCGACCCGATATAGGTTTCTCCGTCACCATAACCCACCACCAGCGGCGAACCGCGACGCGCGCCGATCAGCATGTCGGGATGATCGCGGAATGCGATGGCAAGCGCGAACGCACCGCGCAGGCGCGGCAGGACACTGGCTACTGCCTCGCTAGGGGTTTCGCCGTTTTCGACCCGGCGCGAAACGAGGTGAGCAACCACCTCGCTGTCTGTATCGCTCTCAAGCGTGCGACCGTCCGCGATCAGTTCGGCCTTCAATTCCTTGAAGTTCTCGATGATGCCATTGTGCACCAGCGCCACGTGATCGGTAGCATGCGGATGGGCGTTCTTGGCCGTGGGTGCGCCGTGCGTGGCCCAGCGCGTATGGGCAATGCCTACTTCGCCTGCGGCAGGGTCGTCTGCCAAGACATTGACGAGATTGGACAATTTGCCTTCTGCGCGGCGACGGATGAGGGCTCCATCATGGATGGTGCAGATACCGGCGCTGTCGTAACCGCGGTATTCCATCCGCTTCAGGCCGTCGACCAGTCGCTCCGCAACCGGTTCCTTGCCGACGATCCCGATAATTCCGCACATACAAACAGCTCCAAAAGAAAGATGCGGTGGTGACTTAGTCGTTTTTGACGAGTGATCAACGGCTGTTGGCGGAGGGGCCGCGCGGCGTGCTCCACCACAGGATCAATCCCGCGCCAATGATGACCGCCGCGCCCACAAGCGTCATCAGGTCGGGCACATCGCCGAACCACCACCAGCCGAGGCTGGTAGCAACCAGCATCTGAACGTAGGTCGTCGGCGCAATCGTCGAAGCGCCAGCGCGCTGAGTGCCCATATAAGCCAGCCAATGCGCGCTGCTGGCAGTCACGGCAACGACCGCGCAGCGGGCAATGACCGTCCAGTCCGGCATCGTGACCTCGAGTGCTTCGACACCGGAAAAGTGTCCCCCAAAGGCCGCCAGAAGCAGGACCGGCATCGCACCAACCTGCATGAACACCTGCATCGACAGGGCGCTCCCCTGCCCGGCACTGGCGCGATTGGCGATGACCATGAGCGCGAAAAAGAAAGCGGACGCCAGCGGCAGCAGAGCAACAAGGCCGAGCGCCGACAGATTAGGCCGCAGGACAAGCGCCACCCCGATTAGCGCGACGGCCGAAGCCACCCAGACTGCCGGGCGGACTTTCTCGCCGAGCAAGGGCCCGGACAGAACCGCGACGATCACGGGCGAAACGAATGCCAGCGCCATGGCTGTCGCCAGCGGCATCACGAAAATCGCCGAGAAGAACATCAGCGAGGCAGCCGCGAGGCACACACCTCTGGCGAACTGGAGCCTAGGATTGGCCGGCCGGAACGCCTTCGGCCCCTCGCTCAAAGCCAGCAAGGCGGAAAGCCCCGTCGCCCCGATCGCAAACCGCACACTCGCAACCGCGAGCGGCGACCATTCCCCAGCCATCGTCTTGATCACCGCATCCCCGACGCTGAGCAGCGCGAAACCGCACAGGGCGAGCAGGATGCCGCTACGTTCGGATTGGTGCATGGATGGAATTGCCTTGGGAAACTTAGGTAGGCCAACTAGCCCAGCACATCAGCCTTGGCTAGGCTATCCGCTATAGCTCAAAACTGGCCGAAATCATTTGGGCCCTTTGAGATGCGGGCGGAGCGTAACAAGTGGCAAAATCACTTCGATTCGAGGGAAGGACATAAATGTCCATCCTGCCTTTCGAGAGAGAGATAATTGAACGCGGTTTGGGCCCCATCCTTTTCACGGCCGCAATTTGCTTGGCTCTTGTTGCGATACTTTCGTTCGTCGGCGGCGGCTACGCGAGCTTGGCTTTCGTCTACCTGATAAAACAGGACGTCTTTCTGGCTCTGCTCGCAACGGCAGTGGTTTCGGCGTCCCTGTTACGCTTAAACAATCAAAACGCAGAAGAGCTCAGTCCTCGAAAAATTTGGATCGCCGCCATTGCGGTCGCTATCGTAGTTTTGGTTGGGCGCCACCTGATCCTGCTTGACTACGACATGAGCCGTGATGAGCAGATGGCGACTTTCGACGCTGCCATTTTTCGCTCGGGTCAGTTGGCAGCCATGCTTAGCGAACCCTGGCCTCATCAGGCTGAGGCGTTGAATACGGACTTCATGCTGCCGGTAGCTGATCGGAGCGCTTGGGTTTCCGGCTATCTACCGATCAACGCAGCAATTCGCGGAATTTTCGATCTGGTCGGAGCATCGCAGTTAGTGGGTCCCCTCGCCGTAGCGGTGGGTGCGTTGGCATTGGACGCATGTGTCAGGAAAATCTGGCCGGATCAGGGAGCGTACCGGTGGATCGCTTTGCTGCTCTATCTCGGGTCCGGACAGGTCCTCATCAACGGAATGACGACCTACGCGATGTCGCTCCACCTGACACTGAACTTGGTTTGGTTATCGCTTTTTCTCGAGCGACGGACTTCGTGTGATGTCGCTGCGCTGATTGTTGGCTTTCTGGCGGTCGGCCTGCACCAGCCAATCTTCCATCCAATGTTCGCCGCGCCCATTCTCGCTACGCTGTTGCTGACGAAAGACTGGCAAAGAGCCGCGCTCTATTTTGTCGCATACGCCGTGTTCGGAGCATTCTGGGCGTACTGGCCGTCTGTCACGATCGAGCTCACTGGCATGCCGCTGCCCGGGGATCAGCAAAGCTATCTGACGCGGCTACGAAGTGCACTTGATAATGGTCGTCCGGCAGGCCTGCTCGAGATGATTGCTAACCTGCTCCGTTTCGTGACGTGGCAGCACCTTCTCCTCCTGCCGTTGCTGATCTTGGGGTTGCGCGGGGCGTTCAGGAGCGCATTGTTCGCCAGCCTTGCTACAGGGATCATCCTAACCATCGCCGTCATGACGATCATCCTTCCTTACCAAGGTCACGGATTTGGATACCGCTATCTCCATGGCCTTATCGGAAGTGCGATCCTGCTCGCCGTTCACGGGTGGGACCGGATCGGAGCATCAAGGGATCGGTGGTCCTCGCTCTTCAAGCGCACGTCCATCGGCACTTTCGTTCTTCTGATCCCGGCCCAACTCTATTTTGCGAATGCATTCCATGCCCCCTATGCGAGAGCCTCGCATGCGCTCGACAAGCTCGATAGCGATTATGTCGTCATCAGCGGCGATGCCGCCCCTTTCGCCGTCGACCTGGTGATCAACGAACCCTTTCTCCAAAATCGTCCGATCCGCCTCGTGGAGGAGCGTCTAGCTACGACCACTTTGTCTGACCTTTGCGCAGAGGGACCGGACATGATCTTCGTCAAAGAGCCCTTTTTTGATAACATTCGCTCCTATTACTCGCTGCCGGCCTTGGAAGATGGGGCTCTGGATAACGACAAATTAACCATGGCAGCGCAAGAGAGCGGGTGCATAGTTCGCTAGCCTGCTATCTTTGGCGGACCGATGTACAGTAAGGTGAAGCGATCCGATCGGGGGCGATGATTTTGGAACTTGGACACGGCCGGCTTAAGAAGGACGATACCCTTTCGTCGCGTGTCGCCACGAGCGCGGAGGCACTCGAGGTTGCCGTTATCCTGCCTTGCTACAACGAAGCCGCCACCATCTCGAAGGTGATTTCTGATTTCAGGACGCACCTACCCCAGGCCCGGATATACCTTTACGACAATAATAGCTCGGACGAGAGCATCCGCCTCGCGCGTGAAGCAGGCGCGATCGTGCGTAGCGAAATTCGTCAGGGAAAAGGCCATGTCGTGCGCCGCATGTTTGCCGATATCGAGGCGGATATCTTCGTCATGTGCGACGCAGACGATACCTATGATGCCTCGGCCGCACCCCGCTTGATCGGCCGACTGGTCGAGGACGGTCTCGACCTGGTGGTGGGAGCGCGCGAAGAGATAGGCGACATGGCCTATCCGCCGGCGCACAAATTCGGCAACTGGATGCTTACTTCATTGGTAAAATTCGCGTTTGGGAACGGCTTTGACGATATGCTGAGCGGATATCGTGTGATGTCCCGGCGCTTTGTGAAATCCTTTCCGCAAATGTCCCGTGGCTTCGAGATCGAGACCGAGCTGACCGTCCATTCCCTCCAGCTCGAGATGCCGGCAGCGGAAATCAGGACCGACTACCGTGAGCGTCCGCTGGGGTCTGCCAGCAAGCTGCGCACCATCCCCGACGGTATCAGGATATTGACGACCATCATGGTAATGCTGCGGCAGGAAAGGCCTCTCTACCTCTTTGGCCTGTCCTTCGTTGCCTTGCTGCTCCTTTCGATCCTGGTCGGGACACCAGTGGTGATCGAGTTCTTCCGCTCGGGAACTGTACCGCAGCTACCATCGGCCGTTCTGGCGACCGGCCTCATGATCCTCGCATTCCTCAGCCTGTTCGGGGGACTTATCCTGGATACAGTCACGCGCGGGAGGAACGAGGCCAAACGGCTTCGTTATTTGGAATTGCCGGGGGTTGGGGCGACTTGTGAAGCTCGCGAGACTAGGTTGATGCCATGATCGGGAGATTGCTAGCACCATACAGCCTCATCTCGGGCCTTTGCGTCATTCTACATTGGTGCATTCTATTAGCTGGTGAGAAGGTAAGCTTACACTTCACAGTTTCTATAACTTTATCTTTCGTGATCTGTCTAATTATTGGTTACGGACTTCATTCTCGCTTCACTTTTAAGAAAAAGAGGTCGCGTCGATCTTTCTTTCTATACGGGCTTACGAATTCCCTTAACTATCCAATCTCGCTCTTAACAATTTGGTTTTTTTATGATTTTTTGAAACAACCAATGATGCTTGCAGCGCCGGCTTCGACGTTGATACTCGTCGTATACAACTTCTTCTCAAGCAAATGGGCGATCGGGAATGCCTCCTTTGCTTTTGATAAGCAGGGAATTTTCCGTGAGCGATCTTAGCGCTTCCAATCTTTCAGAATTGTTCGCCCAACACACCAATCTCTATTCGAAGCGTTTGCCTGTCTATCAAGCGGAAATGCTCAATAGCTTACTAGGTGTGTGGCACGACCATCATGCAAGAGTACTCGACATCGGCGGAGGGACCGGAATTATTGCAGAAGCGGTTCAAAAGTTTCTTCCGACAGACGAAGTCGTGAGCGTCGATGTCGTTGATCGCTATTTCCCGACACTTTCGATTGAACGTCAGGTCTATGACGGAACTCATCTGCCTTTCCCGGATAACGCATTTGAGGCTGCTACCATCAATAATGTGATGCATCACATTCCTCGCGAAGTGCGGCCCGCTCTGATGAGAGAAATCCGCCGCGTCGTTTCCGGTCCAGTTTACGTCAAAGATCACGTTGCATGCACTTGGCTCGACCACAAAAAGCTTACGGTACTTGATGCCATCGGCAACATACCGTTCAAAGGGCAGATAGAGGCTTGGTATCTCTCAGAAGAGGATTGGTCGGAATTAGCGACACAAGGTGGTTATCGTATTTCCGAACGAAGTTCTGGTAATTACCGATCCGGATTGATGGCGCTGCTTTTCCCGAACCGACTCGAACAGACCATGCGCTTTGAGCGGCAATAGCGCCTACAGAACGTGAAAATCCTATCCGTCAGCAACTTCTTCGACACCCATGGCGGCGGCCTAGAACGTGTTGCGGGCCATCTCTGTCGGGAGTTCACTAAGCTAGGCTACGAAGCCTTATGGGCAGCTTGCGACGGGGACGGACTGCCTGAAAGTCCCGCCGAAATTATCGCTTTGAGGTGCACAAACTCTATCGAGAAATCGACTGGATTACCTATCCCGCTGCCGGGCTTGAGATCGCTTACACGTCTGTGGAAGGCAGTGCGCAGATCAGATCTCGTAGTGATTCACGACGCTCTGTATCTTTCGTCCATTGCAGCAATGGTAATGGCAAAGCTGGCCGGAAAGCAAACCGTGCTAATCCAGCACATCGGGTCGATCACATTTGCCAGTACAACTCTCACAGTCGTGATGAAGATAGCAAATACAATCGTCACTAAGCCGATGATGCGTTCGGCAAGTCGCGTGGTATTTATTAGCGCAACGGTCCGTGAGGAGTTCGCAAGCGTAGCCGCGAAAAGGGAACCTCTGTTGGTTTTCAATGGTGTCGACACCAACGTATTTTTGTCGCATCGCGACGGGAATAACAGCGGAGGTCCCAGCCAATTCGGCCTGCCCACTGCGAAACCCTTAGCAGTTTTTGTTGGGCGGCTCGTCGAGAAAAAAGGTTTGGAAATAGTCAGGCAACTGGCTCTGATTCAGCCAGGGTGGAGTTTCGCTATCGTCGGTAGAGGTCCTATTGATCCAACAAAATGGCAGGCCGATAACGTATTTGTTCTCGGGCAGTTATCTCAAACTGCACTGGCTCGGTTGTACAACGCAAGTGACGTCTTACTCTTACCAAGCGTTGGCGAAGGCTATCCGCTCGTAATCCAAGAAGCGATGGCATGCGGTCTACCTACAGTTACCGGTGATGTTGCTTCACGGGCGGACCCTGATGCGACAAAATGGCTTACGGGCGTTGCTATAGATCTATCCGACCCAACGGGTTCGGCGCGCCGATGCGGAGCGGCTATCGACCGTGTCCGCGAATGTCCTCCGGATCGCGACGAGATGTCCGAATATGCAAAGAACACCTATTCCTGGCAGCGCATGGCCCGCGAAGTAGCGTCAGTTACCTTATCGCGATGAGCGGCAGTTGGCTCTGCCCAATACCAGCCTCAGCGATTAGGAAAAAATCAAGGTTTCCGAATTATTCACCACAACCGCAAAGGCGTGATTTGCCATCCTTTCGGCAAAGACAGCGCCTCATATGGATAGTGAGCCTCGGGGGTTTGGCATGAGTGCATTCGGACGCAAGAACGGTGCTGGAGGAATGGGTTCCGGCGCTCGTCCGCAGTTTGGCGTGGCGAAACCGATGCGCGGCGGCGCTGGAGGCGCTAAGCCTGCTGCCGACGATGCTGACGAAGGCGGCGAACAGTTTCCGCCCCTTCCCGAAGAAGGCGCACCTGCCGCCGAAGGCGCAGGAAATGACCGCAACAGCGATGCCATGGCGCGCCTGTCGGAACGAATGAATGCTACCCATTCCGGCGATAGCGAGGTCGGCGGTTTCGAAGCCAGCGTCCACAAGATCAAGGAACAGGTCCTTCCGCGCCTGCTCGAACGCGTCGACCCCGAAGCGGCTGCTACGCTTACCAAGGACGAGCTGTCCGAAGAATTCCGCCCGATCATCATGGAAGTGCTGGCCGAACTGAAGGTCACGCTCAACCGCCGCGAACAATTCGCGCTCGAGAAGGTGCTGGTCGACGAACTGCTCGGCTTCGGTCCGCTCGAGGAGCTGCTGAACGATCCCGACGTGTCGGACATCATGGTCAACGGGCCCGACCAGACCTACATCGAAAAAGGCGGCAAGCTGGTGCTGGCGCCGATCCGTTTCCGTGACGAGGGCCACCTGTTCCAGATCGCCCAGCGCATCGTGAACCAGGTCGGCCGCCGCGTCGACCAGACTACGCCGCTGGCCGACGCCCGCTTGAAGGACGGCTCACGTGTGAACGTGATCGTGCCGCCGCTTTCGCTGCGCGGTACCGCGATTTCCATTCGTAAGTTCTCGGAAAAACCGATCACGCTGGATATGCTCCAGGGCTTCGGATCGATGAGCGAGAAGATGTGTACCGCGCTCAAGATTGCCGGTGCCTGCCGCATGAACATCGTCATCTCGGGCGGTACGGGTTCGGGTAAGACGACCATGCTCAACGCCCTGTCGAAGATGATCGACCCGGGCGAGCGCGTGCTCACCATCGAGGATGCCGCCGAACTTCGCCTGCAGCAGCCGCACTGGCTGCCGCTGGAAACACGTCCGCCGAACCTTGAAGGCCAGGGCGCCATCACCATCGGCGACCTCGTGAAGAACGCACTGCGTATGCGTCCCGACCGCATCATCCTGGGCGAAATACGTGGCGCGGAATGTTTCGACCTTCTGGCTGCCATGAACACGGGCCACGACGGTTCCATGTGTACGCTTCACGCCAACAGCCCGCGCGAATGCCTCGGCCGTATGGAAAACATGATTCTGATGGGCGACATCAAGATCCCGAAGGAAGCCATCTCCCGCCAGATCGCGGAATCGGTCGACCTGATCGTGCAGGTGAAGCGTCTTCGCGACGGTTCGCGCCGCACCACCAACATTACCGAGGTGATCGGGATGGAAGGCGACGTGATCGTGACGCAGGAACTGTTCAAGTTCGAGTATCTCGACGAAAGCGAAGACGGCAAGATCATGGGCGAATTCCGCTCCAGCGGCCTGCGACCCTATACGCTGGAGAAGGCGCGCCAGTTCGGCTTCGACCAAGCCTACCTGGAAGCCTGCCTCTGACCTTGCTTTCAGCCCCGGATCACACCGGGGATTGATACGACGAGAAGCGCTCCGCCCAATACGGCGAAGGTCAGGAACAGGCCCGTCCAAGGCACCCAGCCGACGTTGTCTATACTGGTCCGCTTGCTACGCCGCCGTTCCATGACAAGCGCGAATATCGCCGCGCAGAGGCACGCCAAGCCCCACAAGGCGACGATCTCCGCTTCGCTCGCGAATGTCAGGAATGCTTTCATGGCGCGCATATGGGCGACGAACTGCCCCGCTCCAAGGGTCGGGCGAAAAGCCGGCTCATTTGGTTCATGGATTTTTCAACTGAGAATTGCCACAAGCGTGCTTTCAGGCGAAAGAGGAAGCCATGATCAAGAAACTTATTCTCGCACTCGGGCTCACCACGTTGAGCCTCTCCGCCACTGCCTGCAACACTGTGCAGGGCCTTGGTGAAGACATCTCTTCGGTTGGAAAGGCCGGTGAAGAAGCGATCGATTGATCCTTCCTCTGCTGCCATATCGAACCGAACGCCCGCCGAAGATACGGCGGGCGTTTTCGTATCAGGCCTTGCGATAAACGAGCACGAGATTGTTGGCGGGCATCTCGTACCTCGCCGAGCGGGATAGCCCAGTCTTTCCGGCTAACGCGTCGAGCCAGCCGACCTGCCGCAACCCCCATTCAGAATTGCGCTCGCGCAGGCTCTCGTCGAATGCAATGTTCGAAGGAGCCGTGACGGAATTCTCTTCTAAGAATGGCCCATAAAGGATTAGCGGGGCGCCGCTTGCCAAGGTCCTCGCAGCACCTGCAAAAAGACCCTCCGTTGCCGCAATGGGGCTGATATGGATCATGTTGACGCACAGGATCGCGTCCACACCTTCCATGCTCCAAGCGGGGTCGGCCGCATCCAGCGCGATCGCTCTTTCAAGATTTTGGAGCCCCGCTTCACGCGACCAGGCATCGATAGAGGTCAAAGCCTCGGGATCGATATCACTCGGCTGCCAGACCAGGGTCGCAAAGCGGCGGGCCATGAAAAGGGCATGTTCCCCTGACCCGCTGGCAATTTCCAGAACCCGCCCCGTGTGAGGAAGCTCCTGGCCCAGAACTTGGGCGAGCGCTGCCGAATTGCGCGCGGTGGCCGGCGTGTGCCGTTTCATGCGGCGCGCCTCAATTGACCTGTCTGTCCCTGCCTTCCCAATACGGTGCGCGCAGATCCTTGCGCAGGATCTTGCCACTCGCGTTGCGCGGCATGACCTCGATGACATCGATGCTCTTTGGCACCTTGAACTTGGCCAGCCGCTCGCTCGTCCAGGCAATGATGTCTGCCTCGTCGACCTGCGTCCCCGGCTTCGGTACCACGCAGGCTTTCACAGCCTCACCCCAGGTGTCGTCGGGGACACCGATCACAGCTACTTCGCCAACGCTAGGGTGACCGTAAATGGCGCTTTCCACCTGCGCCGGATAGACATTCTCGCCGCCCGAAATGATCATGTCCTTGATGCGGTCCTGGATGAACACATAGCCATCCTCGTCCACGTAGGCGGCGTCGCCCGTGTGCATCCAGCCGTCCTTGAGCGAGCTTTCCGTCGCGTCCGGCAGGTTCCAGTAACACGCCATGTTGGACGGGCTCTTGCAGATGAGTTCTCCGACCTCGCCGCGCGGCAGTTCTTCGCCGTCTTCACCGATCACTTTGAGTTCGACGCCCGCCACCGCCTTGCCACATGACTTCATGCGCTCGTTGCCTTCTAGGGAGTGATCCTCCGGCGGCAGCGCGGCGATGGTGCCCGTGGTCTCCGTCATGCCATAGCATTGCAGGAAACCGGCCTCGGGAATGGTGCGGACCGCCTCGCGCAGAAGGTCGAGCGGGATCGGGGCAGCACCATAAAGCACATATTTGACAGCCGACATGTCGGTCGTCTTGGCGCGCGGATGCTGGACGACCATCTGCAAGGCAGCCGGAACGATGAACAGGCGGGTGATGCCCTGTTCGAACCCGTCGAGAACGCCATCGGGCGTGAATTCGGCCTGCACGATAGAGCGGATACCCGCCCCCATCGCCATGACGCCGAGTCCCGTTCCGCCAATATGAGCGCAAGGCATGCAGACCAGGATGGCCTCGTCCTCATCGAACAGGGACCACGGCTGGCCTTCTTCCTGGCTGGGAATGCGAAGCGAGAAAAGATTGCGATTGGTGAGCACCGCGCCCTTGGGATTGCCGGTCGTGCCCGAGGTGTAGAGCTGGAGCACGGCATCGTCCGGTCCCGCCGGATCGAATTGCGCCTCTTCAGCTTTGTCGATGGCGGCGATCGCATCCACTTGACCGATAAGCTCAGGCTTTTCGGTCAGTTCGGATACGGCCCTTGCGGCCATGTCCTCGAACCCCTCGCCCAGGAACAGGATTTTCGCTCCTGTGTCCTGCAGGATGTAGGCCACCTCCGGAGCCGCAAGGCGCCAGCCGATCGGCACCATCACCACGCCCATTCGCGCAGCGGAATAGAACAGTTCGAAGTAATGGCGCGCATTCTTGCCGAGCCAGGCGATCCGGTCGCCCTTTTCCACCCCGCGGCCTTTCAGCATTCCCACGATCTTGCGACTGCGTCGCTCGAATTCGGAGTAGGTGATCGCGTCATCACCCTCTTCCAGCACAACCGTGTCAGGTCGTTCGCTGGCCCAGTGCGTAATGAATTCGTCGAAAGTAAGCTTCTGCTCGCCGGTTCCGGTCATGGCCATTGTCTCCCTCGCCAGCCATCATGCCATGCATGGTGCGGGGAGCAAGGGTCCTATTGCCAGCGGCCTCCGGCACGGGCACGACGTTCCCTGATCAAAAGCCACAGGACGAGGCCGAGCGGACCCGCCATCAATGTGGCGAAAAGGATCGGGGCTTGGACCAGCCGTGAAAAGTCCTTCGCGTCGGCATCGCGGGCGATCCAGAGTCCCACGAAGAGATCGAACGCAAGATAATGGATCCAGCCGATGGTGACACCGGCGTCGCTTGCGAAAATCTGGCGCACGCCCTCGATCGACGAGAAATTACCACCCTCGCCACCTGGGACGATACCCGCCACCACGGCGATCAGGAAGACTGCGTAGGCTGCGCTCAACAGCCCCACGCCCAGATAGAGGATGGCCGCAAGCAGAGCTGGCCAGCGCGGCAGGAACACCAGCGCCACCCACATCAGCAAGGCCAATGCGTTGGCTATCGAGAAAACGGTGTCCCACATCTTCGCTCTCCTAGTCGGTAATCAATTGCGGCAGGCGTTTGGCCGCCCGCACGATCCCGTCGTTGTCGTGCACGAAGCGCCCCCTCGCCGCACTTTTCGCCAGAGCTATGGCAGCCTGCGCCACGGTCTTAGCCTCGATCGCACGATACTGGCGGTACTTGCCGTGAAGGAGGAGGTTGGCGACAGGCGCGGCAGCAATACCAATGCGCTCCCCCATCCTGCGGTCATTCTCCCGCTTTCCGCGCAGCAGGCCGGGTCGAAGGATATCCAGGCGATTGAAACGCAGCTTCGTCAGTTCGCGCTCGGTTTCACCCTTCACCCGAAGGTAGAAGTTTTTCGAGGCCGTATCCGAGCCGACCGAGCTGACTGCGACGAAGCGGTCTACACCCTGCTCCTTGGCTGCGCGCGCGGTCTCCAGCACAAGGTGCTGGTCCACCGCACGAAAGGCTTCCTCGTCTTCCCCCGCTTTCTTCCAGGTGGTGCCGAGTGCGCAAATCACCGCCTTGGGGCGAAGCGCTTCCAGAACCTCGCCCCACTTGGCCGGTTCGGCAACGAACAGCTCAATGCGAATACCGCGTGGAAGCTTTGTCTCGCGTCGGGCAATCGCGGAAAGCCGCACGTCCTCGCGGCCGATACACTCTTCCATCACCTTGCCGCCGATGAGGCCGGTTGCGCCGATCACGCAAAGGCGCAGTGCATCGTCAGACATTGGAAAGACCCTGCGGAACGCGGCCGTAGATTTTCGCGCACTGTTCGATTGCAAAACGATCGGTCATTCCAGCAATGAAATCGGCGATGTGGCGGCTCTTTTCAGGCTCGGAATCAGGCAGGCGTTCCAGCCAGTCGTCAGGCATTGTGGTCGGATCCTGCTGATAAGCGACGAAGAGCCGGGCGATGACGTCGCGCGCCCTTTCGGCAGTCTGCAACTGCTCGGGATGGTAGTAGAGGCGCTGGTACATGAATTTCTTCAAGGCGCGCTCCTGATCCGCCATGCCGGGCGAGAATCCCGCAAGCTGCTTGCCCGCTTCGCGCACCTGACCCACGCTGTCGAGCCCGGCGATGTTCTCGCGCGTATGGTCGAGCACGTCATTCACCATCAGGCCGATCTGGCTACGCACCAGTTCGCGAAGCTGCTTGTCACGCGAGATATGCGGGAAACGCTTCTCGACCGCCCGGAACTGGTCGGCGAGCAAGTCGATCTCCATCAGGTCGTCGAGCGAGAGGAAACCCGCGCGCAGCCCGTCGTCGATGTCGTGATTGTCATAGGCGATGTCGTCCGCGACAGCCGCCACCTGCGCCTCCAGCGAAGGCCATTGGCCGAGCTCGAGCGGATAGGCGGCATCGATCTCCCGCAAGGCCCAATTTGCTGCCGAGACGGGACCATTGTGCTTGGCGAGACCTTCCAGCGTTTCCCAGGTCAAATTCATCCCCGGATGATCGGGGTAATTGCTCTCCAGCCGTGCCAGCGTCCTGATGCCCTGGGCATTGTGGTCATAGCCGCCCGCGTGAACCATCGCTTCTTCAAGCGCCGTCTCGCCAGCGTGTCCGAAGGGCGGATGGCCGATGTCGTGACCAAGGCAGAGCGCTTCGGTCAGATCCTCGTCCAGGCCAAGCTCGCGAGCGATGACGCGGCCGATCTGGGCGACTTCGATACTGTGCGTAAGGCGGGTGCGATAGTGATCGCCGTCTGGCGCGACGAAAACCTGTGTCTTGGAACGCAGTCGGCGAAAGGCGATCGAATGGACGATCCGGTCGCGATCGCGCTGGAACTCGCTGCGCGGACCGCGGGTCCCGTCGCGGTCTTCGGAAAATTCGCGTCCGCGCGAAGCAGCAGGATCGGCAGCGTAAGGAGCTCTGTTCATGGAGCGCCAAGGCTTAGGTCAGCGGATTCGGCTGGACAACGTGAACGAAATGGGAACCTGGCCGCTTATTGGCGAAAAGCGACGCTGCGTGCCAAAAAACCGGCGACGCCGGTCAATCGTCGGCGAGCATCCATTCCGCTGCGGCGCGGCAGTGAATGTCGGTGGAATCGAAGACCGGGAGCACGTTCGCATCCGTGTCGACCACCATCTCCAGCTCGGTGCAGGCAAGCACAATGGCTTTTGCACCTTCCTTGTCCTTGTTGGTGATGATCGTTTTCAGTGCCCGCTCGGCAGAACGCGTAACGCGGCCGAGCATCAGCTCCTTGTAGATGATGCCGTCGACCAGCTCGACATCGCCCGGATCGGGCGGCAGCAGGTCAACGCCATGTGCGACGAGACGCTGGCGATAGAAGCTTTCGGTCATGACGAAACGCGTGCCGAGCAGCGCGGCGTTGTCGCATTCCGCTTTCTTCATCGCCTCGCCCACGCTGTCAGCGATATGCAGGACGGGGATGGAGAGACCCTCTGCCACGCGGTCATAGACCTTGTGCATCGTATTGGCCGCGATGATGATCCCCTCAGCCCCCGCACTCTCGAGGCGGCGGCCACTTTCCACCAGCAAGGAAGCGACTGCATCCCAGTCATCGTCCTGCTTGGCCTTGGCGATCAGCGAATAATCCAGGCTTTCGATCAAGAGCGGCGCGCTCGACATGAAATTGGAGCGGCGCTGAATTTCCTTGTTGATACGTTCGTAATAGGCGCGGGTCGAAACCCAGCTCATGCCCCCGATGAGACCCAATTTGCGCAAGAACGCGCTCCTTCCCGTTACCCTGTTTGCACCGCATGAAGCGACTTGTGGTTCAACGGCCTAGAACGGGCGTCGGCTATTGCGGTTCCTCAGTTTCGGTTTCCTGGGCCGAGCGAATTTCTGCCAGCCAGCCAGTCAGATCGGCAGCGCTGCGCTCCGCGGTCTCTTCCATCGGGATATGCCCGATGCCGTCATAGGCGACGAGCGTGGCGTTCGGGATATTGCGCGCATACCATTCGCCGCCCTCGAAGGGCACCAGCGCATCTTCTTTCCCCCACATGACCAATGTGGGGACAGTCATCGCTGCGGCCTGTTCGGCGGTGAAGCCCTCGCGCGGGGTGCTGAAGCGCTTTCGCGTGGCGGCCCGATTGCCGGGATAGCGCGCCATTTCCCAATAGCGGTCGATCGCTGCATCGGTCACGACAGCCTGGTTCGAGACACTTTGCGACAGGCTTTTCGCAACCAGGGAGCGGGGGAGCATCTGGCTGAGGCCGTTCCCGACCACCGGCATCGAAGCGAGCTTGAAAGCGAGGTTTCCCGAGCCTTCACGTTCTATCGGTGCGCCAGAAGCATCGACCAGCACAAGTCCGTCGAGCCGCTCCGGGTTCTCAAGCGCATAGGCCATCGCGATCCAGCCGCCCATCGAGTTCCCCGCCAGGGTGAAAGTGTCGAGAGACAGCGCGTCAGCAACCGCATCGACATCCGACACGAACGCCTCGCGGGTGTATTCCGCATCGGGGGCGGCGCCTGTCAGTCCGTGGCCGCGCTGGTCGTACCGCACCACGCGGTAGTCTTCCCGGAGAATTTCGGCCCAGGGTTGCCAGGTATGCAGATCGGCGTTGGAGCCATGCAGGAGCATGATCACGGGCGCATCGCGCGGCCCCTCGTCGCGCAGATGGATCTCGCGTCCGTCGGCAAGCGTCAGCGCTCGCGATGGAGCAGCGCCGTATTTGGCCCACATCTCGTCACGGTCGGTGTCTGGCGTGCGCAGAAACAGGAAGGCTACCAGCCCGATTACGAGGATAACGGCAAAAATACGGAACACCCACTTCACTGCGGCATCTCCTCGATCCAGCGGCGCACGGCATCGGCGCCCTCACGGTCAATGGTCGCCTTGCCAAGCTCCGGCATGGCCACTCCCGGCTCGTTGCTCAGCATGCGGTGGAGCAGGATGGATTCCTGCGGCTTGCCCGGCACGACGTCGAAGAGCAGCCCCCCGGCCCCTCGTCCAGCCGCCACGGGACGTTTCATGACGCCGATCGCATGGGGATCGTCCTGTTCCCAGCGAAGGTCCAGCCCGCTGTTGGATGCAGTCGCACCCGGACGGTGGCAATGGGCGCAATTTACATCGAGGAATGCGCGCGCCACGGCATTCGTGCCGGCCGGCGAACGGTCTTCCCAAACCGGGAGCGTGTCAGCGCCCTGCGGAACGACTCCGATGTTGGCCTCAAGCCATTCGCGCGAAAGATTGCGCGCCTTGGGACCGATCGGGACGACCGCATCGTTGAGGCCGTGGCATTCTTTGCACTGGTTCTTGTTGGGCACCCGGTAACTGATCTTTTCGCCTTCGGGCGTCGTGACCGGGACGCGCGCACCAGCGATAGCCAGGCGGGCCTGCGTCTGTTCCTCGTTCCAGACATAGGGAAGTGCAAGCCAGCCATCCGCGCGGTGCAACAGGACGCGGGTTTCGATCAATCGGCGCTTCTCACCTTCGCCAAATGCGAAGGTCTTGATCAGGGCGGTGCCGACCGGGAAATCGATCAGACCCTCCCCGTCCGCCTGCATCTTGTTGCCCTGCGGCACGTAGACAAAACGAAGCTTTTCCGCTCCGTCCGAATAAAGCGGTGTATTCAGGCGATAAGGGATCACGCCGAGCGTCGGCACTTGGGCGTCCGCATGTATGAAGAAGCCGAATTCCTCCAAGGTGCGCGGCAATGCCTTGCCCTGGATTGCTGCATCGGAGACTTCTGGCGCCATCCTGCGCGCTTCGACTGCCGCGGCAGAGGCGAAGGCGAGCAATGCGCAGAAAAAGACGCCAAGGTGCTTCATGATTGAAGGCGGGCGTCCAGTTCGGCAGGCGCGCCGATGCCGCTGCGGTCAAAACTATCTGCAGGCGCATCGACCGTCATCAGCCCGGGCTGCGCGCCGCCCAGCCCCTTACCCGCTTCTGGCAAGTTGAGGCTCCAGCCCATGGTGCCCTCTGCGGCAGAGAGCGAGCCAAGGCCGTCCCACAGCACAGGAGGCAATTCGCCGCCGAATGCCGCAAGCAGCATCTCGGCACCGTCGAGCTGCGGATCGTAACCGCCGCCATCGAACTGGTTCGGCCCGACCACCACTTCGCGCGGCAAGGGATTGTAGCGATCGTCGTCGTAAGGCTGCGTGTAGGCGATCACCATGACCGGTGCGGTCGGGTTGCCCGAGAGGATGTTATCCTCGATCAGAACATTCTCATTCGCCATCACCATGATGCCGGTCCCGCGCCGAACACCCGCCACGATATTGCCGGGAGGCGCGAAATTCGGCGTGTCGTTCGCCACCACGAGGTTGTTCGCAACGATCACATTGCCGCCGCCCATCACCGGCAGGTTGGGAAGGTCGAAGACGAGGATGCCACCCGTATTCCGGGTAGCAATATTGTGTTCGACCAGCGCGTTGCGGCTGTTCTCGATCTCGATCCCCGCCACATTCGCTTCGGCGATCGAGTTGCGCACGGTGATCCGATTGGACTGGCCGACGTAGATACCCGCATCGCTTGCCCCGGTGACCTTGACGCCATCGACCAGCACGCCGGTACTCTCGACCGGATAGATGCCATAGGCTCCGTTCTCGGCATGGGGACCGCGGGTCCAGGTGACGCGGATGCGGTGATAGACGATGTTGTCAGCGCCTTTCGACTTCACGCCGTCGCCCTTGGGATTTTCCAAGGCGAAATCACGCATGGTGACATTGTCCGAGGTGACGAGAAGTCCCTCGCCCGCGCCTTGTTGCCCGGTGAAGTCCAGAACCGTCCCGTCCATCCCAGCACCGCGCAAGGTCACGCCATCGACATCGAGGCTAAGGCCGTCGCTCATCGCATATCGCCCTGCTTCAAGGACGATCTCGTCCCCGGGCTGGGCAAGGATCAGCGCTTCCTGCAAGCGCTCCTGCGCGCCTTCTCCCGGCGAAATCGTGTGGGTTTCGGCCAGCAGCGGAGTGGTGCTTGCGAGCAGCGTCGCGGCGAATGCGGTGCGGATCATGTGTGTCTCCCTCTCGGCCCACATAGTGCCGCTATCGGGAGCTATTGCAAGCGTCTCTAGCGCGTCGTGAACGAGCAGATTGCCGCCGAGGTGCCGACGACCTCGATCGCTTCGGGATCATCTACGCGGCGCAGGCGCTCGAGGAATTCGGCCATAGTGAGCGGCACCGCGCTCTCGCCGTCGCGCGCCTGGAGGTTTTCCAGCTTCCGCAACTGGTTGAGCGACAGCCGCTCCGCCATGCGGCTACCCATGCAGGCCGCGACGGGCTGTGAGATACCCTTGTCCACCAGCACGCTCTCGATGCGCCCCGCCGTGACGCGTTCGATCCCGCCGAAATAGCCCCAGGCGAAAAAGCCGAGGATCGCCACCAGGGCGATGCCGATGATTGCCTTACGCATGGGTTAGTCGAGCGCCTTCACGATTTCTTCGACCATCTTCTTCGCATCCGACAGCAGCATCATGGTCTGGTCCATGTAGAAGACATCGTTGTCGACTCCCGCATAACCCACGCCGCCCATCGAACGCTTGATGAAGAACACCTGCTTGGCCTTATCGACGTCGAACACGGGCATGCCGTAGATGGGCGAGGATTTGTCGGTCTTCGCCGCCGGGTTCACAACGTCGTTCGCGCCGATGATGAAGGCGACATCGGCCTGCGCGAATTCGCTGTTGATGTCCTCCAGCTCGAAGACCTTGTCGTAGTCGACGCTGGCTTCGGCGAGGAGCACGTTCATGTGCCCGGGCATGCGGCCTGCGACGGGGTGGATCGCGAACTTCACGTCCACACCCTTCTCTTCGAGGATGTCGGTCATTTCGCGAAGCGCGTGCTGTGCCTGTGCCACCGCCATGCCGTAACCCGGGATGATGATGACCTTCTCTGCCTGTTCGAGCATGAAAGCGGCATCGTCTGCGCTGCCCTGCTTGTAGGGTCGTGCTTCGCGCGCTTCGCCCCCGCCGGCGCCGTCTTCAGCGCCAAAGCCGCCTGCGATCACCGAGATGAAGCTGCGGTTCATCGCGCGGCACATGATGTAGCTTAGGATCGCACCCGACGAGCCGACCAGCGCGCCGGTGATGATCATCGCCGTATTACCCAGCGTAAAGCCCATCGCCGCCGCAGCCCAGCCCGAATAGCTGTTTAGCATCGAGACCACGACCGGCATATCCGCCCCGCCGATAGGGATGATGAGCAGGAAGCCGATGAGGAAGGCCAGCACCGTCAGCACAATAATCAGCGGCATGGTTTCGGACGGGCCGGCCATGGCGAACAGCGCGGTCAGCACGATGATCGCTGCCAGTGTGCCAAGGTTGATGAGGTGCCGACCGGGCAGGAGGATCGGCGAACCGCTCATCCGCCCCGACAACTTGGCAAAGGCGATGACCGAGCCGGAGAAGGTAATCGCACCGATTGCGATACCGAGACCCATCTCGACCTTGGAAACTGCGCCGATGCCGTCGCCGACCAGCAGGCCGAATGCGCCCGGATTGAGATAGGCCGCCCAACCCACCAGCACAGCGGCAAGCCCGACGAGCGAGTGGAAGGCCGCGACCAGTTCGGGCATTTGAGTCATCGCAATGCGGCGGGCGATGGTGATGCCGATGATCGCGCCGATGGCGATGGCGACAAAGATTTCGCCGAACGAAGCAAAGTCGGGCAAATATATTGCCGAACCATCTGGAAAGTTCGGACCAGGAACAATCTTCTCTTCCCGAACCGTTGGGAAGTGCGTCACCAGCGTGGTGATCACCGCGATCAGCATGCCGATCATGCCGAAGCGGTTGCCCGTCCGGCTGGTCGAGGGCGAGGACAGTCCGCGCAGCGCGAGGATGAAGAACACGCCCGACACGAGATAGGCGAGCGCGACCCACGGGTTCACCGCCTCGCCGGTTGCGGCATGGGCGGGTGTGGCTAACACCATGAAGGGTGCGGCGAGGAGAAGGCGACGCATTACTTCTTCTCCTTCTTCTTGTACATCGCCAGCATTCGCGCCGTCACCGCGAAGCCGCCGAAGATATTCACACTGGCGAGCACGATGCCGAGAAGCCCCAGCCACTTCGCCCCCGGGACATCCGCCGCCGCCGCCGCAATCAGCGCGCCGACGATGATTACCGAAGAGATCGCGTTGGTAACCGCCATCAGCGGCGTGTGCAGCGCAGGCGTGACCGACCAGACCACGTAATAACCGACGAAGCACGCCAGCACGAAAATCGACAGGATCGAAATGAAGTCCATTGTCGTGACCCCTCCCCGGGTCAGGTAATTACTGCGTCGACAGCCTCTCGTTCACGACCTTGCCGCCTTGCGTCAGCCGCACCGCATCGCCGATTTCCTCGTCGAGGACAGGCTTGCCCGCCTCGCTATCCCAGAAGGCAGAGAGAAAATTGTAGAGGTTGCGCGCGAACAGCGCCGATGCGTCGGCTGCCAGATGCCCGGCCGTGTTCGAATAACCGATTATCTGCACACCGTGTTTCTCAACGGTCTGGTCAGGCTGTGAGCCTTCCACGTTCCCGCCTTGGGCCACGGCAAGGTCGAAAATGACGCTGCCAGGTTTCATGCTGGCGATCTGGGCGTCCGAAATCAGGCGCGGTGCATCGCGGCCCGGTATCAGCGCGGTTGTGATGACGATGTCCTGCTTGGCGATGTGTTCGGACACCAGCTTGGCCTGCGCCTGCTGGTACTCCTCGCTCATCTCGGTCGCGTAGCCGCCCGAGCCTTCGCCCTCGATACCAGCAACTTCCTCGACGAAGACCGGCTTCGCGCCAAGCGACTGGATCTGTTCTTTCGTGGCCGAACGCACGTCGGTCGCGCTTACCTGCGCGCCCAGACGCTTGGCGGTGGCAATCGCCTGAAGTCCAGCAACACCGACGCCCATCACGAAGACCTTGGCTGCCTGCACCGTGCCGGCAGCAGTCATCATCATCGGGAATGCGCGGCCATAGACATTGGCCGCAGCCAGCACGGCCTTGTAGCCCGCCAGGTTGGACTGGCTCGAGAGAACGTCCATGCTTTGCGCACGTGTTATGCGCGGCATGAATTCCATCGACAGCGCTTCCAGCCCTTCCTTGGCATAGGCTTCGACGCGCGCTTTCTCGCGGAACGGATCGAATGTCGCAGCGACCCACGCACCCGGCTTCGCACCCGCAAGCAGCGCCACATCGGGAGCCTGCACGCCAAGCACGATGTCGGCGCCTTCCACGACCTTTGCCGCCGCGGCCACTTCGGCCCCGGCGTCGCGGTAGGCTTCGTCGGTGATGGAGGCGCTTACCCCTGCGCCTTCTTCGACCGCGACATCAGCGCCCAGTGCGATGAATTTTTTTGCCGTTTCCGGCGTCAATGCGACGCGGCTTTCGCCGGCGCCCCTCTCAGCCAGAACAGCGATCCGCATCTAGTGCGCGCTCAACCGGAGATCAGGATGACGACGATCGCGGTGATGATCGCAATTACGGGAATTGCCCACTTAAGCATTCCGATGAAAGAGCCATAGGTCTTGCTATGCGCTTTCATGTCGTTGCCCGGTTCCATACTCAGTCCCTCAAATGTTAACTCATTCCCCGAACCCCTAGAACGCTGATTAATCTTCGACAAGTGCCTGAATTCCCCGATCCACCGCCGAAATTCAGGCTTAATCGCCCCTTTACCCATTTGCGATAGACCCTTGGGCAGCGGGCCCGCGATCATGCAGGCGCGCCGAAGGGAGTATGCGGGACCATGGCGAGTCAGGAAGGCCGTCTTCTCATGCTGATCGACGACGAGCCGGCGCAAAGCCGCCTTGTCACCGCCCTCGCCGCGCGCGAAGGATGGCGTACTCTCGTGGTCGAGAGCTGCGACGAAGCGCTGCAAACGCTGGCGTCGAAGGAAGGCGCCCAGATCGGCGCGGTCCTGCTAGACCAGTGGGTGCCCGGCGACGGCGCCTGCGATTTCATCCGTACCCTCAAGGCGGACCACCCGAAGATTCCCGTCATGATGCTGACGGCAAGCACCTCGCCCTTGCTGGCCGTCGAGGCGATGCGCGCGGGCGCCACCGACTACCTGATCAAGCCTATCGCGCCCGAACGTTTCCTCTCCGCCCTGCGCAGCGCCACGCGCCGCGAAGCGCCGAAGGACGAATTGCAGCCCATGACGGAAAAGCTCTCCGAAGTGCTGGATTTCGATGCCATGGTGGGCACGGCGGCGCCGTTCCGCACCGCTCTCGCCAAGGCAGCCACCGCCGCGCGCGGACACGGCCATGTCCTCGTCGAAGGCGAAACCGGCACCGGCAAGGAGATGCTGCTGCGTGCCATGCACCAGGCATCGACCCGTTCGAAGGCGCCGGTACGCCTGGTGAATTGCGCAGGCATGCCTGGCAACTCCCTCGAATCCCTTCTCTTCGGCCACGAAAAAGGCGCCTTTCCGGGGGCATTCGACAAGCAGGTGGGCCTGATAGATCTCTGTGACGGCGGGACACTGATGCTGGACGAGATCGACCGGATCGATCTGGCGATCCAGGAACGTCTCGCAGAAATGCTCGAGAGCGGTATCGTCAGGCCGACCGGCGCATCGCACGGGTTCAGGGTCGATGTCCGCGTATTTGGCGCGAGCGACGTTCCTCTCGACATCCTGATCGAAAACGGCGAGTTTTCCGAGGCTTTGCGCGACAAATTGTCCGCCACCAGCATCTATCTCCCGCCGCTGCGGGACCGATTGGGCGACATCCCCGCCCTCACCCGCTATTTCCTTTCTCGCATCGCCGAACAGCCGGGTCTCAAGCACCACTCGATCGCCGATAGCGGCCTTTCGCTGCTGGAAGCCTACGATTGGCCCGGCAACGTCCGCCAGCTCCAGGCTGTGCTCTTCCGCGCGTCGGTCTTCTGCGATGGCGAAGCACTCACGGCCGAAAGCTTCCCGCAGCTGGCCGAATTGCTTGGCGACGGGCACCGAGGCGAAAGCCGTGCCCGCGGGCTTGGCGTGCTGCTCTACCAAGACGACGGCAATTTGCGTCCGCTGGAAGAAATCGAGGCCGACATCATCCGCCTGGCTATCGGACACTACCGTGGACGCATGACCGAAGTCGCGCGCCGTCTCGGGATCGGCCGCTCGACCCTCTATCGCAAGCTTTCCGACCTCGGCATCGACAACGCTGCGTGACGGGAGGCCCGAAGAAACCCATCGACGACCCCTTGGTTAGGGGCGTCATGCTGGCGGCTGGCGCCGCGTGGCTGGGCTCGATGGCCATCACCCTAGCTAATCCCCGGCGGCGCAGGCAGTTCTTCGCCAACGTCGCAAAAAGCCAAAAGGAAAGCGCCGTTCGCGAAGCCGAACGCGTGAAACGGGCCCGCGCCGAAGATCTCGCACGAAAAGCTCGAAGGGCAGAAGAGAAGGCCGAAAATCAGCGTCGTTACGATGCCGAGTTTATCGACCGGACGCTGAGGGTGACCAAGCCCTATCCGGACGCGCTAAAAGTCACCCGAACTGGAGGCTGGGGCGGTGCCGTCGGCTTTCATAACCGCAGTGAGATTGCAGACGCTTCAATAGATGCGTTTTGGAGCCACTGGGACGCTCGGGGCAACTTCGAGGCGCGGATCGGCAAAGAGTTCGTCGCAGGGGAATTCTACGACCGAGACGGGTACGGCATCGCGCCGGGCGGCGAATTCGTTGGGACAGCGAACGATTACCTTACTGAGGAACAGGTCGCTATTATCCTCCGACTTCTAGGTGGTGAGGGCGGCCCGGACGAAGTGACATTCCACCGGATCAGACGGTAGTCTTTTCACGAGGGAAGCTGCGAGCTTCGAGGCTGAGCATCGACAACGCTGCGTGATCTGCTAGAAAGCGGGTCGAACCGAACGGGAGTAATTCAGGTGAACAAGGGACACCGCTGAGGCGGAACGACTGTCCACGTGGCTGCAATCGCGGCCCGAATTGCATCTGAATTTTCCGAGGTAACACCATGCAAAAACTGAATGAAAAATTGTGCGTCGTCACCGGCGGCGCGCGCGGTATCGGCAAGGCTGTCTGTGCAGCTTTCAGGGCCGAAGGCGCGCGCGTCGTCCTGACCGATATCGACGAAGCCGAAGGTAGGAAAGCAGCCCAGGAGCTTGGCTGCGAGTTCGCCCGGCTGGACGTGGCGAGCGAGGCGGACTGGAACGCTTTTGCACAAGCGTTTCCGGCAATCGACGTGCTGGTCAACAACGCCGGGATCACCGGCTTCGAGGACGGCCCTGCCGCGCACGATCCGGAGAACGCCAGCCTCGCCGAATGGCACCGCGTCCATGCGGTCAACACCGACGGCTGCTTCCTGGGCTGCCGCTATGCCCTTCGTGCGATGAAGGCCAAGGGCGCAGGATCGATCATAAACATGTCCTCACGCTCCGGCCTTGTCGGCATTCCTGGTGCCGCCGCCTATGCGGCAAGCAAGGCGGCAATGCGCAATCATTCGAAGTCCGTGGCGCTCTATGCTGCGCAGAACGGCTGGGCGATCCGCTGCAACTCGATCCATCCTGCCGCCATCCTGACCGACATCTGGGAGCCAATGCTTGGCGACGGTCCCGATCGCGATGCGCGCATGGCGGCGCTGGTCGCCGATACGCCCCTGAAGCGCTTCGGCACGGTCGAGGAGGTTGCCGCGCTCTGCGTCTACCTCGCCAGCGAAGAGAGCGGCTATATGACCGGCAGCGAGCTCACGCTCGACGGCGGATTGCTGGCAGGCTCGGCAGCTTCTCCGGGTAGCTAACCCGGCAGGTCGCTGAAGTCGGTCAGTGCTGCGTCCCTGAGGCCGCGCCATACGTTGCGCGCCTGCACGGTTTCGGGGACGTCGTGCACTCGCACCACCTGCGCCCCGCCCCGCATTGCCTCCAAGGCCAGGGCAACGCTGCCTCCGAGCCTATCTTCCACCGGCGCTTCCTTGCTCAGCGCACCGATCATGCGCTTGCGGCTTGCCCCGAACAGGAGCGGGTGGCCCAGCGCATGGAACATCGGCAGGGCGTTGATCAGGGCGAGATTGTCGGCCAGCGATTTGCCGAAGCCGATCCCGACATCGAGCATGATGTTCTTTGCTTCGATCCCCGCCTCAAGCGCGGCGTCGCGGCGTGCGCGCAAGGCATCGAAAACGTCGAATACGACCGCGTTATAGTCCCCGTTCGCGTGGAGATCTTCGCCCCCCGCTCCCGGCGCATGCATCAGCACGACGGGGCATCCGGCGGCAGCGACCACTTCTGCGCTGCGCGGATCGTGCTTGAGACCCGAGACGTCGTTCACGAGGTGGGCGCCAGCTTCGAGTGCGGCCTCCATGACCGCGGCCTTGCGTGTATCGATGCTGATGGCGGCCCCCATCGCGGAACAGGCCTCGATCGCCGGTACAACGCGCTCGATCTCGTCGCCTTCCCATAGCGGCTGCGCACCCGGCCGCGTGCTTTCGCCGCCGATATCGATGATCGCCGCCCCGGCCTCGAGCATCGCGGCAGCAAGCTCGCGCTGGACGTCGGGCTTATCCATGAACTCGCCGCCGTCGCTGAAGCTGTCTGGCGTCACATTGAGGATGCCCATGACCTGCGGCTGGTCCAGCGCGACCGCGCGGCTGCCGAGTTGCATGGGCGGATGCGCCAGGGTGAGGTTGGCCCATTGCGCCTCTGCCTCCGCACCGACCTCGTCGGGCAGGGCGCCCAGCACCTCGTCGATCGTATCGACCGAGGCGAGAAGCCGTTCGACAACCTCCCCGTCGCGCCGCAGGATCACGGCGAAACGGCTGGCATAGACCATGGTCCCGGCAAGGCGGATGGCATTTCCATGTTCGGATTGGGGACCCGGCGCGAAGCCGACGGGTCGGATGTAGACATGATCGCTCATAGTAGGACTGTCCTAGCCGATTGCCGACAGGATGGAACACATGGAACACGGTCCTGGGGGAAGAATTTTCCCCGAAGTGAAATAGCCGCCCCTTCCAGAGGTGTAGCCCCCGGAATAAAGGTAACCACTGCTGTAGGACAGACGCTGGCTCGCCTCGACCAATCGTTGAAGCAAGAGAGTTCACGATTGGTCCATCTGGCTATGTGCGGCGGTCTCGCAAAATCGGCGACCGGCTTACTTCGGGGAACTGCGATGGGCGCTCGCCCATTGCTCGGGTTGCAGACCGCCCGGTTCCCTTCCGGGAGCAACACGAGATTTCAATGTCCCATCAAATGACCCTCCAGAGCATTCGCCCGGTCACTCACGATGTCCACGAACTGACGTTTGAGAAACCCGACGGGTTCGATTTCCGCCCCGGTCAGGCAACCGAACTCGCGCTTGACCGTGACGGCTGGCGGGACGAAAAGCGCCCCTTCACCTTCACTTCGCTGCCAGGCGCGGACCACCTGCAGTTCACTATCAAGTCCTATCCTTCGCACGATGGCGTCACCGAGCAGATCGGCATGATGAAGGCGGGCGATGGCGTCATTATCGAAGACCCGTGGGGCGCGATCGAAGACAAGGGGCCCGGTGTGATCATCGCCGGTGGCGCTGGCCTCACCCCATTTATCGCCATCCTTCGCGCCCGGCAGAAAAGCCACGGGTCGCTGGACGGCTACCGGCTAATCTTCTCCAACAGCAAGGAGAAGGACATCATCCTTCGCGAGGAGCTCGAGAACATGCCGGGGCTCCAATTGGACCTCGTGCTGAGCGACGAAGACGTCAACGGGATCCACCATGGCCAGATCGATGGCGATTTCCTCGACAATGCCGGTCTCGATTTCGGCAGCACATTCTACCTTTGCGGGCCGCCTCCCATGGAAGGCGACGTGTCGGACGCGCTCAAAGCCAGAGGTGTGAGCGAGGACCGGTTGGTTCGCGAAGAAGAATAGGCTCCTCCGCCGGACCGAAGCGCCGCTCGCTCAGTCCTCGACTGCCAACAGGTACAGCTGGCGTGCGGCATCGATAGGCTTCACATCCTTGCCGTCCGCACCATCGACTTCGTAATGCCAGAAGGTCCAGCCGTTGCAGCTGGGCGCACCTTGTAGCTCCTTGCCGAGACCGTGGATGCTGCCCGTCTGTTTGCCGCAAGCAAGCGAACCGTCGGCGCGCACGGTCGCTTTCCAGCGCCGCTTCTTGTCGAACAATTCGGTGCCGGGCTTGAGATAGCCGTTTTCGACCAGCGCGCCGAAAGCGACCTTGGGCGCGCTGCGGCCGGCCTGCATCGTGGTGAGTGCGCTTTCGTCGAGCGGCAGTTCCTTTTCGATCCGCTTCAGCGCGGCATTGCGATAGACGCCTTCGCGCTCGCAGCCGATCCACTGGCGGCCGAGGCGCTTGGCCACCGCGCCGGTCGTGCCGGTGCCGAAGAAGGGATCGAGCACGACGTCGCCCTTTTCCGTAGTCGACAGCAGTACACGGTAAAGCAGGCTTTCGGGCTTCTGCGTCGGGTGGACCTTGTGGCCGCCCTCCTTCAGCCGCTCTGCCCCGTTGCAGATGGGAAGAACCCAGTCGCTGCGCATCTGCAGTTCGTCGTTGAGCGTCTTCATCGCGCGGTAGTTGAAATGGTACTTCGCCTTCTCGCCCTGCGAACACCACAGTAGCGTCTCGTGCGCATTGGTGAAACGGGTGCCACGGAAGTTCGGCATCGGGTTGGATTTGCGCCAGACGATATCGTTCAAGATCCAGAAGCCCAGATCCTGCAGGATCGCGCCGACGCGGTAGATGTTGTGATAGCTGCCGATGACCCACAGCGCGCCGTCGGGCTTCAGGATACGCTTCGCCTCGGTCAGCCAGGCGCGGGTGAAATCGTCATAAGCCTTGAAGGTATCGAACTTGTCCCAGTCGTCGGTCACCGCATCGACATGGCTGCCGTCGGGACGATTGAGGTCGCCGCCAAGCTGGAGATTGTACGGAGGATCGGCGAAGACCAGGTCTACGCTGGCCGTCGGGATGGAGCGCATAGCTTCCACGCAATCGCCATCGAGGATCTGGCCCACGGGCAGTTCGAGCGGGAGCTCGACCGCCTTTGCGGTGCGCTGAGCGCGCGATTTCGTGGTCTCGATGACCCCCATTTGACCGTCCCCTTTGGCTTAGTTATCCACAGGGTGAGTCCAAACCGAGTCCACGTCAAGCAGCTTCTGGGTTGCATATCGCATCGACACACAACTCCTGAGGGAGAACGAAAGGAGTCCCCCACAAGATGTTGAGTCCGCACGGATTCGGCGGACTCAAGATGATGCGGTGTGGCCCGGAAGACTCTTTTCGTAGGTGTTTTCGGCTGGATCAGCTCTCGGCGGGCGGAAGACCCGGATCGACGCCGGTCAGGTCGATCGATTTCTCCCACAGGCGGGCAGCCAGCAGCGGGTCGCGGGCCGTGCGTGTCGCATAGGCTTTGCCCGATGCCTTGCCGCTCATTTCGCGGAAGCCCCAGCTGCCGAAATAGTCGCCGCCCTCGGCTTGCGGATCGGTCGCCGCCTGCAAGGCCGGGATGGCACCGTCCTCGGCAGAGTTGAGGGCAAGCCCGATGACGGGGCCGAAGACGCTGCCGAGCAGGCCCAGGTGGCGTGTCAGTTCCGTCTGCGCGACGCCCGGATGGCAGGCGATCGATACGACCGGCGAATTTGCAGCGCGCAGCCTCCGGTCCAGTTCGAGCGCGAAGAGAAGGTTGGCCAGCTTGCTCTGGCCGTAGAACTTCGTGCGCGAATAGCCGTGCCTCGCATCGAGATTGTCGAAATCGATCTTGGCGCCCTTATGCGCGATGGATGACTGCGACACGACCCGCGCACCGCCGTCCTGCGCCAGCTTGTCGAGCAACAGGCCGGTGAAGGCGAAATGTCCGAGATGGTTTACTGCAAACTGCGATTCCGCGCCGCCGATCGAGTGCGATAGCGGCGGCACCATGATCCCGGCATTGTTGACCAGAATGTCGATCTTTTTTTCGCCCTTGGCCTCTTCGGCGGCATCGCGGATCGAGGCGAGATTGCCGAGGTCGAGATGAAGGTAATCGAGATCGGCCTGCTCCGGTCCGCTCGCGATATCGTCCATCGCCGCCTTGGCCTTGTCCCCATCGCGGCAGGCGAGGATCACCCGCGCGCCCTTGCGCGACAGGCCACGGGCAATTTCCAGCCCGATGCCGGTATTGGAGCCGGTGACGATCGCGGTCTTGCCGCTCTGGTCGGGAATATCGGAATAGGCAAAGGTCACGCGAACATCTCCATCTGCGATACCGGAGCAAAGCTGCGGCGGTGCAGCGGGCTCGGTCCGTGTGTTCGCAATGCTTCGAGATGCTGGGGCGTTCCATAACCGGCGTTGCGCTCCCACCCGTAGTGCGGGAAACGCGTTGCCGCATCGCGCATGACACGGTCGCGATATTCCTTGGCCAGGATCGAAGCGGCACCGATGGCCTTTTCCTTCCCATCCCCGCCAACGATCGCGCGCGCAGGCCAGCGCCACGTGTCGCAGCGGCCATGCGGCGTCTGGTTCCCGTCGATCAGCACCGCTTCGGGCTCCTCTCCCAAAGCATCCACCAGACGGGAAACGGCGAGCGTCATCGCCAGCATCGTCGCCTGGAAGATATTGATGCGGTCGATCTCTTCCACGTCGACAATTCCGAGGCCCCAGGCACAATTCTCGATAATTTGCGGCTCGAGCGCGGAACGGCGGGCGGCGCTGAGCTTTTTGGAATCGTCGAGGCCTTCGGGGCACGGGTTGCACAAGACCACGGCGGCAGCGACAACCGGACCGGCAAGCGGTCCGCGACCGGCCTCGTCCACGCCGATAATGAGCGGGGCCTGGCCCAGACCTTGTTCGGGAGATGAAGAGATCATGAAACGCCTATCCGTAATTGCCGCCACCCTATCCCCGCTGCTGATGGCCGCAAGCTGCGGAGGCGGTTACTCCACCGATGGAGGCAGCTCGGCGACATCGACGCCAACCCCGGTTGCAGGGGAATTTTCAGGCGAATTCGCGATTACCGAACACGGATCTTTCGCCGACCCATGGGCTTCGGCCTTCCTTCCCGGCACCCGGATGATCTTCATCACGGAACAGGCAGGCAGCATCAAGTTCAAGGACCTTGCGAGCGGAAGGCAGGGCACTGTCACCGGCGTGCCCGAGGTCGATTATGGCGGCCAGGGCGGCTTGGGCGAAATCGCTTTCCTGCCGAGCGAGGCAGGCCAAGGCACCGACCGCCGCACGATCTATCTGAGCTGGGCAGAAGCCGGTGAGGGCGACACGCGCGGCGCCGTTGTTGGTCGTGGCACGCTGGTATGCGAACAGGCCGATGAATGCAGCATCGAAGGCTTGGACGTGATCTGGCGCCAGGCACCCAAGGTGACGGGACGCGGCCACTATTCCCACCGCATCGCTTTCAGCCCGGACGAACGTTATCTCTTCATCACGAGCGGCGACCGCCAGAAAATGGAGCCGGCACAGGACACTTCGAACACGCTCGGCACCGTGGTGCGCCTCAATCTCGACGGCACGCCTGCGGCCGGCAATCCGCTGGCCGGACAGGGCAGCCCCAGCAACCAGATCTGGTCGTGGGGCCATCGCAACCTTCTCGGCATCGATTTCGATGCGAGCGGTCGCTTGTGGGAGATCGAGCACGGCCCGGCAGGCGGCGACGAGCTGAATTTGGTCAAGCGCGGCGCCAATTACGGATGGCCGCTGCGCTCGAACGGCGATCATTACGACGGTGATAACATTCCCGACCATACCGCAGACGACGGGTTCGAGAAGTTCGCGATCAACTGGACGCCGGTCATCGCGCCCGGAAACATGATCTTCTATCGCGGGGACCTGTTCCCCGGCCTCAAGGGCGACGCGATGATTTCCGGCCTCAAGACCAAGGCCTTGATCCGGGTCGAAGTGGATGGCGAGAACGCGCGCGAAGTGGCGCGCTATGACATGGGCAACCGCATCCGTTCGGTCATCGAGGGCCCGGATGGCGCGCTCTGGGTCCTCGAAGACGGGGAAACGGGCCGCCTGCTGGAACTTCGCCCCGAATAAGCGAAACTTGGTCGACTTGATGGCGGCGCGGCACTAATCGCCGCGCCGCTATGGCGACAATCGTTCCCCTTTCCGCAATCGACCCTGCGCTGGTCGAGCAATTGCTCGACGCGGCATTCGGGCAGCAGCGGCACGCGCGCACCGCCTATCGGATCCGCGAAGGGGTCGATACGCTGGATGCGCTGAGCTTCGCCGCTCTCGACGAAGACGATTACCTCGCCGGAACCATCCAGCTGTGGCCCGTCGCCCTCGTCGATCCGGAGGGCAGGCCCCACCCGATGATCATGGTCGGCCCGGTTGCGGTCATGCCCGGACGGCAGGGTGAAGGCTTCGGCAAGGCGCTGATGGCGGCAAGTCTGGGTGCGATCCAAAGCGGTTTCGAAACGGGCGCCATGCCCCTCCCGCAGGTCATGATCGGCGACCCGGAATATTACGCACGCTGGGACTTCACCGCGCAGCATACGGGCGGTTGGCACTGCCCCGGTCCGTTCGAAAAGGAGCGCCTGCTGGTGCGTACCAGCAATCCCGGCGTGCTCCCGAACGAAGGCATGCTCGGACCGTGGCCCGCATAGAGTTGCGCTGAGCCGCGAGCCGCCCCAAATAGCGGGGCATGGTATATACCCCTCCCCCGGAACTTGCCGGACTATCGCTCGCCCAGATTGCGGAACAGATCGAGGCACGCAAGCTGCCTCCCGTAGAGCAATGGACGCCCGAACAGACCGGTGAAAGCCATATGCAGATCCAGGAGGATGGGACGTGGCTGCATGAAGGCAGCCCAATCTCCCGCCCGGCGATGGTCCGGGCGTTCGCGGGATTATTGAGGCGCGAGGACGGTGGCGGGCACTGGCTCGTCACCCCCTTCCAGAAGCTATCCATCGAGGTCGAAGACGCCTGCTTCATCGCCACCGACGTCAGCGAGACGGAAGGCAACCTCGCCTTTCGCATCAACACCGATGAACTGGTGGTCGCAGGGCCGGACAATCCCATCCGCGCGGCTGGCGATGCCGAGAAACCACGCCTCTATGTCCATGTCAGGCGCGGCTGCGAGGCACGCCTCAATCGCTCGACCTACGAACAGCTCGCCCAGATTGCGCTGGAGAACGGCGAGGACTGGAGTGTGACCAGCGGCGGAGAGCGGTTCTCGCTACTGCCTGCATGAGCGAACTGTTCGATCGCCTCACCCACTTGTTCGAGCAGGGCCATGCCGCGCCCTCGCCCGACCTGCTGAGCGACGAACGTTTTGCCGATCTTGACCGCACGGCCGATGCCGCAGTCCTCATCGCGGTGACGGATCGAGATGACCCGACTGTCCTCTTGACCCAGCGCCCACGCACCATGCGCGACCACCCGGGACAAGTCGCCTTTCCGGGCGGGAAGCTGGATGACGGAGAGCACGCGGTCGACGCCGCGCTGCGCGAAGCATGGGAGGAACTGGGCATCGAGCGTGAGCACGTGCGCGTGATCGGCACGACGGACCGCTATCAGACCGGCACCGGTTTCGACATCACGCCCGTTCTGGCCACCGTCCCCCACGACCTGCCGATCCGTCCCGACCCGCGCGAGGTGGAAAGCTGGTTCGAAGCGCCGCTATCGCTCCTCATGCGTCCCGAGAACTGGCAGGAAAACGAGGTCTTCTGGAAAGGCGCGATGCGCCGCTATTACGAGATGGACCATGAAGGTTATCGCATCTGGGGCGTGACCGCCGCGATCTGCATCAACCTCTCGCGGCGACTGGCGTGGACGGGCTGAGCGTTCTAAAGGCGCTGCCATGACCCGCCTGCCCGACACCGACTGGACCAAACGCGCCGACCTCGCCGCCCTCGTGGCTGCGCTGGGCGCGGACAACACCCGTTATGTCGGCGGTGCGGTGCGCGACACTCTGCTGGGTAAGGCAATCCACGATATCGACCTTGCCACGACGCTGGTTCCCCATGCCGTTATCGACCGCTGCAAGGAGGCGGGCATCCGTACGGTTCCGACCGGCATCGACCATGGAACGGTTACGGCAGTCCTGCCGGATGGTCCGGTGGAGATAACGACCCTTCGCCGCGACATCTCGACCGATGGCCGCCGAGCCACGGTCGCTTTCGCTGAGGAATGGCGAGAAGATGCGGCGCGGCGCGACTTCACTATCAACGCGCTCTATGCGCACCCGGAAACGCTCGAGATCGACGATTTCTTCGGCGGCTTGGAGGATCTTGAGGATCGCCGGGTCCGCTTCATCGGTGATGCACGCGAACGCATCCGGGAAGATCACCTGCGCATCCTGCGCTATTTCCGTTTCCAGGCGCGGTTCGGCGATGCTCCCGAAGAGGAAGCGATCGCGGCCTGCTCGGAACTGGCACATACGCTCAAGGGCCTCAGCCGCGAACGGGTTGCGATGGAATTGCTCGGCATCCTTTCCCTGCCCGATCCACGCGGTTCGATTGCGTTGATGGCAGAGCACGGCATCCTCGAGGTGATCCTGCCGGAGGCACGCGAGCGCGAGCATAGGGTCTTCGACGCCCTGATCGCGCACGAAGCCCGGCTCGACGTCGAGGGCGATCCCGTCCGCCGCCTTGCCGCGCTGCTTCCACCCATTGCCTCGATCGCCCAAGCCGTTGCCGCGCGATTGCGTCTGTCCCGGGCGCAGCGAGTGCGCCTCTCCTGCATTGCGGAGCGCAAGGAGGACGACGCCGCTGCCCCGCGTGCCCTCGCCTTTCGCGAAGGTATCGAGTGCGCGCGCGATCGCTTGCTGATCGCTGGCTCGGACATCGCCGCGCTGGCCGGGTGGGAGGTTCCCCAATTGCCGTTGAAGGGCGGCGAGATCGTCGCACGCGGGGTCGGTGCCGGACCCGAAGTCGCCCGCATCCTGCGAGCGGTCGAAGCACGCTGGGTCGAGGAAGAGTTCCCTGGCGCAGACCGTGTGGCCGAACTGCTCGACGAAGAACTTTCCGCCAGCTCGAAACCCTGATTGCTGCGCTGCAGCACGCAATCTCCACACTTCGTCGCGCATGAGGCTCAGTTCGGCCATAGCTTCAGCTTCGCTTAAGCTGCAATGCAACATAACGGGCTCACACGGTTGCCTCCCGGCGGTCGTTTTGTCATAGAGCGCCCGCTTCCCGGAGGGGGCATGCGGCACCGGCGTGAGGCTCTGTTCTCCGCAGCCGCTCAAATTTTTCGCAGGACCCTTAGCGCGCGCAGATGCGCATGGGGAACGCATAATCTGAACAAGTCTAGGAGTTCATTCATGAAAATCGCAAAGCTGGCTATCGCTGCCGTCGCTCTTGCCGCCACCCCCGCCCTCGCCAACGAGCAGGTCGCTGCAGGCGCAACCGTGACCGGTCCCGAAGGCAATGCCGTCGGCACCATCGTCTCGGTCGAAAACGGTCAGGCCGTGCTCGACACCGGCAAGCACAAGGTTCCGCTGGGCGTCGAAATGTACGGCCAGGGCGAAACCGGTCCGACCATCACCGTGACCAAGGCACAGCTCGACGGCATGATGGACGCGCAGATCGCAGAGGCCAACGCAAAGCGTGATGCAGCACTCGTGGTCGATGCCGCAGTGCTCAGCGCCGACGGCCAGCCGCTTGGCACCGTCTACACCATCGACAGCGAAGACATGGCCATCATCAAGAGCGATGCCGGCATCGTCACGATGACCCGCGACAAGTTCGCCCTGAACGCCGACGGCGCGCTGATCGTTCTCTACAACGCCGCCGATATCGCACCGAGCTTCACGCCGGTTCCCGAAGGCGCCGAAATCCTTACGCCGGCACAGGCTCGCGCAAAGCAGGCCGAAGCTGCTGCCGGCGATGCTGCCGAGTAAGCATCCGAGACAAATTCCCTGAGCCCAGTTTCAGGGTCGCAAGGGGCCGGGAGTGCGCAAGCGCTTCCGGCCTTTTTGCTATCCGAACCGATTGTCGCGCGGGAAGCCTTGCGGCGGCAGGCGTCCGGCACCGCCACGCGCGACCTTCCACTGCCACATATCGCCTTCGGTGCGGGTCCGGTCGCCCTTGCCGCCCATTGTCCAGCTAAGCCCTTCTTCCAGCTTGAACGTGGTCGCATCGGACAGGCCGCCATCGCGATAGCTTTGCAGCTTCACGCCCTGCCCCTTGGCAAGCCGCGGCAATTCTTCGAGGTTGAACACCACCAGCTTGCGGTTGTCGCCGACCACCGCAACGTGGTCGTGCCCCTGCTCGATAGCCCGCGCGACGACCAGCTTCGCATCGCCCTTGAGATTGACGACCTGGCGGCCCTTGCGGGTTTCGGCCAGCAACGCGTCGGTGGTGGCGGCAAAGCCTTTTCCGGTATCGGCGGCAAGGAGCACTTCCTGCCCTTCGCGATGGACGATGACCGCAGCGATCTGCGTACTCGCCTCGATGTCGAGGGTGTTGCGGACCGGTTCACCGAACCCGCGCGCACCGGGCAGCTTGTCCGCGCCCAGCGTAAAGACCCGTCCGTCGGCCCCGACCAGCAACAGCTTGTCGGTCGTCTGCGCGTGGAGGACGAAGGCGGGGCCGTCGCCTTCCTTGTACTTGAATTCCTGGTCCAGCGGCAGGTGACCCTTGGCCCCGCGCACCCAGCCCTTCTGCGAAAGAATGACCGTAACCGGCTCCTTCTCGATCATCGCGTCCATGCTGAATTCGACTGCCGGAGCAGCCTCTTCGATGGTCGTGCGGCGGCGGCCGAGATCGGTCTCGGGCCCGTATTCCTTGCGCAAGGTATTGAGGTCGCGCTTCAGGCGCGTGCGCTGGCGGGCCGGGGAGCCGAGCAGTTTCTCGAGCTCATCCTGTTCCCTGAGAAGCTCGTCCTTCTCGTTGCGCAGCTGCATTTCTTCCAGCTTGCGCAAGGAGCGCAGGCGCATGTTGAGAATCGCTTCGGTCTGCCGGTCGGTAAGCTTGAACTCTTCCATCATCACCGGCTTCGGCTCGTCCTCGGTGCGGATGATCTCGATCACGCGGTCGAGGTTGAGGAATGCGATGATATAGCCTTCGACAAGTTCCAGCCGCTTGGCGATCTGGTCGAGCCGGTGGCGGCTGCGGCGCTGGAGGATGTCGATCTGGCTGGCGATCCAGTTTTCGAGCAGTTCCTTCAGCCCCATGACCATCGGCGTGCGGCTGGCATCCAGCACGTTGAGGTTGAGGCCGAAGCGCGTTTCCATGTCGGTGAGCTTGTAGATGCTCTCCTTGAGCAGCTCGGGATCTACATTGCGGCTGCGCGGCACGAGCACGATGCGGATCGCTTCGTCGCTTTCGTCACGCACGTCTTCGAGGATCGGCAGCTTCTTGTCGGCAATCGCCTGCGCGATCTGTTCGATCAGCTTGCCCTTGGCGACCTGATAGGGGATTTCGGAAATGACCAGCTGCCACTGGCCGCCACCCAATCGCTCGATCCCCGCATCGCGATCTTCCGGTTTTTCGGCTTCTGCGGCGTGGAAGCGGCCGCGCACTCGGAAGGAACCGCGTCCCGTCTCGTAGGCGTGACTGATCGTGTCAGCGCTTTCGGGCACGACCCCGCCGGTTGCAAAGTCCGGCCCCTTGAACAGCTCCATCAGCCGCGCGTGTTCGACATGGGGATTGTCGATCACCTCGAGCGTCGCATCGACGATCTCGGCGACATTATGGCTCGGGATATTGGTCGCCATCCCCACCGCAATCCCGCTTGCGCCGTTGGCGAGCAGGTTGGGGAAGAGGCCCGGCATGATCTCCGGTTCTTCTTCCTCGTTGTTGTAGGTCGGGATGAAGTCGACCGTGCCCGCGTCCAGCCCCTCCATCAGGCGCATCGCGGTCTTGGTCAGGCGCGCTTCGGTGTAGCGGTAGGCCGCGGCGTTATCGCCATCGATATTGCCGAAATTGCCCTGCCCTTCCACGAGCGGATAGCGCAGCGCGAAATCCTGGGCGAGACGGACCATCGCGTCATAAGCGGCGGTGTCGCCATGCGGGTGGTACTTACCGATGACCTCGCCGACCACGCGGGCCGATTTCTTGAATCCGCTGGCGGGATCGAGCTTCAGCTGGCGCATGGTCCACAGCAGGCGGCGGTGAACCGGCTTCAACCCGTCGCGAAGGTCGGGCAGCGAACGCGCGGTGATCGTGCTCAGCGCATAGACGAGATAACGTTCCGACAGGGCGGAATCGAAAGGTGCATCCACGATCGCATCGAACGGATCGACGCCGGAATCATCGAGATCGGTAGTGGCCATACGCCCTGCCCTACCAGAGCCACGGCTCGCCTGTCAGCACGGAACGCAGAGCTGTCCCCACACGTTGCATGGGTAACACGAAATCAAGGAGTTACCTATGACAAAGCGGATCATGATCCTCGCCACCAACGGCTTTGAACAGTCGGAACTGATGAAGCCGAAGGCCAATCTGGAAGACGCCGGTTTCGAAACTACCGTTGTGAGTCTCGAAAAGGGCGAAATCAAGGGTTGGGACCAGAAGGATTGGGGCGACAGCGTTACCGTAGAGAAGACGGTCGATGAAATTTCCGACTGTTCGGGCTACGACGCGTTGCTTCTTCCCGGTGGCCAGATGAATCCCGACATCCTGCGCATGAACGAGCGTGCGATTGCCATCGTTCGCGAATTCGACATGGCCGGCAAGCCGATCGCCGCGATCTGCCACGCACCGTGGCTGCTCGCCGAAGCCGATCTTATCAAGGGCAAGACGGTCACCGCATGGCCCTCGATCCGGACCGACCTGAAGAATGCAGGCGCAAACGTGGTCGACAAGGAAGCGGTCGTCGATGGCAACCTCATCACCAGCCGTAACCCCAATGACATTCCGGCATTCAGCAAGGCCCTCATCGAAATGCTCGGTGAAACGGTCGAGAAGCGCGAACTCGAAAGCGCCTAACCGATAAAATACTCTCGAGGAGAGAGGATGACCCCGCCGCAGCGATGCGGCGGGGTTTTTCGTTCTCGGACCCATGGCGGCGCGCAAGCATTGGGGAATGCATGGGGAAACAATCACCGCTTCGCATGATCCTGATCCTGATGCTTGCCGCCATCGGTTTGTCCGCGGGTTCCGTCAGGGCGCAAGGCATCGCAGTGGCGGAAGACAGCGAGCCTTACGTCTACGAGGTAGAGCAACTCGAATTCGAGGCCGGGCCGACCGCTCCGCTCGATCTCGACACCCCGATGGGGCTGATGGAAAGCTTCCTCGCGGCAGGCGAAGCCGGCGACTGGGAAAGTGCCGCCGCCGGGCTCGACATGGCCAATATCGCCGACGGTGATCCGCAGGATCTGGCGGCGAAGCTGTACGATCTCGTCCATCGCTCCATCCCGGTAGACTGGACCGCCCTGCCCGACCGCCCCGACGCTGTCGATACGTCGACCAGCAGCGAAGACCCGATGGCAGGCGTGCCGCGCCGTTCGATCACCATCGGCAGGCTGGCGCTGGACAACCGGTCGGTCCCGATCCGTATCGCCCGCGTCCAGGCACCGGATGGCGAGCCGCTCTGGGTCTTCAGCCGCCAGACCATCGACAATGTCCCGGCGCTTTACGAAGTCTACGGCCCGACCGCGTTCGAGGAGATGCTGCCCGCGCCCATGCGCAAGCAGGCGTTCTGGACACTGGCCTGGTGGGAGGTCATCGCCTTGCCCATCATCCTGCTGGTCGGCGCGCTGGCCGCGGCGCTGACCTATTTCGCCCTCAACCGCTGGCGCAAGCGTCTCGACGAAGAGACCAAGCGCCACGGCGTCGTGAGCGCGGTCCACCTGCCGGCAACGCTGCTGGCCTTTGCCGGGACCATCGCGCTCGTCAGGGAGACCTTCTTCCGCCTCTCCGGTCCGGTGCGCGACCTGCTCGACCCGCTCCAGCTCATCCTCATCGTCGCCGCCATTCTCGGCATCGCGCTCTCCGTGATCGAGGCGCTCTTCGATTTCGCCACCGACCGCCGGACAACCAAGCTGGAGGCGCCGGAAAACAACGAAGACCGCAACTTCTACACCAAGCTCAGCGCAATCAGGCGGATCATCACCGCCACGCTGTTGCTGGCAGGCGCAGGCTTCCTGCTGGTCGCCAGCAATATCTCCACCACGCTCGGCTTTTCGATCATCGCGTCGGCAGGCGTGCTCGGCCTCGTTCTCGTCTTCGCCGCGCGCAAGGTGCTGGGCGACATCATGGCGAGCGTCCAGATCGCTTTCGCCCAGACTGCGCGGATCGGCGATGCGGTCCATTACGACGGCCAGTGGTGCTACGTCGAAAAGATCGGCTTCACCCATTTGCGCCTGCGCACCTGGGACGAGCGCCGCGTCATCGCCCCGGTCAGCGCCTTCACCAGCGAAAGCTTCGAGAACTGGACCAAGAAGGACGCCAGCCTGATGATGCATGTCGAGTTGGAACTCGACAATCGCGCCGATGTGGAGGCATTGCGCGAACCCTTCTCCCAATTCATCGAGAACGACGACGACGTCATCGATCCCGAAGATGCCGTTTGCGAAGTCGTCGACCAGAATGCCAAGGCGATGGTCGTGCGCTTCATGGTCCGCGCCGTCGATCCCAAGGTCGGCTGGGCTATGCATTGCCGCCTTCGCGAACACATGCTGGCAGCAGCCTCCAAGATGGACGCGGCGGCAGGCAACGAACCCGTCCCCGCCTACATCCCGCGCGAACGCGAAGTGCGCATGGACGAGGCGGGTTAGCCCCTGCTCATGTCGTGGCTTTCGGCAGGGATCGCCACGCTGAGGCCATCGAGGCCGTCCTCAAGCACGATCTGGCACGAAAGCCGACTGGTGCGGCGCACGCCTGCAGCAAGGTCGAGCATGTCTTCTTCTTCCTCGCTCGCTTCGGGCAGCCGGTCGAACCATTCCGCATCGACGACGACATGGCAGGTCGAACAGGCCATCTGCCCCTCGCACGTACCTTCCAGCGGCATGCCCGCCGCCTGCGCCACGCGCAGCAGGTTGTCGCCCGCATTGGCTTCGGCTTCCACCCGCTTGCCCTCGGTAGTGTGAAAAACGACCTTCATAGCGACCCCTGCGCCTGTGCTGCCTCGTTGATGATGCGGCCTGCTTCCTCGATTTCCTCGAGCGTGGTGTAGCGCCCGAAACCGAGGCGGATGGACGCCTTCGCGAGCTTCTTCGGCAGGCCGATCGCTTCGAGCACGTGGCTCGTGCGCCCCGACCCGCTCGCGCAGGCGGACCCTGCCGAGAACATCACATTACGGCATTCGCTCATCAGCCGGCCCACATCGAGGCCGCCGCCATTGGGGCCGCGCGGACGGATATTGAGGTTGCCATGATAGCGCGCTTCGGCACTGCCGTTGAGTTCCCACTTGTCGAAGATCTCGGTGGCCCGCTTCCAGAGCTTCTGCACGTGCTCGGCATCCTGTTCCATGCGGTCCTTGGCTTCCGCAGCGGCAGCGCCCATTCCCGCAATCAGCGCGGGCGAGAGCGTGCCGGAGCGAAGGCCGAATTCCTGTCCGCCGCCGGTCTGGACTTCATGCAGATCGACGCCGTCGCGCACCCACAAGGCGCCCACGCCTTTCGGCCCGTGGAACTTGTGCGCGCTGATCGCGATCATGTCCGCGCCTGTAACCTCTATCTTGCCATAGGCCTGCACCGCATCGCACAGGTAGAGCGCGTTGTTCTCCTTCGCCTTGCGGTGCCATTCGACCGTGGGCTGGATCACGCCGATCTCGTTGTTGACCTGCATCAGGCAGACCAGCCGGGTGTCCTGCGGCAGGTCCTGCTTGGTGTTGCACTGCCCGTCCTTGGCGACATTCAGCACATGGCACTTGCCCGCGTCCTTCGCCGTGTCGAGGACGGCGGAATGTTCGATGGCGGACACGCTGACAGTCCCGCCGCCCCCGTCCCTTGCCCGCGTGCCGCGAATGGCAAGGTTGAGCGCCTCGGTCGCGCCGGAGGTGAAGATCACCTTGCCGCCTGCGGGGAACAGCGCCGCCACCTGGTCGCGCGCGAATTCGATCGCAGCCTTGGCCTCGCGGCCGATCTTGTGCGGGCTGTGCGGATTGCCGAAGCCGGTGCCGCCCGGCCCGTCGAGCCAGCGCATCATCGCATCGCGCGATTCTGGGGCGAGCGGGGTCGTGGCCTGGTAGTCGAGGTAGATCATGCCGCTACCCGTGCCGGGCAAAGGCGACGAAGTTTACACCCTGTCACCCGCCCTGAACGCGTCGAGACGCCCGGAATTGCGGGATTTTTCGCACGAGCCACCAGGGTGACACCTTGCTGCCTTGCGCGCAGGAGAACTGAATTCGTCATGGATCGGATCGTGGCCCGTCGTTCCGGAGTAGGAAAGGGATTGGCGGCGCAGGCAGTCGCGATGAACGTCATGCCTTCGCCAATTCAAGCCATACCTCGCAGAAGCGTTCCACTTCCTCGCGGGTGGTGTTCCAGCCGAAGCTGGCGCGAATGGTGCGGTCCGCCACTTCGGGTTCGATTTGCATGGCCTGCAGCACGTGGCTGGTTTTCATCGTGCCGGACGAACAGGCGCTGCCCTGCGACACCGAAATCCCCGCCATGTCGTAGCGCATGACCTGCGCGCTGCCGCTCATCTTGGGCATGGCGATGGCACGAATGTAAGGCGTCGGGTCGGAAAGACGGTCGGACAGGAACTTGCCGCCGCTCTCGCGGCAGTGGGCAACGATTGCATCGAGCGGATCGAGCACGAAGGGATCGAGATAGGGAGAGTGCGCAGCTTCGAGCGCGGCCGCCATGCCCGCCGCACCGGGCAGGTTCTCTGTCCCGCGTCGGTATCCGCGCTCCTGCCCGCCTGCCGGTTCGAGCATGGCGAAATCCTTCACCAGCAATGCACCTATCCCGATCGGCCCGCCGAACTTGTGCGCGGAGACAATTGCCATGTCGCACGGGGGAAGCGCGAGCTTGCCCGCGCTCTGGGCGCAATCGGCAAGCAGCAGGCCGCTCGCCTGCTGCACGATGCCGGAAATCGCGGCGAGATCCTGACGATTACCCGTTTCGGAATTGATATGCTGGACCGCGACGAGTGGGCGCTCCCGCTGGACCGCTTCCGTCAGGATTTCGAGATCGAGCGCGCCGTCTGGCCGGACCGGCAGGCGCTCCGCATCGGGAGCCGCTTTCAGGATGGCATCGTGCTCGACTGCCGAGACCAGCCGCGCGCCCGCCTTGGCGTGGCCAAGGGCCAGTGCCGCCGCCTCGCTCGCTCCGGAGGTGAAAATCACCTCCCCCTCCCAGCCGAGCGCCTGTTTCACCCGCTCGCGGGCATCTTCCAGCGCGGCGCGGGCCTTGCGGCCCTCGGCGTGCGGGCTGCTGGGATTGGCCCAGAGGTCGAAGCCTTCCTCCATTGCTGCGCGCGCTTCGGGGCGCAGCGGCGTGGTGGCGGCATGATCGAGATAAATTCGTGTCTTGACGGGACGTGCTCAATATAATTGCGATTTCGCAGCGAAACCCTATATAGCGCGCAACCTCGCGCAAGCCATATCCGGCCTGCGCCATCGAAAATTTCCGACAGGGTACACCTCCCATGCCGACCGTGATCTTTCCCGGCCCCGAAGGCCGCCTCGAAGGCCGTTTCTCTCCCGCACCGCGTCCGCGCGCGCCCGTGGCGATGATCCTCCACCCGCACCCGCAGGGCGGCGGCACCATGAACGAGCAGATCACGCAGCGGCTCTACAAGACCTTCGTCAATCGCGGCTTCGCCACGCTGCGCTTCAATTTCCGCGGCGTCGGCCGCAGCCAAGGTAGCTTCGACAACGGCATCGGCGAATTGTCGGATGCGGCGAGCGCGCTCGACTGGGTCCAGCAGGTCCATCCCGATGCGTCGGTCACCTGGGTTGCCGGCGTCAGCTTCGGCTCGCTGATCGGCATGCAGTTGCTCATGCGCCGCCCGGAAATCCGCGGCTGGATCAGCATCGGTGCTCCTGCCAGCATGTATGATTTCTCGTTCCTGGCACCCTGCCCCGCCAGCGGCATCTTCATTCACGGCGCGCAGGACACGGTCGTCCAGCCGGGCGCGGTCACCAAGCTCGTCGAAAAGCTGCGCACGCAAAAGCACATCACCGTGCACCACGAAGAAATCCCGCGTGCGAACCACTTCTTCGAGAACGAGCAGGAAGAGCTGATGAAGTCGGTCGACAATTACCTCGACTTCCGCCTCGATCCGAGCTGCCCGATCAAGTGATCTGGTGACGGGCGCCATTCGTTTGGCGCCCTCGACCACCTGAAAATTCCTTCTTTTTTCAACCGCGCGGGTCCCTTCGCCTTGCGCCCGGATACCACGCGCCTTGCATTCTATGTGTAATGTTGTAACATTGCAGTCTAGAGTCGCAAGGAGAGGAAAGACTATGGCCTATGCAGATACCAGGAGGGCATCGCCGGCCGGCATGGTTGCCGCCATCGGCGTGCAGGCTGCGATCGGTTTCGCCGTCATCACCGGCCTGACCGTCACGGCAGGGATCGTGGAGAAACCTGAAATACTCGACACCTGGGACATCAAGGACGAGCCACCGCCCCCGGCCCCGCCTCCGCCCGAACCGGCCACCGATGCTCTGCCGGAAGTCGCCACCACGCCGCCGATCACGGTGCCGCAGCCCGACCTGTCGCTGTCGGACATCAAGCCGGTCATGCCCACGACCGAGCTGATCCTGCCGCCGCAGCCCATGCCGAAGCCCGGCCCGACCAACCTCGATCCGGTGCCCTCGCCCACACCGAGCGGTTTCGATCCGGTCGGCGCCAAGCCGCGCAACGACCCGGGCCGCTGGCTCAGCGATCGCGACTACAAGTCGAGCTGGGCGCGCCGCGATTTGACCGGCACCGCCACGTTCAAGCTCGATATCTCGGCGACCGGCAATGTTACGGGTTGCCAGGTGACCCGCTCGACCGGACATTCCGAACTCGATGCCGCAACCTGCGTGCTGGTCCAGAAACGCGCGAAGTTCGAGCCCGCCCGCGGTCGCTCGGGCGAGCCGGTGGCGGGAAGCTATACCGGCTCCGTCCTCTGGCAGCTGCCCGACTGAGCCTCCCGATCAGTCAGCGTCAGCGAGAGCCCCGTTCGACCTTGTCGAGCGGGGCTTCTCCGTCTGCGGTGGGCACCGTCCAGATCATCACGTTGACGACGGCGATAATCGCCAGCAGCACCATCAGGCCCGCGTTTTTCAGATTGCCGGTCCGCTTCCACAGCATCCACGCGCCGAAGACCAGCAGGGCCGCAGCAAGGACGGTAAGCGATAGGACGGTGTCGAGCATGGTTTCCTCGTAACTGCGCCGGGTCGGCCGCGATCAGCCAGCGGAACATCGGCGGGTATCTGCCGTTTGGCAATTACACAGTCAGACCGGCTGCGACATAATAAAAAAGGGATTTCACGATGGGTATTTTCAGCAAGATCAAGGATGCGATTTTCGGCAAGGATGCCAAGGCGCAGGAAGCCCCGCCCGCATCCACGCCCGTCAATGCCCCCGCCACCGCTCCCCGCGACCAGACCGTGCCCATCGTCAATGTCGAGAACAGCCTCGATTCCATGCCCGGTGCCGATCGCCTCAACTGGCGGACCAGCATCGTCGACCTGATGAAGCTGATCAACGTCGATTCCAGTTACGAGAACCGCAAGGCGCTCGCACAGGAACTCGGCCGCGAAGATTACAGCGGCACGGCGGATGACAACATCTGGCTGCACCGCCGCACGATGCAGGAATTGTCGGCCAATGGTGGCCGCGTCCCGCCCGAATTTCTCGATTGATTTGACAAGGTGAGCGCGGCGGCCCCAAACCGCCGCGCATGACAACCCAAACCTTTGAAACCACCCGCCGCCAGTTCATCGCAGGACTTGGCGCGACCAGCGCTCTCACCCTTGGCGGATGCGCCGCCATCCCCCGCCCCGAAGGCATTGCGACGGCCCAAGCCATCGGCGCCGAACGACTCCTTGAAGTCGTCGGCTACAACCTCCTCGCCCACGAGCCGGAACGCGCCACTGGACTTGGCGTCGATACCGGCCAGTACGCGCATCTTCGCGGCAAGCTGGAGGACCAGTCGCCTGCGGGCCAGGAGGCTTATGCAGATACGCTGAGGCAGGACCTCGAGCGCGTCCGCGCCTTCCCGCGCGAAGGCCTGGGCAGCGAGAACCTGACCAATCTCGAAGTCGTCGAAAGCGCCTACGAACTCGCGCTAGACGGCTTTGCCCTGCCCTATGGCGACACGCCCGTCGGCAACTGGCGGACCGCGCCCTATGTCGTGATCCAGAACGTGGGCGAATATCTCGCCCTTCCGCGCTTCATGCAGTCGAGCCACAATGTCGAAAACGGCGACGATGCCGACGCCTATATCGAACGCATGGAGCAGATGCCGTCGGTATTCGACGGCGAACTTGCCCGCATCCGTGCGGCGCGCGGCATGGGCGTCGTTCCGCCCGCCTTCCTGCTCGACAAGGCGATCGGCCAGATGGAACAGACCATCGCCAGCGCCGGCAAGGGCGAGCTTTTCGCAGACGATCTGCGCGCCAAGCTCAACGCCAAGGGCATGCCCGAAAGCCACGCCAACCGCGCCCTGACGCTGGAAACCGGTCCGATTGCAGAGGCGCTCCAACGCCAGCTTGCCGAACTGCGCGCCGAACGCGCCGTCGCCAGCGATGCGCCGGGCATTTCCGCCCGCCCCCGCGGCGAGGAATTTTACACCTGGGCCCTGCGTTCGAGCACGACCACGACGCTCACCCCCGACGAGGTGCACAACCAGGGCCTCGAAGAACTCGACGCGCTGCATGCGCGCATGGACCCGATCCTGCGCGATATCGGCTACACCAGCGGTTCGGTGGGCGAACGGATGCAGGAGCTCGGTAACGATCCGCGCTACAAGTTCGCAGAAGGCGATCCGGGCCGCGAAGAGATCATGGAGTTCATCTGGGACCGGGTGAACTGGATCAAGGCCCAGATGCCGCGTGCCTTCAACACGCTGGTCGACCCGAATATGGAAGTGAAGCGCATCCCGCCGGCCGAAGAAGTTGGCGCGCCGGGCGCCTACGGCGGCGCGGGCAGCAAGGACGGCTCCATCCCGGGGCGCTTCTGGATCAATCTGCGAGACACCGATCTGCACCGCAAATACGATCTCGCCGACCTCACCTATCACGAAACGATCCCAGGTCACGTCTGGGAGGGTGAATACTCCAATCGCCTGCCGCTCATCCGCTCGATCCTCGCCTTCAACCCGTTCAGCGAAGGCTGGGCGCTCTATGGCGAACAGCTGGCCGATGAACTGGGCGCATACGACGAATTCACGGTCGGCCGCCTCGGATACCTCCAAAGCCTCGCCTTCCGCGCGTGCCGCATGGTGGTCGACACCGGCCTTCACGCCAAGGGCTGGAGCCGCGAGCGCGCCGTCCAGTTCTTCGTCGAACGCAACGGTAGCAAGCGCGGCGAAGTGGAGAGCGAAGTCGACCGCTATTGCAGCTGGCCGGGGCAGGCGACCGGATACAAGCTCGGCCACAGCCGCATCGTCGACCAGCGTTCGCGCGCAGAGCGTGAACTCGGGAGCCGATACGATTTCAAGGCGTTCAACGATGCAGTGGTCCTTGGCGGCAATGTGCCGATGGATGTGCTGGAGCGGAATGTGGAGCGCTATATCGCGTCCGCCTCCGCCTAGGGCGGAGTTGAACGGAAGGCCTGATGGAACAGATCGGCGAAAATCTGGAGACGATGCCGCGCGTTCCACTGGCCGACGAACACGTCGCTTGCCTGCGCGAACTCGGGACCGAGCGGACTTACGACAAGGGCGCGATGGTGGCCGAAGCGGGCGAGACCATGGACCGTTTCGTCTACGTTCTCGACGGGGAAATCGAGGTCGTCGATCCGTTTTCCGGAGAGCGGCTGATGGACAGCTCGCTTGGGTCCACGCAATTCATGGGGGAGATCGCCTTCCTCAATGCGGGGTCGCACACGCTGCCGATGCGGGCCGCGAAGGACACGCGCACGCTCGAGGTCCCGCGCGAAGACATGCTGGACCTCATGTCGCGCATCCCGGAATTGTCGGACCATGTGCTGCGCGTGTTTTCCGCCCGCAGGCGCAAGCAGTTCGAAGGCAATAACAGCGCGATCAAGCTCATCGGTGCCGACCAGGATGCAGCCGTGCAATCGGTCGAACGTTTTCTCAGCCGCAACCGCGTGCCTTTCCAGAGCCTCGATCTCGACGGTGATGACGACGAGGCGCTCGAGGCGTGCCGCTTGGTCGAACATCGCCCGGCGGTGATCCTTGGCCAGGACCGCGTGATCGACGATCCCAGCCCGCGCAAGATGGCGCAGTATCTCGGGCTCGATCTCGATGTCTGCCGCGAGACGGTTTACGACCTGCTGATCGTCGGCGCAGGGCCGGCCGGGGTTGCTGCGGCAGTCTATGCCGGGAGCGAGGGCTTGAAGGCTCTCGTGGTCGAGGACACCGCCATCGGCGGACAGGCGGGTACCAGCAGCCGGATCGAGAATTACATGGGTTTCCCGACCGGCATCAGCGGCGCCGACCTGGTCTATCGCGGACAGATCCAGGCGATGAAGTTCGGCACGCGCTTTGCGATGCCGCGCAAGACATGCGGGCTGGTCCGGCGCGAAGACGGCACGTTTTGCGCCGATCTCGACGATGGCGACCAGGTCTGCGCGAAGACCGTACTTGTCGCGACCGGCGTGCAGTATCGGCGCCTCCCCCTCGACCGGCTGGCCGAATTCGAGAGCAAGGGCATTTTCTATGCCGCGACCGAGATGGAAGCCCGCTTTTGCAAGAATACCGAAGCGGTCGTCATTGGCGGCGGCAATTCGGCGGGGCAGGCAGCCATGTTCCTCAGCCGCAATGCCCGCCACGTCCATATCGTCGTGCGCGGCGACAGCCTTGCCGAAAGCATGTCGAAATATCTGACCGACAGGCTCGTCGCCGACCCGTCAATCACGATCCATTACCGCACCGAGGCAAGCGCGCTGCACGGCGACGATCACCTCGAAGGCGTCACCCTATCCGGACCCGATGGCGACGAGCACATCGATACCAGGGCGCTGTTCATCATGATTGGCGCCGCGCCCAATACGCAGTGGCTGTCCGACCTCGCGCAAACCGATGAGCGCGGGTTCGTCGTGACAGGCAGCGATGCCGGACGCAGCTATCCTTACGAAACCAGCGCGGACGGTATATTCGCTGTCGGCGATGTGCGCGCCGGGTCCGTCAAACGGGTCGCCAGCGCCGTCGGCGAAGGTTCGGTCGTGGTCAGCCGGATCTGGAACTACATCGACGCCCTGTCGAGGAAACAGCCAGCCGGTTAGGCATCAACGCGCGGCTAGTCGGCAGCCCTGCTGGACGTCGTCGGGTTTGCTATTCATAGTCCGCGATTGAAATCAGACGCCACCCGCCATGAAACCGCCATTGAGAATGTCGGAGAAAATTCGGCAGGGATGTTGCCTTCAAAAGTATATATACTAGTCTCGGTCCCAACTGGAGGGACTGAATGAAGTATTGGGTCGCAATTCTGGCGCTTTTTGCGCTTGCCTCGCCTGCGCGCGCGGATTGGTATGAAGCATCGAGCGAGCATTTCGTCATCTATGCAGATGACAGCGAAAAGGACATTCGCCGGTTCGCCGAAAACCTCGAACGCTATCATTCGGCGATGGCGTATATCCTCAACCAGAAACTGGACGCGCCAAGCCCGTCCAACCGCGTCGTTATCTTCGTGGCGGGCAACCAGCGGGACATTCGCGAACTTGCCGGGACCAAGGACAAGACGCTCGCCGGGTTTTACCTGCCGCGTGCGGGTGCATCGCGCGCCTTCGTCCAGGACATCCGCAACAAGAAGGGCTACCCGAGCTTTTCAACCACGGTCCTGCTGCACGAGTATGCGCACCATTTCCTGATTTCGACCACGCGCTACGAGATGCCGCGCTGGATGAGCGAAGGCGCCGCGGAATTTTTCGCTGCCGCCAGCTTCAATGGCGATGGCACCATCCAGATCGGGCGTCCTGCCCAGCATCGCGGGATGGAACTGGCTTTTGCCGACGGCGTGTCCGTTGAACAACTGCTCGATCACGAGCTCTACGAAAGCAGCCGCAGCGGGCGCTACGATGCGTTCTACGGTCGCAGCTGGGCACTGTACCATATGCTGACGTTCAGCGAGGAACGGCGCGGCCAGCTTGGGCAATACTGGCTCAAGGTGGCCCAGGGTACGCCGTCGATCGAAGCCGGGCGCGAAGTCTTTGGCGATCTGGATGCGCTCGACCGCGAGCTCGACGCCTATCTCGAGCAAAGGCGGATGATGAATTACGTGCTCAAGCCGGAAATGATACCTTTCGGCCCCGTCACGATCCGGCCGCTACCGAAGGGCGAAGCGGAAATGATGGTCGTCCGGATGCGATCGCAGCGCGGGGTCGATGAGGAAACTGCTGGCGAGGTGGTCGAGGATGCGCGCAAGATCGCTGCCAAATACCCTGGCGATGCCGGAGTCCTGACAGCGCTGGCCGAAGCGGAATACGATGCCGGAAACGACGATGCCGCGATCAAGGCTGCCGATGCCGCGATCGCGCTCGATCCGTCGCGCAAGAATGCCTATGTCCAGAAGGGCTATGCGCTGTTCCGCAAGGCGGAAGATGCCGATGACAAAAATGCCGCCTTCGAGGCCGCGATGGCTCCGTTCAGCCAGCTCAACGCGCTGGAAAACGACCATCCGCTGCCGCTGATCTATTTCTACCGCAGCTTCCTCGATCGCGGTGAAATGCCGAGCGAAAGCGCGCGTCATGCTCTCGAATGGGCATATCAGCTCGCGCCCTTCGACAAGGGCCTGGGAATGAACGTCGCCATGATGCAGGCGGCGGAGGGCAAGATTGCCATCGCCAGGGATACGCTCGGCCCGCTATCAGCCGACCCGCATGGCGGCGGCCTTGCCAAGCGCGCCAAGCTCTATCTCAGCCAGCTCGAGAACGCGACCGAGGGTGAATCCTGGCGACCGTCAATTGTCGTGGTCGATATACCGGAAATCGACGCCGACGATGGCGAGGACTGAGGAGCGCCTGAATCGAAAACCCCCGGGTCGCGTTTGATCGCGGCCCGGGGGCTCTCCTCTCCAACTGTTGGAACCGTCAGGCGGCAGCAGGTGCCGCATCGCGCACGCCCTGGTCGACATGGGCTGCGAAGGGTTCGAAATTGTCCACGAACAGCTGCACCAGCTTGGTGGCGGTGCGGTCGTATTCGTCCTTGTCGTCCCAGGTGGAACGCGGGTCGAGGATCTGGCTGTCGACGCCCGGGACCGCGATCGGCACTTCGAAGCCGAAGTTCGGGTCCTTGCGGAATTCCGCTTCGTTGAGGCTGCCGTCGAGCGCGGCATTGAGCAGCGCGCGGGTCGCCTTGATGGGCATGCGGTTGCCGGTGCCGTACTTGCCGCCAGTCCAGCCGGTGTTGACCAGCCAGCACTGCGCGCCGCCTTCGGCGATGCGCTTCTTGAGCAGGTTCCCGTAAACGCTCGGATGACGGGGCATGAAGGGCGCACCGAAGCAGGTCGAGAAGGTTGCTTCGGGTTCGGTCACGCCGATTTCGGTACCGGCGACCTTCGCGGTGTAGCCCGACAGGAAGTGATACATCGCCTGGTCGGGCGTGAGGCGCGCGATAGGAGGCAGGACGCCGAAGGCATCGGCCGTCAGCATGATCACATTGCTGGGCGGCGGGCCCATGTTGTCGTCCGACGTGTTCGGGATCGACGACAGCGGATAGGCGCCGCGGGTGTTTTCGGCGAGTGTGTTGTCGTCGAGATCGATTTCGCCATTATCGTCCATCACCACGTTTTCGAGGACGGTGCCCTCCATGCGAGTGGTGGCGTAGATTTCGGGTTCCGCTTCGGGGTTGAGGCGGATCATCTTGGCGTAGCAGCCGCCTTCGAAATTGAAGACCGCCGTGTCCGACCAGCCATGCTCGTCATCGCCGATCAGCGTGCGGCTGGCGTCGGCCGACAGCGTAGTCTTGCCGGTGCCGGACAGGCCGAAGAACACCGCGCTCTTGCCGTCGGGGCCGATGTTGGCCGAGCAGTGCATCGGCATCACGCCCTTGGGCGGCAGCAGGTAGTTGAGGATGCCGAAGACGCTCTTCTTCATTTCGCCGGCATATTTGGTGCCGCCGATCAGGATCAGCTTTTCTTCGAGGTTCACGGCGATCACGGTCTCGCTGCGGGTTCCGTGGCGGTCCGGATCGGCCTTGAAGCTGGGCAGGTCCACGATGGTGTATTCGGGGACGAAACCTTCGAGTTCGGCTTCGGTCGGGCGCACGAGGAGGGTGCGGATGAACTGGTTGTGCCAGGCGAGCTCGTTGATGACGCGCACGTTGACGCGGTATTCCGGCTGCGAACCGCCGAACAAGTCGGCCACGAACAGCTCTTCCTTGTCGGCCAGCGCCGCCATGAAGTCCTGTTTCAGGGCCGCGAAATGTTCTGGCTTCATCGAGGCGTTGTTGTCCCACCACACCGTGTCTTCGGTTTCGACGTTGCGGACGATGAACTTGTCCTTCGCGCTGCGGCCGGTGTGCTTGCCGGTCTGGACGACCAGCGGGCCATGCTTGGCGCGGCGGCCTTCGCTTCGCTCGAGCGCGGCTGCGGTCAGTTCTTCGGAAGTGAGATTGGGATGGATCGTCGCATCGATCTCGAAGCCCTGCGAGGCAAGCGAGGTGGAAAGCGGAAAGGTCACTGAAATCTCCAGCGCTGGTGAGCGGAATGTGTCCGGGAATCGCTGGCGCATACGAATGCGCCGCCCTTACCGATCCTTTAGTCCCGCCCTGCCGCAACGTCAAACGACCATCGGCCAGGAATGCCCAGAACGTGTGCGGCGTGCGTTGTCTTGCGCAAGGAAAAGCGTTACCCGACACAAACCATGGAAAACCAAGGCGAACAGGCCACCGCCCCGCAGGGCGCCACACCTCAGGCGGACGACCGCACGACCATTGCGCTGGTCGATGACGATCGCAACATCCTGACAACAGTTTCTATCGCGCTGCAGGCAGAAGGTTTTGCCACGCGCGTCTATTCCGACGGGGAAGCCGCGCTGACGGCGCTGCTCGACAATCCGCCGGACCTCGCGATTTTCGACATCAAGATGCCCAAGATGGACGGGATGGAATTGCTGCGCCGCCTGCGCGAAAATTCCGCCCTCCCCGTCATTTTCCTGACCAGCAAGGACGACGAGCAGGACGAGGAAGCCGGCTTCCAGATGGGTGCGGACGATTATATCGCCAAACCCTTCTCGCTCCGCCTGCTGCTGGCGCGCATCCGCGCGATCCTGCGGCGCTCGGACGCACGGCGCCCCCTGCCGCTCGAAGTCGGGGAAAAAGCCGCCGAGATCATCGAGCGTGGCCGCCTGCGCATGGATCCGGCCCGCCACCATGTCACCTGGGACGGCAAGCCGGTGTCGCTGACCGTGACGGAGTTCCTGCTGCTGGAAGCACTCGCGCTGCATCCGGGCGTCATCAAGAGCCGCAACCAGCTGATGGATGCCGCCTATCCCGACGACACCTATGTCGACGATCGTACCGTGGACAGCCATATCAAGCGCATGCGGCGCAAGTTCCGCAGCGTGGACAATGATTTCTCCTCGATCGAAACGCTTTATGGCGCGGGCTACAGCTTCAGCGATGGCTGAGAAGGGCAGCGTCCTCAAGGGCGATCCACGACTTGAGAAACTGCGCTGGTCGCGCCGCCTTTCGCTTACCAGCCGCATCCTGTTCGTGAACGTCCTGCCGCTGGTGCTTCTTGGCGGCGGCGTCCTCTATCTCGACAGCTATCGCAAGCAATTGCTGGACGAGCGGTTCAAGCTGGCGCTGGTCGAAGCGCAGATCACCGCAGAAGCGCTTGCCGGTGCCACGGTCCAGCGCCAGGAAGCCTTGCTGATCCAGATCGGCAAGGAACAGCGCCTGCGCCTCAGGGTCTATGGCCCGGGGGGAGAGCTGGAATCGGACAGCTTCAAGCTGGCACCTCCTAGCTTCGACCTCCCTGAACCGGCCGAGGTCGATCAAAGGGATATCGCGTACCGGATGGACCGGTGGTTCGACCGGATCGTCGGCGCGCCCGCCCTGCCCGACTATGTCGACCCGGAAAGCGACGAAGCGTCGGCCTGGCCCGAACTGGTCCGCGCGCGTGAGGAAAGCCTGACGCAAATCGTCCTGCGCGATGCGCCGGACGGCACCCACGTCATCAATGCCGCCGCTCCCGTCGGCCTGGATGGCGATACCTTGCTGCTAACCCGCAATCCCGTCGACATCACCGAGAGTGTACGCGCCGCCCGCAGTACCGTTGCGGTGATCGTGCTGCTCTTCCTGCTGGTTTCGACCCTGCTGTCGTTCTTCCTCGCACAGACGATCGTGCGTCCCTTGCGCGAGCTCGTGCAGGCTGCGGTGCGTGTCCGCCAGGGCCGTGATCGCGCAGTGGAGGTGCCCCGCCTGCCTGAACGCCGCGACGAGATCGGCATGCTCGCCCGCTCCATCTCGGATATGACCGCCGCGCTCAGGCACCGGATCGACGCGGTGGAAAGTTTCGCGGCCGACGTGGCGCACGAAATCAAGAACCCGCTCGCCAGCCTGCGCAGCGCCACCGAGAGCCTCGCCAAGGTGGACGATCCCGAATTGCGCGCCCAGCTACTCGATATCGCGACGCATGATGTCCGCCGGATCGACAGGCTGGTGACCGAGATTTCCGATGCCAGCCGGATCGACGCGGAACTCTCGCGCGCCGAATTCGAGCGCGTCGATCTCGACATGCTCGTGCGCAATATCGTCACCAGCCGCGAAGAGCGCGGAGAGAACGAGGGCCGCAAGGTCGAAATCCATGCAGGCGGCGGATCCTATGCGGTCATGGGTGTCGCGATGCGCCTCGAAAGGGTGATCGACAATTTGCTCGACAATGCCGTGTCCTTCTCGCCGGAAGATGCGCCGATCACGGTCCACCTTTCCCGCCGCGACGGAATCGTCGACCTCGCGGTCGAGGACTGCGGCCCCGGCATTCCGGAAGAAAAGCGCGAGAAAGTGTTCCACCGCTTCCATTCCGACCGCCCCGATGGCGAGGATTTCGGCAACCACTCCGGCCTCGGCCTCGCGATCGCGCGCACCATCGCAGAGGCGCATGATGGCACGCTCCATGCCGAAATGCGCCCGGGCGGCGTCGAAGGCGCCTGCCTCGTGCTCAGCCTGCCCGCCGTGCGGTGAGCGAACCGCTCTTCAATGTCAGCTGCGTGAGCCTGGGCGGCCGGGGGATCCTGATCAGCGGGCCGCCGGGTAGCGGGAAGACCTCGCTTGCCTTAGCCCTCATTGATCACGGGGCCGAATTGGTCGGCGACGATGGCGTTTCGCTTCACGATGAAGACGGCCTGGTAATTGCCAGTCCGCCTCCGGAAACCGCCGGCAAGATCGAGGTCCGCAATGTCGGTATCGTCGATCTGCCCGCGACCAGCGCCCCGCTCGCCTTGGTGCTGGATTTGACCGAAAACGCCCCCCGCTACCCCCTCGAAGAGAAATCTCGCGATATCCTCGGCATCCCGATCCCGCTCCTCGAATTCCGGCCGGGTGACGCCATTCAGGCCCTGCGCGCGCAATACGCGTTGGATAAACACGGGCTGAGGGTTCCATCCCTTTCCGATGGCGGTGCTAAGAAGGCGCCATGAGCGACGACTCGCAAAAGCAACGCGTCCTGCTGGTCACCGGCCTTTCCGGCGCGGGCAAAAGTACCGCCTTGCAGGTCCTTGAAGACCTGGGGTGGGAAGCGATCGACAACTTTCCGATCCGTCTCCTCTCCGGCCTGGTCGGGACCGAAAGCGACCATCCATCCCCGATCGCCATCGGCTTCGATTCGCGGACCCGCGGCTTCGTGCCGTCCGAAACCATCGAGCAGTGCCGGGCGCTTTCGCAACGCGACGATATCGAGCTGATGACCCTGTTCATCGACTGCTCAACCGCCGAGCTGGAACGCCGTTACAACGAGACTCGCCGGCCCCACCCCATGGCACGCGGCCGCCCGGTAGCCGGCGGCATCGCTGCCGAGCGCGAGCTGCTCGAACCGCTACGTCGCTGGGCCGACAGCGTGATCGACACGACCGGCTTTTCGACCAACCAGTTGCAACAAGTCGTGCGCGAACGCTTCGCCGACAGCGAAACCCGCGACATGACCATCACCGTGTCCAGCTTCGGCTTCGCGCGCGGCATGCCCCCGCTCGCCGACCTCGTTTTCGACATGCGTTTCCTCGATAATCCACACTGGATCGAGGGCCTGCGCGAACAGACCGGGCTGGACGAAGACGTCGCGGCGCATATCTCTTCCGACCCGGCCTTCGGACCGTCTTTTGCGCGTATTTCAGAGACTTTGCGCGAGTTGCTGCCACGCTATGCGGCACAGGGGCGCAGCTACCTCAACATCGCTTTCGGGTGCACCGGCGGGCGCCACCGGTCGGTCTACAGCGCCGAACGCGCAGCCGAGGTCTTGCGCGAGGCAGGATTTTCGCCCACGGTCATTCACCGAAATCTGGGAAGCCGCCCCGCCGATCCGCTCGAGCGCCGCTGATTCCCTCGCCGCATAATGGTCGACAGACAAAGCTAACACCTTCGGAAAGCACAGCACGGCTCACTTCCAATGATCGGAATGATTCTCGTTACCCACGGCAAACTGGCCGAGCATTTTATCGATGCGATGGAACATGTCGTTGGCCGCCAGGAAGGTGTCGCCACCATCTGCATCGGCCCGAACGACGATATGGAACTCAGGCGCAAGGACATCGCCGACGCCATCGAAAAGGTCGATGAAGGGGATGGCGCGATCATCCTGACGGACCTGTTCGGCGGCACGCCGTCCAATCTCGCGATCTCGCTGCTCGATACCGGCCGGATCGAGGTCATCGCCGGGATCAACCTGCCGATGCTGATCCGCCTTGCCGGAGCGCGCAAGTCGATGAACGTTGTCGATGCGGTGAACGCCGCGCAGACGGCGGGCCGCAACTACATCACCGTAGCCAGCGAATTCCTCGGGCAGGAAATCGACAGCGAACGGAAGGCAAGTTGAGCGAGCTTCGCAAGACCCTCACCGTCGTCAACCAGCGCGGCCTGCATGCACGCGCCAGCGCCAAGTTCGTCGGCGCGGTGGCAGAAGTGCCCGAAGGCTGTTCGGTGCGCGTCGCCAAGGGCGGTAACGAGGCGGCAGGCGGCAGCATCCTCGGCCTGATGATGCTTGGCGCGGCCAAGGGTGACACGATCGAACTGATCGTCGCCGGAAGCGAGGCTGAAACCGTCATGGCCGACCTCGCCGCCATGATCGAGGACGGTTTCGGGGAACCCTGACATGATGGGCGAGCGCAGCGACGCGCGCCGGATCATCACCGGCTTTTCCAATCCCACGGTCAAGGCGCTGCGTGCTCTTCGCGAAAAGAAGCACCGCAAGGCGGCGGGCAAGTTCCTTGCCGAAGGCCTTCGTCTGCTCACCGATGCGCGCGAGAGTGGTCACATCCCCGAAACGCTGGTCCTGTCCGACAAGCGCGACCCGCATCCGCTGCTGTCCGAACTGGAACGCGCGGTCGAGGCATCGGGCGGCGAAATCATCGAGACCTCGCCCGACATCCTCGCCAAGATCACCGGCAAGGACAACCCGCAGGCGGTCGCTGGCGTCTTTGCGGAATTCGACACATCGCTTGCCGCGCTCGACCGCACTTCCGCCGATATCTGGCTGGTGGCGCAGGCTCTGCGCGATCCCGGCAATCTGGGCACCATGCTCCGCACCGCCGATGCCATCGGCGCCGGCGGCGTGATCCTGATCGACGATTGTGCCGATCCTTTCAGCGTGGAGACGGTGCGCGCCAGCATGGGCGCCATCTTCACGCGCCGCGTCGCGCGAGCGGAATGGGCAGATTTCGAACAATGGCTGCGTGCCGGTGAAGGCCAGCTGGTTGCCGCCTCGCTGCGCGATGCACAGCCCTATCGCTCCGCCCCCTACGCCGCACCGTGCTTCGTGATGGTCGGTAACGAGAGCCGCGGATTGCCCGAAGAATACGAACTGGCGTGCGACCTTCGCGTGACCATGCCCATGAAAGGCCGGGCCGACAGCCTCAATGCTGCGGTTGCGGCTGCAGTGCTTGGCTACGAGGTGCTGGCCGCGCTCGACAGCGGAAGCGCTTGATCCCGCGTCCGAATTGCTGCCAAAACGCGGCAAGGGAGAGGACGGGATGATGATAATTACGAGATTGGCCGGAGTAGCTGGAGCCTTGCTCCTGTCGGCCTGCGTCACTGCCCCTGTCGAAGTTGCAAAAGCCGATCCGGCTGACCTGATCCTTACCAACGCCCGGGTCTATACGCTCGCCTGGGGTGATCCCGACGGGGAGGGCAATCCGGCAGCCGACGCTCCTTTCGACGGAACGAACTGGCGACCTGACGCCGAAGCCATCGCGATCGACGATGGCGCAATCGTGTTCGCCGGAAGTGCGCAGGACGCTCTTGCGTGGCAGGGTGCCGAAACGCGCATAGTCGACCTTCGGGGCGCGACGGTCCTGCCGGGGCTTGTCGATACCCACACCCATGTGGTCGAATTCGGGGCGAAGCTCGACGCCGTCGATCTCACCGATGTCGCGACCGAGGCCGAAGCCGTCGCGCTGGTTGCCGAACGCGCCAAGATGCTGCCTGCCGGAGAATGGATTATCGGCGCAGGCTGGGACGAAGGCGCCTGGGCCAATGCCTATCCCGACAAGGCGCTGCTCAGCGCAGCGGTGCCCGATCATCCGGTCGTGATGCGCAGCCTCCATGGCTTCGGGCTATGGACGAACCAGGCGGCGCTCGATGCGGGAGGGATCACGTCGCAGAGCGCAGTGCCCGAGGGCGGCGAAATGCGGCTCGGCGACGATGGCGCGCCCAGCGGCGTCTTCCTCAACCGGGCCACGACCATGCTGGACGCGGCGATCCCCACGGCGTCGCTCGAAACCCGCGTGCGGCAGACACGCAAGGGCCTGATGCAGATGGCGCGGGACGGCTATGTCACGGTCCATGAAGCGGGCGCGGATACCCATGCGATGGAGACGTTCGCCGCGCTGGAGGCAAGCGACGATCTGCCGATCCGCGTCTACGCCATGCTCTCGCTGCGCGATGAGCCGCTGATGCGCCGCTGGATCGCGAGGGGACCGGATAGCGACACGGATTCCATGCTCGTGGCGCGTTCGGTGAAGGCCTATTACGACGGGGCGCTGGGCTCTCGCGGGGCGCGCCTGCTGGAGGACTACGCCGACCGTCCCGGCCATCGCGGCGTCAGCGGGAGCGGCTACGGCTTCGATCGCGAATTGAACGAAGCGGCGATGAAAGCGGGCTTCCAGACCGGCATCCACGCCATCGGCGACGCGGGCAATCGCGAGGCCCTGGACATTCTCGAGCGCGTCTTTGCCGAGACCCCCGGAGCGCGCGACAACCGCCACCGGATCGAGCACGCTCAGGTCATCGCCCCCGAAGATATGGGCCGCTTTGCCGAACTGGGCGTCATCGCATCGATGGAACCGCCCCACGCTGTGGAGGACAAGACCTGGGCCGAAGACAGGCTCGGGCCGGAGCGCATTCGCGGCGCCTATGCCTGGCGCACCTTGCTACGAAACGGCGCACGCATGACCTTCAACGCCGACAATCCCGGCAGCGATCACAGCATCTTCTACGGTCTCCACGCTGCCGTGACTCGGCGCGACAAGGACCTGCAGCCCGACGGCGGGTGGTATCCCGAAGAGGCAGTGACAATCGAGGAAGCGATCCGCGCCTACACCTCGTGGTCGGCCTATGCGGGCTTCCGCGAGGACGAGACCGGCATCATCTCGCCGGGCCGCTGGGCCGATCTGACAGTCATGGATATCGACCCCTTCACCCTCGCCCGGACCGATCCTGCGGGGCTGCTGGACGGAGAGATCGTGATGACCATCGTCGATGGCCGGATCGTCTACGAGAAATAGGTCCTATTCCGCGGCTTCGCGGCCATCCTCGATCTGCGCGGCGTCTTCCGCATTGTAGCGGGGGGTCGCCTCGACCTTGGGCACTTCCTCGATCTCGCGCTTGCCGATCTCGATGCCCTGCTCCGACAGGCGGCGACCGGCAGAAAGCACGTTGCGCTCGAAACTGCCGACGAACTTGTTGTAATTGTTGACCGCAGTTTCCAAGCCGCCGCCCACGCGTTTCATGTGCTCCGCAGCGACCGCCAGCCGGTCGTAAAGCTCTGCCCCGGCCTTGCCGATGGCGACCGCTTCCTGGGCGATCGTGTCCTGCCGCCAGACCTGTGCGACGGTCCGCGCGATCGCGACGAGATTGGTCGGCGTCGCAAGCAGGACCTTGTTGTGGAACGCGAAGTCCCACAGCTCGGGATCGTGTTCAAGCGCGGCAGCCACGAAATGCTCTCCGGGGACGAACATGACCACGTAATCGGGCGCGTCGTCGAACTGGCTCTGATAGCCCTTCGAGCCGAGGGTCTGGACATGACCGCGCATCGACTTGGCGTGCTGGTCCATGTGCCGTGCGCGCTCTGCATCGTCCTCTGCCTCGAACGCCGCCTGGTAGGCATTGAGCGACACCTTGGCATCGATCACCAGCTTCTTCTGGCCCGGCACGTTGACGATGGCATCGGGCCGCAGGCGTCCGCTTTCGGTATCGACCGACTGTTCGAGGATGAAATCGGTGTGTTCGGACAGACCACACTGTTCCAGCACGTTCTGCAAGGCCCGCTCCCCCCAGCGACCGCGCGCCTTGGGGGCATTGGTGAGGCTGTTGCCGAGCCGCTGCGCCTCGCGCCGGACCTCTTCCTGCCCGCGCTGCATTTCGGTGATCTGCTGGTAGAGCCGCCCGAAGGCATCGGTGCGCTTTTCTTCCAGATCGGCGACTTGGCGTTCGTACTTGGCCAGCCGTTCCCCGACCGGTTGCAACAGGGCCTTGATCTTCTCTTCCGAGGTTTTTTCCGAATGGCCCAGCCGCTCGCTCGCCCGTTCGAGGAATTTCTCCTGCGCCGCGCCGAGGACTTTCGCACCGGTATTCTCGAATTCCTTGAGCAGGTTGGCGCGCGATTCCTCCAGCAGGCGCTTCTGCTCCTCGAAACCGGCGGCCCGCGCTTTCAGCGCGCCGTGCGCCTCGCGCTCTTCGTCCAGCTTGCGCGCGAGTTCATCCGCCCGCGCGGCGCGATCCGACATGGTCGCCAGTTCGGGTGCCATGCGTGACAGCTTTTCGGACAGGTCCTTCGCCTCGCCATCGCGCTCCGCATGGCGGGCCTTCCAATCCGCCACCGGGCGAGAGCCGAAAAACCAGCCGGCGAGCCCTCCGACAAGGAGGCCGGCGAACAATGCGATAAGTATGAAAATCATCGGGTCCATCCCGCGACATTAGGCGGAACGGAGAGAGAACGCCAGAGGGCGCGGAAAGCTATCTACCGCTGGCGTTTCACCACGAGGTTGTAGAGGAAATAGAACCCCACCGTGAAGGCGAGGAAATAGGCGGCGAAGCGGATCGCGAGCTCGTCGAAACCCGCACCGTCGCTGAGATAGCGCCAGGTGCAGCTGATCAGGGCGAACAGCAGTCCGGCCAGTGCCGCCTGCGACCAGCTGATCCGGTCAGGCTGCCTCACGCAGCTTCTTCAGCTTCTTCAGGGCCATGTTGCGCTTGAGGCGCGAGAGGTGGTCGATGAAGAGAATGCCTTCGAGGTGGTCCATCTCGTGCTGGATGCAGGTGGCCATCAGGCCTTCCATCTCTTCTTCGTGCACATTGCCGTCGAGGTCCTGGTAGCGCACGCGGCAGGTGGCCGGACGGTCGACATCGGCGAAGATATCGGGGACCGAAAGGCAGCCTTCCTGGTAGCTTGCCAGCTCGTCCGCCGGATCGAGGATTTCGGGGTTCACGAAGACCCGCGGTTCCTTCTTCGTCGGATAATGGTGGTGGTGATGGCCGCCGTGATCGCACTCTTCCGGCTCGGCATCGGTGTCTTCCGGCTGGAGATCGATGACGAGCAGGCGCTTGGGCACGCCGACCTGGATCGCGGCGAGGCCGATGCCGGGCGCGGCATACATGGTTTCGAACATGTCCTCGACCAGCGTTTTCAGCTCGTCGTCGAACTCGGTTACGGGTTCGGACACGGTCTTGAGCCGGGGATCCGGCACTTCGAGGATTTCACGGATAGCCATGGGGGTTCAGATAGGCGCTGAATGCGACCAATTCAATCGAATTGGCCTGCACTCTCTGATCGATTAGCCGAGCGGCCGCCGCGCACGCAGCGCCTGCGCCAGCGTTCCCTCGTCGAGATAGTCCAGTTCCCCGCCCACCGGCAGGCCATGCGCCAGCTGGGTGATGCGGATCGGGAAGTCCTCCAGCCGTTCGGCGATGTAGTGCGCCGTGGTCTGGCCTTCGAGCGTTGCGTTCATGGCGAGGACCACCTCGTCCACCCCGCCCGCCTCGACGCGCGACAGCAGGCTGGCGATATTGAGGTCTTCAGGGCGAACGCCGTCCAGGGCCGACAGCTTGCCGCCGAGCACGTGGTACTTGCCGGTGAATAGCTTCGCCCGGTCGAGCGCCCAGAGATCCGCCACGTCCTCCACCACGCACAGGCCCTTGCCATCGCGGCGCGGGTCGGCGCAGATGCCGCAGGGGTTGGTGGTATCGACATTGCCGCAGGTGTCGCATTCGACCAGCGCCTCGCCCACGGTTGCCAGCGCTTCGAGCAGCGCGGGCAGCGCGCTTTCGCGGCGCTTGACCAGCCACAGCACCGCACGCCGCGCGCTGCGCGGGCCGAGGCCGGGAAGGCGCGCCAGCGCAGAAGCCAGCGTCTCGATCTCTTGCGATGCCATAGATGCACAGATAGGGGCGCAGGCGCGACCAAGAAAGGCCATAGAACACGTCATGCGCATAATCTTCATGGGAAGCCCGGATTTCGCCGTGCCCACGCTGCAGGCGCTGGTCGATGCGGCGCATGAGGTCGTGTGTGTCTACACGCAGCCGCCCCGCCCCGGCGGTCGCCGCGGCAAGGAACTGACGAAGACCGCCGTGCACGAACGGGCAGACCGGCTGGGGATCGAGGTGCGCCATCCCAAATCGCTGAAATCCGCCGAAGAGCAGGAGGCTTTTGCCGCACTCGACGCCGATATCGCGGTGGTCGCGGCCTATGGCCTGATCCTGCCGCAGGCGATCCTCGATGCGCCAAAGCACGGCTGCCTCAACGTCCATGCGTCCATCCTGCCGCACTGGCGCGGTGCGGCGCCCATCCATCGCTCGATAATGGCGGGTGACGAGGTGACCGGGGTCACGATCATGCAGATGGAAGCGGGTCTCGATACCGGCCCCATGCTCGCCACCGTGCGCACACCGATCGAGGACAAGACCACGGGCGAACTGACCGAGGAACTGGCCGAACTGGGTGCGCAGCTGATGGTCGGCACGCTGATCGATCTCGACGCGCTGCACGCGGTCGAACAGGACGATGCCGAGGCGACCTATGCCGCCAAGATCGACAAGGCGGAGGCGCGGCTGGACTGGACCCGTCCGGCAGAAGAGGTCGTGCGTCATGTGCATGGCCTCTCGCCCTTCCCCGGCGCATGGTTCGACCACGACGGCCAGCGGGTGAAACTGCTGCGCGCAGAGACATGCGAGGGTGCAGGTGACGCGGGAGAGGTGTTGGACGACCGCCTCGCCATCGCGTGCAGCGACGGCGCGATCCGTCCGCTCGAACTGCAGCGGGCCGGCAAGCCGCGCATGGACCTAGAGACCTTTCTGCGCGGCAATCCGATCGCCAAGGGCACGCGCCTTTCGTGACCCGTTTCGCGCTCACCCTCGAATTCGACGGCACGCCGTTTTTCGGCCTGCAGCGCCAGCCCCACGGCCCGAGCGTGCAGCAGGCCGTCGAGGAAGCGGCCTTCGCGGTGACCGGCGAGGATGTGCGGCTGGCCAGCGCCGGGCGGACCGACACCGGCGTGCATGCGCTGGCGATGCGCAGCCATCTCGACATCGAGAAGGATATCGAACCCTTCCGCCTGATGGAGGCGCTCAATGCAAAGCTGCGCCCCGATCCGGTGGCAGTGACGCATTGCGAAGTCGTACCGGACGATTGGCACGCGCGCTTCACCTGCGTGGGGCGCAGCTATGTCTACCGCATCGCCAATCGCCGCGCGCCGCTGACGCTGGAGAAAAACCGCGCCTGGCATGTGCCCCAGCCGCTCGACGAGGCGGCCATGCACCAAGCCGCGCAGGCGTTGGTCGGCAATCACGATTTCACCACCTTCCGGTCCGCCCATTGCCAGTCGGCCAGTCCGCAAAAGACGCTCGACCGCCTCGATGTTGAGCGCGACGGGGATCATGTCCTGATCCACGCGGCGGCGCGCAGTTTCCTGCATCACCAGGTGCGCTCCATGGTCGGCTGCCTCGCGCTCGTCGGCATGGGCCGCTGGGCCGTCGATGATGTGAAAAAGGCGCTCGAAGCACGCGACCGGCAGGAACTGGGCCTCAACGCGCCGCCCCACGGCCTCTATTTCGTTGCGGCGACCTATCCGGACGACGCCTGACGTAACGGCACCCTAGCCAAGCCCGATTTCGAGGCGTAGCGAGGCTGCAAACAGGTTTCGTAAAGCAACGAAAGGGAATTGGATGACCACCGGCAAACAGCTTTTCACCACTCTAGAATCCGACGGCACGCTGACCGTCGAGATCGCCGAAAGCACCTTCCCCGAACCGACAGGCAACCAGGTCCTGGTCAAAATGGAAGCGGCCCCGATCAATCCGTCGGACCTCGCCATCCTCACCGGTGCTGCCGATTTCGAAAATGCGGAATATTCGCCCGGCAAGGTCGTCGCGAAAATGCCCGAGCCGTTCAATTCGGGCCAGAAGGCTCGCCACGGCCAGCGCCTTCCCGCAGGTAACGAAGGTGCCGGCACGGTCGTCGCCACCGGCGATAGCGACATGGCCAAGGCGCTGATGGGCCAGCGCGTCGCCTGCGTTCCTGGCAATGCCTACAGCCAGTACGCTATCGCGGATGCCGCCATGTGCCTGCCGCTTGGCGATCACAGCGCGGAAGCGGGCGCTTCCAGCTTCGTCAATCCGATGACTGCGCTCGGCTTCGCCGAGAACGCCAAGATGGACGGCCAGAAGGCGATCCTGCACACGGTCGGCGCATCGAACCTTGGCCAGATGCTGGTCAAGATCTGCCAAGAAGACGGCCTCGGCCTCGTCAACATCGTACGCAAGCAGGAGCAGGTGGACCTGCTGAAGGGGCTCGGCGCCAGCCATGTCGTCAATTCCTCCGCTGATGATTTTATGGCCAACCTCAAGGCCGCCATCGACGAAACCGACGCTTTCTACGGCTTCGACCCGATCGGCGGCGGCCAGATGGTCGACACCTGCTTCAAGGCGATGGAACAGGTCGCGGTGGGCAAGATGACCGAATATTCGCGCTATGGTTCGAACCAGCAGAAGCGGATGTTCATCTACGGCCGCCTCGACTTCGGGCCGACCACGCTGACCCCGTCCTACGGCTTCGGCTGGACGCTGTCGGGCTGGCTGCTGACGCCCTTCCTCCAGACGGCAGGCATGGAAACGGTGATGCGGATGAGGAAGCGCGTGCTCGACAACCTCACCACCACTTTCGCCAGCAGCTACAAGACCAAGGTCGACCTCGAAGGCATGCTGACCAAGGAAGCGATCCTCGACTATCGGCAGATGAAGACGGGCGAGAAATACCTCGTCCTGCCCAACGGCTGAGGCTTAGCGACCGTCGAAGGCGCGCTGGATGGCGGCGGGATGTCCGGTCCCGCTTGCCAGCAGCAATTGCAGCAGGATGCGCGCCTTCTGCGGGTTGAGCGCGCGGGCGGCGACGAAGCCGTTCGGCGTGTCCTCGGCCTCGCGGTCGACCAGCCCTTCATCGGTCCGGCTCGCGCGAACGACGGCGATGCCGCCCTGGGCCAGCAGCGCCAGTTCCTGCCGCACGCGTTCGGGCATATTGCCCTCGCCCACGCCTGCAACGACGATACCCCGCGTTTCCTCGCCAACGAGGCGAAGCACTTCCTCGGCACACAGGCCCGCATGGGCATAGGCGATCACGACCTGCGGCAAGTCGTCGCACCACGCAAAGGCGGCAGCTTCGTCCTCGCGCCAGGGAGCACCGAACCATTCGAGCGAAGCGGGCGTGACGAGCCCGACGGATTCGCGCGGAAAGCCCCTGAAGGCGTCGGTCCCCCGCGTGCGGACCTTGCGCACGTCGCGCGCGCCGAACACGCGGTCGCCCATCACCACCAGCACGCCGCGTCCCGCAGCATCCGGATCGCTCGCGACACGCACGGCATTGGCGAAATTGCGCAGACCGTCATAGCCCACCGCATCGGCCGGGCGCATGGCGCCCACGACCACCACGGGCTTGGTCGCCGGCAAGGTCAGGTCGAGCAGGAACGCCGTTTCTTCCAGCGTGTCGGTGCCATGGGTAACGACCACTCCGTCGCACCCATCGTCGGCCAGGCTTTCGCAGATTGCCGCATGGAGCTCGTTCCACACCTTGGGGCCGATATCGCCTGAATCGATATTGGCGATCTGGCGGCCCGACAGTTCAGCCTCCAGCCCCAGGCCGCCGACTTTTTCGAGATAATCCTCGATCCCGATTTCGCCCGAGCGATAATCGCTCGCGATCGCAGAGCCTGCGATTCCTGCAATCGTGCCTCCGGTGGCAAGGACTTTCAGTCGTGTCGTCATTGGCGGCGGAATAGCGGGAAAAATTCACCCGGTCACGGCGGGAATTTATAACATACGACAAACTCGCCGTATCAAAAATGCGTCCAATTTGCAGAAACGAACATAAAGCTAACATGCGTTAATGGACCTTGCGCGAGCAGCTTGCTTTATCGCTCCCGATGGACGCAATTCGTGGTGACATAAGGTCTGCCCGATACCCTCTGACCGGCGAGTTCCTCGCCGGACGACTGAGGGAACATCTGGACGGGAATGACCTGGATTACATCGAGGGACTCATCGACACCGTGGAAGAACACGGCGATGGCACGCGCCTGCTCGAAAGAGGGGACGTGACCAATAAGAGCACGATGCTCATCGAAGGCTATGTGTTCCGCACGATCGAAAGCGGCGATCGCCGCTACATTGTCGGTATCCAGGTGCCCGGCGATTTTATCGACTTGCACGGCTTCGCACTGAAGCGTCTCGATCACAGCATCGTGGCGGCAGGCCCGGTCAAGATCGGCAGCGTCAGCCACGAAAGCCTGCGCACCGTCATGCAGGAGCGCCCCAATATCGCACGTGCCATGTGGTTTGCCACGCTGCTGGATGCGTCGTCCATCGCAAGTGGATCCAGATCCTGGAACAGCTGGATGCGCCCAAGCGGATCGCGCATCTTTACGCCGAATTGCACAAGCGGCTGGAACTCATCGGTCGCAACGTACCGCGCGCCTTGCGCACGCCGTTCACCCAGCTGGACCTTGCCGACATGTGCGGCGTCAGCGCCATCCACGCCAATCGCGCGGTCGGCAAATTGCGCGATCTGGGCGTTGCCGAAATCCGCCGCGGCGATCTTTACACGGACGACTGGGACCGGTTGAAGCGATATGCGCGCTTCAACGCAGACTATCTGTATGGCGACGGCGCGTTGAAGCTGGATCAGGGCTGGGACTAATCTCGCGCTTGACCCGGCGCGAAACCGCGCTACATGCGCGCTTCACCCCACAAGGGGGCGCTTAGCTCAGTTGGTAGAGCATCTCGTTTACACCGAGAGGGTCGGCGGTTCGAGCCCGTCAGCGCCCACCATCATTCCCCCGCAACCTCTCTCACGGCAGCGCGCGCTTCCTCGCTCGCCCAGTCGTAGTCGCCGACGACGCGCCAGACCTCCAGCCCCTGCGCATCGTAGAGGATCGTGGTGGGCAGCGGCGTGTTGTCGTAATGCAGGCCCAGCTCGTTCTGCGGGTCCATCCACGGCTCGAGATAGGCGAATTCGTTCACCGCGAAATAGGGCGCGACCTTTTCCGCGCCGCCCGCATCCTGGCTGACGGTGATGACATGCAATTGCTCGTCGAAGTCGCCGGCAAGAGCATCGAGCAGCGGCATCTCCTTCTTGCACGGCGCGCACCATGTCGCCCACAGGTTCAGCAGCACAGGCGTTCCCTGCAATGCGCCAAGGTTGATCTGCCGCCCGTCCGGATCGCTTACATTGATGGCGGGCATAAGGCTGTCGGCATAGGTGCGGTCGATCTCGCCGGTTGTTATCTGTGAAGCACCGCTTTCTTGCGCCTCATCGGGTGCGCTCCTATCGCAGGCGGACACAGCAAGACCCAGGGTGACGATCAGCGTGAGCGATAAGCGGGACAATCAAGGCTCCAATGCAATGTGGGGCGGCAGGTTCGCCGAAGGGCCTAGCGCGATCATGCGCGAAATCAACGCCTCTATCCCCTTCGACAAGGCGCTATGGCGCGAGGACATCGCCGGCAGCCGTGCTCATGTCGCCATGCTGGCCAGGCAGGGCATCGTGAGCGAGGCGGACGCCGCCGCGATCGACAAGGGCTTGGCGCAGATCGCCGAGGAATACGAAGCTGACGGCGTAGCCGAAGATTGGGACCTCGAAGACATCCACATGACTGTCGAGGCGCGGCTGACCGAAATCGTCGGCCCGGTCGCCGGGCGGCTCCATACCGCTCGCAGCCGTAACGACCAGGTGGCGACCGATTTCCGCATGTGGGTGCGCAGCGCCAATCGCCGCGCGATCGCGGGGATAGATGCGGTGCTGCACGCGCTTGTCGCCCGCGCCGACGAGCATGCCGATACGATCATGCCCGGCTTTACCCATTTGCAAACCGCGCAGCCCGTGACGCTCGGCCATCACCTGCTCGCCTATTTCGAGATGCTGGCGCGCGACCGCTCGCGGTTTGCAGACGCGCTGGAGCGGATGGACGAATGCCCGCTCGGATCGGCGGCGCTTGCCGGGACCGGCTTCGATCTCGACCGCGAGATGATTGCACAGGCGCTGGATTTCGCCCGGCCCACCTGCAACAGCCTCGATGCGGTGTCGGATCGCGATTTCGCGCTCGATTACCTCATGGCCGCCAGCCAGTGCGCCCTGCACCTCTCCCGCCTGGCCGAGGAGTTCATCATCTGGGCCAGCCAGCCCTTCGGCTTCGTCAAACTGCCCGACACGCTGTCGACCGGCAGCTCGATCATGCCGCAAAAGCGCAATCCCGACGCCGCCGAGCTGGTGCGCGGCCATGCGGGGCGCGTGATCGGGTGCACCACGGCGCTGATGGTGACGATGAAGGGCCTGCCGCTGGCCTATTCCAAGGATATGCAGGACGACAAGCCGCCGGTCTTCGAGGCGGCGGGTCTCATGGACCTTTCGCTCGCGGCGATGGCGGGAATGGTGGCGGACAGCGGCTTCGACAAGGCCCGGATGCGCAAGGCTGCGGAAGCAGGTCACGCGACGGCGACCGACCTTGCCGACTGGCTCGTGCGGCAGGCGGACATTCCTTTCCGCGAGGCGCATCACATCACCGGCGCCGCCGTAAAGCTGGCCGACGAGAAAGGCGTCGCCCTCGACGGCCTTGCCATCGAGGATCTCAAGGCCATCGACAGCCGTATCGACGAACGCGTTTTCGACGCGCTTTCGATCGATGCATCGGTCGCCGCGCGCGCTTCCTATGGCGGGACCGCGCCGGAGCGGGTAAGGGAGCAGGTAGAAGACGCCCGCAAGCGGCTGGAGAAGTTCTGATGCGCCTTGGCGCCCTGATTATTGCCCTCACCCTGCTGTCCGCCTGTGGGCAGAAGGCGCAGCTGAAGCCTTTGGCGGGCGAGACGCTGCCGCCTGCCCCCTTCGGTGCCGAAGTGCAGCCCGATGCCGACGATCTGCTCCAGGTTGCTCCCCAGGCCGCGCCCGAACGCAGCACCGAATTGCGCACCCGCTCGGAAGAGCGCGAGGACGATCCCTTCGACCTCCCGCCCGAGTAGGTTGCAGCGCGACAAGCAAGGCTTGCTAGACTTAGGCATGGCCATTCGGCAAACGCGCTGGCCATGGACCATTTCCAGATCCGCGACGGCGTCCTTCATGCAGAGGACGTGCCGCTTACCCAGATCGCAGAGGCGGTCGGCACACCCGTCTACGTCTATTCGCGCGCCACGCTGGAACGCCACGCCCGCGTCTATCGCGAAGGGCTGTCCGCGCTCGACAATCCGCACATTGCCTTCGCGGTCAAATCCAACCCCAACCTCGCCGTGCTGCGCGTGCTCGCCTACATGGGCTACGGCGCCGACGTCGTCTCTGGTGGAGAGCTGACCCGCGCCTTGGCCGCCGGGATGAAGCCCGAAGACATCGTGTTCTCCGGCGTCGGCAAGACCCATGACGAACTGCAGCAGGGCCTCGAATGCGGGATCGGCCAGTTCAACATCGAGAGCGAGGAAGAAGGCTACGAATTGGCGGCGATCGCCCGCCGCTTCGGCAAGACCGCCGCCTGCGCCCTGCGCGTCAATCCCGACGTCGATGCGCGAACCCACGAGAAGATCTCGACCGGCAAGCGCGAGAACAAGTTCGGCGTCCCGATCGACCGGGCGGTCGAAATCTACGCTTCGCTGGCGGGCGAAGACGGCTTGGATATGCGCGGCGTGGCCGTTCACATCGGTAGCCAGCTTGCCGATCTCGAGCCACTGGAAACCGCCTTCGGCAAGGTCGGGCAGCTGATTGCCGACCTGCGCGCGCAAGGCTGCAAGGTGACCCATGCCGACCTCGGCGGCGGGCTTGGCGTGCCGTACAAGAGCGGCGAGGAATATCCCTCGCCTGCAGCCTATGGTGAAATGGTCGCGCGCGTGTCCAAGGGCTGGGACGTGCGCCTGATGTTCGAACCGGGCCGTGTGATTGCCGGGAATGCCGGTGTCCTCCTCACCCGGGTGGTGCGCGTAAAACGCGGGATAGAGCGGCCATTCGTGGTTGTCGACGCGGCGATGAACGACCTCGCTCGTCCCGCCATGTACGGCGCCTGGCATGATTTCGAGGCGGTAGAACCAACCGGAGAGCGCATGACCGCGCACATCGTCGGCCCCATCTGCGAGACCGGCGATACTTTCGCGATGGACCGCGAATGCGATGCGCTGATCGCAGGGGAACTAGCGGTTTTTCGCACTGCAGGGGCCTATGGCGCGACCATGGCGTCGAGCTACAATTCGCGCGGCTTCGTGGCCGAAGTGCTGGTCGACGGCGACCGTTTCGCGACCGTCGCCGACAGGATCGCTGCAGGTGCGATCATGGACGCGGAACGCGTGCCGGAGTGGCTCGACTGATGTTGCATTCGCTCCCGCTGTTCCACCGCATTTCCGGCCAGCGGGTCGTGGTGGTGGGCAGCGGCGAAATGGCGGAGGCAAAGGCGCGGCTTGTTGGGCGTGCCGGGGGCATTCCCTGCGCGGAGACCGAGGCCCATCATGCGAAACTGGCATTTGTAGCGCTCGAAGACCAGCGCGCGGCAGAGGCCGCGGCGTTTCGACTGAAGCGCCTCGGCCTGCTGGTCAACGTGGCGGATAGGCCGGACCTGTGCGACTTTACACTGCCCAGCCTGCTGGAGCGCGATCCCGTGCTGGTCGCGGTGAGCACGGGCGGAGCATCGGCCGGACTGGCGAAGCACCTGCGCCTGCGGCTGGAGGCGATCCTGCCGCAAAATCTTGGCGGATTAGCCGAGGCATTATCCAACGCGCGCGAGAAAATCCGGGCGAGATTCCCCTCCGGCGACGACCGCCGCCGTGCGCTGGATGGTGCCCTTTCACAGGGCGGCGCACTCGATGTAATGGCCGCGAAGAGTGTAGAGGATGTAGAGCGCTGGATAGAGGATGGCGGCGATCCTGTAGCAGACGCGGTCCTCGAGATCGTGCTGGCGAGCGATGATCCGGAAGACCTGACCATCCGGCAGGCGCGCGCGCTGGGAGAGGCCGATCACGTGCTTCACGAGAGCAGCGTTCCGGAAGCAATCCTGATCCGTGCGCGAGCCGATGCGGCGCGTCATGTCCTGCCGTGCGAGGATCCACCGACCAGCGGCCGACGGGTCGTGATCAGGAAGGGCTAGGCCACCGCCGCGATTTGTTGGCTCGAGCCGATACCGGCTTCGCGGAAATAGCGTGCCATTGCATCGGCCGTGCTGTCGGCCAGCGCGATATGCGCGCGGCGACGGTCGGCGGGATCGGGAATGCGCAGCAGCAGGCCGCTTTCGACCATTTGCGTGATCCAGCGCAGCGCCGTGGTGGCAGGAACGCCAGCCGCGATGCACAGCGAAGTGACGCTGACCCGCTCCCTTCCGGCGCGAGCAGCGGCGAGGTCGAGCAATATATCCCACGCCGGATCGGCAAAGAGGTCCGCATCGAAGAACTTGGCGCGCATCTGGCGGCGGCGAATGACGGCACGGATAGCAGCCGCCTCGGGCAGGTTTGCCCCATTGCCCGCCCCGCCTGCGGCATCCTGTCCGCGCCAGGCCTGTGACGCTGCTTCCAGCCTGAAAGCGCCCCCGCCTTCCCGCTGTCCTGGAGACAGGCGTTCGATCCGTTCTGCCATCTTGCCGACCTGTTCGGTGAGGCGAAGGAGCATTAGCCGGTCTTCCTCGGCGAGTTCTCGCAATCTCAGGTTTGGCACATCGGCCAGCACACGGCCCACCGCGATAATCCGCTCCGCACGTCCCGGTTCGACGAGGATCTGCGCGCCCGACATGGAGAAACAGCCGAACACCGCATCGAGCGCGTCCATACCGGTCGAGATCACCATCTGCGCGCCCGACTTGCCCGCCCGCATGTCGAGCCGGGCGAGCAGCGCCATCGTCTCCGCATCGGCCACAAGGCAGTCGACCAGCACGAGGTCCCCCAGCGCCGCGATGGAGCCGCTGGCAAACTCGTCCAGCCGGCAGCATTCCAGCACGCGAAAGCCCGCTGCAACGGCATCGTCGCGCATCTGCGCGCGCACGGCATCGCGGTCCGCCAATATGGTCACGCCAAGCTGGCATCCGGCCCCGTCATACACCGGTTCGTAACTGAAATCGGCCTGCATGGAATCACCTCTCACGAGTCTCTGTAGGAGAACTTTGTGAGAACAAACAGTGATCGTGTCAAGAATTCAGGGGCGTATTTCGATCGGCGTCCCGTCCGGAATCAGCGACCACAGTTCCGCTATCTCGCGGTTGGAGAGGGCAATGCAGCCATCGGTCCAGTCGCCCGGAACGCGCGCATCGAAGGGCATTCCATTGGGCTGGCCATGCAGGAAAATGAGCCCACCGGGCGAGCGCCCCCGCGCCTTGGCATAGGCTTTGTCGGCGGCGTTGGGATAATCGATGTAGAGACTGAGGTAATAGCTCGACTGCTCGTTGCCATAGGTGATGGTGTAGCGGCCTTCGGGCGTGCGCTCGTCCCCTTCGAAGCGTTTGTGGCCGACCGGCTGGTCGCCATATTGCAAGCCGTCATACGTGCGGATGATCTTGCCCGCCTGGTAAACCCAAAGCGTGCGGTCCGACTTGTCGACCAGCACGAAATCCGCCCGCTCCTCGTCCTGCGCCTGTTGCGCACGCGCTTGCGGCACGCCTTGCGAGCAGGCCGTCGCCAAGAGGCAGGCAAAGAGAAAAAGGAACCGCATCGCAATCAGGCTATCGATTTTTCTTTCCGCCGCCAACGAAAGAGCGGATAATATGCCATGGACTTCTTCGAATTGCGCCATGTCGCAACCGCAATCGGCGTCGCAGCGCTCCTGATCGGCTGGAACCTCATCAGCCGCCGCCTGCCCGGACAATACGGCAAGGCGGTGGATGGCGCGGTCGAGATCGTGCCGACGGTGGGAATGTGGCTATCGGCCGTGCTATTGCCGATCGGATCGCTCGCCCTCCTGGCTCTTGGCGCGGTGGTCCTCTACGGGCTGCCCGAATATCGCTCGCCGATTGTCGCTGTCGCGATGCTCCTGTGGGCGGGCGGTTTCGCTTCCGGCCTATCGTCGACTGCGAAGATCGTCGCCGTTCGCAGGCATCGCATCCGCTACGACAGTTTCGGGCTTAGCTATGTCCCGTCACAAGGAGGCGAACGAACCTATCTGGCGTTCGACGACGTGGACAGTATCGAGTTCCGCTGGCTGGGCGTCGACCGCATCCGTTCGGGCGAGATCGCCATTCCCTTTACCGAAGACGCGGGTGGAAGCCGGCAATTGGCCAGCCTCCTCGATCAGCGGTTCCTCAGTCGAGAAATGGATCGCGCATAAGGATCGTATCGTCGCGTTCGGGGCTGGTGGACACCAGCGCCACGGGCGTTTCGATCAGTTCCTGCACGCGCTGGATGTATTTCACCGCATTGGCGGGCAGGTCCGCGAAGCTGCGCGCCCCGGCGGTCGATTCCTTCCAGCCGTCCATCGTCTCGTAGATCGGCTCCACATCCGCCTGGTCGGCGGCGTGGCTGGGGAAGTAGTCGTAGACATTGCCGCGCAGGCGATAGCCGGTGCAGATCTTCACCTCGTCCAGCCCGTCCAGCACGTCGATCTTGGTCAGCGCGATGCCGGTGACGCCGCTGATCGAACAGCTCTGGCGCACGATCACGGCATCGAACCAGCCGACCCGGCGCTGGCGGCCGGTCACGGTGCCGAATTCATGGCCGCGTTCGCCGATGCCCTTGCCGATGTCGTCTTCGAGCTCGGTCGGGAAAGGCCCGCTGCCGACGCGCGTGGTGTAGGCTTTTACGATGCCCAGCACATAGCCGGTCGAATTGGGGCCGAGGCCGCTACCTGCCGCCGCCGTGCCGCTGACCGTGTTGGAGCTGGTGACGAAGGGATAGGTGCCGTGGTCGATGTCGAGCAGGACGCCCTGTGCGCCTTCGAAGAGGATTTTCGCGCCGGCCTTGCGCACCTTCTTCAGGCGCTTCCACACCGGCTGTGCATATTGCAGCACGAAATCGGCAATGCCGCGCAATTCCTCGAGCAATGCTTCGCGGTCGACGGGCGGCTGGTCGAAACCGGCGCGCAATGCGTCATGATGGGCGCACAAGCGGTCGAGCTGCGGTTCGAGATGGTCGAGATGCGCCAAGTCGCAAACGCGGATCGCGCGGCGGCCGACCTTGTCTTCATAAGCCGGGCCGATGCCGCGTCCGGTAGTGCCGATCTTGCCCGAGCCGGCAGCCGCTTCGCGCAGGCCGTCGAGATCGCGGTGGATCGGCAGGATCAGCGGGCAATTGTCGGCAATCGCAAGATTGTCGGCGGTGATCGTAACGCCCTGTCCCTCGAGCTTTTCGACCTCGGCCTTCAGCGCCCACGGGTCCAGCACCACGCCATTGCCGATGATCGACAGCGTGCCGGACACGATGCCTGAAGGCAGCAGCGAAAGCTTGAAGACGTTCCCGTCGATGACCAGTGTGTGGCCGGCATTATGGCCGCCCTGGAACCGGACGACGGCATCGGCGCGGCTGGCCAGCCAGTCGACGATCTTGCCCTTGCCCTCATCGCCCCACTGGGCGCCGATTACGGTGACGTTGGCCATTGAAAATCTACTCGCGATCTAGGGATGCACAAACGCGCGTCGCGTTAGGCGTTTGCGGCCAAGGGAGCAAGGCAGATCGGGGAAACTTCGACGCCACTTCTCCATTGTTCAGGCAAAGGAGAATTTATGACCGACTATCCCACTCTCAACCTGAACGACGGCCGCCAGATCCCGCAGCTCGGCTTCGGCACCTACAAGATCGACGAGGACAAGGCGCCCGAAGCCGTCTCCACCGCGATCGACGTGGGCTACTGGTTGATCGACACGGCGGCGATCTACCAGAACGAAAAGGGCGTCGGCAAAGGCGTGGGCGAATGGTCCGACATCTTCCTGCAGACCAAGGTCTGGAACGAGAGCCAGGGTTACGAGCGGGCCAAGCGCGCCGCGGAGAAATGCCTCGAGCGGCTGGGCCGCGACCATGTCGATATGCTGCTGATCCACTGGCCCTGCCCCGACAAGGGCGAATTCGTGGACACGTGGAAGGCGTTCATCGAACTGCGCGAGGAGGGCAAGGCCAAGTCCATCGGCGTTTCCAACTTCCGCGAACAGGACCTGCGCAAGCTGGTCGAGGAAACGGGCGTGACCCCGGCGCTCAACCAGGTGGAACTGCACCCCAGCTTCCAGCAGCGCGCCCTGCGCAAGGTGCATGAGGAAATGGGCATCGTCACGCAAAGCTGGTCACCGCTCGGCCAGGGCGAAGGCCTCTCGAACGAGACCATCGAAGCCATTGCGGAAGAAACGGGCCAGCCCGCCAGCGCGGTCATCATTCGCTGGCATATCCAGCACGGTTTCTCGACCATTCCCAAGGCCAGCAGCCGCAAGCATATCGAAGCCAATTTCAAGGCCTTGTCGTTCGAACTGTCGGACGACCAGATGGCGCGCATCGACGGGCTCGACAGCGAAGACGGCCGCATGGGCCCCGATCCCAGCGAATTCTGCTGAACAGGAGGGGTGCGAGGCCGCGTGCACGCTGCTAAAGGCGCGCCATCATGACCGAGCACCCCATCCGTATTGCCGCGCTCTATCACTTCACGCGGTTCGACGATCCGGCAGCCCTGCGCCCTCCCCTTGCCGCACTGTGCGACAAGCACGGCGTGAAGGGCACGCTGCTGCTGGCGCATGAGGGCATCAACGGCACGATCGCCGGAAGCGATGCGGGCATCCAGGCGGTGCTCGACCATATCCGCGCGCTGCCGGGCTGCGCGACGCTCGAAGTGAAGGAATCGCGCGCCGACACCATGCCCTTCTATCGCAGCAAGGTGCGCGTGAAGGCGGAGATCGTCACCATGGGCCAGCCCGACCTCGATCCGGTCGAGGGCGTCGGCACCTATGTCGCGCCGGAGGACTGGAACGCGCTGATATCCGATCCCGACACTATCGTGATCGACACCCGCAACGATTACGAAGTGCAGATCGGCTCTTTCGAGGGCGCGATCGACCCGGAAACGAAGAGCTTTCGCGAATTTCCAGAATGGTTTCGCGCCCGCCGCGCCGATTTCGAGGCCGAGGGCAAGACGCCGAAGATCGCCATGTTCTGCACCGGCGGCATCCGCTGCGAAAAATCGACCGCCTTCGTGAAATCGGAAGGGCTGGACGAGGTCTACCACCTCAAGGGCGGCATCCTGAAATACCTCGAGGAAGTGCCCGAAGAAGAAAGCCTCTGGAAAGGCGAATGCTTCGTCTTCGACGAGCGGGTGAGCGTGAAACACGGCCTCGAAATCGGCGAACACACGCTGTGCCGTGCCTGCCGCATGCCCTTGTCGCCTGCGGATCTCGCGCACGAGACCTACGAGGAAGGCGTCGCCTGCCGCCATTGCCATGCAGAGCGCACCGACGAGCAGCGCGCCCGCTATGCGGAACGCCAGCGCCAGTCGAAGCTCGCCCGCGAACGGGGTGAGGCGCATGTCGGCAAGGTGCTGGACCGCGACGGCGACAATGGCTGAGCCGGTCCTCTACAGCTTCCGCCGCTGTCCCTATGCAATGCGGGCGCGTATGGCGCTGCACATCAGCGGGGTGGAGAAGGAACACCGCGAGGTCGTGCTGCGCGACAAGCCTGCCGCGATGCTGGAAGCCTCGCCCAAGGGAACCGTCCCCGTTCTCGTCACCGATGATGGCACGGTGCTGGAGGAAAGCCTCGACATCATGCGCTGGGCGCTCGGCAAGAACGATCCCGAAGGCTGGCTTGATCGGCAGGACGCAGAGCTGCTGGAAGCGACCGACGGGCCGTTCAAGCATCACCTCGACCGCTACAAATACTACACGCGTTACGAAGATGCCGACCCGCTGGAACACCGCGCGCAGTGCCTCGATCACCTGAGATGCCTCAATGAGCGGCTGGAAGGCCAGCCCAATCTATGCGGCGAGCAGCGCGGCTTCGCCGATATCGCGATCTTCCCCTTCGTGCGGCAATGCGCCAATCACGACCGCGAGTGGTTCGAAGGCGCCGGCATCGCCAATGTCGCCGCATGGCTCGAACGCCATGTGACGTCCGACCTCTTTGCGGCCATCATGACCAAATATCCGAAGTGGGAGCCGGAAGCGGCTTAGAGCGGTTTCGCTTCGCCGTTTTCGAGGCGGTGCGTGCAGCCCAGCGTTGCGGCATCGTCCTCCGCATTGACAGCTGCGCGGGTACGCCAGCCATCCGCGCGCAATGACGCTGCGACCGAACGGTCATGGCCGAGCGGCAGGAACACGGTGTCGCGCTGCTCCGCCTCGCCCTTGCCGAGCGCTTCCAGGATCGGCTCCATGTAGAGAGAGAAGCCGGTTGCCGCCTCGTCGCTGCCCTTGATCGCATAGGTTCCGCCGCGCCCGAGCGCGCCGCGTGCCTTGTCGCTGTGCAGGGTGAAACCGAACCAGCTCTGGTATCCGAAACCGTGGCGTTCTGACGGGTCGAGCGTGAGGCGCACGCGCTCGCCAAGGATCGCGGCCACTTCGCGCAGCGCCGCAGTCCGGCTGGCGAGCACGCCGCCCGCATCCAGAGCCGACAGCTTTTCCAGCGCCTGCTCCATCGGCCCTGCGGCATAAAGCAACGGGAGATAGGCTTCGCCGCCCACAGCCTTGAGGCCGCCTGCATCCTTCATGTCGAGTTCGCGGCGCACCGCTTCACGCTGCTCCATATCGAGCGGCAGCGCTTCTTCGGCCAGCGTATCGACAAGGTCGGGCATGGTGAAATCGACCGACAGGCCATCGACACCGGCAGCCTCCAGCGCGTCGAGCGCGACCGAGACGGCTTCTGCAGCCGCAGCCACACTGTCGCTCCCGACCAGTTCGGCACCCAGTTGCAGGCGCTGGCGGGCAGGATCGAGCTGGTCCGCCTTGATCGTCGCGACCTCGCCCGCATAGCACAGGCGCAGTGGGCGCGGCGCTTCACGCAGCGACGTCGCGGCAATGCGGCCGACCTGCACGGTCATGTCGCTGCGCAGGGCCAGCGTGCGCAGGCTTTCGGGATCGGTGAAACGCACCATGCGGCGCGTCGCCACGCCTTCCATGCGTCCGGCGAGCGATTGTTCGAATTCCACCAGCGGCGGGCGCACACGGTCGTACCCATGCGCGTCCATCGATTGCAGCACCTGGCGCATGGCGCTGGTGATGGCGGCGGCACGCGCAGGCAGCGCGTCTTCGAGCCCGATGGGCAGGAGATCGTCAGGCTGTGTCATACGGCCAGCGCCCCTGCCCCATCGCGCATCAGAATGCCAGTGGCATTACGGTCTTCACGCCTTCCAGCGCGCAGGCCTTGTCGACGACGTCTTGCGGGATCGGCTGGTCGACGCTCAAGAGCAGTACTGCTTCCCCGCCCGCTTCGCGGCGGCCGAGGTTAAAGGTGCCGATGTTTATGCCGTTTTCGCCCAGCAGCGAACCGATCCGGCCGATGAAGCCAGGCGCGTCTTCATTGACGATATAGAGCATGTGCCCGTCGAGTTCTGCCTCGATCCGCACGCCGAAGATTTCGGTCAGGCGCGGCGCATCGGCGCCGAACAGCGTACCGGCAACCGACCGGTCGCCGCTGTCGGTGCCCACGGTCACGCGCAGCAGGGTATTGTAGGCGCCTTCCTTCTCGTGGCGGATCGAACGGATATCTAGGCCGCGTTCCTTTGCAAGGAAGGGCGCGTTGACCATGTTCACCGTGTCCGAATACTGGCGCATCAGGCCGGCAAGCACCGCACCTTCGATCGGCTTGCCCGAAAGCTGGGCGGCGGCCCCTTCGCGCTCGATGCTGATCTTGGTGAGATTGCCGTGGGCAAGCTGGCCCACGAGGCTGCCGAGATTTTCGGCAAGGCCCATGTAGGGGCGAAGCTTGGGCGCTTCCTCGGCGCTTAGCGACGGCATGTTGAGCGCATTGGTGACGCCGCCGTTGACGAGGTAATCCGCCAGCTGTTCGGCTACCTGCAAGGCGACATTGACCTGCGCTTCATTCGTGCTGGCGCCAAGGTGCGGCGTGCAGATGAAATTGGGCTTGCCGAAGAGCGGCGATTCCTTGGCCGGTTCGGTCTGGAACACGTCCAGCGCCGCGCCTGCCACCTGACCGCTGTCGAGTGCGTCGGCCAGTGCCGCTTCGTCGATCAGGCCGCCGCGCGCACAGTTGACAATGCGCACGCCCTTCTTGGTTTTGGCGAGGTTTTCGCGGCTGAGGATATTGCGCGTCTCATCGGTCAGCGGCGTGTGCAGCGTGATGAAATCGGCACGGGCCAGCAGGGTGTCGAGATCGATCTTCTCGACCCCGATTTCCACTGCACGTTCTTCGGTCAGGAAGGGGTCGAAAGCGATGACCTTCATCTTGAGGCCTTGGGCGCGGCTGGCGACGATCGAACCGATATTGCCAGCGCCGATCAGGCCCAGCGTCTTGCCCGTGACTTCCACGCCCATGAAATCGTTCTTCGGCCATTCGCCCGCCTGCGTGCGGCGGTCGGCGGCGGGGATCTGGCGGGCCAGCGCCATGATCATCGCAATGGCGTGTTCGGCGGTGGTGATCGAGTTGCCGAACGGGGTGTTCATCACGACCACGCCCTTGCCGCTGGCATAAGGGATGTCGACATTATCAACGCCGATACCGGCGCGCCCGATGACCTTGAGATTGGTCGCGGCATCGAGGATTTCCTTGGTCACCTTGGTCGACGACCGGATGGCGAGGCCATCGTATTCGCCGATGCGGGCTTTCAGTTCGTCGGGCGTTTCGCCGGTGATGACGTCAACGTCGCAGCCGCGCTCTTCGAATATGCGCGCAGCGTTCGGGTCCATCTTGTCGCTGATGAGGACTTTGGGTTTGCTCATGACGGAATATTCCTGTCGTTTTCCCGGCTTTGCACCGGGCAGTAATTATAGGGGGGAAGGCGGCGGCCCGTTCTGTTGGGGCCGCCAGCCGGATCAGCCGTTCTTGACCTGCTCGTAGGCCCACTCGATCCAGGGCAGGAGACGCTTCAGGTCTTCCTGCTCGACCGTGCCACCGCACCAGATGCGCAGGGACGGCGGAGCATCGCGATAGCCGTTGAAGTCATAGCCCACGTCGCGCTCTTCGAGGAGCTTGACGATCTTCTTGGACACGCCGGCTTTGTCCTCGTCGGACAGGCTATCGTACCAGTCGCCCTGGAAGACGAAGCATACGCCGGTGTTGGTGCGCTTGGCAGGGTCGGAGACCATGTTGCGCAGCCACGGCGTCGCCTCGATCCAGTCGAGCACGATCTTGGCATTGGCATCGGCGCGTTCGAACATCGCCTTGCGCCCGCCCATCGCCTGCGCCCATTCGAGCGCGTCGATGTAATCTTCGGTCGCCAGCATAGACGGCGTATTGATCGTCGCGCCCTCGAAGATGCCGCGGTTGATCTTGTCGCCTTTCTTGAGGCGGAAGAGCTTGGGCAGCGGCCACTGGGGATCGTATTCCTCGATCCGGGCGATGGCCTTGGGGCTGAGGATCAGCATGCCGTGCTGGGCTTCGCTGCCCATCACCTTCTGCCAGCTATAGGTCGTGGCATCGAGCTTGGCCCAGTCCATCTCCATCGCGAAAACGGCGCTGGTGGCATCGTTGATGGTCACGCCTTCGCGGCCTTCGGCCAGCCAGTCGGTGTTCGGGATCTTCGCGCCCGAAGTCGTGCCGTTCCAGGTGAAGACGACGTCGTTTTCCTGCGGGATGGAGGCGAGATCGGGGATTTCACCGTAATCGGCGTCGAGCGTGGTCAGCTTGGGCAGCTTGAGCTGCTTGACCGCGTCCTGGATCCAGACGTTGCCGAAACTTTCCCACGCCGCGACCGTGGCCGGGCGATCGGGGCGCAGCATCGTCCACATCGCGCATTCCAGCGCGCCGGTGTCCGATGCCGGCATGATGCCGACCAGGTAATCCTCGGGCACGCCGAGCATCTCCTTCGACAGGTCGATGGCATATTTCAGCCGCGACTTGCCAAGGGCGCTACGATGCGAGCGTCCGAGCGATTCGGTTTTGAGGTTGGAAGCGGACCAGCCCTTGTGCTTGGCAGTTGGTCCGGACGAAAAGAAAGGGCGCTCGGGTTTGAGCGTCGGTTCGGCAGTCATGTATTCTCTCCTTGCAGAGAGCTCGCGCGGCGTTGGGACCGCGTGGCCCATCGGCGGCAATAATGTTGCGGTGCGGCGAGTCAATGCGAAATAGGTATGCGTCGGGAAAGGGCGGCTGTGTTGAATGAAGCGCCCTCTCGCCAAAATCGTTCCACTTGCCTAAAGCCCGCCTTGATGGACGTTACGGATCTACGCATCGCGCTGTTCAGCGGGAACTACAACTACACCCGCGACGGGGCGAACCAGGCGCTCAACCGGCTGGCCGACTACCTGCTCAGGCAGGGCGCAAAGCTGCGTGTCTATTCGCCCGTGGTCGACAATCCCGATTTCGAAGCGACCGGGGATCTCGTCAACGTGCCCAATGTGCGCATGCCGGTGAAGGGCCGCGGCGAGTATCGCCTGCCCCTGCGGCTCGGCAGCAAGGTCGAGTCCGATCTCGAACGCTTCGCGCCCAATGTCATGCACTTGTCCTCACCGGATCCGTCGGCGCACAAGGCGCTGAAATGGGCCCGGGCGCGGGACATCCCGGTGCTCGCCAGCGTGCACACGCGGTTCGAAACCTATCCGCGCTATTACGGCCTCGGCTTCCTGGAACCTGTCGTCGAGGCGGGCCTGCGGCGGTTCTATAATCGCTGCGATGCGCTGGTCGCGCCGTCGGAGAGCCAGATCGCCGAATTGAAAGCACAGGAGATGCACGAGGACATCTCCATTTGGTCGCGCGGGGTCGACCGCGAAATTTTCGATCCCTCCAGCCGCGACATGGAATGGCGCCGCGCCAACGGCCTTGCGGACGACGATGTGGCTATCGTCTTCCTTGGCCGGCTGGTCATGGAAAAAGGTCTCGACGTCTTTGCCGACACCATCGTCGAATTGCGGCGGATGCAGGTGCCGCACAAGGTGCTGGTCATCGGTGACGGTCCGGCGCGCGGCTGGTTCGAAAAAGCCCTGCCCGGCGGCACATTCGTGGGCTTCCAGACCGGCAAGGACCTTGGCCGTGCGCTCGCCAGCGGGGACATCTTCTTCAATCCCTCGATCACCGAGACTTTCGGCAATGTGACGCTGGAAGCGATGGCTTGCGGTCTGCCGGTAGTCGCCGCCGGGGCAACGGGTGCCGCCAGCCTCGTCACGCCGGGCGAAACCGGACAACTCGTCCCGCCGAGCAAGACCGATGCGTTCTCGAAAGGCTGCGCCGAGGCGCTGGCGCCCTATTGCACCGACGATGCCCTGCGGCTCGCCCATGGCGCGAATGGCGAAAAAGCCGCGCGCGCCTATTCATGGGACGCAATCAACCAGGCGGTGGTCGATACCTATCTGCGGCTGCACGCCTCGCGCACAGCCGCATAACAGGGCTTGGTCCTAGCGCAGGACACCCTTCTTCTTCATCGACCAGGCATACCAGAGCTGGAAGGTGGCAAGGCCCCACAACAGGACCGGGAACCAGCCGGGCTGCATTTCAGCCAGTTCGGCAGGCATATCCGCCCCTGCTTCGTAAACAGTCGTCAGCGCAATCCCGATGAGCGAGATGACGAAGGACCAGATGGCGAAGCGGCTGCGCAGCAAGAGCAGGACCGATCCCATCACGGCGCCCCATACGCCCAGTGCCCATCCGGCTTCCGCCCAGGCGGGAAACTGGTCGAGATAATCGATGCCCGCCTGCGGGTACCCCATGAAATTGAGGTAATCCATATTGCGCAGCTGTGTCTGCGTGTAATCGTTCGCGCCGAAGCCGTTCCACAACAGCGTCACGATCCCGACCACCCATAGGTGCCAGGGTTCCTTAGTCGCACTATCCATTTGATAATCCTCCCTCTCGCGTCCCTCGGCCACCAGACTAGCGCCGGGCCCGAAAGACGCAAGATTGAGGCAGATCAAAGGCGTTCGATCTTCTTCGCCAGCTCGTCCACCAAGTCGACGATCTCCCGCATGGTATCCTCGTCCAGCTGGCCGCTCTTGGCGCGGTTTTTCAGCACGGTTGCGAGATTGCCGACCGCACGGAACATTTCGGGCGTAGCAAAGGCCTTGTCCGACTTCGCGCGGTGCCTGCGCTGGCCTTCGATCCGGCCGATGAGCGTTTCGATCTCGTCTTTGCGGTCGGCCAGTTCGCCGCGGCCCTTCTCGGTCGCGCCATAGGCCCTTCGCGCTTCGTCGCCATCGACTTCGCGGATCAGGCCTTCATCCTGCAGCAGGGATAGGGTCGGATAGACCGTCCCGGGGCTTGGCGAATAGGTACTGCCAGTCATTTCTTCGACGGCCTTGATCAGCTCGTAGCCGTGACGCGGCTCTTCCGCGATCAGATGCAAAAGCAAAAGGCGCAGCTCGCCGCTCGCGAACATCCGGCGACGCCGCGACCTGTGCTTGCGGCCCGATTTTCCTCCGCCCTCGCCAAAGGGGCCGCGCGGGCCGAACGGACCGTTCGGGCCAAAAGGTCCATCGGGGCCGAATGGGCCGCGACGGCCGAAAATGCCGTCGGGTCCGAATACTCCCGAAGCGCCATAGGTCCGGGTGAAGCTGCCGTCGGCATCGGGATCGACATCCACGTCGATCTCCACCTCAACATCGAAATCTTCGCCTTCGGGCCGCTCGGGAATGTCGCCTTCCACCGGCTCGTCACGATCACCGCTGCAAGTCATATCGAATCTCCTCTTAGATATTACGAAGATATATCTTATTACCCTACTCGCAAGCGCCCCCTGCAATTTGTCGGCGAACGCACTATGTGATCCGATCAATGGCCGACCTGTTTCCCGAAGATCTCCCCCAGAGCCCCGCGAGCGTGGGCGTGCGCGAAGATGCGCCGCTCGCCGACCGGCTGCGTCCCGTTTCCCTCGCCGAGGTTATCGGGCAGGACCATCTGACCGGCCCGGAAGGAGCGATCGGCCGCATGGTCGCGGCCGGGCGTCTCTCCAGCATGATCCTCTGGGGCCCTCCCGGCACGGGCAAGACGACCATCGCGCGCCTGCTGGCCGACAGCGTGGGGATGCGCTTCGAAAGCGTCAGTGCAGTGTTCTCCGGCGTGGCCGACCTTAAGAAAGCCTTCGCCGCCGCAGACAAGGCTGCCGAGGCCGGTCAGCGCACGCTGCTGTTCGTTGACGAGATCCACCGCTTCAACCGCGCCCAGCAAGACGGCTTTCTGCCCTTCGTCGAACGCGGCACGGTGACGCTGGTCGGCGCGACGACGGAAAACCCCAGCTTTGCGCTTAACGCCGCACTGCTCAGCCGCGCGCAGGTATTGATCCTCCAGCGCCTCGACCGCGAAGCGCTCGGCCAGTTGCTCGACCGGGCAGAGGAGCTTGAAGGCCCCCTTCCCCTGACGGAAGAAGCGCGCGATGCATTGGTGGCGAGCGCCGATGGCGACGGGCGCTTCCTGCTCAACCAGGCGGAAACGCTATACAATGCGAAGATAGACGAACCGCTCGATCCGGCGGCACTCGGCAAGTTCCTCCAGCGGCGTGTCGCGGTCTACGACAAGGACCGTGAGGGCCATTACAACCTCATTTCCGCGCTCCACAAGGCGGTGCGCGGCAGCGATGTGCAGGCCAGCCTCTATTACCTCGCGCGCATGCTGACGGCTGGCGAGGAGCCGCGCTTCCTCGCCCGCCGGCTTGTCCGCATGGCGGTGGAAGACATCGGCATGGCCGACCCGCAGGCGCTGGTCCAATGCATGGCGGCGAAGGACGCTTACGAGTTTCTCGGCAGTCCGGAAGGCGAACTCGCGCTGGTGCAGGCCTGCACCTATCTCGCCACCGCGCCCAAGTCGAATGCGGTCTACAAGGCGCAGAAATCCTCGTTCAAGAGCGCCAAGGAAACCGGCAGCCTTATGCCGCCGCAGAACATCCTCAACGCGCCCACCAAGCTGATGAAGGATATCGGCTACGGTTCGGGCTATAGCTACGACCACGATGCAGAAGACGGATTTTCGGGCGACAATTACTGGCCCGAAGAGATGGAGCCGCAAAGCTATTACCAGCCGGTAGAGCGCGGGTTCGAGCGCGAGGTGAAGAAGCGCCTCGACTACTGGGACAAGCTGCGGCGTGAACGTGACTGACCGCTTCGACCATTTCGTGGCGATCGACTGGTCGGGTGCGAAAGGGGCGAAGCAGAAAGGCATTGCCGTCGCCATCGCCGATGCGGGAGGCGGCCCGCCGGTACTGGTCGAGCGGGGAAAAGGCTGGGGCCGCGAAGACGTGCTCGTCATCCTGCGCGACGATCTGCCGGACGACACGCTGGTCGGGGTGGATCTCGGCATCTCCCTCCCCCACGCCGATTGCGGCGCGTTCTTTCCTGCGAACGACGTGCTCCTCCCTCACGCGCCTGCCCTGTGGGCGCTGATCGACGACATCTGCTCGCATGAAGCGAACCTCGGCGCACAGGCCTTTGTCGATCACCCGTCCTACCGTCCCTATTTCCGCGATGGCAGCGATACCGGCGCACACTTCTTCTGCGACAATGCCGACCACCGGCGCGGGCGCTTTCGCGTGACCGAGCAAGTGCAGGCCAGCATGGGCTGCAAACCCTATTCGAACTTCAACCTCGTCGGCGCGGCGCAGGTCGGCAAATCCAGCCTCACCGGCATGCGGATGCTGCACCAGCTGCGCGGACGCCTGCCCGTGTGGCCGGTCGACCCGCTACCCCCCTCCGGTTCGGCTCTGGTCGAGATCTACACCAGCCTCGCCGCGCTTGAGGCTGGCCGCAGCGCAGGGCGAGCAAAGATGCGCACGGTCGAGGAGTTGAATACAGCGCTCACCGTCCTCGGGTCGCCTGCGGTATCCGGCAGCGGTGCAATCGACGACCACGCGTCCGACGCGCTGCTGACCGCGGCGTGGCTACGCAAAGTTGCAGGAGAACGGGAACGCTGGGCGCCGCGAGGACTTACGGATGAGATTGCACGCACAGAGGGCTGGACCTTCGGCGCATTTTAGCCCAAAGGCGCGCGTCGTTGGGTGAACAGGCCGGCTTAGCTCAGTTGGTAGAGCAGTTGATTTGTAATCATCAGGTCGCGGGTTCGACTCCTGCAGCCGGCACCACCCGCCCCCTCAACCTTCGCTTTCAGCCTCGCTTGCGGCCATCAGGTCCATGAAGTTGCGGGCGGCTTCGCGCTCGTCCTCGTTTTCGAATGCCACGTCGAGATCGGGCGCTGCGCCCAGCATGAAGAGCAACGACCACAGGGCAAACCGTTTGCCCGGGTCCGTTTCGAGGCCGAGGTCCACGCGGCAGCGTTCTATGCCCGCCTCCAAGCCTGCCGGAGTTACTTCGGTCAGATCCGTGGAAACGAAATAGCGGCGCATGAGATCGTCGAACTGCATGAGCGCCGGAGTAGGTGCGAAAGTGGCGCGGCGCAAAGACAATTCGGCAGGGCGCCCAGCTAGGGGTCCACCAATACTCGCCATCGGCGGGAAAAACGATTAGAGGCGCGCAATGCACTTTCTCGACCAAGCCAAGATCTACCTGAAAAGCGGTTCCGGAGGCCCCGGTGCCGTCAGCTTTCGGCGCGAGAAATACATCCAGTATGGTGGCCCCGACGGCGGCAATGGCGGCAAGGGCGGCGACATCGTTTTCGAAGCGGTCGAAGGCCTGAACACGCTGATCGACTTCCGTTACTCGCAGCATTTCAAGGCAAAGCGCGGCGGCCACGGCATGGGCCGCGATCGCACCGGCGCCGGCGCGCCCGACCTGGTGATCCAGGTCCCCGTGGGCACGCAGGTCCTGTCCGAGGACAAGGAAGAGGTGCTCGCCGATTTCACCGAGGTCGGCCAGCAGGTCGTCTTCCTCGAAGGCGGCATCGGCGGACGCGGCAATGCGAGCTACAAGAGCTCGACCAACCGCGCGCCGCGCCAGCACCAGCCGGGCGAACCGGGCGAGGAAATGTGGGTCTGGCTGCGGCTGAAGCTGCTCGCCGATGTGGGCCTCCTCGGCCTGCCGAACGCGGGCAAGTCGACTTTCATCAACCAGGTCACCAACACCAAGGCCAAGGTGGGGGCTTATGCCTTCACTACCCTCGTCCCGAAACTCGGCGTCGTGCGTCACAAGGGGCGCGAATTCGTCCTCGCCGACATTCCCGGCCTGATCGAGGGCGCAGCGGACGGGGCCGGCATCGGCGACCGTTTCCTCGGCCATATCGAGCGCTGCCGCGTGCTGATCCACCTGATCGACATCGCGGGCCAGGATCCGGCAGACGCCTACCAGACCGTCAATGCGGAGCTCGAGGCCTATGGCGCGGGCCTGCTCGACAAGCCGCAGCTGGTCGTGCTCAACAAGCTCGACCTGGCGGACAAGGAACTTGGCGCGGCCTTTGCCGACGAATTGCTGGCTGCAGGGGCGGAAAAGGTCTTCTCCATCTCCGGCGCGACGGGCGAAGGGATCGAGGAACTGATGGACGCGGTCCTGAGCTATCTGCCCGACCGCACCGCGACCGAAACCAAGGCCGCGCCTGTCGACGATACCGAGGCGGACGACGCCTCCGACTGGTCGCCTCTCTGACCGCGCGATGGCCATAGCCTCCCTCGCCGATATCCGTTCCGCCAAGCGGCTGATCGTCAAGGTCGGCTCGGCCCTGCTGATCGAAAACGGCGAAGCGCGGCGCGACTGGCTGGCCACACTGGCGGGTGAACTGGCTGAACTGAGGGAGGCAGGCACCGAGATCATCGTCGTGTCCTCCGGCGCAATTGCGCTGGGTGCCGCACGCTTGGGCCTGCCGAAGGGTGGCCGCGCAAGCCTTGCCGACGCACAGGCGGCGGCATCGGTCGGGCAGGTCGAACTGGCGCGGGTCTGGGGAGAGGCGCTGGCGGACCGTGGAATGCTCGCCGCGCAAATGCTGGTGACGCTGGGCGATCTCGAGGATCGCAGGCGCTATCTCAATGCCTCCGCAACGCTGCAGCGGCTCGTCGAAACCGGCGCGGTGCCGGTGGTCAACGAGAACGACAGCGTGGCGACCGAAGAAATCCGGTTCGGCGACAACGACCGGCTGGCCGCCCGCGTGGCGCAGGCTGCGGGCGGGGATGCGGTCCTGCTGCTCTCCGACGTCGACGGGCTCTACGACCGCCACCCGAGCGAAGATGGCGCGCAGCTGATCGAAAAGGTCGAGGGCGTTTCACCCGAAGTCATCGCCATGGCGAGCACGGAATCGGGCTCCGGGATGGGCTCGGGCGGCATGGTGGCGAAGCTTCAGGCTGCGCGCATTGCCGAGCGCGCCGGTATCTGCCTCGCTATCGTCAACGGCACGCACGACGCGCCTATCGGCACGGCACTGGACAGCGGGACCGGCACGCTCTTCACCGCGCAGGGCGAGGAGAGCGCACGCAAGGCGTGGTTGTCGGGCAGGCTTGCCCCGGCAGGTGTGCTGACCGTCGACCCCGGCTGCACCGCCGCGCTCGCCAATGGCGCCAGCTTGCTTGCGGCAGGTCTCACGGCGGTCGAGGGCGATTTCCAGCGCGGCGACCTCGTGGCGATCCACGGCGCGAAGGGCGAACGGCTGGGTCAGGGCCTCGTCGAATACAGCGCCGCCGAATGCCGCCAGATCGTGGGCCTGCGCGAAGAAGAGCAGGCCGACAAGCTCGGCTATGCGCCCCGCGCCGCCGTCGTCCACCGCGACCACATGGTGCGCGCATGATTGTCGCGCTGACAGGGGCCACCGGCTTCGTCGGCCGGGCCGTGCTCGACATCGCTGGCGACCGGGAGATCACGGTTCGGGCGCTGACCCGCCGCGCGCAGGACGAAACGGCAGGGGTGGACTGGATCGAGGGCAGCCTGTCCGACACCGCATCGCTGGAATCACTGTGCGACAGCGCCGACGCCGTCATCCACGTGGCAGGCCTCACGAATGCTCCCGACCCCGCTGCTTTCCGCGAGGCGAATGTCGAGGGAACCGCGCGCCTGATCGAGGCCGCCAAGGCCAAGAAGGTAAAGCGCTTCGTCTTCGTCTCCTCCCTCGCCGCGCGCGAGCCGGGCCTGTCGGCCTACGGTGCATCAAAGGCGGAAGCGGAAAAGCTCGTCGAGGCGAGCGGCCTCGACTGGACGACAGTGCGTCCGCCCGGCGTATACGGCCCGCGCGATGTCGATTATTTCGAGATGTTCCGCAGCGCGAAATTCGGCTTCCTCCCCCTGCCCCCGCGCGGCGCCAGCTCGCTCATCCACGTCCACGACCTTGCGCGCCTCCTGCTCGACCTGGTCGATGCCTCACCCGCCCTCGTGAGGCGCAAGACCTTTGAACCCGACGACGGGCGCGAAGGCGGCTGGGGCCATGACGAACTGGCGAAAGCCATCGGGCAGGCCGTGGGACGCAGGGTGTTCGCCCCCCACCTCCCCAAGAGCGTGCTGGAACTGGGCGCGAAGGCTGACAAGCTGCTGCGCGGCGACAAGGCGCGCCTGACTGCCGACCGGGTCGGCTACATGACCCATCCGAACTGGGTTTCGCGCTCCGCAATGAAGGTGCCCGCCGCCGTTTGGGAGCCCCATATCGAAAGCCGCGACGGCTTGAAGATGACCGCGCAATGGTATCGCGAGGAAGGCTGGCTCTGATCTCGCAAGGGCGCAATTGCCCTTACCGCTTCTCGCTCCTAGTCTCGCGTCAGGGTTGCGAGTCGTGAGCGGAAACATCCGCCTTCATTCACGGGTCGCTGTGGAGGTCTTCATGAGAAAACTGATACTCGCCGCAAGCGCGGCGATCCTGGCAGGCTGTTCGCAGGCTGCCGAAGAAGAAGTCGTAGACGAACCGGTGGAAGAGCCCGCCATGGTGGACGAATCCGGCATCGCCGCGGACGGCCAGGCAACCCCGGGAGTGTACCGCGTCACGTCTTCGGACGGCAACGTATACGACGAGGATGTTCGCGCCGACGGCACCTACACCCAGTCGCTCAATGGCGAAGTCGTCGAGACCGGCAGGTGGGACCAGAAATCGCCGAGCCAGTACTGCTACACGGTCGATGAAGCCTATGTCGACGAAGACACTCCCGCCGGGGAGCAGTGCAATACCGAACAGATCGGCGAAGACGGGGTCTGGACATCGACCAATCCCGCCGGGGAGACGGCCGTGGTCGAACGCGTAGAAAGCTGAGTTGAACCAATCGGGGCGCGGGGGACCTGTCCTTCGCGCCCTTTTTTGTTAGAGGAACGGTTCCTCGCCCGGCTTGTGAATGCCGCACTCCACCTTGTCCCAACCGCTCCACCGACCCGCGCGCGGGTCTTCGCCGGGCTTTACCTCGCGGGTACAGGGCGAGCAGCCGATGGAGGGGAAGCCGCGCTCCACCAGCGGATGACGCGGTAGCTCGTGCTCTTCGAAATAGGCAGCGATCCTGTCCGCATCCCAGTCGATCAGCGGGTTGATCTTCATCCGGCCCTGCGCATCAGAAGTGTCCACTTCGAAACGCGGCAGATTGGCACGGGTGGTGGACTGGAATGCCTTGCGACCCGTGAGGCTCGCATCATAGCGCGCCAGCGCCTTCTCCAGCGGACGCACCTTGCGCAATTCGCAGCATCCGTCCGGGTCGTATGACCAGCGAAGGCCCGTTTCATCACGCTTTTCGAGATCGGAAAGCTCGGGATAGAGATCGACCCGATTGAGGCCGAGTAAATCCGTCAATTCGTCGCGATAGGCGAGCGTTTCGGGAAAATGCTTGCCCGTGTTTAGGAACAGGATCGGAATGCTGTCGTCGATCCGCGAGACGAGGTGCAGGAGCGCCGCACTTTCCGCACCGAAGCTGGAAACCAGGGCGATCTCGCCCACCAGATTGCCTTCGACCACCGCGCGCAGCCAGTCTTCGGTCTCGCTACCGCGAAACATGCGGTTCAGGCGGATCGCATCGTGATCCGTAAAGCGTGGCCCCGTGTCGAGGCGGTCGATGGCGCGTGTCTCGTTCATGCGTGCCGCTTGGCCCAGATCGGCGTGCGGCTGTCGGCGGCGGGCTGGTACACTTCTGGCCAGCGCGAGAGCGCGGTTTCGAGGTCTTCTTCGTTCAAGGCTGCGTCCGGCTCGAACGCGTCGAAGCCGCAGCGGCGCATATAAGCGACCTGGTCCACCAGCACATCGCCCACGGCGCGCAGTTCGCCCTTGTAGCCGGCCTCGCGCAGCAGGCGCGCCGAAGAATATCCGCGCCCGTCACCGAATGCGGGGAAGTTCACTTCCACCAGCGCAAGACGATCCAGATGCGGGATCAGTTCGCGCGCGTCGTCGCCCGGTTCCACGCGCACGGCGCTCGCATTCGACTGGTCGAGGAAGGAATCGACTGTTACCGCCGCATGATCGACGGGCTCGTCTTCGCGATAGCGGATGAGCGTGTCGGTGTCGGAAACGAAGTCAGCCATAAAGGGCCTCCTTGAAGGGGGTCATGCCGATACGGCGGTAAGTGTCGAGGAAGCGTTCGCCGTCCTGGCGCTCGCGCAGGTAGACGTCGGCAGCCGTTTCGACCGCGTCGACGATGCCTGCTTCATCGAAGCCGGGGCCGGTGATCTTGGCGAGGCTCACGTCCTCCGCCTCGCTTCCGCCGAGCAGGAGCTGGTAGTTCTCGACTCCCTTCTTATCGACGCCAAGGATGCCGATGTGGCCGGCATGGTGGTGCCCGCAGGCGTTGATGCAGCCGGAAATCTTCAGCTTGAGCTGGCCGAGCGCCTCGGTTTTGCCGTTGGCGGCGAAACGCTCCGAAATCTGCTGCGCGACCGGGATCGAGCGCGCATTGGCGAGGCTGCAATAGTCGAGGCCCGGGCAGGCGATGATGTCCTCGACCGTGTCGAGGTTCGGGCTGCCCAGTCCTGCTTGATCGAGAGCGGTCCACAGCGCGTGGAGATCGGCCTTGCGAACGTGCGGCAGGACGATGTTCTGCGTATGCATCACCCGCAGTTCGTCGAAACTGTAATCGCGCGCGAGGTCGGCCATCAGGTGCATCTGCTCTGCCGTCGCATCGCCGGGAATGCCGCCGACAGGCTTCAGGCTGATGACGGCGGACACGTATCCTTCCGCCTTGTGTGCAACCGTATTGCGATCGACCCAGAGGGCGAAATCGGGATCGGAGCGGTCGATCTCAGCAGGCAGGTCCGCTTCGAAGAGCGGGTCCTCGAAGAAGGTCCGGATACGCTCGAGTTCGGCGAAGGGAGGCTCCACGCCCTGTTCAAGAAGATGCGCGAATTCTGCCTCGACCTGGCGGGTATATTCTTCCGCGCCCATTTCGTGGACTAGGATCTTGATCCGCGCCTTGTACTTGTTGTCGCGCCGTCCGTGGCGGTTGTAGACCCGCAGGCACGCCTCGGCATAGGTGACCAGCTGGTCGAGCGGGACGAAGGGGTTGATGCAGGGTGCGATCATCGGCGTGCGGCCCATGCCCCCGCCGACGTAGAAGGCAGCGCCCAGTTCGCCGTCCTGCTCAACGATCTGGATGCCGATGTCGTGCAACCGCATGGCTGCACGATCGGTATCGCTGGCGATCACCGCGATCTTGAACTTGCGCGGCAGGTAACTGAATTCCGGATGGAAGCTCGACCACTGACGCAGCAGTTCAGCGTATGGCCTCGGGTCGACGACCTCGTCCGCCGCAGCGCCCGCGAAGTGGTCGGACGAGATGTTGCGGATGCAGTTCCCGCTGGTCTGGATCGCGTGCATTTCGACCTTGGCGAGATCGGCCAGGATATCGGGCGCATCTTCCAGCTTGATCCAGTTGTACTGGATGTTCTGGCGCGTGGTGAAATGCCCGTATCCGCGATCGTACTTGTCCGCAATATCGGCCAGAGCGTGCATCTGCCGACTGTCGAGCGTGCCATAGGGAATGGCGACGCGCAGCATATAGGCGTGCAATTGCAGGTAAAGACCGTTCATCAGCCGCAGCGGCTTGAACTGGTCTTCGGTCAGCTTTCCTTCGAGACGGCGGCGTGCCTGGTCGCGGAATTCCTCGACCCGGGCATCGACCATCTGCTGGTCATATGAATCGTATTTATACATCAGATTACCCAGTTGCCGATGTCGGGATCGGCGGGTTTGAGAGTGAGATCGGGGCGCACCGTCGGGCCGATCGCGCGGACGCGGTCCTTGATGTGCGAAGGACGCGGGCTGCCCTCGTCCATCGTGGCATCGATCGCATAGGGCGCATTGACGCGGCGGGCGGATTCCTCGCGGCGGGCGATTTCATCCTCGCTGCCGGTCACGTCTACGGCGTCTTCGACATGAAGCGACCAGTCGCTGCCGGTCCACCAGGTCACCGCACCCGTCTTGAGGTCGTTACCGGTCAAAATCCTCATCGTGCAGCCTCCTGTGCAAGAGCCGCGAGCGAGACATTATCGCGCGCCGTCACCTCGCCGATGATGATAAGCGCGGGGCTTACGACTTGTTCGGCTTCGACGAGGTCGGGCAGAGCAGCCAGCGGAGCGCGCAGCACGCGCATTTCGGGGCGCGCACCGTTCTCGATCACGGCCACCGGCATGTCGGGCGAAAGGCCGTCTTCCATCAGCTTTTCCGCAATTTGCGGCGCGGTCTTCACGCCCATGTAGATGACGAGCGTGCGGCCCTTGCCGGCAAGTCCGGCCCAGTCCTGGTCCTTCAGCCCCTTGCACTGGCCGGCGACGAAGCTGACGATCGAGGATGCATCGCGGTGGGTGAGCGCAATCTGTGCGGCTGCTGCCGCGCCGTTGGCGGCACTGATGCCCGGGACGACTTCGACCGGCACATTCGCCGCGCGCGCCGCTTCCGCTTCTTCGCCGCCGCGCCCAAAGATGAAGGGATCGCCGCCCTTCAAGCGCACGACGTCTTCACCGGAGCGGGCAATGCGCACCAGCAGGTCGCAGATGTCTTCCTGCGCCATGGTGTGCTTCGAACGCTGTTTCGCGACCGAGATCAGCTCGGCCTCGGGATGGGCGAGCGCCAGGATTGCAGGATCGACGAGACCGTCGTGGACGATGATCCGCGCGCGATCGAGCAGGCTCGCAGCCCTCAGCGTCAGGAGGTCGGGATCGCCCGGCCCCGCGCCGACGAGATAGATGGTTCCGGTATTTGCCATGAGGCATAGATGCGCTGCATGGCTTTTGCGCGCCAATCAGAATGAGTGCGTGGGCAGGTAGCGCAGATTTTGAAATCAGCGCTGTGCGAGCGCAAAACTATTCTTTTGTAACCTGGTCGCCGCCGCTGCGGGCTAACATCATCTCGAACCAGCGGTCGAGCTGGTCGCTGGAGCGGATGTGCAGGTCGCGCTGTGGGAACGGGATTTCGATGCCGTTTTCCTTGAACAGCCACCACAGTTTCTTGAGCACGGCACTGCGCACATTGCCGACCCCGTCTTCAGGATCCTTGATCCAGCAGTGGATCACGAAATTCACCGAATTGTCGCCATATTCGGACATCCACACTGTCGGCGGCGGCGCTTTGAGAACCCGGTCGCTTGCCCTGGCGGCTTCGAGCATGAGCTCTTCGGCCAGTTTCATGTCGGCTTCGTAGCTGACGCCCACCGGGACCTGCATGCGCACGTTCTTGGAGGAGTAGGACCAGTTTTCGACCTGGTTGATCATCAGGTTTTCGTTCGGGATGAGGTATTCGCGCTGGTCGCGGGTCGTCACGGATACCGCGCGCACGCCGATCTTGCGGATCTGGCCGAAGCTTTCGTTGCCGGCGGCATCGGTCACTGCAATGACGTCTCCCGGCTTGATCGACTTGTCCATCAACAGGATGATCCCCGCGATCAAATTACCGAAGGTCTTCTGGAGACCGAAACCGATGGCGAGGCCGAAGGCACCGGAGAACACCGCCAGCGCGGTCAGGTCGATGCCGAGCAGGTCGATGCCGAGGAATAACGCCGCCGCCCAAATGGCGATGGTAACGATCTTTTCGACCAGCAATTGCTGCGTGTCGTCCAGCCGGTGGATACGGCGCACCAGCCGCCGGGACAATTTGCTGATGAACCACGCGAAGGCGATCACCCCGACGAGGATCGTGGCGACGATCAGCACGTCGAAGAGCGAAATGCGCATGTCGCCGAAACTCAGCGCCAGGGAATCGAGCGTGTCGACGATCGACCCGACCGTGGCGCTCTTCTCGCTGACCGCTTCCCTGATGCCTTCCGATGCCGCGACGGCGGTTTCTTCCGGCGCGGGTTCGGCCAAGGACCACGCCTGCTCTACCGTATCGGCTTGCGGGGTTTCGCTGCTTGCGGGTGGTGTATCGCCCTGCACGGCTATCCTTTATCCATTGCCACGAAGGCCTGATCGAGATCGGCGATCAGGTCGTCTGCATCTTCGAGACCGATCGATAGGCGAATTCCGCAGCTATCGCCAATCCCCCAATCTTCCTTGGGCCAATCCATCACGCTGCGCACGCTCGGCACGTCGAACGGCAGGGCAAGGCTTTCGAAGCCGCCCCAGCTGTAGCCGATGCCGAACAGCTCCAGCGCATCGATAAGGCGGACCCTCGCCGCATCGTCGCGGTCCTTGAGGACGAAGCTGAACAGGCCGCAGCCGCCGGTGAAATCGCGTTCGTATAGTTCGTGCCCCGGCGAACCGGGCAGGACCGGGCACAGCACCTGCGCCACGTCGCCGCGCGCTTCGAGCCATTCTGCAATCCTGAGGGTAGTCGCGGTTTCGCGTTCCAGCCGCACACCCATCGTCCTCAGCCCCCTCAGCGCGAGGGCGGCATCGTCGGGCGAAACGACATGACCGAGTTGCTGCGCCGTCATGCGCAGGCGGCGATACCAGCGCTCTCCAGCGCTGGCCGAGCCCATCATCAAATCTGAATGGCCGCCGACGTGCTTTGTCAGCGCCATGATCGCTATGTCGCAGCCGCGCTCCAGCGCCGGGAAGCCGAGCGATGTCGCCCAGGTGTTGTCCATCAGGCTGACCGCTCCCTGATCCCTCGCAATCGCGGCGAGCGCAGGAATATCGCATAGCTCCATCGTCAGGCTGCCGGGGTTCTCCAGCATGACCGCCTTGGTCCGGTCGCAGAACTTTTCCTCAAATCCATCGAGGTCGAGAGGGTCGAAAAACCGGTGTTCGACGCCAAAGCGCTTGAGCAGTCCCATGGCGGTATTGCGGGTCGGGTCATAGGCGTTGTCGGTAACGAGCAGGACATCGCCTGCCTTCAGCACCGCCATGAGCGCCCCGACAATGGCCGCAACGCCGCTGGGGTAAAGGACCGTGCCATGTGCGCCCGGCTCAAGCTCGGTCAGCGCGTCCGACAGTGCCCATTGCGTCGGCGCGCCGCGCCTGCCGTAAAAGAAGCGCCCGTCCTCATTCGCCTTGGGCCCTTCGCGCAGCGCAGCGCAATCGCGGTAGAGATGCGTGCTGGCCCGCCAAACCGGCGGATTGACCACGTGCCGGGCGAAATCGCCCGTCCGCCCCGTCGTCACCAGGCGCGTGCCCTTGCCCTGCTTTCCATTGGAGCCCGCCATGTTCAGCCAGCCGAGCCCTTGGCCTTGGGAGTATCGGGATCGGCGCCCCACTCCATCCAGCTGCCATCGTACAGCGCGACATTCTCCTTGCCCGCCAATTCCAGCGCGAACAGCAGGACGCAGGCCGTCATGCCGCTGTTGCAGCTGGTGATAACCGGCTTGTCGAGGTCGACGCCTGCGCTTTCGAAGATGCTGCGTATCTCATCTGCGCTGCGGTAGGTGCCGTCCTCGTTCAGCAGCCGCGTGAAATGCACATTGGCCGCGCCGGGGATATGGCCGTCGGACCCGCTGCCCTCTTCGCCCGCGAAGCGCGCCGCGTCGCGGGCATCGACGAGTTGGGCATCGCCATTCTCGATAGCGTCGAGAATATCCTGCTTGCCGCGCACATCGCGCCGCATGTGCGGCTCCGGATAGTCGCGCGGCGCGTGATCGAGACAATCGTCCTCAAGCGGACGATCTTCCGCTATCCACTTGGCCAGCCCGCCGTCGAGCACGGCCACATTGGGTTCGCCCGCGTGGTCGAAGAGGAACCAGGCCCGTGCCGCGCTGCGGATGTCGCTGTCGTCGTAAAAGACAATGCGCGCACCGTGCGCCACGCCAAGCTCGCGCATCCTCTCGGCGAACTGCTCTGCGGTGGGCACGGCCTTGGGGACGCTGGAGCCGGGATCGGTCAGCGTGGCGAGGTCGAGATACCGCGCACCGGGAATATGCCGCTGCCGGAACTCCGCCTGTGCGTCCCGGCCGCTGTCCGGCAGGTGCATGGTCGCATCGAGGATGATTACGTCATCGGCACCGATGCGCGCGGCGAGCCATTCTGTCGAAACAAGCTTGTCCATCACCCCGTGCTAGCGCGCAGGCGCGAGGCTGTCGACGTCAGTCGAGGGCGCGGGCCGCAATCGGGCTCCAGCTGCGCGGCCCTTCGTCGAGCCGGAACGGGGCGACACGCCCGCCATTCGCCTCGCCCTGCCCGATGACAAAGGTCCGGACAGTGGGCTCGCCCTTCGCGTCGCTTACTTTCAGCCGCAGGAGCGGGATCAGCAGCGCCATCTGCCCCTGCCGCACCGCATGGACATTGGCGAGCGGGAGCTGGATCTTCCCTTCGTAACGCACGCTTTGGCCAGGCGCGATCCGGTCGAAGACGTGCTGCTGGGGCAGTTCCTGTCCGGGCGCTGCAACCTGCTGTTCAACGGGCAGGTTTCCATGCGCGGAGACGAGGTCGCCCGAAACCGACACGCCGGACATGCCCGAGGTCGCGCGGTTCAGCACGCTGACCCGGTAGTCGAGCGTTGCGTTCGCAAAGGAAAGCGTCAGCTTGATCGCTTCGACCTTGAGCTGCACGGGCTTGGCGACCGGTAAGGCAGCGGGCGTCTGCTTGGGCGGCACGACGGGTCGCTCGATCCTTGGGGGCGGCGCGCTCGCGCGCTTGCGCTGCCAGGCAAGGAACGCGAGGCCCATGGCGATCAGTCCCGCCAGCGCTGCAAGGATGATCGGCCAGGGAAACCCTACCGTGTCCTGTGCGGCCACATCCTCGACCGGCTCGTCTGGCGCGATCGGTTCGAGTGCGGGCGGAGATATCGAGCCAGGAGGATCGATCGCGGTGTCCGTTGCAGGCGAAGCCTGTTCCGGAACCGTATCCTGCGGGGCATCTGCTGCCGGACTTGCCGGGCGCGCCGGTCCGACAGCCGGGGTCTGCTGAGGAACGCGGCGCGGCGCGGTTTCTATGACCGGCTCCGAAGCAATCGTCGGAGCAGGCGTCGGCGTGTCCTGAGGCGCCGGAGTGGCTTGCTGGGTCGGCGCGGGCGTGGGCCGTGCGGTTTCGATCACCCGCGGACGGGTGGTGACAGGCGCTTCGTCATCCACCGGGCCCTGCACCTGCGGCGTGGGCGTCGGGGTCGGGTTCGACGGCGGGAGCTGGAAATCCTGTACGCGCTGCGCCGCTGCAGAAGCAGGCAGGGCAAGCAAGAGGGCAGCAAGAAGAGGGGTAGAACGCATATTCATGGTAACGGCCGGTCTGGTCGGGGAGGCGCGCTGAATAGGCGGTGAAGGATGCGCATCCAAGCCCCCTCCTTGCGCCAGGACGACATTCGCGGCAGATGCGCGGCATGAGCGACACACCGACACCCAAGTTCCTTGGCGAGAACAGCCCCCTGCCCACCTCTCCCGAAGAGGCAGAACTCGACTACGTCCCCAATCCGCGTGCAGGCCAGCTTTACCTGGTCCGGTTCGCAGCGCCGGAGTTCACCTCGCTGTGCCCGGTAACCGGCCAGCCCGATTTCGCGCATCTCGTGATCGACTATGCGCCGGGCGAAACGATCGTGGAATCGAAGAGCCTGAAGCTTTTCCTCGGTTCCTTCCGCAATCACAACGGCTTCCACGAGGATGTGACGGTCGGCATCGGCCAGCGCCTGTTCGATGAAATGAAGCCGCGCTGGCTTCGCATCGGCGGATACTGGTATCCGCGCGGCGGCATCCCGATCGACGTCTTCTGGCAAAGCGGTGCCCCGCCTGCCGACCTTTGGCTTCCCGATCAGGGCGTCTCGTCCTATCGTGGCCGCGGATAGGGAGAAAATGCGATGATTGCGAAGCTGCCGAAAACCGCCCTCTGGCTGGCCGTAGGGCTGGTCCTGTGGTTTGCCGCTGCCGTCTTCGGACCGAAGTTCGGGCTGATCGACTGGCGCTTTGCATTGGGCACGATGGTGCGGGAGTGGGGACCGATCCTGATCGGCATCACGGCGCTGGTGGCCGTCATCGCACTTGTCGCGATTCTCTGGAAAGGCCCGCGCGGCCAGTGGTGGAAGGCCGCCCTCGCGCTCTCCATTCCCGCCGCCTTGATGGGGGGCCTCGCTTCGGTCGCATCCACCGCCGAAAGCGTTCCACCGATCCACGACGTCGCCACCGACGTCAGCGATCCGCCGCAGTTCACGGAATGGACCCGCGAAAAACGGGCCCAGGTATCGGCCAATCCACTCAACGATTATGCCACACCGCTCGGCGAATTGGACGCCTGGAGCGATATGGACAGTCCGCTCGCTACGCAATCGCACGCACAGATCATCGCCGAAAGCTACCCCGACCTCGCCACGATTCCCTATTCGGGCGATGCAAGCGATGCGATGGTCGCAGTCTCGCTCGCCATGGAAGATATCGGGCTTTTTGATGTGACCAGCGATGTCGACGGCGGACGGGTCGAAGGCGTGGCGGAAACCTTCCTGTTCGGGTTCAAGGACGATGTGGTCGCCCGCGTGCGCGATGGCGAGATCGACCTGCGCTCGGTCAGCCGCGTCGGCCTGTCGGACCTTGGCTACAACGCAGCGCGCCTGCGCGAATTGTCGGAAGCGATCGAGAGCCGCCTCAGCGAGTGAACCGGTCGATCCAGCGCCGGTCCAGCCAGTCCTTGAGCTTGCGCAACCAGCGACCCTTCAGCGCAATTTGTCCGTAGCTTACGATGGCCTCTCCGCGACCCGTATTGAACAGGTAGAAATCCATTCCCCTGCCGCGATAGGTGTTCGTCGGTGCCTGCCCGTTCATGGCGCGGCGCAGGTTGTCCGCAAGCACCGGTCCCGCATAGACTGCATGGACGCCCGAATGCGGCAGTCGCCGGTCGGTGCGGCGCGCGACGTCGCCGGCCGCGAAGATAGGAGGGTGGCTGCCGGAGCGCTGGTAACGGTCGACCTCGATGAAGCCGTCCTCGTCGACAGCCAGCCCGCTTTCCCGCGGCCAGTCCGGCGCTCCGCTGCCGATCGCGGCGACGACCAGTTCCGGCGGCTTCAACTCATGCCCGGGAACACAAAGGCCCTGCTCCTCGAAGGAGGCGTCGGCTTCGATCAGCCTGATGCCCTGCGCGGCCAATTCTGTCCGCGCCTTGCGCTGCACGGATGCTGCGTGATCGGGTAACAGCCCGCCCTTGCCGGCAATCAGGGTAACGCGCGTCTTCTTCGGCATGGGCGCATTGGCGAAGCCGAAAGCAAGCTCCAGCCCGCCTGCCCCGCCGCCCACGACAGCAATACGGCGCGGCGTTGCAGCGCTATCGCGCAGGTCGCGCCAGCGGTCGACAAACCGATCGATGGGACGAATATCGAGGAGGCGCGGATCATCGCCCAGCACCTCGCTTGCCCGGCCCGAACCGCCGGTCGCGATCGAGCAGATGTCGAAGGCGATCTGTGTGCCATCGTCCAGCAGGACCGACCGCCCCGAAGCGCCGATGCCCACCGCCGAGGCTTGGATCCATTCGATCCCGGCCTCTTCGACCAGCGGTTGCAGAGGAATCATCGCTTCGCTCGCGCGGTACTCCCCCGCCAGCCAGCCGGGGATCATGCCGGAATAGTGCATCGCCTTGCGCGGCTCGACGATGACCACCCTCTCGCAGGGCAAACCGTTCTTGCGAATATCGTCGATGACGCCGAGGTGCGCGTGTCCGGCGCCAATCAGCAAAAGGGTTTTGCCGCTCATTCCGGCGGTCTACCGCCAATCGCCCGTTAGCGGAACTGCGGCATCGTTCAGTTGCGGATTTTCCAGCCCGACTTGAGTACCCGATAGACCGCAAAGGCGAGCAGCAGGTTGAATATGCCAAGGCCGATCGCTCCGTTCACCACTGCTTCGTTGGTATCGCCGATGTCGCTCTTGCCGAGGAAGCCGAAGCGGAAGCCGCTGATCACGTAGAAGAACGGGTTGAGGCGGCTGATCGTCTGGAACACGGGCGCGAGGTTGTCGATCAGGTAGAATGTGCCCGACAGCAGGCTGAGCGGGGCGATCACGAAATTGCTGACGGCAGCGTTGTGGTCGAACTTTTCCGCCCAGATCGATGCGAGCAGACCGAGCAGCGACAGCATGACGGCGCCCATGAGGCCGAACCAGACGACCGCCCAAGGGTGTGCCAGCGACAAATCGACACCGGGATAGAATGCCATGGCCAGCGCGACCGCACCGCCGACGAAGATCGCGCGGGTTACGGCGGCTGCGACGATGCCGCCCATCAGTTCGCTTTCCGACAGGGGCGGCATGAGGAGGTCGATGATCGTGCCCTGGATCTTGCCCGACAGGAGCGAGAAGCTGGAATTGGCGAAGGCATTCTGCATCATGCCCATGACGATGAGGCCCGGCGCAACGAAGGTGGCGAAGTTCACGCCCAGCACTTCACGCCCCTCGCGGCCCATCGCGACGGTGAAAATCACCAGAAAGAGGAAGGTCGATACGCCCGGAGCCCAGATCGTCTGCGTCTGGACCTTGAGAAAACGCCGAACCTCCTTAATATAGAGACTCCATAACCCGATGCGGTTGATCCCGGTAATCACCGGTTCTCCGCGAGCGGGAAAACGACCCTTCCTCCCGGCATTATTCTCGGTGAACGAAGCATCGCCTTGCGGCACGGCGGGAGTGGCGGGTTGGACTTGATCGGCCATGGGCGTGCGCCTAGGGCCAAGCATCCCGGCTGGCAAGCTACGTCGGGCCATGTAAGGAATACGGATTAGGTATGAGCTGGACCGACGAACGGATCGCGACGCTGAAGAAGATGTGGGAAGGCGGCTCCACCGCCAGCCAGATCGCAGAGGAACTCGGCGGCGTCAGTCGCAACGCGGTAATCGGCAAGGCGCACCGCCTCGGCCTCAAATCCCGGCCCTCTCCCGTAAAGAGCGGCGAGAAGAAAAAAGCTGCCAAGCCGGCTCCCAAGCCTGCGCCGAAGAAGGCTGCACCGCGGGCGGCTGCGAAACCGGCCAAGCCTGCAGCGCCCGCACCGGCTCCCAAGCCTGCTGCCACTGCCGCACGTGCGGACGCAACGCCTTCGCAGCCGCTGCCCAACAAGACGCCCGACCTGCCCAAGATCGTTTCGGTCGGACCAGGCGGCTTCCTGCGCCAGGGTCCCGGCGACCAGCAGCCGCCGATCCCGCCCGCGCCGCCGCGCCGACTGGTTCCTGCAAAACCCGATCCGTCGATCGCGGACAAGACCAGCCTGCTGGACCTGTCCGACAAGGTCTGCCGCTGGCCCATGGGTCATCCGGGCGAACCCGATTTCCACTTCTGCGGCGAAGCGGTGAACCCCGGCTTCCCCTATTGCGTCGAGCATTGCGGGCGGGCCTACCAGGCACAGCTGCCCCGTGGTGCACGCCGTCCCCCTCCGCCTCTTCCATTTGGCGGCCCGCGCGTCCGCTAAGCGGGTTAGCCAAAGTCTAAAGAGCTGAATTTCGCGAAGAATGGTAGAAATCCGCCATTTTTCGCGAAATCTTTCCTCGGCTTAAACCATATCGATTGACCACCCTGTCACCTCTTCCTGCGAAAAGGAGAGCGTGTCCTATGTTAATGGGCACGTTCGAGGACAAGGATCGTCATGGATTGGGCAAGCGCGTCATTCGGCGCCTTTATGGGAATAGCGATAGTGGTCAGCGTAACCTCGCTGGCCCTCTATCCCTTTGTCCAACGCAGTTATCTCTTGTGGTGTTCGCTCCGCATCGCCTGTTTCGCAGCGATGACCATTACGCTGCTCTCGTTCGGCCCTGGCGAGAGCCTGTTTGCGGGACTGGATAACCGGGCCCTCGGCGAAGTGGCGCTTGCGCTCGGCGTCGCATGCACCGGACCGTTCTTTGCCACCTACGTGGAACAGCATATCGATCTGGCGCACCATCGCCGGCATCTTTGGTACATCCTGCCACTCGGCATCTTCGCTGCAGGAGCGACCCTGCTGGGCGGAAGCTGGCCCATTTTCCACCAATTGCACGATTTCGCCCTGCTTGCCGCGACCTTCCTGCTCGGCAACAGCCTGTTTGCGGCCATCCGCCGGAACAGCCGCGTTGCAAAGATCCAGGCGATCGTGTGGGGCCCGCTCGTCCTGCTCGGTCTGTGCGCCTTTGCGTATGAATTCTTCGCCCGCACAACCATCCCGCACTGGCCGCGCCTGGTGCTGGGCGCGCTGTCCTTCGACCTGATCATCACCTTCCTGGGGATCATGAACGGATTCGGCCGCGTGAAGCTCGAACGCGACCGTGCGCTGGCCAACATCGAGGCAGCCGAGCAGATGATGCTGATCGATCCCCTGACGAATATCGCCAATCGCCGTGGTCTCGAACAGCATTTCGCTTTCGATACCGCGCGCCACCCCTCGGGGCTGGCGATCATCGATTGCGATCACTTCAAGCGCGTCAATGACACCTTCGGTCACGAAGTCGGCGATCGCGTACTTGTGGCAGCAGCACAGGCGCTACGGTCCGACGACGTCTTCGCCGCGCGCCTTGGCGGTGAGGAATTCATCATCCTCATCTATTCCGACGATTGGGAGAACACGGCCGAGAAAGCCCGCCAGCGCATTACGCAGGCTGTCAGGGCGGCCGTTCCGGACATGAACCTGCCGGTCACGGCAAGTGCCGGCCTGACCGCTCTTTCGCGAACCGATGCATTGTCGGTGGCCATGAACCGCGCCGACAAGGCTTTGTACGCCGCGAAGGAAGCAGGCCGCGACCGCAGCGTTTCGATCGCAGAATTCCAGTCGGATAGCGCCCCTCTTACTCAGGTCGCTTGAAGCACTGGCGCCGCCTAGCGTTTGCGGGCGAACCAGATTATGTGGTGCGGCCCCTTGTTATTCGGGCGAGCCCTCACGCGGCGCTCCTCCACTTCGAAGCCCGCTTCCTTGAGCCTGCGGGTGAACTTGTAATCTGGCGCCGCCGACCAGACCGCGAGAATGCCGCCGGGCCGTAGGGCGTCTCGAGCCTTCCCAAGCCCCGTTGTAGAATAAAGCCGCTGGTTGCCATCGCGCACGATGCCGTCGGGCCCGTTGTCGACATCCAGCAAGATCGCATCCCACTTGTCACAGCTCCCGTCATTTGCATCGTCGATTAGCGCTGCGACATCGCACAGGACCACGTCCCCGCGCGGGTCGGACAGCGTGTCTCCCGTCAATTCCGCGAGCGGACCCTGCGCCCATTCGAGGATTTCCGGCACGACTTCCGCCACGACGATCTCGGCGCCCTCGCTCGCCTTCTCCAGCGCCTTGCGGAAGGTGAAGCCCATGCCATAGCCACCGATCAGCACGCGCGGATTGGCATGATCGAGTTCGGCAAGGGTCAGCTCTGCCAGCTGTTCTTCGCTGAACTGCATGCGTGTGCCCATCAGTTCGTCGCGCCCGACCATGATGATGAAGTCGCGACCATGACTGATCAGGGTCAGCGTTTCTCCATTGGGCACTTCGGCAGTGGCGACGGTTTTGCGCGGCAGCATCGGGATCTCCAGCAGGTGTTGACCGCCCCGATAGCGGCTTAGCCTCGCCTGCGATAGCTAGCCGGTGACTTCGAGGACCATGTTGGTCGGCGTTTCCGATGCGCGGCGTACCTTTTGAAAGCCCGCTTCCTCCAGCACTTCGGTCAGGCGTTGCTGTCCCGCCTGCGCGCCAAGCCCGAGGCCGACATCCTGAGCGAGCGAGGCGGGCGTGCAGACCGTGGTCGAGAAGGCGTAGAATATCTGGCCCAGAGGATGCATGTTCTCGGCCATGCTGTCGCCGGCCATCGGCTCCACCAGCATGAAGGTGCCGTCGTCTTTCAACGTCTCGCGAATATGGCGCGATGCGCCGACCGGGTCCCCCATGTCGTGCAAAGCATCGAAGATGCAGGCGAAATCGTAATCCTCGCCCGGATAATCCTGCGCAGAGGCAACTTCGAACTGCACATTGTCGACGCCGGCGGCCTTCGCCTTGCGCTTGGCTTCCTCGATAGATGGCTCGTGGAAGTCGTATCCATGGACCGTCGACTTCGGATAGGCCTGGGCCATCAGTATCGCCGATGATCCGTGCCCGCAGCCGATATCGGCGATCTTCGCGCCGGCCTTCAGCTTTTCTTCGACCCCGTCGAGGGCTGGTATCCATTCGCTGGTAAGATTGGCGGCATAGCCGGGGCGGAAGAAACGGTCGGTGCCGCAGAAGCAGCATTCGCTCTGGTCGCTCCACGGGCGGCCCTTGCCGCTCTTGAACGTCTTCACCGCCTTTTCGTGGCTCTCGTATTGCGAGACGACCGCCTGGATGAAACCCTGCATGCAGGCTGGCTGCCCTTCGCGCGAGAAAATCAGCGCCTGTTCCGGGCTGATCGAGAAGGTCTCGTCTTCACGATGGAAATTGACGTAGCCCGCCGCGCTGACCGAACCGAGCCACTGGTGCAGGTATTTCTCGTTCATGCCGGTGTGTTCGGCGAGTTCAGCCACGCTTACGCGGCCCATTTCATCGAGTGCCTCGAAAACGCCGGTCTGGTCGCCCAGGTAAGCCATGTACAGGCTAAGCGCGCCGGCCACATCGCCGATCACCTTGCCGGCCAGTTCCTCAACCTTCGCCATATCGCTCTGTTCGCTCATCTTCGCTCTCCCTCATGCGGTTAAGCGACCCGGCGTCTCCGATGCGACCTGTGGTTTTTGGAGGGGCGACTCGCGCGTTGTGCTGCGGCGCCATCCTGACCTGACGATAGCACATCCCATCGGCACACGAAAAAGGGCCGCAGGTTTCCCCGCGGCCCCTCTTCAATCGGCTGGTAGCGGATCAGTCCTTGAGGAAGTCAGGGACGTGGGCTTCACCGCCACCGTCCTTGTTTCCGCCGTCCCGATCGCCGCGATCGCGACGTGGGCCACCACGGCCGCCACGACGATCGCCGCCACGACCGCCACCGCCGCCACGCGGGCCACGGTCACCGCGCGGTTCGCGCGGCGGGCGGGTGTCTTCCAGCTCTTCACCGGTTTCCTGGTCGACGACGCGCATCGACAGGCGAACCTTGCCGCGGTTGTCGATCTCGAGGACCTTGACCTTAACTTCTTGGCCTTCCGACACGACGTCGGTCGGCTTTTCCACGCGTTCGTTCTTCATCTCGCTGACGTGGACGAGACCGTCCTTGCCGCCCATGAAGTTCACGAATGCGCCGAAGTCGACGATGTTGACGACCTTGCCGGTGTAGATCTTACCGACTTCCGCCTCTTCGACGATGCCTTCGATCCACTTCTTCGCGGCTTCGATCTCGTCGGCGTTGGAGGAGCTGATCTTGATCACGCCCTCATCGTCGATGTCGACCTTGGCACCGGTCTCTGCGACGATTTCGCGGATGACCTTGCCGCCCGTGCCGATAACGTCGCGGATCTTCGACTTGTCGATCTGCATCGTTTCGATACGCGGAGCGTGCTTGGACACTTCACCACGAGCCGAACCCAGGGCCTTCTGCATTTCGCCCAGGATGTGCGCGCGACCTTCGCTGGCCTGCGCCAGTGCGGTCTTCATGATCTCCTGCGTGATGCCGGCGACCTTGATGTCCATCTGGAGCGAGGTGATGCCCTTCTCCGAACCGGCAACCTTGAAGTCCATGTCGCCGAGGTGATCTTCGTCACCCAGGATGTCCGACAGGACGGCGAAGTCGTCGCCTTCGAGGATGAGGCCCATCGCGATACCCGAAACCGGGCGTTCGATCGGCACACCGGCGTCCATCATCGACAGACAGCCGCCGCACACGGTCGCCATCGAGGACGAGCCGTTGGATTCGGTGATGTCCGACAGGATGCGGATGGTGTACGGGAAATCTTCATGATCGGGCAGGACCGGGTGCAGCGCGCGCCATGCGAGCTTGCCGTGACCGGTTTCGCGGCGGCTGGTGAAGCCGAAGCGACCCACTTCGCCGACCGAATAGGGCGGGAAGTTATAGTGCAGCATGAAGTGGTTGTACGACAGGCCTTCGAGGCCGTCGATCATCTGCTCGGCATCCTTGGTGCCAAGCGTGGTGGTGCAGATCGCCTGCGTTTCACCGCGCGTGAACAGAGCCGAACCGTGGGTACGGGGCAGGAGGCCGACCATCGCCTCGATCGGGCGAACTTCGTTCAGCTTGCGGCCGTCGATGCGCTGGCCATCCTTGAGGATGGCCCCGCGAACGATTTCCGATTCCAGCTTCTTGACCGCCTTGTTGGCGACCATCTGCGTCTGCGGTTCTTCGTCGGCGAAGGCTTCCTTGGCCTTTTCGCGGGCGGCGTTGAGCGCGTCCGAACGCTGCGACTTGTTGGTCAGCTTGTACGCAGCAGCGATGTCGTCGCCGACGATGCCGCGCAGCTTTTCCTTGATTGCCGAGGTATCGTCCGAAGTGTCGATTTCCCACGGGTCCTTAGCAGCCTGTTCAGCGAGGTCGATGATCGCACCGATGACCTTGCGGCTTTCCTCATGCGCGAACATGACGGCGCCGAGCATTTCCTCTTCGGTCAGTTCCTTGGCTTCGGATTCCACCATCATCACCGCGTCCTGCGTCGCAGCGACGACGAGGTCGAGACGACCGTCTTCGCCAAGCGCATCGTCCAGGCTCGGGTTGAGGATGTATTCGCCATCGTTCGAGAAACCGACGCGTGCAGCGCCGATCGGGCCCATGAAGGGCACGCCCGAAATGGTCAGCGCAGCCGAAGCGGCGATCATCGCAACGATATCGGGTTCGGTTTCGCCGTCATAGGACAGGACCTGGGCGATGACGTTGATTTCGTTGTAGAAGCCTTCCGGGAAGAGCGGACGCACGGGGCGGTCGATCAGGCGGGAAGTCAGCGTTTCCTTCTCCGTCGCGCGGCCTTCGCGCTTGAAGAATCCACCCGGGATACGGCCCGCGGCGGAGAATTTTTCCTGGTAGTGGACGGTCAGCGGGAAGAAGTCCTGCCCTTCGCGTACACTCTTGGCGGCGGTCACGGCGCACAGCACCACGGTTTCGCCATAGGTGGCCAGAACGGCGCCGTCAGCCTGACGGGCGATCTGACCGGTTTCGAGAGTGAGGGTTTTTCCGCCCCATTCAATCGATACGGTTTTCTTGTCGAACATGTATTTTCCTTATGAACCCGCGGGCCGCCATATTGCGGAGCGGGGCCTACTTGTGCCGGGTATACCGTCCCGGTCCGGTGCGAGGCGTCATGTACTGCCTCATTGAAGCTCCTGTGCCGGATTGCGCAGGAGGCCAAATGCGAAGAAGGGCGACCCTTGCCGAGCCGCCCTCCTCGAAACTCTTACTTACGAAGTCCCAGCTTCGCGATCAGGGCGTTGTAACGCTCCACATCCTTCTTCTTGAGATAGGCGAGGAGGTTACGGCGCTTGTTGACCATCATCAGAAGGCCGCGACGCGAGTGGTTGTCCTTGTGGTTGGCCTTGAAGTGATCCGTCAGGTTGCGGATACGTTCGGTCAGGATCGCGACCTGTACTTCGGGCGAACCGGTGTCGCCGTCTGCCTGCGCGTTGTCCTTGATGATCTCTTGCTTCTTCTCGGCGGTAATCGTCATATTCATTCTACTCCGCGACATCCGGTAGGTTGAAGCCCCGGACGACCGTGGCCGTCCCTCCGATGAGTTCCACCAGCGCAACGGGAGTATCCTCCAGCTTCGCGAAATAGAGCCCGTCGGTGTGGGGCAGGTCCGACAATACCCGGCCCTGGCGGACCGCCTGCGCGCTGTCGGGATCGAGGGATAGAGCCGGGATGTCGTCCAGCCCCGCCTCTAGCGGCAGGAGTAGGTGTTCAAGAGGCGCGCCCTTAGCGATTTCCTCCAGCTTGTCCAGCGAAATCGCCTGATTTTCATGGAAGGGACCCGCCTTGACGCGCCTGAGATAGGTGACGTGACCGACACTTCCAAGCGCACGCGCGATGTCCCGTGCAAGAGAGCGGATATATGTCCCTTTGGACACATGCGCAGTCAGCGTCATTGCATCAGCCAGTTCGAGCGGGGCAGCCACATCGTAGGGGTCGGGACGCCCTGCGCTGGTCTGGAAAGCGGACTTCAGTTCCGGATCCTCGCGCTCTCCGGCCATGGTCAGGCTGTGGATCGTGACGCGGCGCGTCTTCATCTCTACCTCTTCCCCGGCACGGGCGAGGTCGTAGGCGCGCTTGCCGTCGATCTTGAGGGCGGAATATTTCGGCGGGATCTGTTCGATCTCTCCGGTAAAATGTTCGAGCACCGCAGCGATTGCGGCCATGGGCGGGCGGCGGTCGCTGCGCTGGATCACCTCGCCTTCGGTGTCGAGCGTGTCGGTTTCTTCGCCGAACTGGATGGTGAACTCGTAGATCTTGCTGGCATCGAGCATCCGACCGGCCAGCTTGGTCGCCTCGCCGAGCGCGATCGGCAATACGCCCTCTGCCAGCGGATCGAGCGTGCCGCCGTGGCCGACCTTGGTCTTGGCATAGCCGCCCTGACGAAGCACGCGCTTGACCATGCCCACGGCCTGCGTCGAACCAAGCCCGCGCGGCTTGTCGAGCACGATCCAGCCGTGCGGAGCGGGTTTTGCAGCGCTCATCAGGACAGCGCCAGTTCGACCGACTGTGCGATGCCCACGAAGAATTCCATGATCCACATGACCGGTGGCCAGATTGTCCTCTCGATCCACCGCGCATCGGGAAATATCCAGGCGGCAGCGATGATCACGAATATCAGCGTCATGCCCAGCGCCTGGAGCTTCTGCCAGTGCCTCGCCCATTTACGCGGCAAAAGGCCGCCAAGGATGTGCGAGCCGTCGAAAGGCGGGATTGGCAGGAGGTTGAACAGGGCAAGGAAGGTGTTGATGAGAATGAAGTAGGTGAAGGCGGTCAGCGCCCATTCCGGCAATGACGATCCCCAATTGGTCGCGAAAGCCGCGGCAATGCCGACGATTATCGCAGCGAGGAAAGCGAGGGCAATGTTCATCCCCGGCCCGGCTGCTGCGACAGCCATCATCCCGTAGCGCGGATTGTCGAGGCGGCGGGGGTTCACCGGTACAGGCTTGGCCCAACCGAAAACAGGCCCGCCGAACAGCGCCAGCGCACCGGGAACAAGCAATGTCCCGACCGGATCGACATGGCGAACCGGGTTGAAGGAAAGCCTGCGTTTTTCCTTGGCGGTGGGATCCCCCAGTGCCAGTGCCGCCCATCCATGGGCAACCTCGTGAAACACGATAGCGATTATCAGGCACGGGATCAGGATCGCCGCGAGAATGAGTGTTTCCGTCATCGAACCAAGATAGGGTGCAGAGCGCGCCTGCGCACCCCTATTGCCCCAGCGCCTGCGAAAAATGCTTGCGGCACATGGCAACGTAGCGGTCGTTGCCGCCAATTTCGGTCTGAGCGCCCTCGCTCACTGCCTTGCCGTTTTCATCGACCCGCAGGTTCATCGTCGCCTTGCGTCCGCAATCGCAGACCGCCTTCATCTCGACCAGCTTGTCCGCAATACCGAGCAGCGTAGCGGAGCCGGGAAACAGCTCGCCCTGGAAGTCAGTGCGCAGGCCGTAGCAAAGAACGGGAATGCCTGCCTCGTCGGCCAGTTTCGCCAATTGCCAGACCTGGTCGGGGGTGAGGAATTGCGCCTCGTCCACCAGCACACAGGCGAGCGGCGTTTCGGCATGTTCGGCCAGGACGTGCGCCGCGATGTCGGTTTGCTGCTCGAAGCGGTTGGCATCGCTGGCGAGGCCGATACGACTGGAGATTGCTCCGAAACCGGGCCGGTCGTCGAGCGCGGCGGTCCATAGCGATACCTTCATCCCGCGTTCGCCGTAGTTGAAGGCGGTCTGGAGCAAGGTCGAGCTCTTCCCCGCATTCATACTGGCAAAATAGAAATACAGCTTGGCCATGGCCTGCTCTAGCGCGCCCGCCCACAGCTGTTAAGGAGACCGTCAGACAGGATTGGGGATGACACCCCGACCGCGACGAAAAGATTAGCGACAGGGATTTCGATGGCAGAGGCGAGCACCGCACCCAATACGCAGACAGGCATCCTGGGATGGGTAGAGCGAACGGGCAACAAACTGCCCGATCCGGTTTTCATCTTCTTCTACCTGATCATCGCGCTGGTCGTCATATCGGTGATCGCGGCATTGAGCGGCGTTTCCGCCCAGCACCCGACCGCGCTGGACGAGAATACGGGCGGCGCGCTGGTCATCGAGGCGGTGAGCCTGTTGTCGCCGGAGAACATCCAGCGGCTCTGGGTGGAAATGCCCGCGACATTCACGCACTTCCATCCGCTCGGTTATGTCTTGGTCGTCATGCTTGGCGCAGGCGTTGCCGAACGCTCCGGCTTCTTCGCTGCGGGCATGTCGAAAGCGGTGAAGAGCGCTCCAAAGTCCCTGCTGACCCCGGTGGTGGCTCTGGTCGCGATGATCGGCAATCACGCCGCCGACGCGGGCTATGTCGTCCTTATCCCTCTGGCAGGCATCCTGTTTGCGGCTGCCGGGCGCCATCCCCTTGCCGGGATCGCTGCGGCCTTTGCCGGGGTTTCGGGAGGTTTCTCCGCCAATGTCTCCCCCGGCCAGCTCGACGCGCTGCTGTTCGGTATTACGGAAGAAGCCGTCGGCGCCAGCGCGCTCGACCCGACATGGACGGCCAACATCGCCGGTAACTGGTACTTCATCGTGGCGATGACGGTGCTTTATCTCCCGATCATCTGGTACGTGACCGACAAGGTCATCGAACCGCGCCTGGGCGCCTGGACCAAGGGCGCGGTTGCGGGTGCGAATGACGATGCGCCCGTCGAAGTCGACGGGGAAAAGGCCAGCAAGGGCCTTCGCGCAGCAGGTCTCGCCGCGCTGTTCGTGTTTGGCCTGTGGGTGCTGATGGTCTTTGCCCCCGGCACCCCGCTGGTCGACGAGGCCGCTTGCGAGGGCATTCCGGCAGCCGATTGTTCGATCCACACGGAACTGCGTCCGCTGTACCAGTCGCTCGTGGCAGGCTTCTTCCTGCTCTTCCTGCTGACCGGCTGGGCCTATGGCCGCGCTGCGGGCACGATCAAGGACCACCGCGATCTCGTGAACATGATGGCGGAAAGCATGAAGGACATGGGCTATTACCTCGTCCTAGCTTTCGCTGCCGCGCACTTCGTTGCAATGTTCGGCTGGTCCAACCTTGGCCTCATCACCGCCGTCCACGGCGCTGCGGGGATCGAGAGCACGGGCCTGCCCCTGCCGCTCGTCCTCGGCCTCATGGTGATCTTCGCGGGCCTGCTGAACCTCTTCGTCGGTTCGGCCAGTGCGAAATGGGCGCTGCTCGCCCCGATCCTCGTTCCGATGCTCATGCTGCTCGGCATCAGCCCTGAAGGTGCGACGGCGGCCTACCGCGTGGGCGACAGCGCGACGAACATCATCACGCCGCTAATGGTCTATTTCCCGCTGATCCTGGTTTTCGCCCAGCGCTGGGTGAAAGACTTCGGCCTCGGCAGCCTGACCGCGATGATGCTGCCCTATTCGGTATGGCTGCTGATCTCAGGCGTCCTGCTGATCGTGGGCTGGTTCTATCTCGGCATTCCGCTTGGGCCCGATGCACCGGTCGGCTACACCCTACCCTCGGCGGCGGCCCCGGCAATCATGCAGTAGGGCTTACTCTTCGTCCCCGAGGTCGCGCGCGACCTTGGGGTCGGACAGGAGTTGCTCGATCCGGTCCGCCTCGTCGAAGCTTTCATCGGGCTGGAAAGAAAGCTTGGGCGCGAATTTGAGGCCGAGGCGCTTGGCCACTTCCTTCTGGAAGAACGCCGTGTTCGTGCGCAATGCCTTCAACACGGCCGTCTCGTCCTGGCCGAGCAAGGGCTTCACGTAAGCCTTCGCATTCCTGAGGTCCGGCGTCATCCGCACCTCGGTCACGGCGATGTTCGATGCGCGCAGCACGTCGTCATGCGCTTCGCCCCGTGCGAGCAGTTCGGACAGGATATGCCGCACCCGCTCGCCGACCTTGAGGACGCGAACGGATTGCTGTTCGGGTGTCGAATGCTGGTGCTTGGCCATCAGGCGAACTCTTCCATTTTTGCCAGAATGCGTTTGAGCGAGGTCATGTTCCGTGCCGTGCCTCGGCAGCCGAGCCGCTTCTCGATAAAACGGCCGGTGAGATCGGAAACACCGACCCCATCCACATAATCCAGATAGAGCACACGGTCACCCAGCGCGAGCCGTTCCGCCCCGCGATCTCGGTGCGCTTCGAGCAATGCCTCGAAACCACCCGCCACAGGTTGCTGCGGCAGGAAGATGGTGTGCACCATCGTGTCCGATCCTTCGCCGTGAAACGGATTGTCATCGATGGCAGAGCGAACCTCTTCGACTGTCCGCACGACAACGAAGCCGGTGATCCCGAATTCTTCCTCGATCAATCGGGCAATCCTGCCACGAAGCACCTCTTCGTCTTCGTCGCTTCTCAGGATGACGTTCCCGCTGGCTGCCACAGTTTCGACTTCACCGAAATCACGGGCGCTCATGCGATCGCGCAAGTCCGCCATCTTGATGCGGTTGCCGCCGATGTTGATGCTGCCGAGCAGTGCAAGGCGCGTGCTCATGCCTCGCTGCCGGGGCGCGGTGTAGGGATCGCCGTGCTGGTCGAACGCGCGAGCAGGTTGCCTGCGTCGTCGAACAACTCGCCTTCGAGATAGATCACACGGCGACCGCGCTTGATCACTCGTCCCTTGCCGACCAGCGGACCTGCCATCACGGGCCGGATCAGCGTCATGGTAATGTCGAGATTAAGCGGCGCTTCCACGTGGTCGGTAGCCCAGACATGCGCCCAGCCCATGACTTCGTCGAGGAAGCCCGCGACCAGTCCGCCCTGCACGGTGCCGCGCGGCGTGATGAAGCTGTCGGGTGCAGTGAAGCGGAGCGTGATTTCCTCACGCTGCGCATCGAAGCTATCGAACTCGACGCCCATCAGGTCTGCATGGGCGGCGTCCCGATTATGCTGTCTTTCGCTCACGTCTCGCGTCCCGGCAGGGGTGTCGGAAGCGCAGTGGATGTGGCCCGCGCCAGGACTTGTCCCTCGCTATCGAGCAGCTCGCCCTCAAGATAGGCGACGCGTTTGCCTGCCTTTACCACCCGCCCCTTGGCCGTAATGGTTTCCAGGGGGACCATGCGCAGGAAGGTCAAATTCATATCGAGATTAAGCGGCAGGCGAATGCCTTCTTCCCCGAACTTCGCCTCAGTCACGGCGAGCAGTGCGCCCCCCATGACCTCGTCCAGGAACCCCGCGATCAGTCCGCCCTGCACCGCGCCCCGCGGGGACGCGAAGCTCGGCGGCGGGGTAAAGCGCGTGGTAAGTTCGCCCCTCTCTTCATCGAAAGAGACGAACTCGGATCCCATCAGCTCGGCAGAGGGCGAGCGCTGGCCTTCGTAAATCCTAGCCATTCACTCGCACTCCTTCACAGCGTGCGTTCACGCTCCTCGACCTCGAACACCTCGAGCTGGTCGCCCGGCTGGATGTCGTTGGTGTCGGCAAGGACCACACCGCATTCGAGACCGGCGCGGACTTCGTCCACGTCGTCCTTGAAACGGCGCAGCGAGGCGATGGTGGTGGCCGAGACGATGACGTCGTCGCGCGTAAGGCGTGCGTGCAGCCCCTTGCGGATGACGCCTTCCTCGACCAGCAGGCCTGCGGCCTTGTCCTTCTTGCCCGAGCGGAACACTTCCTTGACTGCGGCACGGCCGACGACGTTCTCGATCCGCTCCGGACCAAGCTCGCCTGCCATCTCCTTCGCGATCTCCTCGGTCAGGTGGTAGATGACGTCATAGTACTTCATCTCCACGCCATCGCGCTTCACCAGTTCACGCGCCTTCGCATTCGGACGCACGTTGAAGCCGATGATCGGCGCATTCGAGGCAGCTGCGAGCGACACGTCGCTTTCCGTGATCGCGCCTACGCCTGCATGCAGGACGCGGACCTTGATCTCGTCGTTGGAAAGGTTGTGCAGCGCAGTCGTGATAGCCTCGACCGAACCCTGCACATCGGCCTTCACCAATACGGGGAATTCGATGACATTCGCAGCGAGGTTGTTGAACATCGTGTCGAAGCTCGTCGGAGCAAGCGCGGTGCGCTTCTCGGTGGCCTTTTCCTGACGATATTCGGCCACTTCACGCGCACGCTGTTCGTTCTCGACCACGGTCAGCACGTCGCCTGCGCTCGGCACGCCGCCGAGACCCAGGACTTCGACAGGCATCGAAGGACCGGCCTTCTTGATCTGCTTGCCCTGGTCATTGACGATCGCACGCACACGGCCACTTTCCGTACCGACAACGAAGGTGTTGCCACGCTCCAGCGTACCGCGCGTGATGAGCACGGTCGCGACCGGGCCGCGGCCCTTGTCGAGCTGGGCCTCGATGACGGTGGCTTCCGCCATGCGGTCGGGGTTCGCCTTCAGTTCGAGCAGTTCGGCCTGCAGCGCGATCTTCTCGAGCAGTTCGTCGAGACCGGTCTTCTCCTTGGCGGAGATTTCCACGTCCTGCACATCGCCGGACAGTTTCTCGACGATGACTTCATGTTCGAGCAGGCGATTGCGGATGTTGTCCGGATTGGCTTCCGGCTTGTCCATCTTGTTGATCGCCACGATCATCGGGACGCCCGCAGCCTTGGTGTGATTGATGGCCTCGATCGTCTGCGGCATGATGCCGTCATCGGCAGCGACCACCAGAACCACGATATCGGTCACATTGGCACCGCGCTGGCGCATTTCGGTGAAAGCGGCGTGGCCCGGTGTATCGAGGAAGGTGATCTCGTCACCACCCTTGGTCTTCACTTGGTAGCTGCCGATGTGCTGCGTAATGCCGCCAGCTTCGCCCTTTACTACGTTTGCGCCGCGAAGCGCGTCGAGCAGGCTGGTCTTGCCGTGGTCGACATGGCCCATGATGGTGACGACCGGAGGACGCGGCTTCAGCGTTTCTTCCGGATCGACATCCTCTTCGGCTGCGATGTCGACATCGGCTTCCGACACCTTCTGGATATTATGACCGAACTGTTCGACGAGCAGTTCCGCCGTATCCTGGTCGATCGTCTGGTTGACGGTGACCATCATGTCGAGATTGAAGAGCTCCTTCACGAGGTCGGCACCCTTCTCGCCCATGCGCTTGGCCAGCTCGCCGACGGTAATCGCTTCGGGCACGACCACGTCGCGGACCTGCTTTTCGCGCGGCTTGTTCGAACCGCCACCCTGCAAGCGGCGTTCCTTTTCACGCGCACGCTTGAGCGCGGCGAGGCTGCGCGCACGGCGGCCTTCGTCCTCATTGAGCGCCTTGTTGACGGAAAGCTTGCCCGAACGGCGCTTGTCCGGCTTTTCTGCGGTGCGCGCGGGCTTTTCGTCCTTCTTCTTGCGTTCCGGCTTCTTGATTTCCGGACGCTTCACGGGCGTGAACTTGCGCGCAGCCGGGGTCGGGGTTGCTTCCGCGGCTTCTTCGGAAGGCGCAGCCTCTTCCGCTGTGGCCTCGGCCGGAGCTTCCTTGGCAGCCTTCTTCGCCTGCTTGGCCGCTTCTTCCTCGGCCTTGCGGTTGTCTTCGGCGCGCTTTTTCTCGTCTTCGGCAGCCTTCTTCGCCTGCTGCTCTTCACGCTTGCGCGCTTCTTCCGCCAGCTTCAGGCGCTCTTCCTCGGCCTCGCGCTGGAGGCGAGCGACGCGTTCCTGCGGCGTTTCCGCATCGGCAGCGGGCTTCTTGGGCGCAGGCTTCTTCGCTGTGGGCGCGGGAGCGGGCGCAGGAGCGGATTCCGGTTCGGGAGCCGGTGCTGGCGCGGGGGCAGGGGCCGCCTCGCCGGGTTTGACGAGCTTGCGGCGGCGCTTCACCTCGACCGCAACCTTGTTGGTGCGGCCGTGGCTGAAGGTCTGCTTGACCTCGCCCGGCTGAGCACCCTTCAGGGTCAGCGGCTTGCGGGCAGGTTTTTTCTCTTCGTCGCTCATTCTTGCTCGTTTCTCTTCTGCGTATCGTTCGTATCGTCTTCGGCGCGCGTAGAGGCACGCCCATCGTCGGCCGGGATAGTGAGCCCCTGGTAATGCATGAGGCGCATCAAGGGTTTGCGTATCCTTGCGGCCGATGCATCGTCGGCCAAAGCGAAATGGACGACATTGTCGCGGCCCAATGCCACAGACAGTGCGTCACGGTCCAGTGGGAGTGTCCACCCTCGCATTCCCGACCCTTCGGCATCGCTGCCGACGCGCCAGGCCTGGTCCAGCTTCTTGCGTCCGTCCTCGCTCGCATCGCTGGCATGCAGCAACAGTGCCACACCTCCGTTACGGGCGGTCTCGGCAATGCGTTGCGTACCCAAGATAAGCGCTCCGACGCGCATTTCGAGACCCAGTCGGTCGAGAAATACACGGGTCAGGGCATCTTCTATCTTCGCGGGCAGATTTTCCGGAATCTCGAGATCGCCCGTCTTGAATGCGCGCGACAGCCCGCTTTTCAACTTGCCGTTCGCAAACGCCTCTTCGATCGCGGCACGGTCGCTGCATACCCAGGCCCCGCGCCCCGGCGCTTTCTCCTGCGCGTCAGGCAGGACAAGGCCCGAAGGCGAGACGGCAAGGCGCACCAGCGCATCGCGCGAACCGGTCTCTCCGGTTAGCACGCAGCGCCGCTCGGGCTCCGGTTTACGGGGCCGCGAGACTTCAGCGATGTCGGGGCTCAGGCGCTCATTGGGTGGAGTCCGCATCGGCGGCCTCCTGCGTGTCGGTCGTCTCGGCAGCAGCCGGAGCTTCCTCTTCGTCTTCGAACCAGTGCGCGCGGGCAGCCATGATGATCTCGTTGCCCTGCTCTTCGGTCAGGCCATATTCGCCGAGCACGCCGCCCTTGTCGGCTTCGCGCTGGGGGCGATCGCGGCGCATCGGCGGGCCGTCCGGATTGTTGTTCCGGCGACGCGGTGCCTCACGCCGCTTGGCGATCAGTTCGTCGGTCGCGAGATCGGCGACATCGTCGAGCGTCTTGAGACCTGCCTTGCCGAGCGTGACGAGCATCGCTTCGGTCATGTGCGGCAGTTCGGCAAGGTCGTCTTCGACACCCAGTTCGCGGCGTGCCTCGCGGTGCGCAGCTTCCTGGCGATCCAGTGCTTCCTTGGCGCGGTTCTGGAGTTCTTCTGCCAGCTCCTCGTCGAAGCCTTCGATGCTCGCGAGCTCTTCCAGCTCGACGTAAGCGACTTCTTCCAGGTCTGCGAAGCCTTCTGCGACGAGCAGCTGCGAAAGCGTTTCGTCGACGTCCAGTTCGGCTTCGAACATGTTCGAGCGCTCGGCGAATTCCTTCTGGCGCTTCTCCGAGGCTTCTTCCTCGGTCATGATGTCGATCTGGTTGCCGGTCAGCTGGCTGGCGAGACGCACGTTCTGGCCGCGGCGGCCGATGGCCAGCGAAAGCTGGTCGTCGGGCACGACGACTTCGATGCGACCATCTTCCTCGTCGAGCACGACGCGGCTGACAGTTGCCGGCTGGAGCGCGTTCACGATGAAGGTCGCGCCGTCATCGCTCCACGGGATAATGTCGATCTTCTCGCCCTGCAGTTCCTGCACGACGGCCTGGACGCGGCTACCCTTCATACCGACACAGGCACCGACGGGGTCGATGCTGCTGTCGTGGCTGATGACGCCGATCTTGGCGCGGCTGCCCGGATCGCGGGCAGCGGCCTTGATCTCGATGATGCCGTCGTAGATCTCGGGCACTTCCTGCGCGAACAGCTTGCGCATGAAATCGGGGTGCGCACGGCTGAGGAAGATCTGCGGGCCGCGATTGTTGCGTTCCACCTTGGTGATGAGCGCGCGCACACGCTCACCGACACGGGCGGCTTCACGCGGGATCTGCTGGTCGCGGCGGATGACGCCTTCGGCGCGGCCGAGATTGACGATCACGTGGCCGAATTCGACCGACTTGATGACGCCGGTGATGACTTCGCCTGCGCGATCCTTGAATTCTTCGTACTGACGCTCACGCTCGGCGTCGCGGACCTTCTGGAAGATCACCTGCTTGGCCGACTGCGCGTCGATGCGGCCGAGATCGACTGGGGGCAGCGGATCGACGATGAAGTCGCCGATCTTGGCGTCCTTCTCCAGCTTCTGCGCAGCCTTGAGATCGACCTGCTTGAAGTAGTCTTCCACTTCTTCGACGACCTCGACGACACGCCACAGGCGAAGGTCGCCGGTCTGCGGGTCGAGCTTTGCACGGATATCGTTTTCTGCACCGTAGCGGTTGCGGGCAGACTTCTGGATCGCCTCTTCCATCGCTTCGATCACGATGGATTTGTCGATCATCTTTTCCGATGCGACGGCGTTTGCAATCGCGAGGAGTTCAGCCTTGTTGGCGGAAATGGCACTGGCCATCAGTCGTCTGCCTTTTCTTCTTCGATGTCGTCGGCACCGCTCGTATCGAGCGGCTGGGTGGCGGCAATGAGCGCGTCGGTCAAGACGAGCTTTGCCGAATGGATCTGGTGACGGTCGAGACGTACCTCTCCCGCCTTGGCATCCACGATGAGAACCTCATCGCCTTCGATGCCCTTCAATTCGCCCTTGTAGGTGCGCTGGCCGTCGAAACCCTTGTCCATGGAGATCTTGGCTTCGTGTCCGGCCCAATTGGCGAAATCCTTGGGACGGGTCAGCGGACGGTCGATACCGGGCGAACTGACTTCGAGGTGATAGGCACCTTCGACCAATACATCGCCCTGCTCTTCCAGCTCGTCGATCCGGTCGGAGACGCGGCGCGAGAGCGCGGCGCATTGTTCGATCACCAGCTGGCCCGTCGCCGGGTCCTCGGCCATGATCTGCAATGCCATCCCGCCATCACCGGCTTCGGACGGCATCATCTTGACGCGCACGAGATCGAAACCCAGCGCATTCGCTTCGGGTTCGATGACTTCGGTCAAGCGGTCGATATCGGCCATTCATACTCCGGTTCGGATTGGCATTGCGACAACGGGGTTTGGTGCCGGCCCCTTTCGGCGCCAGCCCTACAAAGTTGCGACAATGTCGGGATGCGAGGGGAGATAGGTGCGAGTCCCTCAAAAAGCAAGAAATAAGAAGAGGGGTCCGGCATGACACCGGACCCCTCCCCCTTTTTGACTGGATGGGTCGACTTAGTTGACGACACCGATCACGTCCGGATTGCCGTCCGGATCACCGTTGACGCGGCCGCCATTGCCGACATTGCCCTGAAGCAGGATGCCGGCGAAGTGCGGGGTCGCCATCGAGGTGCCGCTGATGGTGTTGTAGCCGCCACCGGTCCAGGTCGACTTGATCGACGAACCCGGCTCTGCGTAATCGACCGGCGGGTTGCCGTAGTTCGAGAAGCTCGACCAGTTGTCACCGATTGCGAACGAAGAGATCGTGTAGACGTTCGGGCCGTTTGCACGCGCCGGCGAGTGGTTGTTCGCGTGGTCGCGCTCGTTACCCGCAGCAATAGCGAAGCGAACGCCGCCAGCCGCAGCATTGATGACTGCTTGGTCGAGCGCGGTGCTGATCCCGCCGCCGAGGCTCATGTTGGCAACATCGCCCGGCTGGCCGTACTGCGCGACATAGTCGATTCCCGCAATCACGCCCGAGTTCGAACCCGAACCGCGACGGTCGAGAACGCGCACTGCAACGACCGGAGCGCCCGGTGCGACGCCGATCACGCCGATGTTGTTGTCGACTGCCGCGATCGTGCCGGCGACGTGAGTACCGTGGCCGTTCTGGTCGCCTGCATCGCCGCGCACGAAGCTGCGCGAACGCGCTACGTCGACATTGAGATCGGGATGGTCGAGTTCGATCCCGCTATCGATGACCCATGCGGTAGCGAAGTTGCCGGGCGCACCGCCGCCGACGCGGGCGATACCCCAGGGCGTTTCCTGCGGAGGCTGCGCACCGCCGCCGTTCCCGCCCGGCTTACCCTTCTTCGCACCGGGAGCCATTCCGCGAACCTGGATAGCGGTGACGACCTGGTCCTGCTCGCAATAGGCGATGTTGGGATTGTTGCGCTTCATGTTCTCGATTGCCTGAGGAGCGGCATTGACCGCAAAACCGCGCAGGGCGACCGAGTAGACGTGCTTTACCTGGGCAGCGCTGGCCTGGGCGGCGCGATTGGCTTCTGCCTTGGCATTACCGCGCGAAACCGACTTGTCGAATACGCAAATGTAGCTGTTGGCGATCTTTTCGCCCGCCTCAGCCTGAACCGGTGCGGCGACAGCCAGCATCGGAAGAGCCGCGAGCACGGCCAGAGTCTTAGCTTTCATGAATAGTCCCTCCAAAAGTCTCAGCAGCACGCGACCCGTGCTGGACTGATGGATTGGAGGTGTAACCGGATGAAAAGGCCTGTCGAGAGGGTCAGAACTAAGAAAAATAGTAAATTTCGGCTTTATCGACAAATTGTTGCATTTGAGAGACGAATTGATTTTCGCCTTTATTTAGGCCGAATAATATTAGCGCCGGAAACAATTCCAACGAGCCGAATTCCAAGTTCTTTTTACTTGACGAGCGCCTTCTGCGAGGCGTGCGACCCTACTCTTCGATCTCCCCCGAAGCTTGTGTTTCCATATTCGCATCGCGTTGCTCGAACCGGCGATGGCGCACGATCCTCGGCGTGATGACGATGTACAATTCGGTAGTGGTGCTGGTGGACCGCTCGTTGCGGAAAGCTGCACCGATGAGCGGGATGTCGCCGAGAAGCGGGATCTTCGACTTGGTCGTCAGCACGTTTTCCTGGGTAAGACCGCCGATGACGAAGGTCTCTCCATCACGCACCGATGCGCTGGTTTCCGCCTCCCGCTGGCTGATGGTGGGATAGCCCTGGCTGAAGCCCGTCACACTCGACACGACGCCATAGATTTTCGAGGTGATGTATCCGTCCGTGCTAACGCGCGGAGCAATCTGCAACGTAACGCCGACGTTCACGTACTGGACCTGCTGGGACACGCCGTTCACGCCCGACAGCTGGATCGAGGTGAGGATCGGCAGGGCATCGCCTGTGATGATCTTGGCCGTCGATCCGCTTTGCGCAGCGATCCTCGGACGCGAGACGATGCGCCCCTCGCCCTTTTGTATCTGCGCATAGATTGCGGCCTGCAACTGGCCGGAAGGCAGGACGTCATTGGGATCGACCCCGAACGGCAGGAAGCCGCCGGTCGCCAGATTGCCGACGGCGATCTGCCCGTTGGAATTGGTGAAATCGATTCCGAGATTGCGCGCGCCGTTCTCGGTCAGCTCGACGAACTGCGTTTCCAAGATCACGCTGTCCACCGGGACATCGATCAGTTCGATCTGGCGCTTCACCCGCTCGATCCGCTCGGGCGTGCCGGTAATCCAGATCGCGTTGAGACGGCGGTCCACTGCGAGGCCGTTGCCGACATTCTGACCCAGCGGCTGGTCGTCACGCTCGGCCTGCTGCGGCGCGCCTATGTAACTGGTCGACTGGTTCGCGCCGGGCGACCCGAAACCGGGCTCACGGCGGATGAAGACATCGTTGGGCGCGATCTCCGCCCCTTCGGCGAGCAGGCCGACGATTTCCGACACGTCGGCATATTTGAGGAACACCAGTTCGTAGGAATCGCCGGGCTGGTAGCTATCGACAGGCCCGCGCTGAAGTTCCTGCTGCGGCACCACCTCTTCGCCATCCGAGCCGATCGGGCGTGTGCCGAGCGTTTCCTCGTCGCTCACTATCTCGACGCGCACTTGAACCGCGTTGTTGCCCATCTGCTCGGCCCGGATACGCGAAGGGCGCGCCGTGTCGAACCTGAGGACGAGGCTACTGCCTTCGGTCACGAATTGCAGTGAGCGCACGAGGCCGCGATAGCTTTGCCGGTCGGGCACCCGGCCGACCTTGAGCGTCGTCGCCATGACAAGTTCTGGCCTGGTGGGGTTCTTGTCGATGGTCGCCACGCGCGGTTCGGCGGGCGAAAAGCGCAGCATGAATGTCGCTGCACCCTCATCCTCCGAGACCAATCGCACTTCTTCCAGAACGGAGGGCACGACCTGTGCCGAAGCGGTGGCGAGCGGCCACACGACTGCAATCGCTGCAAGCAACGCCAGAATGACAAAAGGTATACGGTGCCCTGCGACCCGGGCGTGAACCGCCATCATTATTCGTAAAATTCCCAGTCCCTGGGCGCAGGCATATCGAACATTGCCCGCGCGGCAATAGGGTTCTCGGAATATTCCCCCGCCTGTGGCCGGTTTGCGACAGGATGAGCGGGACCAATCGGACGGATTACTCTTCCATCAATCCATGCTTCTTGATCGCATGGCGCAGCTGATCGTAGCTGAGACCAAGGGCCTTGGCCGTCTGCCGCTGGTTCCAGCGATGCTTGCCGAGCGCATGCTCGAGGATCGTGCGTTCGTGCTGGTCCACCGCGGCCTTGAGGTCTTCGACCTGGTCGAGATCAGGCGCGACCTGGGCGGCGAGCTGCGCGGACTGCTGGGCAGGCTCCTTCTTCGGTGTCGTCGGCGAGATCGGCTTCCACGGGCTGTCGAAGGGGTCGAACTGGACATGGCCGATAGGCGTATCCCAATCGTCCCAGCGATAGACCGCGCGCTCGACCACGTTGCGCAGTTCGCGCACATTGCCGGGCCATGGATGCTCTTCCAGATCCTTGGCGACATGCTCGGCAAAGCCCGGCCAGGCTTCCCAGCCGAGCTCTGCACCCATGCGGCGGCCGAAATAGTCCGCCAGCACGCCGATGTCCCCTTCGCGCACACGCAGGGGAGGAAGCGTAATCACCTCGAAACTGAGCCGGTCGAGAAGGTCGGCGCGGAACTCCCCGCGTTCCGCCTTGGCCGGCAGGTCCTCGTTGGTCGCCGCCACGATCCGCACATCCACACGCATGGGACGCGACGAACCGATCCGGGTGACTTCGCCATATTCGACTGCCCTCAGCAGCCGCTCTTGTGCACCCATCGACAAAGTGCCCAGTTCGTCGAGGAACAGAGTACCCTTGTCGGCTTCCTCGAACCTTCCGGCCCGTTGTTTGGTAGCACCGGTGAAGGCTCCGGCCTCGTGACCGAACAGCTCAGCTTCGATAAGCGTTTCGGGCAACGCGGCGCAGTTCATGGTGACGAGCGGTTCGTCCCAACGGGTGGACAGGCGATGCAGGCGCTCGGCGATCAATTCCTTGCCGGTCCCGCGCTCGCCGATGACCAGCACGGGGCGTCGCATTGGCGCGGCACGGCTGGTGCGCTCGACCGCGTCGAGGAAGGCGCCGGACTGCCCGATGAACTGATTTTCCCGCTCCATGGCCAATAGATAGGGAATTTTCCCAAGGGTTGGCAATACCCGCCACGATGCTGTTCGTCGAAAAAACAAAGTCATGTATTTTCAATGGCTTGTTTATTTTGGCACGCCCTTTGCTGAACACAGGACAACAACGAATTCCAGTCCAGGGAGGACAACCATGTACGACCGCAAATTCATGTACGACCGCAAATTCTTCCAGACCCAGCTCGGACAAGCTGCCCTTGCCAGCATCGCGGCCATGACGGCCTTCGTCGTGCTGAGCTCGCAGATTTCCCTGACCAGCCCGGTCGCGGTCGTCGCTTCCTACGAACAGGTAGAAATCGCGTGACCGACAATACCCCCCTCGGGCCGGAGCGCACTAGTCCCGACGCTTCGGCCCGTCCCCCCAAACCGCACGGCAAGCGCCTTGCACGGATCGATCGCGAGGCGCAGCGCGCAAGAGATTGGACCAATCCCGAAACAGTGAATACGAAGATCAACGAATTTTTCTCAACCGGAGCACCCTTGATGGGCATTTTCAGCAGAACCCGCGATATCGTCGCCGCCAATTTCAACGACATGCTCGACAAGGCGGATGATCCGCAGAAGATGATCCGCATGATCATCCTCGAGATGGAGGAAACGCTGGTGGAAGTCCGCGCGAGCGCGGCACGCACGATCGCGGACCAGAAGGAAATGCACCGCCACACGGTCAAGCTGGACAAGCTCCAGGCCGACTGGGGCGAAAAGGCGGCCCTTGCGCTGTCTAAGGATCGCGAAGATCTCGCCCGCGCAGCCCTCGTCGAGAAGAAGAAGGCTGCCGACATGAGCGACCAGCTCAAGCAGGAGATCGCCGTGCTCGACGACGCGCTGCGCGCTTACGAGCAGGACATCCAGAAGCTGCAGAACCGCCTGCGCGAAGCACGCAGCCGCCAGACAGCGATCGCCGCCCGCCTGGAAAGCGCGGAAAACCGGGTCAAGCTGCGCAGCCTGATGACCGAAGACCGCGTCGACGATGCGCTCAGCCGCTTCGACCAGCTCGAACGCCGCGTCGACTATGCCGAAGGCCGCGCCGAAGCGCTGTCCATCTCCGATGGCAGCAAGCAGCCGAGCCTTTCCGACGAGATTGCCGCGCTCGAAGGCGCCGATGCGATCGATGATGAACTTGAACAGATGAAGAAAGCGCTCGGCAAGTCCGACGCGAAGAAGGAGGACTGATCCATGGACGAGATTTTTGCAATCGTGGCGATCTTCATCGCCCTCCCGTGGATCGTCCTGCACTACATCACGAAGTGGAAGACGTCCGCCACCATCACCACCGACGACGAAGCGCTGCTGGAAGAGCTCTACAATCTCGCCAAGCGCCTCGATGACCGGATGGACACTGTCGAGCGGCTCGTCGCTTCCGACAACCCCGAATTCCGCCCCGCCCGCCTCGTCCATGACAGCGAGCAGGACAATGAACAGCTGCGCGAACTCGAACAGCTGATTGCCGAGAAAAAAGGAGCAGCAAAGTGAACTCCCCCCGCACCACTCTCTATCGTGACAAGCAGAATGCGAAGTTCATGGGGGTTCTCTCCGGCATCGCGGACTACACCGGCGTCAACGCCCTGTGGATCCGCCTGGGCTTCCTGATCCTGGCCGTCTCGATGGGCTGGCCGATCCTCGCCTACTTCGTCGCTGGCATCCTTCTGAACAAGAAGCCTGCGCATCTCTACTCCGAGCCTGCCGAACAGAAGTACTGGCAGGGCGTACGGCAGAACCCGAAGCGTACGGCTCGCGAAATCCGCGGCAAGATGAAGGACATCGACCGCCGCCTCGCCGACGTCGAAACCTTCTACGTCAGCAACAACCCGCGCCTCACGGCCGAAATCGAACGCCTGCGCTAAAGCCGGGCCGAGGGGAGAGGAATTATGGACCCCGCGCTTTTGATACCGATCCTGGCGCTGAGCATCCCGATCGTCGCGATCTGGACCAAGCACCAGCAAAAGCTCGCCGAGATGAATGTCCAGACTACCGCGCAGGCCACTGCCGAACAGGCGGCGCAATACGCCAGCAAGGTGCAACAACTCGAAGACCGCGTTCAGGTGCTCGAGCGGATCGTGACCGACAAGGGATACGATGTCGCCACCCAGATCGAAGCCCTGCGCGACCAGCGCCGCGTCGATGACGAAGGCAGTGGCGTTCCGCTCGGAACGCTCAACAGGGAGAAAGCATGATGGAATTCTTCACCGAAACCGCAATCATCGCCGGAGTGGCCATCATGACTGGCGGCTGGGTGGTAACGACCTGGTTGCGAATCAAGAACGGCTATCCGCTGGAGAACAGCTGGGGCAAGTCGGTCTATCCCAAGAACGACCAGGCAGTAGAGCGGGTCAAGCTGCTCACCCAGGAAAACGCCGAATTGCGCGCCGAACTGGGTTCGCTGAAAGACCGCCTCGGCAATGTCGAACGCATCGTCACCGACAGCGGCTATCACCTGACCACCGAGATCGACCGCCTGCGTGACAAGTCGGAGACGAACTGATGGATCCGAACCTGTTTCTGATCTTCGGCTTCGTCCTGATTGCGGCGCTGCTGGCCATGACCACCGGTATTCTCATCCACCGGCGCCAGGTTGAGCATGAAGAACGCCGTGCCCAGCTGAAGGTGCGCGAAGCCGAGGCGAAGGCCCAGGAGGCACGCTACTCCAACGGCGATTACAGCAAGATCGAAGAACGCCTCCGCGTGCTCGAACGCATCGCGACCGACAGCAATCACGCCCTGGCTTCGCAGATCGACGAGCTTCGCGACCTCCACGCAATCGAGGACCGCACTCCGGCGAACGAGGCAGCGCGATGAGCTTCTGGACCGCCATTTTCATGATCGTTCTCGTGATTGCGATCGCAGAGGTGTTCAAGGCCAAGTACCGGTCGGAGAAAGGCATCACGCGCGATTACATGGGGAACGAAAAATTCGCCGAGTCGAAGGACGATCCTGCGGCCCAGCGTGAACTCGAAGACCTGCGCGAACGCATCAAGGTGCTGGAGCGCATCGCCACCGACGGCAATTCGCTCGACGCGAAAGAAACCCGGCGGATTTCCGCCGAGATCGAAGCCCTGCGCGACAAGCAGGTCGAAAAGGACAACTGAGGACCATCCGGGTTCAAGGAGGACATGGGGAAATGTTCGAACCGACACTCATTATTGCAGGCGCCGCGCTGATCGGTCTGGTCATCGTTGCCGGCGCCCTGCTGAGGGCATGGCACGACTGGATCGAGTTCAAGCGTAGCCAGCTCGACCATGATGCACCTGCCCGCGAAGACACGGGAAGCGCCATGGGGGCAGCGCGCATCGAGCTTGCGGACCTGCGCGAGCGGATCAAGAAACTCGAAGCGATTGCCAGCGGGGTCGACCTGTGAGCGCGACCAATAATGCAGCGCAGGCCGGTATCGGCCTGGGCAGCGCGATCGCCGTCGCCATCAGCTGGAGCCAGCATGAATCCATCCTGTGGGCGATCCTCCAGGGATTTTTCGGCTGGTTCTACGTGATTTACTACGCATTCACCCGCCCGGGAGGGCTGGTCGGCTAAGCGCGATGGACGCCGCCCGAATAGCTGGCTAGATGCCGCCGCCATGCGTTCACTCGATGACATTGCCGAAGAATACGACTTCCTCGAAGGCGACGAGCGGTATCGCCTGCTGATCGAGCTGGGACGGGATCTCGAACCCATGCCCGATCCGCTCAAGACCGACGCCACGCTTGTGCGCGGATGTTCGGCAGCGGTCTGGGTCTATCCGACGGGCGATGCCGATCAGCTGCATTTCCTGGCTGACAGCAACGCCGCAATCACCAAGGGTATCGTGGCTCTCGTGATCTCGGCCGTGCAGGACAAGCCTGCCACAGAAGTGGCGCAGATGAATATTGCTGCCGCGCTCGATCCCTTCGATCTCAAGAACCAGCTCTCCAGTAACCGCACGCAAGGTGTGCCCAACATGATCGCGCTCGTGCAGGAGCACGCCGCCCGGATCGCGGCCGCCTAGAATGCGGCGCTACATCTATCGCGCATGCGGTTTCCTGTTCGTCGGACTGGGGGCCATCGGGGCGTTTCTCCCGATCATGCCGACAGTGCCTTTCCTGTTGCTGGCGGTCTATTTTTTCGCCCGGTCCAGCCCGGAGCTCGAACAGAAGATCCTCGATCACCCGACGTGGGGTCCGCAAGTGCGCGATTGGCGTGAGCGCCGCGCAATCAGCCGCAGGGCAAAGACAATGGCGATCGGAGCCATGGCGACGGGCGCAGTCGTCACCTGGTATGCGCTGGGAGAGCCCTGGTACTACATCTCCATCGCCATCCTAGTGATCGCCGGGACCTGGATCGCCACGCGAAACGAATAGGCGCTTTCAGGAACGCGATGCAATTCAGTCCGTTAGGGTAACATACGGATGGGAGGGTCGACCGAAAGGAACACTCTCAAATGGCAATTCTCATTCTCATCGCCACGATCCTGCTTCCCCCGCTCGGCGTCGCTGCCAAGCATGGGCTTGGCGGCACCACGTTGCTCAATGTCGTGCTGACCCTGCTGGGCTTTATCCCGGGACTGATCCACGGCCTGTATGTGAACTACGCCCGCTAAGCGGCACAGACCGACTAGAACACGAAGCGCCGGGGCCTCAGGCTCCGGCGCTTTCGCGTACGGTGGCGATCCCCGCTTCCTTCTGGCGCTTCAGTTCGGCCTTCAGCTTGGCCGGATCGCGCGCGAGGACGAACCCGAAGCTCACCCCGCCTTCCTTGCCGATGGTCGCATGGTGCAGCTTGTGCGCCTGGACCAGCCGCTTGGCGTAACCCTTCTTGGGCACCCAGCGGAAATAGCGCTGATGCACCAGCCCGTCGTGAACGAAGGTGTAGATGAGGCCATAGCAAGTGATCCCGAAGGCGATCCACCACAGCAGGTCCGACCAGACATAACCGACGGCAAACATGGCGAAGACGATGGTGCCGAACGTCACCGCATAGAGGTCATTCTTTTCCAGCACATTGTCATGCGGTTCGTGATGGTCGCGGTGCCATCCCCAGCCCCATCCGTGCATGATGTATTTGTGCGCCCACCAGGCAAACAGTTCCATCCCTGCGATCGACAGGAATACGGTAAGGAGGATGGCGGGGATGCTCACTTGGAAATCTCTGGCAGCGACATGGTCTTTCTGGCGCGGGGCAGGCCCCACCATGGGACATGCGGCGCGAGGTGGTGTTCGTGATGATAGCCGAAATGGAAACAGCTGGCGAGCGATGCAAGGCTTGAGAAACCATCGCTGCGTGCATTGTGCCGGTCGGCAAAGCCGACATCGTCGTGTCGGTGCGGGCGATAGGTGCCGAAGTAGAACAGCTGCAACGAGGAAGCGATTGCGGGTGCCCCGTAGAGCAGGACTATCTTGAGGGCCGATATGGAGAATACGGCCCAGTATATCGTCACGACGCTGCTGACGAACAGGACCGACTGCCAGCCGAAATAGCGTTTCAGGAAGGCGCCGTACCACGGCCAGAAACGCGTCGGGTGGTCGGCGCTAAAATCGGGATCGTCGGCCGTGCCGGGAGCCTTGTGATGCGCGAAGTGAGCATCGCGCATCTTGCGCCAGCCGAACCCCGCGTAAAGAAACAGCAGCGCGCCACCGATAAACCCGTTGAGCCGCCCGCCGCCCGGCGCGAGCGATCCGTGCATCGCATCATGGCTGACGATGAAAAGGCCGACCGACAGCCAGCACTGCACGATCGCCATCGCCAGAGCGAGCGGGAGCGTCTGCCAGGTGAGCTCGAACACGAACATGGCGAAGAGGTGAAGCGACAGCCAGCCTGCGAAAATGGCGAAAGCCAGCGCAAGGCCGATCGCGGCCTGTCGCCCGTTGCCGGTTGTCATGTTCGGGGATGCGCCCATGCAGCGGTTGTACCCTGTCCCGACCGCTCAGGACAAGCGGTTCGCGCAGGCTAGGCTCAGTCCTTGAAGAAGAACTTGGTCACTTCCTCGCGCAGGCGGGCGGGACGCAGCGTTTCGGAATCGATGCAGCACCAGGCGCTTTTCACTTCAGCGAGCACTTCTTCCCCGCGCTGGATCACGGTGGAGTAGAAGGCCCGCGCACCCTGCACCTTTTCGAGCACGGTGCTGGCGATCACCTCGTCATCGAGGAATGCCGGTTTGCGATAGGTAATCTCGTGCTTGAGCGCCACCCACGCCTTGCTCGCCACCTCTTCCGCGGGCGCGATCTTGTTCCAATGGGCCAGGACCGCATCCTGTACCCAATTGAGATAGCGCGCATTGTTCACGTGACCCATGAAATCGATATCGGCGGGAATCACGCGGATCGGAAAGGCGAATGGTTTTGCTGACATGAGTGTCAGTAAAGCACGGAAAGGTTAACTTTGGAAGACTCTGGATTTGCCATTTTGCGCCCGTGACGTTCCTGCCCCAACCTGTGCGCGAAATGGCCAGCAAACCGCGCACACTCTACGAGAAGATCTGGGACGCCCACGTCGTCGAACGCCAGGACGACGGCACCTGCCTTGTCTATATCGACCGGCATCTGGTGCACGAAGTCACCAGCCCACAGGCGTTCGAGGCACTGCGGGTTGCCGGGCGAAAGGTTCGCCGTCCCGACCTGACCCTCGCGGTCCCCGACCACAACGTGCCCACCACGGCGCGCCTGGCAGCCGATGGATCGCGCCTCCCGATTGCCGATCCGCAAAGCGCGGCGCAATTGGCGGCGCTCGAAAAGAACGCGCCGGAATTCGGTATCCGCTACATCGATGCCGTCGCGCGCGAACAGGGCATCGTCCACGTCGTCGGCCCAGAACAGGGCTTCTCCCTGCCCGGCGCGACAATCGTGTGCGGCGACAGCCACACGGCAGCTCACGGCGGGATCGGCGCACTGGCCTTCGGCATCGGCACAAGCGAGGTCGAACACGTCCTGGCCACGCAAACGCTCCTGCTGCGCCAGTCGAAAAGCATGGAAGTGCGCGTCGAAGGCGCTCTCTCCCCCGGCGTCACGCCCAAGGACCTTATCCTCCATATCATCGGCGTGATCGGCACTGCGGGCGGGACCGGCCATGTCATCGAATATCGCGGAGAGGTCTTCGAGAAAATGAGCGTCGAAGGACGCCTCACCGTCTGCAACATGAGCATCGAGGGTGGTGCCCGTGCCGGGATCATCGCGCCCGACGACACGGTCTTTCGCTATCTCGAAGGTCGACCCTATGCCCCCAAAGGCGAAGATTGGGATCGCGCGGTGGAATGGTGGCGCTCGCTCGCCACCGACGAAGGCGCGGTCTTCGACAAGAGCGTTGTCATCGACGCTGCCGATATCGAGCCCACGGTCAGTTGGGGTACCAGTCCGGAAGACGTGGTGGCGATTGGCGATACGGTCCCCTCGCCCGATTCCTTCGCGGATCCTTCCAAGCAGGACGCTGCCCGCAAGAGCCTCGATTACATGGGTCTCGAACCGGGAACGCCGCTTGAAGAAGTCGCGATCGAGAACGTTTTCATCGGCTCATGCACCAACAGCCGGATAGAGGATCTGCGCGCTGCCGCAGCGGTCCTGAAGGGCCGCACCAAGGCCGCCAATGTGCGCTGGGCCATCGCCGTGCCCGGATCGGGGCTGGTCAAAAAACAGGCCGAGGAAGAAGGGCTGGACCGCATCTTCACCGACGCGGGCTTCGAATGGCGTGAGCCGGGCTGTTCCGCCTGTCTCGCCATGAACCCCGACAAGGTGCCGCCGGGCGAACGCTGCGCGTCGACCAGCAACCGCAATTTCGTGGGCCGCCAGGGCCCGGGCGCTCGCACCCATTTGATGAGCCCTGCGATGGCGGCAGCCGCAGCGGTTGCCGGTCACCTCGTCGACGTGAGGAAGCTATCGGGCGGGTAGGGTCTTGCCCTTCCCCGCTCTCCCATCCATGAGACTGCCATGACCAAACTCCCCAAAGGCAAGGCCGCCATCGCAGGTGCGATCGGATCGGCCGCTATCGCCGCCGCGCTGCTCTATGCGAACAAGCGCCGCGAAAAGAAAAACCAGCCGAACCAGCCCGGCCCGATCCCTTCGGGGGAAAACCCCGAAACGGACTGATCGCCCAAGCGCAAGGAGCCCGCATGACAAAGACCAGAACCGCCCTGGCGGCCGCAGCACTCGCCCTGGGCATTGCCGCCCCGGCAAGCGCGCAGGACGCAGCCGACGTGGAACTGTGGCGTCTGGATTGCGGCACCATCGAACTGAGCGATGCGGGCCCCTTTTCCGATACGCACCTTTACGACGGCGAACCGCGCACGCTCACCGACAGCTGCTACCTCGTCCGCAATGGCGAGAATTACCTGCTGTGGGATGCCGGCTTACCTTCTGCGCTAAAGGGTACCAGCGTGACGCAAATGGTCTTCACGCTCAGCGTCGAAAAGACCATCGCCGAACAGCTGGCCGAAATCGGCCTGGCCCCTGACGACGTGAATTTCGTGGGCGTCAGCCATTACCACGATGACCATATCGGGCAGGCCGACGAGTTTGCGGGCGCAACCCTGCTGATCGGCCGCGGCGATGCGGAAGCAGTTACCTCGGGCGCGATGGAAGCGACCCGGGCGCAGCTGGCGCCCTGGCTTGCGGAAGGTGCCGAGGGAGAAACAGTACGCATCGCGTCGGACCACGACGTGTTCGGTGGCGGTTCGGTCGTCATCAAGGGCATGCCCGGCCACACTCCGGGCCATTCGGTCCTGCTCGTCCGCCTTCCCGAAACCGGGAACGTCATGCTGACCGGCGATCTCTATCACTTCGAGGAGCAGGTGACGAACCGCGGCGTGCCCGCGTTCAACACCGACCGCGCGGATACGCTCGCCTCTTTCCACCGCTTCGACCAGATGGCCGAAAATCTCGACGCGACCGTGGTGATCCAGCACGATCCGCGTCACGTAAGCCGCCTCCCCGCATTTCCCGGATCGGCAAAGTAATGGACAAGGTCACTGTCATTAACGGCCGCGCCATTCCGCTCGGTCTCAAGAACGTCGACACCGACGTGATCATCCCTGCCCACTGGCTCAAGACCGTCAGCCGCGAAGGGCTTGGCAAGGGCGCTTTCGAGACGATCCGGCAAGCTCCCGGCAATCCTTTCGATGTCGAAGATTTCGCGGGTGCGCCGATCCTGATCGCGGGCGACAATTTCGGTTGCGGCTCCAGCCGCGAACACGCAGCCTGGGCGATGCTGGACATGGGACTTCGCGCCGTGATTGCGCCAAGCTTCTCGGACATTTTTGCCGGAAACGCGTTCAAGAACGGCATCCTCGCCGTCGGATTGCCGCAAGAACAGGTCGACCGCCTGCTGGAAGTGGCGAAGACCGATCCCATCACCCTCGACCTCGAAAACCAGGTTGTGACCACGCCCTACCAGGATCGCTTCGCATTCGAGATCGACCCGTTCCGCAAGCATTGCATGCTGGAAGGGCTGGACGAAATCGGCCTCACGCTGAAGCGCGACGAGGCTATCGAGACACACGAACAATCGCGCGCTGGCAGCCTCCCCTGGCTCGATGCGCCACAATCATATCGGAGAGACGCAGCATGAAAGCAGTACTGTCGAAGGAAACGGGCGGTCCCGAAACCCTTGTGGTGGAGGATATCGACGCGCCCACGCCCGGCAAGGGAGAGGTCCTCATCGACGTTGCCGCATGCGCGATCAACTTTCCCGACACCCTGATCATCCGCGACATGTACCAGTTCAAGCCGCCACGCCCCTTTGCGCCGGGCGGAGAAATCTCCGGCATCATCGAAGCGCTGGGCGAAGGCGTCGAAGGCTTTGCCGTAGGCGATAAGGTCATCTGCGGGGTCGGTAACGGAGGCCTGCAGGAAAAGGTCGCCGTTGCGGCTGCGCGCCTCTTCAAGGTGCCCGACGGTATCGACCTAGTGCAGGCAAGCGCGCTTCTGATGACATATGGCACGACCATCCACGGCCTGAAGGATCGCGGCGACATCAAGGAGGGCGAAACCGTCCTCGTCCTCGGCGCGGCAGGCGGTGTGGGCCTTTCTGCGGTAGAGCTCGCGAAGGCCTATGGCTGCCGCGTCGTCGCCGCCGTCTCGACCGAAGAAAAAGGCGAAGTTGCCAAGAAAGCCGGCGCCGACGAGGTGGTGATTTATCCACGTGCACCCTTCGACAAAGACCAGTCCAAGGCACTCGCACAGGCGTTCAAGGACGCTGTCGGCCCCAACGGAGCGGACATCGTCTACGACATTGTCGGCGGCGACTATTCCGAACCGGCCCTGCGCTCGATCGCCTGGGAAGGCCGCTTTCTCGTGATCGGTTTCCCAGCAGGCATCGCGAAAATGCCGCTCAACCTGACGCTGCTGAAAAGCTGCGACATCCGCGGCGTTTTCTGGGGCGCTTTCACCGCCCGCGAGCCGGAACGCAACAACGCCAATATCGCGGAGCTGTTCGACCTCTGGAAAGCAGGCAAGATCAACCCGCTGGTCAGCGAGACCTATCCGATCGAGCGCGCGCACGAAGCCATTGCCAAGCTGGAAAATCGCGGCGCGATCGGCAAACTCGTCGTGACAATGGACTGATCGGGCGTTCTCGCCCTTGCCCCTTTGCCTCCCGATACCTATTCGGGAGGCAACTTCTTCCAAGGGGATAGACATGACCGACTTCAAGGATCGCGAACGCGGCGAAGAATCCAAGTTCGCCTTCGATCAGGAAACCGAATTCAAGATTGCCGCGCGCCGCAATCGCCTGCTGGGCGAATGGGCCGCCGGCCTGATGGGCCTGACCGAAGAAGAGACCGACGCTTACAAGAAGGCCGTCGTCCAGGCGGACTTCGAGGAAGCCGGCGATGAAGACGTCATCCGCAAGCTGCTGGGCGACCTGACGGCTGCCGATTGCGATGTCAGCGAAGCCGACATCCGTGCCAAGCTGGAAGAATGCTCGGTCGAGGCGCGCCGCCAGTTCATGAGCGACCAGAAGTAATCCGATGCCGATGAAGGCAGACGACATTGTCGCGCTGATCGAGGAGGCGCTTCCGGGCGCGGTCGTCGAGATGCGCGATCTTGCAGGCGATAACGACCATTGGGCGGCGAAGGTCACCGCCCCGCAATTTGCGGGCAAAACGCGCGTCGCCCAGCACAAGCTGGTTTACGACGCTCTTGGTGGCAGGATGGGCGGCGAACTCCACGCCTTGCAACTCACTACCCAAGCCCCCACCTGAATCCTCACCAGATTCAAGTCATACACAAAGGCAGGGCACACTATGTCCGATGTAAATTCACGCATCTCCGATCTCGTCGGCGGTAACGACGTCGTTCTCTTCATGAAGGGCACGCCGCTGTTTCCGCAGTGCGGCTTCTCCAATCGCGCGGTCGCTATCCTCGACCATTGCGGCGTCGCCTATGAAAGCGTCGACGTCCTACAGGACATGGAAATCCGCCAGGGCATCAAGTCCTTCTCCGACTGGCCGACCATTCCCCAGCTTTACGTGAAGGGCGAATTCGTTGGCGGCAGCGATATCATGATGGAAATGTTCGAAGCCGGAGAGCTTCAGCAGATGATGGACGAAAAGCAGGTCGCCAAGGCCGAAAGCTGAAAATTCACCAGCTCTGAAACGGGTAAGGCCCGCCTGGGGGACGTCCAGGCGGGCCTTTTTATTTGGTGTGAGGCGGATCGGAAACCAGGGAAGATCCGCCTCTCGAAGACCAAACAGTATGCGAACATTTATGCAGGCCCCGTGCCAAAACCGCGCATGCGAGGGTTTGTGGGTAGAGCGATGGTTAACAAGACCTCTCGGTACATCAACTATGTAAAAAAGTCCGACACACCGACCGATAATAGCTTGGCAAGCGGCGACACTGGCTGCACAAACTGAGACAATGAACGCCGCGGCCGACACACCCGATCCTATCCCTGCCGCCACGCTGGTGGTTTTCCGCAAGGGGCGTGCGGCGCCCGAACCCGAAATCCTGATGACGATCCGTTCGCGCACCATGTCCTTTGCAGGGGGCATGGCCGTTTTTCCGGGCGGCAGGGTCGATCCCGAAGACTATGAACTCGCCGCCGAAATCTCGGGTGCTTTGGGCGATCCGGAGGAAACCGCGCACCGCATCGCGGCCATTCGCGAAACGCTCGAAGAAACCGGCCTGGCCCTCGGCTTGGAGGGGGCGATGGATGCGCAGCGCGCAGCGTCTGCCCGGGCGCTCTTGCTCGAGAAGCGTGCGCTGGCCCCGGTTCTGGAAGCGTTCGACCTTGCGCTCGACCTCGATGCGCTGACCCCGTTCGCCCGCTGGCTTCCGCTCGGACTTGCGCATAACCGGATCTTCGACACGATGTTCTATCTCGCCGATCTTGGCACGGGCGCGGTCGATATCGAAGTCGATGCGACCGAGAACACCCACCTGTTCTGGGTGAGCGCAGCGGAAGCGTTGCGCATGGCGGAGCGCGGCGACATCTCGCTTATCTTCCCCACGCGCCGTAACCTGGAACGCCTGGCGCAGTTCGCGACCTTCGACGAGGCCCGCGACCACGCCCGGCAAACCCCGGTCCGCGTAATCACACCCGAAGTGGTCGAGGAGGCCGACGGATCCTACCTCACCATCCCGGACGATCTGGGATACCCGGTCACCCGCGAAGAGCTGACCAGCGCAAATCGAAGCTGAAGGATTGGCGCGCCCGGCATGTAAGTGATGGGCATCATGATCAATGGGAGATCGCGATGTCTACGCCGGATTAATAGCAGCATTGCGCCCTCGTTTTGGACATTCAGCCTCTACCTGCGAATGCCCGAAAGCGGACCGACAGCTTCGCTCAGGTAAAAGCAGCGCGAATGTCCGATTATGGGTGGTTTTTCGACTGTCAGAAGTCGCTGAAAGCAGCGTCACGATGACGATAGCCAGCAGCGCGGCCGTGGCAAAGCAGTCTAATTGCTATTGAGAATTATTCTCATTGACGCGAATCCTATGGCTATGTAGCTGGGTCCGCATGTCCCGCGATGCGATCCGAAACTGGTACCTAATCCATAAGTGGAGCAGCCTGATTCCGACGGCGTTCCTGCTGATGCTGTGCGTGACAGGCTTGCCGCTCATCTTTCATGACGAAATCGATGCGGCGATGGGCGGGGATGCCGAAACGGCATTATCGGGATCCCCTTCTGCTGAAGGCGGGATTCCCCTCGATGTTATGCTCGACCGAGCGCTTGCCGAAAGGCCGGGCGAAGTGCCGCTGTTCATGGCCTTCAGCCAGGACAGCCCCTTGCTGACCGTGACTACCGGCCCGACGCCCGACGCTGCGGGTGAGGACATGACGCTGCTTTTCCTCGACCGCACGACCGGCGCGTCGCTGGGCCCTGCCCCCGGCAATGCGCCGATGGACTTTCTGCTCCAGCTGCACACCGACATGTTCCTCGGCTTGCCCGGCATGTTGTTCCTGGGAGCGATGGGGATATCGCTGGTGATCGCGCTGATCTCCGGTGTCGTGCTTTACGCCCCATTCATGCGCAAACTGCCGTTCGGTACCGTGAGGAAGGATCGCAGCAAGCGTCTGCGCCGGCTGGACCAGCACAATTTTCTCGGCATTGTCGCGTTGGCTTGGATGCTCGTGATTGCCCTTACGGGCGCAATCAATGCCTTTGCTGATCCCCTTACCGAGAACTGGCGTGATGGTGAGATCGCCCGCATGACCAATGCGTATGCCGGAACTCCTGCCCTGGCACCTGCAGACTACGGCTCGATCGATCAGGCGATGTCAGCCGCTCAGCAGGCGCTTCCCGGCCGCAGCCCCCAGTTCATCGGCTTTCCGGGCGGAGCCTGGTCGTCCGGCCATCACTACGCGATATTCTTCCAAGGCGATCGCCCGGTAACGCAGCACCTCCTGACGCCGGCACTCGTCGACGCGGCGACTGGCGAACTTACCGATGCTCGCACCATGCCGGTAATCAACCAAGCGCTGATGATGTCGAAACCGTTGCACTTCGGCGATTATGGCGGCCTTCCGCTCAAGCTTATCTGGGCCGCCCTGACTCTCGCGACAATCTGGGTTTTGTGGACCGGCGTCATGCTTTGGCGTCGCCGCAAGCCTGGTGAAGTCGAGCGCCGGATCGAGGAAATCCGGAGCGGCGCTGCTGCAAGGGCCTCATCATGAAAAGATCAGGCAGACGCCTACGCACCATATTCGCAGTTCCAGCCGCGATTGGCGCAGCCTCCCTGCTCGGGCTCTTCCTCGGCCTGACGGGCGATGGCCTTGGCGACCTTTTCGCATGGCTGCTGGTCGGTCTCGCTCCCTTCACCATTGTCGCAGTGCTGCTGCGCCGCTCACCGAATTAATCGCGACCCTATTCACGAAAGACGATCGCAATGAACCGCTTTTCCCAGATCTCCATTTTCGCTCTCGGTATTTCGCTCGCCACCTCGGCTCAGGCGCAGGAGCAACCAGCGGACAACGTGATCGTCGTGACCGCACAGCGAAACAACGAAACCGAGGTTGTGAATGGTGGCAACGCCGGGGTGCTCGGCGACAAGCCGGCAGAGGACCTGCCCTTCGCAATCCGTTCCTATGACGAGAGCCTGATCCTCAACCAGCAACCTCGCTCGCTGGGCGATGTACTGGAAAATGACCCGACCATTCGGACCACTTACGGCTTCGGCAATGCGTCAGAGCAGTTCGTGATCCGCGGATTCACTCTGTTCGGCGATGATGTGGGTCTCAACGGTCTATATGGGATCACACCGCGGCAGTTGGTTGCACCCGAACTGTTCGAAAGCGTTCAGGTCCTCAACGGCGCGAGCGCTTTCCTGAATGGCGCAGCGCCCGGCGGCTCAGGGCTTGGCGGTAGCGTCAACCTGCAGCTCAAGCGGGCTGGAAATAGTGACCTCAATCGCGTGACCGTCTCGGCCAGCGAGCATGCCCACTTCGGCGGCAGCTTCGATGTCGCCCGCCGCTTTGGCCCGAACGACGAATGGGGCGTGCGCCTGAACGCAGCCTATCGGGATGGCGAGACTTCGATCGACCGTGAAGACCGCCGCACCCAAGTCGTGGGCGGCGCGCTCGACTATGACAGCGGCCCGCTTCGAGCGGCGCTAGACCTCGCGTTCCAGAATGTCCGGATCGACGCATTGCGCCCGAAGGTCACCGTCGGAAGCGCAACCATCCCCGCCGTTCCCGATGGCGATGCGAACTATGCGCAGGATTTCACCTACACCGAAATGCGCGATGTCTTCGGCACGCTGGGCGTAGAATATGATCTTGCCGAGAATGCATTGGCATATTTCAGGGCCGGTGCTCGCGACGGGCGCGAGGAAGGTATTTACGGCGGCATCACCGTTCTCGATTCCGCCAGCGGTGCCGCCAATGGCACGGCGCTGTACGTCCCGCGGACCGACAACAACGAAGCGCTGGAAGCTGGCATCCGCGCGAAGCTGGGCGAAGCGATTACCCACGAGTTCAATTTCGGCGGCAATGCCAGCTGGCAGGTGAACCGCAACGCCTATGATTTCCGGTACGGACCGGGCTTTGCCGGCTATGCCACCAATCTCTACGACACCCCGCAGGTAGACCTGCCCTCTTCGACCCTCGTCGGAGGCGACCTGGACGATCCCTTCCCGATTGCGCGTACGAGGCTCTGGAGCGCTTTTGCATCCGACACGATCGGATTGCTCAACGACCGGTTGCAGGTCACGGCGGGTCTGCGCCTGCAATCGATCAATGTTAAGAGCTACAGCTATTTCGGCGGAGACCTGGCAAGCGAATACGATGAAAGCTCAGTCACGCCCGTGATCGGCGTGGTGCTGAAACCCCTCGATGGCCTGTCGATATACGGCAACCGGATCGAAGCGCTCCAGCAAGGTCCGACAGCACCGCTCGACCCGGCGCTTGTGAGCAATCCGGGAGAGGTGCTCGCCCCGCGCAAATCGCTGCAATACGAAGTTGGCGGCAAGCTCGCAGTTGGCCGCGTCTTCGTCGGCTTGGGGGCCTACCGGCTCGAACGTCCCGGCGAAGGTATTCTTGCCGATGGCAGTTTCGCATACCTCGGCGATCAACGGCACCAGGGCCTCGAGTTCACGGTCAACGGCGACGTGACCCCAAATCTCAGGCTTATCGGCGGCGCAGCCCTTACCGATGCAGAGCTCGTCAGCGGCAGCGACGTACCGGGCGTTCCCGAATACACGGCCAATGCAGACGTGGAGTGGGACCTCGGCTTTCTGCCCGGTGCGACGATCACCGCGCGTGCTGTGCACACCGGTCCACAATGGGTCGATGCTGCCAACACGCTCGAACTCGATAGCTGGACGCGTCTCGATCTTGGTGCGCGCTATGTCTTCGTGACCGGCGAAACGCCGGTCACGCTGCGCCTCTCGGTCGACAACATCACGAACGAAAAATACTGGGCCAGCGCGTTCGACGCCTTTTCGGCCGCACTGCTTCAAGGAACGCCACGCACGATCAAGGCCAGTCTCTCAGCCGATTTCTGAATTGGGTAGCTTAGGGGCCGACAGAAGACTTTTCTCTCGCGCGCTCGAATGTCCGTCGAAGAAGCAGTAACGATCTGGGCCCGGGCAGTCCGCGGTTAGAAGTTCGGGAGCTCCTGCTCTGCAAAACCCCAGCCGGCGAGCGATTTCGATCCGGCCCTATCGATCAGTTTCTTTCCTTCATCGATGCTATAAAGCTTGGCCGCGTCTATCGATTTCAGCTCGTTCCACCCAATCGGGACGGCGACTGGCGCTCCACTTCGAGCTCTTGCGGAATAGGGTGTAACGGCAGTGCTGCCACGTTGATTGCGCAGCCAGTCGATGAATATCCTTCCCTTGCGCTTGGCCTTGCTCATCGAGGCAGTGAAGCGATCCGGTTCGGCAAGCGAAAGTGCCTCTGCAAAGCGGCGAGCGAAGTCCATGTGCATCTCCCACGAATGCCCCGGACTCAAAGGGACGATCACGTGCACCCCCTTCCCTCCGGACAACATCGCGAAACTCACCAGGCCGAGGTCGGCCAGGCGGTCACGAATGTCACGCGCCGCGCGTTTGACATCTCCGAAGTCCAACCCTTCATCCGGATCCAGGTCGAATATCATCCGGTCCGGCTCTTCAACCGCGAAACTTCGGGAGGCCCATCCATGGAACTCGATCGTGCCCATCTGGACGCACTGAAGAATGCCGCGCCGGTCCTCGACATAAAGGTAGTCTTCGCTTGACCCGTCCTTCTCTCGGATTGGCACGTGATGCACCGCATCGCCGAATGCCCCGCTGTCATGTTTCTGGAAAAAACACTTGCGGGCACGGCCTTGCGGACAGCGCACCAGGCTGACCGGACGTTTCCCGACGAACGGCAACATCGTATCGGCGATCAGGTCGTAATAATCCGCAAGCTGGCCCTTTGTCTGGCCGGAATCTGGAAAGACAACACGGTCCCGACTGGATATCTCGACCGCATCGTCATCCTGGGCCTTTGACTTTTCCCGCTCCGGTTCGACTGCGCTCGCAGATTTGTCGGCGCGCAGACCGAGATAACTGCCGTGCCTGATGTTTCCGCCAGCGGTGAATTCGGCGAAGGCTACTTCCGCGACGAGTTTCGGCGTCACCCAAGTCACTCCGCGAGCACTGGACGTATCGACTTCTGCGGGAGGCGTCTTCCGCTCCAGTCGCGCCAGCTTGGGTCCGAGTTCGTCGAAATCGTCGGCTGCAAAACCGGTGCCCACATTGCCCTTGTAGATCAGTTCGCCATCTTCGTGCTGAGCCATGAGAAGCGAGGCAAAGGGCCGTCCTTTTGCGGAGGATTTCTTCCATCCGATAATCACAAACTCCTGGCGCCGGGTACATTTGACCTTCACCCACGCCTTGCTGCGGGCGTGACGATAGGGTGCATCCATCTTCTTGGAGATGATCCCTTCCTGCCCCGCGCCGCACATTGTCTGGTATAATTTTTCACCTGCACCGATAATGTGTTCAGCAAGAAAAACGGGCGGCTCAGATTTCGACAACAGAGCCTCCAGCCGTTCCTTGCGTTCGATATTGGGGAGCGCTTTCAAATCCTCGCCTGCCAGTTCCAAAAGGTCAAAAGCGTGAAACTGCAGCGCGTCGCCATCGGCTTGCGCGCCGTGGCCGCGCTTCAGCACCCGCTGCAGCGAAGAGAAATCGGGGTTTCCCTTTGCATCCGTGGCGACGATTTCTCCGTCAATCAGGCACGCGGGCAGATCGAGTGACCGTAGCGCCTCGACCAGAGGGGCGAACTTATCGGTCCAGTCTTTCCCGTTGCGCGTGAACACGCCCACTTGCTTGCCCTTGGCAGCGACAATGGTTCGGTAGCCGTCGAACTTGATCTCGTGCATCCAGCCATTGCCGGCGGGCACCTCATCAACAAGCGTGGCAAGCTGCGGCTTGCGGAATTTCGGTAGCGGCCCGTCGTTTCGCCGTTTTGCGCGGGCGGTTCTGGCATTGCGGGAAGGTGCTTTCTCCATCTGCGCGAGAAACGCATCGTCCTTCTTACCGGCCAGCGAGTATTCTCCCGCCTTGTCGGCAGCGATTTCGGCCATGGATCGGCCGGTAAGCACGCTCGTCAGCTCCCGTTCGACCAGGGCATCCCCGTTTTCGGCATGGTCGTCCTGAAGCTTGCGAAGCAACCAGTTCTCCCGCTTCTCCCCCGGCTTCTTCTTGAGCCGGATGAGCAGCCACTCACCCTTCATACGCTCGCCTCGGAGGCTGAAATGCAAATGGCCTTTGTCGATATCCTTGGATGACTTGCCCTTAACGGGAGACCATGTTCCCCTGTCCCAAAGCATGACCGTACCTCCGCCATATTCACCCTTGGGAATGACGCCCTCGAATTCGGCATAGGACATTGGGTGATCTTCGGTCCGGACAGCCAGCCGCTTGATTTCGGGGTCGGGCGAAGGTCCCTTGGTGACTGCCCAGCTTTTCAGCACACCATCGACCTCCAGCCGCAAATCCCAGTGAAGCCGGGTGGCGTCATGTTTCTGGACGATGAAGAGATTGCCACTCGTGCTACCGCGAGCCTCGCCGGAAGGTTCGGGCGTTTTCGCGAAGTCGCGTTTCGCGTTATATTCGGCAAGGAGGTTCTTCGCCTTACCCATGAGCTAGGCCGATTTCTTGCGCTTCGTCGCACTCTTTTTGGGCGCATCCCCATCAACCGATTTCTTCAGCGCGGCCATGAGATCGATGACGTTCGAGCCGCTGGCATCGCCGGGCTCGTCGACATCTTCGATGATGGCCTTCTTGCTCTTCGACTTCGCCTTCTTGTCGATCAACTTGCGGAGCGCATCGACATAGCGATCCTTGAACTCGCTTGCGTCGAAAGGCGCGCTTTTCTGCTCGATCAGGGTAGTCGCCAGATCGAGCAGTTCCTTCTTGGGTTTCGATTCCTCGATGTCGGCAAAGAACGACTGGCCTTTGCGCACCTCGTCCGCATACCTCAGGGTTTCGAGAAGTAGCCCCTTGCCGCAAGGTTTGATGGCAACCAGCTTCTCACTTCCCCGCATCGACAGTTGTCCTAGCGCGACTTTCTTGGCTTTGCGCAGCGCTTCGCGCAGGACGATGAACGCTTCTTCCGCCAATTCATCCTGCGGCGCGACATAATAGGGCTTCTCGAAATAGAGCGGGTCGATCTCGCAGGTGTCGACGAACTGCACCAGTTCGAGCGTTCGCTTGCTCTCGACCTTGACCGCCTCGATCTCCTCGTCCTCCAGCAGGACGTAGTTTCCCTTGGAAACTTCATAGCCGCGGATGATCTCGTCCCGATCGACCGGACCGATACCCGGGACGACTTTCTCGTAAGAAATGCGCTTGCCGCTGGGTTCGTGGATCTGGTTGAAACTGATCTTCGCGCCGGACTTGGTCGCGGTATATATCTCTACCGGGATTGATACGAGGGCTAGCCTGATCTGCCCCTGCCAATATGCACGCGCCGCCATATCCCTAGCCTTTCCTGTTTCGGGTCATGCGAGTCAGCGAATGGGCGGGGAATTGGTTTCTTCTCTCTCACGCGGCGTGGCCCGCTTGATCGCATCTGACACGAAAAGGCCGGGCAAACCCTGCGGTGTGCCCGGCCCAATCCCTTCGAAGCGAAGTCTTATTCGGCGTCGCTTGCTTCAGCAGGTGCGTTCTTCGCAGCCGAAGCAGTGGCTTCGCCGGCGATCAGCGCAGTGCCGCTCGCGGTCAGCTGGCTGGCAGGAATGGTTGCCAAGCCGTCCTTTTTCTCGACTACGACATCGCGGATTTCGCCGCTGCGCGTTGCGACGATATCGCGCACCTTGCCTAACTGCTGTCCCGAGGGAAGGTGGACCGGCATGCCGGGTGCGACGGAAAATGCGCCTTCACCCTGTGCTGCGCCACTGCCCGCAAGCGCGAGAATGCCGCTGTCGATCATACCGCTACCGGTTCCGGCGCCATTGGCCGAACCAGCGACGCTTCCTGCCTGCCCGGCGGCGCCAGCGAGGCGCTCGCGAGCCGAACCGACTGCAGGCGTCGCGACATTGCGTACGGTCGAGGCCGTTTCGCGTGCCTTGCCGGCGACACCATGCACCGCACCGGTGACGTGACTGGTACCGATCAGCTGTGCATTAGCATTGCCCGAGCCCGAGGCGTTGGCGGAACCGGAACTATTACCCGAAGCCTCGCCTGCCGGCGTGCCGATCAACTGGCTGGTTGTCGCATCGAGGTTCGTGTCGAGGCTGCGATCGATCGAGACATTGCCGTTCTCACGGTCGACGTTCTGCTTGCCTCGTGTCGAAGCGTCGCCGCGAAGCGTGCCGCGAGTTGTCGAGCGCAGCGTCTCGGACGGCGCGCGAAGCGTCGAATTGACGGTTCCGTTGATAGATCCGGTGACGCCCGAAAGACCGCCGCCGCCTAGGAGCTGCGCGTGGGCGGGTGCGGCAATCAGGGTAAGTGCCGAAGCGGCTAGCATGAGAGTTTTCATCGTGAGTTCCTTTCTGCTTGCGGACGCGAAGGATGTCGGTGCATCCGCTTGAAAGGAAAACGGGTGGGCAATTCCGTTTAATCCATGGAACTCGAAAAAAATTACCTGCCTTTGCATGTGCCGCAGACGAGACCCCTGCCATAGGTGTCGTCCGGACCTTTACGGCCAAGGTCGATCGCTTCGTTGTCGAGAGCGGTGCGCCAGTTGCCGCCCTGCCCCATTGCGCGTGCAATCCGGGAAGCAACCAATGGGGTTGCAAAGGAAGTGCCCCGTAGCCCGATCCGCTTTCCTTTCGCATTGCGGCCGTAAATGCCGGCACCAGGCGCAGAGTAATCCAGATGTAGCGCGCGACCGGCTTCGATCAGCGCGCGGCGCTTGCCATCGACAGCCGTTACCGCGACGACACCTTCATAGGATGCGGGATAGGCAGGCGGTGCAGCTGGCCCGTCGTTTCCGACTGCCGCGACCACGACCACGCCCTTGCGCTGCGCAGCTCCGATCGCCCTTTGCAATACGGCGTTGTTCGGCCCAACCAAGCTGATCGTCACTACCTTGCTCCCCGAGGAAACCAGCCACCCGAGGCCCTTTGCAATAGCGAGCGCATTGCCCCCCGCCTTGTCGGTTCCATAGACATCGGCGACCTTGATGTTGCCGGCGCCAGCGCTTGCCAGCAGCGATGCGACGGCACTTCCATGGTTGCTGGGAAAGGGAGCCCCCTTTGCGAAGCCCCGGGTTTCGGCAACCTTGACGGAAGGGCCCGGCGCTCCGTCGATCATTCCGACCGGTACCGCTGTAGAGGCGGCACTTTGCGCGGAAATCGCCAGCGCTGCACCATTCGCGCTTCCCGACTGGAAATGAAGGTTGTCAGCGCTGATCTGGGCGGTGGGCAAAAGGTTCGATAGCAGGAGTTGGGCCTCTGCCAGATCCAGCCCAGCAGGTACGCCAATACGTATCACCGAAAGATCAAGCCCCTCGATCTCATCTTGGGATAGCATGGTGAAACCGGCCTGAAGCGCCGGCTCGATAGCCTTCACGGATGCATCCATGACCAACAATTCGCCGCGCCGTGCAGGAGCGCCCTCGGCATCCAGCTCGATCACATCCGCATTTCGCCGCACCAACCTGTCGATCATGCGCAAACGATCCCGTGCCAGCCGATTTGCCGTGCGTTGCAGTGCCGTGCGTGTTTCATCGAGGTCATCGAGCGCGTCACCAAGGACCGGTCCGACCTGCGGGATAGGAACGCGCGGCAAGGCCACTTGCGCGGCAAGGGGCGCAGCGATCAGGGCCATGGCGGCGCTCAACAGGGTAAAAACTCGCATCGGTCTCTCGTTCATCGGCTAAAATGCATTAAGCATGGATGAAACGCACCCGGTCATCCGTTTAATCCATGGAAGGCAAAGACACTGAACCCATCGTTCGAGAAAGACTTGCTTGCCCTGCTGCCCCGCTTGCGCCGTTTCGCGATCGGGCTGTGCGGCAATGCGTCCGACGGTGACGATCTCTGCCAGATGACATTAGAGCGCGCGCTCGCCAATCGTTCCCGCTGGGAAGAAGGCACGCGGCTCGATAGCTGGATGTATCGGATCATGCGCAATATCTGGATCGACGAGGGTCGCAAAGTGACCCGCAGCATGCAGACGTTCGTCGCGGAAGACGCCGGTCTGGGCGTCGGCGGAGAAGGCGCGCAGGAAGCCTCTGTCGAACTCGGCAATGTGGACAGGGCCATGCAGAAACTGCCGGAGGATCAGCGCGAGGCAGTGTTGCTCGTCATGGTCGAAGGCTATGCTTACAAGGAAGCGGCGGAAATCGTCGGGTGTCCTGTGGGGACATTAAATTCCCGCCTCGTTCGCGGGCGCGACGCGTTGATGGCGATCCTGGGAGAAGCATCGTGAAGGTAACCCCTGAAGATATCGCCGCCTTCGCCGATGGCGAGCTGTCCGGCGATCGCGAGGCAGAAATTGCCGCTGCCGTGGCCGCCGATCCCGCGCTGGCGGAACAGGTCGAGCGTCACAAGGCAATGAAGTCGATGCTGGGCGCACATTATGCCCCCGTGATCGACCAGCCCGTTCCTGACCGGCTCGCTTCCATGCTCGCCGGATCGGACGCTGCCGAAGTCGTCGATTTCGCCGCTGCTCGCCAGAAGCGAGAAAGCCGCAAGCGTCTGCCGCATTGGGGCTGGATCGCCGGACCCGCGCTGGCTGCCTCTCTGGCCTTGGCTGTGTTCCGGCCCGGTCAGGGGGTAGAGAGCTCTGCATATGCCGATGCGCAGCTGGCAGCCGTTCTCGACGAACGGCTCGTTGCCGACCAATCGCAGACGGACGATGTCCGTGTGCTCCTGTCGTTCCGCAATGACGAGGGCCGCTATTGCCGCGCATTCAGCGCCGAAGCTCGCGGTGGTATCGCCTGCAACACCGAGAATGGCTGGCGTCTCGAGGCCACCGGCACGGGAAATGACGGCGCGGATACCGATTACCGCATGGCCGGCGTCGGGGATGGACAAATACTCGCGCTGGCGCAGGAGATGGCCTCGGGCCCCGCACTCGATGCCGCAGCCGAAAGAGAGGCTCGGGAACAGGGCTGGCGTTGAGGCACCACCCATTCATGGGTGTGTGCTCGAATTATCTTTGAACAGCAAAAAAGGAAGGACCGGCGGGTCGTCCGGTCCTTCCTCGGGAGTGGCCGCGCGTTGGGACGGACGCGGCCAGGGGGACGGCTCATCAGTCCACGAAGTAGACCCGGCCCGCGCGATAGCCACGCTCGGCCATTTCTTCGATGTACTGCACACGCTCGTGCTTCAGTTCGTGCGCGTACTCTTCCCACGCATCGCGCTGGTCTTCGATATCGCTCGCACGGCGAAGGTCGCTGGTGAGCTCTTTCTGAGCTTCGATGACGTCGATCCGGTAATCGAACCAAAAGCGGTTCTCGATGCCGGCGATGGGCGAGGTGATGATGAGAGCTTCTTCCGCCCTTGCGAGCTGTTCTTCATGCAACATCGGCATGGCGGCTGTCGCTGCGGTAGCAAGGCCGAGCGCGAGGCAAGGAATGGTGGCAAACTTGATCATGGTTTCGTCTCCTTTTTGAAGAGCGGCCGGCAGCGCCGGCCGCTTAAAAGGGAAACGGGCCACGTTCCGCGTTTAATCCATCCCGTCGGAAAAATTTTCCGGGTTTGCGCACAAAGCAGGTTCGAGCTCCGGGCGGGAGCAGGGAAATCATCCTCCGCAGCGTCACCCGGCACTGGTCACCTGCGCCTTACGGAGCGGAAGCGCGACCGAATGAATATTCAACAAACCACCGATTCGCGACGTCATTAAGAAAGAGATGGATTAAAATACCACGGCCAATCGTTTTGTATTCAAAAGGACAGGAAGAGACCTGGCCCTGCTTTTGAAATTATCAAATGTTAACCACAAGACCCGTGCGAAACCGTGATATGTTAGTGACAACGCTCTGATATTTGAACAAAAATTCGCGGTGTGTGGGAACAAACCTTAATCTTCTTTCTTCAGGTTGTACTCGAAAGAACGGGGGTTTTTGATGAGGGTATATGTCGTAGAGAACGATGACGAGGTGCGTGCGACCTTGCAGTCGCTCCTCGATACATGCGGTCACGAGGTCGCATGGTACCGGGACGGGAGGGATTTTCTTCACCAGTCCGGTTCCCTGCCACCCGGATGTATCGTGCTCGACCGCAACCTCCCCGGTCTGGACACATTGAATTTCGATCGCGCGTGCGTGCGAACCTGTGTCGATCGCCACGAGGTCATCGTTCTTAGCGGTCCCTGCGATGTCTGTGATGCTGTTGCTGCCATGCGCGCGGGTGCTGTCGACTTCTTCGAACTGCCTTATCGCAGGGCCGAACTACTAGACGCTCTCACGCGGGCAAATATGCGACTTGAAGAGCGCGCTGCCAAAAAACGCGAGGCAGCCAAGAATTTGCAGCTCTTCGGTAAGCTCACCCAGCGCGAACTCGCTGTGCTGCGCGCGAGCGGTCAAGGCGAAAGCAGCAAGGTGGCAGCACACAAGCTGTGCCTAAGCCCCAGGACGGTCGAAATGCACCGCTCCAGCATTTTGAAGAAACTAGAAGTGCCCACCTTTGCTGCAGCCCTGGTGATGGCCAATTCCGCCGACATTCTCCGATCGTAGTCTCCCGGGCGCTTAGCAATCCAAAATATATATACTACCGCAATTTTACGGTAACCGGATAAGAATGCAGTAAAAATTGCAGCTTATCTTATTCGCGGGATCACTGCACTTTCGCCCCCAAGGTTTCACAACCGGGGGAGAAGTAGATGCAGATCCAACAGCGATCGATCGATCAGAAGCGGCGTTTGAACGCCTATCGAAACTTTATTTCCCGGCTGCCCCCACACGCGAGAGAGCCGGAAATCTGGTTGCGCTACCTGCACCTTGTCAGATCCGCATACGCCTCCCCGTTCGCGGCTGTATTTTCCATCGACGACGAAGGCTTGCTTGTCATCGACTGGGTCGATGCGCGTCTCGACGCCGCCTTCAGCGAATTCGTGCAGCTGATAGAGGCCCAAAGCGACTTACTGAGCTATTTCGAGTTCGTCGAAAGACCCGCACCGGTCGTCCTGGTGCGGGACTGGGCCTGCGTACGCTTGTCCTATTTCTGCCAGACACCCGCGATCGGGATCGCAGTTCACATCGGACAGACCGATGAGCGAGCGATCGACACGACCGTGCTCCACTCTTTTGAAAAGGTCGTTTCGACCTGCCTCGCACTCCCCGAACGCCACGAGAAGCAATCAGCGTCACTTCCGTGGTGCGGGGCCTTGAGCCGGGACCGGTCTAATTTCCGGCCCGAGCTCGTGACGCTGACCAACACAACCGGAGAGAGATGATCATGATGAACCTTGAACTAAAAAGGGGAGCCGGCGTCAGAGCATTGAAATGCGCGGCCCTCGCCACGGTCGCGACCACCACTCTCGCGTCACCCGTTTTCGAGCAAAAGGCACATGCCCAAGCACTTCAGCCCGTAGTTGACGTTTGTACCGGCATCACTTTGCCGCGGTCGGCCGTGACCGAGGTGATCGGAGCCGTGAACCAGCCGATCGTCGAGCAGATAGAGACAACGGTGAACGGCATCACGACCGTTACGCTGGTGCTTGCACCGCTCGCGACCATCACGGATCTCGATATCGATCTATCCTCCATCCTGGCGGATGCAGAGGCAGGCGATCCGATCAGCCTTCAGATCCTCGATACGAACGGCAACATCATTACCGCTTCTGACGACTGTAACGTGATTGCCGACGCCTACACGCTCGTCGGCGAGTCCGGCATCGAGATCGGCGGCAACCAGATCACTGGCCTCGGGGCCGACGGACAGACTGCGTCAGCCGGTGAACTGGACGCCATCGCGTTCGGTAACAATGCCAGCACCGCCGTAGGTGCGACCGGGGCCGTCGCTATCGGCACCAATGCTTCCGTCACGGCTGCAAACAGCGTTGCTCTGGGTGCGGATTCCGTGGCTGACCGCGAGAATACGGTGTCTGTCGGATCGGCAGGGAACGAACGCCAGATCGTCAATGTCGCTGACGGTACCGCTGCGACCGACGCGGCAACGGTCGGGCAGGTGGATGCAGCAATCGCGCTCGCCACGGAAAACATCGTGGAATATGACGATGGAACCCAAGCCCAGGTTACCCTCCAAGGAGCAGGCGGCACCACCATCACCAATCTCGCCGCAGGCGGTGTGAACGGCACTTCGACCGATGCAGTGAATGGTTCGCAATTGTTCGCCACCAACCAGAGCGTTGCTGCCAATGCGGCAGACATTGCAACTCTGGATGGCCGAGTTACCGTGAACGAGGGCGACATCGTGGACCTCGATGGAAGGGTTACCGTCAACGAAGGCGACATTGCGGGGCTCGACACCCGGCTTACGGCGGCAGAAGGCGATATCGTCGACCTGGATACGCGGGTAACGGCGAACGAAGGGGCAATCACGACCCTCGAGGAACTCGCCGTCCAATATGACGACACGACACAGTCGAGCATTACGCTGGGTGGCGCCAGTGGAACCGTAGTGACCAATGTTGCTGCCGGTGAAGTCAGCGCCACATCCACCGATGCGGTCAATGGAGCCCAGCTCTTCGCGACAAATCAGGCAGTCGATGCTCTCGACACCAGGGTGACTGTAAACGAGGCAAATATCGCCACGAACACAGCAAATATCGCAACGAATACGACAGCGATTGCGAACCTGCAGGTCACCGCTGGCGAATTCGACGGGCGTATAACCCAGAACGAAGAGGATATCGCCGATCTCGAGGGACGCGTGACCGTGAATGAGGGCGACATCGCCAACCTTGATGGCCGCGTCACCGTGAACGAGGGCGACATCGCCAATCTCGACGGGCGGGTCACAGTGAACGAGGGGGACATCGCAAACCTCGACGGACGCGTTACGGTAAACGAAGGGGACATCGCAAACCTCGATGGACGTGTTACCGTGAACGAGGGCGACATCGCCAATCTCGACGGGCGGGTCACTGTGAATGAAGGTGACATCACCGCCCTAGATGGTCGTGTAGCCGTGAATGAGGGCGACATTACCGATCTCGATACCCGTGTAACCACGAACGAGGGTGACATCGTTGCCATCGACGGACGGGTGACGGTGAATGAAACCACTATCACAAACATCCAGGCGCAACTGGCCACTGTCCCCGTTACATACCTATCGGACGCCGATGGCAGTACGCCGAGCGCTGTGCCGACCGACACAGCTGCTTTTGTGGGTGCAAGCGGCGGCGCCGTCCGGGTGACCAATGTGGCAGAGGGTGAACTTGCAGCCGCCTCTACCGATGCGGTCAATGGCAGCCAGCTCTATGCCACCAACCAAGCCGTGGCCCAGAACACGGCGGATATCGAAACCATCAACTCCAACCTCGCCGGAAGCACCGTGGTGGCGGTACAGTACTCGGATCCGGACAACCCCACCGTCAGCAATGGCGGGACCATCACGAACGACGTGACTTTGGTTGGGGCGGACCCTTCGGCACCGGTTGTCCTGCATAATGTCGCCAACGGGACGCTTGCCAACGACGCAGCGAATGTGGGCCAGTTGCAGACCGGCCTGTCCAGCGTCATGGCTTCGTCGATGAGCTACACCGACCAGCGGATGGCCGAGGCGATGGCGTATACGGACATGCGGATTGCCGACCTCAGCTTCGATCTGGCGGAGTTCCGCGATGAAGCCTTCTCGGGAACGGCTGCGGCAATGGCCATGTCTTCAATCCCGCAATCGATCGAACCGAACAAGTCTCTGATCGGTGGTGCTGTCGGGCATTATCGCGGAAAGACGGCATTCGGCTTCGGCTATTCCGGTGTTTCCGGTAATGGCAAGATGATCTTCAATGCCAGAGGTACGATCGACACAGATGGTAAGGGAGGCTTCTCCGTCGGAACCGGGATCAGCTTCTAAATTACCCGTCAACAAAACCAGGGCCACGACATCGTCGTGGCCCTTTTTGCGTGCTGGAACACAGCATCCAAGAGGACGCTGCCTGCGGCGGTTACTGGAACATGTGCATTCCGGGCGGAGGCGGCGGAGGGGGCGCTTCGCTGACGACGGCTTCCGCAATTGCGACACCAGCCACGATCTGGGCGTCCGAAAGCGGTTTGTGCAGGCATCCGATCGCCACTTCATTGACTAGCTTACCGGGACAGTTGCCCGTCGCAAAAATGACGGCCACACCCATGGCGCTTATCTTGCGAGCGACTTCCAATCCGCTGTCGCCTCCGGCAAGGCGCATGTCGACCAACGCAAGATCCGGTCGATAGTGGGTTGCGGCAAGCAATGCCGAGGGTTCGTCATCCGCGATTTCGACGACCTGATGACCGCAATCTTCCAACACGTCGCGTATGTTGAGCGCTATCAGGGCTTCATCTTCAACAATCAGTATCTTCATAGCCAATAATCGTGATCTGCTACGTCATGCGAGCGGAAGACTTAGAACGGTGCTGGTACCGCGTTCATCCGACACGGTTTCAACCTGCGCACGAATTTGCCGTCCAAGCGCTTCCACGATCCTGGACCCAAGCCCGGTTCCTTCGCCTACATTGGTGGACGGAGAAAAACCGACGCCATCGTCAAACACTCGCAACTCAAGTTTATCGTTATTGGAACGCAAGGTCATGCCTACGGTTCCACTGCGGCCATCGGGGAACGCATACTTGAGGCTGTTCGTGAGGAGCTCGGAAACCACCAGGGCTAACGGCACGGCGCGATCGATTCCGAGTGCGACTCCTGTCTCCAACTCGAGATTTGTCTTTACTTTCTCGCCGAGGCTCATCGACGCGATGGTCGCAGTCGCGAGCTCGTCAAGAAACTCGCCAATGTCGACCATCGAATGTTCGCCGCTCATGTAGAGGCGCTGGTGGATCGATGCCACGACCGCAACGCGGTTCTTTGCATCAGCTAGCGCCGCCTTCAGGCTATCGTCGGTCACCTGCCTAGCATGTAATTGGAGCAGTGCCGTTACGACCTGAAGGCTGTTCTTGACCCTGTGGTTCACTTCCTGGAGCAGGGTCTCGCGCGCTGCGAGCGCCTCCTCGAGTTCCTTCTCCCTCTGCTCCAGTACGCGCTTCAGTTCGTTTTCCCGCGTGACGTCGCGGATCGCCGCGAAGAAAATACTGTCTTCATCCTGCGGGATCAGCTGCAAATGCACGGAGACATCGTACAGGCTTCCGTCTTTTCGCTGGTGCACGGTCTCGAAGACAATGTCGCCCGATCCACTCTCGAGAAGTGGTCGGACTTTCTCCTTAAACTGATGCTCATTGAGCTCGGGCTTGATGTCCCACGGAGTGAGATCACGCAATTCTTCAAACCCGTAACCCAAGTTTTCTCGCGCTCCCCGGTTCACTAGGAGAAACTTGAAAGTCGTGGCGGAAAACAGAAAGATTTCGCTCGCCGCATCTTCGACGATCAGACCAAGCTGGGCGGTGTTGACAAGGGAAGTGTCCCTTTGAGGCATCGACGTCACCTATCCTGAATTCGACACCCCATATCTAACTGGTTGCGGCCGCCGTTCCAATTGCTTTCGCACGATCGGCTTTGCGGCGCGACCCCGCCGGCCGGACGTCCTCCCCCAACCACACAATCGATACTGATGGATGTAAGTTTGGGCGCCTCCGTCTAGCGCGAACGTCTATTCAGCAACCACGCCATTACTAAATGGCTAGACGTTCTAGTGCGATATCGGGAACACAGCTCTCGATCTCGCGTCGTAGCCTATGGGAAAAGCGAGAGTGAGATGTTCACACAATTAAATCCGCCTTTGCCGGTCATCGTTCTAGAGAAAGGTCCGGGTCTGGCTTTCGCCGTGATCGACTACGGGGTGGAACATAATCTCATTTGGGTAACGGCTCTCGATGCGACCGGCGAGATTTGGTGTGCGCCCAATCCGAAGGTTCGGCTGCAGGCCAATTGGTCGATGGGCCGCACCAAGGACGAGCGCGTGAGCATCATTCCGGAAGGGGTGTGCGCCCAGTGAAACCTGGAGTCCTGGCAGTTTCCGATCGCGTTTCCGAAAGGATCGCGAGGGAGTTCCGCGACCACATCGCCGCGGGCGATTTCCCGTGCGTCGGTGCAAAGTCCGCATTGGCGAAGGGCATGCTCGAGATCGTGGTGGCGTTCGATATTCGCAGTGGTTGGGACGATTTGCGTATCCACCACAAGCTGTTGGAATGGTCGGAAACCTATCGTGAAGACCCGGACGGACTGCGAAGCCTAGCCATTGTGTTCGCGCAGCCATCCATGCTGACCGAAGACGAATTCGAACGTTTGATGTGGGAACGGCTTCAATCATTCGCAGAAAAGGACGAATGGTTGGGCCAAGCCTACGACGCCGGAGTAAGCCCCGATCCAGAGGATCCGCATTTCTCGCTCAGCTTCGGCGGTGAAGCATTCTTCGTCGTCGGCTTGCACCCGACAGCCTCGCGGCCCGCGCGCCGGTTCCGCCATCCAACAATGGTGTTCAATCTTCACAACCAGTTCGAGCAACTACGAGAGGATGGGCGCTACGAACGGATGAGGGAGGCAATACTCGAGCGCGATCGCAAATTGGCCGGGGACATCAATCCCATGCTCGCGAGGCACGGAGAAAGCAGCGAGGCGCGTCAATACAGTGGCCGCATCGTGAACGAGAATTGGCAATGCCCTTTTCGCGACCCCCGATTGGAGAAAAAATGAAACGAATAGAACCACGAAGCGGCGTCGCATTCACGCTGCAAAAGGGGCAGACGCTTACGGTTTACGATCCGGAAGGGCAGCAAGTTTCGGATTTGGTCGCCTATAATGCCGATGACGTCGGCGAGGTGATCTCGAACGGCCGGACATTCGATTACGAGGAAACGATCAACCTAGGTTGCGAGAACCAGCTCTGGTCGAACCGTTCCAATCCCATGCTGACGATCGTTTCCGATACGGCCGAAACCCACGATTTCCTGCTCACTCCTTGCAGCGAGGCTACATTCGAGCATTTCTACCCGGACAAGCCGATTCACCGCGGCTGTTTCGGCAATCTCGCCGAAGCACTGGCGCCTTACGGGATCGAACCGGACGACATTCCCACCGCTTTCAATATCTTCATGAACGTACCGGTCGACGGCCAAAGCGGCGTATTGGCTGTAAAGCCTCCGACCACGGAAGCGGGCGACAGGATCGAATTCAGGGCGGAAATGGATCTCATCATCGGCCTGACAGCCTGTTCGGCTTACGATTCCAATGGCGGTACGTTCAAGCCTATCGATTACGAGGTGAAGTAGAGTGCCCGATACGATCAACGTATGGTCGAGCTGGATCAGGCTTGCCGAAATTTCAGTCAATGCCGTACTTTTCTACATTCTGATCATCGTAATGGTCAGGATCGTGGGCAAGCGCACCACCAGCCAGCTGAACAATTTCGACTGGATCATTAACGTTGCGGTCGGCAGCCTCGCAGCAAGCGGCATACTTCTACGCAATGTGGCTAGCGTTGATGCCATGATCGCGATCGCTGTCCTTGCCGCCTGTCAATATGCCACCACCCATCTGGTCCAGCGTAGCAAACTGGTGGCGAGCGCGGTGAAAGCGGAGCCGACGCTGCTCACTCATAAGGGTGAGTTCCTGCGCGATGCGATGGAGCGAACGCGTATCTCCGAAGAAGAGATCAAGACGGCGCTTCGACGGAATGGCCTGACTGAAAATGCGGGCGCAAACTGGGTCGTACTCGAGCCCAATGGCGAGCTCTCTGTCATACCGCGTCAGGACGTGAACTGGGAAAATGCAGAAGCTTTGGCGGACGTATCTGCGCCGCCCAACCTCAAGGGCTAATCCCAATCATCCTCCAATTTGAGAGGCCCCTCGCCATAGAGATAATCGGGATCGAACCGAGCGAACTTCTTCAACAGGTCCCAGTCATCAGTGTAGAGATCACCGCGTCGTATCTCGGCAATTTCCATTTCTTTCAATTTGCCGACAGCACGGTTGGCGTGGATCGCGCTAACACCGCACATGTCTGCCATATCGAACTGGGTGAACGGGGTTCTAAGGGCCCGCGAATTTACACGACCTATCAATTCCAACCGCGTGCGGAGTTCCGCGTAAAGATGCGCGATGCGCCGAGGGGCATCGAGCTGTTCCAGCGTCTGTATCCATTTTCTATGGATCGCTGCGTCCAGCAAGGTGGCAAACCACATCGCGCGCGCCACGCCCGGCCGATCCATCATGACTCGCCTCAATGTGGCGTGACTGACGCAGCCAACGCGCACCTTCCCCGCCGCGACGACATTGTGATCCAGCCGCTTCAGCGCGAAGCCGTGAAGATCGATAAAATCACCAGGAAGATGGACGCCCGTTATGAAGCGCTTTCCGCCGCTCTCGATCGTCCGGAATACATATCCCTCGATGAGGATGGTGCTGCACTCGGTTCTTGCGCCCCTTTCGAGAATGCACGTGCCGTCCCCGTGCTCTTCCACGGATTCCACAAGGTTCTCGATGTAGGTCAAATCTTCGGACCGAAGGTTCTGCCTCAGCCTCCCCGCCAGAAAATCGCCGGTAAGAGGATAGCGAACCGCTCGAACCTTGTCAGTCGTAGCGTGCATGTCGAGGATTTATGCAAAGCAGTAAAAAGCGTCTATTGACGGATGTTAGCTTTCTATTCTTTTCCGATTACGCATCGGTTTGAACCAAAGCCTCTCTCTTTAGCTCGTTTGCGGAATTCTCCCTCACTGCGCGAAGCGGATGCCGGCAGATCATACAATGCGGTTCTATTCCGCCCCCTGGCAGGTATCCCCATCTACGCATCCTCTCAGCGAGGCTCGCATCCACCCTCTCGGGGGTACCATAATCCGAGTTTCCGTCACGAAGAGCAATTTGCGGGTCGTTATCTTTTAGAGATAGAAACGCGAAAAGCGATCTGCGGATCTGGTCGGGCTGTGCGATCAAGTCCTCGTAGCGAATGACCTGTACGGCATGCAGAAACTCAAGGTCAGCGCGCACGGTTTCATACGCATCCAACGCATAACGTACCAACTCCGCGGGATCTTCATCGACCCACTTCGCCAACGCAGCTGCCATCTTCTGCGGATGCCGCAAAATCACGATGAATTGTGATGTCGGGAATAGCTGTTGGTACAACCGCATCCGCGTTAAGTTTACAGGGGACTTTTCCAGCCACCAGGGCTTTGAAGGATCGTACCATTGCGACCAGTCGCTTAGCATTCGTTGCTGCGTTTCGAGGTTGTCGTACCGGGAACCCTCGCACAGGTGCTGGGACCGGTCCGTAGCATAGTGACCAGGGCGGCCATCCATCGCAGTGTGCGGGATTCCCCCTTGCAAGTAACACCCTTCATTCTCGGGAACCGGGGCACCTTGGATAGAGCTTATCGAGGGATGCTCCCCCAGAATTCGGGACAAAAGGCTGGTACCTGTCCGGTGCAAGCCAGCTACGAATACGAAGCGGGGACGCGCAGCTTTCAATCGTAGTCGCGCAGGTACAGCGCCCCTTCGCCAAAAAGGTAGTCTGGCGTGAATACAGCGAATTCCTCAAGTCTGTTTCGATCGGGAATGCGTACCGCTCCCCTCTGGAAGTCGGCGATGCCCTTCTTTCGCAAGTCTGCCAAAGCCCGGTTGGTGTGTATCGGTGTCGCGCCGCACATATCGGCGATATCAGCCTGACGAAGAGGAGTTTCGAAACCGTCTTCGAACCCTAGGCCAACCATTTCAAGCCGCCGCCAGACTTCGGCAAAGATGTGGGCTATACGGCGCGGAGCGGTCAATTGTTCAAGTTTCATGATCCACTCTCGGTGCATCGCGGCATCCAGCATGGTGGAAAACCAGAACAGCCGCGCAAGGTGCGGGCGTTCTTTCATGGTTTTAAGAATTTCACTGTGCGGAATTTGGGCAATAGTTGTCGGCCCGACGCAATCGATGTTGTGATCCAGGCGCTTGAGCGCGAAGCAGTGAAGATCGACGAAATCGCCCGGCACATGAAAACTGACACCATAGCGTCGATCATCGCTTTCCAGCGTGCGCAGCATGAAGCCATCGATCAGGATCGTGGAATGATCGCAAACGTCGCCGCGTGCGATTAGCCGGTGACCATCGGGATAGGTTTTGATCGACCCCGCCATATTTTCCAGCTCGACCTGCTCCGACTGGCTCATATCGTGTCGTAGGCGGCCAGCCAGAAATCGCCCGGTCTTTGGAAACTGGCTGGGTTCACCGTCTCGTGCCATGCCTACTCCTTCTGAATGGCCAATTACGGTTCAGGTGGAAACTTGTGCCATTATGCATCAATGTTAGATTGTGGGAAACGTCGACGTTTGGCGCGTAAAGTTCGCATGTCGAAAAGAAACGTCTTCGCGCCGTGAAGGTCGCCGTCCTTGCCCATATCCGTCATGCCATAGCCGAACCCTTCAGCGGGGGCATGGAAGCGCATTGCGACATGTTGTGCCGGGGTCTGCGTGCAGCCGGTCACGAGGTAGACCTGTTTGCCGCGGAGGGATCTAGCGATCCGGGCCTCGTCCCCATTTGCGAAGCGCCCTATGACGAGGTCCTGCCATGGCGGATCTACCGGGGCACGGGAGAACTTGCGGCATATCAACGCACCGCATTCGAGCGCGTCCTGCTACACATCGGCTCCGGCGGCTATGACGTGGTTCATAACAATTCCCTGTTTCCCGAAATTATCGACTGGTGTGGGGATGCAGGGATCCCGTGTGTTACATCGCAGCACGTCCCCCCGTTCGGCACCATGTTCGAAGCTGTCATGCGCAATTGCGACCGGGCGAATATAGCGACCACCGTCACTTCCATGAACCAGCAGGAACTGTGGTCGGAACGCGGGTGCGCTGAAACACGTGTCGTTCGGAACGGAATTGATACTGCCGCTTGGTCCCCTGGCGCCAATGTAGGTGAATATTTCACCTGGATCGGCCGAATTGTCCCGAATAAGGGCCTGGCAGAGGCGGTGCGAGCCGCCACTCTAGCTCGAGTTCGACTGAAGATATTCGGACCGGTCGAAGATGCAGCTTATTTTGCGAAAGCGGTCGAGCCCTATCTGAAGGATGGCATCGAATTCTACGGTCACCGAACAGCGTCCGTGCTGCGGCAGGAGGTCGCCGGGGCCCGTGGGGCGATGGTCACCCCACTGTGGGACGAACCCTTCGGCCTGGTTGCCGCCGAAGCCCTGTCATGCGGTACGCCAGTCGCTGGGTTCAGCCGAGGCGCGCTTCCCGAAGTAGTCGGCGATTGCGGGTTGCTCGTCAGATCCGGCGACGTTTCAGCATTGGCGAAGGCGCTTGAGCGAGCCGATACGATCGACCGCGCCTCATGCCGCAGGAGAGCGCTGGAACGGCTTTCGATCGATGCGATGATCGCCGGCTACGAAGCCTGCTATGCCGACGTCATTGCGGGCGCCCGACTGGCATCATTGCCGCGGCTGGCCTGGGCTTCCAGCTGTTCGAGCACCAGCGAGCTGCTCGCATAGGGCTCATGCTCCTGCTGGCGGGTCATGGCCAGGTCGTTTTCCGACGGCTCTCGTAGCTTCACCCACCCGCCAACTCCATCCGGTTCGACCAGACCCATCAACCGGAAAGCGCGAAGCCAGTGCTGCATCGTCGGCTCACCCCATTTGGCCGCGAAGATACCAGCGTTGGCAATAACACTGTCCAGATGATGGACCGGCGGCATATGGTGCTTGTGATATTGGTGGAACGCTTTGGCACCACGGGCCCACCAAAGCGGCACGTCCTTCGATACGATCGTGCGGCCGAAATCCGTGTCCTCGCCGCCGTAGCCGACATAACGGGGATCGAAACCGCCAAGTCGTTCGAACGTCCTCGCGTGAAGTGCGAAGTTGAGTGACCAGAAGCAGCGATAATCCCCGCACTTCCCCACCATGCCGGGTGGAGGACCAGCCCTTTCCGAATGTTTGACTGAGACCTGCTCGAAGCGTTCGAAATCTATACCGTTATCCGTAGCGCTCTGGGGGAGGTATCCAACCTCGCCCATCCACACGCCTTCGCCCTGTTCGGCAACGGCGGCATAATCCTGGACCAGGTTGGGCGAAGGTATGCAGTCGACATCCAGAAAGACTAGAAGATCGCTTTTCGCGGCGGATGCAGCGACATTTCGGGCCTCGGCAAGACAGATACCGGATTGGCCGAGCATAACTTGCCGTATGGGAAAACTGGTTGAGGGAAGATCGTACCGAGTATCTTGCATCACCGCGACGACCAGCTCGCAGGGAGGCCTTCTTGAATGGTTGAGGCCATGTACAAGGTTTTGCAGATGTCTTTCGCGTCCATGTGCGAGCGTACATACCGAAATCGTCATGCCACGATCTCCAGCGCCGGTTGGCTGCCGGTGCCTTGCCAGAGGTCTTCCGCCAGCCCCTCCAGCCAAAGTGCCGCACATCTCGCTGCATCGGGATCTACCGCTCGTCGCTGACGCTCGACGTCGACCAAGCTCGCGGCGGACCACAGCCTGTCCCATGCTGCAGGTTGAGACGGCCATTGCCGCGATACGGCAGCGAGGCCCTCCCGGTCGAGAACTTCGGCCTTGCAGTATTGCTCATCGAAATAACGCCATTCGGGGATGACGATCCACGGCTTACCTGCGGCCAGCACCATATGCGCTGTCGTATTCCCGCACGAAGAAACAACGCGATCGGCGGCAGCCATCCAATCCGCCGGATTATCGACCCACCCCTTGTGTTCGAGATTGCCAGGCGGGGTTTCATGCCATTCGCTTCTCACCTGACCGATTGTGATCCAGTGGGCTGTAGGTTCAGCGCGCGCGCCCAGCGTCAACGGCGTGCCGGGGGTCCCCTCACCGCCGCCGCCGGCGATTACGAGGACTATATCGCGATCCGGATCGAGACCGAGCTTTCGTCGGGCTTCTTCTTTGCTTGGGAATGCGCGGCTCTCTACGCCGACCGCAGCGGCGTAGTGCGTTTTCTTGCGCAGGGTCGCAGGGCGATCGCTTTGCTCGAGCTGTTCGGCATAGGGCGCCAGAATGCCGACCGCGCTTTCATAAGCCGACATATGTCCCGCATCCGACCGCTCCCCGTGCTGGATTACAGCCACGTGCGGAACCGAACAGAGCCGGGCCAGATGAGCCAGCTCGGCAGAAACATCCGTGACGAATAACGCCGGACGGCGGTTAGAGAACCATTGTGTTAGCCTGGCGCATGCGGAGGTGATGCTGGGCCATCCCAAAGGCGCACAATGAACCGTATGGGGCATTGGCAGCGCGGCCATTGCCGGCGCTTCCTTGCCGGTCGGCTCGAACAATGAGGGGAGCGCGATGACCTCGATCCGATCGTCGAGTTCGGGGAAAATATCCGGTCTTGCGCAAAACAACGTGACTTCTCGCGAGCCTACCACCTCGTTCGCGATGGCCGCAGCACGCTCCGCATGTCCGCGCCCCTGGTGATGCACGAAATAACCGATCGGTCCTTCAAGGCTCATGCCGAAATCTCCATTGTGCGCCTCGCGCGGGCCCGTTGCGCTCTTTGGTGAGCCAATAGGCCTTCAAGGGCGCCAGACGCGTTGCTTCTTTTCGAAAGGTAGACATTCGGCCTATCGGCCAGACCAATCACCTCTTCCGCGTGGTTGCGCACGAGGATGGCGTTGCGGCAAACCGCCAGCATGTCGGCATCATTGCCGCTATCTCCGGCTGCAAATACGTTTTGCGCTTCAATGCCAAGCGATGCGGCCACATGTTTCATCGCAGCCGCCTTCCCCGCCTTCGGCGGCAGAATGTCCAGAAGGCGCCCGTGGCTGAATACTACACGTGCGGTGATGCCTTCCGAGTTAAGCACTGCCTCGATCTCGAACGCAGCACGGTGATCCGATACGAAGTAGCTGCGCTTATATGCACGCTGCTCATAGCAGGGCTGTGGCGTGAGGCCCGCCACCCGGCTCATAACCTGGTCGATGGCATCAGGGTCCCAACCATGGGCAATATGGTTCCAAAAGCTTTTATCGACCGCAAGTACACCGTCCTGTTCTACGTAGATTTCACTTCCGACCGAGGTAATATAAGCCAGAGGTGACGGCAGGGACCACTCTCGAAACAGCCTCCGGGCCTCTACGATGGATCGTCCGGTCGCGACTGCAAACCCGAACATGGGCTGTCTCTGCAGAAATGCTTTAAACCGTCCGATACCATCGCTGCAGCCGGTCAATGTATTGTCGAGATCGCTAACCAGCAGATATTTCGGTGCGATCGAGGACGGCGCTCTCTCTTCGACTATGGTTGAAGCAATTTTCCTGAAGCCGGACGCGTAGCTGTCCCAGTTCATCTCAAGACTTCTCTCGCGCCCGTTTTTCGAACAGCGCTGCCACAAGTCTGGGTCCTCGATCAGCCGCTCGATGGCTTGCCCGATCTCGACACAATCCGTCGGGTCGACGAGGATCCCGTGCTCAAGTTCGCCGACTATGTCCGACGCGCCCCCGATCTTGGTGGCGACCACTGGCAGTCCGTGTGCTGCAGCCTCCACCAGAGTTAGGCCATAAGGCTCCATCAGGGCGGGATTTACGAATACGCCGCGGGTTCTGCTCGCCGACGCATAAAGATCGCGAACCTGAGCGCGGGTGTGCGACTTTGGATAGGCCACATGACCGTAAAGATCATGCTCGTCGATTGCGTCGAGGATGCTGCGTAGGACCTCCCGGTGTTCCCGCTCTCCTGACGAAAAACCCTCCCGAAGCCCGGCTAGAATTACCAGATTGCAATTTTTCCGAAGCGCTGGAGATGCACCGAAGGCATGGACTAGTCGGACCAGGTTCTTTTTATGAACCGGCCGAGCAATAGCGAGCACGATGGGCTTGTCCGGGTCACGTAGAAAAGGCGCGATGAGATCGCTTGCGGAGGCTTGATCACCGGCATTCTTACAGCGATCAATTCCGGGTATCAGCCGATGGATTTTCTCGAGCCGGGCGGAAGGATAAGCGACCAATTGCCGTTCGCACTCGTCCCTTGACGAGCCAATGACTGCCCGCGCCCCAGAGATAGCGCGGTCTTCCTCCGCCACCCGTGCATCGAGCGCCGCGCAAGGAGTGGGCAGCGTCGAGCGTTTGTCCAGTCCGAGAGAATGTGCGGTATAAATATAGGGTATGCCGAGGGCCTTTTCGATCTCAATGGCGACATCGGCTGCGTCGGCGAAGTGAGCATGGACGAGATCAGGAAGGCGTTCTCGAGAACGAAACTCATCGATCAGGGCCGTCGTGAATGCCTTCCGATCGGACGAAAGTGCCTCTTTCGACAGGTAAGCCGGATTGCCACTGTCGATCCGCCTAATCACGAGTTTCGGGGCCAGCCATTCTTCAGGAAGGGCGTGTTCTGCCCCCAAACGCGGTTCGTCGAACCTGCGGGTCACGATCTCGGCAAGGGTCACGTCGGCTCGGCGCGATAACGCTTCCATTTCGCCGAGGACATATGTGATGTGACCACCGGTATCCTCGGTAATACCGTACCTTACCGGTTCGCCCTTCAGGCAACCGCCCAGCGCGAGCGATACAATATGCAAGATGCGTCCCCTTGGTGGCTTCGCATCATCAACAAGCCCTTCGAAGTTGCAGCACCTGACCTAATAATTGTTTGAAGCGAACCGATTCCTGAAAAGTGAACGCAGCGCAGATCTTGCGTCTGGGATCAGCTATCTTCTTTGCGGATGAGATACCGCCATACTCCCCATGCGTTGATGAGAAGAAGGACCGCATTCATTGCGGCAATAGGCATCGCGTCCTTTACCATCCCGGAGTAAATCCATAGGATCGACACGAGAGTAAAAAGCACAAACCCCCAGCCGGTAACGCGCCTTCCGATATCAAGAGCGATCAAGGCAGCCGCGATGATTGTGCCTATAGAGGCTACCCACTCCAATGGACCTTCCACGTCTCCGGCTCCTCTATACGGCTTTGTCGAGTATCGAACTTCCCTGGCGCGTTTCGGTGAACGTAACCGCTGATTGTTAGGTTTTGTCTCGCCAGCAAAATTCGAGGGAGACATGAGGGTGCGTTACTGTCCGGGCCCGTCCTCGCCGTGATCAGGATCCCACTTGGCTGTGAAAGGCGCGCTCGCGATCAGAAGTATCAGCACGATCGCAGACATGGTGATCGCTAGCCAGAGTTCGCCCATCCCGCATGTCAGTCCAATTGCACCGGCAACCCATATTGCCGCAGCCGAGCCCGCCCCCTGGACGAAATTGCCTTCGCGGAAGATCGCTCCTGCTCCAAGGAAGCCTATTCCCGTAATAACGCCTTCGATGACTCGGGTGGGGTCGATGTTGGAATTGCTATCATTGATTGTCTGCAGCATCTCGATCGACGCCATCACCAGACCGCAAGAGCCGACCGAAATGATGACGAACGGCCTGAAATCGATCGGCTTTCGCCTAAGAAAACGCTCCAGACCGATAAGAAAGGGAAGCACGGTCGCAAATGCGAACCTCAACGCCGCGCCCTGCCAGTCCATCGTTTCCGGTACGAAAAATTCCATGGGCCAAGCTACGCTTGGTGTCCCCAGCCGGTTCCAGCCAGTGCCCCATCAACCAATCGCCGGGTGCCTTTGCTTACCCGTCATCAATTGGATGTCGGTGCGGTTCTGGCACCTTTTATAAATTGGCATAGAAAATCCGTACGAGCGATGATCGCGCAATTCAGCTAGTTTGAAACGAGAGACGATCATTTAAAGTAGGTCGAATGCGGAAAAACTTTTCACCCGGGTGGCTGCTCGATTGCATTCTTTTCGTTGTGGCCACCGCTGGAACGCATCTCGCCCAAGTTGCGGATCGCCCGATCACGGCCGTTCTGGTGTACTTGGTAGGCGTCATTCTGATAGCCGTCCATTCCGGGGTCTATGCGGCTCTGATAGCAGCATTCGCAGCTTCGTTCGTTTACAACTTCCTGCTGAGCGAACCGGTGTTCGAATTCGGCGTCACAACCGTAGACGAGGCCGTTCCGCTTATCGCCTTCAACGCGACCGCGCTCATTACAGGGACCCTCGTCGGCCGCTTGCGAGATACCGCGAACAAGGCATCGAGAGCGCAGTCGGAAACAGCTTTCCTGCTGACCATCAGCGATCGTCTTCAAAGGGCGGTGAAAGTCGAGGAAATCGAGACCACCCTCCGTCAGATCCTGCCGACCCAGGGGGTGAGTTCGGTCCACATCTACCTGGCACAGGGGGACTTCTATGTGCGCCCCGGATCCGGTGAGGTAATAATGGACCGGCTGGCACCTCTCATGGAAGGCGTAGCGCAAGGGGATGCCGAAAAATCCCTGATACTCGAGCTTGCCGGCGCGCGCGGTACACTGGGGCTGGCGAGGTTTCGATTAACCGATCTGATCGAAGATCGGCCCCGGCTACCCGATCTGAAATCTATTTCAGCCTTGATTGCTCTCGCCATCGAACGGTGCATCCTGCTCGATGAGGTTGCGGAAAACCGGGCGCAGGCGCGAAGCGAGACGTTGAAGGATACGCTCCTCTCCTCCGTATCACACGATCTTAGAACCCCGATCACCGTTATCGAGGCGGCAGCAGGGGCGCTGGTCTCACCGAAGATCCGACTTCCGGAGGCAGAGCGGGTCACTTTGCTCGAGACGATCATCGAGCAGTGCCATCGGCTCGATCGCTATACTGGCGAGCTTCTCAATGTCGGACAGATCCAAGCCGGTTTGACCTCGACGTCGACCCAGGTGGTCGATCTGCGGGAGCTATCCACACTGGCCATCCGCCAGCTGCGCACCCTTCACCCCGATATCACGATCGAACGACAGTACGACGAAGATCCTGTCCTGGTCGATGCCAATCCGTCCCTGATCGAGCAGGCCATTTTCAACCTGCTCGATAACGCTCGCAAATACGGCCTGAATCAGACAGTTTCGCTCGGCGTGCGGACCGATGGCGAATTGGCGGAATTGACGGTTACCGACCAGGGTCGCGGGATCGACGATCGCGACAAGAAGCGGATGTTCGAACGTTTCTTCAAGGGCAACCATAACGGCAATCACGAAGGCTCGGGACTTGGTCTCTACATTGCGAAGGGGTTCGTTGAATCCTGTGGAGGGCAGATCGATGTGGTATCGCCGGTCGAAGAAGGGCGCGGGACGAGGATCGAACTGCGCTTCCCGCTTTGCAAAGACCGTTCACATCCGCCAGAGGACCAGTCACGATGAAAATCCTTATCGTTGACGACGAACCCTCGATAATCCGTACACTCAATCCGGTACTCACCGCGCTTTCGCACCAGGTTATCGAGGCGACCGACGCGAGCGAAGCCTTGCGAGCGATCGACAAAACCTCCGTCGATCTGGTCCTGCTCGATCTCGGGCTCCCGGACGCTGATGGCGCCGATCTGATCTCTGCGTTCAAGAGCCGTGCGCAGGCATCGGTCATCGTGGTTTCGGCGCGACACCTGGAGGCCGACAAGGTTCGCGCCCTCGATAGGGGCGCAGAAGACTATATCGACAAACCGTTCGGGATGGAGGAACTGCTGGCGCGAATTCGTGTGGTCGAAAGGCGCCTCAACGAAGCGAGCGGCAAGGACGCTGCCGTGTTCACGTCCGATCTGCTGCATGTCGATCTGAGAACACGACAAGTTCGATTGATGGACGAACCTGTCCATCTCTCTCCCAAGGAATTCGCAATCTTCGAGGCACTGGTGCGCAGTTCGGGACAAGTCGTTACCCAGCGCAGATTGATGATCGCCGGCTGGAACGAACCGGTCGTCGATGGCCAATACCTACGCAGCTATATCGCCATGCTGCGGGATAAGTTCGAAGAGGACCCTTCCGATCCCGAACTCATTCTCACCGAAAGCGGTGTCGGCTACCGGCTTGCCGAAACGTTGACGCCGGTCGGTTAAAAAAACGGCGCGCCGTTGAGAGCGCGCCGAGTTCAGAAGATCGCATAGGTACGAATGTAACCGGCAGACCCCAGGGTCATTTTGAAGTCAGGGAATCGGTCTGCCGGTTATGTGGACCAGGCCCTCCCTGATCACGACTGCAATATAGCCGGACAAATTCCGCAGTGTTCCTACGGAAATTATATGCGCGCGTTGAAAATCCGTACGAACGGGCGGGGATCGGGATGCGATATTGGTTCACGATAAGAGTCGACGTGACTCGACTTAGGAGTAGCCATTAAATGTCTCGAGTTCACACTGTACTGATCGCGCTTTCCATGGGTCTTGCCGTTGCAAGCTGCGGAAAGAAGAAGGTCGAAACCTTGCCTCCGGCTCCGGGCGCCGATGCGTCGACGGGCCAGTCGACCAGCAATCAGCCGATCCCGGGAAGCCACGCGGACTTTCTCGCGAAAATGGGTGGGCAGGACATCATCTACTTCGATACCGATCGCTATAATATCGACGATATCGATGCCGCAGCCCTCCGGTCGCAAGCCAACTGGCTAAGGCAGTACCCCAACAAGATGGCTCGCATAGAAGGCCATGCCGACGAACGGGGAACCCGCGAGTACAACCTCGCACTGGGCGAGCGCCGTGCCAATGCCGCGCGTAACTATCTCATCTCGATCGGCATCGACGGCAGCCGTCTCGCTGTCGTCAGCTACGGCAAGGAGCGCCCCGTCGCACTCGGTAGCAACGAGGAAGCTTGGCAGAAAAACCGGCGGGCTGCGACCATAACCATCGATTGATCGACAACGACACGAAGATACCGCAATTCCACGGGGGCCGGAGAATGACAAATGACCAAATCTTGGCCCCCATCGCTCGATCCCACGTCCCTGGCTTTTGCACAGCAGCAAGACCGCTTCGTCCGGCGTCAGGCGCTATTCCTGTTGGCGATATGCCTGTTTAGCCTGTCGATGGGTCTTCTGGTCTGCGCGTCGGAAGATGGTCAACAGATCGAGGCTGTCCGGACGGGTTCGGATCGACAGCGGTAAATAGAACAGGGTCGTCGCAAATTGCCCAAACATTCATACTTCCGGTCTGGAGCTTTCATACTTCTTGCCGCTTTCCAGACCGGTTGCACAGGCCTCGCGGCCCTGGACTCCGGCAATGGACCGAGCCTTACCCTGGCCACCACTGATCATGGGCAGCCTGGCGGCGACAGGTTCGTGCAGGAACGCGAATTTGGCACTTTGAGCGCGGGCGTCTTCGCCAGCGTCATGACGGTCCTCGCGGACCTCGGCTTTCGGCCGACTCAAGCGGATGCCACCTCAGGGTTCATCACGGCATCAGGGTCCGGTAGAGAAAGAATCGCGCTAGAAATCGGGGGACTCGCCCGCAGCTCCGACCAGACCTCCGTATCGGTATTCATCGACCGGTTATCGGACGATTCGACCGCCGTCCGGGTGATTTTCGCGCGCTCTCGAACCATGTCGGCAAAGGGGGAATCCTTGCAGCGCACGGTCCGTGAAGCGGAACCGTACGACACCTTCTTTTCCGCCCTGCAGGCAGAGATCGACCGGCGAAACGAACGGTTAGCCCGCCGAACTTCGCCCATGGAAGAGGACCCGATCGAACAGGGCAGTGTTCTGGTATCGGAAGACCCGCCTCCCTCAACGAGCGGCGACATCGATCCCATAGCCGGTTGAGGGGCCATTGCGCATTTCGGGCCCTTCCCGGCGTAGCTCCATCGCATTGTTTTCGCGATCGAATTACTGCTTGAAACCCCAAGCCATCGCACTGCCGGGGCGGACGTGGATGGCGCATATAAAACGCGTGGGAACGCCCATTCGAAGACCTTGGTAAATCTGTGTCGCCGAGGGGCGAATCGAGGAGCGATCGCCATTGAGGCAGGGTGACACTGGCAGGCTTCGTACCAAGCGAAGGCGCCACTAGGGGGTTACACAATGAATTTCACGATGAAGCATGCGCTTCGCGCATCGACTACTCTTGCCTGCTATACTTTTGCCGTTCTCGCCGCACCTTCCGCCGCCCAGGCCCAGGATAGTGCTGACGAATGTATCGTCGACGCATCGGGCGAATGTGAAGAAACCCAGGACACGGAAGAAACCGCCATCGTCGTTACCGGTTCGCGCATTGCGCTGCCGGTCAACCTGACGTCGCCCGTCCCGGTCACCTCGGTTACCTATGCCGACCTCTCTTCCGGCAACGTGTCGCTCGGGGATACGCTGAACCAGCTTCCCCAGCTCCGCGCCACCTTCAGCCAGGCAAACTCGACCCGCTTCATCGGCACGGCCGGTATCAACGCCCTCGATCTTCGCGGGCTTGGCACCGCGCGTACCCTTACCCTCGTCAACGGTCGCCGCCAGATTACTGCGACGCCGGGTGTCGAACGCGTCGATACCAATTCGATCCCTTCAGACCTGATCGAGCGTGTGGACATCGTTACGGGCGGCAATTCAGCCGTGTATGGATCGGACGCCGTGGCCGGTGTCGTCAACTTCGTCCTCGACGACGATTTCGAAGGCATCCGCGTTCGCGGGCAGGCCGGGATTTCCGACCGCGGCGATCGTGAATCTTATTTCACGAGCATCACGGCCGGGCAGAACTTCGGCGACGGGCGCGGCAACATCTCCTTCGCTGGCGAATATGCGCGCCAGGATACGCTCTACTTCACAGATCGCGACGGACAGACCGGCGCCTACAGCGGGCGCAACCAGTTCAACGCTACCGAGTTCACGGGCCAGATCGTCAACCCCACCATCGGTGTGCGACCTGCAGAACCGGCGACCGGCAACGGTATCCCCGACACTTCCTTCCTGAACGGAGTTCGGAACAACAATATCTCGGAAGGCGGTCTCTTTACCGCATCGTGTCCGACGTCGGCAGCAGCGGGCGAAACCACTGCGCAATTCAACGCCAGGCGGGCCGCTGCCTGTTCCGGCCTTGCGAATCCGAACAGCAGCAACGGCCTTGCGCAATTCGGTCGCACCTTCGTCTTTCAGCCTGACGGAAGCCTGATCGCCAATCCGTGCACTACCGATCTGCGTCCGCTCGGGTCGAGCAACTGCGTAGGCGGCCTTGGGTCTACCCTTCGCCTCACCGGCATGCTTTCGCCGGGTCTCGAGCGGTATTCGGCAACCCTACTTGCGCATTTCGAAATTTCGCCCGCATTCGATCCTTTCATCGAAGCCCGTTATGTCAATGTAACCGCCAACCAGGAAGGCCAGCCGACCTTCTTCAACAACACTTTCCGTCTGGACAACCCGTTCCTGACAACCCAGGCTCTGGCGACGCTCCGCTCGGTCCTGCCGTCCAGCGCTACGACCTTTGCTGCACAGCGTTTCAACGTCGACTTCGGCGGTCGCGGCGAGGATCACGAACGCGAGACCTACTCGATCGTTGCCGGTATCCGAGGCGAATTCAACGGCGATTGGCGTTATGAAATCGCGGCGAATTACGGCAAGTTGGAAACCTACTACGAAACGGCAGGGAATCTGCTGCGCGCGCAGTACGCCAATGCGATCGATGCGGTACGCAATTCGGCGGGCCAGATCGTATGCCGGATCAACGCCGACGCAAGCACGACCAATGACGACCCCGCCTGCGTTCCGGTGAACCTTTTCGGCGATGGAGCACCGAGCCAGGCAGCGCTGGACTATTTCCTCTACACGTCCAGCCGCGAGCAAGAAGCCACTCTATTGGACTTCACCGGGTACGTTGCCGGCGACCTCTCGCAACTCTTCGAGCTTCCCGCAGGCCCGATCAGTTTCGTCCTCGGCGGCGAATATCGCGAACAGACCGCTTTTGCCGCTTATGACCAGGCAACGAAGGATGGCCTTACCTTTCTGAATGCAATCTCGGACTTCGATCCGCCGAAACTGAAGGTGACGGAAGTGTTCGGCGAGATCAATGTTCCCCTGCTGGCCGATATGCCTTTCGTGCGCGAACTGAGCTTTGGCGCGGCAGGCCGGTTCTCTGATTACAACGTCGGCGAAACCGGTGGCGTGTTCGCTTGGAACGCCAACGCTATCTATGCCCCAATCGACGACATCAAGTTCCGCGCCGGCTATGCACGGGCAGTCCGCGCGCCAACGCAGAGCGACCTGTTCTCGGCGGCCACGCAAACGTTCATTAACGGCTTTACCGATCCGTGCAGCCAGACGCGCATTAACGAAAACCCCAACCGCGCGGCAAATTGCGCGGCGGCCGGGGTACCGACGACCCAGACCTTTACGGTCGGCGGCGTGACCACGACCGAGCCGTTCACCAATATCCCGGCATCCGGCATCTCCGCAAACAACGGCGGCAACCCCAACCTTGCCGAAGAACGCAGCAAGAGCTGGACGGTGGGCGCGATCTTCGAACCGCGCTTCCTTCCCGGTTTCTCGCTGACTGCCGACTATTACGACATCACGATCGACAACGTGATCTTCTCGCTCGGCGGGCAGCAGGTTATCAACCAATGCTATGACAACCCCTCGGGCATCGACAACCAGTACTGCGCAGCTGTCTTCCGCAACGCCAACGGCACGCTTCAGGGTCAGTCGAACGTCATCCATGCGGGTACGACCGTATCGCTGACTCCGACCGGCCCCTCGGCACTGATCGCGCCGTTCAACTTCGCCAAGCAGGAGACCTCGGGCGTAGACATGGACATGAGCTATCGCAGCAACCTTGGAGGAGAGCTCGAACTCTCGCTGCGCGGCCTGCTGTCCTATGTCATCAAGCGCAACAACTATACCGATGTCACCGACGTCGATTTCTACGACCGGCAGAAGAGTGAGCTCGGCGACCCCGCGTGGCAGGGTCAGCTCTCGGCGAACCTCAGCAATGATGACGTCAATTTCGGCTACCGGATGCGGTACATCGGCAGGCAGACGGTCAGCGCGAACTACGAAACGATGTTCTCGGTCCAGGATCGCGATCCGCTCAATCCGGACGCCTTGCCCTCCGCCTGGTATCCCGATGTCACCTACCATGATTTCCGGATCGACTTCGAACCGATGGATCAGGGCAAACTATACCTCGGCGTGGACAATGTGTTCGACAAACTGCCTCCTTACGACCTTCTTGGCACAGAGGCCGGCAACCCTTTCACTCCGGTGGGCCGCTTCTTCTACGTCGGTATCGAGAAAAAGCTGTGAGGATGATCTGAACCTCACGAAACAGTTCGGGTAATCCAGCGCGACAACCGGGGCAGGTTCCGTATTCCGAGTCGGGCCTATCTCAGACTGGACCTGAAACGAGGATCCCCTAGGGTCCTACCCCTCTAGGGCCGGAGTTAATCTCCGGCCCTTTTTGGTGCTGATACAGCGGCGTAGTTCTGAACCGCCGCGGCTGGATACCGGTCGTTAGGCCATCGGCATTCACATAGAGCGTGGCATGCCAGGAATGGTTGACCCATGGCGTATGTGCGAGACGGTATTTACCCACGATCTGCGTATAAAGATGGAGCGCGGCACAAGTGTCTTTCCAGGCCTCGAAAGGAATATCCGGCCACTGGTCAGTTTCGGTCATCGTCTTCTCCCCAATTACTTAGACGCGCGATTCCTTTTCGACAGCAGTCGGCAAAATGCGCCAAGGGATCATCATCAGCAACTCGGACAGCAGCGCAATCGCGACAAACTGCGTGATGACTTCGATTGGCGGCTGGAGTGCCAGCGACGTATTCAATCGGTGGGTCTGCCTGCAGAGGGGGCACTGCTCGGCTTGCTATGGCTCCCGCGCGCTGAGCCTGATGGCCACCTGGCCACCCCGGACGAACTGATCATGCCTTCGTCGACCCGTGTGTCCACAACAATGCCCTGTACTTCTTCCAACTTGCTGACGCGAAAGGCCTTCGCGCGATCATCGTTCAATCAAAACGAAGGGTGCCCAAGCGAATGGGCTTGCCGCCCCTTCGATACCACTTTCCGTGCGCAGCTGCCTGATCGCGTGATGCAAGGCATCGGCCTTCGTCATACCTCCCAGGTAATTGAGAACCGTTCGAGAGCTCACGAAAGCGGCGATATCGTCACGCACCTTCCAATGCGTCACCAGGAGATCGTCGGCCCCAGCTTGCCAGAAAGCCTGCGCGAGCCCTGAAAAAGCGGGGAGCCCCCCTCCCATTCCGGCCGCGCTATCGCATGAAGACAGGATGACCCAATCCGCCGGGATGTCGAGCCGGGCGATCTCGCTGGCGGTCAGGACACCGTCGTCCGATGCGTCTGCGCCAGTTGAAAGAATCAGCGCCGGTTCCGCTATGCCTTCGATCTCGCCCGCAACCAGACCATGCGTTGCCAGTACGAGGATGTCTGCGCGGCTGGTTTCTTCCCGCCGCATCGCCGCTTCGTTCGCTTCGGCTCCGATAAATAGCTGCTTGTTCTTCCACGGTACGGATGTCGCAATCGCACGAACTTCTTCAGCCGTGCCTGGCAAGGGCGGAAGAGTGGAAACCGCCAACCTGTCGACCGAGGTGCGCGTGAAAAAGTCCGAGATCTGCAGGCTAGCGGAACCAGCCTGTTCCGCCGTCGCAATTGTGAAGTTGGCGATCTGCGGAGCAGCAAAGGCGACGAGGTTCAAGGCATCACTCGTTACCTTGTCGGCGGACTTGCCCTCTCTTGGTGCAAGTGCCGACATATAGCTCAGGACGAAGCGGTCCGTCAGCCAAGCGGCATCGTCATCTTCACCCCATCCCTTCACCAAGGAGAATGGTAGTGACCCCAGCGGCCCGCTGGCATGAATGTGCAGCTTCTTCGTATTGGCCAGTTGGTCTCGCACCCCTTGCGGGAACAAGGCATGCCCGAGTGCATGGGAGGCGCCCTCATCCAAGGCTCCTACCCTGACACTGCTACCCAACGAATTGGCAAGATCGACCAGTTGCCTTCGACTTGTCGTCAATTGCACGGCATGTGCACTGTCCGGTGTCACAACCAGCGCGTAAGAGCCGTAGTAAACTGGAGCGACCGCGAACACGGCCTCGCCCTCTTTCAACGATGCCCGAAGCGCAGAGATCGATGGGGTTGTTTGCAAGCCCATACCAGCCCATGCGGGGAAGCGCTCATGAAGAGATCTTTCAGCGGCTTCATACTCGCTGCTGGCTTCATCCAACTCCACCTGCAAATCGGCTGCATTGCCGCCTCTGGCTAGCGCCAGCAGCATTGCCCGATCGGCTTTCTCAAATCGGTCGGACATTTGCCGCCTGAAGCTGAGCATCGTAGCCAATTCGGGGTGATCGGAACTTAGCTTTTCGGTACCCCGGCTAGCCGCACGTGCGATGTCCGAGCCGCTAACAAGCGACATTGCGGCAAGCATGAGAGAAGGATCCTGGTGCCTAGCAGCCGTTTCCAGCACCAGATCAATTGCAGCGAGATGACGCACTTGGAGACCTGCCGCCTGGTCAGACACGGTGGAACGGCGGATTGCTCCGAGCACGGCGTGCGCCGCCTCAGCCAGCATCCTATCGTCCCGGGATGGCGTGGCCGAAACCCGCAGCAATCTTGAAAACGCTATTTCGAAAGCATCGGTCGTGTCGCTTGCAAGAACGCGCTGCTCGTAGGCGACGGCATGACCGAGGGCCTTGTCGGGTAGATCGACAAGTCTGAGCGAGCGCACCAGATCTGGCACTATTCGCGATAGAGCCTCGACATCCTTGGTATCCTTACCAAGCCGCGAAAAAGCATCATCGAGAAGGCGTCGCGCTTCGGCAGGTTCGCCGAGCGCGAGAGATGCCTGCCCATTATACGCAAGGGCCAAGACGGGAAATGCGCTGCTCGGCCCCTGATATCGGGACATTATTTCCTCCGCCTCGGAGAATAGCGGTCGCACCTCTTCAAATTGGCGGCGCTGCAGCAGGATAGTGGCTAGATTGTGAATGCCATATCCGAAAATGAGCGTGTCTGCTCCCTCATATCGACGTTTGAGTTCCAGCGCATTGGACAGGAACTCTGTGGCCTCAATTGGCCTACCTGAGTTTGCGAGCACAATTCCGAGCATTTCGAAGGCGCGCGCATAACTGGGATGTGACGGGTCGACATGCGCGCTGGCCCTTTCGACAGCCGCGCGAGCGATCGCTTCTGCTTCCTGCATCTGGCCGGCCCTGCGCAGGGTTTGGGCGTAATTGTAGTACGCCGCCACCGTGTCGGGATGGTAAGGGCCGAGGCTAGCTTCCCGCGTATCGAGACTGGCTTTCTGGTAATCGAGCGCGTCCTGCGTGCGGCCCATCCGCAGGGTGATTTGGGAAAGGGAATGTTCGAGATTGGACTTTGCCAATATGGCGCCCGCACTTGGCTTGTCGGCAATGGCCTGCGTGAAGTCCCCGTAAGTCGCTTCGACCATCGCGAGCGCTCGCTCGGGTTCGCCCTTCTGGGTCCAAAGGACCCCTAGAAGCGCAGCGCTGTCGGCCATTGGTATTGGATAGTCCGCCATGTAGGGTCGGCTTTGGGCGATGCCCTCTTCCGCCAGTGCTATAGCCGTATCTATCTCGCCGTTCGCATATAAGAGCGAGGCTATCTTGAGCTTGGCTATGTGGGCCAGGGGATGAACCGAACCGTCTTGGAGGAAAGTCTTGGATGCCGCCTCCTGAAGCGCTTTCCATCCGGCGATAATCCGTCCCCTGCCCAGAGCGTCCTGCGCCTCGTTTTCCTGAAGGTCGTTGGCACGCGCCTCCAAGGCCCGAAGATGGGCAAATTGCGGAAGGTCGGTCGAGTACGGCGAACTCTGCTCGCTGGCATGGGCGGCGTCTACTACGGATGGGGCCCAAAGAAGCGCAGCGACAAGCGAGAGGCACCTAATCGAAAACGAGGTGATAGCGCGCATCCTCCGGTCCTGTATTATATAATTCTATGCGGAAACGCTGGGTATATGTCGGCACGAAACGACACTCGCGCGCATGAGCGGGTGATTTCTCGCAGACGATCTTTCCATCACCTCTGACTATGCGAAGACGTAATGTATCTCGTGGGGCGGTCCCGGCAGCGATGCTTACAGCCTTGCCGCCAAGCAGGACCTGTTCAGTATTGATCCTGGATCCGGCTGCCAAGATTCCGCTCAGATATGCAGGGCCAAGCACCCTGCCGCGCATAGCAGGCGGGGCTGCGGCAATGCTGCTGCGCCACGCGTTCAGCTTGGCCTCTCCATTTGCATCCGATGGAGTTGCGCCCGCCAGGTCGACAGACTGCAAGTGATTGGCCAGCGCTTTGGCATCACCGTTCTCGAAAGCGACATCTGCCATCGCCAGGTCATTTGCTAGCCGTTCGACAGGAGACATCGCTCTGGGCGCCGTGGAGCCTTGCATAAGCGGCCTCGCCAGAGAGTTTTCAGCCCCCCCTTGCGAGGTGCAGCCTGCCAGCAAAACCGTGGCAAGCAGCGCAAGGAACCCCAACGCAGGGACGCGCCCCGGGCCTAGAACATGATGGCGATGAACCATGGCTCTCAAACGCACTCGCTGCCCTCGCTTGGCGACAATACGAACCTTGCACCGCCTTCATTGTCGCAGATGCCGAGAAACAAATCGTGACGTTGCGCGATCGCTCTTGCAAGGGCGAGTCCCATTCCGCTTCCCTGCGTGTCCGAGCCGGCGGTCGTGCCCCTGTAGAAACGTTCGAAGATTTTCTCGCGCTCTGCTGCAGGAATGCCCGGACCCTGATCGACAACGCTAAGGCGTGGGCCAGGCTGGAGGGAGACAGTGATATCGCCCCCTGGCCGATTGTACTTGAACGCATTGTCGAGCAGGTTCGTGACGATCCGTCGCAATTGCGCTTCATCCCCCAACACGTTTACGTCCTCCGCGATTTCCCATTTCAGGTGATAGCCCGCATCTTCCGCACTATCCTGATATAGTTCGCAAATCTGCCTCACCGTAGAACTAAAGTCGACCGGGTTCATACCCTTCCAATCTCCCCGGTCGGCTTGGCTGGCAGCAATATCGAGCAGCGCCTCCAGAGTACTGACGAGGCGTTTTATATCGGCACGGGCTTCCAGCAGTTCTGCAGTAGTCGACTGATCGGGCTGCCTGGCGATCGCCTTCATTATGCGGCTGTCGAGATGCATCAGCGGCGTGCGAATTTCGTGTGCTATCTGCTCGGACGTATCACGATAGGCCTGTGTCAATTGCCGAGCCCGCCTGACCGCCTGGGACGCTTGGCTCGCGATCTGGTCGATCTCGTCCGGGTTTCTTGGAGCCGCCATGCGATCCAGTGCAGGTTCGTCGTGCCTGCGAAAGGCGTCGCTGACCCGGCTCACCCTGTCGCGAACTCTCACACTGGCGATTTGCGCGAACAAGGCTGTGCAGCCTACGAACACGGCACCACCAAGCAGAAAAACCAGGCTCACCCGAGCGAGCAGGAAAGAGCGTTCGGGCTGCTCGTGCGCAACGAGAAGCTGCAAGTTTTCCGATATCAGCGTCGCCCGGGCGTACGCTTCGCTACGGTTGCCGATCGCGATTTCTCCACTTTCCGATATCGCCGGATCAAGGTCGGGCCATTCGGTAAGATCTCCAGCAATCCGTTTGCCAGACCGGTTTGCCAGCAAATAATGCGCGCGCACCCCATCTGTCGGATTGAGCGCAAGCCTGTCGTCGATCCGTTTCTCCAATTCGGCCTGACCTCCGCTGGAATAGATATCGACCAGGCCAGTCAGATCGACATCGACGCTTTCGCGTGTCGAGGCCGCAAAGGTTTCTTGAATTGTCTGGTCTGTCGTCCACCACAAACCGGCAAGCAGTATTGCGGACAGAACTGCCGAAAGCAGGACGATGCGGGTAAAGATGGAGCGGGAGAAGATTATGATGCGCGTCCCTGCAACAGGCGATATCCGGTACCCCAGACTGTCTCCAGCGCCGGGCTATCGAAGCCATCTTCAAGCTTGCGTCGCAATCGCCCGATATTGACGTCGACCACATTGGTCTGCGGATCGAATGACATATTCCACACATCGCGCAGTAGCATCTCGCGGGTCACGACCTCGCCCGCATTTTCCATGAAGTACCGAAACAACTCGAATTCGCGAGGGCTAAGACCGATGTGCTGGTTGTCGCGAAATGCTGTGCGGGCTTTTACGTGACACTCGAATGTACCGAAGAGGATGACCGCGCTGTGTTCGCGACCGGAAGCGCGTCGGTTAAGCGCCCGAACTCGCGCGATCAGTTCGATAGGTTCGAAAGGCTTAGCGAGATAGTCGTCTGCGCCCGCCTCGAGCCCCTCTGCGCGGTCGCTTGTCCGGCCAAGAGCGCTCAACATCAGGATTGGCGTACTTACCCCGATGCCGCGCAGGCGTTTTATCAGTTCGAGTCCATCGGCATCGCCGAGCATCCTGTCGAGGATGATGACATCGAAAGATTCCAGTCCGGCACGTCTCAATCCGTCGGCGCCATTGCTCTCCACGGCAAGGGTGTCCCCCTGCTCGCGGACAATATCGCTCATCTCGGCGGCAGCGCGCGCATCGTCTTCGATATAGAGTAATTTCATCTACACCACCTCACCAGCTTCGCCGCTGTCCAAAATCCCGCTGCCCCCATTCTTCGGTTTGCATCATTCATGGCGCAACCGAAAAATCGGACCTCTCCCAGGTTAGGAGAGGTCCGTAGGTGTGCGGGCAAGCCCGCCGGGTCGCAAAAGAAGGCCTAGCAGGTTTGCGCATCCAATCCTGTGACAAGTCCTGTTAAGAGATCCGGCGACCCTCCGCGACTGGGGTGAGCGCACACCTCTAACAGTCATTGTCATCTTTCTATCAGCAAACGTGCATTACGCATTCGCCTCGTCAGGCGTAGCCAAGGGCCGTCATTTGAGGCGGGGGGTCGCATGCGTTCTTATTTTCTCCGAACCGGAATTCTGTCTGGCGTCGCATTCGCCATGTCGGGCCTTATGATTTCGGGACCGGTCATGGGACAGACAATCAAAAGGTCTACCCCAGAACAGCAATGCGAGTTTCTTTACGCCGAGATCATGCTGAGCCGGATGGGGGGACCAGGCGGTCGTGTCGTGAGCGAAGAGGAATCCCGCTGGGCCGATGAACAGCATGCGAGGGTAGAGCGCGGCGAACCCTGCGAATTCCCGGCCGACGAAAAACGTATCCGTGATCTGTATGCGGATGCCGATCGGCTCTCCAAGTTAGGCGATGCCGCAGGCGCGCGCGCGATTTTGCAGGCCCTGTGCTTCGAAGATGCCGATGACGTTGCCTGCCAGAACTATGGCGTGATGGCCATGACCGGTGAAGGCGGCGGCGTCGACATGGCCGAAGGGCGCAGGGCCTTCCTCATAGCCTGTGACCAAGGCCTGTTGAAAGCCTGCCAGAATTATGCGGACGCTCTGCTCAATGGCGAAGGCGGTCCTGTCGATGATCCCGGCGCTTTGGGGATCTACGTCGAGCTTTGCCAGAAGAAGTACGGCGGCCGCAATTGCTTCAGGGCCGCCAGGATGATCGAAGATGGCCGCGGGGTTACTCAGCCGGACAGGGCGAAGGCGTACGAGGGATACATGGCCGCTTGTCGGCAACTCTACACAGAGGGATGCCTCAGAGCGACCGACATGAAGAAGGAGGGCGTATAACGTGGTCCCCCGGATGAATTTCGCCCTCACTTGCTTCATCGCAATAGTTGGTCTTGCCGCGAAGCCCGCCATCGCTGAAGCTACTTACGATAACCCCGTGATTGAAATCCATCGAGGCGGCCTCGCATATGACGCCGCAGGCGAACGTCTGGCGGCCCTCTCGATGTTCGGCCAGGCCTGCGACATGGGCCTGCCGGCTGCCTGCACCATGGCCGGCCAGATCGAACACGAAACGGCCAGCAACGAGAAGGATCACATCAGGGCCGCGCGGATGTTTGCGAGGGCTTGCAGGGCGGGCGACGATGTGGCCTGCAAGTTTACGGGAATGGCGCTCGGGCCTCTGTCCCGCGCGAATTCCACCGAACCCGATGGGGTCATGACCTTTGCCTTGCTGGCGATGGGCGAAGAGTGCCGTCATCCCGGAGGCGAAAAGGCCTGCGTCGATGCTGCCCAGTTGCTTGGGGAGGTAGAAGAGCCAGGCATCGATCTTGTCGCCGTCAAAGCCTACGGCTTGCGCGCCTGTAAGAAGGAAGTCTCCACGCACTGCAGGGGCGCAGCCATGCTTCCTGGGGGCACGCGATCCAGCGATGAAACATTTCACCGCAACGACCTCCTGTGTGCGACCGGCTGGGCTGGTGGATGCGACGCCCTGCTCGAACCGCTTATGGAAGAAACAGCCGGAGTGGATGCAAAGCGCCAATTAAATGCATTGTCGGCAGCGTGCGACGAACGCGTCGGGATAGCCTGCGCTGACCTTGGCCTCTATTATTCCCAAGGGCCGGAGAGCGCCCGAGATCCAGGCGCAGCCTATCGCTATATGCGCTACGGCTGCGATGCATTCGTCGCCAAGGCCTGCTTCGCATTCGGTGTCATGCACAAGAAAGGCATCGGTGGGCGGATCGATGAGAAGCGCGCAGTTTCGCTCGTCGCCCATGCCTGCGAACTGGGGTCGCCCAAGGCCTGTGCAACGCTCGCACGTATCGCGGGCGAAAGCGAAACGGGAACAGCTGCTGGCATCGCTGCAGCAGAGGCTCTTCGCAGGGCATGCAGGCTTGGCGACACGTCGTCATGCACCTCAGGGAAACGCTGATCCATGACCTCGGTACACTCACCGATGGTGTTTTCGCTTGCAGGCGGGATCCTGTTGGGACTCGCAGCGGCAAAACCAGCCGCAGGAAAGGCGGCACCGCACGAAGAGGTCGACGAATTCCCGAACCACGCCCTCGTCTGCCCGGACGGTGGCTATATGAGCGGGTGCGACGACGAGACGATCGAACGGGCGGTGCGGGTGGAAGACGCCGAACCGGCGGACTTTGCCGAGCGCTGCCTTTATGAAACCGAAGCTGCATGCCGTGTGGCTTCGAGCGGGCGCATCGGTGCTTTCGGAATCGTGCCAGACCTGTATTGGCAAGTGCTCCACCTGCAACCAGTGGACGGTCCTCGCACCGAAATGCTGGTGTTGGCGGAGCATCGGGAAACTTTTTTCTATCTGCTGTCGTCCCGGCAGGTCGATGGCTACCTCGATGCACCTATTGCGGTTCATGGTGCAGATGATGGCGAGAACAGTCGGTTCCTCCTGCATATTCCGGCGGTGAACCGAGCCCTGGGGAATTCCGATCTCGTATTCTTCACGAGGGGAGAGGGCTGGAACTGGACCGCTGCGGCATCGCTTTTGAAGCAGGCCGACCAGCTGCTGCCACCCGAATTCTCGACAGCCTCACCCGTCAGTTTCAATTTCCATGAGATGACCGCCTTCGCACCGGTGCGCCGCGACGATGATGCGGGTTGCTGCGCGATCGGCGGAGTGGTCGTGCTGGATTTCGAGCAATCTGATCACGGCCTAAGGGTTAGCTCCGTCACCTTTACCGAAAGCAAATCCGTCGGAGCTGCCAGGACGGTTCATGCCGAAGCGAACGGCGGAGCCCTGTCAGGAGACGATGAATGATACACATGAAGAAGCCGTTGGCGGCAGTTTTGCTTCTGTCGGCTGGTTCGCTCGCCGCAGCGGATGCAGCGCTGACTATCGTGCCCGGCGAATGGGAAATCGAACTCGTACGCGAAGGAGGCGCTACGTTCAGCGACAGCACCGCCAAGGACGGTCATCGCAGTGTGGATGAGAATCGTGTGATTCAATCGAACACGATGTGCCTGGGACCGGACAAGGCGACGCTTCAGCCCGCTATGCTTGCTCCGAATTGTCGGATCTCGGATGCGACGCAAACCGGAAGGAAGTTCGAGGCACGTCTCTCTTGTCCCCACCCGACCATGACGATGACAGGTAATCTGACCATCGAAGTATCCGGCGATGGCAAGAAAGCTTTCGGGGTCCAGGTTCTAAGCGGCGGTGGCAACACGGTGGGTGCTACCATGATCAGCCGGCTCAATATGAAACGGATCGGCGATTGCGAGGGCCAAGACAAATGACTTTTTTTCCTGCCCGAATGAAAGCGACCGCCTTGATCGCCGCTCTGTCCTGCACCTTGGTTTCGCAGACAGTACATGCACAGGACCAACAGCAAGCCACTCAAGCCCAACAGGTCCAGAGTTTCGTAAACATGTACCGCATGGTCGATTACAGCCTCGGCGCGAACGAGAGCTGCGATCTCTTCACTATCGGAAACTATCGCGCCCTTTGGCTCCTGCACAGCATGTTCCGCAGCAAGCTGAGAGCGGTCGCGACTGACGAGCAGCTCGAGCAAATGCGCCCTTTCGACAAGGCGAAGCAGGCTTGGAACGGTTGTATCAAAAGAGCCGATAATGCCGAGGCGTGGTCGATTATCGACAAGAGCGAACTACTGGCCGAAGCGCTGATCGCCGCGCCGCTCGAGGTCTCGATCGAACCCAAGGACTGCCGCGTGGCATGGGGAGGCCCCGCCCTGAGCAGGAATGAATGGGGCTATGCTGCGACCGCAGCGGTTTCCAAATACGACAAGGCTCCGAACAAGGCAGAATTCGAAGCGCTGCAAGGTGAACTTGCTGCCATGATCGATGAAGAGTGCGTCAAACGGCAGTCCTCGGAATTGATGCAGGCAGGGTACGAGCAATTGCGTCACACCGAGGACAACCATCTGTTTTTGCAGAAAGGCAAGCCTGGCAAGAAGCAGGTTTTCACCTCGGTCGGGTCGGATATCGTTAGCGACCCTGTGTCTGATGATTTCGGTATCTGGAGATCGCGGCGTGGCGGCTTCAGCCGGTACCCGACCGGAACCGGCGTCATTGCCTATCGCGTCCTCGACACGAGTGATGTGGACGTAGCCCTCTTCATGCTTTCCCGACCAGGCACCTATTCGGCCGGGGGCAAAATGTACCTCTCCAGGGCCGGACGAATGACGGCACGCATGGACGGCAATTTCGATGCGATTGAATTGCGGATTTCGAACGGACAGTCCTATCCGCTGACCAAACTTGGCGGCCAGGGAACCGGCAACTTTACCGCATCTTCGAAATTCGCCCTTCCCGCCGACGCGCAAGGGAAGCTCGCAAAGCTCAATGACGAGCTGACGATGACCATCGCCTATCGCATCGATGGCAAGGATTGGGCGAGTTTCCTGGAGATAGGAAAGGACGCTTCGACCAAGGAAATCAGCTTGGATGACATCCGGTCCTCATTGGAGTGGTCGAACGCTCCGATAGCCACGAGGGACGACCGATGACGCGAAATTTCCTGGCAATCCTGCTGGCATTCGGCGCTTTGGCTTTTGGCCCTCCCGCGCAGGCCGGCAACGCCCCTGACACCGAGCGATCGAAGATCGAACGATCGTGTTTCGATGGCAACCAGAATGCCTGTCTCAGTGCAGGGCGGATCTTCGCCAGACTGTCGGGTGAGGAGCGCGCGATCAAAGCGCGCGAAATGTTCGCCCAGGGATGCGACCTCGGCAACGCACAGGCTTGCCACCTGCTCGTCCCGATGTTGCTGGAAGGGCGCGGCGGTCCTCAGGAACTGGTCATCGCCGCGCAGATATCCGGCATCCTTTGCGAAGCCGGATCGGGTCAGGGATGCAGCTGGCAGGCAAATGTTCTCGCACGGGTTGCAACCCTGGGCGGAAAAATCGATCCCGCCAAGCTCACGGTTGCCCGCAAACTCTATCTTCAAGCATGCGATATGGGGGCGATGGACGCCTGTGGCCAGGCCGGCGCCTTACTCGCCACCGGCACAGGAGGGCCATCCGACCCCAAGAGCGGATATACCCTGCTCGAGCGCGCCTGTGCAGCCGAGCAGTGGCAGGCCTGCGCCAATATCGGTGTCATGGCCCGCGACGGGCTGGCGCATGATGCGGACGAGGCATCGGCGCGCAGGTACTTGAAGATGGCCTGCGATGGCAAGATCGCCACCGCCTGCAACGATCTGGGTATCATGTGGATGCAGCTGGCAGATCGCGGCGAGGGCGAAAGCTGGCGCGAACCGGCGCTGGGTGCATTCACAGCGGCTTGCGACGGGCTGGACGGCGCTGGTTGCTCGAACGCTGCGAGGCAATTGCGTGAAGGTCGCGGCGTGCCCCAAAACCTTGAGGGCGCATACGATCTCGCGCTCAAAGGATGCAACCACAAGAGCGGCGGTGCCTGCTTCATCGCGGCCGATATGCGCATGGCGGGCGAAGGGGTTGCGTTGGATCGACGGATTGCCGCCAATCTTGCGCGTAAAGCCTGCGATCTCGGGTACGCTCCCGGATGCGGCACGTTGTCCGGCCTATCGGCATCGGATTGATCGAACTCTCAAACAAGGAAGAGACCATGAATAAATCATCATTCTCAGTCGCTGCGCTTGCAATCGCGAGCATCGCCACATCGCCGCTGGCTGCAAAGGAGAGTGAAAACGAAAAATCCATGCGCCAGATCGCCGAATGCGGATATGTTATTTATCAGGTTGAGCGCGAGGGCATTGCGTTAGAGTACGGCGCGGAAACGTGGGATTCCATCGTCTCCCAGGTGAGCCAGGGCACCGGCCTCGAAGCGCGTCCCTATCTCGAAATGGCGCAAGCCAAATACAAGCGGATGGAGCGGAAGATGGGGGCGGACTACACCTTTGAACGGCTCAAGAAACGTGCCCTGGAATGCAATGCCCAGCTCTAGCGCCTTGAGGATAGGCGCGCGGTTGCTCGCCATCGGTTCGCTTCTTGCCCTGCCTGGCGCTCTGGCCGCACAAGTGAGCGAGGAACAGCAGGAAGCTGTCCTGATCTATGAGTGCGGCAAGTCCCTGGTTTGGGCGGAAGCCTATTCCGACGAGGTACTGCGCGTCACGAGCGATGAGGTGTGGGCGCATTTCGACCAGTTCGCGGCGAGCCATTCTATCAGCGAGGCCAAAGCGGCGATTGCGCTCAATGGGTACTGGCAGGAAATATACGACGAAGACGGGGCGGAAGAGCTAGCCAGCATGATCATGATGGCTGCGCTCTCGTGCGAGGACAAATATCTGAAGCGTCGCGAGCAAGTCGCGGCCACTTCGGAAGCTGGCCGTTTGGTGCGTGAGCTGAGTGTCGAGCAGTTGCAAAGCCTTCTTGAGCGGACTGACGACGCTCCCAGCGTAGCCGATTACATCGTGTACCAGATGCCGAACGGCAAGGATCCTTTCGCCGACAGTCCGAAAGGCGAACTGCTCGGTCGTCTCGTCGTGGATGCCGGCGCGAGCGGGATCAGACGGTTCAGTGATGCCGCAATCCTCGCAATGGTCGGAGCGCGGTATTGGCAGTACAATCCCGCTGCCACTCGCCTTGTCGATGCCGAGTACCGGCGGCGATTGCGTGATCGAAACTATTCGGAAGCTCAAGGTCGAAGCTGGACCCACCGTGCAGCTGCCGACCGAGCAGAACAGGCTCGCCTAGCCAAAGCCAAGCCGGTTGGCTCTATCGGCAGGCATTGCGACAAATATCTTGAGCCGGCTGGCCCTGGCACACCTGCCGCCTGGGTCACGAAGTGTAGTTCGAGATAGTACCGTGAGTTAGACAGTGCGTGGACAATCAGTCATTTGAACCAGGTCTGAACTCGAAGGGTTCGTGCAGTTTCTCTTCCAGCCTCAAACTTAAAGGAAAGTAATTAACAGGTATGTCTGATCTTTCGGCGCCCCAACGATCTCGAATCTCGTGAAATATAGATTTCATCCTGCACTCCATGTCGAATGGGCCCCATGATATTTAATCATCAATCGCAAGGATCAGGTTCGGCCTCAGGCGCGTACCCGTCGGCTGGCAGTCGCCTGGATCGAAAACTGAAAAAGGTTCCGCATGGCGTCGCAAGCTGCGTTCGATGAAAGGTTGAACTAATAGCAGCTTTCGGGGGAAGGCCACGAACACGCGAGCGTCGGAAAAGGGGCGCATTGCGGACTGGAGACAAGCCATACGGTCAAGTTTAGCTTGCCTCACGGTCACGGTCAGCTTGTCCGAGGGAACCCCTCGGACAAGCAAATCGTGACCCTAGTTGGAACGGAAATCCGCGATCCGCGCCCGCACTTTACAAGCTCAATAAAAGCACAATTTGACCGTGGCGACGTAAACAAGAAGCAGTGACCGTGGACCATCAAAAAAATATCGGCTGGCTCGTGAGACCTGACGTGACCCCCAGCTTTCCCCCAGCTGGGATTAGAGCCGGACCGCGTTGTTGCGCATGAGCGCGGTTGAAGCAATGGGCTGCGTAGCGGAGCC
>NZ_FOWZ01000001.1:765460-1130475 GCF_900115585.1 Qipengyuania nanhaisediminis | reverse complement strand
GGTGCCTGGGGTTGCTTCTCGATCCTGACCAGGGGGACAGAGCTTGGGTTCGCCGCACGGAAGTCAGCAGGCAGCATGAACTCTCCTGCCCAGATGCCAACGCCTCGCGACTTAGCCTGCGCCTCGGCAAAAACGTATTGGTCGCTGAACTGAGGAAGGGCCACCGCTAAGCCCGCTCTTACAAGCGCTTCTGCGACGTCAGTTCTTCCCGCTTTGCAGGAGGCAACAACTCGGTTGTATTTGTCGGAACCACGCTGGTGGCAGGAGAGCACTTTTCCGTCGACCAACGCAGACAGCAGAGCCTTTGCCTCTTGGCCGCAGGCCCAATTTTCTTCCCCGCGCTCGCAAGTTTGAAGAGCTTCCGGAGCATCGATACCAGCCAAGCGAACGTCGAAGCCCGTCATGGCGATGGAGTCCCCATCGATAGCTTTCCCCTGACCAGTGATAACCTGCGCGTGCGACACAGCAGGCAAGAACAGGAGCAGGGAAAGGAGCCATTTCATTTAGGGATTCTCGCTGACACTAAGTGCAAATTGGGGCGGAGATACTGCACCACCGCCCCTTAAGATTTAGAAACGGAAACCGACGCCGGGCACTCCCAATTGCAACCGCAGCGCGTCGCATTGGCGGACGGCTCAAACCATGGGGGAACATTATTGCGGCTCTGGTGGAGAGGGAAATACCATTCTGGATGGCTGGGGGCCCGAACTACGCGCGCAAAATTCGAATCCTTCGAGATGATCTTGCGAAATACGATGATACCATTTTCGAGGAGACTGACTATCCGGACTTCCCGTTCTCAAACGATGTCACGCAGAAAGGCGCCGAAGATATTCTCAATATCGACGCACCGCAGATGCGAAGTGTGCGAGCGGAAAACCTGATTGAGTTCAAGAACTCTGGCGTCAGTTTCCGCGCCGACCGGAACTCTGTTTTACGTGTCGCACAACGTCTCATTGCAACATCTGAGATTGCTGAGTTGCACCGGATTGATCCGCGTAGGGTGCGGTCCATAATGAAAAATTACAACATCCAGCGAATTGCATTTGGGTGGGAGCGGGACGAAGTTTTGAGAATGAAACTCGCGGCTTGAGCCTTATCATTTCAAGGGAAATTTGAAGATCGGCGGGCTTACACAAGCCAGCCGATTTTTTTGGGATGGTCCACGGTCACTGCTTTTTGTTTACGCAACCAAGGTCAAATTGTGCTTTTATTGAGCTTGTAAAGTTTGAGCCCGGATCGCGGATTTCTGTTCCAACTAGGGTCACGATTTACTTGTCCGAGGGGTTTTCCTAGAGAATGCGTGAAATTGGACGATCTGCAGCGCCAGGAGAATGAGTACCTCTATCCGATCTTGATGGGATAGCGGCTTTTTCAAGCCGCAGTCCCGAAAGTCTTCGCGCATTCATTCCGGTGCCCCGCCCAGGGCCTGATATAGGCCGACCAGCGTCGTGAGTTCATCGGTCCTTACCTGCACCAGCGACAGCTCGACGCCCAGCAAGGCACGCTGTGCATCGACCTGCTCGATGTAGGGTGTGTAGCCGGCACGATAGCGGTTGCGCGCATGGCGCAATGCATCGGCCACGGCCACCTGCTGGGCCTCGAGTGCAACCTCCTGCTCTTTCAGATTTGCCAGCACCGCCATGCGATCCTCTACTTCGCGAAAAGCGTTGAGGACGGCCGAGCGGTAGGCCCAGGCCGCCTGGTCCCGTTGCGCTGTCGCCCCGTCGAGCTGTGCCTGGAGCTTCCCGCCCTGGAAGATCGGAGCAAGGATGCTGCCACCCAGCGACCAGACACTTACGGGATCGGCAAGCAGGTCGGATAGCACTACACCCGCCGCCGCCCCGAGATCGATGGAAGGCATGAAATCGGCGCGGGCCACGCGCATTTGCGCATCTGCCGCCGCAACACGGTACTCCGCTGCAGCGACATCCGGACGGCGGCGCAGCAGCTCGGACGGAAGGGTCGCAGGTGCCGGTGGCTGGCGCAGATCCACCAGCGTCCCGCCCCGCTCGATGGCGCCCGGCAATTCGCCGGTCAGTACCGAGAGGGCGTTTTCCTGCCGCGCGATCTGCGCCTTCAATTGTGGAACGAGCTGCGCGGTGGCCTGATATTCAGCTTCGGCCTGTCTGAGGGGTAACTGTGACGTGTAGCCGACCTCGGCCCGGTCGCGGGCAAATTTCACCGCCTCCTGCCGTGCAACCAAAGTTTCCTCGAGCACGGAAAGGCGTTTGTCGAGCGCAAGAAGGGTGATGTAGCCACTCGCGGTTGCCGCGCTCACCGATAGGCGCGCCGCTTCCGCGCCTGCGGCGCTTGCGGCAGCACCAGCTTCGGCGGCATCGATGCGTGCGGCATTCGTGCCGAAGAGATCGAGTTCGTAGGAAGCACGGAATGCAGGCTGTGCGGCAACGCTGGTCTGCGCCTGGCCGAAAGGCGAAACCTCGCGCCGGACGCCGCCCTCTGCTCCCGCACCGACAGAAGGCAGGAGAAAGCCGCGCGAGCCCCGTTCGGTCGCGCGCGCCTCTTCGACACGGGCGGCGGCGACCTGCACGTCTGCATTGTTGGCTCGTGCCTGTTCGACAAGGCGCGAAAGCTGCGGGTCGCCGAAAGCGTTCCACCAGTCGTCTTCGATGGGAGCGGTCACTTCGAGACTGGTCCGCCATTCTGTTGGCGGGGTCACGGCGGTGCCGGGAGGCGCTTCCTGCAGCGTGGGCGCGCAGGCGGACACGGCGAGGGCACAAGTGGCCATGAGTGCGATAGGACGACGCATCACGATCAGTCCTCCGTATGGACAGTGGCGACGACCGACATGCCCGGGCCGAGCCGCTGTGCGGCTTCCTGCCCCTTGTCGAGCACGATGCGCACGGCGATGCGCTGCGGCACCTTCACGAAATTGCCCGCGCCGGTGTCAGGCTTCACCAGGCTGAATTCGCTGCTCGCCGCCGGCGCAATGCTCTGCACCCGGCCAGTGAGCTCCACGCCGCCAAGCGCGTCGATTTCGAGTGTGGCGCGCTGGCCAACGGCCATGTTCGCGGTTTGCGTTTCCTTGAAATTCGCCACCACCCATAGGTCGTCGGGGACGATGTACATGAGCTGGGTCCCGGCAGTGACCAGCTGGCCGACGCGCGCGCTGACTTCGCTCAGGCGGCCCGCACGCGGGGCGCGGATTTCGGTGCGCGACAATTCGAATTCGGCAAGGCCCTTCGAAGCCTCGGCTCCCGCGACCTGTGCCTCGAGCGCGCCCCTGCCGACGGTAACCGAGCGAACGTTCTCCGCCGCGATGGCGCGCTGCGCCTGCGCCTGTCTCACTCCAGCCTGCGCCTGCTGCAGAGCCGCGCGCGCCTGATCGCGTTCGCGCAGCGAAACCGAACCCTCGTCAACCAGCTCGGCGATGCGGTTCATGTCGGCCTGCGCTTTCTGCAGCCCTGCGCGGGCAGCCGCGACGGCGGCGTCCTGCAGCTCGAGTTGCGCCTGTGCCGAGCGCAGGCTTTGCGCGCTGTTGGCCAGCGTGGCCTGCTGGGCTGCCGTGTTGGCCGCACCCTGCTGGAGCTTTTGCTGGTAGGGCGCATCATCGATCCGGGCGAGCAATTCGCCCTTCTCCACGCGCTGGAAGTCTGCCACCGGCACTTCGACGAGGTAGCCTGCAACCTGCGGGCTCACGACCGTGGTGCGCCCGCGGACATAGGCGTTGTTGGTCGTCTCGTCGCCTCCGCCGAAGGGCGGGAGGTCCCATGCGAACAGCGCTACGAGCACGCCGAGGAGGATCGCCCCGACCGCCACCACGATCCGGCGGCGCGAGGGATTGGGCGACCAGCCTGTCTCCTGCTCGGGCGCGGGCACGTCTTCGGTCATGGTTTCGGTTTTGGAAGGGTTTGGATCGGTCATTGTCTGGTCCTTGCGAGCATGGCCTCCATGAAGGCCAGTTCCTTGGCGAGCGGGTTGCGCCCGCGGATCTTGTTGATGAGCCACGGCGCGAAAACGACGGTGAAGGTCACCGCCGACAGCGTGCCGATGAGGAAGAAAACATCGTTGAAGGCGAGCACGGCGGCCTCTCGGCCGACTTCCTGCGAGATGCTCGCGGCGGCTGCCTGCTGCTGGAGGGCGGGATCGCCCTGGAGCGGAGCGGCGCGCTGTGCGGCATTGCCGAGAGCCTGGCCCAGTTGCTGGTTGGCGAGGGTGAGCGTACTTCCGGCGTCAATGAGATGCGTTTTCAGGCGCACGGTGTGGAAGGCAGACAGCAGCGAGATCCCCGCCAGGCCGCCGATCGATTGCGAAAGCGAGAATATCGCGATGAAGCTGATGACATAGCTCTGGCCCGCCGCAAGCGCGCGCAGCATGCCCTCCATCATGATCGGCCCCATCGCGAAGACCGCCGCGAAGGCGATCGCGGCCTGCGTGAGGTAGAGGTCCTGCGGCCGTGTCATCACCCCGGTGCGCGTATCAGCGAAAGCGGCGATGCAGATGACGAGGATTGCGAAGAGTACGGGCCGGGTGAGGTCCTTGGGGTCGAGCCGCACCACCGACAGCGCCATGCCGCCGAAGGTCGCCCCGGCCAGCACCCAGAAATAACCGGTCAGTTGCTCGTTGCCGTAGCCCAGCGCGGCGAACATCCCGCTCGCGCCGAAGCCCTGTTCGGCAACGAGGATGCGCACGGTTGCCCCGATCAGCGCGAGCGCGAGGATCGAGCGGCTCGAAAGCCAGCTGAGGTCGAGCATGGGGCTCTTGCGGTTGGCCTCGATCAGGAAGCACCCGCCCAGCGCAAGGATGCTGGCGGCCAGCGCGTAACCGAGCCATGGCGTGTCCCACCACTGGATGCGGCCCTGGATGAGGAAGGCGCACAGCGCGGCGACCCCGACAACGAACAGGGCGATGCTCGGGATGTCGAGCTTCTCGAAGGTCTGCTTGCGGATACCCGGCGGCAGGCGCAGCCAGTAGACCATCCCCAGGCCCAGCAGCGAAAGCGCGAACTGGAACTGGAAGATATGGCTGATGTCGCCGTCGACCAGCAGGGCCGGCGATAGTGCGCGAGTGAGCGGGACGGCGACCTGCGTGAGGCCGAGCGAGATTACGAGTCCGCCAACACGCATGGCCGCGGGCAGCCCCTGCATGAGGTAATAGATCGCAAGCGCGGAGAGGCCGCTGGCGGTAATGCCCGCAACTGCGCGCGCGGCGAGTTCGGGATAGTAGCCGGGACCGATCATCTGCACGAAATTAGCCGCGACCAGTCCCGCCATGGCCCAGCGCACGAAGAGCTGGATGCCGAATTCCTGCCGCACGCGGAACAATAGCATGCTCATGGTGGCGTATGTCGAATAGAAGGCCACCGTCAGCCAACCCGCCTCGACCGGGGTCAGCGCGAATTCGGCCTGTAGCGCTGGGGCATTCGCGAGCAAGAAGCCGTTCTGCGCGCCACCCACCAGAGCCATGAAGATGCCGATGGCGAGATAGGCCGCGCGGCGCGCCGGAGGGTGGTCGGGATTGGCCGGAGAGCCGGGGAGGATCGGCATCTCGTGCTGCTTGAACCGATAGCCATCCACAGTGTCGATGAGGGTACCGCGTTGGGTCACGGTATCAGCGCTCCCGCGACGAGCACCTCTTCGAGCGCGGCTGCAAACTGCGCATCGTCTTCCATGCCGCCGACAAGCTTGCCGAGGCGTTCGCGCCGGGCGACGGTGCTGGCGGCGGAATAGATGAAATTCGCTACCCGGAACTCGAGGTGCGCCGGGGTCTTGTCACGCTCCTCCGCTGCGGCTTGCGCCAATTCGATGAAATGGCGGTGCAGCGGCAGCGAGAGCGTCTCGAGCAGCCATTTCGAGCGATCGCTATCGATCGTTATGTCACGCAGCAGCAGGCGCGGGACCTCTGGTCGATCGAGAAGGTAAGCGAGGAAGGCATGGGCCGAATGCTCGAGCCGTTTGTGTGCGCCGGTTGTCTCGCTATCGTCCAGAGCGCGTTCGAGCGCTTCGCGCAGGTCTGTACCGGCCTGCGAGACGATATCCTTCCACAAGCCCTGCTTCCCGCCAAAGCGATAGGAAATCAGCGCGACGTCGACCCCGGCATCGCCGGCGATCTCGCGCAGCGAGGTGGCGTCGAAACCCTGCGCGGCAAAGCGCTGCAACGCGGCGCGCGAAATTGCCGCACTGGTGTCGCTATCGTTTTCTCTGGGGCGTCCACGCCCGCGTCGTTCGGTCATGCCTCGTTCCTTGTGCAGCGCAACATAAGGTACGGACAATCAATATTCAATGGTTGTTGAATATTTGCGCAAGGGTGCTGGCTCCTCCATGCGGAGAGACCCATCTGTCTTCGATATTTTCACGCGGCGATTGGTTCCGGGCGTAGGAGAGGCGGTAGCGCGAAACCGAAACTCTGCCCGCGTGTTCCAAGTGCGAAGGGTAGACCAAAGCCGATCGAGCCCTCCCGCAAGATGAAAGGACTACGCGCATGAAAATCCTCATGGTTCTCACCAGCCACGACGAACTTGGCGACACCGGCAAGAAGACCGGTTTCTGGCTCGAGGAGTTTGCAGCGCCCTATTACGTGCTCAAGGATGCCGGCCACGACATCACGCTGGTGAGCCCGGCCGGGGGGCAGCCGCCGCTCGATCCCAAGTCCGACGAACCCGATGCGCAGACCGACGCGACCAAGAGGTTCAAGGACGACGAGGAAGCGCAGGCGCATCTCGCTTCGACACTGAAGCTGGCCGAAGTCGACGTCTCCCATTTCGATGGGGTGTTTTACCCCGGCGGTCACGGCCCCTTGTGGGATCTGGCCGAGAGCGCGGATTCCAAGGCAACTATCGAGGGTGCGCTCTCGGCGGGCAAGCCGGTGGCGCTCGTCTGCCATGCGCCCGCAGTGCTCAAGAACGTGACCTCGCCGACAGGCGATCCGATCGTGAAGGGTCGCAAGGTTACCGGCTTCACCAATGAGGAAGAAGAAGCGGTCGGCCTGACCGACGTCGTACCCTTCTTGCTCGAAGACGTGCTGAAGCAGCAGGGCGGCGACTTCTCCAAGGACGGCGTGTTCGAACCCCACGTGGTACAGGACGGGCTGCTGATTACCGGCCAGAACCCGCCGTCCAGCGAGCCGGCTGCAGAAAAACTCCTCGAAGCGCTCGCCAGCATGCAGTAGTTTCTTGCTATCAGCGGCCAATAAGATGGGGTCGTCAGGCGCACGTTCGTTCTGACAGTTCATATGTCAGAAGCGGATGGTTCGCTAACGGCCCCAAAATTGCCTTTCCAGCCGACTATTGCAGAATGACCGAAATGGGGCCGAAAACCGACCGGCAGCTTTCAGTGGGGAAACTCGAAAAGCTGCCTATCAATTGGTCGAAGGTTTTCAGATTTTACCAGTCAGCAGCTTGCTTCCATTGGCACGCGTCCGGGTTAGCAAGCTCAATCACACGGCTCTGCTAGTCCCACGAGATCACGCCATCCGCCGAACGCCAGCGCGCTGGCCGGATCATCTTTTCGTGTGCGATACGGACTGACCTGATCTCCGCCTCGATCTCTCGCCGCCAATGTGCGAGGAAATCGAACAGCACCGGGAAATCCGGTGCTGCATCGTATTCCTGCCAAGCATAGATCTGCAGGAGCGAAGGGTGATCCGGCATGAAATAGCAGATCTCAGCCGTCGTCAGCCCGTATCCTTCCAGCTGAACCAGCAAAGCGCGGTCGGTCATTGCAACGTAGGCTGGCTGTCCGGGCCAACGAGCGAGCGCAGCGCGGCGAATACATTATCTACCGAAACCGGACCTTTGAGTTCGGGGGGCTGGCGCATCGCCGGCTGGTTTTCGACGGTATGCCGATCGGAGGCCCAGGAAGCCAGGATGGCTCGCTTCACTTCGGGCTCAAGCGAGGGATGATGCGCTACATCGAATGGATGCAAATATCGTGCGAAGGGTTGCGACATAGGAAAATCCTCCTTTCTGCCTTGCCGCTGGTCACTCACTGCGGATTGCTCCGCTCGGCGTATTTTGTGAGTCGATTTCAGACCGTCAAGTCCCTGATAAGGCCTCCGGAAAGCGCCCAGTGGCGGTCGCAATCGGCGAGTGCCAAAAAATTTGATTTGGACCTCTTGAAGCCGTTTCCAGCAAAACTAGATCGCGAAATGCCTCCTGCCGATCATCCGGGGGAGGCGCTGTAAGTCATTTCGCTTTGTAATGGAGGTTATGCATGCATTTTCGACCTTTGCACGATCGCGTGCTGGTTCGCCGTATCGAGGCTGAAGAAAAGACGGCCGGCGGCATTATCATCCCTGACACCGCCAAGGAAAAGCCGATGGAAGGCGAAGTCGTCGCCGTTGGCCCGGGTGCGCGTGACGATGCCGGGAAGCTGGTGGAACTCGCCGTCAAGGCGGGCGACCGCATCCTGTTCGGCAAGTGGTCCGGCACCGAAGTGCGGATCGACGGCGAGGACCTGCTCATCATGAAAGAGAGCGACATCCTCGGCATCATCGAAACTGCCGCCGAGCTCAAAAAGGTGGCGTAAGCAACCAACCCGATCTTCGGTTCAATCGAAAGAAGAGAAAGGAGCAGGCCAGATGGCTGCGAAAGAAGTAAAGTTTGCGTCGGATGCGCGTGATCGCATGCTCCGCGGCGTGGATACGCTTGCAAATGCGGTCAAGGTAACTCTCGGCCCCAAGGGCCGCAACGTGGTGATCGAGAAGAGCTTCGGTGCCCCTCGTATCACCAAGGATGGCGTCACTGTCGCCAAGGAAATCGAACTCAAGGACAAGTTCGAAAACATGGGCGCACAGATGCTGCGCGAAGTCGCCAGCAAGCAGAACGACAAGGCAGGTGACGGCACCACCACCGCCACCGTTCTTGCCCAAGCCATTGTGCGCGAAGGTGCCAAGGCGGTTGCTGCCGGCATGAACCCGATGGACCTGAAGCGCGGTATCGACCTCGCCGTCGGCACCGTGGTCAAGGACCTCGAGAGCCATGCCAAGAAGGTGTCTGCCAACAGCGAAATCGCACAGGTCGCGACCATTTCCGCCAATGGCGACGAAACCGTCGGTCGCATCCTTGCCGAAGCCATGGACAAAGTCGGCAACGAAGGCGTGATCACGGTCGAGGAAGCCAAGAGCCTCGAAACCGAGCTCGAAACGGTCGAGGGCATGCAGTTCGATCGCGGCTATCTCTCGCCCTACTTCGTGACCAACGCCGAAAAGCTGAAGGTGGAACTCGAGGATCCCTACATCCTCATCCATGAGAAGAAGCTGTCGAACCTGCAGGCGCTGATCCCGCTGCTCGAACAGGTCGTGCAGTCGGGCAAGCCGTTGCTGATCATCGCGGAGGATGTCGAAGGCGAAGCCCTGGCAACCCTGGTGGTCAACAAGCTGCGCGGCGGCCTGAAGGTCGCGGCGGTCAAGGCACCCGGCTTCGGCGATCGCCGCAAGGCCATGCTGCAGGATATTGCCATCCTCACCGCCGGCAATGTGGTCAGCGAGGAACTCGGCACCAAGCTGGAAAATGTCACGATCGGCATGCTCGGCCGGGCCAAGAAGGTCATCATCGACAAGGACAACACCACCATTGTCGATGGTGCCGGTAACAAGGCCGACATCGACGCCCGGGTAAGTCAGATCCGCGCCCAGATCGAGACCACGACCAGCGACTACGATCGTGAGAAGCTGCAGGAACGCGTGGCCAAGCTGGCTGGCGGCGTTGCCGTCATCCGCGTCGGCGGTGCCACCGAAGTCGAGGTCAAGGAGCGCAAGGATCGTGTCGACGACGCCCTGCACGCAACCCGTGCGGCCGTCGAGGAAGGCATCCTGCCGGGTGGCGGTATAGCCTTGCTCCGCGCGCTCAAGTCGCTCGAAGGCCTTAAGGCCGCCAACGACGACCAGCAGTCGGGTATCGACATTGTGCGCCGTGCGCTGCGCGCCCCGGCTCGCCAGATTGCCGAGAACGCGGGTGAGGACGGTGCCTATATCGTCGGCAAGCTGCTCGAAGGCGACGACTATAACCACGGCTTCAACGCCGCGACCGGCGAATATGAAGACCTGGTGAAGTCGGGTGTCATCGATCCGGCGAAGGTGGTGCGCACTGCGCTGCAGGACGCTGCTTCGGTTGCCTCGCTGCTGATCACCACCGAGGCGCTGGTGGCCGAACTGCCCAAGGAAGACACGCCCGCACCGATGCCGGCGATGGACTTCTAACAGGGTGAGGAGAGCGCGGCATCAAGCTGCGCTCTCCCAACCTCCACGCACGGCTGGCGGCAGTGTTGCCTAGCGTCTCCACACGCCCTCTTGAGAGGGGCAGTCTCCGAAAATGGCGTTGTCAGAAAATCGGTCGAATGAGAGAGGAGGAGATAATGACCGACAGGTATCTGGACTATCTTTCATGCGAACATGCTCGGCTCGAGAACGAAATCCGGCTGGAAAGCAAACGACCCAAGCCTGACGAAGTTCTGATTGCCCGCCTGAAGAAGCTCAAACTGGCGCTCAAGGACCAGATGCGAAGCTGGGCTTCCGATCACGCGAGCAGCGATCGGCTGACCGCGTAAACGGACTAGAACCAAACAAATTGTCTCCTGGAAGAAAGCCAGGCGGACCTGTATCGGTGTGCCTGGTTTTTTCTTGCAAGATACTGAAAACACGAGGATAAAAAATTCTATCCTGTCTTGAAATCAACTGCGTATTTCCTAATTTCGTTAATACCGGATGCCATAACGGGTCCGGTTGGACATTAGGGCGTCAGCTCTTTCGTTCGCTGACGCTTCTCGTGCCCAGATTGCTCAACAAGGAGGATTTGGAAATGAGAACTGCATTTGATTTGACCCCCTATCGCCGCTCGACGGTCGGCTTTGATCGGCTCTTCGATGCGCTCGAAAACAGCTTCCGTGCTGAGACGCAGGACAGCTACCCACCCTTCGACATCGTCCGAACCAGCGAGGACAGCTACCGGATCACTCTGGCGGTGGCCGGCTTCCGTCCGGACGAAATAGACATCACCGCACAGCAGAACCAGCTCGTCATCTCCGGTCAGAAAGACGAGAAAGACGAAGACGGTGTGAATTTCTTGCATCGCGGTATCGCTGCGCGCGCGTTCGAGCGCCGGTTCCAGCTGGCCGACTATGTCGAAGTGCGCGATGCGGACTATGAGCACGGCATGTTGACGATTTCGCTCCAGCGGATCGTCCCGGAATCGCTCAAGCCGCGCAAGATCGCCATCGGAAGCAACAAGCATGGCAATGACGACACGCCGCAGCTGACTGAAGACAAGGCGGCCTGAGCCTCATGGCAGCTGAGAGGGCCGGTCTCACCAATGGGACCGGCCCATCTTGGTAAATTAGATTCCCGGTTCGAGTTTAAGCCTGACCATGCGCTCTTCGCCGCCGCGCATCAGCGTGAGTTCGACGATTTGTCCGACGCGAAAGTCGTCAAGTCGGGCGAGCAGATCGCCCACTCTGGACACAGGTTTGCCATTCAGAGCGGTAACGATGTCCCCAGGAGCTACGCCGCCCCTAGTGCGCTGCGCTGCAATCAGACCGGCGCGATCCGCTGAGGACCCGGGATCGACCCGCAGTACGAAAACACCTTCGATCCCCGAAGCGCGTTTGAGCCGGTCGCTGATATCGTCATCGCTTTCAAGGCCAAGGCTGGGTCGCGTATAGCGACCCTCAGAAATCAGTTGCGGCACAACCCGCATGACCGTGTCGACCGGTACGGCAAAACCGATGCCTGCCGATGCCCCCGAGGGACTGTAGATTGCGGTATTGATCCCGATCAGTCTGCCCGCTGAATCGAGCAGCGGACCGCCCGAATTGCCTGGGTTGATGGCCGCATCGGTCTGGATCAGGTTGCGAATGTCGGGGCCGTTCTCATTAGGCAGCGAGCGATCCAGTGCCGAGACGATCCCTTTAGTCAGGGTCCAGTCTAGGCCGAACGGGTTTCCAATCGCGAAGACATTCTGCCCGACTTGCAGATCATTGCTCGTTCCTATGGGGACCCGAGCGGGCGCTGTGAAACCTGCACCGCCGATCTTCAAAACAGCAAGGTCGTGCTGTGGGCTCGTACCCACCAGTGTGGCGGAAAACTGGCGACCGTCAGCAAGCTGTATTTGCGCTTCTGATGCACCCTCGATGACATGATAATTGGTAAGGATATGACCTGCCTCATCCCACACGAGTCCCGAACCCGACCCGCGCGGGACGCTATAGACATTACGTGTCCAGAAATCGGCAACTCGCTGCCGTGTCGATATGAAGACGACGGACTCTCGGGCATTGCGGAACAGGTCGATATTGGCGCGTTCATCTGCAGCTAGATCTCCACGCGGAGTGACCATCCGTGGCTCGGCCACCGGAGCCGACTGGTTGAAGAGTAACGACACTGTTGCAGCTAAGAGGAGCCCATTCATTATGATCAAAACCACTATCCATGGACGCGAATTTGGCGTTGCCTTCGTCAACGATCTTCTCATCACAGATAAATAGCGCCGGTTATACCAGGATCAATGGAACGCCGCTTCATTCTTCGATCGACAGCGGTATCTACAAATTTCAATCCATGATCGGACATTAGGGAAGCCCATAACCAACGCTAGGCTGCCAGTCCGCTTTCAGGTTCCTCTAAGAGAACTCGAACGTCCGAATTGGGGCGCGTTCCGGACGGAAACGAAACGTGACGGTCACGTTTCGCTTGCCTGACGGTCATGGTCAGCTTGTCCGAGGGTGACCGAAATGGGGGCGCAGTGCCGTCATTTGATCTTTCGCGATCGAAGATCCGCTCCTACTACCCACGCAAATCTGCGAAAAGGTCACACCAAGGTTGTGACTGGGTCACGGTAAGGTTGTCCCAACAGGAACTGTCCGGAGATGGCGCGCCCGGCAGGACTCGAACCTGCTGCCTCAAGATTAGAAGTCTCGCGCTCTATCCAGATGAGCTACGGGCGCGCGCGGTTCAGCCCATAACGTGCCTTTGCGCGTGCGCCAATCGGGGATAGGCAGCGCTCTATGGATAAGCCCGATACACTCGCCCCCAGCGCGCCCCGCCGCTTTCGCTATTTCGACATGGTCATGGCGAGCTTCGTTGCAGTGCTGCTGCTGTCGAACGTCATCGGCGCGGCGAAGCTTTCGACAGTCGCCGGTTTCACCTTTGGGGCAGGCATCCTGTTCTTCCCGATCAGCTACGTGATCGGGGACGTGCTGACCGAAGTATACGGCTATGCCAAGGCGCGCAGGGTCATCTGGGTCGGCTTCGCAGCCTTGATCTTCATGGCTTTCATGAGCTGGGCCGTCGTCGCCATGCCGCCGGCTGCAAGCTGGGACGGCCAGGAGGCCTATGAGAGCGTGTTCGGGCAGGTTCCGCGCATCGTCCTGGCATCGATCATGGCCTTCTGGGCGGGCGAATTCGTCAATTCTTACGTCCTTGCGCGAATGAAGATCTGGACCAAGGGCAAGGCGCTGTGGAGCCGGACTATCGGTTCGACCGTGTTCGGGCAGGCGGTGGACAGCGCGATTTTCTATCCCGTGGCCTTTTTTGGCGTTTGGGACACGCGCGACGTGCTGATTGTGATGGTCACGAACTGGCTGCTGAAAGTTGTCTGGGAAGCCGTGCTAACTCCCTTCACCTACCTGGTAGTTGGTAAGCTGAAGGCGGCGGAAGGCGTCGAGGTTTTTGACACGGATACGGACTTTTCGCCTTTCGCGACCACCGGCAAGGACGCCTGATACGAAAGGGGCGGCCCGATGGACCGCCCCTCCCTCTCCCCCTTTTGAAAGGGTACCTTAGAACTTCGCACCGACAGCAACGCCGTAACGGCGCGGGTCAAGAGTGAAGATATTGGTGAAGTTACCCGACGACGCGTCGGTCAGGTAGAGACCCGTGACCGAGTTGGAGTCGAAGATGTTCTGGACGAATGCCCGGACATACCAGCGCTCGTCGGCAGAGTTCAGCTGCACCTGCGCATTGGCCTGCACGAACGGGGCGATGCGATTGACCGATCCGTTGAACACATTGCCGTACTGCTCGCCCGTCATCGCGATGTCGAGGCGGGGCACCAGCGTCATGCCGCTACCGAATTCGGCTGTGTACTGAACGCCGATCGAGGCCTTGTATTCGGGTGCCTGGGGCAGCTTGTTACCCTTCAGGTTCACCTCGACACCGGGGCTCAGGACCGAAATAGCCCCGAAGCTGTCGATGAACGGTTGCAGCGGGGCAAGGTCGGGATTGACCAGTCCGATCGCACCGGCAGCGGCAGCCTCGTAGATGCTGCAAATACCGAATGCGCCCGAGGAAGCGATTCCGCCGTCCGCCGGGAATTCGCTCGTGCCCTGAAGCCCGAAATACGGGTTCAGGAAGTTGATGAAGCCATCCGCTCCCGCTCCGGTCACCGCACAGAGCGAGCCATTGCCGAGATCCTTGATGATCACGGCGTCGGGATCGCCGCCACCCGGGTCACGCGGGTTGGAGAAGAACTGGTCGCCTGAAACCTCGGCATTGAGCCAACTGAGGTTCATGTTGATCAGCCAGTTGTAACTCGGCGAAATGATCGTTTCGAGTTCGAGACCCCAGATCTTGGCGTCGATCGTATCGTTGACCGAAGTACGCGCGACGATGCGGCTGAGCTGGAGGCCCTTGTAGTCGTAGTAGAAGCCGGTGAGGTTCACCTGCGCAGCGCCATCGAGGAAGGTGTTCTTCGAACCGATTTCGAAGGCGTCGATCTGCTCGGGCCCGAAGCTCTCCTCAACCGCGAAGATCGGCGACAGCGGCGGGTTGATACCACCCGACTTGTAACCGCGCGAATAGGAGAAATAGACGTTGTTGTCCGGGCTGATTTCGTAGTCCAGCACGGCGCGGCCGGTGATCTCGTTGAAGGAAACTTCGCGGGTCTGCAGCAGCTGGTTGCCATCGGTGCCCGGATCCGCATCGAAACCGGCCACGAAGGGCGAAGTGAACGGATCTGCCGTGTTGGCAAACGGGTTCAGGAAACTCGCCAGGGTCGTGCGCGCTTCGACGGTTTTCTTATCGTCGTTGTAGCGCAGGCCACCGGTGAACTTCAGCCGGTCCGTGATGTCGAAATAGACTTCACCGAAAATCCCGAAGCTTTCGAGCGAGAAGTCAGTCGTATTGTTGTGGTACATCGACGTCGCGAGATAGGACGGCGGCAACGGTGCTGGCGCATCGGTCACCGGATCGGTATTCGCGAAAGCCGCAAAGGTGCCGAGCAGGCCGGTCGCATAGTCGAGGCCGAAGGCGTTCACGTAATAGCTGTTTTCGCTAACTTCGGACTCGGCGTAGATGCCGCCGATGAGGAAGTTGAACGGCCCGTCGAAATCGCTCGACAGGATCGCTTCCGCCGACCACGAAGTCTGGTACTGGACGGACCTGTCGAAACTGAGCGGCGCGTCCGAACAGATCGAATTGCCCTCATAGGCACCGAAGTTTTCGTCATCATTGTCGGACGTGCACAGCTGTCCATTGGGGCCGTTGGGTATCAACGCATCTGCAATGGGTGAGAAATAGGCGCTCGATCCCGGGATGAAGCCGAGGATTGCACCCGTTCCCGGATCGGTGATCGGCAAGCCGTTATCCGCGAAGAACTGCAGCGTGTTGAGACCGGTTGCATATCCGCTGCGGTCCAGAACGCCGAGGTTGTAGTCCTGGCGGCTGTCGACAGTGGTTTCCTGGTAGATACCCGTCAGCGACAGGTTCATCGCTCCGATGTCCTGGTCGAGATGTGCCTGCAACTGCAGTTCGTCGGCGAAGTAATCGGGCGTGAACGGCGTATTCACGACACGCACGTCATCGGGTTCGTCGAAATTGGCGAAGCCGTCGGGGCCATAGACGCTGCCAAGAGCAAGCGAAGCCGGCAGACCCTGGATGGTGAAAAGCTCCGCCGAGGTCAGGACTGATGCGAGGGTAGCGTTCGCATTGGTGCTGTCGAAGTCGCGCCGCGAGTTGAGGCAGCCGAGCACGCCGGTTGGGTCGCGCTGACAGGTCTGCTTCTGGATACGCAGGCGATCATCTTCCTCGTGGAAATAGAAACCCATGAGGTCGATGGTGGTGGACGCGGTCGGCTCGAAGCGGAGCGAACCGCGAATGGCGTACATGTCGCGCCCGTCGATGTTCGATCCGTCGTACAGATTCTCGGTATAGCCGTCGCGATTGAGGTAATAACCGGCAACGCGAACGCCGATGCTGTCGCCGATGGGCACATTGACCATGCCCTTGGCGCGAATGCTGTCGAAATTGCCGTACTCGAACTCGGCTGCAGCGCCGAAGCCCGACAGGTCGGGCTTGGCGGTGACGACGTTGACCACGCCCGAGGTTGCGTTGCGGCCGAACAGGGTGCCTTGCGGGCCACGCAGGACCTCGACGCGTTCGAGATCAAAATATTCCGCTTCGAACAGGCGGGTACCGAACAACGGAGAACCGTTCACATGGATTGCGGTTGCCGCATCGCAGGTGACGCCGACGCAAAGGTCGCCGATCCCGCGGATCGTGAAGCTGGCGCTGGTGAAGTTTGACTTGGTGAACGAAACGTTGGGCAAGGTGAGCTGGAGATCGCTGGCGTTCTCGATCTGCTGCGCTTCGAGTGCTTCGGCATCGAAGGCGCTGACCGCGATCGGGACTTCCTGCAGGCTCTGTGCCTGGCGCTGCGCGGTCACGATAATGACGCGCGAAGGGTCGATATTTTCCGCGATGCCGGATTCGCTGTCGTCCCCGGTGACATCCTGTGCATAGGCTGGAACGGCGAGCGCACCCGCACAGATACCGGCCAGAAGGCCTGCTCTGATCTTCATAATCCCTCTCCTCATCCCTGGCCGCTCTGGAGGCGGCCTAGGTGAGAAAAGCTATCATGAAATCCTATGCAAGCAAGGTTCAGCGCACGATTGTTGCGCTGCAACAGCATTTTGCGATGGATATGTTGCGACTGCGAAAAGTCGCAATTCACCGGGTGACGTTACGGCATTGGGGCCTCACGGCACCTCAGCGCTAAAATGTCACGCTTCGAGCAAATCCTCGCTTCTGGCGATTTGCGCGATGCCTCGCCGCCCATCCGGGCTCCGTTCGAGCTGCACAACCACGTCGATGACGCTCGCCGCATAGGCGATCGTGTCCTGCCGTGTGAGGCCGATTCCCGTCTGCATGACCATCAGCGACAATTGCTCGAGAGCGCCGCGCAGGCTGTTTGCATGGATGGTCGAGAAGCTGCCCGGATGGCCCGTGTTGATGGCCCGCAGGAAGCTGACGCTCTCCGCACCGCGCAATTCGCCCAGCACGATCCGGTCGGGCCTCAGCCGCAAGGCGGCCTGCAATAGCTCGTTGGCGGTAACCTTGGCCTCGCCCAGCTCTCCTTTGACTGCGACCAGGCCGACGCCGTTCGCGCCCGGCAGCTTGAGTTCCGGCGTATCCTCGACGAGGACGACGCGCTCCTGCTTTGGAATTTCGCCAAGCATGGCATTGAGGAAGGTAGTCTTACCCGTGCTGGTGCCACCCGAAACGAGGATTGTGCGGCGCTGGCGCACGGCTTCGCGCAGGAATGCGATCGGCTCCGCCTGCGCATCGGGAAGCAGGCCTTCTTCCCGCGGTGCAAGCGGCCCTGCATCATACGCATCGAGCGGAAGATCGAGCCGGCGATGGCGCCGTATGGCCATTGCCCAGTGCTTGCGCGCAGCAGGCGGACCGCAGAACTGGATACGCGCGCCGTCGGGCAGTGTTGCGCCAAGCAAAGGGTGCTCGCGGTTGATACCCTGGTGGCTGACCCGCGCCACCTGTTCCGCCAGTCGCTGGATCAGGCGGTCGTCGATGTCGGGACGCTCTACCTTGTGCATCCCGCCTGCAGCGGCATCTTCGACCCACACCTCGCCCGGGCGATTGACCAGGATCTCGGTTACCGTGTCGCGCTCAAGCCACTCCGCGAAAGGCTTGAGATAGGCGTCGAGGTAGACGCTGCGCTCGCCTGCGGTGTCGATTGCAGGTGCTTCGTCCGTATCGGGATCGGCAAGGATAGGATGAATATCGGCGGCCATGATCGATCAGGGCCCTCAGCTGACCTTCGAGAAGTCGAGATCGCGGGCAGTGAAGATGCGGATAGGTTCTCCCATTTTCACGCGCACCGTGGGGCCGCGCTGGCCGTCCTGCTGTGCGGCGGTGGAAGCTGCCGACTGGCTCGCCCCGCCAAGGACGATGCCGCCTGCACCTCCGGTGGCAAGCGTGCCGAGGCCGCCGACCACCGAAAGCAGCATGGCAGATCCGAAGCGCTGGAAGAAACCGGCGCCCGAGACCTTGCCTTCGAGCCCGGTCGTGCCGTCGAAACCGATCGCTGGCGAGGCGAGGTTCACCGATGCGCCGTCGGGCCGGATGAGGCGCGTCCAGATGACATAGGCGCGTTTCTGGCCGTTCTGCATTCCGGACTGGTATTGCCCGATCAGGCGGCTGGAACGCGGGACGAGCACCTTGCTGCCATCGAAGCTGCGCACGTCCTGGCTGACCACAGCGCGCACGAAACCGGGGACATTGGTGTCGATGGCGGTTTCCAGGATAGCGGGGATCAGCGTGCCTTGCGTGACGGTGGTCGAGGGATTGGTCATCGCCTTGGCTTGCGCAGGCGCACCGCCGACGCCGCCTACGCGGCTGGCAAAATCGGTCGCTGAATTGCCGCTGGCCGTTGCTCCACCGCTGGCCGCCTCTGCGGCGATTGCGGCAGCCGGTCCGGTGACTGCAGGACTGCCAGCATCGAAGACGATGGTCGGATTGCTGTAGGGATTGGGCCCGGGCATGGGCTGCGGCGCTGCGGCAAGCACGGGCGCGGGTGCAGGGTCAGCCATCGCGGCCTGCTGGTTGGCGGTTGGAGGCGCCACTACGACAGCGGGAGCCTGGGCGGGTTGCGCAGGCATTGCGGCAGGCTCGGCCACCTGTTGCCCGCCGATCCCTTGGGGTTCGGGCATCCGGGCCGCGCTCATGCTCCACAATGTGACGGCACCCAGGCCTGCCACGATCGCGATGCCTGCAACCATGCCGAGCGCATCGGACTTTCCGCCCGGTCGGGCGACGGCGGGAAAGGCATTGCGCTGGGCGAGGTCGATAACTTCCGCATCGGCTTCATCGCGCGGATCGAAATCGTTAGCGACGCCCCTGTCGCCGGGCTTCTTTTCGGGCAGGCGCATGGCAAGACGCATCACTTCGTCTCCCTTTGGGCGAGCACGGCATCGCCGCGCTGCTGGGTGGTAGAGGCACGTTCGGGACCGCTATTGACGAGGGTCGCCGTGCGTTCGCCGGTGCGCAGGATGATCGCGCGAGGCACGCCGTCGATGGCGATTGTGTTGCCATTGACGGTGTAATTCACCGGCCCCTCCTCGCCCTTGCTATTGGTGACGAGGATAGCGGGCACGTCGCGCCCGGCAGGCCATTTCAAATAGGTGGTCTGCCCGTCGTCGAAAGCGCTGTCGGGCAAGAGCGATGCTTCGCCCTCGCCGCTCCAGGCGAGATTGATGTCGGCCGGATCGAATGTCTGGGTAACAACTTCACCCTCACTCGTAGCAGCATCCGCATCGGCCAGCTGCGTGTCGGCGACTTCGTCTTCCGGCTCGACCGGGTAGTCGAAGCGCAGTATGTAGAGAGGCTTGGCCGTCGGAGATGCCACGAGGTCGAACAGGTAGGTCCGCTTGCTGGTGACGACCGTCAGATTGGTCGCGGCGCGCGGCTCCAGCGGTTTGACGAACAGGATGTTCGCACGCTTGTTCGGCGTTACCTGCCAGGTTGCCGAATTGCCGATCGCGACATTCTCGATAGTCTCGTCGTCACCGAACACGATGCTCGCCTGGACGTTGACGCGTCCGGGCACGGTGACGACGGAGTATTCGTCGTACATGACCTGCTTCAGCCGCGCATCGGCCAGCGCCGGGGTTGCGGTCAGGGCAAGGACAAGCGCGGTCAGGGCTGCGCGTTTCATGACGATTTCTCCGTTGAAGGGGCTGGACCGCGGGTCGGCGCGGGCTTGAACCTGCTGCCTATTCCCATGGTCCGGCTGGGTCCCGTCGTGGCGGACCCTGCCTGAGTATTTGCTGAAGCGGTCGCGTAGACCTTGGTGTTGCGCACGCTGCCGGCTGCGGCCGACGCGTCGTTGGCGGCAGGCGCGGTCGCTGTTGCCGAGATATCGATCCGGCGCGCCTGTTCGCTCGCCTGCGTGGCGGCCTGCGCAGCAACGAGATGCGGCTGCGCGACCGCAGCGGGAGCGGCTGCAGGTTGCTCGTCGCGTTCGGACTTGCCCGACGCAAGGCCAAACACGGTCCAGCCGGATACCATGGCTCCTGCGACATTCAGGACGAGCACCATCAGCGCGACGTGTACCGCGCCGATCATGAAGAAGGCCATGCCCGCCTGCGCCGGAACGGTGCCGGGCGTTGCGGTGATCGAAGAGAGGATCGGAACCGAAAGTTCGAGCATGATGGACCCGCCCAGCACCGCGAACAGCGGTGCTAGGGCGCACATCACCAGGCCCTTGAGCCAGCCGACGAACAGCCCGCGCGTGCCGTTGAATAGCGCCAGCACCACGAATAGCGGACCGATTGCGACAAGGATGCCAAGTGCGATCTTGGTCGTGACCAGAAGGCCGACCGTGCCGAGCATGAACAGCATCGCGCCCAGCCACATCAACCCTTGCGGCGAGAATGCGGAGAAATCGGTGTTGCTGCCGCTCGCTTCCTGAATGGCGATGAAGACCACGTCGATTTTCTGGGCGAAGGTATCGGTGGCCGATCCTTGCGTGCCGGTGAGGACGCCTGCGAGGTAATCGGGCGTTCCCACCGCCAGGTTCCAGACCACGCTCTGATAGGCAACCCAGCTGGTCGCGAAGGTGAGTACCAGGCCGAGCGTCATCATGCGCGGGACAAGCGAGCGCACGCCGATATTGGCCCTGCCCGTCAGGAGGAGGAAGCCGAAGATCGCAATGTACAGCGTCAGCAGGATCGTCAGCGTGGTGCCAAGGGCCCCACCCGGCGCAAACAGGCGGCCGAACGCCATAGCCGACGCTTCGCCTGCCATGCAGTCGACACCGCGCAAGGCGGCGGCGACACCGTTGCCGACCTGATCCGTCGCTTGCTGGCAGGCTGCGCTTGTCATTCTGCGGCAAGCCCCAGCTGAATGTCGTCATTATGGGCGCTGTCCTGAGCACCGCCCGGCCATGCGGAGCCGGTCAAAGCGGGGAACCAGTCGGCGGGCGCATCGCCCATTGCCTCGCGCAGCAGGTCGAGGCGGCGAACCGAACTTTCGCGGCCCGACAACAGCGTCAGCACTTCAGGGGCGCCCGACAGGTCGAGGCGGACTACCACGCTTGCGTCGGGCTGGCGCACGAGGAAGCAGCGGCTGTGGGCCGGCAGGCTGCGGATCAGGGCGAGTTCGTGACTGGTGAGGCCGAAGCCATCACAATAATCTTCGGCCCGCGCACGGCTGTTTGGCATGAAAACCATGGTCGCCGTCTGCTCGACCAGCGCCGTGGATATTCGGCTTTCCAGCGCATCCCGAGCAGATTGCGTGGCGAACCCGACCAGTGCATTGCGTTTGCGCAGCGTCTTGAGCCAGTCGCGGATGCGGGCAGCGAAGACCTCGTCGTCCAGCGCCTTCCAGCCCTCGTCGATCAGGATCATCGTGGGGCTTCCGTCCAGCCGCTCCTCCATCCGGTGGAAGAGATACATCATTGTCGGCGTACGCAGCGCAGGGTTTTCCAGCAGCGCCGTCATGTCGAAACCGAGTACTCGGGCGGACAGGTCCAGTCGATCTTCCGCATTGTCGAACAGCCAGGCCTTCTCGCCCTCGCCGATCCAGGCCGACAGGCGGTCTGCCAGATCGCCCGGCTGGGGTCGCTTGCTGCCGGAGAGCAGCTCCTTGAAATGTCGCAGGCGGCGAAGCGAAGCATCGTTGGCATAGGCCGCATCGACCGCGTGGGCGATCGTCGCTTCTTCTTCCGGACCGTTCGCGCCGAGCAAAACGCCCAGCCAGTCGCGCAGGAACGCCTTGTTGGTCGGAGTATCGGGCAGGCCCAGCGGATTGAACCCGGTCGGCTCTCCAGCGCGGATACTGTCGTAGCGTCCGCCGATGCCGCGCACGAACAGTTCTGCGCCGCGGTCCTTGTCGAACAAGACGGTGCGCGGTTTGAACTTCTGAGCCTGCGCGGCGAGGAAATTCATGACCACGGTCTTGCCCGACCCGCTCGGCCCGATGACCGAGAAATTGCCTAGGTCGCCGTGGTGGAAGTTGAAGAAGAACGGCGTGGCGCTGGTGGTTTCCAGCAGGGTGACCGCATCGCCCCAGTGATTGCCCTGCGCCTGGCCGAGCGCAAAGCCATGCAGCGAACCAAAGCTCGCCATATTCGCGCTGGAGATCAGGGCGCGGCGCACGAGATAGCTCTCATTGCCCGGGAATTGGCCCCAGAACGCAGGTTCGAGGTTGGTATCCTCGCGAACCGCAATCGCTCCGGTATCGGCAAGCGCTGCGCTGCAGGCGGCCGTTGCATCATCGAGACGGGCGAGATCGCGCTCTTTCACCATCACGGTGAGGTGGTGATCGCCGAAGCCGACAGCCCCGTTGCCCAGCGCATCGCGTGCCGCCATCATGTCTGCCCGTTCGGCCATCGCCTCTTCATCGGCCGATTTCAGGCGCCGGATCGAAAGGTCCATCCGTTCGCGCGCGGTCTGTCGCTCGGCCGGAGCATAGCTTTCGCACACGACCATTTCGAACGGCAGGCGCAGCAGGCCGTCGAGCAGTCCCGGGCTGGTTGCTTCCGGATAATCCTTGAGGCCCAGGATGGCTGCGAAATCAGGCGAGCCGGATCCGCGCAGTTCCATCGCGTCGAGACCGAAGCTGACGCGGCGATAGGGGAGCATGTGGCCGATATCGACGTCGTCCGCAGGCTTGCGCACCGGGCGCATCTCGCCGTTGTAGAGCGCGGAAAGCAGCTCCAGCATTTCGGAATTGGTATTGCCCTGTGCGCCGACATAATCGCCTAGCGGCACTGCGCCGTAAGCCTGCAGCGAAGCGATGAGCCCCTGTGCGGCAGCACGCAGGCTGCGCAGGTCCTTGGGATCGGCTTCCAGCCGGTCCTTGCGGCCTTTGAGGCGCTTGGATACCTTTTCGGCCCAGCCAGCCTTTCCGCGCGCAGGGCGGCGGATCAGGGTGATAAACTGGTCGTTGACGAACAGCTGGCCCGACCCGAGCCGCTCCTTCCAGCGCGTATCGATATGGCGGCTGATGGGATCGGGAAACTCCGCTTCGAGGTCGATCGAAACGCGGCGGCGGATGACGTGGTGATAAAGCACGAAGCGCGCGTCGAGTGTGGAGCGCAGCACCACCTCTCGCGTCGCGGCATGCGCGTTCAGTGCCTCGCTATCTTCGGTCTCGAACAGCAGCCCAGGGACCTGGATTGCGGTCATCACGCTGCCGTCGCGCAGCAGGACGGTATTTTCGTCCACCATGCGCGAATACGGCAGGCGGTCGCCCGCCCTTGCTTCCCGCGCACTCCACGAGGCGGGACCGATCCATTTGCGGTCACGCGGCATAGCTGTTGCACCCCCAGCGCTTGTAATTCTTCACGCGCGGGCATTTACTGACCTTGGTCATCCAGAGGTCGAAAATCCGCGGTTCGCGCAGGCAGGCGAAATAGCCCACGCCATGCATCACGAGCGCGGCGAACAGCGCCCAGAAGCTGCCCGTGATGAGAAAAATCTCGGTCGTCACCACCCCGTTGATGATGAAGTAATTGAACGTCACGCCGGCAAACATCTGCGGCCGGGTGAGCGCCTTATGGACGGGGTGGCGGACGAGCGCGGTCATGTCAGCCTGCCGCCACGCCCTGGATACCGGCAACGATCGAAGCCGCGCCGAACAGGATAAACACGCCGATGATCACGGTTGCGCCAAAGCGCCAGTTCAGGCGACCGGTCAGCATCATGAAGCCGACGGCAGCCACGGCCATGACGGCGACGGCGGTTGCGACATTGCCGAGCAAGGTGCCCTGCAGCCATGACAGCGCATTGACGATCGGGCCCGAGCCTGCAGGGTCTGCGCCCTGCGCGAAAGCGGCGCTCGACCAAAGCAACATGGCCAGTGCGGCCGAGCGGGTAACAAGCGATTTCAAGTCGGATTACTCCCGTGAATGATCTGCAAGGCGGCCCATGATCGAGGCCACGTAAAGTTGTGTTTCGCGAATGCGCGGTACGCCGCCTGCGCGCTCCACGCGTCCCGGACCGGCGTTGTAGGCAGCGAGCGCTTTTTCCAAATCGCCGTCGAAGCGATCCAGCTGCGCTCTCAGGTAACGCGCCCCGCCTTCGAGATTGGCGAAAGGATCGCGCGGATCCACGCCCAGTTCGCGGGCAGTCGCGGGCATAAGCTGTGCGAGGCCCTGGGCACCGGCAGGCGAAACGGCGTCGTGCCGCCAGCGGCTTTCCTGCCAGACCATTGCTTCGAGGAGCGATTGCGACAGGTCAAAGCGCTGCGAAAGCTCGGCGATCTTGGCGCGGTAGATTTCCGGCACGCCTGCCGAATGCGCCGCGGGGTCGGCGATGACATGGTCGGGGATGGCAAGCCCTTCGGGAACCGGCTCATTGCCATCGGCCGGGATGATAAACTCGTCGGGCGCAGCTTCGGTGGCGGCGCGGTCGCCGGCTATCCAGCGCGCTCCGTCAGCATCGATCTCCATGACATCCGCCTTCACCGGGAAAGCGGCGAATGCTCCGCCTACGCAAATCGCGTGGAGCACCCATCGTGTACGAATCATCGTCGAACACCCTCCGTGCGGCCCCTCTGAAGACCTTACATGACACGAGGGTGACAAGAAGCTGAATGCCTGGGGAAAACTCTTTCCCCAAAGAAAAAGCCCGCTCTCCGTAGAGGAAAGCGGGCGTCTCGGTGGTGTTCTGTGGGCCTAGCGGCTGGCCAGCGATGCGAAGCCTGCTGTGCGTCCTTCATCGATCATCGCGAGGCCGCGACGAGCGAGCACACGCGAGTCGACCCATGATCCATCAGCGGTCTCCAGGCGGTAACGGTCATCCAGCCGGACGGCCTGCTGGAAGCGTTCACGGGCCCCCTCGTGCTGACCGAGCCGCGCGAGGGCGACCCCGTGATTGATGAGCCGCGCCGGATCCTGCGCATCGGCGCCCGACTGCGCTTCGAGCACTTCGAGAGCACCGGCGGGATCCCCGGCCACCAGCTCTTCATAACCGATATTGTAGCTCGGCTCGGCGTTGGAAACGACTTCGATCGGGCCGTTACCCATGACCAGAAGCGTTGCTGCGACGGCGAAGGACATCTTTTCTCTCCCACTCTTTCTTGAGTGGCTTTTTGAGCGAAGATTTCAGCGACTGCAACAAAACCGTAACATTGTCACAAATCTGCAATGACCGGCGAAATCCGCAGCGATTGCACTGACCGGCGGTGAAAGCTGTTGAAAGTGCAACATAACGGTCACGAAGCGTCACAAACTGTCACACGCCGCTCCTAGCTGGCGAGTCGCGATCACGAATTCGCAATTCGAAATTCATCCGACTCATCCGGTTTTTGAGGGGACCGTACCCGTGACCAATATCCATCGCTCGCTCGTCCTGGGCTGCTCTGCCATCGCTCTGTCCGCATGCGGCGCCGACGAAATCGTTTCGCCCGGCACCGGCGGCAACATCACGATCAACAATCCGCCGGCAACGCCTGCTCCCACCCCGACCCCGACTCCGCCGCCGTCGACCGTGACGCCGGCAAACGGCTGCCCGACGATCAGCGACCCGCAGGGACTGACCGATGACGGCACGATCACGGGCCCGACCGGCGAATACCGCGTCTGCACACTGCCCTCGCGCATCAACGCCAGCATCACCCTGCCTTATATCGAAGGCCTGCTCTATCGCATGAACGGCCGTGTCGACGTCGGCACCGACGGTGGCCCCGCTCCCGACGCGAGCGACGGTCTTTCGGACACCGACGTCGAACTGACCATCGAGCCGGGCGTGATCATCTATGCCTCGGGTTCGAGCTTCCTGAACGTCAACCGCGGCAACACCATCCAGGCGAACGGCACGGCCACTCGTCCGATCATCTTCACCAGCCGCGACAACGTCATCGGCATCAATGGGGCTAACTCGTCGGGCCAGTGGGGCGGCGTCGTCCTTTCGGGCCGCGCTCCGGTCACCGATTGCATCGCTTCGGGCGCTACGCCGGGCAGCGTCAACTGCGAACGCCAGGTCGAAGGTGCAGCCGATCCGGCCATCTTCGGCGGTGCGACCCCGGGCGACAGCTCGGGCAGCATGAAGTTCGTCCAGATCCGTTATTCGGGCTTCGTCCTTTCGGGCGACAACGAACTTCAGTCGCTTACCACTGGCGGCATCGGTTCGGGCACGACGCTGGAAAACATCATGAGCTACAACAGCTCGGATGACGGCGTCGAATTCTTCGGCGGCCGCGTCAATGTGAAGCGCATTATCGTGGTTGGTGCGGAAGACGACAGCATCGACACCGACACTGGCGTGAAGGCCAACATGCAATACGTCATCGCCATCCAGCGCCCCGGCGCAGGCGACACGATCATCGAAGCCGATTCCGACAACGCCTTCAACGATTCGTCCCCGCGTCAGGACACCCGCATCTCGAATGCGACCTTCGTCCACCAGAACGCCATCGACCAGGTCATCCGCATCCGCGGCTTTGCGGATTACCGCATCGCCAACTCGGTCGTGGTTTCGGCCAACGACACGCCTTGCCTGCGCATTGATGGCCAGGAAGAGCTGACCCGCACCACCGGCCCTGACGAAGCTGGTCCGGTCGCTTTCGACTCGCTGGTCCTCGACTGCTCGGACCCGTTCCGTGACAGCTCGGGCGCGACCGACGCCGAAATCGCCGCCGTGTTCGACGCTGGCACGAACAACAACTCGGCCTTCATCAACACGCTTTCGATGCTGTTCGTGAACGGTTCGAACGAAAACGCCGTGCCGGTCTTCGATGTGACCGCATGGTCGAGCTTCTTCGAACTGCCGAGCAACATCGGCGCGGCCTTCCCGGGCAACGATACCTGGGTGAACGGCTGGACCTGCAACTCGGCGACGGTGACGTTCGATAACGCCGTGTCAGGCTGCGACAGCCTGCCGGTCTACAACTGATCGCACAAACCGGGCGGGGGCAGCGCATTCACGCGCTGTCCCCGCCCTCACTTCTTTCGAGGCCGATGCCTCAACCTGTTTCGACCTAGTCTTCAAGGGGGTCATCAAATGTCCACTGGCAAGCAGCTGGCAGGGCTGCTCCTGCTTTCAACCGCCCTCACCTTCCCGGCAGCCGCTCTGGCGCAGAGTACCGGCGCCGAAGGTCCGCCACCGACAGAAGCGGAGGTGCCGGACGAGGAGCTGACCGACGATATCGACGACGCGAACGATACCGTACCCGGCGACATTGCCGACGTCGAAGAACAGGCCCAGCCCGACATTTCGGTCCCCGGCGGTTCGATCATCGTCACCGGTCGCCGCCAGCGCGACGTGACCCGCTCTTCCAGCCAGGTCATCACCGTACTCGACACCGAGAGCATCGCCCGTACCGGCGAAGGTGATATCGCGGGTGCGCTCGGCCGCGTAACCGGCCTTTCGACCCAAGGCAACGGTCTCGTCTATGTCCGCGGCCTTGGCGATCGCTATTCGCTTGCCCTGCTAAACGGCCTCCCCCTGCCGTCCCCGCAGCCGCTCAGCCGCGTGGTGCCGCTCGACATCTTCCCGACCAGCGTTGTCGCATCGAGCCTGGTCCAGAAGACCTATTCCGCGAACTTCCCCGGCGAATTCGGCGGCGGCGTGATCAATCTGACCACCCGCGCCATCCCGACCGAAAGCTTCGTCACCGTGTCCGCTTCGATCAGCGGCGATAGCGAGACGACCTTCGGTCCGGGATACACTTACTACGGCGGCGACTACGATTGGACCGGGTTCGATAACGGTCGCCGCAAGGTTTCCAATTACGACGCGCTCCAGGGCTTCTTCGACAGCGGTGCGCGTATCGGCGACGACAATGTCGACCTCCAGGGCATCCTTGGCGAACTCAACGACCCCAATCTGATCCTGCTCCAGAAGGGCGAACTACCGGTCAATTTCTCCGGCGGCATCACGGCCGGCACGGCGTTCGATGTGTTCGAGGACGGCCAGTTCGGGGTGATCGCCACCGCATCGCTCAGCAACAAATGGCGCAACCGCTTCATCACGCGCCAGACGGCGGTCAACGAGGCGCTCGATCTCGATACCGATTTCGACCAGTTCGTGACCGACAACCGCATGCTCGCAAACGCCATGCTCGGCTTTGGGCTGGAAGTGGGACAGCACAAGTTCCGCCTCACCAATTTGTTCATCCACGATACGCTGAAGCGCGCCTCGCTCGCCCGTGGCATCGATTTCCAGGACGATGACGAAGAAATCGTCCAGGACACTTCGTGGTTCGAACGCCAGCTGTTCAATACGCAGGGTGTTGCAGAACTCGAGTTCGGCGATCTCTCGATCGACCTTCGCGGCGGCTATGCCCAGACCAAGCGCGAGGCCCCGTTCGAGTACGAATTCACCTATGTCCGCACCAATAACGAAAACGATCCGCTCGGCGGCATATTCCTCAACACGCTGGACCCGCAGCGCGGGGGTGCGATCGTCGCCTTTTCGGACCTCAAGGAAGACCTTTACTACGGCGGCGCCGATGTCAGCTACTTCTTCGCCGACTGGCTGAGTGCGACCGTGGGCTATGCCAATACCGACACCAGCCGGTTCTCGACGCGGCGGGAGTTCGATATCCGCGCCTCAAGTGCCTATCCCGAAGCATTTGGCGCATTCCGCCCAGACAATCTCCTGGGCGATGCACTCATCGCTCTCGGCTTCGATCGCGATGCGCAGGAAGCCGCAGGTATCGGTCCGTTCGAATACAACATTTTCGAAACCACCCAGACCGATCCCGCCTTCGCAGCCGATCTGGAAATCCACGCCGGCTATGCAAAGCTGGCGATCACGCCCTTCGACGTGGTCTCGCTGGATATCGGCGTTCGCTACGAAGATGCGGAGCAATCCGTGCAGGCTGTCGAAGTGTTCGCGGAACCGCTCGGCTCCACCAGCGGCACCTCGCTGTCGAACGATTACTGGCTGCCTGGCGGTACGCTGACCTGGGAAATCAGCGATGACCTGCAGTTCCGCGCCAGCGCATCGAAGACGATCGCACGGCCCCAATTCCGCGAGCTGATCTTCCAGACCTATTTCGATCCGGAAACGAACCGCCAGTTCAACGGCAACCCGCGCCTGGTCGACAGCGAACTGATCAATGCCGAAGCGCGCCTCGAATATTATTTCGGCGCAGGCAGCCGCATCAGCGCGGCAGGCTTCTACAAGGATATCGAGAACCCGATCGAGGTCTTCACCAGCTTCTCGGACAACGATATCATTTCAGGCTTCGCCAACGCCCCCAAGGCGCAGCTTTACGGTGGTGAGGTCGAGTTCCAGTGGAATTACGATCTCTACGATCTGGGCGAATGGTTCGACAGCAAGCGCTTCGTCGCGATTGCCAACTACACCTACACGCAGTCGGAAATCTCCGTTGCCGATGATGACATCGCTTCCGTCTTCCCGTTCGCAGACCAGCCGGCGACGAATTTCTTCGACGACGGCGTGCCGCTGACCGGGCAGTCGGATCATATCGTCAACCTGCAATTGGGCCTCGAAGACCTCGACCGTCTCAGCCAGTTCACCGTGCTGGTGAAATACGCCAGCGAACGTGTGACGAGCCGTGGTGCTGGCCCCCTGCCCGACATCATCGAGGAGCCCGGACTGCAGCTCGATTTCGTGGCCCGCCAAGGCGTCGAATTCCTCGGCAGCGAGCTGGAACTCAAGTTCGAAGCGCGCAACCTCACGGGCACCGATCACGAAGAGTTCCAGACCAATGGCGAGACACGCATCGACGTGAACAGCTATCAGGTCGGCCGCAGCATCAGCCTCGGCGCCTCGCTCAAATTCTAGGACTGCCAGCTCCCAACGGAAAAGGGCCGCTTCTCGATGTGAGAGGCGGGTCTTTTCTCTTATCCGGTCGCCGATCAGTGGCTGTCGTAAACGTAGCCAAGCGACCTGACTGTACGGATGGGTTCGCCCGCACCTGCTGCGCGCAGGGCGCGGCGCAAGCGACCGATCCACACGTCCACCGTTCTTTCGTCGATCGGCGGTTCCTGCTTTCCGAGCCCCTCGATCAGGTCGTCGCGCGAAAGGACGCGGTCCGCGTTCTCGGCGAAATAGCGCAGCAAGCGGAATTCGTTCGGGCGAAGCGATATGGGCTTGTCCGCCCAGCGGGCCTGAAGCGCATCCATGTCGATTTCCAGCTCGCCGAGAGTAAACGTCTTGAGCGCTGCAGTTCCCGAGCGCCCTGTTCCCAGGGCCAGTACCCGATCGAGCACCGCGGTGCGGTCAACCGGGCCAACGATGTAATCGTCCGCACCGGCGGCCAGCGCGCGCCGCTTGTCTTCCGCATCGCAGCTTTCGAGGATCATCGTGATGTGGGCCGAAGACGTGCGAGGATCGGCCCGCAAGCGGCGGCACATTTCGAGACCGGACATGTCCGTCAGGACCCAGTCGATGAATGCGCAGATCGGTCCCTCGATCAGGCGTCCGGGCCCGGCAGGCGTCAGCCGCCCGAAAACATATTGCACATCGCCATGGTCGAAATCGCCGAAGACGTCCCCGTCATCGCCGGTCATCAAGATAGTGGTTACGCTCACCCGCGAAGTCCTTAAGCCCCAATATTTCAGGAGTGATGGCGGCGGGATGTGACTGCCATATGACCGGTTTTCGCAGGCTGTAACAAAACGGCGCCCGCTTCGGTCTGGAAGCGGGCGCGGTCATGTTTCTCGAGATGGGAGAGAGGCTTAGGCTGCCTCTTCCTTCTTCTTTTTCCCGCCGTGAACCTGGATCGGGTCCTTCTTGCCTTCGACGACATCGGCATCGATCACGATCTCGGTGACGCCGTCCATGTCGGGCAGGTCGAACATCGTGTCGAGCAGGATGCCTTCCACGATCGAACGAAGGCCACGGGCACCCGTCTTGCGCTTGATCGCCTTCTCGGCAACGGTCTTCAGCGCGTCTTCCTGGAATGTCAGTTCGACATCTTCCAGCTCGAACAGCTTCTGGTACTGTTTGACCAGCGCGTTCTTCGGTTCGGTCAGGATGGTAACCAGAGCATCGACATCGAGGTCGCGCAGCGTCGCAATAACCGGCAGACGGCCGACGAATTCGGGGATGAGACCGAACTTCAGGAGATCTTCCGGCTCGCCCTTTTCCAGCAGTTCGCCAACGCGGCGCTTGTCCGGATCGGCGACATGCGCGCCGAAGCCGATCGAACGCTTCTGCAAGCGGTCGGCGATGATCTTCTCCAGGCCTGCGAAAGCACCGCCACAGATGAACAGGATGTTCGTCGTGTCGACCTGCAGGAATTCCTGCTGCGGATGCTTGCGACCGCCCTGCGGCGGAACGCTGGCAGTGGTGCCTTCCATCAGCTTGAGCAGCGCCTGCTGCACGCCCTCACCCGAAACGTCGCGGGTGATGGAGGGATTTTCCGCCTTGCGGGTGATCTTGTCGATCTCGTCGATGTAGACGATGCCGTGCTGTGCCTTTTCGACATTGTAGTCGGAAGACTGGAGCAGCTTGAGGATGATGTTCTCGACATCTTCGCCCACGTAACCGGCTTCGGTCAGCGTGGTCGCATCGGCCATCGTGAAGGGCACGTCGAAGGTGCGCGCCAGCGTCTGAGCCAGCAGCGTCTTGCCCGAACCGGTAGGACCGACGAGCAGGATGTTCGATTTTGCCAGTTCGACATCGCCGGCCTTACCGGCATGCTTCAGGCGCTTGTAGTGATTGTGCACGGCAACCGAGAGGACGCGCTTCGCACGGTCCTGGCCGATCACGTAATCGTTCAACGTGGCGAAGATTTCCGACGGGGTCGGGACGTCGCCGTCCTTCTTTCCCGAAATGCCGGCCTTGGTTTCTTCGCGGATGATGTCGTTGCACAATTCCACGCATTCATCGCAGATGAACACGGTCGGGCCCGCGATCAGCTTGCGAACTTCGTGCTGCGATTTTCCGCAAAAGCTGCAGTACAGCGTGGATTTGCTATCGGTTCCGCTCAACTTGGTCATTTCCTGCTCTGCCCCGCTGATCCGCCCACAGACTGGGATTCGCCGACTCTAGGCCGGTGCGGGATTGGGTCAATATCCTAGGTAATTCCATCCCCTTGCCACAAGCTGAAGCGGCAAGGTTGCTCAATTCCTACGACAATTTCGCAACAGTCCGGCGGCGGGACGGAAATCCCGCGCCGATTAACACTGTTTATTCAGGCGCGCCGCCCGAACCCTTGTCTTCGTCCTTGGTGGGCTCGTCGTCGCCTTCGTTTTCCGGACGCGCCTCGAAGACCTTGTCGACAATGCCGAATTTCATGGCTTCGTCGGCTTCGAGGAAGGTGTCGCGATCCATCGCCTTTTCGATGTCGGTCAGGCTCTGGCCGGTATATTTCACGTAGAGATCGTTCATCCGCTTGCGGATGCGCAGGATCTCGCGTGCCTGGATCTCGATGTCCGATGCCATGCCGCGTGCGCCGCCCGAAGGCTGGTGTACCATGACGCGGGCATTGGGCAGCGCGATACGCATGCCCGGCTCGCCCGCGGCCAGCAGGAAGCTGCCCATGGAGGCGGCCTGCCCGATGCAGACCGTCGACACGCGCGGCTTGATGTACTGCATGGTGTCATGGATCGCCATGCCGGCCGTCACCACGCCGCCCGGCGAGTTGATGTACATGCTGATCGGCTTGGAAGGGTTTTCGCTTTCGAGGAACAGCAGCTGCGCCACGATCAGCGAAGCCATCGTATCTTCGACCTGGCCGGTCACGAACACGATGCGTTCGCGCAGCAGGCGGCTGAAAATGTCGAAGGCGCGCTCGCCGCGGCTCGATTGTTCGACAACGGTCGGCACCAGCGCCCCCGTCACGGGATCGCGGGTAAACTGGCCTTGGGTGCCGTGTGCATCGTCGCCGAACAGGTTGATCATGAAATTCCTCGTATCGATTGGTTCGCGTCTATGTCGCGATAGCTGTCGCGATGTTCAAGGGTTTTAACCACGGCCCGTACCACTACCGCGCACGGCAAGCCGTTCGTCGGACGAAAACGCCGTTCGTCGGGTGTAGCGAGTCCTTTGTCGATGCCGGATTCCGCCCATCGCCTACGTTTGTAAACGAATGGCATGGAGAGGAAAACAAAACCCTTGTCGAACAGATATTTAGCGCTGTGCAGTTGCGCGGCAATCGCCATGTTGGGCTCGCCTGCCATCGCCCAGGAGGCGGATGACGATGTTGCCGCGCCGCCGAGCGAACCCGCGCCGCAAAACAGCGGGTCGCGCGTTTTCGAACCCGCCTTTTTCACACAGTTCGCCCCGCGCAACGCGCTCGACATGGTCAGCCGCATTCCCGGCTTCAGCATATCCGGCGGTAATGACAACGGGCAACGCGGCCTGGGCCAGGCGAACCAGAACGTCATCGTGAATGGAGAGCGTTTTTCCAGCAAGTCGGACAGTTTGCGCGACCAGCTGGCCCGTATCCCTGCCGATGACGTGATCCGGATCGAATTGGTGGACGGCAACACGACCGACATCCCCGGCCTTACCGGCCTGGTTGCCAATGTCATTTACGAAAGCACGGGACCGTCGGGCCAGTTTCGCTGGAACACGGGCTTTCGCGCCTACAATACCGAAGCGCAACTGTTCGGAGGCGAAGTCTCGCTGTCGGGAAGCAGCGGTCGACTGGATTACACCGTCTCCCTTTCCAACGACAACAATCGCTTCGGCGCGGACGGTCCCACGCTGGTATTCGGTCCGGATGGCTCCCTGATCGAAGAACAATATTCCAAGTTTTCTGGTGGGTTCGATAACCCGAAACTTTCGACGAATTTCACGTACCGGTTTGGCGAGGACGTTACCGCGAATCTCAACCTGAGTTACGGCGAGGATTTTCAATTCAATAACGTGCCCGAAACCGGCAAGCCGATCATCGGTCCGATGCGGTTTCGCGATGTTCGCGTCCGCGAAAATGGTCCTGAATATGAAATAGGCGGCGATATCGAATTCCCGCTCGGGCCAGGCAAGCTCAAGCTGATCGCTCTCGAACGCTTCGAGCGCGACAATTTCACCAATGATCTGATCGATAGCTTCGACGATGACACGCCGCCTGATGGTTCGCGTTATCACCAGACGAATGGTGAAGGCGAACGGATCGGTCGCTTCGAATATGGCTGGTCGATGTGGGATGCGGACTGGCAACTGTCCGGCGAAGCGGCATTCAACCGCCTCGACCGGGTCTCTGCGCTGTTCACGCTCGGCCCGGGCGGCGAATTCGAACCCATTCCCTTCCCCGGCGGCAATGGCGGTGTAAGCGAGGATCGCTACGAGGGGGCGCTAAGCTATTCGAAGAGCCTGTCCCCGACGCTTTCCCTGCAAGCGATCGCATCGGCCGAATTCTCGACCATCGAGCAGACCGGCGCAGCTGCGAACTCACGCAGCTTCAAGCGCCCCAAAGGTTCGCTTGCCCTGACATGGAAACCCGAGGACGATCTCGACATCTCGATCACCGCGGCTCGCCGCGTCAGCCAGCTGTCGTTCGGAGATTTCCTCGCCAGCGTCTCGCTCAACGACGAGAACGAGAATGGCGGGAATAACGAGCTGGTGCCATACCAGAGCTGGGATCTCGAGCTCGAGGTCAACAAGGGTCTCGGGAAATGGGGCTCGGTCATATTCGAAGCGCGCCAAGGCTGGTTCGAGGATTTCATCGACTGGTTCCCGCTCGAGGATGGCGGGGAGGCGCGCGGAAACATCGGCAGCGCCGACCGCTTGCACCTCGAATTGTCGGGGACGCTCAATCTCGACCCGCTCGGCATACCCGGTGCCCGCATCGATTTCGACGCGGTGAAACGCTGGATGAGCGTGACGGACCCCTTCACGGGTGAGGATCGCCCCTTTTCCTACGACCTGATCGATATGATCGACGTGGATTTCCGGCACGACGTACCCCGCACGGACTGGGCTTATGGGGTGAGCCTGTTCTCGAACAATCCTGCGGGCTATTCGCGCAGGTTCGAGATCGGACGCGGCTGGGAAGGACCCACCTTTGCCAACTTCTTCATCGAGAACAAGGATGTGTTCGGCCTCACCGTCCGGGCAAACTACGGCAACGCATTCGGCGCGCGAAACTACTTCTCGCGCACCGTATTCGATGGTCCGCGGCCCGATGGCGAGGTGCTCTTCAGCGAGGAAGTCGACCGCCGGATCGGCCCGATCTTCCGTTTCTCGGTCAGCGGGGACTTCTAGCCCGATTTGCAAAGATTGATGGCTGTGGCAGGAAGGCGTCATGACGCCTCGCCTCCTTAGCGCCGCTGCGCTGTTCGCATTTGCCACCCCGCTCGCAGCACAGGGGGTCGCGACGCCTCCTGCCAATGAGCAGATGGATGTGTCGGAGCGTGTTCCCGACGCGGCAGAGACGGCGCGGCTTTATGCGCAGAGGATTGCCGCGCTCGACGATGCCGGGCCGACGCTCAACGCCGTCATCGCCTATGACCCCGATCCGGGCGACGAAGCACAGGCCATCAATGCGGCCAGCCTGCTTGCGGCGCGAACCGTGCTGGTGAAAGACAATATCGAAACCCGCGAATGGCCCACGACAGCGGGCAGTCTTGCCCTGATCGACAACATGACCGGACGCGACGCACCGCTTATCGCGAACTTGCGGCGCGCAGGCGGGCTGGTGCTCGGCAAGACGAACCTTTCCGAATGGGCCAATATCCGGGACGATTCTTCGACCAGTGGGTGGAGCGCGGTCGGCGGCCTGACCCGCAACCCCCACGCCATCGACCGCAATAGCTGCGGATCATCCTCCGGAAGCGGATCGGCGGTGGCGGCCGGGCTTGCCTGGGCGGCGATCGGGACGGAGACGAACGGCTCCATCACCTGCCCGGCCAGCATAAACGGTATCGTCGGCTTCAAGCCGAGCGTCGGCCTCGTCAGCCGCACGCATGTGGTGCCGATTTCCAGCACGCAGGACACTGCTGGGCCGATGACCCGCACGGTTGCCGATGCCGCGCTCTTGCTTAGCGCTATCGCGGGCGAAGACGACGCCGATGCGGCCACTGTCGGCGTCCCGCGCAGGGCAGACTATTTCAACGGGCTGACGGACTTCTCGCTTGCCGGGAAGCGGATCGGTGTGATGCGCAAGCAGATCGGAAATCGCGCCGATGTTGCCGAAGTCTTCGAACAGGCCCTGTCCGACCTGGAAAATGCTGGTGCGGTGCTGGTCGACATCGAATTCGATGTGAACGGGCAGATGTACGAAGACAGCTTCACCGTGCTGATGTTCGAATTGCGCGAAGAGATGGGCAAATACCTCGCCAGCCTGCCGGGCGAGAACCTGCCGCGCACGCTCTCCGAAGTGATCGCCTTCAACAAGTTCAATGCGGGCGAGGAGATGCGCTGGTTCGGCCAAGGACTCTTCGAGTTGGCGGAGACGACGTCCGACCGGGAAGCCTATGAAAAAGCGCGCGAGGATGCCGTCAGGATTGCAGGGGAGGAGACGCTGGACGCGCTGCTGGCGCAGCACGACGTCGAATTCCTCGTCGCGCCCACGCGCGGTCCTTCCTGGACGAGCGATCTCGTCAACGGCGACAATTTCAACGGCAGCATCGGCTTCGGGTCACCCGCTGCGATTGCAGGATACCCTCACCTGACCGTACCCATGGGAGCGATCGAACGCCTTCCGGTCGGCATCAGCTTCTACGGCGCAAAGTGGCGGGATTTTGAAGTGTTGCAGGCTGGTGCAGCGTACGAAGCTGTCCGAAGCGCCACTATTCCTGAGCCATCCTTCCAGAGGTGGGAACCCGACAGCGGCGCCGAACAGTAATACCGCATGGAATTCGATCCGCGCATCTTCATGTTCGTCATCTTCGGGCTCGGCCTCATCCTGGCCGTATCGCTCGAGAAATGGCTGGCGCGGTTCTGGCTCTCGCTGCCCATCGTTTATGTCGCAGCGGGATATCTCCTATTCTCGCTGCCCTTGGGCTTGCCGCACATCAATCCGACCGTCGACGGCTTCGATGCCGTTGCGCTCGAATATGTGACCGAATTCATCGTCATCGCATCGCTGATGGCGGCAGGCATTGCGATCGACCGGCCTGCCAACTGGAAGAACTGGCGTCAGATCTGGCCGCTCCTGCTTATCGCCATGCCGCTGACGATCCTCGCGGTCTCGCTACTCGGCTGGTGGGCGCTGGGCCTTGCGCCTGCATCGGCATTGCTGCTCGGCGCAGCGATGGCGCCTACCGACCCCGTACTCGCCCGCAGCGTCCAGGTCGGGCCGCCGGGCGAGAACGAGCGGCACGACGTGCGCTTTTCGCTGACGGTTGAGGCAGGCCTCAATGACGGGCTGGCCTTTCCCTTCACTTACCTTGCGATTGCTGCCGTGGGCATGACGTCGCTTGGCGCGTGGACGCTCGAATGGGTCGCACTCGACCTGGTCTGGCGGATCGTGGCGGGTGTCGCAATGGGATGGATCGTTGGGCGCGCAGGTGCCTGGTACGTGTTCGAACGCGAAGCCGACGCCAAGATGGAAGACGTGGAAGAAGACGGGGACCTAGCCAAGCACCCGAAGTATTCGACCAGTGAAGGGCTGATAGTGCTCGGCACGCTCCTGCTGGGCTATGGTCTTGCCGAAATGGTAGAAGGTTACGGTTTCATCGCGGTCTTCGTGGGTGCGGTGACCGCCCGCCAGCGCGAGAATCGCAGCCGGTATCACAAGCTCAGTCACCACTTTATCGACCAGATCGAGCAGATCGTCCTCGTCGCCGTGCTTTTCAGCTTCGGAGCCATGCTGGCCAGCGGTGTGCTGGATGCGCTGACATGGCCGGCAGCCTTGGTCGGCCTGGCACTGATCTTCGTGATCCGTCCCCTTGCTGGCCTTTTGGCAGAGGCTAATTGCGACCTGCCGCTAGTAGGGAAGTTCGCCGTCGCGTTCCTGGGCGTGCGCGGCATGGGATCGATTTATTACCTCGCCTACGGGCAGAACCATGCCGATTTCGAAGGTCTAGATCTTTTGTGGGCGACGGCCAGCTTCATCATCCTCGTCTCGGTCGTCGTACACGGCGTGCTGGCCGGACCGCTGATCCGCCACGTGGAGAACAAGCGGGCCCATATTCATGCAGGGAAGGACGAAAGCATCGATTGTCTCAGCCCCGACAAGACCCCGCTTTCGGTAGAGAAGGCCAAGAAGCCTCTCTGACAGGGCGCAAACAGAAGGGGCGGCAGGATCGCTCCCGCCGCCCCTTAAATCAGCTCAAACTATCGAGCTTATTTCTTTGCAGCGGCTTTCTTGGCGGGGGCCTTCTTTTCACCCTCGTCCTTCTTTGCAGCAGCTTTCTTGGCAGGTGCCTTCTTGGCTGCAGCCTTCTTTGCAGGAGCCTTTTTAGCCGCAGGCTTTTCGTCAGCCTTCTTGTCGTCCTTCTTCGCGGCAGCCTTCTTGGCCGGAGTCTTTTTCGCCGCAGGCTTTTCGTCAGCCTTCTTGTCGTCCTTCTTCGCGGCAGCCTTCTTGGCCGGAGCCTTCTTCTTCGCCGCAGCCTTCTTCTTCGGCTTGGCCGCTTCTTCGCTCTCGTCCGCTTCGATCGCGGCTTCGAGTTCTTCGCGCGTCACTTCGCGTTCGGTGATCTCGGCCTTGTCGAAGAGGAAGTCGACGACCTTGTCTTCATAAAGCGGCGCACGAAGCTGGGCGGCAGCCATCGGTTCGGACTGAACGTACTGGATGAACCGCTCGCGATCTTCAGCGCGATACTGCTGGGCAGCCTGCTGGATGAGCATGCTCATTTCGTTCGGCGTGACCTGTACGTTGTTCTGCTGGCCGATTTCCGACAGCAGCAGGCCGAGGCGCACGCGGCGTTCGGCGATCGAGCGGTAGTCGTCCTTCTCGGCTTCGATTTCCTTCAGCATCGCTTCCGGATCTTCCGAACGGGCGGCTTCCTGCTGGAGCTGGGTCCAGATCTGTTCGAACTCGGCATCGACCATGCCCTGCGGCACGGCGAAGTCATGGCCCGAAGCAAGCTGGTCGAGCAGCGAACGCTTCATCTGGGTGCGGGTGAGGCCGGCAGTTTCCTGCTCGAGCTGGCCGCGCATCAGTTCCTTGAGCTTGTCGAGGCCGTCGAGACCGAAGTTCTTCGCGAACTCGTCGTCGATCTTGGTTTCGCCTTCGACCTTCACCTGCTGGACGGTGACGTCGAATTCGGCCTTCTTACCGGCGAGGTGCTGCGCCTGGTAATCTTCCGGGAAGGTGACTTCGATGGTCTTCTTGTCGCCGGTCTTGGTGCCGGTGAGCTGTTCTTCGAAGCCCGGGATGAACATGCCCGAACCCAGGACGAGCGGGGTGTTCTCCGCCTTGCCGCCTTCGAATTCCTCGCCGTCGACGCGGCCGACGAAATCGATGATCAGCTGGTCGCCGTCGGCGGCCTTCTTGGACTTGGCAGCGTCCTTGTAGCTCTTGTTGTTGTCGGCGAGCGTCTTGATGGCATCCATCACCTGCTCGTCGGAAACCGGAACGGTCAGGCGTTCGATTTCGAGACCGTCGGTCGACGGCGCTTCGACTTCGGGCAGGATTTCGAGTTCGACCGAAATCTCGGCGTCCTTACCTTCTTCATAGCCTTCGTTCAGTTCGACCTTGGGCTGCATGGCGGGACGCAGTTCGTTGTCGGCCATCACCTTGTCGACCGATTCGCGGATCATGTCGTTGAGCGACTGCGCATGGAGCTGTTCGCCGTGCATCTTGCGCACGAGATTCGCGGGAACCTTGCCAGGGCGGAAGCCGGGCATTTTCACCTGCGGGGCGATCTTGGCGACCTCCGCATCGACGCGGCCGTCGATTTCCTTGGCGGTCAGGGTGATCGTGTAGGCGCGCTTCAGGCCGTCGTTGGCGGTTTCTTTGATCTGCATGGGTTTGAGAACTCGTGACTTTCCAAGTGTCTAATAAGGCGCGAAGGCTGAACGTGTCCGCGACGGATTGGTGCGGGCGAAGGGACTCGAACCCCCACATCTTGCGATACTGGTACCTAAAACCAGCGCGTCTACCAATTCCGCCACGCCCGCTAACCCGAACGAAGCTGCGCGTTAGCGGCGCACGCTACGCGTATAGGCGCGTGCCTCTAGTCGTGTCGGGCGAAAAGGGCAAGCGCGGCGATGGACGCAGGAACAGCCTGTGCACCGCCTTCGTTCTCGAGGAGAAAGGAAATTCGCATGAGTGATTACGACAAACCGGCCATTCCCCCTGCAAACCCGCCCGCGATCGACCCCGACGCCGATCCCAAGACCGCTCGCGAAATGGCGGCAGAGGGGGAACGCGAAGGCGATGTGCTCCAGGATCGCGGCGCTCCCGATGAACAGGACAAGAAAGCAGAGAAGCGCATGGGCGCGGCGATGGAAGGCGGGAAGGACGGCGCGGGCGAGATCGCCATGGACGCGGCGGTCATGCCGCCCGACTGAGCTTCGAGCCGATTGAACTTGCAGCACGACCAAAGCCGGATTAGGGGCGCGCTCCATGAGCGAAGACACCAAAACCGACCTCCCGCCCGACCAGCTTTCGGTCAATCCGAAGAGCGACAAGTTCGACGTCGAAGTGCTCAAGCGCGGCGTCGGCATCCGCTTCAAGGGGCGTCAGCGCACCGATATCGAGGAATATTCGATTTCGGGTGGCTGGGTCCGTGTGCAGGCCGGAAAGACGCTGGACCGCCAGGGCAATCCCCTGACGCTCAAGCTGAATGGTCCGGTTGAGGCCTGGTACGAAGATCTCGGCGACGACGCGCCGGTTCGCAAGGCAGACTGATCAGTCCGCGTAGTCGGCAAAAGCCGACAGGAATTTCCTGGAAGGTTCTGGACGTGCCGTCGCTAAGCGCGGACGAGGTGCGATCTCGCGTGCCCTTCGCTTGTCGGCGTAGATGAAGCCTTCGATCGGCCAAGGCGTTTTACCGAGATCGGCGATGGGTGCGTACCAGACACGCACTTCGCTCCAGTCGTTGTTCGGCGAAACGTCGATGGCGAGAACGTCTTTCTCTACCCGACCCCGCTTGCCGTCGATCGGCGACCAGTTGGCGTGATCGAGCAGGACCCTTCGCGAATCGAGCACCCTACTCACCGTGGCGACATGGCCAAGCTGCATCGAGCGGTGCGGGCGGAATGTCATGACCGCGCCTTCTCGCGGCAGGTTTCCCGTCTCGTAGCGAGCCTGCGCCTGGGTCCACCAGGTCCGCGCATCGCCATAAATTTCAATACCTGAGATTTCGCGGGCGTAGGGAGCGCACTGGATATAGGCGCTCAACTCGTCGGTTTCGCTGTTCGCAAGCGCCGGTGCCTCCTGAGCGAGGCAGGCGACAAAGAGCGTTGCGGCGATCCTTTTCGTACCCATGACGTAAGGGATAGTGCGTCGTGGTTAATACCTTACTAAGCGCCTTTTCCTTGCCAATCCTGCCGCGAAACGCCACTTGCCGCGCAGAATGAACGCCATCAAACCCACCGTAATCATCATCGGCCGTCCCAATGTCGGCAAGTCGACGCTGTTCAACCGGCTGATCGGCAAGAAACTCGCGCTGGTCGACGACCAGCCCGGCGTGACGCGCGATCGCCGCATGGGCGATGCCGAAATCGCCGGCCTGCAGTTCACGGTCGTCGATACCGCCGGCTGGGAAGACGAGGACGACGCCACGCTACCCGGCCGGATGCGCAAGCAGACCGAAGTCAGCCTCGAAGGCGCAGACGCTGCGTTGTTCGTCATCGACGCGCGCGCCGGGATCACGCCGCTCGACGAGGAAATCGCCCGCTGGCTGCGCGAGCAGGAAGTGCCGGTCGTGCTGGTGGCTAACAAAGCGGAAGGCAAGGCAGCCGAAGCAGGCATATTCGAAAGCTATTCGCTCGGGCTGGGCGAGCCGCTGGGCGTTTCGGCAGAGCACGGCGAAGGTATCGCCGACCTGTTCGGCGGTCTGTGGCCGATCATCGGCGCCAAGTCCGAAGAAGCTGAAGCGGCGGTAGAGGCTGCATCCTTTGAAGACGACGATGAGGATGCCCCCGCCGGCCCTCTCAAGCTCGCCATCGTCGGCAGGCCGAATGCGGGTAAATCGACCCTCATCAACCGGCTGCTCGGAGAGGATCGGCTGCTGACGGGCCCGGAAGCTGGCATTACCCGCGATTCGATCGCGGTCGATTGGGAATGGTTCGACCCCAAGGCGAACGAGACCCGCGAGATCAGGCTCATCGATACCGCCGGTATGCGCAAGCGTGCCCGCGTGACGGACAAGATCGAGAAGATGTCCGTCGCAGATGCGAAGCGCGCCATCGACTTTGCCGAAGTCGTCGTTCTCCTGCTCGATGCGACGCAGGGGTTGGAGCACCAGGACCTCAAGATCGCCAGCCAGGCGCTGGAAGAAGGCCGCGCGCTGATGGTCGCGATCAACAAGTGGGACATCGCGGAAAACGCCAGCTCGCTGTTCAACGGCATTCGCGAGGCACTGAACGAGGGCCTGTCGCAGGTCCGCGGCGTGCCGCTCTTCGCCGTGTCGGCCAAGACCGGCAAGGGCCTCGACACAATGCTGTCGGCAGCCTTCGAAATCCGCGAGGCGTGGAGCCGCCGCGTGCCCACAGCGGCGCTGAACCGCTGGTTCGACGATGCGCTGGAAGCCAATCCGCCGCCCGCACCCGGAGGCCGCCGGATCAAGCTGCGCTACATCACGCAGGCCAGCACCCGCCCGCCCCGCTTCGTGGTGTTCGGCACGCGCCTCGACGATCTTCCCAAGAGTTACGAGCGCTACCTAGTCAATGGCATCCGCGCCAAGCTCGGCTTCGACGCCGTGCCGGTGCGCGTGGTCCTCAAGAGCCCGAAGAACCCTTACAACGCCAACAAGGGCGGCGGCGGCAATTACAGCGGAGGTCGCTGATGCTGATCGACCTGCTGGTCAGCCTGCCCGGAATCGACCTGATCGAACGGACGAGTTCGAGCCTTCGCGTTCAGAACGTGGTGCAGCTGAGCCTGGCGCCCGCCTTCCTTCTTGCAGGTATCGGGGCGGTCATGAATGTGATGACCAATCGCCTGATCTGGGTGGCGAACAAGATCGAGCGCATCCTCGCCGCAGACGAGAATGATACTGCAGGCGACCTCGTCGAGGAATTGCCCGCGCTCGAACAAAGACGTGTCTACGCCCAGCGCGCCGTTATGCTGAGTACCGCCTCGGCATTCACGATTAGCGTCGTCATCATGCTGCTCTTCATCAGCGCCTTCGTGCGCACACCGCTCGGCACGCTGGTCGCCGTGTCATGGCTGGTCACGATGGCGCTGCTGATGGCTGGCCTAGCGTCTTTTCTACTCGAAACCCGCACAGCCGCGCGGCGCAATCACGAACGCATGATGCAGCGCAAAAGGCGCGGCTGATCAGCCGGTGTTGACCTGGGTGTCGCCCGCAGGTTCGGAATTGAGCTGCACGTAATTCTGCAGCCCCATCCGTTCGATCATGTCGAACTGCGTTTCGAGGAAGTCGACGTGCTCTTCCTCGCTTTCGAGGATACGGGCGAAGATCTCACGGCTGACGAAATCTCGGACGCTCTCGCAGTGTTCGATCGCATCGCGCAGCAGCGGAATGGCTTCGTTTTCCATCGCGAGGTCGGCCTTCAGGATTTCCTCGACCGTTTCGCCGACTTTCAGCTTGTGGATAGCCTGGAAGTTCGGAAGCCCGTTCAGGAACAGGGTGCGCTCGGCGAGGATGTCGGCATGCTTCATCTCGTCGATGGATTCGTGCCGCTCGTACTCGGCCAGCTTGGACACGCCCCAATCCGCAAGGACGCGGTAGTGCAGCCAGTACTGGTTGATCGCCGTCAGCTCGTTGGTCAGTGCCTTGTTGAGAAACTCGATCGTCTTGGCATCGCCCTTCATGGCACTGTTCCCTCGTGTTGTTGAGCGAGAGGATTATGCGCAAGGAGCTGACGGGGGGCAAGCCCGCCGAGTGCAAAAAACGGCAGAAAACCTACAGTTGCAAGCGATTTTCAGTAGCGGTCAGGAACGTCCGGCCGGCTCGAATGCCATCTCGCGTTCTTCGAAGATGATCGCATCGGCCTCGTCGAGGCAGGCACCGCAATTGGGCCGCTTGCCCAGCGCTGCATAGCAAGCTTCGGCGTCACCGGACACGCGGCGCGCGGCGGCGCGAAGGTCCGTTTCCCTGATGGCATTGCAAATGCAGGTGTACACCGCCGAACTCCTTGCGATTGATTCGCAAGAGCAGATATATTGCGACTTACTCGCAATAGCAAGTCCTCAGCGGCGGATCGGAAACACCCTGCCGTATGTAAGGCAGCGCCAGGCCCATTCGAACGGACCGAAGCGAAATCGGTCGAGCCACGGTTTCGACCAAAGCAACATCACGAACCAGCTTGCCAGGACCACCAGGTAAAGCTCCGTCCTGCCGAAGCGGCCGAAAAGATCGAGGCCCCAATTTCCGAAGACGAACAGCATCACGATCGAGGTGCCGAGGTAATTCGTGAAAGCGGCCCGACCGGCGGCGGTAATCCGGTCGGAAAGCCAGCCGCCCGCTGTTGGCGCATGGATGGCCAGCAGGATCACGAGACCGAGCACCATGAACAGGCGCGGGATATGCGTCCAGCCGACGAAAGCGGCGAGCGAGCCGTAATATGTGATCCCGCCCGCCTTGGTCGCGAGTGCGATCCATAAAGTCAGCGCGCCGCCGACCAGAAGGCTCACCCATGCCCAGGCGCCGAGGGATCGCGGCCTCCAGCGTCCGTCGAAGAGGCCCTTGCGATAGAGAACCATCCCGAAGAGCATCAGCGGCAGGGTCTCGAACGCGAAGAACATTACGAAGGCAAGGTCCCCGGTGTGGGCCGAGAAATTATGTGCCACGTAATCCCCATAGGTGCCGTCCTGCCGGATCTGGGTTTCGAGCCTGCCGTCCTGCAAGTCCTCTTCGGCGCTTTGTAGCAGCTCTTCCTGCATTTGCCCGTAGACCGCGCTGTCGACCTCGGTATCCGCGACGAACTGCATCGCGATGAGGCTGCCATATAGGAGTGTCCCGACGATATAGGCGAGGATACCGAAGGCGAGCTGCTTACGCACGCTCATCCCGATGAAGATGGCGACGGCGATCAGACCGCAAAGGGCGTAAAGGAACAGGATGTCCCCACGCCAGATGAAGAAGAAGTGGATCGCACCGAACAGTCCGAGCCACAGGAGGCGCTTGATCTGGAGCCACACGGTCCCGCCCTTCGCCCAGGTCTTTTCCATGAAGAGGTAAAGGCCCGCCCCGAAGAGCAGGCTGAAAAGGCCGCGCATCTTTCCGTCGATAAGGACGAACTGCGCCACCCACATCCAGCCCTCTGCCGCCGAGTGCGGCACGGTGAACGCCGTGGGGTACATATAGGCCGTGAACGGCTGCCCCATGGCGAAGATATTGGCTGCGAGGATGCCCATCACGGCGATGCCGCGAATGAAGTCCAGGCTGGTGATCCGGCTGCCTGAAACGGCTACCGGCTGCGGCCGGTCGGGCGTGGCGATGTCTTGGTCCATGATTCCCCCCTCGCCCCCTCATAGGGCGATAGGCGCGGTCTGGAAGCCCTTCAGTGGATTGGTCCCGCCTAGCGGGTGACAAGGCACTCCTGTCCCGACCGCTTCAACGAAGCGCAGGCAGCGGAGGCTTCTTGCTTGCTAGCATAGCCACCGGCGAGGAGGATCGTCAGATTGCCGGCCTTGCGCTCTATCCGTTCGCGCCCAGCGATTTCGCCGCGCGAGGAAATCCTCGACCACAGGCGCTCGGAATTGCCCGGCACGCCGAATGCGCCAAGCTGGACCTTCCACGGGCCTTTTGTCGCGGTCTCGACCTTGGGCGGCGCGGCTCGCGGCGGCGGCGAGGTTCGGACGACAGGTACGGGAGCGGCAGGCGTTTCCGCTTTCGCGACCGTTACCGGTTTCGGCTTCTCGATGGGTGGCTGCGCGGCGACCGGCGCGGGTATCCCTAGAGCGAGATCGACCGCGGCAAGCTTACGTGCACGGGTGGCGTCGGCCTCCGCCTTGAGCGATGCGGCAAGCGGCTGTGCCTGCTGGCGTTGCTCGAGCGGAATGTGTTCATCCATCTGGGCCAGTGCGCCCGCAGCCTGCGGCATGCCCGCAGCATTCGCCAGCGTCAGCAAGGCGTAGGCTCGCGGCCAGTCCTTTGCGGCAAGGTCGCCGTTGAAGTGCGCGATACCTAGGAGGTATTGGGCCCGCGGCTCACCCCGCCCCGCGGCCACTTCTATGTAGGGCATGGCTTTATCGCGCTGACCGGTCTGGAACAGCAAGAGGCCGTATTGGTCGGCAGCGCGAATATGCCCGCTTGCCGCTGCCTGCGCATACAAGGCCTCCGCCCGACCGAGATCGGCTTCAACTCCCCGGCCAAGGCGATAGGCCTGCGCGAGATTGAACTGCGCGTCCGGATCGCCCTGCGCAGCAGGTCCGGTCCATTCTTGAACCGCAGCGGCGAAATCCCCGGCGGTCCATGCGTCGACACCGGCCTTCACGTCGGCCTGCGCCGGAGCGGCGATGACCGTGCAAAGCAGGGCGACTGCCGCTGTGCGTTCCCGTAATCTCATGGCTGCCCCTCGACCTGTCCGCTGCGTATCCCGGTTTGCGCGATCCTATACGAAAGCCAAACTTAACAAAGTCCAATCCTCGCCCGGCCCGGCCCTCGCAAATGAATGTGCTGCAAAATTAACCCTAAATTAGGGGTAGTCTGCGATTTCCTTCGATCGAGAGGGTCACAACCTTGTGGCTCGACTGGTTAGAAGCGCAATCAGGGGGACCAGCCTTGCGTGTATTGGCATTGGCATCGCAGAAGGGCGGATCGGGCAAGACCACGCTCTCCGGACATTTGGCCGTTCAGGCGCAACGAGCGGGCGCAGGCCCGGTCGTCCTGATCGACATCGACCCGCAAGGCTCGCTTGCCGACTGGTGGAACGAGCGTGAAGCGGAACTTCCCGCTTTCGCCCAGACCACCGTCGCACGGCTCGCCAACGACCTGGCAGTTCTTCGCCAGCAGGGTTTCAAGCTTGCAGTTCTCGATACGCCCCCGGCGATCACCATGGCTATCCAGTCGGTGATTTCGGTGGCCGAACTGATTGTCGTTCCGACCCGCCCCAGCCCGCACGACCTGCGCGCTGTCGGCGCCACGGTCGATCTTTGCGAACGCGCCGGAAAGCCACTGATCTTCGTGGTCAACGCGGCAACGCCGAAAGCCAAGATCACTTCGGAAGCCGCCGTCGCGCTCTCGCAGCACGGCACCGTCGCTCCGATCACGCTTCACCACCGCACGGATTTCGCCGCCTCGATGATCGATGGCCGCACCGTGATGGAAGTCGATCCCGAAAGCCGTTCGGCTGCCGAGGTCACCGCCCTGTGGAAATACATTGCCGATCGACTCGAAAAGAATTTCCGCCGCACCGTCTTCGCCGCGCCCAATACTCAGGCGGCACAGCCCGGTGTCTATCGTCCCGCCGGTGGCTTCGGCCGTCGGGTCGCCCAGTAAGAGCAAACAAGGAAAGGCGGGGCTAGCCGGATGTCTGACGCCAATTTCGCATCGCTCTCTTCCACCCTGCTCGCACGCAAGGGCGGCGCCAAGCCTGCCATGCGCCCGCAGTCGACGGCCATCGGCCCGGTCGACGGCGCTGCAGCGGCAGCAAACCTGGAAGATTTGGGCTGGAACGACATGGGTGACGAAGCGCAAAGCGCCGCACCCGAGGCCGGGCTGGTGAAAATGCCTGCCGATGTGGTCTCGATTGCGCCGAAAGCCGCCAACGAGAGCGGCGAGCCCAATCAGGTTCGCGCTTCGCTCGATCGCATTGCATCGCAGCTCGAGAAGAAGCCGGAAGAAAAACAGCCCGTCCAGCGCAAGTCTGCGCTGCGCCAGGGCAAGCGTGCAGCCTTCACGCTGCGCCTCGACCAGGAACGCCACCTCATGCTGCGTCTCGCCTGCACCGTCCGCGGGTCAAGCGCACAGCAACTGGTGACGGACGCACTCGACGGCCTTTTGGCCGAAATGCCGGAAATCGCCGCTCTTGCTGCCCAGGTGCAGCATGACGGCAAGTAAGCAAACCAAGGACGTGGGATCGCCTTTAGGGGGTAAGCACTAATGCAGACCAAGAACCAACTCTTCGTCCGTCTGGCCGTTACCACGGCCCTGGCAACCACGGGCCTCGCCGGCTGCTCCGGCAAGGTCGCGCCCACCGCTTCGCACTCGGCCGCCAAGGCCGAAGTCGCGCTGCAGAAGGGCAAGGCCGACAAGGCCGTGAAGCACGCAGAAGCTGCCGTGCTGGCATCGCCCCGCGATGCGCACAGCCGGACGCTGCTGGCCAATGCTTATCTCGAAGCAGGACGGTTCCAGTCTGCATCGCAGACCTTCTCCGATGCCGTCGCCCTCGGCGACACGGGTCCGCGCACCGTCGTGAGCCTTGCCCTTGCGCAGATCGGCGCAGGCGACCAGCTCGGTGCGATCGAAACGCTCGAGCGCTGGGAAGCCTCGCTCGACCCGGCTGATTTCGGTCTCGCAATCGCGCTTGCAGGCCAGCCTGAACGCGGTGTCCATGTGCTGAGCAACGCCATCCGCGGCGGCCAGAACACCACCAAGACTCGCCAGAACCTAGCCTATGTCTATGCCCTTTCCGGCCAGTGGCGTGCAGCGCGCCTGATGGCGATGGAAGACGTGCCGGCCAACGAGGTTGGCGATCGAATGGCCGAATGGGGAGCCCTGGCCAGCCCGCAAATGACCCGCGTTCGTGTGGCGCGCCTGATGGGCGTCGATTTCGCCGCCGACTCCGGCCAGCCTGCAATGCTCGCCCTGTCGAACAATCCCAGCGTTCCGATGCTGGCTGCCGAAACGGTCGAAGAAGAGGTCGTGGTCGAAGAACCCGCACCCAGCTTCGCCTTTGCCGGCGAACTGCCTGCCGTCGACGCGGCACCGCAGGCACAGGACTTCGGTGATGCGCAGCTTGCCGATGCCGGCCTTCAGGCCGCTCCGCGCAAGAAGTTTGTCGCCGAAGAAATGGTTCAGCCCACTCCGGTTGCTGTAGCTGCGGCTCCGAAGGCCGAAGCACAGCCTGCCGCCCCGGCATCCCGCCAGGCTGCAAAGCCTGCACCCAAGGCCGCCCCGAGCATCGCGCTCGCCAAGGGCGACTACAATATCCAGCTCGGCTCGTATTTCTCGATGTCGGATGCTCAGGACGGCTGGCGCAAGTTCCAGGAAAAGTATCCCGAGCTTGCCGATGCGAAGAAAGTCATCACCAAGGCCCGCGTGAACGGCAAGATCTACTACCGCGTCGCGGCAGCAGGCTTCGCCAAGAATTCGGCACAGAGCATGTGCTCCACCGTCAAGGGCAAAGGCGGCGGTTGCATCGCCTATGCCTCCGCAAATCCGCTCCCGGGTCACCTGGGCGATGCGGCAATAAGGGTCGCAGCGCGCTAAGACGCGCAGCCATAAGCCAAGAAATGACCCCCGCCTGAGCGATCCGGCGGGGGTTTCTTTTTGTTAGAGCTCGATCTCCACGCCGCCCTTCCACAGGCGAAGCACGCGGCCTTGCGTAGGCTGCCCGTCGAAAGGCGTATTGCCCGCGGTCGCCGCCATGCGCGCGCTCTGGACGATCCAGGGCTTGTCCGCATCGATCAACGCCATGTCCCCTTCCAGGCCGACTTCCAGCGATCCTGCCGCCACACCGAGGATCGACGCCGGATTGCCCGCCACCAAGTCGAAGACACGCGCCACATTGACAATTCCATCGGTCGCGAGGGAGAGCGCCATCGCGAGCAGGGTTTCCGCCCCGGCCATTCCGGGTTCGGCATCGGCGAAAGGCTGGCGTTTGTCTTCCGGACCGCGGGGATCGTGGCCGCTGGAAATCACGTCGATCGTCCCGTCCGCGATCGCTTCGCGGACCGCCTGGCGGTCGTCTTCGCTGCGCAAGGGAGGAGACAGGCGTGCAAACGTGCGGAAATCGACCGTCGCCAGATCGGACAGCATGAAATGTGCGGGCGTCACGCCTGCCGTGACCCGCGGGCCGCCTGCCTTCGCCCGGCGCACCAGTTCAAGTCCGGCCCGTGTCGTCACTTGCCTGAAATGAATACGCGCACCGGCCATTTCCGCGAGGGCCAAGTCGCGCGCGATGGCGATGGCTTCGGCTTCGGCCGGCGCGCTGGGCAGTCCGCGCCGCGTCGCATATTCGCCAGCCGTGGCGACTGCCGGACCCACCAGCGCCGCGTCTTCTGCATGGGCGATCACCGGCATGTCGAGCATGGCTGCATATTGGAGCAGACGGAGCATCACACCGGAATCGGCGATCCAGCCGCGTCCGGTCGCAACGCCGAGTGCCCCTGCCTCGCGCATCAGGGCGATTTCGGCAATTTCACTTCCCGCAAGGCCGCGGGTCGCAGCCGCCAGCGGGTGAACCCAAAGGTCGGGCTTCCCGCTCTTCGCGATATAGGAAACACGGCTCGGCAGATCGAGCGCCGGAGACTGGTCAGGCATCAGCGCTGCACGCGTGATACCGCCAAAGTGGAATGCAGGCTTGTCCACGGCGAATACGCCAAGGTCGACCAGCCCCGGCGCGACCAGCTTGCCACCAGCGTCGACGATCTCGTCCCCGTCCTGCGGCTGGGCATCGCCGCATGCAGCGATACGGCCTTCCGCGATGCGCAAGTTGCCATCCCGAATTCCACCGGGAGCAACCAGCTTGCCGCCGGTAATTGTCAGGGCGCGCGTCTGCTTCATGCGACCTCTCCCCATCCTTCGACCCCGCGGGCGCGGCGCGTCAGGACGTCGAGGCAGGCCATGCGAATGGCCACGCCCATCTCGACCTGCCGGGTTATGATCGAACGGTCGATCATGTCGGCAACGTCGCTGTCGATTTCGACGCCGCGGTTCATCGGCCCGGGATGCATGACCAGCGCATCTTCCCCGGCCCTGGCAAGGCGGGCGGCAGTCAGGCCGTAAAGGTAGTGGTACTCCCGCGCAGAGGGAATGAACTGTCCGCTCATGCGCTCTGTCTGGAGACGCAGCATCATGACCACGTCGGACCCGTCGAGCGCCGCGTCGAAATCGTGGAAGACCTGCGCGCCCATCGCCTCGATACCGGAAGGCATCAGCGCAGGCGGCGCGCACAGACGTACGGTTGCGCCCAGTGCCTGCAGGCACAGGAGGTTCGATCGCGCGACCCGGCTGTGCAGGATATCGCCGCAGATAGTAATGGTGAGGCCGGTGAAATCGTCGGCGGACTGCCCTCTCTCCCGCAGCGCATGGCGCAGGGCCAGCGCGTCCAGCAGGGCCTGGGTCGGGTGTTCGTGCTGGCCATCACCCGCATTGAGGACCGGGCAGTCGACCTTGTCCGCGATAAGGCCCGTCGCCCCGCTCGATCCGTGCCGGATGACGATGGCATCGGCGCGCATGGCGTTGAGGGTGATCGCGGTATCGATCAGCGTCTCGCCCTTCTTCACGCTGGACTGCGCGGCGTGCATGTTGACGACGTCGGCGCCCAGCCGCTTCCCGGCGATCTCGAAACTCAGGAGCGTCCGCGTCGAGTTCTCGAAGAAAGCATTGATGATCGTCAGTCCGGACAGGCTGTCGCTGTGCTTCTGGCGCTGCCGGTTGAGATCGACCCACTGTTCCGCCTCGTCGAGCAGGAACAGGATTTCGTGGCGCTCCAGCTGGCCGATGCCGAGCAGGTCGCGATGCGGGAAGGCCTGCGCTCCCGCCGGATAGCGGGATGCGTGGGACTGTGTTTGCGAAGCTGTCATTAAAGCCACGCCCTTAGTCGAGAGCCATCGCACCCTCAAGCACATTCGGCTGGCATGGGCGGCCAAGCTTCCCTAGATCGGGTGCCGAAGAGTATTCCGGGGTAAGTTAAAATGCGATTTGCGGGCAAGGTTTGGCGGCTTCTGGTTGGCGTGAAGGACGGCCTTGTCCTGCTGTTCATGTTGCTGTTCTTCGGCATGCTGTTCGTGATCCTCACCACCCGGCCCAGCCCCGCCCAGGTGCGCGAAGGTGCGCTGCTGCTGGAAATCGACGGGGTCGTGGTGGAAGAGCGCAGCCGGATCGACCCGCTGCAGGCCCTGCTGTCATCGCAGGCACCGGTCGGCGAATACCAGGCGCGCGATATCGTACGCGCCCTTGATGCAGCTGCCGGTGACGAGCGTATCGATGCGGTCGTGCTCGACCTCGAAAGGTTTCTCGGTGCCGGCCAGGTGCATCTTCAGGACATTGGCGAGGCCATGGACCGCGTGCGGGCGGCTAACAAACCCGTGCTGACCTATGCCACCGCCTATGCAGACGACGGCGTCTTCCTGGCCGCGCACGCAAGCGAGGTCTGGATGAACCCGCTGGGCGGCGCAGTGGTGGCCGGGCCGGGCGGGCACCGGCTCTATTACAAGGGCCTGATCGATCGCCTCAACGTCAATGCGCGCGTCTACCGCGTCGGCACATACAAGAGCGCGGTCGAACCTTACACGCAAACCGGCATGTCCGAGCCTGCGCGTGAGAACGCCCGCGCGCTTTACGGAGCGCTGTGGGAGGAATGGCAGGCGAACGTGAAAAAGGCGCGGCCGGCTGTCGACCTCGATCTGATTACGCAATCGCCCGCCGAATGGGTCGAGGCCGCCCAAGGCGATCTGGCACAGGCTTCGCTCGACGCGGGTCTGGTCGACAAGCTCGGTAATCGCGATGCCTTCAACGCGCGCGTGGTCGAACTGGTCGGTACAGACAAGTGGAGCAAGCTGCCCAACGCCTTCCCCGCAACCGAATACGACGCCTGGTTGAAGGACAATCCGCTGCCGAGTGACGGCAAGCCGATCGGCATCGTGACCATCGCCGGCGAAATCGTCGACGGCGAGGCGGGGCCCGGTACTGCGGGCGGCACGCGTATCGCCGATCTCCTCGACGCGGCGCTCGATCGCGACTTCGCCGGCCTCGTCGTACGTGTCGATTCTCCGGGCGGTTCGGTTCTCGCCAGCGAGGCTATCCGCGATGCCATCCTGCGGCACAAGGCGCGCGGCGTACCTGTCGCCGTTTCCATGGCAAACGTCGCTGCAAGTGGCGGTTATTGGGTTTCCACGCCGGCAGACCGGATTTTTGCAGAGCCCGATACCATCACCGGATCGATCGGTATCTTCGCGGTCCTGCCCACATTCGAACAGGCGGCCGCGAGCATCGGCGTGACGAGCGACGGTGTGCGCACCGGCCCGCTGTCGGGCCAGCCGGACCTCGTCGGGGGCCTCACCCCGGAAGTGGATCGCATCCTCCAGGCGTCGATCGAGGACGGCTATCGCGACTTCCTGACGCGTGTTTCGCAAGCCCGCAACATGACGCTGGACCAGGCCGACGAGGTCGGTCAGGGCCGCGTGTGGGACGGCGGCACCGCACGCCAGCTCCAGCTGGTCGATGAATATGGCGGTCTGGAAGAAGCGCTCGCCTGGGTCGCCGGACAAGCCGAATTGGCGGGCGGGGAATGGCACGCGGCCTATCTGGGCACCCCGCCCAGCACGACCGATACCCTGCTGCGGCAATGGCTGGTCGGCGAAGAGGACGCGCAAGGACGCGATGTCTTTGCATTGTTCGCGCGCAAGGAAACAGAGGCCCTGAACCGCGTGATCTCGGATGCCGGACGGCTCTTGGGCACGCGCGGAGCGCAGGCCTATTGCCTTGCCTGCCCTGCTACCGACCGCGGTCAGCGAGCGGAGGGCGACGCCAAAGGCTTCTTCGAAAGGCTGGCGGCTCTCTTCGCAAAGTAGCGCCCGGCGCCCTTGCATTGGCCCGATTCGCTGCGTAAAGGCGCGTCCCTGTCCAGCGTCCGGCACGCGCCGCGACCGCCTGCGACGGGCGCGTAGCTCAGTGGTAGAGCACACCCTTCACACGGGTGGGGTCGCAAGTTCAATCCTTGCCGCGCCCACCATTTCCCCATCCTGCGATCTTGCCGTCTCACCTCTCCCCTGAGGCGAGCAGCTTGCAATTCCGTAGCGTCATCCTACGATGCCGCCCGTGGTCGCATGAGACAGAGGCGGTAACGCCCACTTGTGCGGAGGGAATAATATGGGGGCGATTACCAGCAGGCTGGGCCGGATTCCGGCCGCCGTTTGGTTGATCCTGACACTTCTGACGATCGTGCTGTTCTATGTCGGCATCAGGACCGGCGGGTTCAACATGTCGCTGGAACGCATACCGTGGGGCATTCTTGTCCCGGCCGCTGCGGCGATCTGCCTCGGGCATTCCTTCATGCTGCTCGGCTGGAAGCGCGCGCTCACCCTGTTCCTGATGGCCGTCTTCATATCGTTCGCCTTCGAGTTCGTCGGCGAGAGCACGGGAATGATTTTCGGCCCCTATTTCTACACCCACGTCCTGGGCTGGAAACTCTTCGACCGCATACCGCTGCTGATCCCACTTGCCTGGTACATGATGTTCTACCCCAGCTACATCATCACCAACCTGATTGCAGAGGGAGGGCCGGTCTCGCGCCGCACTGCGATCGTCCCGATCATCTGGCTGAGCCTGCTCAGCGCAATGGTCATGACCGCATGGGACCTGACCATGGACCCGGTCATGAGTTACCACCCCTGCCCCGACCACAGCCTGGATTGCCTGACCAAGAAACTGCAGCCCGGAGAGGTGGGCCACCCGGCTTGGGTTTGGGTGGATCCGGGTCCGCATTTCGGCGTGCCGCTTGAGAACTTTCGCGGCTGGCTCCTCGCGAGCTTCACGGTCTTCTTCCTCTATCGACTGGTGGAGCGGCGCCTGCCGCTCGATCCGGCACCCGGTATGAATTCGCGCTTCATGATCGCCATTCCCGTCGGCCTTTATGCCGGCATGGCTCTCATCGACACGTGGCTCGGCTATCCGGAAATCGAGGACGTCCACCTGATTTCGCCATTCGTGATGGGGATTCCGGCCTTCTTTGCAGCTTTCCACCTCTTCGCGAACCGTACGGACCTGCCGCTCTACCCGCAGCAGGGCGAGGTCGTAGCCGCAACGCTCCAGGACCGTGCGGAGGTAAAGCCATGACCAAAACGCGCATCGCCATCCTCGGCGGAGGCCTGTCGGGCATCGTCACGGCCTTCTACCTCAGCGCGCCCGAGCAGCGCAGGAAGTACGACATCACGATCTACCAGCTGGGCTGGCGGCTGGGCGGCAAGTGCGCCACCGGGCGCAATCCCGATCATGGCGAGCGGGTGCAGGAGCACGGTCTCCACGTATTCATGGGTGCCTACCAGAACGCGTTCCGCATGGTGCAGGAGGCCTATGGCGAAGCGCAGAACCTGCCGTTCGAGACATGGGACAAGGCCTTCACCCAGCAGACGACGCTGACGCTGATGGATCGCCGCAATGGCGAATACGAACCCTGGCCTTTCGGCGTGCCCGTAATGCCCGGGACCCCGGGGATCACCAAGGCGCCCGATATATGGGGCCGGATCGCCGAAGTTCTCGAGTGGATCGAGAGCGAGATGCTCGGCACTCACGGGATCACCTTCTCCGACCATCCAGACCTGTCGTCCCTGCCGTGGTGGCGCCGGATGATCGTGCGGTTGTTCCTCGGCATCGAACATCTGGTCGCCGAGGCCGCAAGCGTGCTCATCCGCGATGCGCTGGGACTGGTGCAGACGCTCGTCGAGGACCCGGCAAAGCACGGCGCGCATCACCACAATCTGCTCGCCGATGCCGCCGCGGGATTGCGCAGCTGGATCCAGCGCCGCGCGCGTCCTCTCCTAGAGAAAGATGCGGACCTGCGGCACTTCTGGATCTTCGTCGATCTCGGTCTTTCCAGCCTTATCGGCTCCCTTCGAGACGGCCTCCTGTTCGATCCCGAAGCCAATCTCGAGCGCGTCAATCACTTCGACTATCGCGACTGGCTGAGGTCGCACGGCGCCGACGAGATCACTCTGGATTCGTCGCTCATCCGCAGTCTCTACGACCTGATCTTCGCATATCCCCAAGGCGACTGGACGAAGCCGGGCGAGGTCGAGGCGGGGACCATGGTGGTCTCTTTGATGAACACGGCGACCTATCAGGGTGCGATCATCTGGAAGTTCAACAGCGCCACCGGCGATGCGATCGTCCAGCCGATCTACGAGGTCCTGAAGCAGCGCGGCGTGAAGGTCGAATTCTTCCATCGCGTCGATCGGCTGGTGCCATCCGCCGACGGGAAGCAGATCGAGAGCGTCGAACTTGGCCGTCAGGTCGAACTTCTCGGCGGCGACTACGACCCGCTGCGCCAGCTCAAAAGCGGGCAATATGTCTGGCCGGACCGTCCACGCTTCGAGCAGATCAAGGATGGCGACAAGTTGAAGGCGTCCGGGGCCGATCTCGAATCCCACTGGACCGAGTGGGAAGATGCCCTGCCCCCGCTCACCCTGACGGCCGGGGACGATTACGATGCACTCGTGCTGGCCATTCCGCCAGCCGCCCACCCAGTCATCTGCCGCGACCTGATTGCGCAAAAGCAGGAATGGGCGCGCTTCAACCACACCATCCGCAGCACTGCGACCCAGAACCTGCAAACCTGGATGGACCAGGACGAGGTCGGTCTGGGCTGGACACTGCCCACCCTCGTCGGCGCGTTCGACAAGGTCAATCTGAACACCTGGTGCGACATCTCCGAAGTGCTCGGCACCGAGGAATGGCCCAAGGATTCCGGAATTTGCACGGAGCAGATCATGTGCGGGCCGCTGCCTTGCAAGGACACGCTTCCGCCCTCGTCAGACCACGATTTTCCCGTGCGCGAGCAAAGGAAGGTCGATCAGTTCGCCGAGCAATTCCTGGAGAAGCAGGGCGAGCGCTTCTGGCCAGGCGGCTTCGGCCCCGGTGCGCCAAAAGGCGGTGTCATCCGCAGCACCTATGTGCGCGCCAATATCGATCCGAGCGAACGCTACACGCTCACCGTGCGCAATTCGACGCGCCACCGCATGACCGCGAGCGGGTCGACCTATTCGAACCTCTACCTCACGGGCGACTGGATCCAGAACGGGCAGAACCTCGGCTCGTTCGAAGCGAGCACGATCTCCGGGATGCTGGCCAGCCACGCGATCTCGAAATTCCCGACGGACGTTCGCGGCGTCGATGCCGAAGCGCTGACACAGGCGGAATATCCGGCAAAACCTTCGCAAGCGCGCGGCGCCTTTGTGAAGCATTCCGGCATGGCCACCTTCCCGGGGCGCATCACGCTCGACGACACGACGATGTGGGCGTTCCTGCTCGATGCAGACTACGATCTCATGGCCGGATATTGCCGCAGGATGTTCGACGAACCCAGCGGGGGCGAAGTCCGCGTGCGCCCGATGACATCGAAAATGATGATGACCATCGTCGACATCGGAACCGGCCGTTTCGTCGACGAGCCGGAAATGGGCTGGTCGCCCGAACGTGAGCTCACCTTCTGGATTCCCGCAGTTCGGGTCGAGGAACGCGGTGGCAAGGAGGTTGCCACCCATTTCGACATGGTCATGCCATACCTTGTGCTCGACAATCCTGTGGCCATCGCCTCGGGCCGGGAGATTTTCGGCTATGCCAAGCAGAAGGGCTGGATCACCCTGCCGGACGATAAAGGGAATTCGGCGCGCGACCTCAACGTGGATCTCTTCGCTACCAAGTCTTTCGGAAAGACCTCCGAACAGGCGCGGCATCGTCTCCTGACGCTTGGCCACAAGGGCGAGAAGGAAAGCGCAGCCCTATCCGGCATCTCCGGCTTTGGTGATGCGGTAAAGTCTCTCTACCACCACGTCGGCAAGAGCGGGGACGGCTGGCATAACAGCCTGAAGCTGGACTTCGAGATATTCGGCGATGCGCTGCACCGGCGCGTGCCGCAGCTCTTCCTCAAGCAATTCCGCGATGTGCATGACGGAGATAGAGCCTGCTACCAGGCAATCACGGAAGCAATCGGGGAGGTCACCCGGTTCGATGCCTTCCCCAGATTGACCACTTTCGACATGACGCTCGAGCATCTCGACAGCTCTCCGGTCGCCAAGGATTTCGGCATAGCTCCGCAACAGCGCGTGCACGGAGTTCGACTGGAATACGACATGACAATTCTACCGGGCAAGGTGCTCTGGCAGGCATGAACAGGCCCGCCATGGCCAACGGGCACAAATCGGATTAATGGGAACGCTCACTACCGCAATTCTGCGGCAGTCGAACGGGGGAAGCGTTGCACGACCTGTTCATATCCTATGGCCGCGCGGACGAAGATATCGCCCGCCTCTTCGCCTCGACCCTGCAGGCCGAAGGTTTTGCGGTATGGTGGGATGAAACGCTGCGGTCGGGCGATACCTACGACGAGGTTATCGAGAAGGCCCTGAGACAGGCGCCCGCCGTCGTGGTTCTCTGGTCGTCGACCTCGGTCCAGTCGCGTTGGGTCCGTTCCGAAGCCACGATCGGCGACCGGCACGGCGCTTTGGTCCCCGCGATGATCTCGCCATGCGAGCGGCCGATCATGTTCGAACTGACCCAGACGGCCGACCTCACCGGTTGGAACGGCGACCGGTCCGATCCACGCTGGCAGGCATTCGTTTCCGACATCCGGGAAGTGGTCGAACGGCGCAAGTCCAAGGATGCGGCAGATACCGAGGTCATCAGGCCGCAGGCCACGGCGCATGCCCCTCCTCCGCTTCCGCCACGCGAAGGCGTTGAAGGCGAATTGCCCTCGTTGGCAGTGCTCCCGTTTAAGAACCGCTCCGGCCTCGAGGACGACGACGTCTTCGCTATCGGCCTGGTCGAGGATGTCATCGACGCCATGTCGCAGGCGGCGGAATTACGGGTCATTTCCAGCAGCGCCGTCGCGCGATACCGTAATGGCGAAATCGCCGATATCGAGGCAATGGCGCGCAGTCTGGGGGTGCGATACATCCTCGAGGGCAATGTGCGGCGCAGGATGAAATCCCTGCGTGTCACTGCCCAATTGCTCGACGCGCGAACGGGCACGATCCTCTGGACGCAAAAGTTCGAACGCCCGCTCGACGAACTCGCCGAGCTGGAAGAGGAACTGGTCCTCGAAGTCGCCGCCCATCTCAATTCGCAGGTCAACCGGCTCGAGATGGAACGCGCGCTCAAGAAACCGGAAAACCTGACCGCCTGGGAACTGGTTACACGGGCAGTCGCCAATTATCGCCAGATTACCGGAGAGACGCTCCTCCTCGCCTTGCAGGATGCGCAGAAGGCAGTCGAAATCGCGCCGTCCTATGGCTTGGCCCACGCCATGCTCGCCGACGCGAATGCGACGATTTACATGCACGCCTCGCCCGACGATCCGGATGCCATCGAGAAGATCAATGCTGAGATCGGCCGCGCCCTGTCGCTCGACCCGGACAATCCGATGGTCCTCGCTCACGTCGCCGAGGCTTACAACTACATCGGCCAGCCCGAAGACGCGCTGATCTACGCGCAGCGCGCACTCGAAAAGAGCCCGAATTTCGGTCTCGCGCATTACAACGCAGGGATCGCCCACGCGCTGCTGCATAATGCGGACGAAGCTCTGGAGCAGTTCGATCTCGAAATCTTCCAGGCACCCGGCGCGCACACCCAATTCGCCACCTATGTCTGGAAAGGGAGCGTGCATCTGCGCGACGGGAAGCTTGCCGAAGCGCGGCGGCAATACGACCGTGCCCTGCGGCTGAACCACACCAGTGCCGCCGCTTACCTCGGCCTCTTTCTCGTCGACAAGCACGAGGGCAATCACCAGCAGGCGGCCGGAAACCTCGCGAAGATGCGGGAGCATGATCCGCAGGTGACGCTCGAGCTGCTCCAATTGAGACTGCAGCGCTGGTTCGGGAAATTGGAGCATTGCAGTCAGATGTGCGACTGGGCGCAGGAACATTGGGAAGAGGCAGCAGGCTGAATGTCGGAAAAGCTCGACCTGAAACCGCGCCTGACCCTGCGGATCGGTATTACCGGCCACCGACCGCCGAGGTTGCCGCGCGAACGCAACGAGGCCGTGCGGCATGGCTGCGAGGACATCTTCGCGCGCGCGAAAAACGCTCTGGAAGACATCTACGAGCGCAATCGCGAAGTATTCTCCGACGAGGCACCCGTGGTGCGCCTGGTCTCCGCCATGGCAACCGGTGCCGACACCGTCGCGGCCGAGGCGGCGCTGGCCCAAGGCCTGCCGCTGTCCGCCTGCCTGCCGTTCCGCAAGGAAGATTATGCGCGCGATTTCGAGCCTTCCGAATGGGCACAGACGCAGGCCCTGATCGAGGCCGCGGAAAGCACAGTCGAACTCGTCGATCACCGGCCGGGCGATCCGGGGGCCTACGAGGCCGTCGGTCGCCTGGTGCTGGCCCAGTCCGACATACTTATCGCAGTTTGGGACGGCGATGCGGCCCGTGGCCGCGGCGGCACGACGGAAGTCGTCGCCCAGGCCGTGGCGAGCCATATGCCCGTCATCCACGTCTGGCCCGACGAGATCCACCCACCGCAATTGCTGTGGAGCGGTCTGCATGACGAGATACCGGACCGCCCGTCCATCGACGGGGTGGAACGCGTCGAGCTGTCGAAAGCCCTGCCCCAACTGCTCGAGGCCCTTTGCGCACCGCCCGAAGGCGAGGATGCGCAGTGTCTGCAAACCTTTTACGCCCCTGCTCCCAAGCGCAAGCAGTTCAGCATGGCCTGGCCGTTGCTGCTGCTGGCATGCGGGACGAAAAGCCTAGCCAAGACGCGCTTCAAGATGCCCACCGTCGCCGAAGCGCGCACATATTTCATGCCGATGGTCGAACCTTTCGCAGGGCTCGGTGCCCTCGGGCGCCGGCTGAACGACGAAGTTGTCGACCGCTTCGCAAGAGCAGACATGGCGGCGAGCTATTTCGCGCTGCGGTTCAGAAGCAGTTTCGTGACCAATTTCACGCTGGCCGCCCTCGCCGTCCTGCTCGCCCTGTCGGGCCTGTTCTGGCCCGCGGGCAAGTCTTTCCTGATCGCCGCCGAACTGCTGGTCATTGCCCTCATCATCCTGAACACGCGAAGTGCGCGCAGGTCGGATTTCCATACGATGTGGATCGACAGGCGCCATCTGGCAGAGCGCCTCAGGTTGCTGGCAATGTCCTCGACGCTAGGCAGGCTGGAACTGCGCGACGTGGAAGATGGGACCACGCACCCGGGCTGGGTCACCTGGTACGCCCGTGCCACGGCCCGAGAACTGGATATGCCACCCGGGCAGTTGGACCGCGATTACCTGGCGCGAGTGCGGGAGACGGCCATCCGCTTGATCCGCGACCAGATCGCCTATCATGATGGCAATGCCCATTTGATGGAGCATACCAACCACAGATTGCACCAGGCAGGCGACTGGCTGTTCGTCGGCACGATCATGTTCTGCGCCCTTTACCTGTCGACCCCGATCTTCTCGGACAAGATGGGCTATATCTCCGGTGTCAGCTTGGCAGCGGTCACGACTTTCGCGACCGCCTTCTTCCCGGCTCTCGCCGCAGCCCTCTACGGCATCCGCATGCAGGGCGATTTCGCCGCGACGGCAGAACGATCGACCGCCCTCGCCCGCCGCCTGCGCAAACTCGAAGCGTCATTCCAGCGCGACGATCTTGGCTACACGCGTCTCGTCGACAGGATCAGAAGGCTTAGCGACATCATGCTGTCGGATGTCCACCAGTGGCAGCAGCAGTATGAGACGCGGCCCATTACCTTGCCGGGCTGACACCAACGAAAAACGCCGCCCCGATCGGGACGGCGTTTCCGCGTATCGATTTCAAGCCGTTCAGGCTGCCTTAGCAGGCTTGGTAGTCTGCGGTTCGGCATCGCCGGTCCCGGTGTTCTTTTCCGACAGCTTCTTGGCGAGGTAACCACCTGCGCCCAGAGCGATCATTGCCGGCAGGCTCAACCTGCGCAGCGCTGCCGCTGCGATCACACCGAGCGCCGCGCCGCCTGCACCGCCGATTCCGGTAGAAGTGTTCTTTGCGAGCCTGTCGCCCATGTAGGCGCCGATTACCTTGCCAATCATATTCGCGTCTCCTTTGCCCTTACAACGTATAGGAGCCACACGCGTTCCGGGAGATTACGCCTCTATTCCCTTTGCAAGCAAGGTGTTGGCAGCCTTGGCAACATCTTCGGGAGTGGGATCGCCGCTCCTGTTCCAGATGGCGTAACGCAGGCCGAGGAAGACGTTCATGCCCATCAGGGCCCAGGCCTCGACCTCGCCCAGATCCGGCCGCATGACGCCCGCCTGCGCACCGTCCCTGAGACGCTGGGCGATACGCTCTCCGATCGTCTCATAATGGGCGCGGTAACTGTCCGGATCGACGAATTCCGCCTCGTCGATGATGCGGTAGATTTCCTTATGCTCGCTGGCGAAGCGCAGGAACCCGCCGAGCGCTGCGCGTTCGATTGCAAGCGGGTCGGTCTCGTCCGCAATGGCATCGCGAGCGGCCGATTTCACCGCATCGCTCATATCGAGCACGAGTGCGCGGAAGATCGCATCCTTGCTGTCGAAGTAGGTGTAGAACGATCCGAGTGCGACGCCCGCCCGGCGCGTGATCGAGCTGATCGAGGCCTCGTGAAAGCCCCGTTCGCCGAATTCGATAGCCGCCGCATCCAGCAGCTTGCGTTGGGTTTTCCGCCCCCTCTCCGTGCGCGGAACCTTGGGGTTCTCGATCGTGTCGCTGGCCATCCAGACTTCCTCCCGCCGACACCGCTACCCCCTTGAATGCGGACAGCGCAAGATAAAACTTGAAAGGTGGTTCAGTTTTCAATATCCCGACGCCTGAGAGATTTTGAGGGAGGTTTCATTATGCATTTTCACCCCGTGCGCCTGACGGCTGCATTGATGACCGGCGTCGCTTGCGCGGCCTTGGCCACACCCGCTTCGGCCCAGTCGGAAACCGACGCCGTGGCCGAGATCGACGAAAGCGAAGACGTTATCGTTGTCACCGCCCGTCGCCGCGAAGAACGCCTGATCGACGTGCCGGTCGCCGTGTCGGCCTTTTCCGGCGAAGCGCTTGAAGAGCGCGGCGCACTGGACATCACCGACATCGCGCAGGCGGTACCCAACGTGACGCTGGAAGCCAGCCGTGCGACCAACTCCACCCTGTCCGCATTCATTCGCGGCATCGGCCAGCAGGACCCCGTCTCCGGCTTCGAACAGGGCGTCGGCATCTATCTCGACGATGTCTATCTGAACCGTCCGCAGACTGCAGTGCTCGATATCTACGACGTCGAGCGGATCGAGGTCCTGCGCGGACCGCAGGGAACGCTTTATGGACGCAACACCATCGGCGGCGCGGTCAAATACGTAACCAAGCGCCTGCCGCTTGAACCCTCGTTCAAGGCGCGCGCCACTTATGGCACGTATGACCAGGCCGAAGGTGTCGTGACCGCGTCCGTTCCGATGGGCGACATGGTCCGTGTCGGCGGTTCGCTCGCACGGCTTTCGCGCGGCGGGTTCGGCGATAACCTCACTACGGGGCTCGAGAACTACAACAAGGACATCTGGGCAGGACGGCTCAGCCTGGAAGTCGGCGGCTATGACGAACCCGGCTTCATCCGCCTGCAGGGCGACTACACCAAGGACAAGTCCGATCCGCGCGGTGGTACGCGCCTCATTCCCGGCCTCGCTTCGGGCGCGCCAATCCTCGATAACGTGTTCGACACGCGCGGCGCCCTCAACGAACCCGAACAGGAAGTCGAAAGCTACGGCATCTCGCTGCACGCGGAAATGGAACTATCCGATGCGCTGACGCTGCGGTCCATCTCCGCATGGCGCAAGGACGACAGCTTGACGCCCATTGACTTCGATGCGCTTCCGGCGGTCGACCTGGATGTGCCCGGGGGTTATTTCAACGAACAAATTAGCCAGGAATTTCAGCTGGTGTGGGACGACGGCGACGCTTTGTCGGGTCTCCTCGGCTTCTATTACCTGGATGCCAAGGCCGACACGCTGTTCGACGTGCGTATCTTCACGACACTGCCGGGCCTTGACCTGACTGCATTCACCAGTGCGGCAGTAGATACCGAAACTTATGCAGTGTTTGGTGATTTCACCTTCGACCTGACCGAACAGCTAAGTCTGTCGGTAGGCGGACGCTACACATGGGATGAGCGCAGCGCGGAAATCTTACGTCAGCAATATTTGTTCGGGGGTTCGCCGGTGTACGGCGGTTCCGGCGTTCCTGCCGGTGCTCCGCAAACCGATTTCGACGGTAGCAGAGAGTTCAAGAAGTTCACTCCGCGCGCTTCGATCAGCTTCATGCCGACACCCGATCACAACATTTATGCCAGCTATTCTAAAGGCTTCAAGGGCGGCGGATTCGATCCACGCGGGGTCGGGGCAAATGCACCTGCAGCCGATCCAGGCAATCCGACCGACGCGGAGGTGGCAGATTTTCTCAGCTTCGCCCCCGAAGAAGTCGACAGTTACGAAGTGGGCTACAAGGGCAACCTAGGACTGCTGAACATTGCAGCGGCAGCCTTCTATGCCGACTATACCGATGTCCAGATCCCTGGTTCTGTCGCCTGTGAAGTTCAGGGGACGCCCACCTTCTGCGGTGTCGTGTCGAACGCAGGTAAAGCCACTTTCAAGGGCCTCGAGCTGGAAGCCAATACACGCTTCGGCGGCGGCTTCGGCCTTTCGGGCTCGCTCGGCTATATCGACGCGGAATACGACGAATATATCACCGATATCGGCGGCACTCCCACCGATGTCGCCGACTTCCGCGTCGTCCAGAACACGCCCGAGTTCACCGGCAGCCTGACCGCGAGCTACGATGCGGATCTCGGCAGCGGCGATCTCTACCTCGGCGCAACGGTCTCCTACCGCAGCAAGGTGAGCCAGTTCGAAATCCCGAACCCCTATCTCGACCAGGACGGCTACGCCCTCGTCGATGCGAGCGTGAAATGGACCGCGCCGGGCGGCAACTGGAGTATCGGACTCTACGGCAAGAACCTGCTCGACAAGGAATACAAGACGAGTGGCTACACCTTCGTGCTGACCGATCCCGTGACCGGCGAAATCCAGAACGGGACCAACGGTTTCCCGATCCCGACGCTCGGCCCCGACGGAACGCTGACGGCCTTCTACGGCAATCCGCGGCAGGTCTTCGCAACGCTCACGTTCGAATACTGAGCCTAAGCAAACAGCTCTCCAAGGAAGGCGGCGACCGGGACACCTGATCGCCGCCTTTCTTTATCCAGCAGCGATGGCCGATCCGGTCGTCGCCCGGGGATTATCGACGGCAATCCCGTAGGTGCGGACATAGTCGCCCAGCCGCTCGTAAACCTCGCCGGGTTCGAGGCCGAACTCGGCGAGCGAATATTGGTGCGGCGTTTTCTTTTGCGCAGCAGAACGGGCGAGGAAGGCTTCCATGCCCGGCACCGCGGGCGTCATGTCGAGGTCGAGGAAATCATAGACCCGCTCCATCGTGCCGCGCCAGTCGCGGTCCATGGCATCGAACTGGACGTCGATCATGCGCTCTCGCGGTATCGAATCTCTGGCATCGCGCATGCGGGAAATCATCAACTCCGTCTTGCGCAGCCACTCCCGCCCGATTTCATTGGCCGAAACATCGCCCGAGTAGATAATCGTCTGGTTCCACGCGAGCGACGCCGCGCTGCCGACGATCGATTGCGGGTCGCGGTGCGTGAAAATCAGTCTCGCGTCCGGGAAGACTTCCAGCAAGGCCGGCAGGTCCAGCATGTGCTGCGGCGTCTTGAGGATCCACGGCCGGAGCGAGCTTTCCTGCTGCGACCATCCGATGAGGCGCAGCAGGTTCGCCATGTGCCGGTAGGCAGGGACCGCCGATTCCGCTTCGCTCCACTTCGCAAAAGTCGGGATGCGCCACTGCGCTTCGAACTTCATGCCGTACATGCTTGCGGCGATCAGGCCGAGCTCCTCTTCCGGCTCGAACGGCCCGGTGGGATGGATCGACAGCGTGCGCGGATTGGCAAGCCGGGCGACCTTCATGATCCGCGCGGCAAGCTTGGGGCGGAAATCCTCCGCATTGCCTGCCATGACTTCCCCGAAACCCGGTCGCGGGACGGGACTGATCGTCTCGAAACTGCGCAAGTGCGCAAACCTCTGGTCGCTTGCCAGCAGGCGGTGCATGCGCGTGGTACCCGATCGCATCGGGCCGACGATAACGACCGGGTTCCTGATCGGCCGCGCCAGTATTTCCGGGTGCCGGTCGAACCATTGCTGCGCATAGAGCCGATCGCGCAGCAGGTGGTGAATCGTCTTCATGGCAGAGAAATCGCCGGCCGCATTCAGCCTCGCTTCGGCTTTCGTCGAATCGAGCAGCACCTCCAGCGCGCCTTCGAACCAGCGATCGCCGAAATCGTCCGATCCATAGGCGTCGCTTACCTGTTCGATCAGGAAATCGGCTTCCAGCCGCGCGGGATCGACGAGGCCGACCTTGCGCCCTGCCCTGATGGCCGCGTCGGCTACATCGATGAAAAATGTGCGGCGGGGCGGCGTAAGCGGCTGGTTTTGCAAGTGTCTCGGCCTCTCTTTCGGTTCAGGCGCATCGGGAGCGGCCATAGATGCATCAATGAACGAGATCGGGATGGGTGCCCGCCCTTTTCCCTACTGGCCAAGGCGGCGCGCAGGCGGCATAGCGCGCACCATGCACGACATCGCCTTTATCAGAGCCAATCCGTCCGACTTCGATGCCGCCATGACGAGGCGCGGCGGGGAAGCCGTATCCGACCGCATCCTCGCGCTCGACGCCCGCAAGCGCGAGGCGCAGACCCGCGTCCAGGAGGCCCAGAGCCGCCGTAACGAGGCATCCAAGGCGATCGGACAGGCAATGGGCCAGGGCGACAAGGACAAGGCCGAGGCGTTGAAGGCCGAAGTGGCCGAGATCAAGGCCTCCATGCCCGAATGGGAGGAGGCCGAACGCGAAACCGGCGCCGAGCTCGACGACCTCTTGGCACGCCTTCCCAACCTGCCCGCCGACGATGTGCCGGAAGGGCAGAGCGAGGACGACAACGTCGAAGTCTCGCGCTGGGGCGACAAGCGCGACTTCGCTTTCGAGCCCAAGGAACACGCCGATATCGGCCCGGCGCTCGGCATGGATTTCGAAACCGGCGCGAAGCTGTCGGGTGCGCGTTTCACCTTCCTGCGCGGAGACATGGCCCGCCTCCACCGCGCGCTCGCCCAGTTCATGCTCGACAAGCAGACCCGCGAAAACGGCTATACCGAATGCAATCCGCCGGTGCTGGTGAACGACGATGCCATGTACGGCACCGACAAGCTGCCCAAGTTTGCGGAGGATAGTTTCCAGACCACCGACGGCCGCTGGCTCATCCCGACCTCCGAAGTGCCCCTGACCGCCTCGGTCGCGGACCAGATCATTCCCGAACCGGTCGAACCCATCCGCCTTACCGCACACACGCTGTGTTTCCGCAGCGAAGCGGGCTCTGCCGGCAAGGATACACGCGGGTTCATCCGCCAGCACCAGTTCGAAAAGGTCGAGATGGTCAGCATCTGCCGCCCCGAAGACAGCGAGGCAGAGCACGAGCGCATGACCCACTGCGCAGAGGGCATCCTGAAGGCGCTGGAGCTTCCCTATCGCAAGATGCTGCTGTGTGTCGGCGACATGGGCTTCGGTGCGCGCAAGACTTTCGATCTCGAAGTCTGGCTGCCCGGACAGGGTGCCTATCGCGAGATTTCTTCCTGCTCGAACACGGGCGAATTCCAGGCGCGCCGCATGAATGCGCGCTACAAGCCCGAAGGCGAGAAGAAGACGCGCTTCCTCCATACCCTCAACGGTTCGGGCCTCGCAGTCGGTCGCACGCTGGTTGCGGTGATGGAGAATTACCAGAACGAGGACGGCAGCGTGACCGTACCCGAAGCCCTCGCCCCCTACATGGGCGGCGTCACGAAGCTGGAGCCTGCGGCATGAGGATCCTCCTTACCAATGACGACGGCATCCGCGCACCGGGCCTTGAAGTGCTGGAAGGTATCGCGCGCAAGTTTTCCGACGACATCTGGATCTGTGCACCCGACGAGGAGCAGTCGGGCATGGGCCATGCGCTCACGCTGACGCGGCCCGTGCGCCTGCGCAAGCACGACGACCGTCGCTTTTCCGTCACCGGCACACCGACCGATTCCGTCACGATGGGCCTGCGCAAGGTCATGGACGGACCGCCCGACCTTATCCTGTCCGGCGTCAATCGCGGGGCGAACCTCGGCGATGACATCACCTATTCGGGCACGGTATCGGCGGCCATCGAAGGCGCCTTGGCCGGCATCCGCTCCATCGCGCTCAGCCAGGTCTACGCGAAGGAAGGTCTCGGCAACGGCGTCCAGTTCGGCGCGGCGGTTGAATGGGGTGAACGTGTCCTTGCCCCCTTGCTCGACACGCCCCTGCCCAAGCGCACGCTGGTCAATATCAACTTCCCGCCCCGCCCGGGCAGCGAAGTGCGCGGCATCCGCGCGACGCGGCAGGGATTTCACGACTATTCGCGCGGCACCGTGGTCGAAGGTCGCGATCCGCGTGGCTTCGAATATTTCTGGTTCGGGCTCGACCCGATCGAGCATACGCTGGACCACGGGACCGACCTTGAAGCGATCGAGGAAGGCTTCGTTTCGGTCACGCCGCTGCACCTCGACCTCACCCACCACGCCTCGCTCGGCGCGCTGGGCGAACGGTACGAGGACTAACCGGTCTTGACCGTCCCGCCCCGCTCGCCCACCTACTTGTCTGAATGAGCAGGCAAAAGCAGATCGACCGGATCATGCCGGACAAGAGCCCGCGGGCTTACCGCGGCCCTCGCTTCAAACCGCTGCGCCGCGCGGTGAAGATCCCCGTATGGGGCGACCTCGGCATCAGGCTGGGGCTGGCGCTTTTCCTGATCGCGATCGTGGTCATGGTCCACTGGTGGGACCGCGAAGGGCTGGTCGACAATCTCGACGGGGAAGTCAGCTTCCTTGACGTGATCTACTTCACGATGATCTCGATCACGACCACGGGCTTCGGCGATATCGCCCCGATTTCGGACCGGGCGCGCCTGGTGGAGGCCGTCATCGTGACCCCGATCCGTTTCGCAGTATTCTTCATTTTCGTGGGCACAGCCTACAATTTCATCATCAAGCGCAGCTGGGAGAAATGGCGCATGGCCCGCATCCAGGAACAGCTTTCGGACCATATCGTGGTCCTGGGCTATGGCATCTCCGGTTCCGAATCGGTCGCGGAACTGATCGAGCGCGGCACCGACCCATCCTGCATCGTCGTTATCGACCCGAGCGAGGAAAGGCTGGCCGACGCGGAAGCGCTTGGTTGCAACGTGATGGCTGCCGATGCCACGCGCGACACGACGCTCAAGGCAGTACGCATATCGGAAGCGCAGAACGTCCTCGTTTCCGCAGGCCGCGACGATACCTCGATCCTGATCGTGCTGACCGTTCGCGCACTTGCGCCGAATGTCCCGATCAGCGTCGTCGTGCGCGCGGACGACAACGAATCACTCGCACGTCAGGCAGGCGCCAACAACGTCATCAACCCGGTCCGCTTCACCGGCCTTTTGCTGGCAGGCTCGGCCAAGGGCGAACACATCGCGGAATATCTCGCCGACCTCGCCTCCGTTTCGGGCCGCGTCCAGCTGGTCGAACGCGAAGTGACCGAAGAGGAATGCGGCTGTGCGATCGGCGACCTGACGACCGGCGGGCGCGGCCTTCGCGTCTATCGCAACGGACGCGCGATCGGCTTCTGGGAAGACGAGTGCCAGAACCTTCAGAAGGGCGACATCATCGTCGAGATCATTGCAACGCCCAATGGCGAGAAAAAGGGCGACGGCCACGTCGCCGATGATCGCAAGCGCGCCGAAGCTTGATCAATCGAGCAGCAAGAAGACCCCGCCGATCGCAAGATAGGCGGCAAGCCAGTACGACCAGTCGAACAGGGCTTGGAGCAGCTCGCTCTCTCGGCGCACTGCGGTGATGACCAGCGCCGGTCCAATGAAGGTCAGCGCAAGACCGCCGGTCATCATGAAATAGAGCCAGGGTTTTGCCTGCAAGGTCGCAACGCCGACTCGCGCCAGCATATGCCCGATCATCGCTGCACTGACCGCAAGAAGGATGGCTGCGAGCAGGTGCAGTTCGAACTTTTCTCCCGGCAGCGCCTTCCGGCCATAGAACAAGACGCCCAGCAGTGCCGCCACGGCCCAGCCACCTCCGACGGCAATCCAATTAACAGGTCCCATTCGTCCCTCCTAGCGCGCATCGCAGGCTTGGTGTAGAGGGCCGCCCAATCATGACCAGCACAACCTCCTCGATCCCCGACCAGAAAAAGGTCGGCATGGTTTCCCTCGGATGCCCCAAGGCCCTCGTAGACAGCGAGCGCATCCTCACGCGCCTGCGTGCGGACGGCTATGCGATGAGCCCCGATTACGCCGGCGCCGACGTGGTGCTGGTGAACACCTGCGGCTTCCTAGACAGCGCCAAGGAAGAGAGCCTGCAGGCCATTGGCGAAGCAATTTCCGAGAATGGCCGCGTGATCGTGACCGGATGCATGGGCGAAGAGGCCGATGTCATCCGCGCTGCACATCCCAGCGTCCTGGCCGTTACCGGCGCGCACCAGTACGAGCAGGTCGTCGAGGCCGTGCACGAACACGCACCGCCGAGCCAGGGGCCGTTCGTCGACCTGATCCCGCAGCCAGACGTGAAGCTCACGCCGCGCCATTACAGCTATCTGAAGATTTCCGAGGGCTGCAACCACTCCTGCGCCTTCTGCATCATCCCGGATCTGCGCGGAAAGCTGGCCAGCCGCCGGATCGATGCCGTGCTGCGCGAAGCCGAAAAGCTGGTTGCAGCGGGCACGAAGGAACTGCTGGTCATAAGCCAGGACACCTCTGCCTATGGCGTCGACACACGCCATGAAGAGCGCCAGTGGAAGGGCAATCCCGTCCGTGCGCACATGACCGACCTGGCGCGCGAACTCGGCAAACTCGATATCGGCGGCGGAATGCCTCCGTGGGTCCGCTTGCACTACGTCTACCCCTATCCGCATGTCGATGCAGTCATCCCGCTCATGGCCGAGGGGCTTCTGACACCCTATCTCGACATCCCCTTCCAGCACGCGAGCCCGAAGGTTTTGCGCGCCATGAAGCGGCCGGCGAACGAGGCTAAGGTGCTCGACCGCCTCAAGAACTGGCGTTCTATCTGCCCCGACATCGCGGTCCGCTCGAGTTTCGTGGTCGGCTTCCCCGGCGAGACCGAAGAAGACTTCCAATACCTGCTCGACTGGCTGGAAGAAGCACAACTCGACCGCGTCGGGGCGTTTCGTTTCGAGCCGGTGGAAGGTGCGCAGGCGAATGCGCTCCCCGATCCCGTGCCCGAGGAAGTCAAGGAAGAGCGTTATGCGCGGATCATGGAAGTGACCGCCCGCATCAGCGCGGAGAAGCTCCAGGCCAAGGTCGGACGCACGCTTCCGGTCATCATCGACGAAGTGGGCTTGCCCGATGAAGACGGCGATGTCGGAGCGACCGGTCGCAGCCAGGCCGACGCGCCGGAGATCGATGGCGCGGTCTATCTGCGCAATGTCCCGCAGGACCTTGCGCCCGGCGCAATCGTATCCGCGAAAATCGAGGACGCGGACGAGCACGACCTTTTCGGCGTCATTGCGTAAATTCTTCGCCGCGCCCGGACCCCGGATTTTAAGATATTAGCCGACCGACATTTGCCATCGTAAACCACCGGTATTGCGTAACTTTTGCAAACCGTACGGAGAGTGCAACGCCCGCCAGGCGGTCCAGCCGTTAACGCTAGCCTCTTAAGCGGCCTTAACCATCGAGACGGGCCGTTTCCCTGCGTCACCCGCAGAAATCCGCTGCGACGTTGAAACATTTTTAAGATTAATCCCCTCATAGGGGCAGGCGATGGACGAGAAAACCACCCTCGCCCCGGCGCCGGAACCGCGTGATCGCAAGCCTTCGGGCGAGCGATCCGAAGGTAAACTGAAGCGCCTGCAACACCTGCTCTGGTCGGGCGCGGTGGCGTTCGTCATGCTTGCAACGATGATGCTGGGGCCGCTTGATCAGTTCCTTTGGATGATCCAGTCGAGGGCCGCCAACCAACAGCCTTCGGGAGATATCGTTTTCGTCGGTTCCGCAGTCGATGTGGAAGGACCATCGAGGGCAGCGGAACGAAGGCAACTGGCTGACGGCCTGGATCGATTGCGCGAAGCAGGAGCTTCGAAGGTCTACCTCGATTTTATCCTCCACAAGGGCGATGACACGCTTGCCGACGCGCGTCTCGCAGAGGCGATTAAGGCTTACGGAAACGATCTGATATTGGTCGACCAGGTCAAGCCGTCACTGGGTGGAGACGAAGAGGTTCTCCGGTCCGACGCACTGTTCGACAGCGGTGGCGGAAGGGTCAGCACTGATCGTTGGACGAACTGGCTTGGCTATACGTGGAAGATGGACGCCACCCACGAGATTTACGAAGAGACACCGCTATTCGCAGCATCTCTGGCCGGTCAGGAGAAATTCTCGCGCGACGAAGTTCTGATCGACTACGGCTTCGACCCCGATCTCATCCCTGCCTATCGGCTGGCGCAATTGATTGGCGGCGACATTGCGAGCTCGAGCCTCAAAGGAAAGGCGATTGTTGTCGGTCCGGCAAGCTCCGACAGTGGGGCCGACCTCTCGATCCCCGGCAAGTACAACCCGCCGCCCAGCTATCCGGCGATCTACGCAGCCGAAACGTTCAAGTCGGGCCGTGACGGTTTCGTCGGGGCATTCCCGCTGACCCTTGCATTCGCTGCGGCGCTCGCCGCGGCGATACTTCTTTCCCGTCGAAAGAAAGTCCGCCGGTTCGCCTACGCAGCCATCGCACTGGCTCTACCTGGCGCATTGTTCGGGGGCGCATATTTGGGCTTCCGCACCGAGTTGGCCTACGCCGGAATGCTTCTGTTCGTTTATGCTGCCCAGCGGTCCAGAGCGCGTTGGCGCCTGCGCGTGGCGAACATCGATAATGACACTGGCCTCGAGAAACTGCGTGTCATTGAACGTGCCGTTTCGCAAAACTTTCTCCGCAGCGGCCATATCGTCGTTGCCCGCCTGCAGGGCCTCGAGCAAGTGCTCAAAACACTGGGTTCGGCTGAGCGGTCGAGCTACATCTTGCGCCTCGTCGATCGTCTTCGGGCTGCCGACCAGGAACTCGCCATCTATATCGACGGGCACTTCCTCGCTTGGCATTCGACCGAGCGCGATACCAGCCGCCTGATCGAACATCTGGAAGGCCTGCGTGCAATCTTCGCCGCGCCGATCAAGGTCGGCTCGGAAAGTGTCGACGTCGGCATCACCTTCGGCGTCGCATCGATCGGTGAGGCAGGTCGCAATTCGGTCGCCGCGGCCGCAGCAGCAGCGGAAGAGACTTCCGAGGCGCATGAACCAATCAAGATCGCTCAGATCGCCTCGCACCATGACGAATTGTGGGACATTTCGCTCCGCGCGCGCATCGACGCGGCCATGGAAGCCGGTGAGATCTACTGCGTCTACCAGCCGAAGATCGACATGATCTCAGGCTCTCTTACCGGCGTCGAAGCGCTGGTGCGCTGGCATGATCCGGAACGGGGATTCATTTCTCCGATCAAGTTTATCGCCCAGTGCGAAAAGGCCGGGCGCATGGAACACCTCACGCGGTACGTTCTGCAAACCGCATGCAACGCCGGTCGCCTTATGCACTTCCGCGGTTCTGGCGTTTCCATGTCCGTGAACATCTCGGCGACCCTGCTCAACGATATGCGGATCGTCGGCATCGTGCGTAACACGCTCCAGGCCACGGGCTTCGATCCGCAGTCCCTGATCCTGGAAATCACCGAGACCGCACGTATCGGGGACCTTGCCAAGGCAGCAACTATTCTCGACGAATTGAAATCTCTCGGACTGAAGATTTCGATGGATGATTTTGGTGTAGGCGCAGCCAACTTCGAAACGTTTTACGGACTTCCGTTCGATGAATTGAAAATCGACCGCCTTTTTGTCGATTCTATTTCACGTAGCGAAAAGGCCAAGGCCATTGCTTCCAGTATTATCGCGATGGGCAGGGCTGCGCGAATCACTGTCGTTGCAGAAGGGGCCGAGGACGACAAAACCCTTCAAATCCTTAACGAAATTGGCTGTCGCTACGTCCAGGGCTATGCATTGGCCCGGCCGCTGTCACTGACTAACCTATTGGAATTCAAGGATTCCTACGAGAGGTCGCAGACCGGAACGTAGTTAACGCTTTACAAACAGACATAGTTAATGGATTACTTCCTGTTGAAACCACAACAGGAGGCAAACCATGTGGGATTTTTGGGGCTGGCTTATGGGCGGCCGTAGGAAGTAACGGGTAACCGTCACAAGCCAGTAAAGAATTTGAGAGGGCCCCTCACGGGGCCCTTTCTTTTTTTGGGCATCCGTTCACGTGTCAGGCCTGAAACATTGTCGGCGCCGCTGCGTTGCCATCTCATGCCCATCAGGATCGAAAGCAGCTTCGCCTTTTCCCTGGAATGCGAGACCGATGTCTTGCTGCAGTTCGAAGCCGCGGCGATACCGGAGCAGCGGATCATCTCTCACGGCACCAAGCTGAGCCCGGCTATCCACGAGGCCCGTGTCGCAGCTCAAGACGACATCGGTGAGCGCATCTGGGTACGTGCGAACGGCTTGTTCGAGGTAGAGTACCAAGCCGATGTGGAGATCATGCGGCAAGTATCCCAGGTGGAGGGCCGCACTGCCCTCCCCCCGCACCAGCTTCCAGGTGAAGCGGTCGAATACCTCTTCGACAGCCGCTATTGCCCGAGCGACCGGTTCCAGACCTTCGTCGAAGACGAGTTCGGCGACACCACCGGAGGTGCCCGGATCGCTGCAATCCGCGACTGGATCGCGTCGAATTTCACCTATTCGCCCGGAGCGTCAGGCCCCCACACCACTGCGCTCGACAGCTTCGTCGAGAGGCGCGGGATCTGCCGCGACTATGCCCATACGATGATCGTGATGGCGCGGGCGAGTACCATCCCGGCGCGTTACGTCGCTTGCTATGCGCCCGGTGTCGATCCGCAGGATTTCCATGCCGTTGCCGAAGTGTTTCTGGAAGATCCCGAACTTGACGGTGGAGGCAGCTGGCAGCTGGTGGACCCAACCGGGATGGCCGATCCGGCGGAAACGGTGAAGATCGGTATCGGGCGCGATGCGGCAGACGTCAGCTTTCTGACCACCTTCGGCATGAGCGACTTCAAGCGCAGTTCGGTCAGCGTGACGCACGTCGCCCAAGAATAGGAATGCACCTGTCTGGCGCCCAATCGCGCGCCCTGATAGACGACTGAATGACAAAGGGGAGAACAGCCGCCAATGGACGGTACATGCCAGAGCTAGCCTTCACCGCCGATCGCCTGCTCCTGTTCGGAGCCACCGGCGACCTGTCGCAGCGGATGCTACTACCTTCGCTTTGCGCGCTCAATTCCGACGGCTTGCTCGACCAGGACCTGTGCATCGTCTGCACCGCCCGGTCGGAGATGAGCACCCATGAATTCCGCAACTTCGCGCGGGAAGCGCTGGAAAAATTCCTCCCCAAGCACCGCCGCGGCGGCATGGCCGATTTCCTCAACCGGCTGAGGTACGTACCGGTCGATGCGACTACGCCCGAAGGCTATGACAAGCTTGCAGAGGAAGTGGGCGAATATGATGGGCTGGCGATCTTCCTGTCGACCGCACCCAGCCTGTTCGAACCGACCATCAGTGGGCTCGAACGTGTCGGACTGACCCGCGGCAATGCGCGCATCGCACTGGAAAAGCCGCTCGGCACCGATTTCGACAGCAGCTGCGAGATCAACGATGCGGTGGCCAAGGCCTTTCCCGAACACCGCATTTTCCGCATCGACCATTATCTCGGCAAGGAGACCGTGCAGAACCTTCTGGCGCTGCGCTTTGCCAACATCCTGTTCGAGCCAGTATGGAATTCCAATTACATCGAGCATGTCCAGATCACGGTGGCGGAGACGGTGGGCCTGGAATCGCGCGTCGCCTATTATGACGATAGCGGCGCCCTGCGCGACATGGTCCAGAACCATATGCTGCAGCTGCTTGCGCTGGTCGCGATGGAGCCGCCGACGAGCTTCGATTCCACTGCCGTGCGCGATGAAAAGGTCAAGGTCCTGCGGGCGCTTCGCGAAGTGTCCCAGTCCGAAGTGGTCACCGGCCAGTATCGCGCCGGGGCCGTCGACGGGAAGAGCGTGCCCGGTTACGACGAGGAACTGGGCAAGGAAAGCGACACGGAAACCTTCGTTGCGGTCAAAGCGCATGTCGACAACTGGCGCTGGCGCGGCGTTCCCTTCTACCTGAGGCACGGCAAGCGCCTGCCCGAACGCGTAACCGAAATCGTTATCCAGTTCCGCTGTATCCCTCACTCCATATTCGAGGGACGCGGCGCGGTGACGCAGCCGAACCGGCTGGTCATCGAGATCCAGCCGAAGGAAAACATCCAGCTGTCGATGATGGCGAAGGTCCCGGGCCTAGGCCGCGAAGGTTTGCGCCTGCGCCCTGTACCGCTGGACATCGCAATGCCGGATGCCTTTTCCGACACCGTGCGCCGCATCGCTTACGAACGCCTGCTGCTCGACCTGATCGAAGGCGACCAGACGCTGTTCGTGCGCCGCGACGAGGTGGAGGCCCAATGGGAGTGGATCGACCAGATCCGCGCGCTGTGGGCAGAGAACGATATGAAACCCAAGACCTATTCAGCAGGTTCATGGGGGCCCAGCGCGGCCATCGCGCTTGCCGAACGCGACGGGGTAACCTGGCACGATGACTAAACCGCTCAACGATACGATCGCCCGGGTGACCGAGCGCGTGATCGCCAATTCGCGCGACAGCCGCTCCGCCTATCTGGACCTGATGGACCGCGAAGGTGACCGCCAGGTCGATCGCCATTCACTGTCTTGCTCCAACCTCGCCCACGCCTTTGCGGGCGCAGAGGACGACCAGAATGCGATCAAGGCGGCGCAAGGCCCGAACCTCGGCATCGTCACCGCCTACAACGACATGTTGTCGGCCCACCAGCCCTACCACCGCTACCCGGAACGCATGAAAATCTGGGCGCGCGAGGTCGGCGCGACAGTGCAGGTCGCAGGCGGCACCCCCGCAATGTGCGACGGCGTGACGCAAGGCCAGGACGGCATGGAGTTGTCGCTCTTCAGCCGCGACACGATTGCGCTCAGCACCATCGTCGCGCTCAGCCACGCCATGTATGACGGCGTCGCGCTACTCGGTATCTGCGACAAGATCGTCCCCGGCCTCCTCATGGGCGCCCTGCGCTTCGGCCACCTGCCGACGATCTTCGTCCCGTCGGGTCCCATGGGCACCGGCATTTCCAACAAGGAAAAGCAGCGCACCCGCCAGCTCTACGCGGAAGGAAAGGTCGGGCGAGACGAGCTTCTGGCGAGCGAGATGGGCAGCTACCATTCGCCCGGCACCTGCACATTCTACGGCACCGCCAATTCCAATCAGATGATGATGGAGATGATGGGCCTGCACGTTCCGGGCGCGGCCTTCGTCCCGCCGGGCGCGAAGCTGCGCCAGGAACTGACGCGTTCCGCCACGCACCGACTGGCCGCGATCCGCAAGGAAGGGGACGACTTCCGTCCGCTGTCCCGCGTCGTCGACGAAAAGGCGATCATCAATGCTGCCATCGGCCTGCTGGCGACAGGCGGCTCAACCAACCATGCGATCCACATCCCCGCGATGGCGCGGGCGGCAGGCATCCGCTTCGACTGGAGCGATCTTGCCGAACTGTCGCGCGCAGTACCGCTGGTCGCGCGCGTCTATCCCAACGGTTCGGGCGATGTGAACCATTTCCACGACGCGGGCGGCATGGGCTATGTGATCGGCACGCTGCTCGACGAAGGGCTCGCCCACGCAGATATCCTGACCGTATGGGACGGCGGTTTCGAGGCCTATTCGCGCGAACCGGGCATGGATGGCGATGCGCTGACATGGCGCGATCCGGGCCCGAGCGGCGACACGGAAATGCTGCGCCCCGCATCCGATCCTTTCCAGTCCGACGGCGGCATGCGCCTCGTCGAAGGCAATCTCGGCCGCGCCTGTTTCAAGTCCTCCGCCGTGGAACGCGAACGCTGGACCATCGAGGCACCCTGCCGCGTCTTCGAAGACCAGCATTCGGTCAACGAGGCTTTCAAGAAAGGCGAACTCGACAAGGACGTGGTGGTCGTGGTCCGCTTTCAGGGGCCACGCGCAAACGGCATGCCCGAATTGCACAAGCTCACCCCCGCCCTCGGCGTCCTGCAGGATCGCGGATACCGCGTGGCCCTCGTCACCGATGGCCGGATGAGCGGCGCCAGCGGGAAGGTGCCCGCGGCGATCCATTGCACGCCCGAGGCACTGGGCGGCGGACCGCTGGCCAAGCTGCGTGACGGCGACGTGGTGAAGGTCTGCGCCGAAACCGGCACGCTCTCGACCACTGCCGATCTCGACAGCCGGGAGGCCGCGCAAGAACCCGCGCCCGACATGGGCATGGGCCGCGAATTCTACGCCATGTTCCGCGTCAATGCCGATGGTGCGGAACAGGGCGCTTCATCGATGCTCGCAATGGCAGGATTGTAAGGTATGGAACTCGTCAGCGTAGATATCGGCGGCACGCATGCCCGTTTCGCCATCGCCACCATCAATGACGATGGTTCGATCACGCTGAGCGAGCCCGAAACGCTCCACACCGAAGACCACGCCAGTTTTCAGACCGCATGGCAGGATTATCGCGAACGCATGGGCGGCAGCCTGCCTCCACACGTTTCCATGGCGATCGCCGGACCGGTGGGCGGCGATGTGATCCGCTTCACCAACAATCCGTGGATCATCCGTCCCGGCCTCGTGAAGGAGAAGCTGGGCGTCGAAAACTACTGCATCGTCAATGACTTCGAGGCCGTGGCCCATGCCGTGGCGCGTGTCGGCGAAGACCAGTTCATCCACCTGACCGGCCCAGACAAGCCGCTTGCGCCAACGGGGCGCCTGAGCGTGCTCGGTCCGGGCACGGGACTTGGCGTTGCGCATCTCTATCGCGAGCCCGACGGGACTTATCGCGTGTCGGCGACGGAAGGCGGCCATATCGATTTCGCCCCGCTCGACCAGATCGACGATGCCATCCTCGCCCGCCTGCGCAAGCGCCACACGCGCGTCTCAGTCGAACGCGTGGTCGCTGGCCCCGCCATTTCCGATATCTACCAGACGCTTGCAGCGATGGAGGGACGTCCGGTCGCCGAGGAAGACGACATCGCCATCTGGACCCGGGGCCAGGACGGCAGCGACAGTCTCGCTGCCGCAGCAGTCGACCGTTTCTGCATGTCGCTCGGCAGCGTCGCCGGAGACATCGCCTTGGCCCAGGGCGGCTTTGGCGGCGTCGTGATCGCCGGCGGCCTTGGCTACCGCATCCGCGAAACCCTGCTGAAGTCGGGCTTCGCCGAGCGCTTCAAGGCCAAGGGCCGCTTCCAGGAACTGATGGCCTCGATCCCGGTCAAACTGATTACCCATCCGCAGCCCGGCCTGTTCGGGGCGGCCGCCGCTTTCGCGAGAGAACACGCATGAACATTGCCGACATCATGAAAACTGCGCCGGTCATTCCGGTGATCGTCGTCGACGAGGTGGAGCATGCCGTCCCACTCGCCCGTGCGCTGGTCGCAGGCGGACTGCGCGTGCTCGAAGTGACCTTGCGCACACCTGCCGCGCTCGATGCGATTGCCGCGATGAAACAGGTCGATGGAGCGATCGTGGGTGCAGGCACGGTGACGAACCAACAGGACCTCGCCAATGCCATCCAGGCGGGCAGCGAATTCATCGTCTCGCCCGGCCTGACCGAACCGCTGGGCAAGGCAGCCATTCGCGAAGGCATTCCCTTCCTGCCCGGCATCGCCAATGCCGGCGACATCATGCGCGGGCTGGACCTCGGCCTCACGCATTTCAAGTTCTTCCCGGCCATGGCGGCAGGCGGCCTGCCTGCGCTCAAGGCTCTGGCAGCCCCGTTCGGCCAATGCCGCTTCTGCCCGACCGGCGGTATCTCGGAAGCCAATGCAAGCGAATGGCTGGCTTTCGACCCGGTGCTCTGCGTCGGGGGAAGCTGGGTCGCGCCGCGCGGCCCGGTGGACGAGGCAGCAGTCGAGGACATGGCGCGCAAGGCCTGCGAACTGGGACGGTAAGCGCCGCCTCCACGACCGTTCCGCAACGGGACTGCGCTCGCTCCATTCATGGAAAAGCGCAGGCTAATCGCCTATATACAAGCCCATGAACGCGATTCTGAGATGGATTGGTGGAACGACGCTGGTGGTGGCCCTCGGCCTCGCCGCGCTGGCGTTCGGCGTGACCAGCAGCGCGCAGCCCGAAGTCGAGGAAGCGCGCGAGTCAGCAACGCCCGTAAAGCTCCAGCCAGAAGCGGCAATCCTCGCCAAGCTCGAGGCGGACGCCAAGCGTCCCTTCACCATCCGCCGGGTCCTGCCGATCGAAGGCCCGATCAAATACGGTGAATGGCACTGGGACGACGAGGGCGTGCCGGAAGGCCCGCTGCTCATCACGGTGGACCTTCAGGCGCGCACCATCTCCATCTTCCGCGACGGGTATGAAATCGGTGCCGCTGCCGTCATGCTCGGCACGGACGAACATCCCACGCCGACAGGCACCTTCCCGATCCTCACCAAGGAACGGCACAACGTTTCCGAGAAATACGGCAATGCGCCCATGCCCTGGACGCTGCGCCTGACGTGGGACGGGATCGCCATCCACGGCGGCTCCGAGGTGGAGAACGGCTATGCCAGCCACGGCTGTGTCGCCATTCCCGATCCGCTCGCCGCGCGTCTGTTCGACATCGCGAAGAAGGGCGACAAGGTCATCATCACCGATGGCAAGCGCATCGGCGTGGGCGACCCCATCATCTAATCGCTGCGCCGGGGCGGCTCCTTGCTGCAGTAATAGCTATCGTCGCGGCGTTCGACGAGAATGCCCGCAATATTCGCGCGTTCACGGCCGGTTTTCAGGAACTCGATAACCTCGCCCAGGGTGATCGTTGCACCCAGCGTCGTCATTGCCCTGCGCACAATGCGTGCATTGGTGTCCAGCAAGTTCGTATAGGGGACGCGGACTTCATCGTCGCTCACTTCCGCAGAGCCTTCCCAGCTCATGTCCGCCAGTGACTGGAGCGTACGCTCCGCCTCCTCCAGATGCGCTGCCGAGCGTGCCAGTGCGGCGGCGTCCAGCCAGTCCGCTTCCGCCAGCGCCTTGCGCATCCTGACCCTGTCATAGCGCTCGTCGTGATTGCTCGGATCGTCGACAAAATCGAAATCGCTCGCTTCGACGATGGTGCGAAGTTCATCCCGGCGAAATTCCAGCAGCGGCCGCAGGATATCGGCATCGCACCCCTCGATCCGCGTACGTGAGCGGATACCTGCAAGCCCGCCCAGCCCGCTGCCGCGATTGATCCGCATGAGAAGCGTTTCCGCCTGGTCGTCGGCATGATGCGCGGTCGCAATGGCCTCGATACCGCGTTCGCGCGCCCACTCGCCCAGCGCGGCGTAACGCGCAATCCGCGCCTGTACCTGCGTGTTGCCTTCGGCGACTGTCACCTTGAGGATATCGCAGTCGACGCCCAGTTTCCGGCACGCATCGGCCACCAGGGCACATTCCTGCGCCGCCTCGGGCCGCAGGCCATGGTCGACCGTGGCGACTGCCAGTCTTTCGGTATCCAGAGCCTCGGCTGCAAGCAGCAGCATCGCCATGCTGTCGGCCCCGCCAGACACGGCGAGGCCAAGTACCTCATGATCGAGGCGCAACCGATTGAGGTCGCCGAGGAATCGATCGATCAATTCACCGGCGATCGCCACGTCAGCTGCAGGTCACTCGGCCGAGATTGCGTTCGTACTGGCTCTGCAAGCGTCCTGCGGCCAGCGCAGGATAGGTCTCGCCGAATTCGGCCAATGCGATGCAGGCGCGCTTCGTATCGTCGAGGGCAATCATCGCCTCGGCGAGATAGAGCAGGCTGTCACCTGCACGCGGCGCGTTCTTGTCGGCCTGGTAGTTCCGCAGGAACCAGGGAGCCGCATCGTTCGGTTTGCCATCGTCCAGATATGCGCGGCCCAGCAGGTTGCGGCCATAGGTCGCGCGCCAGTGGCTGGGATAGCGTTCCACGAACAGGGTCAGCTGCTGCTGCGCTTCGGGGAAGAAGCCCGCGTCCCACAGGCGGAAACCGTAGGAATATTCGTCATCTGCCGCATCGTCAGTCTGCGGCTTGGCGATCGCCTGGACTGCCGCAACACGCTCTGCGCTGGGCTGTGCAGCGGGTGTCGGAGTGGGCGTCGGCGTGGGTGTCGACGTTGCCGCAGGCCGCGTAGTCGACGCCGTGCTGGAAGGCGTGGTGGCCGCAGGCGCAGGGGAAGGGGCCGGAGCATTGGCCGCCTCAAGCGCTTCGATCCGCTCTTCGAGCAGGCGCATGGCATTGCCGCCGACCTCGTACTGGGCGGTCAGGCGCTGAAGCTGGCTTTCGAGCGCATCGAGGCGGGCGAGGATATCGGTAACGGCAGTCGTCGAAGTCGTCGTGCTCACGCTCGGGCGAGCGGCGGGCTGTCCGGAAATCTCGGGCTCGAAATAGCGTCCGTCCCCGCCCGGGAAGACCTTGCGCTGCAAGGCCCGGACTTCGGCTTCCAGCTTGCGAATGCGCGTCTGGGAATCGTCCTGTGCCGCAGCCGGCATGGAAGTCGCCACCAGTGCAACGGCAATAGCGCCAAGTCCGAAACCACGTGCAATGCGGGTCGATGTCACGCCCGTTCTCCTCAATTCGAAATCACTATGAATCTAGCCCTACCCCCGCGAAACTGTCGAGGGGATGAAGCGGGTTTTCCGCCGCGATCAGGTTGCAGGCGTTGCCGCTCCGGCAGGCGGTTCGGGAGCGGCATCGGCAGCTTCTTCGGGCGCCGGGCGGGCCAGCAAGGCCTCGGCTGTGACCGGAACGTCGCGCACCACCTCGTCCTCTTCGGACAGTTTGGGCACCGAACGTCCGCCGATCGTGATCGCCAGCGCATAGGGGCGGCCGGTCCATATCTGCGGACCCTCCGCATCGGCGGGAACGGTATAGGTGTCGCCGGCATTCATCTGCGCTTCGTAGAGGCGTTCACCGCTGGCGTCGTAGAACTTGACCCATGTCTCGTCCATTTCGCTGGTGAAGACGACCGGACCACCGGTCGGCTGCGCCACCGGAGCAGGCTCGCTCGCCTGCGGATTGTCGGCAGCGGCAAACTGTTCTTCGGGATCCTGCAGCGGCGCGGGCCCCAGGCCGGGCGCAAAATAGCTGCGGTAAAAAGCGTAGATTCCGCCCATGAGGAGAATTGCCGCAAACACGGCGAACCACGCAAGCCCGCGTCCCGGCACACGTGCCGGATCGCCCGGCTCGAATTTCGCAGGAGTGGCATCAACATTGCCGCGGTGCTCGGCAAGCTCGGCACGCACCTGGTCGAGCACTTCGCGTTCGTCGAGGTCCAGCGTGCGCGCATAGGTGCGGCTGAACCCGATGGCATAGGTGCGCGATGGCAGGGACGCAAAGTCGCCCGCCTCGATCGATTCAAGGTGGCGTTGAGGAATGCGGGTCTCCGCCGCGACCTGCTCAAGCTCGAGGCCTTTTGCCTCGCGCGCAGCGCGCAGTCTGTCACCCACGCGGTCCATGCGCGCGCTCTCCTCTTCGACGATGCCGTCTTCTTCCATGCGATTCCCGAATGATTAGTGCCCGGCGGGTGTTCCCGCTCCCGTTGACGCCAGAATGGGATCGGAGGCCTTCCTGTCAAGCATTGATCGGGCCGCGATCACGCCTTGGGGACGAGCCGCGCGCGCTGCGCGACGAAATCAGTCGAGGTCGATGTCGTTGTCCGCCGCCCACTGGGTAAGCTCGGCCCGCATATCCGCCGGAGGGTTGAGCAACCAGCGCTGCATCTGTGCCGACAGGTCGGGCAGATAGACCTTGCGCACCAGTTCCTTGATCGGGCCGACCGCTGCGGGCGTGATCGAGAAACGCGTAAAGCCCAGCCCCATCAGGGCCAATGCCTCCAACCGCCTGCCGCCCATTTCCCCGCACACCGCCAAGCGGACCTTGGAGCCGACCATGTTCTTCGCGATCCGGTCCATGAAGCGCAGGATCGCAGGGCTGAGCCAGTCATAGCGTTCGGCCAGCTTGGGGTTGGCCCGGTCCGCTGCGAACAGGAACTGGGTGAGGTCGTTTGTGCCGACAGAAATGAACGAAACCTTCGGCAGGAGCAGGTCGAGCACCTCGGCCAGCGAAGGCACCTCGAGCATGCAGCCATATTCGATGCTTTCCGGCATGTGGCGGCGTCGCTGGCGAAGGAAATCGGCTTGCTCTTCGAAGATCGCCTTGGCCGCATCGAATTCCCACGGTTCGCTGACCATCGGGAACATGACCGAAAGCTGCCGTCCCGCAGCCGCTTCCAGCAAGGCGCGGGCCTGCGCCTTCAGCAACCCTTCGCGTTCCAGCGACAGGCGCAGGGCTCGCCAGCCCATGGCCGGGTTCTCGTCCCGCTCGGCAGTGTTGTTGTCGAGATAGGGCACTGCCTTGTCGCCGCCGATATCGACGGTGCGGAAGATGACCTTCTTGCCGTCCGCCGCATCGAGGACGTCGCGATAGAGCCGCATCTGCCGCTCGCGCTGGGGAAGCGTCGAAGAGACGAGGAACTGGAACTCTGTCCGGAATAGGCCGATGCCGTCGGCCCCGGTCAATTGCAGCGCGCTCACATCGTCGCGCAAGCCTGCATTGATCATCACCGTGACGCGGGTGCCGTCGCGGGTGAAAGGTTCGACATCGCGCAATTCGGCATACGTCGCCTGCTTTTCGCGGTTGCGCGCAAATCGCGCTTCGAACGCATCGAGCATGGTTTGCGAAGGGCGAAGGGTGACCGTGCCCTTGTCCGCATCGACCAGGATCTCGTCGCCTTCGCTCACGCGCGACCGGAAGCCGGGTACGCGCCCCAGCACCGGGATACCCATCGCCCGCGCGACGATCACGACATGGGCGGTAAGCGAGCCTTCCTCCAGCACCACGCCCTTCAGCCGGCGCCGATCGTATTCGAGCAGTTCGGCAGGGCCGAGATTGCGGGCGATCAGGATGGTATCGCGCCTCAGGCCTTGCGAAGCAGCGGTCCCGAGCTGGCCGGACACGATGCGCAGCAAGCGGTTCGACAGGTCTTCCAGATCGTGCATCCGGTCCGCCAGCAGCGGATCGTCGATTTCGCGCATGCGCATCCGGGTGCGCTGCTGGACGCGTTCGATCGCGGCTTCCGCGGTCAGTCCACTGTCGATCGCTTCGTTGATCCGGCGGCTCCACCCTTCGTCATAGGCGAACATCTTGTAGGTCTCGAGAACCTCCACATGCTCGCCGCCCTTGCCGAATTCCGGCTCCTTGCCCATCGCATCGATCTGGTCGCGCATCTTGTCGAAGGCGCGGTAGACCCGCTGGCGTTCGGCCTCGACGTCTTCCGCCATGACCTGGTCGATCTCGATGCGGGGCTGGTGGAAGACCGCGACGCCGGCCGCGAGGCCTTTCACCAGGGTAAGGCCGTCGAAAATCTCCATTTCGGTCGACGGTTCGCCAAAGTCCAGGTCGGCCTCGTCATCGACCAGTTCCTTGTGGGCGATAAGCTCAGACAGGACCATGGCGGTGGTCTGCAGGGCCTCGATCTCGACGTCCTCGTACTTGCGCGGATCCATGTGCTGGACGCACAGCACGCCGACCGCGCGCTCGCGGTAGACGATGGGCACGCCGGCGAAGGAATGGAACTTTTCCTCCCCCGTTTCAGGGCGATAGAGGAAGTCCGGGTGCGCCTTGGCCTCCGCAAGGTTCAGCGTTTCGATGTTCTGGGCGATCGTGCCCGTCAGCCCTTCGCCGATGCCCATGCGGGTGACGTGGACCGCTTCGGGGTTAAGGCCGCGAGTGGCGTAGAGTTCGAGTGCCCCTTCGCGCAGGAGGTAGATCGAGCACACTTCGCTCGACAGCGCATCGGCGATGATTTCGACCACGCGATCGAGTTTGTGCTGGGCGTGCGTGCGCCCGGCCATAACTTCGTGAAGGCGCGTTAGAATCTGGCGAGCGGATGCAACTGCTGACATGGCTCGCAGCTATAGCAAAATTGGTGGGTTGCGAAAGCGGGACGCTGGCACAAGGCCATGCCCCGCCTTCGATGCGGGCCTCTTAATTGGCGGCCAGTTCTTCCTTGATCAGAAGCTTCTGCTTCTTGATCTTCTGGATCATCGCAATGTCGGGCGCCGGGCGGGTCTGTTCATCGTGCAGGCGAGCTTCGAGCCCGGCGTGCTTGGCCTTCAGTGCGTCGACATGGGATGAGTGCATCGGGTTGTCTCCTTCGTGAGCTTGCGACCCATTAGAAGCGACTCGTGCCATTGCGGAACGAGCCGCAGACCGATTATCAAATCATACTATTGTGAATTTACAAAGCCCCGCCTTAGGGTCATGCGACAGGCCGAGATTTTGGGAAGACGACCGTGAACGAACAAGAGCTGCGCAAACGCCTGGAAATGCTGCGTAGCGAGCATCGCGACCTCGATGTCGCGATCGCCGCGCTGACCGAAGCGGGCGACCAGGGCGGCTTTACCGACCAGCTCCAGATCGCGCGCCTGAAGAAGCGCAAGCTGATCCTGAAAGACCGGATATCGGTGATCGAGGACAATCTCATTCCCGATATCATCGCCTGAACGCGCGCGTCTCTTAGCGGGACAAGCCCGCCACCGCGTTGGCAAACGGGCGCGTATTGCTCTATCGGCCCGGACACATGATCGCATCCACAGCCATAACCCAGCAGATCGTCGAAGAACTCTACGCCGAAGCGCTGCTTCTGGCGGACGAGGCGCGGACCGCCTTCGACCTGAGCGATGCGCAGGACCCGGTCCTGGAAGCCAATGAAGTCCGGATCGCGATGTCGATCGAAGGCCTGCGCACGACGACGCGGGTAATGAATTCCCTGGCCTGGCTGCTCAACCAGCGCGCCTATTTTTCCGGTGAATTGAGCCGCGAGCAGTTGAAGAAGCACGGCACGCTCGGCGAAGAGCGCCCCTCCGACCCGCGCAACATGGCGCGGCTTCCGCTCAAGGTGCGTTCCCTGATCCGCGACACCGAGCGCCTGCATGGCCGTGTGGCCCGGCTCGACCGTGAACAACGTTCGCGCGACGCGGCGAATGACGATCCGGTCGGCAGTCTCCGGGGCCGTATTGCCGACGCGTTCGGCGCCGCCTGATCAGGCAGCCGACAGCGCCTTGGCGTAGCGCGCTAGACGGGCTTCGCGCACGTCCGCATCCATCGACGGCGTGAAGGTATCGGCCTTGCCGCGCATCTGCGCCGCGGCCGCGTCGAGCGAGGGATATAGCCCCGCCCCGACGGCCGCACAGACCGCTGCACCAAGCGCAGTTGTCTCCACGAATTCCGGCCGCTCGACCTCGATATCGAGAATGTCGGCGAGATCCTGCGCCATCCAGTCGTTGGCGCTCATCCCGCCGTCGATCCTGAGGCTCGCCCAGGGCGCCCCATCGGCGGCGAATGCCTGCGCAAGGTCATGTGTCTGGTGCGCCATGGCCTCCAGCGCAGCGCGCGCGATCTGCGCCTTGCCGCTGGCGAAACTGAGACCCGAGATGACGCCGCGCGCTTCGGGCATCCAGTGCGGCGCGCCAAGTCCGGCAAGCGCAGGCACGATCACCACTTCGCCGCTGTCCTCGATGGACCGTGCCAGTTCTTCCGTCTGCGCGGCGCTCTCGATGAGGCCCAGCTCGTCGCGCAAGTACTTGATAAGACTGCCGGCAACGAAACAGGCACCCTCGATCGCATAGGTCCGCTGCCCGTCCGACTGGTGCAGGACCGTGCCGAGAAGCCGGTGGTCCGAGCGGGGAATGTCGCTGCCCTTGTTGGTGAGGACGAAGGCCCCCGTCCCGTAGGTCGCCTTGGTTTCGCCGAACGAGAGGCAGCTCTGCCCGATGGTTGCCGACTGCTGGTCTCCCACGAGACCGGTGATGGGGACAGCCTGCCCCAGCCACTCTTCCGTCGCGACGGCAAGTTCGCCATGCGTATCGACAACCCGCGGCAGGCTTTCGCGCGGAACGCCGAACAGCTTGCACAAATCCTCGTCGAATTGCTCGCCATCGAGTGCGAGAAGCAGCGTCCGGCTGGCGTTGCTGGCATCGGAAATATGCGTCCCGCCCGACAGCTTGAAGACCAGCCAGCTCTCCACCGTGCCGAAGGCGAGCGTGCCGTTGTCGTGCGCGGCTTTCACCGCCTCGTCATTGTCGAGCATCCAGCGCATCTTCGTGCCAGAAAAATACGGATCGAGCAGCAGGCCGGTGCGCTGCTGGACCGACGGTTCGTGCCCTTCATCCTTGAGCTTAGCGCAGAAACCGGAGGTCCGGCGATCCTGCCACACGATTGCGCGCGCCAGGGGTTCGCCAGTGTTCCGGTCCCAGGCGACGACCGTCTCGCGCTGGTTGGTAATACCGATGGCGGCGATACGACCCGCATCATCGCCCACCGCTTCGCGCATGCAGCCAAGCGTCTTTTCCCAGATTTCCGCCGCATCGTGTTCCACCCAGCCGGGGCGCGGATAGTGCTGCGTCAGTTCGGCCTGGCATACCGCCTCCAGCCCGCCCTGCCTGTCGAAGACCATCGCCCTGGTGGACGTCGTTCCCGCGTCGAGAACAAGAATACGCTCGGCCATGATTTCTCCCTCTTCACCGGCAGGTGGTGACATGAACCGCCACCTCCCCCATATGCAACCCCATGGCAGGCCCTCCTCCCAAACCATGGCCCACGGGCGAAGCGCAGCAGCTCGAACCGCTGGTGCGGCGCGTGCTGGCCCCCAACCCCTCGCCCTATACCTATACGGGCACGCAGTCCTACGTCGTGGGCATCGGCGGCGGCTGTGCGGTGGTCGACCCGGGTCCGGACGATCCCGAACACCTCCTTGCGCTCGATGCGGCGATCGGTGACGAGCACGTCTGCGCGATCATGTGCACCCACACGCACCGCGACCATTCGCCTGCCGCCCGCCCCCTTGCCGCGCGCACAGGTGCGCCCATCGTCGGATGCGCCCCGCTCGTGCTCGACGACAGCGGTCCGCGCGCCGACGCATCGTTCGACCGGACTTACGAACCCGACCGCGTGCTGGCCGATGGAGAGGCGATGACCGGCCCCGGCTGGACCTTGCGCGCAGTGGCGACGCCCGGCCACGTGTCGAACCACCTGTGCTTCGCGCTGGAGGAAAGCGGCGCGCTGTTCACCGGCGATCACGTGATGGGCTGGTCCACCAGCGTCGTCGTGCCGCCCGACGGGGACATGGCCGATTACATGGCCAGCTTAGAAAAGCTCTACGCCCGCGAGGACAGGGTCTATTATCCTGCGCATGGCGAGGCGATCGAAAAGCCGCGCCAGATGGTTCGCGGGATGATCGGCCACCGCCGCCAGCGCGAGAACCAGATCCTGCGCCATTTGCAGGAAGGCCCGCTGGAAGCGAAAGACTTCGTGCCCAGGATGTACAAGGGCCTCGATGCACGCCTGCATGGGGCGGCGAAGATGTCGGTTACCGCCCACCTCATCGATCTGGAACGCCGTGGACTTGTCCAGCGTTCTGGAGAGGTATGGCAAACAAAACCAAGCACGCAGACACCCTAGAAACCGGCACCGTGGCGACGCCGCGCAAGGAGCAATCGCTCGCGCGGGTGCAGGCGGTTCCGTGGCTCATCGTCATCCTCCTCATTGCCGCCTGCGCATGGCTCGGCTGGCGCGCGTTCTTCCACCAGGAAGAAGGCGATCCGGTCGCCAGCGCCATGCTCGCGTTCGAAAAGCAGAATTCGCTGACCGTGTTCTCGTCGCGCTTCGAAGTCGTGGCGGAGAGCGTCGACAAGCGCGGTGTCCTGGGCGTCGACCTCCTCGAAAGCAGGCAGGCGGCAGTCATTCCGGCGACGGTCGAATATCGCCTCGACCTTTCGCGCATGGATCGCGATCGCTTCGAATGGGATGAGGCCAGCGACACGCTCGACGTGATCCTGCCCGCGCTCAAGATTTCGCGCCCCAATCTCGACGAAGGATCGCAGACCACCTTCACCGAGGGCACTTACGTCAGCCGCGACGCGAGCAGCGATCTCGCCCGCAACAATTCGCGCCAGGCCGAACGCAAGGCGGCGGAGTTTGCCAAGAACCCCCAGGTCATCGCCATGGCCCGCAGCGCTGCCAAAGAGGCGGTGCGTCAGAACCTCGCCATCCCGCTACAAGTCGCGGGCTATGAGGACATAACAGTCAATGTGCGTTTCGATGGGGAAACGCCGCAGGACTAATTGACGGGTCTTCGCTCCCCCGATAGCTTTTGAGGCCATAACGAAAAACAAGACTGGTCGCGTGAACTTGGGGGAGGGAACGACGATGGCATCCACTGCCGCTCAACCGAATACGACTGCGGACCGGGGCAATACCCGCTTTTTCACCATCATGGCTGTCGTCATGTCGACGATTATCGTCGCAGGCTTTTCGCTCAACCTCGCGATGGGCCGGTCCAGCTTCAACGTGCCCTGGGCCTATCACGTCCATGGCATCATCTTCATGTCTTGGATCGGGCTCTACCTCGCCCAGCATTTCACCGCCTCTTCGGGCAATTGGGCGCTGCACCGCAAGCTGGGCAAACTCGCCTACTTCCTCGTCCCGCTCATGGTCGCGGCCGGATCCCTGATCATGGTCGTCGTTGCGCAGCGGACCGGCGGCCCGTTCTTCTTCGACGTGAACGAATTCCTCATCAGCAATTTCGCGCTGGTCTGGTGCTTCGGCTTCCTCGCCTTCTGGGCCTTGCGACGCCAGCGCTACACCGGCTGGCACCGGCGGTTGATGCTGTGTTCCATGGCCATCCTGCTGGGGCCGGGCGTCGGACGCCTGCTCCCCCTGCCCTTGATGATTCCCAATGCGTGGACCATCACCACCATCGTCACGATGATCTTTCCCGTGATCGGCATGATCGCCGACAAGCGCAAACTCGGGCATGTCCACCCGGCCTATTGGTGGGGCCTCGGCATTTACGCCGGCGTCTTCGTGGTTTCGATGCTGATCGCCTATTCGCCTGTAGGATATGCGATTACGGATTGGGTCGTCGCCGGAACGCCCGGGGCCGAACGCCCGATGGAAGCGTTCCTCCCGCCCGGCTTCACAATGTAGCGGTTCGCGGAACCCCCTCGCCTCGCCAGCCATTCTGTCTATAAGCGCATCAAACGCATCAGACGGGACAGATTATGACTGCCGAAACCAGCCTGCCGACCGGGGAAGACCTGCTCAGCGAAATCGATCGCCTCCGCAAGGAGAAGAACGCGATCATCCTGGCGCATTATTACCAGACCGCGGATATCCAGGACATCGCCGATTTCGTGGGCGACAGCCTGGAATTGTCGCGCAAGGCAGCGGAAACCGATGCCGACGTCATCGTGTTCTGCGGCGTGAAGTTCATGGCCGACACGGCCAAGATCCTCAGCCCAGAAAAGATCGTTGTCCTCCCCGACATGGACGCCGGGTGCAGCCTCGAAGACAGCTGCCCGCCCGAAAAGTTCAAGGCTTTCCGCGAAGCCCATCCGGACCACATCGCGCTTACCTACATCAACTGCTCGACCGAGGTGAAGGCCCTGTCGGACGTGATCGTCACCAGCTCCAGCGCGGAAACGATCATCAGCCAGATCCCCGAAGACCAGAAGATCATCTTCGGCCCCGACCGTCACCTTGGCGGCTACATGAGCCGCAAGTTCAACCGCGAAATGCTGCTGTGGCCGGGTGTCTGCATCGTGCACGAGGCTTTCAGCGAGACCGAACTGCTCAAATTGAAGGCCCAGCAGCCCGATGCGCCTGTCGCTGCGCACCCCGAATGCCCGCCGACGATAATCGACCATGCCGATTACGTCGGCTCGACCAGCGGCATCCTGCAATTCGCCAAGACATTCGAAGGCGACACGCTGATCGTCGCGACCGAACCGCACATCATCCACCAGATGGAAAAAGCCCTGCCCGAGAAGAATTTCATCGGCGCCCCGGGTGCGGACGGCAACTGCAGCTGCAATATCTGCCCCTACATGGCGCTAAACACCATGGAGAAGATGTACGCCTGCCTGCGCGATCTCGAACCGCGCATCGAAATCGAGGAAGGGCTGCGCCTCAAGGCCAAGCAAAGCCTCGACAAGATGCTCGAAATGGCCAGCGGGACCATCGGCAAGGGCGATCTGAGCAAAGTCTGAGGCACCGAGAGCGGTCATGCGCGTTTAGCCCTGCATGACCGCTGAAATCCGCTTTTTCTGGGCGCGCCTGAACGCCAACTACTGGTTCTACCCGGCGCTGTTCTCGATCCTGGCCGCGCTTCTGGCCTTTGCGATGGTGTGGCTGGATCGCTCCGGTTTCGCCGAATTCCTCAATGACGTGAACTGGCTCGTCCCCGCCCGGCCCAAGGGCGCGGCGGACATGCTGACGGTCATGGCCGGCAGCATGATCGGTGTCGCCTCGACGGTATTCTCGATCACGATCGCGGCGGTCGCCTATGCCAGCGGCAATTACGGGCCGCGGCTGCTGACGAACTTCATGGAAGATCGCGGCAACCAGCTGAGCCTTGCGACCTTTATCGGCAGCTTCGTCTATTCCCTCCTGGTCCTTCGCGCCGTTCGCGCCGAAGACGAGACGCCCGCCACGATCAGCGATGCGACGACCACCGCGCTGCCCGGTTTCACTCCGCAACTTTCGCTGCTCGTCGCCTACGTCCTGCTCGGCCTGTGCGTTGCGGTGCTGGTTTTCTTCCTCAACCACATCCCGTCCAGCATTCGTATCAACAAGGTGCTCGAAGGGATCGGCAGCCGCCTGCTCGATGCCATCCGCGAGACATATCCGGTCGAGGATGAGTTCGCCGATGCGCGCGAACCCGAAGGAGGCGATCCGATTACCGCCTGGGACACCGGCTATCTTCAGCTCATCGATTTCGAGGATCTCGAAAAAATCGCGCGGGAGTGCGGCTGCACTTTCTCGCTGGTCGTGCGGACGGGCGACTTCGTCCACCGCGAAATGGAACTCATGTGCATCAAGGGATGCAAACCGGAAAAGATCGAAGAGCGCGTTCGCGAGTGTTTCACGCTCGGCGCCACACGTACGCCTGAACAGGACCCCCAATTCCTGATCGACGAACTGGTGGAAATCGGCCTGCGCGCGCTCTCGCCCGGGATCAACGATCCTTTTACCGCGATTACGGCGCTACACTGGCTTGGCGCGGCGACGGCAGAAGTCGGACGCCGGGACCTGCGCAAGGACGTGTGCGGCGAAGACGCCGAGGACTGCCCCGTGATCCCTGCCCCCGACGGATTCGATCACTACGTAAAGCGCGGGTTCGGCGCGATCCGCAGTGCCGTGGCGACCTCGCCGATTGCAGCCGAGGTCATGCTGGACACGCTCGCCAATGCGGCCACTCCGCTCAAGCACGAAGAGCGCCAGGCCAGCCTCAAGGCCGAGGCGGACAAGCTGGCGGAACAGGTGAAGCTGAGCCTTGCCGGCCCGGACCTGGAGCGTTTCCAACAGCACCACAGCGAATTCAACCGCACCTTCTGGTGACGCTCAGCGCGTCCGGGGGACCTTGACCTTGCCTGCCGCACTGCGGGCGATGACCAGCGCGGTCCCGACCAGCGCCATGCCTGCGATGTCCAGCAGGGTGAGCATTTCTCCGAAGACCGCCCAGCCGATCGTCGCGCCAATGGCCGGCTGCAGCAGCAGCGCCATGCCGATGATCAGCGGCGGGAAATGGCGCAGCGAGAAGACGAGAAGGCCCTGCCCGATGACCTGGCTCGACAATGCCAGCAGGATAACCGGCTGCCAGCCTGCCGCGCCCGGCCAGATCGGCTCTCCGCTCGCCACTGCGATGGAGAGCAGGATCGGCGATGCGGCCAGCGAGACCAGCAAGAGCACGCTCCATTGCCCGAGCGCCGTTCTCGCGCGCTGTGCAGGCAAGAGGTAGAAGGCATAGAACAGGCCCGCAGCAAGGCAGAATAGGTCGCCGACGAAGCTCTCCTGCGAAATTTCTAGGCTGCGCCCCAAGAGGATCGCCGCGCCCAGCAAAGCCATGGCCACCCCCGAAAACTCGCGCCCGGATGGCGCACGGCGCAGGGCAATCAGCCCCCAGATCATCAGGATCACGCTGCCGGAATTCCCGAACAGAACCGCATTGCCGAGCCGCGTGCGCTCGATCCCGACGTGCCAGCTGGCAAGGTCGAGGGCGAAGAACACACCGGCCGCCACGGCAAGCAGCGCCAGCCGCTTGTCGAGCGGTTCGGGTGACCTTGTGCGCCAGGCGAGCAGCGCAAGAAGGGGGATCGGCAGCAGCAATCTCCAGAAGGCCGACGAGACGGGCCCCGTGTCCGCCAGCCTCACCAGCCAAGGACCGAGGGCAAGCGCGAAGTTGCCGGCAAGAAGAGCGACGAAGTGCCACGCGCCGGGCTGAAAGCCATTCTTGTCGGCCGGGGCGCTTGTTTCGCTCATCCCGGCCCCCTAGCTCTCCTGTCACAAGGAAGTCAGCAAAAAAGGACTTGTCCCACATGCATGCAAAGCTGTTCGAACCGCTCGCTCTCGGCGCGATCGAAACGAAGAACCGCGTCTACATGGCCCCGCTCACCCGCGGCCGTTCGACGCAGCCCGGCTCGATCCCGAATGAGATGATGGCGACCTATTACCGCCAGCGCGCAGGGGCAGGCCTGATCATTTCGGAAGCCACCGGCATCAGCGTGGAAGGCCTGGGGTGGCCCGCCGCTCCCGGCATCTGGAGCGATGAACAGGTCGAAGGCTGGAAGCCCGTGACACAGGCCGTGCACGAGGAAGGCGGAAAGATCGTCCTCCAACTGTGGCATATGGGCCGCCTCGTCCATCCCGATTTCCTCGGCGGCGAACCGCCGGTCTCGGCCAGCGCCACCTGCGCTCCCGGCCATGCCCACACGTTCGAGGGCCGCAAGGATTACCAGCCTGCCCGCGCGCTCGGCACGGACGAGATCGCCCGAGTTGTAGAAGATTATCGCCACGCCGCCGAGAATGCGAAAAAGGCCGGGTTCGACGGCGTCCAGCTGCACGGAGCGAACGGCTATCTGGTCGACCAATTCCTGCGCGACAGCACCAACCAGCGCGATGACGAGTACGGCGGCAGCCCGCAGAACCGCACGCGTTTCCTGCGCGAAGTGCTGACTGCCCTCATCGACGTATGGGGCGCCGACCGCGTCGGCGTGCGCTTGTCGCCCAACGGCGAGACGCAAGGGTGTGACGACAGCAATCCGCCCGCAACTTTCGGTGCCGCCGCGAAGGTGGTCGAAGAACTCGGCCTCGCCTTTCTCGAACTGCGCGAGCCGGGACCGGAAGGCACTTTCGGAAGCACCGACGTGCCCAAGCAAAGCCCGCTGATCCGCCAGATCTATTCGGGACCCCTGGTGCTCAACAGCGATTACTCCCCCGAAGATGCGGTGACCGACATCGAAGCGGGTCGTTGCGATGCCGTCAGCTGGGGGCGCGACTTCATCTCCAACCCCGACCTGCCGGAGCGTTTCCGCCTGGGCGCAGACCTGCAACCCAATGTAAACGTTCCGCAAAGCTGGTACCTTCCGGGACCTGAGGGATACATTGATTACCCCATGCTAACCAAACAGGAGCACACTGCGGCCAAGTGATTCGCACCGTCCCGGCGCGTGTCGCACGCTAAGGAGGGTTGCATATGCGCTCGTGGATCCAGGTCCCGGCGGACAAGGAGAAGGCCTTGGGCCAGGTTGCAGGCAGCGGCGCAGACGTCGTCGTCGTGGACCTGGCCCGCGCCGGAAATGCCGACGCGAAGCAGCACAGCCGCCTCGCAGCGCGCGACTGGCTCGTCTCGCACCGCGAGCAACTGGTTGCCGCCCGCCGCTTCGAACGCTGGGCGCGCGTAGGTCCCGTCTCGAGCCCGCAGTGGCGCGACGACCTCGATGCAGCGCTGGAGGGTGCACCTGATGGGATCGTCCTGGCCGGGTGTTCCGGCAGCGAGGATATCCAGCAATTCGCTGCCATGCTCTACGAAGGCGAAGCCAAGGCCGGACTGCGCAGCAATTCGATCCGCATCGTGCCCGAACTCGGCGGGACGCCGCTCGCAGCCCTCAACCTCGCTGCATTCGCGAACGAGCTCCATGCCCGCATCGTGGGTTACGGCTGGGACGCCGCGGCTCTCGCACGCTCCATCGGAGCGCGCAGGATGCGCGGGCCCGGCGGGTTGTGGATCGATCCGCTCGCCCATGTGCGCGCACAAGTCCTGCTTGCCGCTCATGCACGAGGCCTTCAGGCGATCGAGGCCGGTTTCCGCGACCATCGCGATGCAGAAGGTGCAGAGCGCGCTATCAAGGCAGCCCGCGCGGACGGGTTCACGGGAATGGTTGCGATGCACCCTTCACAGGTCGACGCGATCAACAGGAATTTCGCACCTTCGGCCGATGAAACCGCAGAAGCGCGCGAACTTATCGGGCTTTTCTCCCTAAATCCCGGAGCGGAGGTCATGCCGTTTCGCGGGCGCTATGTCGGGCAGGCCGAACTCGCCCGGGCCAAGGCCCTGCTCGGAGAAGCTTAAGCCTCGTCGTCCGCCTCGGCGGCGGGTGCCTCCCCTGCAGGCTCTGCCGGTTCTGCAGCGGGCGCTTCCTGATCGCTTTGCTCTTCGGGCTGAGCCGGTGCGGACCCGGAAGAAGGCGTCGCACTCTCGTTGGATGATTGTTGCTGCAATGCCGGAGGCTGCGAAGTGCGCGTGGCAAGCGGAAGCATGTCGTCGCTGATGGTGCCGCCCAGAACTTCGCCTTCCGCGGTCTGGCCCTCGTCTGAAGTTGCAACCTCGCTCGCCTCGTCCTGGCAGGCCGCAAGCAGCACCGCGCCAGCAACAATGATCCCGATCCGCTTCATGGCAACGCACATTCCTTTCCCGACAGCGCGGCGAGGAAGTCGCCGGCCCGCTGCCTGAGCGCTTCATCGAACGCCTCTGGCGTTGTGGCATGGCCCAGCCGTGCCATGCTTGTCACGCCGAATTCGTCGATCCCGCACGGCACGATGCCCGTGAAATGCGAAAGGTCGGGATCGAGGTTGACCGAAAAGCCGTGCATCGTGACCCACCGCCTGACCCGCACGCCGATGGCGCCGATCTTGGCTTCACGACCGTCCACATCGCGGGTCCAGATGCCGATACGCCCTTCGGAGCGCCAGCATTCGACACCCAGATCGCCCAGCGTCGCGATCACCCAGCCTTCCACCGAATGGACGAAGCAGCGCACGTCGCGTCCGCGTTCCTTCAGGTCGAGCATGATGTAGCCGATCCGCTGGCCGGGTCCGTGGTAGGTATAGCGGCCGCCGCGCCCCGCCTCGACCACTTCGAACCTCGGGTCGAGCAATTCCGCACCGTCGGCACTGGTACCGGCGGTGTAGACCGGCGGGTGCTCGAGCATCCACACCAGCTCGGGCGCTTCGCCCTCGGCAATCGCCCGGTTGCGGGCCTCCATCTGCTCGAGCGCTTCGCGATAGGGAACCCGCGCCTTTTCGGCACGCCATTCGACGCTATCGGTGAGCAAATCGTCCATCGTGATTGCGTGGCAATGCCCGCTGCGCTTATCAAGTGGGAAAGAGAGGGTAACGCGATGAAATTCGACTTCGACAAGGGCTGGAGCGAGGCGCTTGCCATGATCCGCAGCAATTTCGGGCTGCTGGCGACGATCGCGGGTGTCCTGATCTTCCTGCCGTCCGCATTCGCCGCGATCCTGTTCCCCGATGCGAGCCTGCAGATCGCCGGCGGCAATTCGGCGCAGCCCGACATGGACCAGCTGCAAGCGGCCATGCAGACACTGATCGCCGAATACTGGTGGCTGTTCCTTGTCGTCTTCCTGCTGACCAGCATTGCCCAATTGGCGATGTTCGCCTTCATGCGCCGCCGCGCGTCGCCAACGGTCGGGGAAGCACTCGGCACGGCTGCGGGCCTGCTGCCAAGTTTCGTCGGTGCCTATATCCTGCAGATCCTGGCGCTTATGGGTCCCTACGTACTGCTCGTGGCATTGCCGGCATTTGCAGGCCTTGCACCGATCGCCGTGGTCGGAGCGCTGGTGATGATCCCGCTGGTCATCTACCTGATGATCAAGTTCTCGCTGACAACGGCGGTGATCGGCCTCGAGGGAGAGCGCAATCCCGTTGCTGCCCTGCGCCGGTCATGGAAGCTGACGAAGGGCAATTCGTTTCGCCTGCTGGGCTTCTACCTGCTGCTGGCGGTTGCAGCCTTCATCCTGTTCCTGATCGCAGGCTGGGTCGTCGGCCTGGTCTTCTCGTTCGGTGGGCCGGAAACGGTCAGCTTCGGCACGGCTCTCTTCGCGGGCGTCGTCGATGCGCTATCGTCGGTATTCATGGTCAGCATCTTTGCCGCCATCCATGCCCAGCTATCGCGTCTCTCGGTAGCGGACGACAGCCTCGAAGCCTAGTTCTTCGGTTCTTTCCAGCCCCAGAACAGCTGGCAGGGAAGCACGTTGAGCGCCTCGAACCCGCGCTCGATCCGCTCGAAATGGGGCGCCATGTAGTCGCGCGCCTTGGCGGAGAACTGGTAGACCAGAAATGCTCCGCCGGGACGGATGACGCGGTAGGTCGCCTCTGCAATCGCGGGGCCTACGCCCGCAGGCAGGGTCGAAAACGGCAGGCCAGACAGAACGTAGTCGGCGTGATCGTGCCCGTGCGCCTTGACGATCTCTTCGACATCGGAGGCCGATCCGTGGACCGCGGTGAAGCGGCTGTCCACGAAGTGCTTGCGCAGATAGTCGATATAGAGCGGGTTGGTGTCGATCACGATCAGCGACCCGTCGCGCGGCAACCGGTCGAGCACGGCCTGACAGAACGTCCCCACGCCCGGACCGTATTCGACGAAGAGCTTGCACTCGTCCCATTTTACCGGGGCAAGCATCTTATCGATGGTGAAACGCGAGGACGGGATGATCGAGCCGACCATCTTCGGATGCTCCACGAACCCCCTGAAGAAGACGCCCCACTGGCCGAAAAACCGGGAAGCTTTCTGTTTGAACGAACGCCTTTCGAGCGCTCCGACACTGTTTGGTCCGGTCAAGTCCGGCCCCTCCTCACATCGAAAAGACAAGCACTTGCTGTGGCAGGCGCGCTTGGCCATTGCAAGGGAGAGCGGCTCGGCGTAGCCCGCATGGCTTATGGCTGATGCCGATCTTTCCGACGCCGTGACGTCACCTGCCGCCAAGGCGCAAAAGCCGATCTCGCGCGAGCGGATGGCACTGCTGTTTGCCGTTATGCTGACGACGGCGGCGGGCAACACTGCAATGCAGTCGGTCATGCCCTCGATCGGCACGGCGCTCGAGATCGACGACGTGTGGATCAGCCTTGCCTACAGCTGGTCGGCCCTCCTGTGGGTCGTGTGCGCGCCGTTCTGGGCGGATCGATCGGACCGCCGGGGCCGCAAGGCCATGATGGCGCTGGGCATGATCGGGTTCATCGTGTCGATGGCGCTATGCGGGCTGGCCCTGTGGTTCGGCCTGATCGGCCTGTTGAGCGGGACGGCAGCGCTCATGGCCTTTGCCGCCGCGCGCAGCCTCTACGGCGGGTTCGGCAGCGCGGCCCCTCCGGCCGTGCAGGCCTATGTCGCCAGCCGCACGCCGCGCGCAGAGCGGACACAGGCGCTGTCGCTGATTGCCTCCAGCTTCGGGCTGGGCACGGTCATCGGCCCTGCCCTGGCCCCGCTGATGGTCCTGCCCTTCGTGGGGCTGACCGGGCCTTTCATCATCTTCGCGCTGATCGGGGTGATCACGCTCATGGCGCTGCGGCTGAGGCTTCCGAATGACGAGCCCCAGTTCCCGGCGAGGGGCAGCGCCTATGACGCGCCCTATGCAGGCGCTTCGCATTCGGCGGATCTCGAGGAGGATGAGGACGAAGAAGAGGTCGAGCCGCACAAATTGCGCTGGTTCGAACCGCGCCTGCGCCCGTGGGTGACCGTGGGCCTCCTTGGCGGACACGCACAAGCGATGGTGCTCGGCATTGCGGGCTTCCTCGTGCTCGACCGGCTCGGCCTCAGGGACACGCCGGCGGAAGGCACGGGGCCGGTCGGCCTTGTCCTGATGGCCGGCGCCATCGCCACCCTGCTCGCACAATGGGGCCTAATCCCGCGCCTCAACCTCGGCCCGCGCGGGGCAACGCTGTCGGGCATTGCGGTCGCAGGCTTCGGCGTGGCCATGCTGGGCGTTGCCGACGACATCCACTCGATCGCGCTCAGCTTTGCCATCGCCTCGCTCGGCTTCGGGCTGTTCAGGCCGGGATCGACCTCGGGCACATCACTCGCCGTAACCCGCGCAGAGCAGGGCCAGGCGGGCGGCGTGACCGCCTCGGTAGCCGGTGCCAGCTACATTTATGCGCCCGCGCTCGGCGTATGGCTCTATGGCCATTCCGATTGGCTCGGCTTCGGCCTGATCGTCGCGCTGTGCGCGATCGTCTTTATCTACGGCTGGTTCAGCCTGCAGCGCGACAGCAAGCTGACACGCGAGCGCATCTAGAGAATTTCGAGGACCTTGTCCTGCGGGCGGCAAAGGCGAACGCCCTTGTCCGTTTCCACCAGCGGTCGTTCGATCAGGATCGGCTCTGCCGCCATCGCTTCCAGCACTGCTTCGTCAGAAGCGTCCGGCAGGCCGCGCTCTTCCGCATCGGTGCCGCGCTTGCGCAGGCCTTCGGCGGGAGAGATGCCTGCATCCTTGTAAAGCTGTGCAAGCTTGTCGGCGCTGGGCGGCGTCTTGAGATATTCGATCACCTCCACATCGACCCCGGACAGGTTCTCCAGGATCGCCAGCGTCTTGCGCGAGGTTCCGCATTTCGGGTTGTGCCAGATGGTCGCTTTCATGGGGATCTCCTGATGTGTTGGCGCTGCATCTAATCGTCTGTTGCGATCAGTGAAAGGCACGCTTGCGATTTTTTCATCGCCAATTCCGCGATTAGCGGTTGCTAATGCGAATAGGTCGCAATAGCAGTGCCTCCAGAAATTGAGAATCACTCGCAAGAACAGAAAGCTTTGCATGAAACCGACCACCCTGGCCCTGCTTGCCGCGACCACAGCACTCGCCACCCCGGCATTTGCAGCGGAAGAGGCGCAGCCCGAACGCGATTACCTGCCCACCGACATCGTCGTCACGGGCGATCGTGATGACGGCTATGACAATGCCGACGGATCCACGGCAACCAAGACGCCCACGCCGCTGATCGACGTGCCGCAGGCGGTTTCCTTCATCACCGAAGACCAGCTGGAAGACCAGTCGATCCGCCAGCTGAACGATGCGCTGCGCTATGTCCCGGGCATCAGCATGGAAACCGGCGAAGGCCACCGCGACGAAGTGTTCATCCGCGGCCAGGAAACCACTGCGGACTTCTACATCGACGGGCTGCGCGACGACGCACAGTATTACCGCTCGCTCTACAATATCGACCGCGTCGAGGTGCTGAAGGGCGCCAATGCGCTGATCTTCGGTCGCGGCGCAGGCGGCGGTGCGATCAACCGCGTGGCCAAGCGCGCAGAACTGGGCGATGCCTTCACCAGCGGCGAAGCTTCCGTCGATACCTTCGGTGCGTTCGCCCTGCTTGCCGACGTGAACCAGGCCGTGTCCAACGACGTCGCGCTGCGCATCAACGCGACCTACGAGGAATTCGACAACGATCGCGACTTCTACAACGGTCGCTTCATCGGCGTATCGCCGACAGTCACCGCAGCCCTCGGCGCGGACACGACGCTGATCGCCAGCTACACCTACGACAATGACGAGCGCGTCACCGACCGCGGCGTACCCTCGCTCGACAATCGTCCGTTGACCGGTTTCGACAGCACCTTCTTCGGCGATGCCGGGTTCAACCGCTCTGAAGTCGACGTGCATATCGGCCGCGTCCGCCTCGAACACGATTTCAACAGCGGCCTTACTGCCAATGCCACCGTCCAGTTCGCCGATTACGACAAGGTCTATTCCAACATCGTTCCCTCGGGCACCGATGGCGAGACCGTGACGCTTGGCGGCTATCTGGATGCGCAGCAGCGCACCAACTGGATCGGCCAGGCGAACCTCGTCTGGGAAGCGGACTTCGGCGACAACCTGTCCTCCACCCTGCTCTTCGGCATGGAGGCGGGCCGCCAGGATTCGGCCAACCAGCGCCAGACGGTTTCCTTCACCCGCGCGGTGGATGCGAGCGATCCCGACGCGCTGCAGCCGAACGAGACGCCGCTGACCGATGTCCTGTTCATTCCGCCGTTCCAGCTCAACCCCGTGTCCCGCTCGCGCGACAGCAATCTCGAAACGCTTTCCTTCTACATCCAGGAACAGCTCGAAATCGGCCAGTATCTCGAACTGGTGGCAGGCGTTCGCTGGGACCGCTTCGACCTCGAAACCGTGAACGTGCTGAATGGACAACCCGGCGACCGTGTCGACGAGAAGTTCAGCCCGCGCCTCGGCCTGATCGTGAAGCCGACGCCGGACCTGTCGCTCTATGCGTCCTATTCGGAAAGTTTCCTGCCGCAGGCCGGCGACCAGTTCTTCATCCTGTCGCAGGGTGATGCCCAGTTCGAGCCGGAGAAGTTCACCAATTACGAACTCGGCGCAAAGTGGGCGCCGCTCGACAAGGTCCTCCTGAGCGCAGCGATCTTCCGTCTCGAGCGGACCAACATCCAGGCTCCCTCGCCCACCGATCCGACGCTGACCGTCCTTGCTGGCGAGAGCCGCATCGAAGGCTTCGAATTCAGCGCGGTCGGCGAGATTGCCGATTTCTGGAAAGCCAATCTCGGTTACACCTATCTCGACGGCGAATTGCAGAACGACAATGCTTTCGGCGATGCCGGCCAGCGCCTGCAGCAATTGCCCAAGCACTCGATCAGTGCATGGAACCGCTTCGACGTGACCGAGCAGCTGGGCTTCGGCTTCGGCGTAATCCACCAGTCGGACCAGTTCGCAAGCTTCTCCAATACGGTGGTCCTGCCCAGCTACTGGCGCGTCGATGCCGCTGCGTATTACACCGTTAGCGACAGGCTGAGCGTGCAGCTCAACATCGAGAACCTGCTCGACGAGGATTATTATCCGAGCGCGCACGGCAACAACAACATCCAGCCGGCCGATCCCTTCAGCGCACGCATCGGCGTCCGCTTCGAGATCTAGGGCACTGGCTGCAGAGAGAGCGACTTTCCTACACGCGCACTATCGCGCAGAGTGAAAGTCGCTCTTTCTCGTGGTCGATCAAGCGTTTGCGGAACGAGGTGTCACCCTGTCCCGGGGCAGGGAAACGCAGGCTTTTCCGTTCTATTTCAATATTTTGAGATCACCGCGCAAAGGCGACACGGTGTCGCCTTTGTCACCTGTTTTCAGGCTCTGCTCGCCCGTTTTCTTCCGGGGGTGCGGCAAGCGCAGGCACTTCGCGCGCAGCGTCCTCGCTGCTGATGCCCGGCGCAGGTGCCGCGCTGATCCGTTCCTGCCTCCGCGCAACGCGCCCCGCTCGCTGGATGGCACTCACCAGTCGGGGATAGACGCCGCAGCGGCATAGGTTTGGCACCGCCGCCTTGATGTCGGCTTCCGACGCGCCGGGATTGCGGTTGATGAGGGCAGCCGCCGCCATGACGATGCCCGGCGTGCAGAACCCGCACTGGATTGCCTGCTCCGCCACCAGTGCCTGCTGCACGGGGTGCGAGCGGTCGCCGCTCAGCCCCTCGATGGTGGTGACGAAGCGTCCCTCCGCTTCGCCGATGGTCACCAGGCACGATCGCAGCGGTTCGCCGTCGATATGGACCATGCACGATCCGCAATCACCCGTGCCGCATCCGTATTTGGTGCCGGTGAGGTTGGCGGCGTCACGCAAGGCCCACAAGAGGGGCGTATCGTCGTCCATCAGGAATTCGACCGGACGGTCGTTCACAGTCATGCGTGACATGGGTGGCGGGACCTATCGGGCGTATTGTTCGAGATAGCCGCAACGATTGCAGCGCCAGCTCTCAATAGCGAGCAGGCTCTTCTTGTCGACCTTCAGCCCCCACCATCTCTTGTCCGGGGCGCCCTTGTGCCAGCCGGGCACGTGGTTTTCGCCATGGCCGCGATCGACCGTGACCCCCTCTTCCATCCGCCCGTCGCACTTCGGGCAGGTCTTTCCTGCCGCCATCAGCTCTGCCAGCTGTCGTCGATCTTGGACACGCGCCGCTTCCATGCCTCGAAATCGAGGACGCCTGCACCGCCCTGGCTGGCCATGACGGCAAGGTCGCGCTGGTGCACGTCGACGACCTCTTGCGAGATCACGTTGGCCTCGCCCTGCGAAAGGGTCGCGACCTGAATTTCACAGGCACGCTGGAGCGCCCACATCTTCACGAACATCCCGGGAATGGTCTTGTCCATCACCACCGGGCCATGGTTGCGCAGCATCAGGATCGAGTGGTTGCCGAGGTTCTCGACCAGGCGGTCACCCTCTTCGGCGCGCACGGTCACGCCCTCGAAGTCGTGATACCCGATCTGGCCCTGGAAATTGCAGGCGTAGAAATTGGTCGGAACCAGCCCGTCCTTGTGGCTGCACACCGCCATCGTCGCCGTGGTGTGGACATGGCAGATCGCCGTAGCTTTCTCGCCGAGGTGCTTGTGGAAGTGGGCGTGCTGGGTGAAGCCCGCCTTGTTCACCATGTATTGCGACTGGCCGACATTGTTGCCCTCGACATCGATCTTGACGAGGTTCGAGGCGGTCACTTCATCGTAGAGCAGGCCGAAGGGATTGATGAGGAACGTGTCATTCTCACCCGGCACGGCAACGGAGATGTGGTTGTAGATGCTCTCGCCCCAGCCGAGGTGGTCGAAGATGCGATAGCAGGCCGCCAGATCCTGCCGGACTTTCCATTCCGCTTCGCTGTATTCGAACTTGGGCTTCATCTGCGTGGCCATGGCGTGCTCTCCTTGGGTCTCTTATTGCAACCTCTATCGCATGGAGGGCACCTCGGGAGCAAGCTATGCTGCGCAATTGAGCGCTTCCCTTGCGCGTCCGGCCCCGCTAGCGCTGCCCGGTAATGAGCGAGACGGCCAAACTGACGCGCGGAAGTATTGTGGGCCATCTCGTCGGGCAGACGGCGCCGATGATCATCGGGGTGGCGGCGATCATGTCGGTCGGCCTCATCGATGCCTATTTCATCGGCCAGCTGGGATCGCAGGAACTCGCCGCGGTCAGCTTTATCTTCCCGATCACCATCGCGCTCTCCAGCCTCGGCGTCGGGGTGATGGTCGGGATCAATTCCGTGATCGCCCGCGCGCTGGGCGAAGGCGATGTCGAGCGGGCGGAACGGCGCGCCAATTTCGGCGCGATCTTCGCACTCGTCGTGGGCGTGGTGATGGGGTTGGCGCTGTTTCTGCTGCTGGACCCGCTTTTCCGGCTGATGCAGGCGAGCGATGCGCTGTTGCCGCTAATCCGTGCTTACATGCAGCCCTATTCGCTGGGGCTGCCGGTTTTGCTGCTCCAGATGGGCCTCAATGGAGTGCTGCGCGGACAGGGTGAAGCGCGCAAGACGAGCTACGTTTCGATTACCTACTCGGTCGCCAACTGGATCCTCGACCCGATCCTGATCACCGGGGCCTTCGGATTTGCCGGTTTCGGCATAGCAGGGGCCGCCTACGCCTCTATCGCCGGGTTCGCGATCGCGATCCTCGTCGCGCTCTACCTGATCAAAAGCGCGCAACTGCATATCAATCCGGCTTCGATCCGGCGCTGCAATGTCGGGGAGAGCAGCCGCGCGATCATCAGCGTTGCCGGACCCGCTGCCTTTTCCAATGCCATCAACCCGATCGGCCTTTCGGTCCTTACGGCCCTGCTCGCCAGCCAGGGCGAGGCCGCGGTTGCAGGCTTCGGTGCCGCAGGCAGGCTGCAGAGCTTTGCCACCGTACCCCTGCTCGCCCTTTCGGGATCCATCGGCGCGATCGTCGGGCAGAACTGGGGTGCGCGGCACCCGGACCGCTCCCGCGCCGCGATGCTCTATTCCGCAGGTTTCTGCGTAGTATACGGACTGGCGACGGCGATCCTGCTCTACTTCACGGGCGGCTGGTTCGCGCAATTCTTTACCGACGATCCTGCCGTGGTCGCCGAATTTGAAAGCTATCTGGAAATCGCGGTCTGGGGATATGCCGGCTTCGGCCTGCTGATCGTCGCCAACGGCGCGCTCAACGCCGTGGACCGCGCCGGGCTTGCCCTGACGCAGAGCGCAGCACGCGTCTTCCTCGTCATGCTGCCTTTCGGCTGGCTGCTGCGTTCCGCGCTTGGCGCCGAAGCCATCTACGGCGCGGAACTGGTCGCCAACATCGCTGGAGGCATCCTCGCATCCCTGATCGTCTGGCGTGTCCTGAGGAGCGGCCCCGAGACTTGAGGGCAATCCCAACCAAACGTTAACCATCATCGTCCATAGCGTCTGCGGAATATCAGGGGATCCGTTGACGTCATGGATGAGTTGCTGGCCGAATTCATCGCAGAAACACGCGAAATGCTCGAGCAGAGCGGGACGGAACTCGTCGCGTGGGAAGCCGATCCGTCCGACAGGGCGCGCATCGATACGATCTTCCGTTTCGTGCATACCGTCAAGGGTAATTGCGGCTTTTTCGATTTTCCCCTGCTGGAAAAACTGAGCCATGCAGCCGAGGATGCCCTTGCCGAATGCAGGGCCGGCCGCCGTGAAGCCGACCCGGCGCTGGTCACCGCCGTGCTCGCCATCATCGACCGGATCGGCAACCTTGCGGACCTGATCGAGGCTGGCGAAGAGCTGGTCGAGGACCAGAACGATGCGGCGCTGATTGCGGCTCTCGAAGCGGACGCCGCTATCGAGGTGCAGAGCGATGTCACCCCCGTTGCGCCGGCTGCGGATGAAGAGGACGGCGCGGCCCCAGTCGCTGCCAAGCGCAATGCGGTACAGCGTTCGATCCGCCTGCCGGTAGATTTGCTGGACGAAGTCATGAAGGGCGTTTCCGACATGGTGCTGGCGCGCAACGACCTTGCCCGCCGCCTGCGCGAAGCCGGTGAACAGCCGACGATCGATGGCCCTTTCGAGCGCCTCTCCGCCATCCTTGCCGATGTGCGCACGTCGATCACCCGGATGCGCATGCAGCGCCTCGAACACCTGTTTACCTCCCTCCCCCGCCTCGTCCGCGACCTGTCCAGCGAGCTCGGCAAGCAGGTCATGGTCGATTTCGAGGGCGGCGAGGTCGAGCTCGACCGCGAGATGATCGAGATGATCCGCGATCCGCTAACCCACATCATCCGTAACGCCATCGACCACGGCGTGGAAACACCGGCGGAGCGACTGAAGAAGGGCAAGCGCGAAATCGGCCTGCTTCGTTTCGCAGCGCGCCAATCGGGCAACCAGATCAGCCTGATCATTACCGATGATGGCGGCGGGATCGACACCGGGCGCCTGAGCCAGAAAGCTGTGGCGGCAGGGATATATTCCCAGGCCGAGATCGACAGCATGTCCCAGGCACAGAAGCACCAGCTCATCTTCGAGCCGGGCCTTTCCACTGCCGATGAGGTCAGCGCCGTATCGGGACGCGGCGTCGGCATGGATGTCGTCCGCGCGAACCTGGAGCGCGTGGGTGGGTCCATCACGGTTTCAAGCAAGCCTGGCGAAGGCACGAGCTTTCACCTCCACCTGCCCCTGACGCTTTCGATCATCGCGACGCTGACCGTTTCCAGCGGCGGTCAGAATTACGCGATCCCGCGCAATTACATCGAAGAGATCGTTTTCGGCAGCGCCAACAGCGTTGAGTTCGCACAGGCCGGTGCCCGCCGGCTGATTACATTCCGCGGCCGCCGCGTGCCCTGCCTTTCGCTCGCCGATGTACTCGGCACCGAAGACAACGAGCGATGCGAGTGGGAGACCAAGACCCTCGTGCTCGTTCGCCTCGCTAGCGACGACGTCTTCGCTCTCGCCGTAGACCGCGTACACGACCACGAGGACGTGGTGGTAAAGCCGATCGCTCCAGCGATCATGCAGACCAAGCTCTATGCCGGCACGACGCTTCTCGACGACGGCACCCCCATGATGCTGATCGACTTGCCCAGCATTGCGCAAATGCGCGGACTGGTCGGCGAAATGCGCTCCAAGCCTGCCTTGGTGGAAGAAACCTCCGACAAGCAGGTAAAGACGGCGGTTCCACTCATGCTGTTTGCCGGACTCGATGGCCGCCGCCGCGCGGTCAGGCTCGAGCTTGTGCGACGCATCGATACCGTATCGAGCGAGGCCTTCGACATCGACGGCACCCGCGCGCAAGCGGTCATTAACGGACGGATTCTGCCGCTCGCCGGTCTTGAGCATGGATCGCTGCCCGAAGGGCGCTGCCGCCTGCTTCGCCTGAGCGATGGCGAAAGCGAGGTCGTCTATGCGGTCTCCGAAGTGCTCGATGCAGCAGAGATGACCGGAGACCTGGTCGTCTCGGGCGACGATCCGACGATCGAGGGCGTCACCTTGATCGAGGGCAAGCCAGTGCCGCTCATCGATGGTCACACGCTGTTTTTCCATTACGCGACACCCAGGCCCATCGCCCATCCGCTCACCTGCCGGATTCCACGGGACAACGACTGGGCTCGCACCATTCTCGAACCCCTTGTCGAGGCGGCGGGATACCGCATTGCCGCCGAGGGCGATGATGAAGCGGATCTCGCCATCCACATGGCCGGGGATGTCGTCGACGCAGGGCAGGCACGGGAAACCATCCGCCTGCGCCCCGATCCCGAAGATGCAGGCGACGGGTCGATCTATCGCTACGACCGCGAAGGCCTGCTGGCAGAACTCAAGCGTGTGCGCACCGGGAGGGCAGCATGAACGACCTGTTATTGATGTGCACCATCGCGGGGCGCAACGCGGCGATCCCGGCATTGCGGGTGCAGACTGTGCTGGAAATAGACTCCATTACCCCGATCCCCGGCACGCCCGATTTCATTTGCGGGCTGACCCCCTTGCGCAGCCAGGCACTGACAGTGGTCGACTGCGCGCTGGCGCTGGGTTTCGACGAGCCATGCTCCTCTCCCGACCGCCGTGCCGCCGTGGTCGAGATCGATGGGCATCTCTACGCGCTGCTGGTCGATTCCGCGCAAGACGTATCCCAAGCCGAAAGCGATCTGGTCGCAATTCCGGGTGGGCTCGGCGACGGCTGGCAGCGTGCCGGCCTCGGCATGGTGGAGACCGAGAACGGTCCGGTCGTGCTGGTCGATATCGAAAAGATCATAGCGGGACCACCCGCGCTCGCTGCTTAAGCGATTGGTTACCGACTGTGTTTTTGATGCAGCTCGAAACTCAAGGGACGTAAACATGAAAAGCTGCCTCATCGTCGACGATTCACGGGTGATCCGGAAGGTTTCGCGCCATATTCTGGAGTCGCTGGAATTCTCCGTGGAAGAAGCCGAGAACGGCAAGGAAGGCCTCGACAAGTGTGCCGAAAGCATGCCCGATGTCATCCTGCTCGACTGGAACATGCCCGTGATGACCGGCATCGAATTCATCACCCAGCTGCGTCAGCGCGAGGGTGGCGACAAGCCGAAAGTCGTCTTCTGCACCACGGAAAATGATGTCGCTCACATCCGCGAAGCGATCAGCGCCGGCGCCGACGAATACGTCATGAAGCCGTTCGATCACGAAACACTGCAGATCAAGCTCCAGCTTGTCGGCATGGCCTGATCGGGAGCAGCACCAATGGTCGCCGCTTTGCGCCAGAGTACCGTCGAAAAACCTGCCGTCGAGGTCGATGACAAGCGCGTGAAAATCATGCTCGTCGACGATTCGCTGACCGTGCGAACCGTATTCTCGCGCATGCTTGCCAAGGAAGCGGACTTCAACGTCGTCGCTACCGCGAGCACTGCCGAGCGGGGGCTGGACGAACTCCGCTCCCAGGCGGTCGACGTGGTCATGCTCGACCTGGAGATGCCGGGCATGGGCGGCCTCGAAGCTCTGCCCAAGATGCTCGAGATTTCGCCCTCCACCAAGGTGCTGGTCATCTCCTCTCTCACGGCCGAGGGTGCCGAGCACACGGTCGAAGCACTTCGCATGGGCGCTGCGGACACCATGCTGAAACCGCGCCCGGGCGGCTTCGACGACGACTACCGCGACCAGTTGATGGACAAGATCCGGGCCCTCAAGGGCTTGTCCCCGGATGCTGTTAAACGCGCACGCCAGAAGCCGGTATCCCGGCGCGCAGGCAAGCAGCCGCAGGTCATCGCCATCGGCGCTTCGACCGGAGGGATCCACGCCCTCAACCTGTTCCTGCGCAAGCTTCCCAAGGATTTCGCACTGCCGGTGCTGATTACGCAGCATCTGCCGAGCAGCTTTATCCCGGTGTTCGCCCGTCAAATGGAGGTCGCTTCCGGACGCGAAGCGATCCTTGCCGACGAAGGTGTGCAGATCGAACGGAATAAGCTGATCATCGCGCCCGGCCACGGCCACATGGTCGTGCGTCGCAAGGGCACACGGTATGAGACTGGTCTTGCCTATCATCCGGTCAAGAGCGGCTGCACCCCATCGGTCGATCCGATGTTCGAAAGCCTTGCCGAAGCATACGACGGCGAAGTGACGGGTGTGCTGCTGTCCGGCATGGGCCGCGACGGAACCGAAGGGGCGGAGATCATCGTGAAAGCTGGCGGCTCGATCTACGCGCAGGATGCGCAGAGCTGTGCCGTCTGGGGCATGCCGCGCGCCGTCACGGAAATGGGCCTCGCTACTGCCTGCCTCCCGCCCGAGGAACTCGCGCAATCGATCCTCGACAAGGCAGGAGCGCAAGCATGGCGATAGACGATGCCTCCCATCGCATCATCGCCGACCTTCTTGCCTCCCGGACCGGGCAGCAACTGACCGAGAACCGCCGCTGGCGCGTATCCACTGCCCTTTCCGGCCTGTTCCGCGAAATCGGAATCGAGAATGTCGACCAGCTCGCCTGCATGCTCGAGCGACCGGGAGAATACCGGCTCGCGACGCGGGTCGTCGAAGCGCTTTTGAACAACGAAACCTACTTCTTCCGCGATCACGTCTACTTCAACACCCTGGCGAACACGGTACTGCCTGAACTGGCGGAAAAGCGTGCTTCCAGCCGCAAGCTGACGATCTGGTCGGCAGGCTGTTCGACCGGCCAGGAAGTCCTGAGCCTCGCCATGCTGTTCGCCGAGCAGGCAGGCCGGTGGCAGGACTGGACGATCGAGATCGTCGGCACGGACATCTCGGGCAAGGCCATCGAGCAGGCGCAAAGCGGCTTGTACTCGCAGTTCGAGATCCAGCGCGGCATTTCCGTAGCCCAGATGCTCAACTTCTTCAGCGAAGCGCAGGGCGGCTGGAAGGTCTGCGACAAGATCAAGGCGATGACCCGCTTCGAGCGCCAGAACATTCTCGATTTCCCGCCCAAACCGGGGAAATTCGACTTGGTGCTGTGCCGCAACGTCTTGCTGTACTTCGCTCCGGAAACGCGCAGGTCGGCCTTCGACAAGCTGGCCAGCGGGCTGACCTCGGACGGGTTCCTGATGTTGGGCGCAGGCGAGACCGTGGTCGGCCAGACGGATCGGTTCGAACCTTCGGGCCATGGCTCTGCACTTTACACCCCGAAAATGGGGCAGGCGACGACGCGCAAGTCCATCGAAAGCATCTTGCGTCCTGCCGCTGCCACCGGCTGAAAACCCGGCTCGGCCACCTGTTTTCCTCGCAGGGTAAACACCCGTTTTACCGTTCCTTAGGCATTGCGCTCTAAGTCTCGTGGACTTGATTTGAAGATAACGCTTATTCAGGGGGCGAACCGCGTGGTAAAGCTGAGTGACAAGACCAGTCACCGCACGCAATTCTTGCTGTTCGCACCGATGGTGGTGCTCGCCGGGATCGTGTGTGCAACCGCCGTCGGCGCGACGATGGCGATGTACAACTCGCTCGAGTACCTCCCCCTGGTCTTCCTCGCCGGTACCGCTGCCTATACGGTCGCGACCGCGGTCTTCGGGCTCATGGGCGCGCGCCACATGAAGAACCTTGAGACCCTCAGCAACACCGACAGCCTGACGCTCCTGCCCAATCGACGCGCACTGCACCTCGGCATCCAGCGCGAGATCCGTAACGAGCAGGAAGTCGCCTTGGCGATGATCGATCTCGACGGATTCAAGCTGCTCAACGATCACTACGGCCATTTCGTCGGCGATGCCGCGATCAAGGAAGTGGGACGCATCCTCGAAGAGGTTTGCGACGGCAATGCACAGGTTCATCGTCTCGGCGGCGACGAATATGCGATCATGATGTCGGGCAATCTCGCCGGCACGCTGCTCGAAGGCATCTGCCGCCGTATCATCGAACGCCTCGCTAAGCCGGTTGCCGTGGAAGACCGGCGCCTGACGCTTGGCGCCAGCATTGGCCTTGTACGCCGCATCCCGCGCGACAGCCTTACGTCCAGCGAACTGCTGCGCCGCGCCGACGTTGCCATGTACGCCTCCAAGCGTGGCGGCAAAATGCGCTGCACCTGGTTCTCCGAAGCATTCGACCAGAGCCGCGAACAGCTCAAGGAACTGGACGACGAGCTGCGTTTCGCCCTCGCCAACGAAGAATTCCGGCTCAACTACCAGCCGCTGGTGGACAGCCAGACGCGCAAGGTCGTCGCGGTAGAATGCCTGATGCGCTGGGAGCGTCCGGACGGCAAACGTGTCGGTCCGAACATCTTCATTCCAGTTGCCGAAGAATCGGGCCTCATCAATCCGATCGGCCTGTGGGTTCTTCGCAAGGCGTGTCAGGATGCCCTGGCCTGGGAGGACATAACTCTGTCGGTCAACATTTCGGCTGCGCAGCTGCGCAACCCCGAATTCCCGATCCAGCTCGGCCATATCCTTGAGGAAACCGGCTTCGATCCGGAGCGCCTGGAGCTCGAGATTACCGAGACTTGCCTTGTGCTCGACCCGATCGTGGCAGAACGCAGCCTGGCCGTCATCCGCGGCTTCGGCGTGCGCGTGGCGCTCGACGATTTCGGCACCGGCTATGCCTCGATCGGTTTCCTGCGCCAGTTCCGGTTCGAAAAGCTCAAGCTGGATCGCAGCCTTGTTGTCCAGGCAGGCGAAGACGATGCCAGCCGGGCCATGATGCTGTCGAGCATCACGGTCGCCCGCGCCATGCAGATGGGCGTCACTGCCGAAGGCGTGGAGACCGAAGAACAGGCCGACATGGTGCGCGCTGCAGGTTGCGACCAGATCCAGGGCTGGCTCTATTTCAAGGCCATGCCTGCCGAAGAAATCGAGCAGCACCTCGATCGGCCGATTGCGATCGCACCCGCTCCCGCGATCGAAGGCGGCAAGGCCAACGCAGCCTGACCAGGCTTAACGCGCGGTTTTGAAGAAAGACCGGCGCGACCAAATCCGCGTTTACCATATCTAAAGCCTGTCTGGTTACCACGAGATGTTCCGCAGAGGGGTAACCATGAACGCCATCAGCAATTTCGACAAAGATCTGTCCGACGAGATCGCGAGTGTCAGCCTTTCGAACGAGGCGCCGGAAGTGGAAGAGTACCGCTACTGGCTGGCGCGGTGGTTCAATTCGCAAAACCTCGCGAACAAGATGAAACTCGCCGTGCTTGCACCCATGATCGGCACTTTCCTGATCTCGGTGTTCGCCTACATCGGCTTTAGCAGCGATGACGCACAGCCCTTCATGAGCGGGTTGATCATCCTCGCCGCGGTTATCTGCCTCGTGCTGGGATATCTGGCGACCCGTCGCATGATCTTGGATACGATCCGTCCTCTGAAGGCGGTCTCCATCGGAATGAATGCCCTCGCCAAGGGCGATCGCAATATCTCCATTACCGGCACTATACGCCAGGACGAAATCGGCGATCTTGCCAGGTCCCTCGAAGTATTCCTCAAGTCGGGTCACAAGCTCGACGAGCTGTTCGCAGGCCGCAAGGAGGCCGCCGAACGCCGCAAGCGCGACATCGCGAAGTTGGCGGGATCGTTCGAACACGAAATCGGCGAAGTCGTCTCGGGCGTCGCGGCTGCTTCCAGCCAGCTTCACCGTACAGCCGAAGAAATGGCGGCCACGGCCGAACTGGCTGCGGTCAAGGCGTCGGAAGTCAGCGGCGCAATGGAGCAGGCGTCGAGCGGCGTCACGGCTGCCGCTGCTGCATCGGACGAATTTGCCATGTCGATCGGCGAAATCAGCCGCCAGGCGGCGCATTCTGCCGAATTGGCACGCAAGGCTGCCGATGATGCAGGCGATGCTGACCAGACGATCTCCGCCCTCGCCTCTTCGGCCGAACAGGTCGGCCAGATCGTGGAACTGATCCAGTCCATCGCGAAACGCACCAACCTGCTCGCGCTCAATGCGTCGATCGAGGCCGCGCGTGGCGGTGAAGCTGGCCGCGGGTTCGCCGTGGTTGCAAGCGAGGTCAAGGAACTGGCCACGCAGACCAGCCGCGCGACCGAGGAAGTCGCCGAGCAAATCCGCACCATGCAGAATTCCACCGGAGCAAGCGTGAATGCGCTGCGTTCGATCGGCGACCAGATCAAGCAGCTGGAGACGACTGCAATCTCCATCGCGAGTGCAGTCGACCAGCAATCGGTGGCCGGTCAGGACCTCGCCCGCAGCATCGACCTCGCCGCTCGCGGTACGGACGATGTGGCGACCCACATCGGTACGATGCGCGACACCAATCTGGCGACCGGGGCCTCGGCAAGCCAGGTACTCGCCTCGGCCAACGATCTCGAAGGTCAGGCCTCGACCCTGCGCAGCCGCGTCGACAGTTTCCTCGTCAACGTCCGCGCAGGCTGAAGACAGGTCGCGGGGCTACCCCGCGATCCTTCTCACTCCCACCAATATGGCATGCGCTTGGCGCTGCCAGTTTCAACCTCGTTCATGGTGCGCGCGTCGTAGAGACGGCCGCCCAGCATGACCTGGTCGATATTGTCCGAATTGCGGATATCTGCGGCGGGATCGTCGGTCAGGACCACCAGATCGGCGAGCTTGCCGACTTCGAGGCTGCCGACATCGCGCTCCATTCCCAGGGACCGGGCCGGTTCGATCGTCCCGGCACGCAGTGCCTCCACAGGGCTCATGCCGCCGCGTGCGAAGCTCCACAATTCCCAGTGCGCGGCAATGCCGGGCTGCTGGCCGTGAGCACCGATGCTGACCTTAACCCCGCGCTGAGCCAGCTTTCGGGCTTCGCGCGCCGAATTGTCATCCACGAAAGCCCATTCCGGAGCCTTCGTCCGACGTGCGGTGCTGGCAAGCAACAGCTTGGGCGGCGTGTGGACCAGAAGGGGGTTGTCGTAGACATCGGTTGCCTGGCGCCAATAGGGATCCCCGGCGAGACCGCCGTAAGTGACCGTGAGTGTCGGCGTGTAATTCGTGTCTGACTGCGCGAACATCTGCAGCACGTCCTCGTACATCACGTCGAGTGGAATATTATGCTCCAGCGTGGAGTTGCCGTCTGCGATCAGGTTCATGTCCATGCCGAACAGCGAACCGCCTTCAGCCACCACCAGCATGTTCTCCGCGCGCGCAGCGGCGGCAACCTGCTGGCGCTGTTCGCGGCGGGGCTGATTGTAGTTCTTCACCGACATACCGCCCTGTGCCTTGATCCGGCGGACATGGGCGAGCGCATCCTCATAGCTGTCGACGCGCGCATAAACGCTGGGCGCCTTGGCTCCGTAGATGATCTCGCCGGTCGAAAAGATGCGCGGGGCAAGCAGCGTTCCGGCCTGCTGACGTTCTGCCGCAGCGAAGATCATGCTGGCCGACGACGAGGGATCGTGGATCGTGGTCGTCCCCAGGGCCAGGTTCTGGACCAGCGACCAGTTCTGCTGCGGGATAAGGTCGCCCGTCCCCTGCGGCCCGTGCGCATGGGCATCGACAAGCCCCGGAATGATGGTCTTGCCGCTGGCGTCGATACGCCGGGCACCGTTCGGCACGCTGACCTGCGATGCAGGACCAATCGCGGCAATACGGTCGCCGTCGATGAGGATAGTCGCGTTCTCAATGGTTCCGGCACCATCGCCGGCCATGGTGTGCACGCGCGCTCCGGTGATGGCCACTAGGCCGCTCGACTTGTCGGCCGCGATCGTGCGCGCCATCGACGTACCGGTGTCCGGCGGCGAGAACTTGGGTGCGTCTTCGGCTTGCGGCGCGCCCGGTGTCAGCGCCGATGTGCTGGCCCTGTATAGCGTCGGCCCCATCGACCAGTGCAGGGTCGAGCCGTTCTCGGTCCAGCCGATATAATCCGCCCCGCCCGTGCTCACCTTGGTGACGGGAAGAGAACTGGCCTTCTCGCCCACTGTCACAGCCTGCCCGCCGGGAAGTAGCGGCATGGCAAAGACCTCGTAGTTCTGCCTGAAAGCCACGTAATCGCCGCGCGGGCTAACCCGGAAATCATTGGCCAGCTCGCCCTGCGCGTGGACGCGCCGGGCTTCGCCATCGAGATCGCTGGAGATCAGCTGCAATTTGCCGTCCGCGCTGGCGAGCATGAAGAGACGGTCGTCGTCGTCACCGAACTGCGGCGTCGAACCATTGCGGGTAACTAGTCGCGCATCACCCCCACCGGCAGCGACCACATAGACCCCTTCGTTTTCGGAGAAGTCGGGCGAGGTAAGATACCCGCCGCCGCGTTTCTCGAAGGCGATCGTGCGTCCGTCCGGCGAGAATTGCGGCACCGCGTAGTGTCCGCGCTGGCGGGTCACGGTGCGCTCGCCGCGACCACGGGAATCCACGGTGACGATCTGGCCAAGTCCTTCATCGCTCCAGCGCACGAAGGCGATGCGCGAACCGTCGCGCGACCACGTCGGCCACAGTTCCAGCGTATCCTCATTGCCGGACGTCAGGCGCTGCGGGGCGGCGTTGCCACCCACCGGCTTGGTGTAAAGCTTGCCAAGGCTCTCGAAGACGATGGTCCGCCCGTCGGGCGAGACGGTGGCGAAACGCGGGATCTTGGCGGTGAAGCTATCGGGTGCCACCTCGATGACGGGGTGCGGCGCAGCGGCCACGGCGCGCGTATCGTCGATGCGGAAGGGAATATCGCTCGCCCCCGAACCGTCGGCAGCGACGCGCCAGAGCTTGCCGCCCGCCCAGGTCACGATGGACGCGCTGTCGGGCGTCCAGTCCATCATCGGATAGACGCCGTAGACCGCCCAGGTCTCCTGCATGTCGAGATCGAGCTTGCCGTACACCATCCGCTCGCGGCCGCTGGCGATGTCCTTCACCCACAGCTGGGACTGGTCCTTGTCGCGGCGGACGAAAGCGATGCTCTTGCCATCGGGTGAAGGTGTCGGACGCACCGAACCGCCGAACCCGCCGACCGCAGTCGTCACTTCGCCCGTGTCGATGTCGTACCGTTCGACATTGAAGATGCCCTGCGTGCTGTCCTGCGCGTATTCGAAGATTGGTCCGCCAGTGACATTGCGGGTGTAGTAGATCGCATTGCCGTCAGGCGCGTAGATCGGTTCGCCCAGCTCTTTCTGCAGGGCCTCGCTGGCGCGCTTCACCAGCTGGACGCCGCCGCCGCCCGAGACGTAGTAGAGCCAGATTTCACCGGTGCCCAAGCTGCGCTGCGTGGTGAAATGTTTCTTCGCCACGATGTAGCGCCCGTCGGGTGACCAGCTTGGCTGGTTGATCAGGCGGAAGTCCTCTTTCGTGACCTGACGTTTGTCCGAACCGTCGCGGTTCATGATCCAGATGTTGTCGCCGCCCCCGCGGTCGGAGGTGAAGGCAATCCGGGAGCCGTCAGGAGAGAAGCGAGGCTGTACTTCCCATGCGAGGCCTTCTGCGATGCGGGTCGGAGTGCCGCCTGTAGTCGGCATTGTGTAGATATCGCCAAGCAGCGCAAATGCGAGCGTCCGGCCATCGGGCGAGACGTCGACATCGATCCACGTACCCTCGTCAGTGCGAATGGGTACTTCCTTCAGCACCGTCCCTGCAGGCGCCATAACGTCCCACTTTTCGGAACCGGTATCCTGACCCGCAATCGGCACGGTAGCCGGCGCTGCATCCACAACCTCGCAGCTACCGTCCGGCGGCAAAGCGTCCTGCGAGGCATCGACCTCTTGCTCCTCGACCGGATTGGGGCTCGGCTCGGAATCCTGCGCGTGGGCGGCAGTCGCGCAAAGGACAAGCGCGAGGGTGGAGGCAATACTCGATTTCATAACGGTCTCTCTCCCGGGAACAGGGGAGCGACTTAGACCGTGGGCGATGCGCTTTGCAAACGGACGTTCGACGAACGACCTGAATTCACGAAACGCTCGCTCGTTCGACGAGCTTGACCGGCACGCGCCTGACGCCTTGCTCTCCCTCGCCTGCCAGCGCGGTTTCGACGAGCAGTCTGCCCGCCTCGGCAAAATCCGGCTCGACAGTGGTCAATGGCGGATTGCTGAACTCCCCCGACCCGAGACCATCGAAGCCGACCACACCGACATCGGCAGGCACGTTGAGATCGCGCAAGGCCAGTTCCTCCAGCGCACCAAGTGCCATGGCATCACACGCGAAAAACAGGCCGTCGAAATCCGTACCGCTCTCGGTCAGGCGGATAATCGCATTGCGTCCTTGGGAAACGCGATCCGACCCGACCGAAACGAATGCCGGTCGCGCTTCGAGGCCCGCCGCTTTCATTCCGGCCTGATAACCCTCGAACCGTTCGCGGAACTGCTTTTGCGAAGAATTGGGGTCGCCGACGAAGACGATGTCCTTCGCACCGCCCTTGACCAGCCGTTCTACGGCGAGGCATCCGCCGGCCATATTGTCCGAACGGACCCAAACCGCATCATCGAAGGGAGAGCCCCAGAACGCGATGGAAGAACTTTCGTCCGCCACGCTGCGGAAATAGTCCCATGCCGGTCCGTTTGTGGCCGTACCGATCACGACCACGCCATCGGCCTGGCGCCGGGCGACATAGTGACCGAAGAACTCGTCTTCCTGCGCCTGGAACGATACCAGCGCCTCGTACCCGCGCTCGGCAGCCGCAGCGCAGGTGCTTCCAAGAAGGCTATAGTAGAACGGATTGATCGCCGCGGGACCCTGACCCTCGCGACCGATCACGACGATGGCGATGCTGCCGGTTTCGCCTTTGCGCAGGCCGGCAGCACGCATGTTGACGTGATAGCCCAATTCCGCGGCCGCCTGTTCGACCCTGCGGCGCGTCGCTTCGGTAATCGTTTCCGAACCCGACAGGGCCCGGCTGACCGTCGACTGGCTTACACCGGCTTTCTCCGCGACATCGATCGACGTCACACGGTGCGGCTTGTTTGTCGTCATACCTCTCGTTCGCTCCCTCGGCGCCCCTCTATAGCTAGTGGAAAGACGCGTCGAGTAAAGCCGCCCTGCCCTTGCACCATTTCCTGCCTCGTGGGATGAACAGGTCCGTATCCGGAAGGAGCCGAATGGAAAAAAGGCGCGAGGATCGACATTTTGTACGCGTTGCCGGTGCCTATCGGGAGCGTCAGGGGGGCTCTCGCGATGTCTGGATCAAGGATGTCTCAGAGACCGGCTGCCGGTTCTTCGACAAGTTTTCAGTGCTCAAGGTGGGCACGGAGGTATCGCTCAAACTTGGCAACATCGGCCCCCTGCACGCCCATATCCGGTGGCGCGAGGGCAGTCTCGTGGGCGCCGAGTTCGACCAGCCGCTTCATGAGGCCGTGCTCGGCCATATCGTCGCCTTCATGTCCCAGGACGAGGGCTGAGCGACACCTTCCCCCTGCGGTTTTGCAGCGCGACCTAGCCGCGCGCAGAGGCTGCACCATGACTGGCGATCTATCGTGAAGGCCCGGCAACGCATCTTGCGAGGGGCCGCCGCGAACTTCGGCTCGCTTGCCACACGGATCGCAGCACAATTCCTCACCCTGCCGATCCTTTTTGCAAGCTGGGAGGCAGAGCGCGTTGGCGCCTGGCTGCTGCTGTTTGCCCTGCCCGCCTATTTCGGTTTCGTCTCGGCAGGCTTTTCCGGTGCGGGCGGCACGGCGGCAGTGGCAGCGCATGAGAAAGGGGACGTGGCGCAGGCCAGGGCCCACTTCCGGTCATCCTGGATCATCGCTACGGCGGCCACCCTTGTTTTGGCAGCGCTCTTCCCCCTTGCGGTGGCGCATGCGGGGGACGCCGTCGCTGCTTTACAGTCAGTGCCGCCGGACACGCTGAAGCAGACACTGTTCGCTCTTGCGATCTATATCGTGGCCACCAGCCAGGTCGCGGCGCTCGAAATACCCTTTCGCGCGGTCGGTCGCTATGCCGACCACATCGCATTCAATTCCGCCAGTATCCTGGCCGAGATCGTGGTCATCGCGGTATCGGTCAGCCTGTCCGACGACATCGCAACCCTTGCGACGGCACTGGCAGCAACGCGTATTGCCGCCGCAATCTGGATCGCGGCACAGGCGCGCAGGACGGCGCCCGCAATGTTCCATGGTCCATCGAGCAGGCTCGGGAGTTCGACGAGGTCGCTGATGCTCCCTTCACTTGCCCTGATGCTGCTGCCCCTCGTGCACGGCCTCAACCTGCAGGGCTATGTGATGGTGATCGGCATATCGTCCGGCGCGATCCTCCTGGCCGGTTTCGTCGCCACCCGCACACTGACCCGGCTGCTCGATCTGTTCACCAGCTTCAGCTTTTCCATGCAGTTTTACGAAAGCACGCACCTCGATCCGGAAGACCTGGAAACGAGGAGACGCCTGCTGGCGGTCGTGACCATTCTGGCGGCGTGCATTGCGGTTGCTTTCTCTGCCGCCCTGCTCGTCTTCGGCGATCTGGCGCAGCGCATCTTCACCCGCGCGCAGGCGCCATTCGACCCGGAGGTTGCCTCGGTCCTCCTCCTTGCCGCCGGGCTGCGCGCACTGGCCGCTGCTCCCTTTGCAATGATAGCAGCAGCCAATCGTCACAGCACGACGGTCACGTGGTATTTCATCGCCTCGCTGGCAGGCCTGATCCTGGCTGCGAGCCTCGCCGACCGGGGCTTTGCCCTGCCATTGGTCCTGGCGCCGATCGTATTTGCCGAACTGTTCCAGCTCCTCCCTGCCTTCAGGGGTGCCTTGCGGATGTCCAACCTTGGCGCGGGCGAATTTGTCGCAAGTCTGTTCTCGCGCGATAGGATTGGCGATGTTGCCTGGGCCTTGAGGGAATTGCGGAGAAGTCGCTGAGCACCTTGCCGGGCAGCGCGCTCGGGGCCTACCCTGTCTCCTGCCGTGTACGACCTGCTGCTCCTCGCATCGTTTCTGACGTTCCTGGTGACGAGCGTCGTCTACCTGCGCCATCCATCGGCTTGCATCATGCATCCGGCGACCTTTTATCTGACCTTTCACGGCCTCGTCTTCGTGTTCAGGCCGATCGTCGCCCGCATCTACGACTTCAGCTTCGTGTACCGGGTGTACGATTTCCAGCCTTCGATGAGCGACAAGATCACCGTGATTCTGGCGACGAACCTCGCGATGATCGTATTCGTGGCCACCTCGCTCTATGTCGCCCCGAGATTGCCAGTCGCCCTGGAGCAGGATCGCTTCGAAAGCGCCCGCGCTGCAATGAAGCGCCCTATCCTGATGGTCTGCGCCATTTTTGCGCCGCTCGCCATCTGGTCGCAGCTGGGCAACTGGCAGCGCCAGGCCGACAATTACGGCTCGATGGTGCGCGACCTGTCCACCGGCGCGGCGATCAACACCGATGCGGTCGGCTGGTTCACCGATGCGGCGCTCATCCTTGCGCCGATAACCGTGCTCCTCGTCTGGCTCGCCCGGTATCGCTGGTGGAGCTGGGCATTTTTCGCAACCTTCGTGATCCTTCAGGGCGGTGGGGGCACGCGCGGACCGATCATCTACACGGCAATTGCAATCGGGATCCTGGCATTGCTGGAGTATCGCAGGCGCTGGGTCGATTGGCGCGCGGCAGCGCTCGCATTGCTGGCAATCCTGGCTTTCAACCAGATCGTTCTCGACCGGGGCGCATCCTTGCGCGGCCTTGCCGGGCAGGCCGGAGAGGCGGATTACGCGAACAATTTCGAGCTCAGCCCCTTCGAAGGCATGGATTTCGCAAATCTCGAGTATTTCGAGTACATTGTTTACGCGGTCCCGCAGCGTACCGGCACTTACGACTATTTCGCCAGCAACCTGCAGATTTTTACGGAACCCGTTCCGCGCGTCATCTGGAAGGACAAGCCGGTCGGGTCCCCCGTCCAGTTCTTCAGCCTGTGGGATTACGGCACTCCGATCGGAATGACCGGATCGCTGCCTGGCCAGGGCTGGATGGCGCTCGGCTATCCGGGTGTGGCGATCCAGGCGCTGGTATTCGCCCTGCTCTACTCCGCCGCATTCCTGCTGCTTCTTGGCGACAAGGCTACGCCCGCCCGGCAGATATTGTACGCCCTGATTGCCGCGACGGCGATCCACGTTTTCCGCGACGGGACGTTGGTCACGCTGGCCCGCCAGATGCCGTTCTACATCGGTCCCTTCGTGCTGGTCCTCGCCCTGAAGAGGGCCTTCACAACGCCAGTGCTGGACCGGACTGCGGACAGCCAGGCACCCGTGGCCGAATTTCTCGCGCAATCGCCCCGGGAAAGGCGGAGGATGCTCGCCGCACAATCCCGCCATGGCGAACAGACGCCGAAGCCGTAGCGCACGACAATCAAGTTGCTTTAAGCAACCGAGACTGGCGCTTCCTTTGATGATGGGTTAGCTTGTCTGTCATGGGAGACAGACCAATGAGCGACCGCGCCACTGATTTCGATGTTTTGATCGTAGGTGCCGGTATTTCCGGCATCGGCATGGCAGCGCACATGACGGCAAAATCGCCGAATCGCAGCTATGCGATTCTCGAACGGCGCGAAAATCTCGGCGGCACCTGGGACCTGTTCCGCTATCCCGGCATCCGCTCCGACAGCGATATGCACACGCTGGGCTTCGATTTCGAGCCGTGGAAGCACGAAAAGTCGATCGCCGACGGTCCGGCCATTCTCGACTATCTCGAGAAGATCGCCGACGAGCGCGGCATCCGCAAACACATCCGCTTCGGGCACAAGGTCATCGCGGCCGACTGGCGCGGTGCGGACGCGCGCTGGCACGTTACCGTCGAAGGCGAGGACGGGGAGCGCAAGCACCTGACAGCGAACTGGCTGTATCTCGGTTCCGGCTATTACGATTACGACGAGCCTTATGACCCGGGTTTCGACTTCGGCGAGTTCGAAGGCCAAGTGATCCACCCGCAATTCTGGCCCGAAGATCTCGACTATACCGGCAAGCAGGTCGTCGTGATCGGATCCGGGGCGACCGCCGTTACGATCGTGCCGTCGATGGCCGACAAGGCGGCCAAGGTCACCATGCTCCAGCGCACGCCGACGTGGATGTTCTCGCGACCTGCGAAAGACGCGCTCGCGAATTTCCTGCGCAAGGTCCTGCCCGAAGAGACCGCCTACCGCATCACGCGCTGGAAAAACATCAAGATGCAGGATTTCAGCTTCAAAATGGCGCGCAACAAGCCGCAGAAGGTGAAGGACGGCCTCCACAAACGCATTCGCAAATCCATGGGCAAGGATTACGACCTGACACCGTTCACCCCGCCCTACGATCCCTGGGACCAGCGCCTGTGCCTCGTCCCCGACGACGATCTTTTCGAAGCGCTGAAGAGCGGCAAGGCTGACGTGGTCACAGGTCACATCAAGGCCTTCGAAAAAGGAGGCGTGCGGTTGCAGGACGATACCTTCCTGCCCGCCGATATCGTCGTTACCGCGACCGGTCTCAAGCTGGCCGTGGCGGGCAAGATCGACCTGTCGCTCGAAGGCGAGAAGGTCGATCTGGCTGACCATTTCTACTACAAGGGCTGCATGTTCTCGAACGTGCCGAACCTTGCGGTAGTGTTCGGATATCTCAATGCCAGCTGGACCCTGCGTGCGGATATCAACTCTGACTACATCTGCCGCGTCCTGAACGAGATGGATGCGGTCGGCGTCGACGTGGCCGTGCCGGTACTCCCGGAGAACCACGATCTGGAGGAGGACGATATCTTCGACTTCTCCTCGGGCTACATCCAGCGCGGCAAGGCCATCATGCCGAAGAACGCGGTCGGCTATCCCTGGCGCCTCAACCAGGAATATGTGCAGGATCGTAAGCGGATGCGCGAAGAGCCGATCGACGACGGGATCCTCGCTTTCAGGCGCAAGGGTGCGAATTCCAAATCGCCCGATGAAACTCTCGAAGCTGCGGAGTAGCTTTCCGCAGCAAGCGACACTACGTCTGTCCGCATGACCAAACGCATTTACACCGCCGGGCTCGTCGTAATCGGGGACGAGATCCTTTCCGGACGTACGCACGACAAGAACATCGCCCAGGTGGCAAGCTGGCTGCAGGTCCAGAATATCAGGCTCGCCGAGGTGCGCGTGGTCCCCGATGTGATCGACACCATCGTCGGGGCGGTGAATGCCCTGCGCGAAAGCTATGATTACCTGTTCACGACCGGCGGCATCGGCCCGACACATGACGACATCACTGTCGATGCAGTTGCAAAGGCGCTGGGTGTCGATGTCGTCATCCACCCCGAAGCGCGCGCGATCCTCGAACGCTATTACGAAGACAAGGGCGGGCTGAACGAGGGCCGCCTGCGCATGGCGCGCGTGCCCGAGGGCGGGGAGCTGATCCCGAACAGGATGTCCGGTGCCCCCGGCATCAAGATCGGCAATCTGCACCTCATGGCGGGTGTCCCGCATATCACCGCAGGCATGCTCGACGCGCTAACCGGAACGCTCGAAGGCGGGGAGCCTTTGCTCAGCGAGACGGTCGGCGGCTTCATTCCCGAAAGCGAGATTTCCACCCAGCTGCGCGACGTGGAGAAGGCGCATTCCGAATGCCAGATCGGCAGCTATCCCTTTTTCCGCGAGGGCAAGGTCGGGTCCAATTTCGTCATCCGGTCAACCGATCGCGCCGCACTCGATGCCTGCATGGCCGAATTGTGCGAGCGCCTGACCGAAGAAGGCTTCGAATTTACCCCCGGCGGAATCTGATCTCCGCTTGCCTTGGGCCACGCTCGCGCTAGCCTGATTGCAGACAAGGGGGTTTGATGGACTGGTTTCTTATCCTGGTCCTCTTCGGGGTCGCATTCTACCAGCGCACGCATCTGCGCGCCCTTCAGCAGCGCCTTGAAGGGCTCGAGGGATCGCTCGATCACGTGCACGCGCTCTTTAGAGAAGGCGCTACGGCTACGGCTCCCGAGCGGGAGGAGGCGCCAGCTACAGCAGAACCTGTTGCGGATGAGGTCCGCGACGCGCCTGAACCCGCTGCTGCGCGCTCCCTTTCCGTACCCAAATCGGTCAAGCTCGTTGGCGCTCCGGAGGATATTCCGGCGCGGGCACATGACGACGCGTCGGGTCAGCCCGATGAGACGCCCGATCCCACCGGTCCCGAAAAACCGGGCTTGTTCGAGCGGTTCTCCTTCGATTTCGAGGAGATTTTCGGACGCAACCTCTTCGTTTGGATGGGCGGCGTCACACTTGCCGTCGCGGGCGTATTGCTGGTCCGGTATTCGATCGAGGCCGGCCTGCTGACCTCCAGCGTTCGGGTCGCCCTGTCCTTCCTGTTCGGCATCGCCCTCCTCGGCGGGGCCGAGGCGGCATACCGCAATGCCGATAAAGTGGGCGACGAGCGCGTTTGCCAGGCCCTCGCAGGCGCCGGCCTCGCCACCCTTTACGCCGGCTTCTATCTTGCCGGCACGCAGTACGGGCTGATCGGACAGACCTTCGCCTTCCTTGGCCTTGCGGCCGTCACGGCCCTTGCGATCGCCCTGTCCTACCGGTTCGGCCTGCCAAGCGCAGTCCTCGGCCTTGTGGGCGGTTTTGCCGCACCTGCGCTGGTGGGCAGCGAAGAGGCGAACCTCCCGCTCCTCGCCCTATATCTCGCCCTGGTTACAGGCGGCCTCACCCAGACCGGCAATCGCCAGCGTCGCCCGTGGCTCGGCATGGCGGCCCTCATCGGCGGCCTCGGATGGGGCGGATTGCTGCTCACCGGCACGGGCTTCTCCGCGACCGATATCGTCGCGCTCGGCCTGTTCTTCGTGCTGCTCGGCGCGGTCCTTCCCTCGTTCCTCGCCAGCGAGAAATTCGAACAACCCCTCCGGCTGGCCGCAGCGGCCATCGCCAGCCTCCAGCTGGCCGTGCTCGTCGACGAGGGCGGCTATTCGCCCCTGGCATGGGGCCTTTACCTCCTGCTCGGCGCCTCGCTCGCGTTCTTCGGTTGGCAAAAGCCGCCGATGCGCCCTGCGAATGCCGTGGCCGCAGCCATCGGCATCTTGTTGCTCGCCTTCTGGAGCGATCCTGCAACCGGCTCTTTCATCGCAGTCCTCATTGCGCTTGCAGCCATGTTTGCGGGCGTTCCGCTGTTCCATGTGCTGAAGGACAAGGACCAGTTGGTCGACCGCGTCATGGTCGCCGCGGTTTCTGCAGGCCTTGGTCTCACTGGGGCGCTGACGCTGGATGGTTCTTCGAGCCCGCTGGCGGGCATCTCTTGTCTTGCGCTCGCCGCCCTCCCCGTCGCCGGCGCGAAGGCCCTCTGGAGCCGCGCCGACAATGTTTCCGTCACGCTCAATCTTGCGTCCGCCGGTTTGCTGGCGGGACTTGCCGCCAACAGCCTGCTCCCCGATTGGACCTTGCCTATCGCGCTTGGCGCCATCGGCGCCGCGATCGTCTGGACATTGCGCAACCGGTTGGCCCAACATCCCGCTTTCCTGGCTACCGCGTCTGCATTCGCCTTCGCTTCTACCTTGAGCCTGCCGGGCACCGCTGCCGGGATGGCCGAGATGGACGCGCTGACAGGAAGCGCGCAGTCTCCCTATTGGCTCGGCCTGCTTCGGTGGCTCGGGGCTGCCTTGCCGCTGCTGGCGCTCGGGTATTTCGCCAAGGACAAGCTGCCACGCAGCGTTGCGGAATTTCTCGCCGCCCTGGTCGTGTTCGGCGCAGCGCTGCAGGTCCTTCCGCCTATCGCCGCCGTCTGGCTGGCCACAGCCATGGCCATCCTCCTGCGCTGGAAACAGCAGCAGCGCGAATGGGCAGTGCTGGGGCTTGTCCTCGCGACGATTGCGTGGGCCGCCGAACCGCTGACCATCTGGCTCGAAGGTGCAGGCGGCGCATTGTTTGGCGATCCCTTCATGCTGACCGATTTGCCGACCATCCGGCAAACCCTCGGCTTTATCCTCCCCTTCGCCATTGCCCTCGCCATGGCGCGGATTACCGAGGGCCGCATTCTCGAGCAGCCGGTCCCGCTGTTCTGGGCGGCACTGGTCCCTGCGTTCATCACGGCGCATGTCCTGTTCAAGCAGGTCTTTGCGATCGACACGCTGCCCGCATTCGAACGTATGGGTCTGGCAGAGCGTATCCTGTTCGAAACGCTGTTGCTCGGCGCGGCATGGCTCGCGGCTAAAGGCATTGCCAGCCTGCGTGCCAGCCCGCTTGTCGCGAGCCTGCTTGCCGTCACCGCGCTGGCTCACTTCGCGCTCTTTACGGGCTTCTGGCACAATCCGCTGTTCGCCATGCAGGCCGTTGGCCCGGTGCCAATCGCCAATCTCGCCCTCGCCATGACAGTGGTCGCCGCAGCGATCCTGCTGTCGCTGCGCCTGTGGGTGCCGCGTTTCCGCAGTGCCATCGACGCAGCGATCATGTTGGTCGTGAGCATCGGCGCGATCGCCCTGCTGCGGCAGGTGTTTGCGGGCAGCTACCTGGTCGAGACCGCGATGACGCAGACCGAGGATCTCCTGCGCTCGCTCCTCGGCATCCTGCTCGGCATCGCATTCCTCATGATCGGCAGCCGCCGCGGCGAACGGAGTTGGAGGATCGGGTCGCTAGTCCTGATGACCGGCACCGTCATCAAGGTCTTCGGCTTCGACGCCGCAGGTCTCGAAGGCCTGCTGCAGGTGGCGAGCTTCCTGGCACTGGGTGCCAGCCTGATCGGGATCGGCTGGTTCTACAAACGCCAATTGCGCGCCGCTCCGCAGGACTGAAGCCCCCCCCAAAGAGAAAGGGCCGGAGGTTTCCCCCCCGGCCCGTTTCTATTTCTGCGCTACCGCTTCGCTGCATGAGCGCGGCGATACGCTACCGCTGAGCGGGTAGGAAAGAGCCTTACGCTCCCTCCACCTCGCCGAGGTCGACCTTCAGGCCCGGGCCCATCGAGGAGGTCAGCGTGACCTTCCTTACGTACTTACCCTTGGCACCCGTCGGCTTCGCCTTGACGATCGCATCGGTCAGCGCCTTGAAGTTTTCCTTCAGCGCGTCGTCCTTGAACGACAGCTTGCCGATGCCCGAGTGGATGATGCCCTGCTTCTCGACGCGGAATTCGACCTGGCCGCCCTTGGCGTCCTTTACGGCCTGTTCCACGTTCGGGGTCACGGTGCCCAGCTTCGGGTTCGGCATCAGGCCCTTGGGACCCAGCACCTTACCGAGACGGCCGACGACACCCATCATGTCCGGCGTGGCGATCACGCGGTCATAGTCGAGGTTGCCGTTCTGCATGTCTTCCATGAGGTCTTCCGCACCGACCTTGTCGGCGCCGGCGGCAGTTGCCTTCTCGGCATTGTCACCGCGAGCGAAGACGGCGACCTTGACGTCCTTGCCGGTGCCGCTCGGGAGCGAAACCATGCCGCGGACCATCTGGTCGGCGTGACGCGGGTCGACACCCAGGTTCATCGCGACTTCGACGGTTTCGTCGAACTTCGCCTTGTGCTCGCGCAGCGTGGCGAGAGCTTCGTCGACGGTGTACAGCTTTTCGCTGTCGAGCTTGGCACGAACCTGCTGGTTCTTAGTCTGCTTTGCCATGGTCTTAGCCCTCCACCACTTCGAGGCCCATCGAACGCGCGGAGCCTTCGATGATCTTCATTGCCTGGTCGATGTCGTTCGCATTGAGGTCAGCCATCTTGGCTTCTGCGATTTCCTTCACCGCGCTCTGCTTGATGGTTCCGGCGGAAACCTTGCCCGGCTCCTTCGAACCCGACTTAAGCTTCGCGGCCTTCTTCAGGTAGAAGGAAGCCGGCGGCGTCTTGGTGGTGAAGCTGAACGAACGGTCGGCATAGACGGTGATGACCGTCGGGATCGGAGCGTTCTTTTCGAGGTCCTGTGTGGCGGCGTTGAACGCCTTGCAGAATTCCATGATGTTCACGCCGCGCTGACCCAGTGCCGGGCCGATCGGGGGTGACGGGTTTGCAGTGCCCGCGGGCACCTGCAGCTTGATATAGCCTTCGATCTTCTTGGCCATTACGGCCTCCTTTCACACTGTCGGCCGCACTCTTGCGAAGGCAGCCTCATGTTAAGCGGTCGAGCGGTCCGCGAAGCAGACCTCCCGCGTGGGTATCCTAGCCATGGGCTTGGGAAGGCGCGCACATAGCGATTCTGCGCCCGATTGCAAGCCTGAAGCGCCGTGTTGGACGCCATTTGGACTTGCCCGCGCACTGCCCTACAGAGTGGAACATGTGGAACAGGGTCCTGGAGCATAAATCTGCTGAGGCGATGAAAGGGACTTCCGATAGCGTCTGCAGCGGAATTTAGAAGTTCAGGCATGGGGTAAATTTACCCGCCGGGGGCAATTGTAGGAAACCGTCATCTACAGATACGGTAAATTCTTCCCTTTCCCGAACAAGAGGTTCTGTTAAGGACTCGAATATAGAATACACCGGGACTTTTACTGAGGGGTGGTGGAAATGTTTCGTATTGCGATCGAAGTGAGGGATCTCATCTCGAGCAATGTGTCGAGCGCGCTGGACAAGGCGTCCGATCCGGCCAAGCTATTGCTGCGCCTGCAGCGCGAAATCGAGGAAGCGCTGGTCGGCCTGACCGGCGATATGAGCAAGGCCCGCCGTTACAAGACCCGGCTGGACGCCCGCCTCGAAGATACCCGCGCCCAGATCGACGAATGGCAGGACAAGGCGAAGTCGGCGATGAACAAGGGCCGCGAGGACCTTGCCCGGCAAGCGCTGATCGCCCGCGAGGATACCCGGCTTTCCGTCAGCAAGATCGAGGAAGAGATCGCCGCCATCGAGGCAGGCCTTATCGAGATGCAGGAACTCGAACTGCAACTCGAAGCCAAGCGTGACGACGTGCGCACGCGCCTGGCCGACCAGCTGGCGGCAGACCGCCTTGCGCCCGTCGCCAGCCGGACCGCTGCCGCCGAAAGCTCCGTGGATCGTCGGCTCGGCCATATCGAGGCGCTGGAAAAGCGCACCGGTTATGCTCTCGACGGATCGCACGCTGCCGCCCGCAAGGCCGCCGTCGACCGCGAACTGGAAGATATGCGCCGCGAAAACGCGCTCGAAGACGAGCTGGCCGCGCTGCGGGCCGGTTCCGGCACCTCCGTTTGACAATCCCGGCACGGCTCGAACCGGCGCTAGGCTGGGGATTTACCCCCGCCCCGACTTGATGCGGCGCGCCCGGTGCGGGATGCATCCGGGACACCAGCAGGGGATGGGTAGGAATGACCGGCACCGCGACCAATGAGACCAGCCTGACCGGGGTCGAGAATTCGCCCGTTTCGCAAGCTGCGGCTGTGCCCGGCACGCTCGGCTGGGGCCGCTTCATCCTCCAGTTCGTGACCGTGACCATCGTGTTTTTCGCCGCGTCCGTGCCGGCGGTACTCATGCTGGGCATGACATCCGAAGGACTGATCGGATCGGTCGCGGGCAGCATGGCCGCCGCACTCCTGCTGTGCTGGTTCTGGCTGGGCCGCGATGGCCACCTGGCTGCTGCGTGGAACCTGCGCGCGCCCAAGAGCTGGGGCAATACCTTCGCCCTCGCCTCGCTCGCGACCGTGCTGATAATCGCGTGGTTCCAATTAGGCTCATGGCTGGTCAGCCAGCTGGGCATCGATACGCCCAATGTCGTGGCGGTGATGGATTTCGTGACCGAAAGCCCGACGAGCTTCGTCATGTGGATCGTCTTCGTTGCCTGGTTCGCGGCCGGCTTCGGGGAAGAATTGCTCTATCGCGGCTTCCTGATGGACCGGCTGCAGCGTCTGCGCGGCATCGGCGACAAGATATGGCTGGTGATCCTGATCCAGGCGGTGCTGTTCAGCTTCCCCCACCTTTACCAAGGACTGGGCGGCGTCCTCATCACCGGCGTCGTCGGCGCAGGCCTCGGCTATTTGCGCGTAAAGTGCGGCGGCAATCTGTGGGCCTGCATCCTTGCCCACGCCGCGGTCGACACGATCATGATGAGCCTCGCCTACGCCAACAGCCTGGGCATGCTCGGCACCAGTTGAGGGCGCAAACGCAGATACGAGAAGGGGCGCCCCTCTCTTTCGAGAAGCGCCCCTTTTTCGAATCGCGATGTCTTGCGGTTACTTGACCAGCTCGACCTGTTCGAATTCGAGTTCCACCGGCGTGGCGCGGCCGAAGATCGAAACCGAAACCTTGACCTTCTGCTTGTCGAAATCGAGTTCTTCGACAAGGCCGTTGAAGCTGGCGAAGGGGCCGTCGAGCACCTTGACCTGGTCGCCGATCTCGTAATCGACATTGACCTGCTTCTTGGGAGCGGACTTGGCTTCTTCGACGCCGCCGAAATAGCGCGCGGCTTCCTTTTCGGAGATCGCCTGCGGCTTGTTGTTGTTGCCGAGGAAGCCGGTGACCTTCGGCGTGTTCTTCACGAGGTGGTACACGTCGTCGGTCATGTTCAGCTTGGCCAGCACGTAGCCGGGCATGAACTTGCGCTCGACCTGGACCTTCTTGCCGCGCTTCACCTCGGTGATGGTTTCGGTCGGAACCTCGACCTCTTCGACGCCTTCGGAAAGGCCCAGACGCTCTGCTTCGGCGATGATCGAATCGCGAACCTTGTTCTCGAAGCCGGAGTAGGCGTGGATGATGTACCAGCGTGCCATGATCTAATCTTTTATCCTGTCGGAGGGTCTTGTCGGGCCGTTATGCCTGTCAGGCGAGGGTCATGAGCCAGCGCACGACTGCACTGAACACCGAATCCACGCCGAGGAAGAAGAGCGAGAGGATCACCATCATGATGAAAACGAAGATCGAGATGCGGATCGTCTCTTCGCGCGTCGGCCAAACGACCTTGCGGCCTTCGGTCTGCACCTGCCGGATGAATTCGGCGGGGGAAGTCTTGTTTCCTTTGTCGGCCATGGCCTGTCACTCTCGCACTTGAACTGCTCGTGCCTTCCGGGATGGGGGTTTCGCCGCCCCGGTTCAAGTCCGGGAGGGGCTGTATCCATCATCGATGTCGGAAGACGACAAGCCATGTAGGCTCCACCCGCGCAAAACGCAAGCGGGGGAGAGGCGCGCTTTTGCGTCTTTCCAAGGCGGCCAAGCATCTCTAGCGTGCGCGACTTGATTTCAAGGGACGCGAGAGGGGTTTCCTAACCATGGCAACAAGCCAGGCACCAAGTCTTGGCGATCGGCTGGTAGAGCCGGTCACCAATGTATCCGATTTCATCTGGGTAGGTACGTGGAACGGGGTGGAAGTACTACCCTTCCCGCCAATGACCATCATCCTGCTGGGCATCGGCCTATGGATCATGATCGGTCTGCGCTTCTACCCGATCATCAAGCTCGGCAGCGCCTTCAAGGGCCTGTTCGCAGGCCGCAAGAGCCAGGGCGAAGGCGAAATCTCTCCCTTCGCCGCGCTTTCGACCGCGCTTTCCGGGCAGGTCGGCACGGGTAACCTTGCGGGCGTGGCGACTGCCATCGCGCTGGGCGGACCCGGGGCGATCTTCTGGATGTGGATCACCGCCCTGTTCGGCATGGCACTGGCCTTCGCCGAAGGTTCGCTGGCGATCCGCTATCGCGAACGCACCAGCGACGGCGTGCTGCGCGGCGGTCCGATGACCTACATCATGATGGGCCTGGGCAAGAAATGGACCTGGCTCGCCGTGGTGTTCTGCCTCGGCACGCTGTTCTCGGCGCTGGTGACCGGCAACTCCATCCAGGCGAACGCCGTGGCCGACGGCCTCAACGAGCTTTTCGGCATCGAGGAATGGCTCGGCGGCCTGATCGTCGCGATCCTGGTGTTCATCGTCATCATCGGCGGCATCAAGTCGATCGGCAATGTGGCCGAAAAGGTCGTACCGTTCATGGCGGCGGCCTACATCGTCATGGCCGTGATCGCGCTGATCCTGAACTTCGGCGACCTGGGTGAAACCTTCTCGCTGATCTTCAACGGGGCGTTCAACCCGCAGGCGGCCAGCGGCGGCTTCGTCGGTGCGGCGATCATCATCGCCATCCGCGCCGGTGTCGCACGCGGCCTGTTCTCCAACGAGGCGGGCCAGGGTTCGACCGCCATCGCCCACGCCGTGGCACAGACGAACGATCCCGAAACGCAGGGCCGCATGGCCATGCTCGGCACGTTTATCGACACGATCGTGATCTGCACCATGACCGCACTGGTCATCCTGACCGTGCGCGGCGACTTTACCGCGGGCGGCGAGGCCGTGCTGCACGCGTGGCAGTCCGACCGGGTCGGGTTCGAGATGACGAGCGGCGCCTTTGCCGCCGCCTTCCCGTTCACATTGGCAGGCGTCCCCATCGGCACGCTGGTGGCCTCGATCGCGCTGATCCTGTTCGTCTTCACCACGCTGCTGACGTGGTCCTATTACGGCGAACGGGCGATCACCTTCCTCTACGACCGGATGAAGGGTTCGACCCGCTCGGGCGAGAAGAAGCTGCACATGGCGTGGCGCGTATTGTGGTGCGTGGTGATCTTCCTCGGCGCGGCACAGCCTTCCGAGCTGGTCTGGCGCCTCGGCGACATTTCCAATGCCGCAATGGCGCTGCCCAACCTGCTTGCCCTCGCCCTGCTGAGCGGCGTGGTGTTCAAGCTGGCCCGGGGCGAGAAGGATGCGGGCCCCACGCACACGGCCGACACTCCCGAGGAACCGGAAGAGTACTGACCTCTTCCGGCCTTGCGCAGGCACAAAAATCAGGGGCCGGGGGTCTTTCGACCTCCGGCCCCTTCCCTTTTACGGGTGTCCTTGAGACTGAACCGCTTAGCGAGCCCCGAACAGGCGGGCGAAGAAACCCGGCTGCTCCATCGGGAGGATCTTGCCGTGGTGCTTATAGCGCAGGGACGCGTCGCTATAGGCCTTGGGCTTAACCCACCCATCGGGGCGGCTACTATGGAAGGACAAGCTCGACATGGGTTACCTCCATGAAATACTTTCCCACCGTCCTGCCGCGTAAAACCCCTGAGTCGCCAATCCGGTTCCCGACATTCTGCCGCGCAGGCAAGCGCGTGTCCCGTTGCGGGACTCCGCGCCCCGCCTACTTTCCGCCGCTTGCGATCCAGTCGTCGATCTTCGCCTCGAGCACTTCGAGCGGAACATCGCCCGTCGCAAGCACCTGGTCATGGAAACGGCGCACGTCGAAATCGTCGCCCAATGCCGCTTCGGCCTTGGCGCGCAGCTGCTTGATCTTCAATTCGCCGGTCTTGTACGCCAGCGCCTGGGCGGGCATCACGATGTAGCGGGCCGTTTCGCTTTCCGCGAAGTCGCGCGCCTGGCCGTTTTCGACCATGTATTCGATCGCCCGCTCGCGGCTCCAGCCCTTGGCGTGCATCCCGGTATCGACGACGAGCCGCACCGCGCGCAGCAACTCGCCGCCCTGCAGCGCTTCAAGACGGTCCAGCGGATCGTCGTAAAGGCCGAGCTCGTACCCCAGGCTCTCGGCGTAGAGGCCCCAGCCCTCGCTGAATGCGGTGAACCCGCCATAGCGCATGAAGTCGGGCAGTTCCTCATTCTCGAAGGCGAGCATCGTCTGGAAGTGGTGGCCCGGATTGCCTTCGTGCATGTAGAGATTGATCGACGTACCGAGCTTGCGCTCCGCCACGTTGTAGCCGCTGAAATAGAAGGTCCCCGGACGCGTCCCGTCGGGCTTGCCTGCCATGTAGGATGCGGCAAGATTGAAGGCCTCGCGATATTCCTCGTAAGGCTCTATGCGCAGCGGCGTCCTGGGCTGGTTCAGGAACAGGCGATCCATCAGGGGATCGACTTCCCTGGCGACTTCATACCACGCCTCCTGCAATTCGGCCTTGGTGGTATAGGTCGGCGCCATGCGATCCCCTGCTTCGGCTTTCGCCGCGGCAATGGCTGCGTTGATGCGCGCAACTTCGGAAAGGCCGGTCTGGTGGATTTCCTCGGCCGTCAGCGGCAGCGTCGTCATTTCGTGAATGCGGTAGCTGTAATAGGCATCGCCGCCCGGATTGGCGGTTGCCGCAATCGTCTCGCGCGCGACGGGCAGATATTCGTCCGCGAGGAAATCGCGCATGCGCTTCATTGCGGGGAAGAGAGTTCCCTGAACCGTCTCGCGATAGGCCGTGGTGAGGCCCCGCTTTTCCTCGTCTGCGAAGGTGCTCGGGAATGCCGCCAGAGGCGCGTAATAGGGGTTCCTGTCGTCCGGCGCATTCAGCTGCGTATCGAACTGCTTGATCATGATCTCGACCGTCAGGCTCGGCACGGTAATACCGCGCGAAGCGCCTGTCCGCATGCGCGCGATCATCTGGTCGATGATCTTGGCGGCGTCGCGGTGGCGCGAGAGGTTGTTCTCGTAATCCTCGACCGTATCGAACGGCATCAGGGCGCCGGGGGCGGAGAAGCGCGGGTAGAACACGTGCAGCCCGCGAAAGTGATCGAGGGGCGTTGCAAGGACGGTCGGCAACACATCCGGCGCGGTTTCCGCGATCCGCCGTTCCATCGTGTATTCGAACGTATCGTAGACGATCCGGTCGGTCTGGCTCAGCGCGGAGCGGTCGATGAGGCGCAGGGCGGCGAGATCTGCCTCGGCGGCCGCGCGCTCCTTGGCGTAATAGGCTGGCGAAAAGTCGCCCAGCCGGTCGGCATCGGAGAAATCGCTACGGAAGAAAGCCGCGACCGGGTTGCGATCGAGATAGGCGGCCTCGCTGCGGACCAGCAGTTCGTCCAGCGCCGCGGCCGCGACGGCTTGCGATGCGCTGTCACCCACCGCCTGCGCGGCACTTTCGATGCCGTTCGTTGCGGCGGTGCAGGCGCCAAGGCCCGATACCATTACCAGGGCCAGCGCAGTGCGCGTTGCAGTCATTTTCATAGTGCCTCTCCTGTTTTCGTTCTTACTTGCCGCCATCCGCGATCCAGCGGTCGATCTTTGCTTCCAGCACCGGCAGCGGCAGACCGCCGCTATCGAGCACCTGGGCATGGAATGTGCGTATATCGAAAGCGTCGCCCAGCGCGCTTTCTGCCTTGCCCCGCAATTCCTGGATTTTCAGCGCACCGACCTTGTAGGCAAGCGCCTGGCTGGGAATGGCGATATAGCGTTCCACCTCGGCCACCACTTCCGTGCGCGTCATGCCGGAATTTTCCAGCATGAAGTCGATGGCCTGTTCCCGGCTCCAGCCCTTGGCGTGAAGGCCCGTGTCCACCACCAGCCGCATGGCGCGAAGCTGTTCGTCCTGAAGCGTGCCGTACCGGTTCCACGGATCCTCGAAGAAGCCCATCTCGTAACCGAGCGTCTCGGCATAGAGCGCCCAGCCTTCGATATAGGCCGTCGTCCCGCCGAAGCGCATGAACGCCGGCAGTGCCTCGTTTTCCTGCGCCAGGCTGATCTGGAAGTGATGCCCTGGCGCGCCTTCGTGCAGATACAGCGTCATATTGCCGGTCGTCAGGCGGCTGGGCAGGTCATAGGCGTTGAAATAAAACGTTCCCGGGCGCGATCCGTCCGCTGCACCGCTCTGGTAGGATCCACCGGCCTCGAACTTCTCGCGATATTCCTCGTAGGGCTTGATCTCGAGCGGGGTCTTGGGCGTGAGCGAGAAATACTCCGGGATTTTCGCATCCACCTGCGCGCCGATATCGTAATAGGTCTGCGTCAGCGCTTCGCGGCTTTCCGGCTGGAACTTGGGATCGGTGCGCACATAGTCGAAGAATTCATTGAGCGTGCCCGTAAAGCCGACCTCGGCCTTCACTTTTTCCAGCTCGGTCTTGATACGGGCGACTTCCGACAGGCCGAGATCGTGCAGGTAATCCGGCTCCAGCGGCAGAGTGGTCGTTTCCTCGACGAGCTGGCGGTAGAGGGCTTCGCCGCCCTTCATCTGCGACAGGCCCACGCTTTCACGAGCGACAGCGTAATATTCGTCGCGCAGGAAATCGCGCAGGCGCTCGTGTGCAGCGTAAACCTGTCCGATGCTGGTGCGATATTCGGCTTCCAGCCGATTCCTGTCGGCTTGCGAGAATTCTTCCGGGAAGTTCGTCACCGGCATCCAGAATGGCGATTCCTCGATGTCGAGGGCCAGTTGCGTGTCGAGCTGGCTGATCACATTACCGATCGTCAGCTGCGTCTCCAGCACGCCGCTGTCCATCCCTTCGCGGAAACGGGCAATCATCCGGTCGGTCAGTTCGGCATAGTCGGCGTGCCGCTTCAGATTGTTTTCGTAATCCTCGAGGGTCGCGAAAGGCGCGGCGCTCTGCCCGCTCGCGAAGCTGGGATAGAAGGTGTGGAAGCCGGTGAAGTGGTTGACCGGCCGGACCTGTGTCACTGCCAGGATTTGGGGAGTCAGCCCGGCCAGCGCCTCGCGCTGGTTGTAGGCGAAGACATCGTAAGCGATGCGGTCGGTTTCGGACAGTTTGTTACGGTCGATTTCGGCCAGTTTCGCAAGGTTGAGCTGCGCATCCGCGCGCGAGGCATCGTTATAGGCGTCGGTGTAGTAATCCCCGATCCTGTCCGCATAGCGCGTATCGCCGCGGAACAGCGCCGACAGGGGATTGAGGGCCAGGTCCCGCTCGTCCGCGTCTTCGAACAGGGCGAACAGCCGGTCGTGCTCGCTGACCTCGTCGCTTGCGGAGACAGCGGGTCCCTCCGCAACGGGCGGGACACTCGCGCAAGCGGAAAGCGTGAGTGCGGATGCGCCGATCAGCGCGGTGCGAAGCAAATTCATTGCGTAAAGTCCCTGTCTCGATTCTGGCAGCGGCCTATGCTTGCCGGACCGCCACGACAAGCGGCAAACGGACCGGCGACCGAAGATGGTCGATCAGGGACGAGCGCCGAGGGCGGCCCCTCAATCGATGACGCGGCCGCGAACCATGACCCAGCCCGTGTCCTCAAGCACGCTGACATCGTCGAGCGGGTTTCCGTCAACCGCAACCATGTCGGCGGAAAAACCCGGCGCGATACGGCCGATTTCATTTTCCATGCCGAGCACCTTTGCTGCGCCCGTGGTGGCGCTGGCGAGCACCTGCGCATCGCTCATCCCGCCCTTGCGCATCAGCGCGAGTTCGCCCGCATTGTCGCCATGCGGGAACACGCCCGCGTCGGTACCGAACGCCATGGTCACGCCCCATTTGCGCGCACGTTCGACGATTGTCTCGGCATAGGCGCTGACAGCGCGGATCTTGTCTTCGACTACCGGCGTGTAGAAGCCCTTGCCAAGGTTCTCCTTGATGCCCTGGAAAGCCATGAGGGTCGGCACGAGGATGGTGCCGTTCTCGCGCATCACCTTGGCCGCCTGTTCATCGATATAGGTGCCGTGCTCGATCGTCTGGACCCCGGCGCGTGCCGCCAATTCGATACCGCGCGCACCATGCGCGTGTGCGGCGGTCTTGAGGCCAAGCGAATGGGCCGTATCGACGATGGTCTTCATCTCGTCGAAGGTGAAATGCGCTTCGAGCCCGCGGCCTTGCTGGCTCAGCACACCGCCGGTCGCAGTGATCTTGATAAGGTCGGCACCGTATTTCGATGCCAGTCGCACCTTCTCCGCGCATTCGGTCGCGCCGGTGCAGGCGAAGGATGTGCCCAGCGCATCGTTCACCTCGCGGCGGAAGCCGTTGATGTCGCCATGACCGCCGACGATCGCGATGGTGCGCGCGGACGTGACGATGCGCGGCCCGGGAAGCATTCCCTCAGCCGTCGCGCGGCGCAGCGATTGCATCACCTGGTCGCTCCGCGCGCCAAGATCGCGAACGGTCGTGAAACCGGCCTTGGCGGTAACGCGCGCATTCTTGGCCGCCACCAGCGAATACCATTCGGGCGGCTGGACCGCCGCGCGCCAGAACTCGCCGCTCGGATCGCCGGACAGGTGCGTGTGCAGGTCGATCAGGCCCGGCACCAGCGTCTTGCCTTCCAGATGGACCATCTCGGCGCCTTCGGGCACGGCCTGCCAGCCATCCACGATGCTGACGATCCGGCCGTCGGTCACGGTCACGGTCGAACGCCCCAGCGGAGCGCTGTCGGCATCGGTCACCACTCCGTCGGCATGGATGACGGTGGTCTGGGCAGCGAGCGGCGTTGCAGCCGCCAGCACGCTTGCGGCAAGGCCCGTGATCAGATTGCGCATGAATTCCTCTCCTCTTGCTGGCCCGTGATGCCTGCACGACCCGCCGCCGACAAGCCCCGGTTTGCCCTTCGCCGCGCTATCGCTATGTAGCCGGGCAGAAGATTCTTGCAGGAGAGAACATCTTGATTACCCTTCGTCGCCTTGCAGTTGCCACCGGCCTGCTTGCCACAGCTTCCATTTCCGCACAGGCGCAGGCGCGCCCGATGACGCCCGAAGACGTCGCCGCGCTCGAAAGCGTCGGCACGGTCGCCGTTTCGCCCGATGGCAGCCGCATCGCCTACACCACCGCCAGCCTTCCCGACGTGACCGAAGGCGAGGAAAACGGTTCCACCACGCAGCAGTTGAACGTCGCCTATGGCCCTGCCAATGCGCGCGAATTCCTGCCCGAAGACATGAGCGTGTCGGGCATCGCCTTTTCGCCCGACGGCCGCATGATCAGCTTCGTCTGGGCAGACGAGGACGAGGACCGCGCGGTCTGGGGCATCCCGGTAGACGGCGGCGCGCACCGCAAGCTCGCCGCGGTAAAGGACGCCAGCGTGCGGTCCTATGCCTGGGCACCGGACGGCTCGGCGATCTGGATGCTGGCTTCGGCAGAAGACGACAAGGACCGCGAAAAGCAGTCCAAGGCCGGCTTCAACGCGATCGTTTATGAAGAAGAGGCACGCCTCAACCGCCTGTTCGCAGCCAAGGTCGGCGGCGAAGTCGATGCCGAGCCGACCGAACTGACCATCCCGGGCTATGTCAGCGGCTTCCACGTCGCGCCGAACGGCACGACCGGCGTCGTCGAAAGCGCACCCACGCCGCAGATCGACGACGAATACACCTCGAAGCGCGCGCACATCATCGACCTTACCAGCGGCAAGGTGCTCAACGTGGTCGAAACGCCGGGCAAGCTCGGCGATATCGAGATTTCGCCCGACGGCACGCAGCTGTCCATGATCGCGGGTGTCGACATGAATGACCCCGCCGACACGACGCTGCACCTCGTCGACGTGACAACGGGTAACTACCGCGCGCTCAACGCCGGTGCTGCAGAAGCAGCCGTCGATGCCGAATGGCTTGCCGACGGCCGCCTTGCCGCAGTCATCCATAAAGGCGTGCAGTCTTCGCTGCGCGTCTACAACGCCGATGGCACCGTCGCCGAGGAACATGATGGCGGCGCGCTGGTCCTCAGCAGCGTCGAAGCCGGCGGCAATGTCATCGCCGTCGAGGCGAGCAGCCCGAAGCACCCGACCGAACTGTTCGTGTGGAACAACGGCGCATTCCAGCGCTGGACGCAGCACAACAGCTGGCTGTCCGAAATCGATTTCGGCGAACAGCGGGCATTCACCTTCACCGCGCGTGACGGCCAGCAGGTCGAAGGCGTCCTGATCGAGCCGGTCGGCGGCGCCCCTCGCGGCGGCGCTCCGCTGATCCTGAACGTCCACGGCGGCCCCGAAGCGCATGACAGCAATGGCTGGCAGACCGCCTACTCCAAGCCGGGCCAGGTCGCCGCAGGCCAGGGCTATGCGGTCTTCCTGCCCAACTATCGCGGATCGACCGGCTACGGCACGGCCTTCTCCAAGCAGCACCAGGGCCGCTATACCGATCCCGAGTTCACCGATCTCGTCGATGCGAAGCGCGCGCTTGTCGAAGCGGGCGTGGCCGATGCCGACCGCGTCGGCGTGACCGGCGGTTCCTATGGCGGTTATGCGACCGCATGGACCTCGACCTATTTCAGCGACGAGTTCGTGGCGGGCGTGATGTTCGTCGGCATTTCGAACCAGATCTCGAAGTTCGGCACGACCGACATTCCGTATGAGATGTACAATGTGCACAGCCGCGCCTGGCCGTGGGACGACTGGCAGAAGATGCTCGAAGTCTCGCCGATCTATCACGTCGACAAGGCCAATACGCCGCTACTGATCATGCATGGCGCGGAAGACACGCGCGTCGCGCCCAGCCAGAGCTACGAGCTCTACCGCTCGATGAAGGTGCGCAAGCCAGACGTGCCGGTACGCCTGGTGCTCTATCCGGGTGAAGGCCACGGCAACCGCAAGGCAGCCGCACGCTACGACTACAACCTGCGCATGATGCGCTGGTTCGACACCTACCTGAAGACGGGCGACCGCGACGCGGCCATGCCCGACAGCCGTCCCGAGCTTGCCGACGGCACTGTCGGCACCGCCTCGAAGGGCGACTGACCGAAAAAAGGCGAAAGCCTTAACCCGATCGTGCTAATGGCCTGCCAACTTCAAGTTGCGGAGTTGGCAGGCCATGATCGGATTAGTGACCATCGTCATCGGATTGGCCATGATCGCGGCCGGTCTCGGCATGTTTCCCGACCTTGAGGAAATCCCGACTTTCCTCGGCGTGATCTTCGTCCTCTTCGGGGCGATCCTGGTCTGGGCCGGCATCTATAACATCTGGCTGGGTATCCAGCGCAGGCGCGCCTATGCGGGCGGACGAGAGCGCAAGGGCACCGCGCGGCTGTTTCACACGCCGACCGGAGACGATGGCAGCGTCTATGTGTTGTTCGCCACCAGCTATGGCGAATGGCTGGTGAGTGTCAGCACTTCCGGCATCGAGCACCTGCTGGACGACCTCGGCGGCGAAGGCGTGCCGGCCAAGGCCTATATGGGCACAAACGACAAGCTCTACGGTCTCGACATCGCGGGTGTGCGCACGAAAGCGATCTCCGCAGGCGATCCCTTCGAAGGCAAGTTCCGCGAGCGGATAGAGCGGGCGCAGGCGCTGGCCGAAAAGCACAACCGCCTTGCTGCAGAGCGTAGATCCTAGAAGGTGTAGCCCACGCCCAGAGCCACGAAATACTGGTCGTTATCGCCGCGAATGCTCGTAAACGGCGTGTCGGCAGCGTCATTGACCAGCTTCGACCAGCCGCCGATCCCAATGATGGAAAGCGCGCCATCGGTGACATCGCCGCTCAGGTCATGGGCGAGGAAAAGGTTTATCCCGTAGCTTTGCATCCCGCCTTCTGCCTGGAAACCGGGAAGCAGATCCGCATCGGGCAACGCCGCATTCACGTCGGGCACCGAATAATAGTAATCCGCGAAGTCGTCGTCGATGAAGCTGGTGCTGAGCGTCAGCGAGGCGGCCGTCGCGCGGCTGAGCGGCGTGAAATAGGTGATCGAGGGGCTGATCGTCATGCCCTCATGCGCGCCGGCGACGTCCCAGGTCGCGTCGACATTGACGCTCAGGCTGTCGAACGGGTTGAGCACCTTGGGAAATGACACGCCGAAACTTCCGCCGATTTCGACCGCACGGTCGAGTTCGCCGTAGGCTGCGACGATATCGTCGTTGATATCCTCTGCATCGACGCGGTCGCTGCGCAGTCGGAACATGGGTCCGGCGGAGAAATTGACCGTCGCATCGTCGGCATCGGGGATGAGGTCGAGCGCAAGGCCCGCCGGGCGCGGATTGATGTCGATGCCCCAGACAGAACCCTGCACGATCGGCAGGATATTTATGTTGTAATCGTCGCTGCCGGAATAGCTCGCATTGTAGCCGACACCCACGCCAACGCTCAGGAAATCGCCGTCGAAAACGGTGGATGGCGGCCCGCCGGGCGCACCTTCGACCTCGGCATAGTCCTGCGCTGCCAAAGGAGCTGCGGCACACAGGCCCAGACCGGCTGCGCCAAGGATTGCGACGTATTTCATTGGAATTTCCCTCGAATTGCCCTTGTCCGCCAAACGACCGTGTCCCGCAGGCGTTCCACGAACACTGCCGTGTCGGGCAAAACCGATTGCCGCGCACGGCCACGGGACGTAAGCGGTGGTCCCCATGGGGCGCGAATACGATATTGCCATTGTCGGCGGCGGACTGGCCGGGGGCCTCACCGCGCTCTCCATCCATCGTGCGCATCCCGCCATGCGTATCGCACTCGTGGAAGCGGGCGAGAGTTTCGGCGGCAATCATCGCTGGAGCTGGTTCGAACACGATCTCGGCCCCGAGGCGACGGACCTGCTTTCCGGCTTCACGGCGACAAGCTGGACCGGTGGCAACGAAGTGCGGTTTCCGGCCCACACGCGCCAGCTGGCCGCCAATTACCGCTCCCTCGACAGCCGCGATTTCGATGCGCACCTGCGCCGCCAATTGCCGCAGGATGCGATCTTCACCGGGACGCGCGCGACCGGCCTCGCCGCGGACCGGGTGGAGGTCGGCGGCAGGCCCGATATCGAGGCCCGTGCCGTAATCGATTGCCGCGATGCCGTGCCGAGCGAGCATCTTGCCGGTGGCTGGCAGGTCTTCCTCGGCCAGCACCTTCGTACCCGGGAACCGCACGGGATCGAGCGTCCCGTCATCATGGATGCGACGGTCGACCAGCCCGGCGCCTACCGTTTCATCTACCTGCTCCCGCTCGGCGAGGACGAGATTTTCGTCGAGGACACCTATTACGCCGACAGTCCGGTTCTCGACCGGGAAATGCTGGCGCGGCGGATCGAAGAATATGCCACGTCCAAGGACTGGAGCGCTGAGGTGATCCACGAGGAAACCGGCGTCCTGCCCGTCATCACCGGCGGCGATTTTGCCGCTTATCGCGCTTCACTCCAGCAGCCCGGCGTGGCGCTGGCAGGCGCTCGCGGCGGGTTCGTCCATCCGCTCACCAGCTACACCATGCCGGTCGCCGCTGCGAACGCGCTGGCAATTGCCGGGGCGGCCCATTTGCCTGGCCCAGAACTCGCCGATTTCGTCGAGAAACGCGCGCATGACCACTGGCGCGCCACCCGTTTCTATCGCCTGCTTGGAAAAATGCTGTTCGATGCGGCCATTCCGGAGGAACGATACCGTGTGTTCGAGCGCTTCTATCGACTGCCGGAGCCTTTGATCGAGCGGTTCTATGCCGCACGCTCGACCCGCTTCGACAAGCTGCGCATCCTCTCGGGCAAACCGCCCGTTCCAATTTCCCGCGCGGTAACGGCCTTGCTTGGCAAGGGCGCGCCGCTCGTCCATGAGAACCATCGATGAACGCCGAGACGACACCTCCCGCCCCTTCCGACGCTACCGAGATACCGCACACGGGCCGCACCGCCTGCGTGATCGGTTCGGGTTTCGGCGGTCTTGCGCTCGCGATCCGCCTCCAGTCGGCAGGCATCGCAACCACGGTAATCGAGGCGCGCGACAAACCGGGTGGCCGCGCATACTACTGGGAAAAGGACGGCTTCACCTTCGACGCCGGCCCCACCGTCATCACCGATCCCGACTGCCTGCGCGAATTGTGGGCCTTGAGCGGTCACGACATGGCCGACGACATCGAGATCATGCCGGTCATGCCCTTCTACCGGCTCAACTGGCCCGACGGGACGAACTTCGACTATTCCAACGACGAAGAGCAATTGTTCGGCGAAATCGCGCAGCTCAATCCTGCGGACGTCGCCGGGTACCAACGCTTCCTCGAATATTCGGCAGGCGTCTACGAGGAAGGCTACGTCAAGCTGGGCCACAAGCCCTTCCTCGACTTCAAGTCGATGCTCAAGGCCGCGCCCGCGCTGGCCAAGAAGCAGGCGTGGCGCAGCGTCTATTCCATGGTGTCGAGCTATGTCGAAAACGAGAAACTGCGCGAGGCGCTGAGCTTCCACACCCTTCTCGTCGGCGGCAACCCGATGAAGACCAGCAGCATCTACGCCCTCATTCACAAGCTGGAAAAGGACGGCGGTGTCTGGTGGGCCAAGGGCGGCACCAACCGGCTGATTGCTGCCATGGTGAAACATTTCGAGCGGATCGGCGGCACCGTGCGCCTCCATGATCCCGTCGTCCAGGTGCACACGCTGGGCAACCGGGCCAGCGAGGTAGAAACCCATTCGGGCTGGAAGGAGCGCTTCGACGCGGTCGCCAGCAATGCCGACATCATGCACAGCTACAAGGACCTGCTGGGCGAAACGAAACGCGGCAAGAGCTACGCCAAGTCGCTGTCGCGAAAGAGCTTTTCGCCGGGCCTCTTCGTCGTCCATTTCGGCATCGAGGGCACCTGGCCGGGCATCCCGCATCACATGATCCTGTTCGGACCGCGCTATAAGGGTCTGCTGGAAGACATTTACGATCACGGCGTCCTGCCGCAGGATTTCTCGATCTACCTCCATCACCCCAGCGTGACCGATCCCGGCATGGCGCCCGAAGGCATGAGCACCTTTTACGCGCTCGTCCCCGTCGCCCACATGGGCAAGCTTTCGGTCGACTGGGAAGAGATGGGCCCGATCCTTGAAAAGCGCATCCTCGACGAGGTCGAGCGCCGCCTGATCCCGGACCTCCATGGCCGGATCAAGACCAAGTTCCACTACGCGCCGCGCGATTTCGCGATGGACCTAAACGCCCATATGGGCAGCGCCTTCAGCCTCGAACCTGTGCTGACGCAGAGCGCATGGTTCCGCGGGCACAATCGCGACGACGTGATCGATAATTTCTACCTCGTGGGCGCAGGCACGCACCCGGGCGCCGGCATCCCCGGCGTGGTCGGCAGCGCCAAGGCGACCGCGGGGCTCATGGTTGAGGATTTGCTCGAAAAATGAAGAGACTAGCGGTTTATTGCGGTTCCGCTTCGCCTGAAGATCCGCGCTACATCCAGCTTGCCTATGATGTCGGCGCCGGCTTGGCCGAACGCGGGATCGGCGTCGTCTATGGCGGCGGCAGGCTCGGCCTTATGGGCGCGACTGCGCGCGGCGCGCTCGAAGCGGGCGGCGAAGTGATCGGGATCATCCCCGACGCGCTGGCGAATTCCGAAGTCGCCAACCACGATTGCACCGAACTCCACACTGTTGGCGGGATGCATGAACGAAAGCAGCGCTTCACCGATCTCAGCGACGGGTTCATCACCATTCCCGGCGGCGTCGGCACCATGGACGAGCTGTGGGAAGCGATGAGCTGGGCGCAACTGGGCTATCATTCCAACCCGGTCGGCCTGCTCAACGCATTCGGCTTTTACGATGAACTCATCGCCTTCAACCGCAAGATGGCGGATGTCGGCTTCGTGCGGCCTACGCACCAGGGCATCCTCGTGCACGACACCTCGTTAAGCGGCCTGCTTCAGCAGATGGAAAGCTATTCGCCGCATACCCCGATCTTCAAGATGAAGGCGGAAGACCTCTGAGCGCGCAGCGCCCCCTTACCACGAGCAATTTGCGCGTCACTCCTGCGCGTGCAGGTGGCGGGCGCGAGCGTGCCGCTCTGGTCGCCAAGTCGTATGAGGCGATCGCGGAAGGTTCGCACAGCTTTGCCGCCGCGTCGAAACTGTTCGACCGCACGACGCGCGAGCGCTCATGGCTTCTCTACGCCTGGTGCCGCCGGTGCGACGACATCGCCGACAACCAGGACAAGGGCGGTCCGCTGGGCGACCAGGGCGATTTGAAAAGCGCAGAAGACCGCGTCCAGGCGATCCGCGTGCTGACCAAGCGCGCGCTCGACGAACAGCCCACGGCAGACTTCGCCTTCGATGCCTTCGGCCTGGTGGCCGACGAGTGCGGGCTCGACTGGGACATGGCGAACGACATGATCGGCGGCTTCGCGCTCGACGCGACCCGCTGGCAGCCGCGTACCGAGGCCGACATGATGCGATATTGCTATCACGTGGCCGGATCGGTCGGCATCATGATGGCGGTCATCATGGGCGTGCCCAAGGATGACGGGGAAACGCTCGACCGCGCCTGCGACCTCGGCCTTGCCTTCCAGATCGCCAATATCGCGCGCGACATTACCGAGGATGCTGAGGCCGGACGCTGCTACCTGCCCGCGACGTGGCTGGCCGAACTGGATTGGGAAGCGGGCGAACATGCCCTTCCCGAAAACCGCTTCAAGCTCGCCAGCCTGATGCCACGCCTCATCGCGCTGATGGAAAAGCACGAAGCGGCATCGAAGCTCGGCGCGAAGAAGCTGCGCTTCCGCCAGCGCTGGGCCGTGCTTGCGGCGGCCAACATCTACGGCGCGATCGGGCGCAAGGTGCTCAGCCGCGGCCAGCTGGCCTGGGACAAGCGCGTACGTGTCGGCGGGCTGGAGAAAAGCTGGCACGTGACGACCGCTTTTTTCGAAGCGCTGTGGAACCGGCCGAGCGGGCCACAGGAACCGATCATCTGGTCGCGGCACGATTTCAGGCCCGTCGCCGGTTGGTAGCTTGAAGCCAGGCGCTTGATGGATCTGGCCGCTACGGCTAGCGCGCATTCGTATGATTTCGAAACTCCTCATCGCCAATCGCGGCGAAATCGCCTGCCGCATCATCCGCACCGCGCGTGAAATGGGCATCGCCACCGTGGCGGTCTATTCCGACGCCGATGCAAAAGCGCTGCACGTGCGGCAAGCGGACGAGGCGGTGCATATCGGCCCTTCGCCCGCCGCCGAAAGCTATCTCGTCGGCGAAAAGATCATCGCTGCGGCAAAGCAGACCGGTGCCGAGGCAATCCATCCCGGTTACGGCTTCCTGTCGGAGAACGCAGGCTTTGCGCAGGCAGTCATCGACGCAGGACTGATCTGGGTCGGCCCCAAGCCCTCCAGCATCGACGCCATGGGCCTCAAGGATGCCGCCAAGAAGCTGATGCGCGAGGCAGGCGTGCCGGTCACGCCGGGCTATGAGGGCGAGGACCAGTCGGTAGAGCGTCTGAAGCAAGAGGCCGACGCCATCGGCTATCCCGTACTGATCAAGGCCGTCGCGGGCGGCGGCGGCAAGGGCATGCGCAAGGTCGACAGGGCCGAGGATTTCGAAGCGAGCCTCGAAAGCTGCCGGCGCGAGGCCAAGGCCAGCTTCTCCAACGACGAAGTGCTGCTGGAAAAGTGGATCACCTCGCCGCGCCATATCGAGGTGCAGGTCTTCGGCGACAGCCACGGCAATGTCGTCCACCTGTTCGAACGCGACTGCTCGCTCCAGCGTCGCCACCAGAAGGTAATCGAGGAAGCCCCCGCCCCCGGCATGGACGAGGCGACGCGTGAAGACATCTGCGCCGCCGCCGTGCGCGCTGCCAAGGCGGTCGATTACGAAGGCGCAGGCACGATCGAATTCATCGCCGATGCGAGCGAAGGCCTGCGCGCCGACCGCATCTTTTTCATGGAGATGAACACGCGCCTGCAGGTCGAACACCCGGTGACCGAAGAGATCACCGGTGTGGACCTGGTGGAGTGGCAGCTGCGCGTGGCAAGCGGCGAACCCATCCCGATGAAGCAGGACGATCTCTTCATCGACGGTCACTCGATCGAGGCGCGCCTCTATGCCGAAGACCCGGCAGGTGGCTTCCTGCCCTCGACCGGAAGGCTCGACCATTTCGATCTCGGTGCAGAAGGGCGGATCGAAACGGGCGTCGAAGAAGGTGATATGATCTCGCCGTACTACGATCCTATGGTCGCCAAGCTCGTCGTTTGGGGTGAGACGCGCGCCGAGGCCATCGACCAGCTCGCCGACATCGCCGAAAGCGTCGAAATCTGGCCGGTGAAAACCAATGCGGCATTCATAGCGAATTGCCTGCGCGACGAGGATTTCGAAGACGCGAACCTCGACACAGGCTTCATCGAAGCAAAGCTCGACACGCTGGTGTCGGCAGACGAGGCGGGTGACGATATCTGGCAGACCGCTGCCGACTTCATCGCGCTTGCCCAAACGGAAGAACATGAGGACCTGCCGATCGGCCTGCGCCTCAATGCGCCGGGCAAGCTCAATGCAACGCTCACGCACAAGGGCGAGACGCGTACGGTCAGCGCGGCTGCCTCGCATGTCGACAGCCTGGCAACAGGATTCGTCGACCCCGAGCGTGCAGTCGTCTTCGCCGACGGGCAGAGTTTCGTCTTCGAACGCCAGTCCCGCGGCTCGGGCGCCGCTGCGGCTGGCGACGGTGCCATTCTCGCCCCCATGCCGGGCAAGGTCATCGCGGTCGATGTGGCCGAGGGCGATGCGGTCACCGCTGGCCAGCGGCTGATGGTGCTCGAGGCGATGAAGATGGAACACGCGCTGACAGCGCCCTTCGACGGGACCGTGACCGAGCTTTCCGCCGCGACAGGCGGGCAGGTTCAGGTCGAGGCCGTGCTGGCGGTTGTCGAGCCGAAAGAAGAATAAGGCTTCCCTTTCGCTCCGACCCTTGCAAGCGTGTCCGATGAGGAGAGAGGGCACGCATGAGCTGGCAGGACGAACTCGACGAATTGCGCCGACGCGAGGCGCTCGCCGAACAAATGGGCGGCGAGGAGAAGGTTTCGCGCCAGCACGCGCGCGGCAAGATGGACGCCCGCGCACGGCTCGCTGCACTGGTCGATGACGGCAGTTTCCGCGAAATCGGCAAGATCGCGGGCAAGGCGAGCTATGACGAGAACGGCGACCTTGCCGGTATCCTCCCTGCCCCCTTCCTGTTCGGAAAAGCGCTGATCGAAGGCCGCCCTGTCGTGGCCACGGCAGACGATTTCACCATTCGCGGCGGTGCGGCCGATGCGGGCATTTCCCGCAAGATGGTGCAGGCCGAAAAGATGGCGCACGAGCTCAAGCTGCCCATCATCCGCATGATCGACGGCACGGGCGGCGGCGGCAGCGTCAAGACGCTCGAACAGATCGGCGCGACCTATATCCCCGCCGTGCCCGGCTGGTCGGACGTGGTGAAGAACCTCGATACCGTGCCTGTCGTCGCGCTCGCGCTCGGCCCCACCGCAGGGCTTGGCGCGGCGCGTGCGGTGGCGAGCCATTATTCGGTCATGGTGAAGGGCCTCAGCCAGATCTTCGCCGCCGGCCCCGCCGTGGTCGATGGCCTCGGCGATAGTTACAAGGGATCGACCGATCACAACCAGGCGAAAGAAGACCTCGGCGGCAGCGGCATCCATACCCGCAATGGCGTGATCGACGACGAGGTGGCAAGCGAGGCCGAGGCCTTCGCCCGCGCGCGCCATTTCCTCTCCTTCATGCCCGAACACGTCGGCCAGTTTGCGCGCCGATCCAATTGCACAGATCCGGTCCACCGCCGCGAGGAAGCGCTGCTTTCCCTGGTACCGCGCGAGGACAAACAAGTTTATTCCATGCGCCGCTGCATGGAGATGGTTTTCGACCAGGGCACCGTATTCGAAATCGGCCGCATGTGGGGCCGCGCCTGCATCACCGCCCTCGCCCGGCTCGACGGATGGCCGGTCGCGGTCCTTGCCAGCGATCCCTCCTATCTCGGCGGATCGTGGGAGGCGAAAACCTCCGAAAAGGTGGAACGCTTCGTGAAGCTGGCCGACCAGTTTCGCCTGCCGATCGTCCATCTCGTCGACAACCCCGGTTTCATGATCGGGCGCGAGGCGGAAATGGCGGGCACGATCCGTTACGGCGTGCAGGCAATGAACGCGATCTACAAGGCCAGCGTCCCGCTCGCCTCGGTCGTGCTGCGCCGCGCCTATGGCATTGCGGGCAGCGCGATGAGCAATGCGGAGACGTTTCAGTACCGCTTCTGCTGGCCGAGTGGCGACTGGGGCAGCCTGCCGATCGCGGGCGGGCTGGAAGTGGCCTACAAGTCGGAACTCGAGGCGGCGGAGGACCCGGAAGCGGAACTCGCCGCCATTCGCGAACGGCTCGACAAGGTCACATCGCCCTTCCGCAGCGCCGAACGCTTCAATGTCGAGGATATCATCGACCCGCGCGATACGCGGCCCCTGCTGTGTGAATTCGCCGATCTCGCCTGGCGACGCCTGCACGCCGAAGCCTAGGCGTCTTCGGGCATCTTTTCTCCGAACAGCTCCCCGCGCTCGGAGAACAACACGAAAGCAAGGCTCAGCACCGCCGTGACGAGCAGCGCTGCTGCAAGCGGGCGGGCCGTGCCGTCATAGGCATAGCCGACGAAGGCCCCCAGCAAGGCGCCGCTGGTCATGCGAAGGAAGCCCTGCGCCGAAGACGCAGCGCCGGCGATGTGGCGGAAGGGCTGCAAGGCGATGCTGCCGAAATTTGCGCCGATGAAGCCCAGCAGGCTCATGTTCGCCGCCATCAGCGGGACGAAGGTCCACAGCGTTTCGTCGGGCTGGTTGGCGAAATAGAGCTGCGCCGCCGCCACCGCGATAAAGGCGAACAGCGCCGCATGGCTGACCTTGCGCGCGCCGAAACGTTCGACGATGCGACTGTTCGACCAATTGGCCAGCGCCATGCAGCCTGCGCAGATTGCAAAGATCAGCGGGAAGCGGTCGCCCGCCCCGAAAGCCTCGCCGATCAACTGCTGCGAGGAATTGATGAAGCCGAACAACCCGCCGAAGACCAGCGCACTGCCGAGCGTGTAGCCGATGGTTTCGCGCAAGGTGACCGCGCTCTTCATGTTGCGCGCGATGGGCCCGATGCGGATTTCCTGCCGGTCTTCCTCGTGAAGCGTCTCCGGCAGGCGGAAATAGACCCAGGCGCTCATCACCACACCGGCCAGCGCCATGCTGGCAAAAATCCAGCGCCAGTCGCCCATCAGGACGAGCACGCCCTGCCCGATGCTGGGCGCGACAGCAGGTACCAGCAGGAAGATCACGAAGATCAGGCTCATCATGCGCGCCATCTTGTCGCCGCCAACCCGGTCGCGAATGATCGCAGGCGGCAGGGCGATGATGCCCGCTGCGAAGAAGCCCTGTGCCGCGCGCAACACCACCAGCATGTCGAATGTGCTGGCCAGCGCGCAGGCGATCGAAAGCGAGATATAGAGGAACAGGGCCACGAACAGCACGGGCCTGCGCCCGTAGCGATCGGCGAAGGCACCCGGCACCAGCGTGCCGATCCCTGCTGCGAGCAAATAGGCACCTACCACGAACTGCCGGTTGTTGCCCTGCGCGCCGAGATCGGTCGCCAGGGCGTCGAGCGCGGGGAGGATGGCATCGATACCGAAAGCGTTGAGCGCCATCAGCAGCGCCATCATCCAGATCAGCTCGCGCTCGCCAATGGGTCCGCGCTTGGCGGCCTCGGCAGTGGGGCGTTCGCCCGTCGCAAGTTGATCGTTTCGCATTTGCACAAAATGGCGGGTGCCGCACAAGGTTCCGCTTTGCAACCCGTATCGCTATCTGGAGTGACATGAGCGAAGCGCAGGACAGGGATGATGACGAGGAGGCCGATGGCCTGCGCAAGATCATCCACGTCGACATGGATGCCTTCTTCGCCAGCGTAGAACAGCGCGACAATCCGGACCTGCGCGGCAAGCCCGTGGCAGTCGGCGGGGCGAGTGGGCGCGGCGTCGTGGCCGCGGCCAGCTACGAAGCGCGCAAGTTCGGCGTGCGCAGCGCCATGCCCTCGGTCACGGCCAAGCGGCTGTGCCCCGATCTCATCTTCTGCAAGAGCCGCTTCGACGTCTACCGCGAGGTCTCGCAGCAGATCAGGGCGATTTTCCGCCACCACACCGAACTGGTCGAACCGCTCAGCCTCGACGAAGCCTATCTCGATGTGACCGAGGACCGGCTGGGCATTGGCAGCGCGACCCGCATCGCCGAACTGATCCGGCAGGAAATCCGCGCCAAGACAAAGCTGACCGCCAGCGCCGGGGTCAGTTACAACAAGTTCCTCGCCAAGCTCGCCAGCGACCAGAACAAGCCCGACGGACTGTGCGTCATTCGCCCGGGCCAGGGCGCGGATTTCGTCCAGTCCCTGCCCGTCAGGCGGTTCCACGGCGTCGGTCCAAAGGCGGAGGAGAAGATGACCCGTCTCGGCATCGCAACAGGTGCGGACCTCGCAGCCAAGGACCTCGAGTGGCTGCGCGCCCATTTCGGCAGCTTCGCCGATTATCTCTACCGCGCCGCGCGCGGCATCGACCTGCGCCCGGTGCGCGCCAGCCGCACCCGCAAGTCGGTCGGCGGCGAACGCACCTTCAGCCGCGACATATCCTCGGGATCGGAACTGCGCGAGACGCTGGAAAACATCATCGACATCGTCTGGGAAAGGATCGAGCGCGCCGAGGCAAGCGGGCGCACGGTCACCCTCAAGCTGAAATACACCGACTTCCAGATCTTCAGCCGGGCCAAGTCAGTGCCCCGCCCGATCACCGACAAGGAGGAATTCGCGAGCGTGTCCCGGATCCTGCTCGAAGAGGTTCTTCCGCTCCCCATGCCGATCAGGCTGATGGGGCTAACCCTTTCGAAGCTCGAAAAGGACGAAGAGGAAGAACCGCGGCGGCCCGACGCGCAGCTGAGCCTGCTCTAGGCGGCGTTGGCGCGCCACAAGGCCAGCCGCTCGCGCGTGCGCGGGCTCAGCGGCTCGGGCAGCGAGTGGGTGGGAAAGAACCGCGCTTCCACGATTTCGCGGCCATCGGGTCTGGGCAGGTCGTCGATCACCGCAGCAAAGATATGCGCCGTATGCGCGGCGCCCGACAATTCCTCTTCGATGGTGCCGATTGGCCTGATCGCGGTCGCTTCGCAGCCGACCTCCTCGCGCATCTCGCGCCGCGCCGCCTGTTCCGCCGTTTCACCGCGATCGATGCCGCCGCCGATAAAGAACCAGCCTTCGGGGCCGTAGCTGTGGCGCACGAGTAGCAATTGCCCGTCGAGGTCACGCACGATTACGCTCACCCCGTCACGGGTCGTACCGGTGGATTTGCGCAGGCGCGCGCGCAAGCGGTAAGCGATGCGAAGGGCGAGCCGGTGCAGCGGCGCCGGGATCAGGTGAAGCATGTGACGGGCTGGCTCGCACCTTTGAGCAGCCGTGCGACAGGCAGGTCGCTCTGGCCGGACACGGCATCGTCGAAAACCGTGCGCTTGTCCGAACCACGGATCACGAAGGCGATCTGGGCGGAATCGAGCAATGACGGCAGCGTGAGGCTTATCCGGTCGAACGGCGCTTCCGGCGGCAGGGGATCAGGCGTCAGGCGGATGATCCGCCGCTCTTCATCGATTTGCGGATCGGTGTTGGGAAACAGCGAAGCGATGTGACCGTCCGCACCCATGCCGAGCCAGGCGAGGTCGAAATGCGGCACCGCCTCCATGATCGTCAGCGTCACCACTTCCGCACCGGCCGGTTCGAAGAGCGCCCTGAGTTTGCCCGTGTTCGACGCTTCGTGATCTTCGGGAACGATGCGATCGTCATTCGGCCACACGACCAGCCGCGAGAAATCGAGGTCGTGTTCGAGCAGCTTCTCTATAATCGGGAACGGCGTCGAACCGCCGGGGACGGTGATCGTGACCGGACCTTCCCCTGCATCCATTGCCTCGGAAAGTCGTGCGGCGAGCCAGTCGGCGATTGCTTCGTCGCTAGCCCGTTCGATGATCGTTACGTCTGCCATGGCTCACACATACAACAAACCCGCCCGCACCCAAGGTGCGAACGGGCTGTGAATTGGTATTTTTCTGCGAAGCTTACTTGCTGGTCTGGTTGAGGAACCAGATGCGCTCTTCGCACTGGTCGATCCAGTCGTCGACGATGCCGCTGGTCGCGTTATCGCCAACGGTTTCGGCTTCTTCCTTCACCTTGCCGAGGCGATCATGCAGCTTGCGGTTGTCGTCGCGCAGCTCCTTCACCATCGCGTCTGCGGTGATCGTGACGTCGTCCTGGTCGGCGATCTTGGTCTCGCTGGCGACCGAGCCGATCGAGGTCAGCGTGTATTCGTCGTTCTTGCGCACGCGCTCACCCAGGTCGTCGACAGTGGCGATCAGCTGGGCGGCCTGCTCGTCGAACAGGACGTGGAGGTCGCGAAAGCGCGGGCCCGCGACATGCCAATGGAAGTTCTTGGTCTTCATATAGAGCGCCAGCGTGTCGGCCAGTGCGCCGTTGAGCGCGGTAACGAGACCGGCTTTCGAATTGTTGCCGAGTTCGGCCATGGAAAATCCCCTTCTTGGATTATGAACTGTACACTCGACCAACGGGAGGACGGACAAAGGGTTTCATGGTCTTTGGCTGTTGCAGAGATCGGAATAAACGATCCTTATCACGCAAGACGAACGGAAAATCCGATTATTATCGCGCCGATGAAGATGATGGCCGCCAAACCCAGTCGAACCGCGCGATGGGGCAGCAAGCGCAGCCTTTCGCCAAGCACATAGCCGGTCGCAATCGCCGCCGCTCCACCCAAAGCGCCGCCGAGCGCTGCCATCTGCGGGAAGGCGAGCGCCGCACCAATCGCGAAGACCACAAAGCGCGCGGCATCGGTGAGCTGGCGTAATGCCAGAGCGACCCCGATGGCGAAGAGCGAACGGGTCGGTTCCGCAGGCGGCTTGCCGCGATTGGGCCACGCGAGTTCGACCGCCGCGAGCAACAGCGCCAGCGCGACGAACATCTGCGCTGTATTGACCGACAGCAAGGCGGCGAACCTGCCGCCGGCCCAGCCGGCCAGTGCCCCAGTTGCCGCCGCCACAGCCACTACCGTCGCAATAAGGCCGGGCGACGGGCCCAGCCGGGCGCGCAGATCCGCGATCAGCAGCTGGTCGCGCGCGCCGATCGAAAGCGCGAAAGCCGCGACAAGGGCGAACAGCAGCGCGCTCATTTAAAGCGGCGTCACACCTTCCACGGACCGGTAATCGCGATCGTGCGCGTCGGCGCATAGGCATTGACGAAGAACCATTTCCCGTCGGGCGAGAAGCACCCGCCTGCCAGTTCGGTCTGCATGCGCAGGCGGCCGAAGGCATAGGGCTCGCCAGCGGGCGTGATGCCGATGAGCCGGTTGTCGACGATCGGCGTGTACTGGTCCTCGCACACGATCAGGTGACCGTTCGGGCCGACCGTGAGGTTATCGCCGTAATTGAACTGCGCCGCATTTTCGCTTTCGAAGAAAAGCTCGAAGCGGTCGGGACCGGCACCGCGTCCGGGCACCAGCTTGAACACCTGGCCATATTTTGCCGCCCCACCGCTGGTCGAGCACACGTAAAGCTCGTCCGGGCCCATGTGGATACCTTCGCCGCGTGCGATGATCGATGCCCCCTGCGCCGCCGCGCGTTCACGCAAATCGTCTTCGGGAGCCTCAACATCGTCCAGTGCGATCCAGCGCACCGGATAGCTTTTCCCGACCGGCATCAGGGGCGCATCGTGGTTGCGGGTGTCGGGCATGGCGTCGATCACCATCGCCTCCAGCCTGCCGCCTTCGGCCAGTTTGCCGCAGACCTTGGGGATGAAGCGGTAGAGCACGGAATCGTCGCGGTCTTCGGTCAGGTAGACGATGCCGGTTTCCGGGTCGACGCAGGCGGCCTCGTGGTTGAACCTGCCCATTGCTTTCAGCGGCACGGGGTCGACCTGCCCTTCGGCATCGGCCGGGATTTCGAAAACCCAGCCATGGTCGCGTCCCAGCTTCTCCGGCCCGATATCGTCCGCTTTGGTGACATGTTCCTCGCAGGTCAGCCAGCTGCCCCACGGGGTCACCCCGCCTGAGCAATTGCGGATGGTCCCGGCCAGCGAGCGATATTCGCGCTTCTTTTCCAGCGTTGCCGCATCGAGCACCAGCGTGGTCGTACCACCCGGCAGCACCGCACCCCCCGCTATCCGGTCGTACCCGTCGGCGATCGCCCCGCCGGGCTCGTCGGCTTGCTTGAGTTCATGATTGCGCACCAGCGCGATCTCTCCGCCGGGCAGCGGCAGGCAGCCCATCCCGTCGGCCTTGTTCGGCACCGTCCCACCATCGCTCATCGCATCGCCAAGGCTGGACAGCAGGCGGTAGGAGAAACCTTCGGGCAGGTCGAGCAAGCCATTCGGATCATGGACCAGCGGGCCGTATCCCGCATCCGTCAAATCCGCCCCGCGCGTCATGCACCCGCTCAGCGTCAGGGCACCGAAGGCGGTTGCGGTCGTGGACAGGAACTGGCGGCGCTGCATCTGGGTGGTCATTCTTCTCTCCATTGGCCCGGAGGCCTCGCCATGCGATAGCAGCGTGAAAACCAAATGACAGCAGGGAGGTAGGCATGGAACTGAAAGCGGGAATGGCAGCAGTCGTCACGGGCGGCGCGTCGGGTCTCGGCAAGGCGAGCGCGAGCGCGCTGGCCGAGGCCGGGCTCAAGGTGACGATCTTCGACGTGAACGAGGAAGCGGGCGAAGCGCACGCGAGCGAAATCGGCGGGCATTTCACGCGGGTCGACATCACCGATGAACAATCGGTGGTCGACGGGTTCGCGTCCGCCCGTGCGGCCCACGGACAGGAGCGTGTCACGGTCCATTGCGCCATGACCAGCCGTCGGGGCAAGACGCTGGGCTGGGACAAGGAAAGTGGCGGCTACAAGCGCCTTTCCACCGAGGACTATGCATTCGGCGCGGAGGGCATTCTCGTCTCATCCTACCGCATCGCCAGCCATTCCGCTCTCGGCATGGCCAATAGCGAGCCGCTCAACGAAGACGGAGAGCGCGGCGCCATCACCCTGACCGCAAGTGTCGCCGCACAGGACGGGCAGATCGGCCAGGTGATTTACGGCAGCTGCAAGGCGGGCGTGAACGGGCTGGTGCTGCCGATGGCCCGCGACCTGATGGACCTCGGAATTCGCGTAAACTCGGTCATGCCGGGCATTTTCGCGACCCCGCTGATGCTGGGGATGAAGGATCGCAACCCGCAGATGTGGGACCAGCTCAACGCCAGCGTCCCCTTCCCCAAACGGCTCGGCCATCCGGAGGAATTCGCCTCTCTGGTCGTCGAGATCGCCCGCAACAGCTACATCAACGGCCACCAGTTCCGCTTGGACGGCGCGATCCGCATGCCGCCGAAATAAATTCGCTGGAGCGGGTGAAGGGAATCGAACCCTCGTCGTCAGCTTGGGAAGCTGCTGCTCTACCATTGAGCTACACCCGCCTGGTGGAGCGGCGCTTGCCATGGGCTGCGGCTTGCGGTCAATCGATTCGGTGAGCGGCGGAAAACCCGGGGCGGCGGCTTCACCTTCGCGGCCAAGACTATAGAAGGGCCGGATGACGACGAGGCGCGAATGGGTGAACTGGGCGATCGGGCGGATCGAGGCCGATTTCAATCGGTCCGCGGACACGCATCTCATCCCCCTGCCCGTCCCCGCACTTCCCGACATCGCCATCTATCTCAAGGACGAATCCAGCCACCCTACCGGCAGCCTGAAGCACCGGCTCGCACGCTCGCTGTTCCTGTACGGCCTGTGCAATGGCTGGATCTGCGAGGGCACGGCCATCGTCGAGGCATCGAGCGGGTCGACCGCTGTGTCCGAAGCCTATTTCGCGCGAATGCTGGGCCTCCCCTTCATCGCCGTCGTGCCCAAGACGACGGCGCAGGCGAAAATCGATGCCATCGCCTTCTACGGCGGCAAATGCCACTTCGTCGATAATCCCGGCGAGATGTATGACGCGGCGCAGGCGCTCGCCGATGATCTGAAGGGCCATTACATCGACCAGTTCACCTTCGCCGAGCGGGCGACGGACTGGCGCAGCAACAACAACATCGCGGAATCGATCTTCGCCCAGATGCAGCGCGAGCCGCATCCGGTGCCGCGCTGGATCGTATGCGGAGCGGGGACCGGCGGGACGTCCGCCACCATTGGCCGCTTCGCCCGCTACAATCGCCACGACACCAAGGTCTGCGTCGCCGATCCCGAAGGCTCGGTCTTCCACCGCCATTGGGCCGACCGGTCGGTCGAACGCGTCGACCACCCCTCGGGCTGCATCGAAGGGATCGGGCGCCAGCGGGTGGAGCCCAGCTTCCTGCCGGACGTGGTCGATGCCATGGAAGCCGTGCCCGACGCCTGCTCCATCGCCGCCGCGCACGAGGTGAGCGAACGGCTCGGGCGGCCCTGCGGCGGATCGACCGGCACCAATGTCTGGGCCTGCGCCAAGATTGCCGCCGACATGGCGGAGCGCGGCCTCAAGGGTTCGATCGTCTCGATCCTGTGCGATGACGGCGCGCGCTATGCAGACACGATTTTCGACGATGATTGGCTGGCGGACAAAGGCTTCGACATCCTCCCCCAGCGCAAGAAGATCGCCCATTTCTTCGAAACCGGCACTTTCGCTGCCGGCTGATACAGCCCCTTCCGGGAGAGATTTCACGTGATTACCGACGACCGCATCATCCTTGGCCTCCTGGGCCTGGTGCTCGCCTTCGTATTCGTAACGCGCGATCGGCCCGGATGGCAGAAGTTCTATACCTTCGTGCCGATCATCCTCGTCTGTTACCTCGTGCCCTCGCTGATGGTCACATTCGGGCTCATTGATGTGAGCGAGAGCAACCTCTGGACTGTAGCGAAGGACTTTTTCCTGCCCGCTGCGCTGTTCCTGATGACGCTCAGCATCGATCTGAAGGGTATCCTTGGCCTTGGCAGCAAGGCGATCATCATGTTCCTGACCGCGACTCTGGGCATCGTGATCGGCGGCCCCCTCGCGCTCTATATCGTCGCGCAATTCGATCCGTCGATCATCGGCACCGGACAGGACGCGGCATGGCGCGGCCTTGCCACTCTCGCGGGCAGCTGGATCGGCGGCGGGGCCAACCAGACCGCGATGCTGGAAGTCTATGGCTATAATATCGAGAAATACTCCGCGCTCATCGCGGTCGACATCATCGTCGCGAATATCTGGATGATCTTCCTGCTCTACGGTGCAGGCGCAAGCGAGAAGGTCGACGGTTGGCTTGGCGCGGACAGCAGCGCCATAGACCGGCTGCGCGACAAGATGGCCGATTACACCAGCTCGGTAGAGCGCGTGGCGACAGCAAACGATTACGTCCTGCTGTTCGGAGCAACCCTGGCTGTGGTCGGCCTGTGCCACCTTGCAGGCACCATGCTGGGCGGGTTCTTCGCCGAATGGCAGGGCGAGGAGGCAACGCTGGCGAGCAGTTTCTTCTGGGTCGTCGTGGTGGCGACCACGCTCGGCCTTGCCGCCAGCTTCACCCGCGCGCGCAATTTGGAAGGCGTCGGCGCGAGCAAGTTCGGCACGCTCTTCATCTTCCTGCTGGTGGCGATCATCGGCACCAAGATGGACGTCACGCAGTTGGGCGATGCGCCCGGCTTTATGGCCGTGGGCCTGATCTGGATGCTCTTCCACGTCATCCTGCTGCTAGTCGTGGCAAAGCTGATCAGGGCGCCGTTCTTCTTCGTTGCGGTAGGCAGCAAGGCGAATGTGGGCGGTGCCGCTTCGGCGCCCGTCGTGGCGGCCGCGTTCCATCCGGCACTGGCCCCGGTCGGTGTGCTGCTTGCAGTGCTCGGCTATGCGCTTGGCACCTATGGCGCGATCCTGTGCGCACAGATGATGGCGGCGGTCGGATAGTCCCGAAAGGCAAAGGTTTCATCTGAAACCGGTTGATTTCGGAGCATCCGCTTGCCACAGCCGTTGGCAAGAAAAGAGAGGATTCCCCCATGCGTCAGGTTGACCATTTCATCGCCGGTGGAGCCACCGGTTCCGCCACCCGCAAGCACCAGATCTGGAACCCGTCCACGGGCGAAGTCCAGGCCGAAGTGGCCCTGGGCGATGCAGCCCTGCTGCAGAAGGCCGTGGACGAAGCCAAGAAGGTCCAGCCCGAATGGGCGGCGACCAATCCGCAGCGCCGCGCGCGCGTGATGTTCGAGTTCAAGCGTCTTGTCGAAGCGAACAAGCAGGAATTGGCCGAGCTGCTTTCCAGCGAACACGGCAAGGTCGTCGAGGATGCACATGGCGACGTGCAGCGCGGCCTCGAAGTCATCGAGTTCGCTTGCGGCATCCCGCAGGCACTAAAGGGCGAATACACGCAGGGCGCAGGCCCCGGCATCGATGTCTATTCGATGCGCCAGCCGCTCGGCATCGGTGCGGGCATCACCCCGTTCAACTTCCCAGCCATGATCCCGATGTGGATGTTCGGCATGGCGATCGCTGCCGGCAACGCCTTCATCCTGAAGCCCTCCGAGCGCGATCCGAGCGTGCCGGTGCGCCTCGCCGAACTGTTCGTGGAAGCTGGCGCGCCCGAGGGCCTGTTGCAGGTCGTCCACGGCGATAAGGAAATGGTCGACGCGATCCTCGACCACCCCGACATTCCGGCAATCAGCTTCGTCGGCTCCTCCGATATCGCGCAGTATATCTATTCGCGCGGCACGGCGAATGCGAAGCGCGTGCAGGCGTTCGGCGGCGCGAAGAACCACGGCATCGTCATGCCTGATGCCGATCTCGACCAGGTGGTGAACGATCTCGCCGGGGCCGCCTTCGGCTCGGCAGGCGAACGCTGCATGGCTCTGCCCGTAGTCGTCCCCGTGGGCGAAGACACAGCGGATCGCCTACGCGAAAAGCTGATCCCCGCTATCAACGCCCTGCGCGTCGGCGTCTCCAACGATCCCGAGGCGCATTACGGCCCAGTCGTCACGCCGGAGCACAAAGCACGCGTCGAAGGGTGGATCGACACGGCCGAAAAGGAAGGCGCCGAAGTCGTCATCGACGGCCGCGGCTTCAGCCTGCAGGGTCACGAGGACGGCTTCTTCGTCGGCCCGACGCTGCTCGACCGCGTCACGCCCGACATGGAAAGCTACAAGGAAGAGATCTTCGGCCCCGTCCTCCAGATCGTGCGCGCCAGGGATTTCGAGGACGCGGTACGCCTGCCGAGCGAGCACCAGTACGGCAACGGCGTCGCCATCTTCACCCGCAACGGCCACGCCGCGCGCGAATTCGCCAGCCGCGTGAACGTCGGCATGGTCGGCATCAACGTGCCTATCCCGGTGCCGGTCAGCTACCACAGCTTCGGCGGCTGGAAGCGCTCGGGCTTCGGCGACATCGACCAGTACGGCATGGAAGGCCTGAAATTCTGGACCAAGGCGAAGAAGGTCACCCAGCGCTGGCCCGACGGCGGCGGTGACGGCTCCAACGCCTTCGTTATCCCGACGATGGGATAAGGAAAGCGGGCGATGCGTTGGGGAGGAATGACAATGATTTCACCCCGACGCCTCGCCCTCCTTCTTTGCCCTCTGTCGCTCGCAGCTTGCGGGAGCGCAGACGACGAGCCTTCGCAGCCCATCACTAGTCCTTCCGAGGCAGTGGAAACGCAATCGGCCCCTTCACCACAGGCCGCCGAAGCCGAACCTCAACCAACGAGCTTCGCCAAGACAATGCCGCAGGAAATGCACGGCATCTGGCACAAGGACATCCTCGGGCGCGCGCCCGATGCGGAAGAATGCGATCCGCGCCTGCGCGGAACAGTCGACTGGGATCGCCTCATCACGGTGCGCGACACCGGCTACGTCTATTTCGAAATGAGTGGCCGGATCATGGAAGTGCATAATCGCACCGACACCATGATCGATGCCACTTTCGACACCACCTATGCCGACACCCCGACGAGCGAGCGGCGAGATTTCGCGCTGCAGAGTGACGGGACGCTCGCTATCAATCTCGATGACGGCGACGGGACGATGCAGGTCGTCCAGTACCGTCGTTGCCCGGAGTAAACCTATGCGTATCACCTCCAGCATTGCCGCCCTCGCCTCTCTCGTTCTCGTCTCAGCCTGCACAGAGCCGGTCGAAGACGGGCCGGAGCCGGAAGAGACCATGATGCCGGTCGAGCCCGATGGCGGCATCGGTGACGGGGCCACTCCGTTGCCTGAACTTCTCGGCACGGCCATACCGGAGGCTCTGCATGGGCGCTGGGGACTCGTTCCGGCCGACTGCACCTCGACCCGGGGCGATGCCAAGGGCCTCATCACCATCGACGCAGAGCGGATCGAATTCTACGAATCGCGCGCCGTCGTGGACGAGATCGAGGAGCAGGACACCGGCATGATCCGCGCCCGCTTCGCCTTTACCGGCGAAGGCCAGGAATGGACCCGCGATATCGAGTGGCGCCTGTCGGAAGGCGGCGCGACGCTCACGCGCTCAGAATCTGGCGAAGATGCGCTCGAGGAACCTCTCAGCTATACGAAGTGCGAAACCGAAGGAGAGTGACGATGAAAGCTGTTCTTGCGATTTGTGCCGCCCTGCCGCTGGCAGCCTGCGCCACCGCCTATGAGGGGGCTGATGCTCCCGCCGCAAGCGCCGGCACCTGCGATGCTGCACCCGTGCAGTATCATGTCGGGCACGAGGCGACTTCGGACATGGGCGCGGCAATCCTTGCAGAAAGCGGCGCGCGGACCCTGCGCTGGGGCCCGCCGGAATCCGCCTGGACGATGGATTACCGCGAAGACCGGGTGAACGTGCGCTATGATCGCGACATGAAGATCACCGCGGTCACCTGCGGATGAGCCAGCGGCAGCGGGCATCCTCGGGTTCGCCGTTCGAGGAGCAATTCGGCTTCTGCCGCGCGGTAAGGGACGGCGATCGCATCGTGGTCGCAGGCACCGGTCCGATCGAGGATGACGGGTCGAGCACCCAAGGCGATGCCGCCGCACAGGCCGCGCGCTGCTTTACACTGATCGTCCGGGCAATCGAGCAACTCGGCGGCTCGGCTGCGGATGTCGTGCGCACCCGCATGTTCCTCACCGATTTCGACGATCAGGCCGCCGTCGGCGAAGTCCACGCGCGCTTTTTCGGCGATGCCAAACCGGCCGCAACGATGGTCGGCTGCGCATGGCTTTGCCGCAAGGAATGGAAAGTCGAAATCGAGGCGGAAGCAATCGTTAGAGGCTGAGGCCGCCCACCCCTTCCCTTGCCCCCGCGAGAGGTTTAGAGCGCCCCCATGACAGGACAATTCCAGCTTACCGAAGAGCAGCTCGCGATCCAGGAAATGGCGCAGCGCTTCACCGCCGACAACATCACGCCCTTCGCCGGCGAATGGGACGAAAAGAGCCACTTCCCGCGCGATGTGATCAAGAGCACTGCCGAACTCGGCTTCGGCGCGATCTACGTCTCCGAAGAGAGCGGCGGCATCGGCCTCGGACGCCTCGAAGCCGCGCTGATCATGGAAGCCATGGCCTATGGCTGCCCGACCACCAGCGCCTTCATCTCGATCCACAATATGGCGAGCTGGATGATCGACCAGTTCGGGTCGCAGGACGTGAAGGACCGCTACCTTCCCGACCTCGTCAGCATGGAAAAGATCGCCAGCTACTGCCTGACCGAACCGGGCAGTGGCTCCGACGCGGCGGGCCTGAAGACGAGCGCCGTGCTGGATGGCGACCATTACGTTTTGAACGGCACCAAGCAGTTCATCTCGGGCGGCGGCGTCAACGACGTCTACGTCACCATGGTGCGCACCTCCGACCATAAGACCAAGGGCATTACCTGCCTGGTGATCGACAAGGACACGCCCGGCGTATCCTTCGGCAAGCCGGAAAAGAAGCTCGGCTGGAATGCCTCGCCCACCGCGCAGGTCATCTTCGAAGATGCGCGCATACCCGTGGCCAACCGCGTGGGCGACGAAGGCGAAGGCTTCCGTTTCGCGATGATGGGCCTCGACGGCGGACGCCTCAACATCGGGGCCTGCTCGCTCGGCGGTGCGCAGCGCTGCCTCGACGAGGCCGTGGCCTACACCAAGGACCGCAAGCAGTTCGAGACGCCGATTGCCGACTTCCAGAACACGCAGTTCATGCTGGCCGACATGGCGACCGACCTCGAGGCCTCGCGCGCGCTGCTCTATCTCGCGGCCGCCAAGGTGACCGACAACGCGCCCGATAAGTCGCGCTTTTCCGCCATGGCCAAGCGCCTTGCGACCGACAATGGCAGCAAGATCGTCAACGACGCGCTGCAGCTGTTCGGCGGCTATGGCTATTTGAAGGAATACCCGATCGAGCGGTTCTGGCGCGACCTGCGCGTCCACTCGATCCTCGAAGGCACGAACCAGATCATGCGCATGATCGTGGGCCGTGACCTCCTGCGCCAGTGAGCACCGACATGACTGACGACATTCTTATCCATACCCATGGCCGCGTCGGCCATATCAGCCTCAACCGCCCGAAGGCGCTGCACGCGCTGACGCTCGACATGTGCCACGCGATGAGCGCGGCGCTTACCGAGTGGGCGAATGACGACGCCATCGAAGCGGTCATCCTCGATCATTCCGAGGGGCGCGGTTTCTGCGCGGGCGGCGATATCAACCTGCTGCGCCATTCCGCCCTCAATGACGAGGGTAAGAGCGGCCGCAAGTTCTTCCACGACGAGTACCAGCTCAACCACCAGATGATGACCTATGGAAAGCCCATCGTGGCCTTCATGGACGGCATCACCATGGGCGGCGGCGTGGGCATTGCCCTGCCCTGCACCTACCGCGTCGCGACCGAGAACACCCGCTTCGCCATGCCCGAAACCGGCATCGGCCTGTTTCCGGACGTGGGCGGCGGCTGGCACCTCTCGCGTCTTGGCGGGCGGCTGGGCGAATTCCTTGCGCTGACCGGCGCACGGCTCGACGGGGCGGAATGCCTCTGGGCCGGTATCGCCACCCATTACGTGCCGAGCGAGATGATCCCCGAGGTCAAGGCGCGCATCATCGACAAGCCCGACCGAATTCGCGGTATCCTCTCCGAACCGGTCGGCACCCCGCCCAAGGCACGGATCGAGGGCAATGCCGACAAGATCGCGAAGCACTTCGCCTCCGATCGCTATGAAGACATTCTCGCCAGCCTCGAAAAGGCGGCCGATGATGGTGACGAATGGGCGGCCAAGGAACGCGACACGCTGGGCACCAAGAGCCCGCAGACTTGCAAGGTCGCGCTGCGCCAGCTGGCGACCAGCCGCGAGCTCGACAGTTTCGCCGACAACATGGCGATGGAATACCGCATCGCCAGCCGCGTGCTGACCCGCCCCGACTTTGCCGAGGGCGTGCGCGCGGTCATCGTGGACAAGACCAATGACCCCAAATGGGATCCGGCAACGCCCGAGGGCGTGAGCGAGGAACTGCTCGAAAGCATCTTCGCCCCGCTTCCCGCAGACGAAGAATGGAAACCCCTATGAGTTACGAGACCATCACCGTCGAACAGCGTGATGCGGTCACGCTGATCACGCTCAACCGCCCCAAGGCGCTGAATGCGCTGAACAGTAAGGTGCTGGAAGAGTTAACCGATGCGTTTGCCGCCTACCAGGCCGACAGCAGCCAGCTGTGCGCCGTGCTCACCGGTTCGGGCGACAAGGCCTTTGCCGCAGGTGCCGACATCAAGGAAATGAGCGAGAAGGCGGCTGCCGACTTCTATCTCGAAGATTTCTTCTCGCCCTGGACCAGCGAGATCGTGAAGAAGACCCGCAAGCCGTGGATTGCCGCGGTGAACGGCTTTGCGCTTGGCGGCGGGTGCGAGCTGGCCATGATGGCCGACTTCATCATCGCCAGCGAGAACGCGAAGTTCGGCCAGCCCGAAATCAAGCTGGGCGTTGCCCCCGGCATGGGCGGATCGCAGCGCCTGACCAAGGCCATCGGCAAGTCGAAGGCGATGGAAATGTGCCTGACGGGCCGCATGATGGGCGCCGAGGAAGCCGAACGCAGCAATCTTGTCGCGCGCGTGGTGCCGCATGACGAATTGCTCGACGATGCGATGAACACCGCCGCGCAGATCGCTTCGATGCCGCCCATGGCTGCCATCGCGAACAAGGAAATGGTCAACGCCGCTTTTGAAACCAGCCTCGACCAGGGCCTGATCATCGAGCGCCGTATCTTCCAGATCCTCACCGCGAGCGAGGACAAGAAGGAAGGCATGGCCGCCTTCGTCGAAAAGCGCGAAGGCAAGTGGAAGGGGCGTTAAGCCAACGCCCTTTCCTACAAGACTGCGCTGGCGATAGGTGCGCTTTCAACGAAAGTTCGTCGCCCCAGAAAAGCGGGCGCACAGTGTAAACTTCGGATTCCGGTGAATAACTTTTAAAAATCAGATGCATGGAATCTAATCGCAAGGGCGACACACTGTCGCCTTTGTCACCCAATCGAAGCCCGGCGAAGACCGGGTAGACGGAGAGAGATCATGAAAATCGCCTTCATCGGCCTCGGCAATATGGGCGGCGGGATGGCCGCGAACCTCGTGAAGGCGGGGCATGAGGTGAACGCCTTCGACCTATCGGAAGAGGCGCTGGCGACGGCCAGGGACAATGGCTGCGCGACCTTCACCGACGCAACCGAAGCCGTGCAGGGTGTCGACGGTGTCGTGACCATGCTCCCCAATGGCGGGATCGTGAAATCGGTCTACGAAGGCAGCGTGATCGGAAAGGCACCCGAAGGCGCAGTCCTGCTCGATTGCTCGACTATCGACGTCGCCACCGCCAAGGAGGTGATCGCCAAGGCCGAAGCTGCCGGATACGACATGGTCGACGCCCCTGTTTCGGGCGGGATCGCGGCGGCCAACGGCGGCACGCTCACCTTCATGGTCGGCGGGACCGACAAGGCATTCGGGCGCGCCGAAGAGGTGCTTCAGGCGATGGGCAAGGCCGTGATCCACGCAGGCGATGCAGGCGCGGGACAGACGGCCAAGATCTGCAACAACATGCTGCTCGCCATCTCGATGATCGGCACCGCCGAAGCGATGAAGATGGCCGAAAAGCTCGGTCTCGACCCGCAGAAGTTCTACGAGATCAGCTCGCAGTCCTCCGGCTATTGCTGGTCGCTCAACGCATATACGCCGATGCCCGGCGTGGGCGTCGAAAGCCCGGCGGACAATGATTACAAGGGCGGCTTCGCCACGGCGCTGATGCTGAAGGACCTGCGCCTGGCGATGGATGCGGCGAAGGATGTGGATGCGACCACCGTGCTCGGCGCGAAAGCGGCGGAGATCTACGAGGAACTCGCCAAGGAACACGGCGGCCTCGATTTCTCCTCGGTGATCAAGACGCTCTGAGGTCTTCCAGCACCTCCGCGAGCCATTCGCGCGGGGCTTTGCGGCGACCGATGTCGGCGACGAATTGCTGGCCACGCGCGACGCTTTTCAGCCTGCGTCCGCGAAGCCAGCGGTCCGCGCGGTCGTGATAGGTCAGCCCGCCGCGCTTTAGCCAGGAGGGCCGGTTCCACAGCGATGGCGGCCCTTCCTCGACCGTGAGCCGCAATGCGGGTGAGGCGCGGTTGGCTGTGCCACCCGGGCCGACATAGAGGCAGTCGTTGCTGCCGTGCATGGCGAGCACGTGCGGATGGTGATGAGCGCGGAATTCATCGCGCTCCTCTTCGCTGCAGCTGGCGAGGTGAACCATGCGCTCCACCTCCATCCAGCCGAAGATGCGGTGATGGGGCTCGCCGCTCGCCTCTTCGCGGAACAGGCCGAAAAACAGGAAGATATCGCCCACGCCGACACCCTGATTGGCGAGATGCGTCTGCGCCGCGCCGACCTGTCCGAAGATGCAGTTGCCGTCGCCCGTGAACATCGGATCGTGGTGGCACAGGTCCGCCTCGCCGAGCTTGCCCCGGCTGGCTGCCTGCGCGTGTTCGCCCAGCCCGAGCGCGCCATAGCTCGTGTTCGAAGCCACGCCGGCGGGAATCGGCAGGCTCACGGGCACACCGTCCACAATCGGCGAGGCACCGCCGCCTGCCGCGCTGTCGAAGCCCTTGCGGCTGAAGACGATCTTCATGACCGCCGCTCGGCGATCAACGCCCGCCCTGCTCGCTCATCGTCGGCTGGCCTGAAGGCGCCACCGGCTCCTCATACGCCAGCACGGGCTTGCGTGCGGCGAGCGTTTCATCGAGGCGGCGGCGCGGCGCGTAGTGCGGCGCGGTCTTGAGCGTCGCATCCCCGGCCTTCGCCCGTTCCGCCACGCTGCGCAGCGCGGCGATGAACTGGTCGAGCGCAGCCTTGCTCTCGGTCTCGGTCGGCTCGATCAGCATCGCGCCATGCACCACCAGCGGGAAGTACATGGTCATCGGGTGATAGCCTTCGTCGATCAGCCCCTTGGCGAGATCGAGCGTCGAGATGTCCTCGGCAAAACCGGCGTCGGAGAACAGCGCCTCGTGCATGCACGGCCCACTCGGCCCGAAGGGCGCATCGAGCACGTCGTCGAGACTGCGCAGCACGTAATTGGCATTCAGCACGGCGTCCTCGGCCACCTGCTTCAGCCCGTCCGCACCGTGGCTGAGCATATAGGTCAGCGCACGGCTGAACATGCCCATCTGGCCATGGAACGCGGTCATGCGGCCGAAGGATTGCGTGTGTCCGTACTGGTCCGCGTTTTCTTCTTCCACGAGGTGCACCTCGCCATCCTTGCCGCGAACCACGTAGGGAAGCGGGCCATACGGCGCGAGCGCTTCCGACAGCACGACCGGGCCGGAACCGGGTCCACCGCCGCCATGCGGGGTCGAGAATGTCTTGTGCAGGTTGATATGCATCGCATCGACGCCAAGGTCGCCAGGGCGGACCTTGCCGACAATGGCGTTGAAGTTCGCGCCGTCGCAATAGACGAAGCCACCCGCTGCGTGCACCGCGTCCGAGATCGCCTTCATGTCGCGCTCGAACAGGCCGCAGGTATTGGGATTGGTGATCATCACCGCGGCCACATCCGGACCAAGGCGCGCCTTGAGCGCTTCGAGATCAACGCGGCCTTCGGGCGTGGCGGGAATATCCTCGACCTCGTAGCCGGCAAAGGCAGCGGTCGCCGGGTTCGTGCCGTGCGCGCTTTCGGGGACCAGCACGACCTTGCGGGCATCGCCGCGTGCTTCGAGGGCGGCGCGGATGCAGAGGATCCCGCACAATTCACCATGCGCGCCCGCCTTCGGGCTCATCGCAACGCCGTGCATGCCGGTGAGTGCGATAAGCCAGTGAGCCAGCTCGTTGATGACTTCCAGCGCACCGCGCACGGTCTGGACCGGCTGCAGCGGATGGACATCGGCGAAGCCGGGCATCCGCGCGACCTTCTCGTTGAGGCGCGGGTTATGCTTCATCGTGCAACTGCCCAGCGGAAAGAAGCCGAGATCGATGCCGTAATTCTGGCGCGACAGTCGCGTGTAGTGGCGCACCGCCTCAGGCTCGGACAGGCCCGGCAGGCCGATCGCCTCTGCGCGGTCCATGCCTCCGAGACGCGTTGTCGCGCCCGAAGGTTCAGGCAGGTCCACGCCGGTCGTCTCGACATGACCGATCTCGAACAGCAGCGGCTCCTCAAGCATCAGCGCGCGGTTGCCGGTGACGGTGTCGGGTCCGCTCATCGCGTTGTGATCTTCTACCGGGGTGCCGGGCTTCCAGCCGGACTGGTTCGGCGCGCTCATGACAGCACCTCCTCGAGTGCGGAGGCAAGGGTCTCGATGTCCTCCTCGGTGGTGGTTTCGGTGACCGCGACCAGCAGGCCATCGGCAAGCTCGGCATTGTTCGGGAATAGCCGGCCGAGCGATACGCCGGCGAGGATATCCCGCTCTGCCAGAGTGCGCACGACTGCGCGCGCATCGGTGCCGAGCCGGATCGTGAATTCGTTGAAGAAACTGTCGTTGAGGACGCTCACGCCCGGCACCTTTGCGAGCCGGTCGGCGGCGTGACAGGCGAGGCAGTGGTTCTCCATCGCCAAGCGGCGCAGGCCCTTCTCGCCCAGCAGCGTCATGTGCACGCTGAATGCCAGAGCACAGAGACCTGAATTGGTGCAGATATTCGACGTCGCTTTCTCACGGCGGATATGCTGTTCGCGCGTCGACAGCGTCAGGACGAAACCGCGCTTGCCTTCCGCGTCGACGGTCTCACCGCACAGGCGACCCGGCATCTGGCGCACGTGCTTCGGGCTGGTGACGGCGAAGAGGCCGAGATACGGGCCGCCGAACTGGAGGCCGACGCCGAGCGACTGCCCTTCACCCACCACGATGTCCGCGCCCATTTCGCCGGGCGACCTGATTGCGCCCAGAGCCACCGGCTCCGTGTTGACGACGATCAGCAGCGCGCCCTTCTCGTGCGCCGCATCGGCGATCGGCTGCAGGTCGGTCACGCGGCCGAGGATGTCGGGGTACTGGACGACCACGCAGCTGGTGTCGTCGTCGATCCGTGCGATCAGCCCGTCATTGTCGGGCTGTGCCTGCAAGGCGGGACTCGCATGAGCGATCTCGTCTTCGGTGAACTTCGCCATGGTCTTCACGACCTCGGCGTAATGGGGATGCAAGGCGCCCGAGAGCACGACCTTGCGCTTCTTGCCGCGCGCGATCCGGCTGGCCATGGCAACCGCTTCCCAGCAGGCAGTCGAGCCGTCGTACATCGAGGCATTGGCCACATGACAGCCATAGAGCCGCGCGACCTGCGTCTGGAACTCGAACAGCATCTGCAGCGTGCCCTGCGCGATTTCCGGCTGGTAGGGCGTGTAGGCGGTAAGGAATTCGCCGCGCTGGATGATATGATCGACGCTGGCCGGGACGTGGTGCTTGTACGCCCCTGCCCCGAGGAAAAACGCTGCATCGGAAGCCGCAAGGTTCTTCTTCGACAGCCGCCGCATGTGCTTTTCGACCGCCATTTCGCTGGCGTGCATGGGCAGGCCCTCGATCGGGCCGGTCAGCCGCGCCTCTTCGGGCACGTCGGAAAACAGCGCGTCCACATCGGGCGCACCGATCGTCTCAAGCATCGCCGAACGATCGGCTTCGGTAAGCGGCAGATAACGCATTGAATAACCCCTGGCGCCCGGTCGGGCGTTTAGATCAAAGCTCGTCGCAGAAGCTCTTGTAGGCCTTGTCGTCCATCAGCCCTTCGAGCTGGGACTTGTCGGAAACGGTCATGCGGAAGAACCACCCGTCTTCCTCGGGCGAGGTGTTGACCAGCGCCGGATCGTCTTCGAGCGCGGAATTGGCTTCCGTCACTTCACCGCTGATGGGCGCGTAGACGTCGCTCGCGGCCTTGACGCTTTCGACCACGGCAGCGTCCTTGCCCTTTTCCAGCATGGTGCCGCTTTCGGGCAGTTCGACGAACACGATGTCGCCAAGCTGACCCTGCGCGTAATCGGTGATGCCGACCGTGGCGGTGTCTCCTTCCAGGTCGATCCATTCGTGTTCTTCGGTGAAATAACGGGCCATCTGTCTCACTTCCCTCTGTGATAGCGGTGGGGGACGAAGGGCATGGTCGTGACCTTCGCGGGCAGTCTCTTGTTACGAACCTCGACCTCGACCTCGGTTCCCGGTTCGATGTGGCTTTTTTCAAGGTATCCCATCGCAATCGGGTGTCCGAGCGAAGGCGAAAAGCCGCCGCTGGTGATGCGGCCGATTTCGGTATCGCCGTCGAAAACCTTGGCCCCTTCGCGGGCGGGCAGGCGCCCTTCGAAGGTCAGGCCGACGCGCTTGCGTGCGGCGCCGGAGTTGAAAACGTCCATCACTTTTTCATAGCCCATCCAGCCGCCTTCCTCGCGGCGACGCTTGGTCAGCGCAAAGCCGAGATCGGCCGAGACGGGATCGGTTTCGGTCGTGATGTCATGGCCATAGAGCGGCAGGCCGGCTTCGAGGCGCAGGCTGTCGCGCGCGCCCAGGCCGCAGGGGCGAACCTCGATTTCGGCACACAAGCGATCGCACAGGCTCTCGGCGAATTCGGCGGGAACCGAGATTTCGAAGCCGTCTTCGCCGGTATAGCCCGCGCGTGTGATGCGCAGCGGCCATTCGCCGAAGTCGTGGACCACGCTTTCCATGAAGATCATGTCTTCGATCGTGTTGCGCATGACGCGGTTGAGCGCGGTGGCAGCGTTGGGACCTTGCAGGGCGACCAGCGCGTGCTCGTCCATGTGGGTCAGCGTGATTTCGTCGGGCAGGTGCTCGCGAAGGTGGGCGATATCGTCCCACTTCATCGCGCCGTTGACGACCAGGTAGTAGGCCGGATCGCCCCAATGCCCTTCGGTGCCAGCTTCTTCGTCGGCCTCGATCCACGGCGTGGCATTGGTGACCATGAGGTCATCTAGAATGCCGCCGTCCTCGTCGATAAGCAACGAATAGCGCACCTTGCCGGGCTTCAGCGTGGTGATCGCGCCGGGCAGCAGTTTTTCGAGCTCCGCCGCGACGTTGTCGCCGGTCAGCATCAGCTGGCCCATATGGCTGACATCGAACAGGCCCGCCTGGCTGCGCGTCCATTCATGCTCGGCAACGATCCCGCCGCCCGATTCCGCCGAGTACTGGATCGGCATTTCATAGCCCGCGAACGGCACCATGCGGGCGCCCTTGCGGCGATGCCAGGCATCCAGCGGCAGCTGTTCGATTTCCTGCGGTGTGTCGGTATTATCGCTCAAGACGCATCCCTTGGTGGCAAGCATGGAAGCGCCGCGAACGGCGCTGAAACAACCCATGCCCCCTCTGTCGGGAAACCTGAGAGACTGGCGCGCAAATGAGCACGCGTACCCCTTCGGTGGTCTGCCGCGGCTGCGACAAACGCTTTCCAGAGTGTCGATGGCAGCGCACGGTCCCTTGGCCTGAGAGTTTCCGGGGCGGTTGCTCCTTCGGCGCCGGGCGGGTGTCCCCCGCACAGGCTCTCCCATGCGCGCCTGCCGCAGAATCGCTCCTGCAGCCGACGGTTCAGCCCTGCGCGATCACGGCGCTGCGGTCAATCCAGATTGGGCCTCAACCAGCGCTCCGCCGTCGCAATATCCACACCGCGGCGCGCGGCGTAATCTTCCAGCTGGTCGCGGCCGATCCGGGCGACGCCGAAATACTGGCTTTCGGGATGGCCGAAGTAGAACCCGCTGACCGCCGCCGTGGGATACATGGCAAAGCTCTCGGTCAGCGTCAGCCCGACATGCCTTTCCGCATCGAGCAGGTCGAAGAGGATGGGCTTGAGGCTGTGGTCGGGGCACGCAGGATAACCCGGTGCTGGGCGAATACCGCGGTATTCTTCCTTGATCAGCGCCGTATTGGTCAGCTGCTCCTGCGGCGCATAGCCCCACAGGTCGGTTCGCGTGAACTGGTGCAGACGCTCGGCAAAGGCTTCCGCGAAACGGTCGGCCAGTGCCTTGAGGAGGATGTCGGAATAATCGTCCTTGTCTTCGAGGAAGCGCTTGGAATGCGGCTCGATCCCGTGGATGCCGACGGCGAAGCCGCCGATCCAGTCCCCTGCCGGGTCGATAAAGTCGGCAAGGCACATGTTCGCCCGGTCGCGCGACTTCTTCACCTGCTGGCGCAGGAATGGCAGGACCACGTGCTCTTCGCGATCGACGCGGTGGATGGTGACATCGTCCCCGTCGCGCGCGCAGGGCCAGAATCCGGCCACGCCCTTCGCGGTCAGCCACTTTTCCTCGACGATGCGGTCAAGCATGGCGTTGGCGTCGTCGAACAGCTGCTGCGCGGTCTCGCCGACCACCTCGTCTGTCAGGATTGCCGGATAGGTGCCGTGCAATTCCCAGGCGCGGAAGAAGGGCGTCCAGTCGATGTATTCGCGCAGGTCCGCCAAGTCCCAATCGTCGAAGGCGTGGATTCCCGGCCTGAGCGGCGGGGCCGCCTTGTCGGACAGGAAAGCGTCGTAGAAATTCGCGCGTGCTTCCTCGATCGGTAGCAGGACACTCTGACCCTTCCCTGCCCGCGCGTCGCGCACCTTCCCGTACTCGGCTGCGGTGGTCTCGACGAACTCGTCCCGCTGGGTGTCGGACAGCAGGCGGCTGGCAACGCCCACCGCACGGCTCGCATCGAGCACATGGATCACCGGCCCGTCGTAAGCCGGATCGATGCGCAAAGCCGTGTGGACCTTGCTGGTGGTCGCCCCGCCGATCAGCAGCGGCATGGTCATACCCTCGCGCTGCATTTCTTCCGCCACGGTGACCATCTCGTCCAGTGACGGGGTGATGAGGCCGGAGAGCCCGATCATGTCGGCCTTCTCGTCCCGGGCGGTCTGAAGGATCGTGGACCACGGCACCATGACGCCGAGATCGATGACCTCGTAGCCGTTACATTGCAGCACCACGCCGACGATATTCTTGCCGATATCGTGGACGTCGCCCTTCACGGTGGCCATCACGATCTTGCCTTTGGACTGGTCGGCAAGGCCGGACGCTTCCTTTTCGGCTTCGATAAAGGGAATGAGGTGGGCGACCGCCTTCTTCATGACGCGTGCGGATTTCACCACTTGGGGCAGGAACATCTTTCCGCTGCCGAACAGGTCTCCGACCACATTCATGCCGTCCATCAGCGGGCCTTCGATCACCTCGATCGGGCGGTCGAACTGCAGGCGCGCCTCTTCTGTATCGCTGACGACATGCGCATCGATACCCTTCACTAGCGCGTGTTCGAGCCGGCGCGCCACGTCCCAACCCCGCCATTCCTCTGCGGCTTTCTCGTCGGCCGCAGACTTGCCCTTGTAGCTTTCGGCAAGGTCGATCAGCCGCTCTGTCGCGTTTTCGCTGCGCATTAGGATGACGTCCTCGCACGCTTCGCGCAGTTCGGGGTCGATCTGGTCATAGACGTCGAGCTGGCCCGCATTGACAATTGCCATGTCGAGCCCGGCGGGGATCGCGTGATAGAGGAAGACCGAGTGCATCGCGCGGCGCACGGTTTCGTTGCCGCGGAAGCTGAATGACAGGTTCGATAGCCCGCCACTGGTCTTGACATGCGGACAACGCTGCTTGATCTCGCGCACCGCCTCGATGAAATCGAGCCCGTAGCGGTTATGCTCCTCGATCCCGGTCGCCACGGCAAAGATGTTCGGATCGAAGATGATGTCTTCGGCGGGAAAACCGATCCCAGTCAGCAGGTCGTATGCCCGCGCACAGATTTCGACCTTGCGCTCTTTCGTGTCGGCCTGGCCGGTCTCGTCGAAGGCCATCACGACCACGGCCGCGCCGTAATCCATGCAAATGCGTGCGTGTTCGAGGAAAGCCTCTTCGCCTTCCTTCATGCTGATCGAATTGACGATCGGCTTGCCCGAAACGCATTTGAGTCCCGCCTCGATCACTTCGAATTTCGAACTGTCGATCATTACCGGGACGCGAGCGATATCCGGCTCGGCGGCGATCAGCTTGAGGAAGGTCGTCATCGCCTTTTCGGCGTCCAGCAGGCCTTCGTCCATGTTGACGTCGATTATCTGCGCGCCGTTCTCGACCTGCTGGCGCGCGACTTCGACGGCGGTGTCGTAATCGTCCGCCATGATCAGTTTCTTGAACCGGGCCGAGCCGGTCACATTGGTTCGTTCGCCGATATTGACGAAACGGGCAGTGGTAAGGTCACTCATCAGGCGGCAATCGTGAAAGGTTCAAGTCCTGCGAGGCGCATTTCAGCCTCGCTGTCCGGGACACTGCGCGGCGTCAGCCCTTCAACGGCGCGGGCCATCGCGGCGATATGATCAGGCGTCGATCCGCAGCATCCGCCCAGCGCATTGATACGGCCGTTTTCCGCCCACACGCGGGTCAGCGCGGCCGTCGTCTCAGGCACCTCGTCATATTCACCGAGATCGTTCGGCAGGCCCGCATTGGGATAGGCCATGAGGTAGGTGTCGGCGATGTCTGACAGGATCTGGACGTGGGGCCGCAATTGCTCCGCGCCGAAGCTGCAATTGAGGCCGATTGTCAAAGGCTTGGCGTGACGCACCGTGTGCCAGAATGCCTCCACCGTGTGGCCGGACAGGTTGCGCCCGGAAAGGTCGGTCAGGGTGAGCGAGATCATCACCGGGATGTCCTGCCTGAGCTCGCGCTCCAACTGCTTCACGGCCATGATCGCGGCCTTGCAATTGAGCGTATCGAAAACCGTCTCCACCAGGATGAAATCGGCCCCGCCCTCGATCAGCGCTGCGCATTGTTCGCGGTAGACGTCGACGATCTCGTCGAAGCTCACTTCACGGTAACCGGGGTCTTCGACATCCGGCGAAAGGGATAGGGTCTTGTTGGTCGGCCCCACCGCCCCTGCGACAAAACGCTGGACCCCATCCTCGCGTGCGTCGATTGCCTCACGGATGATGCGAGCGGCTGAAACGTTGATCTCGCGCACAAGCCCCTCGGCGCCATAATCCGCCTGGCTGATCCGGTTGGCGTTGAAGGTGTTGGTTGCGAGGATATGTGCGCCCGCGTCGATATAACTGTCGCAAATTTTGCGGATCACCTGCGGCTGGGTGAGGTTGACCAGGTCGTTATTGCCTTTCTGGTCCTGCGTCAGGTCTGTGCCCGCCGCATAGTCCTCGGGGGCGAGATTGGCGCGCTGGATCTCGGTGCCATAGGGCCCGTCCTTGATCAGGATGCGCTGCGCTGCAGCGGCGATGAATTCGTCTCTCTTGGACATTGTCAGGCCTTAGGTCGCAGGCCGAGCATATGGCAAATCGCATAGCTCAGCTCGGCGCGGTTGAGAGTGTAGAAATGGAACTGGCGAACGCCGCCGGCATACAGGCGGCGACACATTTCGGCGGCGATGGTGGCCGAAACCAGCTGGCGGGCATCGGGCTTCTCATCGAGCCCTGCAAACAGCCCTTCCATCCATTCGGGGATGCCGGTGCCGCACAGGCCGCTCATGCGCTGGACGGCGCCGAAGCTCAGGACCGGCATGATCCCGGGCACGATCTCGCCCTCGATCCCGGCAGCGACGGCCTTGTCTCGGAAATCGAAGAAACATTCCGGCTCGAAGAAGAACTGGGTGATCGCGCGGGTCGCGCCGGCATCGAACTTGCGCTTCAGATTGTCGAGATCGGCCTGCCGATCGGGAGAATCCGGGTGCACTTCGGGGTAGGCTGCGACCGAGATTTCAAAATCGGCAATCCGCTTCAGGCCGGCAATCAATTCGACCGCATTGGCATAACCACCGGGGTGCGGCGTGTAGGCGGTTCCGCCTTCCGGCGGATCCCCGCGTAGCGCGACGATATGCCGCACACCTTCGTCCCAGTATTCGCGGGCCACGGCGTCGACTTCCTCGCGCGTCGCGTTGACGCACGTCAGGTGGGCCGCAGCGGGCATCGAGGTTTCGTTCACGATCCGGCGGACTGCCGCATGGGTTCGTTCCCGGGTGGAACCGCCCGCCCCGTATGTCACGGAAACAAAGCGCGGCGACAGGGGCGCCAGGGTTTCGACGCTTTCCCAGAGCGTCTGCGCCATCTTGTCGCTCTTGGGCGGGAAGAATTCGAAACTGACGTCGATATCGCCCGGAAGGCCCGAAAACAGCGGGGTTTCCAGGGCTCTCTGCGCTTCACGCATCTGGTCGAGTGTCGGACTCACATTACTTTCCTTGCTTGGGCCGCATCGCGGCGCGCGACCCATATTTTAACTGCCAGCTCGCCATCCTCGAGCGATATCGGGTCGGCCGGATCGTATCCTGCCTCGAACAGCAATCCCGCCATGTGCTCGTCGGCAAAACCCAGGCGTGCGTGGGCATGGCGCTCGCGCAGGTCTTCACGGTGGTGTGCAGCGAAGTCCACGATGGCGATCCGGCCGCCTTCCCGCGTAACTCGTGCCGCTTCCGCCAGAACCGGGCGTGGGTCGGTTGCGAAATGCAGCACCTGGTGAAACAGGACCGTATCGAAACTGTCTTGCGGGAACGGGAGAGAAGCGAAGTCCCCCTGCATCAGCTCCACACGATCGGTAGGCAGGTGCTGGAGCTTGGCACGGGCCACGCGCAACATGGCAAGGCTCTTGTCCAGCGCGACGATGTGGTCCGCTTTTTCGGCGAACAGCTCCGCCATCCGGCCTGTTCCCGTGCCGATATCGAGCAGGCGTCCAAGCCCTCCTTCGCCCAGGGCGGATCGCAGGGCGCTTTCCACTTCGTCGTCCGAGGAATGGAGGCGGCGCAGTTCGTCCCAATCGTGGGCATGATCTGCGAAATACTGCTCGGCCTGATGCTCTCTTGCAGAACGGATTTCGGAAAGTTTGCGTCGATCGCCCTCGCACAGGGCCCCGAGTTCCTCGTCCACCTCTTCCGCCTGGCAGAGAAGGTCCAGGACATCGCCGCACATCGGAGTATCGCTGCGTGCGCGAAGGAATATCCAGCTACCTTCCCGGCGCCGTTCGGCCAGTCCGGCATCGCACAGGATGCCGATGTGGCGCGACACCCGTGGCTGGCTCTGTCCGAGTACTTGTGCGATTTCGCCCACCGCGAGTTCCATCGACCCCAGGAGGCGCAGGATACGCATCCGGGTCGGATCGGAAAGGGCACGGAAGATCGCTTCGGTCCGCATTTCCCGAACATATAAAGATATTTTTATATCTGTAAATCGTCTCGCCGGAAATTGATGAAGCGAGTGTTTCGCGCGGTCGAACCGCGTCGGGTGATAACCGTTAATTTACCACTGATTGGCACAGTCCACCCCTGAATTTCCAGCGCCTCGCCGATGCCGGCGATCGCATTTTCGGGAGGATCGATGTCCAAGCGTTTTCAGCCCTGGCTACGGCCGGTGCACCAGCTCCACGCGGGCTGGATGGAAGGCGCTGGCTCGTGATTCACGCGTTTCCGGATCCTGATGGCGAGCGGGTTGTCGCCGACCTTCTCGCCTACATGACGATTGAAGAGAAAGCCGGTCAGCTCGCCGTCGTGTCTGCTCCAGACCCTCAGGACCGTGCAGAGGTCGAACGGTTCACGCAGGCCCTGCGCAGTGGCCGCGTGACGGCGGTTGAGGGGATTTCCTCGAAGATCCAGGCGGAAGCTTTCCAGCAGATCGCGATAGAGGAATCCCGGCTTGGCATCCCCCTCCTCTTCCCGATGGAGACCGGCACGGGGATCGAAACGATCTTCCCGACCCCGCTGACGGCAGCTGCAAGCTGGGACATGGAAGCGATCGCTGCTGCCGAAGCCGTCATCGCGGAGGAAGCCCAAGCCCTGGGCTGCAACTGGGCCTTGTCACCCGATGCCGGATATCTGCCGCTTTCGAGCCAGCCCGATACGTCCCGCGATGACCAGGTCGATCTCGTCGCCGCTATCGCCGCCGCGCGCGTCCGGGGATTGCAGGCCAACGGGGAGGCCGGACGCGAAGGCGTGCTCGCTTGCCTGGACCTCGCCTCGATAGTCGGGCGGGCTGCTTCCGGGGTCGCCGAGGAGAAGAATATCGCGGAAGCCATGCGCGTCGCTGCGAGCGTTGTGAGGCAGGGCTATCTCGGGTCGATTTCCGTCGGCGGAGGTAACGTCCAAAGGCGTCGTGCCGCCCGAAAGGCGTTTTCCTTCTTGCAAGAGGCTGGCGCATTCGACGGCATTATTCTTTCCGAATGGAAATCCCTGGCTGCCGCCGCGCGTGACAGCGAACCGATCGAAAGCGGCGATTCCATGCCGGTCGATGCACTCGTTGCGGCGATCGAGAAGGGAAAGCTACCGCTCGCACGTCTCGACGACGCTGTATCGAGGGTTTTGCGCGCGAAATATGCGCTGGGACTATTTACCCTACCGCTGGGGAAAGAGGCCATACGCAGCAGGGGCAGCTTGCCGACGCCGATCCAGAATCGGGAAACGGCGCTCAATCTCGCGACGCGTTCGATCGTCCTGCTGCGCAACGAGCCGGCCTTGCTGCCGCTGGGCTTCGATTCCGGTGATCTCCTCGTAATCGGTGCTGCCGCGACAGACCGCAGCGCTCCCCTTGCCGGGCGCAAGGGACTTGCCGCCAGCCTGATCGACGGGCTCGAACAGCTTGGTATCCCGCACAAATTCGCGCCGGGTCTCGCCCTTCGTCACGATGCGGGGAACATCGGCCGGATGATCGAAGCGGACAGCATGGCGATCGGTATGGCTTGCGAAGCAGCAAAGCGGGCACGCACGGTCATCGTCGTGCTCGGCGGCCGGGAAGGCAATGCTCTCGCCGAAGCCGAACGACAGCTTCTTTCCTCACTGCGTACGGTAACGGATCGCATCGTCCTTGTGACCCTCGGCGCAGCGGCACTCGATCCCATCATAGGAAACGAACCGCTTGCCTGCGTCCTCCACGCCGGACAACTCGGCACGATGAGCGGCCATGCAATCGCGGAGGTGCTCACCGGAGAAGCGTCCCCGTCCGGCAAGCTTCCTGTCGCCATCAAAGAGGGCAACGGAAACCGCGGCCTGCCCTTCGGGCATGGCTTGCACTATGCAGATTTCGCGTTGACCGATTTCACCCTCGATCTGGCCGCCGACCGATTGGTGGCAAGCGTCCAGGTTCGGAACTTGGCGGATGTCGGCGGGATCGAGACAGTCCAGCTTTACCTGCGCCGCTATCGCGGAAACCACCTACCCAGCCGCCTGAACCTGCGCGGGTTCGAGCGGGTCAAGCTGGCCCCTGGCGAGCGCAGGACGGTCACGTTCGAAATTGGTCGAGACCAGATCGGCCAACATCGTGAGGACGGGCGTTATTCCACCGAGGGCGGTCGCTACGACGTGCGCATCGGCCTATCGTCCAAGCGCGTGCTCGGCGGTGAAATCGAACTGCCGGACGCCATCGCCAAAGCTATGAACAACCCTTTCGCCGGATCGGGATACGCGCCCCAGATCGGTCAGCGGAGAGCGTGAGCCGAGATGCCGCCGGTCGCGACACCTCGGCTCGATACCTGATCAAACCGCAGCGTCGCGCTTTACCGTGATGACCTGCGGGTTGGTGAATTCCTTCAAACCATCGAGACCGTATTCGGCACCGATGCCCGATTGCTTGTGTCCGCCGAATGGCGTGAAGGGCGACAGCTGCATGAATTCATTGACCCAGACAGTGCCGGTTTCGAGCTGCTCCGCAATCTCGACGCCCTTTTCCGTGTCCTTCGTCCAGACCGCGCCAGCGAGACCGTATTCGGAATTGTTCGCGCGCTCGATCGCTTCTTCGACGGTCGAGAACTTCATCAGCGGCATGACCGGCCCGAACTGCTCTTCCGCTACGATGCGCGCATCTTCCGGCGGATTGTCGAGGATGGTGATCGGCACGTAATATCCGGTGCCCGAGGGATCGGTATCTCCGCCAGTCAGGAACTGGTAGCCATTGTCCTTGGCGTCCTGGATCAGCTCGCAAACGCGCTCGAACTGCTTCTTGTTCTGGATCGGCCCGACCCCGGTGCCCTGCTGCGAACCGTCGCCGACGACGACGCCCTTGGCATATTCGGCAATCGCCTTGCTGAGATCGTCATAGATGTCTTCATGGATGTAGATGCGCTTGGCCGCGATGCAGACCTGGCCGGCGTTGGAGAAGCTCGACCAGAACAGCTGTTCGGCCACCTTCTCGACATCGGCATCGGGCAGGACGATGGAGGCGTCGTTGCCGCCAAGTTCCAGCGTGATGCGCTTCAAGTCGCGTGATGCGCCTTCCATGATCTTCTTGCCGGTGGCGGTGGAGCCGGTGAAGGTGATCTTGTCGATGCCCGGATGCTCGGTAATCATCGGTCCCAGTTCGTCGGGGCCGGTGATGATATTGACCGTACCGGCGGGCACGACGTCCTTGAGCAGTTCCGCAATGCGCAGCGTCGTAAGCGGGGTGAACGGCGACGGCTTGAGCACGATCGTGCACCCTGCCACCAAGGCAGGCACGATCTTCTGGATCGCCATCATGATCGGGAAGTTCCACGGCACGATACCGCCGACCACGCCAACCGGCACACGCCGCGTGCGCGACAGGCGCGTGTCGTCGTCCTGGTTGATCACATCATCGAGGGTCAGGGTCGACTGCGCTGCGGCAAGTCCTGCCGCGCCGTAGATTTCCTGCTGCGCCTGCGCATGGGGCTTGCCCTGCTCGCTGGTGAGGAGGCGGTACAGTTCTTCTGCATTGTCCTTGATCGCGGCCGCGATGCCCTGGACCACCTTCTGACGTTCTTCCGCGCTCGTTTTCTTCCATGTCTTGAAGGCCCGGCGGGCTGCATCGACGGCCCGGTCGAGTTCGTCCTTCGTGCACGACGGCACGACCCCGATGACCTGTTCGTTGGCGGGATTGACGACTTCGATGGTGTCGGAGGTGGTGACCATCTCTCCGTCGATCAGATTGGCATAGGCTTTGGTCATCGTCTCTCTCCTCAAACGCAAGAATCGGTTGCTTATCGAGACCCTATAGGTCGAACGCCCGCCCGACAATCCGACTCAATCGAAGGATATCTGCGCGGTCAGATAGTCGAAGGTGAATCGGGTGCTCCCGCAAGTGCGGTGCCTTATCCCCGTCGGTAAAGCTTCGTGGGGCAAACCCGCATCCCTTGCTGCCCTTTCGACCAATCGTTCGAACATGCTCCCTTGCGGCCATGTGCAGCATAGCCGGAGGTTGCCATGGCGATAGCTGCAAACCTCGCCCGATCCCGCCACGAATTCCGGTTCCGCCTCGCCTTCATAGTGGTCGAGCCACCCCTTCGCAGTCCATCCGTCTCCGGCGATCTGCAACCTGTCCGACAGGCTTTCGCTCCTGACGATCTTACCGCCGATCAGATCAGCGAATTCCTGATCGACCAAGCCACTCGGAATTGCGAAATCCGTATCGCGGGTGCCTGTCCTCGGGCCGACGACGATCTCGCCATCGAATCTCTTCAAGGCGTCGGCGAGCCCCCTTGTCATCACCGGCAGGCAGGGGACCACGACCAGCGAATACCCGTCCAGTTCGGTTTCGGGAGGGAGGATATCGACGTTGACGCCCAACCGCCGGAGCGAGGAGTAGGCGGAGAATGCAGCCCACAGGGCAGAGCGCCCTTCCCCCTGCGGCTGGATCTGGGTGATCCATTCACTGTCGTACGAGAAAATGAGCGCGGCATGCTTGGGTGCTTCGCCGACCGCGCCGAGGTCTGCGATATCTCGTCCAGCCGACGCTGCCTCGGCATAAGCGGGTGCAGGCTCCCCGTCCGGCCTCAGCAGGCCTGCGTGCATCTGTTCCTGCGCCTTTGGAAACTGCCGCCAGCGAAAATAGCTGACCATTTCCGCCCCATGGGCGAAGGCTTCCAAGGTCCAGAGCCGGACCATGCCGGGCAGAGGTGCGGGATTGTAGCGCGCCCAATTCACCGGCCCCGGCTGCTGTTCGAGCACGTTCCAGCGCCCGTCCTTCGCGCACCCGCGATAAAGGTCGTGGTGGAATGCCGCGATGTCGGGATGACCCTGACGTGCGAAGTCACGCTCTTCCTCCTCGGTGAAGCGGAACATCTCGAGGAAGCCGAGCGGGTAGCTGTCCCAGCCCAGAACATCGAGGTCCTGCGCAAGGTCGTGATGGTCGTAACCGGTGTAGAAACCCATCGCGTTGTGCATGATGTCGCGGCCGGGCGATACTTCGCGCAGGATCTCGACCTGCGCCCTGTTGAACCGGATAACCTGGTCCGAAGAAAACCGGCGGAAAGCCAGCCAGTGCGCCGGATTGGCTTCCGTCACTGTCCGATTGGGTAGCTCGATTTCGTCGAAGGAACGGTATTCCATCGACCAGAACACATTCCCCCACGCCTCATTGAGCGCCGCGACAGAGCCATAACGTTCGGCAAGCCAGCGGCGGAAGGCATCGCGTGCGGCAGGCGAGAAGCTCTGCACCGTGTCATGGCAGCCGTACTCGTTATCGGTCTGCCAGCCGACCACGCCCGGATGTTGTCCGTATCGCTGCGCCACGACGCGCGTGATCCGGCGCGCTTCTTCGCCATAACCTTCGTGGCTGAAACAATAGTGCCGCCTCGAGCCGAACCCGCGCGGCTGTCCCTCGCGGTCTACCGCCAGCATGTCCGGCATGCTGTCGACGAGCCACTTCGGCGGCGTTGCGGTCGGCGTCCCCATGATGATTCCCAGCCCCGCCGAGTGCAGCGTCTCGACCGCGCGGTCGAGCCAGTCCCAATCGTATTGTCCGGGCTCGGGCTCGATGCGGCTCCACGCGAATTCGCCGATCCGGACGCGGGCGAGCCCGATCTCGCGCATCTGGCGCGCATCCTCGGCCCAGCGTTCCTCGGGCCAGTGTTCGGGATAATAGCAAACGCCGAGGTGCATCACTGTCTCTCCATGTGCTTGCGTCTATCGCCGAATATGCGATGGATGCCAGCCTATTCGGGAGGGAATGGTGTTCGGCGATACAGCGGATTTCGCGAATGCGGGGCAGCTCGCGGTTTTTGTCGGGCTGACGGCTCTCGTCGCGCTGCTGACCTGGTGGAAGGTCAGAAGCGCAAAGCACGACGGATCTCAAAAGGACGTCTTCCTCGCCGGCAAGGGCCTGAGCTGGGTCTTCGTGGCCGGCGCGATTACGCTCACCAACCTGTCGACCGACCAGCTGGTCGGGATGAACGGCAACCAGATGTTGCTGCTGGCATGGTGGGAGATCGCGGGCTTCGTCGGCCTGATGACACTCGCCTTCGTCTTCGTGCCACTTTACTATCGGTATAACTGCACCACGGTCACGGAATTGCTCGAAAGGCGGTATGACGGACGCTCGATCCGCACGCTGATTTCGGCGATCTTCATATTCGGTAACTTGCTGATCTATCTACCCGCGGCGCTTTATTCGGGAGGATTGTTCCTGCAATCGCTGTTCGGGGCGGATGTGCCATTGCTGGCCTTCTCTCTCGGCCTGGCACTGATTGGCGCGGCCTATACGATTTTCGGCGGGTTGAGGGCTGTGGCCGTGATGGACACATTCTCCGGCATCGGAATCCTGTTCCTCGCCTTGGTCATCGTATTCCTCGCGCTGGCGGCGGTCGATTTCGACATCGTTACCGGCGTGCCGCCGGAAAGGTTGAGCATGATCGGCAGCGCCGACAGCCCGATCCCGTTCCACACGCTCTTCACCGGCATGGCATTCATCCAGATCTTCTACTGGTCGACCAACCAGAACATCACGCAAAAGGCGATGGCCGCGCCCACCGTTAAGGAAGCGCAGAAGGGCGTCTTCGCAGCTGCAGCCGTGCGTATCCTCGTGGTCCCGCCGATCGTAGTGATCCCGGGCGTCGTCGCTTTCAAGCTGTTCGGTGACGTGGGCGATGCCGCTTACGGCCGCCTTGTCGCCGAGGTTCTGCCGAGCTGGCTCTCCGGCGCTTTCGCGGCCATGGTCGCTGCCGCGGTGATCACGACTTTCAGCGCGGTGCTCAATTCCACCGTCGCGCTCTACTCGGTCGATTTCCACGAGCGTTTCGTCGGCGAAGTGAAGAACCACTGGAAGCTGGGCGCGGCAATGAGCGTGGTGGCGACCATCCTCGCCATCATCATGGTGCCGCTGTTCCAGAACGCCGAGAGCATCATCAACCTGCTCCAGCAGCTCAACGGCTTGTCCTCCATGCCGATCCTGTCGGCCTTCATCGTCGGGCTGCTGTTCCGCAACGTTGCAGCCCGCTCGGCTATCGCAGGCGTGGTCTGGGGCATTTCGCTGTATGGCCTGTTCACGTTCAATGCCGGTTTCTCCGAGGCGGTCGGCATCCACTACATCGACTTCATGGTGGTCACCCTGTTCACGTCGGTTCTGGCCGCGCTCGGTTTCAACAGGTTCGTTCTGGGACGGCGCGCGGAATGGCTTGGCCTTTCCCTGTTCCGCGGCAAGGGCGAAGTTTCCGCGCAGGCATGAGCGAGGCAGACCTTCTGGAACTCCACGGGGACGAGTGGAGCCTCGTCATCGAACGCCTGCCCGAGGGTGGATTTGCCTGGCGTCACCTCGGGGAAAGGCTGGAGCCGGGTAATCTGCCGGCAGCAAGAGATCTGCTTGGTGCAACGACCTTCTCGATCGACGAGCCGCAACCGGTACCCGTGTTCCCGCTCCACGGTTCCGGCTGGTTCGGCCCCTCGATCCTCTCATTGCTCGCGAAAGACACGCGTGCGCTCGATCTGGAATTCACCAGTTTCGAGGCCACGTCATCCGGCGATCGCATCGAACTCCGCTTTAGCGACGACCGGGAAAAGCTGTCCTGCTCGCTTCGGTTCTCGAAATTGGCATCCGGCCTAACGGTCGAAACCGCAATCCGCAACGAGGGGCGCGAAGAGGTCGTCGTCTCCAGCCTCGCCAGTGCCTTGCTTCCCGTCTTCGCGAATGCCGACCGGATCATTTCCTGGCGCGGCCGTCATGCCGCCGAGTTTGAGGAATGTGTCGAGAATATGCCGACGCATGGCTGGCATCGCACAACCCGCGAGGGGCTGACGGGACACGGCGGGCCACCCGCTTGCCAGATCTTGGCCGGTGAATGCGGGTGGCACTCGGGGTTAGCGCTCTCTGCTCAGCTTGCGTGGTCAGGCGACAGCCGCCTGGCAATCGAAAAGCATGACGAGGGAATGTGGTTGCTGACCGCCGAAGCAAGCATTCCCAACGGGGAGGTCCGGCTGGAGCCTGGAGAAAGCTACCATTCCCCGATGATGCTGGTCGCCATTTCCGGAGCGGGGCGCAATGGCGTCGCAGCGCAGCAACATTCGATGGTTCGCGCGATGGCCGAATATCCGGCAGGTGAGATGCGACCGCGTCCGGTCCATCTCAACAGCTGGGAAGCGTGCTATTTCGCGCATGACGAGGCGCGCATGAAAGCGCTCGCGAGCGCTGCTGCCGCAATCGGGGTCGAGCGGTTCGTTCTGGACGATGGCTGGTTCAAGGGCCGCGACAACGACCGGGCCGGCCTAGGCGACTGGAAACCGGATCCAAGAAAATACCCGGCGGGATTGGCACCGATAGTCGAGCACGTCCGGAGCCTGGGCATGGAGTTCGGCCTCTGGGTAGAGCCGGAAATGGTCAATCCGGACAGCGATCTCTACCGGGCTCACCCGGACTGGGCACTCGCCAACCGCGACACTCCCGGACCGACCGCACGCTCTCAGCTGGTCCTCGACATGCGGCAATCCGCCGTTCGCGACTATCTCTTCGAAGAACTCGACAGCCTGCTTTGCTCGGCGCCGATCTCTTACCTGAAGTGGGACCACAACCGTGCGCACGCCCCTTCGGGCGGATCGGCACAGGTTCGCGGCACCTACGCGCTGCTTGCACGCATTCGCGAGGCGCATCCAGATGTCGAAATCGAGAGCTGCGCGGCCGGCGGGGGACGGATCGATGCGGGCATTGCCCGCTATGTCCACCGCTTCTGGACGAGCGACAATATCGACGCGATCGCCCGCATCCCGATGCAGCGCGGTTTCCTGGCGTTCTTCCCGCCGGAAATGATGGGCGCCCATGTCGGGGCTTCGCCAAGCCACGCGACCGGCCGATCACAATCGCTCGGCTTTCGGGCGGCAGTTGCCTGCCAGGGTCACTTCGGCATCGAACTCGATCCGACTGAACTCGATCCGTCTGAACGCGATGACCTGGATCAATGGGTAAAGTTCTACAAACGCTGGCGCGGTCTTGCGCATGGCGGGGAAACCCTGCTTGGCGAGGGGCCCAATGGGCTGACGTGGCAGGCGCAAGGTAACGGACGTGAATACATTGTCTGGATCATGCGCACAGAAGTATCCCACCAACGGCGCGATGCGCAGCTCCCGCTTCCCTTCGCGGCAGGGCAGGACTGGCACGTGCGTCTGCTGGACCTGGTCGGAGGCGACCACGTCCTCGCGGCGCGCAGCGGCAAGGCAATTGACGCAATGAGAGAAACACCGCTCACCTTCGGCGGGTACTGGCTGGCGCATGCGGGTCTTCCGCTTCCCGCCTTGAACGCAGAAGGTGCGGCCATATTCCACCTCGAGGCAGCATGAGCGAAACCGCGCCCCATCGCCGCAAGAACTTGCTGACCGGGGAATACGTGCTCGTTTCCCCCCAACGCATGGCAAGACCCTGGCAGGGAGAGCGAAAGAAAGCGCAGGACGAAAAGCGGACCAGGCATGATCCGACCTGCTATCTGTGTCCGGGCAACGAAAGAAGCGGCGGGATCACCAACCCCGACTACGAAGGCACCTTCGTCTTTCAAAACGACTTTCCCGCTCTTCTGGAGGAAAGCGAAAAGCGCGCGGATGCCGACCTTTTCATCGAAGAACCGGCGCGCGGCGAAGCCCGGGTCATCTGCTATTCCCCCGACCATTCGGCGACCCTCGCCCGCATGTCCGCCACTAACAGGCGGTCGGTCGTCGACACATGGTGTTCGCTCTCGGCCGAGGTCGGGTCCCGATGGGCCTATGTCCAGATCTTCGAGAACAAGGGCGCGATGATGGGCGCGTCATCGCCCCACCCCCATGGACAGCTCTGGGCCAGCGATTTCGTGCCGACGGAAGTCCGGCGCGAAGATGACCGGCAACGCGAATATTTCGAGAGATCCGGGACGAGCCTGCTGGCCGAAGTGGCGAAAAGAGAGGCCGAAGCGCAGCAACGCATCGTTACCCAGAATGAACGCTGGCTCGTGATCGTGCCGCATTGGGCCGCCTGGCCATTCGAGACCCTGCTTATTGTGCGGGCCGATGACCGCCGGCTTGAGGATCTAGACGAAGAGGGTCGTGAGGCGCTTGTCGACATTCTCGGCGAATTGCTTCCCGCCTACGACCGGCTGTTCGATACCGATTTTCCCTATTCGATGGGGTGGCATGGAGCCCCGCATCAACTGGGGGACGATACCGGGCACTGGCGTCTCCATGCTCATTTCTACCCGCCGCTCTTGCGGTCGCCGGACATTCGCAAGCACATGGTAGGCTTCGAACTGTTGGGCGAAGCCCAGCGCGACCTTACCCCCGAAGCGGCGGCAGAGCGGATCAGGGCGGAACTTCGATGAGCGCAAAGCTGATCAAGCATACGGCAGATGACTTCGCAGCGGCGTTTGGCCGTTCCGCACAAGGCGTAGCCTTCGTGCCGGGGCGCGTGAATCTCATCGGAGAACACGTAGATTACAACTATGGCCTGGTCCTGCCGATGCCCGTCCGCGAAGGGACCGCGGTGGCATGGTCGCCTGCCGACCATGGCGAGATTGCCGTTCGCGCTGCCAATCTGGATGCGAGCGACCGGTTTGCTGCCTTTGAGCCCTCCCGCCTGACAGAAACCGATTGGCGATCTTATGCGCGGGGGATGGTCGCTCATCTCGATCTCCCGCCTGGCACGGGCCTGGACCTATTGGTCCGCGGCGACCTGCCCCGTGGGTCGGGTCTTTCGTCGTCCGCGTCATTTTGTGTCGCGCTTGGGCGTGCGGTTAGCGCTGCTTTGGGTCTCGACCTTGACGCGCGCGCGCTTGCGAAAGCTGCCCAAAGTACCGAACACGACTGGGCAGGCGTTGCCTGCGGCATCATGGACCAGATGGCAGTAGCGGCAGGGGAAGCGGGCAAAGCGCTGCTCCTCGACTGCCGCACCCTCGACTACGAGCAGTTTGAGCTGCCGTCAGATTGGGCCGTCGCGATTGTCGACAGCGGAGTAACGCGCGGGCTTGTCGACGGGGAATACAACCTGCGGCGCCAACAGTGCGAAGCCGCTGCGCGCAAGATCGGAGTTGCGAGCCTCCGCGATGCAGACAGGGTCATGTTGGAGAGCGCGGGATTGAATGAGCTGGAGTTCAAGCGAGCTCTCCATGTCGTGGAAGAGATCGACCGCGTCGAAAAAGCTACGCAAGCCATCATGGCAGCGGACCTCTCGGCGATGGCGTCGATCCTGCGAGAGGGGCACGCCTCCCTGCGTGATCTGTTCGAAGTGAGCATTCCGGCAGTCGACCAACTCGCCGAACGCATCGACAATGTGCTTCAGGGGCGTGGCGCAGCCAGGATGACCGGCGCGGGCTTTGGTGGCTCGGTGGTCGTCATCGCGGAACGCGCGGCGCTGCCGGACTTGGAACGAGATCTTGATCGTCCGGTCAGGCCGGTATTCTAAGAGATTCCGCGCACCGCGATCGACATCGAGACCGTCCATTCCTCTCCGGGGGCAAGCGTGCGCATCCCGCCCTCGTCCGGCATCCGGTTGATTGCATCGGTCGCGTGGCTCACCGGCTCTACACAGAAATAGTCTTCACCCTGCGGCACGTAGATGACGGTGCAATCGAGGTCGTCGCCGGGCGAAATGCGCGCGATCAGTTGCCGCTCGGGCCAAATGATATCCAGGTGTCCTTCACGGCCCGCATACACGGTATCGACGATCCGTGTGTCGACCGGCTGCCCGCCCCACCAGTCTCGCGATTGGCTATGGCGCTTCAATCCGAGAGGAAGGCAGGCTTCGTCGACCTGCCATTCGCCATGATGAAGCCCGCGGTAGACGGTTTGCGAAGTGCGCGGGAAATAGGGGTGGAAGCCCAGGCCTGCCGGCATGGGAGCGTCCGCCAGGTTTCTGAGCGACAAGGAAGCGTGCAGGCCGGATGCATCGAGGGCATATCCTGCACGCGCTCTGAACTGCCACGGCCAAGGGCCTTCCCGATATTCCAGACCTATGATCGCATGCCGGTCGGATTTCTCGACCACATCCCAATGCGAGGTCCAGCCAAAGCCATGCAAGACCGGCTCTTGCGGAGCTGTCGGATGGTTCGGGCTAAGTTGTACTGTCCGCCCCCCGAACTCGAAGCGCGAACCCGCTATGCGGTTACTGAAGGGCACGAGCGGGAAGCACGAGCTATCGAGGACCCCGTCGCCCACGGCGGACCGCATGATATCGTAACCACGCCACCGAAATGCCGAGAAACTGCCTCCGATTTCGGGATTGATGGCGAGCGCGTAATCGTCCGCTTCGATAACTATCGAGGACATGGCGTAGGACTATCCGGCGAGTGGCCCGAGCGCGCTCTTGAGATCACCAAGCCACGGCTCGAATGGTTTCCAGGCGTCTTGGCCGCTGCGGTTGATGGGTCGGCGCACCTGCTCGCTGCTTGCGGTACGGACGGCCCTGTCGGTCTTGTGGAAGGTGAGGCAGGCCTCTTCGAATGGCAGGCCGAGATACTCCAGCATCCGTCGAACCTGGCCTTCCAGATCATCCAGCACATCCTCGTGCTGCACTTTCAGGACCTTGCCCGGCAGGACCTTGTCCCAATGGTCCATCAGTTCGACGTAGTCGGTGTAGTAGCGGCCAATCTCAGCAAGACCGTAGGTGAACTCCTGACCTTCCGCGAACAGCTGCTTGAAGCCGGAAAAACAGCAATCCATGGGCGCCCTTCGCGCATCGAAAATCTTTGCATTCGGCAGCATCAGGTGGATGAGCCCGATGTGGCGGAAGTTATTCGGCATCTTGTCGATAAAGAAGGGCGCGCCCTGTCGATGAACCCGCGTATCCTCGATGAATGCTTCGCCGAAATCGCTCAATTGTTCGGCACTGAGGTCATGCAGGATGGCCGGATAAAGCGACTGGCCGGCTTTGCGTCCTCTCAAGCGATGGGCGAGCGACAGGACATTCGGCAACTCCAGCGTGCCATCGATCTGGGAATGGCTCGCCAGAATTTGCTCGAGCAAGGTCGATCCTGCGCGTGGCAGGCCGAGGATGAAGATCGGATCGGGTGCGGGAAAACCGGCCCCCTCGTGCTTGGCGAACAGTTCGGCAGTGCAGAATTCGCGCTGCTTGGCGAGTTCTTCGCTCATCGCCGCGGCGCTGTAGCGGGTCTGGGCGCGCTTGAGGTCGTTGCCTTGCTCGTAAAAGGCAAAGGAGCCTTCGTACTCCTTACGGTCCTCGAGTGCCTTTCCGAGCGAGAAGCACAGATGCACACGATCCATGAAAGATAGGTCAGCTTGTTGCACGAGCGACCGCATCGTTTTGATCTCTTCATCGGTGAAACGATATGTCTTCAAATTGGCGAGCGCGTACCATGCGTCCCCGTGGTCGGGCTTCACGGCGATTGCCTTGCGGTAGCTTGCCACCGCCTCATCTTGGGCGCCGGTTGTCTTGAGCGCATGCCCGCGACTGGTCAGTGTCGCGACATCGTGGGGCAGTTTCGACAAGACTTCTTCGAAGAGTTCGAAGGCGCGGTCATAGTCGCCGGTCTGCATGCTCTCGATGGCGAGGTGTGACTGGAAAAGCGGGTTTTCCGGATCGCGCTTGTAAAGCGCCTCGGCTTCTTCGCGAGCCCGGTCGAACTTCTGGCGACGGCGAAGCGCATCGATGTGATCCAGGCGAAGCTGTACGCTGTCGGGATCGAACGCCACTGCGCTTTCCAGCAGGAATTCCGCATCATCCAGCACCCCCAGCTTGATCCCGATCATGGCGAGCAAGCGCATCCCTTCGACATCGCGCGGGTTGCGCTTCAAGTAATGGCGGCAGATTTCCTCGGCACGAAGTAGTCGGCCTTCGTGGAGGTGATGGCTAACGGCGACCAATTCCCTGGGCAGGTCCGAAATCCTTTGCGCCTGCATTAGGGCGGACTGGGCTTCCTGGGTATTCCCTTCTGCGGCCAGCAAATCGGCGAGCGCACGCCAACTGGCTTCAAGCGCAGGGTTGTAGCGCGTCGCCTTGCGATAGGCTGACACCGCCTGGCCTGAATTACCGCTCTTGCGGGCCAGATGCCCCGCCTCCTGCCACGCCCGTCCGTATTCGGGCATCTCCTCATGCAACCGCGCGAGATAATCGGCAGCATCGCCCGGACGGCCGAGGTAGCGCGATGCAACTGCTGCCATATAGAGCGCGTCGCCGTCATCGGGCCTGGCCGCCAGGGACGCCTCCGCAAGGTCAAGTCCCCGGGTGAAATCTCCTGCCTGCATAGCCTTCTGGGCTTGGGCCAGATTATCATCGCGAGAGCTCATGCCGGTCCCCTAACAAAGTAAGACGGCGGAGGCGAACCCAAGCTCACCCCCGCCGTCAATTCCGTCAGATCCTGTCGGGATCAGTAGTCGAAGGACACTCGCAGTCCGATCGTCCGCGGACGGTTGGTCGAGATACGCGGACGGTCGTTGACGTAATTGCCCGAAATCTGGGCGCGCTCGTCATTGAGATTGTCTGCGAAAACCTCGAAATTCCAGCCGCTCTGGGTGCGTACACCCGCCGCAAGGTCGACAATGGTGTAGCTGTCGAGTACCAGCTTGTTGATCTCGATCACATCGGTGAACTTGTTCGCCGAATGTGAGATCTGGGGCTGTACATAGGCTTCGAGGTTGTCGTTCAGATCCCACTCGTAGCGAACGCGCATATTGCCCTGGAAGGACGGCGCGAAGGCGAGATCCGATCCCACGACCACGTCATTCGTCGGGATCAGGACTTCCGTGATCTCCGTATCGAGGATCGAGAAGGCACCGGCGACGGTCAGGCCCGGGACGCTGTAAGGCGCCAGGGTGAAATCGGCTTCGACACCCCGGATCTCCGCATTGGCGGCATTGGCCGAGAAGAACAGGTTGGTGATCGAAGGATCGAAGATCGTCGTTTGGAGGTTGCTGATGTCGACGTAGAACGCACTGCCGTTGAAGCGCAGCGCACCGTCCATCAGGTCCATCTTCCAGCCAAGCTCGTAGTTGGCGACTTCATCGGTCTGAAGCTCGAAGGGCACGGTAAAGCCCGCGCCATTCGTTGCACCGCCGGGCCGGTTGAGCAGGCCGGGGCGGAAACCTTCGGAGTAGGTCGCATAGAAGAGCAGGTCCTCCGTCGGCGTGACGTTGACGGTGCCCTTGTAGATGACCCCTTCAGCTTTCGCCTCGTCCGGTGCGCGGACCGCATTGAAGACTTGCTGGGCCTGCGAGGCTGTCAGGCCGGCTGCCTGAATGTCTGCCAGGCTGTCGCTCAGCGTGAAGGTCTGTCGCAGGTCGGGGTTGCACGAGCCGATGAACGTGAAGCTACCATCGCCATCGTACAGGTCCGAGATGTTCGTACCGAATGCGTTCTGGTCTTCGGCGCTGAAGCTGTTGCAGAAGGACGCGTTCGCGCTGCCTTCGAAATCCACCCGCACATTGTAGTAGCGAATGCCGCCAGTGACCGAGACGAGGTCCGGGACGATATCGACCGTCGTTTCACCGAAGATGCCGAACTGCTTGTCCGTGCGACGGATGTCGTTACGGAAAATCGTGTCGGCGGGGAACGGGCCGGGATCGGTGTTGAAACCGGGGAACGGGAAGTTCGCCTTGAACTCTCCGAACGGTGCCGCAGCGACGTTGCCGGGGTAGGCGAAGTCGTTCCGCTCTTCCAGTTCGAGATCCGAGAAGAACACGCCGCCTGTAGTGCGCACAGGCACGTCCGGATCGGTGCTGAAGCGGAACTCGTTGGTGAAGACCTTGGTGTTGCTGACCGAGCTCACGTAGAGGTTCGGCGGCTGGCAGACACCGCTCGGATCATTGTCGCCCGGATAGGTCACCGCGCCATCGCAGATATAGTAGGGCAGGTACTGACCGACGAAGAGGTAGTCGGTGTAGTCTACGCGCTGGTCTGTCGAGCGGTCCGTATAGGCACCGGTGTAGACGAGATCGAGCGTCGCGAGACGGCCTTCGATAGTCCAGCTGGTATTCGAGAAATCGTCTTCGAGGCGATCTTCTTCGAAACGCTGGATTTCGAGATCGTCGAGACCGTCAAGTTCGGGGTCGGCGAAAAACACGCCGTCGCTCTCGAGGCTCTGGCGCGAGTGCGCGACAGTCAGCTTCCAATCGGGTGTCACTTCCCAAAGCGCGGTGGCGCGGAAACCGGAGTAAGTGGTGTCGTTGAAGTTTTCCTCGATCAGCGCCGCGTTATCGGCCTTGAGGAAAGTGACATCGTCGAGATTGGCGTCGGCCTGGAAGCCTTCGCGCAGATCGCTGACCGGAACGCCGTTGGACCGCACAGTGCCCGCCTCGCGGAAACGAGCGCTCTCGCTAAGGTCGCGGATGCCAATCACATTATCGATGTAGCCGCCCTGGTCGTCATAGAACGCCACGCCGCGGACCGCGATCGTATCAGTCAGCGGGACATTCAGCATCACTTCGCCCTTGTGGCTCATCTCGCCACCCTTGGTGAAGGAGATGCCACCCGCCGCACGTGCAGAGAAACCGGCGAGGTCGGGCTTGGCCGTGATCAGGCGAACAACGCCTGCCTGCGAGCTTGCACCGAACAGCGAACCCTGCGGACCGGAAAGCACTTCGATGCGCTCGAGGTCGGCGGCATAGACATCGAGGTTACGACCAGGCTGGGCCAGTGGCTGTTCGTCGAGGTAGAGCGCCACGTTGGGAGCAAGACCGGCAACACCGGCGGTGGTCAGGTTCGGCGTAGTCGACGCGAGACCGCGGATATAGATCGTGCTCTGGCCCGGGCCGCTGCCGCCTGCCGTGACGGTCGGAAGCTGCTCCAGATAGTCTTCGAACGTGTCGATGTTCAGTTCATCGAGCGCTTCCGCGCCGATGGCCGAAACGGAGACCGGCACGTCCTGCAGGTCTTCACTGCGCTTCTGGGCCGTAACGATGATGACATCGACGCCGCCCGTACGTGCCTGGGCGGCCGGCTGCGCGTCCTGCGCTGCCGCCGGCGTGGCCATGGCAATCGCCATCGCACCGGCAGATACGCCGCTAGCAAGTTTCTTCATGTCGGAATTGCCCCTTAGTTTCAATGCGAACCGGAGTACGATCAATTGAACATTCTGATCGCGCTGAAATTCTCGCGCGATCGAAAAATCAACCTCGCAACGGATTGCGGTTAGCAACCGAAAATTGGAGCGACCACCGGCAACGGGGAGTCTTTCCGCATTGAATAGGCGGGTGTTGCAATTAACACACACCCGCAAGAATGCGCCAAATACTCAATAAATCGATCTCAAGTAGAGATTCATACGACAAATAGACTTGCGTTCTAAACTTGTGCGATATTGCCGTTCGTCAAGAACGGATAAATATACTCATTTTTCGACTGGAGGACTGTCCGAAATCAACCGCCGACTACTTCGATTTATTCGGCTGGCGGAAGGGCGGCGCAGCCCTCGCTTGTTGTCGGCACCCCGTGACGTTTGCGGATGAGGTCGAAGAGGATCGCCTTGAGAATGGCGATGGCCATCAAGGCCACGACGAATGAAAACGGTAGCGCACCGATAATCATGGTTATCCGGATGGCATCGATTCCGCCAAGGATCAGCATGCTGCCAACGACGAAAGCCAGCGCCGCGCCCCAGAAGATAATATGGTGACGTCGCTCGCCCTCGGTTTCGCCAGCGCCGTTGATCGTATTGACGATGAGGATCGCGCTATCGGCGGAAGTCACCAGATAAGTCATCAGGAGGATGACCACGAGGCCCGAGACGATGGCAGCGACAACCGGGTCAAGGAGCACTGCCAGCGTTGCGTACAGCTGGTCGGACATGCCGGTCTCCAGGATGCGGCCGCCTGCTTCCCCGCTCAATTCGAGGTCGATCGCCGTGCCGCCGACTAGGGTCATCCAGACGAAGCACATGAGCGATGGCACCAGCACCACGCCGAATACATACTCGCGAACCGTACGCCCCCTCGAGATGCGCGCGATGAACATGCCGACGAAGGGCGCGAACGCTATCCACCAAGCCCAGTAGAACACCGACCAGTCGAGTTGCCACTGCACCAATGCCTGCCCGACTTCGGTTTCACTGCCCGGATAAAGCGTCAGCGATGCAGGAATGAGCGTGCGCAGGTAATCGTAAATCCCGACGCCGAGCAGCTCCAGGCCGAACAGACCCGATCCCACGACGACAAAGAGCGCCAGCAGCATGAAGGAGAGCGCCATGTTGAGGTTAGACAGCCACTTGATGCCCCGCCCGACGCCGGACAAGGCACTGATCGTCGACGCGCCGACGAGCACCAGCAAAGCCACGATGACCGCTGACGCGGAGGAGGAGCCATCCGCATCGAGCAGCCAGTCGCCCAGCCCCAGCCGCGCCAGACCGGCGACGAATTGCTCCACGCCCAGTCCCATTGTGACGGCCACGCCGAGGATGGTCGCAACCACGGCCACGATATCTACCAGGTGTCCCGCCGGCCCGGACAGGACGCGCCCGAACAGCGGCACCAGTGCAGACCGTATCGTCAGCGGCAGGCCCCGGCGATATGAAACATAGGCTATCGCGAGACCCACCAGAGCGTAGCAGCCCCATGCGGCGAAGCCCCAATGGAGGAAGGTATAAAGATAGGCCGAACGCACCGCTTCGGCGGTCTCTCCTGCCACGGCCCCGCGAATGATCTCGGGATTGGTCGAGAAATGCGCCATCGGCTCGCCGGTGGAATAGGTCAGCATGCCGATCCCGATCCCCGCGCCGAAGAGCATGGCGAACCAGGAGAACCTGCCGAACTCCGGCTTTTCGTCCGCCCCGCCGATACGCAAGCGTCCCGATTGCGGTATCACTGCCACCACGAAACACACCGCGATCAGCGCCGCAACCAGATAGACGTACCACCCTGCAAAGGACGCGATGATCGTGGAGTTCGCCGCCGTCAGGGTCTCGCTGGCACTGACGGGGAAGAAGATCGCCCACATGATCAGCAGTGAGACGATGATCTTGGAGGGAATGGTCACGGCGCGGCTGAAACCGTCGTAAAATCCCCTTTCGGCAGTCCTGATTGGCAGCTCGACGATAGGGGGCGCGATGGGTGCGTCGCTTTGTTGATCCATGATCTTGAGGGTGGCTCGCTTGACTGGCGCTTGGCGCTTTTGCTGTCTGTTCACCCCGAACGGGGCCGTCTCGATTCCGGCAGCAGCATAGGAAGCCAGCGCAACAATGCAAATTTGCGCCAGACCCAGCGCGCAAGCGGCTCAATCGAAAAACGGCGGCGACACAGTTAAGTGCCGCCGCCGCATCGAATTCATTCCTGCCTTTGTCAGGCGAGTGCGATGTGCCGTTTCATATGGTGATCGACGTCGCCGAATTCGGAACTGAGGATGGTCAACCGCTTGAAATAGCTGCCGATCGCCAGCTCGTCGGTCATGCCCATGCCGCCGTGGATCTGGATCGCTTCCTGGCCGACGAACCGCGCTGCCTGGCCGATGCGAACCTTCGCCGCGGAAGCCGTGCGCTTACGCTCTTTCTCCGGCGCGTCGAGCTTGAGCGTCGCCAGATAGGTCATGGAAACCGATTGCTCATACTCGGTGAACATGTCGACCATGCGGTGCTGCAGCACCTGGAACTTGCCGATCGGAACGCCGAACTGCTTGCGCTGGCGCGAATAATCGACGGTCATGGCGTGGGCGACCTTCATCGCGCCGCACGCTTCCGCGCAAAGGGCTGCGACCGCTTCGTCTGCGACCTGTTCCACCAGCGGCAGTGCACCGCCCTCCTCACCGATCAGTGCGTCCGCAGGGACCGAGACGTTTTCGAAATAGACTTCGGAGGCGCGTCGGCCGTCCACGGTAGGATAATCGCGCCGGACGACGCCCTCCGCATCATTGGCGACGACGAATACCGACACCCCGTCACGCTCGCGCTGGCCGCCGGATGTGCGTGCGGTCACCACCAGATGCGAAGCCCAGGGGGCACCGACCACGACTGCCTTGTGACCGTTCAGGACATAGCCGTCGCCGTCCTTCTTCGCTGTGGTTTGCAGATCGGCAAGATCATAGCGGCCACGAGGTTCGGCATAGGCGAATGCGTAGACGCGGCTGCCGTCGACGATGCCGCCGATATGTTCTTCCCTTTGCGCATCCGTGCCGGCATGCTTGAGGAAGCCGCCTGCGCACACGACCGTCGGCAGGAACGGCTCGACCACCAGGCCTTTGCCGAACTCTTCCATCACGATCATCGCATCGACGGCCCCGCCACCAAAGCCGCCGTCCTCTTCGGAAAACGGCATGCCCAAAATGCCCAGCTCGGCCAGCTGCGCCCAGATCTCGGGACGCCAGCCGGCATCGCTTTCGACGGCGCTGCGCCGCGTTTCCCAATCGTATTGCTCGCGCACCAGCCTCGACAGCCCGTCGCGCACCATTTCCTGTTCTTCGGTGAAATTGAAGTCCACTGTGTCTCTCCGCGTGACGCCGCCAGCCTTACAGGCCGAGGATCATTTTCGTGATGATGTTGCGCTGGATTTCGTTCGATCCGCCATAGATCGAGGTCTTGCGCATGTTGAAATAAGTCGCGGCAGAATGCTGCGCGTAGTCCGGACCGATCGGATACTGGTTGGAGCCCGAATCCTCGATCTGGCCGTACATCGGCGCGCCGTAATTGCCGACCGCTTCCAGCGTAAGTTCGGTCAGGCGCTGCTGGATTTCGGTGCCCTTGATCTTGAGGATTGAGCTTTCCGGTCCCGGCCCCTTGCCCGCCTGCTCGCCCGCAAGGGTGCGCAGTTCGGTGATTTCGAGAGCGGCGAGGTCGATTTCGAGCTGGCTGACCTTGCGCGCAAAATCGAGGTCTTCGATCAGCGGCTCGCCGTCCAGCAGTTCCTTGCCGGCGATTTCGCGAAGCTTTTCGACGGCCCGCTTGGAGCGCGCCACGCCAGCAATGCCGCTGCGTTCGTGGGCGAGCAGGAACTTGGCATAGGTCCAGCCCTTGTTCTCCTCGCCGACCAGGTTTTCGACCGGGACGCGGACATCCGTCAGCCAGGTTTCGTTGACCTCGTATCCGCCGTCTATGAGCTTGATCGGACGGACTTCGACGCCGGGCGTCTTCATGTCGATCAGGATGAAGCTGATGCCTTCCTGCGGCTTCGCAGCGTCGGGATCGGTGCGGCAGAGGAAGAAGCCCCAGTCCGCATATTGCGCCAGCGTGGTCCAGGTCTTCTGCCCGTTGATGACATAGTGATCGCCGTCACGCACGGCCGTGGTCTTGAGCGAGGCGAGGTCGGAACCGGCGCCCGGTTCGCTGTAACCCTGGCACCACCACACATCCCCGCTGCGAATGCCGGGCAGGTGGCGTTCCTTCTGTTCCTCGCTGCCGAAAGTGTAGATCACCGGCCCGACCATGGAGACACCGAAGGGAAGCGGCATGAAAGCATTCACGCGCGCGTTTTCTTCGAGCCAGATGTAACGCTGCGTCGGCGTCCAGCCGGTGCCGCCATACTGTTCGGGCCAGGACGGAACCGACCAGCCCTTCTCGCCCAGGATTTTGTGCCACGCGACCATGTCTTCGGGCGACATGTCCTCGCGCATCCCGGCATCGCCCAGATGCTTCGGATAGTTTTCCTCGATGAAGGATCGCACTTCATCACGAAACGCCAGTTCATCGGCGGTGAACTCAAGATTCATCGGACCAGTCTCCACACGGGCTCATTTCAGGCATGGCTACCTGCCATGCGCAGCGCCTTGCCGAAAGCCCCCAGCGCAAAAATCCGCGCGGGCATGGCAAAGCTGAGCTTGCAGAAGACCGCGATTGGCCGCCTAGTCCTTGATGCCCAGGAAGCGGAACGTCTGGCCCAAAGTGTTGAAAGCACCATGCGCCAGGATCAGCGGCATGATGTTTCGCTTACCGAACCAAAGATAGAATACGCCGAAAGCGAAACCGCCCGCCCCCGTGACGAGAGCCCCATGCCAGCCTTGGTAATAGGCATGGCGATATCCGAAGAATATGGATGACAGCAGCAGGGCGAGGATATCGGCTTTCATCCCGCCGCCGAACGCGCGGCTCGTGTGATGGATGATGAAGGCCCGGAACAGGAGTTCCTCGAAGAAGGACGCATGGGTCCAGACGAGCAGGAGCATCACCAGATAAGCCGCCCAATTGCCTTCGACATGGGAGAACCGGTCGCTTGTCCCGATGTCCTCGAAGAAATGGTCCGCTACTGGCACCATCAGTTGCGTGCAGACGAGAAAGAAGACCATCGTGAACACGGTAAGGCCAAATGTCTTGGGCCAGTTGTCCGGCCAGCGCAGCCCCAGATCTCGCCACCCCATTCCCCTGCGCCTCAGCAGGACGGTGGCTACGATCATCGCGCTGAAGGTCGAAGCGGGTCCGGCATAGAGTTGCGTCATTGGCAGCAGCGACTGCTTCACGATTACAAGCGTTGCGACCACCAGCAGGAGATCCCGAAGGGCGGACCATCTTGCCTTTGGCGATGAAGGCGCTTTCTCTTCTTCGGAAGTCATTACCCTGTTACTCCAAACCAGTTCCTTTGGCCTTGGCGGAGCCGGCTCCAGTGCTGAAGCGTGGACCGACGAATGGCTGCATTGGCTCGATCCGCGCCTGCAAGATCCCCGCTGAGGACGACTAGCCGGGACGCGCGGGCGCCACAGTTTGGTTCTCGATCGCGCACCGGACGAAAGGTATTCTACTTTCGCTACCGCCACACTTGCCCACTCGAGACGAGCGTGATCGCGGCGGCCAGATAGAGACCGGCAGTCAGCACGCTGCCAAGCGCACGGACATGGTTGAAGCGCGTCCAGTTGCGGACGTTTTCAGACCAGTAGTCGCGTGCCTCGGCCCTTTTGCCGTCGAGTGCGTCAAGCCGGTTGTTCATCGGAACGTTGGCGAAGATGGTCGTGCCGAAAACCGAGACCACATATGTTGCGGCTCCCATGACGAGGATCACCCGTCCCGTTCCCTCGTAGACCGTCACGGCATAGATCGCCAAAGCAACTGAGAGAAACGGGATGGCCAGGATACCGGCGACAAAGCTGGTCCGGATCACGTCGCGATTTATGTGCTGCATCGCTTCGATCCCGCTCGCCGGTTCAGCTTTGCTCAAAGCCGACATGATGAATTCAGAAAATGCGGAGAAAACACCTGCGACCATCGCGCTCCAGAGCGCTAGGAACAGGCAGGCGTAGAGAGCCCAATCGTAGGTCATGCCGCTGCCCTCCATGCGCCGTTCGCCGCTAATTGGCGGGCGTAATCGGCAAAGTCCCGGGGCTTGCGGCCGAGCGCCCGTTCGACCCCGTCCGTGAGGTAAGCGTTGCGGCCATCGAGGACGGTCGAGAACAGGTAGTCGAGCATCCACACCACATCGTCTGGAGCTCCGGAACCGGCCAGGCTGTCGACGAATGCTTCGTGCGGTACGTCGACGAAGTCGATGCTACGCCCTGTCGCGGCCGAAAGATCGGCCGCCACGTCGGCAAGAGTCATGAGCCGGGGGCCCGTCACCTCGTAAACCTCACCGATATGGCGATCCTCGGTCAGCGCCGCCACCGCCACATCCGCGATGTCATCCGTATCGACGAAGGGTTCGGGAGTATCGCCCGCCGGCAGCGTGATCGTGCCGCTACGGACCATTTCGATGAATGCCCCTTCGGAAAAGTTCTGGTTGAACCAGCTGGCACGCACGATGGTCCATTCGAGGCCACTTTCCTGAACCACTTCCTCGCAGGCCTGCGCCTCCGTCTCGCCGCGCCCCGACAACAAGACAAGCCGGGTCACGCCCTCAAGCCTTGCGCGCCATACAAGCGCCTTGATAGCGTCGGTGGCCCCGGGCATCGCGAGGTCCGGCGAATAGGTTATATAGATACTCGAAACGCCTTCTAGCGCCGCTTCCCAGGTGGCCTCGCGATCCCAGTCGAAGGCAGGTGCCGAAGACCGGGAGCCGATCCTCACCTTGCGTCCCATGGCGGTTAAGCGCTCGGCAACGCGGGCGCCGGTCTTTCCAGTTCCGCCGATCACCAGCGTCAATTGCTCAGCGTTGGATTGATAGGTCATTTGCTCGTTCCCTCTTGTTGGAGACGAGCATGGATTAGGAAATCCGGGCAGCGGCTTCTTGCCTCAGCGCGACAGCCTTTATGCAGATGGCGTCACCGCCCCTCCACCGCTCCCAGCCGATATGACCGCGGGGTCTCGCCTGCCCAGCGCTTGAAGGCACGCGTAAAGCCGCTCTGCTCCGCGAAGCCTGTCAGGAACGCGATTTCCACGAGCGGGTAATCGGTCGTACGCAGGAGGCGTTCGGACAACTCCCGCCTCGCCTGGTCGACCAGATCCTGGAATACGGCGTCCTGCTCTCCTAGCTTGCGCTGGAGCGTGCGACCGCTCATGCCCAGAGCGAGTGCGATGTCCGACAGCTTTGGAACGCCTCCGCTGAGCTTCTTGCCGATTTCGGATTTTACCTTGAGCGACAGCGGCAATTCGGACCGGGCCTCGGCCATCATTTCCTCGACCCGCTGATCGAAGAAGCGCGATATCGCGTCATCCCCGACTGCATTGGGTAGCGCCATTTCGGCGTTCGAAACGATCATCGCGTTGATGCCAGCGCGATCTTCCACCGGGCACCCGAGGTACTCTTCGAGGAAAGCCCTGTCGCCGATGAAATCGTGGCCACAGATAGCCTGTACCGGGGTGAAATGCCTGCCCGACGCTTCCCGGCTGATGGCGGTGAACGAGGCGAAAGTTGCCTCGTTCGAAAGCCTGGCCCCCTTGGGGCTTTCGTCGGTAAGTCGCAGGAAGCGTATCTCGGTCGTTTCCTTCCCTCGTGTAATCTCCAGAGCCCGCACTCCCGCGACAACGCTCACATAGCGCAGCGCACGGTCCCACCCGTGGCCAAGGGTCGGGGAACTCTTCCAGGCGAGACCCACGGCGCCAAGATCCTCGCAGCGCAGGGAAGTGCCCAGCTTGATGTGGGCCCTGGGAAGTCCGCTTTCGGCCTCGGCGATCCGCGCCAACAGGGCGACGTAATCCTCTTCGCTTACCATTTTGGCGAGGTCGGGCGACGAATCCGGGTCAAGTTTGCAAAGGGCGTAGAGTTCTTCCCGGTCGAGATGGTCCGGAGCCTGCGCAATGGCCTTCAGAGAGTAGATGGAGGAGGATTGCGGCATCCAGCAATCCTAACACCTCGCGGCGTTTTTTACACGCAGCCCTATTCCCCTGTGAGCGCAGAAGGTTCCGGAGCCGAAATCTCTGGGGGTGACTGGCGGAGAGGGTGGGAAACTACCCCAATCCAAATTTAATGTTACAATTCAGTATTTTATTTGTAAAACTAAAATTCTCCATGGTGGGTTTTGTAGCATTTAATGTAATGCCATCGCCTGCATCTCGATTCCCGAACTCCACTGAGCAATTCATCATGGGTTAGCGGTGTGCGACACTACTAGTCTGCCCACCTGCTTTGTGCGGACTGAGATGAACTCCAAGACTGTTTGCCCAATACCCTTTCGAATGACGAAAGACGGTGCGGCCCTCAAGTCGTCCAACGTCCAGCCTGCCGCTTCCAAATTCGCAACAGGGAAGTGAAAGGTCCTGACTATCAGCATGTTGGTTAAACTTCGGAACTTGGCTTCGATAAAGCCGTCACATTCGTTCGCGTTCGCGAGCTCATAAATATTGGCGGCGAAAGCACTCGCTCCCTTCCTCGCTTTCCTCTTCTTTAGTCGTTTCACTTTCGCGGATTGAGCAATAGGATTGTCAGTGCAAGGATGTTTTGGCCACGGCCATCCTAGGTCATCGAAGAAAACCCGGCTACCGAATGAATTCTGATAATAGAAAACGCTTGCGCCGCAGACTGGGCATAAAGCGTTTGGGTCAGTGAACGCTTCAGGGGTGCGGAACCATCCTCTATTGCGAGGTGCCTTATTTGGCTTTGTGCCGGAGCACCAACCTCCATTTTGATGGATGGGTGTCGGTCGCCCATCCATGTAGCGAAACTCGATCTTCTCGCCGCATTGGTCGCAAGTTGGCATCCAACTCCTCCCGTCGCTATGGTTGGCTAGGCTCTAGTTGTTCTAACACTTTTAACAATTCTTCACGGAGCTTAATGTGGTCGTGGCTATAGTGCGCCTTACGATGATCCACTGGGCATAGCGCAACCACGTTGAAGACAGTGTCCGCCCCACCCTCAGAAAGCGGAACAACGTGATGTGTTTCAAGATAGGTTGCTCCGCTAACCATTTTGAAGCCTAGTTCGCCACAATACTCACACCTGCCCTGTGAGCGCTCTTTAACGATACTCCGTACTCGTGGGTCTCGAACAAACACGCTACCGCGCTGATCGCGCTTCTTCGGATCGGCCTTTTCTGATTGCTCAATGTCGAACTGATCGACAAAACGTGTAGGCAAGATGCCACGCTTGAGAACATGCGCTCCAGTGTTCCAGTCATATTCGGCAATGGTCCAGGGCTCAGGATCAAGCTCCCGTTTGAGCACTACCGAAGCCTTGGCTTTTGGGTCGCCAGGTTTTCGCCGATTTCCGTCATTGATGATTACGCGGACCGGTAGATTGTCTCTAAGGGCTTCTTGAAGCGCATCATCAAGCTTCTTTGCGCGCTCATACCATTTGGCTTTACCGCCCGGCCCTCGGTGGCTCTCCGCATCCGCGCGGAAATTGCCTCGCTCGACAATCTGCCCGTCTTCGACAACCATCGCTGGATGCCATAGGTTTAGGATCACAACCTGCTTCGGCTGCACGAATCACCAATCGTAGCAATATTTTGGGTTGGCCTTCGGGCCACGACGATCATTCGAACTCGCAATCCAGTCTGCCATATCCAAACCGGCGCTCTCGACCAGATCATAAACGAGGTGCTTCTTGGACGGCTTTATCTCGTCGAGAACCTTCATGCGATCCTAACCACCCGATTTCATCTGACCGGCCAGCGAAGCAACGCGCTCAGAGAATGCAGCATCCATTCGCTTGTAGTGCTGCTTCAGCCATTCGATCATCTCAGGCCAATTCTCCTTGCTGTAGCCTTGGACCGGCAGCTTGCACTGGATGATGCTCACCTTCTTGTCGTCCAGCCTCCGCCACTCAAGTTCTGCCCCAACTTTTCCGGCCAACTCCTCGCTGTCCTTGGCGAGTTGATCGAACAGCCACTTGTTCTCGCTGGCTTCGGATCGGTTGAGTTGCAATTCAACCCGAATTTCCTGCCGAAGGAAGATCAATACCAAGATGCAACCTGACACGCCAATGCTCGAAGTCAGCCAGTGGTCACGCGAGGGCGAAATGTTTTGCCACCGCTCAAGCCCCGCCTCGCGAAAAGCTTCGAGGACTTCTTCCCAGAAGGCATAGCGCATCTGGTGGCTCCACCGCTGCGCGCCCTTCGCGGACTTTTCCTCGGTGTCCTTCTCCGCCATGCGGATCATGTAATCCGCTGCCTCAGGCGTAGGGATGACCTGCTGTAAGTCGATAAAGAGGTCTTCACCGAAGAGGTATGGCAGCACCTTCACGCAACGGGCGTCAATCTGGTGCTCTCGCAGCCATAAGACCGTTGCGGTGACCTCACGACGGAAATTGGCCGAGATGAAGACAATTCGTTGGTCGTTCCCTTCGTTGAGAACAACCTCGTCAAGCGCGTCCTCTTGCAGGAACTCGCATATGCTGGAGGCAGCATCCCCACCTTCTCCCCGGTCGAGATATTGCTGGAAGATCGTGATGATCTCGGCCTTCTTGAGACTGGAGCAATAGGCAGCATATTTCAGTGCTTGCCAGACGACATCGCGGCCTGAGTCATCTAGCTTATTTTCAATGACAACTAATTGCCCACTGCGATCCAATGCGAGCAAATCCAAACGCTCGCGAGTGCCATCAAACCCATCGAACTCCTTCTGGATTATGAGAAGTTCTTCGCCGATTGCCTCTCCGAGCGCGCCCGGTGTCGTCGCCAACCATTCTTGCAGGTGCTCCCGCTCCCTCAGCCCTGCTTCTGTGAATGTCGTGCGGCCCAGTTGCTTGAGCCGGTTTTGGGAGCGATCAACCTGAAACATTCTGTATTACTCCAATCAACCTTCGCTCTGCGCAGTCCGAACCAAGTGCCGTTCAATCAGGACGGGGATTGCCATCCTGTCCGTTAATGCGGTCAAATATCTCTTTGGCCAGGTGCTCTTGGGCTGCCTTCCGGAACTGCTTGTCGCTCATGACACGGTGAAAAATTTCGTCGTTGCCATCCATTCTTTGAATGAAGAGATCGTCGATCACCTTGCCGAAGTAGTTTGAAAAATTGGGCAGACTGTTGGCACGGGCGGCTTCAACGACATTCTCGTCTAGCTCGGCTGTTGCCCTCACCTGATCGAAGAACAACTGATCTGCCTCATTGAAATCCGTTCCGAAGCGTTCGTTCAATCTTTCCACGAGCGACGACAACGCAACATCTGTGTCTTTGGCCCCCGCCGTCCCAATATCCGAAGGGCCTTTGAGCGGCTGGGCCTCTCCGTCTTGGAGGTCGATTGACCCTTCGCTCATTTGCTGAAGCCGGAAGAACTTGAGCGCGACATCATCGTCGAGCGTGTACTTGGTGCCATCACCGACGCGAGGCAGCTTGAGGGCCAAGTTGCGCGTGAATGCGTAAAGCTGCTCCAACTCAGCATCGTGATAGGGCATGATTTGGGACAGGAAGGCGTAGAGGTTCTTGAAGGCAGACAAGTGGCCTCGGAATTCTTCCTGTTCCGGTTCTTCCTTTTCCTTGAACCGCTCCACCACTCGGTCGAGAACGGAGTTCATGATCTTGTGATCTTGCCCCCCATGTTGCCTGCGCGACTTGAACCATACGGCAGCAAACTCGCTGACATCGGCGCTCGTGAAGATGGCCTTTTCGAGCAAGCGATGATGTAGCTCATTGAGCTTCTGCGGATCGACTTCTTCGGCGACGGGAGTTGCTTCGTAGTAAGGTTTGAAAGCGTCAAAAATCTCTTCTTCCTCGTTCCGGAAGTCGAGCACAAAGACCCTCGTCTTGCCCACAGCGGGAGCGATCCTGTTCAGGCGCGAAAGGGTTTGAACCGCCTGCACGCCCGCGAGCTTCTTGACCACATACATGGTCTGCAAGAGCGGCTGGTCGAAACCTGTCTGGTATTTGTCAGCAACAATGAGCACGCGGTATTCGTCGCCTGAGAATTTCTCCGGCAACTCGCGCTCTGGCAGGCCATCATTCATTCCGACTTCGGTGAACGAACCACCGGGCAATTCCTCATCTTCGACGGAACCGGAGAAAGCTACCAGTGCCCGGATGCCCTCATATCCCTTCTCTTTGATGTATTTGTCGAAGGCGAGCTTGTAGCGCACGGCAGCCAGCCGAGAGCCTGTCACAACCATGGCTTTGGCGCGTCCCCCAAGCTCATGCATGACCTTTAGCCGGAAGTGCTCGATGATTACCGTGACGACCTGCTCAACATTGACGGGATGCAGTTCTAGGAATTGTCCAAGAGCCTTTGCCGCGGCTTTCTTGGGAACCTCAGGGTCATCCTCGATCTGTTTCACCAGTCCGAAGAAGCGCTTGTAGGTCGTGTAGTTCTTCAGGACATCGAGGATGAAGCCCTCCTCGATTGCCTGCCGCATCGAATACTCGTGGAACGGTGAAGCGCCGGACGGACCCGGCTCATCAAAGACGGCCTTGGTTTTAAACTTCGGAGTGGCGGTAAAGGCAAAAAAGCTGAGATTGGGCTGTTTGGCCCTCTGCATCATTTCCTGCTTGATGCGCTTCTTCGCATCCTCGGTCAGGTCATCGTCCTCTTCATCCCCCACCTGACCAGCGATTGCGTCGGCAATGCCATCCTTGTTGAGAATGCCCTTGAGCGCAGCGATGGTTTCACCCGACTGGGAACTGTGAGCCTCATCGACGATCACCGCAAACCGGCGATCCTTGGTCTCAATCGAGACGCCCTCGCCCTTCTTCTCCAGCGTTCTTATCGCCTGCGAGATGAACGGAAATTTCTGGATCGTCGAAATGATGATCGGTGTGCCATTGGCCAAGGCTTTGGCAAGCTGCTGGGTGTTCTCGTCGATCTTCTCGACCACGCCAGTCTTGTGCTCGAATTGGTAGATCGTGTCCTGAAGCTGCTGATCGAGAACGCGCCGGTCGGTGATGACCACCACCGAATGAAATACCTTTTCGTCCTTCGCATCGTGGAGGCTTGCAAGCCGGTGGGCCAGCCAGGCAATGCTGTTTGATTTCCCCGAACCGGCAGAGTGCTGCACAAGGTAGTTGTGGCCCGAGCCCTTCGCCTTCGCGTGGGAGATGAGCTTCCTCACTGCGTCTAGCTGGTGGTAGCGCGGGAAGATCATTGTCTCCTTGCGCACGACCTTCTGGCCCGTCGGTGTCGGAACCCGCCGCTCGCTCACTTCCAAGTGAATGAACCGCTGGAGGATGTCCAACAGGCTATCGCGCTCAAGCACTTCGTCCCACAAATAGTGGGTCTTCCATTGTCCGGCGACGGGCGGATTGCCTGCGCCGAAATCGTGGCCCTTGTTGAAGGGAAGGAAGAAAGTCTCCGAGCCTTGCAGTTTGGTGGTCATCCAGACTTCGTCCGGATCGACCGCGAAATGGACGAGTGACCGTTCCTTGAAGCGGAAGATCGGGTCGCGGCCATCGCGATCCCGCATGTATTGCTTACACGCATCCTCGGCACGTTGGCCGGTCAGTTGGTTCTTCAGTTCAGCGGTTGCCACCGGAAGCCCGTTGAGCGCGATGACCACATCGAGGATGCATTTGCGCTTCTTGCCATCGGGGTGCTTCAAAACGTCCGAGACAAACTCGACCTGCCGGATGATCCGCAGGCGGTTGGCGTCGTATCGCTTGGCCGCTTCGGGGTTCATGCCGCTGTTCGGCTGGAAGTAGGCGAGGCGCAATTCCTTGCCGTAGCATTTGAAGCCGTGGCGCAGCACACCGAGCGCGCCCTTGCTGGCAAGCTCCTTGGTCAGGCTGTCGATGACGGTCGCTTCGGTGCGATCTTTAAGCATCGCCTCAAGCTGTTCCCAGCGGGTGGGTTGGCTCTCTTGGATGAAGGCAATTACCTCACTCGGGAACAACGCGGTTGCCGGATCAAATTCCGAGGGGGCAAGCTTTTTGTAGCCGCGTTTGGGGACGAGGCTCTCCTCAATCGCGGTTTCGTAGTGATATTCGGTATGCCCCGCCACGACGCCCCCTAACTTAGCGGCCAAACCTTACGCGTGCGCAAAGTCTTGTCATCTACTTTGTAACTATAGAAAAATTCGTGGTGGCCAAAAAGGCAAGGCGTTTCATCGCCATATCCAGCCGAATGCACCAATTCGATGAAGATGTGCGACAACCAGCGGACAACTGCGAGAGCATAAAAGCGACCGTATTCCTGCGCCCATTTGGTTTGACCCGAGCGTTCTGAGGCCACTTGCAGATCGGTCATCTGATTGCCGTTCTCATCAAAGAACAGAATTGTCGATACGTCGGACAACAATTTACCGACGACCCTCGCGCGATGCCGAACACGGTGCTCCGCCTGTCTTCCACGATAATGCTTGTCGAGGATCGGCTCGACCACCTTCTCCCACCATTTGTTGACTGGTTCGTTTGACGGATCAAAGTTCGGATTTCCGATCGTCTCGAAGTTCGCATAGCGTCCCTTCGATGCCGCTGCGAAGCTGTCCAGGCAATCGATTACGGCGGCACAGATTGGATCGGAAGGAGAGAGGTGTGGATTGGCAATCCCACGCTTCTCAGCGATGTCTCCCGACTTCTTGATTAGGTGTTCCAAGCGGTGACCGAAGGCTTTCACCGTCTGCGCATCAGGTAGAGCACCTTGGTGTTCGATGATGTGGTCGGCGACCAGAATGAGCTTTGCCAGCCGCTCGATGCCGATCGATAGGCCGAAGAAGGCGGTATAATATTCACCGAAGCTCTTTCCGTAGCTCGCCCTACCGAGTGCCGTCGCCCCGGCCCCAATGACTTGGCTGACGAGTGAAGCTTCGCGCCGGAGCGCATGCCACTCGGGCAGGGTGAACGGATCGGCGCGCGAACTCATAGCCTAGACCACAACCTCCGATTGGTTTTGCAGATCACCGATCTGCATGCTCGCCAGTTCGTCATAATGGTAGAAGCGCACCGAGACATCGGCGTTCAATTGCCGGTTCGCATCGAGGAAGGCTTCCGGTTCCTGATTGGAGCTAAAGACAAATTTCCGAGCCACGATCTTCTTCTTGTAGCCGGTGTAATGCTCGATTGTATGCTTGAGGCTGCGGCACCAGCACAAACCAGCGTTCAACTGGGGAACGATCTTGTCGTGCTGGATACCCTTGGATTTGAACTCGATCAGGTCGGCACGAAGCGCGTTGCCATTCCGCCAAAACACCACGAAATCGCAGCGCCTCGACCATGGCTTGGCGTTGTCATCGAGGAAATGGAAAAGGGCCGGTTTAGCCCGCTTCTTGGTGGATGCTTCGAAGTCGCTTTGATCCAGTTTGAAGCCGATGCCCTGCGATGGGAGGGCCAACTCAACAACCCTTGTCAGAGGCTTTGTGCCTTCCGGAGCGAAATATTCCTCCTCCAGAACGACTTTCCCCTCTGACCCATCAGAGACGACATACTCGTCGTTGAGGTAGGCCAGGAGGTGATTGAAGTAGGCGCTCGCCGATATTGTCACTGAAGCCCCTCAATTTGCCCAGTGACTGCTGCTGTGATCAGGGTTGCCCTATATTCTTGAAGGAGCGTTCCCGATCGTTCGATAGCTTGCTCAGAAACTCGAGCACTAGCTTCAAAGTTGGTAACCGCTTCCGCTATCTCGGCTTGCTCGTCTGGTGGAGGGAAAAGCAACTTCAGGTGAAGAAATGCCGAATTGGATAAGTGCGTCTGCTCTTTACCGTCATTGTGCGCGAGAAGCTGCAAATTCCTGTTCAGTTGATGCGAGAGGTAAGTGGAGTTTCCAGTGTGTGGGCGGATGCGGCAAACTCGTTGATTAACAGCATACTCTGCTTTCTCGTCGACGAGAAATGAGCGGGCCAATGCACGTCCGTTTGGAAGATCGCTCATGACCATTAAAATGTCGCCGAGCTTGGCCGGACAGAGGTTTTCAGAGCACATCTTAACCGCTTGTCCATCGGTAGAGATAAAGCGGGCATTCACACAAACAAAGGCCCCATCTGGATCGATGAACGGCTCATGAGCCTTGCCGGATTGAAAGTCGCAAAAGCCATTGAGCCGTTTAACCTCCCAATGTGCGGGGATTTGGCCGAACCATTTGATGCCGCTGTCTTTCATTGGCGCATCAGGGTTCAAGCCCTTGGTGACGGCCTGCGTGATTACCGCCTGACGCTTCTCGGCGAGCCGCTCCAATAGAGCCTGCTTCTTCTCGATCAGAGCATCGATTTGAGCGGTCTTTTGATCGAGGAACTTGGTAATGCGCTTCTGAGTATCGAGCGGCGGGAGTGGTAGCGGCTGGTGCCCAACAATTTCCCAATCTGCGCGGGGCATCTTCGATCCAAACGTCTCAGCGTTCACAGCATCGACAAATGCTTTTGAGCTAAGCACATAGAACAAGAATTTGGGATCAACGGAAGAACCGCCTCGAAGGCAAAGCAATTCACCTGAACTGAGGCCATCAAAATCGGCAAGATAGACCTTGGCGAGGTAGGGCCGAAGTTTGTTGAACAAGACATCGTCATTCCAAAACTTGCGGCTGTCCGCCTCCGTGGGTTGAGGATCGTCCACCAAGAGCTTGCCGGTCCATGAGGAAATATCCTCATTTGAAATATAGGGCAGTGTTTCGACTTCATCTTCAGTAGGCCGCAGCGCTAACCGCTGGACGTTCCACTTGAGCCAGTCGGTCTTCCAATCTCTAGGCGGAGAACCAACCCATTCCGGCAGTTCTTCGCTTCTCTGGAAATAGCTCACGCCACCAACCCTTTGAGCAGCGACGCGATTTCACCCTCTAAATCCGAAATTTCTCGCTCAATATCATCTATCGGGCGCGGCGGCTGGTAGACGTAAAAGTGCCGGTTGATGGGAATTTCGTAACCGACCTTGGTCTTAGTGTAGTCCACCCAAGCATCGTCCACATGCGGCAAGACCTCCACAGCCATATAGGCATCGATGGTGCCGCGCATGGCTTTGACCAGGTCTTCATTGGGGCGGTCTGGGCCGAAGAAGATCGGCAGCTTCACCCCGCTATGCGCGGCATTGGCGGATTGTGCGACCTTCTCAGCGAAGGCGTCAGGAAGACGCGCATAGGCGGGCAGCGGGATATTCTCTGTATCCCTGAGTTCGCTGTCTGGCTCTGGCCTTCCCTTGCTGTCCCGACAAATCTCCGCCTTCGGATCGCGTTCGCCCAGCGCAGCGATGATCGCTTTCTTGATGGGTGCGGACAATTTCACACCGGCCCGCTTGGCAGCCACCGCCAGATCGGCATCGAAATCCGCGCGGTCCATGTAGCGCCCTTTGCCTTCGAGCGCTTTCAGGACGGCACGAACGGCCTCCTGTTGCTCCCGGCCAGCCGCCTCTTCCTTTTCGATCAGGGCGGCATCCTTGCGCTTCTTGGATACCGAGAGATTGGCGAAGGCTGTCTGCTCATCCAGCCGGGCGATCCGCTCTGGCGAGGCTTCCAGATTGAGCCGAAGCGGTCGCTCAACCACGACCTTGAGGAAGCCGAACTCGTGATTGTCGAAGATGCGGCTGACTACGCGCTTTTCCCAAACGTCCTTCTTTTCATCGATGCAGACCTTGGCTTCCTCGCCATCCTCAAACCTGCCGTAGATTTCGGTCAGGTGGCGGATGTGCTCTTCGCTCAATTCGTTGCGCTTGTTGTTGAGGCTCTTCTTCATCTTGTCGAAGAAACGGGTGCCATCGATCAACTGCACCTTGCCGCGCCGCTCTAGCGCTTTCCGGTTCGTGACGAGCCAAATGTAGGTAAAAATGCCGGTGTTGTAGAAAAGCTGATCGGGCAGCGCGACAATCGCATCGAGCCAGTCGTTTTCGATGATCCAGCGCCGGATATTCGACGGGCCGGAGCCAGCATCGCCGCTGAATAGTGGCGAGCCGTTGAAAATTACGGCGATCTTCGATCCCGGCTGGTTGTCATCCCCCCCAGCATGGGGGTGCATCTTGGAAATCATGTGCTGGAGGAACAGGAACGACCCGTCATTGATCGCGGGAAGACCCGCTCCGAACCGTCCCGAAAAGCCCCAATCCTTGTGCTCCTTCTCAACCACATCCTTCTGATCTTTCCACTCCACGCCGAAAGGCGGGTTGGCGAGCATGTAATGGAACTTCTTTTCCGGAAATCCGTCGAACGTCTTCCCGTCACCCAGCGTATCGCCGAGCTTGATGTTGTCGGTCTCCTCGTCCTTGATGAGCATATCCGAGCAGCATATTGCCCAACTTTCATCGTTATATTCCTGACCGAAGAGGCCCAGCTTTGCGCGCTCGTTGCCCGCTAGGATCATTTCCTCAGAAATTGAGAGCATCCCGCCCGTCCCGCAGGCAGGATCATAAATTTCCCGATAAACGCCCGGTTTGTAGACATCCTTCTCGCCGGTGTAGACGAGGCTGGTCATCAGGCGGATTACCTCGCGCGGCGTGAAGTGATCCCCGGCCTCCTCATTCGCCTGTTCATTGAAGCGCATGACAAGGTGCTCAAAGATGTAGCCCATTTCGATGTTGCTGATCCGGTCAGGATGTAGATCGACTTTGGGATCGGCCATTGCCTTGACGATGTTGTAAAGGCGGTTGCTCGCGTCGAGCTTCTCAATCTGCTCGCTGAACTTGAACTTCTCGAAGATGCGCTGGGCAGTGGGCGAAAAGCCGTTGATGTAGGAAACGAGGTTGGGCGCGATGTTCTCGCTGTCGCCCAACAGCTTTTCAAAGGTGAAGGCGCTCGTGTTGTAGAGCGGTTGCGTGCGGTTGGGGTCGACGATCTTGGTAAGCAGCCGGGGGATGGCGCGCTCGGGCGTGTTTGCCGCGAGCAATCGCTTGTACTCGGCGACAACGGCGTCTTTGGTTGGCTCAAGAACGCAATCGAAGCGCCGGAGCACAACCATTGGCAGCATGACCAAGCGGTATTGAGGGGGACGATAGGGCCCGCGCAACCGATTGGCGATTTCCCAGATTGTCCCCGCAATTTCTTTGTGTCGTTCTGTAAGCACAAGCTTCCCCAATCCGCAATCGGACGACCTAGTGACGCTGATCTCTGGCTATGTCACTGATTTGGTAATCTGAATTTGTGCGTAACCCAAGGAGAGGGATACGGCCTACGCAAGAGCGGGGGTGTGAAAGTCCGACCTCGGTGCAACGCGTTGCAGCATTGCCACGTCGTTATACGCAGAGAGCAGCGAAGCAAGCTCCGCACCTAAGGTCTTTTGGTGCTCCCGGACGAACAATACCGCTCAACCGTTGACTTGGAGAGGCTAAATTTTTCCATTGTTTGCCGAATGGAAGCGCCAGTATCTATCCGCCATTGCCTAACTTCGGCTGGGTTGCCTGCGAGGGGTCGCCCTAGACTAGACTTACCTCTGTGCGTCTTGCCTGTTTCACGGATGGACTTCCGCGCAGCAGCACGGCCGGCCTCACAGCGCTCTCGAATTCGTTCACGCTCCATGTCGGCAATTTGCGCGAGCACCGCGACAATTAGTTCTCCCACTCCTTTGCCGATTTGACCCAGCCCTCTCACTTCAATCGTAACGCCTTGCTGGAGTAACTCTCGAACCGTCGTCTGTACATCGAGCGCATCTCGCCCCAGCCTATCAAGAGCAAACACACAAAGAGTATCTCCCTCGCGGATGTAAGACAGCAATTGTGAGAACCCAGGTCGGGAAGCAGCCAGAGTCCCACCACCAACCCCTTCGTCAACAAACTCGCGGTCGAACGGCCCAGTCAGCGCTTCGCGCTGCCCTTCGATGCTCTGCCCGCCTGTAGAAACTCGAAAATACGCAATGCGGCTCATTCCGACTGCTCCGCTTCAAAACATACCACTATTTTAGAGGCATCTTCAAAAAAGGCAATTTATATCTTTTGATGCAGGCCAGGCATGAATTGCTACGCCCTTCAAAACTTACAACTTATGATACCGATGCCGCCGCCATGATCACGGTAAACTTCCGCCTGGCGCCACGTCGATAAGTGCAACGCGTTGCATAAATCCTAGAACCCCGGTGAAGGCCGCTCATCGCCGCCTTCCATATTTCAACTGCGCGATGGGGCGCCGCCTGCCGGGAAATAATCTGAAAAATCGCCTCTCTATGAATGAAAAATTGGAGTGTGATAAATCAAAAGCTTCGTCAATTAAGAATGTTTTCTCGTATTTCATTCAGTTGCACCAGTTGCAAAATGTTTTTATTGACGAATCATTTGCGACCCCCAATTTTCAGTGAGTGGTACTTCCTCCTGACCCTCACACCTTGGCACGCCGCCGCGAGATCAGCCGTCTCTCGCGTAAAGCAAAATTGCTCCAGCAAGAGCTTCGAAGCCTGACGGACGCAGGTCGGCTTTCTCGTCTTTACCGCAGAACGATTGCATACCTGAACAAAGACGATCTGCGCGCTTGGGCAGCAATGCGCGCCCTTCCTGCTCAAGCCAGTGATGAGGCGGTGACACTCCTCACTGCACAGACCAATCCCTTCGAAGTCAATGCCGGTGAGGTTCGGTTTGAATGGCGGGCGAAAAGCTCTGGTTGGGGGCGTCGCCCCATATGTTCGCCACCGCCATCTCTCGCCGCCTGTTCTTATCTGATCAAGGATGTTTTGGAAGCGCGGCTTCAGCCAGGACATCACATTTATGATATTAGGGGGCGTGGTCGCGATTACGCGATTATCGCCATCAAAGAAGCACTGGAAGCGGGCTATAGCCACTGTTTCATTGGGGACGTTCGAGACTGCTATCAGTCCGTTTCGATCAACAGCCTATACGACCTGCTTCCCTTGCCGAGGTTGGTAATCGGGAACTGTCTCGACTATCGCAATCTCACGTTCCGGGAACAGGGAGTATCGCACTCTTGTGTATACTCTCATGGACCGGAAGCACGCAGGTGGAATGGACCTCAGGGACTGCTGCAAGGTTTGCCTTCGTCCAGCATCATTCTGGCTACACTGTTTAACAGCTTGGCCGCGCATATCGCGCCCCACGATTGCCACGCAGCTCTTTACGGGGACAACCTGTTTCTAGCGGCGCAGGATGGTCAGACGCTCTCGGCAATTATCGCCTTATGCCGCGACTATTTCGCGGAGCACCCTGCAGGTCCATTCGATCTGCGCGATCATCCTGGATGCGTAGAGCCAGAAGAAGGATTTGATTTCCTCTCTTATTTCATCAGCACGCAGAGCCAGAACATCTCGGTTCAGATGAGCCATCGGGCTTGGTCGGATATGGAAGACGCGATCGACACCGCTGTGCAAGACGACATCGCAAAGGGCTATGAATGCTTGCGCGACGCAGAGGCGGTCATTCGCGATCGCTTTTCTGGTTTCCGCGAGATTGATGACTGGCACACGCAACTGGAGCTGCGCCTCCATAAAGCTGCAGACGAAGTTGAGGGCGTGGACTACGCCCGCTTAATTGATTTCGATCTCATAAGACGGATGGGCCTCCCCACGTTCCACCGGCCTTCCTTTGGGCGCTAACCGCAGAAGGGTGGAAACTGCGAGTAGGCCTTCCTGACCGATGAAGGGTAAAGGCTGTCTCCTAAGACCAGTTTGCCCTTCGGCTGCCTCCAGCTTCGAACTGTCCGTTCAGGCTCTTCCCGCCATTGAAGGTTGAATGCACCAAGCCGTTGGAAGAATGTGACGGACGCGAACGGAATGTGGTCGTAGAGCCATGACGCCATCGCGCGCCAGTCACCGCCGCCTTCTAGATAATCAGCAAACCACGGGATGACTATGCAGGCGGTCGCTCCCATGCGACCCTCCACATCTCTCCGGTCCCAAATGTGCGCAGCACGGTTTTTCTCGTTGCTGGCACATCCAAGACCCAGACGGTGACCTAGCGCGTTCAATTCCCACGAACGGTATCCGGACCGAATGCGCACCGAGCCAAATGTTTGATGCAACGGCTCCAATAGCTCTTTACACAGCCGACTACCTGCCGCGACCGCAAGTTCGAGGTCATCGGGTTTGTTAGTGATGCCGTGCACCGCTGCGATCTCGGAATGCAGGAATTCCCGCAACCAGAAATTTCGCGACAGCCTGATGCGCCCGATCTCTTCCAACTTTTTTACGCGCTTGCGATATTCGTTCATATTTCCGCCTCAAGGTCTGGAAATATATTAGCAAAAACATTATGTTATGTCATAAATATTTACCTGCCGTAACACCTTCGCTTCCGCGCATTTTACCCCTTCTGCTACCAGCTCAACTGCAGTGAGCCCTTAGAAAAGGGCCGTTTCGTGCCAATTCTGAACCCTCACGCGCGCGCGTGCGCGAGACCGATGAGGGAAAGCACCCTACACGTCGTATCTGGGCAATTTGCTGATCTCTCTGAACATGGCCTGGGGTGAAATATCACCGTAAGCCTCGCCCTCCGTTCTCGGTGCGTGACCTTGAATGGCATCCCGAATTTCCGGCGACATTGCGACATTCCGTGCCACGGACTTGAACCTATGTCTCCAGCCGTGGTTCGGCTGAACTTCTGGATGATCAACCCCGAGGCCACGCACCCATCTTGCGAGATGTTCCCCGACCTTCTTCGATTGCGGATTACCCTCTGAGCCTCCGCGATGCCTCGAAGGGTCATAGAAGAGGGGGCCAGTCTTTCTTCGGACCTCGTCCCACAATCCTTGCTCAATCAGATGAGGATGGATGGGAACGACGCGAGCTTCATAGTTCTTTACGCTGCCGGCTTCCGGGGTAATTTCGAGAACTTTGACCCCATCAATCTCAGTGAAATCTTCCGCACGCAGTTGCGTTATCTCGTTCACACGTGCGCCAGTGTAAGCGCAGAGCCATGGCACCCAGCGTTGGGCGAAGGCCCTCTCGGTAGACAACTTCCTTGCCGGAGAACGTAGCGAGGCTCGGAGGATAGATTTTGCCTCGTGATCGTTGAGCGCCTTTGATCGTGTGCTGATTTTTCGAGGGGCTCGCACCTTCACGCGACTAGCCGGATTGGCTCCAACCTTCTCGTTTTCATAACCCCAGTTGAAGACAGTTCTTATGATTGAAAGATACGTATCGTTGACGGTTTTCGCCGAGAGGGTTGAACCCTTTCCGTTGCCTCGGCCCAACAACTCATTCTTCCATGCGACTATGTCGGCTGGAGTGACGTTTTCCGCATTATCGTGACCCAGAAATGCCACGAAAGACGCGATCTTTTGCCTAAATGATTTGACGGTAGAGGCCGCTGGGCGCCGCTCGGCGACGTAGGCCTCAAACAACAGAGTTAATCGGGTCTCGCGATCATTTGACCTTCGAATTGTGTTATCATGATCGTATGCCTCGGGTGAGAAGGTGATGTCACCGGAGCTTCGGGGCAGCCCCTCAAGATCTTCGCGTTCTCGTCGTGACGCTTCAAGTTGTCCTCGCGCGACAATTTGCATCAACTGCCGGGACTGGAACGAGCCAGGCTCAAATTCCCATCCTTCACGCTCGCAAATCGCTTGGGAAATCCACCTCGCTATCAAGTTGTTGCCTTGCTCCCCCCGCACTACCTCCCGAGCGGTCCCTTCATAGGCATCAAGCTCAAGCAAGCGAGCCTTTCGGTCCTCGTTAGAGCGCGCGCGCAGCAACTCTTCTTGGAAACGACCTTGTCTCTCTGCAAACCAACTACGCACCGCTCGCTCCAAAACCTCCCTGCCGATATCAGCAGAGAGTTCGGCATGAGCCTGCTGCGTTCTCGCTCGGATTAGCGTTCTCTCAAATTCAGCGACATGTTCGGCCAACTCGATCAGTGCCGCCGATTTAGTTTGCGCCTTCAGCGTAGTGACGACCTCGGTCTTGCCGAAGGCATCAGTGGCGTCCTTAGGTACGCTTCTCCGGAAAATAAACCTGCCGCCCCGCGAGTAAAAATAGCGGTGTCCATCCACTCTTTTGGCCGTCGACATTCCGCATCACTTTGTAGCAAGATCTGTAGCAGATTTATGCATCAAATCCGCTGATTTGCAACGCGTTTCACGAATTCAAGGGGTTGGGGGCGACGTGGCGGAGAGGGTGGGATTCGAACCCACGATACGGTTGCCCGTATACCGCATTTCGAGTGCGGCGCATTCGACCTCTCTGCCACCTCTCCGCATGTCGGGTGTGCCTGATGGGCCCTCGGGCCTCGGTCGAAGCGAGGGGGCCATTAGCCGTGTGCGTCAGGCTTGCCAAGTCCTTTCGGACCAGAAAACGGGGGACGGACGCGGGGCGAGGCTTGTTCGTCGGCGGGAACTTCCCATATCCTCTCGTGACATGGACAGGACTTTGTTTTTCTCCGCCCAGGCAGGTCGCACTCTCGAGGCGCCACGCCGAATCAAGACACGCTTCGCCATCGGCGATGTCGTCAAACACAAGACCTTCGATTTCCGCGGCGTCATTTTCGACATCGATCCCGTCTTCGCCAATAGCGAGGAATGGTATTCGTCGATCCCCGAGGAAATTCGTCCGGACCGCAACCAGCCCTTTTACCACCTGCTGGCAGAGAGCGACGAGAGCGATTACGTCGCTTACGTGAGCCAACAGAACCTGGTGAACGATGCACTCACCGGTCCGGTCTCGCACCCGGACGTGCACCAGTATTTCGAGCAATTCGAAAACGGGCGTTACCGCATGCGTCGCAAACTCACCCACTGACGAGCGCCTGCGTGAAGCATGGGCGTTTGCCTGCTTGCACCACGCTGCCAAGACCGCTAGAGGCGCGCCTTCTTGACGCCGCTCCCTTGCCATACGCGCTTTAGGGAAGCCCGTTCGAGAGCGCGGAGCAGTGGCCGAGTGGTCGAAGGCGCACGCCTGGAAAGTGTGTATACGGTAACCCCGTATCGAGGGTTCGAATCCCTCCTGCTCCGCCATTTTCTCCAGCCGTGAAAATTTGCGACGAACCGTTGGAACCCGAGCGCGGGGCGCTCGTTGCAACTTCACCACCCCCCAAGTCGCGATGGTGCGCGGAATTGCATTCCCTGCGACCATCGCTTCAGAGCCCCTTTTCGCCCCTCAAAACGTGCGAAAAGGGGCTTTTTGTTTGCCCGATTGCGTGGCAGGCTTCGAGCCCATGAACAAACCTTTGATTTCGCTTGCCGCAGCGTTCGCTCTTTCCGCTTCATGGACCTCTCCGCTCGCAGCGCAGGACGAGCCTGCCGGAGCGCCTTCGCCGAACGAGATCGTCGAGGGCGCCGAGGCCGAGGAATGGGTTTCCATACCCGCTGAAGACCTTCTGGTGATGACCCTGGCGCCGGCGTCCGACGGGACGGAACGAGAGGTTGTAATCCAGTTCATGCCGGCTCCGTTCAGCCAAGGCTGGGTCGAGAACATTCGCACTCTCGCCCGCACAGGCTGGTACGACGACATCACTGTGAACCGCGTGCAGGACAATTACGTCGTCCAATGGGGCGACCTCAATTACGACAATCCCGAAGCCGATGGCGAGCCCAAGCTCTTGCCGGAAGGCCTTAAGGTGATGGACGAGAGCGCCTACACCGTACCCGCCAGCCATTACCGCTTCTACGGCAAGCCCGGCGGGAAGGTTCACGAGAGCCGCTCCACTCCGCCGCTCAAAATGGTCAACCTGTTCGGCCGCTATGCAGGCTATGACGGCTTTTCGCAGGGCTGGCCTGTGGCGGGGAATAACTCCGCCGTGCCCGCGAAGAAGCGTAACGCCAGAGAAAATGCCTATAATAATTCACGTCCCGACCGCATCTGGCCAGTCCATTGCTACGGCATGGTCGGCGTCGGTCGCAACTATTCGCCTGACACGGGATCAGGGGCGGAACTATATACCGTGATCGGCCACGCTCCGCGTCATCTCGACCGCAACATCGCGCTCGTCGGACGGATCATCGAAGGGATGGAGCATCTCTCATCGCTGCCGCGCGGATCGGGAGCGCTCGGTTTCTATACCGAGGAGGAAGCCGGCAAGCGCACGCCCATCGTGACCGTCCGGGTGGCAAGCGACCTGCCTGCTGCAGAGCGCCCGACTTTCGAGTACCTGTCGACCGAGGGAGAGACCTTCGCCAAGTACGTCGCAGCGCGCGCCAATCGCCGCGATCCGTTCTTCATCGTCCCGGCAGGCGGCGCGGACATCTGCAATATCCCCGTGCCCATCCGCCGCGCGGGCGAGTGAGCGAAACCCTGACCTGCACCCTCCCCTTGCGCCAATGGCGCGGGGAGCGGGGCACCTACCACCTCGTGACGATCACCGGCGAAGAGGCCGAGGCCTTCGCCATGCACGAGACCCTCTCGCGCCTTGAATTCGGCAGCCGCCGGGGTTTCGGGTCGGTAAAGGTCATCGCCCGGATCGGCGGAACCCATTGGAAGACTTCGGTGTTTCCCCAGAACCGGGATTCGGAATGGGTGCTGCTTGTGTCGAAGAAGGTGATGAAACGGGAAGACCTTATCGAGGGCGATGAGCTCACTGTGGAACTCGAGCTCCTGTGAGCCGGAGCCAGCATCACAAACGCCTCGCTTGGTTCACCGCGGGCGGGCTCGGCATCGCGCTTGTCGCGGTGATCGTGGACGTTACGCTGCCGCCGGGCGAGACCCTGTGGCACATGGTGGCCGCGCCCGAAGAAGACGGAGGGTGGAAATTCGTCGAGATCGACGGAGTGGACGTGAGCGATGGGGGGTATTCTCTGGGCGTCCGCTGGGGCGAGATTTCCGGATTTCACGACGGGTGCAATTCGTGCGGCTTCGAAGATCTGGATCAACCGCGCGGCGCCCTGGATCGGAGCATGATCTGCACACTGCAGGCGTGTGAGGAAAAACCGAACGACGTATTGTTCGCGCGCTTTGCTTTTGGAACGCCGCAAATGCGGGTCGAAAACGATCGCCTGATCCTGAGCCAGCCCGGCCATCGCGCCGTGCTGGTCCGCCCGCCCGCGCGCTAGAGCTTTTCCATCAATTCGATGCGGTTGCCGAAGGGGTCGTCCACGTCTCCGCGGCGATATCCTTCCAGTTCCTTGCCTGGCTTGAACTTGATCCCTGCGGCTTGGAGCTTCGCAACAAGGGCTCCGAGATTTTCAACCAGCAGTGCAGGATGCGCACGCCGCGCCGGAAGGAAGGCGTCTTCCACACCGCAATGGATCGAGATGCCCTCGCCCTCGAACCAGCAGCCACCGTTTACGGCCAGGTGGCCGGGTTTTGCCACTTCTTCCAGGCCCATCAGATCGCCCCAGAATTTGCGGGCGTGAACTTCGCCGCCATGGGGCATGGCGAGCTGGACGTGATCGATACCGGTTAGCAAACTCATGCGCGCTCTGCCTGCGCGACGGAGTCACTGGCGCGCAGTGCGCTCAGGATACGGGTGAGGTGGGCGAGATCCTGCACCTCCAGATCGACTTCGTAAGTCGTGAACGGATGGTCGAGCTGCACCTGCTCAAGGCTTTTCACGTTCACGACATTCTTGGCAAAAATCCCCGCCATCTCGGCCAATGTACCCGGACGGTCGTACAATGTAACCCTGAGGCGACCGACTGCCCCACGCGAACGCTTGCCCCAGGACAGGTCGAGCCAATCGGTGTCGATCCCGCTGGCAAGTTCGTGGCAATCGATGGCATGAACCTCCACCCCTTCATTGGGTTTGCGAATACCGACAATGCGATCGCCGGGGACTGGGTGACAGCATTCCGCCAGCTTGTATCCGACCCCGGGAGTCAGGCCCCGGATGGACAGCGACTTTCCGCTGCGCAGCCATTCGGCATCGTCATCGGCTAGACCTTCGGTGCAGCCGGGGACGAGCGCCTCCATGACTTCGCGATCGGCGATCTTTGCCGATCCGATGGCATAATAGAGGTCGTCCTCATCTTCCATCTCGAGCCGTGCGATCGCCGCGCGAAGGGCCTTTTTGCCGATCTTGGCCGGGACCCGCGAGGCGATCTCGTCGTAGAGTTTCTGTCCGATCTCGGCGACTTCGGCCCGTTCCTTCAGGCGAACGGCGCGGCGGATCGCCGCACGGGCCTTGCCCGTCACGACGAAGCCGAGCCAGCTCATCTGCGGCTCTGCGTTCTTGCCCTTCAGGATTTCGACCACGTCGCCATTGTTGAGCTGTGTGCGCAGCGGCATGTGACGGCCGTTGATCTTCGCACCCACCGTCTGCGCGCCCAGATCGGTGTGTACTGCAAAGGCGAAATCGACCGCCGTCGACCCCTTGGGCAGCTGGAACAGCGCGCCCTTCGGGGTGAAGGCGAAAATGCGATCCTGGTAGATCGCCATGCGCGTATGCTCGAGCAACTCTTCGGGATCGTGGCTGGCATCGACGATCTCGATCAGGTCGCGCAGCCAGCCGACCTGGCCGTCCGGCTTGTCGCCCTGCTTGTAGGCCCAGTGCGCAGCGAGGCCGAATTCGTTCGTCTGGTGCATCTCTCGCGTGCGGATTTGCACTTCGACGCGCATCGACTTGCCGTAGATCAGCGAGGTATGGAGACTGCGATAACCGTTGGTTTTCGGCGTAGAAATGTAGTCCTTGAAACGCCCCGGCAGGAACTGCCACGTCGTGTGCAACACCCCCATCGCCCGGTAGCAGTCGGCCACGTTATCCGTGATGATGCGGAAGGCCATGATGTCGGTGACCTGTTCGAAGGACACGTGGCGTTCGGCCATCTTGCGCCAGATCGAATAGGGATGCTTCTCGCGGCCCGAAACCTCCACCGTCAGCCCCGCTTCCGCCAGCGCGTGCTTCATGTCGAGTGCGATGGCATCGACCTGTCCGCCGTCTTCCTGCCTGATCTGGTCGAGCCGCTGAGTAATCGTCTCGTAGGCTTCCGGCTCGAGCTGTTCGAACGCCAGCATCTGCATTTCGCGCATGTATTCGTACATGCCCACGCGCTCCGCCAGCGGCGCATAGATATCCATCGTTTCGCGTGCGATGCGCTGGCGCTTTTCCGGCTTCTTGATGAAGTGCAGCGTACGCATGTTGTGCAGCCGGTCGCCCAGCTTGACGAGCAGCACGCGGATATCCTCGCTCATTGCGAGCAGGAACTTGCGCAGGTTTTCGGCAGCCCGTTCGTTCTCGGGCATCTGTTCGATCTTGGAAAGCTTGGTCACGCCATCGACCAGCCGCGCAACGTCGCCGCCGAAATTCGCCTCGATATCGTCGATCGTGGCGAGCGTGTCCTCGACGGTATCGTGCAGGAGAGCGGTTGCGATCGTTTCCTGGTCGAGCTGCAAATCGGTCATCAGCCCTGCGACTTCGACCGGATGGCTGAAGTACGGATCGCCGCTGGCCCGCGTCTGTGTGCCGTGCTTCTGCACGGTGTAGACATAGGCGCGGTTGAGCATCGCCTCGTCGGCGTCGGGGTCGTATTCCTTGACCCGTTCAACAAGTTCGTACTGTCGCAGCATCTCGGCTCACACGATGTGGCCAAAGCGTGCTGCAATGCAACGTAAAAATCTTACAAATGGGGTTCGAGTGCCTCGATGAAGGCGGCGGGCTGATCGAGCCGGAAAGCGATCCTTCGTACTTCGCGCGATTTCCCGAACAGACCGGCATGCCGGATGGGCGTTCGCAGGCGCATGATGATATTGGGATGCGAGAACAGCGCAGCGTTGAGGACATCCGCACGATCTGCCTCGGCCTTGGTAATCGAAGCTTCCAACTCTTTGATTGTATCGATCGGGACACGCAGGTCGATCAGCAATCCGGCGCGCACGTGCACGCAATCCCCGTCCAGCAGGATCGGATAGAGCCGGAATCCCTTCATCAGCGCGATGAGGAACAGCGCGCCCCAGATGCCAAGCGCCAGCAGCACGAGCGCCGCCAGACGGCTCCAGTGGCTGACGAGAAGATCTACGACGACGATCTCGATCAGTTGCAGGACGAGGAAAGCCGCGATCATCGGGTTGATCACGCGGTGATAGGCAAAGCCTTGCGCGCCTTCGGGCACATGCGGCGGCGCGCCCCACTTGAAGAGTGCCAAGCGCATCATGCTGCTTTCGAACATTGCGAAGCGGACGAGATTGGCTGGCAATACCTCGCACGCCGCCAATTCGGCGGATCCGGTGCGACGATAAGTGCGCAGCGCATCGGCAGCGCTCCACCCGAGGTAAGCGATCACCGTCAGCGCCATCGCGAGCACGACCGCCTGCATGTCGAGCAAGGCCTCGCGCACCGTTCCTGCGCCAGCCACTGTCGCGACAATGCAGCCTGCTGCGATCGTGCCCAAGAGGGCCCTCAGCCCGGGACGGTTCTTGGGGGCCCTGGCAATCGCGGCCAGGGTCAGCGCATCGGCGGCAATCCAGAGAAACAACAGCGCTGAGGTGCGCGGATGGCGCGCGGCAAGATCGCTGTGGGTAGCTAGGCGAGCAGCGAGAATGGCCACCAGCGGAGCGAGTAATATCGCGATCGGGGCAAGGCGGGCGGAAAGGCTTGAGGGCATTGCGCTTCTCCCTGTTACCTGCTGCCTAATCGTTGTTCATGGACCGCTCAATGGCGTTGGCTGCACCGTCGCGTGCAGCGGATGCAATCAGTCCGCTGCCATTACCCGGTCCACTCCCGCACGTGTCACCGCGTGATAGCTGTCGCGGGTCTTTGCATAGATGCGCTGCGCGATAGGCCGCCCCCAATCGCCCTGGTCCCAGAGAACACCGAACAGCGGGCGAACGAACTTGGCGCGTCCGACCCGGGCAAGGAACTCTTCGGCCAGGGGCACGGCGGGCGCATAACGATTTTCCAGCGCCATCTCGAGCCAGAGGAACAGGATCTCGTTATTGCCCGTGCCCGAAAGACCGAGGCTGGCATCCAGTTGAGCCAGCTCCCCTGCCGAGAGAGTAGCAGGCAAATTGTCGAGAAAGCGCATTTGCTCGGCGGCCGTCCAATCGGAGTAGGCGGCTGGGATAACCCGGCTCGCGGCATAGGCTTCTACGGCCGCATCGACCGCGGCGAAGGCTGCGGGATCGGGCTTGGCCACGTTGGACGGCAAGCCCGGCGCGAAAATCCAGTCGCGCAGCATCAGGGCCTTCGCCTCCTGCTCGGAAGCGACGAGGTTCTGCATCATATCGTTATAGAACATCTCGCTGGTGGCGGGCTGGAAGGCGTGGTTGTCGAACCATTGCTGCAGCCACGCATCGAAGCGCTCGCGCCCGACGATGCGTTCGACCGTTCGCAGGAAGAAAGCGCCCTTGTCATAGGCGATTGCGCTGCCCAGCTCGTATCCGCCATCGGTGCTGAGAGCCGTGCCCGGAGCGTCATTGCCGACCTCGGACAACACTTCCTGGATATTTGCGTACATCAGCGCGGCCTCCTGCTCGGCCCGCTTTTTTCCATACACCGCCTCGACGATACGGTTCTCGAAATAGGTGGTGACACCTTCGTTGAGCCAGCTGTCGCCCCAGACCGCATTGGTCACGAGATTGCCCGACCAGCTATGCGCCAGTTCATGTGCGACGAGGCCGTTGTTCGAGCGGTCACCCGCGATGAAAGTCGGGGTGAGAAAGGTCATGACCGGGTTTTCCATGCCCCCGTAAGGGAATGCAGGCGGCAGGACGATCATGTCGTAGCGGCCCCAGCGATACTCTCCGTAAAGCTCTTCGGCAGCGACGACCATTTCCTCGGTATCGCCGACTTCTGCATAAGCGCGCGGGAGGACCGAGGGCTCTGCCCAGACGCCTGTGCGCGGACCGATCGCCCGAAAATCGATGTCGCCTGCTGCAATCGCGATCAGGTAGGGCGGCACCGGCTTGTCCATCACGAAGCGGAAGGCACGGCGGCCATCACCGAGATCTTCCGGTTCGCCCTGCGCTACCCCGCTCATCACCACGTCGAGCGGCTTGGGCGCGGTGATCCGGGCTTCCCATGTCTGGCGGATACCGGGGCTGTCTTGCGTCGGGATCCATGTGCGATTGAGGATCGCCTGGCCTTGGCTGAAGAGGAAAGGATATTCACCGCCGGCGGTTTGTTCGGGCGTAAGCCATTGCAGCGCCTCGGCATCCGCAGGCGCCATGTAATGGATGCGAACGTTACGTACGCCATTGAGCATCACGGTCAGCGGAGCGCCCTTGCCTCCCTCTTCGACCTGCTCACCGATTTCGAATGTCAGATCGCGGCCAACGTGATCCGTAACGCGCGAGATTTCAAGGCCATTGGTGTCGAGCACCAGCCTTTCATCACCGGGATCGGCAAGCACGCGAAGTTCCGCGGTCCCACCGACGCGCTTCGCCGCGAAATCGAGCGCGAGGTCGAGCGCAACATGCGTGACGCGAGCCTTTTCGGGCTCGGCATAGGTGAGATTGTCCTGCGCCTCCGGCGTGGTGAGGATGGGTGCCACCATCGGTTCTGACACGATAGGCATGCCGTCACGATCTTCCATCGTGGTGCAGGCCGCAGTTGCGAGGAGGATGGCGATGCCGGATGCGAGGCGGTACATAGAACTCTCCGAACAGGATGCGCCCCTTCGGTTTGGACGCGTATTTCAAATCCTTGCGCCCTATCCACGATCCCGGCACAGCTTTCCACCCCGCGGATTGAATTCGTAACCACGGGGCTCGCAAAAGGCACTCGATCGCGTATTGTGAACGTTATCAGAACTCTCGGAGAGGCAATTATGACCCGCCACTGGACCTTAGCACTCGCATCCGCCCTTACGCTCGGCACCGCGCCGGCGGCATACGCGCACAATCATGACGCGGGCGAGGCGCTGGCTCAGGCACTTGCGCCGGAGCGCGAGCTGATCTTCGCGGACGAATTCAACGATGGCACGCTCGACCGGGACAAGTGGATCGTCATCGGCCCCGATTTCTGGGTGAATAATGAGCAGCAGGCCTACATCGACGATCCTTCGGTCATCGCCTTCACGGATGATGCAGCAGGTGCCGAAGGCGGCGCGCTGATCCTGCGCCCGGTTTTCAAGCCCGGCGCCGACACGAAAGCGGATCGCAATGCGCCTTTCGTTTCGGGCCGGATCGAGAGCCAGGGCAAGTTCGACTTCATGCATGGCCGGGCAGAAGCGCGCATCAAGCTGCCCGACAATGTCGGCGTTTGGCCAGCATTCTGGCTTCTGGGCAACGACAAGTGGCCTGGCACCGGCGAGATCGACATCATGGAGTACGTCGGAGAGAAGGACTGGATCGGCGTCGCCCTTCACGGCCCCGGTTACTCGGGCGAAACGCCCATCGTGAACAAGTTCTTCTTTCCCGAAGGCGTCGATGTCACCCAATGGCATACCTACGCCGTCGAGTGGACCGACACGCAGATCGATTTCCTGATCGACGATCACGTCCTCTACCGCGTCACCAAGCCGATGGTCGAAAACTATGGCGACTGGCGCTTCGACAACGAAAAGTACCTGATCCTGAATTTCGCCATGGGCGGCGCCTATCCGTTCAAGACGAACCGTATCGAGAAACCTTATCCGGGCATTCCCGCCGCAACGGTAGAAGCCGTGAAGCGCGGCGAGGTTGAAATGCTCGTCGACTGGGTACGCGTTTACTCACCGGCCGAGTAGTCAGCTCCACGTCGCCTCGGGCGGCAGGCTCATCAGTATGGCATCGATATTGCCGCCCGTCTTGAGACCAAAGAGTGTGCCCCTGTCGTAGACGAGATTGAATTCGGCATAGCGGCCGCGCCATTCGAGTTGTTGGCGCCTGTCCGCATCATCGAATTCGCTGCCCATGCGCCGGCGCACCAGCTGCGGGAAAATGTCGAGGAAAGCTTCACCGACATCCTTGGTGAAAGCCAGATTGCGCTCGAACGCGGCGTCGTCTTCGCATTCCAGGTGATCGTAGAAGATGCCCCCTACCCCGCGATGCACACCGCGGTGGGGAATGTAGAAATAGTCGTCCGCCCATTTCTTGAACCGGTCGTAATAGGTCGGGTTATGGGCCGCACATGCAGCGCGGAAGCGGGCGTGAAAGTCCTCGGTGTCCTCTTCATACGGCAGTGGAGGATTGAGGTCCGCACCGCCGCCGAACCAGGCTTTGCTGGTCGTCAGGAAGCGGGTGTTCATGTGGACCGCTGGCACATGGGGATTGGCCATATGTGCGACGAGGCTGATGCCGGTCGCGGAGAAGCCGGGATTTTCGGCCGTCGCGCCATTGATCGAACCGGCGAATTCGGGCGCGAAATTGCCCCGGACGGTGGAGACGTTGACGCCGACTTTCTCGAAGACCTTGCCCTTCATCAACCCGCGCGTGCCGCCACCGGGATCGGCGTTGCCCTTTTCTTCACGCTGCCAGCTATCGTACTGGAACTGCGCATCCGATCCGGCTTCTCGTTCGATCGCTTCGAACTCGGCGCAGATGCGGTCGCGCAGGGTCTCGAACCAGCTGCGTGCTGCTTGGGTGTTCTCGGTCCAGTCGGTCATGCGAGAGGCCTTGCCATTCGCAGGCAGCTACGGCAATAGCGAGCCATGGTTCCCCTTTCGTTCGCTGGCGAGGAATGGCTCCTCACGGAGGGTCGTGCGCTCTATTGGCCGCGCGAGCGTGCGCTGCTGGTCGCCGACCTTCACCTCGAAAAGGGCAGTTTTTTCGCCGGGCACGGCCAGATGATACCGCCCTATGATAGCCGCGAAACGCTGGAGCGGGTGGCGCTGGCCATCCGCGAGACCGGTGCGCGGCGGGTCATCACGCTGGGCGACAACTTTCACGATTCGCAAGGCTCCGCCCGGCTCGAACCGCACGCCTGCGGCATGCTGGAAGCTCTTACCAAGGCCGTCGACTGGGTCTGGATCACGGGAAACCACGATCCCGACATGGAGGCGCGTTGCGGCGGCACGCTAGTCGAAGAGATCGAGATCAACGGCACAATCCTGCGCCACCGCGCCAAGAAGGGCGAGTCCCGTCCGGAGCTGTCGGGTCACTACCACCCTCGCCTCCAACTCAAGATCCGCCAGCGGATGATCCGCCGTCCCTGCGCCGTCGTCAGCGCGAATGAAGGCGCCGACGGAAAACCCAGCGGGAGAATGATACTCCCGGCATTCGGCGCCTACACCGGCGGCATGAACGCGGCAGACCCGGCAATCCTGAAGGCGCTGCAACCTGCCGAACGCATCGATGCCGTGGTTCCGGCGAAGGGCAAACTGGCCCGTTTCCCGCTATGGAAGGCCGCATAGCTATCACCACTAGCGGTTTGCGGTGTTTCTCCCTACATAGCCACCACACAAAACGGCAGAATCAGGAGAATGCCCCATAGCCCGTCCACCCCGGCGCAGCATGCAAATGCCCGTGAAAAGCGGCCCGCGCTACGATAACATGATCAATGTCCCCAAGGTCCGCGTGATCGATCACGAAGGTGAAAACCTGGGGGTGATGTACACCCGCGAAGCGACCGAGCAGGCCAACGAACTGGGCCTAAATCTCGTCGAAGTCTCGCCCAACGCAGACCCGCCGGTGTGCAAGTTCCTCGATGTCGGCAAATATCGCTACGAGGCGCAGAAAAAGGCGAACCTCGCACGCAAGACGCAGAAGACCCAGGATATCAAAGAGGTCAAGATGCGCCCGAACATCGACACGCACGACTATGACGTGAAGATGCGTAATGTCGTGAAGTTCATCGAAAACGGCGACAAGGTGAAGTGCACGCTGCGCTTCCGTGGCCGCGAAATGGCGCACCAGCAGCTGGGTATGGACCTGCTCAACCGCGTGCGCGACGACGTGGAAGAGATCGCCAAGGTGGAAAGCTTCCCGCGCCTCGAAGGACGCCAGATGCTGATGGTGCTGGCTCCGAAGTAAGCGAGTTTGGTTTACGGATTTATGAGGCGGGGCGTCACTTGGTGACTGCCCCGCCTTTTTGCTTCAGGCGGGCCCGTCGACCACGAACGCACTTTTTGCATCGACGAAAGGTATGGGTTCATCGGCAATCCACATGGCTTTGTTATTGAAGAAGCTTGTAATGTCACCGGCACGTTGAACGCATTACCACGTATTAATTGCAGCCATTGCTATTTCGACAGGGATTGACCGTGAAAAACCGCTTTATTTGTTCCGCAGTCCTGCTCGCAGCTTGCGCGACTTCCGCCCCAGCACTCGCTCAGGGGGAAACCCCTTACGTGGCGTCAAGTGCGGCAGCGACCGCTGGTGATTTCGACAAGTTCGTCCCTCGCCCGTCGAAACAGACCGCGCTCGACTACGCGATATGGCAGGACGCGTTGCAATACATGGTGCTGCGCATGGGCCTGTCGACCCGTGATGGCGCGACCCGTCCGGACCCGACCCTCGGCAGCCGGCGTGTCTGGGGTCATGATTCCCGTGTCAGGATGGAAGGCAACCGCATTCCCTTCTCGCTCATGGACGAAGCTGCGATCGCGACTTTCACCGAATACCGCCAGGATCTGGAGCAGATCGGGACGCAGCTGGACATCGCCAGCCTGCCCCGCGACGAACAGCTCGCTTACTGGATCAACCTGCACAATGTCGCGATGATCGAACAGATCGCGCTCAATTACCCGGTCAAGGCGCCGTCGCGCCTGCTGCTCGGTGAGAACAAGAGTCCGCTGGATGTCACACCGTTCATCACCGTGGCCGGCGTGTCGATGAGCCCCAAGGACATCCGCACGCGGATCGTCTATCCGAACTGGAAGGATCCCAAGGTCATTTACGGCTTCTTCCGCGGCGATGTGGGCAGCCCTTCAATCCAGCGCGAAGCGCACACCGGAGAAAACATCGACCGTCTCCTTCTCGAAGGAGCGAATGAATTCGTGAACTCGCTCCGCGGCGTCGAAGGATATGGCAAGAACCTGCTTGTTTCCGCGATCTACGAAGAGGCAGCGCCCTTTTACTTCCCCCAGATGGGTGCAGACCTGAAAGAGCATCTCTCGCGTTACGCGGAAGAGGAGGTGAAGGAACTGCTCGCCTCCAAGTCGGAAGTGAAGGTCAACCAGTACGAAGAGACCGTCGCCGATCTCGCGGGCGGCCAGCGCGAACCGACATACAACACGGTATACAGCGATGGACAGGCCAACAGTTTCCGCATTCCTTCCTCGGTCGCGCGCTACCTGGCTGAACGCTCCCAGAAGTACGAAAAGCTCCGCAAGGAAGGCCGCACCGGCCGTGTCTTCATCATGCCTGGCGACGGCAGCGACCTGATCGGTGCCGAAGAGGAAGAGCAGCAGGACGAGCAGACCGTGACCGAAACGGTCGAAAGCCCCTCTGCCGGCTGACGCGAGCCTGCAAATCAAATCTCTTGGCCCGATGCCCCGCCCCCGTTAGCACGGAGGGTGGAGGGATGATTTGAACGCAAAACACATAGGACTGATCGTCGGGGCGCTAGGCCTTCTGGCGGGCATTTTTGCGCCGTTGCCCGCCGGAATGTCGCGCGAAGCCGGTGTCCTCGCGGGGCTGGTCGTGCTGATGGCAGCATGGTGGATGACGGAAGCGATGCCGCTCACGGCAACCGCGCTGATGCCCTTCCTGGTGCTGCCTTTTGCCGGAGTGATGGATGCGAAGGCAACGGCCGGTGCCTATTACTCTCCAATCCTGTTCCTGATTCTGGGTGGAGCATTCATCGCCCTGGCGATCGAACGGACCGGCCTTCATCGCCGCCTCGCACTGGCTTTGCTCAAAGCAGTCGGATCCGGCAGCCAGACCGGCGTGCTGCTTGCCTTCATGATCACGGCAGCGATCCTTTCCATGTTGATCTCCAACACCTCAACGGCGCTCATCATGATGCCGATGGCAGTCGCGGTGCTGGCGGGCGGAGGCCTCGCCGACAGCGAACAGGAGGGGCTCGCCGGTGCCCTCCCCATGGGTATCGCATTCGCCGCCAGCATCGGCGGGCTCGGTACGCTGGTCGGATCGCCCACGAACGCCATTGCGGTGGGGCTGCTCGATACGCTTACCGGCACTCGCATCACCTTTGCAGACTGGGCGTTCTACGGCCTACCCGTGGTTGCAGCCGGTATCCCGATTGCCGCATGGTTGATCGCCCGCGTGCAGCGCGTAGCCGAACATCCCTTCGATACGAACGCCGCCAGGGCGGCCATCGACACGCACACTGCATGGTCCAGCGCGGAGCGGCGGCTTGTCCCCCTGATCATCGTGACGTTCCTGCTGTGGATGGGGCAGCGCTGGATTGCACCGTACCTGCCGGCAGGATCGCTGACCGACGGCACGATCGCTATCGGCATGAGCCTGCCCCTGTTCCTGCTTCCCGACGGGACAGGCCGCCCCATGCTGAAATGGGAGGAAGCCGACAGGGCTCCGTGGGGTGTCATCATGATGTTCGGGGGTGGCCTCGCCCTCGCGGCAGGAATGTCGGCCAGCGGACTTGCCGACTGGCTCGGCAATGCGCTTCTGCCACTGGAAAGCTGGCCTCTGGTCCTGGTGGCGCTGGCGATCGTTGCGATGGTTGTCCTCATTACTGAATTCGCAAGCAACGTGGCGACGGCTAGCGGGATCATTCCTGTCGTGGCGAGCCTTGTGGTGGCGCTGGGCGCCGACCCGGTCCTGCTCGCGATGCCGGCGGCGCTCGCCGCAAGCTGGGGTTTCATGCTGCCTGCCGGGACCGGGCCCAATGCGATCGCCTGGGCCACCGGCCGGATAAGGATCGAGCGCATGGTGAAGGCCGGAATCCTGCTCGACCTCGTGGGCATTTTCCTGATCGTCTTCGTCGTTTGGGGAATGGCGTCGCTTGCCGCTTGAAAAGGCGCCTGACGCTCCGTAATCCACGCCGCATTGCCACGGCATGCGGAGAAGCGTTCCTGCGGAGGTTAGGAGCGGGTGCCGCATGGCCCAAAGTTCAGCTCCCGCCTTCCTGGGAGCGACGTTGCAGGAAGGATGCTCCCCCATGAGCGACAACGATATCGATCCCGTCAGCCCCCGCATGGCGCCCAAGCGCAAGATCCCCGAAGTGGGCGGACGCCCCCTCAAGCCCAGCACTCTGATGATGGGTCATGGCTTTGACCCCACTCTTTCGGAAGGCAGCCTCAAGGCTCCCATCTTCCTTACCTCGACCTTCGCGTTCCCGAGCGCAGCGGATGGCAAGCGACATTTCGAAGGCATCACCGGCAAACGCCCGGGTGGTGCGGACGGGCTTGTCTACTCGCGCTTCAACGCTCCCAACCAGGAAATCCTCGAAGATCGCCTCGCCGTGTGGGACGGAGCGGAAGAGGCGCTCAGCTTCTCCAGCGGGATGACCGCAATCGCCGTGCTGCTATTGGCCGCGTGCAAGGCGGGCGACGTGATCGTTCACTCGGGCCCCCTGTATGCCGCATCGGAAGGTTTCATTGCCAAGACGCTGGCGAAGTACGGCGTGACATTTATCGACTTTCCCGCCGGTGCGAGCCGCGAGCAGCTCGACGAGGTGATGGTCCGCGCGAAAGCCATGGCCGAGGAACAGGGCGGCGAAGTGCCGATGATCTACCTCGAAAGCCCGGGCAACCCGACCAATGCACTGGTCGACATCGAAGCGGTCAAGGAAGCGCGCGATGCGCATTTCGATCCGGACCAGTGCTCGATCGCAATCGATAACACCTTCCTCGGGCCGCTATGGCAGCGCCCGCTGGATCACGGTGCCGACCTCGTGGTCTATTCGCTGACCAAATATGTCGGCGGCCACTCCGATCTGGTCGCCGGCAGCGTCTCGGGCAAGAAGCGTTTCATCGACGCAATCCGCATGCTGCGCAACACCATGGGCGGCATCTGCGATCCGAACACGGCCTGGATGCTGTGCCGCAGCCTCGAAACCGTCGAATTGCGCATGCAGCGTGCGGGCGAGAATGCGGAGAAGGTCTGCGATTTCCTTGCCAAGCACCCGAAGGTCGAAGGCCTGGGTTATCTCGGCATGATCAAGGATGCACGCCAGCAGGACATTTACGATCGTCACTGCATGGGCGCAGGCAGCACCTTCTCATTGCTGCTCAAGGGCGGCGAAGCCGAGTGTTTCCGTTTCCTCGATGCACTCAAGATCGCCAAGCTCGCGGTTAGCCTCGGCGGAACCGAGACCTTGGCTAGCCACCCGGCATCGATGACGCATCTTTCGGTTGCCGAGGGCCGCCGTGCCGAACTGGGCATTTCGGACAATCTCGTGCGCATTTCCATCGGTATCGAGGATGCGGACGACCTGATTGCCGACTTCGAACAGGCACTGGAAGCGGTCTAGTATGGCGACACGCATCGGCTTCCTGGCCTGTGCGGACACGCTTCCGGGCGCGGGCGAACGTCGCGGCGATGCATTCGAGCACGATCTCGTAACGGCTGCGCTGCGTCCGGCATTCGAAGAGGCCGGGCTGGAGTTGGTTGAAATCGACTGGCGGGCACCGCTGGAAGATTTCGCCAACATCCCGCTCGTCCTGCTCGGGACGGCATGGGATTACCAGGATCATCCGGACGAGTTCCTTGCCAAGCTCGAGCAGCTGGATGCAGGCGGCATCGCGGTCCACAATCCCCCTGCGATCGTGCGGTGGAATGCCGACAAGAGGTATCTGAAGCACCTGGCCGCCATGGGTGCGGCCACCGTGCCAACCCGGTGGCTGGAGGGGATCGACGCGGCGGGAGTGAGCGACGCGATGGATCATTTCGCCGTCGACCGGGTCGTGGTGAAGCGCCAGGTCGGGGCCGGAGGACTGGGGCAGTTCAGCTTTTCGCGTAGCAATCCTCCCGACCCCGACTGGACGATGGGACGGCCTTGCATGGTGCAACCGTTCCTGCCGAGTGTGGTCGAAGAGGGAGAATACACTTTTTTCTTCATCGATGGCGACTTCTCGCACGGCGTTCTCAAGCGCGCAGCTGAGGGAGAATACCGGATCCAGTCGCTCTACGGTGGGTACGAGTGCGATTACACTCCATCCCCTGCGGATTTGGCAACAGCGAGCGATGTCGTCGAAGCTCTGCCATTCGCGCGCCCGCTGTACTGCCGGATCGACATGGCACGCCTTCCTGACGGCCATCTTGCGGTGATGGAGGCGGAGATGATCGAGCCTTATTACTATCCTGAACAGGGTCCAGAGCTCGGCCCACGCATGGCGGCAGCTATCCGTGTCCGCTTGGCTTGAAGCCAATCCTACATTTCGAGTGCTGTCATGACCCTTGCCGGGAGAGACCGGGTAAATTGCACGCCCGCTTCCCCGCCACGCGTCCAGACGACCTCCCCCGCAAAGGCCAGGCGATCGTCCACTTCGAAGATGATTGTAGAACCTATCTGAACGACACCATCGAACAATTCCATCCGGCATCCGCTGGCTGAAATATCGCATAGGATCGCCCGCTCGCGCTGGCGTTGCACGATGCAGTCGATGACGAGATTGCTCGTCGTCCGGTCGAAGATGCGTTGTTGCATGGTCATGGCTGGTCCCACGACCTTATATTTAACAAAGAGCAATAAAGGGTAAACGCGGGCTTCACCATCGAAAGCCGCAAATACAAAGGTTTACCCGACGGTCAGCCCTTCCACTCTCGCCTATCTTCAGCGGATTTCAAAACCTCATAGGCAAGGGAGTATTTCTGGAATTCCGCCGCGGCATCCTCGTCGCCGGGCTTTACGTCGGGATGAACTTCCTTGGCCTTGGCCCTGAAAGCTTTTTTCACGGCTGCAAAATCTGCATCGGCCTCTAGCTCGAGTATTTCAAGCGCACGCATTTCATCGGCCGATCTCGACCCGTCGCCGCTCCCGCTCCAGCCATAGTGCTGCGCTTCTGCGTAGCCTGCATTTTCGGATTGCTCAGCCTTGGCGCGGGCTTCTTTTTCCGCCTTGTCGAGACCTTCGAAATAGTCCCACTTGCGGTTGTATTCGGCAGCGTGAGCCTGGCAGAACATCCAGCGTTCCGGGCTGTTCGGTGCCTTTGGTGCGGGGCAATCGCCTACCTCTTCGCAGCCATGGCGATCGCATAGACGCACGGTCGCGGCTTCACGGCTGGCCTCATAGCCGCGCCATCTGGGGAATCCCCAGTCGTTGGATCGCCGTGCCTTAGGCATCGACGACGGGCGCAAGTGAAGGTGAGGGGAAAGTCATGTAGGTCAATCTAGGTGAGATGGCCGGTTTCGCAACGGCTCACAGGAAATCCATCTCGAAACCGGTCTTTTCTGCAAGGCATCGGCGGGCCGGGAAGAATCCCCTCCTAGACCGCCGTTACCAAGGTATCAGTTGATCGTCACAGTCGCTGCACGGCGGTTCTGGGCCCATGCAGATTCATTCGAGCCAAGCGCAACCGGACGCTCCTTGCCGTAGCTTACCGTACGGATACGGCTGGCAGGAATGCCGACGCTGACGAGATAGTTCTTCGCCGCATTAGCGCGCCGCTCGCCCAGGGCGAGGTTGTATTCACGCGTACCGCGTTCGTCGGTGTGCCCCTCGATGGTGAAGGTGACGCTCGGATACTGGCTGAAATACTGCGCCTGGCGCTGCAACTTGGCAGAATCTTCCGCGTCGATGTTGTAGCGGTCGGTGTCGAAATAGACGACCGTATTCATCTGTCCGACCGCAGCAAGGAAATGCTCCATGCTGCCGACAGTCGGGCCGGCGGGCGTAGTGGTCGTAGGCGTCGTCGTCGTCACATCTTCCGGCGGCGGCGGCAGCTCTTCGGGTGCTTTCTTCTGGCAGGCAGCGAGGGCCAGTGCAGAACTCAACACGGCGGCAGTGGCAATACGTGTATTCATTGGCTGTCCCCTTTATAAAACAGCTTGTTGCAATCGGTTTGCCCCCGATTGAATGGCGCCCCCACGCTTACTCAAATGCACTTAAGGAAGGATCGGTCCCCAAGCCGGATCGGAAGCATCCACCGGCGTCGGCAACTTGCGTTCGTTTTCTCCCGTAAGGTCCACCTGCCACAGCGAGGTTCGCCCGCTGTTGCGCTCCGTCCGGAAGAACTGGATGATGCGGCCATTGGGTGCCCAGGTCGGCGCTTCGTCCTGCCAGCCGCGGGTCAGCTTGCGGAAGCCGCGCCCGCTCGGGTTCATGACCGCCACGTTGAAGTCACCGGCAATGTGGGTGAAGGCGATCTGGTCTCCGCGCGGGCTCCATTCCGGCGTTGCCGAGCGCCCGCCGAAGAAGGACAGGCGGCGCTGGTTGGAGCCGTCAGCATCCATCACGTAGATCTGCTGGCTGCCCGAACGATCGCTTTCGAAAACGATCTTGCTGCCGTCGGGCGAAAACGATCCGCCGATATCGATGCCGGGCGCATCGGTCAGCCGTTCACTGCGGCCGCCATTGGCCGACACACGATAGATGTCGGTATTGCCCCCGACCGCCATGGAATAGAGGATATAGCGTCCATCCGGGCTCCATCGCGGGGCGAAGGTCGGATTGTCGCTCTGCGTGACGAGCGTCTGCCGGCCGGTGCCGATGTCATAGACGTAGATACGCGGATTGCCGTCGACATAGCTGAGATAGACCAGCTGGCGATAATCCGGCGAATAGCGCGGCGTCAGCGCTGTCGAACGGCCCGTCGTAACGAACCGGTGGTTGGCCCCGTCGCTGTCCATGATGGCGAGACGCTTCGTACGATTATCCTTGGGGCCCGTCTCCGCGATATAGGCGATACGGCTGTCGAAGAAGGGACTTTCGCCAGTCAGGCGCGAATAGACGAGATCGGCGCATTTGTGCGCTGCACGGCGCCAGTCTGCAGGCGCGACCACCCAGCCTTCAGCCACCAGCCGGTCCTGCAGGGCCATGTCGTAGAGATAGCAGCCCACCGTGAGGCGATTGTCGCTGCGCGCACGGACATACCCATGGACCAGCATTTCCGCGCCGCGGGTCGACCAGGTCGCCCAGTTCGGCGAGGTGATGTTCGCGAATGCTGGCGTCGGAAGCGAGTCCGGACCAGTCGGCTTGAACAGACCGTTGTTGCGCAGGTTGGAAGTGATGACCCGTGCAAGCTCCACACCGAGCGCCGCCGTACCGTTTGCATTGGCCGGTGTCGCGACATCCCGGTCGGTGGCGAAAGCGGGAATGGCGATACCGAGATCATCGAGATTACCCTCGAAGCTGACTGAGCCTGTAAGGCCGCCTTCTTCCTCGATTGTTTCGACCGCCTGGCCTTCCTGCATCGGTTCGCCAAGGTCCTGGTTCTGCGCCGCGAGCGGAGCAGCGAAGAGTGCGAGCGGGATGAGGGCTAGATATTTCATTGGGCAAGTCTCCAGTCGAAGCCGAAGGGTCCAACCACCTTCCAGGCCTCATAGTATTCTTCGGGCAATTCGAACGGCGCGGCCAGTTGTACGGCGCGAATGGCTTGCTCGCCATGGCGACCGGCCTGCGCGCGATTGGTATCGTTGACCCCGGTCTGGCGGACGACGGTGGGCCTGCCGGCAAGGCTGCCGTCGGGGTTCAGCTGAAACCTCAGGAAGGTCGTGATCTGTTCGACTTCCGGGCCGCTGGGTGGCTGCCAGTGCGGCTTGATCTCGCGCGAGATGCGCTGGACCAGCGACGCCTTCGCGCTGGCGCCGATCTGCGAAGCCGGAACGCGCGTCTCGTTGGTCGTAGTGCTGTCGCCCGCGCCTGCGAGGAAATTGTCACCCACCCGCGATCCACCGGAACGTTCGGTACGGCGCGGCTGAGCCTGTTCGCGCGGCTGCTCGCGGCGTGGCTGCGGACGCGTTTCGCGAGCCGGAGCCGGATTTGGCTGAACCTGCGGCGTTGGTCTGTCGACTTGCGGCGTGTCCGGTGCCTCCAGCATTTCGGGCGCAGGAGCGGGGCTGTCCGACAGCTCCGGCGCGATAGCGGCACGGCTTTCGGGCACGGGTTCGGGTGCCGTAGCTTCGAGGCCGACATCTTCCGCAAGGCTTACCGTCATGCGTTCCGTTTGAGGGATTTCGGCGGCGGGCATCAAAGCCTGCACGAGCAGCGCGGCCAGCAGGGCAAGGTGCAATCCGATCGCAATCAGCAGCCCGGTGCGCTCCTCAGTCCTGATGCCTGTCCTCTCCATAAGCGCTGGCTATTCCTCGCCGGATGAACCGGAATTGACCGGCGCACTGGCCTGGCCGCCATTCGTGACCAGCGAGATACGATTGAGGCCTGCGCGGTTCAACTCGCCCATGACGGCCATTACCCGCCCGTAATCGAGCGACCTGTCGGCTCGCAGCGTGATGTCGGGTCCTTCTCCCTGGCGCGGGATGTTTTCCAGCGCGGCAGGGAGGCCGCCGACAGCAATCTGCGTATCGTCGATATAGACGTAGCCTTCGGAATCGATGCTGATCGAAACCTGCTGCGCTTCCTGCGGGAGAGCATTGGCGCGGCTGTCCGGCAGCTGGATCGGCACACCTGCGGTCAGCAGCGGTGCAGTGACCATGAAAATGATCAACAGGACGAGCATGACGTCCACGAACGGCGTCACGTTGATTTCCGACATGGGACGGCGCGAGCGCCCCCTTCCGCGCCGCGATCCCCGGGAGGAGGCGAGGCTCATCGCCATATCAGCGCTGCTCCAGCTGGCGGCTGAAGGTCGCATAGAGCCGGTCCGAGAAACGGTGGAGACCGGCTTCGAACCGTTCGACCGAATGGCTGAAGCGGTTGTAGGCGATCACCGCCGGAATTGCCGCAAACAGGCCGATGGCCGTGGCGAACAGTGCTTCGGAAATGCCGGGCGCAACGACCGCGAGCGAGGAGCTTTCCTGCGCGCCGATCTGGAAGAAGCTGTTCATGATGCCCCAGACCGTCCCGAACAGGCCGACGAAGGGTGCGACAGCGCCAACCGTGGCAAGGAAGTTCAGGCGCTCCGCAATGTCGTCGGCTTCAAGGGCGACCTGGCTTTCCATGGCCGTTGCAATGCGGCTGCGCAGTCCTTCGCGGTCGCGGATCTCGCCCTTGGTGGACTTGCGCCATTCTCCGACAGCCGCCTGCGCGACGCGGGCGGAGGGGACGTCCTTGTTGCCCCGTTCCGACATGAAGCGATCGAAATTCTCCGCCTGCCAGAAATCTTCTTCGTACTTGCGGGTGCGGCGGCGAAGGGTCTTCATGCGCAGCGAGAAGGAAACGATGATGGTCCAGACCCAGATGCTCGCGAGGATCAGGCCAAGCATGACAAGCTGCACCACGATATCGGCATCGAGGAAAAGCTGGATAGGGTCGAGCCGGGTAGGAGCAGCCGCAGCAAGCGTATCGAGTGTGGTCATCGGTCCTCTGGTGATTCTGTAAAACGCGCGAAAGCCGCGCGCCATTCGTCGGGCTGGCGTTTCGGCCGCCCTTCCAATGAAATGAAGCCGACGCGCAAATGTGCCTCGGCAAGAAGTTCGTCCCCGCGGAAAGCTTTCTGGTGCATCCGGCACGAGGCGGCTTTGAGCTCGGTGCAGCGCGTCTCTATCAGGACGTCGTCATCGAGCTTGGCCGGGCGGAGATATTTGAGATTTACCTCAGAGAGGGCATAGGCGCCCTCGCCGCTCTCGATAGCGGCACGCTGGTCGATATCGAGGCGGCGCAGCAAATCGGAGCGCGCGCGTTCAAACCAGCGCAGGTAATTCGCGTGATATACGATGCCCGAGAGGTCCGTGTCCTCGTAATAGGCGCGCACGGCATAAAGATGCCGGTCGCCTTGAATTACACCGTCGGGGAAATTGGGCAGTGACATTTATGACGGCGCTCTAGCGCAGCGAGGATTCGCGGCAAAGCGGCAATTCGTCTGTTTTACATGAACGGGGGTGAAACGAGATTCCCGCGCGACGAAATCTATCGCGCGATCATCGGGCCCAGCGGCTGCCCGCCGAAGATATGCACGTGGAGATGGGGCACTTCCTGTCCGCCATGCGCGCCGATATTGGCCATCATCCGGTAGCCCGGCTCCACCAGTCCCTTGTCGCGGGCGACCTTGCCGACTGCACGGACGAAACCGCCGATTTCCTCATCGCTTGCCCGGGCGCTGAAATCGTCCCAGCTGACATAGCGCCCCTTGGGGATGACGAGCGTGTGCACTTCGGCCTGGGGGTTGATGTCCTCGAAAGCGAACGCCCACTCGTCCTCGTAGACCTTGGTCGACGGAATTTCGCCGCGCAGGATCTTCGCGAAGATATTGTTGTCGTCATAGGGCAAGGTCGGGTCGATCGGCATCACGTACTCCTGCTGGCTTTCTCGTCGAGCCCGGAGACGCCTTCGCGACGGTCGAGCTCGGCCATTACCTCTTCAAACGAGACGCCCTTGTCGGCGAGCAGCACCATGAGGTGAAAGACCACGTCGGCAGCTTCGCCGACCAGTTCCTCGCGGCTGCCGGAGAGCGCTGCCACGCAGGCTTCCACTGCTTCTTCGCCGAGCTTGCGTGCCATGACGGGCGTTCCGCGATGCGAGAGCTGCGCAACGTAGCTCGACTTGGGATCGGCCTTGCGGCGTTCTGCAATGGTCGCTTCGAGACGGGTCAGGGTTTCCATGAGGCCCTCCTGCACCGATCAGCCGCGTGCAGGCAAGCCCGCAGCACGCAAGGCGCTGTGCGCTTCGGCGACGGTGTGTTGTCCGAAATGGAAGATCGACGCGGCCAGCACCGCACTTGCATGGCCTTCGGTTACCCCGTCGACCAGATGCTGGAGCGTGCCGACACCGCCGCTCGCAATTACCGGCACCGAGACGCTGTCCGCAATCGCCCGCGTAAGTTCGAGGTCGTAACCCTGCTTCGTTCCATCCCCGTCCATCGAGGTCACTAGCAATTCGCCTGCACCCAGTTCTGCCAGCTTCTGCGCGTGTTCTACCGCGTCGATGCCGGTCGACTTGCGCCCGCCGTGGGTGTAGATTTCCCAGCCGCGAAAGCCCTCGCCTTCGGTCTTCGCGCGCGCATCGACCGATGCGACCACGCACTGGCTCCCGAACTTTTCGGCAATCTCGCGCACCAGCTCAGGCCGCGAGACGGCGGCGGAATTGACTGCCACCTTGTCGGCACCGGCGAGCAGCAGGGCGCGCGCGTCCTCAACGCTGCGAACGCCGCCGCCAACGGTCAATGGCATGAAGCAAACCGCGGCCGTGCGCCGCACCATGTCTAGCAGCGTTCCCCGCCCCTCATGGCTGGCGGAAATATCGAGAAAGCAAAGTTCGTCCGCGCCCGCCCGGTCATAGGCCTGCGCCTGCTCGACCGGATCGCCTGCGTCCTTCAGATCGACGAAGTTGACCCCCTTCACCACGCGCCCATCGCGCACATCGAGGCAGGGTATGACGCGAATACGGACGGTCAAGCGCTCACCCCTCAAAAGCCAAATAAACGTAGATCAATAGGGCGATCCCAAAAACAACATTGGCTGACCAAGCCAGCAAAAATTTTCTGGGATTGGTCGCCCGATTGATCGCGTGCGCGTAGGTTATTGGAATTGTGCCTTTTTGCCAAATACGGAAAAGCCATGCTGTGAAGGTGCTTCCCACAATGACGATACCCAACCATAGCACGACGTTATCCTTCATGCTCGCGCCGCAATTGCCAGCGCCGCTGCGAGATCGAGCCTTCCGTCATAAAGCGCGCGGCCGGTGATGACGCCCTCGATGCCTTCGTGCGCGTGCAGTTTGAGGACGTGGATGTCGTCGATAGCCTTCACGCCGCCGCTGGCGATGACCGGAATGTCCACGCGACGCGCGAGATCGACCGTCGCGTCGAGATTGACGCCCTTGAGCAGCCCGTCCCGGCCTATGTCGGTGAATAGCAGCGCGGCGACGCCAGCATCCTCGAACCGGCGCGCGAGGTCCACGACCGGCACATCGGACACTTCGGCCCAGCCTTCGGTCGCGACCATGCCGTCTTTCGCGTCGACAGCGACGACGATGCCGTTCTCGAACTCGCGGGCCATGTCCTTGACGAATTCCGGGTCCTTGAGTGCAGCCGAACCCATGACGATGCGTGAAACTCCGGCATCGAACCAGCCTTCGACATCCTCGCGCCTCCTGATGCCGCCGCCCAGCTGGACATGGCCGGGGAAGGCTTCGACGATGCGTTCCACCGCTGCACGGTTCTGCGCCGATCCTGCAAAGGAGCCGTCGAGATCGACCACATGAAGGTGGCCCGCGCCAGCTTCGGCGAATATTGTCGCCTGCGCCGCAGGATCGTCACCGTAAACGGTAGCACGGTCCATGTCGCCTTCGGCAAGGCGCACGACCTGGCCCGATTTGAGGTCGATGGCGGGAAATACGATCATGGTTTCCACTCGAGAAAACGGGTGAGGAGGCCGAGCCCGAAGCTCTGGCTCTTTTCCGGATGAAATTGCACGCCGAGCAGATTGTCCCGGCCGATTGCCGCAACGAGGCCGCCTCCGTGGTCGGTCATCGCGAGGACGTCGCGGCCCCGATCGGCGTGGAAGTGATAGGAATGGAGGAAATAGGCCTCGCCTTCCTCGACCACCGCACGGTCTTTGGCGTGATGCGTGAGCGCGACGTCGTTCCAGCCCATATGCGGGACCTTTACGATTTCATCGCGCGGCTGGATCAGGCGCACCTCGCCGCCAATCCAGTCGAGACCGGGCGTTTCGCCGTGCTCGAGACCGCGCGTCGCCAGCAATTGCATGCCAACGCAGATACCGAGAAATGGCGCCCCGCCGACGAATACCCGCTCGTGCATCGCCTCGATTACTCCGTCCTCGGCGCGCAGACCGGCTGCACAGGCACCAAAGCTTCCCACGCCCGGCAAGACGATCCGGTCGGCCGCGCGCAGCACGTCGGGATCGGCAGTTACCGTGACATGTGCCCCGACCTTGCGCAGCGCGTTCTCGACCGAATGCAAGTTACCCGCGCCGTAATCGACGAGGGCGATCACCTCAGCCACCCAACTGCCCCTTCGTGCTCGGGATTGCCCCACCCTTGCGGGGGTCGATTTCACAGGCGATCCGCATTGCGCGGGCAAAGCCCTTGTAGATGCTTTCGCAGATGTGGTGGTTGTTGGTGCCGTAGAGCAATTCGATATGCAGCGTCAGGCCGCAGGTCTGCGCGACGGAGTGGAACCAGTGCTCGATCAGCTCGGTGTCCCACTCCCCCAGCTTTTCCTGGCTGAAACCGGCCTTCCATACGAAATAGGGACGCCCGGAGATGTCGAGCGCGACGCGCGCAAGCGTTTCGTCCATCGGCGAATAGGCGCTGCCGTATCGCGCGATCCCGCCCTTGTCGCCAAGCGCCTGGGCAAGCGCCTGCCCCAGCGCCAGGGCGCTGTCTTCGGTGGTATGGTGCTGGTCGACATGGAGGTCTCCATCGACCTTCATGGTAACGTCGATAAGCGAGTGCTTCGAAAACTGTTCGACCATGTGGTCGAGGAACCCGATACCGGTGGAGATATCGTAGGAGCCGGTCCCGTCGAGATCGACCTCGACAAGGATTTTCGTTTCGGCGGTGTTTCGTTCGATACGGCCTGTTCGCATGGCCCGCGCTATAGGCGAGCCACCGCTACGCGCAAGAAAATGCAGCTACGCGGGCGGCAAACACAGGCTTAAACCGCTTGACCCAAGGGCCTTGGAGTATCACCTAGGGGCGCATGAGCGACGAGACGCCCGACAGCCTAATTCCCTACGACACGATCGTACAGGAAGCCCTGCGCGCCGTGGTCGGCCGTGTACTCGGCGAAATCGAAGCGGGCGGCAGCGAACTGCCGGGCGCACACCACTTCTACATCACGTTCAAGACCCACGCCGCCGGCGTTTCGATCCCCGACAGCTTGCGCGAACGATTCCCGGACGAGATGACCATCGTCCTGCAGAACAAGTTCTGGGACCTGAATGTGCGCGAAGACGGCTTCAGCGTCGGCCTGTCCTTCAACCAGATCCCGGCTGCCCTCGATATTCCCTATTCCGCGATCACGCAATTCGTCGATCCGGCGGTCGACTTCGGCCTCCAGTTCCAGGCGACCGTGGCGGACATGGCCCCCGCCCCGACCGATCCGGCAGGCAATGATGAGGAACAGGCCGAGGGTGCGCCCGTTGAAGGTGCAGAAGACGGCTCCAACGTCGTCACGGTCGATTTCGGCCGCAAGAAATAGTCGCGCGGCCATATCCCGCGCCAGCAAGGGGCAGGACATGGGCTTTTCCAGCAAGAAGAAACCGAACCACATCACCGATCGCGCGGCAGATGCGCTGGAGAAGGCTACCGATAGCAATCCGGCGCAGGACGATCCGGTACCGGGGCCCAGCTCCAACCCGTCGACCAATCTCATCATCAACGACATCCTGCTTCGCAGCGTCGGACGCCTCTCTCGCCTGACGGTCGAAAAGATGGTTCTTGGCCGACAGTACGGCAGCCAGTTCGCCAAAGACGCGGTCGAGAACCGGTCTATCGTCCACACGCTGGCAGCCTATGGCGTGACCAAGGTCGCGACCAAGTCTGTGCCCGGCGCGATTGCGGTGTCCTCGGCCCTGGCCCTGAAGGTTCTCTTCGACAGGAGCCAGTCGCGGCGCAAGGCGCGCCGGTCGGGCCAGAAAGTACTTCGCAAGCAGTCACAGGAAGACAGCGCCGTGTGATTTCTCGTCCACGGGCTTGATCATTGCCCGTCAGATGCGCCAACAGCGCGCATGGCCGATTCCACACCTGCACAGGAAGCGCTCGCTCGACGCGGGCTCATGTTCATTCTTTCCTCCCCCAGCGGAGCGGGAAAGACGACCATCTCGCGCATGCTGCTGGAAGCGGATGACGAGATCAAATTGTCGGTCAGTGTCACCACCCGCCCTCCCCGCCCCGGCGAGAAGGACGGCGTCCACTATTACTTCGTGGACGATGCCGAGTTCGACCGCATGGTCGAAGAAGACGATTTCTACGAATGGGCGACGGTCTTCGGCCATCGCTACGGCACGCCGAAGGGCCGTATCCGTGCCGCGCTGAAAGGCGGGCAGGACTTCCTCTTCGACATCGACTGGCAAGGGACGCAGCAGCTGTACCAGAAGGACCAGCAGGACGTCGTGCGGGTCTTCATCCTGCCGCCCAGCATCGATGAATTGCGCCGTCGCCTCGAATCGCGGGGGCAGGACGAAAAGGCAGTGATCGATGCCCGCATGGAGCGCGCGAGGGCAGAAATCAGTCACTGGGACGCTTATGATTACGTCGTCATCAACGAGGACGTGAATGCGTGCTTTGCAAAGGTTCGCGAAATCCTGGACGCCGAACGCATGAAACGGCAGCGCCAGACAGGGCTCATCCCCTTCGTGCGTGAATTGATGAGCTGATCATGGCTGACGGAGTGGCAAGCCTGACCGATCGCGAACGCGAAGTCCTCCGCTTGCTGCTCGCCGGCCACACGGCCAAGACCATTGCCATCGAGCTCGATCTTTCCGTTCACACCGTCAATGACTACCTGCGAGAGGCCCGCAAGAAACTGGGGGTCTCGACCAGCCGGGAGGCCGCGAGAATCTTGGGGGATACGGAGGCGCAGCCCCCCTCCAGATTTGGGACCGAACAAATGGGGATGCCCCCGGCAGCTATGGATGTGGATACTCCGACCCCATCGCAACAGCCGGGGGAAAGGTCATACCTCCCCTGGATTATCGGAGGTATTCTTATGTTCGCAGCAGCCATCGCAGCCGCACTTCTCCTTTCTTCTGCCGGATCGGCCGAGGTCGAGCAGACCGCGACCGAAACGAGTGCTCAGGACGCGGTCATCGAGACCGCAGCGCGCAATTGGGTGCGCCTGATCGACAATGGCGACTATGCGCAAAGCTGGGCGCAGGCCGGACCTATGTTCAAGTCCGCAGTAACCGCCGAAACCTGGGAAGCCCAGGCGGCGCCTGTCCGGGAACCGCTAGGCGCACTGGTGTCGCGCCAGCTCAAGACCGTTTCGGCTCACTCCGCTTTGCCCGGAGCGCCGGAGGGGCAGTACATGATTGTCACCTTCGGGACGGATTTCGCAGAAGCGAGCGGGACTACGGAAACCGTCGTCATGAGCCTGGAAGAAGGCAGCTGGGGCGTGGTCGGGTACTTCATCAAGTAAGCCGGCGGGCCGCGGGCCAGGAATCCTTGCCAAAAGGATACTGCCAAATCCGACGCTTCTTCCCTCCCCGAGTATTGGCGCGGGCCAGGGAAGAAGCTAAGGTTAAGGCGAATGGATCCCCAAAGATCATATGACGTATTCGGGCGCCTGACGGACAAGCAGCGCGAGGCGCTGGATCTTGCCGCGCGAGGTTTCACCTCGAAGGAGATCGCGCGCCAGCTCGACATCTCTCCCCACTCGGTCGACAAGCGTATCGACGCGGTACGTACGCAGCTCGATGCGATGCCCCGCCAGAGGCTCGTGCGTGAGTTTCGCGAGTGGGACGAGAGGTGTCATTCAATCACCGGTGGGCAGATCACCGTCGAAAACAATCCGGATCCGGGGTCAGAAGAAAGCACGCAGTCGACAGGTGAAACGCTTGTCTTTGGCGATGCTCTGGTCCTCGGGTCGCAAGAAACAAGAGAGAGCCAGGCTCGCCGGCTGCGGTCGGGGATCAGACCGTCTGATCTGAGCGTGGGCTGGCGACTTCTGCTGGTCCTGATGGCCGCTTTCCTCGCCGCGGCAGCCTTCGTGCTGGTGGTGGCAGCAGGCAATGTCCTGGGGGACCTGCTCAGCTGACGGTCGTCGATCCCCGGCATTCAAATGCCAAGACGAGGATCGCAATGCTTGACCGTAACTCCGCCACCGCCCGGCTCACACGCCAGATGCAATCGACAGAGAGCGCCGTTTCCGACGCTCTCATTCAGTCGCTTTCCCTGATGCACACCGCAGCTATGGCACAGCGCGATATCGATGCAGATGCGCACGATAGCCAGGCCGCCCTCCTGCGTATGGGCAAGCTGATCGACGGGCTTCTTTCCGCTCAATCCGCCGCGCTGCGGGTTCATGGCCAGCTGGCAGACATCGCCCGCGAGGTGAACGGACCGGATGAGCCGACCTGTCCCGATCGCGAATTCTTCACAACGGGCCTGACCGCAAATGCCGGCTGATTGCTTTTTGGATCGAGATCGGTCAGCGCGCATGGATGGCCCGGTTCCTCCTGCAAGTCGCGCTCGTAATTCTCGTCGTGCTTTTCGCCCTGCGGAAGGGCGGGAAGCCGGAGCGGCAAATCGCGCTGATCCTCTTCGGGATGCTGGCTGCGAACACGCTCTACGGTTTGATCGTCGGCTGGTGGTCGGACTATGATCAGATACCCTGGTATCGGGTCGTACTCGACTGCATCGGTTTCGGCCTCATCCTCACAGTCGCATTGCGTGCCGACCGTTGGTGGCCGCTATGGGTAAGTGGGGTCCAGCTACTCTCCGTCCTCGCGCATCTGTTGCGCGCGATAGACGCCGATCTTCATCCCTTGGTGTACGCCATCATGGATCGCTGGCCGTACTGGATGGCAATCGGCCTGACGGCTTTGGGAACGTACTTGCACGCAAGCCGAGCGAAAACCGCCTCGAGCGATTGACGAATATGCTGGAAGGTCGCCATCCCGATCCGGGAAAGGCGGCGGAACAGCTATTGAGCCAGTCCAGCCCAATCGTCTCGCTTCATGGCATGCAGGCCGGTGACCGCGAAACGGTCGGCCCGGTTTGTCCTCAGCGTTGGACGCTCGGCATGGTCCTTGCCCGGTGGTTGGTCCGCCTGGGCCTGACACGGGAAGAGCCTGTCCCTAGCGAACCGCTGACAGAGACGCGGAGCGAGCTGCGCCAGAAGCTGTTCGATTCAATGAGCCGCCTGGAAACCGAACGCATGGTGGCAATCTTCGCAGATTCCGCCGGGCGGATAATCTCTCAGGAACTGGTCGCAGAAGGCGATAAGGGGCAACTGCGCCTGTCCTTGCGGCAACTCTTCACCAAGGCTCTCAAAAGAGACGCCAAGCGCATGATTATCGCCCACAACCACCCTTCGGGTTGTGCATCCCCCAGCGAAAACGATGTTTCCAGCACCAGGCGACTGGACGAGTATGCCCGTAGCCTGGGCATCACGCTCGAAGATCACCTTATTATCGGGGCGGCGGATATTACCAGCATGCGCACGCTGGGGCTGCTCGCGTAAGACACACCGAGGCGTAGAAAAAAGTCGGGGGCAGTCGAACCGCTTCGACCGTCCCCGATTTCATACGTTTCACAGAGAAGGTGTCAGCGGCCGCCCGCCGGATCGGCAAAGTGCGTCGGCAGGTGCGCATTCACGATGCCGCCATCGACTGCAATCGTTTCACCGACCGTATAATCGCCCGCACGGCTGGCGAGGTAGACGCAGCTGCCGCCCATATCGAACTTGTCTCCGACGCGCTTGTTCGGAATTCCCGCAGCGCTCGCTTCGGCATGGTCGCGCGCGACCTTGTTCATGTTCGACGGGAATGCGCCCGGAGCGATACCGGTTACGTAGACATGGTCCTTCACCAAACGTGCGGCCATGCGGCGCGTCAGGTGGATCAGCGCAGCCTTCGATGCCTGATAGGAATAGGTCTCCCACGGATTGATCCGCAGACCGTCGATGCTGGCGATATTGATGACCTTGCCCGGCTTGTCCTGGCTGGCCTCGGCCGTCAGCAATTTGTGCAGGCGCTGGGTCAGGAAGAACGGTGTCTTAACATTGAGGTCCATGACCTTGTCCCACCCGTCTTCCGGGAAGTCGAGGTAGTCGGCGCCCCATGCGGCCCCGGCATTATTGACCAGGATGTCGAGCTTGCTTTCGCGGCCGGAAATCTCCGCGACCAGTTCGTCGATGCCTTCCAGGGTCGAGATGTCGCCCTGGATCGGAACGACCCGCTCGCCCAGTTCCTCGGCGGTTTCGTGCAATTCACCGCCCTTCCGCGCGGTGATGTAGACCCTCTCGCATCCTGCAGCGAGAAAGCCTTCGACGATCATGCGGCCGATGCCGCGGCTGCCGCCGGTGACCAGCGCATTGCGGCCCTTGAGGCTGAACATATCTTCGAGTGTCATTGTCTCTCTCCCGCTCAATAGCCGCTCATGTCGGCCACGCGGCCTGCGTGGTAGTACATGTCGCCGAGGAACTCCTGCAGCGCGCGATCACGTTTCATGTATAGGCCGATGTCGTATTCGTCGGTCATGCCGATACCGCCGTGCATCTGCACGCCTTCCTTGACGGCGAGGCCTGCAGCCTTGGCGACCTTGGCCTTGGCGACCGAAGCCATGAGGTCGGCTTTCTCGCTTCCGCCGTCGAGCAGCTGGGCAGCTTTCATCGTTACCGCACGGGCGATCTCCACTTCGGAATAGAGATGCGCTGCACGGTGCTGCAACGCCTGGAATTCGCCGATAAGCTTACCGAACTGCTTGCGCTGTTTGAGGTAGTCGACGGTCATGTCCATCGCCCCGCTGGCGACACCGACGCCTTCTGCGGCGGCACCGATGCGGCCTGCAGTCAGCATGGCGTTGAGGATTTCGCGGCCCCCATCAACTTCACCGATCACGGCATCGCCATCAAGCTCGACGCCGTCGAACTTGGTGTGCGTGGCCATCGAGCTGTCGACGAGGCGAACGGCATCGTGGCTCATGTTGGCCGCGTCCTTTGGCACTGCGAAAAGCGTGATGCCGTCTGCATCGTCATCGTTGCCAGAGGTGCGCGCAGCCACGACGAGCATGTCGGAGCTTGCACCATGGAGAACGAAGTCCTTCTGGCCGGTCAGCTTGAAACCGTTGCCCGACTTTTCCGCCCTGGTCTTGATGGTCTCGGGGCGATGCTTCGCACCCTCATCGATGGCGACTGTGTAGACATGGTCGCCGGAAACAAGGCCGGGAAGCCAACGCTCACGCGCATTGTTGTCAGCGTGCTTGAGCGCGGTCGCCGCCAGCACCGAACTGGCGAGGAAGGGCGACGGCGTGAGATTGCGGCCGATTTCCTCGAGCACGATGCCCGCTTCATAGCTGCCCATTCCGAGCCCGCCATCGTCTTCGCTCACCAGCATGCCGGTGAAGCCCATCTCGGCAAACTGCTTCCACAGGCCGTGGCCGAAGCCGTCCTTGCAGTCGCGGTCGCGCCAGTGGCGCAGCTGTTTTGCGATGGCACCTTCTTCGGCCATGAACTGGCTTGCGGTTTCGGCCAGCATGGCCTGGTCGTCGTCGTGATAAAGCGGCATGGATCAGGCTCCCGGCAGGTCGAGAATGCGTTTGGAAATGACGTTGAGCATGACTTCGCTCGTGCCGCCCTCGATGGAATTGGCCTTGGTACGGAGCCAGTTACGCGCGGGCTTGCCGCCACGCGTTTCCTCGCTTTCCCATTCTAGGGCCCTGCTGCCGCCAGCCGCCATCATCAATTCGTGGCGCGTCTTGTTCAGCTCCGTCCCGACATATTTCATCATGTTGGGCTGTGCGGGATGGCCCTTGCCGGCCTTCATCTCGTCCAGGAATTTCTCGCCCATGGCCGAGTAGGCCAGCGCGTCGACGTCGAACATGGCCAGCTCTGCCCGCAGCACTGCATCGAGTTCACCGCTCATGCGCTTCATCGCCGCACCGATGGCCGCGGTGCGATCGCCGCCGCCGGCACCCGAGATCATCTCGCGTTCGTGGCCGAGCAGGTACTTCGCCACGTCCCAGCCGCGATTGATTTCGCCGACGTAACCGGGGATGTCCTCGCCATAGGATTTGGGCACCTTCACATCGTCCATGAAGGTTTCGCAGAACGGGCTGTTGCCGCTGATCAGTTTGATCGGCTTGGTCGAGACACCGTCGCTGGTCATGTCGAACAGCATGAAGGTGATGCCCTGGTACTTGTTTTCCTTGTCCGTGCGGACGAGGCAGAAAATCCAGTCGGCTTCGTCGGCATAGGAGGTCCAGATCTTCTGGCCGTTGACGATCCAGTGATCGCCCTTGTCCTCGCCGAATGTCTGCATGGACACGAGGTCGGAGCCGCTACCGGGCTCGGAATAACCCTGGCACCAGCGGATTTCGCCGCGAGCGATTTCGTTGAGGAATTTCTGTTTCTGCCCTTCGGTGCCGAATTTGAGCAGCGCCGGGCCGAGCATCCAGATACCGAAGCTCGACAGCGGGGGACGAGCACCGATGCGCGACATTTCCTGGCGCAGGATCTTGCCTTCGGCCGGCGTCAGACCGGCACCGCCATAGGCTTCCGGCCATTCGGCCACGGTGTAGCCCTTGTCGCGGCAGGCCTCGAACCAGGCTTTCTGCGCGTCATTCTTGAAAGTGGCATTGCGGCCACCCCAGTAGACGTCGTCTTCGTCCTTTACGGGCTGGCGCATTTCGGGCGGACAATTGGCTTCGAGCCATTCGCGCACTTCGGCGCGGAACGCTTCGTGATCCGACATATCGGGGCTCCTCTCTGGTTCTCTCTCGTCTTGCGACTTGACGTTTACGTTAGGGTGATTCGGCGGCGCGCTGCAAGGGCGATCACGGTGAAGCGCCATGCCGTAGCGTCAGCCGGATTACGTTGACGGCAGGCATGGCTCGCCTAAGCTGAAAGGCGAGGAAAACGAGGAGAGAGAGCATGGCCGAGTCCCGGCGATTCTCCGGCAAGACCGTTGTCATTACCGGTGCCGCATCGGGCATCGGAGCCGACGCCGCGCGCCTGTTCGCAAGCGAAGGTGCGATCGTTTTCGCATCCGATATCGACGAGGACGGCGGGGCCGAACTCGTCGCGGGCAGCGCGGACGACATCCGCTTCGTGCGCTGCGATGTGTGCGATCCGTCCGACATCAAGGCGCTGATGGACCAAGCCGCAAAGGAGACCGGCGGTATTGATGTCGTGTTCAACAATGCCGGTGCCGGCGGCGCTCGTGCGCCGATCGACGAGATCGAGCCCGACGAATGGGACCGCACCTTCGATCTCCTGATGCGATCGGTCGCCATGGGCATCCGCTATGCCGTCCCGCATATGAAGGGCCGCAAGGGCGCCAACATCGTCAATGTCTCGAGTGTTGCCGCAGTGGGTCCGGGCTATTCGCCGACCGCCTATGCTGTCGCCAAGGCAGGCGTGCTTCACCTGACCAAGTGCGCCGCCACCGATCTCGCCCAATACGGCATCCGGGTGAATGCGGTGCAGCCGGGCTTCATCAATACCAACATCTTCACCAGCTCGCTCGAATTCACCGGTGAGGCAGAACGCATGGCCAAGCAGGTCATTGCGCAAATGTCCTCCCATGCGCAGCCGGTCGCACGCGGCGGCCAGCCGCGCGATATTGCCGGCACCGTTGCCTTCCTCGCCAGCGAGGCGGCGGAGTTCATTACCGGTGCGTCCATCGTCGTCGATGGCGGCATCACCCTGGGCCCGCGGCACAGCTGGGACCCCGAGACGCCAGGCATGTTCGAAGCGCTCGAGGCCATGGAGAAGGAGGGCAGGACGAACTGATGGCGTTCGTCGACGGCCCCCTGCCCCAACGGCTGAAGTTCATTCACGGCTTCGGCGCGGTCGCCTTCGGCGTAAAGGACAGCGGGTTCAGCTTCTTCCTGCTGATATTCTACAACCAGGTCCTGGGCATGGATGCCGGAATGGTCAGCCTGGCGCTTGGCGCCGCGCTGCTGTTCGACGCCGTGATCGACCCGATCCTCGGAAACCTGTCCGATCGCACATACACACGCTGGGGCAGGAGACTGCCCTGGCTCTATACCGCCGCGCTTCCATTGGCGCTGGCCTGGGCCGTGCTGTGGAACCCGGTCATTGACGGCACACCCAGTTTCTGGGAATTGCTCGGCATCGCTGTTGTCGTGAGAGTGCTTCTATCCGCCTGCGAAGTCCCCTCAGTCAGCCTCGTGCCCGAGATTACTGCCGATTACGACGAGCGCACCACCCTGTTCCGCTATCGCTATCTGTCCGGGTGGATCGGCGGGATCCTCATGATGCTGCTTGCCTACACGGTCTTCATGCCGGGGCAGGACGGGATGTTGCAGGCAGGCGGATACAGCATGTTCGGCCTGTTCGGGGCCGGGCTGATGTTCGTTTCGGTTGTCGGCTCTGCCCTCGGCCAGCACTATCTCGTCGCCAAGCTACCGGAAAAGCGCCCCGAGCCATTCAGCATCAAGGGCAGCTTCGACGAGATCCGCGATGCTTTCTCCGAACGCGCCTTCCTCATTTTCGTAGCCGGCGGGCTGGCCGCCTACGTCAGCCAGGGCATGACCTTTTCGATCACGAACTACGTCAACCTGTTCGTCTGGCAGTTCGACCGGGTCGAGCTGATCATCTATCCGATCGTGCTGTTCGTCAGCGTCGTGATGATGTTCTTCGTTGTCGGCCCCATGCACCGCGACTGGGGCAAGCCGAAAAGCGCCGTCATCGGTTCGATCACCTCGATGGTCCTTGGCCTCACGCCCTACACCCTGTTCCTGCTCGGTTTCTGGCCGGAACCTGGCACCGCATTGTCGACCACGCTGGTGTTCGCCTTCCTTGTATTCGCCAACCTGTTCGGCATCGTCGTCATGATTTCGGGATCCTCGATGATCGCCGAAATCGTGGAGGCTTACGAAGAGCGGACTGGGCGCCGCGCGGAAGGCAGCTTCTACGCAGGTAACTGGTTCGTCCAGAAATGCGCGACCGGCGTCGGCATCCTGCTGACCGGCCAGATCATCAGCGCCGCACAAATGCCGGAGAACGCACGCCCCGGTTCGGTTTCCTTCGAAGTGCTGAGTGAAATGCTATTGCTTTACGGCGGTGCGATGGTCGTGCTGGCATTCGTCGCAGCCTATTGGCTCGGCCGCTTCCCGATCGACCGTGCCCAGCATGAAGCGCGCATCGCCGCATTGGATGCCGTGGCCCGCGGAGATATCGACGCGGGCACCTCGGTTCCGTGAATTACCCCCTTGGCGCGGCTGGCTCGCTCTGCCAGTTTCGCAACGCAACTTATTTGATGAGAGGACATTACGATGGATTTCGAACCCACTGAAAGGCAAGTCTACTGGCGCGACCGGGTGAGGAACTTCATCGAAGACCATGTCCGCCCCGCTGTCCCCACCTACAAGGAACAGGACGCCGAAGGCGATCGCTGGAAAGTCATCCAGGTGGTCGAGGACCTGAAAGCCAAGGCCAAGGACCAGGGCATCTGGAACCTGTTCATGCCGCCGCGCAATGACAGCCACCACCATGTCGACGAGACCTTCGATTTCGAAGGCCCAGGCCTCACCAACCTCGAATATGCGCTTTGCGCCGAGGAAATGGGCCGCATCGGTTTTGCCTCGGAGGTCTTCAACTGCTCGGCGCCCGACACCGGCAACATGGAAGTGTTCTTCCGCTATGGCACACGCGAACAGAAGGAAGAGTGGCTCGAGCCGCTGATGAACGGCCGTATCCGTTCCGCCTTCCTCATGACGGAGCCGTTCACCGCCAGCTCCGACGCGACGAACATCGAAACCCGCATCGAGCGCGATGGCGACGAATATGTCATCAACGGACGCAAATGGTGGTCGTCCGGCGTGGGCGATCCGCGCTGCAAGGTCGCCATCGTAATGGGAAAAACCGATTTCGAGGCAAAGCGCCACGCGCAGCAATCGATGATCCTCATGGCGATGGACGCTCCGGGTGTGAAGATCCTGCGCCACCTCCCCGTCTTCGGTTATGACGATGCCCCGCACGGGCACATGGAAGTGGAGCTCACGGACGTCCGTGTCCCAGTCACCAATATGCTGCTGGGCGAAGGTCGCGGCTTCGAGATCGCTCAAGGCCGCCTCGGCCCGGGCCGCATCCACCATTGCATGCGCACCATCGGCGTCGCCGAAGAAGCGCTGGCCAAGATGTGCCAGCGTCTCCAGGAGCGCGAGGCTTTCGGCAAGCCGATCTACAAGCACTCGGTCTGGGAAGAACGCGTTGCGCGTGCCCGTATCGACATCGACATGACCCGCCTGCTCTGCCTCAAGGCCGCCGACATGATGGACAAAGTCGGCAACAAGTCGGCGAAGCAGGAAATCGCCATGATCAAGGTGCAGGCACCGAACATGGCGCTCAAGATCATCGACGATGCGATCCAGGCCCATGGCGGCGGCGGTGTGTCGGACGATTACGGCCTCGCCAATGCCTATGCTCACCAGCGCACCTTACGTCTGGCAGACGGGCCGGACGAGGTTCACGCCCGCTCCATCGCACGCATGGAATTCGCCAAGCACATGCCGAAGGAAGGCCCCACTTCCAACGCACTTCGTGGCGGCAATGCGCATTCGGCAAGTGCCGGTAGCGCTGCTGCAGGCTTCAGCTCGGGCGACGTAGGAGCGACGCGCTAATGGCAAAGGCGGCAATTCTCGAACAGGTCGGCGGCTTGACGATCGGCGAGGTGGAACTCGCCGATCCGGCCCCGCATGAAGTGCTGATCGACACCAAGGCCTGCGGCCTGTGTCATTCGGACCTGCACTTTATCGAAGGCTCCTACCCCCACCCGCTTCCGGCCATTCCCGGCCACGAGGCCGCGGGCGTGGTGCGCGCAGTCGGCAGCGAAGTGAAGACCGTCAAGCCCGGCGATCACGTCGTATCTTGCCTGTCGGCATTCTGCGGTCACTGCGAGTTCTGTGTAACCGGCCGCATGGCGCTGTGTATGGGCGCCGACACGCGTCGCAGTCAGACGGCTGACCCGCGCATCATGCGCGCGGACGGCAGCGGACCGGTGGCGCAGATGCTCAACCTGTCCGCGTTCTGCGAACAGATGCTGATCCACGAGAATGCCTGCGTCGCGATCGACAAGGAAATGCCGCTGGACCGCGCTGCCATTATCGGCTGCGCGGTGACGACGGGTGCCGGTGCGATCTTCAATGCCTGCTCGGTCGTGCCCGGTGAAGCTGTCGCCGTCGTCGGCTGCGGCGGGGTCGGCCTCGCGACGATCAATGCCGCGAAAATCGCAGGCGCCGGCAAGGTCATCGCGCTCGATCCCATTCCGGAAAAACGCGAACTGGCCAAGGTCCTGGGCGCAACTCACGCAATCGATGCCATGGCGGACGATGCCGTCGAACAGGTCATGAAACTGACCGGAGGCGGCGTGCATCACGCGATCGAGGCTGTGGGCAGGCAGGCTTCGGCCGACCTCACTGTGAAGCTGCTGCGCCGCGGCGGTACGGCGACGATCCTCGGCATGATGCCGCTCGACTGCAAGGTCGGCCTCGGCGCCATGGACCTCCTCTCCGGCAAGAAGCTGCAGGGCGCGATCATGGGGATGAACCATTTCCCGGTCGACCTGCCGCGCCTCGTCGACTTCTACATGCGCGGCCTGCTCGATCTCGACACGATCATCGCCGAACGAATCCCGCTGGAGAAGATCAACGACGGCTTCGAAAAGATGAAGGCCGGGCATTCGGCGCGCAGCGTGGTGGTATTCGACTGATGAGCGACACGGGCATGCCGGAAATCGATTTCGACAAGGAAATGGTCGGCACCATCGAGGTGCCCGAACGTGACCAGCTGGACATGGACAGGCTGACCGCGTGGTTCGAAGCCAATGTCGAAGGCTTCAAAGGGCCTATATCCTATTCGAAGTTCAAGGGCGGCCAGTCGAACCCGACCTACCGGATCGACACGCCGGAGCGCTCCTACGTCCTGCGCCGCCAGCCCTTTGGCAAATTGCTGCCGAGCGCGCATGCGGTGGACCGCGAATACAAGGCCATGCACGCACTCGGCCCGACCGGCTTTCCGGTGCCGAAGACTTATGGCCTTTGCGAAGACCCGGTTGTAATCGGATCGAAGTTCTTCGTCATGGGCCTGGCCGACGGGCGCTCGCTTTGGAACGGCGCCCTGCCCGGCGTCGATCCTGCCGACAGGCGCGCAATCTACAACGCCATGATCGACACGATGGCAGACCTGCACCTGCGCAAGCCGGACAAGATCGGTCTCGGCGACTACGGCAAGCCGACCGACTATTGCGCGCGCCAGATCGCGCGGTGGTCCAAGCAGTACAAGCTCTCCGAAACAGAGCACATGCCCAAGATGGAGCGGCTGATCGAATGGCTGCCGCAGACCATCCCCCCGCAGCACGAGAGCAGCGTGGTCCATGGCGATTACCGGCTCGACAACCTCATTTTCGAGAAAGACGAGAACAAGGTCCTCGCCGTGCTCGACTGGGAGTTGTCGACGCTGGGCGATCCCATCGCGGACTTCAGCTACCTGATGCTCAACTGGCATAACCCCGCAGACGGGCGCGCGGGTGTACTGGGCCTCGACCTCGAGAAACTCGGCATTCCCACGCAGCAGGAAGCGGTTGATCGCTATGTCGCGCGCACCGGTTATCCCGTCCCGCCGATGGACTGGTACTTCGCCTATAACCTGTTCCGGCTCGCCGGCATCATGCAGGGCATCAAGAAGCGGGTAATCGACGGCACCGCATCCAGTGCCCACGCCAAGGCGATGAGCGAAAGGGTCGGACCGCTGGTCGACCGCGCCTACGACTTCGCCGTGGCCGCGGGGATGGACTAGCGCGGTAACGCTGCTAACGACCTCTCCGAAATCAATACGGAGACCAGCATGAGCGCCGACCTCGAAAGCCGCATCGAAGCCGCGTGGGAAGACCGCGCCAACGTCACCCCGCAGAGCACCGAGGTGCGCGAAGCGGTGGAGGCGGGTCTCGCCCTGCTGGACAGCGGCGAAGGCCGAGTGGCCGAACCCGACGGCAAAGGTGGCTGGACGGTCAACCAGTGGTTGAAGAAAGCAGTTCTCCTGTCCTTCCGCCTCAACGACAATGTCGTCATGGAAGGCGGCAGCGCCGGTCATCCGGCCTTCGACAAGGTGCCGAGCAAGTTCGCCGGCTGGGACGACGCGCGTTTCCGCGAGGCGGGTTTCCGCGTGGTACCAGGCGCTATCGCCCGCGAAGGCTCCTACATTGCGCCGGGCTGCGTCCTGATGCCGAGCTTCGTCAACATCGGCGCCTATGTCGGCAAGGGCACGATGGTCGATACCTGGGCCAGCATCGGTAGCTGCGCGCAGATCGGCGAGAACTGCCACATCTCGGCAGGTGCAGGCATCGGCGGCGTGCTGGAGCCCATGCAGGCAAACCCGACGATCATCGGCGACAACTGCTTTATCGGCGCGCGTAGCGAAATCGTGGAAGGCGTGATCGTGGGCGAAGGCAGCGTCGTCGCCATGGGCGTTTTCATCACCCAGTCCACCAAGATCGTCTATCGCGACACGGGCGAGGTCATTCGCGGCCACATCCCGCCCTACTCGGTCGTCGTGCCCGGTTCGCTGCCGGGCAAGGACGGTGGCCCCGGCCTCGCCTGTGCGGTCATCGTAAAGACCGTGGACGCCCAGACGCGCGAGAAAACCGGGATAAACGACCTCCTGCGCGACTGACCCGGGCGGAACATAAGCCCGCTTTGACCGTAGAAAGCCCTGAAACGCGGGATCGCGCAAAACAGGGAGTATTCGCGTGCACAAAGAAGGTGACGAAATTCATATCGACGAGCAGGAAGCGAGCGGCGGCTCCAAGGAAGGCGTCGTGCGCTGGATCCTTGCCGGCGGGCTGATCCTTGCCGTCCTCCTGATGTCGATCGTCTGGATCATTCCGGCGATGACGCAGGGCGATATCGAAGAAGAAGCGACCGTCAGCGGCGAGATTTCGTCGATGGAAGGCGGCGACGATACCGACAGCATCGTCGGTGTGCCCAGTGAAACCGACCTTGGTAACGACCAGGACGCATCGGAACCTCTCGAAGACCAGACGACTTATGACGACGGTGTCGAAGTTATTGAAAACTAAGGAGCCGAGGTGACCTCATGAGCAATTCGAACAGTTTCCAGACCGATCAGTACGTCAAGTGGGATTGGGGCAATGGCACTGCAAAGGGCCAGATCAAGGACCGGTTCGAACGTGAGGTCACTCGCACCCTCCAGGGCAGCGAAGTCACCCGTGACGGCAGCGAAGACAATCCCGCCTACCTGATCAAGCAGGAAGACGGCGACGAAGTCCTGAAGCTTGGTTCAGAGCTCGAAGCGCAGGACTGACACCATGCCAAAAGCCAAATCCAAGGCGCAGCAGCAGGCTGCGGGCGCCGCCCTTGCAGCCAAGCGCGGCGAAACCGACAAGTCGGACCTACAGGGTGCTTCCGTGGAAATGTACGAAAGCATGTCCGAGAGCGAACTGGAGGAAATGGCTTCCACCGACCGTTCCGACCTGCCCGAAACTGCAGACGACGATTGATGGATCAGGAGAAGAAGGACGATGTCTACGACGAGTTTTACGACTGCGTGAACATGCAGCCGAAGGAACTCGAAGAATGGCTCGACACCGAGGAATCCAGATCGGTCGGCGATAGCGAAGGTGGTGAAAGCACGGGTCACAAGTCGGGGCGCAGGATCGTCGAGATCAAGCGCACGAACAAGGATGACCTGTCAGACGATCAGTATGATCACATGAACAAAGTGATCGGCTATATCCACCGTCACCTTGCCCAGAAACCGTCCGGCGATATCGAGAACAGCGACTGGCGCTATTCACTCAAGAACTGGGGTCACGACCCCTGTAGATAGGGTTCAGTTTTCCGCCGCGCGCGGGGCGCCAACCGCATACTCGATCGGAGCCACGCCCGAACGGCTTGCTGCATAGGCTTCCGCCTCGCGCATCACCCGCATCATGTTGCGGCTCGCTATCTTCTCTAGATCAGCCTGCGAATATCCGCGGCGCGCCAGTTCGGCGAAGAGCGCGGGATATCCGGTTACGTCTTCCATCCCGACCGGGCCGGTGGGCATGCCGTCATAATCGCCGCCGATGCCGATATGGTCGATCCCGGCGACATCGCGCACGTGATCGATATGGTCGGCCATGTCGGAAATGGTCGACGCGGGCTGCCGGTTGTTCGCCTCCCACCGCGCAAGCTCGGCGGCCACGGTGCCCGGCAGGCCGGGGTAAAGCGCTTTGAGCCGCGCCTCTTCCGCCGCCTTGTTCGCGGCATGCTGGCGCAGGTCTTCGGTGATGAACCATGGCAGGGCGACGACCATGACGATCCCGCCGTTTTGCGGCAGCCGAGCCAGTACGCTGTCGGGAACGTTGCGCAGGTGACCGGTCACCGCGCGCGCACCCGAATGGCTGAAGATGACCGCAGCCCCAGCAACGTCCAGCGCGTCGTGCATTGCCTCTTCGCTGACATGGCTGAGATCGACGAGCATGCCGATCCGGTTCATTTCGCGCACCACGTCCATCCCGAAATCATTCAGCCCGCCATGACGCGGGGCATCGGTCGCGCTGTCCGCCCAGTCCAGCGTACGACCGTGCGTCAGCGTCATGTAGCGCGCGCCCATCGCATACATCTGGCGCAGCACGGCCAGGCTGTTGCCGATCGAATGTCCACCTTCCATCCCCATCAGCGAGGCGATCTTACCCTCGGCCATGGCGGCTTCGACATCGTCCGCCGTCAGCGCGAGCGCCATGGCATCGGAATTGGCCTCGATGAGGCGCTTGGTCACGTCGATCTGCTCGATCGTTGCCTGCACCGCTTCGGGTTCGGGCAAGGAAGCGCTGACATAGACCGACCACCACTGCGCGCCGACCTTGCCTCGGCGAAGACGCACGAGATCGCTATGCATGGCAGCGCGCACATCCGTGGCTGTGTCCAGCGTATCGCTGAAATCGAAATCGTTGATCCGATTGTCGAACCGGGCTCGCAGCTGGATCGGCACATCGTTGTGGCCGTCCCATACCGGCGCCGCCTCAAGCGCGGCGGCAGCGACTGCATCGGCCCTGTCCTGCGCGGCGACCGGGCCAGTCGCGAGACACGACGTCACAAAGAATGCTGCGGCGATACGGATCATGTAATATCTCTCCTCGGAACGGGGCGTGTCCGGCGGCTGTTGTAGCGATACAAAGCGCGAATGAAAGGACCTAGGTATGACTGTAACGGCACTTTGGAACGGCGAGGAAATCGCGCGCAGCGACGAGACCCTGGTCGTGGAAGGAAATCATTATTTCCCCCCGTCCTCGGTAGCCCGCAGCGCACTGGTGCCGAGCGACAAGACGACCGTGTGTTCTTGGAAGGGCGTGGCGCAATATCACTCGATCAATGCGGGAGGCGACATCAACACCGATGCCGCTTGGTATTACCCCAATCCAAAGGATGCGGCGGGCGAGATCAAGGATCACATCGCTTTCGGTAATGGCGTCGAGGTAGTCGAAGAGTGATCCGTGTCGCGCTACGCTGGATCCTGGCCGCCTTCTATGCACTGGCGGGGTGGGCGCATATCGCCGATCCTGCCCCGTTCCTGACGATCATGCCTGATGCCGTCCCGGCCCCCGAAGCCGTGGTGTTCTGGACGGGCATCGCTGAAATCGCGGGCGCAATCGCGCTGGTGCAACCGTGGTCGCGCAATCTGAGGCGGTGGGGCGGGATAGGATTGGCGCTCTATGCGCTTTGCGTCTTTCCGGCGAACATCAATCATTTCATGATGGATATGGCGCGCGAAGATAACGGCCTGGGGCTTGCCTATCATGTGCCCCGCATGGTGGCCCAGCCGATCCTGATCTGGCTGGCCTTGTGGGTCGGCGGCGTCACGGACTGGCCGCGACGCCGCCCAACCTGATGATCAGCTCATGTGCTTGGAAACAGCACCGGTCATCTTGAACATGGAAATCTGTTCCTTGCCGATGACGGCTCCGAGCTTGTCGTCGGGATTGATCATGCGGCGATCCTTCGAATCCTGCAGGTCGTTCGCCTTGATGTGATCCCACACCTTGGACGTGACCTGGGCGCGGGTCATCGGACCCTTGCCGACCACATTCTCAAGCTCGGGCGAGAGGTTCACCGGCTTCTGCAGTGCGTTGTTCTTGCCAGCCATTTCAGGTTCCTTTCAGTTGGCTTTTCTTGGTATTATCAGATGTCGAATTCATCTTCGGCATCCCATTCTTCGACCTCATGGCCTTCGAAACGGGCCGTGAGGATCGCGACCGCGGTGACGTGGTTCGCCATGGTCTTGATCAGGTCTTCGTGCTTCGCGCCCGGCATCAGCGTCAGCGGCAGATCGAGCGCGAACAGCTGGAAGGCGTAGCGATGCTGGACCCCCAACGGCGGGTCGGGAAGCAACCATTCGGAGTTGCCCTTCGCGTTCTTGCCCGTGCGCGGCGGCACTTCGCCTTCGAACAGGGCGCCTTTCTGTGCCTTGAGACCCCAGACGAGCCAGTGGACGTCGCCGCGCTCTATATCCTCGACGACGAGAACGAGTTCCTGCGAACCCGGGGGCGGCGCGGTCCATTCCAGCGGCGGGGCAACCGCGTCGTCTTCGCAAGCGGTGAAGCTGGGATCGAGTTCGCCGCCATGCTTGAACGCAGGGCTGGTCATGGAGAAGCCCGACCGAGCCAGCGCCTTTTCTTCTGCGACACGGGCTGCAGTCAATTCGGCTTTCACCTCGCCTTCTCCGACAGCCTTCTGGATCCAGTCTGGAACCACCGTACTCACCACTCGAACTCCGTAATTTCGGGCGCAATGCCCCGATTAGCCGCCAAGACTAGGCACAGCGCCGGAGGAAACGCCACCACGGGAGAGCGAATTTGCACCGTTTTGAGGAGAAATACGCCCTGTTTTCCACCGAAAGGCGATAACTGACACCGCGCTCTTGCTCACAAGGGGTTAATTGCGCAATCACTAGGCAGCCTTGCGGCGGTAATCGCCGGGGTTCTGGAGGGAAATACTATGCCTGTGGGTCGCACCATTCTGACTGCTACGCTTGCCGTGTCTCTTGCCGCTTGCGGAGGCGGAGGCGACAGCAGTCCGTCAGGTCCCGTCGTTGGCGGCGGAAGCAGCGGTGGCGGCGGGAATACGACCTGCTCCCTGTCGGCCCGGCAGGATTGGGCGCGCGACGTTCTCAACGAATGGTATCTCTTCCCCGACTTGTTGAACCTCAACGTCAACAAGGCTCAATATTCCGATGTGCAAAGTTACATCGATGCCCTGGTCGCGCAGGCTGCCGCGCAGAACAAGGATCGGGGATTCACCTATCTCACTTCCATCCAGGAAGAGAACGAGGCTCTCCAGGGTTCGCGCGCAGGCCTCGGTATCCGCCTTACCACCGACGGCGTGAGCAGGCTCTTCGCAGCCGAAGTATACGAGACAGGCCCCGCCTTCGACGCAGGCTTCGACCGCGGCACCGAAATCCTTTCGATCAACGGTCAATCCGTAGAAGCCCTGTTTCAGAGCGGCGGCACCAACGCAGTGCTCAATGCCCTTGGTCCGAGCGACCCGGGGGTCAGGCGCGACTTCACTATCCGTGGCACTGACGGCGTGACGCGCAATGTCAGCGTGACCAAGGCAGATTACACGCTCGACCCGATTTCGGACCGCTACGGCGTCGTTATCCTCAACGATGGAACCGATAACGTCGCCTACATCAACCTGCGCACCTTCTTCTCCCAAGATGCGGACCCGCAATTGCGCGCCGCATTCCAGCAATTGAAGGCGCAGGGCATCACCAAGATTATCCTGGACCTACGCTATAACGGCGGCGGCCTGGTAGATGTCGCCAACACCCTGGGCGACTTGATGGCCGAAGGGCTGGAAGGGCAAGTCTTCTCGAAAACCGTCCTTCGTCCGTCGAAGAGCGCCGAGAATTCGACCGAGCTATTCCAGAACATTCCAGAGCAGATTGCCGTCACTAAACTTGCCGTGATCGGCACGCGAAGCACCGCGTCTGCCAGCGAACTGGTGACCAACTCCTTCATCCCCTACCTTGGCGAAAATCTCGCTTTGGTCGGCTCCAATACGTTCGGCAAGCCAGTGGGGCAGTTCGCCTTCGACCGGTCGGCCTGCGATGATCGCCTGCGGGCCGTGACGTTCAAGACAGTGAATGCCAACGACCAGGGCGAGTACTTCGATGGCCTCGCCAGCGTGGTCCAGAAGACCTGTGCGGCACCGGATAATATCTTCGAGCCGCTGGGCGACCCTGCCGAACCTTCGATCAGCGCAGCTCTCGATTTTATGGCCGGACGCTCTTGCACGTCGATCACCGGCGTCCAGAGCGCCCAGTCGAGCACTTCCAAACGCCGGCTGCTGGTCAAGGATCGTCCCAGCGAATTCGAGAGGACCAACCCCGGTCTTTACTGATCCGGGCGTTACGCCAACGCAGTTGCGATCGTAGCCGATCCGAGCAGCACGGATAACGGCACCCGCAACTGCATCCACCAAGGCGGCGCCAGCCGGCCGAGGCGTGCGTCCACGCCCAGACTGAGCAGCAGTGCAGCGCCCAGCATGACCAAAGACGGTTCCGGCGTGCTCGACCCGACAACCATCGGGGCAAGGCTAGCAAGGGCGACGAGGCTGGGCGTAACGGCTGCGATCCAGACCCAGCGCAAGGCGCTACGCCTTTCGGCAGCGGGTGCCCCCGCCGCCAAGCCCCACCACATGCCTCCAAGGAAGCTCAGGATCAGGGCGGCGTAGACAGCAGCGATGCCTCGAGCCGCATCGTGCCAAGCCTCGGGGCCGAACAGGACGATTGCCACGCAGGCCATTTGCGGCAACAGGCCTGCCAGGCCGAGCCACTTCGGATAGCTTGGAATTTCACGCATTCTTCGTCAGCTTTCTATCCGGCGTTCGGTTCCGATACGCTTTCGCAATTCCGCGCGATCAAGGCATTTCGGGCCCGCTAAACGGCTGCCTGTCCGTGTAGCCGCACCCGACCAGTTGATCCGCCCCCCATGAAATCGTGACTGTATAGGGATAGGTGCGATCGCTCATCCCGTCGGAACAATCCCCGGGTGTCACCATCGCATCGAAGCTCTCGCCCTCCAGGCGGCCCGAGAAGCTGATCCCGTTGAGACCCGCGAAACGTTCGACCGGGAAACTGGTACCTTCAAGGTTTTCGGGACTGCTGAAAGTAGCTTCATCGCCCTCGATCTCGACGCTCCAGAAAGGTTCTGTCCCCGCAAGGCTGACGACTTCGTCATCCGCAATCCCGGAAAAGGCCTCGGCGTCGTCCTCGATCTCGCTGTTTCCAGCCCCGCACCCGGCCAGGAATGCGAGCGATAGAAGGGTGGGTATGGTTTTCACTGCGCAGCTTCCTTGTGCAATTTCCGCATAAACGACGCCGCTTCCTCTAGCGCTGCGGCGCCTTCGGGTATCGGCAGTATCATCCAGACATGCTGCATGCGATCCGCTTCTCGATAGAGAGCAGGCGGGTTTCCGGCGGCTTCCATCTTGTCGCGCAGGCGGCGGGCATCGACCAGCAGGATGTCGCGCGTGCCGACGAAAATGCCGGTGGGCGGCAAATCGTCCAGATTCCCGAACAGGGGGCTAAGCCTTGTGTCTTCGAGGTCCAGCCCGCCCGCATACCGCCTGCCGCACGCTTCCAGTCCCTGGGGCGAGAGCAACTTGTCGTAGGGGTCGATCGCAGCCATTCCTTCGCCAGACGCGCTGGCATCCACCCATGGCGAGAACAGCGTGAGGGAATTCGGCAGCGCCTCGCTGTCCTTGGCGAGATCCTGTGCCAGCGCCAGCGCCATGCCGCCGCCCGCGCTGTCGCCCGCAATTGCGATATTCCCGGCGCCATATTTCTGCGCCAGCTCGTCATACAAGGCCCGCATTGCCGGGAGCGTGGTCTGGACCGTCACTTCCGGTGCCAAGGGATAGATCGGAACGCTCGCCGATGCCTCGGCATGACTGCAGAGCTTGACGATTGCATCCCAATGCAGCGCTGCGATATCCATGACGTAACCGCCGCCGTGAAAATACAGGAGATGAAGACCCGATTTTTCGCCGGTCTCGCGGGGTTCCAGCGAGACCAGCGGATAGCCTCTGCTTGTGTCCTCACTAATCACGAAGTCGCTGTGCGCACTCTTTGAGGGGCGGGGCGATTGTGCCCGGCGCATCTTGGATATCCTCTTGTCCATCTTGTCGGGCTGGGAAAAGAAGCGCTTGATCCCGAGCAAAGGCAGGACAAATTCGAAAACACGCGCGCGCAAACTGACCATCAATCGCTCCCTCAATATCCAGGACGGACGTTAGCGAAGGTGGAGGAAACACTCCAGCAGGCCAAGCCTCGCATGCGGGAACCCATCGGGGGGGCGTTTTGTTGTTTTTGCATGAAGATCAGTCCTCACCTCCTAGTCGCCGCGGCAGTCGTGGCAGTCGGTGGCGCGGTCGGCGGTAGTGCTATCGGCGACAGCCCGATCATTGCGCGCTCTTCGCAGGATAGCTTGCCCGAAGCGCAGGTTGCATTCGTACCTCAAACACCACGTAAAGCCTCCGAGCGGCCACCAAACCAATACCCGCTACAGACCGACGAAGGAACGATTCCGGTTGCCGAATTGGCACTGCATGGCCGTTATCGGGACACCGCTCACGCACGTTCCATGCTCCGGGCCAATCGCCAGGAGCAGGCTACGCTTGCAAGTGTCGAGCAGTATTATTCCGACGCGGATGTCGAGCGCTTAGCTCATAGCGACCTGAACGCAGATCGATCGCAGCAGATGTCGGCGGGGTATGTTCCGCAGCAGCAGCCTCCCGAACAGAAGCAGGCTGTGACTCCTCCGCAGCCGGCTCCCACTTCCGCCCAGGCAAACTCGGGTGAGGTGCGGATCGGCAATGCCAAGTCGATCGACGTCGCGGCCGCCCTGAAAGATAGGCGGTTCTAGACTTTTCTTCTCATCACTGGACATGAAAAAGGCGGCCCCTCGCAGGGCCGCCTTTTCAGTTTGGAATTGAAGCCTCAGCTTACTGGGGCATCAGGACCGTATCGATCACGTGGATCACGCCATTCGATGCGGCGAGATCGGTTGAAGTCACGGTCGACGTACCTCCGGCAGCGTCGGTCAGCACCACATTGCCGTCCACTACATTGGCAGTCAGCGTGCCGCCGTTCACGGTGTTGATAGTGTATCCGCCTTCACCTGCATCGGTGATCGCCTGCGTCAGCGTAGCGGCGTCGACGTTACCTTCCACGACGTGATACGTCAGGATGTTGCCGAGCGTTTCGGTATCATTGGTCGTCAGCTCGGTCAGCGTTGCTTCCGGAATCTTGGCAAACGCATCATTCGTCGGCGCGAACACGGTGTACGGACCTTCGCCCGAAAGCGTTTCGCCGAGGTTAGCTGCGGTCACGGCGCTCACCAGCGTCGAGAAGGTTTCGTCACCCTGTGCAACTTCGACGATCGTGCCCGGGGCCATGTCGTCATTCGTCATCTGGTCAGCAGCGGCATTGTCATCATAGCCCGCATTGTCGGCCGGTTCTTCGGCGCACGCGGCGATCGCGAGCGAGGCGGCAGATGCGAGAGCAATTGTCAGCTTTTTCATGTGTGTACCCTTTGTATGCTTTTACAGCGCAAAAACAGCCGGCCCACCCGACTGGCGCTTCGCAAGACAAACGGGCGACACGATGAGAATGTTCCGAATTTGTCGGGAATGTGGCAAGCCGAGTAAAACTTGCGATAGGGTGTTTCGAAAGGCCTGACGGCAGGAATCAGGAGGAGGCGGCAGCCTCTCGTTCGGCCGCTTTCTCCAACTCGATCTTTTCGCGGCGCTTGGCGACGGCGCGCGCTTGTTTGGCCAATCCCAGCCATGTCGCCTCGGAGCGCAGCGCACGCTGACGGACATTGTCGAGCGTGGCCTTTTTCGCCTCGGCTGCAGCCTCGCTGGCTCGTGCGGAGTAGAATTCGTAAGTCTGGCTCATCTCGTGGCTCCGTAAGGAAAAAACGATAGAATTCGCGCGCCGCGGAGCTCGTGGCTCCGGCGGCGCGCGAAAAGTATCTTGGCTTAGTCGGCAGCCGAGAGGTTCACGGCGCTTTCCTTGCCGTTGCGACCCTGCTCAACGTCAAAATTCAGACGCTGGTCCTTGTCGAGGGTCTGCATGCCAGCGGCCTGAACTGCCGTGATGTGCACGAAGCTGTCGGGCGAACCGTCGTCGGGCTGGATGAAGCCATAACCCTTGTCGGCGTTGAAGAATTTTACGGTGCCAGTCTTGGCCATGTGGTGTTCCTTTCAAGAACGTATTTGCCCGCGCAGCAGCGTGCCGCATGGGTCGTGCGTCAAATCGTCCGATGAAAGGAAAACGTCGTCTGGTTTGCGCCGGGGCCCTTGGGAAAAAGGGCAGGCGGCGGTCGTCAAAATCCGAAGTCCGTCGCAAATTTCGACGTCAGCGAGGGCGCACTATCATGCCCTCGCCGAAACGCCTAATTTAATTACAGAACCTTGTCGGGACGCGCATCGTGACCGTGCCGCTCAGCCTTGCCGAACTGCCTTTCGAGCCGCTGGGCAAGCGTGCGCGCAGCCTTGCTGGCCGCATCGTCGACCTTGGATGCGTGTTCGGTGACCCCTATGGGCTTGCCGCCACGGGGCCGCGCCTCGATCATGCAGGCCTTGTCGTCGGCGCCGTGCTTTGGTCCGTTTTCGTCACGTACATGGATCTCCACCCGTGTGAGCCGGTCCTCGAACCTTGCGAGCTTGTCACGCACGCTGGCTTCAATGCGTTCCGCGACGTTTTCCGTGCCCATTACCGAACTGTCGGAATTGAACTGGACCTGCATGGGTAAGCTCCTTTGTGTTCTTTCTCTAACCCGTCCCACCTATCGATATGGGTGCTTTTACAGCGCTTTCCAGCACAATCGCATGCATCCGCGCCGCCGGGCACCAATCGCAGATCCGCCCGTTGACTTGGCACTATCCCTCCAGCCGGAGAACCCCATGTCCGACCGTTCGCTTGCCCAGATCGCCGAAAAACTCAAATCCATCGATGTCGCCATGCTGGTCACCAAGACGGGGGAAGAGGGCGCGATTGCCGCGCGGCCCATGTCGAACAACAAGGACGTGAGCGAGAGCGACGGCACCACTTTTCATTTCGCCACCGATGACGGCCGCATCGACGACGACCTCAAGCGTTCCGACGAATGCGGTGCCACCTACACCAGCGGCGAATTCTACTGCTCGGTCCAGGGCACCGGCAAGCTCCATCGCGATCGCGCTACGCTGGAGAAACACTGGGTCAAGGACCTCGAAAAATGGTTCGAAAACGGGCTCGATACCGACGGGCTAATCCTGATCGAGGTCAGCCCCCGCCGCATCGCATGGTGGGAAGGGCGCGAGCAGGGCGGACTGACGCCCTGACCCTCCGCGCTGTCGGGAACCGGAGGAAAACGGCACGATTGTATCGGCCATGACACCCACCCGCTCCCTGATCCTCGCCCCGGCCCTTGCCCTCATCGCTGCCTGTGTCGGCACGCCCGGGCCAGTCGGCAATGCCAGCGTCCCGCAACCGGCAAAGCCCGTCGAGACGCAAGCCTATCTCGGCAAGTGGTACGAATACGGCCGCTACGAAGCGCCCTTCCAGGAAGGGTGCGAAGGCGTGACGGCGGAATATTCCCTGCGTGACGACGGCAAGATCAAGGTCGTCAATTCCTGTTACAAGGACAGCCTCGACGGTGAATTCGACCAGTCGACCGGCAAGGCCAAGATCGTGGAGGACAGCGCGGGCGCGAAGCTGAAGGTCAGCTTCTTCGGCCCCTTCTATGGCGACTACTGGGTTCTCGACCGTGGGGAGCAGGGCGCCGACGGCCTCTACCCCTGGTCCATCGTGGGCGAACCGAGTGGCCGCTACCTGTGGATGCTTACCCGCGGGCCGCAACCCGACACTGCGACCCGCACCCTGCTGGAGCAGCGGGTGAAGGAATTGGGCTACGACTGGAGCCTGGTGCGCAAGACCGAACAACCGGCGAACGTGGCGTAAGGATCAGTCCAGCTTCACGAGGCGTATTTCGCCTTCGATATCGAGCGCCTCGACATCTCCATCGGGGCCAAGCTCGAGAGTGAAGTTCAAGCCCGACGGGATGAAGAACTCGGTTCGCGAGGTGGCGTAAAAGGGTGAACGCTCGGCGAGCTCGCCCTCGATCCACAGCTTGCCGTTTTCAACCTCAATCTCGACGATCGGGGAGGCCGCTTCTCTGTCGAAGGCATATCCGCCCGAAACCGCGTCTTGCCAGCCTGAGGACAAGGCGATCGTTTCCCGTTCCTCAAACGCGTCCTGTTTCCAGCCGTAGATGTGACCGATCGCACTCGCCACCTCGCGGATCAGGTCGCCTCCGGTATCGGAATTGGTGAGGATCGCCACGCTCGCCCTGCCATCGGCATAGTTGAACCAGCGCGCGCTGTATCCGGGATTATGCCCGTTATGGACGAAGACGATCCCGTCGCCGGGCGCGTTGAGCCCGAAGCCGAGACCCGGATCATCCGCGCTGTCCGGCACCAGCTGGTTGGCCAGCTCTGTCGAGACCAACCCTGCGGAATTCCGTCGCGCATCGGCCACCTTCCCGCCGAGCAGCACAAGCTCGCTCGGCGTCGTCCACAGCCCGGCCGCCGCCATTTCGGGATAGGCATAGTAGCCGTGCCCCTCCATGGCCTGCGATGCCTTGCCCCTGTGCCCTCGCGCCACATTGCTGCCGCGCTGCACGTAATCGTAATTGCTGAGCGACAGTCCTGCGGGTTCGAGGACATGGGATGTCACGTAATCCGCGAACGGGGTGGTCGCGACGTCTTCGATCAACAGTTGGACGACCTGATACCCGCCACCCGAATAGCGGCGGCCCTCCCCCGGCACCTTGTCCACCACGATAGGCTGGGTGTTGGCCGGCGCCTCTCCCGTCAGGACCTGTTCGCTCGACGGATAGACCTCAGCGATGTCGTAGCCCCGGAACCCGTGCACGGTCGTCCCTGCGCGATGCGACAGCAGGTGGCGCAAGGTGACTGGGCGCTGCTCGGTGAAGGCGTTCTGCGGGATTTTCCAGGAGGAGAGATAATCGTTCACCGGCGCATCGAGATCGACCCTTCCCTCGTCGACCAGCGTCAGCGCCGCCAGCGCCGCGACGGGTTTCGACAGGGACGCGGCCTGGAACAGCGTTTCCGTGTCGACCGCCTCGCTGCCCCCCGCTTGCGCCACCCCGTAAGCCCTCGCCCAGGCCAGCTCGCCGTCGATCGCCACCGCTATGCTGATGGCGGGCACGCGGTGGTGGGCCATCCTTTCCGCGAGCGTCCAGACCGGACCCGGCTCGCCCTTTGCTCCGAGGGCCGGACGCAGGCCCTGCTCTATCGCCGCGATCTTGTCGTCATGGGCGCCGTGAGGCTGCGTCCCTTCGATTTCACCCGCAGCATCCGCCTGCGCAGAGGCGGTTTCGGGCAGTGTGAACGCGATGGCTGCACAGGCCAGCAGCGCGCTGGCCGATATCGTTTTCCGCAATTTGAAACCCCTCGCAAGCGATCGAACCTGCTTACGGGGTAACGTCACCTGACCGCTATGTCTACATTTGTAATCGAAATCCGTCCCTAGCCAGCCCCCAGCGCCGCGTCCGCCAGGATCGTGTCCATATACTCGCGCACTTCGACGATCTTGCCGGCTTCCAGGCGGAAGACGAAGCAATAGTCGTTGTCGTAGCGCGCGCCGTCGACCGTGGCGGCATTGCCCTTGGCGATCACGGCCACGCGGTCGCCATCGGCGAGGATCAGTTCGGCCGTGGTGAGATAGGGCCCGTCGATCCGTGCGAAGAGCGGACCTACGAGGTCGCGCTCCACCGCCTCCAGACCCTTCAGATGTTTCGACCAGGTGGAAGAGCCCATGACCCGCCATTCGATATTCTCGTCGAACAGGGCGGTGAAATGCGTCGGATCGCCCTTCGCCAGTCCGTCGTAAGCCTTGGTGATGAGCGCGCGGTTGGTTTCGGTCTGGGTCATGGCGAGAGTTTCCCCCTCCGGCCCCGTCCCGTCAAGTAGGGCGCGCCGGCCCGCCGCCGCAGGAGGCCGGAGCGAAGGCGACAAAGGCGACACCCTGTCACCCGGCGCCTTGGGGCGCAAACCCGCATGACTGTGCGGTTTCGCGGGTCTGGCGCTAAGTTGACACATGGCGCGGGGAAACGTCCGCCTCGCTGGGTGGTCGAGCCGTCGCGACGGATGACGCGGAGAGTAAAGGCAGGACATTGCCGAGTGGTCATCCGTAAGGAAAAGGCAGATTTTGGCGGAGTAGGAAACCGAAAGGCTTCTCGCGTTTCCCGCAGGCGGTGGTGATGATGGGACGAGTGAGCTTCATCATTGCGACGTGAAAAGCAGCGCTGGGCGATTTACGCTTTGCAAACCGGCAGCGGGCTAAAGTCCCTGAATGGAAACGGTAAACTTCCTCCTCGACCGTCCGGTTGCACTGCTTCTCGTGCTGCTTGTCGGCGCGCTGATCGGCATTGGCCTCGAACGCACGATGGCCAAGGCCGATGCGGCCAGGCGCAAGGCCTATTGGCAAGGCCGCAATGCAAAGAAATTCGGAAAGAAGGGCCCTACCCTCAGAACCATCGAAAAAGCGGAGCGCAAGCAGGCTGCCAGCGCCGATTTCGCAGCAGACCAATTGAAGCTGGTGAGCCGCGCCAAGTTCAACTCGCGCTCGCTACTCAACAAGTCCGAAGCAAAGGTGTTCGACGCGCTCGACAAGGCGGTGATCGGCCGCAATTCCGGCTGGCAGGTGATGGCCCAGGTGAGCCTCGGCGAATTCCTCGCCAGCCCCGACAAGGACGCCTATTTCGCGGTCAATTCAAAGCGCGTCGATTGCGCGCTGATGGACGAGAATTGCCAGGTCGTGCACGCGCTCGAATACCAAGGCAGCGGACACCACACAGGCACCAGCGCCGCCGCACGCGATGCGGTGAAGAAGGAAGCGCTACGCAAGGCGGGCATCGGCTATCACGAGATTGTCGCCGGCCACACCACGCCGAGCGAACTCAGGGCGCTGGTGGAGAAGCTGGTTCCGGCGGGTTAGCTGAACGGCATGACTTTTCTAAGAAAAGTCAGATGAGCCGCGCCACCTCGTCAGGCTCATGCGGGTCTGAGATACGTCCAGCGTACAAAGACCGAAAGCTCTCCGGAGATTCTAGAGCTTCTTCCAATTTATCGTTGTGATATAGGGCGCAATAGAGAGCGACGGCCCGAGCCTGACAGTTGATTGATCGATCAGGGTTAAATTCGATATCGGTGAAGCCATCGATATCTGTTACCTTCCGTGCCAAATTTGGGTTTTTCAGCAGCGCATTTATGTAAAGCCAGTCATAAAAGGCTGTCTTTGGTTCTAATGGCCAATCTTCTTTAAAAAAAGAGAACTTCGTTAGACGACCGCTATTGCGGAGGCGCTCATCCCTTTTCGCCTCTTTGGGCTCCATCTCGAAAATATCGATAAATGGGCCACCTCGTTCGAAGACTTTACTACCTTGGAAAGCCGCTTCGACTGTAAACGTTCGACCCTTTTGCGTGGTGAATTTCAAATTGAATGAGGAAAGAGCAACTCCCATTGGATCTTCCGATTTGGAAGATACTTCTAAAGGGTTGCACACCTGATATTGCTCACGCGCCATAGCGTGTAGAGCGCGTATGCTCTTCTGTTTTTGCGATTTCGCAAATCCAGGAAACCACTGAAAATCTACATGGATTTCGCGAACAAAGCGCTTACCGTCGATCAGGGGCACGAAGATAGGACGGCGGGCCACTACAATCCGCCAATTAATTCGGGTTCAATTCGTTCCGGTATCATCGCCTCCCACTTCTCTGCGGCCAACCTCCGCTGGTAATTTGCGGGCACCTTCCAGTCTATGTGTTTGTAAGTCGCTTCAAGGTCCATCCTATTGATCATCTCGTTCGGACCCCCGAGTTGCACATCATTGTCCGTCGTCACCCGGTCAGCCATTTGAACTCCAGCTCGGAGAAGAACAGTCGGTTCAACTCTTAGAATCCGAACGACATCAATCTGACCGCGCTGTCGGGCTACATGAGACATCGGATGCTGCCGACAAAAACTCAAACGCACAAAACGATCATATCCGTGGTGTCGATCAATTCCCAGGCTATCCGCGTCGCCCCCAGTTACTGCGACAACATTTGCTGCCTCCAATTGCGACGTTGGAAGTAAACCATGTGCGCGAATCGTCGGCAGGTTCCGCTCATCAGTGAAGTGGAAGAGCGTTCTACCGCTCCTCTGCAACGCCGCGACAAATTCATCGACTAAAGCCATAACACCTCAAACTGCTTCATTTGCGAGTTACATAGGTGCTATTTATTAAGTGTCAGCTTAATTCTCGGCCTTCTAGTCTTCCGGCAAATACAACTTCTCGCCCTTCTCGCGGTAAACCTCGCTCATCTCCTCCATGCCCTTCTCCGCTTCCTCGGCCTCTTGCGGAGAGGTCTCGCGCTTGATGTTCTCGCTCGCGAGATAGCTGTCCGAGTTCTGCTTCGCCGCGAAGTCACGTACTTCCTGCGTGATCTTCATCGAGCAGAATTTCGGGCCGCACATGGAGCAGAAGTGGGCGGTCTTGGCGCCTTCTGCGGGGAGGGTCTGGTCGTGATATTGCTCGGCCGTGTCGGGGTCGAGGCTGAGGTTGAACTGGTCGCGCCAGCGGAATTCGAAGCGGGCCTTGGAAAGCGCGTCGTCGCGGACCTTGGCGGCCGGGTGGCCCTTGGCGAGGTCGGCGGCGTGGGCGGCGAGCTTGTAGGTCACCACGCCCACCTTCACATCGTCGCGGTCGGGCAGGCCGAGGTGTTCCTTGGGCGTGACGTAGCAGAGCATGGCGGTGCCGTACCAGCCGATCTGCGCCGCACCGATGCCGCTGGTGATGTGGTCGTACCCCGGCGCGATATCGGTGACGAGGGGTCCGAGCGTGTAGAAGGGCGCTTCGCCGCAGGCTTCCAGCTGCTTGTCCATGTTCTCCTTGATCTTGTGCATCGGCACGTGGCCGGGGCCTTCGATCATCACCTGCACGTCCTGTTCCCAGGCGCGCTTGGTAAGTTCGCCCAGCGTGTAGAGCTCGGCGAACTGGGCTTCGTCATTGGCGTCGGCGATACTGCCGGGGCGCAGGCCGTCGCCCAGCGAATAGGCGATGTCATAGGCCTTCATGATCTCGGTGATCTCGTCGAAGCGCTCGTAGAGGAAGCTCTCCTTGTGATGCGCGAGGCACCATTTCGCCATGATCGAGCCGCCGCGCGACACGATGCCGGTGACGCGCTTGGCGGTCATCGGGACATAGGGCAGGCGCACGCCCGCGTGGATGGTGAAATAGTCGACGCCCTGTTCGGCCTGTTCGATCAGCGTGTCGCGGAAGATTTCCCAGGTCAGGTCCTCGGCAATGCCGCCGACCTTCTCCAGCGCCTGGTAGATCGGCACGGTGCCGATCGGAACGGGGCTGTTGCGGATGATCCACTCGCGCGTGTCGTGGATGTTGCGGCCCGTGGAGAGGTCCATGACCGTGTCCGCGCCCCAGCGGATCGACCAGACCATCTTGTCGACCTCGCTCGCCACGTCGGACGCGACGGCGGAGTTGCCGATATTGGCGTTGATCTTGACGAGGAAGTTGCGCCCGATCGCCATCGGCTCGGTTTCGGGGTGGTTGATATTCGAGGGGATGATGGCGCGGCCGCGGGCGACTTCGTCACGGACGAATTCGGGGGTGACGTAATCGGGCAGCTCGGCACCCCAGGGCTGGCCGTCGTTGCGGGCGGTGAGGCGGGCTGCCTCCTCGCGCAGCATTTCGCGGCCCAAATTCTCGCGTTCCGCCACATATTCCATCTCGGGCGTGATGATGCCGCGGCGGGCATAGTGCATCTGGCTGACGTTAGCGCCGGGCTTGGCGCGCAGCACCTTCTTCGCGACATTAGGGAAGCCGGGGACGCCGCCCGAACGGTCGGGGCCGAGCTGGCCGTTGTCTTCGGGCTTAACTTCGCGCGCGTCATATTCCTCGACATCGCCGCGCGCCATGATCCACTCGCGGCGCTTCTGTTCGAGGCCCTGCCGGATGTCGATCGTGGCGTCGGGGTCGGTGTAGGGACCGGAGGTGTCGTAGACGCGCACGCTGGGCTCGCCGCCCTCGAGATCGATCTCGCGCATGGCGACCTGCACCCCGCTGCCCGACTTCGCGCCGACGTGGACCTTGCGGCTGCCGCGAATGGGCCCGGTGGTGACGCCGATGTCGAATTTGCTGTTGATGTCGGCCATGCGTGCTCTCTCCATAAGGCGGAGGAAGAGCGGTATTCTGGCGCCGCTCCACTCCCTCCGCCGATGCTAATCGGTTCAGGTTCGACGGGTCGGCGGACTTCAACCGCCCTCTCAGCCTCATGGCTCCCCGGGGATGCAGATTCTCTAGAACCGTGGCGAGGCCGAGTCCAGCACAGTCACGTCAGCCATGCGTGCTCGCCGCCTGCCATTCGGCGATGGCGTCGATCGGGAAAAGCAGCATGATGACATTGAGCACCAGCCCGTCGCGTACGACGATCCCGGCGATTACTTCACCGATAATGGCCAGCGCCACCGTCCACTTCACCGGAAGGCGCAGCGCGAGCCAGAAGCCGAAGCTCATCCAGCCGATGTCTGCGGCGGAATTGAGCACGCTGTCTCCGGAATAGCCGAAGTTCGCCGTGACCGAACGGAAGCGGTCAATCACCATCGGCGTATTCTCGGCAACTTCCCATGCTGCCTCGAGAAACACCGCCAGCGGCAAGCCCCAGCGCGAGGCCGCCTGCGTCCCTCCCCATCCGCGCTTGGCGAAGATCCACCAGCCCAGCGCGTAGAAGATCATGCCATGGATGATGTGGCTGGGCGTATACCAGTCCGCGATATGCTGACTGTTACCCGCATCGTTGATCAGCCCGTGCCACAGCTTAACATAGCCGCATTCGCAGATTTGCGGGCGATCCATCGCAAGCAGGATCGCAACCGCAGCTGCTGCGATCGCGAACGAGACGACAATGGCCTTGCGGCCAGGTGCAAGTTTACCCATCGACCGCGAGGGTTACCCCGCGGCGGGCTCTTGGCAAGAGAGCAAAGGGAATGAGAAGTGGATGCCCCGTGAGGATTCGAACCTCAATTGACGGAGTCAGAGTCCGCGGATGAGCATTGAAATTAAATCAAAATCCGGCCTGTGTTGCACTGGTGTTGCACTGGTGTTGCATCGACTAATCGACCAGAGCGTCAACGCGTGCGCTTTTGGTTGCTATCTCGCGTCTTAGGTTATCCATCTCGTCATAGATAGCTTGTAGCTCGTCTGAAAGGGGCAGCATTTCTCGTTTGAAGACGTATCGAAGATGAACCTTATAGGCGGTAACTCCCATTCCGCCGCCGCCGACGCTGTAACTAGCAAAGTTGACTAACTCCCACCCGTTCGCGCCCCGAATGTCTAGCTCCTCCTCAGATACGTCTTCGAGAATCAGATATTCAAACTTTGGAGCGCGGCGTGCCCGTTCGTCTTGTATCTCTTGAAGGCTTGCGGATTGTTCCTGCTGAAAAAGGAACAGGCGCTTTTGATGCTCCTGAATCTCTTCCCTTAGTAAATTGACCTCGGCTTGACGTTCGCGCCAGTCAGACATGATTTCAATTCTCCTTCGAAAAAAGTGCAGCCTCGATTGCGTCCGCGTCTTCGAGTTCTGTCTCGAAAAGGTGGCCATACGTGTCGAATGTTACTGTAATTGACGAATGCCCCATGAGATATTGCACCCGCTTCGGATTAAGCCCCCGGTCGATCCAGAGGCTTGCAGCGGCGTGCCTGAAGGCGTGCATCCCATAACGCGCCTTGTCGCCCTTCTGTGATGTCACACCAGCCGAACACTGAAGTGGGCCGATGAGGTCTTTCATCAAGACCGTATGCGAGAGCGGCTTCCCCTTTTCGCTCGGGAACACCAGCCCCGCGTCATGGGCAGGACAAGCGAGCTTCCACCGCTTCAGGATCGTTACCGCTCCGCTCGGCAGGGGAATTGTCCGATAGCCTGCCTTCGACTTCGGCGGGCCTAGATGACCCTTCGCATCGGCGCGCTGCTCGACCGTTACCGTGCCGCGCTTCAGGTCCAAGCTATCCCATGCCAGCCCACGCAGCTCAGACGCCCTCAGGCCGCTATAAATGGCCGGAGTGGCAAGCGCACCCGCCTTGATATTGTTTGAGCCTTCAGCGGCCTTCAGGATGGCGCGTAGGTCCGATTTGCTCGGCGGCTTTACCTTTCGCTTTTCCCGGCTGACTCTTGACGGCTTGACGGCCAGCGCCACGTTTTGCGCGACCAGCCCTTCCTCCTGCGCATTCGTTAGGATTGCCTTGAAGGATCTCAAAACCCGCACGGCCATCGGACGCGATAGGTCGCCAAGCCATTCGTTTAGATATCCCTTCACCATCGGCGCGGTGAGCTGCGAGAGCTTCACGGCTCCGCACTTGGGGACAATATGCAGACGGACGTGCTGATCGTATGCGGCCACCGTAGTCGGTTCGCGATTGGCAGCACGGACGCTATCAATCCAACGCTCGGCAGCTTTTTCGACCGTTATCGAAACGCTGTCAGGAGTATGGATGCCCTTGGCGACTTCACCGCGCGCATTTAGCTCCCACGCATCGGCTTCTTTTCGCCGCTGGAATTGCTTGAAGCGCCGCTTACCGGCCTGATCGCGATACTCGACCAGCCAAGCCTGTTTCGGCGTGCCATCGGGGGCGATCCAGTTACGCTTTCGGATTGCCATTCGCTAGTTCCTCAATACGTTCGTAATAGCGATCAATGGCGTCCTGTCTCAATCTTTGCCACTTCATGAGGGGCTCCCTAAGCTCCTCTCGTTCGCCAAGCGCTCCTGCCTTCTGGAAATATTCTACGTAGGCCGAAAACACCTCGTACATATCGATGAACGCGAAGCGGCGAGACTTGAAGAGCGGGGAGATGGGAAGCATCTTTTGAACCTCGCTCCGGGACAGCATCATGCTTGAAAAGCCCGGAGCCTCGCCCGCTTCACCGCGAAACTGATGGAGGCTCTCTGGTGCAAAAATATAAAACACCGGGTCGGGATCTTCCGGCTGCTGATCCAGGCATTCAATAAACCCATCTACCAAATAGCCGCCTGCGTATTTCATCTGGCCAACCACTCTTTCGGGCGTGAGGCCGAGTTGCAGCAGCTCGAAGCCCATGGCGAAGCTTAGGGTTTGCCCAACGCCATACTGCACACGCGCGCCCTTCCCCTGATTAGTGCCAGAAGGCCACCCCAGTCTTTGGAAGTGTTTTATCCTCCCTTTTAGTGCGGTCCTCTTTTCAGGCGCAACCCTATGTATTTCCGCAAGAAATGCTTCCAGTTCCGCGTATGTGTGATGCATCAAGACCTCCGTTGAAGATAAAGTATATTCTTATCCCTTGACGGAATCAAGCGAAGCCAGTAGATAAGGATTGTTCTTCGCAGTCGAAGAATGATCTTCAACGGAGTTGGCCTAATGCTAAATCATGATCTCATCCGTGGCGCACAAGCAGCCGCGTCGTATTGCGGCCTGCCCCGCCGCGCTATTTATCATCTTGTCGAAAGCGGTGAACTGCCCGTCATCCGCAAGGGACGGCGATTGTTCTTTCGCAAGTCCGAACTCGAAGCGGCTTTCCGCTCGGAGGCTGTCTAAGGACGAGGCAAAGAAAAACCCCCTGAGCACGGCTCAGAGGGCTTCCATTGAAGCTGGACACTTCGAAGCTCTCACTAGCCGAAATCGCCCGACACTTCAAGCAAATCAGGCACATCGCGCGCGCCTTTTGTGGCTCTCACGCCTGTCCTGGTTCCCGATGGAGGCCGACAATGGCTGAAACGAAAACCATTCCCCTAACCTCGCTTGCGCGAGGCGTTCCCCCCGCCCCTGTGCTCCGCATTCTCGCACGGCATAGCAGGACGGAGATTGAAGGCTTCATTGCAGTTGCGATTGACCTCCTCGACCTTGCCGATGGCGATCCCGATAAAGAAGCCACAGCGGCGGAAGATGACTTCGCCGATTGGCCAGCAAGACCTTGGCACGGTGCAGGCTGCCAAATATCGGACCCCGGCGGCTGCGAGCATAACGGACGGGAGCCGGAGGACGCCGAATGATTGTCCTAGCAACAGGTAACGCGACCATTAGACGCGAAGGCGATCTGACGTTCGTGTCAATGCCTAGCGGCGATGGTGAACCCATCACCCTAGCCCTGACGCGTCATCAGCTCGCTAGTCTTGCAATGTCATCGGGAAAGGCGGTGACAGAGGCATTTAACGAGCCACCGCCCGACCTCGTCAACGTCAAGCCGATCCGGCGCAAGCGAACGGTAAGGTGACGGTATGGGTAGGCGCAAGAAATACAGCGCAGACCATCGGGCTGACACGCGCGGGGATGGCCTAATCGGGCTTCCCAAAGTCGTCCACAAGAGCGAAGCCTATCGCAGCCTCGACCTATACGGACGAGCTGTCCTGCTGGCGATCCTGTCCCGCTTCAATGGTTATAATAACGGGCAGATAGGATGCAGCTATCGCGAGCTAGGCGAGGACCTTGGCAATCAGAACTATAGCCGGATTGCCCGCGCTATCGCTGACACCATCGAACGCGGTCTGCTCGACATAGCAGCGGAGAGCATTTGGAAAGAGCGGCACTCTAGGCAGTATCGTCTCACCTTTATCTCCAGCGGCAGCCCGCCATTCATCAAGCCCGCGACGAATGAATACCGCGACTGGCCGCGAAAAAACGGCGTTGACCACGTCTCAGCAGATGCAAGCACGTCTGCTGAGGGTGGGTCAGCAGGGTCGAAAATGTCTGCTGAGGCAATGTCAGCAGTCGAAACCGCAAAAGCACGCAAAACAGCCAAAGTTGTCTGAGGGAGTCTGCTGACCATGTCTCAACGCTTATATATTAGCCATACCAGGGCGGAGAAAAACGACCGTTTTGATAGCCCAAATTGCACGTGGCCCAATTCCACCCGTTGCGAACTCGATCACGATTGGACCGCACAACATCGACCGCGATGGTGGCCCGTGGGAGGCGCTTCATTGCGACAGCGTCTTAAACCTCAGGATCGGCGTGGAAGTGAAACTCTCGCGCTCACAGATCAGATCCTGGGGCAGCGACCATGACACGCAAGGCATGGGACAAAGGCGGCAAGACACGCCACCAGCAAGGCTACGGCACTGCCTGGGACAAGCTGCGCAAGGTCATCCTCGAACGCGACAAACACCTTTGCCAAGAATGCAAGCGCAGGGGCCGCGTGCGAGCTGGCAATCAGTGCGACCACATCACGCCGAAAGCCAAGGGTGGCACGGATGATCCGAGCAACTTGGAGATCCTGTGCAAACCCTGTCACCTCGAAAAGAACCTTCGCGACAAGGGCCACCGCATCAAGCCGACATTCGGCGTGGACGGCTGGCCGATAGAGGAGTGACCTTATGAACGACCGTAAGCATAGCGACCTTCAGGCCAAGACCCGCGCAATCATCGATGATGCAATCGCCGAACTCTACCTAATGGGAATGGAGAGCGCGGACGACGCGGCCTGCCTCATGGCTATTCAGGCGATCATCCGAATTGAAGGCGACGAGAAGCGCAAGAGCGTCATCGAGTTTGCAAACAGCCTCAGGGGGGACGGGTGAACTCTACAGCCAAAGAGCCACGGAGCGACGTGATATCCGTTTGAAACCGCAAATACAGCTTTTCGCCCGCGCCCGCGCGCGAGGCAGTGGGAGGACAAAACATGAACGAAGAGATGCAAGAAACCGCCGCCCTCCTCCTGAAGGCACACGAATGGATCGACAACCTCCTGGTCGCTGGATGCTCTGAGCGATCGATCATGTCTGCCCTCATGACGGCAGCAACCGAACGATCCCTGAAGGCGGGCGGGAGAGATAAAACAGCGGACTGGCTGGAAGGCCAAGGCGAGCGCGTCCGGCGCTTCGGAGATGCTTGGATAAAGGCTTTCTAACCTTGACTTTGTTCCCCTTTTGTGCTAGTCGCTAACCGTTCCTTCCAGCGAGAGGCTGGAGAACACGCTGTAACGTTGCCCGGAGCGAGTCCGGGGCGGTCGGCGACATAGCCTGAAAAGCCAAGTCCGGAGCGAGTCTGGCGGCAATAGGGCCTTTTGGAGAGCGCGGCTTTGCGCCTGCTTTCCTGTGTCGAGATCGCACACGAGTTACGGCCCAGCCTTGCCCGTCGCGATCCTCCAGAGATTAGACTTAGACGGGATTAAAACGACATGACTTTGCAGACCAAAACCGCCGCCGAACTGGCCAACGAAGTGAAGGCGTCGATCGACAACCGCTTTCGCGAAACCAACTCGCGCCTAAACGAGATGGAACAGAAATATGCGCGCAGTGGCCCTAGCGGGGACTACCTCGCGAAGAGCTGGGGCGAGCAGATTGCCGAAAGCGATCAGGTAAAGGCCCTTTCGGAAGTGAAAGAGTCGCAGCCGGGGCGCGTTCGCCTGGAGGTGAAAGACATCACCAGTGCGGCAGCAAGCGGCGGCGCTTTTGCCGATCCGATGCGCGAGAACACGCCAAACCTTATCGCCCGGCGTACTCCGCGCATTCGCGACCTGCTTACGGTAGTGAATACCAGCAATGGCTCGGTTGATTGGGTCAACCAGACCACGCGCACGAATAACGCCGCCACGCAGGCGGAAGGCGCACTGAAGGCTGAATCGGATTACGCCTTCGAGCTTTTGAACCTGCCGATGCGCACGATTGCGCACTGGACCAAGGCCAGCGTTCAGATCCTCGACGATAGCCCACAGCTTGCGTCGGTCATCGACAATGAGCTTCGCTTTGGCCTCGCCCTTGCGGAGGATGCGCAGCTTCTGAACGGTGACGGTGTAAGCCCGAACCTCGACGGCCTGATTACCAACGCCACGGCCTACTCGGCAGAGTTTGCCCCGGCGTCGGAAAACATGATCGACAAGATTGCGCTTGCTGCTTTGCAGGTGTCGTTGGCGGATTATGAGCCGAACGGCGTTGCGGTACACCCTTCCGACTGGATGCGGATGCGCCTGCTCAAGGACGGTGACGGGAAGTATATTCTCGGCGATCCGCAGGCGAGCGTTGCGCCTAACCTGTTTGGCCTTCCGGTGGTCCCTACGACGGCAATCTCAGTCGATAAGTTCCTTGTCGGTGACTTCGCACGCGCGGCCACGCTGTATGACAGGCAGGCACCCACTGTGCAGCTTTCGACTGAGGACGGCGACAACTTTGTTCGCAACCTCGTGACGATCCGTTGTGAGAGCCGCCTGGGCATTGCGATCAGGAACCCGACCGCACTCAGCTTCGGTGACTTCGGGAACGTAGCTTAATCAGTTTGGCGCGGGATAGTCACCCGCGCCTTTCCTTGCGCTGCGGCTGCTTCACTCGCCGCAGCGGATTCAGAGGGGACGGCAGGCGAAACTCACCTTGCATGGCGATGGCTTCCCCACGCCTTGCTTGTTCGCCTGCCGGAACCTCCGCTTCTCAGGCGTCAGTCATGATTTAAGGATTCGAGCCTTTTGGACTGCGTACTCTTCTTCGGTAAGAGCGCCCGATTTATAAAGGCCGTGCAGCTTCTCTAAACTGCCGAACATGTCGTCCTGCGTCTTATCTTCGGGAGGGGCCCCACTCGTGATGCGAACCGCTCGAGTTCGCGTTTCTTCGCCGTGCATCGCGCCCGAGCCTTCCGTGACAAATCCACGTTCCAGAAGATTGTTTGCTACGATGTCGTTACCGTTTGCACCAAGAAAAAACCATGAGCCGATTGCGACCAACCAGCCGAGCACTGGAATCCACGCCGTAAACAAGAGAAGGATAAAGAGAATCGCCGCATGCTTCCAAAGACCCTTCGCCATGCACCAGAAGATGCCGAAGAAAAATGCCGGCCAATTCCAGCCTTCATAGACTGGCTGCTTGACTCCGCTTGCCGGATTCACTGCGTAACATAAGAGCGTGCTCATATACCCCCCGCGTAGATAATATATTTCCCGATAGAGGGTTGTTCTATTTTTCTGTACTATGCAACAATCGATTATTCGCCCAACGCGGGTTGGGCTCAGACCGTAATTGTTGGGGGAGTAATTGATGCAGCACCTTCCAGTCTTTATCGTTAGTGGCTTGGCGGTCTTCGCAGCGCTAAGCCATGCGCAAGCCTCATTCGCGCAGTCGCGGATTCAAACGAGCGGCAAAATTTATCCGCACAGTTCGGAGAAGTCTGAGGATGAGACGAAAGCAGAGCCTTCTGCGCCAAGTAAAACTCTAGCGGAGTCCAATTCCGAAGCAGAGGCCGAGAGCACAACACAGCAAGCAGAACGGCCACAAGGACCGCCAATTGAGCAGGGGGGGCGCCTGGATCTCATTTGCGGTGGCACGGGCGCTGCCAACAAGATCGATCAAGTTGACGGATACGGAAGCTTCAGCGGCAGTGTGAGTAATTACGGGCGGCATATTGGAGACGTTAGCGGCTCAACCAACATGACGATCACCGGGACCCGCCGTGATGGCTTCGGAGACCAAGTTGCCCTTTTTATCGAGGACGGCGAAGGTCGCCTTCGAATGCCCAAGATCATGCTCCCCCCGATACGCGGAGGGGAAGATGGTTGGTTCAAGTTGAACAAGATCAAGATCAAGGAAAACGAGATCACCGCCTCGATCAGCGTGAACCCGTTTAATAATCCGAAGATGCGCGTGGATCGCTACACAGGTGCAATTTCGATCTCCGGGAAGGCAGGTGACTATATCGGTCAATGTCAGCGTTTCGTGCCAGAGGAAACGCAGAAGCAATTTTAGTGGTGACAATTTCTCGAACTTCGGTCGCAATCGGCGTGGCAGGGTTTCTCGCCACGTTCGGAATTGGAATGCTTGTCACGCAGGGTCTCGGGACGGCGGCCAGCGCTCAGTCTCAAAGGACTTACTCAGTCTGTGGGATGGTGCGACAGAATTGCGTGGTCGACGGCGATACTGTTTGGATCGACGGAATCAAAATTCGCATTGCCGACATTGATACGCCCGAAATCGGGCAGCCGAAGTGCGACTGGGAATTTCAGCAAGGCATCAAAGCACGCGACCGCCTACAGGAGCTGATGAATTCGCACCCATTTGAGGTCAAACGCGTCGGTTCGCGTGATGAGGACCGCTACGGCAGGAAACTTCGGATACTTGTCTCCAACGGTCGGTCGCTTGGCGATCAGCTTGTCAATGAAGGTCTTGCTCGCACCTGGACAGGTCGAAGGGAGCCTTGGTGTTGAAAGGGGACTGGACCTCTCAGAAGGACGAGAACTGCGAACGTACTTTTAGGAATGAAGCGTTTTTCTGGGGCGGCCTACAAGTTATCGGGCTGCTATCCTTTGCTCTACTCCTATTTGGCTGCGATCGAGACCCTCGGCCCAACCAATGGGACGCGTTCGTGTATCCTAACTCGGAAGATCTAACTCAGCATCTTGAGATCAGGGGTTTCAAGACATTTGAGCTTTGCCAGCAAGCAGCCATCGGCTTGCTTCAGCAATTGGAAAAAACATCTGGCAGCTACGAATGCGGTTTTAAGTGCGGGGAGAAACCGGGTTGGGATGGAATGAAGCTCTGCGAGGAAACCCGGCGATAGCTTCAACCAACATTCCATCGGTGCACTCATTCCTCTTGCCTAGATTCACTAATGAACCCTCTAAGAATCCAGCGTCCGCCAGCGAACAGGAAAAACAACAAAAGCGGGACGATAATTGGTGGTCCAAAAACATGAACCGTCCATGCTAGCCACCTCTGTTTCCACTCAGTCTTCGAGTCACAGGAAACACTCAGCTTGTGCGTCGCGGAATTGCGGCCCTCTAATCTGAACGCAGGGACGGCATCCATGATTGCGATGGAGCGATCCAATTCGGCCCGATTAAATTTGGTCCACTCACTCTGAACTTCAAAGGTTGGTATTTCGCCACGCATCCTCGTGGCAAGTGGATCAGGGCTAGTTGGCTTCTTAGGGGCTGCTGGCAGCTCAACCCAGTCCGCGGTTACAGTGTCCGTCACACACTTCTCATTTGCCAACTCTTCAAGGTTTGGGATGAGGCGAACCAGTTCATCGACCTGTTTGCGAGCGTTTTCCTCCCCAGCAAGAAGGAAAGAGCTGACGGGTACAGTCGGAATGTGCGATGGGATCGACTTTGTTGCGTTGGCATAGATGAACCATCCAACAGAAAGGACGAGCCAAGCCCGAAACCAACCCCTTCGGCTTTTCCAATTCACGCTGGTCAATTGTTCCCCCGGCCTTTCCTAGCAGACAGGCCTAGGTGGCTCTATGCTCCGCCTAACATAGAAATATCGAAGCAAGGAAGTGGGGGCTAGAGCGGACCGTTTCCACTTTTTACGGGGACGTATTGAACGGTCCGCATGAGACAGTTTGGCGCATGCAATGACGCTCCGTGGAATGCGCTCTACACCGTCTAAAACGAGCGGGCGAAACTCGTGTTCCAATTGACCTGCGTTCCCTTTCTGTTCCAATATAAGGAATGGCACGCCACTCCCTCGATTCTGTCAATGAATTTGCCCGCCGCGGCTACAATCTTCGTATAACCTGCCTTGGTTGCGGACGCGTCATTGAAGCCAACGCAATCGAGCTGATGGTGGAGCTAAACCGCCAGCGCGCCCCGCTTTCCATTGCCAGCTTGGAGGACCGGGCAAAGTGCCGGGAGTGTGGTCACAGGGGCGCGACGATCACCGCATGCGAGGTTAGGTTCTAGGCTTCATTTCGAAGAGCGTTCGAAGCTTAGCTCCCTCTTTTCTAACCACTCTCCACGCCGAAAATGCCACAGAGTATGGCGCAGTGGAACCTTCGTATTCGCCGACGAGGATTGAAATAGGCTTTCCTTCTTTGCCGTAAGCGAGGACTGCTAATTTTTTGCCGTCAAGGATCACTGAGCCAGGCTTCGACGTTGCCCTATCCCCCCGTGAAGCGGTCTCAATGTCAACTTCGAAAAAGGCATCCTCAACTATGACCGCAAATCCTGACAGAACATGCGGATATGCGAGGTTCTCGCTTTCCCAATCATCAAGAAAAATTACCACAGGATCGCCGTTGGGAATCTTCCCTACGAACGCCTTAGAGTTTTCGTGCTCGACAAAGGCGAATTGACCAAAGGTCAAAGCCTCAGCCTCGATAATTTTCAAATCGTCGATGACAAACACCACGCCCTCCCATGTTGCACCCATGTTGCATGGAGCCGCCGAGGATGGAACGGATTCTGCGTAATTACAAGGAATTAGCTGCGGAACATGGCGCAACACGAGGAATGGGGTGGCAACCCGCTATCACCTTGTTTTCGCTAAGGAATGATGGATGCCCCGTGAGGATTCGAACCTCAATTGACGGAGTCAGAGTCCGTAGTCTTACCATTAGACGACGGGGCATCATCATCACCGGCCATGCGCGAGAATCGCAAGCGATGCCGGGAGAGGAGGCGCACTTAGTTTCGCTCCTTCCCTAGGTCAACCCTTGTGCTTGCCCCCAGGCCCACTCGTCGCTAGCATCACCGCCAAGTCCCCGTGCGCGATGGTTCGTGCGGGAGGATAGAAAGAAGATACCCCATGGCGGATCAATCTCCGCCGGACAGTAAAAGGGGGCATGGGAAAAAGAGGGGCGGCACGTCCGGCAAGGTAGCCGATTTCCGCTACAAGCGCCCTTCCCGGCCCGATGGCAAGAAAGGCCGCAAACCGGCCTCCCGCGCGGCGCAACCGCGTGCCGGGGAAAAGCCGCGCAATCCTTTCGACAAAGCGAAGCAGCAACAGCAATCGCAAGCCCGTCCGCACCAGCGGCGGCAGGCCTATGCCGCGCTCGATCTCGGCACCAATAACTGCCGCCTCCTGATCGCCCGCCCCTCGGGCGAGAACTTCACCGTCATCGATGCCTTCAGCCGCGTCGTACGCCTCGGTGAGGGCCTTGCCGCCAGCGGCAAGCTGTCCGACGCTTCGATGGAGCGCACGCTCGCCGCCCTGCACGTCTGTGCGGAAAAACTGCGCCGCCGCCACGTCCACCTCGCCCGATCGGTCGCCACCGAAGCCTGCCGCCGCGCCTCGAACGGCGAGGCTTTTATCGAGCGCGTGCGCGAGGAAACGGGCATCGTGCTCGACATCATCTCCGCGCAGGAAGAAGCGCGCCTGGCGGTCCTTGGGTGCCATATCCTGCTCGAAGACGGGCCGGGTCCTGCGGTGATTTTCGATATCGGCGGCGGGTCGACCGAACTGGTCCTCGTCGAACCTAGCGGCGCGGTCCCGCGCATCCTCGACTGGATGAGCGTGCCGTGGGGCGTCGTATCCCTTACCGATACGGTGACAGGATCGGACGAAAGCCTCGAAACCCGGCTCGACCGCTACAACCGGATGCGCCGCACCGTCCGCGACAGCTTCGCCGACTTCGCGCAGCGGATCGAAAGCCATATCGGGGGCGAGCACCCCATTCGCCTGCTCGGCACGAGCGGCACCGTGACTACCCTTGCAAGCCTGCATCTCGAACTGCCGCAGTACGACCGCCGGGCGGTGGACGGGCTGATCCTGGAATCGCAGGCGATGCGCAATATCTCGACCCGCCTTTCGCGGATGAGCGGGCAGGATCGCCAGCAATTGCCGTGCATCGGTGACGACCGCGCCAATCTGGTCGTGGCAGGCTGCGCGATCCTGGAATCGATCCTCGACATCTGGCCGTCCGAAACGCTGGGCGTGGCCGATCGCGGTATTCGCGAGGGCATCCTGCGCAGCCTGATGGCCGCCGATGCCGACGGGGAGCGCAGCCGCGTCGCCGTGCAACGCATGAGGGAGCAGGACGTATGAGCCGTTCGGGCAAGGATCGCGACACGCGGGTACGCACCGCCAAGAAGCGCAGCGAATCCTCGACACGCTGGCTCCAGCGCCAGCTCAACGACCCTTATGTGAAACAGGCCAAGGCCGACGGCTATCGCAGCCGCGCCGCTTACAAGCTGATCGAGATGGACGAGAAATTCGGCATCCTTAAGGGTGCCAAACGGATCGTCGATCTCGGCATCGCTCCGGGCGGATGGAGCCAGGTCGCACGCAAGGTCGTGCCCAAGGCCGATATCGTCGGGATCGACCTGCTCGAAGTGGAGCCGATCGAAGGCGTCACCATCTTCCAGATGGATTTCATGGACGACGATGCGCCGCGCGTGCTTGAAGAGGCGCTCGGCGGCAAGGCCGACCTCGTCATGAGCGACATGGCCGCCAATACCGTGGGCCACAAGCAGACCGACCACCTGCGCACGATGGGCCTTGTCGAGGCAGGGGCATGGTTTGCGGTCGAGAACCTGGAGAAAGGCGGCACTTTCCTCGCCAAGGTCCTTGCGGGCGGCACCGACAAGGACCTGCTCGACCTGCTCAAGAAGCACTTCAAGACCGTGAAACACGCCAAGCCGCCCGCGAGCCGCAAGGGTTCGAGCGAATGGTACGTGATCGCGCAGGGCTTCAAGGGCAACTGACGCAGCGCCTGCGACAGATACGAAAAACCCCGCCGGAGCGGGGCTTTCCTTAAATTCGTGGGAGTGAACGCTTAGTCGACCTTGGTCGCGCCTGCGTTGTCGCCCGCTGCATTGGCTGCGGGGACCGGCTGGTCCGCGCTCATCGCGCCTGCTGCTTCGGCTGCGCCTGCTTCGGCACCTTCGACGGGACCGGGACCTGCACCGGGGGCGTCTTCACCCTCGGCAGCAGCTTCTTCGACCGGAGCCGGTTCGGGCTTCGCCGGAGCGCCGCCATAGGTCGCCATGAATTCCATGACGTTGGCGCGATCTTCGGGCTTGGAAAGACCGGCGAAGCTCATCTTGGTGCCGGCAGCGAAACCGCGCGGGCTCTTGAGCCATTCGTTCATGTTTTCCCAGGTCCACTGGCCGCCCTTGTCGGTGAGGGCAGAGCTGTAGGCGAAGCCGGCAGCATGCGAACCGATCGCCGTGCCCATGACACCGTAAAGATTCGGGCCGATGCCGTTCGCGCCGCCCTGGTCGATGGTGTGGCAAGCCGTGCACTTGGCGAAAACCTTTTCGCCGGCTGCAGCATCTGCGCTGGCCAGAAGCGTGCCGAGATCGGGCCCTGCTTCTTCCGTGCCGACTTCTTCGCCCTTGACGAAGTAGCCGAAGTCTTCGCCTTCGGGATAGCTGTTGTCGTCGGCGTGGAAGTACATTCCCGATGCGATCGACGCCCCGAGAGCGACGATACCGGCGAAGAGCACCCAACCGGAAGCGGTATTGAAACGATCGTCCATTGCTTGAAAGCCTGCAAGAATCCGAAAGGTCTGTGGTTGGGCGCCGCTCTAGTGCCCTCGCCGCGCTCGCGCAAGTGCAGGCTGCGCAATAGCGCTTGCGATAGGCACAGTCGCGGCTTAGCAGCACGGCCCCATGCGTAATTTCGCCAAGCCCGCACTCGCCATGGTCGATTCCATGCGCCAAGCCGCCGCCGCCGATCCGGAACGCGCGATCGCGTTCGGTGGAGCGCCCGGTTCGAATTCGCACCAGGCGGCGATGCAATTCGCGCCCGACGCACTGCCCCTGCCATTCCTCGGCTTCCAGGATGCGCTCGATGCGGTGAAGACTGGCGCGGCAGGCTGCGCGATGATCCCGATCGAGAACAGCCAGCACGGCCGCGTGGCGGATATCCACTTCCTGCTCCCGGAAAGCGGGCTGTCCATCGTGGCAGAGCATTTCATGCCCATCACCCATGCGCTGATGGCGACCGGCGACGGTCCCTTCGAGGCAGCCTATAGCCACCCCCAGGCGCTGGGCCAGTCGCGCATCTACCTGCGCGAGCGCGGCATCGTCCCGATGAGCCATGCCGACACCGCGGGCGCGGCAGCATTCGTGGCGGAAGAACAGGACCCGACCATCGCCGCGCTCGCCCCGCCGATGGCGGCGGAATTGTATGGCCTGAAGATCGTGGAAAGCGCGGTCGAGGACGCGCAAGACAACACCACGCGCTTCGTGGTTCTCGCCAAGGATGCGCGCTCGGCAGACGAGCTGGCCGATGAAGAGGCCATGACCACATTCATCTTCGAGGTGAAGAACGTGCCCGCCGCGCTATACAAGGCGCTGGGCTGCTTCGCGACGAATGGCGTCAACATGACCAAGCTGGAAAGCTACCAGAAGGGCGCGAGCTTTGCCGCCACGATGTTCTATTGCGATATCGAGGGTGCACCGGGAAATCCCCGCGTCGATACAGCGCTGGAGGAACTGTCCTTCCAATGCAATTCGGTGCGCTTGCTCGGCAGTTACCAGCGCGCGCGCAAACGCGGTTGAGCCCGAGAAAGGGCGAGCCGCTCGCAGGCAGCCCGCCCTCCCGGGGGGATTAGTGCATCAGTCGCGCCAGACCAGCCGCTTGGCGAGGACATCGCCAAGGATCGTGCGATATTCGGCGCGGTTGCCCGATTCCGAATTCAGCTGGGTAATCGTGCGCTGCATCATCGCGCGCACTTTCCGGCCGCGTTCTTCATATTCCGCATTGGTCGCGAACTGGTCGAAACGGGTGATCAGCCACAGGTCCGGCTCGCCCTTGCGCGCATGGGTGTTGCTCCAGATCTCGTAGCTTTCGATCCAGCCCTGCTCGACCGAGTAATCCATGTTCTTGCGCCATGCATCGGCAAGGTGGGTGGCGTATTTGTATCCGGCACCGTCATGGATATCGATCCCGGTGATCTCGATCCATTCTGCGCCGGTCAACGGATACTCGTCCTGCGCCTGCGCCGCCTGCGGGACGGCAAAGGCCAGCGTGGATGCCAATACTGCGGTCTTGATAAGGTGCTTCATACCTGACTCCTTCTCTAACGAGTGCTGCGACCCGTGAGTGGCGTCAGGACCATGCGGCCCTACAGTTTCTGGATGTCCCCCAACGCTGGAGGCAAGGTGCGCCTCGCCGCGAGCCGAGTCAAAAGCGGAGGCTAATTACCTGATTCAAAATCCTGTTTGCGATGGCCCTACATTGCCCTGCGTCGCTGCGACTCGGCGCTAGTCATCGCCGTAGATCGCCACCTCGTTGAGCCCGTCGCTCGTCGCCCGGCCGCGATACATGCCTGCAGTGTTGAAACTGAAGAGCGCGTGTCCTTCCGGCGTGACGAGAATGATCCCTCCGTCGCCGCCGAGCTCTTTGACGTCGTCCATGACATCGTCGGCGACATTCTGCGCAGCTCCGACTGGCATCTCAACTCCGGAAACAAATACGACCGTGTCCGGTCCCGCCGCCCGCGCTGCGTCCCACTCCGCGGCGCTGCGTGCCGCCTGGCGATCGGCCCTAAGCAAAGCACAGATTTCGTGCGCCACACCGACGCGGATGAAGTATTCGCCCCAGCCGGTCGCCGAGACGGCGCAAGACCGGTTGTCGGCATAGGTGCCCGCGCCGATGATCGGTGCATCGCCAACGCGGCCCCAGCGCTTGCCGGTCATCCCGCCGGTCGACGTGCCCGCAGCCATGTTGCCATTGCGGTCGAGCGCCACTGCGCCGACCGTCCCGAACTTGAGGTCCACATCGAGCGAGGACAATTGCCGCGCTTTCATCCGCTCCAGCGCCTCGCGCCGCCGTTCGGTGTCGAAATAGCTCGGCGGGACGATCTCGATGCCCTGCTCCACGGCAAAGTCCTCCGCGCCCTTGCCGGCCAGCATGACATGCGGGCTATCGGTCATGACCTTGCGCGCCAGCAGGATCGGATTGCGGATGTTGGTGACACCTGCCACCGCGCCTGCATCGCGGGTCGCGCCGTCCATGATCGAGGCGTCGAGTTCGTGGCTGCCTTCCCAGGTATAGACCGCGCCGCGGCCCGCATTGAAACGCGGCTCGTCTTCCAGCAGCAGGATCGCGGCCTCGACCGCGTCCATCGCCGTGCCGCCTTCGTCCAGCACCTTCGACCCCGCATCGAGCGCGGCCTGCAGGGCGGCGCGGTGCGCGGCGTCTTCTTGCGGAGTCATGTCCTCGCGCGAAATCGTGCCTGCGCCGCCATGGATGGCGAAGGACCAACGCGTCCCGGCAGGTTCACTGTCCTGGGCCGTCGCAGGGACCTGTCCGGCGAACGCGAGAGCCGAGAAAACGAGGGCGAAGCGGGTGAAAAATCCTCTCATGCGAGAGTGATAGCAGGCAAAGTTATCCACTCCACCCCCCGCGCGCTTTTTGTATGAATGCGTCATCGTGGTAGAGCGCGACGTTACGGAAACCAATAGGGGAGAGGTTTCGTGATTTTCGACAGATACAAATTCGACCAACAGGTCGCGATGGAGCTGGGTGAGAAGCTGCTTTACGCAGTCATCGCCCTGGTCATCACATGGCTTGCCGCGCGAGCGGCGAAATGGGCATTCGCCAAGCTCGTCGACAATGTCGCATTCTTCAATCGCGGGACCGGCAACGGTGCCAGCCTCGGCGAATCCCTCGGCAAGATCGTGGGACTGCTGATCTGGCTGTTCGGCCTGCTGATCATTCTCAATATCCTCGAACTCGGCGGGGTCGCGGGACCTATCGACAGCCTGCTGGAAAACGTGGTCGATTTCGTGCCCAACCTGCTGTGGGCCGGCCTCATCTTCTTCATCGGCATGATGGTGGCTCGGATCGTGCGCGATCTGGTTGTCACCACACTGCAGACGGTGGATTTCGACAAATGGGCCAATCGCGGCGGCGTGGACAACGTCACCGGCAATACCGCCATCAGCAAGACCATCGGCACGATCGTCTATGTCCTGATCGCTATCCCGGTCGCCATCGCGGCGCTCGAGCAGCTGGAAATCCAGTCGATCAGCGATCCGGCATCGGACATGCTGCGGATGATATTCGCTGCGATCCCGAACATCATCGCTGCGGCGATCCTGCTCGGTATCGGCTATCTCATCAGCAAGTTCGTGGTCCAGATCGTGAAGGAAGTCCTGCCCGGTCTCGGCGTCGACAGGGCGCTCGGTGAAAGCGGGCTGGTTGCCGAAGGCACCACTGCGAGCGGTATCATCGCCCGCATCGCCCAAGTCGCGATCATCCTGTTCTTCGCGATAGCCGCGACGCGCATCCTCGGCTTCCCGGAACTGACGAGCATCCTCGATCAGTTGCTCGAACTCGGCGGGCGCGTGATCTTCGGAGCGGTGGTCATCGCCTTCGGCTTTCTGATCGCCAACATGCTCGCACGGCTTATCGCGGGCGATGCAGGCAATTCGACGGCAGCGACCATCGTGCGCTGGGCGACGATCATCCTGTTCGTCTTCATGGGCCTGCAGTTTACCGGCATCGGCGGCATGATCCCGGCCAATGCGCTGACGATCCTGATCGCAGGCATCGCGGTTGCAGGCGCGCTTGCCTTCGGCCTTGGCGGCCGCGACTGGGCGGCGCGCAAGCTCGACCAGATGGATAACGATCTGGCCGGTGGCAGCGCTGCGGCACCCAAGCCCAAGCGGCGCAAGGCGGCTGCTCCCAAGAGCGACGATCCGCTGCCTCCGGGCGCATAAGCAAAGCCATAACGAGACCCCAAGGGGACGCAGGATCGGGGCGTGAGGCGAAAGCTCTCGCGCCCCTTTTCGTTTCTGCTACGCTGGCCTCCACAAGGGAGAAGACAGCGATGAGCGAATTCGGTTTCGAAAGCACGGCGGACGACGTTCTTGAAGGCAAGGATCTGTCGGGACGCACCGCACTGGTTACCGGCGGCTATTCCGGACTGGGGCAGGAAACCGCGCGTGCGATGGCCGCGAAGGGCGCGCACATCATCCTGTCCGGCCGCGATGCGACCAAGCTGTCCGCGGCGGCCGATGCCATCGCGGAACAGACCGGCGCGACGGTCGACACGCTCAAATGCGACCTCGCCTCGCTCGACAGCATCCGCAAGGCGGCCGCCGAAGCGAACGAGCGCTTCGAGAAGATCGACCTCCTGATCAACAATGCTGGCGTCATGGCCTGCGACCAGGCGAAAACCGCCGACGGTTTCGAAATGCAGTTCGGCACCAACCATGTCGGCCATTTCCTGCTGACCAATCTGCTGGTCCCCCTGCTGGAGAAGGGCGAGCGTCCGCGCATCGTCAACCTGTCGAGCCGCGGCCACCACATTGCCCCCGTCGACTTCGACGATCCGAATTTCGAAAGCCGCGATTACGACAAGTGGGTGAGCTACGGCCAGTCGAAGACGGCCAACGTCCTGTTCGCCGTGGGCCTTGAAAAGCGGCTCTCCGACAAGGGCATCCACGCCTATTCGCTGCATCCCGGCGGCATCATGACGAACCTCGGCCGTCACATGAGCGATCAGGACATGGCCGATCTCATGGAGCGGATACGCAAGAACGCTGAAGAGCGCGGCGAAACCCCGGAGCCGTTCAAGACCATCCCGCAAGGCGCAGCGACCACCTGCTGGGCCGCGACGGCGGAAGAGCTGGAAGGCAATGGCGGTCTTTACTGCGAAAACTGCCACGTCGCCGACCAGGACGACGAGAGCACCGGTGGCGGCGTGCGCAGCTATGCGATCGATCCCGACAAGGCCGACCGCCTCTGGTCGATGAGCGAGAAAATGGTCGGCGAAAGCTTCACTTACTGAGCGGGGCGCCGGACCGGCGCTCCCGACACCCGGATTTTCTTTGCTCTCCTGTAACCGACCGGCCAGCTCTCGCGAATGGCGGTGAAGACAGGAAGTCGAGGGGAAGACGCGCGATGATCGCCGACGAAGCCAGCATGGCGCAGATGATGGCCGCCTCGCAAAAGGGCGACCGCGCCATGTACCGCGCGCTGCTGTCCGAAGTGCAATTGTGGCTCGAACGCTATTTCAGGAAGCGCGTGGCTCCCGCCCAGCTCGACGATCTGGTGCAGGAAGTGCTTATGGCCGTGCACGCCAAGCGCGCCACCTGGGATCCGACACGGGCTTTCTATCCTTGGCTTGCCGCGATCGCGCGCTATCGCTGGATCGACCATCTGCGCAAAGTCTACCGCAGCGCCGAAGACGAGCTTGGCGATCACGACGCGGCCGAGGACAGCGAGGAAGAGGCCGTCATGGCCCGCATGAGCCTCGAACGGCTGTTCGTCCACCTCCCCGACAAGCAGGCCGAGGTCATCGAGCTAGTCAAGATCGAAGGGCTGACCATCTCCGAAGCTTCCGCCAAGACCGGCCAGAGCGAAAGCCTGGTCAAAGTGAATATCCATCGCGGACTGAAAAAGCTGTCCGCGCTCGTAGAAAAGGCCGAATGACAATGAACCGGGTTCCGAACTCCCTGATCGACGATCTGGCGGACGATCTTGCGCCGGTAGAGCCGATCCGGCTTTCGCACGGCATCGCGCTGGTGGCCCTGTCGGCAGTGGCGACCGTGATCCTCGTCGAATTGCTCGATGGGCTGTGGCGCGGCATTGGTTCCGGCCAGGCGTCCGGGGTGTTCTTTATCGTCAATGGCATGCTCGGAATGGTCGGGGCGGCGTCCGCCCTCGCCGTCCTGCGCATGGCCAGCCCCCGCGTCGGCAATACGCACGAAGGCGCGCGCTGGTCTTCCGCCATGCTGTTCCTGCTGCCACTAACCGCACTTGCCGTCCTGGGCTTTGGCGGCCTGACGACCGCGCTGTTCAACGACCCCTATGGTGCGGGCTGTTTCCTCGCAGGGGCAGCTTTCGGACTGGTGACTGCCGCAGCGCTCGTACTGTGGCTGCGCCGCGGCGCGCCGGTTTCGCTCAATGCGGCAGGAACATACACCGGCATTGCAGCAGGCGCGATCGGCAGCTTCGCCTTCGGCCTTGCGTGCCCCATCGACACCATCGGCCACCTCGGCATCTGGCATGTCGCCCCGGTGGCACTGATGGCGCTGGCCGGGCGGTACGCGATACCGCCGCTGGTCCGCTGGTAAGGCGCATTCGTCGGGCCGGCGCTTGCCAAGTGGCGCGCGGCTCGGCAGTCCCTCCGCCAACAGGAGGGAATACCCATGAAGACTTTCGCCGCCGCCATCGCCCTTGCCACCGCATCGGCCCTGCCCGCCGCACCGCTGGTGGCCCAGGATGCCGCCGAAACGCCCGCCACGCCCGACTGGGTAGAAACCAGCAATGCCTACACCCAGAAAGCGATTGCCCTTCAGGCGAGCTTCTTCCCGACCGGAGCGTCATCGGCGGGCTATGAGCAGTATGACGGGCTGGTCAACGACATGTCGCTGGACCGGGACGAGCGCTATGTCGCCGCCTCGCGCGCGCTGATCGCGGAATACGAAGCAGCCAAGCAGGTCGAAACCAACCCTTACGTCCTGCAGGACCTCCAGATCCTGATCGACTCGCTCGAAATGGACAATGAGCGCATCGAGTTGAGCAATCGCGAAACGCTCGAATTCGCAGAAGTCGGCCAGGCCATGTTTGGCAATATCGGTCAGCTCCTGTCCGACCAGACCGCAGAGCACCGCCGCGCCAAGGCGCTCGAACTGCTGCAGCGCTACACGGGGCTGTGGCCCGATACCCAGCCAATGACCGAGCTGGCCAAGGCCCGCTTCGAAGCCAGCCGCGGCGAGGGCAAGATGGGCCCTTACCGCGTCGAGGTGGAGGAATCGGTCGGTAAGATCCCGACCTTCGTCGCCGGCATCCGCGAGCTGTTTGCGAAGTACGAGATCGAAGGCGCGGACGAGGCTCTGGATGCGATGGAGGCCCAGCTCACCGATTACGGAGAGTGGACCACGGCAACCGTGGTTCCTGCAGCACGCACCGATCCGCGCCTGCCCGAAGAACTCTATGCCCTGCGCCTGCGCGAGGTCGGGATCGAGATGGACCCGCGCGAAGCGATGAGCCGCGCGCGCCGGGGCTTCTACGAAATACGCGCCCAGATGGAAGCGCTCGCCCCGCAGATCGCTGCCAAATACGGCTGGGAAGAGACCGACATGGCCTCGGTCATGGCCGGCCTGAAGGCAATGACCATTCCCAATGACGAGATCGAGGATTTCTACCGTGCAGTGAACGCGAAGCTGGAAGCCCAGATCCGCGCGCACGACATAGTCTCGCTCCCAGATTACGAGATGAACATGCGCGTTGCGAGCCAGGCGGAAAGCGCTGCACAGCCCGCCCCGCACATGCGCCCGCCGCGCCTGATCGGGAATACCGGGGAACAGGGCACGTTCGTCCTCACCGTCGGCAACCCGACGGCGAGCGCGGAAGACGCCTATGACGATTTCAACTTCCCCGCCGCCAGCTGGACGCTCAGCGCCCACGAAGCGCGCCCGGGTCACGAAATGCAGTTTGCGGCCCTCGTCGCACAGGGTGTCAGCCTTGCGCGCATGCTCTACGCCTTCAACAGCGTAAACGTCGAAGGCTGGGCGCTCTATGCCGAAGCGGAAATGCTGCCGCACGAACCGATCGAGGGGCAGTTCATCGCGCAGCAGTTCCGCCTGCTGCGCGCGGCCCGTGCCTTCCTCGATCCGGCGCTCAACCTCGGCCTGATGTCGCGCGCAGAGGCAGAGCGGATCTTGCGCGAAGAAGCGCTGTTCTCGCCCGGCATGACCAAGCAGGAACTCGATCGCTACCAGTTCCGCATGCCCGGCCAGGCAGGGTCCTATTACTACGGCTATCGCAAGCTGATCGACCTGCGCGTGGAAACCGAGGTGGCACTGGGCGCTGCCTTCAACGAACGCGCTTTCAACGACTTCCTGCTCAGCCAGGGCATCATCCCGCTAGACCTGATCGCCAAGGCCGTGCGCGAGGAATTCATCCCCTCGCAGATGGCCGGGGGATAAGCCTCACAACCAGCGCAGGCGCCGGAAGACGACGATAAGCGCGATAAACAGGAACAGGCAGAGCGCGACCACGGCCCAGAATGCGTCGGGATCGTCCATGCCGGGCATCCCGCCGACATTGATGCCGAGCAGGCCGGTGAGGAAGCCCAGCGGCAGGAAGATGCCCGCCACGATGGTGAGCATGTAGGTCGCATGCTCGCTGCTGGCGAGGCTGCGGGCGCGCAATTCGTCCTGCAGGACCAAGGCGCTTTCCTTGCTGATGTCGATATCGTCGAGATAGCGGCGCAGGCGCGCGATGGATTCGGCGATTTCGCGCCGGTCGTGCTCCTCGAACCAGTAAGGGGCCTCGCGGCTGATCTGTTCCAGCGCTTCGTGCTGCGGTGCCATGTGCCGTTTGAGGCCGAGGCAATTGCGGCGGATCGTCGAGATGCGACTGAGCATGGCTTCGGCATGTTCTTCCGGATCGTCATCCTCCAGCTCGTCGAGCACGTAGTTCATATCGACAATCGACTGGCTCATGCGGGCAATCATCAGCTCTGCCAGCAGGGTGATGGTCGCGCCCGCGTCCGGTGGCCCGACCCCGCGATCGAGCTGCGCCATGACCTCGCGCGGGGTCTGCAGCGGGTGGCGACGCAATGTGATGAGCCGGCGGCCGTCGCACCATAGCTGCATGGAAATCATGTCCTCCGGCTGCGCGCCCGGATTGAAGTTGATCCCGCGCAGCGTGCCGACCAGCGTCTCGCCCTCCCTGAAGGCGCGCGGGCGGGTCTGGTCGCTGGTAAGCAATTCGGCCGTGGGTTCGGGAACGCCCAGCTGGTTCTGGAGCCATTGCTGCACGCCCGGACGGTTGCGGCAGATATGCAGCCATAGCACCTCTCCCGGCGCAGCCGGTTGCCAGGCCATGGCCTCTTCCCACTCGATCTGGCGCGCCCCGCCCTGCCCGTCGAGCACGCGCCCGAACAGGAGCGCGCTGTCGGTCATTACGTCGTCTGTCGCTTCGCTCATGTGGCTCTCATGCCGTAAGTCATGCTGCCTGTCATTGCCCCTTCATCGAAGCGTCTCTATATCGCCCTCCATGTCTTCCGTACGCCCCTGGCGCGATATCGAGCGCCGCAAGTCCCGCCAGATCATGGTCGGTAACGTCGCCGTCGGCGGCGATGCCCCGATTACGGTCCAGACCATGACCAACACCCCGACAGAGGATGTGGCCGCGACGATCGACCAGATCCGCCGCTGCGAGGACGTGGGCGCGGACATCATCCGCGTGTCCTGCCCGACCGAGGAATCGACCGCGAATTTCGACAAGATCACGCGCGCGGCAAACGTGCCGATCGTCGCGGACATCCACTTCCACTACAAGCGTGCACTCGAAGCTGCCGACAAGGGCGCGGCCTGCCTGCGCATCAATCCGGGCAATATCGGCTCTTCCGAGCGCGTCGCCGAAGTCGTGCGTGCGGCAAAGGCCAATGGCTGCGCCATCCGCATTGGCGTGAACGCAGGGTCGCTCGAAAAGGACCTGCTGGAGAAATACGGCGAGCCTTGCCCCGAAGCGCTGATCGAAAGCGCGCTCGATCATATCAAGCTGCTGCAGGACCACGATTTCCACGAATACAAGGTCGCGGTGAAGGCCAGCGACGTGTTCCTTGCGGTCGCAGCCTATCATGGACTGGCAGAGGCCGTGGATTGCCCGCTCCACCTCGGCATTACCGAGGCAGGCGGGCTGATCGGCGGTACGGTCAAGAGCTCCATCGGTATCGGCAGTCTGCTGTGGGCCGGCATCGGCGACACCATCCGCGTGTCCCTGTCCGCAGAGCCGGAGCAGGAAGTGAAAGTCGGCTTCGAAATGCTCAAGGCATTGGGCCTGCGCACTCGCGGCGTCCGCGTGGTCTCCTGCCCCAGCTGTTCGCGCCAGGGCTTCGATGTAATCCGCACCGTCGAAACGCTCGAGAAGCGTCTCGAACACATCAAGACGCCGATGAGCCTTTCGGTCCTCGGCTGCGTGGTCAACGGCCCCGGCGAAGCACGCGAAACCGACATCGGCCTGACGGGCGGCGGTTCGAGCAAGCATATGGTCTACCTCTCGGGCGTGAAGGACCACCATATCGAGAGCGAAGACATGCTCGACCACATCGTCCGCCTCGTCGAGGAGAAGGCCGCGAAGATTGAGGCCGGCGAAGCCGAAGCCTTCGACCCGCACAAGGTCGCTGCCGAGTGATCCGCACCGGCCTTGCCGTCATGGCGCTGCTTGCCCTGTCGGCTTGCGCGACCGCTTCGGCTGAAACGACACTGGATCATCCCGAAGCGCGGTCCTTCGCTGTAACGCTGGACCCTTCGGCACAAGTCGATGCGGCGCTTGCCAGCGCTGCGGCAAACGACACACACGTCCTCCTGGTGATGGGCGCGAACTGGTGCCACGACAGCCGCGCCCTGGCCGGATGGCTGGAGAAGCCGCGCTTCCAGGACCTGATCGCGAAGGAATACGAACTCGTTTTCGTCAACGTCGGGATGCCGCAGACGGGCGATGGCCACAATCTCGATATCGCGCAGCGCTTCGGTCTTGATGAATTGCCCGGCACGCCCAATTTGCTGGTGATCGACGGGTCTGGCGCCCTCGTAAATGCCGAGACGGCGACGGGCTGGCGCAATGCCGCCAGCCGGAGCGAAGACGGAATCTACGACGAGCTCGCCCGCCTCGCCCGCTGACGAATTGCAAAGGAATACGCCGATGACCCTTGAAACCGACTATCTGGTCATTGGCGCGGGTGCGACCGCACTGTCCTTCGCCGACACGCTGCTGGCGCAGGACCCCGATTGCGATGTCGTCATGGTCGACAAGCATTCATCGCCCGGCGGTCACTGGAACGACGCCTATTCCTTCGTCGCCCTGCACCAGCCGAGTGCGCTCTACGGGGTCGAAGGGGTGCCGCTGGGCACTGACCGGATCGACGAAAGCGGGCCCAACAAGGGCTTTTTCGAACAGGCGAGCGGTCCGGAAGTCGTAGCTTATTTCCAGTCGGTCATGCGCGATCACCTGCTACCGACCGGGCGCGTGCGCTATTATCCTAATTGCGAATACATTGGCGATCATCGCTTCCGGAATGTGCTTTCGGGGGAAGAGAGCGGCGTGACGGTCAAGCGCAAGCTGGTCGACACCACCTATTTCGCCACCTCGGTGCCCACCACGCACAAACGCAAGTTCGAGGTGAGCGATGGCGTGCGGGTCGAAGTGCCCGGCAAACTGCCCGACCTATGGCGCGACCCTGAAAGCATCCCTGAGCATTTCGTCATCCTGGGTGCGGGAAAAACCGCGATGGATGCCGGCGTCTGGCTCCTCGAAGCGGGCATCGCACCAGATCGTATCACCTGGGTGAAACCACGCGAAAGCTGGCTGATCAACCGGACTATCACGCAGCCCGGCGAACAGTTCTTCGAAAGCACGGTGGGCGGCCAGATCAAGCTGATGAAAGCGGCTGCGACAGCGGAGGATGTGCCCGCGCTCTTCCACCAGCTGGAACGGGACGGGGCCATGCTGCGCATCGATACCGATGTCGAGCCGGAAATGTTCCATTACGCCACGATCTCCGAAGGCGAGGTCGAGCGGCTGCGCAAGATCGGGAACGTGGTGCGCAAGGGCCGGGTCCAGCAGATCGAACCCGGCAAGATGGTCCTCGCCGGGGGCGAGGAGCAGGTTCCGGAAAATACGCTCTTCATCGACTGCACGGCATCTGCCGTCAGCCCCAAGCCGGTCCACCCGCAATGGGAGGAAGGCAAGATCACGCTCCAGCTGCTCCATGTCCCGCTGGTGACGCTCAATGCCGCGGTTTCGGCTTTCATCGAGGCCAACTTCGAAACCGACGAGGAGAAGAACGCGCTCTGCAAGCCGGTCAGCTTCGTCGACGATATCGACGGCTATGCCGGAACCCTGCTCGGCACGGGCATGAATCGCTTCCTCTGGGCGAGCAACCCGAAGGTCTCCGCCTTCCTGTCGCAATCGCGGCTCGATCCTGGCGCGCCGACCGTGCGCTGGCTGAAGGAAAATGCGCCTCACCGCCTCGCAGTCGCCGCCGAAATGCCTGCCGCGACAATGGCCGCCGTCCCCAATCTGCAAAAGCTCGTGGCGCAGGCCGAGGCGAAGCGCGGGTAGATCGCCATTCTCCACGTCGTTCACCACGTAGACTACATGGCCCCCGCGCCCACGCGCGGGACCTTCCGCTTCGACAAGTACATGGCGGTGATGGAGGCGCTGCGCCAAAGCGGCTATCCGCTGGTCGAACACGCGCCGCCGCCCATGCCGCGCCGCTGGCTGGAGGCGATCCACTGTCCCGATTACGTCGAGGAAGTCTTCACCGCCAGCGTGCCGCAGGTGAAGGAACGCCGCATCGGCTTTCCCGTCACGCCGCATATTTCCCAGCGCGTGCAGCACACTAATGGCGGCACATGGCTCGCCGCCCAACTGGCGAAAAAGCACGGATATGCGGCCAATTCCGCTGCCGGGAGTCATCACGCGCTCTACGAGACCGGGGCGGGCTATTGCGTGTTCAACGACCTTGCCGTGGCCGCGAACCGGTTGATCGCGGAAGGCGATGCTCAGCGGGTGCTGGTCATCGACCTCGACGTCCACCAGGGTGACGGGACCGCCAGCCTCACCGCCCTGCGCGACGACGTCTTCACCCTCTCGGTCCATGCGGAAAAGAATTTCCCGGTGCGCAAGGCCCGCTCAAGCCTCGACGTGCCACTGGCCGACGGGATCGACGACGACGGCTTCCTCGAAGCGCTCGACAGGCATTTGCCGCGCGTCTTCGAGAGCTTCGCTCCCGACATGGTGCTCTACCAGGCTGGGGTGGACGTGCATGACGACGACCGGCTCGGTCGGCTGGCGCTTACCGACACAGGTATCGAAAGGCGCGACCGCTTCGTGGTCGAGCAGGCACGGCGGCGCGGTCTGCCGGTCGCCAGCGCGCTGGGCGGCGGATATGGCAAGGATCCGCGCGAGGTGGGGCAGCGCCACGCCCGCTCGATGATCACCTGCGCCGACACCAATGCACGCTTCGAACGTTCATTTCCCGTAAGCCTCGGCTGTGATATGGATGGAGCAGGATGAAACGTCGCGATCTTCTCAAGGGCACTCTTGCCGCAGGCGCCGCAGCGGCGCTGCCGGCACGCGTGTTTGCCCAGGTCAATCCGACCGCCTCGCGCGACCGCCAGCTTATCGCCATCGCGCGCGACCAGCTCGACCGTGTCGGCGCAGGCATCTGGAAGAAGGACATCGTCGGCATTGCCGATTTCGGTCTCCATTCCGCCAACCAGCGCTTCCATTTCGTCGATCTCGAAAACGAACGCGTCGAAAGCTTTTTCGTGACGCACGGCACCGGGTCCGACAGCGAGCACGACGGCTGGCTCAAGCGGTATTCGAATATCGAGGGAAGCGAGGCGACCAGTCGCGGCGCCTACATGACGCGCAGCTGGTATCGCGGGCGCTACGGCACCTCGATCAGGCTCGACGGCCTCGACCCGACCAACTCCAACGCCCTGCCGCGTGCCATCGTCATGCATCCGGCCGAATATGCGCGCCCGGAACACATCGCCCGGTGGGGCAGGCTCGGCCGCTCCAACGGCTGCTTCGCCCTTGGGCCCGACCAGTTTGCCAAAGTCCTGCTGAGCCTGAGCGGCGGGCGCCTGCTCTACGCCGAAAGTCTCGGCATCCAGGCCGACGGCAGCCGCCGCACTCCGCCGATTGCGCAGACCGACCTGATCCGCAGGCCGGGCGGCGGCACTTTCGAACGCGCCAACCCCGGCCTGTTCTGATCCGGTTTAGCTGATCTGCATGTCGTCGATGATCTCGACGGCTTCTTCGCTCGTCTCGCGCGCACGATCCGACTGGCGCGGCGCGTCAAGCGCGGCCAGAACGGGGGCGTCACGGTCGTAGAGGTCCTTGAAGGTCTTCAGGTTGCCGTCGACGTCCGTCGCCATCGTGAAATAGGTGATGTAGACCGGCCACTGCTTCTTCATGGCGTAGCGCGTGTATTCCCCGCTGCCGGTGATTTGAGACACTTCCTCGATGATCGCGGGAAATTCGTCCTTCGAACTCGCATTGCCCAGCAGCGACATGGTCATGGCCAGCTCGCGCGCGCCCTGCACGCGGATGCAGCCGTGGCTGAGCGCGCGGTTCTCGTTCGCGAAGAGGTGTCGGCTCGGCGTGTCATGGAGGAAGATCGCATGCTCGTTCGGCATGTCGAGCTTCATCAGGCCGAGCGCGTTCTGCGGCCCCGGCTGCTGCACCACGGTCACCCAGCCGTTCGCGCCCTTGGTTGCCTTGTAGCCTGCGCTGCGGGCCCAGCGGGGATTGTTCAGAACCTTCGCGCCAAGGCCTTCGCCCTTCACGATCGACTGCGGCACGGTCCAGGTCGGGTTGTAGATCACCGCCTCGACCATTTCAGCCAGCTGCGGCGTCGCCGTGCGGCCGGGCTTGCCGACCACGGTGCGATAGCTCTTGATGATGCGTCCATTGACCGTCAGGCGGAGCATGAACTCGGGCACGTTGGTGACGAGATACTGCTTGCCGAGGTCCTGCGGCAGCCAGCGCCAGCGATCCATGTTCGCCCGGATCAGTTTGATGCGCGCGGCATCGGTTTCCGAGGCCAGTTCTTCGCGCAGGCGTGCGTAGTCGGGATGCACGGGGTTGAGGCCGTCGAGAGTGCCGGCGATGTCGCCGCTCGCAAGCGCGTCTTCCAAGAGCTTCCACGTCGGCATGCGGTCGGCGTCGGGATCGACGACGAACCACTGGCGGCGCGATTCCATCGGCGTGCGGCCGTCCCGCAGGTCTTCGACCAGCCAGACGAAGATTTCGCTGGCCAGCGCATTCACTTCGGCACCGGGACCGTTCGCCGTGAGCAGCGCGCTCAGTTCACCGGCGCGATAATCGGCAGGATTGAGGCCTTCGGCCGCGACATTGGGAATATAGGCGAGCAGGGTTTCGACCTGTTCCAGCGTCCATTCGCCTTCGAGCGAGGGCACTTCCTGCACGACTTCACCGCTCTGCATGCGGATGTCGCCGAATGCTTCCTCGACGCTTTGCGCATTAGCGGGCGCGTCCTGCGGGGCCGGTTGCGCGCGTTCGGCAGGCAGCAGGCTTTCCGGAGCACTGTTCTGCGCCTGTGCAGTGCCGGCAAGAAGAAGCGCACTACTCGCGCCAGTCAGAAGAAGATTACGAAGTGTCATTCAGCCCACCATTTGGCGATTGCAGTCACGCGCTGCATCCGCCGTGTTTCTAGCAAATGTTTGCATCCTTATCCACGCCATCTGCTTGCCTTATGCTGAACCATGATGACGTGCAGGCCGCGGACGCATATGCGTGGCGCGATGACCCGCCACCATGCCTTCCTGCCCATCCTTGCGGCCATGCTTGCCGTGGCCAGCCTGTCCCTGATGGATGCCTTCATGAAGAGCGCGGCACTGGCACTGGGCGCGCTTACGGCGGCATGGCTGCGCTCGACCCTCGCCACCGCCATTGCGTTGCCGCTGTGGCTCGGCCGGGGCGGAAAGCGGCCACGGCCGGAGGTCATGCGCCTGCATATCCGCCGCGGCGTCATCTCGACCTTCATGGCGCTGACGTTCTTTTATTCGCTGACCAAGCTGCCGATTGCAGAGGCCATTGCCATCAGCTTCATCGCGCCCCTCATCGCGCTTTATCTTGCCCGCCTTCTCCTCGGCGAGGTGATCCGCAAGTCGGCCATCGTTGCCTCGATCGTTGGGTTTGCAGGTACGCTGGTGATCGTCGGAGGCAAGGTGGGCCGCAACGATTTCGATAGCGATGCGGCGCTGGGGCTTGCGGCAATCCTCGTGTCCGCGCTGCTCTATGCCTACAATTTCATCCTGATCCGGCGGCAATCGCAAATGGCCGGCCCCGCCGAAATAGCGGTTTTCCACTCGGGAGTGTCGGTCGTCCTGTTGGGACTGGCAATGCCCTTCGCCTTCAATCTGCCCGCTGCAGACATATGGTTCGACCTGGCGATGGCCGCGCTCCTGACGGTGGCGGGGGCGATGGGCATCGCATGGGCCTATGCCCGCGAAGAGGCGCAGACGCTCGTACCGCTGGAATATTCGGGCTTCCTGTGGGCCTCGCTCTTCGGCTGGCTCTTTTTTCAGGAGGAAGTTACTGCGACGACCCTGTTGGGCACGGCCATTATTGTGGGGGCCTGCCTGATCGCTGCGCGGCGCAAGCCCAAGCAGCCCACGCAGGCAGCGCTTTAGCGGGTAGCGACGATCGGGGCGTCGGCCTGTTCGCCAGCCTGGGCTTCGGTGCCTGCGAAAGTGAAAGCGGCAGTGAAACAGCCGGCGACGCCAAGAGCTGCGGCCATGACGGCCAGCTTGACTGTGCGGCGGGAAGCGCTCGGCGCCTGATCGAGGGTTTTCATTTCAAACTCCATATCGGGCTGCGCGCTCCTGCCTTGCTGCCGAGCAGCGACTTTGCCCTAATTTTGCCTTAATAAGCCCTGAAGCGCCGTTTTTGTTCCCGATCAGAAGTTTTGACGAGGCTCTGGGCCTTGATTTTTTGCGGTGTTCGGCGCAGGTGCGCGGCACATTGTGCCCGTCCGTCCATTGGTCGGGAAAGGCCCATTTCTAACACAAGGAAGAATGCCCGCATGACCCAGGTCGGCAAGGACACGCTCGGAACCCGCTCCACCCTCACCGTCGATGGCAAGGATTACGCCTATTACTCCTTCGAGAAGGCGGCAGAGAAAATCGGCGACGTGTCGAAACTGCCGTTCAGCCTGAAGGTCCTGCTCGAAAACATGCTGCGTTTCGAAGACGGCGGCTTCACCGTGTCGACCGACGATGCGCAGGCGATTGCCGACTGGCAGAAGGATCCCAAGACCGGCAAGGAAATCCAGTATCGCCCGGCCCGCGTCCTGCTGCAGGACTTCACCGGCGTTCCCTGTGTGGTCGACCTTGCAGCCATGCGCGATGCGATCAGCAAGCTTGGCGGCGACACTGCGAAGATCAATCCGCAGGTTCCCGTGAACCTCGTGATCGACCACTCGGTCATGGTCGACGAATTCGGTCACCCCAAGGCATTCGAGAAGAACGTCGAACTCGAATACGCCCGCAATGCGGAGCGTTACGACTTCCTCAAGTGGGGCTCGAAGAGCTTCGAGAACTTCTCTGCAGTGCCTCCGGGCACCGGCATCTGCCACCAGGTGAACCTCGAATACATCGGCAAGGGCGTGTGGAATTCGGAAGGTCCTGACGGCGTTACCGTCGCCTATCCCGACACCTGCGTCGGCACCGACAGCCACACCACCATGATCAACGGCCTCGGCGTCCTTGGCTGGGGCGTCGGCGGGATCGAAGCCGAAGCCGCCATGCTCGGCCAGCCGATCTCGATGCTGATCCCCGAAGTCGTCGGCTTCAAGCTGACCGGCGCGATGGCCGAAGGCGTGACCGCCACCGACCTCGTGCTGACCTGCGTGCAGATGCTGCGCGAAGTCGGCGTGGTGGGTCGCTTCGTCGAATTCTACGGCGAAGGCGTTGCCAACCTTACGCTCGCCGACCGCGCGACGATCGCCAACATGGCGCCCGAATACGGCGCGACTTGCGGCTTCTTCGGCATCGACGACAAGACGCTGGAATATATGCGCCTTACCGGCCGTGACGAAGAAACCATCGCGCTCGTCGAAGCCTATTCGAAAGCGCAGGGCATGTGGTTCACGCCGGAAAACGAGCCGGTTTTCACCAAGACGCTCGACCTCGACCTGTCCAAGGTCGTGCCCAGCCTCGCAGGCCCCAAGCGCCCGCAGGACCGCGTTGCGCTGCCGGAAGTCGACGAGCTGTTCAACACCGACCTCAAGTCGATCTACTCCAAGGACGCACCGCTGCGCGTGGACGTGCAAGGCAAGGACCATGACGTCGGCGACGGCGACGTCGTGATCGCGGCCATCACCAGCTGCACCAACACCTCCAACCCCGACGTGCTGATCGCTGCCGGTCTCGTGGCCAAGAAGGCGCGCGAGAAGGGCCTCGCGCCCAAGCCGTGGGTGAAGACTTCGCTGGCACCGGGATCACAGGTCGTAACCGACTACCTCGTGAAGTCGGGCCTGCAGGACGATCTCGACGCCATGGGCTTTGACCTTGTCGGCTACGGCTGCACCACCTGCATCGGCAACTCGGGCCCGCTCGCACCGCCGATCAGCAAGGCCATCAACGGCAACGACATCGTCGCCGCATCAGTCCTGTCGGGTAACCGCAATTTCGAAGGCCGCGTGTCGCCCGACGTGCGCGCCAACTTCCTTGCATCGCCCCCGCTGGTGGTCGCTTATTCGATCCTCGGCACGGTCACGAAGGACATCACCGAAACGCCGCTGGGCCAGGACCAGGACGGCAATGACGTGATGCTGGCCGACGTGTGGCCGACGAATGAGGAAATCGCCCAGCACCGCGCAGCGAATATCGACCGCCAGATGTTCGAGAGCCGCTATGCCGACGTCTACAAGGGCGACGAGCATTGGCAGGCGATCAAGGTCGAAGCGTCGGACACCTACCGCTGGAACCCGACCAGCACCTACGTGGCGAGCCCGCCCTTCTTCGAAGACATGGAGATGGAACCGGCACCGGTCACCGACATCACCGATGCGAAGCCGCTGGCGATCCTCGGCGATTCGACCACGACCGACCACATCTCGCCCGCAGGCTCGATCAAGGAAGACAGCCCCGCAGGCGAATATCTGAAGAGCCACCAGGTCTCGAAGTCGGACTTCAACTCCTACGGTTCGCGCCGCGGCAACCACGAAGTCATGATGCGCGGCACTTTCGCCAACATCCGCATCAAGAACGAAATGGTCCCCGGCACCGAAGGCGGCATCACCACCTACAAGGGTGAGCAGATGCCGATCTACGACGCTGCCATGAAGCACAAGGCCGACGGTACGCCGCTGGTCGTCGTGGCCGGCAAGGAATACGGCACGGGTTCGAGCCGTGACTGGGCCGCCAAGGGCACCATCCTGCTGGGCGTGCGCGCCGTAATCGTTGAAAGCTTCGAGCGTATCCACCGCTCGAACCTGATCGGCATGGGCGTGCTCCCGCTGCAGTTCAAGGACGGCGACACGCGCCAGAGCCTCGGTCTCGGCGCGGACGATACCTTCACGATCAAGGGCCTTGCCGACCTTACCCCGGGCCAGGACGTGGAAGTCGAAGTGACGCATGAAGACGGCTCGAAGGCGACCTTCACCGCGCTCTGCCGCATCGATACGGCCAACGAAATGGAGTACTACCGCAACGGCGGCATCCTCCACTACGTGCTGCGCAAGCTCGCCGCATCGTAAGCCGGTTTACGCAGGGGCACGGATAGGAGATTGCTCGCTCCGTGCCCCTGCTGACCCGCCTCGCCCGGCTCTTCCGGACCAAGCAACCGGACCCCAAGGCCGATCCAGCGACCCTTGCAGCGATCGGCGACCATGTCCGCGCGCGCCTTTCGCAAGATCCGCGGGCGGTCGCGAAAGGCGGCGACAAGGCGGATCTCTACCTGATCCCGGACTTCCTGACGGCGCAGGAATGTGCGCAGCTGATCGCGACGATCGAAAGCCGCATCCAGCCATCGAAACTCTTTTCCGATCGCAAGACCATGGGCGCGCGCACGAGCTCGACCCATTTCTTTTCCAATGAAGCGCCGGAGACCATCACGCTCGGACGCAAGATCGACGAGGCGCTCGGCATAGATCGCGCCCATGCGGAGACTATCCAGGGCCAGCGCTATCACGTGGGCGAGCAATATTTGCATCACCGCGACTATTTCCGCGAAGAACGTCCGCACTGGCAGAACGAACGGCGCCGCGGCGGGCAGCGCAGCTGGACCGCGATGGTCTATCTCAACAGCGTCGAAACGGGCGGGGAGACGGAATTTCCCGAACTGGACCTATTGGTGACGCCGGAACCGGGCCTGCTGATCGCCTGGGACAACATGACCCGCAAGGGCCGCCCAAATCGCAATACACGGCATGCCGCCCTGCCGGTCGAGGCCGGCGAGAAATACGTGATTACCCAGTGGTACCGGCAGGAAGAGTGGAGCCGCAATTACCGCTGAAGGCAGTGCCGCTCCAGCTTACGCAACTCGCGCTAGACCTTGGCGCCCTTCGCGCCTTTCCGCTCTCGTAATCGCCGACGGCCGAAAATGGCTGCAGCCCCCAGACCGAACAACGCCATCATCGGCGGCGCCGGAACCTCGGTACCGCTGCTCGTGCTCGACGGCGGCGGAGGTGGCGGAGGCGGAGGCGGTGGCGGCGGCGGCGGAGGAGGAGGAGGCGGCGGTGGCGGCGGAGGCGGCGGTCCACCGGTCGTCGTACCGCCGCTGGTCGTACCGCCGCTGGTCGTACCGCCGCTGGTCGTGCCTCCCGAAGTCGATGTGCTCGAGCTCGAGGACGAGCTCGTGCTCGAACTCAGATCGCCGCTCGTCGAGCTGGATGAGGAACTCGACACATCGCCAGAACTCGAGCTGGACGTGGACGTCGAGCTCGAAACGTCGCCCGAGGTCGAACTGGAGGTCGAGGTCGAACTGGAAACATCGCCCGAGGTCGAGCTGGAACTGGACGTCGAGGTCGAACTGGTGACATCGCCCGAGGTCGAGCTCGATGTCGAGACATCGCCGGTCGAAGTTACCGAGCCCGTCGAAGTGCTGGTCGAACTTCCGCCGGTGCTGGTGCTGGACGTCGTCGTGATATTGATGGGCGGCACGTCGCCGCCATTCGTCGTGGTGGAGTTGACGACAACACTGCCGCCGCTGGACCCGCCACCGAAGAAACCGCCGAAGAAGCCGCCGCCGAAGCCGCCGCCATATCCACCGCCGTATCCGCCGCTCGGGATCGAGCGCGATCCGCCACCGCCCGCGACTGGCGCGGCTTGCGGAAGAGGCGGCACGGGAACGGGTGCCATGACGACACGCCTGATCGGCGGGCAAACGTTTTCGGGATCGGCAACCGCCGCTTCCGGCGAATCATAAGGCACGCATTCGATCACCCGCTTGGGAATGACGCGAGCCGCCCTTACCGGCGGTTTCGGTGTCGCACGCTTGATCGGGCGAGCCTTGATCTGCTTGACCGACTTGCTCTTGTAGCTCGGCGAATCGGTTACTGGCCGCTCGGCAACATGCACTGCGCCACCAGCAACGAGCGCGCCGCCCGCAGCCGTGGCCGACAATTTTGCAAGCGCTGCTTTAACCGACATATCTTGCACTTCCTGTTGTGCGGGTTGGCCCCGCATCGACCGGACACACGCAAATGGCGAATCCCCCGGTCAGCGAATTTACACTTCCTGTTACCCTTACAAAACTAAATTTTCCGCAATCTTGCGAGGGTTGCGAGCGCCATGTCCCGCTTTGGGACCGCGGATCCGGCCACCCTTACTCGGGGATTCAGTCTATTTGTCGAACATATCCGACTGGCCGGCAGGTCCGGGCGGGCTCATTCCGAGGTGCGCCCATCCGCCATCGTTGAGCATCCGGCCCCGCGCCGTGCGGGCAATGAGGCCGAGCTGGATGAGATAGGGTTCGATCACCTCTTCCACCGTATCGCGCGGTTCGCTGAGGCCTGCGGCAAGCGTTTCGACCCCCACGGGGCCGCCCTTGTAGGTGGTCGCGATCATGGTGAGGTAGCGGCGATCCATCGCATCGAGGCCGAGACTGTCCACCTCCAGCCGCGTCAGCGCTTCGTCGGCCACCCTGGTGGTGACAACGGCCTCGCCCAGAACGCTGGCGAAGTCGCGCACGCGGCGCATCAACCGGCCTGCGACACGCGGCGTGCCGCGCGAACGACGGGCGATTTCGCGTGCACCGCCTTCGTTGATGCCCATGTCCAGCAAGCCTGCCCCGCGGGTGACAACCTGGAGCAGTTCGTCCTCGGTATAGAAATTGAGGCGCACGGGAATGCCGAAGCGGTCGCGCAAGGGCGTGGTCAGCAGCCCCTGTCGCGTGGTCGCGCCGACGAGCGTGAAGGGGGGCAAATCGATCCGCACGCTGCGCGCCGAGGGCCCCTCGCCGATGATGATGTCGAGCGCTCGGTCCTCCATCGCGGGATAGAGCACTTCCTCGACCACCGGATTGAGCCGGTGGATCTCGTCGATGAAGAGGACGTCGTTGGGTTCAAGGTTGGTGAGCAGCGCGGCAAGGTCGCCCGCCTTGGCGATTACCGGGCCGGAAGTGGCACGAAAACCGACGCCCAGTTCCTTTGACACGATCTGCGCCAGCGTGGTCTTGCCGAGCCCCGGAGGCCCGAAGAACAATACATGGTCCATCGCCTCGCCGCGGTTCTTGGCCGCCTCGATAAACACGCGCAAATTCTCGCGCGCCGCCTTCTGCCCTACGAATTCGGCAAGCGATTTCGGCCGCAGCGCTGCATCCAGGTCTTCCGGCTGCCGATCAGGAGAATGGAGGGGGACGGGTTCGGTCATATCAAAACGGGTTCACCGTGTAGCCGCGCTGTTGCAGCAGGGCGTGGGCGGTCATGGCGGAGAGCGCCATTTCGACGCCCGGCAGCAGGTCATCCTGCGTCACCCCATAGGCCGCCGCGCTCTGGCCGCAGACGATGAAGCGCACGCCCTCTCCAAGCATCACTTGGACCATGTCGGCAGAGGTGTTGTCGGGCTTTGCCAGCAGATCGTTCACCGCCTTGCCATGGACGACCACGGCGATGCGGATGTTCTCTTCAGGCACCCCGTGCGCGACATGCATATTGATGAAGCGCGCGGCGCCTTCGAAACCACGATTGCGGGCGCCCTCGTCCGCCGGCTTGGCGACATCGAAGGCAATCGAGAATTCGGTATCGCCGGGGACTTCGCCGATCCCCTCGACCGGCGCGTGCGGTCCGAATTGCGCGAACACCGGCCCGGTTTTGAACGCGCTCATGTCCTGCGCCGAAGCGGGCGCGGCGCATACCAGCGCTGCCATTGAAGCCGCGCGAAACAGCCTAGTTCCCATTATCCGTTCCTTCCCAATCCCTGCGATAATACTGACGGGCCACCAGCGTGGTGGGCGAATATTCCCTTGGCACTCCGACGACCAGCGCGCCCTCTTCCGGCAGGTGGACCCGCGAGCAGCTGGTGAAGAGGCCGTAGTCGATCCACGCCGTGTCACGCGGCCAATCGCCCTGCACGACTTCGGCCACGGCAACCCGTATCCCGTTGTTCGATGCGGTGATCGACGGCTGCGGCTTCACCCTGAGCACTATGGCATCGGGCGCGATGTCGCCCGGAAGCTGGGGCAGGAACACATAGGTTTCCGAAAAGACCCCGCGACAAGCCGCAGCCGGAGAGGCCGCGGCGAAGGAGGCCGCAATGCCGAGGCAAAGCCATGCCGCTTTCACGAGGCCGCCCTTTTCAAGGCGACGCGGATGAGGTCGCCCTCGCTCGCGCCTTCGCCCAGCTCGCCTTGCGCCGCAGCCACGGCGCGTGCCGCGATCGCCGGTTTGAAGCCTAGGTTCTCCAAAGCGCTCACCGCATCGGCGCTCGCCCCGCCAACCGGGGCTGCCGGAGCCGCTCCGCCAGCCATGCCGCCGCCCGGAAGCGCGCCCGCCTTGTCCTTCAATTCGTTGACGATGCGCCCCGCCAGTTTCGGCCCCACGCCCTGAGCGCGGGCGATCGTGGCGGCATCGCCGCTGGAGCACGCCTGTTGTACCTCTCCCGTCGACAAGGCCGACAGGATCGCGAGGCCGACCTTGCTGCCCACGCCCTGCACCTGCGTGAGCAGGCGGAACCAGTCACGCTCGGCAGCCTCTGCAAAGCCGAGCAGGCGCATGTCGTTTTCCGACACCTGGAGATCGGTGTAGACCGTGCAGGCCTCGCCCTTCTCGCCGAGCTGGCTCAATGTGCGTGCCGAGCAGTGGACGAGGTATCCGACGCCCGAAACATCGATGACCGCCCAGTCGGTGCCGGTATCGTCGAGCAGGCCCTTCAGCTTCGCGATCATGATATACGCCCTACAATCATGGTTTGTTCTTGCCCCTCAAGAAGGAATTGGTCCAGCGCCAATAGACACGCGCCCACAGTTGCGACAGGAAGGCGGGCATGAGCTGGAACACTTTCGGACGCGTGCTGCGCTTCACCACCTGGGGTGAAAGCCATGGGCCTGCCATCGGCGCAGTGGTCGACGGGTGCCCGCCGGGGCTCGAGCTGAGCGAGAGCGATATCCAGCCGTTCCTCGATGCCCGCAAGCCGGGCCAGAACAAGTTCACTACCCAGCGCAAGGAACCGGACGAGGTCCGCATCCTGTCGGGCGTGTTCGAGGGAAAGACCACGGGCACCTCGCTCTCGTTGCTGATCGAGAACAAGGACCAGCGGTCGAAAGACTATTCGGAAATCGCCAGCACCTATCGCCCCGGCCATGCCGATTATGCCTATGACGCGAAATACGGATTTCGCGACTATCGCGGCGGCGGGCGCAGCTCTGCTCGCGAGACGGCCATGCGCGTGGCTGCAGGCGCAGTGGCGAGGAAGGCCATCCCCGAGGTCGCAATACTGGCCTATGTCGCGGAGATCGGCGGCGACCGGATCGACCCCGCCAATTTCGACCGCGAGGAAATCGCCCGCAACCCCTTCTGGTGCCCCGACGCAGAGGCCGCCAAGCGTTGGGAAGCGCTGGTCGACGAAGCGCGCAAGGCAGGCTCCTCGCTCGGCGCGGTGGTGGAATGCGTGGCGACCGGCGTACCCGCAGGATGGGGCGCGCCGGTCTATGCCAAGCTCGACAGCGACCTGGCTGCAGGGATGATGAGCATCAATGCGGTCAAGGGCGTGGAGATCGGCGACGGCTTCGATGCCGCGCGCCTCACCGGCGAACAGAACGCCGATGCCATGTCTCCCGGCGAAAACGGGCCGGAGTTCGCAGCCAACCATGCAGGCGGGATCGCGGGCGGGATTTCGACCGGCCAGCCGGTGGTCTGCCGCGTGGCGTTCAAGCCGACCAGTTCGATCCTCACTCCCGTTGCCAGCATCGACCGTCAGGGCGAGGCGACCGAGGTGCGCACCAAGGGTCGGCACGATCCCTGTGTCGGCATTCGCGGCACGCCGGTTGTCGAGGCGATGATGGCGCTGGTGCTGGCCGATCACAAACTGCTTCACCGCGCGCAATGCGGCTGAGCCGCGCGGCGGAACTTCCCGAACCATCATGAGAGCAATCGCCAATTCACGCCCCTTGTTGTGGCTTATCCTCGCCTTGCCGGGTCTCTGGATGGTGGGGCGATGGGTTTTGACACCCAACAGCTATGGCTATGGCCATGCGATCGGCGATAGCGGTGACTGGGCGGCCTGGCTGTTGCTGGTGACTTTGGCGGTGACGCCGATCCGGCTCGCCTTTCGCAAGCGGAATTGGGCGGTCTGGCTGATGCGCAGGCGTCGCGACCTAGGTGTCGCAAGCTTCGCCTATGCCGCGTTCCACACGGGCATTTACCTCGGCAAGAAGGTCGATCCGGCCATCATCCTGTCGGAGGCGGGCGAACCCTACATGTTGGCCGGATGGGCGGCGCTGGCCCTGTACGTACCGCTCGCCGCGACATCGAACGATATCGCGACGAGGGCACTCAAGCGGTCATGGAAGACCTTGCATCGCCTGGTCTATCCGGCGGCAATCCTGGTCTTCGTGCACTGGGTCCTGTCCGCCTTCGATGCGACCACCGCGTGGATCCACGTCGGTATTCTGGTCGCGATCGAAGGGATCAGGATCGTGCTGCAAATGCGTCAAAGAGTGACGTAATTACGGAAACGGGCGACCTCCGCCTCGTCGACATACTTGCCGATTTCGCGGTTGAATTCGCCCATGTCCTCGTAGGGACGGTATTCTTCGAATTCGTGGACCATCTTGTCGGTCATGCCGGGGATGAGGCGGATCTGCTCTTCGGTGGCTTCGTTGAGGTTGACCGGGACGAACACGGTTTCGAGTACAGCGGCGGCTTCTTCGGCCGACATCGTTTCAAGCAGCTTCGCGTTGAACGCCGTCACGTCGGCATAGGGCTGGCCTGCGACGATGGCGGCGGCCAGTTCGTCGGACACGCCGTCGATTCCGGCAAGCTGCTCGGCAGTCGCGGTGCTGGCGTCGAGGACGCTTGCGGTTTCGGCTTCCGCTTCGACGGTGTCGGTGGCTGCAGTTTCGTCGGCAGCAGGTGCGCTTTCTTCGGCGCCCGAGCAGGCGGCAAGAGCAAGGGTGCTGGCGGTGAAGACAGCGGCGATAGCAAACTTACGCATTTCGAATCCTCTTATTGCGAAGAATTCTCATTATCATAAAAGCGCAGCCAGCGAAGCGATTTCTCAAATTTTTCTGAGCGCAACGGCCTCTGTTGCAAAAAACGCATGATAATTGCGTTTATGTTGCGCTTTAAGAAAGTTCCATCGAGTTGATCGATTATTCCGATGCTCGCAATCGCAACATATCGCTTTTGTGCATCGCAGCACCCCCTATCTGAAGTCCACGAGATTCAACCCGAATAACGGAGAAAACCATGGGTATCATCGGAAGCGAAATCAAACCGTTCAACGCCACCGCCTTCCAGGCCGGCAAGGACTTTTTCGAAGTCACCGACGAAGACGTGAAGGGCAAGTGGTCCGTCTTCTTCTTCTATCCGGCCGACTTCACCTTCGTCTGCCCGACCGAACTGGAAGACCTCGGCGAGCAGTACGCCATGCTCCAGAAGATGGACGTCGAAGTCTATGCCGTGTCGACCGACACGCACTTCAGCCACAAGGCATGGCACGACACTTCCGACAAGATCGGCAAGCTGCAGTTCCCGTTCCTGGGCGACCAGAACCACGTCCTCGCACGCAACTTCGACGTGCTGCGTGAAGGCGTCGGCCTCGCCGATCGTGCGACCTTCGTGGTCGATCCCGACGGCGTGATCCAGATCATGGAACAGACCTGCGAAGGCGTCGGCCGCAATGCCAACGAACTGGCCCGCAAGATCAAGGCTGCCCAGTACGTTCGTGCGAACCCCGGCCAGGTCTGCCCGGCCGCGTGGGAAGAAGGCAGCGAAACGCTGGCTCCCTCGCTCGACCTCGTCGGCAAGATCTAAGTCAACACTTCAGGCGGCGCACCTTTCCCCGGCGCGCCGCCCAAGAGCCCGAGCGAGCCTCGGGTCGCTGGAAGGTCCGGGGCATTTGCCTCCCCCCCCCGCCCCGGACCTTTTCCATCCCCCCTATCCATCCGGAGACCTTGCATGCTCGACACCGCAATGAAGCAACAGCTTTCGACCTATCTCGCCAATTTGCGCGAGCCGATCGAACTCGTCGCCTCGCTGGCTGACGACGCCAAGAGCACGCAGACCCGTGAACTGCTGGAAGAGATTGCCGCGCTGCACGATCTGGTCACCGCCAGCTTCGACGGCACCGACGATCGCAAGCCCAGCTTCATCATCCGCCGCGCCAGCGATGCAGAAAAGTGGGTGCGTTTCGCAGGCCTTCCGATGGGGCACGAATTCACCTCGCTCGTCCTCGCCCTGCTGTGGGCCGGCGGACACCCGCCCAAGGTCGATGCCGACCTTATCGAACAGGTTCGCGGCATCGAGGGCGATTTCAATTTCGAGATGTATTTCTCGCTGAGCTGCCACAACTGCCCCGACGTGGTGCAGGCGCTGACGCTCATGGCGCTCGAGAACCCGCGCATCACCGCGACGCTGATCGAGGGCGGAACCTACCAGGATGAAGTCGATGCACGCGACATCATGGCCGTGCCCGCGACCTTCCTGAATGGCGAGCCCTTCTACAACGGCAAGATGGAACTGGCCGAGATCCTCGCCAGGATCGACACCGGCGCCGATGCCAAGGCTGCCGAGAAGCTCGATGCGAAGGACCCGTTCGAAGTCCTCGTGATCGGCGGCGGTCCGGCTGGCGCAGCAACGGCCATCTACACCGCGCGCAAGGGTTTCCGCACCGGCATCGCTGCGGAACGCTTCGGCGGACAGCTGCACGATACGCTGGGTATCGAGAACCTGCCGGGCACGGCCTATACCGAAGGCCCGAAGCTTGCCGGCGAGCTCGAACGTCATGTCGGCGAATACGACATCGACCTGATGAACCTCGCCAAGGCGGTGAAGCTTGTACCTGCCAAGCAGGAAGGTGGCCTCCACACGGTGGAACTCGGCAATGGCGCGTCTCTTAAGGCCCGCAGCCTGATCCTTGCAACGGGCGCACGGTGGCGGAACCTCGGCGTTCCGGGCGAGGCCGAATATCGCAACAAGGGCGTAGCCTATTGCCCGCACTGCGACGGTCCGCTGTTCAAGGGCAAGCGCATTGCTGTCATCGGCGGCGGCAATTCCGGCGTCGAGGCGGCAATCGACCTCGCCAAGATCGTCGGCCATGTCACGCTGATCGAATATGACGAGAAACTGCGCGCCGACGAAGTGCTGCAGGCCAAGCTTCGCAGCATGGACAATGTCGAGATCGTCACCAGCGGCCAGACGACCGAGATTACCGGCAAGGACGGCAAGGTTGACGGCCTGGTACTCAAGGACCGCAAGAGCGGTGACGAGCGCCGCATCGATTTGGAAGGCGTGTTCGTCCAGATCGGCCTCGTACCGAATACCGAATGGCTCAAGGACAGCGGCCTTGCGCTGACCAGGTTCGGCGAGATCGAAACCGACGAGGAAGGCCGCACCAACCTGCCCGGCATCTTCGGCGCGGGCGACGTGACCGACGTACCCTACAAGCAGATCGTGGTCGCGATGGGCGAAGGCTCGAAGGCAGGCCTTTCGGCTTTCGATTACCTCATCCGGACCGAGGCAGTGGACGAGATCGCGCAAGCCGCCTGATTTTTGCTCTCGATCAAAACGACAAAGCGCCGCCATTCCAACCGGATGGCGGCGTTTTTCGTATGCACGCCACGTTTCGCCGCTCAATCGCTTGCGGCAATCAATTTGAACCGTTTAATCGATTGGACGAATAACCGGACGAGGTTCATCGTCACCCGGTTCTCGGACGGGAGACCGAGTCTTTTTTACAGGAGAGAGTATTCATGGACGCCAAAACCGGAGATATCAGCGGTTGTCCCTTCCACGGCGATGCCGGAACCAGGGATTTGTTCGGCCGCCGCAACCGTGACTGGTGGCCCGATCAGCTCGATCTGGAAATCCTTACCGAAGGCGGCCGTGCGGCCGATCCGATGGGTGATGACTTCGATTATTGCGAAGCCTTCAACGCGCTGGACTACAAGGCGCTGAAGCAGGACCTCACCGACCTGATGACCGACAGCCAGGACTGGTGGCCGGCGGACTATGGCCATTACGGCCCCTTCTTCATCCGCATGGCATGGCACGCAGCCGGCACCTATCGCACGGGCGATGGTCGCGGCGGCGGCGGCAGCGGCCAGCAGCGCTTCGCTCCGCTCAACAGCTGGCCCGATAACGGCAACCTCGACAAGGCGCGCCGCCTGCTGTGGCCGATCAAGCAGAAATACGGCAAGCACATCAGCTGGGCCGACCTCTTCATCCTCACCGGTAACGTCGCCATCGAAAGCATGGGCGGTCCCGTGTTCGGCTTCGGCGGCGGCCGCAAGGACGTCTTCGATCCCGAAACCGTCTACTGGGGCACGGAAGAAAAGTGGGTCGATACCGGCGCCGAAACGCGCATCCAGCCGGATGAAGGGTTGGCGCTCGAAAACCCGCTCGCCGCGATCCAGATGGGCCTCATCTACGTCAATCCCGAAGGTCCGGGCGGCAATCCGCACGATGCCGAGGGCATGGCCCGCGACATGCGCGAAACCTTCGCCCGTATGGCCATGAACGACGAGGAAACCGTCGCCCTTACCGCGGGCGGTCACGCCTTCGGCAAGGCCCACGGCGCGAAGCCTGCCGACACCTTCGGCAGCGCTCCGGAAGGCGAAACCCTGCACCGCATGGGCTTCGGCTGGCTGACCGACCCCGATGAAATCGGCAAGGGCCACATCACGACTTCGGGCATCGAAGGCGCGTGGACCCCGAACCCGACGCAGTGGGGCGGCGACTATTTCCGCCTGCTGTTCAAATACGACTACGAGCTCGTCCAGAGCCCGGCAGGCGCAAACCAGTGGCAGCCGATCAATCCCGATCCGGAAGACATGGCACCCGATGCCAGGGACCCGAACAAGAAGGTCCCGACCATGATGACCACCGCCGACATGGCGCTGAAGCGCGACCCAGAATATCGCAAGATTTCCGAACGCTTCCGCGACGACCAGGCGGCATTGGACGATGCCTTCGCCCGCGCATGGTTCAAGCTGTGCCACCGCGACATGGGACCCAAGGTCCGCTACCTCGGCCCCGAAGTGCCGAGCGAAGACCTGATCTGGCAGGACCCCGTCCCCGCCGGAACGCAGGTATCCGACAACGACCTGTCGTCCTTCAAATCGAAGGTGCTCGACAGCGGCCTGTCCGTCTCGGAACTGGTGAAGGCGGCCTGGGCCTCGGCCTCGACCTACCGCAACTCCGACCATCGCGGCGGCGCCAACGGTGCGCACATCCGCTTCGATGAAATCAAGAACTGGGCGGTCAACGATCCCGAAGAACTGGGCAAGGTCCTTGCCAAGCTCGACGAGATCCGCGGCTCGATCTCGATGGCCGACGCCATCGTCATCGCCGGTTCGGCTGCGGTCGAAAAGGCTGCGAAGGATGCGGGCTTCGATATCTCCGTTCCGGTCACCACCGGTCGCGGCGATGCGAAGCGCGAAGACTTCGACGCCGAAAGCTGGGAGCCGCTGGAGCCGTTCGCCGACGGTTTCCGCAACTACCTCAAGACCAAGGCTTCGGTGAAGACTGAGGACATGCTGGTCGATCGTGCTCACTTGCTCGGCCTTTCGATCCCCGAAATGACCGCGCTGGTCGGCGGGCTGCGCGCAATGGGCGCTGTCAGCAAGCACGCCAAGCACGGGAACAGCATCGGCGTCCTTACCGAAACTCCCGGCAAGCTCGACAACAGCTGGTTCGTGAACCTGCTGGGCATGGGCGTGATCTGGGAAGAGGTCGACGACAGCGGCGACGAGGAGTTCGTCGGCACCTGCCGCAAGACCGGCAAGGAACTGTGGCGCGCAACGCGTACCGACCTTGTCTTCGGCTCCAACTCGCGCCTGCGCGCGGTGGCGGAAGTCTATGCCGAAAACGGCAATGAGGAGAAGTTCGTCAACGACTTCGTCAAGGCCTGGACCAAGGTCATGGACGCGGACCGTTTCGACCTCAGCTACGCAAAGTACCACGGGTAAGGAAAACAGAACTGAGCCCATGGGCCGCAGAAGGAGCCCCCGGCACGATTGTCGGGGGCTTTTTCTTGTCTTTACTGAAACGTCGGGGGCGCTACGCCACCCTGATGACCACGCAATTCAAGCAGCGTGCGCGCCTGACCGCAGGGCTTATCTCAGCCGCAGCTTTCGCCGCGCTGATCGCGCAGGCTTTCATCGGAGCAGGCCCGGACACCAACCCGCTTGTCGCCTTCGCGCAGCTGATGCGCTTCTTCACGATCTGGAGCAACCTCGCCGCTGCCATGCTCATGGGCTGGATCGCGCTCAGGGGATCGACGCACTCTTCGCTGCCGTTCGCGCTTGCGACCGCGCTCGCCATCGTGGCTATCGTCTATCATGCTCTGCTGGCGCAGGATCACCATCCTGTCGGTCTCGACTGGTACACGAACCAGATGCATCACACCCTCGTGCCCCTGGCGGTGATCGCATGGTGGATCGCGTTCACGGAGCCTTCCGACAACACTTGGAACAGCGTTCCAGCGGTGATGGTAGCGCCCGTGCTCTACACCGTGTTCGCGCTGACTTACGGAGAGGCGAGCGGGTTCTACGCCTATTTCTTCCTCGACGTTGCGCGATTCGGCTACGGGCCGGTCCTCGCCAATATACTCGGACTTGCCGTGGTCTTCATGATTTTCGGCCTGATCCTGCTCGGCCTGCGACGCTTGCTCAGCGCTCGCGCCTGAGGACGATGTAGAGCGCGCCGTCGCCGCCGTGGCGCTGGTGCGCGCGGCGTACGGCCGCGATGGCCGAATGGTGGCTGGAGGCTGCCAGCCAGTCCAGCACCTTGGCCCTGATGGCCCCGCGCCTGTGCCCGCGATCCGCCGGATCGACCGGGCGCGGCTTGCCGGTGATCAGCAAGATCGTGCGCGCACCCATCGAGCGTGCCTGCGCCACGCCGCTGATCAGGCGGTTGTAGGCCGCGTCGAGGCCATGGTCGTGAAGGTCGAGCGTGAAGTCCGGCTGGATGGCTCCAGATTTGAGCCTGCGGTCCCAGTGGGAATCGAGGGAATTGGCGGATTTGATGGGAGCGGCACCGGGCCGTGGTGCTGGTAGAGGCGCGGGCTTTCTTGGCGACGGTTTGGGGACTGTCACCTTCGGCGCGATCGGGGCATCAAGCTTGCGCACAGGCGCGCGGGGGTGAAGCGGTTCGACCGTCGCGGCGACCTTTTCCCAGGCTTCCGCTTCCTGCGCGCTGAGGCCGCGCGGCGCGCTCATCGCTTGAGGCGGGCGAGCGTGCCCTTGGGCAGGAAGATGTAGGCCGTGCCGCTGCTGCTCATGCCACCGGCGATTTCGCGGGCTTGCGCGCCATTGCCCCAGAAGGTGTCGAAGCGGTTGGCGCCCTTGATGGCCCCGCCGGTGTCCTGCGCAACCCAGAGGCCATCCGCCACATCGCTTTCCATGTCGAGCCAGACCGGTGCGCCATAGGGCACGAACTTGGGATCGATCGCGATGCTGTCGCGCCCGTAAACCGGGACTTCCAGCGAGCCGAGCGGACCGTCGGTGTCCAGTTCGCGGAAGAAGATCCAGCTCTTGTTGAGGTTCATGATCTCGTCCGCCCGCTCCGGATTGTCGCGCAGCCAGCCCATCAGGCCCTGCATCGAGGTCGGGTACTGGGTCCCGTCGCCGATGAGCCCCTGCTCGCGCATCGGCTGGCCGATGGCGACATATTCGCGACCGTTCTGCCCGGCATAGCCAATGCGCATCACGCTGCCGTCGGGCTGGCGCAGCAGGCCGCTTCCCTGGATCTGGAGGAAGAAGAACTCGACCGGGTCGGCAGCCCAGGCGATAGTCGGGACCTTGCCTGCGAGCGCGCCCGCCACGATTTCGGACCGCTCGTAATAGCGCACGAACTCGCCGTCTTCATTGTAACGGCCAAGCGGCGGGCGGCCCGTGCGCTCGCTCTCGGCGATTTCGGCAGGCCAGCCACGTTCGAGGTCCGACGGCAGCGCGTAGACAGGCACTTCGTAGCCGGGCGCCTTCGTCCGGCTGCCGAGAATTTCGGGCTCGAAATAGCCTGTCGCGAAGGCCTCGCCCTCGCCCACGATCGCGGTTTCGAACTGGCTGGTGAAGAAGAGCGCAGGATCGCTCGACCAGTTGCTCGCGGCGAGGCACGGGCCCTGCCAGTCGAGCCGGGTGGTCAGGCCGCTGGTATCGTCTCGGAAAAGGATCTTGTCGCAGGAGCGCCGGAATGCCGCCAGCGCACCTTCCGCATCCGCCTGCAGGAACGGGAAGCTCTCGATAGGTGGGCCAGGACGCACACCTGAGGATGCGGCATTGTCTGCAACTTCGGCGGGCGGCTGTTCGACAGCCCCCGTGTCCATCGGCGGACGCGCTTCTGGCACGACGGCGCAGGCCGAGAGCAGCGAAGCCGCCGCGAGAATGAGCGCGCTTCGCATGGAGCCTACTCCTGTAAGGATGAAGATTAGTCCTGGTCGGTTTCGTCGAGGACCCAGTTCGGGTCCATCGAGTCGACCGAACGGCTGAACGTCCAGATGTCGCGGCTCTCGACGGCATCGTCGAGCGAACCTGCCACCACGGTGCCGTCTTTGTCGCGGGTTACCGCGGCGATATCGGCCACGAAACGCACTGCGATACGCGCCGTGCGGCCGTCCATTTCGGCAGAGTGCACCGTTGCGTCCTCAATCCGGATCAGGCGGTTGTCGAGCGTTTCGCCCGATGCGTCGCGCGCGTCGATGGCCCCTGCGAAGCTGGCGTAGACATCATCGTCCGTCAGGTCGCGCAGCGTTTCCTTGTCCCCTGCCCAAAAAGCTTCGAGGATCATGGCATAAGCTGCCTTGGCACCTTCTAGGAAGGAGAGGAGGTCGAACCGCGAATCGGCATTGGCGATCGAGCGGATGGCGCTTTCGTTCGCATTGGTCGCGTTATCGACGCTGCGCAGGGTCACCGCAGGCCGCGCAGGAGCGGCTGCATCCTGCGTGGTGCCGGTCACCGCAGGCGGCGATTTCTGTTCGCGCGGGCCATAGCTGCGACGGATCGGATCCTCTTCATGCTCGGACCGCTGGCCCAGCACCGAATAAAGGCGCAGGCCGAGAAAAGCGGCGATGGCTGCAAGGATGACGATCTCGGTGATCACTGGCGGAATTCCGTTCGTTTCAATTCTGGCACTTAGCGGAAGAACCGTGCCTTCCGGTACGGTTCCCTTAGTGCCCTAGATAGGGATCAATTACAAACGCACAATGGGCGCTTGAGGGTCCTTTCAACCTGCTTTTCCTTCGACCAGCCCGCTCCACTCGCGGATTGCCCCGCGCCTTGGGGGGTGCTAGGCGCGCGCCCTGACCGGTGGGACGCATGATCGCGACCTTCCCCGCCTATTCAAACGGAAATACGAAAGAAAGCTTGCCCGATGGCCGATGAAAACGACGTTCTGACCGATCTCAATGCCGATCCGGCCGCTGGTGCCAACGGTGCCGACAATCGCCCGACGGTCGGCATCCTGAACCAGTATGTGAAGGATCTTTCGGTCGAAAACCCGAACGCGCCGGCGGCATACCAGTGGCAGGAACAGCCGCGCGTCGATGTGCAGCTCAACATCGCATCGAACAAGGTGACGGACGAGATTTCCGAAGTGGAGCTCAAGATCACGGTGCGCGCCGATACCGAACAGGGTGCACAGTACATCGTCGAGCTCGCCTATTGCGGCCTCGTCGGCATTCGCAACGTTCCCGAAGAACACGCGCACGCATTCATGTTCGCAGAAGCGCCTCGCCTGCTCTTCCCCTTCGCGCGCGCCATCATCTCCGACGCCGTCCGTGACCTCGGCTATGCGCCGATGATGCTCGAGCCGATGGATTTCGCCGGTCTCTACCAGCAGCAGCTCCAGGCCCGCGCAGCCCAGCAGGGCGAAGGCGCCCCGGCTCCGACCGGGAACGCCTGAGGCACCGGGACCGGGACGGAGGCTCCGCGATGAGCCTGCTCAAGAACGTCGGCACGATCGGCTCGCTCACCATGGTGAGCCGCATCGCCGGCATGGCACGCGAAATGATCTTCAGCCGCGTGCTGGGCGCCAATGCGGTTACCGATGCCTGGTTCCAGGCCTTCATCATACCCAACGTCTTCCGCCGCCTGTTCGCGGAAGGTGCGTTTTCCGCCGCCTTCGTGCCGATGTTCTCCAAGCGGTTGAACGGCGAAGGCGGGATCGAAGATGCCCGCAGTTTCTCGGCCGACGTGCTCAGCGTATTCCTGCCGGTCCTGATCGCCCTGTGCATCGTCTTCGAGCTCGCCATGCCGGGCGTGATCTGGATCCTGGCGGAAAAGCCGGTCGAACCCGGCCAGTTCGACCTCGCAGTCGACTTCGCCCGGATCATGTTCCCCTACATCCTGCTGGTCAGCCTGGTGACCTTGTTCACCGGCATGCTCAATTCGGTCTCGCGCTTTGCGCCGGGGGCCAGCTTCCCGATCATCCTCAACCTCGTCCTCATCGCCGCGCTGCTGACGGGCGAATACTTCATGAATGCCACCGGAGCGAGCATCGAGCAGGTCGCTTATGGCGTCGCATGGGCGGTAACTGCGGGCGGGGTCATGCAGCTGGGATGGCTGTATTACTGGACCCGCGTCGAGGGATTCCGGCCCAAGCTGCTGTGGCCGCGCATCACGCCGGAGGTGAAACGCCTGTCCATCATCGCGCTGCCCGCGGCGATCGGTGGCGGCGCTTACCAGATCAACACGCTGGTCCAGCTCTACTTCCTCAACCAGCTCGAAAGCGGTTCGGTCAGCTACATGAACTATGCCGACCGGCTGAACCAGCTGCCGCTCGGCATTATCGGCATTGCTCTGTCGACCGCGATCCTGCCGACCCTGTCGAAATTCGTCGGCAGCAAGAACAAGGAAGGCGCGGATCGAATCCAGTCCGATGCCATCGAGCTTTCGATGCTGCTGACCATCCCTGCCGCCGTTGCGCTGGCAATCTGCGCCACACCCTTCATCACGATGATTTTCCAGGGCGGCCGCTTCAGCGTCGAGGATGCCGCCATCGCCGGCGGCGTCCTGGCGATCCTGGTGCTCGGCCTGCCCGCCTACGTCATGGTGAAGGTGCTGGTGCCCAATTTTTATGCCCGGTCGGACACGAAGACCCCGGTCTATGCAGCCTTCATTTCACTCGGCGTTTTCGTGGCGTTCAACATCGCCTTCCTCCAGCGGTTCGGCGTGGAAGGGGTGGCGCTGGCCAGCGTGATCGGGGCGTGGATCAACGTGGCGTTCCTCTACGTCGTCCTCCTCAAACGAGGGTATTATTCGGTGCCCCTGGCGCTGGTCGGACGCATTGCACGCCAACTCGTCGCAGCGGTCGCTATGGGTGCCGCCTTGTGGTTCGCCCGCGATTTGCTAACCGGTTGGTATTCCGCTGGCCTGCTTGCCCGGCTGGCCGCGCTCCTCGGGCTCGTCCTGTGCTCGGGCATCGTCTATTTCGGCGTCGCTTTCGCAGTCGGCGCCATCGACCGGCAGCGCATCGCTGCCCTGACCAAGAAGAAAGCTCCGTAAATCATCATGCGTGTTGTTTCCGGCATCCAGCCCACCGGCAATCTCCATCTCGGCAATTACCTGGGTGCGATCCGCAATTGGGTGCGGATGCAGGACGACATGGGGGAGCGCGCTCAAGCAGCCGAAGACGGTAGCGCAGAAAAGAACGCGCAGTGCCTGTTCTTCCTTGCCGACCTCCACGCGATTTCGATGCCGCACGATCCGGCAGAGCTGCGGCGCGCCACGCTCGAAATGGCGGCGGCGCTGGTCGCCTGCGGCATCGATCCATCACGCTCGGTGCTGTTCAACCAGGCGCAGGTCCACGCGCACGCGGAATTGCAGTGGCTCCTCAACGGGACCGCGCGCATGGGCTGGCTCAACCGCATGACGCAGTTCAAGGACAAGAGCGGCAAGAACCGCGAAGGTGCCAGCGTTGCGCTGTTCACCTATCCCGTGCTGCAGGCCGCTGACGTGCTGCTTTACCAGGCGACCCACGTGCCCGTGGGCGAGGACCAGAAGCAGCACCTCGAACTGGCGCGCGACATTGCGCAGAAGTTCAACAACGACTTCGCGTCAGAGGACGCTCCGGTCTTCACCCTGCCCGAACCGATCAGCCCGCCCCAGGCGGCGCGCATCATGAGTTTGCGCGACGGGTCGAAGAAGATGAGCAAGTCCGACCCGTCGGAAATGAGCCGCATCGAACTGGCCGACGATCCCGACACGGTGATGAAGAAGATCAAGAAGGCCAAGACCGACCCCGAACCTTTGCCGAGCGAGGAGAAGGGTCTGGAAGACCGGCCCGAAGCGCTCAACCTCGTGACGATCTACGCTGCGCTCACCGACAAGAGCGTCGACGACGTGCTTTCGGATTTCGGGGGCGAAGGGTTCGGCAAGTTCAAGCCTGCCTTGGGCGAAGTGCTGGTCGAGACCCTGCGCCCGATCTCGGAACGCTTCACCGGCCTTCTCGAAGACCGCGAAGCGCTGGACGCGATCCTCGCGCGGGGTGCCGCCCAGGCGCGCCAGATCGCGGTCCCGACGCTCGATGCGACTTACAAGGCGCTGGGCCTTGTCAGGGGCTGACGCCCACCCCGTTGCAACTTCCGGCAGCAGTCCCGCCGACACACTGCGGCAACTGCTGGCCTTCGCAAAGGCACCGACCCCGCCCGGCGGACCGATGCTGCGAGGCAGCGAGCGACGCCGCGTATTCTCGGTCGTGCTGGCCGTGGACATTACCGTGGCCGCACTCATGGTTGCGGTCGTGGCAATCGCCGAAGGGTTCGGAGCCACCTTTCCGCAAGTCGAGGATTTCGATCTCGATCCGCTGACCTTGGCCATTCTCGCGATCGCCGTGGCGCCGGTCATGGAAGAGGTCATATTCCGGGGATGGCTGCGCGGAAGGCGCGCCGATCTCGAATTCGCGGCAACCTTCGTCGCATTGATTCTGGCTACAACCGGGCTCTCCTACCTCGATGCGGTCGGAGAAGTCGCCATCGGCGGCGTGTTCGTCTTGGGGGTGATCGCCGCCTGGCTAAGATGGCTCGCCACGCGCAAGGCCAACAGTGCAGTGCCCGCGTGGTTTTCCCGCCATTACGGCAAGATTATTTACGCTAGCTCTCTCGTGTTCGGGATGATCCACCTGACGAATTACGCGGAACTGCAATTCATCACGGTGTTCCTGGTGCTGCCGCAGACGATCGGCGGCCTCATCCTCGCCTTCACACGCACGCGCTTGGGCCTGGGCGCCGCGATCTTGCAGCACGCGCTGTTCAACGCGCTGTTTACGGCGCTCGACCCTTGGCTTTGACCTAGATCTTCACGGCGGTGCCGCTGGCCGAAACCATCAGCATCGAGCCGGTATCGCCGATCACCTCGTAGTCGAGATCGACCCCCACAACCGCATTTCCGCCGCGCGTGGCGCATTCGGCCTGCAGTTCCTCGATCGCCTGGTTGCGCGCGTCCGCAAGGATGCGCTCGTAGCTGCCGGAGCGGCCGCCGACGATGTCGCGGATATTGGCAAAAAGATCGCGGAACAGGTTCGCGCCGACGATCACCTCGCCGGTCACGATGCCGAGGTAATCCTGGATCGGCTTGCCTTCGATCATCGGCGTGGTCGTGACGGTAACACCGCGCGCGTCTTTCCAGGGTCCGGGCATCGCAAAATCCTCCTGTCTCGATAAGTGTGTTACCAAGATAGGACGCTTGCGCGCGGGATCAACCCATGCCGAGCGCGGCCTTGTAGGTATCGAGGATGGTTTCCTGTTCGCTGCGCTCGTCGGGCTTCATCTTACGCAGGCGGATGACCTGGCGCATGATCTTAGTGTCGTAACCCACGGCCTTGGCTTCTGCGTAAACGTCGCGAATGTCGTCGGCGATGCCCTTCTTCTCTTCTTCAAGGCGCTCGATGCGCTCGATGAGAAGGCGCAGGCGGTCGTCGGTGGCTTCGGCCATTGGGTATCAGCTCCAGTGTCTTTGAGAATCGGTTGGCTGCTGCGGATAGCCACCTCCCGCGCCGGGGTGAAGGTGCCGACTCGCTACTCCACGCGATTTTTCGCAACACTGGCTTCCATACGCGCCAGCTGCTCTTCGGTGGCGGGCGTCTGGTGGGCGGCTTTCCATTCGTCCATCGGCATTCCGTGGATCAGCTCGCGCGCGGCTGCCTTGTCGCCTTCGAAGCCGGCGTCGCGGATCCAGTCCGCCAGGCAATTGCGGCAGAAGCCGGACAGCCCCATCAGGTCGATATTCTGCGCATCGTGGCGATGGCGCAGGTGTCGGACCAGTCGCCGGAAAGCGGCTGCCGCTACGTCATCGGGGAGCGCGTCGAGCGGGTCGGGTGCATTCGTAACCATGTCATCGTCCTTGAATTGTCGCACCGCCGTGCCATAGCGATGCCTCATGGCAAAGCCCCTCAAAGAGCGCGACGGCGCGCCCAAGCTCGATCCGCGTGGCCGCAAGGTCAAGATTCTTGCGACCGTAGGCCCGGCGAGCCGGTCTCCGGAAATGCTGGCCCGCCTGTTCCGCGCCGGGGTCGACGCTTTCCGCGTCAACATGAGCCATGGCGAACACGAAACCCACGCCGAAACGATCAAGGCGATCCGCGCGATGGAGAAGGAATTCCATCGCCCCATCGCCATCCTTGCCGACCTCCAGGGCCCGAAGCTGCGTGTCGGCAAGTTCAAGAACGGCGAGGCGGTCATTCGTCACTCGGGTCATTTCACGCTCGACCGTAATCCCGAGCCGGGCGATCACACCCGCGTCGAATTGCCGCACCCCGAACTCTTCGGCCTGCTTGAAAAAGGCCAGCGCCTGCTGATCAACGACGGCAAGATACGCCTGAAAGTGATCCGCGCGGACGAGAACGAGATCCTGTGTTCGGCAGAAGTCGGCGGCGTGATTTCGGATCGTAAGGGCGTCAACGTGCCCGATGCCGAAGTGCCCATTCCGGCGCTCACCGAGAAGGACCGCCGCGACCTCGCCTTTGCCGTCCAGCAGGGCGTCGACTGGATCGGCCTCTCCTTCGTCCAGCGTCCCGAAGACCTTGCCGAAGCGCGCAAGCTGATGGGCGGCTACGGCGCGCTGTGCGCCAAGATCGAAAAGCCGATGGCGGTCAGGCGCCTCGACGAGATTATCGAACTGTCCGACGGCATCATGGTCGCCCGCGGCGATCTTGGCGTGGAGCTCGAACCGCAGGAGGTCCCGCCGCTCCAGAAGCAGATCGTCAACAAGACGCGCACCGCCGGCAAGCCGGTCATCGTGGCAACGCAGATGCTGGAAAGCATGATCGAAAGCCCCGCCCCGACCCGCGCCGAAGTCTCGGACGTGGCGAACGCGGTCTACGACGGCGCCGACGCGGTCATGCTATCTGCGGAAACGGCAGCGGGCGAATGGCCCGAAGAAGCGGTCACCATCATGCACCGCATCGCCCGGCAGGTCGAAAGCGATGAGGCGTACCTGCCGCGTGTGCGTTTTCTCGACACGCCGCCCGACCGCACTACTGCCGACGCGCTGGCGCATGCCTGCATGACCGTTGCCGACACGGTCGCCATTTCTGCGATCACGGTCTTCACCGGTTCGGGCAGCACGGCCCGCCGCGTTGCGCGCGAGCGGCCGAGCGTGCCGATGATGGTCCTGACGCCGAGCATGAAGACGGCGCGCCGCCTCGCCTTGCTATGGGGCGCGCACGCTGTTGCGACCAAGGATATCGGAAGCTTCGAAGAGATGATCGCCAAGGGGAAGCGCATGGCGCTGCGTCACCGCTTCGCAGCTGCGGGTAGCAAATTGATCGCCCTCGCCGGCGTACCCTTCGGCACTCCCGGATCGACCAACCTCATGCACGTGGTGTCGATCGCGGGCGACGAACTGGAAAAGCACGAGGGCTAATCCAGCAACCCTTCCGGATCGTAAGGACCCCAGCCCTTGCTGAGGCCAACGACCTGGTAGGGATCGCCCGGGCAGCGCGACAGATCGGGCGGATTGCTGACAGGTGCGGAGCGCGGATCGCTCTTTGGCCAAGGTCCGCCCTCGCCCAGCACCAGATCGCCATCGGTCAGGACTTCGCCGTCTGGCGTGGTTATCTTGAGCTGGCCGCCGGAGGCTTCGACTTCGAATGTGTCGATGAAGAGCGGTATGGCTGCGTCCCCTATCGCCACGTCCGCCTCCCGGTCGAGCGCATCGGGTCCGGTGACTAGCGCAACACATCCCTCGATCACACGCAGCCGTGCGCCGAAGGTCGATGAATAGCGCAGTTCCGGTTCTGGTGAGCGATACCATGCCGGATCGCCCTGCGGCCCGCCGCAAGCGACAAGGCCCGCACACATCGCGCAGGCAAGAAGACCTTTCAGGCTGCAGCCCGGCACAGCCGCGCTCTCGCCTCTTCTTCACCGATCAGCGGGAGCAATTCTCCCATGTCCGGCCCGTGGTCCATTCCGGTGAGAGCCTGGCGCAGCGGCAGGAACAGCGGCTTGCCCTTGCGACCACTTGCTTCCTTCAGCGCAGCGGTGAGCGAACGCCAGGGATCATCGCCCCACTCCAGCAAGTCGGCGGCTTGCGACAGGAAGGCGCGATCTTCGCTGGAAAATTCCGGTTGCTCGATCGGCCCGGTCACCAGCTTCCACCAGTTTCCTGCCTCGCTGACATGCGAAAGGTTCGGGCGAACCGCATGCCAGCCGGCCTCGTCCATGCCTTCGGGAAGGCGGTGCCGGACCGCCTCATAATCCATCTGGTGCACGATCGCTGCATTGAGCCGGTCGAGTTCCGTATCGTCGAACTTCGCGGGCGCACGGCCGAATGTCGACAGGTCGAACGTGTCGACCAGAACCTGCCGGTCGGCGATCGGCTCGACGGGTTGCGAGGTGCCGAGCCGCGCCAGCAGGGCGACGATCGCTTCGGGTTCGATATCGCGCTCACGGAAGCTGTCGCAGCCGAGCGAGCCAAGGCGTTTCGACAGCTTGCCTTCCTTGCCGACGAGCAAGGCTTCATGTGCAAAGGCAGGAATTTTTGCTGCAGGGTATTGTGCAGCAATAAGTGCGGTAAACATCTGAATTTGAACGGCTGTATTGGTCACGTGGTCTTCGCCGCGCAGCACCTGTGTTACCCCCATATCGAGATCGTCGACCGCGCTGGGAAGCATGTAGAGCCAGCTTCCGTCGGCCCTGCGGATGACCGGGTCGGATAGCTGCGCAGGATCGAATTTCTGCTTGCCACGCACGCCATCGTCCCACTCGATCGGTTCATCATGATCGAGCTTGAAGCGCCAGTGCGGCGCTACGCCTTCGGCTTCCTTTGCGGCACGATCGGCATCGCTCAACTGCAGCGCGGCGCGATCGTAGATCGGCGGCAAGCCCCGGCCCAACTGGATCTTGCGCTTGAGCTCGAGCTCCTGCGCGGTTTCGTACGCGGGATAGATGCGGCCAGAGTCGAGAAGCGCGTCGAATGCCGACTGGTAGAGCGCGAGCCGCTCGGACTGCCGCTCCTCGCCGTCCGCCGCAAGACCGAGCCATGCGAGGTCGGCACGGATCGCTTCGACAAACTCCTCGCGACTGCGCGCTGCATCGGTATCATCGATGCGCAGGACGAAACGCCCGCCCGATTTCCTCGCCAGCATCCAGTTGTGCAAGGCGGTGCGGATATTGCCGACATGGAGGTTCCCCGTCGGTGACGGGGCAAAACGCGTGATAGTGGTCATGACAGGCGCCGATAGCGCAGCCGGTCGCCTATGGCGAGAAGAGTAGTGCCCGCCCTTGAGCCAGCGTGTGATGTCCGGCTCAGGCTGCCTGGCCACCGCGACGCTTCAGCGCCGCCTTGCGCGCCTGCCGGTAATCGATCACCGCCTTCTCCACCGGCGCCTCGGCCACTTCTTCGGCCTTGATCGTCGTCGCGGAAATCTTCTCGGCCAGCAGGGGCTTGCTGATCAGGAAGCCCTGCGCCTCCTTGACGCCGAGCTTGCGCAAAAGGTCGAGCTGGCGTCGATCCTCGACGCCTTCTGCGGTCGTTTCCATATCCATCGCTTCGGCAAGCCTCGTGATCGTGGAAACGATCGCCTGGCTGCCGATATCGGAAGTCAGGTCACGGACGAAAGTGCGGTCGATCTTGATCCGGTCGAACGGAAAGCGCCGCAGGTAGGCGAGCGACGAAAAGCCCGTGCCGAAATCGTCGAGCGCGATCCTGAGACCCATTTCGCGCATTTTCAGGAGCGTGTCGCGATTGGCATCGCTTTGATCCATCAGCACGTGCTCTGTGATTTCGAGTTCGACCCGGTGTGCCGGGAAATCGGTTTCGCGCAGCGCCTGCGACAAGGTCGCCACGATCCTGGGATCGGCGACCTGCGTGGTCGACAGGTTGATGGCTACGCGGAAGTCACCCGCCCAATCGACGGTTTCGGCCAGTGCGGTGCGGATAACCCAGTCGCCGATGGGCATGATAAGCCCCGTCTCTTCGGCGATGGAAAGGAATTCGCCCGGTCCCAGTACGCCGCGTTCCGGATGATACCATCTGAGCAGGGCCTCGTACCCTGTCGCCTGCCCTGTCTCCAATTCGATGATCGGCTGGAAATGCAGGCGGAGCTGGTCAAGCGCGAGCGCTTCGCCGAGGTCCGCTTCGAGCGAGCGGCGCTCGCGCGCCTGCTGATCGAGGGAGTGTTCGAAAATGGCGAGGTTGTCGCGTCCCTTGTTCTTGGCAGCGTAAAGCGCAAGGTCGGCGCGGCGCATCAGCTCTTCCGCATCGCAATCGCCGTCATGGCATCGCGCCACGCCTACGCTGGTGGACACCTTGTAGCTGTGACCGTCGATTTCATACGGCGCCCTGACCACCGACAGGAAACGGTGGGCCCGTTCGATCAGCATGCCATCCCCGGCGCGCGTTTCGATAAGCACGGCAAACTCGTCGCCACCAAGACGCGCGACCGTGTCTTCGTCTCGCACTTCGCAGGCCAGGCGTTCGGCGACCTCGCGCAGCAGGCGATCCCCGACGAGGTGTCCGCGCGTGTCGTTGATGGCCTTGAAGTCGTCGAGATCGAGATAGAAGAGCGCCACGTTGGCGCCGCTCGACCTGCTATCGCCGAGCAATTCGCGCAGGCGCTCGTTGAAGAGGTAGCGGTTGGCCAGATTGGTCAGGCTGTCATAATGCGCCATCTGGGTGACGCGCTCTTCGATCAGGCGATCTGCGGTCACATCGCGCGCGACGCCGCTCATGCTGCCATCACTGCGCGGGCGGGCGGAAAGCTGCCAGTAGCGGGGCGCCCCATCGATGGAAACGCTTACCGCGATATCGCGGAATGCATGAGTGTTGATGATATGCTGCGACAGCTGATCGCGGCCTTCTCCCGGCTCCACCAGGTCGAGGATGGATGATCCCTCGAGTGTTTCGGGATCGCGGGCGCAGGCGTTGGCAAAACGCTCGCTCACTTCGCGAAGATTGCCGTGCCGGTCGATGATCCACAGCCAGTCCGTCGACTGCTCTTCGTAGTCATTGAGCAGCATTGCCACGGTTGCGCGGGCCTCTTCGCGCTCGACATCGGCCGCGATGGCCGCCTGGAATGCGGCATCCATCCGGCCGACCGCAGTCCATAGCGCGATGGCGTAAATCACGAGGACCAGGGCAATCGGCAGCGATTGGGCACCCACGCTCAACCACGCCGCCGCGATGAGCGCCGATAGCAGGAGCGCGATGTGGACATATCCCGCGAACGGCACGGCGCGATGGATGAGCAGGACGCCGACGAGCATCGCGGTGCCGACCACGCCGAGCAGGGCGATTTCCAGGCCTTGCGCGATGAGGGCGAACAGGACGAAGCCAACCGCCCAGAGCGCGCTTGTCACGATCATCCAGCCGGTGACCCTGCGATAATCGCGGGTCAGCGCCTCGCCATCATTCTCGTCGGGGTCGAGTGTCGCGAAGAAATAGGCCCGCAGCGCGAATGCAAGGGCGGCGATGATCGCCCAGAAAAGCAGCGGGGTGCGCCACTTCGCTTCATCGAAGCCGACAATCAGGACAGCGGCCGATGCAAGGGCCGCAGCAGTCGCAAGCGTATTGCCGGCGATGACCGCACGCATTCTGCGCACCAGTAGCAGCCGGCGTACCTCTTCGCTGATCGCGGTCGGTTTTCCCAATTCGGCCCCCGGTTCTCGCGCCTCACCGCGCGTATCCCCCTGCATTGTAACCGAAACTGCCGGCTAATGTATAGCGGCAAGCGGCGCGGCTTACCCCGACCCATGAAAAAGCCCCGCCGGATCGCTCCGGCGGGGCCAATTCGGGTCAGGTCCGAAGGGAAGGCTTATTCGCCGTCCTTGGCCTCTTCGTTGAGGTAATCGCCCGCATCGGCATCGGTGCCGTGGGTTTCACCTTCCATGCTCGCCAGCGGATCGTCGCCGATTGCAGCTTCGGGGCCCTGGGCGAGTTCCGCCTCGTGCTCTTCTTCTGCGGTGTTGGCAGCGATGATCGCTTCCTGGGCCTTCTTCCACTGGGCGCGCAGCGCAGCGTCGCGGCTGGAGGCGGTCACGCGCATCCGGTTCATGCCCGCACCGGTACCGGCGGGGATGAGACGGCCCACGATGACGTTTTCCTTCAAGCCGACCAGCGTGTCCTTCTTGCCCTCGACCGAAGCCTGGGTGAGCACGCGGGTGGTTTCCTGGAACGACGCCGCCGAGATGAACGAACGCGTCTGGAGCGAGGCCTTGGTGATGCCGAGCAGGATCGGGGTGCCCTTGGCAGGCTCCTTGTTCCGGCCGAGCTTGGCATTGGTCTCGTTCAGCTCTTCCAGGTCGACCTGTTCGCCCGGCAGCAGCACGGTGTCGCCACCGTCGGTGATTTCAACCTTCTGCAGCATCTGGCGAACGATCACCTCGATGTGCTTGTCGTTGATCTTCACGCCCTGCAGTCGGTAGACTTCCTGGATCTCGTTCACGAGATACTCGGCCAGCGCTTCGATCCCGAGAACATCGAGGATGTCGTGCGGGTTCGGCGAGCCCGAGATGAGCGTATCGCCCTTCTTGACGAAGTCGCCTTCCTGGACGTCGATCACCTTAGTCTTGGGGATCAGGTACTCGACTGCATCACCTTCTTCCGGAACGATCGCGATCTTGCGCTTCGCCTTGTATTCGCGGACGAATTCGATCTTGCCCGAAATCTTGGCGATGATCGCATTGTCCTTCGGCACGCGGGCCTCGAACAGTTCGGCAACACGCGGCAGACCACCGGTGATGTCGCGGGTCTTGGCGGCCTCACGCGAAGCACGGGCAAGAATGTCACCTGCCTCGACCTGCTGGCCGTCTTCGACCGACAATGCGGTACCCGGTGCCAGCATGTAGCGTGCAGCTTCGTTCTCGTCGCCCGCATCGTTGAAGAGAGTCAGGCGCGGACGCAGGTCTTCCTTCTTCTTGCGGCCGCCGGTGCGGATGTCGGTGACAACACGCTGGGCGATACCGGTGGCATCGTCGACGCGTTCTTCCATCGAGGTACCGTCGATGAGGTCCTGGAACTTCACCACGCCCGAGGTTTCGGTGATGATCGGCAGCGAGAACGGATCCCATTCCGCCAAGCGATCGCCTTCCTTCACCTTGCCGCCATCCTTGTGCATCAGCACGGTACCGTAAGGCACCTTGTGGATTTCGCGCTCACGACCTTCGGCGTCGATGACTGCCAGTTCGCCGTTGCGGGCGAGCGACAGGATACGACCCTTCTTGTCGACGATGGTCGGCATGTCGCGATAAACGACCTTACCGTCCGAGATCGCTTCGAGGTGGCTCGTTTCGTTGAGCTGTGCGGCACCGCCGATGTGGAAGGTACGCATGGTCAGCTGCGTGCCCGGCTCACCGATCGACTGTGCAGCGATAACGCCGACAGCTTCACCGATGTTGACCGGAGTACCGCGTGCAAGGTCACGGCCGTAGCAGGTCGCGCAAACGCCCTGCTTGGCTTCGCAGACCAGCGGGCTGCGGATCTTGGCGACCTGCGTTTCCGCTTCTTCGATGGCCTTGACCATCGGCTCGTCGACGAGCGTGCCTGCCTTGACGATCACTTCGCCGGTGGCGGCGTTCACGATGTCTTCGGCAACCGTACGGCCCAGGATACGCTCACCGATCGAGGCGATAACGCTACCGCCCTGGACGATGGCGCGCATTTCGAGCGCGTTGTCGGTCTTGCAGTCTTCCTCGACGATGACGCAGTCCTGCGACACGTCGACCAGACGGCGGGTCAGGTAACCCGAGTTCGCCGTCTTGAGCGCCGTATCCGCCAGACCCTTACGGGCACCGTGGGTCGAGTTGAAGTACTCGAGGACGTTCAGGCCTTCCTTGAAGTTCGAGATAATCGGGTTCTCGATGATCTCGCCCGAAGGTTTCGCCATCAGGCCGCGCATACCGGCGAGCTGCTTCATCTGCGCGGGGCTACCACGCGCACCGGAGTGGCTCATCATGTAGATCGAGTTGATCTGCGCTTCCTTGCCGTCCTTGTCGACCGGCTGCGACTTGATCTCTTCCATCATGGCGTCGGCCACGCGGTCGCCGCACTGGCTCCACGCGTCGATGACCTTGTTGTACTTTTCCTGCTGGGTGATCAGGCCGTCCTGGTACTGCTGCTCGTAGTCGGCAACCAGCGCCTTGGTCTCTTCGACCATGCCCACCTTGCTTTCCGGAATGATCATGTCGTCCTTGCCGAACGAGATGCCGGCCTTGAACGCGTGGCGGAAGCCGAGCGACATGATCGCGTCGGCGAACAGCACCGTGTCCTTCTGGCCAGTGTGACGATAGACTTCGTCGATCACGTCGGCGATGTCCTTCTTCGTCAGCAGGCGGTTGACGATGTCGAAGGGAACCTTGTGGTTCTTCGGCAGGCATTCGCCGATCAGCATACGGCCCGGGGTCGTGACGAAACGCTTCATCTCGACCTTGCCCTTCTCATCGGCCTGCGGGACGCGGGCCATGATCTTGGAGTGCAGGGTCACGTCCTTGTTTTCCAGGGCGTGGTGCACTTCGGCCATGTCGCTGAACAGCGGCAGCTGCTCGTGCTTTTCGCCGTCGTCGCCCTCGATGAATTCGGGCGTCTTTTCCTGGCGTTCCATCGACAGGTAATAGAGGCCCAGGACCATGTCCTGCGAAGGCACGATGATCGGCTTGCCGTTGGCGGGCGAGAGGATGTTGTTTGTCGACATCATCAGGACGCGCGCTTCCAGCTGCGCCTCGAGGCTCAGCGGGACGTGGACGGCCATCTGGTCGCCGTCGAAGTCGGCGTTGAAGGCGGCGCAGACCAGCGGGTGAAGCTGGATCGCCTTACCTTCGATCAGGACCGGTTCGAAAGCCTGGATGCCGAGACGGTGAAGCGTGGGCGCGCGGTTCAGCAGAACCGGGTGCTCGCGGATCACTTCGTCGAGGATGTCCCAGACTTCCTTGCGTTCCTTTTCGACCCACTTCTTCGCCTGCTTGAGGGTCATCGAAAGACCCTTGGCGTCGAGGCGGGCGTAGATGAACGGCTTGAACAGTTCGAGCGCCATCTTCTTCGGCAGGCCGCACTGGTGCAGCTTGAGTTCGGGGCCGGTCACGATGACCGAACGGCCCGAATAGTCGACGCGCTTACCCAGAAGGTTCTGGCGGAAGCGGCCCTGCTTGCCCTTGAGCATGTCGGACAGCGACTTCAGCGGACGCTTGTTGGCACCCGTGATGACGCGGCCGCGGCGGCCGTTGTCGAACAGCGCATCGACCGATTCCTGCAGCATGCGCTTTTCGTTACGCACGATGATGTCGGGCGCACGCAGCTCCATGAGGCGCTTCAGGCGGTTGTTGCGGTTGATGACGCGGCGATAAAGGTCGTTGAGGTCGGACGTTGCGAAACGGCCACCGTCCAGCGGGACGAGCGGGCGCAGTTCCGGCGGAATGACCGGCACGACTTCCAAGATCATCCATTCCGGGCGGTTGCCGGATTCGATGAAGCTTTCGACGACCTTCAGGCGCTTGATGATCTTGGCGGGCTTGAGCTTGGATTTGGTGGTCGCGAGCTCTTCCAGCAGGTCTTCCTTTTCCTGCTCCAGATCGAGATCCATGAGCATCATCTTCACGGCTTCGGCGCCGATCGATGCGGAGAAGGCGTCTTCGCCGTATTCGTCCTGCGCTTCGAGCATCTCGTCTTCGGTCAGCAGCTGGAACTTCTCCAGCGGCGTGAGGCCGGGTTCGACGACGATGTAGCTTTCGAAGTAGAGAACGCGCTCAAGCTGCTTGAGCTGCATGTCGAGCAGCAGGCCGATGCGCGACGGCAGCGACTTCAGGAACCAGATGTGCGCGACCGGAGCGGCCAGCTCGATGTGGCCCATGCGCTCGCGGCGGACCTTGGTCACGGTGACTTCGACGCCGCACTTTTCGCAGACGACGCCCTTGTACTTCATGCGCTTGTACTTGCCGCACAGGCATTCGTAGTCCTTTACCGGACCGAAGATGCGCGCGCAGAACAGGCCGTCGCGTTCGGGCTTGAACGTACGGTAGTTGATCGTTTCCGGCTTCTTGATTTCGCCGAAGGACCACGAGCGAATGCGCTCGGGCGAGGCGATGCCGATCTGAATCTCGTCGAAGGTTTCGGGCTTCGCGAGCTGGTTGGTGAATTTGGTCAGTTCGTTCATGACTTAATTTCCCAAGGGGTATTTCTAATGGGCGGAAAGCGGAGGGGGCGTTGGCCCCCTATTCCGCCGCGATCGCGAGGCCGTCGTCGTCTTCGTCGTCGCTGAGCGACTTCAATTCGACATTGAGACCCAGGCTGCGCATTTCCTTGACGAGCACGTTGAAGCTCTCCGGAATGCCGGCCTCGAAGGTGTCGTCACCCTTGACGATGGCTTCGTAGACCTTGGTACGGCCGATCACGTCGTCCGACTTCACGGTGAGGATTTCCTGCAGCGTGTAGGCTGCACCGTAGGCCTGGAGTGCCCAGACCTCCATCTCACCGAAGCGCTGGCCGCCGAACTGCGCCTTACCGCCCAGCGGCTGCTGGGTGACGAGGCTGTAGGGGCCGATCGAACGGGCGTGGATCTTGTCGTCGACCAGGTGGTGCAGCTTGAGCATGTAGATGATGCCCACGGTGACCTTGCGGTCGAACGCTTCACCGGTGCGGCCGTCGTAGAGGACCGACTGGCCGTCTGCGTCGAGGCCGGCCTTTTCCAGTTCCACGGTCACATCGCCTTCGCGCGCACCGTCGAAGACCGGCGTACCCATCGGCACACCTGTACGCAGGTTGCTCGCGAGTTCGACGATTTCTTCGGTCGAACGGCTGTCGATCGCATCGTGGTAACGCTCGCCGTAGGTGTCCTTCAGGCGCTCGATCACCGCTTCCGGCGGCTTGACCTTCGAATAGTCTTCGGCGGCGTTCGGGTTGGCGGCCTTCCACTCTTCGAGCTGACGGCCGATTTCCATGCCCAGGTTACGGGCAGCCATGCCGAGGTGCGTTTCGAAGATCTGTCCGACGTTCATGCGCGAAGGCACGCCCAGCGGATTCAGCACGATGTCGACCGGCGTACCGTCTTCGAGGAACGGCATGTCCTCGACCGGCAGGATGCGCGAGATCACACCCTTGTTACCGTGACGGCCGGCCATCTTGTCGCCCGGCTGAAGCTTGCGCTTCACGGCAACGAAGACCTTGACCATCTTGAGCACGCCCGGAGCGAGTTCGTCACCGCGCTCGAGCTTTTCCTTACGGTCTTCGAATTTTTCGTCGATGACCTTCACGCTCTCGTCGTACTGGGTCTTCACCGCTTCGAGCTGCTGCTGGCGGTTGTCGTCCGCAACGGCGAACTTGAACCACTCGTGCTTGTCGATGCCTTCGAGGACGTCGAGAGTGATCTCGCTGCCCTTCTTGACGCCCTTCGGCGCTGCCGAAGCGGTTTGACCTTCGAGCATGTCGCGCAGGCGGTTGTAGGTCGCACGGTTGAGGATCGCGCGTTCGTCGGCGGCGTCCTTGCGGAGGCGTTCGATTTCCTCGTTCTGGATGGCACGCGTACGGTCGTCGATCTCGATACCGTGACGGTTGAAGACGCGGACTTCCACGACGGTGCCGGCAACGCCCGGCGGCAGGCGGAGCGAGGTGTCGCGCACGTCGCTGGCCTTTTCACCGAAGATGGCTCGCAGGAGCTTTTCTTCCGGCGTCATCGGGCTTTCGCCCTTCGGCGTGATCTTGCCGCACAGGATATCGCCCGGGTGCACTTCGGCGCCGATGTAGACGATGCCCGCCTCGTCGAGGTTGCGCAGGGCTTCCTCGCCGACGTTCGGGATGTCGCGGGTGATGTCTTCCGGCCCGAGCTTGGTGTCGCGAGCCATGACTTCGAATTCCTCGATGTGGATCGAGGTGAAGACGTCGTCCTTCACGATACGCTCGGAGATGAGGATACTATCCTCGTAGTTGTAGCCGTTCCAGGGCATGAAGGCGACGAGGCTGTTGCGGCCCACCGCCAGTTCGCCGAGATCGGTCGAGGGGCCGTCGGCAATGACGTCGCCCGGTGCGACCGTTTCGCCCACCTTCACCAGCGGACGCTGGTTGATGCAGGTGTTCTGGTTCGAACGCTGGAACTTCTGGAGCGTGTAGATGTCGACGCCCGACTGGCCGGGTTCGACATCGCCGATGGCGCGGATCACGATACGCGTCGCGTCGACCTGGTCGACGATGCCGCCGCGCTTGGCGGTGATCGCCGCGCCGGAATCGCGCGCCACGGTTTCTTCCATGCCGGTGCCGACCCAGGGCGCTTCCGCCTTGACCAGCGGCACGGCCTGGCGCTGCATGTTGGCGCCCATCAGTGCGCGGTTGGCGTCATCGTTTTCCAGGAACGGAATGAGCGATGCACCGACCGAGACGAGCTGCTTGGGGCTGACGTCCATCAGCGTGATCGTTTCACGCGGAGCCATCAGGTTGTCGCCGGCCTGGCGGGCCGAGACCAGCTCTTCCACGAAGCCGCCCTTGTCGTCGAGTTCGGCCGAAGCCTGTGCGACGGTGTGCTTCTGCTCTTCCATTGCCGAAAGGTACACGACCTCGTCGGTGACCTTGTTGTCCTTCACCTTGCGATACGGCGTCTCGATGAAACCGTACTTGTTGACGCGGGCGAAGGTCGAGAGCGAGTTGATCAGACCGATGTTCGGGCCTTCCGGCGTTTCGATCGGGCAGATGCGGCCATAGTGCGTCGGGTGAACGTCGCGGACTTCGAAGCCTGCGCGCTCACGCGTGAGGCCGCCCGGGCCAAGCGCCGAAACGCGGCGCTTGTGGGTGACTTCCGACAGCGGGTTGGTCTGGTCCATGAACTGCGAGAGCTGGCTGGAGCCGAAGAATTCGCGCACGGCAGCCACGGCCGGCTTCGCGTTGATCAGGTCGTTCGGCATGACGGTCGACACGTCGACGCTGCTCATGCGTTCCTTCACCGCGCGTTCCATGCGCAGCAGGCCGACGCGGTACTGGTTTTCCAGCAGTTCGCCGACCGAGCGGACACGGCGGTTGCCGAGGTTGTCGATGTCGTCGACTTCGCCCTTGCCGTCCTTGAGGTCGACCAGTTCCTTGACCACGGCGAGGATGTCTTCCTTGCGCAGCGTGGTCACGGTGTCTTCGGCGTCGAGGTCGAGACGCATGTTGAGCTTGACGCGGCCGACGGCCGACAGGTCGTAACGCTCGGCGTCGAAGAACAGGCCTTCGAACAGCGCTTCTGCGGTTTCCTTGGTCGGCGGTTCGCCGGGACGCATGACCTTGTAGATCGCTTCCAGGCCTTCATCACGGTTTTCGGCCTTGTCGACCTTCATCGTGTTGCGGATCCAGGGACCGGTGGTGATGTGGTCGATGTCGAGCAGGTCGAGGCTGTCGACGCCGGCAGCGTCGAGCACTTCGAGGTTCTCTGCCGAGACTTCGTCGCCCGCTTCGATGTAGATGCGGCCGGTGCTTTCATCGATCAGGTCTTCGCTGGCGTAACGGCCGAAGACTTCTTCGGTCGGCAGCAGGAGGGTTTCCAGACCGTCCTTGGCAGCCTTGTTGGCGGCACGCGGGCTGATCTTCTGGCCTGCGGGGAAGACTTCTTCACCGGTCTTGGCATCCACCAGCGGGAAAGCCGGCTTCTGGCCGCGCCAGTTTTCCGCAACGAACGGCAGTTCCCAGCCGTCCTTGGCGCGCTTCCAGGTGACCTTGTCGTAGAAATGGTCGAGGATGCCTTCGCTATCGAGGCCGAGGGCATAAAGCAGCGCAGTGACCGGCAGCTTGCGCTTACGGTCGATACGCACGTTGACCACGTCCTTGGCGTCGAATTCGAAATCGAGCCACGAACCGCGGTACGGAATGATGCGGGCGGCGAACAGCAGCTTGCCCGAGGAGTGGGTCTTGCCGCGGTCATGGTCGAACAGCACACCCGGCGAACGGTGCATCTGCGAGACGATAACGCGCTCGGTGCCGTTGATGATGAAGGTGCCGTTGTCCGTCATCAGGGGCATGTCGCCCATGTAGACGTCCTGCTCCTTGATATCGAGGACGGAGCGGGTTTCGGTTTCCTGGTCGACTTCAAAGACGATCAGGCGCAGCGTAACCTTCATCGGCGCGGCGTAGGTGATGCCGCGCTGGCGGCATTCGACGATGTCGTATTTCGGCTGTTCGAGCTCGTAATGCACGAAGTCGAGTTCGGCGGTGCCGGCGAAGTCGCGGATCGGGAAGACCGAACGCAGCGTCTTTTCGAGGCCGGAGACGTAATCGATCTCCTTGTTCGAACGCAGGAACTGTTCGTAGCTCTCGCGCTGAACCTCGATCAGGTTCGGCATGTCGACGACTTCGTGGATGTCGCCGAAAATCTTGCGGATACGCCGCTTCGCGGTGCCCGACGATGTGTTGCGGGGTGCCTTCGCCTTGGTAGCCATAAAGGAGCTCGTCCTCTTTCAGTGTGCCTGCAACCCTGCGCGGACAGGGTCGCCAATAGATGTCTCATGCGCGTGAGAACCGTATCGCGAGACGCAAAAAGGCCGCAGGACAAGCACACCCGGTCGGGCGGCGGCTGCAGCTCTTATAGAACGTCGCGATATGGAAACGCCGCTTCCATCCTGGTTCCGATCCCCGCGCATGAATCGGACTCGCTCGAAGCGTGCGGTCGAGGGAGCATGTAGGAAGCGCGCAGGGGAAAGTCAAACGCCTGTTTGAAGGCGGCGAAGGCGCCTTGGCGATGAGGCTTTCCTACTGCCGCGTCGGCGCCGCAGACAAGTCCGGCGCCAATGATCGACCACCCCCCTCTTGAAGCCCGGAAGCCCTCCCTGCCGAAAGCCATCGGTCAATGTGTCAACCAGGCCGGATCGGACCAAGACCTTGGAAAAACGCCATTTTCGGGGATCCCGCCATGGCGACAGGGTGCCACCTTCGTCGCCCGCACAACTAGCCGGACCCGGCACATATCGTTTTTCGATATTATCGATTGACAATAAACGCGACTCGCCTTATTGATTATCGATATTGACGATCAAGGAGTTCGATAAATGACCCGTTTCACCAACCACCTCGCCGCAGTGTCCGCCGCCATCGTGATCACGGTCCTGTCGCTGCAGGCAATCACTGCCGTACCGCTTGCCGAAACGACCGTAATGGTCGCCCCGGCCATCGCCTGAACCCGATTTAGGATAGAGCCATGACACAGACCCTTCCCAATGACGGCCTGCTCAAGGCAGCGCGCATCGTCACCCTGATCGCCCAGTTCTTGCTCGGCGTGGCATTCCTGGCCCTGCTGGTTGCCATCCCGATCGTCCTGATGAGCCAGGCGCATATCGTCGACGAGATGCTTCCGACGGCCACCGTGGCAGCAGGCACTGTGGCCGCCACTATCGCCGTGGTCCTGTTCATGGGCGCGATCATGGTCGCGATCGGCTTCTTCTTCCTGCGCATCCTTCGCCGGATCATCGGCTCGGTCGGAGAGGGCGATCCCTTCATTCTCGAAAACGCCGATCGCCTGCGCACGATGGGCTGGCTGGCCGTGTCGATCGAACTGCTCAAGCTGCCTGCCAGCGCCCTCGCCGTCTTCATCGCACAGCAGGTGAAGCAGGACACCTTCACGGTCGATGTCGAACTTTCGATCACCGGCCTCTTGATTGCCCTGGTGCTCTTCATCCTTGCCCGCGTATTCCGCCACGGCGCCGCCATGCGCGAAGATCTCGAAGGGACCGTGTGATGCCAGCCGAAGACGAAGGAGCCACCATCATGGTCAAACTCGACGACCTCCTGCACGAACGCCGCATGACGCTGACCGAACTGGCGGAACGCGTCGGCCTGACCCTCGCCAACCTCTCCATCCTCAAGACCGGCAAGGCCAAGGCGATCCGTTTCTCGACGCTGGCGGCCATTTGCCGGGAACTCGATTGCCAGCCGGGCGACCTGCTTTCCTACGAGAATGCTTGACTCAGCCCACGAAATCCTTAGAGGCCCGCCGCGAAGGCGGGTCTCTTTGTATTCGCCCTCATCCGTCCGAGACAGTTGGTGACCGGGATTTGCCGGTCTTAATTTCCAGCCTAGACGGGGAAAAGAGATTTTCCGGCAGGCTTGATGCCCGCCGTTTCGCGCCAGATGGCGCACTCCTTCCCCCATCAACGGACTCGCCCGTGTTGTTTCGACAGCATGGACAAACGTAGCCGATCCCGGCGGAGCCATCCGGCGGGGTCATAGTGAAGGAGTATGGCATGGATCGTTCGCAGAAAGCCGATGCGGTCGCCCAGCTCAACGAAGTCTTCAACCAGGCTGGCGTGGTCGTCGTGACCCGCAACCTGGGCCTTACGGTCGCACAGTCGACCGAATTGCGTACGAAGATGCGTGAAGCCGGTGCGTCCTACCAGGTTGCGAAGAACCGTCTCGCCAAGCTCGCTCTCGACGGTACCGATTACACCGGTATCGCCGACCACCTGACCGGCCCGACCGCCCTCGCTTACAGCGAAGACCCGGTTGCAGCTGCCAAGGTGGCAGTGGATTTCGCCAAGACGAACGAGAAGCTCGAAATCGTCGGCGGTTCCATGGGAGCGGTTGCGCTCGACGAAGCCGGGGTCAAGGCACTCGCCTCGATGCCGAGCCTCGACGAACTGCGTGGCACGATCGTGGGCCTCCTCAACGCGCCGGCAACCAAGGTTGTCCGCACGGTCAAGGAACCCGTTTCGATGCTCGCACGCGTCTTCGGTGCCTATGGCGCCAAGGAAGCGGCGTAAGAGACCTCTCGCAAACGCGACTTATTCATCGGGGCAAACCAATCATCCGCCCCGGCCTATTTATTGGAGTGAAACATCATGGCTGATATCGCCAAGCTTGTTGAAGAACTGTCGAAGCTGACTGTCATGGAAGCCGCTGAGCTTGCCAAGGCACTTGAAGAAGAGTGGGGCGTAAGCGCCGCTGCTGCTGTTGCTGTTGCTGGCCCCGCCGGCGGCGGTGACGCAGGTGCCGCTGCTGAAGAAAAGGACGAATTCGACGTCGTCCTCACCGGCGACGGTGGCAAGAAGATCCAGGTCATCAAGGAAGTCCGCGCCATCACCGGTCTCGGCCTTACCGAAGCCAAGGCTCTTGTCGAAGGCGCTCCCAAGGCGCTCAAGGAAGGCGTCAACAAGGCTGAAGCCGAAGAAATCAAGGGCAAGATCGAAGCAGCCGGCGGTACCGTCGAGCTCAAGTAAGCTTCGTTCAGCTTTCGCTGATTTTGAAGAAGGGCGGTGCCGCAAGGCGCCGCCCTTTTTTGCGCCCGTCACCATTCTTGATCGCCGGGAATCCCTCTTGCGGGGGCGCTTGCCTCACCCCTCGAAAATAGGGTCCGAAAAAGATAGCGATTGGTCTTGCCTCGCGGACACTGCCCCCTTAATGGCGCCCTCCCACAAGGGTCGTTTACATGATAGATTTGATTGGTTTTTTCGCGCTGTATGGCGCGCTGTGCTTTGTCGTCTCCGCGGTTCTGGTCAGGTTTGCGCCCGACTCGGTTTCGGCGCGCATCATTCGCAAGAGGCTGCCGGCGATGCTGGCGCTCCCCGTCCTGCTCGTCGTGGACGCGTTTACGCTCGCCGCAAGTCTCTCCGCCGCGGCGGTGCGCTGGCTACGCCGTCTTTTCGAAGTCCTTTCCGGGCGCAAGCTGCGGTCGCGATCCTCGATGTATTTCAGCTACGGCTCGCAACCACGTCAGCGTCGTCGCCGGACCTGATCGCCGAGGAAACTACATCCGGTAATTCAGCCTCAGCCCCACGGTGTCGATGCCGGGGTTCTGTTCGGAATTGAACAGGCGCGCATTGCTGATGTGGACCCAGCTGACCTCGATAGACCAGCGCGGGTCGAGGTCCACACCGATCGCGAGCTCCGGTTCAAACAGGACGCGGCTACCGAGATCGGTTCGCATCCCGGTTGCGGGATCGACCCGCAGATCGGGTGCGTCATGGATCACGAGGCCCACGCCGGGACGCAGGTAGAGCTTGCCGACCTCCGCCTTCCAGCTCACGCCGACGCCGGCGAAATTCGTGTCGCCGTCTGAATTGACCGAACCGAACACATAAGGCTGCGGACCGCCGAGGCTCTCCAAACCCGCGATCGGATCGAAGCGATATCCGACCTGCAGGTCCGCCCCGCCCTCGCCCGTGTCGAATGTGAACGGCGTATCGACGCCATGAGCATAGACGCCGCCATAAACCTCGTCGGCATGAGCAGTTGCCGGAAGGCCGAAAGCAAGGGTCGCGGCCAGCAGGGCCGTTATTCGAAGGCGCATCGCAAGTCCTCAATGGTCAGGAATAGCGCGAAGCTAGAAGGTGGAGCCTTTCCGCTGGCTGAAGCGCCAGAAACGTTTGCGCGGCGTTAACCAGACTGCGAAACCTCGTCTTGACGGCGACGCTTTAGCTGGAAGGGCATGGTCAATGCGCCCACCCTGCCCCGCCGTTCACGATCCGGCATAACCCTCGCCCTCGCTGGCGCGGGTCTCGCGGCAGTGCTGGCGATCCCTGCGCAGGCGGCCAGCCCGCAGGTCCTCCTCGCAGCTGCTCCCGGCGTCGCCGGTGCAGCCGATTGCGACGCGGTCCAGCCCGGCGCTGCGGCACGATCGGGCGCGACACTTTCGCGGCAGAGCAAGACGGCGGCCATCCTCGGCCAGGCGAGCGCTCTCGACGCCATTCGCGCACAGCAGGAAGGCCAGGAAGACCATCCGTTGTTTGCGGGCTCTTCGGCCAAGCCGCTCGAACCGGCTGCCGGCCCGGCACCGGCGAGGCAGGCAGGCTGCGGCGTGTCGAGTCCCTTCGCTGCGCGTGCCGTGTTCGATCCGGTCCAGCCATTGTCCTTCATTCCGCGTCGCACCGCCCAACCGCCGATGGCAGCCGCCCCGGTGGTTGGTGGCGGCGCAGACCGCATACTTGGAAGCAAGCTGGTTCCGGTCGGCTCGACAAGCTTCGACAGCGCCTTTGCCCGTGTCAGCCGTACACGCACCAACCTTGGCCCGACGCTCGCCGCTATCGGCGCGCCGCGTGTCGACCAGAACGCGCTGGTCGCCTCGGTCAACCGCTGGGTCAATCGCAGCATTACCCATGCCGAAGACCGCGACCTGTTCGGTCGCGCCGACTATTGGGCCGACGCCGGAACCACGCTGCGCCTTGGAAAGGGTGATTGCGAGGATTTCGCGCTCCTCAAGATGGAATTGCTCGCCGCTGCCGGCATTTCGCGCGACGACATGATCCTGACGCTGGCTCGTGATCTCATTCGTCGCCGCGATCACGCCGTGCTGCTGGTCAAGACCGATGCAGGCTATCTCATGCTCGATAATGTTGGCGACGCCCCGCTCGATGCCCGCGCCGACCACGGGTATCGCCCGGTCATGAGTCTTGGCGCCAAGCAGAGCTGGCTACACGGATACTGAGATCATCGCGGAGCGCGCTCAGCGCTCGGTCATCGCCCTGTCGAAAGCGCGGTTCACCGGCTTGAACAGATAGGACAAGACGCTGCGGCGCGCTGTCAGGATTTCGACATCGCAGATCATGCCCGGCACAATCGGTAGGCGGACGCCGCCCTTCTCGATAAAGGCGCGATCCGTTTCGATCACCACCGCATAATAGGCTTCGCGCTCGACCTCGTCGAAGATGCTGTCCGCGCTGACCTGCGCGACGCGGCCCTTGATGCCCCCATAGATCGAGAAGTCGTAGGCGGTGACCTTCACGTTCGCATCGTCGCCGACCTTCACAAATGCGCGGTCGCTTGGCGAGATGCGCGCTTCGATGAGCAGTTTGTCGCCTACCGGCACGATCTGCATGATCTGTTCGCCCGCACCCACGAAGCCTCCCTGCGTCGTGACCTGCAAATCGTTGACGATGCCGTCCGACGGGGCACGTAGTTCGTTGCGGTCGCGCCGTGCAGAGGCGCCGCGAATGCTCTCTTCATTGACCGCGATGCGTGTCGCGACTTCGCTGCGCTCGGCCAGGGCCTGCTGCCGGAAGTCGGCACGCGCCTGGCTGAGATCGGCTTGCGCCTGGCTGATGGCAGCCGAAGCCCTGCCTGCAGCCTGCCGAGCGGCCGCGAGCCGGCCCTGCAGGTCGACGACCTCACGCTGCGCCGTCAGCAGGTCGGTCTGCGGAACGATGTTCTGTGCTGCGAGCGGGCGCAGCATTTCGACCTGCTCGCGCGCAAGGCGAAGGCTGCTTTCGAGGCTTTGCGCGGTCGCTTGCGCTTCCGACAAATCGCGGCGGCGCTGTTCCACTGCCGAAGCCAGTGAGCTTTCCCGCGCACGCGCGGTTGCCCGCCGCGCCTGTGCAAGCCGCGCTTCTTCTGCGCATGGCGTTCCCGGCTCGCATCCGATCTGACCTCCCGATGCCTCTGAATCCAGGCGCTGTGCGCGGGCGGCAAGGCGTTCGTTCTCCGTCTGGAGCTCGCCGAGGGCAGCAGACGACTGCGTATCGTCGAGGCGAACCAGCAAATCGCCTTTCTTGACGCTCTGTCCGTTGCGCACGAGGATTTCCGACACCACCGCAGGCTCTGCAGGCTGGACCAGCTGCGCCTTGCTCGACGGGATGACCTTCCCGGTCCCACGCGTGATCTGATCGACCTGCGCAAACGCGGCCCAGGCAAACAGGAGCGCGATGCCGACAGCTGCAATGACTATCAGGCGTTGTGCGGCGGGCATCGTACGCCAGCTTGCGCCCAGCCTCATGGCGTCGCTCCTTCGGAACCGGTCTCTTCGTGAACAGCCTCGCCCTGCTCGCTCAAGGTCGAGCGATAACCGGCGCTGGCGGCGACCGGGTCGGGGATGGACAGCCGCCATGTTTTCGTCGTGTCGATACGTCCGCCGACATCGGCTGCGGCATGGCGGTCCTTCACGTCAGGCGCCACGGTCAGCCCGGGCGTAAAAGTCTCTTCGATCACGGTATGCTCTTCCGCCTGTGCGGCAAAGCGGAACCGGTTGAAATCCACCTGCGGGAGAAACTCGCTACCGCCCCAGCCGCGATAGAAGCTCGCGGCTCGCCCCGGCGACCCGGGGAAGCGGTAAAAGATATGGCGGCCGATCTGGGTGATCTTGCCCAGCGTGTAGGCCCATTTCGGCACCACGTAATCGGCGTGGTAGTGCGTTGCAGTGCCGACGTCGGCCACAACGTGTCCGGCCAGTGCGTCTTTCGCCACCGCCTTGGCCTGCTTCCAAAGATTTGCCTGCGGCGTACGCATCAAGGCGCCGTCGCATGTAAAGCTGAACTGGCACACAGGCCGGTTGTAGCCCTGGTAGACGACACCGCAGACGGTGTTTGGATAGGCCGGATGCCGGACGCGGTTCAACACCACCTGGGCAACGGCACGCTGGCCCTTCTCCGGTTCGAGAGCTGCCTCGTAATAGACAGCCTGCGCGAGGCACTGGTTGGCCGTCTTGTAGGATGCGGATCCCAGCGGAATGCCGGCGAAACCGCGCGCAGTTTCCAGCCGCGCCTTCATTTTGGGAATGGCGAGATTGCGGCTCTGCGCATCGACGATCTGGGCCGTGCCCAATTGGTCGATCTCGACCGTGCCCGTCGTCATTTCCGAGATATCGCGCTGTAGCGACGGGGCGAGCTTCGCCATCGCCCGGGCCGAATTTGCAGGCGCCAGCAGGGACGACGTGCCAACAAGCAGGCTGGCCAGCGCAAGGAATGCAAGCGCGCCGAAACGGCGGGCGCGGGTAACCGTTGCAGCGGTCATGATGCTGCTCCCTTCGCTGCGCCAGCCTTGGCCAAGACTTCGGCCACCGGACCGTCTGCCGCCACGCGGCCGCGATCCAGGACGATCAAGCGGTCGCAGATCGAAAACAGTGCCGGGCGGTGGGTCGCGATGACGAGCGTCTGTTTTGCGTCGAGCGAATTGCCGAGACGGTCGACGAACATCTTCTCCGTATCGCTGTCCATCGCGCCCGTCGGCTCGTCCAGGAACAACAGCTCGCGCGGGGCGACCATGGCGCGGGTAAGCGCAAGGAAACTACGCTGGCCGCCCGAAAGCTGCCTGCCATCTTCGCCGACCGCACGGTCGAAACCGCCGCTGTCACGCGACAGGAAGAAGTCTGCGCCCGTTGCGCGCATCGCTGCCTGCAAGTCTTCTTCGGAAATTCCCATCCGGCCCAGCGTCAGATTGTCACGCACGGAGCCCGAAAACAGCGCTGCGTCCTGCCCAACGAAGCCGAGCGCGTCGCGCAATTGCTGCGGACGATACTGGTGCACGTCGATACCGTTCACCAGCATGGCGCCGCCGGTCGGCCGGTAGAGGCCGCACAGCAGGCGGCCCAAGGTGGATTTGCCCGATGCGACCCGTCCGACCAGCGCCACGCGCTCGCCCGGTTCGATCGTCAGGTTGAGGCCGGAGAGCGCGGACTGCGCATTCTCGTCATAGGCAAACTCGGCATTGTGAAATTCGATGCGCGGATTGCGGATTGCTGCCGGTGCCACGCTGGCGCCGAGGCGACGCTCGTCCTCACCCTCGAACAGGCGCTCGATACTGCCGAGCGTTTCCTGGGCCTGCCGCCCTCGCGTCAGCAGGAAGGCGATTTGCCCGGCGGGCGCAAGCGAGCGCGAGGCCAGCATCACGATGGCAATGATCGCGCCCATGGTGATCTGGCCAGAAGCGAAAAGGTAGTAGCCGCCGATGATCAGCGACACCGTCGAAACCTGCTGGAAAACCTGGGCTAGGCCCACTGCCAGCGAGTTGATCGACCGCAGGCGCAGTTGGGAATGTCCGCCGATTTCGGCCAACTGGTGCCAGCGCGACAGCATGCCGCCCTCGCCGCCCATCGCCTTGAGCGTTTCGGCACCGGTCAGCGATTCGACCAGCAGGGTCTGCTGCAGACCGTAATCGGCCTGCGCATCCTGCGATGCCTCGACAACCTTCTTCTGGAGAACATATCCGGCGATCATCATCGCGGCGATGATCGTCAGCGGCACAAGTGCGAGCCAGCCGGCAATGATTGCGATGACCCCTACGAAAACGAGGAGGAACGCGACATCGACCACCAGAACGACCGAAGTCGAGGCGAAGAAATCGCGCACCACGGCGTATTCCGCCACCCGTGCGGCGAGTGAGCCGGTATGTCCCTTGCGTTCCGACAGGGGAACGGCAAGCAGGCGCGAAAAAATCTTCTGGCTGAGCTTGAGGTCCAGCCGCTGCGCGATTTCATCGACGATCGAAGTGCGTGCGCGGCGCAAGGCAAATTCGAGCACGAAGGCCAGGACCACACCCGTACCCAGAACCCAGAGCGTTTCCTGCGCCTGGTTCGGGATGACACGGTCGTAGACGTTCATCGTGAAGATCGGCAGCGCGACGGCGAGCAGGTTGATCAGCAGCGAGGCCAGCAAGACCGGCATGAACGACCGACGCTCCCGGCGCAGTTCGCCCCAAAACCAGTGCTGGCGCGCCTTGGCGTGCCATGGCGCCTCGTCGGTGCGCATCTTGTCCGGATCGCCGTGGATCGGGATGAGCGTTCCTGCAAAAGCTTCCGCGATACCGTCACGCGCTTCCCAGATTTCACTGCCGGACTCAGGGCGCCAGACGAGGAGTTCGTCGCCTTGCATGTCGAGCAGGAGGACATACTGCCGCTCGCCCAGCGCGACGATGGCGGGGAGATCCTTGGCAGTCGACGGTAGCTTGCGCCGCTTCTCGATATCGTAGTTCAGGCCGGCAAGTTCGAGCGCGGCCGCAGCCTGGTGGAGGGGTAGCAAACCGTCCCGGTTGCGCGGCAGCTGCGCCAACAGATCGCGTGCGAAGGGAAGCCCGTAACGACGGGACCCTTCCGCAACGCACTCGACGAGCGGATCAAGGACCCGCCCGTCGATCTGTTCTGAAACCGTTTGTTCCATGGCCTCCACGAGCCCTTAGCGTGTCAATCTCCGTCGACGCGCCTTTGCAGCTCGGCCTCTACCGGCGGACCGTAGTCGAACCGCTGGCGTTCCTGCTCCATCGCACCGGCTCCCGGTGCAATGCTCAGCGCATCTAGAAACTGGTTTGTAGCAGCTAACGTCTGGTACTGCGCAAACAATTGCGAGAAGCGTGCCGTTTCGAGACGTACCTGGGTGTTAAACCTAGTATTCTGCGCATCGAGCACATCGAGCAGCGAACGACGGCCGATGTTGAACTGGCTGCGATACGACAGCAGCAGGTCATCGCTTACCTGGCTCTGGCGTGCGAGCTGTTCGGTCACGCGCCGCTGCGTATACAGCTGCTGCCATGCAAGGCGGACGTCTTCTTCCGCTTCGCGCTGACGGTCATGCAGCGCATAGCGGGCAAGGCTTGCCTGCCGAACGTTTTCCTGCAGCTTGGCACGGTTGATCCCGCCGTCGAACACATTCCAGCGCAGCACGACGCGGGCCTGGATGTCGTTCGTTTCGCCTCGGAAACCGTCGATGTCTTCACCGACACGGCCACGGGCTTCGAGACCGATGGTCGGCCACAAATCGCCCTCTGCCGAATCTACGAGAGCATTGGCGGCATCCACGTCGGCCTGGGCTTCACGCACCAGAGGGTTGTTGATCCGCGCAAGACCGATCGCGCTGGGCAGATCCGGCGGCATCGCGCTGGCAAGGTTCGGCGGCAGAGTTGCCGACGAGACATCGAGGCCGGTGAGGCGGCGCAGCGAGATATAGGCATTTTCGAGCTCGAGGCTCGCCTCTTCGCTACGGACCAGGGCCGACTGGAGACGCTCTTCCGCTTGTTGCTGGTCGGCAATCGAGATCGAACCTTCGTCGACACCGCGAGAAAGGTCGGTCACCAGCGACTGGTGGAATGCTGCGTTGTCGCGCGCAGCAGCAACGACGCGCTGCTGGAGCAGGACGTCGAGGTACTGGCGAGCGATCTGTAGGGCGATGAACTCGGAGCGTTCAAGCACCCGCAGCGAGGCCCCGTCGACACGGGCTGCCTGGCGCAGAAGCTCTCCGCGACGGCGACCGAAGTCGAATACGGTCCATTCGCCGGTGATCCCGGCTTCGAGCGGATAAAGCTCTTCGTCAGAAATGCCGAGCGTGCGGCGTGTGTTGTTCTCAAGCCGGCGGATACCCGCACTCGCCTCGATGTTCACACGCGGCAGAAACAGGCCCTGCGCCTGTCGGCGTTCGAACTCGATCGCCTCCTTGTTGTATTGCGCCTGCAGGATTTGCGGGTTCGACTGCATCGCAATCGTGATCGCCTCCTGCATGGTGACGGCTTCGGTCGCAGCATCCTGCGCCATGGCTGCCGGAGCTGCGCCTGCAAGCAGGAGCGCTGCGGTCATTGCTAGGGTTGTCGTACGCATTATTCGTCCCCCCTCTTATTCGCTGACCTGGATTTCGACGCGGCGGTTCTGCAACTCGCGCACGCCATCGGCAGTCGGCACACGCGGCGATTCCTCGCCCTGTGCCTGGGTCGTGATGCTGGAAGCCGGAATACCGCGGCTTGCCATCAGGTTCGCCACCGCTTCGGCGCGGCGCTGCGAAAGACCTTCGTTGTAGGCGTTGCTACCGGCGCGATCGGTATGGCCGATCACGGTGAAGCTGTTCCAGTCGCAGGCGGGTGCATTCTCGACGACGTACTGGACGGTCTCGACGGCATCCTGCTGCGGGGTGGCGGAATCGAACTCGAAGAAGATCAGGCCCGGTGCTTCGCGGTTGCACACTTCCGGCGCCGGTTCGGGCGTCGGCAGCGGTGCCGGTTCGACGCGCGGGCGCGGGGCACGCTGCATCATGTCGTAAGCCAGAGCGCATCGCGACAGGCTTACCTCGTCGCGCGTGCTGGACTTGAGATAGCCGAGAGCGATGCCGCACTGGGCCTTGGTTTCGCTGGCCCAGATGTAGCGCGGGTCGTTGGCGGACACGACCGAAGAGTCGTTCGTCATCGCCAGACCTGCGTCGTAGCGCCGCTGCACTTCGGAGCGGAGCTCGTCCATGCCGAGCGCCATCAGGTCATCCTGCGCGAAAGCCGCGGAGGGCGTCAGCCCGACCGCAGCTCCTGCCAGCGTGAATACCGCTGTTATTTTCTTCATTGCAAGTTCCCCTGTTGCAGAGTTTCCTGAGTTATCATGCTGCCGTCCCGGCAAGGGCGGCATCATCGAGCTGGTCGACCGTCAAGCCGTTTGCCAGCGATTGAGCGAGGCCCGGCTGGACCATCGTGTCGAGCAACCCTTCGGTCGGGACGATCGACTGCAAGCCGTCGCCCTCTATGCCGCTTTCAACCGCGAAATGCGTAACCAGTGCGTCAACGCTGGCTTCTGCAGCGATGTCTTCGATCGCTTCACCGATAGCCAGCTTGGCATCCAGCGCGCCATTTGCATTGGTGATTTCCGGCGCTTCGATGAGCAGCAGGGCTTCCATCGCGGCGCTCGCATCGCCGGTGGCTATGTCGAGCCCGCCAACTGCGTCATTCGAAGCGAAAGTTCCTTCATTAGGTGCGCCGAATGCAGCGTAGTCGATACCCATCTCCGAACCTTCGAAGGGGAAGATCGGGGCAGCATCGCTAAGTGCCACGTCGTTGCCCAGGATGTTCGCGTCGAATGAGTCGAGGGTACTGGAGCCCAGTTCGAACTCGAGCTCGGGTGCGATTGCACCATCGAATTCGCTGGTGCCGATCACCAGGTCGAGCGCAGGGTCATAGCTACCCGCAACAAAGCTGGTGAACGAGGCGTCGGCACCGGTCTCGAGAACGAGAGGCTCGAACGATCCGTAGTCACCAAGCATGAAGCCGCTGGCGATTGCCGTCATCGTGGTCATTTCAAGCGTCTTCAACTCGGCGCCTTTGGCACCGCCGGATCCGAAACCGTTACCGCCGGTAAGGGTGCCATTGTCGTTCTCGGCGCTTTCGAACAGGCTGGCTTCGGTCATGAACTCGGCCGTTGTCGCGAAAGATGCCGACGATGCGCCGGACCCAGCAGGCAGCGCCGTGATGTCGAGCGTGCCGGCATCGACAATGTCGCCATCACCGTCCTCGATCGAGATCGGCACCGTGAAGTTGACAGGCTCGTCGGTCGTCACCGTTGCGCCGAAATCGCCGATCTTGAAGGTGTTGCCGCCTCCATGACCCCATTCGATGCTGTTATAGCCGTCGTTGGTGAAGGCCGCGATCCGCGTATCGGTCACTACATTTGCAACGTTGACAGTCCCGTCGCCGTTGAAAGTAACGGTGTAGTTGTTACCTCCGACATCGTAGGTGCCGTCGCTATCAATCACTGTCGTGACGCCGTTGTAGCTGATGGCGATGCTGGTCACGATATCCGGCGAACCATCGCCGACATCCTTGAGCGTGCCGGTATCATCATCATCGAAGGCCGCGATCGTAACGATCGTCGAACTCGTGATCTTGGTGAAGAATGCAGAGCCGCCGTTGATGGTCTGGTGACCTTCGAAACTCTGCGTATCGTCGCCAGCGTAGAAGTCGCCACCCGACACCGGAGCGCCAGACAGATCGGTCACGTAATCGACGCGCATTGCTTCGCCGCCGCCGACCGAGTTACCGCTGCCGACGCCGCCTTCATTGGCGTTTGTGTTGACCGTTCCGCCATTAACCGGCGTCAGGAGCAAGTCGAGGCTGTCGTTGGTCGCAGGCTGGTTGAAGCCCGCCCACGATCCGTTACCGCCCACGAAGTTGTAACCGCCGTCGTTGAAATCGACATCGGTGACCGCATCCAGAGGCTGGCTCATGGTGACAACATAGTTGTCGTCATTGCCGGTAGGTTCGAGGGCGATGGTGAACACAGGGCTGTCGTCGGTCGACTTCGTCGCGGTCAGGACCGTGCCATCTGCCGAGATCGAGTACTCGAGCGGCGCCAAGCCCGAAGTCAGGCCCTGTCCTTCGAGTGCGGTGATCGAAGCAGCGGTGAAGATGACTGCTCCAGCGCCATCGGCCCCGAAATTGTCGTCGACATCGAGATCGCTCAGGTCGAGCGTCGTCGGTGCCGATGACGAACCGCCGGTATTGGTTACGAAAGCCGCATCAGGATCGAGTGCAGTTGGCACATCGTCGACGATCGAGATGACGATCGAACCCGGAGTGGGATCGCTGTCGCCCGTCGCGTCCGTGATCGTGGTCGTGATCGTGTCGAGGATCGGGTTCACCTCGCCCTGGCCCGTATGCGTCAGCGCAGCCGATAGCGTGTAGGTGTACTGGTAGGAGAAAACGCCGATACCATTGTCGATGATGTCGGTGATCTCGATCACACCCTTGCTCGTCGTCAACGTGTCACCGATCTCCGGATCGGTCAGCGTGTTGCCGTTGTCCGCTTCGAGCGTGAAGGTCACGTCTTCGCCGTTGGTCTGGATCGAGAATGCGCCAGCAGCAGTCTCGCTGTCGGGACCATGCTGGGTGCCGTCGGCAAGCCCGTCTTCAAACACCTCGCGAAGATCACCGATAAGGTTCGGAGCGTTGGGATCCTGGCTGATGCTGATGACCAGCTCCGCCAGGTCCGTGTCGCCATCGGCATCGGTGATCTGGTAGGTAAAGGTCTCGCTAGCGCCATTGGGGACCGATGCAGCGGTGAGAGTATAGGTATAGCTGCCGTCGTCCTCGATCGTCAGGTCACCATAGGCACCCGAGACCGTAACCTGGGTGTCGACAACCGTCAGAGCGCCCACGTCGCCTTCGCCGCCGCTGCGCACGCCTGTGACTTCGGTGCCATCCGTCGGAATGTCGGCATTGATGGCATCGGCATTGTCGCCGCCGGTCGTGCCGTCGTAAACGTTGCCGCTGGCCGAATTGCCCGCACCTTCGACAACAGTGTTGCTATCATCGACAGCCAGTGGAACATCGTCCGAGACACTGACATCGACGCGTCCCAAGGCCACATCGCCGTCGAGATCCGTCGCCACGACATTGACGAAGCCAAGCGCGTCGAGCTCGTCTCCGGCATCTGCATGGCCCAGATAATTGTCGTTGAGCGTCGCCGTCACGGTCGCGTCATTACCGTTCACTACCAGAGTGAGGGTAACTACCGGACCGTCGGCATCCGAACCCACGATTTCGAAATCGCCAGTACGTACCCAGTCGAGGTCGCCGCCGAGATCGCCCACATCGCCAAAGACGATGGTCGCAAAAGGATCGGATCCGGGAACGAAATTGATCGTGCCCTGGTCGAAATCGTCGCCGCCCGGGGTGCTGCCGTCAGCAAGGTTCTGGTCGTCGACACTGAGGTCAAGGCCTGCAGGATCGCCCGGTGCTGCACCGTCTTCGATGCGGATCGGCTGTGTCGCCGTGTCCATGTCGCCATCGCCGTCGGTCAGCGTATAGGTGAAGTCGGCAAGGATCGCTCCGCTGGTTTGATCCAGACCCGTAGCCGGATCGAACGTCCAGTTGCCGTCCATATCGATGGTGTAGGTGCCATTCCCATTGGTCAGCGTCGCGTTGCTGCCGTCCTGCGGAACCGCGACGGTATCGGAACCCACCGTAATCGAGGTAACGGTCGCTCCGTCTGCGCCTTCCGTATCGGCAACGCCGTCGGTCATGACATTGCCGCTGATAGCGGCCGCATCTTCAGCGACGGTGATCAAGGTCTGATCGGTCGCAGTCGGAACGTCGTCGACGATGCTGACTTGGATTTCGCCAGTGCCGATGACGTTATTGTCCTGGTCGACCACCTGGTAGGTGAAGGTTTCGAAGCCGGAGACCACGCTGGCGTTGACCGTGTTGTCCCCATTATCACCGCCCTGGTCTGGCGAAAGCGTGTCGCCATCGACCGGCGCGGTCAGCGTGTAGCTATACTCGCCGGTTGCCGCGTCGAGCGTCAGCGTGCCGTACGAACCGGTCGCGCTAGATGTAAGGGAATAGGTGAGTGTTCCGCTCGCACCGGTGACAGTGATTTGGCCGTTTGCATCCGTTTCGCTGTCGGTGCCGCCGGCGCTGCCGATTCCGTCAAGGCCGGCCTCGAAAACAAGCGCGTCATTGTCCGATACGTTTCCGGCTACATTATCGATCGAGATAACGAGCTGAGCTTCCGCCACATCGCCGTCACCGTCGATGATCTGATACGTGAAGGTATCTGTCGTATCGGCGTTCGTCGAATTGGCGAAGCTATCGTAAGTGTAGTCCCCGTTGGCCTGGATAGTCAGTGTGCCAAGCGAAGAAGTGACCGTGAACGGTCCCGTGCTATCGCTGTCGCCAGTATCGTCGCTGGTTACGCCGAGGATGCCCGCAAGGCCATCTGCACCCGCCACATCGACACCGAAACCGTCATCGTCGGTCAGGATGTTTCCTGAGGTGCTGGCACCTTCCGAAACCGTGTTGGCGTTGTCTTCTGCAACAGGGATGTCGTCGACGATCGAAATGACGATCTGGCCTGGCGTGAGATCGCTGTCGCCCGTTGCGTCGGTCACGCTCATGTCGATCGTGTCGGACAGCGGGTTGATCTCACCCTGCCCCGTATGGGTCAGAGCCGCCGAAAGCGTGTACTCGTAGCCATAGGTAAAGGTGCCATTGCCATCATCGGTGATCGAAGTGATCTCGACCACACCCTTGCTCGTGATCAGCGTGTCGCCGACCGACGGATCGGTCAGCGTGTTGCCGTTGTCCGCTTCGAGCGTGAAAGTGACATCTTCGCCATTGGTGACGACATTGAAGCTGCCTGCAGCCGTTTCGCTGTCGGCGCCATGCTGCACGCCGTCCGCAAGGCCGTCTTCATAGACCATCAGCGCATCGCCGGTGATGTCGGGAGCGTTGGGATCCTGGTTCAGCGTGATGACCAGCTCTGCCAGATCCGTATCGCCGTCACCATCCGTGATCTGGTAGGTGAAAGTCTCGCTGGTCACGCTCGAAGGGATGGAGGCAGTCTTCAGCGTATAGGTGTAGCTGCCGTCGTCTTCGATCGTTAGGTCGCCATAGGTGCCCGAGATCGTTACCTGCGTACCAACAGCAACTAGCGCACCTGCATCGCCTTCGCCGCCGGTGCGTACACCGGTGACCTCGATACCGGCAGTGCCGTCTGTGTCGGCGCCAAGTTCGTCGCCATTATCGCCCGCGCCGTTGCCGTCATAGACATTGCCAGAAGTCGAGTTGCCAAGACCTTCGACGACGCTATTCGTATCATTTTCCGCGGTGGGAACATCGTCGATGACCTGGATGTCGAGGGATGCAGTGTCCTGCGAGCCGTCGGTATCGGTGGCGATCACTTCGAAGCTGTCGGTGACATCGTCTTCGCCGGCAGCGTCATGCTCCAGAGTGTTGTCGCTCAGCTCGTATTCGTAGAACACGGTTGCCGAGACCACATCGCCATTGGCGTCGGTGGTCACGGTCACATCGGTGATCCGGGCCGTGCCGAACTCGCCGGTGATCGAGACCGGATAGGTCTCGCCATTGCCCCAGACCGCAGTGCCGCCAACCGTCAGCACGCTCAGCCCGTCGGGGCTGTCGACCGTGAAGCTGCCATCCTGCACCAGCGCGTTCGCATCGGGCGACGAGCCTTCCGGCAGGTCGTCTTCGTCGACCATTTCTTCGGGCGTCTTGAGGTCGAGACCGTTGATTGTCACGATGTCGTCCGCGCCGTTGATCGTGATCGTCAGCGTCGTCGGCGAGCTGTCGCCGTCGCCATCGGTGATTGTGTATTCGAACACCTCGGTCAGGCTGTCGTCGGAGTCGAGGCCCTGGACCAGCGGGTTCGCATTATCGAGCTCGTAGGTGTAGCTGCCATCCGCATTGAGCGTCAGCGTGCCGTACAGACCGGCAAGCGGAGCGCCCACCGTGCCGGCATCGGTGCCGAACGAGAAGGCCGACACTTCGGCGCCGTCCGCACCCTGCGTATCTGCGCCATTGTCGCCATTGGCCTCCGCATCGGTGATGACGTTGCCGCTGGCAGCGAGCGGACCGTCTTCGGTCACGCTGTCCGTGTCGGGACGTGCGGTGGGCACATCGTCGACGATGTCGATATCGAGATCGCCGGAGACAGTGTCGCCGTCCTGGTCGGTAACGGTCACTTCGAAGCTGTCGAAGGTGTCGTCGCCGTCGGTATTGGTGGTCAGCTCGTATGTGTAACCGATCTCGCCTTCGGCGATCGAGGTCACGGTCAGAGTGCCGAAGCTACCGGTGAAGGTCTGGCCGACAGCGGTCACTGCAGTGCCGCCGATGGTGATCACCGCCGGGCCATCTGGCGCGGTATAGGTGAAGGTGCCGCTCGTGAACTCGCCATCGGTCGCCGCAGCCGAACCTGCCGGAAGACCGGCCTCGTCGACTTCGGTACCCGCTTCGCCGGCAACCGGAAGATCCAGCGTGACCGGGCTGTCGGCGATCGCGATGATCAGCGTGGCCGTGGCCGTATCGCCGTCGCCGTCCGTGATCAGGTAATCGAAGCTGTCTTCGACATCGCCGGGCGTGCCCGCATCGCGGGTGTAGCTGTAGGTTCCGTCAGCCGCGATCGTCAGCGTGCCGTATGCGCCCTGCACGGTTTCGCCCGCAGCGCCCGAACCGCCCGAACCGGTGAAGGACGTGACAACCGCATCGTCCGCGCCGACGGTGTCGTTGGCAAGAACATTGCCGCCAACCGGGCCGTATTCGCCCGCAGCAATCGCATTG
>NZ_FOWZ01000001.1:0-765180 GCF_900115585.1 Qipengyuania nanhaisediminis | reverse complement strand
TGAAGGACGTGACAACCGCATCGTCCGCGCCGACGGTGTCGTTGGCAAGAACATTGCCGCCAACCGGGCCGTATTCGCCCGCAGCAATCGCATTGCTGTCGTTCTCTGCACTTGGGGCATCGTCGATGATGGCGATGACCAGCGTGGTCGAAGCCGTGTCGCCGTCGCTGTCGGTAACGGTGAGAGAGAAGCTCTCGCTGTCCGGATCGGAGAGCGTATTGTCGAGCAGTTCGAAGCTGTAGCTGTAGGCGCCATTGCTTTCGGTGATCGTCAGTACGCCGCTGTCGGTCGCAACCTGTCCGCCACCGGTCACATTGACGCCGTTGATGACGAGCGAAGCTACGGTATCGCCGTCGGTCGTGATCGAGATGACACCGGTTGCGATTTCCCCGTCGCTTGCCGAGTTCGAACCGGCAGGTTCGCCATCGCGAGCGCCCAGGGCGGCCTCGTCGACGTCATTGTCGCCTTCGACCGCAATCTCCGGAGTGGAATCGGGCGAAAGGGTCAGCGTTACGGTGGCGGTCGAGACATCACCGTCGCCATCGGTAATGGTATACTGGAAGGTGACGGTTCCGGTCTCACCTGCACCCGGGGTGTAGGTGAAGCTGCCGTCGTCATTGTAGGCGAGGCTGCCTGTACCGCTGAGCGATCCGTCTACGGCTTTAACGCCGGTCGCAAGGTCCACGCCGTCTGCGCCGACAGTATCGTTGGCCAGGACATCGATCGAAATCGAAGCGTTTTCGCCAGCCTGCGAGGCGGTGTCGTCGATCGCCTCCGGAACGTCGTCGACGATCGTGATGTTCAGATCGTCTTCGGCCTGGTCGCCGTCGAGATCGGTAATGACGATCGGGAAAGTGACGGTCGTGCCGTCGGTATCGCCAGTATTGTCGGTCAGCTCGTAATCATAGGTGATCGTGCCGACGCCGGTTTCCGGGTCATAGGTGTAGCCGGTAACGGTAAGCGTGCCGGTATCGTCCGACACAACGACCTGCGGCAGGTTGTCCGGATCGATGACGGTGCCGCCGATGGTGATCGTGTCGACGCCGTCGGGCGAAGTGAAAGTGATCGTGCCGGTCGCGGTCTCATCATCGCCGTCGAAATTCGAGCCTTCGGGTTCGTCGTCGCGGGTATCGGTCGTCGGCGGGAGCTGGCCCTCTTCGACCACTGTCGCGTCATCGCCTTCGGGAACGTTGGTGATCACGTTCGGCGCATCGCCGATAATGATCGTCAGCGTCGCGGTGCTGGTGCTGCCGTCCGCATCGGTGATCGTATAGGTGAATTCCTCGCTGACACCGCCGGGAGTGTTGACGAAGCGATCATAGGAATAGCTGCCGTCGGCATTGAGCGTAAGTTCACCATAAGTGCCGACAAGGGTGTCGCCGGGGGCTGCCGATCCGCCGCCATTGGCGAAGCTCGTGACCGCACCGGCTTCGGCATAACCGTCGGCGCCGGATTCGTCGTTGTCGGTGACATTGCCGAAGATCGTGTCGTGCGAACCGCCCGGCACGTCGTTGCTGTCATCGCGTGCAATCGGCGCATCATCGATCACATTGATCTGGAGCGTCGCGGTGGCGCTGTCGCCATCGGTGTCGGTGACCGTCATCGAGAACGAGCCGTCGACGGTTTCGCCGACAAGGTTGTCCGTCAGCGTGAAAGAAAATCCGATCTCGCCACCTTCGATGTCGATGCTCGTGATCGTAAGGATGCCCTTGTCACCGACGAAGGTCTGGCCGACTTCGGTGATCGCAACGCCGTTGATGGCCACCGACGCAACGCCGTCGGGCGAATTGAACACGATCGTCCCGGTCGATGTTTCGAGGTTGGTCTCGTCCTGGGTGCCTTCGCTCTCGTCGGTCCCGTCGACAGTGCGGGCCGGCAGGCCCGATTCGTCGACCGTCGCGATCGCGTTGATGACGCCTGCCGGATTGTCCGGCGTTTCGACCACAATGTCCGGATCCTGGTCGACCAGGTACGGAATGATCTCGCGTTCTTCGGGTTCGGGGAACTGGAGCTGCGTATAGGGAAGCAGGTCGCCGATATCGTAGGCGGCCTGGATATTGCCCGGATCGACTTCGAAGTTGCCGCCCGAGCTCTGCGGATCACCGGCAGCGGGCTGCGGCTCGTTGCCGGTCAGCAGGGCTGCGAGGTTGGCCGCAGGAACGGTGACACCGTCGACCACGATCTGGGGCACGATGATCGCGCCTTCGGGAATGACGATGCGCGTTCCGTCGTCGAGAACGATTACGAGGTCGCGGCCTGAGGAAGTCAGGTTTTCGAGCGACGCCCCGTCGGGAAGGAAGACGACACCGTCTTCATTGGGAACGAGGACGATGTCCGCATTGGCACGAGTGGCCGCGGCCGAGGACTGGCTGTTGCCGGTGTCCATGTCCTGGCTGTCCTGTGCGTCGGCGAATTCGCCATTCTGCTCGAAACTGTCCATCATCTCGGTCCTCTTCTCAGCCGGATGGAGGAGCGAAATCCCCTCCGTAACGCGAGAATTGCCGAACATGATGCGAGCCGCGAAAGACTGGGAGACCACCCCCCAAAGATCGTTTCGAGCAAGATACGGGCACAGGCCCGTCCAGCAATTTTCGCGGCCCGACTTTTCATCTCCACTCGGCGAATCGAGTTGCCGGAGAGACGTGTCGTTGCATTATGTGAAACAGTTTGGGGGCGATCTTTCAATGTTGTTAACTACTTGGCGTCGCCCTCAAATCACCCGAATCAAGCAAATTTCAGGCGAAAATCGCCACTAAAACACTGATTTTTCGCGATACATTGTCACTGTCCGGTTTTGGGACGAGAAGACAACAATTCGGTGCGGCTCAGGCGCTCGCAGAGACCCTTTGCCGGAAGGTAACGTTCACACGGTCCGAGAGGAGCAGATAGGGCATCCAGATGAAGATGCTGACCATGACCGTGTTCATATTGGCCATGAGCAGGGTGCCCAGGGGCTCGGCCACTTCGACCGGCAGACCCACGCCTGAAAGGGATCCCGCGATCGCAACCTGCGCGAGAATGTCGAGGATCCAGACATAGGCGAGCATCTTTGGAAAGAGGGGCACGCGGCGGAGTGCCAGGACAAAGCAGACCATGTAGAAGAAGTTCATCATCGCGAGCTCGGTCGCCATCGCGAGATAAAGGATATGACTCCACGCGGGCGCGTGCGCGAGAAGCGCGGGCTGGATCATGAAGAACTCACCTGTCCGCATCACGATGCCGAACAACAGCCCGACGAGAAGCGAGGTCAGGAAGCCGGTCGTCCCATAAAGCGGGTGGCTATGCGCCTCCTTGAGACGCAGACTCCTCCAGCGCCCGAACAGGGCGAGCCGGACACCCGGTGCATCGTCGATCGACTGAAAGGCAGCGCGGGCCAGTAGGAAGCCGATCAGCGGCGCAATGATGATCGCGAGGTAGGGAACTGCGGCAAGGGCAAGCCAGTCCATGGTTGCCCCAAGCCTCCCCGCCTTGACCAGCTTTGCAACCGAAAGCAGCGCCATGACGCTCACCCATGCAACGGCCAGGTGGGTGAGATGCGCCTCGATCCAGCGGGTTATTGCCACACTCCTGAGCGCGAGCTTTCCGGCATAGGCCCTGACAGCGATAGCGATCGGCCCTGGGGATCGAACCCCTTCCTGAGTCACCACCCCCAGGAAGTTCCGAATCATTTCAATCTCCTAGCCGAATCACAATCGTGCGGCGCACGCGGCATTCGGGTAAAAATGCATCACTTCTAGCTTTTGTTAACCTACGATCTTTACTTTTGCCCAATTTAAGTTACTAAAAAGTAGACAAATTATAAAAGCGTTGCACCGAAGTTGACCGTAAGCAGCGTTTGAGTGAACTTAATTGTGCTCCGAGGGAGCCAGCGTGAAACGAGCCGGTGCATCCGGTTACATAACCAAAACAGGTCGCGCCGGTTCCAACACGTTACCCCCCTCGGGCGGGCCAATCCGGAAATAGATGCCGGAGGTCCTGTGTATGAAATGACAGATCGTCTCTCCTGGCGGATGTCTTCAAGACTTGGGGTAATACTATGTTCAAGAACTACATCACTGAAGAAGCCGGTGCATCGGCAGCTGAATACGCTCTGATCCTCGCTATCGTCGGCGCCGTGATCGCTACGGCAACCATCGCGCTTCGCGGCGAAATCGTCACCGCGATCAACAACGCGAAGTTGAATGTTGCTAATGCGAACTCGCAGAACACCGCTCCGTCGGTCTAAGCAATAATTAAGGTCCCGCCGGCACAGTCGGCGGGACCTTTTCTCGTTTGTCAACTCGGGGGGGTAAAGATCATGCGTGGCAGGAATCTGCTCATTGCGGGTATCGCCGTATTTCTCGGCCTGTTGGCCGTGTACCTGGCGAATGCCTATTTTACCGGAATGGAAGAACGGCAGGAAGCGATAGCCGAAGAGCAGCAGCTCGCCCGCATCGTGGTCGCCACCCAGCCCATGAGTTTCGGCCAGCCGTTGACCGACACCACGGTCCGGCTTGCAAACTGGCCCGCAGAATCCGTTCCGGACGGGGCCTTCACTTCTCTCGAACAGGCCATGATGGGCGGGCGCGTCGCGCTTCGTCCGATCGTGCCTGGCGAACCCATCCTTGCCACCAAGGTCAGCGGCGACAATGGCCGCGCGAGCCTGGCATCCAACCTGCCCGAAGATATGCGGGCAGTCTCCATCCCCGTTAATGCGGTTGCCGGTGTCGGCGGTTTCGTTCGCCCGGGCGATGTGGTCGACGTCATGTTGACCCGCATGATCCCTGGCCAGAACCAGCAACAGCAGGACAAGATGACCACGGTCGTCCTCGAGAACGTACTGGTTCTCGGCATGGACCAGGTTGCAGACGAGAATGCGACCGAGCCGGTAGTCACCGCCACCGCAACTCTGCAGGTGGACATGTTCGGCGCGCAGAAGCTGACGCTCGCCCGCGAAGTCGGCAACCTCAGCCTGGCACTGCGCAACGTTGAAAACCAGGAAGTCGGCGCGACGGAAACGGTCGTGGCAAACGATCTTGGCGGCGGTGGGCGCTACATCAACCGCAGCTCCGGTGCTCCGGCGCCTGTTCTGGCGGCTCCGTCCTATTCTCCGCCTTCCCGCGGCGCGACTTCTGCGCCCAGGCAGGCACGCGCACCGGCCCGTTCGCGCGGTCCGACCATGAGCGTGGTGCGTGGCACCAATGCTGAAACCTATTCCGTGGAGACGCTCCGTGGCAATTAAGCACTCAGCCCTTTCGGCTCTCGCCTTCGCAACCGCGCTCGGGGCGGCCACCGTTCCCCACGCAGCCATCGCCCAATCGGGTTATGCCAGCGAATCCATGCATGCCGGTACGGTGGAAATCCCGGTCAACAAGAGCCAGGTCGTAACGGCTGACGTGCCGATCGACCGTGCGATGATCGGAAACGACACGATCGCAGACATCCTGCCCGTATCCGACCGCTCGGTTTACGTGCTCGGCAAGGAAATCGGCACGACGTCGCTGACGCTTTACGATCGTTCGAATCGCGTCATTGCGGTTATGGACATCGCCGTCGGTCCCGACGTGCTGAGCCTGCGTGAACAGATGGCCGACCTCATGCCCGGCGAAACTGTCGACGCGCGCATGACCGGTGACGCTATCGTTCTCTCTGGCACCGTAAGCGATGCTGGCGTTGCCGACCGCGCGGTCCAGCTAGCCTCCGCCTATGCAGGCGAAGACAAGGTCGTGAACCTCATGACCCTGGGCGGCAGCCAGCAGGTGATGCTGGAAGTCCGTTTCGCCGAAGTATCCCGCAGCATCGGCAAGGACCTTGGCGTCCGAACGTTCTTCAACGGCGATAGGGTTTCAGGTGTTACCGGCCCCGGTTCCCAGCTTACGCCTGGCGGTGGGTCCAGCAATTTCGGCAATGGCGACCTGCAGGTCTCTGAAGTCACTAACGCTTTCGGCGTTATCACCCGCAGCTTTACCGATATTCTCGGTCTCGATGTGGATGTCGCGCTTGATGCGCTGGAAGAGAAAGGTCTCGCCAAGACGCTTGCCGAGCCTACTCTCGTCGCCCTTTCGGGGCAGCAGGCATCGTTCCTTGCCGGTGGCGAATTCCCCGTACCGGTTGTCCAAAGCGGCGGTGTCGGCGGCGGACAGGCAGGCATCACCGTCGAATTCAAATCCTTCGGCGTCGGGCTTGGCTTCACTCCGACTGTGTTGTCGAACAAAGTCATCAACCTGATCGTCGAGCCGGAGGTCAGTTCGATCGACCAGAGCGCGTCGATCACGCTCAACGGCATTCGCATTCCGGGCCTCCAGACTCGGCGTGCCAGCACGGTGCTGGAACTGCGCGATGGCGAAAGTTTTGCCATTGCCGGGTTGCTGCAGCGCGATTTCCAGACGACAGTCAATCAGGTTCCGCTGCTCGGCTCGATCCCGCTGATCGGATCGCTGTTCCGCTCGACCAGCTTCCAGAAGGGCGAGACCGAACTGCTGATCATCGTGACGCCGCGCCTGGTCGCGCCGATCCGGCCCGAGCAGGTTCAGTTGCCGACAGACAGGGTCAAGGACCCGATTCAGGCCGATGTACTTCTGAACGGCAATGCACATCGCACCAACGACCTGCCGCCGATCGCCGGCGATACTCCGGCCAATACGCAGCAGGGCACAGAAACCAACGCGCAGGAGGCAGCCGATGGCTACGAATACTAAGGCTCTTCGCACCGTGCTGCTGACCGCAGGCGTTATCGCCACGGCAGGCTGCGCGACCGGTAGCGGAAACGACTTCATGGCGGACACCAGCTGGGGCGAAGCAAATCGTCGCACGATGGCCGCCCAGGTTATCGATCCCAATCCTGTATACGAAACCGCGATCCCGCCGACGACTGCCCAGAACGCGGTCGCTGCCATCGATCGTTATTACGACGATGCGGTCAAGGAGCCCGACGAGGTCTCCACGACTGCATCGCCGGAATAGACCGGACATGAAACAATGGTTAGCGCAAAAAACCTCATAAACAGGTTCCGTAAGGAAGAGCGCGGCGCAGTCGCCGCGACCTATGCGCTAGCCATTATCCCACTCGTTGCCATGGCTGGGCTCGGTTTCGACTATGCCCGCATGGCCGGGATGGATTCCGAACTTCAGAATGCGGCCGACCAGGCGGCTTTGGCAGCGGCCACCCAGTTGGACGGGAAAGCCGGAGCTTGCGCACGCGCAGGAAACGCCGCGATCGGTCTTGTCCAGAACCAGACCATTCTTGCCGACGGCAATGACGCGATCGATGTTGATACGACGATCGCAGTAGCCAACAATCAGTGCAGCGCTTTCGCTAATATCAGGTTCTTCTCTGCCTACACCGATCCGGGCACCTTTACGCTCGCAACCGGTGACGCAGATGCCGATTTCGTGGAAGTAACAATTGACGGACGCGAAGTCACCTATTCGCTCGTCGCGGCGGCTGGTGCCGACGGTGCGGACGGGCTCGCACTGGCCGTTGCCGGCCTAGGGTCTGCGCTATGCAAGGTGCCGCCAGTCATGATGTGTAATCCGAACGAGACCACAGATCCGGATTTCAACATCGCCAATTATGTCGGCAAGGGCATCCGGCTCGTTGCGAATGTGAATGGTCAGAACGGCGCTGGCGAGAGTGTCGACGAAGATCCCGGTAGTTATGGCCCAGGCGTTTTCGGTTATCTCGAAACCGGCGCCGGGAATGGTGCGGTCGCAACGGCGCGGACGCTTGGTCGATCGTCGCTGCCCGGCGATTGCGTCTCCATCGACGGTGCAGATGTGAAGCCAGGTCAGCAGGTTAGCGTACTAGATGCCCTTAATGTGCGCTTCGGAATCTACGCCAACGGTCTCAATAATGTATGCGATGCGGACAACGGCTTGTGCCCGCCCTCCGCCAACAGCCGCATCGACCTGGTTCGGGAGGTTCCGCCCGGTGGCAGCAGCGGCTCGTGCTCCATTGGCCCCGGAGGCTGGGAAGTCGGTCCCCGACCCTACCGCGCGGTCGACGCGGTGAACAATATAGATCCCAGCAACACCCAGCCCATGGGCTATCCGCGCGACAAATGCCACGCGACCAGTCTTGCGGGCAACTGCACGGGGAACGGCAATTCGCGCATCGGTGACGGCAACTGGGATCGAAATGCTTATTACGTGACCAACGGGCTTGGCAGTATGCCGACGACCTGGTCGTCCTACGGCTATCCCGAGCTTGCGGGACGAACCACCCCCACACGGTATCAGCAGTTCCGTTACGAGTACGAGAACGCCGCGACGATGCTGGCTAGAAAAACTTTTCAGCACACTCGCACCAGTCCGCCGATCAAGACCATCGATTATGAACACCAGGGTTCACCGTTGTGCCAGGCGCCTGGCATAGCTCCCGGCACCACTCCGGACCGGCGCGTGCTGAGCATCGCCGTGATCAATTGCTCGACAGCAGACAATGGTGGTCCAGTTTCGGCTAGCACGACAGACGCTGATATCGGGAAGTTCGTCGACGTGTTCCTCGTCGAACCGACCGCACGCCGCCTCGCACCCGATGGAACGCGCTACACGAACAACAGCGATGTCTACGTTGAAGTTATCGGCGCCACCACCGTTGGGGGCGGCGGCACGCAGGGTCAGGAAATCCGCAAGGATGTTCCTTATCTGATCGAATGACCGACTGCCGTGCCTTTTGCCATCGGCAGGATGGGGCTGCCGCGTCTGAAATGGCGCTGATGCTGCCGCTTTTGCTGGCGATGATGTTCGTGGGCTTTGAGGCGGGCCACTATTTTTACACCGAACAGAAGGTAGTCCAAGCTGTTCGCGAAGGGGCTCGCTATGCCGGACGTCGTCCATTCGCCGATTTCCCTTGCGGGGGCGCTGCCAGCGCAACTGCAATCAGCGAAATCAAAAATGTCACACGCACCGGTGTTCTCACTGGTGGGACGCCGCGTATTTCAAACTGGGACGCGAACCTGATCAACGTCAGCTACACCTGCAACGCAGGCTACGCGACCTCCGGTATCTTCAAGGGTAACAGCGGCGGCGCTCCCATTGTTACGGTGAGCGCCGCTGCAGGTTACCCTTCGCTTTTCGAGAGCCTTGGCCTTATTGACAGCAGCACTCAGGTCTTTGCGTCGGCTCAAGCAGTGGTGAACGGCATATGATGCGTTTCACATCCCAATTCTCGACGTTCATTAAGGACACACGCGGCTCTGCGGCGGAATTCGCTCTCGTACTTCCGGTCTTGATCCTATTTCTTCTCGGAATTTTCGATGTCGGCTATTATGCTTGGCAGATAAACCGTGCCGAAAAGGCTGTGCAGATCGGCGCTCGGTGGGCCGTCGCAACAGAAATGGTACCGTCTGGATTGGCGAGCTACAGCTTCGCCACGAGCGGCGGCATCGAACAGGGCACAATCGTCCCGCAGTCGTCATTTCCAGGCCTGACATGCACCAGTAGTGGATGCACATGTAAAGGCAGTTGCAGTTTTCCAACTACCGCTAACTCCTCTGCATTCACGAGCATCGTAAATCGAATGCAGGAGATAAAATCCGAAATCCAGGCCAGCAACGTGCGGATTGAGTACGACTGGTCAGGCCTCGGTTTCTCGGGAGACCCCAACGGCCCCGATGTCGCGCCAATCGTCACGGTGAAGCTCATCAATATGCAGCACACACCGATTTATAGCCTGTTTACGGGTACTATCGCGTTGCCTGAGTTCGCTTATTCGCTGACCGCCGAAGACAGCGCTGGCAGCTATTCGAATTGAGAGCGCCATGACCGATTTTTCTGACACCTACGAAACGGACAACGGGATGACCCTTCCAGAAGGCGTGCATGTGTTCGCGCGTAAAGAGGCGCTGGGCAATGTCGCCATCCTCGAAGATTCGGTGACCTTGCACCGCCTGGGCACGGCCGAGGATTTTCCGGAGCAGGCCGTCGCCCAAGCAGCGATCGCGGTGGTCGAGATCGATTCCGATGATCCGGCGTCGCTTGCCCGGCTCGAACGCTTGCGGGCCAAGCGTCCCAGCCTGCCCGTCATTGCCGGATTGCAGGACGCACCGGTAAGAACGGTCCGCTCCTTGCTGCGTAAAGGCGTTTCCGATGTGCTGGAATTGCCCTTCTCCAGCGAAGAACTGATTGCTGCCATTGTAGACGTTTCGCGCGATGCCAAGCCGTCTACGCCTGCGGTTCCGACCAAGCTTGCACCGGTTGTCGCGGTACTCGGCGCGGCTGGCGGTGTCGGGGCCACCACCGTGGCGACCCAACTGGCCACGATGCTGAGTTCGCGTTTCGGCGAAGGCGCGCGCACCGCTCTCATCGACCTGTCCTTGCAGAGCGGCGATGCCGGAGCTTATCTCGACAAGCGCCCGCGGATGACGATCAGTCACCTGTTCGACGCTATCGACAAGATCGACGACGACCTCATGCGGTCGGTAGCCGTGGACTGCGGTGACGATCTCGATCTTTTTGCCGCTCCCGACGATATCGACCCGATCGAAAGTGCATCGGCCGATGCGATCGCAAGGATGATCCGCGAAACGCGCAAACGTTACAGCGCTGTGGTGCTGGACATGCCCGCGACCTTGCCGAACTGGGCGATGCCCATCCTGCTGTCGGCGGATGAAGTCGTACTGGTCGGCGTGGGCCGTATCGCTGCGCTGCGTCACGTGAAACGCAAGCTGTCGCTGCTCCAGATGCTCGGCCGCGAACGCCAGAACATCTCGGTTGTGCTCAACCGGATTTCGGGCGGTTTATTTAAGCGTTCCGATGTGTCCCAAATGGAGGACCTGCTCGGATATGACGTTGCGCAGACGTTAGAGGAAGATACGCAGTTGGTCGAAGAGGCACAGCTGCAGGGCGTGGGTGTCTCGACGCTACAGAAGCGTGCGCGCCTATCTCGCCAGATCGCCGACCTGGCCACTTCGATCAGTGCGAAGATCGGGAAGGAATACTGAGATGTGGAAGACCAAACTCGACGAGACGTCGCACGAGGCGCCGGTCACCCAGCAGAATGACGCCGACCTGATTTCTGCCGAGGATGAGGAACGGATCCTTTTCGGCAAGAAGGACGAGCATACCGAAAAGATGCTCAGGCTGAAGCTGTCGATCCATCACAGCCTGCTCGATCGCCTGAACCTGGCCATGCTCGACCAGACGCCTACCGAGCAGATCAAGGCACAGATTTCCAGCATCCTACCAGAATTGCTGGCCGACTTCGACGAACCGCTCAACCGCGAAGAGCGCGAAAAGCTGGTGCAGGAACTGGTCGACGAGCTGATGGGTCTCGGCCCGCTCGAGCCGCTTCTTGCCGACGAAACGATTACCGACATCCTGGTCAATGGCCCTGAAACGGTCTTCGTGGAAAAGCGCGGGATGCTCCAGCCGGTGCCGACAAGGTTTCAGGACGAAAAGCACCTGATGCGCGTGATCCAGAAGATCGTCAGCGCGGTCGGTCGCCGGGTGGATGAAAGCTCGCCTTTCGTTGACGCCCGCCTCGCCGACGGCTCGCGTGTGAACGCCATCGTCGCACCGCTTGCGCTCGACGGTTCGCTGGTCTCCATCCGTAAGTTCGCCAAGAGCCCGATCAGCATCGCCAAGATGATCGATTTGGGCAGCGTTCCCGAACAAATGGCTCCGGTGTTCGAAGCGATTGTCAAATCGCGGCGCAACGTGCTTATCTCCGGTGGTACCGGTTCGGGTAAGACGACGCTGCTCAATGCCATGTCGTCCTACATCGACGAGGCGGAACGCATCGTCACCATCGAGGACTCCGCCGAACTCCAGCTGCAGCAGGCGCACGTTGCCCGCCTGGAGACACGTCCGGCGAACATCGAAGGAAAAGGCGAGGTCACCCAGCGCGATCTCGTCAAGAACGCGCTTCGTATGCGCCCCGACCGCATTATCGTCGGCGAGGTCCGCGCCGGCGAAGCCTTCGACATGTTGCAGGCCATGAACACTGGCCACGACGGCTCGATGACCACAGTCCACGCCAACACCCCGCGCGACGCGCTGAGCCGTGTCGAGCAGATGATCGGCATGAGCGGTATTGACATCACGTCGAAGAGCTCCCGCGCCCAGATTGCCTCGGCCATCAACGTCGTCGTCCAGGTCGGACGGCTTTCCGATGGTCGCCGCAAGATCAAGAGCTTGTCCGAAATTACCGGCATGGAAGGGGAAACGATCACCATGCAGGAAATCTTCCGCTTCCGCATGACCGGACGCGCAGATGACGGCTCGGTCCTCGGCCATTTCGAGGCCACCGGCATCCGGCCCAAGTTCCTCGACGAGGCTGAATCCCACGGCATGCATCTTTCGCCCGAACTGTTCCGTCCGGACATGCAGCTGGGCTGATGACGACCGAGATCATCCGCATCGTCTTCCTGCTGGCGATTTTCGCCGCAGCCTTCCTTCTGTTCCAGACTGTCGGCCGAGCGGTCGCGGCCCGCAGGGCACATACTGTCGCCACCAACCGGCGTATGTCGCTGATCCAGAAAGGGACGACACGCGAGGACCTGTATGGAGAACTGCTGAAGAACCGGCCTCGCGAACACGAGGCGCTGCCTCCGCTGTTGCGACGCATGGCGATCGGCTTCGAGCATATGATCTACACGTCCGGCATTACCTGGAGCATTTCGCAGGTTCTGATCGCGATGGCAGTCGGCATTGGCCTTCTCTTCATCATCGCGTTGGGAATCGCTGTAGGTGCCGGAGCGGAAATCGGCTTTGGCGCTGTCCAGCTGTGCCTTCTTTTTGCGATCGCAGCAGGGGCAGGCATTCCGTATTTCATCCTCAAGCAGGTCGCGAATAGCCGTCGCAAGACCATGGAAAAGCAGTTCCCGGTCGCGCTCGACATTTTCGTGAGGGCCCTTCGTTCAGGGCACCCTGTCGCCTCTGCAATCGAGCTTTTGACCCAGGAGATGGAAGACCCGATCGGTTCGGAATTCGGCCTTGTGAGCGACGAGATCACTTATGGTGCGGATCTGACCACCGCCCTTGATTCAATGGCCGACCGCTGGAAACTGGAAGATATGCGCATGTTTGTCGTCTCGCTCTCGGTCCAGAGCGAAACGGGCGGCAACCTTGCGGAAATTCTCGAGAACTTGGCCGGCGTGATCCGCGATCGTGCAGCCATGTACATGAAGGTTCGCGCTTTGAGTTCGGAAGGGCGAATGACCGGCTGGATGCTCAGTATCCTGCCGATCTTCGCATTCGTGACGACCTTCCTCGGGGCGCCCGAATTCTATCTCGATGTCGCGGAAGACCCGATTTTCATCTTTGGCTCGATCTTCCTGATCCTGCTCTATTTCGTCGGTGTCTTCGCCATTCGCAAACTCGTCGATCTGAAGGTCTGATATGCTCGAACTCGCAGCCACAAGCCTTGTCGTCCGCCTCCTCGTCCTCGCGCTGATCTTCGCGTTGGTGACGGGAGTGATCCTAATCGTCGTGAATGGTGTCGAGGCACGTCGCCGGGCCAGCCAGCAAATCGCACGACTGGATTCCAATGCCGCGTCGAACGAAAAAGCAAATCTCGTCCGCTCGGATTCCGACAGCCGTTGGGCAAAGATTGCGGACAGCATCGAGCGCACGGGCCTGAGCCTAACCGATCCGAAGAACCACAAGCTTGAAAAGCAGCTCAAGATGGCGGGCTATTCCAGCCCCAGCGCACCGCGCGTCTACACAATGGCGCGGATCGGAATGGTGTTTCTTTTCCCGGGCCTTTTCCTGCTGCTGATTTCTTTTAGCTCGGAGCCGCCCGGGCTTCTGAACATCTACCTCTATTGCTCGATCCTGGCTGCTCTCGGCCTCTACATCCCCAACCTTTTCATTCGCGCCAAGGCGGACCGCCGGAAATCCGAAATCATCAACGGATTTCCCGATGCGCTCGACCTCGTGCTGGTCTGCGTCGAGGCAGGGCTTGGCCTTGAATCCGCGCTTGACCGAGTGGGCCGCGAAATGACGAGGTCTCACCCTCTCATCGCGCACCTGATGATCGAGACCGTTCTGATGACCCGTGCCGGTGCATCGCGCGAGACCGCGCTACGCCAGCTGGCGGATTCCTCGGGTGTCGATGAAATTCGCTCGTTCGCCACGCTGCTGATCCAGTCGGACAAGCTGGGCACGAGCATCGCCAACACCTTGCGCGTCTATGCCAACGAGATGCGTGAGGCGCGCAGGATGCGGGCCGAGGAAAAGGCCCACCGCATCCCTGTTCTGATTTCCATTCCGCTTGTCGCTTGCATGTTGCCGACAATGATCGGCGTGCTGGTCCTGCCGGCAGTCATCATGTTCGTGCGCGACATCGGTCCCGCTATGTCTGGAGGAGGATAAGATGAAGAAAGTTCCTGCAACACTGGCCGCACTTGCGGTCGTCATGCCGCTGTCGGGCTGCCAGAGCTTCATCAACGCCTTCAACTTCGGCGATCACACCCGGTCCACCCAGCCACTGTTCGGTCAGGCCGACCTTGAAGAAGGTCGTCGGCTTCTTGCCGAAGGGCAGTACGGCAACGCAATCCCCGCCCTTCAGCGTGCAGCGCTGAATCGCCAGACCGCGCCTGATGCGGCCAACGCGCTCGGCGTGGCCTATGCGCGCATTGGCCGAGGCGACCTGGCAGAAAGATATTTCCGCGCAGCAGTGACGCTCGCACCCCAGGATGCAAAATTTGCAGCCAATCTAGAGCGTTTTTATGCCAGCGATCTCGCTCAGGATATGCGAACGCTCCACGCTCAACGCGAAGAGGCCCGCAAGGCCTATGCGGAATTCGCGCAGTCCGAGGCCTCGATTGCCGCACAGCCAATCAACGAGGAACGCCTTGTCCAGAGTGGTGGTGAGCAGCGCAAGATCACTCTCGAACGCGGCACGGCGACCGCTCGTATCGCCCTCGACGGCGCAGAGCCAGGCAAGGCCCGTGTAAGGGTCCGCACCGCCAAGGCAGGCGAAACTCCTGCCGCATCGAGCCGGTCGGTCCGTGTTCGCGTCAGCGGCGAGCCGGTCCGTCCGCGCGCTTCCGCACGCCCGACCGAAGTACGCATCCAGTCGTCGGGCAACTATCCGATGCGCGTTCGCATCGGGGCCGATCGCCCCAATGAAAGGACCGTCGCAGACGGGTATCCCATGCGTGTAAGCCTCAGGGGTCCCAAAACCGACGAGCGTAAGGACTAACGACGGACGATGGCCCTCGCGACTATCTCGTTCGGCGTTCTCGCCGCGCTTTCCTCTGTCGGTGCGATCACCGACATCGTCACTCGCAAACTCCCGAATATCCTTTCGCTTGTCCTGGTATTGGCCGGGCTGGGGTTTGCATTGGCGATAGGAGGCTGGGCCGCACTGGGCTGGCACGCCCTTCATGTCGTCGTCGCCTTCGCGATCGGATATTTCATGTTCGTCTGGAACATCTTCGGCGCGGGAGACGGTAAATTCTATGCCGGCTCGGCCGCATTCTTCCCGATCATGGATGCTCCTGCCCTGGCGCTCTGTATCGTCCTGGCGGGCGGCGTCCTCGCCCTGTTCTGGTTTACCTTGAAGCGTTTCATCAAAGGCATGAAGCGCCGCAAAGATGATTTCGCAAAGCTGCCCTACGGTGTCGCCATCGCAGTAGGTTCCGTCGGATACGCCGCTTTAACCACGCTTGGATGAGCATGGAGGCGGCTCTGGCAAATGCGCGACCGAGGGGGGCAAGGCAAAAAGCCACCTTCCTCGGTGTCGCAATAGTCCTGGTCCTCGCCGGGTTTGCCATTTTTGCTGCTCCTTCATGGCAAACCGCGTCCAAAGAGAAGGCGGGGATATTCCGAGTTGCCCTTCAGCCCAACCAGACCAAGACGCGTCTGCCTGAAATCCAGCCTCTTTCGCAGAATAGGCAGACAGTTGAGGACGAGCCGGCTCAAACAGCTGAAACCCGTGGCCCGGAAGAATTGCCCACCCCTGAAGCACCGAAAGTCGAATTGGTGGATGACACCCCATCCAACGAGCTGATGAAACTTTCGTACCGGCTCGAACCGGCATTCGACGGTGGGCCTGACGGCGTGCAGGTGCAGAAGAACCTCGTCCGGGAAGGAAGCGGCGAGACGAGCCTGCCGATTTTCCTGATGGGCGGGACGCGCATCGAAATCGATCGCGAAGCTCTGGCTGACGCTCTGACTAAACTCGGCCTCGACCAGCAAGCCTTTTCGTTGCCCGAGCAAAAGCGCCTGACCTTGGAGGCTGTGCGGGGCTCCGGCGTGGATCTCGCTTATGACGCAATCCGGGACCGGCTCGTTCTCAACAACGCACCGGACGAAGCCCGGCCTTAAGAAGGGTCAGTCTTCTTCGCCCCAGTCGATCCGGACATCGATGCGGCTCTCATCGACACCTGCCGCCTCCGCTATCCGGCGGCGGGCATCGCGCACTATGTCCGCGAGTGATCCGGTTTCGAGATCATCGGATGAACGTACTGCCGGTGCGCCATAGACCAGTTCAAGCTCCGAAATACCGAGTTCGACAGCAAGCCTTTGCATCGTGGTATGGCGCGGACGCACACGGTCGCTTTCCCATTTCCACAAGGTCGGTTTGCTCACTCCAGCCAAACCCGCGAGCGCGCGCATGGACAGTCCGCGATTCTTGCGCAGGCGCTTGATGCGCTCGCCTAGCGTTTCGTTGTCGACACCGTGCAGTTCGTCGGAATGGCCGGATGCGAAATCCGCCGCTTCCACTTCCTCGTCGGAGAGCTGCTTTGCGAAACTGCAGCCGTAAAGCTGGTCGTCGAACCAGACCACCTTGGCGATCACCGGACCGATTTTCGGAAGGACCACCTCAAGCGGATCGTCGAGCGACAGGCTCGCGGCTGTCTTCACCAGCATTCCGCTCGGGGAGAGGTTGAGGACTTCCGCGTCGAATGCCCGCCCCGACTGGCCCACACCGGTGCGAAGCCGCAGGACGAGACGTCGCGCCCGCCGACGCGGGTCTCCTTCTTGCGCGACACTTTCCGCAGTCTCGACTTCTTCCGACACCCTAACTTCCCGCATTATCCATGGACACAGCCCATGATCGACCCAAAGCCGTAGTGTGGCAAAGCGGTGCCAGTTTGTCACCGCGTAATCGCCGGGCACTCACAGCCATTGGTTCCCACTTTCACTTATCTTACCAGACAGCGATGCAGGACGCGCGTTCCATTGCACCCACGTCATCGGACGTCGAAGGCTGGAGCGGCGAATTTCGCGCGACCTTGAAGCTGGGGTGGCCCCTGGCAGCAGCAAACCTGCTTCAGATGCTGACCTATGCGGTCGACGTCATTTTCATCGCACGGCTTGGCGAAGCGCAATTGGCGGCTTCGGCGCTTGCGATCGCCCTGTTCGGCCTGGTGATGTGGGCATTGTCGGGGCTGACCGGGGCTGTGGCTCCGGTGGCCGCCGCCGAATTGGGGGCGCGCGCACCTGCGCTGCGGCCGGTGCGGCGCAGCGTGCGCATGGCCATGTGGCTCGCGGCAATCGCCGGGACACTGGGGATGGGATTGTGCCTATCGCTCGGCCCGCTGATGCGCGTCACCGGTCAAGAGTCGCAAATCATCGCACTCGCGATCGAATATAACGCGATACTCGTGCTCTCCCTCATCCCGATGCTGTTTAATAACGTGTTGCGCAGTTTCGTATCGACGCTCGACCGACCGATCCTGGCCACCGCAATCACGGCAGGTGGCATATTCGTCAACGCGCTCGCCAACTATGCCTTCATCTTCGGCAATCTCGGCGCTCCCGAGCTTGGTCTTCGCGGCGCGGCCGTGGCCACCATCATCACTACGCTGACAACCCTCACCGCGTACGTTCTGGTGATCCGCCTCGATCCGCGCCTTCATCGCTACCGCGTGTTCGGCAGGTGGTGGTCGCCCGACTGGGCGCGGTTCCTGCTGATCGTCCGGATCGGTGCACCCATCGCCCTGACGATCACGGCGGAAGCGGGCATCTTCGGGGCAGCTGCATTCCTGATGGGCAATATCGGGGCGGCGCAGCTTGCCGCGCATACGGTGGCGCTGCAGATCGCGGCCCTCGCTTTCCAGGTCCCGTTCGGTATCGGCCAGGCTGCGACCATCCGGGTCGGCTATTTTTATGGGGCGCGGGATCGAGAAGGAATGAAGCGCGCCGGATGGATGTCGATCTGGGTCGGGACGGGGTTCATGGTGATAACGGCCCTCGCCATGATCCTGATCCCCAAGCCGCTGATCGCTATCTACGTGGATCCGTGGGACCCGAAAAATGCAGTGCTGGTCGGTTTTGCGCTCAAATACATCGTCATCGCCGCGGCATTCCAGCTTTTCGATGGAATGCAGGCGGTCGCGGCCGGGGCTTTGCGCGGTCTGCAAGACACCCGCGTCCCGATGTGGATAGCGGCCTTTTCCTATTGGGTCCCCGGGATCGGTACTGCGCTTGTCCTTGGATTCTACACGCCGCTCGAAGGCACAGGCGTGTGGATCGGCCTTGCGACCGGCCTCGTATTTGCGGCCGTGCTTTTAGGCTGGCGCTGGCATCGCAGGGACGAATTGGGGCTCACCACCTTCGCTCGTTGAGAGGTCTGGCGTCGCGCTTGAACGGCGAAAGCGACGGGCCCCTGTTGGCACCACCCACGGTCGATCCAAATTTAGAAAATTTCCGTTCCGCGACCTGTTGACTCGGCCGCGGCGCATCCCCATTTGCGCCCCGCTGGCACTCTCGACGTGGGAGTGCCAAATCAGGTATTCACTCTCAGTAGAAAGGTCATCACCATGGCATTTCGTCCGTTGCACGACCGAGTTCTCGTGCGCCGCATCGAAGCAGAAGAAAAGACCGCCGGCGGGATCATCATTCCCGACAGCGCCAAGGAAAAGCCGAGCGAAGGCGAAGTCGTCGCCGTTGGCAACGGTTCCAAGGCGGAAGACGGCACCGTGACCCCGCTCGACGTGAAGGCGGGTGACCGCGTTCTCTTCGGCAAGTGGTCCGGCACCGAGGTCAAGCTCGACGGCGAAGACCTGCTGATCATGAAGGAAAGCGACATCATGGGAATCATCGGCTGATCGCCGACCCTACCGCTTTCTAACGACACCCAAGTATTCCAGGAGAAACACCAATGGCAGCCAAGGACGTAAAGTTCGGCCGTGACGCGCGCGAAGGCATCCTGCGCGGCGTCGACACCCTCGCCAATGCCGTCAAGGTCACGCTGGGCCCCAAGGGCCGCAACGTCGTGATCGACAAGAGCTTCGGCGCACCCCGCATCACCAAGGACGGCGTTTCCGTCGCCAAGGAAATCGAACTGAAAGACAAGTTCGAGAACATGGGCGCGCAGATGATCAAGGAAGTCGCATCGAAGGCGAACGACGCCGCCGGTGACGGCACCACCACGGCAACCGTTCTTGCCCAGTCGATCGTGACCGAAGGCATGAAGTCGGTCGCAGCGGGCATGAACCCGATGGACCTCAAGCGCGGCATCGACCTCGCGGTTGGCAAGGTCGTCGAAGACCTCGCCGGTCGTTCGAAGGAAGTGTCGGGCAGCGAAGAAATCGCACAGGTCGGCATCATTTCGGCCAATGGCGACCGTGAAGTCGGCGAAAAGATCGCCGAAGCCATGGAAAAGGTCGGCAAGGAAGGCGTGATCACCGTCGACGAGAGCAAGGGTCTCGAATTCGAGCTCGAAACCGTCGAAGGCATGCAGTTCGACCGCGGCTACCTGTCGCCCTACTTCATCACCAACCCGGAAAAGATGACGGTCGAACTCGAAAACCCGTACATCCTGATCCACGAAAAGAAGCTTTCGAACCTTCAGGCGATGCTTCCGGTTCTGGAAGCGGCTGTCCAGTCGGGCCGTCCGCTCCTTATCATCGCGGAAGACATCGAAGGCGAAGCGCTGGCCACCCTCGTGGTCAACAAGCTGCGCGGCGGCCTCAAGGTTGCAGCGGTCAAGGCTCCGGGCTTCGGCGATCGTCGCAAGGCGATGCTGCAGGACATCTCGATCCTGACCAAGGGCGAAATGATCAGCGAAGACCTCGGCATCAAGCTCGAGAACGTCACGCTCGGCATGCTCGGTGAAGCCAAGCGCGTCACCATCGACAAGGACAACACGACCATCGTCGACGGTGCCGGCTCGGAAGACGACATCAAGGCCCGCGTTTCGGAAATCCGCACGCAGATCGAGAACACCTCGTCGGACTACGACCGTGAAAAGCTGCAGGAACGCCTCGCGAAGCTTGCTGGTGGTGTGGCCGTCATCAAGGTCGGCGGTGCTACCGAAGTCGAAGTGAAGGAACGCAAGGACCGCGTCGACGACGCGCTGCACGCAACCCGCGCAGCCGTCGAAGAAGGCATCGTCCCGGGCGGCGGTACTGCCCTGCTCTACGCGACGAAGGCTCTCGATGGTCTCGAAGGCGCCAATGACGACCAGACCCGCGGCATCGACATCATCCGTCGTGCGCTGCAGGCTCCGGTTCGCCAGATCGCGACCAATGCCGGTCATGACGGTGCGGTTGTCGCAGGCAAGCTAACCGACGCCAACGACACCTCGCTCGGCTTCAACGCCGCTACCGACACTTACGAAAATCTCGTGGCTGCCGGCGTGATCGACCCGACCAAGGTCGTGCGCACCGCGCTGCAGGACGCAGCTTCGGTTGCCGGCCTGCTCATCACCACGGAAGCTGCCATCGTCGACCAGCCGGAAGACAAGAGCGGCGCGCCCGCAATGCCCGACATGGGCGGCATGGGCGGTATGGGCGGCATGGGCTTCTAAGCCTAACCGACCAGCCGACAGGCTAAGAAGAGGCCCGGCGGGAGCGATCCTGCCGGGCCTTTTTCTTTTGTTCGTGCCTTAGACCCCGGCGACCGGGGGCTATCAGCTCTCGGCAGCCTCAGCGGCAGTTGCTCCTTCGATATCGGCGTCCGCCGAATTCGGGTCGACGCAGACCTTGGCGATGAGCGGCAAGTGATCGGAACCCACGTCCTCGCCGATCTCCAGCTCTTCGACCTTCACGCCGTTCTTCACGAAGATCTGGTCGAGCGGCCAACCGACGAAGGAATAGTCGGCCGGGAAAGTCGGGTAGCTGCCGCGCCCGGCGCGAGGGTCGAAATAGCCGCCCTCGCGGGCGAAGCGCGATGTCGTATCCGACCACGGCACGTCGTTGGAATCACCAATGGCCAACACATTCTCAAGCTCGTCCGGTGTCTTCGCGCCCGCCCTGGCGATATTCGCATCGCGCGTTGCGGTAGATTCACCCGGCAACGGGGGCCTGGGATGCAGACCGATCACTTCGAAGCGCGCGCCGTCGCCCATGCGAAGCGTTGCGTAGAGCGTTGGTGTGTTCGAACTGGTGTTCGCCACCATTTCGGCCCGATCGGTCCGCAACCTCGTGGCGAATGCCATCCCGTATTTATTCTCCAGCGGCATATCCAGGCGATAGGAATAGCGCGACAGCTGCGGGGCAAGCTCTTCGACCCACTTCTCGTTCGTCTCCATCAGCAGGAGAATGTCGGGGTCGACGCTATCGATCAGTTGCGCCGTGCGATCATACTGATCGTTCGATTGCAGCACATTGAAGGCGAGCACACGGGCACAGCTCATCCCGTCTACCTCGTCCGGCAGAGCGACCTGCGGCGAGGCGAGGAACGTGTAAGGCCAGAGCCGCCACAGGTTGATGCCGATGGTCAGGAAAGCCAGCACCAAGGCCGTGATCCATCGGGGCCGCGCAACGAATATCGCAGCAATCCCCAAGATTCCGGCGAGCATCATCATCGGCTCACGCAGGAAGTCGAGCATGCGGACAGCGCCGCGGTTGGTATCGTAAAGCGACACCAGCGACAGGATCAGGAAAAGCGCGAGAAATGCGAGGATTGCTTTCCCGGCAAGGCTCAGATTTTTCAAAGATATTCCCCCACAGCCTCAAAAATGGCTCGGGGTCTATACCTCGGCGCTCCGCGATTGTTCCGCTTCTGGGGGCGATCAGCCCCCCTTGCGGCTCTCCTCTGCTGCCCGGACCACCTCGTCGGGCCAGGTGACCTGAGTCTGCGTTTGCGGGTTGAACAGTTCGCCCTCGAACTGCGCCGCTTCCGCCGCCGCGATCTCCTCTGCCGTGAGGAACTCGCTCGGCTCGAGCGCGAAGATGTCGAGCCCGCGGGTAATTTCGGTCGCGTAGATACGTCCTTTATACCAGTAGGCCGACCAGTAACCGCCGGTGACCAACTGGTCCTCGTCGATCGGTCCGCGGTCGAAATAAGCGATCTCGAACGGGTTCGCCGCATCGGTGAAATCGATCACCGAAATGCCGCCCTGGTACCAGGCCTGCACGAAAATATCGCGGCCCGGGACCGGAATGATCGAGCCGTTGTGCGCGACGCAATTTTCCTTGTCGCTCTGCGGTGCGGGCAGTTTGTAGGTGCCGCGATATTCCAGCTTGCTGTCCTCAAGTGCATAGAATGCGTTGGCGCCCCAATCCATCGGATCGCCTGCCTGGCAGCGCGGACGGCCGCCCCCGCCCCACTCGTCGGTGAAGAGGACCGTGGTGCCATCATTGCTGAAAGTGGCGGAGTGCCAATAAGCGAAGCCCTTGTCGGTGACGTCGGCGATCCGGACCGGTTTACGCGGATCGGAAATGTCCATGATGATGCCATTGCCCGAGCAGGCACCGGCGGCGAGATTCTTGGCCGGGAACACCGTAATGTCGTGACACTGGTTGGTCACATTCGTTTCCTGCGTGCCTTCGCCGTGATTGCCGCCACGCCACAGGCCAGCAATTTGCCCATCGGTCGCGAAGACGCGCGGGCTATCGACGATGCGGGCCGCCGAAGGATTGGCGACCGGGATTTCGATCACGTCGATGCTGAACAGAGCGGTCTCGTCACCGGCGGTATCGAAGCATCCGGCCAGCTCCTCGTCATCACGGACATAGGATGTGCCCGAATTGTAGAGGACGATTGTCTCGTCATCCGCAGAGACGATCGAATGTGTGTGACTGCCGCGACAAGTCTGGACCAGCCCGACCTGGCGGGGCCGCGTGATGTCCGAAATGTCGAAGATGCGGATACCGCGGAAACGGTCTTCGCTTACTTTTCCATCGACACCCTGGAGGCCGCAATCGACGCGGGCGCGGCTGTCCTGAACGCTCATGACCAGAAGATCGCCGACGATGGAAACGTCACCCTGCCCACCAGGGCAAACCGTGGAACTGACAAGCTGGGGCACGCCGTCATCGCCAAGTCGGTAAGCGTTGAAGCCGTGATAGCTGCCTGCCACCAGGAGGTCGCCTGAGAAGGCCATGTCGGTATTGGCGAAGTCCAGCAGCGAGCCGCGCTTGCCGAACTGGGGCTCATCCTCTTCCTCGTCGCCGTCCTTCTTGGCCTTCTTCTCGTCATCGTCCTTTTCGATCAGCGGCTGCAATTGCGCCGGATTCTTGGGGTCGAAGAAACCCGCGGGCTTGGGCTGGGCCGCAACGAGGCGCAGGCCGGAGATTGCCTCGCCCGCGTCGCGCAGGCCGGCGGTCAGTGTCGCTCGCGGATCGCTGGACAGCTGGGCGAGCAGCGCGTTCATACGGTCGATCTCGGCCTGCTGGTCGCTGACCACGTCATTGGTGAACTCGAACATCACTGGCTCGTAGGCGCTGCCCGGGGCCTCATGCAGGGTCTTGACCATGGTGAGCGCGCCCTTGTGATGCTCGATCATCAGGCGCAGGAACTGGCGGTCGAAATCCGTTCCGCTGGATGCCGCGAGTTCAGCCATTTGAGCAGGCGTCGCCATGCCCTTCATGATCGAATGGCCCGCGTGACCTGCGTGCATGGAATGGTCCATCGCAACCGCTTCGCCGCGCGCTTCCAGCCACTCGGTCATGAAGGCGATTTCGTCCTTCTGCGTGGCGAGGATACCGGCGGCGATCTTGCTCACCGCATCGTTGCTGGTGCGATCCGGTGCAAGTTCCGCCATCTGGACCGCTTGCCGGTGGTGGGTGATCATGCCCTGCATGAACACGACATCGCCAGGCGAGTAGGAGATATCTGCAAGCGCAATCGCTTCTTCACGGTCGATTACGCGCGGTGCTTCGCCCGGCGCACCGGGCAGAACGATCGGCACTTCCTGCGCCAGTGCTGCGTGCGAAGTCGTGAGCAGCATGCCCGCAACCATGGTGCGAAGTGTCGTTTTCATGTCAGTCCTCTGCGAATCCCAAACCCTTGGCGCGCATAGTCCCGACCGCGCCGGGCGGGTCAAGCGCAAAGGCCGCGGGCACAAGTCGCTGGTCGATCATCGTCGGCAGTCCGGCGAAGTGCGCAAATGATCGGTGCTTGGCGGACCAAATCGGACGCTGGCTCGTTGGTAGGGAGGGAACCTAAAAAGCATCCGAGGAGAAACCGATGAAAGTGCCCCACAAGGCGCATGTCGCAATCGTAGACGGCGAAAGCTTCACGATCATGAGGAACACCGGCAAGCCGTTCGAGCCCAAGCTCGGCGACGCCTCGAAACCGAACCTGAACCCGAGCAATTTCAGCGCGGGAGTGCGCCACCAGGACGATATGGGCCAGCGCACCGGCGCTACCGATCTCAATGAACTGGCCCATGGCGCAGCCGCAGCGGAATGGCTCAATGCCAAGGCGATTTCCGGAGAGATCACCGACGTGCTGGTGATTGCCGATCCCAAGACGCTGGGCGAAATGCGACGCCACTATCACAGCGAACTCGAAAAGCGCCTGGTCGGCGAAATCAACAAGACCGTGACCGGCGAAACGACCGAGCAGATCGAGAAGGTTATTGCGGCTTCATAACGTCGAGAACCACCCGATCGAAAGCAACGAGCGCCCGCGCGACACATTCTGTCGCGCGGGCGCTTGCGTTTCGGCCGCAGGTTTCGTTAAGCAACGCCTAACCAAGGACTTGCTACACAGATGGACATGCGGATGAGGAAACTAGGCAAGATACTTGTTACGGCGGCTCTGGCAGTCGGTGCGGCAACTGGCGCAAATGCGCAAACCACCACCTACCAGGCGCAGTTCGACCAGATGCTCGGCACGCAAGAGCGCGCGCCGCAGACGTTCGAGGCAATTTACGAAAACGCGCTCGAGCAGACCATTGCGGAACTCGCCGATGGTTCGAAGGGCCGTATTGGTGTTGCCGCAGTCGACTTGTCGACCGGCAAGACGGTTTCGGTCCTGGGCGACCAGCTTTTCCCGATGGCGAGTACCAGCAAGATCGCCGTGGCGGCGACGTTCCTCGAAGGCGTCGAGAAGGGCAAATGGAGCCTGACCAGCGAGTTTCCGCTGCTGCTTCCGCGCCGCTCCGCGAAATTCTCCAGCCCCCGTGCACCGGTCTACGAAGGCCAGTACATGAAGGCGATCGACCTGATCGAAATCATGATCACCCGTTCCAGCAACCCGGCAACCGACGCGCTGCTGCGTGTTGTGGGCGGACCTGAGGCGGTCAATGACTGGATGCGCAGGCAGGGTATCGATGAATTCAGCATCGATCGGGACATCGCCACCCTCGTGCGCGACGATGGCGAATATGACCCGGCCCAGCATATCGACCCGCGCGATGCCGCGACCCCCAAGGCGATGCTCGAACTCCTGACCGGCCTCTACCAGGGCAAGTACCTGTCGTCAGAAAGCCGTCGCGTTCTACTGGGCGCTATGAGCCGTACGCGGACAGGGAAGCGCCGTATTCCGGCCCTCATGCCCGCCAGCGTGAAGGTAAGCCACAAGACGGGTTCGCTGAACAACACTTCGAGCGACGTCGGCATTCTCGAGACCCCGGATGGACGCGCCGTCGCGGTCGCCATCTATGTGACCGGCCAGGGCTCGCGCCTCAATCGCGAAGCGAAGATCGCACAGATCGCCCGCGCCCTGCACGATGGGTATTCCGCCCAGAGCGGCCAGCGCAAGCGCGTGTGGACCAACGCGGAACACAACGGCGGCTAATCCCCTCACGGGCATCGAAAAGCGAGCGGACACGAAAAAGGGCGGCGCCTTGCGGCACCGCCCTTCTTGTTTCGTCGGTTAACCGGCGAAGCGTGCTGGATTAGTCAGCAGCAGCTTCAGCTTCGGTTTCGCCTTCGACTTCAGCTTCGACTTCAGCAGCAGCTGCGTCAGCTTCAGCAGCAACTTCTTCACCAGCTGCTTCCATGGATTCGCCAGCGGCTTCCATGTTTGCTTCTGCGTCTGCAGCAGCCGAGTCAGCGGTGTCAGCAGCTGCGTCTTCGGTAGCTTCCGAGCAAGCAGCGAGCGAGAGAGCAGCAGCCGAAGCAGCAGCGAAAAGAGCGATCTTACGCATAAAGATAATTCCTTAAACAGCGAGTTTATGGGCCGGGGAATCGGTATTCCGTCCCCCGACGCAAGGTCCGAATTCGGGCCTCACAGTGTCTAAATAATGGCGGGATTGTGGCGCTGCAAGCGAATTCGCCACATTCATGCCCGATTTGCCATCGATTTGCCGGATTTCCGCCACTTCCCGGCCACATTTTTTCGTGTGCTTTGCGCTCCCCAAAGTGTCGACTCGCTGCTAGTCACCGTTGCAATGGCCGATAAAAACCACCTCTATCTTGTCGACGGATCCGCCTACATATTCAGGGCGTACCACCGCTTGCCTCCCCTGACCGATCCGGAAGGCACCCCGGTCGGCGCAGTTTACGGCTACACGACCATGCTGTGGAAGCTGGCCGAAGATCTCGACAAGGCAGACGGCCCCACCCACCTTGCGGTGGTGCTCGACAAGTCGAGTCATTCCTTCCGCAACGAAATTTACGACCAGTACAAGGCCAACCGGCCCGATCCGCCGGAAGACCTCGTTCCGCAATTCCCGCTGATCCGCGATGCGACCCGTGCGTTCTCCTTGCCCTGCATCGAAGAACCGGATGTCGAGGCGGACGACATGATCGCTTCCTACGCCCGCGCCGCGCAGGCCCAGGGGTGGGACGTCACCATCGTTTCCTCCGACAAGGACCTCATGCAGCTTGTCGGCGAAGAAAACGGGGCGAGGATCGACATGCTCGATACGATGAAGAACGCCCGCATCTATATCGAGGAAGTCGAGGAGAAGTTCGGCGTTCGCCCCGAGAAGGTCGGCGATGTCCTCGCGTTGATGGGTGACTCGGTCGACAACATCCCTGGCATCTTCGGGGTCGGCCCCAAGACCGCCAGCAAGCTGATCGCCGAACACGGCGACCTGACGTCCGCGCTCGATGCTGCCGAAGACATGAAGAAAAGCAAGCTCAAGGAACGCCTGATCGAGCATCGCGAGGATGCCGAACTCAGCCGCGTGCTTGTGACGCTTAAGGAAGACTGCGGTCTTCCAGTCGAGCTTGACGACATGAAGCTCGACGGCGTGCCGAGCGAGCCGCTTGCCGCTTTCCTCGAAAAGCACGGCTTCACCAGCCTCTTGCGCCGCCTAGAAGCCGGTAGCGGGAGCCCGGGCAAGTCGAATGATCTCAATCCCGCCAAGCAGGAAACTGCCGGAGCCGCGTCGGCGCCCGAAGGTTCCGTCCAGCCGCTGCCCGAGATGCCTGCTGTCGACCGGTCGACCTATGAGTGCGTGCAGTCGCTCGACCGGCTCGAGGACTGGATCGCCCGCGCCCAGAAGGCTCGCCTGCTGGCAGTCGATACGGAAACCAGCGCGCTCGACAGCATGGCCGCCGATCTCGTCGGCATCAGCCTTGCGATCGGCCCGAACGAGGCGTGCTATATCCCGCTCGCCCATGGCGGATCGGATATGTTTGCCGAGAAGCCAGACCAGATCGGTCTCGACGAAGCGCTGGACGCGCTGCGACCCCTGCTCGCGTCGGATGCGGTCATCAAGGTCCTGCACAACGGCAAATACGACCTCAACGTCCTTTCGCGATACGACGTTGCCGTATCGCCGGTCGAAGATACCATGGTCATCAGCTTCGATCTCGATGCCGGTCGCGGGCTCGACGGGATCGGCGGTGGTCACGGCATGGACGAATTGGCGGATCGCCACCTTTCGCACACCTGCCTCACGTTCAAGGAAGTCTGCGGCACGGGCAAGAAAGCGATCCCCTTCGGCGAGGTTCCGCTCGACAAGGCGACCGAATATGCAGCCGAGGATGCCGATGTAACGTGGCGCCTTTACCAGCACCTCAAGCGCCGCCTCCCGCAGGAGGGCGGCACGGCGATTTACGAGCGGGTCGATCGCCCGCTCGTGCCGGTCGTCGCGCGCATGGAACAGCGCGGTATCAAGGTAGACCGCGCGCGGCTCGCCGGACTGTCGCAGGAATTTGCGACCGAAACCGGGCGACTGGAAGGCGAGATTCACGAGCTTGCGGGCAAGGAGTTTACCGTCGGCAGTCCCAAGCAACTGGGCGACGTGCTGTTCGATACCCTAGGATACAAGGGCGGCAAAAAGGGCAAGAGCGGCCAGTATTCGACGGATCAGTCGGTGCTGGAGCGGCTGTCGGGCGAAGGCGCCAAGATTGCCGACAAGGTGCTCGAATGGCGGCAGCTCACCAAGCTCAAGTCGACCTACACCGATGCTCTTCAGGAAGCGATCAATCCGAAGACCGGCCGCGTCCATACCAGCTATAGCCTGGTCGGCGCGCAGACCGGGCGCCTGTCATCGACCGATCCGAACCTGCAGAACATTCCGATCCGCACGGCGATCGGCCGCCAGATCCGCGAAGCTTTCGTGGCTGAGGAAGGCAACGTCCTGCTCGCCGCCGACTATTCGCAGATCGAACTTCGCCTTGCTGCGCACATGGCCGATGTCGGTCCGCTCAAGGATGCTTTCGCCAATGGCGAAGACATCCACGCCCGCACCGCAACCGAGATGTTCGGTGAAGTGACGCGCGACACCCGCGCACGGGCAAAGACGATCAATTTCGCGATCCTTTACGGCATTTCGCGCTGGGGGCTGGCCGGCCGCCTCGGCGTCGAACCCGACGAAGCGCAGGACATGATCGATACCTATTTCCAGCGTTTCCCGGGCATCCAACGTTACATCATGGAAACCCTCGAGACGGTACGGGAGCGAGGATATTCAGAAACGCTTTTCGGTCGCAAGACGTGGTTTCCCCGGATCGGCTCAAAGAACCAGGCGGAACGGCAAGGAAGCGAGCGAGCGGCCATCAACGCTCCGATCCAGGGGACCAGCGCGGATATCATCAAACGCGCGATGATCCGCATGGAAGATGCCTTGGCCGACGCGGGATTGGAGAAGGTCAAAATGCTGCTTCAGGTGCATGACGAACTCGTCTTCGAATTGCCTGAAGGCGATGTCGCCAAGGCGTCCGAGGTGATCGAAGAAGTGATGTCCAGCGCGGCCCGGCCAGCCGTTACGCTCGACGTGCCTCTCGGTGTCGAAATCGGCACCGGCAAGAGCTGGGACGCAGCACATTGAAGGATTTTGCCGCCCTAGTGCGCCGCGGACAGCGCTGGCCGAATGCGGTCCTTTCGCTGATCATTTTCGGTGCGATGTTCGCCCTGATTTTCCTCGTCTACCAGACGCTGGAAGGCGAGCGCCGCGAACGCGAGCAATCCCGCCTGACGGCCAGCGTCCTGGCCGAATTACAGGAAGTGGAATATGCCGCACTCAATGCCGAAACCGGCCAGCGCGGCTATCTGATCACATTGGATCGACGCTACCTGTCGTCCTACCAGCAGGGTAGCGAACAGATCGAACCGTCACTGAGGCGCCTGCGCGACCTGCTGGGCGATGAGACCACGGTCCGCCAGGCTGAACTGCTCGACCAGATCGACTCTCTTGCGCGGGCGAAGTTCTCCGAAATGGAGGAATCGGTCATGCTGATCGAGGATGGACGTCTTCTCGACGCGCGTCGTTCGATCCTTTCCGATGAAGGCCAGGAAGCGATGGAACGCCTGCGCAGGGCGGTCGACGAAATGCGCGTGATCGAGCGCCAGATACTGGCGCGGCAAGCCGCCGACACAGCCCGCCTCGAAGCGCGCATCCTGCCGCTATTGGGCGGTCTCATCATCCTGATCCTCGTAGCGATCCTGCTCGGCGCGAGACTCGTTTCCCGAGCAGCGCGCGCCGAGGCCGAGGCGGCGCAGGCGGCGGCAGTGGGCGAAGCGCGCGACCGCGCCGACCTGCTCGCTCGCGAACTCAATCACCGCGTGAAGAACCTGTTCGCGGTGGTGCTTGCCATCGTCCAGATGAGTGCACGCGACAAACCAGAAGCAAAGCCCGTGACGGACAGTATTGCCGAGCGTATCCGCGCGCTGCTGACCGCGCACGAGGTAAGCCAGGGGGCGCTGGACACCCAATTGGCGTCCCTGGAGGCGCTGATCGACACTTCGCTGGCGCCTTACAGGTCATCGACCCAGACAGCGAACATCGACGGGCCGGAGGTCCTGCTGCCTGCCAAACGGATCACTCCGCTTGGCCTCGTCTTCCATGAGCTGACGACGAACGCGGTCAAGTACGGCGCCTGGGCCCATGGTGGAACGATCGACGTCAGCTGGACCCGCAAGGATGACAGGATCAAGCTCGTCTGGCGTGAAACCGGCGTGCCGCTCGACGGTGAACCGGACCGCAAAGGCTTCGGCAGCCTGCTGATGAACAGTGCCGCACGTCAATTCGGCGGCACGGTGGAGCGCGATTTCACCAAGGACGGGCTGATCGTCACCATCGACTTGCCGGTCGAACAGGGCGCGACTTCGCTTGCAAGCGATCCGGAGGCTCCCTAGTTGCTCTCTCGCATGCTCGAACGTTACGATCCGCGAAACTGGCCCATTTCGTACGAGGGCCTACTCCACACGGGTATTGTTCTGACGGCGGCGGTCATTCTCGCGCTGGTCCTGCACTACCTCGTCTTCGCCGCGCTACGCAGGTTCACCAAGACTTCGGACAGCCAGATCGACGACGTCATCGTCGAACGCGTGCGCAAGCCGTTGCGCTGGGCGATCATCGGCTTTGCCATCTCCATTGCTGCGGAAAACGATCATCTCGTCGGGGATGGTTGGGACGTCTTCAGCTCGTTCCTGACGCCTTTCGTGCTCGGCTGGGTCGCCTATTCGCTGGTGAAGGGATTTGCAGCCGGGTATTCACGCCAAGTCGAACTGACCGGCGACGAGGTCGCCACACGGTCCCTTCGCACCCGCATCTCCATCCTGTCGCGCACCGCGACCTTCGCGATCGTCATCATCACCATATCGCTGGTCATGCTGAGCATTCCCGGCGTCGCAAAAGTCGGGACAACCCTGCTTGCATCGGCCGGTCTCGCCGCACTCGCTATCGGTGCCGCGGCGCAGCCGGCCCTGAAATCGCTCATCTCCGGCCTGCAGATGGCCCTGACCCAGCCCCTGCGCATCGGCGATCTCGTCAAGGTCGAAGGCCAGGCCGGTCGCGTCGAGGAAATCCGCATGAGTTTCGTGACCGTGCGCACATGGGACGAACGGGTACTGGTGGTACCCACTTCCGTATTCCTCGAGAATGCGTTCGAAAACTGGTCACGCGTCAGCGAGAAGTTGACCGGTCCCGTGATGCTGCATCTCGATCCGGCGACCAAGGTCGAACCGATCCGCGAAGAATTCGAACGCTTCGTGAAGGCGCATCCGCTGTGGGATGGGCGCAACGTCGCCCTGTTGATGACGGAAGCCTATCCCGAAAGCATCGAACTGCGCCTTTCGATGAGCGCAGAGACGATCGGGGACCTGTTCAACCTGCGCTGCGCCACCCGCGAGCACATGGTGGAATGGCTACGCGAGAACCAGCCGGGCGCGCTTATCCGGCACCGCCTTGAAGTAGAAGCGGCAAACCAGCGGGTGATGGGCGGCTGAGCGACGCCCACCACCGCTCGGCTCAGTGTTTCTGGTCGCGGGTACTCTCGACCATCCCTTCGTGAATAAAGCCGATCGGCTGCACCTCTGCTGCCCGCTTCTTCAATTCGCCCCGCATCTTGCGATACTCTGCTTCCATCTTGGAAGTTACCGTGGCGCGGCTGTCTTTCAGGGCTTCGGCAAAATCGGCTGCCGTGACTTCCTGCACATCGCCGCCCGCCCGCTGGAGCGCGTTGAGACCCGCACGGCGAACCACGTCTTCGAGGTCGGCGCCGGTGAAGCGCTCCGTCTTGCCGGCAACGTCGGTCAGGGAGACGTCCTCGGCTAGCGGCATGTTGGCCGTATGGATGCCGAGGATCTGTTCCCGGCCCGGCTTGTCGGGCGTGCCGACATAAACGAGTTCGTCGAAACGACCGGGTCGCAGCAGGGCAGGATCAACCAGCGTCGGCCGGTTGGTGGCCCCGATGACGACGACCGACTGGAGTTCTTCCAGCCCGTCCATTTCGGCAAGAATGGTGTTCACCACGCGGCCCGTGACCTGTGGTTCGCCCTGCCCGCTTCCGCGCGCGGGGACGAGGCTGTCGATCTCATCGATAAAGATCACGCAGGGTGCGACCGCACGTGCGCGTTTGAACATGCGGGCAATCTGTTGTTCGCTCTCGCCATACCATTTCGACAGCAGGTCCGAACTCTTCATCGAGATGAAATTAGCCTTGGCCTCCTTCGCCACGGCTTTGGCAAGGAGGGTCTTGCCAGTGCCGGGAGGACCATAGAGCAGGAAGCCCTTGGCGGGCCTGATCCCGAGGCGACGGAAAGCGTCGGGATTCCTCATCGGCAATTCGATGCCTTCCTTCAGCTTCTCGATGGCATCGCCGACGCCGCCGATATCGCTCCACCCGACATTGGGCATCTGGACCATGACTTCGCGCATTGCCGAAGGCTGGATGCGCTTGAGGGCTTCGAGAAAGTCCTCGCGCGTGACGCATAGCTCGTCGAGCACTTCTGGCGGGATAGTCCGTTCATCAAGGTCGATCTTGGGCATGATGCGGCGCACGGCATCGATGGCCGCTTCGCGTGCAAGCGCGGCGATGTCCGCGCCAACGAAGCCGTAGGTAGCCTTCGCCAGTTCCTGCAGGTCGACCCGATCGCCGAGCGGCATGCCGCGCGTATGGATGCCAAGAATTTCGCGACGCCCCTGTTCATCGGGAACACCGATTACGATCTCGCGATCGAAGCGGCCCGGCCGCCGCAGCGCTTCGTCGATCGCGTCTGGCCGGTTGGTCGCGGCGATCACCACGAGATTCAAGCGCGCTTCCAGTCCGTCCATCAGCGTGAGGAGCTGGGCGACAAGGCGCTTCTCGGCCTCGCCCGGCACGCGGTCGCGTTTCGGCGCAATGGAGTCGATCTCGTCGATAAAAATGATCGCAGGCGCCGACTTGGTAGCTTCCTCGAAGACCTGGCGAAGCGCCTTTTCGCTTTCGCCATAGCCGGAGCCCATGATTTCCGGACCGTTGATGGTGAAGAAATTCGCATCGCTTTCATTGGCGACGGCCTGCGCAAGACGGGTCTTGCCGGTTCCGGGCGGGCCGTGGAGCAGCACGCCCTTGGGCGGATCGACGCCGAGGCGGGTGAAGAGTTCTGGATAGCGCAGGGGCAGTTCGACCATCTCGCGCAATTGCTGGATGGTCTCGCCCATGCCGCCGACATCGTCATAGTTGATGATCGCCCTGGCGTCGCGCGGTTCTTCGAATTCCGCACGCAGTTCCACCTCTGTATTCTCGTCGATATGGACGATCCCCTTGGGGCTGGTCGAAACGACCGACAGCCTGATCTGGGTCAGCGCATAGGCAGGCGCATTGAACATGCGGCGCACTTCCTGAGGCATGTTCTGCACCGGCTGCTGTCCGGTCGTGGCGACGAGGTCACCGGCCATGATGGGCTTCTGGAAAAAATTGCGCTTCAGCGCTTGAGCCGGCCCCTGGAGGCGCATCTCGCGGTTGGCCGGCGCGAAGATGACCCGTGTCGCAGGCCGCGATTCCGCAGCGACCACTTTGACATGCTCGCCTGAACCGACTTCCGCATTGCCGCGCTGCAGGCCATCGAGGCGGATCACGTCGAGCGACTGGTCCTCGTCGTAAGCGGCCATCGCAATCGCAACGGTGTCGCGCTTGCCGGTGATCTGCACGGTGTCGCCTTCGGTGATGCCGAGAGCCTGGAAAGCGGAGCGCGGCATGCGCGCGATACCCTGGCCGCTTTCTTCCTGGCGTGCTGCGGCGACCTGAAGTCTTACCGTCTTCTCATCCACCGCAGTCGCTGCATCGGCATCGGCCATCCGGAAACTCTCCCTTGCATCAATTCGAATTCGTCATGCCAGAAATGGGCACAGGACACGAAACTGCAATGAGCGAAGCGCCCGAGGGGTCCGAAAAGGGGCCAACCGCAAGCAAGAAAAAACCCGGCTGGTATTCCGAGGAATGACCAACCGGGTCTGAAAGTCTTGGGAGAGGATGCCTGAAAGGCACGCCTGCATATGCTCTCGTCGCGCAAATTGTGCAAATGCGAAAAGAACAAGGTTTGTTGCGTCAAACGCAACTAAAGGGGGGTGATATGGAGAAAACCAATTTGTTTTCATAAGGATACACACGCCCCACCAGTCGGCGTTTGTATTGCAATGCAGCATTGCGTTGGCGATCCCGCAGAGCCCAATTCCACGACGTGACACTGTCGGATGAAGCGGTTAGATGGCGATGCATGAAGAAACTCTACCCAGACGCCGCCTCGGCCCTCGACGGGCTTCTCAAGGACGACATGTTGATTGCCAGCGGCGGTTTCGGCCTATGCGGCATACCCGAGCGACTGCTCGCGGCGATCCGCGAGAGCGGCGTGAAGGGTCTGACCTTCGCCAGCAACAATGCCGGCATCGACAATGAAGGCATCGGCATGCTGCTACGCACGCAGCAGGTGAAGAAGATGATCTCTTCCTACGTGGGAGAGAACAAGGAATTCGAGCGTCAATTCCTCTCCGGCGAACTGGAGGTCGAGTTCTGCCCCCAGGGCACCCTGGCAGAACGCATGCGCGCCGGCGGCGCTGGCATCCCGGGTTTCTACACCAAGACGGGCGTTGGCACGCAGGTCGCCGAGGGCAAGGAAGTAAAGACTTTCGACGGGGAGGATTACATCCTCGAACGCGGGATCTTCGCCGATCTCGCCATCGTCAAGGCATGGAAGGCGGACGAAACGGGCAACCTCGTTTTCCGCAAGACAGCGCGTAACTTCAACCTGCCCGCCGCGACCTGCGGCAAGACCTGCGTGGTTGAGGTCGAAGAGATTGTGCCGACCGGCAGCCTCGATCCCGACTGCATCCACCTGCCTGGCGTCTACGTCCAGCGCATGATCGTGGGAGCACCCTACGACAAGAAGATCGAATTCGTGACGACGCGTGAGAGGGCCGAAGCATGATGCGCACAATCATGACCTCGATTGCGGCGCTTGCGCTGGCCGGTTGCGCCACCACCCCCGCTCCGCAAGCGCCGGTCGCCTCGGCCGATGCGCCCGACACGATGCAATGGCTCTACGGCTCCGGCGAAGCCGCCGGTGCCTCCATCCAGGCGTGGCGCAATATCGCCGACTACGCGATCGCCCGTTCGCGTGAGCGCCGCACCCCGCAGTCGGTCACCATGGGCATCGGCGGCAAGATCGCAGGACCTGCAAGCTGTGCGCTGGGCGAAAGCTGGAAGCCGCTGGCAGTCGTCTTCGACGTCGACGAGACCGTCATCCTGAACCAGGGGTATGAATACTGGACGACCGTCACCGGCAATTCCTTCTCCAAGGAAAGCTGGGAAAAGTGGGAGAAGACGGGCGCCAGCTATATCCGCCCCGTCCCCGGCGCGGTCACGGGCATCCGCCGCCTTCGCGAAGCGGGCATCACCCCGGTCTTCAACACCAATCGCGAATTCAGTCCCGAAGGCGCCGCGCGCGCGATCGCGGCCGCAGGCCTTGGCGAGGCGGTCCACCGCGACACGCTGTTCCTGCGCGGCGACGACGGCGTGAACAGCGGCGACAAGGATGGGCGCCGCGCTCTCATCGCGGAGCGCTATTGCGTTGTGGCACTGGCCGGGGACAATCTTGGCGACTTCGCCGACGTCTTCAACGACGATGCGCGCACCCCGCTCGAGCGCCGCGAACTGGCTGCACGTGGCGATCTTGCGCAACTGTGGGGCAATGGCTGGTTCGTCCTGCCCAACCCCGTCTACGGATATTCGCTGAAAGGCACGGTGGAGCAGGTCTTCCCCGAAGGCACCCGCTGGTCGCCCGAAACCGTACCCTCCGACGCCCCGGCAATCATGAATGAAGGCAATTGATATGAGCGAGACAGCAGAAAAGATCGGCTGGGACCGCGACCAGATGGCTGCCCGCGCCGCGCAGGAGCTGGAAGACGGCTATTACGTGAACCTCGGCATCGGCATTCCGACGCTGGTGGCGAACCACATTCCCGATGGCATGCACGTCACCCTGCAGAGCGAGAACGGCATGCTCGGCATCGGGCCCTTCCCCTATGCAGGCGAAGAAGACGCCGACCTCATCAACGCGGGCAAGCAGACAATCAGCGAATTGCCGCACAGCGCCTATTTCGACAGCGCTGCCAGCTTTGCGATGATCCGCGGCGGCCATATCGACCTGACCGTTCTTGGCGCGATGGAAGTGGCCGAAAACGGCGACATCGCCAACTGGATGATCCCCGGCAAGATGATCAAGGGAATGGGCGGCGCGATGGATCTCGTCGCGGGCGTGAAGAAGATCATCGTGGTCATGGATCACAACAGCAAGGCGGGCGATCCCAAGTTCATCCCGGAATGCACCTTGCCGCTGACCGGCCAGAACGTGGTCGACATGATCATCACCAACCTCGGGGTGTTCAAGCGATCCGACCATGAAAGCCCGTTCCGGCTGATCGAACTGGCCCCCGGCGTGAGCGAGGAAGACATCGCCGCCAAGACGACCGCCCATTACGAGGTCGCCCTGGGCTGACGCCGCCATGGCCGACTGGCTCGACAATCCACGCAACGAGAATGCTCCGCTCGCGGGGTTGAAGGTGCTCGAGCTGGCGCGTGTGCTGGCGGGCCCCTGGGCGGGACAGATCCTTGCCGATCTGGGTGCAGACGTCATCAAGGTCGAGAGCCCGGAAGGCGACAATACGCGCATCTGGGGGCCGCCTTGGATCGAGCACGGAGGCGAGAAGACAGCGGCCTATTATCATGGCTGCAATCGCGGCAAGCGCGGGATCGTGGCGAATTTCCGCGACGCAGATGACCTGGCCGCGATCAAGACGCTGGCTGCCGGGGCGGACGTCGTGCTCGAGAATTTCAAGCCCGGTGCGCTCGCCAAGTTCGGCCTCGACTATGCTTCGCTAGCGGAGGCGAACCCGGCGCTGGTCTATTGTTCGATCACGGGGTTCGGCCAGGATGGCCCGCGCCGTGACGAGCCGGGATATGATTTTGTTATCCAGGCGATGAGCGGGTTCATGTCCCTTACCGGCGAACCGGATGGCTATCCGATGAAGCACGGGGTCTCGATCAGCGATCTGGCCTGCGGGCTCTGGTCGGCCAATGCGGTGCAGTCGGCACTTTTGATGCGGCATCGCACCGGCAAGGGCCAGCGGATCGACATGAGCCTGCTGGATTGTTCGGTCGCCCTCTTGGCAAACCAGGCGATGAGCTATTTCGCGACCGGCCAGAATCCGCCGCGCATGGGCAATGCCCATGCACAGGTCAGTGCGTATGGGGTCTTTCCGACAAAGGACGGACCCGTCGTTCTGGCTCCCGCCAACGATGCGCTCTTCCGCAAGCTGCTGGCGCTGCTCGACCGGCCCGACCTGCTGGAAGACACGCGTTTCGCAACCAATGAGGGGCGGGTCGCAAATCGCGCGGAAATCGATGGCCTCATCGCGGGCGAAACCGCCAAGTGGTCACGCGAAGACCTGCTTGCCGCTTGTGCCGAGAAGGGCGTGCCTGCGGGCCCCATCAATACGCTCGACCAGGTGTTTGCAGACCCTCAGGTACGGGCGCGCGGAATGCAGATTTCGCCAGAGGGCGTACCCGGCCTTCGCAGTCCGTTCTCCTTCTCGGATGCCGAGATGACGCTTGATTGTCCCTCCCCTGCGAAGGGCGAGCACAACGCCAGCTGATCCGTAGATCTTGCACCCCTTATTGACGTCACCCGTAATTTCTGTAATTACAGAAATCACAAAAGGAGCCGAGTCGTGGCCGAGATCATGGAAATCCCCGAAGCGCGCGCATTTATCCTCCATTGGGGTGAGATGGGCAGCGAATGGGGCGTCAACCGCTCGGTCGCGCAGATCCACGCCCTGCTCTATCTGTCAGATCGCCCGCGCCACGCGGAGGATATCTGTGACAAGCTAGGCCTCGCCCGTTCGAATGTCTCGAATGGCCTGAAGGAACTTCAATCCTACCAGATCGTGCGCCGCGTCCACGTCGAGGGTGACCGGCGCGACCACTTTGTCGCGGAAAGCGATCTGTGGGACATGCTCATGAAGATCACGGCCGAGCGCAAGCGGCGCGAGATCGATCCGACGATCCAGCTATTGGGCGAGCTGTCCGAAAGCCTGGCCAAGCGGGAGCACGTGCCCGAGCACCTGCGCGAACGTGTCGGCCGGATGCACGAATTCATCGGCAATCTTGCAGGCTGGTATGCCGACGTCCGGCGCCTGCCCAAATCGACCCTTGTGACCTTGATGAAACTCGGCAGCCGCGTGGCGCGTCTCCTGCCGGACGGCAAGACCAAGACCTGATCCCTAAACCAGCGAAAAGGAGCGTCATCGAAGTGCTGTAAATAGCGATTTCTCAAATTTCAGAAATTAGAGGAGAAACCTCATGTACCTCGTTCCAGCATATGTCGCCTATCTCGTTATCAGCATCGGCCTCACGATCTGGGTCGCGCGCACGCTGTCGAAGAACGGGATCGTCTTCCTCAAGGAATGCTTCGGACACGACGATAATCTCGCGCACTCGACGAACCACCTGCTCGTTGTCGGCTTCTATCTCGTCAACCTGGGATGGATCTTGCTGACGCTGCGTTTCGGCAGCGAGCCCCAAGGCGCGGCAGAGGTGCTCGAATTTCTCTCGACGAAAATAGGCCTCGTGGTCGTCGCGCTCGGATTCATGCACTTCTTCAACATGAATGCCGTCGCCAAGTTCGGGCGCAAGGTCGGCCAATGGCTGCGCGAAGACGACTATGGCAACCAGCGCGAACCGCAGCCCCAAGGCGTCAAGCTCGGCTGAAGCGGTTCGACTGCAAGAAAAAGGGCGGCCTGTAGAGGGCCGCCCTTTCTCGTTTCAAATCAGGCCAGCGCGGCCTTCAGATCGTCGATCAGATCGGTGCGCTCCCACGGGAAGGCATCGCCGTCAGCCTGCCGCCCGAAATGCCCGTAGGCGGCGCTCTGGCGATAGATCGGCTTGTTGAGGCCCAGATGCATGCGAATGCCGCGCGGGGTCAGGCCGCCCAGTTTCTCGATCGATGCGATCGCATTTTCCAGCGCTTCGTCGGTAACGCCATCGGCACAAGTGCCGTGCGTGTCGACATAGAGCGACAGCGGCTTCGATACGCCGATCGCATAGGCAAGCTGGATCGTGCAGCGACGCGCGAGGCCTGCCGCGACGATATTCTTGGCAAGGTAGCGCGCGATGTAAGCGGCGGAACGGTCGACCTTGGTCGGGTCCTTGCCACTGAAGGCGCCGCCGCCATGCGGAGCCGCGCCACCATAGGTGTCGACGATGATCTTGCGGCCAGTGAGACCGGCGTCGCCATCAGGACCACCGATTTCGAAAGCGCCGGTGGGGTTGATATGCCATTGCGTGTCGTCGGACAGCCAGCCTTCGGGCAGGATGTCGGCAACGACGCCGCGGACATAGGACTTCAGTTCGGCTTCCTTTTCGCCCTCGTGATAGCCCCTCGCGTGCTGAGAAGAGACCACGATAGCAGTGCATTCCTTGGGAACGCCGTTTTCGTAACGCAGGGTGACCTGGCTCTTCGCGTCCGGTTCGAGGAACGGCGCGGCCCCGCTCTTGCGATCTGCGGCGAGACGCTCGAGGATCTTGTGACTGTAGTCGAGGGTAGCCGGCATCAGATCGGGCGTTTCGTTACAGGCAAAGCCGAACATGATGCCCTGGTCGCCAGCGCCCTCGTCCTTGTTGCCGCTGGCATCGACGCCCTGCGCAATTTCCGAGGACTGGCCGTGAAGATGGTTTTCGAAGGTCAGCGTCTGCCAGTGGAAGCCTTCCTGCTCGTAACCGATTTCGCGCACGGTACGGCGGACAGCCTTCTCGATCTCTTCCTTTGCGCCCGGCGCCCAGCCGCCGTTCTCTGCCCATTCGGGGTTGGCGGCATCATACATCGGTGCGCAACGGATTTCGCCCGACAGGATGACCCGCTGGGTGGTGGTCATGGTTTCGCACGCCACGCGAGCTTCCGGATCCTTGGCCAGCATGAGGTCGACGATGGCGTCGGAGATCTGGTCGGAAACCTTGTCTGGATGGCCTTCCGAAACGCTTTCGGAAGTGAACAGGTAATCAGTGCGCATTGAGACCCCGGAAATAGAGATATAAAGAAAGCTTTATGTGTGACCCGACACGTAACGGTCTCGCACGCGCATGGCAACCAAAGAACAGGCGAAAAGAACCATTGACCAGATAAGTGTCAGCCAGTGGCCGAAGAGCGAGAACAGGGTCGCGCCCGAAGGCGGAGGCACCATGGTGTCGATCCGGTCGGCCTCGCCCCGGCCGATATGGCTGCGCACGACGCCGCGCGCGTCGATCACGGCGCTGATCCCTGTCGTGGTGGAGCGAAGCACCGGCAGGCCTTCCTCTATTGCCCTCATCCGCGCTTGTGCGAGGTGTTGCGGCGGGCCCCAGCTTCCGAACCAGCCGTCGTTCGAGGGATTGAAGATATAGTCCGGGCGCTCCTCCCGATCGACGACCTCGCCGGAAAAGACGATTTCGTAGCAGATCTGCATGCCCGCCTTGCCGTATTGTTTCAGATCGACCGTCTGAGGTCCGGGCCCGGGGATGAAGTCGATACTGCCCGCGACCAGCCTGGTCAGACCGAGCGGCTCCAGCAAAGCGCGCATCGGGAGGTATTCGCCATAGGGGACGAGGTGGGCCTTCGCATATCGCGGTCCGATCAGCCCGTCGGCCGTGATCGGCGTGATCGCATTGTAGGCTCCAGTCGCCCTGCGGTATCCCTCGACCTCGCCGATTTCCAGATCGACCGCACCTGTCAGTAGCAACCCGCCATCGCCGATCGCCTGGCCGATACGGAAGCGGGCGAAGGCCGGGTCGCCTCCCGCTGTCATCCGGTCGTAATAGCGCTGCGGATACCCCTCGCGCAAATAGTCGGGCACGCCGCTTTCGGGCCACAGGATCAGCCTCCTGTCCACTTCACGCCGCTTTTGGCTAAGCGATGCTATCTGCTGGAACTGGTCCTCGAACTTGGTCGGATCGTCAATCTCTTCCTGCTTGAGATTGGGCTGCACGAGCGTGAGGGCGAGTGTCCCTTCACGAGCCGTTCCCGCAGGCCAGAGCATGCCAAGGATGAGCAGAACGCCGACGATGCCAAGCGCCCTCCGGTGCCGTGCGGCAACCAGCCAGGCGAGCACTCCGGCAAGAGCGACCAGCAATCCCGACAGTGCGTAAGTGCCGGTAATAGGCAGCAGGCGCGCCAGGCCGGGGCGCGTCCAATCCCCCAGGAATGCCATCGAAAATGGTCCCCAAGCATAGCCGGTGAAGACCCAGCTCTTGAACCATTCCGCAGCGATCCACAGCCCCCCGAAAGCCAATGAAAAGACGGGTAACTTATGCCTGCCGCAGAGCATCCATGCGCCCCAGCTTGCCAGGGCAGGCCAGATCGCGAGGTAGAGCGAGAGGAGCGGGACGGCGAGCCAGCCGAGCCAGGCGGGCATTTCCGCTTGGTAGGTGAAGGCCGTCGCGATCCAGTTGTTCGTGAGGGTGAAATGCGCGACCCCGAACAGCCATCCCGCACAGAAAGCGCCCTTGGCGCTCGTCAGTCGGTGGAGCAGCCAGACGAAACCGGCCATCCCTGCTAGCGCAAGTGGCCATAGGCCGAGCGGCGGATACCCGAGTGCCGACACCAGCCCAAGCGAAAGCACGCTCCAGTACGGATGCCGGTCAAGGAAGTCGGAAATGCGATCCATTGCCACGCCTGTTAACAACGGGCGCGGCAATGGCAATCGAAAGCGTCAGCCGTAATGGCCAGCCTCAGCCGACAGCGCTTTCCGCGTCGGTGTCTTCGGCCTTGCGGCGACGGCGACGCGGTGCGGGCTTGTCGTCACCGTCATCGTCGTTCGAACCGATCGCAGGCGGCAGGGCGGCTGCGTCGATCTCGCCTTCTACGCCCTGCTCTCCCTCGATGCTCTTCGGAGCCTTGCGGGGGGCGCGGCGCTTCTTCGGCTTGTCTTCGCCGTCGTCGCTGCGGAACGAGTTGTCCGAACCGTCGTCGTCATCGCCGGAATTGTCGCGCGACTTGCGTTGGCGGCCACCCGACTGGTCCTGGCCATCGTCGCGACGCGAGCGCTGACGGCGGTTCTGGCGGCGATCATCGCCGTCGTCGTCATCATCCTCGTCATCGGAAGAATTGCCTCCGCGCTCTTCGTTGCGCTTCGCCTTGGCTTCTTCCTGGCGTGCCTTGTTGTCCGCGATCACGCGGAAATAGTGGTCGGCAAACTGCAGATAGTGTTCGGCCTGCACGCGGTCGCCATTGTGCTGGGCGTCCTGGGCAAGCTTCTTGTACTTGTCGAGCAGCTGCGGAGCGTTGCCGCGCGCGCGACTGTCGATCCGGTTCGCCGAATTGGCACCGCCCTGGTTGCGATTGCCGCGACCGCGACGACGGTTATTACGATTATTGTTCAAGGATACTCGTCCTCATCAATGGCGCGGCACGAGGCAAAGCCCGCAACTGCCGCGAATCCCCTTGCGCACAAGACGCCTCCTGACGTCGTGCGTGCCCCTTTTCGTGCATGGTATACGGGGCCGAATGCCTCGCACCAGAACTGCAATGTCGGAGCTAGAACCGGTGGGGCGAAGTTACCCGCACACCACTGGCCTATGGCCAGATTTAGAGCCTCGAATCGCCTTTGCCAAGCCTTATCTAAGGATAAGTGCTCTCGGACGGTCAGCGAGGTCCCTGCGAAGCTCGATTGCGAAGCCCGAGTCGTGCGCGATGGCGGAGACCTGCGCGGCCTGATTTGCGCCGATTTCGAGCACTGCCGCACCGCCTGCAATAATCAGCTTGCCAAGCTGCGGAATAATCACGCGATAGTCGTCAAGCCCCTCTGCACCGGCAAACAGGGCGCTGGCGGGTTCGTAATTGCGCACATCCGGGTCGAGGGAGGCATCCTCTTCGACGTAGGGCGGATTGCAGAGGATGAGGTCGAATTGGCCCAATCCTTCCGACCAACCGGCATCCAGCCAGCTACGTGTCAGGAATTGTGCGCGTTCCGCAAGGCCGAGGCGCTCCCCGTTCTCTTGCGCAATTTCCGTCGCAGCCGCCGAGGCATCGATACCGACCCCGCTCGCCTCAGGCAGCTCGTGGAGCACGGCGAGCAGCAGGGCGCCCGTCCCCGTCCCCATATCGAGCACGCGCCGCGCGTCCGGCGCCACTTCCAGCGCCGCCTCGACGATTGTCTCGCTATCGCCGCGCGGGATCAGCGTGTCCGGCGTGACGAGAAACTGCAGCCCGAGAAATTCCTGCAATCCTGTGATGTAGGCAACCGGTTCGCGTGCGATGCGCCTTGCGACGAGACCGTCGAACGAAGGAGGTTCGTCCTCGCGCATCAGCGTGACGAGCATGCGAGAGCGCGAGACGCCCAGCGCATGCGCCATCAGCAATTCGGCATCGAGCCTAGCAGTGTCGCTGGTTGCGGACAGCCGTTCCGCCGCTTGGCGGATCGCATCGGCGACCGTCATCGCGCGCGCTCAATCATTGAGGGCGGCGAGACGCTTGGCTTCGTCTTCCGCGATCAGCGCATCGATCAGTTCGCCTAGGCCCGGCCCGGCGATGATCTGGGGCAGCTTCTGCAAGGTCAGGCCGATGCGGTGATCGGTCACGCGGCCTTGCGGGAAATTGTAGGTGCGGATGCGTTCGGACCGGTCTCCGCTGCCGACCATGGCCTTGCGCGCTTCCGCCTCGGCACCCTGCGTCGCTTCGCGCTGGGCATCGTAGAGGCGCGTGCGCAGGACCTGCAGCGCCTTTTCCTTGTTCTTGTGCTGGCTGCGCCCGTCCTGGCAGGTGACAACCGTTCCGGTCGGCAAGTGGGTGATACGGATCGCGCTATCGGTGGTGTTGACGTGCTGGCCGCCTGCGCCGCTGGCGCGGTAGGTGTCGATCTTGAGCTCGGTCGGATCGATCTGCACATCGACCTCGTCGGGTTCAGGCAGCACGGCCACGGTGGCCGCCGAGGTATGTATCCGCCCGCCGCTTTCGGTTTCGGGCACGCGCTGGACCCGGTGGACCCCGCTTTCGAACTTCAGTTTCGCAAAGACGCCGGCGCCCGTGACATTGGCGACGACTTCCTTGAAGCCGCCGACTTCACTCGCGCTGAGGCTGACCGGTTCGACCTTCCAGCCCTGCTCGGCCGCGAAACGTTCGTACATCCGGTAAAGATCGCCTGCGAACAGCGCCGCCTCGTCGCCGCCTGTCCCGGCCCGGATTTCCAGCATGGCCGGCTTGTTGTCGGCACTGTCGCGCGGGAGCATGGCGATGGCAAGTTGCCGTTCGGCTCGCGGAAGGCGCTCGCGCAGCGCGGCGAGCTCCTCCTCGGCCATGGCTTTCATTTCCGGATCGGCGAGCATTTCTTCCAGCTCGGCAATCTCTGCGCGCGCCGCCTTCACTTCGGCCGCGACCTTGGCGACCGGTTCCAGTTCGGCATAATCGCGGCTTGCCTGGACGAACTCGTCGCCCTCCAGCTGGCCCGACGCCATGCGCGCCTCGAGCTCGGCGAAGCGATTGGCGATCTGGTCAAGACGTTCGGCGGGGACTTTCATGATCAGTCGAGCAGCTTCTCGATAGTGTCTTTGGCACCGTCATCGGCCTTGATACGCACGTGTTCAACACCGTCGCGCAGGTCGAATGCGACGATCTTGTCCGCTCCCGCTTTGACAGCCTTGTCGAAACGCTTGCGAGGGCTGCCAGTGGCCATGAGGTCGGCAGAGTGACCGGCCGCCCTGATCTTTCCGATCGCAGCAATGGCGCTCTGGATCAGTTCGTCGTTCTCGACCACCACGACCACGTCGGCGTTCGGCTCATCCTTGTCCCCCACCAGCATCGCCAGCCGCTCGATCCCCGCAGCCCAGCCTACGGCAGGCGTCGGCGCGCCACCCAGGCTTTCCATCAGCCCGTCGTAGCGGCCGCCGCCGAGGATGGTGCTCTGACTACCCAGCTTGCCGGCGGCCTCGCTGCCCTCGTCGGGAATGAATTCGAAGGCCGTGTGACGGTAATAGTCGAGCCCGCGCACGAGGCTTTCGGCGCGCTGCCATTTCACGCCCGCCGCATCGAGACCGCTGGTGACGGCTTCGAAGAAGGCCTTGGCCTCCTCGGTCAGGAAATCGTCGATCTTGGGCGCATCGGCAACGAAGCGCTGGTCGCGGCGATCCTTGCTGTCGAGGATGCGCAGCGGGTTCTTTTCCAGCCGTTCCCGCGAATCTTCGCTCAATTCGTCCTTCACGGCGCGGAAGTATTCGACCAGCGCGGCGCGCCAGGCTTCGCGGCTGTCGCCATCGCCCAGCGTGTTGAGGTGCAGCGTCACGCCCTCGATGCCGAGTTCCTTCAGCAGCTGGTCGGCCATGGCCAGCAGTTCCACGTCCGCCTGCGGTTCTGCCGCGCCGATGATCTCCGCATCGATCTGGTGGAACTGGCGATAACGGCCCTTCTGCGGCCGCTCGTAACGGAACAGGGGGCCGTGCGTCGCGACCTTGAGCGGGGCGTGCTGCTGCCAGCCGTTCGACAGGTAGGCACGCGCGATCCCGGCGGTGAATTCCGGGCGCAGTGTCAGCGAATCGCCGCCGCGGTCCTCGAAGGAATACATTTCCTTCGACACCACATCGGTGGTCTCGCCGATGGCGCGGCTGAATACCTCGGTCTTCTCGAAGACCGGCATTTCCACGCGGCGGAAGCGGTAAAGCCTGCGCACGCGCTCGAAAGTCTCGACCACGAAGGCGAAGGCTTCTGCATCGGCGCCGAAAATGTCCTGCGTTCCGCGGATAGCTTGGGGAGTTTTTGCCATGGGAGGCGCGATTAGGACTATCGTCCCCCTTCCGCAATGCTTCGCAAGCCGCTATCGGCCCCGCGAAGTCTTTCTGGGGAGAGGGGCCAGTGTCTTTTCCGCCTCGCGGCGGGACGGTGTCAGCCCGCTCCCCCACCCGGCCACCCAACGAATACAATCCCATGGGTGGCCGGGTGGGGGAGTGGGCCGGAGCCGCAACCTTTTAGAAGAAGAGTATCCATGCGCATCGACATGATCCCCGTTGGCGACAATCCGCCCGAAAGCCTCAATGTCATCATCGAAGTGCCCACCGGCGGCGAACCGGTGAAGTACGAATTCGACAAGGAAAGCGGCGCGCTGTTCGTCGACCGCATCCTCCATACGCCGATGCGCTATCCGGCGAATTACGGCTTCGTGCCGCACACGCTCAGCCCGGATGGCGACCCGCTCGATGCGCTGGTCATCGCGCGCTCGCCCTTCATCGCAGGCTGCGTCGTGCGTGCGCGCCCCATCGGCGTGCTGAACCTCGAAGACGAGCATGGCGGCGATGAAAAGCTGATCTGCGTGCCGGTCGACACCACCTTCCCGTATTATTCGGACGTTGGCGAAACCAAGGACCTGCCGAGCATCATCTTCCAGCAGATCGAGCACTTCTTCACCCACTACAAGGATCTCGAAGCCGAAAAGTGGGTTCGCGTGGGCGCTTGGGGCGATGCCGCCGAAGCGCGCAAGATCGTGAAAGAAGCGATCGAACGTTACGAAGCGGACAAGTAAGTCATTCCACAGGCCGTGAGTGGTCGAGCAGGTCCTTGTCCTGCTCGCCGCCGGTCTGGCGCCGTTCTTCCTCGACCATCTCCACGATCTCGTCGACAGGCCGCACGTCATCGTCGGCTGCGGTGACGGTAATCGGGGGCGCCTTCTGGCTTGCCGCTTCCTGTTCCTTCTCGCGCGTTCCTTCCGCGCGGTTCTCGAACGGCAGGGTGGCGGAGCGCGGATCGAAGCGCAGGCGATAGATCGGCTCGGGCAGTCCGAAGCCTGCTTCTTCGAGCGCTTCCTTCACTGCCGGGATGGCCTGGCTCTGCGCCTTCCACCAATCGGTCTCGTTCTGGTCGATCCAGCCGAGGAAACGGATCACCACGTTCGAATCGCCGACTTCGATGATGCGTGCTTCAGGCGCGGGTTCGGGCAGGATGAAATCCAGCCCTTCCAGCACTTCGCGGCCAAGCTTGCGGGCAGCGCGCGCATCGTCATCCGCATCGACGCCCAGCTCGAACTGGAAGCGGCGCTGCGGGTTGCGCGTGAAATTGGTGATGACCGCCTTGAACACCTGGCTGTTGGGAATGCGAAGGTGGTTGCCATCAAGCGTCATAAGGATGGTCGCGCGGCTGGTGAGGCGGATTACGCGCCCTTCCAGATCGCCGATCAGCACCCAGTCGTTGGCGCGAAAGGGCTGGCGCAGGCTCAGCATGAGCGAGGCGACGTAATTCTCGATCGTATCGCGTAGCGCAAAACCGAGAGCGAGACCGATGAGGCCCGCCCCGCCGAGCACCGCACCAAGCAGGGCCGCCGCACCGATCATGTCCAGCGCCACGACCAGGCCGCCGACGACGAACACGAAGCGGATTGCACTGGCAATAAGCTCGGCAAGGAAGCTGTTTGGCGCGATCCTGTGCCACAGCGCGCCGAGGCCTGCGATCAGGTAGCCGACCAGGGCAATGCCTGCCCATACTGCGAGCGCCAGGCCGATAAGCGGCAACATGGCGAGAAATTGCGACCAGCGATCGGCCAGCGCGTTGAGCCCTTCGCCCTGGGCGGCGATCGAGACATCGCGTTCAAGGTCGTTCTCGACCGTGACCACACCGCTCACGCGCCCGGCTATGGCCTCGGCGCGGGAGATAGCATCCTGGTCGGGCACGACTCCGGAAAGGGTCACGACGCCAGAGCTCACACCCACTTCGACTTGTCGGAAGGCAGGCAGTTCGGCGAAGATTCCCTCGATACGCTCCGCAATGCGTTCATCCGACCCTTCATCGACGGTGGCGTCGATTTCCTGCTCGGGCGCTTCGGGCGGCGCCTCCTCGGCGGCCGGTTCTGGAGCGGACGGGAGGATCGCGAGGGCAGGCGTGGCGAATGCCAGTGAAAGGGCGGCGAGCCAGCGCATCAGTCGCCAGCCACCGTCATGCCGTCAACGCGGATTGTCGGAACGTTGATCGATTTGTGCATCTCGAGGTCGTTTGCAGGCGTCATGGCGCGGAACATCTCCAGCAGGTTTCCAGCGATGGTGATCTCCGCCACCGGCCCGGCGATCTCGCCATTGCGGATGCGGAAGCCGGTTGCGCCGCGGCTGTAATCGCCGGTGATCATATTGACCCCCTGCCCGAAGAGGCCCGTGACATAGAGGCCGTCGGCAATATCGGCCATCAGTGCCTCCGGAGTTACATCGCCTGCCTCCAGATGGCCGTTGCTGGCGCTGACGCCGGGCGAGCCGCCCCCCGAACGCGCCGCATGCCCCGTCAGTCCGAGGCCAAGCTGCCGGGCGGAGGCGACATTGCTCAGCCAGCCGAAAATCCGTCCGTTCTCAACCAAGGCGCGCGGTGTGCTGGCGACGCCTTCGCCGTCGAACGGGCGCGAGCGCATGCCCCGCACGCGCAAGGGATCTTCGACGATCCGGATGCTGCTGTCGAACAATTCATCGTCTTCGCGGCCGAGCAGGAAGCTCGCCTTGCGCGCGATTGCAGGCGCGCCCATCGCGCCGATCAAATGGCCGAGAAGGCCGCCCCCGATGCGCGGATCGAAAACGACAGGCATCTTGCCGCTGGGCACCGAACCCGGCTTGACCTTGGCCACCGTCCGCTCGCCCGCCTTCGTGCCGATTTCTTCCGGCGTAAGCAGGTCAGCGTAATGACGGGCGCTGCGCGAAGCATAGTCGGTCTGCATGTCGCTGCCCTCGCCCGCGATGACATTGGCGGACAGCGAAAATCCGGTTCCGGAGTAGCCGCGCGCGAAGCCTTCCGAAGTGACGAGTGCAACCACCGCCTGGCCGGCGCTGGCCGAACCACCATTGCTGTTGGTGACGCCTTCGACTGCCCGTGCCGCTTCTTCGGTGGCACGCGCAGCCTCGCGCAAGGCGGCAGGTTCGATGTTCGTATCGTCGAAAAGGTCGAGATCGGGCAGGTCACCGGAGAAAAGGTCATCCCGGTCCGCCAACCCCGCATAGGGGTCCTCGGGCGCATGACGCGCCATTTCGACCGCGCGCTGGGCCAGTGCCTTCAGCCCCTCGGGTGCGAAGTCGCTGGTGTGGATCGAGGCGGAGCGCTTGCCCACGAAAACGCGCAGGCCGATTTCCTCGCTCTCGGTGCGCTCGACCTCTTCCAGTTCGCCCAGGCGGACGGTCACGCTTTCCGAGGAATCCGCCCGCGCCACGGCATCGGCCGCATCCGCTCCGAGGGAGCGGGCCAGCGCCACGAGGTCGTCGCAGCGCGCCAGCGCGGTTTCGGTATCGATCATCTAGGAATAACTCCGCTGAACCCTGTTGGGGTCCGGCTAGAGCGCGAAGGCTGCGCCTGCAAGCTCAGGCAAAGGCCAGCTTGAACGCACCGGTCAGCAGGACGGGCAGGCCGATCGCCAGTGCCCACAGCATGATCTGGTCGCGGCGGAACGCGCCCGTCATTTCGGGATCGGCCGCTTCGGCGTCCGACAGATTGACCCAGCGCTTCTCGAACCAGCGGCAGGCGGGAATGATACCGGCCACGAGCACAACGAGCGCGAGATAGGGAAGGATGGAGGATACGCCCTGCTTCATAGCGTGGACGGTCATGAAAATCTGCAAGGCGGTGTAGACGATCAACGCGTAGGCGACATTGTCGCTCATCGCCCGGCGCAGGTCGCGGTGGTGTTCCGTGTCGTGCGTCTCGGCTGCGGCTGCGTCGTCGATTGCCTTGCCCATCAGGCGTCTCCCCGTATTTTCTCTCCGACTCGCATTGTTTCAAAATTGCGAAACTCTGGCAAGCGGCTTCCGATATATTACCCGACCGTCTCGCCCGGGGCGTTTCACGACGTCCCTATGACGTCCATGCATAAATCCTGCCAGTTCGTCGATTCCCAAGCTGCGCGGGGTTTTCAGGGACGCCATGCATGCTATGGCCAGCCCATGGCAGATCTCACCATGAGTCCTGAGAACGATGCGGTGCATGACGCCGCCCCGCCCATTCCGCAGGGCGGCCTCGAAGTCATTTCCATTGCGAAAAGCTACGACAAGCGCGCGGTCCTGACCGATATTTCGCTGTCGGTCGGCAAAGGCGAAGTGCTCGGCCTCCTGGGCCCCAACGGCGCGGGCAAGACGACGTGCTTCTATTCGATCATGGGCCTCGTTCGCCCTGATGCGGGCCGCATCCTGATGGACGGCGAAGACGTGACCAAGCTGCCGATGTATCGCCGGGCGATCCTGGGACTAGGCTACTTGCCGCAGGAAACCAGCATCTTTCGCGGGATGACGGTCGAGCAGAATATCAACTGCGTACTCGAAATGGTCGAACCGGACGCGGCGACACGAGAAGCGGAACTGGAGCGTCTGCTGGACGAATTCGGCCTCACCCGCCTGCGCTCTAGCCCAGCGATGGCGCTGTCGGGCGGTGAACGCCGCCGCGCGGAAATCGCCCGCGCCTTGGCGGCGAAGCCTTCGATCATGCTGCTCGACGAACCTTTTGCAGGTATCGACCCGCTCTCGATCAGCGACATCCGCGATCTCGTGAAGGACCTTAAGACCCGCGGCATCGGCGTACTCATCACCGATCACAACGTGCGCGAGACGCTGGAAATCGTGGACCGCGCCTGCATCATCTATGGCGGACAGGTGCTCTTCGCCGGAACGCCCGAGGCACTGGTGGCGGACGAAAACGTCAAACGCCTCTACCTCGGCGAAAACTTCACGCTGTGATCGCGGCGCGCGCCCGGAGCTGACTTATGGCGCTCGGTCCGAGGCTAGACCTACGGCAGACGCAATCGCTGGTGATGACGCCGCAATTGCAGCAGGCGATCAAGCTGCTGGCGCTGTCCAATTTGGAAATCGAAACCTTCGTCGCCGAAGCGCTGGATAGCAACCCGCTGCTCGAAATCGGGGAAACGCGGCGCGAGGCCGGAGAGGACGCCCCCGAGGCATCACCCGATGAACATGACAGCGCGCCGGGTCCCGACGGCGAAGGCGCGCTCGACATTGCCCAGCATGCGCTCGATCCGGAGGCCGCGCCGGGCGACATGGGCGATTGGGGGCAGGCGGCCAGCGGCGGCGGTTCGGGCGAAGACATGCCCGAATTCGAAAATCGCACATCGGACGGGGTTACGCTGGCCGAGCACCTGATGGAACAGGTCGGCGCGCAGGCGCACGACGCGCGCGAGGCGCTTATAGCGATCCGGATTATCCACGAGCTGGACGACGCCGGTTACCTCCAGGCGGAACTCCGCCAACTGTCGGACGAACTGGGCGCGCCGCTGGCGGAAGTCGAGCGCGCACTGGAGCTCGTCCAGTCGCTCGATCCCACCGGCGTCGGAGCGCGGTCGATCAGCGAATGCCTTGCCCTGCAAGCCAAGGAGGCCGACCGCTACGATCCCTGCATGGCGCGGCTGATCGACAATCTCGACCTCCTGGCCAATGGCGATATCGCCCGGTTGAAGCGGTTGTGCGACGTCGATGATGAAGATTTCGCGGACATGCTGGCGGAACTCAAAGGATACGATCCCAAGCCGGGCTGCCAGTACGGCGGCGCGAGCGAGGCGGCGGTCGTACCCGACGTTCTGGTCACACCGAAAGGCAAGACCGGCTGGTCGATCCGCATCAACGAGGCGAGCCTGCCGCGCCTGGTGGTGAACCGCGAATATTACACGGAACTGGAATCGGGGGCGCGGGACAAGGCTTCGCGCAAATGGCTTAATGAACAGCTGGGCGAGGCCGACTGGCTGATCCGCGCCTTGGACCAGCGGCAGAAGACCATCCTCAAAACCGCCAGCGAAATCGTTAAGCGGCAGGAGGGCTTCTTCCGCGAAGGCGTATCCGCGATGCGCCCGCTGACCCTGCGCGAAGTAGCGGAAGAAATCGAGATGCACGAAAGCACCGTCAGCCGCGTGACGAGCAACAAATACCTCCACTGCCCGCGCGGCACGTTCGAGATGAAATACTTCTTCTCCAGCGGCGTCGCGGCCGCCGACGGCGAAGGCGCCAGCAGCGAAGCGATCAAGGCGCGCATCAAGGCGCTGTGCGAAGGGGAGGACCCGAAGAAGGTCCTGTCCGACCAGAAGCTGGCCGACCTCCTCAACGAAGAGGGCTTCGACCTCGCCCGACGCACCGTGGCGAAGTACCGCGAGGCCATCGGCATCGGCTCTTCCGCGCAGCGCCGCCGCGAGAAGAAGCTGAAATCATTGTGAGTCCCATCTGCAACACTGAAAAATGTTAACCCTTTTTACTCCACGTTAACCTTTTCCGTTCAGACCTGCTGTGGTTAACAACGGGCAACACCTCTTTACAGGGGGTTACCGCAAACAGGGGCAAGGGGGGACCAGACCCATGCGTGTACTGCTGATCGAAGACGAGCCGACAACCGCCAAGGCTATCGAGCTCATGCTGACTACCGAAGGGTTCAACGTCTATTCGACCGATCTGGGCGAAGAGGGTTTGGATCTCGGCAAGCTGTATGATTACGATATCATCCTGCTCGACCTCAACCTGCCGGACATGCACGGCTATGACGTGCTCAAGAAGCTGCGCGTCGCCAAGGTGCAGACCCCGGTCCTGATCCTTTCGGGCATTGCCGAAATGGACAGCAAGATCCGCAGCTTCGGTTTCGGCGCAGACGATTACGTCACCAAGCCGTTCCATCGCGAAGAACTGATCGCCCGCATCCACGCCGTTGTGCGTCGTTCGAAAGGCCACAGCCAGTCGATCATCCGCACCGGCAAGCTGGCCGTGAACCTCGATGCGAAAACCGTCGAAGTCGACGGCGCCCGCGTCCACCTGACCGGCAAGGAATACGCCATGCTGGAGCTGCTTTCGCTCCGCAAGGGCACCACGCTGACGAAGGAAATGTTCCTCAACCACCTCTATGGCGGCATGGACGAACCCGAACTCAAAATCATCGACGTCTTCATCTGCAAGCTGCGCAAGAAATTGAGCCATGCTTGCGGCGGTGAGAACTACATCGAAACCGTCTGGGGCCGCGGCTACGTCCTGCGCGACCCGAACGAAGAGGCGGAAGCCGCCTGATAAGATCAACCGCTTGGACAGCGAGTGAAGGCCCGGCCCCGACAAGGGATGCCGGGCCTTTTCGTTATTGGTGCGGCCTGTCCAGCAGGATGCGAAGATAGGGTGAGAGGCGGTGGCCCATGCGGGTGATCGGCGAGCTGCTGTATCGCGCCACGAACCGCCGCCAGTCGCGACCATGGATTGCACCGGCCTCCCGCCAGCGCGCGCGCAGTCTCGCGAACTTGGACAAGACGGGGTCGAGCGAACTTCCCGCGACCGGATTGGCATCACAATAGCCGACCGGCTTGCCCGCAAGCACGCAAGGGATACCGGCAGCCCCGGCACGCAGGCCATAATCGAGGTCGCCGTAGATATGCTCGAACATGGGATCGAGCGGGCCGAGACGCTCGAAAGCCGCTGCCGACACCAGCACCGCATTGCCGCTGATCGTGTCGATCTTCTGCGGCGCGCCATCGGGTGTGGCTAGTCTCATCCGCAATGGCCTGCGGAGCGGTTCAGGCCTGAGATGTCCGCCATAAGTGACCTCCCCCTCCGGCCCGCGTGCAAGGGTTGCTCCTGCGCAGATTACCGCGCCGCGCTCATCCCGCGATTGCTCGGCATCGGTCAGCATGCCCTCCAGCGCGCACGGAAGGAGTTCGACATCGTCGTTCAGCCAGAAATACCAGTCGTAGTCCGTGGCCGCCGCGCTCGCCCGTTCCCAGGCCAGCCGCATTCCGCCGTTCCAGAACAGCGTGCCGTCACCCTCGATGACATTGGCCTGCGGCAAGAGGTCGAGCACCGCCCTGCCCGTTCCGTCCTGCGATCCGTCATCGACAAGGAAAAGATCATCGTCCCGGAACTCCGGCTGGTCGGCAAGCGCGCGAAGACAGGCGAGAGTCGTCTCGCGCCGGTTGTGGCACGTCATCAGCACCGCGATGCGCGGACCATGCGTTTGATCGGATGCAGTGACGGCCATTTCGCCTGAACGCCTAGCGTGCGTTTCCCGCCCGCTACAAGCGGCAAGCCCTCGCCTGCCTCTGGACAAGTCGGGCGCAATCGGCTTAGCGCCGCGCCCCATGTCAGCATTCAAGGAAGGCGATCCGACCACGCTCAACCGGCTGTATGGCCGCAGCCAGGGCAAGCCCCTGCGCGCCGCCCAGCAGGAACTGGTCGACAAGCTGCTGCCCCAGATCGCCGTCCCCGCCGAGGGACCGGTGACGTCCGAGCGCCTGTTCGGTTTCGAGCGCCCGCTGCATTTCGAGATCGGCTTTGGCGCGGGCGAGCATCTGGCCTATCGTGCCGACCTCTTGCCCGACCACGGGTTCATCGGGGCCGAGCCCTTCCTTAATGGTGTGGCGCAGGCGCTGACCCATATCCGTGACGGCGGCCTTGCCAATGTCCGTATCCAGCACGGCGATGCATTGGAGGCGCTGGCCCGCGTTCCCGATGGGGGCCTGACGATGCTCTACCTCCTCCATCCCGATCCCTGGCCCAAGAACAAGCACGCCAAGCGCCGGATGATGAACGACGGGCCGGTCCGCATGATCGCCGACAAGCTCAAGCCCGGTGGCGAATTCCGGTTCGGGACCGACCACCCGGTTTACCTGCGCCACGCGCTCATGGTCATGCGCCGCTTTACCGATGAATTCGAATGGCTTGTCGACGGACGCGAGAGTTGGGAAAACCGTCCATCCGGCTGGTGCGAGACGCGCTACGAACACAAGGCGCGCAACACCTACGGCCACGAGGTCTGGTACTTCCGCTTCCGCCGCAAATAAGCGCGGAACGCATGGCGGGGCGCGGCGATTGAACGGGTATAGGCCCAAAGGAGCGCCCGCTTGATTACCACGACCAACCCCGCCACCGGCGAAACCATCGCCACTTACGAAACGCTCGACGACAACGGCATCGACGCGAAGCTGGAAGCGGCGACGCGCACCTACCGCGAATGGCGCACGAGCCCGATCGAGCAGCGGGTGGAATTGCTCTCCGCCCTCGGCGATCTCTACGAAAGCAACAAGGAAGAGCTGGCCCGCCTCGCGGTAACCGAGATGGGCAAGCCGATCACGCAGGCGCGCGGCGAGGTCGAGAAATGCGCCAGCCTGTTCCACTATTTCGCCGAAGCCGGCCCGCCCATGCTGGAATCGGAATTCTGGGAGCTGTCGGACGGCGGACGCGCAGAAGGCCGCTGGCTGCCGCAGGGCCCGGTCCTCGCCGTCATGCCCTGGAATTTCCCTTTCTGGCAGGTAGTGCGCTTCCTTGCGCCGACCATCCTTGCCGGCAATGTCGGCGTCCTGAAACACGCCAGCATCGTGCAGGGCGTGGCGCACCGGATGGAAGAACTGGTGCTCGAGGCTGGCGGGCCGGAAGGCCTCTTCCAGAACCTGTGCGTTTCCTCCGATCCCATCGGCGACGTCATTGCCGACACGCGTATCGTCGCCGCTACACTGACCGGCAGCGAAGGCGCGGGTAGCGCAGTGGCCCAGCAGGCGGGCAAGCATTTGAAAAAGGTCGTACTGGAACTTGGCGGCAGCGATCCTTTCGTCGTCATGCCGTCCGCCGATCTCGACCAGGCGGTGGAGGACGCGGTCTTCGCGCGCATCCAGAATAACGGCCAGTCCTGTATCTGCGGCAAGCGCACCATCGTCCATGCCGACATCCACGATGCCTTCGCCGAAAAATTCATCGCCGCGCTCAAGGACGTTAAGCTCGGCGATCCGATGGATGACGATACCGAGCTCGGCCCGCTGTCGAGCGAGGGGCAGCGCGACACTGTGCTCGACCAGGTCGCCACGGCGAAGGATGAAGGCTGCACACTCCTGTTCGGAGGCGAGAAGCTGGACAGCGAGGGCGCGTGGATGACCGCCGGATTGCTGACCGACGTGCCGCTCGCGAGCGAGACCGGGACCGACGAAATCTTCGGCCCCGTCGGCCAGATCTACAAGGCGAAGGGCATCGAGGAGGCGATCACTATCGCCAACGCCATACCTTTCGGCCTCGGCTCGGCAGTCTGGACCAATGACGACGAAGAGCGCGAGATTTTCGCCAACCGTATCGAAGCGGGCATGACGACTTTCAACGCCGTCAATGGCTCCAAGATCGAAGCGCCCTTCGGCGGCATCAAGAAATCGGGCTTCGGGCGCGAATTGTCGCACCACGGCCTGCATGAATTCATGAACCTCAAGACGCTGGTCTATCCGGCGGAAGGATAATCGAAATGAGCAAGACCATCCTCATCGTCGGCGCATCGCGCGGCATCGGCCTCGGCCTCGCCAAGGAATTCAAGAGCCGCGGCTGGGACGTCATCGCGACCGAACGCTCCACCAGCCACGAGCTGCACGCGCTCGACGACGTGCGCATCGAGACGATGGACGTGACCAAGCCCGAAACCTTCGAGGGCTTCGACACCAAGGTCGATGCGGTAATCGTGAATGCCGGGATCACCGGCGCGAAACACCAGTCGGCCGTCGATGCGACTGCGGACGAGGTGGCCGAGGTGATGATGACCAATGCCTTCGGCCCGGTGCATCTCGCCAAGTCCGTCTTGCCGCATATCGCGGACGGCGGAACGCTTGCCTTCATGACCTCGCTCATGGGTTCGATCGAAGACAGCTCGGGCGGGTTCGAGCTTTACCGCACCAGCAAGGCGGCGCTCAATATGCTGGCCAAGGGCGTTTCGGAGCAGGACGCGGGTCCGCGCGGCATTGCCACGCTCGCGCTGCATCCGGGCTGGGTCCAGACCGACATGGGCGGCCCCAATGCCAAGATCACCGTCGATGAAAGCGTGAAAGGCCTTGCCGATGTGGTCGAGGGCGCCGCGGGGAAGAGCGGCTTCCGCTACGTCGACTACACCGGCAAGGACTTGCCTTATTAAGGCTTAGAAGCGCACGCCGAGCCCGGCGACGACCTGGTCGGTCGTGGCATCGCCCTGGTCGATATCGGCCAGGTTGCTGTAGTTGGACCGGCGATATTCGAGGCGTGCCTCGAACGGTCCGGGAAGCTGGACCTGCAGGCCGCCGCCGAAGCGGAAACCGTCGGCGTTTTCATCGAGATCGGACAGCGATCCACTCTCGGTGAAAGCCGTGGTGTCGAGCGCGGTGTAGCCGGCCTTGCCGTACGCAGTGATGCCAGGCGTCAAGGCGAAACCGGCGCGCGCGCCAATGTAGTACTGGCCGTTAGTTTCCAAGCCCTCGCGCGCACCGCCGAAGCTGTCCGGGAAGCTGGTCGTACCGTCGCTGGTCGAGAGTTCACCTTCCACGCCGACGAAGGCGCTGCCGAGCGAAAGGTCGTAACCGGCAGTGATGCCGTAGACCGCATTGTCGGCGCTGGCCGTCGCGCTGCCGTCTTCGGCATCGACATCGAGGCCTTCATAGCCGCCGATGACGCCGATGTGCAGGCCGCCGGGAGCAGCGTTCTGCGCCTGCGCAACCGACGGAACGGCGATCATGCCTGCGCTAAGCGCAGCCATTGCGAATATCTTCTTCATGGGAATTTCCTTGTTTTGCGATCCCTGTTGAACCGCCCCCTGTCGCCGCGCGGATTGCGCGCGCGTGAACCGCGGCGTCAGGATTGCAGAGCGCTCGACGAACGGTGCCCGCAGCTAGGCGAGGACCCTGCGCAAGGTCGCCAGCAGCGCCTCTTCGTCGGCCTCGGTATTGTAGAGGTGCGGCGTCACGCGCAGCGACTGGCCGCGGGCGGATACGAAGACCTTCGCTTCGCCCAGCTTTTCGGTGAGGCCGTCCGGCAGGCCAGCGGGAAATTCGAGCGAAAGGAAGTGCGGCGCTCGTTTTCCGACAGGGGCGGAGGTTAGACCCAATTCCGCTGCCTTTGCGGCAAGGCGACTGGTCTTGTGCGCAAGGGTCTCCGCGATCGCGCCGACGCCGTGATCCAGCAGGAAATCGAGGGCGGCACCCGCCCCCATCATCGAGGGCGCATTGGACTTCTCGCCCATGTCGAATCGGCGCGCGCCCGGCTGGTAATCGCCGCGATAATCGACCAGCCGGGTGAAATCCTGCGATCCGGCGCGGTTGATCCAGTTCTGCTCGATCGGCCGTCCGCCTTGGTGCTTGGGATCGACGTAAAGAATACCGAGGCCATAGGGGCCCATCAGCCATTTGTAGCAGGCGGCAACCGCGAAATCGGGCTTCACGGCATTAAAATCGATCGGCATCGCCCCCAGCGATTGCGTGAGGTCGAGGACCAGCGCCGCGCCGACACTGCGACATTTCTCGCCCACCGCGACGAGGTCGACCACGCGCCCGTCGGCCCAGTGGCAATGCGGCACGGCAACGATGGCGGTATCCGCGTCGATCGCGTCCAGCACGGCACCGGTCCAGCAGGCATCGGCCTCGCGCCGGACGGCGATCACCTCGCCTCCTTCGCGCTGGGCCAGTTCCTGCCAGGGATAGACGTTGGACGGGAATTGCTCGCCCAGCGTCACAACCTTCCGCCCCTGCCCGAGCGAAAGGTTCGCGGCTGCGACGGCAAGGCCGTAACTGACCGAAGGCACCACGGCGAGATTGTCGGGCGCCGTGCCCACCAAGCGCCCCGCTTTTTCGCGGAAGGTTTCGACCAGCGTGAAGAAGTCCTGCGGGTGGAAATTCCATGGCTGCTCTTTCAGCCGCGCGCCCTCCACCATCGCTGCGCTGACCGCGTGCGACAGCGGCGCCATGTAAGCGCAGTTGAGGTAGCGGACGTCCTCAGGGATCGAGAACAGGTGCCGCTGCGAGGCGATCACCGGATCAGCCCAGCACGCCCGCGCTCGCCAGCACCGCCAGCGTCAGGATGTCGGGCGCGATCGCCGTCATGGGCGCGATCTGGACCGGCTTTTCCATGCCGATCATCATCGGGCCGACAGTGGTTTCCCCGCCCAGTTCGCGCAGCAGCTTGGCCGACAGGTTCGCGGATTGCAGGCCGGGCATGATGAGCACGTTCGCCGGACCCGACAGGCGGTTGAAGGGATAAAGCTCCATCACCTTGGGGTTGAGCGCGGCATCGGGCGCCATCTCGCCTTCGTATTCGAAGTTCACCGTATCGTCTGCATCGAGGATCGCCACCGCATCCCGGATATTGCCAAGCCACTGGCCCGACGGATTGCCGAAGGTGGAATAGGACATAAAGCCGACGCGCGGCTCGTGGCCCATGCGGCGTGCGACCGCAGCAGTCTCGCGCGCGATATGCGCCAGCTGTTCTGCCGTGGGGCGTTCGTTGATGGTGGTGTCGGCAAGGAAGGTGGTGTGGTTCTTGCCGATCATCATGTGGATGCCGAAGGGCACCGCACCGGGCTTTTCGTCCAGTACCCTGCCCACTTCGCGCGCGGTCTGGGCAAAGGTCCGGGTGAGGCCGGAAATCATCCCGTCACCGTGCCCCAGCGCCACCAGCAGGGCGGCGAAGACATTGCGCTCCTGGTTCACCATGCGGGCAACGTCGCGCTCGGTATAGCCGCGGCGTTGCAGGCGCTTGTAGAGATAGTCGACCATGGCCGGGACCTTGTCCGACACCTTGGAATTCTCGATGATCCAGTCGTCGGGATCCTCCACCGCCAGTTCGATCAGCTTTTCGCGAACCTTGTCGGTCCGGCCCACCAGGATCGGCTCGCCATAACCGAAATCGCGGAACTGGATCGCGGCGCGCAGGGCCACTTCCTCTTCCGCTTCGGCAAAGACCATCCGCTTGGGATTGGCCTTGGCGAGGTCGTAGATGTTGGTGAGCGCCGCCGTGGTCGGGTTGAGCCGCGCCTTCAGCTTGTGGCGGTATTCGTCCATGTCCTCGATCGGGGCCTGGGCGACGCCGGAATCCATCGCCGCCTGCGCCACCGCGCTGGAGACGACTTCCATGAGGCGCGGATCGAAGGGTGCGGGAATGATGTATTCCTCGCCGAACTGGTGGGTCACGCCATAGGCGGCGGCGACTTCCTCGGGCACGCGTTCACGCGCGAGTTCCGCAATCGCGCGTGCGGCGGCGACCTTCATTTCCTCGTTGATCGCGGTTGCCTGGACGTCGAGCGCGCCGCGGAAGATGAAGGGGAAGCCCAGCACGTTATTGACCTGGTTGGGATAATCGCTGCGCCCGGTCGCGATGATCGCATCGGGGCGGACCGCCTTGGCGTCTTCCGGCATGATCTCGGGCACCGGGTTGGCCATGGCGAAAATGATCGGCTTGTCCGCCATCTTCTCCACCCATTCCGGCTTCAGCGCACCGGCAGCCGACAGGCCGAGGAAAATGTCCGCCCCGTCGAGCGCTTCTTCGAGGCTGGTTGCCGAAGTCGCGACGGCATGCGCGCTCTTCCACTGGTCGACGCCTTCGCGGCCCGGAGTGATCGGGCCGGACCGGTCGCACACGATGACGTTCTCGTGCGGAATGCCGATGGCCTTGATCAGCGCGGTGCAGGCAAGCGCAGAGGCGCCCGCGCCGTTGACCACCATCTTGCAGTCCTTCAGCTCGCGCCCGCTCAGGTGGCAGGCGTTGATGAGGCCCGCAGCGGCAATGATTGCGGTACCGTGCTGGTCGTCGTGCATGACCGGGATGTTCATGCGTTCGCGCAGCGCCTGCTCGATGATGAAGCATTCGGGCGCGGCGATGTCTTCGAGGTTGATGCCGCCGAAGCTCGGCTCCATCAGGGCAACCGCTTCGATGAACTTGTCCGGGTCTTCCGTGTCGAGTTCGAGGTCGATCGAATCCACGTCGGCGAAGCGCTTGAACAGCACCGCCTTGCCTTCCATCACCGGCTTCGACGCGAGCGCGCCGAGGTTGCCGAGGCCGAGGATCGCCGTACCGTTGGAAATCACCGCCACAAGGTTCGAGCGCGCGGTATATTTAGCCGCATCCTGAGGGTTGGCCGCAATCGCTTCGACCGGAGCCGCCACGCCCGGCGAATAGGCGAGGCTGAGATCGCGCTGGCTCGCCATGGGCTTCGACGCGATGATCTCGATCTTACCGGGACGGATCGTCTCGTGATAGAACAGCGCCTCGCGCGTGGTGAATGCGGTCGGTTTTTCGTCGGCCATGAAAGTCCCTGTGTCGGCTATTGCCTTCGCCCTAAGGGCATTTGGCGACAAGTCATAGGGGGAAAGACGCTTTGCGCCGCTTCCCGAATCGCGCGGCTCCCAGCTACGGCATGGGCATGGCCGGCAAACCCACCCCGATGATGGAACAATACCTCGCGCTCAAACGCGAAGCGGGCGACGCGCTCCTGTTCTATCGCATGGGCGACTTCTTCGAACTGTTCTTCGACGATGCGCGCATTGCGGCGGGCGTGCTCGACATCGCGCTGACCAGCCGCGGCGAGCATGGCGGGGAGCCGGTGCCGATGTGCGGCGTGCCGGTCCATTCGGCGGAAGGTTACCTCGCGCGCCTGATCAAGGGCGGGTGCCGGGTCGCGATTGCCGAGCAGACGGAAACTCCCGACGAGGCGAAGGAACGCGCCAAGCGCGAAGGCAAGCCGGTGTCGAAAGCGCTGGTGGCGCGCGATATCGTGCGCTTCGTCACGGCCGGCACCCTGACCGAAGAAGCCCTGCTGGAGCCGCGCCGCGCGAACCTGCTGGTCGCGATTGCGCCGGTTCGCGATGCGATCGGGCTAGCGTCCTGCGACATCTCCACCGGCCGTATGGAACTGGAAGAATGCGCGCCCGACCGGCTCGATGCGGCGCTGGCGCGCTTGGGCGCGAGCGAAGTGGTCGCCCCCGAGGATTGGGAGCCAAACTCCGAGGACGTGATTGCCCGCCCCCGCGCCGATTTCCGCAGCGAGGATGGCGAAGCGCGGTTGAAGGATCTGCACGGCGTCGCGACGCTGGACGGCCTCGGCGATTTTACGCGTCCCATGCTGGCGGCGGCGGGCGGGCTTATCGCCTATCTCGACCATGCGGGGCGCGGCCAGCTGCCCTTTCTCCTGCCGCCGGTCGCGCGCGGATCGGGCGCGCATCTCGCGATGGATGCGGCAACCCGCACCAGCCTCGAAATCCTTGCTGCACAGAACGGCGGGCGTGAGGGCAGCCTCATTGCCTGCGTCGATCGCTGCGCCACCGGGGCCGGTGCGCGGCAACTGGCCGAAGACCTGTCCGCGCCCTTGGCCGACCTTGGCGCGGTCGAGGAACGGCTCGCCGCCGTCCATCACTTCCACGCCGACCCTCTGCTGCGCGCAGACCTGCGCGCGATCCTGCGGCAGGCTCCCGATATCGGGCGCGCATTGGGTCGCATCGTGGCAGGGCGCGGAAGCCCGCGCGACCTGGGCCAAATCCGCGACGGCCTCTCGGAGGCGCGCCGCGTGAGAGACATGCTTTCGCAAAGCGCGGACCTGCCCCCGCTGCTCGAAAGGATGCTCGGCGCGCTTGGCGGACATGGTGCGCTAGTCGACCATCTGTCGCGCGCACTCGTTCCGTCCCCGCCGACGGAACGCAGCCAGGGCGGTTTCATCGCCGAAGGCTACGACCACGCGCTCGACGCGCTACGGGAAACCAGCGGCAATGCGCGGCGCGCGATTGCGGCGCTGGAGGCGAAGTATCGGGAGGAAACCGAAACCGCCTCGCTCAAGATCAAGCACAACAAGGTGCTCGGCTATTTCATCGAAGTGCCTACCAAGCACGGTGACAAGCTGATGGCGCCCGACAGCGGCTTTGCGCATCGCCAGACGATGGCCGGCGCGGTCCGCTTCAATTCGGTGGGCCTGCACGAAGAAGCCAGCCGCATCGCCGAGGCCGGCGCCCATGCCCTCGCCGCCGAGGACGCGCATTTCGAGCAGCTGGTGGGTGAAGTGTGCACCGACCGCGAAGCCATCGCCGCGACTGCTGCCGCGCTTGCCCGAATCGATGTGTCCGCTGCGCTGGCGGAACGCGCGGTAGAGGGCGACTGGTCGCGGCCCGAGATGCTGGACGAGCCCTGCCTCGAAGTGACCGGCGGACGTCACCCGGTCGTGGAGCAGGCGCTGGCCAAGGCGGGCGAACGCTTCGTCGCCAATGACTGCACGCTGGGGCAGGACGACCGGCTGTGGCTGATCGGTGGCCCGAACATGGGCGGTAAATCGACTTTCCTGCGGCAGAATGCGCTTATCATGTTGCTGGCACAGGCGGGCAGTTTCGTCCCCGCGACCTCTGCAAGGATCGGCCTTGCCGACAGGCTGTTCAGCCGCGTCGGGGCGAGCGACAATCTGGCGCGCGGGCGCTCCACCTTCATGGTCGAAATGGTCGAGACTGCTGCGATACTGAGCCAGGCGACGGATCGCAGCTTCGTCATCCTCGACGAAGTCGGGCGCGGCACGTCGACCTATGACGGCATGGCGCTGGCGTGGGCCGTGGTCGAGGCCGTGCACGAACAGCTCGCCTGCCGGTGCCTTTTCGCAACGCATTATCACGAGCTGTCGCGCCTTGCCGACACCTGCGACGCGCTCAGCCTCCACCATGTCCGTGCGCGCGAATGGAAGGGAGACCTTGTCCTCCTTCACGAGCTTGCAAAAGGTGCGGCGGACCGCAGCTACGGCCTTTCGGTGGCCAAGCTGGCTGGTGTCCCTGCCCCTGTCATCAAGCGCGCGAAAGCCGTGCTCGACAAGCTGGAAAAGGGCCGCGCAGAAACGGGCGGACTTGCCGCAGGGCTCGGCGACCTGCCCCTGTTCGCCGCTAGCGTGGAAGCTGCCGGAGAGCAGGACGATGGCCTCGGCGCGCTGATCGATGCCATCGACGTCGACGCGCTCAGCCCGCGCGAAGCCCTTGAAAAACTCTACGAGCTGAAGGCGCAAGCGGCGGAAAGAAAGGTTTAACCGGGGCGGCGCTATAGTTGCTTCCCATGGAAACCAGCGTCTTTACCAAACAGCGCAAGAAGCTCATCATGATTGGGCTGTTCCTGCTGTCCGTCGTCTTCATGGTCGGCCGCGAGGAAGACCCGGGTATGCTCCAACAGATTGCAGAGCAGACGGGCGAACAGACGCAAGGTCCGCCGGTCGCACAACCCGGTGCACCCGTGCAGCAACAAGCGTCCGCGCCGCGCTCGCAGGTCCGGCAGGACCCCGCGCTGGACGACTGGTATGCTCAGGCAGGCACGCTCAATGCGCCGATGGAACCCTCGCCGCAGGACAACAGCTGGCTGATCAACGACACCGAGCCGCTCGTTTCCACCGAACCGGTCGGTTGAGCGACCGGGGAACCTGCGCCTTCGCCATTCGCTGAAACTGAATGGCACAGGACGATCCACCCAAAGATACCGACAAGAGCACCGAGTGGGCAGAGTTCCGCACGGACCTTGCCGAAGACCGCAACATCATGGCGATGGAGCGCACCTTCGCCGGTTGGATGCGCACGGCATTCGCGGCGATCGGTATCGGTCTTGGCTTCAGGGCCGTGTTTGGGGAATTCCAGCCGCCCTGGCTAGCCAAGGCAATCGCGACGATGTTCATCGTGGGTGGTGCATGGCTCGCCGTCACGGCGGAAAGGCGCGCATGCAAGACGCTCGCCCGGCTCGATCCGCACGAGTTCGAGGCGATCAGCACGCCGAATTTCAAGGTAATGGCCTATGCCGTCGCCACAGGCTCCGCGATACTTGTCGCGGGCCTGTGGATCCTCAATGACGGCGATCTGGCCGGTTAGGTGCCGTCGCCGCGCAGGCCGTCGGGCTTGTGCTCCTTGCCGTACTTATCGACATTGTCGTCGTGGTTCGGTTCGCCGCGATAGGCGTCCATGTCGATCCGGCCCGAACTTTCCATGTCGCGCATGTGATCGATGGTGTCCTGCGTGGAATCGCCCATCAGGCCCGACTTGTTGTCGCTCTTTTCGCTTTCGGTCGGCGAAGTGGTTTCCGTCGTCACCTGCTGCGCCTGTTCGGCCACTTCATGGGCCTGGTTGCGGTGATCGTCCTGTTCGTCGTTATGCGTTTCGGGCGCGAGGCCCGACTGGCGCATTTCCTGGCTCTCTGCCTTCGTATCGGTCATGCAAAATCTCCTTTGCACAACCAACGGGCGGCGAGGCTGGGAGGTTCCTAGCGCGTGGGGATCGGAGCCTCGCCCGCATAGTCGTAGAAGCCGCGACCGGTCTTGCGGCCGAGCCAGCCGGCTTCGACATATTTCACCAGCAACGGAGCCGGACGATACTTGCTGTCGCGCGTGGTGCGATAAAGGACCATCAGGATGTCGAGACAGGTGTCGAGACCCACGAAATCGGCCAGCTGCAGCGGTCCCATCGGGTGGTTGAGGCCGAGACGGCAGCCCTTGTCGATGTCTTCGATGCCCGCCGTCGACTGACCAAGGACGAAGATCGCTTCGTTGATCATCGGCAAGAGGATGCGGTTGACGACGAAGCCCGGCTCGTCCTGGCTCAGCACCACTTCCTTGCCCAACGCTTCTGCGAAGCCGCGGGTGCGCGCGGTGGTTTCCTCGCTGGTGGCAAGGCCGGGAATGACCTCGATCAGGCCCATCACGGGGACGGGATTGAAGAAGTGCAGGCCGATGAAACGCGCCGGGTCGGGCGAATAGTTCGCCATGCGGGTGATCGGGATCGAACTCGTGTTCGACGCCATGATCGCATCGGCGCGCAGTTTCTCGCCCGCCTTTTCGAAGATCGCCTGCTTGATCTCTTCCTTCTCGGTCGCCGCCTCGATGATCATCTCGGCCTCGTCCATGCGCGCATAGTCGCCGACCGGCGTGATCCGGCCCATGGTCGCTTCGGCATCCGCGATTTCGATCTTGCCGCGCCCGACCAGCTTGCCGAGGGCCTTGTCGATCTTGCCGACGGCAGCCTCTGACACGTCCAGGTTCACGTCGGCGAGCAGCACCTGCATACCGTGCTGCGCAATGGTCTGCGCAATGCCGGAGCCCATCTGGCCCGCACCGATGATGGCGATCGTCTTGCTCACGTGATTTTCCCTTCGCAGATGCAGCAAAGGCGCTGCACTAGCGAGAAGGAAGGCCGCTGGCTAGCGCGGCTTCAGCGATTTGCGCCGGGAACCCACTTCACATCGTCCGCGCCGTTGGAATTGGCCACGCGGGCGAGGACGAAGAGATAGTCGGAGAGCCGGTTGATATAGGCCAGCGCCTGCGGATTGACCGCCTCGCCGGCGGCAAGTGCAACGCAGGCACGCTCTGCCCGGCGGACGGCCGCGCGCGCCACGTGAAGGCGCGCCGAGGCTTCACTACCACCGGGGAGCACGAAACTGGTCAGGGGTTCGAGATGCGCGTTGGCTGCATCAATAGCCTCTTCCAGCCATGTCACCTGCGCGGCGACGATCCGCAGCACCATTTCCGAAGGCGCGAAATCATCGCCCTCTTCGGCAGGTGTCGCAAGGTCGGCACCGAGATCGAACAGATCGTTCTGGATGCGGAACAGCGCCTGTGCATGCTCGCTATCCACCAGGGCGACGGCTGAATGGCCGAGCGCGCTGTTCGCCTCGTCCACCACCCCGATCGCGTCCATGCGCGGCGCGTGCTTGGCAACGCGTGAGCCGTCGACGAGGCCGGTCGACCCGTCATCGCCGGTGCGCGTGTAGATCTTGTTGAGCTTGACCACCCCTGACCCCGCCTGGCCGGATCAGGCGGCGACGGCGAGCATGATCGCCATGATCACGATGGCTACCGCCTGCCATTTGACGCGCGCCATCATCGCCTTGTTCTGCTTCAGCTGCATTTCGGTGGCGTCCACCTGCTCGCCGCTCTGCAGATCGATCTTGGTCGATTGGAGGAAGGCCACCACGCCGCGAACGAGGGACACGACGACCATGATCATGGCCGCGAGGATTAGGATGACGAAGACAGTGTTCATGGGGCCTACCTAGGTACTGACGAGCGAAATTCCAGTTGGAAACTCTTCAGCGCGCAGCGCGCCGGCAAGTTCCCGCCCGTCCTCGCCCGCAAGGCGGCGATCGGCGAGGCTCGGCGATCCGCGCCGCTTGGCCAGCTTCTGCCCGGTCTCGTCGACCAGAATCGGATGGTGGTGCCATTCGGGCACCGGCAGGTCGAGCAGCGCCTGCAGCACCCGGTGCACATGGGTGAGGGCAAACAGGTCCTGCCCGCGTGTGACCAGTGTCACCCCGTCCGCCGCATCGTCGAGCGTCATGGCAAGATGGTAGCTGGCGGGTGCGTCCTTCCTCACCAGTACGACATCGCCGAAGGGGCGCGGGTCGGCCATGATGAGACCGGCAAGCTCGTCCTCCCAGAAAATCTCGCCCACTTCGGCCATCGCGCGGTCCACGTCCAGCCGCAGCGCGGCAGGCTTTTCGGGATCGAGCAGGCGGCCCTTGCAGGTGCCGGGATAGATCGCGCCCTCCGGTCCGAAGCGCGGCTCCGCCGCCTGGATATCGGCACGCGTGCAGGTGCACGGGTAAAGCAGGCCGCGATGCAGCAGCTCGCGCGCGGTCTCTTCATAACTCGCCAGCCGGGTCGATTGCGCGGGCACTTCTTCCCATTCCAGCCCCAGCCATTCGAGGTCGGCGCGGAATTCGTCGGCCAGTTCGGGGCGCGAGCGTTCGCCGTCGATATCCTCAACCCGCAGCAGGAAACGCCCGCCCCGCTCGCGCACCAGATCGTGCGCCACGATCGCCGCATAGGCGTGGCCGAGATGCAGCGAACCATTGGGGCTTGGGGCGAAGCGGGAAACGATCAAGTGACGGGACTCGCTGGATAAGCTTGTGGATAGCCTGTCTGTAACAGTCTTGACCCTTTTGTTTGCAAGTGCATTCTCAACCTCATCGGGGAGGGACGCGCACGTGTCTACGACTGATGTTCAAGGCTGAGTTACTCGAACGCGCGGCTCGTTTCCGCAGCGCCGACGAGGATCCGACACGAAATCTGGAATCGTGTCCCTCGCTCGTGCTCAATGCGGATTACACGCCGCTATCCTATTATCCGCTGAGCCTGTGGCCCTGGCAGACCGCGATCAAGGCGATCTTCCTCGACCGGGTGGACGTGATCGAGACCTATGAGCGCGAGGTCCATTCGCCCAATCTCGATATGAAGATCCCCAGCGTGATCGCGTTGAAGCAATATGTGAAACCGTCCGAATTTCCGGCCTTCACGCGCTTCAACCTGTTCCTGCGCGACCGCTTTTCCTGCCAGTTCTGCGGCGACATGAACAACCTGACCTTCGACCACGTCGTGCCGCGCCGCCTGGGCGGCAAGACGACGTGGGAAAACATCGCGACCGCCTGCGCGCCCTGCAACATGAAGAAGGGCGGCCGCACGCCGAAACAGGCGGGCATGACGCTCTATCACGAGCCGATCCGGCCGACGCACTGGCAATTGCAGCAGCACGGCAAGATGTTCCCGCCCAACTACCTGCACGAAACCTGGCGCGACTGGCTCTATTGGGACATCGAGCTGGAGGCGTGAGCTTGGCGACATTGCCAAGCCGCTGGTCGCTGGCTGCGGCCTGTGCCGCCCTTGCCCTCGCCAAGCCGGTTGCGGCGCAGGAGGGTGCTGCGCCATCAGAGCCGGAAACCCCCGCCGCCTATGTCGAGCATGCGCTGGACCTCCTCCAGCGGTTCCACATGAATCGCGAGCAGGTCGATTGGGATGCAATGCGCAGAGCCGTCATGGTGCTGTCCGCACACGCACAAGCCCCGCGCGACACGCATTCCGCCCTGCGCGCAGCGGTGGTCGCGATGGGGGACAATCATGGCTACCTCTACGTACCCCAGCCGCGCCTGCAATCGACTGGGTGGTCCGGCAAGGACGCCGCCGCGCCGCCCATGCCCGAAGGAAAGGCGCTGGAAGGCGACATCGCCTATCTCATGCTCCCCCGCCTGACGACGGTGGGCGGGAACGAGGATGTCGGCGCGCAATATCGCGATGCTCTGGTCCAGACCGTGCAGCGGCTCGATCCGTCGGCCCGCTGCGGCTGGGTGATCGACCTCGCCCGGAACTCGGGCGGGAATATGTGGCCGATGCTCAACGGGCTGGACCCGCTCTTGGGCAAAGGGCCGTTCGGCTATTTCGTCGGCATCGAGGGCCGCGCAGCCTGGATCAGGGGCGAAGAGGCGATCTCGTCCCAGAGCGGCGCTGAAGCCGATACGGGCGAACCGAAATACGCGATCGCCAATTCCGACGCGCCGATTGCCGTCATCTTCGGACCGCGCACTGCCAGCACCGGAGAGATGGTCGCCGTTGCGCTCGCCGGGCGCACCGGCAGCCGCAGTTTCGGGGCGCGTTCGGCCAATTACACCATGGCGGTCCGCCCCTTCGAACTGAGCGACGGCGCCGTTCTCGGCGTCACCTCGAGCAAGGTCGCCTATCGCGACGGCACTGTGATCGAAGGCCCGCTGGTCCCCGACGAGGAGGTCGAGGGCGACGCCCTCGAACCGGCGCTGGAATGGCTGCGTGGACGGTGCGGGTCGGCGGCCGGCCAACCAACCGGCTAGGTCCTTTAAGGTGTGCCGCTATCATTAGTTCCAGACGTCGATTGATCGCACGATAATCCGGCGTCTTCGCGGAGATTCGGGACAGGATACGCGGAACTGTCCTGCTGGGGAACAAGCGCACCTTTCTGCTTCAATGGGAGATAGTAGTAGGACACTCTGTAGAAATGGAACAAGCACTGGATCGACCGAATGTCGGAATGCGGGGGAAATTGTTCGAGGGTTATGCCCCCCAGTTCCTGTGTCTTTTCTCTCTTATGCTCACCCACTTCCTGATCGCTGCGCATTTCACCTCGCGAACAATACAGGATTTGCTACCGCTCAAATTTTTCGGCGAGGTCATGGTATTAGGAACGCTGCCTGTTCTCGCACTAATATTACTGTGTGCAATAAAAATAACAGTCCGACAGATCGACAAACCGACGATTACGCTAGTTCGTCTCGTCTATTCAAATCGTAGCTGGATTCTGCGATCGCTGCTCTTGTTCGCGATAATGCTGCCTACCGCTCAAGCCTTCGTTGCGCTCAAGGTTGCCATACCTTCAATCGTTCCATTCTACGCCGACCCCTATTTGGCGGCATTAGATCGTATGTTGTTTCTTGGTATCGACCCTTGGCGCTTTACGCACGCAATTTTCGGTCTGCCGGCTACCGTAGTCATTGATTGGGTATATGCGTCCTGGGGAGGAGTGGCGACTGCAGTCATGCTTTGGGCGGCGTTCGACCGTGACCCGCAATTTCAAATCAAGGCAGCATTTTCGCTGTTTCTCACTTGGGCCGTGCTCGGAAACGCCCTCGCCATCGCGCTGTCATCGGTGGGTCCGATCTTCTACTACGATTTTTATGGCGCGACGACCTTCGCACCATTAATGGAAATGTTGCCGGAATCCCTTATCCTGCACGATGCGCGCAACTTCCTCCTCGAAAGCCTTGGCCAAGGCAATTTCGGTTCTGGTATCAGCGCCGCGCCATCCCTTCATGTCGCGGTGACATGCCTTTTGTTCTTAATGGTCCGAACAAAATTTCGAAATCGGTGGGTAACAAGCTTCGCGGCAACCTATCTGGTATTGATCTTTATCGGCTCGATACATCTTGCATGGCACTACGCGCTGGACGGAATTATCTCGCTTTTTGCTGTGCCGTTAATCTGGCGTTACGCTGTCCGTTCGCAGGCGCAAACGTCCGCTTCCGATCAAATACAAGCCGTCAGGTAACTGCCGCGCGCTCCTGGAATTCGGCGCGTTGCCATTCTCCGCTGTCCAGCACTTCGGCTAAGTGCCTTGCAGCTTCGGCCATGTCTTCGAAGCGTAGGTAAGCCGGAGCGAAGCCGAAGCGCAGGATGTCCGGATCACGGAAGTCGCCGATCACGCCGCGCGCGATCAGGGCCTGGCAGATGGCGTAAGCCTCTTCATGCCGGAACGAGAGCTGGCTGCCCCGCTCCGCCGGGTTGGACGGGCTGACGAGTTCCATTTCCACGCCGTTTTCCGCGAGGCACTGGCGGAAGAATTCGGACAGCTTCTGCGATTTGGCATAGAGCCGCTCGATCCCGATTTCTGCGATGAGATCGACGCCGACCTCCAGCGCCACGAGCCCGAGAATTCCGGGGGTGCCGCACAGCAGGCTGTCGACCCCGGCGGCTGGCGTGTAGTCGTCGCTGAAGGCGAAGGGCCTTGCATGCCCCATCCAGCCAGAAAGTGGCTGGCGAAGTGCGGAGTCCTCTACATTATCGGCTATATGGTGTTCAGTCGCGACGAAGGCATATGCAGGCGCTCCGGGGCCTCCGTTGAGATATTTGTACCCGCAGCCGACGGCGAAATCCGCTTTGCAATCAGCAAGATGCACCGGAAGAGCCCCGCCCGAATGGGACAGGTCCCACAGCACCAGCGCACCCTTTTCATGGGCCGCGCGGGTCAGTGCCTCCATATTGAATAGCTCACCGGTCTTGTAATGTGCATGGGTGAGCAGCAGCAGGGCCACGTCCTCGTCGAGCGCCTCGAGCAATTGGTCGCGCTCGACCAGCCGACGCTCCGCAAGCCCCTGTTTTTCCAGCCCTTCGATCATGTAGACGTCGGTCGGGAAATTGCCCGGCTCGCTCAATACGACCTTGCGCCCTGGCCGCATCGCGAGGGCTGCAGAAATCAGCTTGTAGAGGTTCACCGAAACGCTGTCGCACGCGATGACCTCGTGCGGCTGCGCGCCGATCAGCGGTGCGATCTTGCCGCCGACACGCTGCGGAAGGTGGATCCAGTCGGCGCTGTTCCAACTGCGGATGAGGTTGCGGCCCCATTCCTCGCGCACCACCTGCTCCAGCCGCGCCGGCGTGGCGCGTGGCAGGCAGCCGAGGGAATTGCCGTCGAGATAGACAACACCTTCGGGCACATCGAACCGCTCGCGAAATTGCGCCAGCGGATCGGCGGCATCGAGACTACGTGCGCGCTCAAGCATCCGGGATTTCCCGCAGAATTGCGCGGGTCAGGCCAGCATCCCCGCCCCCGACCTTGAGCGGGAGGGCGATCAATTCGTACCGCCCCTCCTCCACCCCGTCGAGCACGAGGCCTTCGAGGATACGCATCGCATTCTTCGCCACCGCCTTGTGGGCATCCATCGTCTTGGAATCCTGCGGATCGACGCTCGGCGCGTCCGTGCCGATCAGCTTTACGCCTTGCAGCGCCAGCCACTCGATCGCCTCTGACGAAATCGGTGTCCAGTCGCTGCGCCATTCGTCATGCGGGAAGCTGTCCCAGGTGCGGAAGAGCACGCGGTCGACGCTGTCGAGGTGCGGAAGATCGGCGACGTCGATTTCGCCGGAAACGCCGCGGGCATCCACAACAAGGCATTGCCCGATGAAGGGGTCGAGCTCCATGCTCGCGGCATCCATTCCGTCGGCGGAATAGTGCAGCGGCGCGTCGGCATGGGTGCCGGAATGCGTGGTCATCGTCATCTTGCCGACATTGACCGGAGAGCCGTCCTCCATCCGCCACGTCCGCTCGAAACCGAACTCGGTATCACCCGGCCAGACCGGCAGTCCGGGGCGCAGGACCTGGCTGATATCGAAGATCCGGAGCGAACTGCGCCACGAACTCATATCGCGGTCCTCACGCTCAGCAATTCGGGGAAAAAAGCCGCTTTCAGCACGCCGGCGAGGTAGGGCACGCCCGGCGTGCCGCCAGTGCCGCGCTTGAAGCCGATGATCCGCTCAACCGTCTTGAGATGGCCGAAACGCCAGCGCTGGAAATGGTACTCCAGGTCGACCAGCTTCTCGGCCAGTTCGTAAAGGTCCCAGTGCTCCTTGGGCGAACGGTAGATTTCGGCCCATGCCGCCTCGACTTCGGAGGAATGCTCCCATGCGGCTCCGACATCGCGATCAAGTACTGCGTCCGGAATGGCGAAGCCGCGCCGGGCGAGCAGCGCGACGACTTCGGCATAAATGCTCTTGCGCTCCATTTCCGCGCGCAAATCCGCCGCCACTTCGGGCGTCGCTTCGTGCATGGTGATCATGTCCGGATTGCGCCCGCCGAGAAGGAATTCCATCATGCGGTATTGCGCGCTCTGGAAACCACTCGACCCGCCGAGATGGGGGCGGATGGTCGAATAATCGTGTGGCGTCATCGTGCTGAGCACATCCCAGCTCTGGATCAGCTGACCTTGCGCCCGTGCCACCCGTGCCAGCATCTTGAACGAGGGCCTGAGGCGATCCTCGACAATGCAATCGCGCGCCGCGAAGAGCTCGTGCAGGCACAGCTTGAGCCACAGTTCGCTGGCCTGGTGGACGATGATGAACAGCATCTCGTCATGCGCATCCGAGGAAGGATGCTGGGCGGCGAGTATCCGATCGAGGTCGAGATAGCTGGAATACGTTACGTCCTGCGTCATGCGCCCTGCCTTATGGCTGGGACGCACAAGGCGCAATGGTCGCAACCGAAACTACTGATCGATGACCCGCGTTTCAGGGTGGTGCTTGTCGAGGTGCTTGCGGATGGTGCGCAGGTTCTTGGTGTTGGACCGGTAGAGCACGTCGAACGCGTCGCCGATTAGCGGCACTGCACCGACTGCCGTGTCGAAACCGACGCGGCCGAGCATGTGCCAAAGCTTCCATTTCGGCAGGCCGAGATTGCGCGCTTCCCACACGATATAGCTGCCCATTGCGGCGGTAATGATATCGCCTACCACCGGAACAAGGCCCACGATCGTGTCGAGACCGATGCGATAATTCGTGCCCGGCAGGACCATGCTGCGTTCGAGGATCATTTCGAGCGCTTCGACCCTGCGCCGGATCGATTGCGGATCGCTTCCGGTGGGCAAATCGAAGGCAAAACCCTGCGCATATGCGCGATTTTCGGTGCGATCCTGGCCGCCCTGATAGGGCTCTATCGGAGTGAGGCGATTGTCTTCCATTACCCCTAGATGGGCGCGCGGGTGAGCGGGAACAAGGGATGGAAGGCCCACGGGTTCTCGGAAAAGCCTTCTACATCCGAGCGCACCTGCGCCCAGCGGATCGGCGCACCGAGCGGAATATAGTAGTTTAGCGAGGTCAGACTTTGCTCCGCTTCGATGAGGTAGGACGCTTCCTCGTCCGGGCTCTGGGCATCGACCGATAGCGAAACGAGGAAGTCGACATCTTCCGAGCAGACCTGCGGCGAAACCTTGCAATTGAACTGGTTCAGGAACCAGCGGGTACCGGCGAACCGCGCAACGCGGTCCCGCAGGACGAGATCTGCCGAACGGCGGTTCTCGGCGCGCTCGGCCGCGATCCCGACCTGCCCGAGGTCAGCGCTCAGACGCTCGAACAATATGTCGGAACCCGGGCCGTCCGGCAGGGCAATGGAGATGCTGGGCGCCCGGCCATTGGCATTGGTCCACGTCGAGGCGCGTTGAGCCGCCCTGCTGCGGCGCTGGTCGAGCGACAACCCGTCCCACCGCGCCGGGGCCCGGGCGACAGTCGCGGGCAAATCGTCCGGCACGATGCGGTTCGATGCATTCCAGCCCTCGATACTGAGCGCACTGGCAATCGCGCCGCGGTCGATGGCGAGCGCGATTGCTTCACGGTTCTCGCTCGATGCGAGAAAACCCTCGCGGCGGATGACGTCAAAGCCAAGCAGTCCGACCGCAGAGTCGAGCCTTACGCTGGCGCGAGCGAACGTACTGGTGGATGCAAGGGGCAAGTCCTGCATTCGCCCGCCAAGCATGAGGTCGTACCGGTTCTGCGCGAAACCCTGTGCCGCCTCTTCAGCGCTCACCGATTGGAAGCGGATAGAGCGCAAGCCTTCTTCCCAGTCCTGCTGCGGCGGCAGGCCGCGTTGTTCGGGCGGCATCACTTCGAGATTGACTGCATCGTCCGATCTCGCCGCTACCAGCGGTCCCGTGCGCGCGAATTCTCCGGCAATCCCGAGTTCGGGCTGTGCGAGCAGCTGCAGGAGGCCGGGCATCGCGCTTTTGAGGCGGATTTCGACCACCCTCCCGGTCATCGCACGCACATCGGCAACCTTGGCAAGGTCCAGCCCCAGGCTCGTCCCCTCGAGCCGGGATAATGTGCGGACCAGCGAATCCCTCACACTATTGGCGGTGAGGCGCGAGCCGTCCGGCAAATCGAACTCGGTGATCCTGAAGATATAGCTCTTGCCATCGTCGGTGACGATCCAGCGTTCGGCAATGGCGGGCACCACCTGCCCGTCGGAGTTCAGCCTGACCAGGCCCTGGTGCGTAGCGGCTCGGATATGCTGGGCTGCCGGCCCGATCCGCAGGCCGGTCTCGAAGGCATCGGATGGCGCACCGATAAATGCGACATCGACGACTCCGTCATCCTCGCGATTGTCGCAGGCGGCCAGTGCCAGGATTGCGATAAGGGCTGCCGGGAAACGCATGACGCTGGGTTAGCAGCGACACGGTTTCACGCAAGCCGGTCAGATTTTACGCAGTCCGTTGCCGTATTGCGCGAATTTGCCGACCGGACGAGCGTAGCGGGGCGCTTCGGACTCTGACTGGACAGGCTGCGCCCGCGCGGCTTTCGAATCGATGTCCTGTTCGAACGCGATGCCCATGCGGTTACCCTGCACCCATGCGACAGTGCCGCGCACGGGGTGGATGTTCCGCAGTTCGACGACCACGCGGTCTCCGCGCGACAGCATAAGGAGGCCTTCCGCCATCATGCCGCCGTCCGACAGGTTGCGCACCTTCACGCGCGACATTTCGTTCGCGCTGTCCAGGCGGATTTCCGCCGTCAGGAAAAGGCTATCCCGATTGAGATGTCGCGTGTCGATCGAAGACAAGGCCAATCGCTCCAAGGCTGCTCGTTCCAGGCACGGCGAAGTGCCATGCGTCGTAACGTCGCAAGCTAGCGATTGCCCGTGAAGAAATGGTTACCTCGCCCGCAAGATTTGCGCGGCAAGTCAGGTGTCGCGCGAGATCTTTTCGCGGCGCTCGTGGGCGGTCTGCGCTTCCACGGTCATGGTAGCTACCGGCCGCGCGATCAGACGACGCAAACCGATGGGATCGCCCGTCTTTTCGCAATAGCCGTACTCACCCTCGTCGATCCTGCGCAGCGCCGCATCGATCTTGGAGATGAGCTTGCGCTGGCGATCGCGGGTGCGCAGTTCGATGCCCCAGTCGGTTTCGGACGATGCGCGGTCGTTGAGATCGGGTTCGCGGATCGGACCGTCCTGAAGCGACTGCAGCGTCTGTCCCGCTGCATCGTGGATGGACTTCTTCCAGTCCAGCAGCAACACGCGAAAGAAGTCGAGCTGCCGTTCGTTCATGTACTCTTCGTCGTCTGACGGAACATAATTGTCGTCGACGGCGGCTTTCGCCTTTGCAAGTTTTTCGGAGACACTCGAAGCCGAAGTGGCCATTGATCCCGTATTCCTTCTACCCAAGGTACTCGAAGCTGCTCCTACCCGCCGGGCCGAATTTTTCCGGTCCCGTGCTGCTTCCTAGATGGCGCGGCCTATAGGTCGCAGCTTGGCGCCGCACAAGGAGCAATCCGGAGACTTCCAGAGCCCTGTGGCAAATTCGACGCATCGAAAGCGCAGATGCATGAAACCGCGTTAACCTTTTATTGACCATAAAGGCCGAGGACTGTCCTCACCCGGCGGGGGGCCGGGGCAATGGGGGAAGTTCGAAATGACCGTACTCACGAGCATCGAAGGCGGCGCAGGCCGTATCGACCAGACCAATGAAGGCGTAGCCACGATCGCCGAATGCCTCTCGCAGTATGCCAAGGGTAGCATCGACGCGCTTTACGATCTGGGTGTCGCTTTCTCGACCGGAAGCCACGGTGTCGTGTGCGACATGATCGAAGCGCACAAATGGTTCAATATCGCTGCATCCAAGGGCCACGAAGAAGCGGCCTGGTGCCGTGCGGACGTGTCCGACGAAATGACCGCCCGCGAAATTTCCGAAGCCCAGCGCCGCGCTCGCCAGTGGCTCAGCGAAGGACAGCGCAAGGTCGCCTGAACGCCGGTCAGCCGCGCTTGAACGGAGTGCGGCGATCAAGGTAATTGCGATCTGCGGCAACGCCCTTGCGCTCGCGCTCGAGGAAGTCCGCGATGGCTTCGCGAAAGCCGGGGTCGGCGATCCAGTGAGCGGAAGTGGTCTCCACCGGCTCATAGCCGCGAGCCAACTTGTGACCGCCCTGCGCACCCGCCTCGACGCGCGACAGGCCGAGTTCGATCGCGGCATCAATCGCCTGGTAATAACAAAGCTCGAAGTGCAGGAAGCGCACGTCCTTCGTGCACCCCCAATACCGCCCGTAAAGCGCCTCGCCGCCGATGAAATTGAGCGCACCGGCAATCGGATTGTCGTCTTCCAGCGCCAGAACCAGCATCAATTGATCGCCCATCCGCTCGCCGAACAGATCGAAGGCATCGCGGGTGAGATAGGGACGTCCCCATTTCCGCGCGCCGGTATCCTGGTAGAATACCCAGAACGCATCCCAATGCTCGGGGCGGATATCGTCTCCCGTCAGCCTGACGATATCGAGACCGGCTTGCGCGGCTGCCCGCTCCTTGCGCAGATCCTTGCGCTTGCGGGAGGTGAGCGAGGCGAGAAAATCATCGAAACTTGCGTAGTCGCGGTTCATCCAGTGGAACTGGATATCCTTGCGCAGCAACCATCCGGCAGCTTCGAAAAACTGGATCTGGTGTGGCTCGATGAAGGTCGCATGAGCACCCGAAAAACCGTTCTGCAGGCACAATTGCTCGGCAGCTTTCAGGAGCGGAGCTGCAAGGCTGTCGTCCGACAGCAGCAGCCGCGGACCTGTGGCGGGTGTAAAAGGCGCGGTGATCAGGAGCTTTGGGTAATATTCGCCCCCTGCCCGCTCGTATGCATCGGCCCAGGCGTGATCGAAGACGAATTCGCCTTGGCTATGCCCCTTCAGATACGCCGGCAGTGCGGCCAGCGGCGGGCCATTTTCGGAAGATATGATGACCGGCGCGCTCTGCCAGCCGGTCCCAGCGCCGACGCTGCCTGAATCTTCCAGTGCCGACAGGAATTCATGACGCATGAAGGGATTATCGCCCGCCAGCGCATTCCAGGCATCTTTCTCGATCGCGCCGACCGATCCTACAACCCTTGCGGCAAGTTCGCCTTCGCTCACGCCAGGCCGTCCCCTTCGGCAATAAGCGCGTCGGCAAACTGCTCACCCTTCTTACGGCTTGCGGCGGAATTGACCGTCCAGGTCAGGACCGGAAAACCGCGCTCCTTCAGTGCCGCGACCATGGGATTGGGAAGCGCAGCCACGTGATAGGCGATGAATTCCGGCTTCGCGATCCACAGGGCAAGATGACGCTGCCACGCCTGCTGCGTCATCCCATGCTCGTCCTCGCGCACCACGAGCCCGCGAACGGTGTTCGGCGAGTGTTCGGCAAACCAGCGGCTGACGCGGGGATCGAAACTCATCACAGCGTGACGGCCGTCGTAGCCTGCCAGCGCATCGCGCACCGCTCGGCAGCTTTCCTCGATATCGTAGCGGCGACGGGACTTGAGTTCGACCAGGATCGGGACACGTGTGTCGACCAGATCGAGCAGGTCGCCCAGTCGCGCAAGCTTGTGCTCGCTGTCGAGGAAAGCGATCTGCGCCAGCTCGTCGGCACTGTAGTCGGACAAGGGGCCGGAAATGCCGGTTAGCCTGTCGAGCTCCCAATCATGGACCAGCATGGGCGCGTGGTCGCGGCTGCGCTGGATGTCGCATTCGATGCCCAGCCCCGCTTCGGCGGCGAGCTCGAACGCGGCGAGGGAATTTTCCGGCACGCCGTCCCGATGCATGCCCCTGTGCGCATAAGTCCAGTCGCGCAGCCACCCGACCCGCGCCGGGTCGGGGGCAGGTACGATCAGCCGGTCAAGCGGGGCGAAGAGCGACAATCGCGTCGACCTCTACTGCTGCATCGAGCGGGAGGACCGGCACGCCGACAGCGCTGCGCGCATGACGGCCCGCGTCACCGAAAACCTCGAACATGAGGTCGCTGGTTCCATTCACGACCTTGGGCTGGTCGGTGAAGTCCGGCGTACTCGCGACGAAGCCGCCGAGCTTGACGATCTGTTCGACCCGCTCGAGCAAGCCGGCAGCCTTGAGCTGCGCCATGATCATCAGGCCGGAGGCGCGCGCCGCTGCCTGACCCTGTTCGAGCGACACATCCGCGCCTAGCTTGCCGGTCACAAGCCTGCCTTCGACGAAGGGAAGCTGGCCGGAGATGTAGGCGGTCTGCCCGGACACGACGAACGGCTGGTAGCTGGCTACCGGTGCGGCCGCTTCGGGCAATGTAATGCCCAGTTCTTCCAGCCTTGCTTCGATGGTCATGCGGTTTCCTTTTCGAGTTCGTCCTTCAGCCACGGAAGGGCGTGTTCCCAGGTATCGATCCGCGCATCGGCATGGCCGGAGGTATGTGCGCAGTCGATATGCGGTGCCAGCATCGGCTCGCCGCACAGGTGCAGCGTCGTGATCTGGCCGATCGTTTCGCGCGCCGAACGGTGATGCTGGGCAAGGTCATCGATGAAGATCGCCTTGGTCGGATTGTATTCGTCGAGAATGCGCTGGAGCGCCGGTCCTTTGGGGCCCTGGTTGGTGAAGACGCGGGCGTTGAGGCCGTGATCGGCAAGCTGTCGGGTGCGCATCTGCTGGCGCTTGTCGACGAGGTTGGTGAGGATCACCACGTCCGCCTGCTCGCCGAGTTCGTTGATGCCTTCGATGGCGCCCGGGATCGGCGACTGGCGGTGCATCTCGGTATCGAAGAACTTGCCCAGCATCCGCCAGATGTCGTCGGGCGCAAGGATCTCGCCGGTTTCCTGCCACCTCAGGGCCTGGGAGAAATCGTTGCCGTTCATGCGGAATTCGACGCCCTGCGTTTCGTCCAGCCAGTCGCGGAAGGGCGATACCATGTAGAGCAGTACTTCATCGCAATCGGAGATGATCAGGGGGCGGCTCATGCAGACAGGCTCCTGTGGGCAGCGACAAGCGCTTCGGGCGTCGTGCCCAGCGCATCGGCAGCCGAGATAAGGTCGGGTTCGTGATTTGCGAGGAATTCAAGCACGGCCGCCTGCACTGCGCGCTCGCCGATACCATGGCGAAGGCGTTCGGGCGTCAGGCCGGTAAGGGACAGCAACCGCTCGGCGCGCCGGTCGTCTACCAGCGCCCAGCCGAGTGCCTCAAGCGCCAGGACTTCGGGTGCGCGGGTTTCGCCGGATTTGTCGTTGGATAGAATTGTCAGCCCTTTCGCTTCTCACTATGCCCCGGTGCCAGATCGCAGGAGACGGCAAGCACGTGGCAAAGAGAATACTCGTTGTCGAGGATAACGACCTCAACCGGAAATTGTTCTGTGACGTGCTGAAGGCCAACGGCCACGAGGTCGTGCCGGTCGCCGATGGCAACAATGTCATCGCCACTGCCCGCAAGTTTGCGCCCGATCTCGTCATCATGGACATCCAGCTGCCCGGTGTAAGCGGGGTCGATTTGATCGCCGAGCTCAAGGACAATGGCGATCTCGCCAAGGTGCCGGTGCTCGCTGTAACCGCCTATGCGGGCAAGGGCGACGAGGAACGCATCCGCGGCGCGGGCGCGGAAGATTACCTCGCCAAACCGGTATCGATCGGCCCCTTCATGGCGGCCGTACGTCGCCTTGTCGGCGAGTGAGATAGCGCGCCCACGCTTGACAAGCGGGTCCGGAAACCGCTTTGCCGCCCATTGATTATCTACTGCAAGCGCCGCGGGTCGCCCCTGCCGCTGTAACATTACAAGGACTGGACCCTTCATGGACCGTGCCGAAGTCGACGCAAAAATCCGCGAAATCGCAGAACCCTTCAACAAGAAGGGCGTCACCATCACCGAAGAAACCAGTTTCCAGAACGACCTGGAATTCGACAGCCTGACCGTCATGGATTTCGTCGCCGAGATCGAGGACGAATTCGACATCATCATCAGCATGAACCAGCAGGCCGAGATCGAGAAATACGGCCAGCTCGTCGATGCCGTGACCAAGATGCAGGCCGACTGATGAGCGAGGGTATCTCCCAGCCGGACCAGCCGCAGGCGCTCGAGGGACACGCGGGCGACAAGGATCTCTTCTCCAAGTTCGACGACATCATCGCGATGCGCCAGGGTCTGCTCGATAGCGGCGTCGAGGACCCGTTCAACCTCGTCATGGAAAAGGTTCTCTCGCCGACCCGCGCGATCTGCAACGGGCGCGAGACGATCCTGCTCGGCACTTATAACTACATGGGCATGACCTTCGACCCGGACGTGGTCGAAGCGGGCAAGCAGGCGCTGGCCGATTTCGGTTCGGGCACGACCGGCAGCCGCGTTCTCAACGGCACCTACCAGGGGCACAAGGATGTCGAGGAAGCACTCAAGGACTTCTACGACATGGACCACGCGATGGTCTTCTCTACTGGCTACCAGGCCAATCTTGGGATCATCAGCACCATAGCCGGAAAGGGCGACTACATCGTCCTCGACATCGATAGCCATGCCAGCATCTGGGACGGCTGCGCGATGGGCAATGCCGAGGTCGTGCCTTTCAAGCACAACGACATCGAAGCGATGGAAAAGCGCCTCCGGCGCATCCCCGAGGATGCCGGGAAGCTGGTCATCCTCGAAGGCGTCTACTCGATGCTTGGCGATATTGCACCGCTGAAGGAAATGGTCGCCGTCGCGAAGAAATACGGCGCGATGGTGCTGGTCGATGAAGCGCATTCCATGGGGTTCATCGGCGAAAACGGACGCGGCGTGGTCGAAAGCGCCGGCGTGATCGACGACGTCGATTTCATCATCGGCACCTTCTCCAAGAGCGTCGGGACGGTCGGCGGTTTCTGCGTTTCGAACCACCCGAAGTTCGACATCATGCGCCTCGTCTGCCGCCCATACGTCTTCACCGCCTCGCTCCCGCCGAGCGTGGTGGCGACCGCCTGCACCTCGATCCGCAAGCTCATGCACGGATCCAATAAGCGCGCGCATCTCTGGGAAAATTCCAAGAACCTGCACAAGGGGCTGAAGGACCTGGGCTTCCAGCTTGGCACCGACGAACCGCAAAGCGCGATTATCGCGGTGATCATGCCCGACCTCCAGCAGGGCGCGGCCATGTGGGAAGCGCTGATCAAGAACGGGCTCTACGTGAACCTCGCAAGGCCGCCGGCAACGCCTGCCAACATGACCCTGCTACGCTGCTCGCTCTGCGCCGAACACAGCGAAGAGGAAGTGGGCGAGATCCTCGAAATTTTCGAGAAAGCGGGCAAGGCCGTAGGGATAATCTGACCAGGCGGGAACGCGCATCCCCGCCTGCTCGTCTCCTTCCATGAAGGAGAACGATCAGATGAAGACGACCAATAGCGGCAGCGCGACATACGAAGGCCTTGGCAAGGACGGCAAAGGACATGTCTCAACCGGGTCGGGCGCACTTGCGGCCCAGCCTTATGGCTTCAATACCAGGTTCGAGGATGCGCCTGGCACCAATCCGGAAGAGCTTGTCGCCGCTGCCCATGCAAGCTGTTTCACCATGGCCCTGTCATTCAAGCTGGCCGAAGCAGGCTTCACCGATGGCAGCGTCGTCACCAGCGCGGAAGTCACGCTCGAAAAGGAAGACGGCGGATTTACGGTGACGAAATCGGCGTTGTCGACCAAGGGCAAGGTCGAGGGTATGGACCAGGCCAAGTTCGAAGAACTGGCCGCCGATGCGAAGGCCAACTGTCCGATCTCGAGACTGCTGAACTGCGACATCACTCTCGAAACCGAATTCGAAGGCTGAGACCAGTTCTTCGCGAGAAAGGTCGGCCGGGGGTTGCGAACCGGCCGGCCTTTCCCGTCAGGCGACCTTGGCGGTCGCCTCCTCTCCAACTGAAGGTTCAATTTCCCGGTTCTCGGGGAAGATCGGCCACATAAGCTGCTGGCCCAATGTGGCGGGCGCGAGGTTTTCAACGCCATAGCTCTTTGGGAAGCTGCGCGTGATCTTCGCAGTGCCGAACAGCATGTCCCAGAAGAATAGCAGGTTCCCGTAATTACCCTTGTATTGCACCGCCGGATCGTCGGCGTGTCGGCCGTGGTGCGCATGGTGCGTGGCAGGGGTCGAGATGGTGCGTTCGACCACCCACATGACGGGAGAGAGCCACTTGATCTTGTAGAGCGGCTTGTCCCAGGCGACGTCGGAATGCGCGCCGGTGATGACCAGCAGCTTCACCACGATATACCCGGCATATACCCAGCCAAGGCCGAGGTAGATCAGGATACCCGACAGCCAGATGCCCGGCATCATCGCATAGTAAAATAGGTTGTTTCGGTACACGAGCCGCACGCTCATGTATTTCGCGTTATGGTGCGCGCGATGGAGGTTGTAGAGCCAGTGAAAGCTGTGGCTCGCGCGGTGCCACCAATACTGCATCATGTCGTCGAGGATCAGGAACAGGCCGATCGCAAGGAAGATATTGATGCCGGACAGCGCGCCCTCCCATTGGGGGGCGACCATTCCGGCGAGAGTCGCCGAGGTAAAAAGAACGACAGGCTGGGTTAGCCCGAGCAGCATGATCATGCTGACCGCTTCCACGATTCCATCGTCGCGGGTCTGTTCGGATTTGCGGAACAGGTTGGTCCGCCACAGCTCCAGCAAGGCGAAGCCGAGGTAGATGCAGATGATCGCAATGGTCGAAGCAGGCATGGGTCTCTCCCTTGTCGATTCCCGGCCTAGCGTTTACCGAAGCGAAATAATGTCAAATGTTTTACATTCTGACCCGACTCGGCGCTCGCTGGTGTCGCCCATGCTGTTTTCCAGCCTCGATCCAGCCTTGCAGGCCCACCTGCTGCGCGGGTCGGCGGAGCGGCGCTACGAGGACGACCAAATCATCCAGCAGCGCGGAGAGATGGCGGATGGTTTCTGGCTGATCGAGGCCGGCGAGGTCATGGTCGGCCAGTTCCTGCGCGAAGGAGATTTTCGCGCGGTCGCCCTTCTTGGCAAAGGCGATTCCTATGGCGAGCTCGCGGTATTCTCCAACCGCCCCCGCATCGTCGATGCCGTGTCGCGCGGGCAAAGCACGCTGAGGCACATATCGGCACACCGCTTCCTCGATGCGCTGGGCAACTACCCCGCGTCGATGAGAGCGCTATTGGGCGCCCTCTCTCACCAATTGCAGGACACGCTTTCGCTGCTGGCAGGGATGCGGCGCGGGACCAATCCGGCGAGAATGGCCGAGCTGCTCGTCAACCTGGCAGGTGAGGTCCGGCGCGAAGCCCGGGTCGAAATCACCCAGCAGGAACTTGCAGAGCTGCTCGGTATCACACGGGTCACGGCCAACGCCGCGCTCAAGATCCTGCAACAGGCAAGGCTGATCGAGCGCGGGTACGGCACGATTATCGTGCGCGACCGCGACCGGTTGATGAAGTTCGCGTTGGACTAGATCAGCTGGCCTCGATGGCGGGCGGACTGCTGCACACGCCGCCTTCCTCGTCCTCGCTGCCGCCAAGCTGCGTGAGGACCAGCACGCCGCCTACCACCAGGACGACGAAGGCCGTGGTGACGAGGCCCAGGTACTTGTCGATCACCTGCTTGATCGGCGCGCCGAAGACGCGGAACAGGATGCCCACCGTCATGAAAATGAGGGCGCGGGCAAACAGGCTCGACAGAACGAAAGTGACGAGGTTCATGCCGACAAAGCCCGCCGTAATGGTCAGCAGCTTGAACGGCACCGGCGTCGCTCCGGCGATCAGGATCGCCTCGAAGTCGTATTCGCGCAGATGGCACGCCGCGACGGGAAATGCCTCGGTCAGGCCAAGCGCGCCGATAAGCCAGACCCCGACCGTATCGTAGAGGCCCCACCCGATCGCATAGCCGAGCAAGGCACCCGCGACTGATGCCAGAGTGGCGACGAGAGCGAACTTCACCGCCTTCTTCGGTTCGGCAAGGCACATGAGGCCGAGCAGAGGATGCGGCGGGATCGGGAAAAAAGACGATTCCACGAAGCAGAAGAATGCCAGCCACCAGACCGCATGCGGGTGCGCAGCCTTGTCCATCGTCCAGTTGTAGAGGCTGCGCAGCATGTTCGTGTGACCCTCGAAATCGAAGCCAGCGACCTAAGGCACCGGGACTGTGTAGGCAAGCGTCACCGTATAACCTATTTGGTTCTTTTTTCTTGACATCGTGGCGCTATTTGGCTAGACAAATGAAACATCGCGATAGTGTGATTCACTCCGAAGGGCGGCCGGCAGGTCGCCCTTTTGCGTTTCATGCGTCCGCCGGATCGGGAGGGAGCCATGGGAAAATCACGATCTTCTGCCCGCCACGCCTGGGAAGCCGCGTTCCTCAAGGCATTGCGCGAAAACGGCAAGGTCAATGCAGCTGCGCATGCCGCCGGAATAACCACCGGGCCGCCCTATAACCGGCGCAAGGTCAGTGCATCCTTCGATGCGGAATGGAAACAAGCGCTCGCCGCCTACAACAGCGGGAAAAGCAAGCGCATCCGCAACAGCGAGGAGCGCACCGCCCCGCGCCAGTGGAAACGCGTCTTCCTCGATGCGCTTGCGGAAACGTCCAATGTCGCAGGCTCGGCAAGACAGGCGGATATCGCCCCGCGTGTGGCCTATCGCACCCGTCGCAGCTGCGACGACTTCGCCGCCGACTGGCGCGCCGCGCTGTTCGAAGGATATACCAATCTGGAAATGGAAGTGCTCGGATACCTTCGCGATCCGGCCCCTGCCAGGCAATTTTATCGTCGCCTCCGGCCTCGCCGGAACCCGGAGCTTGCTACATTGTCGGCGCCCAACCGAGCGATGAGTGGACCGGGAGGGAAGGCTCGATAGCTGGATGGATCGATGGTCAATGGACCTTCGTGGCCCCGTACCACGGCCTGATCGTCTACGATCGGCAAACCGCGGGATCGCTGGTGTACCGGGATGGGTGGGTACGCCATCAGGCACCCACGCTGCCTTCCGGTGGCAATACCATAGATGCGGAAGCAAGAACGGCTATCGAGGAATTGGTCGCGATACTGAGGCAGCACGGCTTATTCCCTTGATTGTTCGGAACCGTCTTCGCAGGATGTCGTTTGAGTGATGTCCGAGGGTGAGATATCGCTCGGACAGCTTTGTATTTCGACGGGAATCGCGACATTCTTGCAACAGTTCCCGTCCAATGCTTGCTTGCCACGTGTGAACGGGAAAGTTAGATAACCACCACTCGGTGGCTCCAATTCGCAAAAAGGGGAAATAAATAATGCGGAATTTCGTCCTAGGAATGGCGATGGCCTCTACGGCCCTTGCATCGCCTGCCCTCGCACGAGACAATTCGTGGTACATCGGCGCCGAATTCGGCCCGATGATCGCTGAAGATCTCGATCTCAACCTTCTTGATGAAGACGACGCAACGGTCGATACGCTCATCGTAGATACCGACACCGGCTATGACGGTGGTGGTTACGTCGGATACGACTTCGGTGCGTTCCGCCTCGAAGCTGAAGTAAGCTATCGCGATGCGAATGTCGAAAGCGTCGATGTGGGCGCTACGGGCCTCGCAAACGCTTCAGGAGCTATCGCTCCGGCTGGTGAGACCGCCGCTGTCGGTAGCATCAACTCGCTCAGCTTCATGCTGAACGGCCTGTTCGACTTCGGTCCCGATGATGGCCTCCAGCTCTACGCTGGTGGCGGTATCGGTGTTGCTCGCACTAGTGTCGAAGGACGTATCGCAAGCGCGGGAAGTCCCTCGATCGACGATTCGAGCAGCGACATCGCATGGCAGCTTCTTGCTGGCATCAATGCTCCGCTGAACGACAATCTCGACGTTGGCCTGCGTTATCGCATGTTCACCGCTGAAGACGTCCAAGTTGTCGATCTCGGCGGCCGCGCTCTCGACGGCAAGCTGCGCACGCACTCGCTGATGGGTACGCTCACCTACAACTTCGGTGCGCCTACTCCTCCGCCGCCCCCGCCGCCGCCGCCGCCGCCGCCTCCTCCGCCCCCGCCGCCTCCGCCGCCGCCGCCGCCGCCGCCGGCTCCGGTTTGCCAGCAGGGCCCGTACATCGTCTTCTTTAACTGGGACGAGTCGGACATCACTCCGGAAGCGGCAACGATCCTCGACAACGCAGTCTCGGCATACGCCAACTGCGGCATGGCTTCGGTCATGCTGGCGGGTCACACCGATACGTCGGGTTCGGCTCAGTACAACATGGGTCTCGCCGAGCGTCGTAACTCGTCGGTCCGTGATTACCTGACCGCACGCGGCATTCCCGATGGTCGCATCAGCAGCGAAGCCTTCGGCGAATCGCAGCTGCGCGTTCCGACCGCCGACGGCGTTCGCGAACTCCAGAACCGTCGTGTGGAAGTCACCTACGGTCCGGGTTCGGGCATGTAATTTCACTCACCGAGTGAAAACAGGATTAGGGGCCGGAGCAATCCGGCCCCTTTTTCGTTGGTCCCTTGTCTTCTCAATGAACAAGGGATCCCGGAATGAAATACGCAAAAGCCCTCGTCGCGATATCCGCAGCACTCCAGCTCGGCGCCTGCTCGAGCTACGGCAGCCTGCCGACCGAACGGGTGGGCAGCGCTACACTCACTTTCGCAAACGGGCTGCCCGCCGGAACAGTCCAGCTTTTCTCGGACAGTGATGGAGTTACCATGGGAGTAGCGGTCACCGGCCTCGAACCAGGCCCGCACGGCTTCCACCTTCATACCACCGGCAAATGCGAAAGCCCCGGCTTCCAAAGCGCAGGGGGCCATCTCAACCCTGCAGGACGCGAGCACGGGAGTGACAATCCCGCCGGCAAACACCTTGGCGATCTACCGAATCTGGTAGCGAACGACACAGGACGTGCGACCGCCCAGTATGACTTGTCAGGTTCGGCCGGCGACGTTCTTGGCGATATATTCGACGCAGACGGCACTGCGGTCATGATCCACGCAGGACCTGACGATTATCGCAGCGATCCGGCAGGCGATGCCGGTTCGCGCATCGCCTGCGGTGTCATCAAAGCCGCCAGCTAGAATACCTCTCAGACTGCCTCGCCGGCCGCGCGGGCGCGCTCGAGCACCGAGGCGCCCGCCGCCGGAACAAGCTTAAGCGCGGCGAGCAACAGCACGAAGCCAAAGGGTGCAGCCACCAGCGTGGTCAGCATCCCGGTGCTCAACCCTCCGGGGCTGACGGCCGAGACATATCCTGCAAGGAACGGCCCGATGCCCAGTCCGATCAAGGTGGTCGACAGGAAGAAGATGGCTGTCGCCATTCCACGCATGCGGGGCAGAACCAGCGCCTGGCTGCTGGCAGCCGCAGCGCCGAGCGCCGAAGCGCCGGTCATCTGCGCAAAGAAGCTAGCCACATAGAAAACCGTCAGACTGTCGGTAGTGTACGCGACGACGATCGGCGGAAGCGAAGCGAGCAGCCCGAACAGGATGACCATCACGCGACCGTTCTGGAATTTCTCGAGCAAATAGTCTGCCATGCGTCCACCCAGGATCACTCCGAGAAAACCTGCGACCGCAGAGGGTGCGCCAAGAAACCAGCCAAGATCCGTTTTGTCGGCCCCGAGGACACGCTCCGCATAGGGCGCGCCCCAATAGGACGCTGCATAAGCCATGAATGCTACCGTGCCGTAGCCCAGCACGACGCTGAGGAACGCGGGCGAGCCCCAGGTCAGGCGGAAGGTCGGAAGATCACGTGTGTACAGCGCGGTCGCCCAGCTGAAGACAGCGTAGTATCCAACTCCGAGGAAGAGCCACTGGTCGCTTACGGGCACACCGGCCGCGGTCAGTCCTACCGCGTCCGACAAATAGGCCGAGGCCCCGGGGGTGATTGATGTCAGGAAGACCGCAATGACAGCAAAGGCGACAAGCCCGGCGACATTGACGGCGAAGGCACCAATTCCACGTTGAAACGCTCCAAGCAGTGTGAACGGGGGGATGACCTGGAAGAGTTCCTGGAAGAAGCCGCGGAACGGATGCGGATTTTCCGGAGTGGGCAGGCCGTCGATTTCTCCGCGCACCGGTTCTCGCAGGGTCAGGACCCAAAGCGCGAGCAGAAGTCCGGGAATACCCACCGACAGGAACGCTGCCTGCCATCCGACGAGACCTAATGGACCACCATCGGGATAAGCTTCGTTCCAGTTCTCGACGACGAGTCCGCCGATTAGCAGCGAAATACCACCGCCGATGTATAGGCCGCTCGAATAAATCGCGAGCGCAGTTGCACGCAGCCGCGCCGGAAACCAATCGGAGATCAACGAATAAGCCGAAGGGCTGGCCGTCGCCTCGCCCACGCCAACACCTACGCGCGCAGCTGTTAAGGCCCCGGCATTCTTGGCAAAACCCGACAGTGCAGTCATTGTCGACCACAGTGCCAAGCCAATCGTCATCAGCCGGATGCGTTTCCAGCTGTCGGCCAGTTTGCCGAGCGGGATCCCGAAAAGAGCGTAGAAGACGGCGAACGCAGTCCCGTAAAGAAATCCGAGATAGTCGTCCTCGACACCAAGGTCGGCCTTGATGTCATTGGCCAGGATCGAAAGAATCTGCCGGTCGATGAAATTGAGAACGTATACAAGGACGAGAACGCCCAGCGCATACCAGCTGTAGGCGGGGACCTTGGTATCCGGTTGAGGCGACGCTTCGATCGGCTTCTCGCTTGTAACGTCGCTCTGGTTCAAATTCCTACTCCCTCAAATCAGGCGCTCCCGGCGCATAGGCAGTCGTATCGATTAGCCCCGCTTCGTCAAAGCCCTTTCGACGAAGTCGGCAGGAATCACACGCGCCACAGGCCGTTCCGTCTTCGGTTGGGTCATAGCAAGACCAGCTCCAGGAAGGGTCGAGATCGAGGCGATAGCATTCGCGCGCAATGTCGGCCTTGCTCATGTGCTGGAGCGGCGCGTGGATCGAGAACGGCTCGCCTTCGACACCCTGCTTGGTACCGAGCCTCGCGGTTTCGGCAAAACTGGCAATGAACTCCGGCCGGCAGTCGGGATAGCCCGAGTAGTCGAGCGCATTAACACCGATGAATATATCGCGGGAGTGCACGCTTTCGGCAAAAGCGGTCGTGAGGGCGAGAAATACGAGATTGCGGGCCGGAACATATGTGACCGGTATGTCGTCTCCGACGCCTTCCTTGGGTACGTCGATATCGTCGGTTAGCGCCGATCCGCCGAAACGTCGCAGATCGAGAGGGAGCTCAACGTGGCGGGACACGCCCAGAAGTTTGGCAATCTTCCGCGCCGATTGGAGTTCGCGAATATGTCGCTGGCCGTAGTCGATCGTTAGCGCATGGACCGCATATCCCGCTTCCCGTGCGAGAGCTGCGCTGACCATCGAGTCCAAGCCGCCCGACAGCAGTACGACTGCCGGCGGCGAATCCGCATTGTTCACTTCATTCATGAAACGCCAGCTAAAGCCTTCACCCTGCGCGGGCAATGCTCACTGGCAGGAACCGATGCGGCGCGCCTCGGCCGAAAACTGGAATGGACGCCCGCCCACAATGCCCTGGCTATCGATCTGCACCAGAGCAGGACCTTCCTTGCGCACGTTGGTGCGGCCATAGCCGTCGCCCGGGCACGTGTACTGGACAGTCACTTCGTTGCGGCCATCTTCGACCACGAAGCGATTGCATCCGCTCGCCGAGTGACGCAACTGGATCAGCTCACGGCCGGAACGGACACACACCTTGCGGGCCGGGGAACCGTCGCGAAACCGCAGCTGCCATTCGCCTTTATCGAGCGAATCGAGCATGGCGAGCGATGACTGGGCGAGAGTTGGTGACGCAACGGCACCGGCGCACAGCAATGCAAATGCGCCTCCGATCACACCAAGTTTCTGTTTTCCGGTCACTTTTCCCAATTACCTCGATTTATGTGCCTGATACTTCGTATCTAGTGCAAAATTATGAACATTCTGCGCTGAACCACTGCAGAACAAGCGGGTTCCCAGTATCGACAGGCACACAGTGTATCAGGCTAGGCCTCAATCGGGAACTGGCGCGAACAGAATGCGCAGTCGACTTGAATTATTCCGTTCTCGTCACGCATTTCGGCCCGATCCGCTTCCGCGAACTTGGCAAGTACGCTTTCGTAGTGCTCGACCGAACACCTGCAGCCCTTCTCGATTGTGTGGCCGCTGCTGATCCGGATCTCCTCTTCTTCGTGGAAGAGACGCCAGACAATCGCTTCGAGTGACAGTTCCGGGTCGAGCAATTCCTCGTGGCGGAGCGAACCTGCCAGGACCGAGACATGCTCCCACTCCGGGTGGTCGAGCCTTGCGTGAAGGCGCTCGCGCCCCTCTTCACCATCAGGCAAGTGCTGCACCAGCATGCCCGCAGCCATACAACTGCCCGCGTTTGATCTGACCGCGGTACGGATCAGGGTCGGAACCTGCTCGGACTGGAAGAAATAAGCCTCGCAAGCCTCGGCAAGGGAGTCTCCTTCGAGAGGGACGATACCCTGATAGCGCCCACGCCCTTCGGCCATGTCGAAGGTGATAGCGAGGTAGCCCTTCCCGAACAGCGCGAAAAGCGACGGGTTCGCGCCAAGTTCGACGAGCTTGTCGGAGTCGAAATCGACGTAGCCGCGAAGCGCGCCGTCCTTGTAGTCGCAAACGAGCAGGTTGATGGCGCCGGCTTCGGTTTGAGCCTGCATCGTGACCTGCGATCCCTCGCCCTTCAGCAACCCTCCCATGAGCGATGTGAGCACGAGCGCTTCGGCCAAGAGGTGCGTAATCGGCGCAGGGTAATCGTGGGCGGAGAGGATCTCGTCGAGAGCCGTATCCAGCCGCACGACGCGGCCGCGCGCATCCCGCGACGGGATGGCGAATGAAAGGGTCTTGCCGGCGAAAGTTTCGTCCTGGTCGGGCTGATTATCGGTCATGCGGCGCAATATGGTGCGGCGCGCCCGGATTTACAGACCCCGATGGCTAGCCCAGCAATCCGTGACACCAGAGCAGGATGGCTTTTTGCGCGTGGATGCGGTTCTCCGCCTCGTCGAAAACGACCGATTGGGAGCTTTCGAACACGTCCTCGCTCACTTCTTCCCCGACATGGGCAGGCAGGCAATGCAGGAATTTTGCGTCTTGCTTGGCCAGCGCCATCAGGTCGGCATCGACTTGAAACGGCGCCATCGCGGCGAGCTTGGCTTCCGCATGATCCTGACCCATCGACACCCACGTGTCGGTTACAATCACGTCCGCTCCGCGCGCCGCTTCACCGGCATCGTTGGTCAGTGTTACCTTCGAGCCGGCAGATCGGGCCAATTCGACGAACTCGGATTCCGGCTCATATCCGGCTGGCGTTCCCACGCGCACGTTGAACTTGAAGAGGCCAGCCGCTTCCAGGATCGAATGAAGCACGTTGTTGCCATCGCCCAGCCAGGCGATCTCCAGCCCGGGCAGCGCCTTGCCATGTTCCACCATGGTCAGCAGGTCGGCCACGATCTGGCAGGGATGCGAGCGGTCTGTCAGCCCGTTGATCACCGGCACGTGGGCATAATGCGCCAGTTCCTCCGCCTTGGCGTGATCGTCGGTGCGGATCATGATCGCATCGACCATCCGGCTGAGCACGCGAGCGGTGTCTGCGATGCTCTCGCCGCGACCGAGCTGGCTGGTACCGGAATCAAGGATCAGCGCCGATCCGCCGAGCTGGCGCATCGCGATATCGAAGCTGACGCGCGTACGGGTCGAATTCTTCTCGAAGATCATGCCGAGGACATGGCCCGCGAGCGGTGCATCGGCGTCGGGCTTGCCCTTGGGCCAGCCTGCCCGCGCCGCCTTACGGTCCTGCGCATCGGCGAGCATGGCGGCAATCGCATTTCCGCCCGCGTCTGACAGGTCGAGGAAATTCCTCACTGCCGGCCCCAGGTCTAGTGCGTTGCCGCCTGCCATCAGGCGCCTTCCGGATCGAAGCTTGCCGCGCCTGCGGAAAGCTTGTCGAGGAATTCGTCGAACTCCGCATCGCCCGCCACCAGCGGCGGCAGGACACGCAGGGTCTGGTCGCCGGCCGCAACGCAAAGCAGCTGGTGATTGTCACGCAGGTGGACGAAGAACGGCCGGCTTTCGACCTTCATCCGGATACCGAGCATCAGGCCCTTGCCGCGCACGAAATCGAAGAGGTCGGGATAGTTGCCGATGAATTGCTCGAGGCGGCTGCGCAGGCGTTCGCCCTTTTCCGTCACTTCGGCGAGGAATTCGTCATTCGCGACCGCGTCCATCACGGCCATGCCGGCAGCCATGGCCAGCGGATTGCCGCCATAGGTTGATCCATGGGTGCCGAAGCCCATACCGCGCGCAGCCTTTTCGGTCGCAAGGCAGGCGCCAAGCGGGAAGCCGCCGCCGATGCCCTTTGCACTCGCCATCACATCGGGCTCGACGCCGTAGTGTTCATAGGCATAGAGCTTGCCGGTGCGAGCGACGCCGCATTGCACTTCGTCGAATACGAGCATGAGATCGTGCTCGTCACACATGGCCTTGAGGCCGTGGATGAATTCGTCCGATGCCGGACGGATGCCGCCTTCGCCCTGGATGGGTTCGACGAGGAAGCCCGCGGTCTTGTCGCTGACCAGCGCCTTCGCGCTCTCCAGATTGTCGAATTCGGCATACTGGAAACCGGCGAGCAAGGGGTGGAAGCCCTTGTGCATCTTTTCCTGATTGGACGCGCTGATGGTGGCCATCGTGCGGCCGTGGAAAGCGTTGGTAAAGGTGATCAGCTCGGTGCGGTTCGAGTCGCCATCTTCATGCTGGTGATATGCGCGCGCAGTCTTGATCGCGGTTTCGACCGCCTCTGCGCCGGAATTGGTGAAGAACACCGTGTCGGCGAAAGTCTTGTCGACGAGCCGCTGCGCCAGTTCCTCGCCCTGCGGACTGCCGTAGAGGTTCGAGACATGCATCAGCTTTTCGGCCTGGCGCTGGATCGCCCCGATCAGCCCCTTGTGGCTGTGGCCGAGCAGGTTGACGGCGATCCCGCTGGCGAAATCGAGATAGCGCGTACCATCTTCGTCGATCAGGTGGCAATGGTCGCCCTCGACAGGACGAACGCCGCAACGCGGGTAAACGGGCATCAGCGGGGTAATCGACATCGGACCTCCGGTATTCTCGAAAAGCGAAACGACAAATGGCGGCCCCTAAAGGGAACCGCCATCTGCGTAATGATCGACGATCTATTGCTTCTGCAACGCCGGGTCAAACCGGCGCTACGGAAACCGGCGGAAATTATTCCGCAGGTACGAGATTGACCGCCGAATACTTGCCTCGTCGGTCGACCTCGAGATCGAACTCGTAGCGTTCGCCCTCGTTGATGGCCGACAGACCCGAACGCTCGACCGCGCTGATGTGCACGAAAGCATCGGGCTGGCCGTCGTCACGCGTCAGGAAGCCGAAGCCCTTCATAGAGTTGAAGAACTTGACCGTGCCGGTCGCCTTCTCACCGGTCAGTTCGCGGCGCGGAGCTTCGCTGCGCGATTCGACCGCGATGACATCGCCGACAACCTGCAGGTCCTGCGCCGACACCTTGCCGCCGCGATCCACGAGGTTGAATTCGAGTTCCTGTCCTTCTGCCAGGCCTTCGAGACCGGCGCGCTCGACAGCGCTGATGTGAACGAAGATATCTTCGCCGCCGGTATCCTGCTGGATGAAGCCGAAGCCCTTCTGCGAATTAAAGAACTTCACCTTACCTTTGCCGGTGCCGACAACCTGGGCAGGCATGCGGTTGCCACCGCCGCCACCGCCGCCACCGCGCGGACCACCGCCGAAGCCGCCACCGCCGCGATTGCCGCCGCCGAAGCGGTCACCACCGCCACCGCCGCCACCGAAACGATCGCCACCGCCACCGAAGCGGTCACCGCCGCCACCGAAGCCGCCGCCCTGCTGGTCGAAACCGCCGCCCGGACCACCGAACGGATCGTAGCTGTCTTCCCCGAAACCGTCCCGCTTGTCCCGTCCGCGGCGGCGCCCTCTGTCGTAACCCATAACCCTGCAAATACCTTGTCGTTCAGCTCGAAACTCACTGCGAACGGCGCGGGAGCTGAAACGCGCCGGACGCGGGCAGACACGAGCGAAATGCGCGAGACCTACCCCTCAAACCATTACGCATAGCGCGAAACCGCGCGTCAAGCGAATGATTTAGCATTTACACCAAGTGTCGCGAGCGATTGTGACATTTTCGCATGAAATCACGCAGGTTTCTTCGCTTGCATGGGCGACCGGGCTTCGGCATCGGTTCGACATGGAAATCATGCAGCTTCTCAGCGACCCGGCCGCCTGGCTTGCGCTGCTCACCTTGATCGCCCTCGAAGTCGTTCTCGGCGTCGACAATCTCATCTTCATCGCGATCTTGTCCAACAAGCTGCCCGAACACCAGCAACAGCGCGCGCGACGTATAGGGCTTGCGCTGGCGCTGATAATGCGGATCGGCATGCTGCTCCTGATCGGCTGGCTAGTCACCTTGCAAACCCCGCTGTTCGATCTGGGAATCGTGGGTCCTCCGGTCGAGGGGACCAATAAGGCGAGCTTCGAGACTGCCTTTTCCGGTCGCGACCTGATCCTCCTGGCAGGCGGCCTTTTCCTCCTGTGGAAGGCCACCAAGGAAATCCACCATTCGATGGAGCCGGAAGACGATTCGGGCGATCTCCTCGACAAGACCCCTGGCGTCGGCGCAGCCGCCACCGCAACCTTTGGCGCGGTCATCGCACAGATCGTCGCCATCGACCTGGTGTTCTCCGTCGATTCGATCCTGACTGCGGTCGGGATGACGGACGACATTCCGATCATGGTCACGGCGGTCGTGATCACTGTCGGCATCATGATGGTTGCAGCCGACCCGCTGGCCAAATTCATCGAGAAGAACCCGACGCTGGTCATGCTGGCCCTCGCCTTCCTCGTGATGATCGGCCTCGTGCTGATCGCCGACGGCTTCGGCTTCCATGTGCCGAAGGGCTACATCTACGCCGCCATGGGATTCTCGGTCGGCGTGGAAATCCTCAATATCGTACAGCGACGCCGCCGGGCAAAAGCCGCTGCGCTCGCCAAGGGAGACGTCGCATGAGCGATTTTCGCAGGATCACCGACACCTTCTACGCCAGCCCCCAGATCGACCCCGCGCAGGTAGGGGAAGCCAAGGAGCAAGGCGTCACGCTGATTGTCAACAACCGTCCCGACGGCGAGGAAGCCGGACAGCCGGAAGGCGCAGCAATCGAAGCTGCCGCACACGAGGCCGGCCTCGACTATGTTGCGATCCCGGTCAGCTCGGCGGGTTTCAGCCAACCGCAAGTCGAAGCCTTGCGCGACGCGCTGGGCCAAGCCGAGGGCAAGGTCCTGGGCTTCTGCCGGTCCGGTACCCGCTCGACCTTCCTGTGGTCGCTTGCACAGGCTGCCAATGGTACGGAACCCGACACAGTGGCAGCCGCAGCGCTGAGCGGTGGCTACGATGTCTCGCCCATTCGGCCGGCCATGGATGCGCTGTACGCCAACGCCCGCGGCTGATTACTCGCGATAATCGAGCGGGGGATCGCGGTCCCCCAGCAACGAGACGTATTCGTAGTCTTCGCCCCGCGCAGCGTCGAATTCGGCGCGGGCCGCCTTGCGCAATTCCTCGTTCGTATAGAGTTCGGCTGCCATCAGGGTCAGCGCCTTGGCGGCCAGCTGGGCACCTTTATGCCCGATCGAATGGCCGCTTGCTGCAACAGCCTGCCAGCTGTGTGCGCTCGTCCCGGGTACCCAGGTCGCGGTGCGCACGCCGACAGTCGGGGTCGCCCAGGACACGTCGCCTACGTCGGTAGAGCCATAGCCCAGTGTCTTTGCATAAGGCTGCACCTTGCCGGCCTCTTCGAGCGGTTCGGCATTCTCGCCGAAGCTCTTCGAGATTTCCTCGGCCCAGGCACGTTCTTCGGAAGTATACTCGATCCCGCCGAGGCTGCGCAGCTTGCGATCCATGGCGCGGGCCAGCGTCTCGTTGACGAGCAAGGGGTTGTTGCCGTGGATGACCTCCCACTCGACCTCCGTGCCCGTGCCCATTGCAGCGCCTTTTGCCGCCGCTTCCAGGCGGGTCCACAGCGCCTGCACTTCGGCAGCATCCGAATGCCGCACGTAATAGAATACCTCGGCAAAATCGGGGATGACATTGGGGGCCGATCCACCCTCGGTGATGACGTAGTGGATGCGCGTGTCCATGCTGGTGTGCTCGCGCATCATGTTGACCATCATGTTCATGGCCTCGACCCCGTCAAGCGCGCTGCGTCCGCGTTCGGGAGCGCCGGCGGCATGGGCGGAGATACCCCGGAACCTGAACTTTGCAGAACGGTTGGCGAGGCTGGTCCGGGCTGCTGCACTGTTTTCATCTGCCGCGTGCCAGTGAAGCGCGATATCGACATCGTCGAACAGCCCGGCACGGGTCATGTAAACCTTGCCCGATCCGCCTTCTTCGGCCGGCGTGCCATAGAGCCGGATGCGCCCGGGCGTCCCGGTCTTTTCCAGCCAGCGCTTGACCGCAATCGCCGCAGTCAGCGAACCGCCTGCAAACAGGTTATGGCCGCAGGCATGTCCCGCACCATGTTCCGATTGCTCGCGCGTGGGCGCAGCGGTCTGGCTGATACCGGGCAGGGCATCATATTCTGCAAGGATCGCGATGATCGGGCCGCCTTCGCCCCATTCGGCGAGGAAAGCGGTGGGAATATCTGCGATGCCGGCCTCAACCTGGAAACCCTCGCTCTGCAACTCATCCTGCAGCAGCCCGCTAGACCGGTTCTCAAGATAGCCGAGCTCGGCCCAGTCCCAGATTTGCTGCGAAACGCGCGCCGTGCGGTCACCCTGCGCTTCGACCTCTGCGACCGGGTCCGCAGTTTGTGCAGCAAGGGGCATGGAAAGGCAGGCGGCGACCAGCGGTATCAGGGCGAGTTTTTTCATTGTGCATCTCTCCGTTTGGACAAGCTTGCCGCAAAGCGAAGCGCGTGCCAATCGGTATCGCCATGGATATCCCACCCGCCCTCCTCCAGTTTCTCGGATCGCTCGTCGCCATCCTTGCGCTGGCAGGACTGGCCTTCGCCTTGCGGCTGGGGCCAGCGCCACGCCTAAAGGACGAGCAAGCAGCTCGCGCGGCCGCAGACGAAGCGGTCAGCGGTTTCGATCCGGTGGACATCGCGCTCGATCGGGGCGGCGCCGGCGCACTCATGCGCGATACTAAAGGGCGCATCCTGCTGCTCCGGCAGCACGGGAGCCATTTTGCAGGACGCGTGCTGACAGGCGCTGCGGTTGTCTCTCGCGACGGCGATGCCCTGCTGATCGACACGGCAGAGAAACGGTATGGCACGGCGCGCCTTGAGATCCCCGATCCTTCAGCTTGGATGCAGGCGATCGAGGCGATACAGTAGCGCATAGCCATGCCCGATTTTTCACCCACCGAACTGGCCGTTCCAGGCTTTGTCGCCCTCGTCCTGATCGAGATGATCTGGGCCTGGCGCAAGCGGCCGGAAAGCTATGAGCCGAAGGATACGCTCACCAGCCTTGCCTTCGGCCTTGGCAGCACGGTCGCCGGACTGCTGTTCGGGGGCCTGTTTTTCGCGCTGTTCCTGTGGGTCTGGCAGTTCCGCCTGTTCGACATCGAATGGAGCTGGTGGGCCTTTGCGCTGTGCTTCGTGCTCGACGACCTCAAATATTACTGGGTCCATCGCTTCGGCCACCGGGTGCGGTGGTTCTGGGCGAGCCATGTGAACCACCATTCGAGCCAGCATTACAACCTGTCCACCGCGCTCCGCCAGACCTGGACCGGGTTCCTGACGCTCGGCTTCGCTTTCGCGCTGCCGCTGGTGCTGATCGGCTTCCACCCCGGGATGATAGCGCTCGCGGGCGGGTTCAACCTCATCTACCAGTTCTGGATCCACACCGAGGCGATCGACAAGATGCCCCGCTGGTTCGAGGCAGTGATGAATACGCCCAGCCATCACCGCGTCCACCATGCCACCAACCCGCGCTATCTCGACCGCAACTATGCCGGCGTGTTCATCGTCTGGGACAAGATGTTCGGGACCTTCGAGCCGGAGGTGAAGGACGAGAAAATCCGCTACGGGATCGTCAAGCAGCTCGGCAGTTTCAACCTGCTGTGGGCGGTCTTCCATGAATGGATCGGCATAGCGCAGGATATGTGGCGCGCGCCTTGGGGCAGCAAGCTCGGCTACCTGCTGCGCGAGCCCGGCTGGACCCATGACGGTAGCCGCGAGACGAGCGACCAGATCCGCGCCGCCTGGCTCGAACGGCAGGGGGCGGCCCCAAAACAGGTTTCAAGTGAAAACCCGATTGCAGGCGACGCCGAGGCTGCCTAACCTCTCGAATCGAGAGGAGTTATCATGGACGAATTCGATGTAGTCGTTGTCGGTGGCGGCAGCGGAGGCAGTGCAGTCGCGGGGCGTCTGGCTGAAGCGGGCAAGCGCGTCTGCCTGCTCGAGGCAGGCCCGCGCAACAACGGCATGCTGGTGCGTACGCCGGGCTTTATGCCTTTCCTGCGCAATGCGTCGAACTATCGTTATGACACGGTTCCGCAAAAGGGGCTCAACGGGCGTATCGGATACCAGCCGCGCGGACGGGGCCTTGGCGGATCGTCGGCCATCAACGCGATGGTCTACATCCGCGGCAATTCCTTCGATTACGACCAGTGGGAAAGCCTCGGCTGCACCGGCTGGTCCTATGACGATGTGCTGCCCTATTTCAAAAAGGCCGAACACAATGTGCGCGGCGAAGACGAATTCCATGGCGATGATGGCCCTCTGTGGGTGAGCGACCAGAAATGGCCGAACCCGGGCAGCCTCGCCTTTGTCGAAGCCGCTGCGCAATTGCAGCTGCCGCGCAATGGCGATTTCAACGGCGCAAAGCAGGAAGGCTTCGGCCTCTACCAGGTCACCCAGAAAGATGGTGAGCGCTGGTCCGCCGCGCGCGCCTATGTCGAACCCAAGCGGGGATCGAAGAACCTCGATATCAGGATCGGGGTAACGGTGCAAAAGCTGGAGATCGCGGACGGCCGCGTGACCGGCGTGACCTATTCGGCCGGCAAGCGCCGCCGCACCGTTACCGCAAAGGGAGGCGTTGTCCTTTGCGCAGGCGCTTTCAATTCTCCTCAGGTGCTCATGCTGTCCGGGATCGGCCCGGCCGAGCACCTGAAGGAACACGGCATCGATGTCGTGATCGACAAGCCGGCCGTCGGGTCAGACCTGCAGGATCACATCGACTACGTTTCCAGCTGGGAAACCGAGAGCAAGGAATTCATCGGGAGTAGCATTGCCGGCACCGCCCGGATGGCGAAAGCCATTATCGAGCATCGCCGCAAGCGGACCGGCATCATGACCACGCCCTATGCAGAGGCTGGTGGCTTCTGGAAGGTCATGGATGATGCCCCTGCCCCCGATATCCAATGGCACTTCGTGCCCGCAATGCTGGAAGATCACGGCCGCGAGAATGTGAAGGGCCATGGCTTTTCGCTCCATGCCTGCGTGCTGCGCCCCGAAAGCCGCGGGACGGTCCGCCTCGCCAGCCGCGAGGCGAGCGATGCGCCGGTGATCGACCCGAACTTCCTCGACGACGACCGCGACATCGCTGTCCTGCGCAAAGGCGTTCGCCTCTCGCATCGCATCGCCGCCTCGCCGAGCCTTGCAAAGTACGATCCGCAGGACCGCTATCCCATCGATCTCGACGATGACGCCCAGCTTGACGAGCTGATCCGCAACCGCGCCGATACCGTTTATCACCCGGTCGGAACCTGCCGGATGGGACCCGACGATAGCGATGTCGTCGATCCCACGCTCAAGGCGCGCGGTGTCGAAGGTCTGTGGATCGCAGATGCATCGATCATGCCGCGTCTCGTCAGCGGCAACACCAACGCGCCGAGCATCATGATCGGCGAACGGTGTGCCGATTTCGTAAAGGCGGAACTGGGCGCCTAGCGCGCGAGCCGCTTGGCCATGGTTGCAAGGGGGACGGGCACCGCGCCGTTGGTGTCCTCCCATTCGCTTTCCACCAGATAACCGCAGCGCTCGTAGAACGGCTTGCCAGCCATGGTGGCCGCCATTTCGATTTCGGCGAAGCCTTCCTTCGCAGCAGCGGCTTCGGCTGTCTCCAGGATGAGGCGACCGATACCCTTCTTCGTATGATGCGGATGGGTATACATCGCCCTGATCCGGGCGCGCTCGCTGGCAGGATCGAGGAGGCGCGGATCGCGTCCCGCCGAATGATTGCCGCCGTATAGCGTAGCCCGGCGCGACCATCCGCCGCACCCTACGACGATGCCGTCCTCGACGACACAGAAATAGGTCCCGTCTTCGATCAGCAGGCGGTCAAGGCCCATTCCGGCCTTCGATGCCTCGATCTGCTCGTCCGTCAGATACCCGACCTGCAATCGCTCGATCGCGAGGTCCATGAGTTGGCGGATATCGTCTTCGTCCTGATCGGTCGCAATTCTGATTTCGAGCATCATCAGGTCCTCAAGCAAAAAGGGGCGACCATCGAGGCCGCCCCTTTTCGATCACTGTGTCTACCCGTGGCTTACCACTGGAAGCGGGCGCGCAGGTAGTAGCTGCCGCCGTTGAAGCCGAAGGGCGAACGTTCGCCGTACTTCGCACCGACGATGCCCGAATAGGGGTTCAGCGTCGGGTAGTTGTCGAACATGTTCTGCGCACCGACTGCCAGTTCGAGGCCGTCGATCACTTCATAGCCAAGCTCCGCGTCGAAGGTCAGCTCTGCCGATGCATCGATCGGAAGGGTCGAATCCTCGAGGTGGGCTTCGTAATAGCTGCCGAAGTAGTTCGCGCGCAGGAGTCCGCGGAGACGGCCCTGTTCGTGGGTGATGTTGAGGAACCCCTTCCACTTGGGCAGGCTTTCCTCCAGCTGGCGGACACGGGTAGCCGAGATGGTTTCGCCAACATCGGTCACTTCCGTTTCGGTGTAGTTGATTGCCAGCGTTGCACGCGTTGTGCCGCCTTCGATCGGGTAGAGCCTTGCATTCGCCACGAAGTCGAGACCCTGCGTGCGGGTATCGAAGTCGTTGTTGAAGAAGGTGAAGGCCACGAGGTCTTCGAACCCGGTGAAGTCGTTGCGGTCGATCACCCCTGCACCGTCGAGCTGCGTGAGCAGTTCTGCCGGAGCCGGCGTGAAGGTATCGGTGCAATTGTTTGCCACGCCTTCACGATTGGCGAGATAGCAGAGCGCTGCCGGGAAATCGATCGTCGAGGAACGCGAGATGCGATCCTTCAGCTTGATGTTGAAGTAATCGAGCGTGACCGAGAAATCGCCCATGTCGCCAGCGACACCGAGGGTGAAGCTGTCGGCTTTTTCGGGCCCGAGGGTCGGGCGATCGAGGCCGAGGCCGCCATTGGCGACCGTGTCCGCGATGTAGTCCGAAGCGATCAGGCCGGCAGGGCTGAACAGCGGGAAGGTGCCTTCGTCCTGCAGTTCGCCGTTGGAGAACTGCGTGGTGACGTTGATCACGTTCGCCTGGCCTGCGGTCGGGACGTGGAAACCGGTCGAATAGGTACCGCGAAGGCGCCATGCGTCCGACAGTTTGAACAGGCCGCCCAGTTTCCAGGTCACGGTATCGCCGAAGCTCTTGGTGTCTTCGTAACGAACCGCGCCCTGCAGCGTCAGGGCGTCGATCAGGTCGGCTTCGATATCGATGTAAGCCGCCTTGTTGTCTTCCTTGCTTGTGCCGGCCGAATTGGTGGCGAAGCCGGGGAAGCCGTTCGAGCTGGTCGAGAAGCCCTGTCCGGTCGGATAGGCAGCGCTCGGCTGGGCGAGCGGGCCGAGCTCGAAGGAGGCCGGATCGCCGGCAGTGATGCCGAATTCCTCGTCGCGATATTCGGCACCGGCCGCGATGTAGACGCTGCCCTCACCCAAGGCGAGATTGTAGCCGAGATCGAGGTTGACCACATTTTCCGTCTGCGAATAACCGCCGGGGTTGAATTCGGTCGGCGTGTTCGGGCCAAGCGAAGCGTTCACGGTGTTGCGGATCGAAAAGCTCGATTTGTTGCGACCGTGGCGATAGCTGAGGTCGAAATCGAGCGCGTTGAACAGCTGGCCGCGGATACCGACGGCAGCCGAGTAATCCTCGATATCGCCGCCGAAACGCGGGGTGAAGCCGCCCGGGAACAGCTCGACGAACGAGAAGCAGTTCGCGTCTGCCGAAACCTGCGCCAGGATGGTGGGATCGGGAATCAGGCCGCCCTGCGTAAGCGGGATACCGGCCGGGCAATCGCCTGCCGTATCGATCGATAGGTCACCCACGAGGACCGAAGCGACACCGCCATCTTCCTCGGCAAGGGGAGCGCCCGTCGCAGGATCGACGAAGGGTCCGGCATAGACGCCGCCGCGATTGGTCGGGTTGCGGAAGAAGAAGCCGCCGTCGACGTTACGCTCGGCGTAGTTGCCGAAAGCGTAGAGTTCGATGGCGGGCGAGAGTTCGAGGCCGAAGTTGGCAAAGAACTTCATATCGTCGTTGACGTTCGGCTGGCCCCAGATCTGGGCCGGATCGGCAACGGCGGTATTGCCGGCGGCGATCAGCGCGGCAGCGTCGTCGCGCTGGACGGAGCGGACAGTCGCATCGGATTCGCCATATTCAGCCGACAGGTTGAGGAAACCTGCTGCCGTGACCGGGATGCCGACATTGGCAGCGATGGTGTATTTGTCGCCGTCGCCTTCATAGGTTTCGCCCCATTGGGCGGACACGGTGCCGCCGTCCGGGCTATCCTTGAGGATGAAGTTGAGAACGCCGGCGATCGCGTCCGAACCATATTGCGATGATGCGCCGTCGCGCAGCACCTCGAGTTGCTTGATCGCGATCGACGGGATGACCGAAATGTCGGGGCCCTGCGAGCCGTCCGAGATCCCGCCGCCGAGGAAGGCGATAACCGCAGCACGGTGCTGGCGCTTGCCGTTGACGAGGACCAGCGTGTTATCGGGCGAGAGCCCGCGAAGGTTGGCCGGGCGTACCAGCGTGGCAGCGTCCGAAATCGGCTGCGTGCCGACGTTAAACGAGGGCACCGAAACGCGCAGGACGTTGCCGATGTCGCTATCGGCCTGGTTGTTCAGTTCTGCAGTGGAAACGATATCGACAGGTGCGACGGTGTCCGCAGCCGAGCGGTCGGCCTGGCGGGTACCGGTGACGATGATGGCGCGATCGGCCTGTTCGGCGGCGACTGCATCGGTTTCGATCCGTGTCTGAGAATCCTGCGCCATTGCAGGCGCGGAAGCGACAAGCGCTGCTGCACCACAAAGAAGCGCTGCACGCGTCGCAAGAACACTGTTCTGATTATTAGTCATTACTCTCTCCTCCCGAGAACAAAGCCTAGTGATTGAATCTGACGCCTGAGAACGAACTTGCGCAATAGTATTTCGTGAGGTGGTGAATGAAGCGAAAATTAGTGTGACAGCTTTGCAACATAAAAAGAGGCCGGCCCCGTTAGGGAACCGGCCTGTTAAAGTCTTGTGTTCGCAGGAGGAACATGGGTGGGCGGGGCCGCCCGTGAGGAGAGAGGAGAGAGGAGGCGGCCCCGCCGAGTTGGTGATCAGTTGTAGGCGCGTTCTCCGTGTTCGGAGATATCGAGACCTTCGACTTCGGCGTCTTCGGTGACCCGCAGTCCGATCAGAGCCTTGACGATGAGGCCGGCGATCAGGGTGCCGATACCGGCCCAGGCTATGGTTACGAGGACGCTGAACGTCTGGATCCAGAGCTGCGCGCCGAGAGCGGTCGAACCGTCTCCGGGGCCGCCGAGGAACGGCTGGTAAACGACTGCCGTACCGATGGCGCCGACGATGCCGCCCACGCCGTGGATGCCGAATGCATCGAGGCTGTCGTCATAGCCGAACTTCATCTTTACCTTGGCGACGAAGATGTAGCAGACGGCCGAGCTCAGGATGCCGAGCAGGATCGCGCCGAACGGGCCGCTGTTGCCTGCTGCCGGGGTGACGGCGACGAGGCCTGCGATAACGCCCGAGCAGAAGCCCAGCGCGCTGCCCTTGTGGCCCGCTGCCCGCTCGATGACCATCCAGGTCAGCGCACCGGCTGCAGTGGCGACGAAGGTGTTGATCATCGCAAGACCGGCCGAACCGTCGGCTTCCAGAGCCGAACCGGCGTTGAAGCCGAACCAGCCCACCCACAGCAGGCCCGTGCCGACCATGGTCAGCGTCAGGCTGTGCGGCATCATGGGCTCCTGCGGCCAGCCACGACGCTTGCCGAGGAGGTATGCAAGGACAAGGCCCGAGATACCGGCGTTGATGTGCACCACCGTACCGCCAGCGAAGTCGAGCGCGCCGTCTTCGAACAGCAGACCTCCGCCGGCCCAGACCATGTGTGCGATCGGGAAGTAGACGATGGTCAGCCAGATCGGCACAAATGCCATAACCGCGCTGAACTTCATGCGCTCTGCCGTAGCGCCCAGGATCAGGGCAGCGGTGATGGCTGCGAATGTCATCTGGAAGCTGATGAAGACGTACTTGCTGATGACCTCGTCGGTGAAGGTCGCGGCAGTGCTGCTCGCGTCGGTACCGGAAAGGAAATAGCTGCCACCGCTGATGAAGAGACCGAGAGTGCCTTCATAAGTGGTGTCGCCGAAAGCGAGGCTGTAGCCCCACATCACCCAGATCAGCATGGCGAGCGCGGCAGTGGCGCCGATCTGCGTCATGGTTGAGAGCATGTTCTTCGAACGGGTCAGGCCGCCATAGAACAGGGCCAGGCCCGGAAGAATCATCAGCATCACCAGAACGGTGGCGGTCATCATCCAGGCGTTGTTGCCGGGGTTGGGCACGGCGGCAGCCGCTTCGGCGGCCTCCTGTGCGAAAGCTGCCGTGGCAGTGGTGAACGAGGCGGCAAGGACGCCGGCCCCGGTAAGAATCTTGCGCATGGTCATGGTGCTCTCCTTGCGGCTCACAGCGCGGTTTCGCCGGTTTCGCCGGTGCGGATGCGGGTGGCGTCGGCGAGGTCGAAGACGAAGATCTTCCCGTCGCCGATTGCTTCGGTGCTGGCAGTTTGCTGGATCGTCTCGATGACTTGCGGTGCGAGATCGCCCGCCACTGCGATTTCCAGCTTCACCTTGGGAAGCATGTTGGTCGAATATTCGGCACCGCGATAAATCTCGGTCTGCCCCTTCTGGCGTCCGAAGCCCTTGACCTCGGACACGGTCATTCCGGCCACACCAATGCTCCCGAGCGCTTCGCGCACTTCGTCGAGCTTGAATGGCTTGATGACAGCGATGATGTATTTCACGCCTTCACCCCTCTGGCTGCGCACCGGCCAAGCACCGGCTTTCGCACCTGCAGCACGAAGCGTGCCAAACGCGTATCGGGAGTGTTTTCAGGCTAATTCAGGAGCTCGGGCAGGATGCAATGCCCAATTATTAGGCTGCTGCCTATTTTTCCATCAGCTCCAGCGTCGCAACCACGGGAAGATGGTCAGAAGCCACTGCGGAAAGCGCGGTGTGGTGGACATGCGCCGAATGGCAGGCCCAGTGACGGCTCGCGACGATCCGGTCGAGCGTGGCAACCGGCTGGCGGCTCGGATAGCTTTTCCCCGGCGTGACCACGGTCCAGTCGCTGGCAAATTCGCGCATGGCCCCTGTCGCGCGGCCCCACTGGTTGAAATCGCCCATAATCACCGTCGGCACCGGCTGCGTGGCTGACGCAACGAAATCCAGCAGCGAGCGGATCTGGTCGCGACGACGCAGGCCGGACAGGTCGAGATGCGTGCCGATAACCCGCATCATATGCCCCTCGACCATCAGATCGCCGCAGGCGGCCCCGCGCGGCTCCAGCGTCGGCAGGTCGAGCGCCTCGCCGCCATGGACATCCATCCCGCGCCTGACGAGGATCGCATTGCCATGCCAGCCGATACTGCGCGGGCGCTTGGCCACTTCAACCAGCCGCCAATGCGTGTCGTCGAGTTCGGCGCGCGGAATCGTGGTCGCCCGATCACCGATCCTGCGATCGACTTCCTGAAGTGCGATTATGTCGGCGTCGATTTCGTGGATGACCGAAAGGATGCGCTCGGGATCGCGCTTGCGGTCGAGCCCGACCGCCTTGTGAATGTTGTAGCTGGCGAAAGTAAGCTTCACGCGCGCGCTATTCGCCCCCGATATAGCGGTCGGTCGTGCGCACGGGGATGCCGTCGATACTTGTGTCGCGGCCCTGCTGCTTGGTCAGCCATTCTTCCGGATCGGACTGCTTGTGCGCCTTCTGCAGCGTCGCGCGTTCGTCGCGATATTCCATGAAAGGTACACCCCAGCCGCAGCTAGTCTGGACGCTTTCGACGGCAATGTCGAAAATCTGCCGCGTGCCGGGCAGCAGGTCGAAATGTGCTGCGAGTTCCGCCCAATCCGCGTCCTGAGGCAGCACCGCGCGCCCGGTGCCGTAAATGCGCAGGATCAACGCCGGCCGGTCGAAATTGCAGAACATCAGCGTAATGCGCCCGTCGCGCGAAAGGTGGGCGTGGGTTTCATTGCCCGATCCGGCAAGGTCCAGATAGGCGACACGCCCGGGCCCGAGAACGCGAAATGCATCATAGCCCTTGGGGCTGAGATTGATGCGGGCATCTTCGGCGGCGGTGGCGACAAAGAAGACCGGCTGCTTGCCGATCATCGCGATGTGCTTGTCATCCAGCGCGTCGAAGAATTCCGCCATCAGAGAAAATCCCTGATCGTCTTTATGAACCGGTCGAACTGGTCGTGATGGAGCCAGTGTCCGGCATTTTCGAACTCGATCACCTTGGCATTGTCGAAATGATCGAGCCTGCCGTCGCCTTCGGGATTGGAGGCCCAGCTGTCCGCCCCGTAAAGCAGGAGGGTGGGCGCAGTGATCGCAGACCATGTCTGGTGCAGGAACTCATCGGCGATGTCCTCGACCGCCCAGACGTTGAGATGCGGATCGAATTTCCAGCTGTAGGTTCCGTCCTCGTTGCGGTTCACACCATGGATGGTGAGATGCCGCGCCTGTTCTTCCGTCAGGTAGCTGTTTTCCTCGATCATTCGCGCGAAAGCGGATTCGATGCTGTCGTACTTACGCGGCATCCGTCCCGAAGCTCCGCGCTTTTTCTCGATCCATTCCTTCAAGCGCACGGGATATGGGTCCTCCCGCATCTCGGCCTGCCGCTTGGGGCTGGGACCGAGGCCCTCGATCGCGACGATCTTGGTCACCATTTCGGGGAATGTGCCCGCGTAGCGCAGCGAGACGTTGCCGCCCATCGAGTGGCTGACGATCGTGACCGGGCCGACGCCGAGCTGATGGACCAGCTGCGCAAGGTCATAGACCATGTCGTTGACGTGGTAATTGCCGTCCGAAACCCAGTCGCTGTCGCCGTGGCCGCGGTGATCCATCGCCACGACGTGCCAGTCGTCGCGCAATTCTTCGGCCACCCAGTCCCAGCTGCGCGCATGGTCGCGCCCACCATGAACCAGCACGAGAGGCGGCTTTCCGCGGTTGCCCCAATCGAGGTAATTGAGGCGCAGGCGTTGGGAAATGAAGGTTTGGGAAGTCGGGCCGGTAAGCGTCATGGCGTTCCCATGCCGCGAAGCAGCGCCGCTCGCAAGCCTACCGCTCCTTCGTGGCCGAGAAGGTCAGGTCGGGATTCTTTTCCTGCTGGTAGGAAACGTCCCACGGGCTCTTGGCCATGAACACGAGGTCGCCGTCGCGGTCGCGAGCGAGGTTGGCGCGATTGTATTTCTCGAATTCATCGAGCGCCTTCTCGTCGCCCTTGAGCCACCGCGCGGTCGCGAAGGGCGACGCTTCGAGGCCCGCCTCCACCTTGTATTCGGCCGAAAGGCGGCTGATCAGCACTTCGAGCTGGAGCTGGCCGACCACGCCCACGATGTGCTGGGCGCCGAGTTCGGGATAGAAGACCTGGATCACGCCCTCTTCCGACAGATCGTCGAGCGCCTTGCGCAACTGCTTGGTCTTGGTCGGGTCCTTCAGCTGGACGCGGCGCAGAATTTCCGGTGCGAAATTCGGCAGGCCGGTGAAGCGGATGTCGTTCTTTTCAGACAGCGTATCGCCCACGCGCAGCGTGCCGTGGTTGGGGATGCCGATGATGTCGCCGGGTTCGGCGAAATCCGCGACCTCGCGGTCCTGTGCGAAGAACAGGATCGGCGAATGGATCGAGATCGGCTTGCCGAGGCCCGACGGGGTCAGCTTCATGCCGCGTTTGAAGGTGCCGGACACCTGCCGCATGAAAGCGATGCGGTCGCGGTGGTTGGGGTCCATGTTCGCCTGGACCTTGAAGATGAAGCCGGTGACCTCGTCACGGGTAGGCTCGATCTGTTCGTCACCCGCCGGCTGGGGGCGCGGCGGCGGCGCGTATTTCGCGATCGCCTCGATCAGTTCTGTCACGCCGAAATTCTTGAGTGCCGACCCGAAATAGACCGGGGTGAGGTCGCCATTGCGATAGGCCTCGAGATCGAATTCGGGATAGCCGATCTGCGCCAGTTCGATGTCCTCGGCGAACAGCTCGGGCAACTCCGGGTTTTCGTCGCGCTTGCCCTTAAATTCCTTCGACGGACCTTCCGGCCGCGCCACCGCGCCGGTTTCGAAATCGAGGATGCCTTCGAACTGGCCGCCCATGCCCACCGGATAGGCTTGCGGACTGACGTCGAGCGCCAGCATGTCGGCAATCTCGTCGAGCAGTTCGAACACCGGACGCCCTTCGCGGTCGACCTTGTTGACGAAAGTGATGATCGGCACGCTGCGCAACCGGCAGACCTCGAACAGCTTGCGCGTCTGCGGCTCGATACCCTTCGCGGCGTCGATCACCATGATGGCGGAATCGACGGCAGTCAGCGTGCGATAGGTGTCTTCGGAGAAGTCTTCGTGCCCCGGCGTGTCGAGCAGGTTGAAGGTGATGCCATCGCGCTCGAACGTCATGACAGAGCTGGTCACCGAAATGCCGCGCTGCTGTTCGATCTTCATCCAGTCCGAACGCGCACGACGGGCGGCGCCGCGCGCCTTCACTTCGCCGGCGAGGTGGATCGCGCCGCCGGTAAGCAGCAGCTTCTCGGTCAGCGTCGTCTTACCCGCGTCGGGATGCGAGATGATCGCGAAAGTGCGGCGGGACTGAGTGGTATCGGAATTCGCTTGCGCCATGCGCCGCGCGCTAGACCGACAGCGCCCCCGCGTCCACCGCTAAGCGTGTTGGACAGGGCTTGTCGCCTTAAGCGAATGGAAACACTCGCTATTTAGGTTGAGGCGACGAATTGGGGGGCATCATGTCTATATTACGCAGCATAATGACTATATTTGGCGCTATTTTCTTGGCGTCTTGCGGGAATTCCGGCGAATATTACGAGAAAACGCCTGAACAGGTGACGCATGCTATCAAGAGTGCGCACCTTCCAACACATGTGCTCGGCAAGCAGATCAAGCGCAGCCGCGTCACCCAGCCCGCTCCCGATACGGTGGTCACGACCCTGCTGGGCGAAGGCGGACGCGAAATGATGCACTTCGTCACCACCGTCACGCCCGATGGCACCGGCTCGCGCGTCGCCACCGAGATCGCGATCCCGGAAGGGGTGAAGGAGCGGCTCGACGAAGCCGTGGCGAAGGACCCGATGGCGAATTACGCAATGAATCTGATGCACGTCGTCGCGCGTGAACACGTGGTCGCGGCGATCGAGGGCCGCCCGTTCGACATGACGCTCGGCAACCCGAACGCGCAGGCAGCAATGGAAATGAACCCGCAAATGCGTGCCCAGTTCGAACAGGCGAACAAGGCCGCGTCGGATATGGCCAAATACGAGCAGCAGCTCGATTTCGAACAGAATTACGGCAGCGACTGGGGTGACAGCGGAGCTGGCACAAGCGACGGCTGGGGCAATTGAGCGGGGGCGTCAGCCCTCGCCGCGGGCGACCCGGAAGCCGCCGAAACTCTGGCTGACCGGCATCAATTCGAGCGTATTGATGTTGAGATGCGGCGGCAGCTCGGCGACCCAGCGCACGGTTTCGGCGATATCGCCTGCGGTCATGGGATCGGCGCCGCCATAAAGCGTTTCGTGCGCTTCCTCGTTGCCGCCCGTGCGCACGAGCGTGAATTCGGTTTCCACCATGCCCGGCTCGATCGAGCACACGCGCACGCCCGTGCCATGCAGGTCGGCCCGCAGGCCAAGGCTGAACTGGCGCACGAAGGCCTTGGTCCCGCCATAAGCATTGCCGCCCGGATAGGGATAATTGGCCGCCACGCTCGAGATATTGATGATCGCGCCCTTGCGCTCGATCAGCGCAGGCAAAAGCTTGTGCGTGATCGAAGCCAGGGCCGTGACATTGGTCTCGATCATCGTCTTCCACTGGTCGAGATCGGCCTCCTGCGCAGGAGCCGTGCCAAGCGCCAGGCCGGCGTTGTTCACCAGCAGGTCGATAGCCGCAAACGCTTCGGGAAGATTGGAGAGCGCCTCATCGCGCGCCGCTTCGTCGCGGACGTCGAAGCTGGCCGCATGGACCTTATCCGCACCCAGATCCGCGACCAGTGCGTCCAGCCGTTCCTTGCGCCGCCCCGTCGCCACACAGCGCCAGCCGCTCGCAACCAATGCGCGAACCGTCGCCTCGCCGATCCCCGAAGTTGCGCCAGTGACGAGGGCAGTCTTCATCCGCGCAGCTCCGCACCCTGCTTGGCCGCATTTGCGACGATCTTGTCCGAGATCGCCTTGATCTCTTCGTCGGTAAAAGTCTTCTCGCCGGGGCGCAGCACGACTTCAACCGCGACCGACTTGTGGCCTTCGGGCACTCCCTGGCCGGCAAAGACATCGAAAACGCGAGCGTCGACTATCGCTTTCTTGTCCGCTCCGCGCACTGCTTTAACGAGGTCGCCTGCAGGCAGCTCCGCCGGGACGAGGAACGCGAAGTCGCGGGTCACGTCCTGCAAGGCCGGTGGCGCATAGGTCGCGCGCGCAAATCCGCCCCCGCCTTTCTTCGCCGGGATCGCGTCGAGGAATATCTCGACTGCCACGACCGGACCATCAATGTCGAAAGCCTTGAGCGTGTTGGGATGCAGCGCACCGAAGCGGGCGAGCACGTTCTTCGGGCCGAGACGCAAGGTGGCGGACTGGCCGGGGTGGAACTGCTCGCCAGCCTCGCCCATCACCATCAGGTTGCCGACCGGGGCACCGGCTGATTCTAGCAGCGCAACGGCTTCTGCCTTGGCGTCATAGGCATCGAACTTGGCGCCCTTGCCATTGGACCAGCCGCGCGCGGTCTTCTCTCCGGAAAGCACGACGCCGAGCGTCGGCTTTTCGTCACTCGCGCCATTTGCCCCGCGGAAATAGCGTCGCCCGATTTCGAACAGGCGCGCGCCGTCGGACCCGCGATCGGCATTGCGCTTGGCTGCAGAAAGCAGGCCCGGGATGAGCGAGGGGCGCATGGCCTTCATGTCCTCGCTGATCGGATTGTCCAGAACCCACAGCTGGGCACCGTCCGCGAAATGCTCCGCTTCGGCGGTCGGCAGGAAGGACCATGTGATCGCTTCGTTGAGACCGCGTGCGGCCGCGGCACGGCGCAGCTTGCGCTCCGCCTGCTGGAGCGGGGTTGCCGTCGGCAATGCGACACCGGGACGGCGCGGAAGTGGGGTGCTTTCCACCTCGTCGATACCGTGGATGCGGACCACTTCCTCGACCAAGTCGGCCGGGCCTTCGATATCGTGGCGGCGCGGCGGGCATGTGACCGTCCAGTCATCACTCACTTCGAAATCCAGCGAAGTCAGGATGGCGCGCTGCTCGTCCTGGGGGACTGCAAGGCCGCCGAGACGCTCGGTCAGGTCGGGGTCGAACTCGATCTTCAGCGCTTCGGTCGGCGGAGTGCCTGCGCGCACCACTTCGGTCGGCTCACCACCGCAGGTCTTGGTGATCAGGCTGGTGAGGATGGCGAGGCCATCGTCGAGATATTCCGGATCGACACCGCGCTCGAAACGTGTGCGCGCGTCGGAGGCAAGGCCGAGCTTGCGCCCCGTCACGCCGATGCGCTCCGGATTGAAGTATGCGATCTCGAGCAGGACGTCGGTGGTGCCCTGCGTCGCGCCCGAATGCTCGCCGCCCATGATGCCGGCGATATCGTGCACGCCGTTGTCGTCGGCGATCACGGTCATCGTGTCGTCGAGCGTGTAGGTCTTCTCGTTCAGCGCCTCGACCGTTTCGCCGTTCCTGGCGCGGCGCGCCACGACAGCGCCCGACAGCTTGGCCAGGTCATAAACGTGCGCCGGGCGACCGAAAGCGAGCATCAGGTAATTGGTCGCGTCGACCAGTGCCGAGATCGGGCGCTGGCCTGCCGCAATCAGGCGGCGCTGCATCCACTCGGGCGAAGGCTTGGTGTTGTCGACCCCGCGTACGACGCGGCCATAGAACGCCGGGCATCCTTCCGGATCGTCGGTGCGGATCTCGATCGGGCATGGGCCTGACGTCTCGATAGCCGAGGCTTCGACCGGCTTGAAGGTGCCGAGACCGGCCGCCGCAAGATCGCGCGCGATGCCTTCGACGCCCATGCAGTCGGGGCGGTTCGGGGTAATGGCCACATCGAAAATGGGCGAAGCATCGTGATACTCGGCGAAGGTCTGGCCGACCGGTGCGTCTTCGGGAAGCTCGATGATCCCGTCGTGCTCTTCGCCCAATTCTAGTTCGCGAACCGAACACATCATTCCGTTCGATTCGACTCCGCGGATCGCGCTCCTGCGCAATTCCATGCCGTTCGCCGGGACAACCGCACCGGGCAGACCGAGCACGCCCTTCATGCCGGCCCGCGCATTGGGCGCACCGCACACGACCTGCAGCGGATCGCCCTCACCGGTATCGACAGTCAGCACCTGCAGCTTGTCGGCATCGGGATGCTTGGCTGCGGTCAGCACCTTGGCGACACGAAAGCCTTCCAGCTTTTCTGCCGGGTCCTCGATCCCCTCGACCTCATGGCCGATACGGTTGAGTGCAGCAGCGATGTCCGCGACGCCCGCGTCGGTATCGAGGAAGTACTTCAGCCATTCGAGCGAGAACTTCATGCGCTTGCTCCCACGCCTGCGGAGAGGGTCGGCTGGTCGAAGGGCGAGAAGCCGTAATGATCGAGCCAGCGCTGGTCGCCGTCGAAGAAGGCGCGCAAATCATCCATCCCGTATTTGAGCATCGCGAGGCGGTCGACGCCGACGCCGAATGCGAAACCCTGCCATTCGTCAGGATCCAGCCCGGCGAATTCGATCACGCGGCGGTTGACCATGCCGCTGCCGAGCAATTCCATCCAGCCGTGACCCGGCGCATCGCCGTCCCCGCCAAGCACGCGGCGCCCGTTCACGTCCTGCCAGCCCACATCGACCTCGACCGAAGGTTCGGTGAACGGGAAATAGGAGGGGCGCAGGCGCAACACGATATCGTCGCGCTCGAAGAACGCCTTGAGGAAGGTTTCCAGCGTCCACTTGAGGTGGCCGAGATTGATATCCTTGTCGATGACGAGGCCTTCGACCTGGTGGAACATCGGCGTGTGGGTGGCGTCGCTGTCGGAGCGATAGACGCGGCCCGGCGCGATGATGCGGATCGGCGCGCCCTGCTTGACCATCGAGCGGATCTGCACCGGCGAGGTGTGCGTACGCAGCAGCATGCGGCGCCCCTCGCTGTCCACATCGGGGAAATAGAAGGTGTCATGCATGGCGCGCGCAGGGTGCGTTTCAGCCATGTTGAGCGCGGTGAAGTTGTGCCAGTCGTCTTCGATTTCGGGACCGGTGGCGACCGAGAAACCGAGGTCGGCGAAAATCTCCGCCAGCTCGTCCATTACCTGGCTGACGGGGTGGACGCTTCCCTTTGGCGATTGCGGTTCGGGCAGGGTAAGGTCGAGCGTTTCGGATGCGAGCCGGCGTTCCAGTTCGGCTGCATCGAGCGCATCCTTCTTGGCGGCGATCGCATCGGCGACATCGCTGCGCAGGCCCTGGATCTTCGGCGCTTCACTCTGGCGCTCTTCAGGGCTCATCTTGCCCAGCGTCTTCATCAGTCCGGAAATCGAACCCTGCTTACCAAGCAGTTCGACGCGCAAGCTCTCCAGGGCGGCGGCATCCTGTGCTTCTTCGATACGCGTCAGCGCGCTCTCACGCATTGTAGCCAGATCGGTCATCTATTCCTCGGGAATCCTGTAGGGGGCTGCCTCTAGCGGCATAGGCCGAAATGCTAAAGCCCAGTTTCGGGGTCGAGGGCTAGGTGCGTCGCCAAAACTCGACTTCGCTGTCAGCTTGCGGGTCTTGCCGGCCTGTGAAGCACCTGCACCGCTTCCCCCGCCACCGCCTGGCGCGCCTTGGCGGCCGCACCGAGAACGGGGTGGGGCAATCTCGCATATTCGCGCGGCCCCATTCCCATGAATCGCTTGAAGTCGCGGGTGAACTGGGCCTGGTCGTAATATTGCGGGTCGAGCGTCTCGATCCAGCGCATCGACGGGTCAAGCATGAACTGCGCAAGGCTACGCAGGAAGCGTTGGTGTCGGATCAGGAGCTGTGGCGGAAAGCCGAACACATCCAGGGCGAACCGCTCCAGCGTGCGGGTCGTCATCGCGAGTTTTTCGGCGAGGTGGGCGACAGTTGCGCAACCGGGGTCGAGGAGGGCGCGCTGGGCCTCGACAATTTCCGCTTCACGCTTGCTGGGCTTGGCCAGCAGCTTGCCGAAGAGCGTGAAAATCGCATCTTTCTGCGCGAGGGTGCTGTTGCTGCGGGATATCTGTGTGAGCGGCGTCAATTGCTGCAAATCTGAATCGGCTTCGACATCGCACATTCGGTCCGCATATTCGGCGGCACTTTTGCCGGAGAGCCTTGCCCAGCCGGCGGGGAGTATGCCCACACCCCAGGTGTGGCATGGTGGAGCGACGAATTCGGCAGCATGGCTCGTCGGGCCGGTCATCACGAGGCGTGGCACGTTCACGGGGGTGCCTGGCCCGATACTGGCAGACAGCTCCCCTTCCAGCACGATGCGAAGATTGAACCACTCCGGGTGCAGCCAATCCCGGATCGGCTCCGCCGCGCTGCCAAGCTCAGGCTCGACCACATCGAACCGGTATACGGTCGTAATGAAAGGCCTCAGCTGCTCGGGAGGCAGGAAGAATTCGAGTTCGACGGCCAGCGCGCCGCGCGCAGTGTCGGTCAAGACGCGCTTCCGCCGTCGAGATCCTGCCGCGGCTTGTCGAGCGTCTGCACAGGAGACCCCCAGATGCGCTGACGCTCGGTCATGAACGCGTTGAGGATGGGATGATCGATGGTCGCATATTCGGTCGGACTCATGCCCATGAATTCATGAAACTCGCGCACGAAATGCGGCTGGTCGTGATAGTGCCGGTCGATAGTCCGCGACCAGCTCTCCCCTTCTGACAGCATGAATGCAGCGAGACTGCGCATCATCCGCTGTCGGCGCAGCAGGAACCGCGGCGAAAATCCGAAGTGCCGGTTGCAAAGCCGCTCCAGCGTACGCTTGTGCATCTTTGCCGCGTCGGCAAAGTCGTCGATCGAGGTGAGGTAAGGATCGACCATGGCTTCATGGATCGCGATGATCCGCGTCTCGTCACGCGTCGGCTGCAGATTTTCGCGCAAGACCTGGACCAGCTTTGCAAACTGCTCCTCATCGTCCTGCGATGGCTCACACAGCAATTCGCACAAGTCCGCCAAATGCCGGAAGGTCGGGTGTTTTTCGCCATCGGTGATGATGTTTGCGGATTCGTTGGCGGGCTTGGCTATCAATTTCGCCCAGCCTAGCGGCTTCAGGCCGATGCCCCACATCCTCGTCTCGCCCATCTCGAAATAGACCGGCTTGGAACTGGGGCCGGTTGCCTGGAATCGTGCGCCGTCGACAAAGGACGACTCGGGCGCGTCAGGGTTCACCACCTTCGCGTAGGGCGCGTTTTCGCAGAAGAACCTCAGATTACCCCATTCGGGCTGCAGGTAATCGGTCACCTTGGCCCCGCCACCGATCCTTGTTTCGAGAAGGTAGACCGTCGTCAGGCACGCCGCGAGGTCTTCGGGCGGCGGAAAGAAGCGCACCGTCAGGTCGAAGTCCGTTTCGGGTTGCTGGTCGTGGACCATGCAATCCAAGATATCGGATGGACGGGATTTCGCAAATCCGGCGGCACAAAAAGAAAGGGCGCCTCCCAAAAGGAGACGCCCTTGCTTGCGTTCAAACCTGAAGGTTCGAGCCGATTAGGCCGGAAGAGCCTTCTTGGCCTGCTCGATGATCGCCTTGAAAGCCGCAGCTTCGTTCATGGCGAGATCGGCCATGACCTTACGGTCGAGCTCGATACCGGCAAGCTTGGTGCCGTGCATGAACTGCGAATAGGTCAGACCTTCGGCGCGAACCGCAGCGTTGATACGCTGGATCCACAGAGCGCGGAAGTTGCGCTTCTTGATCTTGCGGTCGCGGTAAGCGTACTGGCCAGCCTTTTCGACGGCCTGGCGAGCGACGCGGATGGTATTCTTGCGGCGACCGCGATAGCCCTTGGCCTGGTCTAGGAGCCGCTTGTGCTTCTGGCGCGTGGTAACGCCGCGTTTAATGCGAGGCATATCTTATTCTCCTTGAGTGTCGCGATCAGTCGAGGCCGTAAGGCGCCCACTTCTTCACCGTCTTGGTGTCGGCTTCCGACAGGACAGTGGTGCCGCGGTTCTGGCGGATATACTTCGCATTGTGGCTGATCAGGCGGTGACGCTTGCCAGCGACGCCGTGCTTGACCTTGCCGTTGGCGGTGATCTTGAAGCGTTTCTTCACACCGCTCTTGGTCTTCAGCTTGGGCATTTTCATCTCCTTTGCAGAGACACGTCGAACCAGCCCTGGCAGCCCTTGTCGCCAGGCCGGCACATGAATCACGTGTCGGTGAAGGCGCGCGAGATAGCGATTCTGCCCGCGAATGCAAGTCAGAAGTGGCTGAGGTAGCCGCCGTCCACGGCCAGGGTCTGCCCGGTGATGTAACTCGCCTCGTCCGAGGCGAGGAAGGCAACCGCCCCCGCGATTTCCTCCGGCTGCCCCCAACGCCCCAGCGAGGTCCGCCGCGAAAGGTGGGCGGCCGTTTCGTCATCGGCGACCATCTCGCTGTTCGCCTCCGTGGCGAAATAGCCGGGCGCGACCGAGTTGACCGTGATACCTGCAGGCCCGAGCTCTGCAGCGAGGGCACGCGTGAGGGCATCCAGCCCGCCCTTGCTGGCCGTATACAGGACATCGCCTCGAGCAATCCGGGCGGCGATGGACGTGATGTTCACGATCCTGCCGCGACCCTTGCGCGTCATATAGGCAGCGGCCCTGCGAGCCAGATCGAACGGCGCCACGAGGTTGACCTCGAGCATTCGGGCCATGTCCGCACGCACGACGTCATCAAGATCGCGCCGGTCTCTCTGGCCGACATTATTCACCAGTATGTCGATCCCGCCCGCGCCTGCCATTTCCTCGATGGCCGCCCGGGTGGCATCGTCGTCGCAAATGTCGAATGGAAGGATCCGGCAATCGCCTGCGATCGCCGCGCGGGCCTCCTCCAGCGCCGAAGCGTCCCTGCCATTCAGCCAGACCTGCGCTCCTCGCTGCGCCAGACGCTCGGCAATCGCAAAGCCGAGCCCTCTCGAGGCACCCGTTACGAGGGCCGATCGGCCCTCCAGCGAAACGCCCGCATCCATTTCAGCCTTTGCCATCCTGACGGCAGGTCAAAGCGCCAGGTCCATCGCTTCCAGGACGTCCTCTAGCCGGGCGGCATCGCCGATAGCCAGCACATTGCCGTCGCTCGCGGAATGCAGCGGCCCGCCGCTCCAGTCGCACATCAGTCCGCCCGCCCCTTCAACCACCGGAGCCAGCGCGGCGAAATCGTGCAGCTTCAAACCCGCTTCGCACACGATGTCGACATGACCGCTCGCCACCAGACCGTAATTGTAGCAGTCGCCGCCATAGATGATCTTGCGTTCGGCCACCGCCTTGGCGAGGCCCATGAAGTGATCGGCCTCCTGGTCGCTGAACTGGTGCGGAGTGGTAGTGGCAAGGACCGCGTCGGACAGCGACCGGCAGGGCGCGGATCGCACGGGCTTGCCGTTGAAAGTCGTCTCCTTGCCGGAGAATCCAGCCCAGCGTTCGCGTCCGATTGGCTGGTCGATGATGCCCAGAACCGGGAAGCCGTCCTGCAGCAGCGCGATAAGGGTCCCGAAAATCGGCCTTCCGGCAATGAAGCTGGTGGTGCCGTCGATCGGATCGAGCACCCATTGCCGCCCTGCGCCCTCGTTGCGGGTGCCATATTCTTCCCCGACAATACCATCATCCGGATACTCCGCCTCGATCAGCGCGCGCATCGCTGCCTCGGCAGCGCGGTCGGCTTCGGTGACGAAGCTGGAGTCGGATTTCTTCTCCTGTTCCCAGTTGCCGCGAAACAGGGGGCGAATGGCATCGCCCGCCGCATCGGCAAGGCGGTTGGCGAAGGTAAGATCGGAACTTGTTGGCATGGGCCTGCATTTGCTGTCTTAAGGTCCGCGGTCAAGCTCGCTTGATCGCGCCTCCGCCTTCGGGTCGTACTGAAGGGGAATTTCGTGACCACGTCGAAAGACGACCAGGAGAAGCCGGCCAACGGTAAGGCCGATGCAGACCTGCCTCCGATTCAGTCACATACTGGGTCCACGCGGCAGGGCATGCCGCTTGCCCTGAACCGGGCACCCGGAAAGGACCTGCAGGACTGGATCATGCGCATCGGCGTGACGTCGGTCGACATGCCAGAAGGCGCATCGATCGAGTGCATGTCATTGTGCGAACATCCGGTCATCCGCATGATCTACGGCGCGAAATGGACTGCGTGGACAGCCGATGGAAAAATCGAATACGAGCCCGGCAACAAAGGCCTCGTGCTCTATTTCGGCCCCGAAACAAAGGCGATGAACCTCAGGGTCGATGGATCCTTCCGCGTGGTTTCCATCAACTGCACCTCGGCATTCGCGACGAATTTCGGACTGCCGGACCCCCGCGATACGCTCGATCGCATCCTTCCGTTCGATCCCATTAGCGGTCTCCAGAAGATCGCGCCTGGCCACCACCCGCAAGAAGATCCCCATGCTTGGCTCGATGCGAGCGAGGCTGCATTGCGCGACTCCCTGCACGCAGCATCGCCGGACAGGCCGCATGATCTGCTGGACGAGTTCGAGCGGCTGACTCTTACCAAACCCACCGCCAGCCTTTCCGAATTTGCGGCCGACCGCGACATCACACCGCGCACGCTTGAGCGCACTATTTCGCGAAATTGGGGAGTGACGCCAAAATTCGCGCTCCGGCGAGCCCGCGCGCTCGACATGGCGGCGGCTCTCCTGGGTGTTGCCGATACCTCCGAGGAGCCCGAGCTGCGCCTGCGTTATTTCGACCAATCGCACATGACGCGCGAGATGCGTCACTTCTTCGACCACACGCCGGGCGCCATGCAGACGGGCGACTGCCCGCTCCTGCGGATCACGATGGAAATTCGCCAGTCGCGCAGGCTCGAGGCCATCGCCAAGCTTGCGGGGTCGGAAAAACCTTCGTGGCGCGACCCGTCGGCCGAGCCGGGTACCGACTAGCCCTCAGTCGAAGAGCGAGCTGACCGAACTTTCGTCGGCGATCCGCCGGACAGCTTCGCCGATCAGCGGGGCGATGGTCAGGATGCGGATGCGTTCGGAATCCGAGGCCGCATCCGTCGGCTTGATGGAATCGGTGATGACCAGTTCCTTCAGAGCCGACCCGTCGACGCGCGCGACCGCACCACCGGAAAGAACGCCGTGCGTAATATAGGCCGCCACCGAAGCGGCGCCTTGGTCGAGCAGCGCCTGGGCCGCGTTGCACAGCGTGCCGCCCGAATCGATGATATCGTCGATCAGGATGCAGTGACGGCCCGATACGTCGCCGATGATGTTCATGACTTCGCTTTCGCCCGGACGATCGCGGCGCTTGTCCACGATGGCCAGCGGTGCATTGTCGAGGCGCTTAGCCAATGCGCGTGCGCGCACGACGCCGCCGACGTCGGGCGAAACGACCATGAGGTCCTGGTCGCCGTACCGCGCCTGGATGTCGGCAGCCATGACCGGCGCCGCATAGAGATTGTCGGTCGGGATATCGAAGAAGCCCTGGATCTGGCCTGCGTGCAAATCGACCGAGAGAACGCGGTCGGCACCTGCCTCGGTGATGAGGTTCGCTACCAGCTTGGCCGAGATCGGCGTACGCGGTCCGGGTTTCCGGTCCTGCCGGGCATAGCCGAAATAAGGGACCACGGCGGTGATGCGCCGCGCCGAAGCGCGCTTGAGCGCATCGATGCAGATCAGCAATTCCATGAGATTGTCGTTCGCCGGATAGCTGGTCGACTGGACGACGAAGACATCCTCGCCGCGCACATTCTCGTGGATCTCCACGAAGATTTCTTCATCGGCGAAGCGGCGCACCTGCGCATCGACGAGAGGCATTTCGAGATAGCCTGCGATCGCACGCGCGAGCGGCAGGTTCGAATTGGCGGCCATGATCTTCATGTGAGCGAATCCCGTGTCGGCTGGCAGTCACTCCCGCCTAGCGACACGTCATGGGATTGCAACATGACAAGCGGGGCATTCCCCGCTTCGCTGGTTATTTCGTGCGATGTTCGCCCTTGATCCAGCGCACCGTGCCGCTGGAGGCGCGCATGACCACGCTTTCGGTCGTCATCTTGCCGCCGCGCAGGTACTTCACGCCTTCGAGCAGGCTGCCCGAGGTGACGCCGGTCGCGGCAAAGATGCAGTCGCCCTTCACCAGATCGTCCCGCGTGTAGATACGGTCGAGATCGGTGATGCCCCATTTCGCAGCGCGGGCCTTTTCGTCGTCGTTGCGGAACACCAGCCGTCCATTGAACTGGCCTCCGACACAGCGCAGCGCGGCTGCGGCCAGCACACCTTCGGGTGCGCCGCCCTGGCCCATGTACATGTCGATCGTGGTTTCTTCGTCCGTCACTGCGATCACGCCTGCCACATCGCCATCGCCGATCAGGACAACGCCGCATCCCAGCGAGCGCAATTCGGCGATCAGGTCGGCATGCCGGGGACGGTCGAGCACGCAGACGATGATGTCGCCCGGCTCCACACCCTTGGCCTCGGCGACGGCTTTCACGTTCTCGGTCGGCGATTTGGCGAGATCGATAATGCCTTCGGGATAGCCCGGGCCGACCGCGAGCTTGTCCATGTAGACATCGGGCGCGTTGAGCAGGCAGCCTTCTTCGGCTGCTGCCAGCACGGCCAGCGAATTGGGCCCGGCCTTTGCGGTGATGGTCGTGCCTTCCAGCGGGTCGAGAGCGATGTCGATTTTTGGCCCCTTGCCCGGTGCGCCGCCGACCTTTTCACCGATGAACAGCATCGGCGCCTCGTCACGCTCGCCCTCGCCGATGACGACCGTGCCATCCATATAAAGGGTGTCGAATGCCTTGCGCATCGCTTCGACTGCAGCAGCGTCGGCGGCCTTCTCGTCGCCGCGGCCGATCAATTTCGACGCAGCAACCGCTGCCGCTTCGGTCACGCGGACCATTTCAAGGACGAGGACGCGGTCGAGGGAATTTTCAGCAGGCGAGTTCATGGGGTGTTCAGTCCTTGGAGCGAGTTTGGGGCCCAGGTGGATGGCCCGCGAATTCGTATGCGCGGGCCGATATACGCAGGAGCATCATCTTGTCGAGACTTGGCTGGACGGGCCTCTGCATTCTTCTGGCTTCGGTCTCCCAGCCGGCCTTGGCGCAGGAGGCGCTGGAAGCCCAGTCAGCCACGCCGCCGGAGCGGATCGACCTGCTGGTACCCGAAGAGGTGGACGACGAAGACGAGCAGCGTCTCGAGGATTGCAGCGAGGAACAGGACGCGGCGGAAATCTCCCGCGAGATCATCGTCTGCCGCCGTCGTAACACCGAAAATTCGAGATATTACGACAAGGACGAAACAGAACGACGCATCGCTGCGCGCTCGCAAGGTCAGAAGCCCGTAGATACTTTCGGCATCCCCAATCACGGATTTGTGGCAGCGCGGGGCTGTTTCATCGGCCCGTGCCCGCCCCCGATGCCCGTCCTTATCGACGTCGGTGCCTTGCCCGAAGCACCGCCGGGATCAGACGCGGACAGAGCCGCGCGCGGTCTGGCCCCGCGCGGAAACGACGGCCTCGTCGCGCCTGGCCCTGGCGAAGCAGAAATCGTTCACAGCGCTGGTATGCAGGACAATGCCGAGCAGCTCGGCCTGCCCGAGCCCGACCTGCACGACGATGAGGAGGTCAGTCCTTCAGGATCGGCATCACCAGAGGAGCAGCCGTCAGGCTAGGCGAGCCCTCCAAGAGCGAAAGCGCTTCGGTTACGCAGCGCTCCGGCCCTTCGTGGGTCACCATCGCCACCTGGACTTCGCCGCCATCGTGGTCGCGGCTGCGCTGGATCATGCTTTCGATCGAAACGCCCGCATCGCGCATGGCGGCGGTTATCTCGGCCAGCACACCGGGCCGGTCCGCAACTGTAAAGCGCAAATAGTCTCGCCCGATCCTGTCGCCGGGGTCGGCCGCAGCGCAGCTTTGCAGCGCCGTGACGGGGACCGAGAACGGCGCGCCGCTCTGGCCGCGCGCGATTTCGATGAGATCCGCGACCACGGCGCTGGCGGTCGGCTTGTCGCCTGCCCCTGCCCCCTGGAATAGCAACCTGCCCGAAAAATCGCCTTCCGCGACCACGGCATTCGTCGGGCCGGTCACCGCTGCAAGCGGGTGGCGGAACGGCACGAGGCACGGGCGCACCCGCTGCAGCAGGCGCGGCCCCTCTCCGTGGTCCTCCAGCGTGGCGATACCGACCAGCCGCACCACGTAACCGAGTGCATCCGCTTGGGCGATGTCGCTCGCCCGGACCTGCGTTATGCCTTCGGTCTGGACGGCATCGAAATCGATCCGCGTCCCGAATCCGATGGCTGCAAGTATCGCCAGCTTGTGCGCGGCGTCCACGCCTTCGATGTCGAAAGCCGGATCGGCTTCGGCGTAGCCCTTCTCCTGCGCGGCCTGAAGCATCTCGTCGAAGTCGGCGCCCGTGCGCTCCATCTCCGACAACACGTAATTACAGGTGCCGTTGAGAATGCCGTAGATACGGTTGAGCGCATTTGCGGCAGTACCTTCGCGCAATCCCTTTACGACCGGGATACCGCCAGCCACCGCAGCTTCGAAAGCGAAGGGCGACTTCTTGATCGCGGCGAGTTCGGCCAGCTCGAGCCCGTGATGGGCCACCATCGCCTTGTTCGCAGTGACCAGGCCCTTGCCTGCATCGAGGGCGGAGCGGGCGAGCGTGAGCGCGGGGCCGTCGGAGCCGCCGACCAGTTCGACAACGACATCGACATCCGCGCGGGCCGCCATGGCCTGCATGTCGTCGACCCAGGCATACCGGGAAAGGTCGACGCCCCTGTCCTTGCTCCGCTCGCGAGCAGTCACCGCGACGATCTCTATCGGCCTGCCGGCGCGGGCAGCGATCATGTCGCGGTTGGTTTCGATCAAGCGGATCACTCCGGTGCCGACAGTGCCGAGACCTGCCAGCGCTATGCGCAAGGGATCAGACATCGGCGCCCTCCCGTGCCGGGAAACCGAAAGCCTCGCGCACCGCGTCGGGCACAGGAGTAGGGCGACCTTCGGGCAGGTCGACATGAACATTGTAGAGACGAATCTCCGCGCGAAGGTCGCCTTCTTCCGCGCCGTGAAGCGTGATGAGCGTCTCCATGCTCGAATTGCCGATCCGGACCACCGTAAGGCGGCCCTCGATCAATTCTTCGAGGCGGATTGGCGCGAGATAATCGACTTCCGCGCGGCGCACGTGGAATTCGACGTCGGTTGGCATTCCGCGCTCCCGCGCTTCGCGGAAAAATTCGCTGACGAGGACGTCGGCGTATTCGAGATAGCGCGAATTGAAGACGACGCTTTGGGGGTCGACCTCTGCGTAGCGCACGCGGAATGTATGACGATAGGGATCCATGCGGGACCGCCTAGCGCAGCATATGCACCCGCGTGAACCAGTTTGTCTTTGCAGGCCCTAAGCGGGCATTCAGTCGGTCGTACGCTCGCACGGGCCCAGCTGGTCGATCACGAAGGCGTAATCGCGCGCCGCAAGGTCGCGAGCACGCTGGTCCTGGGCGAGGTTTGCCGTGCCCGGCAGGTCCCGCGGCAAGGCGCAGGCTAGACGATACCACTCCAGCGTTCCGGCTTGCGGCGGGCGCGCGGCCTGGTCGACGATTTCGGTCCACGACACGCCCCAGCGCGGAGCCTGGCCGGGGCGGCGAACCACGGTCACGGACACCGGCCCGTCTTCTTCCGTATCAAGGAACAGCTGGGTTTCCGATTCGCCCACGAGCGTTCCTTCGACAGCAAGGGCATCGGAAACGCGGGTGATTTTCGGCGGGGCTTGCGGAGATACGAGATCTGCAAGGATCGGCCGCAGCCGGTTTTCCAATTCGGGTGAATAGAGCAATTGCGCATCGGTGCCGACGAGCTGGATCTCCCCCGGACGGCCGGCCACCGGCCTAGCGAACAGGATGACCTCCTGCTTCTTGAGCTTGGGAACCTTGCCTTTCGCATCGAGCGGGACATCGACCAGATACTTCAGTTCTTCGCCCACCGGCACGGTCCCGGCGATCAGCGAGCCGGTACGCGCCTCGACATAGAGACGCGCAAATCCGGGTGCGAGTCCCGGTGCGCGCTCGGGTGAAACCTGCGCCTGCTTGCGGATTTCAGCCCTGATGACGAGCGGCGTTCCATCGGAAAGCTGGACCAGGTCGGCATAGGTCATGCGCGGCGCGTTGTCCTGCGAAGCAGCCGGGACGGCAAGCGCCACTGCCGCCGAAATCGCGAAGAAAGTCTTTGAAAACATGGGCGCAATAAGCCTTCTCGAATGCTGGGACCATTAAGGTTTCGCCGTCTCGTAGGTCAACCGATCCAACGCTGCCAAGGTTCCTCTCATCGTAGCCGTGAATTGCCCCTTAACCGGAAAAGGGTTTGCCCCTGTAAAGCATCGCAGCTAAGGGATGGGCCTGAGCCGGGCGAATGATACAATATTGCCTGAAACGACCGTTTTCGGGAGTTTTCGGGAACAGCCCCTGGTTCGCAGCGCTCTATCCCCTAGGGGATATTGCTTGCATAGTATGGAATTCGGCGTCGGGATTGCGGTCAGAAATACCTCCCCCCACGGCGCCAAAACGGCCCGGTGCGAATCGGGCAGACACGATGGAGTGATGCAACCGAATGGCTTATGCTGACCAAGAGATGAGTGGCAATCGCATCGTTGCGATCATCATCGTTGCCCTCATCCACATAGGACTCGGTTACGCCCTGATTACCGGACTTGCCCTCGATGTGGCTAAGTCGGTCGTCGAACGCGTGACCACAATCGACGTGGAAGAGCCGCCGCCGCCGGAGCCTGAGGACGAACCTCCGCCCCCGCCGGAAGATATCCCGGAGACGGCACCCCCGCCGCCCGTGGCACCACCGCCGCCGATCAATATCGCTCCGGCTCCGCCGCCCATCCGCACCCAGACGACGATCCCGCCGCCGGCACCGCCCGCCGTCCGGATTCCGCCGCCCGCTCCGCCCGCTCCGCCGGCACCGCCCCCCGCGCCTTCCAAGGCTCGTGGTGCAAGCCCCAAGGGCCAGAGCAGCTGGGCAAGCCGGATTCAGCGTAACTATCCTCGCCGCGCAGAACGCGACGGTGTCGAAGGTAACGTTGGTGTGAGCGTGACTGTTGGCACCGATGGCCGCGTGGCTGGCTGTACAGTTACAAGTTCCAGTGGTTCGAGCGACCTGGATACCGCAGCGTGCGATGGCATGACCCGCTATGCGCGTTTCGATCCGGCTCTCAATACGGCGGGCGATCCGATTACGGATACCTACCGGACCACGATCGTATACCGTCTCAACTAAGCTTTTCCCGCCATTGAGGCGGAACGTAATTTTCGAGAGGACTACTCGCTATGACCTTTGAACTTCTTGCTGCTGCCGCCGATGCAGCTCCGCAGACCTCCTTCGGTTTCTGGGAAGCAATGGAACAGGGCGGCTTCGTCGCCTGGTTCATTCTCTCCGTCATGATCATCATGTCGGTCGGTTCGTTCTACATTCTCTTCACCAAGCTGTTCGAACAGCAGAAGGTGATGAACCAGTACAAGGGTGTGAAGAACACCTTCTGGCGCTCCAATTCGCTCGACGAAGGCGCCAAGAAGCTCGACAAGAACAGCGCATGGCGCCAGCTGGTCGACGATGCCGTCAAGGCACGCGACAGCCACCACAAGATGGGCGACAGCCTCGAAGCTCACGACTGGCTGCACGGTTCGCTCGATCGTTCGGAAGCAACGATCAACGCCAAGCTCGCAGGCGGCCTGCCGTTCCTCGCGACCGTCGGTGCAACCGCACCGTTCGTCGGTCTGCTCGGTACGGTTATCGGTATCTACCGCGCACTGATCAACATCGGTGCCGCCGGTTCGGCTTCGATCGACAAGGTCGCAGGCCCGGTCGGTGAAGCACTGATCATGACCGCCATCGGCCTCCTGGTCGCTGTTCCGGCCGTGTTCGCCTACAACTGGCTGCAGAGCCGTAACCGTCGCATCGCCGAACTGATGAGCGGTTTCACCACCGACCTGCTCGCCAACATCAGCTCGGACGGCAAGATCCGCCCGGCTGCAATGACGGCGACGTCGACCCAGCAGGCAGGCAAGGTAGCTGCCAAGCCCGCAACCGGCACTGCGACCGGCGCGGTCAAGAAGTAAGACGGATTGGCGGGGGCCACTGGCCTCCGCCCCTTCCGACACATTGATTTCTTTTAGCTACGGACAGGACACAAGATGGCGGTTCAGGTAGGCGGCGGCGCAGAAACGCCCATGTCGGACATCAACACCACCCCCCTCGTGGACGTGATGCTGGTGCTTCTGATCATCTTCCTCATCGCGGTCCCGGTCGCGATCCAGACGATCGAGAAGCTCGAGATCCCGATCTTCGAGTCCCTGGAATCCAAGGACAAGGTCGAGAACCTTCTCCTCACGGTCAGCACCACCGATGCATCGGGCCGGAGTGCTGGCGAGCCAGGTTTCGAGGGCGCATCGCGCAACGGCGAATGCCGGGTGTATTTCAACAATACGACCCCGGTTACCTCCGAAGAGCTTTACGACCAGGCGTTCGAACGTCTCGACCAGATCGTCCAGCGCTACGGTGGTCCCGAAGCGATCATGGAAGACCCCGAAGCAATTCCGCAGGTCCACATCCGCGGTGACGTGAATGCACCGTGGTCGTGCGTCGCGGGGGCGATCTACAACGTGCAGGCGGCCGGTTATCCGACTGTCGGCTTCATCTCGAACCCGGTCGACCCGAACGGCTGATCGGCTTCGAGCCAGAATTTCTAGGGAGATACCCTCATGGCAATGTCAGGCGGCAAGGATGATGGCGCCCCGATGATGGAAATGAACATGACGCCGTTGATCGACGTCCTGCTCGTTCTCCTCATCATGTTCATCATCACCATCCCGGTGGCGACCCACTCGGTCGATATCGACCTTCCGCAACCGAACCCGAATCCGCCCCCCGTCACGGTGGAGCCGGACAAGAACAAGCTGGTCATCACACCGACGGATGAGCTGCTCTGGAACGGCGAAGTCATCCAGGAAGGCGATCTCGTCAACCTGCTGGCCCAGTCGCTGACGATCAATCCGGAACCCGAACTGCAGTTCGAGCCGGAAGCACAGGCAAGCTACGAAGCTTCGGCCCGCGTGCTCCAGATCATCAAGTCGAGCGGCGTGACCAAGTTCGGCTTCGTCGGAAATGAACGCTATCGCAGCTTCGGCAAGTAAACGCCGAGCCAGATTTAAGGAAAGGGGCGGAGCGATCCGCCCCTTTTTTTTTGTGCCTGCAATCCCCGCCGCCCACCTTCCCTCCCGTATTGCGCATTCCATTTGGTATGTTATGCTATTACATATATAGAGGGAGAGTGAGATGCCGTATCCCGCCACCACGAGACAGAATGTCGGCCGCCCGATGAGCGATCTGAACATCACTCCGTTGATCGACGTGATGCTGGTCCTGCTGATCATGTTTATCCTCGCCATCCCGATCGCCACGCACGCGCTGCAAGTCCCTTTGCCAAGCGGAAGTCCGTCCAACCCGATCGAAGAAACGAATGTCGTCCATATCGATGCATCCGATCGCCTGTTCTGGAACGGCGCGGAGATGGACCGGCAAGGCCTGCTCAACCAGCTGGCTGGCGTCGCTGCGATGGACAGCCAGCCGGTCGTCCGCTTCGACCCCGATGGCCGGGCGAGCTATGCCACCTCGGCCCGCACCATCGCTCTGATAAAGGATTCAGGGGTCGAGAATTTCGCGTTTGTCGGGAATGACCGGTATCGGAACTTCGGTCGCACACAGTAGGGCTCAGTGGGGCTCGTGAGCCTCGTCGACACGCATGGCCGCACCGGCCAGGCTCTCCGCCTCGAGCAGCAACTCGTCATCGACCGAGCCCTGCGGCGTCGCTTCACGCCCGATCATGACCATGACCGGTACAGCGAGCGGACTGACCCGGTCGAGTTCGACATGGACCAGCTCCTCCGCCGCCCGATCGAGCAGGCTGCCCAACCGCCCCACATCGGTCATCCGCGTCCTTGCATCGGCCCATGCCGCTTCGAGGAGGACGTGGTCGGGTTCGTACTTGCGGAGCACATCGTAAATCAGGTCGGTCGAAAACGTGACCTGCTTGCCCGTCTTTCGCTTGCCGGGATGCTGCCTCTCGACCAATCCGCCGATAACGGCCACCTCTCGGAAGGCCCGCCGCAGCAGGTGCGAATTTTGAACCCACTCGATAAATTCGTCCTGCAGGATGTCGGGTGACAGAAGCGGGGCGGGATCCTTTACCGATTTTAAGCCCCATACCGCCAGTGAATAGTCATTGGCCACGAAGCCTCCCGGCATGAGGCCGCGATCCTCCATCCGGCGGGTGATCAGCATTCCAAGGCTCTGGTTCGCGTTCCAGCCTTCGAAGGTATAATAGACGCTGTAATGGCGTTTCGCGTGTGGGAAGCTCTCGACCAATAGCTGGCCCGGTCCCGGCATCTGCGAGCGCCAGTCCTGCACCTCCAGCCATTCGCGCACGTCTTCGGGAAAACGTGCCCACCCTGCCCGGTCGACCAGCATGCTTCGCACGCGGTCAGCCAGATGTGTGGTGAGCGGCATTCGCGCCCCGCCATAGCTCGGGATCATCGCGCTCGCCTTGGCGGCCTTCACAAGCACTTCCATGTCCTGCAGCTTTACGACCTCCAGGCTCATCCCGGCAAAGGCAAATGTGTCGCCCGGGCTCAGGGAGGCTGCAAAGCGTTCCTCGATCTTGCCCAGGCTGCGTCCGCCGCGCCCGCGACCCGAATTGATCCGCACCTCCAGCATCTCGCTGTCGATGATGATCCCTGCGTTCATTCTGTGTCGCTGGGCCTGTTCGGGATGGCTCAGGCGCCAGACACCCTCATTGTCGCGCACGATACGCTTGAACTTGTCATAGGCTTCGAGCGCATAACCGCCGGTGGCTACGAAGGTCAGGACGCGCTGCCATATCTCCTCGTCGATCCAGGCGTATGAGAGGCTGGACCGGACCTGCGCCAACAGCTCACCTTCCTCGAAAGGCGCGGCACAGGCACAAGCCATCACGTGCTGGGCGAGCACATCGAGGCCTCCGGGACGGAAATCCTCTCCGTCGCGCCGCCCTTCGTCGACCGCTTCCTTGGCCGCGGTGGCCTCCAGGAATTCAAAGCGGTTGCCCGGGACCAGCAGCGCCCGGCTCGGCTGGTCGAGCCGGTGGTTCGCACGCCCGATGCGCTGCAGCAAGCGGCTCGATCCCTTCGGAGCGCCCATCTGGACGACCAGGTCGATATCGCCCCAGTCGACGCCGAGATCGAGGCTAGCCGTCGCGACGAGCGCGCGCAGTTCGCCGCGCGCCATTGCACCCTCCACCTTGCGCCGCGCCTCTTTGCTCAGAGAACCGTGATGGATGCCGATCGGCAGGTTCTCATCGTTCACATCCCACAGGTGCTGGAAGATGTATTCGGCAAGGAACCGCGTGTTCGTAAATACCAGCGTCGTACGGTTCTTGCTGATGCGCTCGTAAAGCTGGGGAATGGCCCACGTCGCCGCATGCCCGCCCCACGGCACCCGCTCCTCGTCCGGAAGCAGTATCTCGACCTCGGACGGCGCGCCCTGCTCGCCCTCGACCAGCTCGACCGTGTCGAGATCGCCCCACGGGGCGAGCCACTCGAGGAAAGCCTCGGGACTGGCAACCGTCGCCGACAATGCCGCGCGCCGCATGTCCTGAGCAATTGCTTGCAGGCGCGAAAGGGCAAGCGCGAGGAGATCGCCCCGCTTGCCGGTGGCGAAGGCATGCACCTCGTCGATAACTATCCGCTTGAGGCCCGAGAACAGCTCGAAGCTGTCAGGGAAAGAAAGCAGGAGCGACAGGCTCTCAGGCGTCGTCAGCAGGACATGCGGCGGTTTCTGTCGCTGGCGGCGCTTGCGATCCGACGGCGTATCGCCGCTGCGCGTTTCCACCGTGATCGGCAGTCCCATCTCCTCGATCGGCGTGAGGAGGTTGCGTTGCACGTCATGTGCGAGCGCCTTCAGCGGCGAGACGTAAAGCGTATGCAGGCCATCGGGGGGGGCCTTCCCGTCAAGTCGCTCTTCGGTGAAGTCGGCAAGCGTCGGCAGAAAACCCGCAAGCGTCTTGCCCGCGCCCGTGTCGGCGACCAGCAAGGCGTGGCGCGAGGCATCGCTTGCCTCGAGCATCTGGCGCTGGTGCCGGCGGATGCGCCAACCGCGACCGGCAAACCAGTCGTTGATCTGGGAAGGAACCGCCTGCTCGCTCACCTAATCACAGCGCACCGAAAGGGGCGACGTTCCCAGCCTCAATGGTTCAGAACGGCGTGTCCTGGGCAGCGGTTTCGACCGCGACCTCCATTCCGAAGACCAGATCTTCTTCGCTCAGCCCGGTCAGCTCCTGCAGCCGCGCCTTCTCTTGCGCGGAGAGCGCCGAATAGGTCCGGCGTTCGGGCAGGTCGGCCATCGCTGCCTTCATCTTCTCTTCCATCGTGGCGAACTGTTCCATCATCACGGGCATGCTGCTCATGGCCGCGCTCATGATGCGGGGGTCGTTCGCCAATTCGAACGATTTCGCCGCGAAGGTCGAGCCCGATGGCGTTGCGAAAAAGGCGTTGAGATCGTTGAGTTCGGTGGCGGTGAAGGCGACGGCATAGGCCTCGCTCATACCCTTGCGCATGGCGGGTTCCATCGCTGCCATGACCTCACCCATCGCATCCTTGACGAATGCCATTTCGCGGCGCTGGCGCTCCTGCCAGTTGGGATCGATGATCGAGGCGATTTCCTTGACCTGTTCCTCGGTCACTTCAAGCTCGGATTCGTCGTAACCGATCGTATCCGCAAGGCTCGGCCCGGCTTGCGCCGCAAGATCCATGAACGGGCCCAGTATACCGCCGAAAGTGGAATCGATGACTTTCTGCATCGAACCTTCGGGCATCATCTTGTCGATGACCTGCCGGGCCAGGGGAAGGCGTCCCTCCTCCTCCGCAGAGAGTGGTTCGACGGCGAATGCCTGCATCATCGCAGCCATGACCTCGGCGTCTTCGGTTCCAGTATCCTCGTCCTGCGCCCATAGGGGCTGGGCCGACAGGGCCAGCGGCGCGCCGAGCGCCAGGATCCACTTTTTCACGATAATACCCTCCATCCGGAAAATCAGTGTCCGACGCTCTCGCCGCGCTCGAGGCCGGACAGGCGCAGCTGTTCGTCGATCTGGTCCATCAGTCGCGCGAGACCTTCCTGCGTATCGCTCTCGGCCCGCGCAACCAGCACGTCCTGCGTGTTCGAAGCGCGCAGCAACCACCAGCCGTCCTCGGTATTGACGCGCACGCCATCGGTGCCGTTCACTTGCGCATCGCTGTTCGCAAGGCGGTCCTTCACTTCCTCGATCGCTGCGAACTTGCGGCTTTCGTCCACCTGGAAGCGCATTTCCGGCGTGTTGATCATATCGGGCATCGCGCCGCGCAGATCGGTCACCGACTTGCCCAGGCGCGCCGATGCCGCCAGCAGGCGCACACCTGCATAAAGCGCATCGTCGAAACCGTAATATTCGTCGGCGAAGAAGACGTGGCCGCTCATTTCGCCGGCCAGCGGCGAGCCAGTTTCCTTCATTTTGGACTTAATCAGCGAGTGGCCGGTCTTCCACATCAGCGGTTCGCCGCCGCACTTCTCGACATGGTCGAATAGCGCGCGGCTGGCCTTCACATCGGCGATAATCGTCGCTCCGGACATGGTCGTCAGAAGGTCTTCGGCATAGATCATCAGCAGTTGGTCGCCCCAGATGACGCGCCCTTCGCCGTCGATCGCCCCGATCCGGTCCCCGTCGCCATCGAAAGCCACTCCGAAATCGAGGGACTTTGCGGAGACGAGCTTTTTCAAATCTGCAAGGTTTTCCTCGACAGTAGGGTCGGGATGATGATTGGGAAATTCGCCGTCGACTTCGGTATAGAGAAGATGATGCTCCCCGGGCAGCCGGGCGACCAGCTTTTCAAGAGCGGGTCCGGCAGACCCGTTCCCGGCATCCCAACCGACGCGAATACCCTCCAGCGCCTCGGCATCGATCCCGTCGAGTGCGGTAATCATGCGCGAGACGTATTCGTCGACGATATCGCGATCCTCGACCGTGCCCGTACCGTCGCTCCATTCGCCCGCAGCCGAACGCCTGCCAAGCTCCTGGATGTCCCCGCCGAAAAACGGACGGCCCTGAAAGACCATCTTGAAGCCGTTGTAATTGGGGGGATTGTGGCTGCCGGTTATCTGAATGCCGCCGTCGATATCGCGGTCGCTTGCTTCGGCATAATATAGCATCGGCGTCGGGCCGAGGCCTACGCGAACCGCATCGCAGCCTGCTGCGTTCAAGCCTTCGACCAGGGCGTGTTCGAGCATCGGGGAGCTAACTCGTCCATCGTAGCCGACGGCAACCCGCTCGCCCCCGGCTTCGCGCAGCATGGACCCGAATGTACGGCCGATCGCGCGCGCATCGTCCGCGCCCAGCGTTTCGCCGATGATGCCGCGAATATCGTATTCGCGCAGGATTGTGGGGTCGAAAGTATGGCTCATCGGGGAGGCTCCGGAGATTCGTAAGGGAGTTCGTTGATCAGCAGGTCGCGTGCGGCGTTCAGTTCCTGCATCTGCGCCTTGTCGCCACCCTTGTCGGGGTGGAGCATGCTGGCCATCCGGCGATGCGCTTCGCGAATCTCGCGGTGATCCGCGCGCGCCGAAACATTGAGCAGCTTGCGCGCCTTGAACAGCGCTTGCTCGCGCGTCGGTGTAGCGCGCAAGTAGTCCCATGGCCACTTGCCGAGCGCCCAACGACACAGGACGGAAATCAGCGCGGCAATAATCAGGAAACGGGTCATTCGGCCGCCTCATCGATCGGTGGAAACGCGGTTCCCGGCAATCGCAGCGCCGCGACGAGACCGCGCAGCTCCTGCCGGGCGACCAGGTGGCTGGTGCCCAGCTCACCCAGATGCCCCTTGTCGAGGAGGGTGAGGCCGGACGGGAACAGTTCGCGGTAGATCACGCGCTCCGACAGGCCTTTCGCAGTGCGAAAACCGACGCGCTTGGACATTTCCGCCAGCGCCTGTTCGATGCGAGCCATGTTGCGCGCCTCGGTGTGGCCCGTGCGGTTGCGCACGACGACCCAGTCCATTTGTGCACGCTGCTGGTCGATCTGCTGGCGGCCGCGCTTGATCCGCGCCTCCCAGATGAGTTCAGCGTAGAAAGAGAGCTTCTTGACCTTGAATGTCTCTCCCTCGACCTGGCCGATGAGGTCGAAATCGACGAAGCTGTCGTTCATCGGGGTCACAAGCGTGTCAGCCTGGGTCGCCGCGAACCGGGCGAGCGGATCGTCGCGGCCGGGCGTGTCGACGATGATGAAATCGGCTCCGGCGCTGTGCTCCTCAACGAAGGCGGCGAACTCCTCCGGTGCCAGATCCTCGATCGTGTGGCAGCGCACTGTAGGAAGCTCGATATTCCGGCGCTCGGCGGTGTCGGCCCGGTTCTCGAAATAGCGGCACATGGTGCGCTGGCGATGGTCGAGATCGAATGCGACCACATCGGCGCCGCGATAGGCCAGCGCGACGGCCACGTGAACGGCCGTGGTCGACTTTCCGGTGCCGCCTTTTTCATTGGCGAAGGTAATCCAGTGGGGTGCGGTCTGGGACACGGTAAGTAAAGATACTCGCAAATTGTTGCTGCAAGCCCGCGCTCGGCGCTAGGGCGTCTGAATTGATCCTTATCCAAGGGGATAGACTGGTGCAAACGGCCCGTGAACTGGAAGTGTTGAGGAAGGCGGTCGACGCGCTGCGAGGCGATGGCGCGACCATTGCGCTGGTGCCGACGATGGGTGCCCTGCACGAGGGACATCTGACCCTGATGCGCGAAGCCAGGCGCACTGCGGATCACGTCGTCGCCTCGATCTTCGTCAACCCGCGCCAGTTCGGAGAGGGCGAGGACTTCGACGCCTATCCCCGCCAGCTTGCGCGCGATTCCGAACTGCTCGAAAAAGAAGGCGTCGCGCTGCTGTGGGCGCCGCAGCCGCAGGAAGTCTACCCGCAAGGCTATGCGACCAATATCTCGGTGGCGGGCGTCAGCGAAGGGCTGTGCGGCGGAGACCGGCCCGGCCATTTCGACGGCGTCGCCACCGTCGTCTGCAAGCTGTTCAACCAGGTCAGGCCGGACATAGCCTTCTTCGGCGAGAAGGACTGGCAACAACTTGCCGTCATCCGCCGGATGGCGCGCGACCTCGACCTGACCCAGCCCCATGTCGATGCGATCAGGGGCGTGCCGATCGTGCGTGAAAAGGACGGGCTCGCGATGAGCAGCCGTAACGCGTATCTTTCCCGCGAGCAGCGCGAACAGGCAGGCGCCCTTCCCCGCGCGATGCGCGATGCAATCGCCGTTTTGTCCGAAGGCGGAGAAGCAGAGCGGCCACTCGGCAATCTTCGCGAAGTGCTCCAGGTCAGCGGGTTCGACAGCGTCGATTATGCCGAGTTGCGCGATGCAGACAGCCTGGAACCCCTGGAAAAGGACAATGGCAATGCACGCCTGTTCGTGGCGGCACGCATCGGCGGCACGCGGCTGATCGACAATATGGCGGTGGAATAGACCCTACAGACGCTGGCGAGAGCGGAGGTTGGAGCGGGTAAGGGGAATCGAACCCCTCTAGCCAGCTTGGAAGGCTGGAGCATTACCACTATGCTATACCCGCCCACACCTGCTTGGGCGGGAGCGCAGATGCCACCGGGAGTGGCCCCGCGTCAACAGGTCATTCGCCGTTGGTGCTGCTTTCTTCGCCGCCCGCCTCATCGGTCTGCGTGATGGTTTCGATAAGCGTGGGTGCGCGGGCTTCATCTGCGTCGAATGCCTCGGTTTCGATCGTCACTTCGACCCGGCGATTCGCTGCGCGCCCTTCTTCGTTGGGTGAGCCGTCGGGAAGGGCATTGGGCTCCACCGGGTTCTGCTCGCCGAATGCGACGATCTCAATGCGCTCTTCCTCGACGCCGTTCTCGACGAGGAAATCGCGCACGGCCTCGGCGCGTTCGCGAGAAGCAGTCTCGTTCGCTTCGTCGCTACCGTCGCTGTCGGAATGACCGCCGAGCAGGATCCGCCCACCTGCGCCCATCTGAGGTGACTTCAGGATCGTAGCGAGCTCGGCGCGCGCGGCCTCGGTCAGTTCACTGGTTCCATCGGGAAAACCCAGCGTCGTTTCGAGCGGCGGAAGCGCGTCTGCAGCGGGGCCTCCGGCAGGCCCTTCGCCTTCTTTCTCGAAGATCGACCGCGGACCATCGCTATCCGTAGGTGCGGGTTCGGGCGCCTCCTCGCGGCCGCATGCCGACAGACCGACTGCTGCACATGTCAGGAAGGCCGCACCGGCCCAGTTGTTCCAATTCCGGTTCATGCCGGCTCTATCCCCTGTTTTCGTCCAGATTTCTTGCGCGCAGCGTTCTCTTCCGCCGTGCGCGGCTGGGGCGGAAGAAAGCTCAGGATCGTGTCGCCAGCGCGGGGTTCCGGGCGCGACGCATGAGTGAAGAAACGGATCACCCCACCCCTGCGGATCAGCAGCAGCATGTTCGCCGCATCGGGCAGCCGCTCCTGCGCGTCCTCGAAGTCGAATTCATCGGACAGCTTGGTCTTGCGAAATACCCACCCCTGACGCTGCCGCTCGGAAACATCCTCGACACCGAAACCCGATTCGAACAGCGCGCGCCCGCGTAAGCTTTCCGGAAGCGAGTGCTTGTCGTCGGACTGAGCCGCCTCGCCGAGCTGGAACACCGCGTCCCGCCCGATTTCATGGGCGAATTCGTTGCAGACGAGCGCATTGTAAGCTTCGTTCTCGGTCGCGGCCACGAGGTTCTGATAGGGCGCCAGCTCAAGATTGTGCTCCGTCGCCTCGTTCAGGATTTCGCCGTGATAGAAGGGAATTCCCTTCTGGCGGGCCAGCGCGAGACGCTGCCAGCTGGAATCGACGATCAGGACCGGAGCCTTCATCTCCTGGACCTGCTCCGCCAAAGCGATGGTCCACGGCGTGCTGCCGACGATCAGAATGCCGGGGCGGGTTGCGCCTTTCACCTTGAGCAGCTTGGCAACGAAGTCGACTGTGAAACCGTGCGCCACGATAGTCACGACGACCACGGCGAAGCTGAGGCCGATGAGCAAGTTGCCATCGGTGAAGCCGAGATCGGACAGGCGCAGTGCGAACAGGCCCGAGATGGCGACCAGCACGATCCCCCTCGGCGCGATCCAGGCGAGAAACAGGCGCTCATTCCACGGGATGTTCGTGCCGAGCAGACTGATCAGGATGGTCGCCGGGCGGACGAGGAACAGCAGGGCGAGCAGGAACAGCCCGATAGGCCAGTTGATGTAGCGAATGTCCTCGATACTGAGCGATGCCGACAGGAGAATGAAAATCCCCGACACCAGCAAGACCGCGATATTCTCCTTGAACGGGTGAATGGACCGCAGACTTGATACATTCATGTTCGCAAGGGCTACGCCCATGACCGTTACGGCTACAAGACCGGCTTCGTGTTCTATGAGATTGGATACGACGAACACGCCGACAACCGCCGTGAGTAGGACCGGAACCTTGAGATATTCCGGGACTGCACCGCGGGGGAATGACCATGCTATCGCCAGCGCGGCGACATAGCCGATAAGTCCGGCGATGATCGCGGCGATAATCAGCGGGGGGACGACCTCGAACAGCGTCGCATTCGGCTGTTCGGCCACCTTGCGGAAATACTCGTAAGCAATGACAGCGCACAGCGCCCCGGTGGGATCGTTGACGATCGCTTCCCACTTCAGGATCGAGGCGGGCCGCGACTTGATAGAGCTTTGCCTGAGCAACGGAATGACGACCGTCGGTCCTGTCACCACGAGGATGCCCCCGAACAGGATTGCTACTTCGGGAGCCAGGCCGGCGATGTAGATGCCCGCCAGCGCTCCGAGCAGCCACCCGATCGCGACCCCCACCGTCGCAAGGCGAATGACGGCACTACCGGTATGGCGCAATTCGCGGAAATCGAGGCTCAAGCCGCCTTCGAACAGGATCAGCGCGACGCCGACTGCGACCATCGGTTCGAGAAGCTCGCCGAACGCATGTTCAGGATCGAAGATTCCGAGCACGGGCCCGGCCAGGAAGCCTGCTGCGAGCATGAGAACGATTGCGGGCCACCCGGTTCGCCACGCGATCCATTGCGCACCGATGCCCAGAATCCCCACCAAAGCTATGACTAGTGTCTGTTCCATGCCCCTCGCAACGTCAGTCGACCTTCAGCAAAAGGCCACCGTGCATCAATGCCCGAAAGCCGAACTATTTCCAAATTTAGCGAAATTCCGGGCTAGTCGCCTTCGAATTGCATGAGCGAGGTGACCTCGACGCTGCAATCGCGCAGCTTTCGCGCGCCCCCGAGGTCCGGCAGATCGATGATGAAGCTTGCTGTCTGTACCCGCGCACCGGCCTTGCGGAGCAGTTCCGTTGCGGCACAAGCCGTGCCGCCTGTCGCGAGGAGGTCGTCGACGATGGCCACGTGGCAGCCATCGCCGATGGCCTCGGGATCCATCTCGAGCCGATCGCTGCCGTATTCCAGCGCATAGTCGACACCGATCGTCTTGATAGGCAGCTTCCCGGGCTTGCGAATGGGAATGAACGGCTTGCCGAGCGCCGCTGCCACTGCCGCGCCGAAAATGAAGCCGCGGGCCTCCATGCCCGCGATCGCATCGACAGGAGCCCGGGAAACCTCGGCGGAGAGCCAGTCGACGCTTGCACGGAAACCCTCGCCGTGACCGATCAGCGTCGTGATGTCGCGGAACTGGATGCCGGACTTGGGGAAATCGGGGATCGTTCGCACAAGCGACTTCAGCTGTTCAGGTGACATGGCGCGCCTTTACACTGGAGAGGAACAGAAATGAAAACGCCCCCGCCATCGCTTCGATGGCAGGGGCGTTCATAATGAGCGAGAGGATCTCGATCAGTCTTTCTTGGGCTTCACTGCCGCCCAGATCTGCTGCTTCGACATGTACGCGAGGATGGTCGCGAACAGGAGGAAGATGAGCACCGGCCAACCGGTCTGCTTGCGCTTCACCAGGGTCGGCTCGGCCGTCCAGGTCAGGAAAGCGGCGACGTCTTTCGACATCTGCTCGATGGTTGCTTCCGTACCGTCGTCGTAAGTCACCTGACCATCGGTCGTGAGCGGCGGTGCCATCGCGAGGTTGAGGTTCGGGAAGTACGGGTTGTGGTGCAGGCCCGGTCCCGGAGCTGCTTCGGGATGTTCTGCAAGGAGCTCTTCCGAAGGAGCCTGGTAGCCCATCAGCAGCGAGGCAACGTAGTTCGTGCCGTCACCGCGTGCCTTCGTGATCAGCGAAAGGTCCGGCGGGATCGCATTGTTGTTGGCAGCGGCAGCGGCCACGGCGTTGGGATAAGGCGACGGGAAGTAATCGGTCGGAAGGCCCGGACGCATGGCCGCCTCACCGGTATTCGGGTCGATACCCGGCACCTGCTTGGAGGCTGCGTAGGCTTTCACCTGACCTTCGTCGTAGCCGAGTTCTTCCAAGTTACGGAACGCTACGAACTTGAGGCTGTGACATGCCGAGCAGACTTCGTCGTAGACCTTGAGGCCGCGCTGGAGCTGCGCCTTGTCCCACTTGCCGAAGGGCCCGTCGAACGAGAAGGCGATGTCCATCGGCTTTTCGTAGGGTACGTGGGCGGCAGTCTCTTCCGTAGCGGCATTATAGGCGCCGATGACGAATGCGAAGAGGGCTACAAATGCGAAGCCGAGGCCAACCAGGATGGCTACGAGGCGGACGCTGAGAAGTTTGGTCATGACCTGAAGATCTTTCTCGTATCGCTTAGACGGCCGGCGTCGTGTTTTCGCCGAGCACGGCCTTCTTGTCCGAACCAAGCACCGCCTCGGTGATGGAATACGGCAAGGGTTCGGGCTTTTCGACACTGCTGATGATCGGGAGGATCACCAGGAAGTGCAGGAAGTAGTACGCCGTGGCGATCTGGCTGAGCATCACATAGGGCTCTTCAGCCGGAGCACCGCCGCAGATGAACAGGACGATCATCGTCGGGATCAGGCCGAACCAGAAGAACTTGCGGAACAGCGGACGGTAGTGGCCGCTGCGAACCGGCGACTTGTCCAGCCAGGGCAGGAAGAACCACAGCAGGATCGAAGCGAACATCGCGATCACGCCCCACAGCTTGGCCGGGAGAATGAAGTCGACGGTGAAAGCGCGCAAGATCGCGTAGAACGGCCAGAAGTACCATTCGGGAACGATGTGCGCCGGCGTCGAAAGCGGGTTGGCTTCGATATAGTTGTCCGGGTGACCGAGTGCGTTGGGCAGGAAGAAGACCATCGCGAAGTAGGCCAGCAGGATGACGCCGAGGCCGAAGCCGTCCTTTGCCGTGTAGTACGGGTGGAAGGGAACGGTGTCGCTTTCGCTCTTCACTTCGACGCCCGTCGGGTTCGACGAGCCCGGGATGTGCAGTGCCCAAATGTGGAGGATGACCACACCGGCGATCACGAACGGCAGCAGGAAGTGCAGCGAGAAGAAGCGATTCAGAGCGGCGTTATCGGGGGCGAAACCACCCAGAAGCCAGATCTGGATCGGCTCACCGATAAGCGGAATTGCGCCGAACAGGCCGGTGATGACCTTCGCGCCCCAGAAGCTCATCTGGCCCCAGGGAAGCACGTAACCCATGAAGGCGGTTGCCATCATGAGCAGGAAGATGACGACGCCCAGCAGCCAGATCATCTCGCGCGGGGCCTTGTAACTCGAATAGAACAGGCCGCGGAAAATGTGCATGTAGACGACGATGAAGAAGAAGCTCGCCCCGTTTGCGTGGGCATAGCGCATCATCCAGCCCCAGTTGACGTTGCGCATGATGTGCTCGGTCGTTGCGAATGCGACTTGGGCGTTCGCAGCATAGTGCATCGCCAGCACCACGCCGGTGACGATCTGCAGCACGAGGAAGAAACCGGCGAGGACGCCGAAATTCCAGAAATAGGAAAGGTTGCGCGGAACCGGGTAACCGGCACCGACCGCATTGTAGACGAGGCGCGGAAGCGGCAGCTTCTCGTCGAGGAAGCGGGTGAAGCCGTTGCTCGGCTGATATTCGCGTGCCCAGGGAAAGCTCATGTCTGTGTCTCTCGTCTTCTAGCTCAACCGACCTGGATTACCGTGTCCGAGGTGAACTCGTACTCCGGCACTTCGAGGTTCGTCGGGGCCGGACCCTTCCTGATGCGGCCGGCAGTATCGTAGTGCGAACCGTGGCAAGGGCAGAAATAGCCGCCATACTCACCCTTCACTTCGCCTTCTGCGGCGCCAAGCGGCACACAGCCGAGGTGGGTGCAGACACCCATCGTGACCAGGATGTCGCGATGACCTTCCTTGGTGCGGTCTTCGAGGCTCTGCGGATCACGGAGCGAACCTGTCGCCGTGGCATTTGCCGCAGCGATTTCCGCATCGGTCAGACGCTTCACGAATAGCGGCTGCTTGCGGAAGACCGCCTTGATGGCCTGGCCCGGTTCGATGCTCGATACGTCCACTTCCGTCGAGCTGGCCGCGAGAACATCCTTCGACGGCGCCATCTGGCTGACCAGCGGGTAGACGATGAAGACACCGCCCACGCCTGCAGCGCCGATTGCGGCGATGTCGAGGAAGTCGCGACGACGGATTCCGTCATCGGTCTGTGCTACGGTTTCAGTGGAAGCGGTTGCAGTTGTGTCTGCCATCAGCGCGTTGCCTTGCCTGCCTTGCGGGTCGAATGCCTGGGTTGGCACACGACGTGAAAGAATTGCGATCCGTTGCCCGGAAATCCGGTGCGGGCAATGCCCGAGGCGAAAAAGCCTGTGCGAAAGCCCCCGGTGTCCCGGTTTGGTCCGGGCCTCTAGCCTTATTGCGCCCCCTTGCCAACCGCCATTTTGGCCATGCGAGTTCGGCTTTATGCAACTATGCAGTCAGGCAGATTGCGCTGAACTGGCGTCCCTCGGTCGGCTCTGCGCGATGTGTCGACCGGCGATAGGAGTAAAACCGCGATTCGTTGGCATAGGTGTCGAGCGAGAGGCGATCGATATCCTCTACCCCGGCGAGTGACAGCCGCCACGCCGCGTAACCCTCCAGATCGAACTGCCAGTGGCCTTCACGACCGGCCTCGAAAAATCGATGCGCGGCGCTTTCGAACTTCGCCCGAAAAGCATCGTCTACCTCGTAACTGGCCTGGGCGATGCACGGGCCGATCGCAGCGGAGATGCGATCTGGCCGGGCGCCGAGTGCTTCCATCGCCGCGACGGTGTTTTCGAGGACACCGCCATGCGCACCGCGCCAGCCGGCATGGGCCGCACCGATGACCCCCGCGCCGGCATCGTGGAGCAATACCGGTGCACAGTCGGCGGTCACGATCGCCAGGCGAAACTGCGGCACCTTGGTCACCATCGCATCCGCCTCGGGCCGGCTCTCGAAATCGAAATCGCTTCCTACGACTATACAGTCTGCAGAATGCACCTGCTTGAGCAACGCGGTCGGCGCATCGCCGCCTATTCGATCCAGCTCTCGCCTGTCCGATTGAGGTCCGGTGAGGAAACCATGGGCAATCCCGATACGGTCGGATCGCAACAGATCTTGACCTTCCGCCACGCGCTTTTCCTCAATCGGCCAGGCTTCTGGAAACCTGCTCGTACGTATCGCGCGACAGCTTCTCCGCCTTTGCGATCCGCTCAAGCTGCTCGCGCATGAGAGCCGCCCGTTGCGACTCCACCTTGCGCCACCGCCCGAGCGGCGGCACGAAGCGCGCAGCCGTCTGTGCGTTGATCGGATCGAGCTCGAGGATGAGGTCGCCGATCATCTTGTAGCCCTCGCCGCTGGCCGCGTGGAAGCCTTGCGGGTTCCCGGCAAAGGCCATGTAGAGCGACCGCACGCGGTTCGGATTTCGCAGGGTGAAATCGGGATGGTCGGCAAGGGCCTTCACATGCTCGACGACCTTGGGATGAAGCGAAGAGGCCTGCAGTGCAAACCACTTGTCGATCACGAGGGCATTGCCTTCATAGCGGTTGTAGAAATCGAGCAGCTTGTTGGTCCGCTCCACACCTTCTAGTCCGGTGAGCACCATGAGAGCGCCCTGCCGGTCGGTCATGTTGTCTGCCCGGTCATACTGGTGGGCCGCCAGTTCAGCCGCCTTTTCGGGATCGCTGGCTGCCGCATAGGCGAGCACCATGGTTTTCAGCTTGCGCGCGCCTTTTGCTTCCGCATCGAGCGAGAACGGGACCTGTTCGGCCCGCTCGTAGAGCCGATGCAATGGCTCCGAAAGCTGGCTACCGATCAGCGCCTTGAGACGCTCGCGCTCGGCATGGATGAGGCCCGGGTCGGCCAGCTCCATCTGTTCTGCGATGTAGGTCTGGCTTGGCATGCTCATCAGCTCGCCTCGCATCAGGTCGTCGATGTCCGGATCGGCAAGGATAGCGCCCATCGCTTCGGCGATACTCGCGCCGCCACGGTTGCGCTCCTCTTCGGAAAGCTTGCCGCCGACCGCGGCGACCAGATGCCGGACCATCAAGTCCTGCATGGCCTCGTAGCGCGCAAAGGGATCGTTATCGGAGGCTGCAAGGAACACGAGATCCTCGCGATCGATCGCACGGTCGATCGTGACCGGCGCCGAAAAGCCCCGATTGATCGACAGGACTGGTTTGTTGGCAAAGCCGTCGAACCGGTGCTCTGCCGATTCGGTGTCGAGCACGACCAGCTTTTCGCCGCTGTGCGACGCGCTCTGTTGGTCGAAAAGAGCCAGCTTCAGCGGGATCGGCATCGGCTTCTTGTCCGGCTGACCGGGCGTCGGCGGGACGGTCTGGCGAAGTTTCAACACTGCCTCCTCGCCTTCGTGCGTCAGCTCGACCGAAACCTTCGGCGTTCCGGCCTGCGAATACCAAAGGCGGAACTGTTCCAGATCGAGCCCCGCGCCATCCTCGATCGAGCGGACGAAATCCTCGCAAGTCGCCGCTTCGCCGTCGTGCCGGTCGAAGTAGAGGTCCGTGCCTTTGCGGAAGGCTTCTTCTCCGGCCATCGTGCGCATCATGCGGATGACCTCGGCGCCCTTGTTGTAGACTGTCGCCGTGTAGAAATTGCTGATTTCGCGATAACTGTCCGGGCGGATCGGGTGCGCCAAGGGTCCGGAGTCTTCGGGGAACTGGGCGAGGCGGAGGATGCGGACATCCTCGATCCGTTTCACCGGCTCGCTGCCCATGTCCTGGCTGAAGAGCTGGTCGCGCAAAACGGTAAAGCCCTCCTTGAGCGAGAGCTGAAAAAAGTCGCGGCAGGTGATCCGGTTACCCGACCAGTTGTGGAAATACTCGTGACCGATAACGCCTTCGACCGCATCGAAGTCGCCGTCGGTCGCGGTTTCGGGATCGGCCAGCACGTATTTCGTATTGAAGACGTTGAGGCCCTTGTTCTCCATGGCGCCCATGTTGAAGTCCGAAACCGCAACGATGTTGAACAGGTCGAGATCGTATTCGCGCCCGAAGGCTTCCTCGTCCCATTTCATCGAGCGCTTGAGGCTCTCCATCGCGTGCTCTGTCCGAGGCAGGTCGCCGTCGCGAACCCACACGTTGAGCTCGACCTCGCGGCCGTTCATGGTGGTGAAGCTATCGCTACGGGCGACAAGGTCGCCAGCCACCAGGGCAAAGAGGTAGGACGGTTTGGGCCAGGGGTCGTGCCACTCTGCCCAGTGAGTGTCGCCGTCCTCTCCTTCGTCGGTCCGGTTGCCGTTGCACAGGAGGATCGGGAACTGGTCCCTCGCACCGCTCATCCGAACGGTGAATGTGCTGAGCACATCGGGCCGGTCGGGGAAAAAGGTTATCCGCCGGAAGCCTTCCGATTCGCATTGCGTGCAGAGCATTCCGTTCGAGGCGTAAAGGCCCATCAGCTGCGTATTGGAGGACGGATCGATTTCGGTCTCGATCGCGATCTCGTGCGCTTCGCCAGGAAGCGTCAGCACGAGATCGTCGCCATCCATGGTGTAGGCTCGCGTCGGTTCGCCGTCGACTTTCACACTCGTCGGGACCAAGCCGTCGCCATTCAGCCTGATTGTCGGTGAGGCATCGGCCTTGGCATTGCGCGCTACGGTCAGCCGCGATCTGACGCGGGTGCTCTCTAGGCCGAGGTCGAACTCGAGACGGGTCTCGGGCACCATCCACGGGAAAGGACGATAATCCTCGCGCCTGATCTCGGGCGGATCGTGCGGCTCCACGGCTGCATCCGCCATTTCGATGTTGCCGTCAGGGCTCGAGGGAGTGCGTGCTATATCCATGTTCATCCTGTGAATCTGAAACCTTTACGCTAGAACGCGCCGATGGCTCGATTGTTCATCTTCGGTCTCGGCTACACGGCGGGACGAATTGCGCAAGCGATGCGCGGTTCCGGCTGGCACATCGATGCAAGCGGAAGTGCTGGCAATATCGCTTTCGACGACATGGACGCAGTGCTTCGCGCCCTGGGTTCGGCCAGCCATGTCCTGAGTTCGGTGCCACCCGCCGACGGCACGGATCCGGTGCTGGACCGATACGGACACGCGCTGGAAGGCAAATGGCTTGGCTATCTCTCCTCCACCGGGGTCTACGGAGATGCAGAGGGCGCCTGGGTCGATGAAGGCAGCCCGACCGGCGGTGGGCGGCGCACGGCGCGTGCGCAATGCGATGCGCGGTGGCTGGAGCTGGATGCACGCGTCTTCCGACTACCCGGCATTTACGGCCCCGGACGCAGCGCTTTCGAGAGGGTGCGCGAAAACAAGGCCCACCGCATCGATCTGCCCGGACAGGTTTTCAGCCGTGTGCATGTGGAAGACATCGTTTCGGGTGTCGTCGTCGCCATCGAGAAAGATGCGCCGGCGGGCGCCTACAATCTCGCAGACGACCTGCCCACGAGCCAGAATGCGGTGATCAAGGAGGCCTGCCGCTTACTAGGGACCGAACCGCCACCCTTGGTGTCGATGGAGGAAGCAGACCTCTCGCCCATGGCTCGCGGATTTTATGCCGAGAACCGCCGGGTCGCGAATGGAAAGGCCAAGCGGCTGCTGGACTGGAAGCCTCGCTATCCGACCTATCGAGAAGGTCTAGGCAGCCTGCTTTAGCGCCGGTGGCGGCGTCTGCCGGGCGCGCAGGGCAATGACGAGGCCGATCAGCGCCAGCACTGCGCCAATCACGGTCTGCGTGGTCCACCGGTAATCTTCGAACAGGGTGGACAGGAGCATCGCTACGATGACGGTCACAATACCGTTATAGGCTGCCCTGCCTGCCCCGATTTCGCGTACGAGGGTATAGTGGAGCGGAAAGGTCACGACGCTACCGGCCAGTGCCAGCCACCCGATGCCGAGCCAGAAGCTCTGCCTGTCCGGAAGCTGCGGCGGACCGGCTGTGAACCAGGCAAGGGCGAAATCGGCGATCGTCCCGTAGAGCATCGCCCAGGCCAGCAAGGAGACCATCGGCAGCGCGCGGCCGGTCTCGTTGGCCTGCACGACATTCGCGATACTTGCGGCAAGAATGCCGAACACGGCCCACAGAATTCCGAGCGGGATGCTGCCGCCCAGCGGGTTCAATCCCGCTTCGTGGATGAGCAGCAGGGCGATGCCTGACAGTGCGACGACAGTTCCCACGACAAAGCCCCGGGTGATCCTTTGCCCAAGTAGCCACCAGCCGAATGCGGCATTGCTCACGATCAGCATCGTGAACATGACCGCGACGATGCCGGAAGTCAGGTGAAGCTCGGCCCGGTAGACGAAGTTGAAGTTGGCGCAGAACTGGGCGATCCCGATGGCGATTGCGAGGATGTGGCCGTTCCTGCCGATCGCCAGCGACCGGCCCATGACGCGGGCCAGCAGGAACATGGCAGGGGTCGCAATTGCGAAACGTACCGCCACCGACCAGCTGGGCGCGGCCCCGTCGATCTGGTCGGTAATGACCCACCAGGTCGAGCCCCAGATCATTCCGGTGAGGAGAAAAGGGATGACGATGCGCCAGCGCAGCAGCGTCGTCTCTCCCGCCGAAACGCTCATAGGCCGGAGATCGCCGATGCCAGCGCCTGCGCGTCTTCTTCGCGGGTGTTCCACGCAGTGACGAACCGCGCTGCGTCGTCGCCCCAATCGTAAAAGCCGAACCCACGTGACCTCAGCGCCTCGCGCTCTGCAGCACTGCAACGCACGAACACCTCGTTCGCCTCGACAGCGTGCATCAGTCGCTCACTGCAGGCTCCAGCAATTTCCTGTGCAGCGGCATTTGCCGAGCGGGCATTGTGGAGCCAGACATCACCGTCGAGCATGGCGTGAAGCTGTGCCGCGAGATAGCGCCCCTTGCTCTGCAGATGGCCAGCGCGCTTGCGGCGATAGCGCGCGACATCGGCCAGTCCGCGATCGAAGAATACGATCGCCTCTGCGGTCATTCCGCCGTTCTTGACGAAGCCGAAGCTGAGCGCATCCACATCACCGGCAGCTTCCGCGGCTGAAACATCGAGAAACGCCACCGCATTGGCGAACCGCGCACCATCCATGTGAAGCCAAAGCCCGCGATCCTTCGCGAGAGCGGAAATAGCGGCGAGTTCCTCGGGCCGGTAAACGCGCCCGTACTCGCTCGCCTGGGTAATGGAAATCGCGTGCGGCTGGACCTGGTGTACATCGTCGCGGATCGGATCGATTACCGCGCGAATGCTATCGGGCGACAGCTTTGCGCCATCACCCTCGCCCAGAAGCAATTTCGCGCCGTGCAAATAGAAGCCCGGCGCACCGCCCTCGTCCATTTCGATATGTGCCTCTTCATGGCACACGACCCCGCCGTGCGGCTGGACCATGGTCGCCAGCGCGAGGCAATTGGCGGCCGTCCCCGTCGCCACCCAAAGGACTTCACAATCGCGCCCGAACAGCGCGGAAAACTTCTCGTCGAGCGAAGCGCTGTGTGCATCGCCGTCATAGGGTGCATCGCTCGCATCGGCGGCACGCAGGGCGTCCCAGATCGCCGGGTGGACGCTGGCTGCATTGTCGGAGAGAAACTGGGCCTGGCTCGTCATAGGGGAACGCCTCTAGCGCGCACGGCGTTGCTTGCACAGAAAGGAAATCTGCGTGAGCGATACGATCGAAATCCAGCACGAAGGAAACGAAACAGAGGGGCGGTACTTCACCTCAGTCGAGGGTGCTGCGCGGGAAGCCGAGCTGACCTGGCGCGCCGAAGGCGACGTACGTCACGCCACCCATACCTTCGTCCCGACCGAGGCACGCGGGCAAGGCCTGGCCGCCAAGCTGGTCAAGGCCATGATAGAAGATGCGAAGGAACAGGACTTTCGTATCGCGCCGGATTGCTCATACGTGGAAGGATATTTCAGGCGGCATCCTGAACTCTCGGACTTGCGCGCCTAGGCCGGCTCGACCCGCGCCTCCAGCAAGTCGGAGAAATCGGTTTTGCCGATACTCTCGAGGATAGCGCTCCGCCACTTGTTCGCTTCCTCTAACGGCATTCCGTGAACGCGCAGCTTTCCGCCAGCAAGCCCTAAGAGCAGGCTTGCATAACCACGGCGCCTGGCGATCGGCCCCTGCAGGATTTCGACCGACTGGAGCTTCGTGCGCGATCCAATAGCGAGGCTGGGCGCAAACCAGCCATGCCTTGAATAGAGCTGGGTCTTATCGAGCGCATGACGATCATGGCGCCAACGCCACCAGTGATGCGCAATGATCCATGCGAGCGCGATCGCGGGGATGAGCCATTGCCAGGATGGCGTGATGAAGATCGCGGCAATAGTGACCGGCAAGAGTACCAGGCTGGCGAGGATCATCTTGTCGAGGCGATACCGGTCCATGGCGCGGTGCCAGGTGATGTCGCTCCCTGGCAGCGCGAAGCCGGTTTCCGCAACGATAGGCGCGATTTCGTCCATCTGTGCGAATGGCGCAGCTTCGTGATTGGCCGCGCCGCTGTCACTCGCAAGGCTGATCACCTTGAGCCCGTGCCAGCCGAACAATCTGCGCAGGAAACCCGTTTCCAGCCTCAGTGCCTGGACCCTGTGCACGGGCATGACGAGATCGGTGCGGGTCAACAATCCGCGGCGGCGGCGAAAACCTTTCGGTGTGCGATCGAGACGAAAATCCCACTCGCGCAGCGCCGTGCGCACAATCCCGGTCGCGAAACCGAGAACTGCGAGGCTCGCCACACCGATCATGACGCCGATTGCTTGTGCCAGGGGGCCAAGCCCGGCCAATTGCTGGCCCGGCCCTGCCAACCTTTCCTGCCAGAGGTCGAGATCCCAGATATCGAAGGGGAGCAGGAACTCGAATTGCTGTGCAAGACCGCCGATCACCGCGACCACAGCCATCGAAAACTCGAACAGCCCGAATGTCAGCACCCGCTTCGGTCCCATCTGGAAAAGGGGCGCGCTGCTCTGTTCGGGATCGGTTTGCGGAACTTCGGACAAGGCTTGCGGTGCATCCTCGTCGCGTCGCTCCTTCACGACTTCCCGCAGCCGCTCCCCTTCCGCTTCGGAAAGATAGGCAAGCGAGAGGTCCTCCTTGCCGCCAGCTCCGGTCTCGAACTTCACTGCGACGAGGCCGAAGAGCCGGGGAAGCAGCTTCTGTTCGATGCTCACATCCTGGATACGCTCGTAAGGGACCGATCTGGCGGCGCGGGACAACAAGCCCTTCTCGACCCGGATGTCGGCATCGCCGGTAGCGTAGGTCAGCCGTGTCCACTGTAGGTACTGTGCCACCAAGTTGCCGACGAACAGCAGGCCAAATATCGGCAAGGCAAACGAAAGTCTGTCCAGTTCGTCGCGCATGACGACGAACAGCGCGGCCGCGGCCGGAATGAAACGGATTATGTAGCTGACCGCCTCCACCAGGAAGGTGCGCGGATCGGTTCGCTTCGGTTCGCGAAGGTCGCCCGTCATTGCGTGTCGCGGCGGATAGCGGCGCGGATCTGCTCCCGCATCGCCATGGCGTCTTCATGGGCAAGACCGGGAAGCGATACGGAGGAATTGTGACTGCCCGCCGTGTGAACCGTGAGCGTTGCAAGATGGAACGCCCGCTCGAGCGGACCTTGGTCGACATCGATGTGCTGGACGCGGCCGAAAGGCACGACCGTATCCGAGCGGAAGAGCACGCCGCGCACCACGCGCAGCCTTTCTTCCGCCAGGGAATAGCCGCGCGTCGCATAGCGGCGCATTGGCAGCCAGACGACGAGGTACAAGACGACCAACAGGACCGGACCCCAGACCACACCGGTCCAGCCCGGTATCATGAATTCCGCAATGCTGGCCCCGGCGAGCAAGACGACCGCAAATATCGCCGCGACGAAGCGCATCATCGTTTTGTAGCGCGGATCGAGTTCGGTCAGCCCCGTCGTGTCTTCCATGCCGTTATACCTAGGCAATACAGCGCCGGCTATCAACGCCTTTGATCGAAGCGGCGCCCAACGATTGCTGCGGCGATATTGGTTTTCTGCACGTCGGTGGTGCCGCCAGCGATGCCCCAAGCGAACCCGTCCCGCACGCGCTGCTCCATGCCGTATTCCTTGTGGTAGCCATAGCCGCCCATGACCTGCATTCCATTGGCGGTCACGCTACGCACGATATCGTTGGCAAAACACTTCGCGGTCGAGCTTTCGTATACGCTCGGCAGCCCATCGGGGTTGTGCTCCGCATTGGCAGCCGCGCGATAGATCAGCAGGCGCGACGCTTCGACCTGCATCGCCATTTCCGCCAGCCGCATCTGCACCGCCTGGAAATCGACGATCGGTTTCCCGAACGCCTCCCGCTCCTGCACATACTCGGTCGCCTGCTCCAGCGCGGCCGCAGCAAGTCCGAGCGACTGCGTGGCATTACCGCAGCGTTCCAGCCCGAAGGCGCTCATCAACTTTCCGAAACCGCCGGCGGGGACGATCTCGTTTTCCTTGGGCACCTCGACCCCGTCGAAGGTGATGTCCCGCGTTTCGATCCCCCGAAAGCCCATAAGCTGTTCGCGCTTGCCGAAGCTCACGCCTTCCATTTCCTTGTCGACCAGCAATGCGCCGATCCCCTTCGCCCCCGGGGCGTCGGAAAGCCGCGTGTAGACGACGTAATAGCGCGCATGCCCTGCGCCGCTGGTCCATCGCTTGTTGCCATCGAGAAGGTAGTGGGTGCCCTCGTCGCTTGCGCGGGTGGTGAGGTCTGTGAGCGCCGTTCCGGCATCGGGTTCCGACATGGAAACGGCCACCGTCGCCTCGCCTGAAACGACCTGCGGGATCACTTTCGCCTTGATCGCATCGCTTCCGAATCGCTCCAGCGTGCGAACGGGTCCGACCAGCGCCTCGAATACGGGGAAGGCGACGGCATTGGAGATCATCGCGAATTGTTCGAGCACCAGCAGTGCCTCGAGATGGCCCAGCCCCAGACCGCCATATTCTTCCGGCAGGTTCACCCCCAGAAAGCCCATCTCGCCATACCGACGCATCATGTCGGCCGGAACGGAGAAGTCCTTTTCCTCCATCTCGCGTGCTAGGTCGGGCAGTTCCTTGCGTGCAAAGGTGCGCGCCGCGTCCTGAAGTTCGCGCTGTTGTTCGGTCAGGCGGAAATCCATGAAATTCTCCCTCTGCGAAAGGACTGCCGCCGGGAGTGGGCTGGTGCAACCGAAAATCCGGGCCGGCGGAGGCCGGGCAAGGGCGACCGCCCGCCCGCAGGCGCTCGACGCGGAACGCGGCGAGACTGCGCCGAGGACGCTCGCACGGAGGTGCGAGCGAAAAACCAAGATTCATTTTCGAAAGAAAATGGTGCTGCTGGGGAGGATTGAACTCCCGGCCTCACCCTTACCAAGGGTGCGCTCTACCACTGAGCTACAGCAGCACGGATCCTCCGCAAGAACGCTTGCGGGGTGGAGGCGCGCGCTATTGGCAGACACGGCGGATAAGTCAACCTTCGCTTGCGACACAGGCCGAATTTCGCAAAAGGATTGCGCAATGAGCCAGCCAAACGACAAGATGACCCGCGAAGAGCGGCTTGCAGCGAAACTTCGCGAGAATCTGCGCCGCCGAAAAGGACAGGCGCGGGAAATCCGCGAATCGGATGCAGACGGGGTTTCCAAGCCCGACTCAGACCGCTAACGCGCAGTGCTCCTAGGGAAACAGGGAGCGCCCATGTCCAAGCTGATCCTCGTCCGTCACGGCCAGAGCGAGTGGAACCTCGCCAACCGGTTCACCGGCTGGTGGGATGTCGACCTCACCGAGAAGGGCGAAACTGAAGCGCGCCAAGCCGGTGAGCTGATGAAAGCGAAGGGCGTACTGCCCACGACCGCTTTCACTTCCGTCCAGAAACGCGCCATCAAGACGCTCAATATCGCGCTCGAAGCGTGCGACCGCCTCTGGATCCCGGCGACGCGCGACTGGCACCTCAACGAACGGCATTATGGCGGGCTGACCGGCCTCAACAAGCAGGAAACGCGCGAGAAGCACGGTGACGAGCAGGTGCATATCTGGCGCCGCAGCTTCGACGTTCCGCCTCCCGAGCTCGAGCCGGACAGCGAATTCGACCTCTCCGATGATCCGCGTTACGCCGGTATCGACGTGCCGCGCACCGAAAGCCTCAAGCTGACGATCGAGCGTGTGCTCCCTTATTGGGAAGAAGCCATCCTCCCGCAGCTAGGCAAGGGCGAGACGGTCATCATCTCGGCCCATGGCAACAGCCTGCGCGCCCTGGTCAAACACCTGTCCGGCATTTCCGACGACGAGATAACCGGGCTGGAAATACCGACCGGCCAGCCCATCATTTACGAATTCGACGGGACGCAGGTGTCGGGCGAACGCTATTATCTGAAGGACAGCTGATTATGGGGGCAAAGGTCGCAATCGTCATGGGTAGCCAGTCGGACTGGAAGACCATGACCTGCGCAGCCGAAGTGCTGGAGGAACTGGGTGTGGAGACCGATGTGCGGATCGTCTCCGCCCACCGGACACCGGACCGGATGTACGATTTCGCCAAGGCCGCGGAGGCCGATGGCTTTCATGTCATCATCGCAGGGGCAGGCGGCGCGGCTCACCTTCCCGGCATGATCGCGGCCCTTACCCACATTCCCGTCCTCGGCGTCCCGGTCCAGTCCAGGGCCTTGTCCGGAGAGGACAGCCTGCTCTCCATCGTGCAAATGCCTGCAGGCGTCCCGGTCGGCACTCTCGCAATTGGCGAAGCGGGCGCCACCAATGCTGGCCTCTTGGCAGCGGCAATTCTGGCCAATGGGGACGCCAAGCTCGCAGCGCGGCTCAAGGCCTGGCGCCAGGCCCGCAGCGATGCCGTCACAGAGCGGCCGGAAGACTGATGCTGAAGCGGGGCTCGACGATCGGCATCCTCGGAGGAGGCCAACTCGGCCGGATGATGGCCGTCGCCGCGACCCAGCTCGGATATCGCTGCATCGGCTATTCGCCGGAAGGCGATAACGTCGCTGCCGAGGTCTGCGAGGACTTCTTCACCAATCGCTGGGACGACCAGGCGGCCTTGGCGGCATTCGCCGCACGTTGCGACGTCGTCACCTGGGAATTCGAGAACGTGCCCGTCGCGACCGCCCGGGCCTTTCCTTCCGACAAGATATTTCCCGACCCCAAGGCTCTCGAAACGGCGCAGGACCGCCTCAACGAGAAAAGGTTTATCGAGGGGCTGGGCGGCAAGCCGGCAGCCTATGCGAAGATTGATTCCCAAAGCGATCTCGAAGCGGCGACCGACCGGCTTGGCGCGCCCGGCATCGTGAAGACCCGCCGCGACGGTTATGACGGCAAGGGCCAGTGGCGCATCATGTCGGGCCGCGATGCCGCGGCCCTCAAACTCCCCGATGTCCCCGCGATCTACGAAGGTTTCGTGGAATTCGATGCCGAGTTCTCGGTCATTCTCGTGCGGGCTCAGGATGGCGAAATCCGTTTCTGGGACAGTTCGCGCAACGTCCATGAAAGCGGGGTTCTCGCAGCGTCCTACCTTCCGGCCGGAGAAGCGGTCGAACCTCAGGTGGAACAGGCTCGCAAGCTCGCGGGACAGGTGGCCGATGCCCTTGGATACGTCGGCGTACTGACGCTCGAATTCTTTGCAACTCACGAAGGCCCCATCTTCAACGAGATGGCACCCCGGGTGCACAATTCCGGCCACTGGACCATCGAGGGCGCGGCAACCAGCCAGTTCGAGAACCACATCAGAGCCGTTGCGGGACTGCCCCTCGGCGACACGCGCACCACCGCAAACGCGGTCGATATGCGCAACATCATCGGCAGGGATATCGAGGCTGCCCATGCATTCCTCGCGGACGCCGATACCCACCTGCACGATTACGGCAAATCGGAAGTCCGTGAAGGGCGCAAGATGGGCCATCTCACCCGCCTGACCCGCGCATGAGCCTGTTCTGTATCTATGCACGGGCCGCCAATGGCGCGATCGGCAAGAACGGCCAGCTTCCTTGGCACCTGCCTGCCGATCTGAAACGTTTCAAGGCGCTTACCATGGGCCAGCCGATGATCATGGGCCGCAAGACCTTCGAGAGCTTGCCCGGCCTGTTGCCCGGACGCCGCCATATCGTCCTGACCCGGAAAGAGCGTTGGGACTCCACCGGCGCCGAGGTGGTGCGCTCTGTCGAGGAGGCCATCGCGACCGCTGGCGATAACGCTGCTATCATTGGCGGCGCCGCCATTTTCGACGTCTTCCTGCCTCTGTCGGACCGGGTAGAACTGACGGAGATCCACCAGGATTTCGATGGCGATGTCTTCATGCCCCCGCTTGGCCCTGAATGGGAAATCGCCGGACGCGAGGATTTCGATGCCCAGGCAGACGCTCCTGCCTATTCCTTCCTGACCTACGAGCGGTCGGAATGAAGCGGCGCATCCTTCTTGGTCTTGGGGCGGTAGTCCTGCTGGCAGTTGTCGGCTTCTTCGCTTTTGGTCCGGCGATGGTCGAGCGGGGCATGAACAAGGTCGATGGCCTGCCCCTGATCGAAGTGTCGGACGAAGCGCGGACGCTTCATGACAGCCTCACCATCGTCGACCTGCATTCCGATACGCTCTTGTGGAACCGTGATCTTCTGGACCAGAGCGACCGGGGGCATGTCGATCTGCCGCGCCTCCAGCAGGGCAACGTCGCGTTGCAGGTTTTCTCCAGCGTTACAAAAACACCGCGCGGGCAGAATTACGATGCGAATGGCGCGGACACCGACAACATCACCCCGCTGGTCATCGCGCAGCTGCAGCCGGTGCGGACCTGGGGAAGCTTGCTGGAGCGCTCGCTTTACCACGCACAAAAGCTTGATCGGGCGGTCCAAGGTTCCGGCAATCAGCTCGTGTCGATCCGCGGCCGGGATGACGTAGCCGGGCTGCTGGGGCGCCGCGCGGTCAAGAACAATGGGACCGGCGTCCTCTTCAGTGCGGAAGGCCTGCAAAGCCTCGAGGGCGACATCGACAATCTCGACACGCTATACGCTGCTGGAATGCGCATGGCGGGGCTCACGCATTTCTTCGACAATGAACTGGCCGGTTCGATGCATGGCCTCGAGAAGGGCGGGCTGACCGACATGGGCCGCGAGACCGTCAAGCGGATGGAAGCGATGGGCATGATCGTCGATATCGCGCATTGCAGCCACCAGTGCGTTTCGGAAATTCTCGCCATGGCGACCCGCCCCGTGGTCTCCAGCCATGGCGGTGTGCAAGCGACCTGCGAGGTGAATCGCAATTTGACGGACGAAGAAATCCGCGGTGTCGCGGCGACCGGCGGGATCATCGGTGTCGGTTACTGGGAGGGCGCCGTATGCGACACCTCCCCTCGCGCAACTGCGAAAGCGATGAAACATATTCGCGATCTCGTCGGGATCGAACACGTCGCGCTGGGCAGCGACTATGACGGCGCGGTCACCGTGCGCTTCGACACTTCAGAGCTGACACAGGTGACGCAGGCCCTGCTCGACGAAGGCTTTTCCGAGGAAGAAATTCGCGCGGCCATGGGCGGCAATGCGGTGCGCGTGATCGGCGAAGGGCTGGTGCCGCAATGAGGTTTCTCGACCACCGCGACCCGCTGCCCGAGAGCCTGCGCGGCGCGATCATCGCGCTGGGCAATTTCGACGGGTTCCACCTCGGCCACCAGGCTGTCGCGAAGCAGGCGATCGACTGGGCGCGCGCAGACGGACGCCCCTCGATCATCGCGACCTTCGATCCGCATCCGGTCCGCCATTTCAAGCCCGACGCCCCGCCGTTCCGGCTGACCACGCTGGAACAGCGGCAGGAGCTTTACCTTGCCGCCGGTGCGACCGCGATGCTGGTGTTCCACTTCGACGGCGAACTGGCGGGGACGACCGCAGAAGATTTCGTGAAGGTCCTTCTGGCCGAACATCTCGGTGCGGCAGGTGTCGTCACCGGCGAAGACTTCACCTTCGGCAAGGCGCGCGGCGGCAATTTCGAGAAGCTCGTCTCGCTCGGCAAGGAAGTCGGGATCGAGGCGCGCGCCGCTCAGCCGGTTCTCGATGGCGGCAAGCCGGTTTCTTCCAGCCGCGTGCGCGAGGCGCTGCGTGAAGGCGATCCGCAGGAAGCCGCACGCCTGCTTACCCGGCCTTTCGCGATCCGCGGGATCGTGGAGCATGGCGACAAGCGCGGGCGCACGATCGGCTATCCTACTGCGAACCTGTCGATCGAGCATTACCTGCGTCCCAAATACGGTATCTACGCCGTGACGGGCCGTATCCTTTCGACCGGCCAAGAACTGCTCGGCGCGGCGAATATCGGGGTCCGCCCCCAGTTCGAGCCGCCCAAGGAATTGCTCGAACCCTATTTCTTCGATTTTTCCGGCGATCTTTATGGCCAGGAAATCGAAGTGGCCTTCCATCACTTCCTGCGCGGCGAGGCGAAATTCGATTCGCTCGAGGCGCTCACCGCGCAGATGGAGAAAGATTGCTTGGAAGCGCGCCATCTACTAAGCGCGCGCGGCAATGACTGAACAGCGCGACTATAAAGACACGGTCTTCCTTCCCAAGACCGATTTTCCCATGAAGGCCGGCCTCCCCCAGAAGGAGCCGAAGATCCTTGCGCGCTGGCAGGAAGAAAACCTCTACGAAGAGCTGCGCGAGAGCCGCAAGGACCGCGAGAAGTTCATCCTTCACGACGGCCCGCCCTATGCCAATGGCGACATGCATATCGGCCATGCGCTGAACCGCATCCTCAAAGACATGGTGGTGCGTTCGCAGACGCTGCTCGGCAAGGACGCGCCCTTCGTCCCCGGCTGGGATTGCCACGGCCTGCCGATCGAATGGAAGGTCGAGGAACAGTTCCGCAAGAAGAAGCGCGACAAGAACGCGATTCCGGCCAGCGAATTCCGCGCCGAATGCCGCGCCTATGCGCAAAAATGGGTCGATGTTCAGCGCGAGCAGCTGAAGCGCCTCGGCCTGATGGCCGATTTCGACAATCCGTACCTCACCATGCAGTTCGAGAGCGAGGCGACCATCGTTGCCGAGCTGATGAAGTTCGCCGAAGCCGGAAACCTCTATCGCGGTTCGAAGCCGGTGATGTGGTCGCCGGTCGAGGAAACCGCGTTGGCCGAAGCCGAGGTCGAATACGAGGACATCACCTCGACCCAGATCGACGTGGCGTTCGAGATCGTTGAGGGCCCCCTATCCAACATGGCAGGAACTCATGCCGTGATTTGGACGACGACACCTTGGACGATCCCGGTGAACCAGGCTTTGGCCTATGGTCCTGAGGTCGACTATGTCATTCTTCACATCCACACGCAGCCGAATGGTGACGTAGCGCAATCGGCGCGAGTATCGGATGTCCTGATCGCAGAAGCGCTAGTCAGCGAATTCTCGGCGCGTGTGGGCCTAGAAGAAGCTCATTACGAAGTCGTCTGGCAAGGCAAGGGCTCCGACCTCGCCGGAACGATCGTTCGCCACCCGATGCACCATCTTGGCGGGTTCTACGCCAAGCCGCGTCCCCTTCTCGCGGGTGATTTCGTCACCACGGACAGCGGTACGGGCCTCGTCCATATGTCGCCCGACCATGGCGAAGACGACTTCCTGCTCTGCCGCGAACACGGCATCGAACCGGTCTTCGCGGTCATGGGCGACGGGCGCTATCGCGACGACTGGGAATGGCTGGGCGGCAATGACGAGCGCCGGCGCGCGGTGATCAACAAGGCGTTCAATTCGCCCGAAGGGCCGATCTGTTCGGACCTTCGCGAAGCAGGTGCGCTGCTTTCGGCCAGCGACGACTACGCGCACTCCTATCCCCATTCGTGGCGCTCCAAGGCCAAGGTCATCTATCGCTGCACGCCGCAGTGGTTCGTGCCGATGGACAAGCCGCTCGACACGGGCGACTTCGACGTCGCCGCGCCCGAAGGCTTCGGCGCTGCCGTCGCGATGTTTACCAGCAAGGACCACTCGACCTTGCGCGAAATCGCCATGCGCGAGATCGAGCGGGTGAAGTTCTATCCCGAGAAGGGCCGCCGCCGCATCGGCTCGATGGTCGAAGGCCGCCCTGACTGGGTGCTTTCCCGCCAGCGCGCATGGGGTGTGCCGATCACGCTCTTCGTGCGGCAGGACGGCACCTATCTGCAAGACCCGCAGGTCAATGCCCGCGTGGTCGCAGCGGTGAAGCAGCAGGGCGTCGATGCCTGGGACGAAAGCCGCAAGGCCGAATATCTCGGCGCGGACCACGACCCGGCAGAGTTCGAGATGGTCACCGACATTCTCGACGTCTGGTTCGATTCGGGTTGTACTCACGCCTTCACGCTCGAAGGCGACCGCTGGCCCGACCAGCGATGGCCCGCCGACCTTTATCTTGAAGGCAGCGACCAGCATCGCGGCTGGTTCCAGTCTTCGCTGCTCGAAAGCTCCGCCACCCGCGGCCGCGCGCCTTATGACGCGGTGCTGACCCATGGCTTCACCATGGACAAGCAGGGCAAGAAGATGTCGAAGAGCCTCGGCAACACCATCGACCCGCTGAAGGTCATGGAACAGTACGGCGCCGACATCATCCGCCTCTGGGCGCTCTCCGTAGACTTCACCGAAGACCACCGCATCGGCGATGAAATCCTGAAAGGCGTGGGCGACCAGTACCGCCGCCTGCGCAACACCTTCCGCTATTTGCTCGGCGCGCTCGACGGTTTCGTCGGCGACATGGGCGATGCGGGCGAAATTCCCGAGCTCGAAGTCTACGTCCTTGCGCTGCTGGCCGATCTCGACGGCAAGCTGAAGGCGGCGCTCGAAAGCTACGACTACAACACCTACACGCGCCTGCTGGTCGATTTCTGCAACGAGGACCTGTCCGCGTTCTATTTCGATATCCGCAAGGACTGCCTCTATTGCGATGGGCCAGACAGCGTGAAGCGCAATGCCTATCGCACCGTGCTCGACCTGCTCTTCCACGCGCTGGTCCGCTATGCCGCGCCGGTGCTGGTGTTCACGGCGGAAGAGGCCTGGACCACGCGCTATCCCGATGGCGGCAGCGTGCACCTGCTCGACTGGCCCGCGGTGCCGGGCGTGACTGCCGATGGCGCGCGCTGGGATGCCTTGCGCGAATTGCGGGAGCGGGTGACCGAAGCGATCGAACCGCTGCGCCGTGACAAGACCATCCGCTCCAGCCTCGAAGCCGATGTCGTCGTGCCTGCGAGCGCGGTGCCCGAAGGCTTCAGCGACGAAGACCTCGCCGAACTGTTCATCACCGCGTCAGTGACGCGCGGCGATAGCGATACTGTGACTGTCACTCGAACCGGCGAATCCAAATGCGGCCGTTGCTGGCGCCTGCTGCCCTCGGTTTCCGAGGACGGTGCCCTGTGTGACCGCTGCGACGATGTCATCGAACAGATGGACGCTGCAGGGAGTTTTGGGGAATGACCCCGGTCCTGCGCAATCGCCTGATCGGCGTGGCGATCGCCTTTGCGATCTATGCGGTCGACCAAGTCGTCAAATGGTGGGTCGACGGCCCGCTCGCCCTCAAGGTGCCGGGCGACAAGCTCGACCTCCTGCCTTTCTTCGATTTCTACCGCGTCCACAATTACGGCGTTTCGCTGGGGATGTTCGAGGCGACCAGCCCGGAGACGCGCTGGATCCTCGTCGGCGTCACGGCGCTGATCGCCCTGTTGGTCACGGTATGGATGTTCCGTGAGAAGCTGCTTGGCGACATTCTCGGCCTCTCGCTGATCCTCGGCGGTGCGCTCGGGAATATCAAGGATCGCTACGAACTGGGCTATGTCCTCGACTATGCCGACTTTCACATCGGGGATTTCCGCCCCTTCCTCATTTTCAACATCGCAGATGCCGCTATCACCATCGGCGTCGTAATCATCCTTGCCCGCGCGTTCTTCATGGGCGACAAGGAAGTCGACGACATGATGGACGGCAAGACGGCAGACGCCGCGGAGAGCAATACATGAACACCTTCACTCGCATCGCCCTGGTGAGCGCCGCCGCAAGCACGCTCGCAGCCTGTGGCAGCGGCGGTTTCCTCAATCGCGAACGTCCCGACGAATTTGCCGTGCAGCGCCAGGCTCCGCTGGTCGTGCCGCCGGACTTCAACCTCGTCCCGCCGGCACCGGGCGCTCCGCGTCCGGCAGAAGGCACGGCTGCAGAACAGGCTCTCGAAGCCCTGTTCGGTGGTCCGGCTGCGCGTAGCTCGGTCGAAACTTCGGTGCTCGACCGTGCCGGCTCTGCGGAGCCGGGCATTCGCAGCATGATCGGTAGCGAAGGCACCAATACGGTCGCCAAGGGCAGCGTGACCCGCGATATCGTGGCCGCACCCGAAGGCGACGGTGCTACGGCGCAGGCCGTAATCCCGGGCTGATTACGCTTCCCGCTTCGGGAAGCTTCAACCGTCCCCGTCTTCGGAAGGTTTCGCTGCGTCGAGCGCGCTGACCAGGAGCTTGTCGATCCGGCGTTCGTCGAGGTCGATGACTTCGAAGCGCCAGCCTTGCTCCTCGAACCACTCGCCCTCGGCCGGAAGCTTTTTCAACACTGCGAGGACGTAGCCCGCGACGGTCGCGAATTCGCGGTCTTCGCCATATTCGAGCCCCAGCCGGTCGGCGAGCGCATCCGCACTTAGCGAACCCGAAACCAGGAGCGAGCCATCCGCACGCTCCACGATACCCGGCGAGTCGCCCGGATCCTGGTCGCTGGCGAAATCGCCGACGATTGCGGTCAGAAGGTCGACCGGCGTCACAATCCCGTCGAGATGGCCGTATTCGTCATGGACCATCGCCATGGCGATATCGGCCTGCTGCAAGACGCGCAGGGCATCCACGGCATCGAGCTGGTCCGGAACCACCTCCGCCTTGCGCAGGAGGTCCTGCAGGATCACCGGACCTCCGGCCACTTGGGCCGCCAGGATTTCGCGCACCCTCACAAGGCCGAGGACCTTGTCGGGGGATCCGTCCGCAACGGGCCATACCGAATGGGGGCTTTCGGCCAGAAGGCTGGAAATCGCATCCTCGTCCGCTGCGATATCGATCCAGTCGATCTCCGTCCGCGGCGTCATCACTTCGCGCACGGGGCGTTCGGCAAGCCGGACCACGCCCGACAGCATCTGGTGCTGTTCGTGCTCGATTACCCCGCTTCGCGTAGCCTCTGCGAAGAGCATGTGCAGCTCTTCCGCCGTGACCGCACTTTGACCGGCCGGGCGCACGCCGAGCAGGCGGATGATGAGGCTGGAAGAGGTATCGAGGAGCCAGACGAGCGGCGCGGCGACCTTCGCGATAAAGGCCATCGGCAATGCCATCGCAGTGGCGATCGGCACGGCAGCGCGTAACGCGATCTGTTTCGGCACCAGTTCGCCGATCACGAGGCTGAAATAGGTCGTAAGCGCAATGACCAGCGCAAAACCGACCTGGGGCGCCCAGTCCGCGGGCAGCCCGATGGCGGCAAGGCGTTCCCCGACCGGACCGCCGAGGCTGGCACCGGAGTATGCACCCGCGACGATGCCGACGAGAGTGATCCCGATCTGTACGGTCGAAAGGAATTTGCCCGGATCCGCCGCGAGGGCGATGGCCGCTTGCGCTCCGGCACTGCCTTGCTGGGCTGCGCCTTGTAGCCTTCCGGTGCGCGCGGAAACGATGGCAAGTTCGCTCATGGCGAAAACGCCGTTGAGCATGATGAGCCCGGCGATGATGAGCAGGTCTGTCCAGGGAAAGGGTGTCACAATCCTGCGCTAGCACAAATTATCGCGCATGCCAGTGCTTCGCGGAACACTAGGCCGTTTCGCTTGTTTGGAACCTTCAGAGGCGCTGGTGGGCGCGTCCCACATGGCGTGTCGGCACCGGCTCGTAAGGAGCCGCTGGCCGTCATAACTCTAGAAGGGGATATATTTATGCAAAAATCACGGATTTTCCTCGCAGGCTTCTCGGCTGTCGCCCTCATGGGCACCTCGGCCTGCGTCACCGACCCGAACACGGGTGAAAAGAAGATTTCGCGCACCGTTCTCGGCGGCGTCGGCGGTGCAGTCGCCGGCGGCCTGCTTGGCGGCGTCATCGGCGGCAAGACCGGCCGTATCATCGGTGCTGCAGGCGGCGCAGCTGCCGGCGGCTATGTCGGCTACAAGATGGACCAGCAGATCAAGGAGCTCGAAGAGCAGACTGCCGGTTCGGGCGTAGACGTCAGCGAAGTAGATGGCGGCGAGGCTATCCTCGTGAACCTGCCGGACGGCGTAACGTTCGCCACGGGCAGTGCCACGATCAACAGCGCATTCCGCCAGACACTCGACCGGGTCGCGCAGAACCTCGTCCAGTATCCGAACAGCCTGATCGACGTATACGGCTACACCGACACCGTTGGTGCCTCGGACTTCAACCAGCGCCTTTCGGAACAGCGTGCGCAGGCAGTCGCAAACTATCTGACCAGCCGCGGCGTGAGCTCTTCGCGCATCCGCTGGATGGGCTTTGGTGAAACCAACCTCGCAGTCCAGACTGCGGATGGCGTTGCCGAACCGCTCAACCGCCGCGTCGAAATCAAGATTATCCCCTTCGACCAAGACGATGTCGAAGCAGCCCAGCAGGGCAACTGATCCGAGCCTTTCGGAAAAGTCGCAGGAAAGGGGCCGGGCCAAAACCCGGTCCCTTTTTTATTTCGGGTTGCTACTTGGAAGCCAGGGTCGCCGCCCGGTCGGCGAGATGCGCAACCGTTGCGGAATGGATGCCGGGGGCGCTCACCACCATCCCGAACTCGCGCGGGTCGCGCTTGTTGTAGTTCAGCTTGCGGCCGAAAGCGTCCGAGACTGCGGCCCCCGCTTCGCGCGCGATAAGTGCCGCTGCCGCGATGTCCCACTCGAATCCCCAGCGCAGGGTCGCGACCAGATCGGCCTCATCCGCTGCAACCATCGCCATGCGCAGCGCAATCGAGTTGGGCTGGTAGACTTTCTCGAGCATCCGGTCCTGCTTCATCAGGTCCGCTGCAGGGACACGGGCGCCGGTGAATTCCTCGCGCTTGGACGAAACGAGCTTCTCGCCGTTTCGCCACGAACCCTGTCCGGCAGTTGCCTGCCAGACTTCCTTGCGGGCGGGCGCGCAGAGCGAGCCGATCAGGGGCCGCCCTGCACTTATCAACGCCACCGACACTGCCCAGCCCGGACGGCCACGAATGAAATCGCGTGTTCCGTCGATAGGGTCGACGAGCCAGATAAGATCGCGGTCGAGACGCGCCGGATCGTCGACCGTCTCTTCCGAAAGCCAGCCGGCTGCAGGCAAAAGAGCGCCCAATTCCCGCTTGAGGAAGGCGTCGACGGCCAGGTCGGCTTCGCACACCGGGCTGCCCGGAGTCTTTTCCCAAGTGCGCACGTCGTTGCCCGCCCCGGGCCAGAGGTCCAGCGCGATGCGCCCCGCTTCGGAGACGATCGATTCGAGTCGCTTTGCGTCGATCATGGATGGGAAGCGCACCTGCACCCGAAAGTCGCACTTTTCAAGCGCGGCCAGACATGCTTATGCGGCCCCGCAACTCGATTCCCCCAGCCGCGCAATACGCGAAGGACGAAAGCCCGAAATGAACATCCACGAATACCAGGCCAAAGAACTCCTCGCTAAGTACGGCATCGCCGTTCCCGCAGGACACGCAGCGATGACCGTCGAAGAAGCGGTCGCAGGCGCGAAACAGCTTCCCGGGCCGCTTTACGTCGTGAAAGCCCAGATCCACGCCGGTGGCCGCGGCAAGGGCAAGTTCAAGGAACTCGGCCCCGATGCGAAGGGCGGCGTCCGCCTGTCGAAGAGCATCGAGGAAGTCGAGGCGAACGCCAAGGAAATGCTCGGCAACACGCTGGTGACGATCCAGACCGGCGATGAAGGCAAGCAGGTCAATCGCCTCTATGTCACCGACGGCGTCGACATCGCGCATGAATACTATCTCTCGATGCTGGTCGACCGCGCCAGCGGCCAGGTCGCCATGATCGCGTCGACCGAAGGCGGCATGGACATCGAGGATGTCGCGCACGAGACGCCCGAGAAGATCACCACGATCACCATCGACCCGGCACAGGGCTTCATGCCCCACCATGGCCGCGCGGTGGCCTTCGCCCTCAAGCTGACCGGCGATACCAACAAGCAGTGCCAGAAGCTGGCCAAGCAGCTCTACACCGCCTTCATGGACCTCGACATGGAAATGCTCGAGATCAATCCGCTGGTGGAAGACAAGGACGGCAACCTGCTCGTCCTCGACACCAAGATGAGCTTCGACGGCAACGCGCTCTATCGTCACAAGGACGTAGAAGCGATGCGCGACGAGACCGAGGAAGACCCGGCCGAAGTCGAAGCATCGGAATACGACCTCGCCTACATCAAATTGGACGGTAACATCGGCTGCATGGTCAACGGCGCAGGCCTCGCCATGGCGACGATGGACATTATCAAACTGAACGGCGCTTTCCCGGCGAACTTCCTCGACGTGGGCGGCGGCGCGACGACCGAGAAGGTCACTGCGGCGTTCAAGATCATCCTCAAGGATCCGGCAGTCGAAGGCATCCTCGTGAACATCTTCGGCGGCATCATGCGCTGCGACACGATTGCCGAAGGCATTGTCGTGGCGGCCAAGGAAGTCGAGCTGGACGTGCCGCTAGTCGTCCGCCTCGAAGGCACCAATGTCGAGAAGGGCAAGGAAATCCTCGCCAATTCGGGCCTGCCGATCGTTCCTGCAGACGATCTGGGCGATGCCGCTCGCAAGATCGTGGCAGAGGTGAAAAAGGCGGCCTGAGCGCCGCCCGGATTTACTCGACCCGTTCGAACCGGAAAACGAGCTCGCTTATCTCGCCGCCTGCGCTCTTCATGCGCACGGCGGCGACGAGGCCGTTGTCGCCATCGCAGCGCAGCGTCAGCGCCCGGAAATAGGCGGCGCAGTCCTCGAGAGCGATGAGCTTGAAGGTTACCATGCCTCCCTTGTCTTCCCACGCGGTCAGGTCGGCATTGAAGTGTTTGAGGCGCATGACCAGCGAGCCTTCTTCCTCCATCAGGTAGATGTGCTCGGTAAACATGATCTCGGTTTCATCCTTCATCTGGATGAAGGTGCCGACCATGGTGTTGCCTGTGGGAAGCAGCCAGCTTTCGTGCGCGGGAGCACCGCCTATGCCGGTGCCGCTCCAATGGCCCACCAGCCACCCCATCTGCTTTAGCGAAGCGGGGGGCGGAGTGTGATCCTCAGGCGTGTCCCGTACTTCTTGCGCGGCGACCGACGAGGGTGCGAGGGTTAGGGCCGCTGCAATCATCATCCAGTCGCGCATCACAAACCTCCTGCCTTTGCAGGGAAACTATTCGCTACGCCATCCATAGTAAAGGTGAGCAGCCTGCAGCGCTTGACCTGAGGATTTCCGCGGGCGAGAGGCTGCTGCAACGGTTTCGAATATCCGCCCCTCCCAACTTGACGTTTACGTAAACGCAAGCTAGGCGGGCGGCACAGTTTCTATCGAGAGGAAGGTAACACCCATGAAAATCCTCGTCCCCGTCAAGCGGGTGATCGATTACAACGTCAAGCCCCGCGTGAAAGCCGATGGCTCGGGCGTGGACTTGGCGAACGTCAAGATGAGCATGAACCCCTTCGACGAAATCGCCGTCGAAGAGGCGATCCGGATCAAGGAAGCCGGCAAGGCGGAAGAGATCGTCGCCGTATCGGTTGGCCCGGCCAAGGCGCAGGAAACGCTGCGCACTGCACTCGCCATGGGTGCGGACCGTGCGATCCTCGTCGAAACCGACGATGAAGTCGAACCACTCGCCGTCGCCAAGATCCTCAAGGCTATTGCCGAGGAAGAGACCCCGGGCATCGTAATGCTGGGCAAGCAGGCGATCGACGACGATTCGAACCAGACCGGCCAGATGCTCGCAGCCCTCATGGGCCGTCCGCAGGGCACCTTCGCCAACACCGTCGAAGTCGATGGCGACAGCGTCACCGTGAAGCGCGAAGTCGATGGCGGTCTCGAAACCGTGAAGCTTACGCTTCCGGCCATCGTCACTACCGATCTTCGCTTGAACGAGCCGCGCTATGCTTCGCTGCCCAACATCATGAAGGCGAAGAAGAAGCCGCTCGATACCAAGAGCCCGTCCGATTACGGCGTCGACACCGCGCCGCGCCTGAAGACAACCAACGTCTCCGAACCGCCGGTTCGCCAGGCAGGCGAGAAGGTCGAAGACGTCGATGCGCTGGTCGCCAAGATCAAAGCGCTCGGCATCGCGTAAGAACCCGGACAGGAAAGGAATAGACTTATGAAAACTCTCGTCTGGGTCGAACACGACAATGCCGAGATGAAGGATGCAACGCTGGCTGCGGTCACTGCCGCCAGCAAGCTGGGCGAAGTCCACCTGCTGGTTGCAGGTTCGGGCTGCCGCGCCGTTGCGGAACAGGCCGCAAAGGTTGCGGGCGTGGGCAAGGTCCACCTCGCCGACGACGCAGCTTACGAGCATGCCTTGGCTGAGAATGTCGCGCCCCTGATCGCCGATCAGATGGGCCACCACGACGCTTTCGTCGCACCCGCCACCACCACCGGCAAGAACATCGCGCCGCGTGTTGCAGCACTGCTCGACGTTATGCAGATTTCGGACATCCTTTCGGTCGAAGGCGAGAAGACCTTCACCCGTCCGATCTATGCCGGCAATGCGATTGCGACCGTCGAATCGTCCGACGCAAAGCTGGTCATCACCGTCCGCGGTACTGCCTTCGACAAGGCGGCGACCGAAGGCGGCAGCGGCACGATCGAGGAAATCTCCGGCCCTGCCGATGCTGGCCTATCCAGTTTCGTAAGCGCCGAGATCGCCGAGAGCGACCGCCCGGAACTCACCAGTGCCAAGGTAATCGTATCGGGTGGTCGTGCGCTCAAGGACGGCGAGACCTTCGAACAGATCATCACGCCGCTGGCGGACAAGCTCGGTGCAGGCATCGGCGCATCGCGCGCCGCGGTCGATGCCGGCTACGTCCCCAACGACTACCAGGTCGGCCAGACCGGCAAGATCGTCGCTCCGGAAGTCTATATCGCGATCGGCATCTCCGGCGCGATCCAGCACCTTGCAGGCATGAAGGATTCCAAGACCATCATCGCCATCAACAAGGACGAGGACGCGCCGATCTTCCAGGTCGCCGACATCGGCCTCGTGGCGGATCTGTTCAAGGCGGTTCCGGAGCTTACCGAAAAGCTTTAAGTCAAACTTCGACTTGAATTCATAACCCCTCCGCTACATGATCGTAGCGGAGGGGTTTTTCTATGTTCGGTCGCAAATCATTACTTTCGCTTGTCATAATGGCTTTGCTCGCGGGATTTTCGTCGGGCGCCTCGGCTAAGGAGCGGGAGCCTGAATTGCTCATGCCGCTCGGCCCGTGGCAGCTCGATATGGGCGAACACAAATGTCGCTTGGCGCGTCTGTTCGGCACCGACGAAGCGCAGACAATATTCATCCTCGACCAATGGAACCCGGCTGTTTCAGCGCAGTGGGCAGTAGCGGGCCCGCCGGTGCGCAGGATCAGGTACAGCCGCGAGGCTTCTTTCGCATTCGGACCGGATGGAGACGCGGAAGAATTTCGCTTCACCCCCGGCACGCTTGATAACTATGGAGATGTCATCGGCGACAGGTCGACAGTAACGGCCCACTCCCATCCGCTGCCGGGAGAGAGTGACTACGATTGGGGCGCAAGTCCACGCGGCATTCTCTCACTCGACACTTCGAACGCCGCCTCGATCGAGACGCTCATGATCAGCCAGAAGGGCGCCCACTCATTTTCCTTGCGGCTCGGCCCGATGGAAAAGCCGTTGACGGCGTTCAACGCCTGTATGGAAAATCTGGTCGAGTTCTGGGGCTTCGATCTGGAAGAACAGAAAGCCGTTTCTACTCCGGCCCGGATCCTGAACCTGGAGAAGGTCGCGGGACGCGTGCAGCAGAGCTACCCGCGCGATGCGTTACGCAACCGAGCACAAGCCGACTTTCACTTGCGCCTGACAGTGGGGACGGATGGCAGTGTGGAGGAGTGCTTCCTGATCAATCAGACGATCGCCAAGGACTTCGACATGACCCGCCATCCATGCACCACCTTCAAGACGATCGCTGAGGCCGAACCGGCGCGAATGGCCGACGGAACTCCTGTCCGCACGTTCTTCAACACGCGCATCGTCTATCGCATGCGCGGGAATGCGCCGTGATTCACTCGCGCGGATACTCGCTAATTCGAGTTCAACGCGCGCTCCGCACCTTGGAGCAATCTCGAAGTTCGCCAGGCTGTCCCAGCTCCCATCAAGATGAGAATTATCGCATGAAAGCTATCAAAACGTCAGTGCTTGCTATCGCACTTACCATTGGCGCACCGGCTCTTGCAGAAGCAGGGTCGAACGGCGAGACCAGTGCAGCCCAGGGGGAGAATGAGCTGCCCTTCCAGCCAGACGGCCAATGGCGCCTGTCTTCGCTAGATGACGGGTGCTCTGTTTCCCGCGATTTCGTCCGCAAGGATGATCGGGTCACCCTGTCCTTCAAACGCATCCATCCCGCGTCCGATGTGCAATTCGCGATTATCGGCGGCCCCCTTTCACAGCGAAGCGGATCGCTGAAGGCGGGTTTCTCAGTCGAGCGCGAACTCACCGATTATCGGCGTATAGCGACGGCATCCATTGGCGATCGCGAGGGCTTGGTTTTTGCCGGCCCCCTGTTCGGGAGTGCGGATTGGGATGAAAGCGACGATCTAGCCAAACAGACCACCGATTTCGTCGCCATCGATCCGCTCGAGAGCCAGATTACGCTGCGTACACGGGCAATCGACAAAGCTGTCAGCGCGCTGGACCAGTGCGTGACCGAACACTTGAGAAAGTCGGGTTTGGACCTTGAAGCGCACAGGGGCTTCGAGACCCATGCAACCCCCAAGGACATCAAGGATTGGGCGCAAAAGCTACAACGTGACTATCCGAACGACGCTTTGCGCGGCGGATTGCAGGGCCCGGTGCCGGTGCGCCTAATTGTCGACGGGTCGGGTCGCGTGACCCGTTGCGATGTGACGAACTACCTGACTGCCCTCGTTTTGCGGCAGACCGCCTGCGATCTCTTGGTCAAGCATGCGCGTTTCAATCCCGCAACCGGCAGGGATGGCCAGCCGGTCACAGATTACTACTGGACAACTGTAGTGTATCGCATGGCAGGTCGCGGATTTTCATCAGACGCACACGGTTTCCAGATCCGTCACGACTGAGGCCAGAGCCAGTCGCTTAGAACAGGAACGTCGAAAGCCCGTGGATCGTCAGGCCGACGAGCCCGCCCACCAGCGTCCCGTTGATACGGATGAACTGGAGATCGCGGCCGACTGCGCCTTCTACACGGTCGGTCAGGGTAGTGGCATCCCAGCGGCGGACGGTTTCGGACACCAGCTGCACGATCTGGTCGCCGTAACGCGTCGAGATTCCTACGGCCGTGCGGCGTGCGAAGCGATTGACCTGTAGCTGGAGCCGGTGGTCATCGCGCAACGCGGCGCCAAGCTCGCCCAAGGTTTCGCCAAGATAGGAGGGCCCGACACCGCCGGACTCCTTGATCGAGCGGATCAACCTTGCCCTGATCCGCTCCCAAACGCCCTGCCACCAATCCGCAATCGCGGGATTGGTGAGGAGCTCGCTCTTCAACCGCTCGACCCGTTCCTGCATTTCAGGATCCTCGCGCAGGCCCTTGGCGAGTTCTTCAAGCCCTTCCTCGATCTTGTCGCGAAGCGGGTGTTCCGGATCGACGAGCACCTCTGCAAGGAGCTTGTAGAGGCCATCGATGACCGAATTCGCGAGCCGCTCGTCCAGGCCGGTAAAGCGCAGGACGGCGTTGGCGCGCTTGTGAACCATGTCGCGGACCAGCGCTTCGTTGTCTTCCAGGACCAGGCCGGCCCAGCGGATGATTTTATCGATAAGCGGTTTGTGCCGGCCATCTGCGATCATCGCATCGAGCATTCCGCCGAGCAGCGGAGCGATCTCCAACTTCTCGATCTGCGCAGCGATCCCGCTTCGCACCTGAGTGCCAAGCCGGTCGGGATCGAGGGATTCGAGGACTTCCACGGCCAGGTCCCCGGCACCTGCACGTATGCGTGCATCCTGCGCAGCCCTTGGGTCGGCGAGGTAGGAGCCGACGGCACCGGCAAAGTTCATGGTGCCCATCCGTCTCGCCACCACCTGCGGCGTCAGGAAATTGCTGCGCAGGAAATCCGCCATCGTATCGGCGATGCGATCCTTGTTCTCCGGGATGATTGCGGTGTGCGGGATCGGAAGCCCGAGGGGGCGCCGGAATAGCGCGGTAACCGCGAACCAGTCCGCGAGGCCGCCAACCATCGCCGCCTCGGCAAAGGCATGCACGTAACCCCATGCAGGGTGCACAGCCAGGTAACGGCCGGAGAGGATGAATATCGCGGCCATCAGGACGAGCATGCCGGTTGCCGCGCGCCGCATCGCTCGCGCACGGTCCGGTGGTATCTGTCCCGCCGTTGCTCCGGAAAGGGGAGTTAGTCCATCCGCCATAATCAGGCGACGATCACTCGGCCGGATCGATCCCGGCTTCTCCGTGGGCGTTACCGGAGACAGGCTTGCCGTCATCGCCAGGGCGATAGGTCAGGAAGCGCCTGCGCATCCATGGTCCCGCGCGCTTTTCGAAACCGTCGGCGAGACTGAAGCCCGCCGGGACGATCAGCAGCGTCAGGAGGGTGGACAGGATGAGGCCGCCGATGACCATGGTGCCCATCGGGGCACGCCAGGCGCCATCGCCCGAGCCAAGCACACCCGACAGCGCCGTGGGCACCATGCCCGCGGTCATGGCGACAGTGGTCATCACAATCGGCTGGGCGCGTTTGTGACCCGCATCGATGATTGCGTGCAGCTTGCGAGTGCCGCGATCCATCTCTTCGATAGCGAAGTCGATCAGCAGGATGGAGTTCTTCGATACGATGCCCAGCAACAAAAGGATGCCGATGTAGACCGGCATGGACTGCGGCTGGCCAAACATCCAGACAAGCAGGATGCCGCCGAGCGGAGCCAGCGCAAGAGACGTCATATTCACCAGCGGGCTCATCAGGCGCTTGTACAGCAGGACGAGCACGGCGAAGACCAGCAGCACGCCCGACATGATCGCGATGAGCAGGCTGGAAATCAGTTCCTGCTGCCATTCGTCCTCGCCCACCACGTCGCGAATGACGCCTTGCGGCAAGTCCTGCAGGATCGGCAACTGGTCGATTTCCTGCTGTGCCTCACCCTTGACGACGCCCTGGGCGAGATCGGCGCCGACCAGCACACGGCGGTTCTGGTTATAGCGCTGAATGGCCGTGGGCCCGGAACCGAAGGATACTTCGGCGACGCGAGACAGGGGCACCGAGCCGCCCGACGCCGTCGGGACCGGAAGGTTCTTGATCGTGTCGAGGTTCTCGCGCGATTGCTCGGGCAACTTCACCCTGATCGGGATCTGACGATCGGAGAGCGAGAACTTGGCTGCGTTCTGTTCGATTTCGCCCATGGTCGCGATACGGATCGTCTGGCTAAGCGCGACGGTGGAAACACCGAGCTCGGCAGCGATATTATCGCGCGGCGTAATCAGGATTTCCGGCCGGTTGATGTCGGCGCTGATGCGGGGGGCAACGAGCGAATCGATACCCTTCATCTGTTCGACCAGCGTAGCCGCGGTCTCGTTCAGCAAATCGGGATCCGAACCGGCGAGCATGACCGTCATGTCGCGGCCGGAACCGAAGCCACCCGATTGCGATGCGAAGCGCACGCGGGCATCGGGGATTTGTGCGAAGACAGGAGCGATTGCGCGCTCGAATTCGATCGAGGTCCGTTCACGGTCCGGACGAAGCGTCACATAAAGCGTTGCCTGCCCTTCGCGCACGCGCTCCAGCGCGAGCTCGACTTCCTGCTGCTCGTAGAGAATGTCGGCGACCTGATCGACGACCCGCTCTGTCGTTTCGAGCGTGGTGCCTGGCACCATTTCGATTTCGACGCGGCTATTCTCGTCGTCGATGACAGGCTGGAACTGGGCCGGAGTTATCGAGAACAGGAGGATGGTCAACAGCAGCGAGAAATAACCGACGCCCAGCATCCAGATACGATGATCGAGGAAGCGCGCGCGCATGTATTGCCAGCCATTACGGATGTTCTGGCCGCAGAAGCGCACGACCACGCCTATGGCCGCAAACAAGGCCAGAATAGCGAGAAAACCGGCGGCGAGGGAGGCCACGAGCTGAAGCAACTCGATAAGGCGTGAAACGAGGCCGGCAAAAAAGCCGTCATCTGATCCGACGACTGACTCTACGAGCTCTAGCCCCGTCAACATGCCCGAGACCGCAAAGGTCGCTGCGGCAGAAAGCACCAGTGTTACCAGCACAACGCCCAGCAGACCGATGACGTAGAGCCAGCGGCGGCGCGGGCTCTCTATTCCGTCACGCGCCGCGTACATCTTGCCCCGGTTGAGCGACCAGCGCAGCACATCCATATAGCGGTCCATCATCGGACCTTCGCCGTGCGATTGCTGGCCCTGCGCCTTCAGGAAGTAGGCGGCAAGCATCGGCGTGATCATTCGCGCCACGGCAAGGGACATGAGCACGGCAACCACTACGGTGAAGCCGAAGTTCTTGAAGAACTGGCCCGAAATCCCCGGCATGGCGCCGACCGGGAAGAAGACCGCGACGATGCAGAAGCTGGTCGCTACGACCGGTAGGCCGATCTCGTCGGCGGCGTCGATCGATGCCTGATAGGCGCTCTTACCCATGCGCATATGTCGCACGATGTTTTCGATCTCGACGATCGCGTCATCGACCAAGACCCCGGCCACGAGCGCCAAGGCAAGCAATGACAACTGGTTCAAGTTGAACCCGAGCAGGTCCATGAACCAGAACGTGGGAATGGCGGAGAGCGGAATCGCAACCGCGGAAATCGCCGTGGCACGCCAGTCACGCAGGAAGAAGAAGACGACAACAACTGCCAGGATCGCGCCCTCGATCATGGCTGCCATGGCACTGTCGTACTGGTTCTTCGTGTATTTGACCGTGTTGAAAAGAGGTATGAATTTCACGCCCGGGTTGGCGGCCTCGATCTCTTCGATCTGGACGAGAGCTTCCTCGAACACGGTGACGTCCGACGCTCCTTTGGCACGGGACATTGCGAAGTTGACGACTTCCTTGTTGCGCACCTTGCTGATCGAAGTCCGTTCCGAAAAGCCGTCACGTACAGTCGCCACATCCGAGAGCTTCACCGTGCGGCCACCGCCGAGCTGGATCTGACGCTCGCCAAGCTCGAATGCGCTGGCATTATTGCCGAGAACGCGAACCGACTGACGCGTGCCGCCGACCTCGGCCATTCCGCCGGCTGCATCGAGATTATTCTGACGCAGGACACTGTTGATCTGGCTGGCCGTTACGCCGAGCGCTTGCATACGCGGAAGGTCGAGAATGACCTCAATCTCGCGGTTGACGCCGCCGAAGCGATTAACCTCCGCCATGCCTTCGATGCCGAGCAGTTGCTTCGCGACCGTATCGTCGATGAACCAGCTGAGGCCTTCGATGGTCATGTCGTCGGCTTCGACGGCGTAGATGGCTAGGAAACCGCCGGAAATCTCTTCCTTGGTGATCCGGGGCTCAAGGATACCGTCTGGCAGACTGCCGCGAATCTGGTCGACCGCGTTCTTTACTTCTGCAACCGCATCGTTCGGATCGGTACCGATCTCGAATTCTATGAACGTATTCGAGCTGCCCTCGCGGGCCGTCGAATTGAGCGAAGCCACCCCGTTGATCGAGCGCACTGCCGATTCCACGCGCTGGGTGATCTGGTTCTCGATCTCGGTCGGCGCTGCACCGGGCTGCGAGATGGTGACGTTGACCGCAGGAAATTCGATGTCCGGATTGTTCACCACGTCCATGCGGGCAAAGCTGATCAGGCCCGCCAGCAGGAGGGCCGTGAAAGCAACCAGGGGAATGACTGGATTGCGGATCGACCATGCAGAGATATTGCGGAAATTCACGCGCTTATTCCCCGCCCAGCTTGACCAGGTCCGGCACCACCGTTTCGCCTTCGGTCAGGAAGCCACCGGCCCGCAGAACGACCTTTTCCGAACCCGTCAGGCCTTCCGAGATGACGATGCCGCGCGAGGTAACCTCACCGGTGGTAACGCTGCGGCGCACGGCCTTGTTCTCGCCATCGATGACGAAGACATAGTCGCCCTCGCGATCGGACAGGACGGCGCTTTCGGGCAGGATGGGCGCGACGAGCGTCCCGCTCGAAATCGTTGCGGTAGCGAAGCCGCCGGGACGCAATTCGGGTGCGTAAGGAAGCGCTATGCGGGCGGTGCCCTGGCGGTCCTGCGCATCGATAGTCGGCGCAAGCTGCCAGATCTGGCCCGAGAAGGACTTGTCGGAACCCGAAGGGGTGACTTCGGCGGATTCACCGGGCGAAAGGCGCGCGAGGTCCGCTTCGCTCAATCGCGCAAGCATTTCCATCTCACCGCCCTTGGCGATCAGGAAAAGCGGCGGGGAGCCACCGCTGACGGTCTGGCCCGGCTCGACATTGCGTTCGAGGACCAGCCCGGCGCTCGGCGCGACGATATTCAGACGTGCATTGCGAGCCTGAAGTTCGCGCAGGGATGCCTGGGCTACACGGACACGTGCGGCTGCTGCATCGCGGGTGGCGGTCAGGCGGTCGACATCGGCCTTGGACACGAAGCCGCGCTCGACCAGCTGCAAGGCGCGGTCGAGATTTGCCTGCGCCAGATTGGCATCGGCCTGGGCGACCTGGATCTGGGCAGCAGCGCTTTGCGCCTGCTGTGTCTGGACGGAGCGGTCGATGACGGCAAGGACCTGGCCCTGTCGCACCCAGCTACCCTGCTCGACCGGCACGGAGATGACCCGGCCACCCTCGCCGACGACACCAACCGGCATTTCCCGGCGCGCGGCAAGCGTACCTGTCGCAGTAATTTCACCGGTCACAGTCGTGCGACCAGGCGCGATGACGCTGATCGAGGGCGCCTGTGCATCGCGATTGTCGTCGGCAGCAGTCTCGCCGCCCGACATCAGCATGTATCCGCCGATGATTGCGGCCAGGATGAGGATCGCAGCAATCACCCAGCGGGCCTTGCCGGTGGTGAAGCGTGCGAAACCGCCCTGCTCTGCGAACTTCACGTCCGAGGCATCACCAAGGTCGGATTTGATTTCGGTCTCGTAATTCATTCGTTCGCCCCGGCCGTCACAACCTTGTTACTCGATCACTGTATTAGTCGAGTAAATCACAATGCGCAAGACTGCGCGTTTCCGCCCTACGAGCGTGCTTCGATGAGAGCAATGGCGCACTCTATGAAGGTGCGACCCTGCCTGACGAACGGGCACTAAAAAGGGCGGCGAGTTGCCCCGCCGCCCCAAATACTATTTCTCTAGACGTTCGGCGTTACCGGACCCGGCCACGCTGGACGAGATTGGCGATGCCGAGCAGGACGACTGCGCCGACAACGGCAATGATGAGGCCGGTCAGCGAGAATTCCTGGACGCTTCCCTGGACGCCGAGCAGCGGGCCGGCGATCAGGTTACCGAGGACCGAGCCTATGCAACCGACGACGATGTTCCAGAAAATGCCCATCGAGGCATCACGGTTCATGACGAGACTTGCGAGCCAGCCGGCAATACCACCGACGATAAGTGCGATAATCCAACCCATTGAACTTCCTCCTGTTATTTGCCGTCGCCCTCCCCTCGAAAGAGGCAAAATGACGGAAGAACCCCACACCGCATGGCGGAGCGGGGATAATCGGAAAGCGAATGGTTTCGGGATTGGTTCCCGCTGTCGGAACCGATCAGTACTTGAACTGGCGCTCGTACAGGTCGCGATAATGCTGGATGCGGGTCACGCGCAGGCCCTGCATGCCGGAACGGTCGACCGCCCGCTGCCATGACGCGAATTCTTCCAGCGTCAGCCCGTAACGTTCGAGCACCTCGTCGATGGTCAGCAGACCGCCGTTGACGGCAGCCACGACCTCGGCCTTGCGACGCACGACCCAGCGCTTCGTCTTGGGCGAAGGAAGGTCCTTCAAGGTCAGCGGCTCGCCAAGCGGGCCGATTACCTGTGCAGGGCGGATGTCCTGGTTCTCGATCATCTATTTCTCTTTGTCGCCATGCACCGCACCATTTGCGGCTCGAGAAGGGTTTAGCCCGGCTACTTTGCCATGCACTAAATCAGTGTGGTTAATGGCGCTTTTACCATTCTCGCAGTTTTCGCGCCGGACTTCGCCGAAGGCCTCGAAGCCACCGACCGAACCCTTGGCGAGTTCGGTCCGCAGTTCGCGAGTCGCCTCGAGGCGCGCGACCAGCTCGGTCCAGCGAAACCGCTGCAAAACCTCGCTTTCACGTCCGTCGACGAAAGCCTTCCGATTGATGTGCCCCTCAAACATGCCATCCTGAATAGCGCGCTATGGTAAAGAGACTGTGAAGCATCGGTTCCGGCGCGAAACCGTAAATGGTGGAGATGCAGCGCAAGGGCGTGTATGGGGCGCGCCATGCCCGAATCCCGCCTTCTCGAACCGGCCGCTGCGGCCGATCTTTTCGACCTGCCTCGTCCGGCCAGCGAATGCCGCATCGTCGTGGCGATGTCGGGCGGCGTCGATTCATCGGTCGTGGCCGCGCTCGCTGCAAAGAGCGGCGCCGAGGTCATCGGCATTACCCTCCAGCTTTACGATTACGGCGCAGCCACAGGGCGCAAGGGCGCATGCTGCGCGGGCGACGATATCGCCGATGCGCGCGCCGTCGCCGATCGCCTCGGCATTGCGCATTACGTCTACGATCACGAAAGCGCCTTTCGCGAGGACGTGGTCGAGGCATTTGCGGACGAGTATCTTGCCGGGCGCACGCCGGTGCCGTGCATCCGTTGCAACATGGGCCCGAAGTTCACAGACCTGTTTGCCATGGCTCGCGAGCTCGGCGCGGACTGCCTCGCCACCGGACATTACGTCCACCGCGTCATGGGGCCCGCCGGAAGCGAGCTACACCGCGCAGTCGATCCTGCGCGCGACCAGTCCTATTTCCTTTATGCAACGACGCAGGACCAGCTGGACTATCTCCGCTTCCCGCTTGGCGGATTGCCGAAAGCGGAAGTGCGCGAGCTGGCCGAAGCGGCCGGCCTGCGCAATGCGGCCAAGCCCGACAGCCAGGACATCTGCTTCGTGCCCGATGGCGACTATGCAAAGATCGTCAAGAAGATGCGTCCCGAGGGTTCGGCTGCCGGAGATATCGTCCACGCGGCGACAGGCGACGTTCTTGGCAAGCATCAGGGCGTCATCCATTATACCGTCGGCCAGCGCCGCGGCCTCGATATCGGCGGCCAGCCGGAACCGCTTTATGTCGTGGGCATCGATGCGGAAGCCGCCCGCGTACTCGTCGGCCCGAAGCGGATGCTCGCCGTGTCGAGCGCGACCGTCATCGAGACGAACCGCATCGGCCCGGTGCCGGATGCAGGTCTGACGGCCAAGGTGCGCAGCATGGCAAAGCCGGTTCCGGTGACGATCGAGGGGCCTTTCGGCGAAGGCGCGAAAACGAGAATACGTTTTGCGCAGCCCGAGTTCGGTGTGGCGCCCGGACAGGCGGCCGTTATTTATGCAGGTGAAAGGGTCGTCGGCGGCGGCTGGATCGACGAGACCGAACGCCTCACGGCGTAATCAGCGGTCCCATTCCTTGAGGATGCAGCCGTAACCTTCACGGTAGGTCGCCGTATCGGAAGCGATGAGCGGCACGCTGGCCGTCACGGTCATCGAATCCGTATTCTCGCTCAGCATCACGAATTCCATGCCTTCCAGCTTGTCCTTCGCGCAGTCCGTAAGGCTGCGTCCGGCAACGAAGCGGCATGAACACGCCACGCGTGCGCCATAGGCCGTGCCGGCCTCGGCCGTGCGCCTCACGCTGTCGCCCCAGGCCAGCCACAACGCGCCCGCCAGAACCGCGACGAGGATCAGGAGCCACAGCCAGCGGCTGGAAAAAATTGAGCGATTTTTCGCCATTGCGAGAGCGGTTTCCCCGTGCGAGTGCGTGCGTATGATTCTGCGGTCGCGCTCCCTTATCGCCCTTGTCCTTGCCACTACAAGCCTCGCGTCTTGCGGAGGCCCCGGACCCGCGGAAGAGCCGCCGCTGAGCGAAGAAGCGATGGCCGCCGTGACGGACAATGCAGGCGCGCCGCGCAAGGCGCTGGCCCGTGAAATCGACGATTTGTTCGAGATGGAAGGGCTTGGCGATACCCGCGCGCTCGTCGTCATGCACGACGGCCAGATCGCGGCCGAGCGGTATGGCGAGGATTACGATGCCGACACGCGTTTCGTCAGCTGGTCCATGGCGAAGACCGTGACTGCCATGCTGATCGGCCAATTGGTCGGCGACGGCCTGCTGCGCCTCGATGCGCCCGCCCCCGTCCCGCGCTGGCAACGGAGCGGCGATCCGCGCGCTGACATCACGCTGCGTCACCTGCTCCAGATGCGCTCGGGCCTCGAGCATACGGAGGCCGGCGACCCGCCTTACGAGAGCAGCGAAGTGCGTATGCTCTTTCTAGAAGAACGCGACGACATGGCCGGTTTCGCGACCGCCCAGCCGCCGGAAGCCGAGCCGGGCGAGAGGTTCGAATATTCCTCGAACACCACTGTTATCCTAGCCGACATTGCCGCTCGCGCGCTTACGGAAAGTAGCGATCCCGACGAGCGGCGCCGCGCAGTGAGCGATTATCTCCACGCCCGCCTGTTCGATCCGCTCGGGATGGATTCCATGGTTCTGGAATTCGACCGTGCCGGCACGCTGATCGGCGGTAGCCTGATGCATGCCGACGCCCGCGACTGGGCGAAGCTGGGCGAGCTCCTGCGCCGCAAGGGCTCGCATCGCGGCGAGCAACTGGTGCCGCGCAGCTGGGTGGACGAGATGGTGAAGTCCAGCCCCGCCTCGCCGCACTACGGACTGCAGACCTGGCTCAACCGGCCCAATGGCGAGGACGAACACCCGCTGTTCCCCAACCGCGCACCGCAAAGCGCTTTCGCAATGATCGGACACATGGGGCAGTATGTTTTCGTCTCGCCCGAACAGGGGCTGACCGTGGTGCGCCTTGGTCATTCCGACGCTGCCGAACGCAAGGCCATGCTTCAGCAGCTGGCCGATATTATCGAGCTCTATCCCGCCGAGGGCAGGTAGAACTCGCCCTTCACCACGGTCACGCAGTCGCCCGACAGCCAGGCCTGATCGCCCTCGCGGCGACAGGTCGCATGGCCGCCGCGCTGCGAGGCCTGGAAGGCCGTGAAGCTGTCGCGGCCGAGCTTTTCGGTCCAGAACCACGTCAGCGCGGCATGGGCCGACCCGGTGAAACTGTCCTCATCGACGCCGCCGCCTGGAACGAAGACACGGCTCACGACATCGGTATCGCTTCCGCGTGCCGTGCAGATGAACTGGTCATTCCCGAGCGCCTTCAATCCGCGCATATCGGGCTCGATCGCGCGCACTTCGTCTTCACTCTCGTAAAGGTAGACGCCGTAACCTTCGGGATTGAGCCAGACTTCCTGCGGCTGTGCACCCAGCAGCGACACGGCATCATCCCAAGACCCGCGCTCTGTGGGGATCAGCGGTAGGCCGAGTTCATAGCCCGCACTGCTCTTGCGCACTTCCAGCAGCCCGGCCTTGCGCGTGCGAAAGGTAACGCGGTCCTCGCCGCTCTTCGAAAGCAGCACATGTCCGCTCGCCAGCGTCGCATGGCCGCACAGGCGCACTTCCTCCGTCGGTGTGAACCAGCGCAACTCGTAATCCGCCTGCCCGCTCGTATCGGGAATGACAAAGGCGGTCTCGGCGAAGTTGTTCTCTTCCCCGATGGCCTGGAGGACATCATCGTCGAGCCAAGCCTCCAGCGGCATCACGGCCGCCTGGTTCCCCTTGAATGCGGCATCCGCAAACGCGTCGACATGCCAGTATTCGAGTGCTGTCACTTCTCGCCTCCCAGACGATCGAATTCGTTTTCCTCGACCAGCGGGTTGTCGGGTTCATCGACATGGCCTTCGGGATCGATGTGGATCAGCAGCTCCATATCGGGGAACTGGCCGCACAAGTCCTCCTCGACCCGCTCGATGATGTCGTGCGCTTCCTCAACCGTCATGGTGCCGGGCAGGTCGACATGGAACTGCACGAAATCGCGGTGCCCGCTGGTGCGAGTGCGCAGGTCGTGCAGGTTCGATAGCTCGGGATGTTTTGCAGCGGCCTCGACGAAGGCGAGGCGTTTTTCCTCGGGCCATTCGCGGTCCATCAGATCGTCCACCGCATCCCGCGCGGCGTTGAAGGCGCCCCAGGCCAGCCACGCCGCGATGGCGAGACCGAAGGCGGGGTCCGCACCCCGCAACCCCACGAACTGGTCGAGCACCAGGGCCGCAATCACTGCAAGGTTGAGGAAGAGATCGGACTTGTAATGCAGGTGGTCGGTCTGGATCGCCAGGCTCCGCGTCCGGTTCATCACGTAGCGTTGCCAGCCGAGCAGCGCGAAGGTCAGCACGATCGCGACCAGCGACACGCCAATGCCCTCGGCCGCGGCCTCGGTTTGCTGGCCCTCCGCAAATCGCAGGATGGCGCGGGTCGCGATGCCGAACGCCGACAGGGATATAAGCATGACCTGGAAAATCGCGGCCAGCGCCTCTGCCTTGCCGTGGCCGAAGCGATGGTCTTCGTCCGCCGGCTGCGAAGCGATCCACACGCCGGTCAGCGTGGCGAGGCTGGCGATAAGGTCGAGCGCGGAATCGGCAAGACTGCCGAGCATGGCCGTCGAACCGGTTTTCCAAGTCGCCCAGGTCTTGAGCGAAACGAGGATGACGGCAACGCTGATCGAAGCGAGCGCGGCAGAGCGTGCGAGGCGGGCGCGATCGGTGCTCATGGATAGAGCAACGTGTTGGACCAGCCATCGGTCGGCGCTGTCCGCGTGAAGCGGCGGCGGTCATGCAGGCGGTACTGGCGGTCCTGCCAGAACTCGACCGCGGTCGGCGTCAGCAGGAAGCCGGTCCAATGCGGCGGGCGCGGGATGTCGCCCTCCGGATAGCGTTCTTCCAGGGCCGCCACACGGTCGAGATATACTTGCCGGTCGGGCAGCGGCCGCGACTGGTCGGAGGCCGCCGAACCGATCTGCGAGACGCGCGGTCGCGAATGGAAATAGGCATCGGCCTGTTCGCTGCTCACTTCCTGTAACGGTCCCTCGATACGGATCTGGCGGCGCAGGCTTTTCCAGTGGAAGAGGAGCGACGCCTGCATATTGGCACGGATTTCCTCGCCCTTGCGGCTTTGGGCATTGGTGTAGAACACGAAGCCGCCGCCCTCACCCCAATGCGTGCCATGCCCTTTCAGCAGCACCATGCGCACCGAGGGCATGCCGCTTTCACTGGCCGTGGCGAGCGCCATGGCATTGGGATCGTTCGGCTCGCTCGCCTTCGCCTCTCCGAACCATTCTTCGAACAGGGTGAACGGATCGGTGACGGGAATCGCGCTTTCGCTATCGCTCATCGGGCAGTCCTACAGAGTGGAACGGGTGGAACACAGTCCTGGGGCAAAAAACCTTGCCCGCGCGTTTGGCCGCAGAATGGCGGAACTTCGCGGGGATGAGGATGGTTGAAGCGGTGCATGACGCGTTCCCTATATCCCGCTTCGTCCGTAGGAAAGCCTCTCCGCTTGCGCGGACAACGTGTTGCACCTAGCTAACACGCTATGGCCGATCCCTATTCCACCCTTGGCGTCCCGCGCTCTGCATCCGAAAAGGATATCAAGAGCGCATATCGCAAGCTCGCCAAGGAGCTTCATCCCGATCGCAACAAGGACAACCCCAAGGCGGCCGAGCGCTTCAGCGAAGTGACCAACGCCTACGACCTGCTGTCGGACAAGGACAAGCGAGCCCAGTTCGACCGGGGCGAGATCGATGCCGAGGGCAATCCGACCAATCCGTTCGGCGGCATGGGCGGCGGGTTCGGCGGTGGCGGCCACCCGGGTGGCCAGCGCGGCTTCCGGCCCGAGGACTTCCAGGGCTTCAGCCAGGAAAACGTCGATCTGGGCGACATTTTCGAAGGCTTGTTCGGCGGCGGTCGTGCAAGCTCGCGCGGTCGCGGCGACCCGTTCGGCGGGCGCCGTGCGCCACCGCCCAAGGGCGCCGACATAGCCTATACCCTGCGCGTCCCCTTCACCGATGCGGCCTCGCTCAAGGACCAGCGCATCACACTGGCCGACGGTAAAACCATCGACCTGAAGCTCCCCAAGGGTGTCGAGGACGGCACGCAGATGCGCCTCAAGGGCAAGGGTGAACAGGGTCCGGGCGGCGCGGGTGACGGGCTCGTCACGATCCGCATCGACCGGCACAAGCTCTACAAGCGCGAGGGCGACGATGTGCGCTTCGACCTGCCGATAACGCTCGATGAAGCGGTGAACGGCGCCAAGGTCCGCGTGCCCACGGTCGATGGTCCGGTCATGATGACCATCAAGGCCGGCACCAGTGGCGGATCGGTCCTGCGCCTGAAGGGCAAGGGTTTTTCCAAGAAGGACGGCAGCCGCGGCGACCAGCTCGTGACGCTCGAAATCCAGCTTCCCGGCGACCTCGGCGAACTTGCCAAGCGTCTCGATGGGTGGAAGGACGAAAGCGACCCACGGAGCAAACTCGGGGTATAGGGCCTTTGGTACATCATCCGCTTCCGCAGCCTGAAGAGCGCGAGGTACGGTCGCTCTCTCCGGAAGCGAGGCGGCAGGAGGCGGTCACCCTGCGCGGCCGTGTGGCCAAGCGGGTCGGTCCCGGTACCTATTTCTTCCAGGTCCTGAAGCGCACCGCCGTCGGCACGTTCAACGACGGCTTCATCCACGCGGGAAATCTCGCCTACCTGGCGATGCTGTCGATCTTCCCCTTCTTCATCCTGGGCGCAGCGATATTCTCGCTTTTCGGCGAAGAGGCGGAGCGGGCGGCAACGATCAACGCTGTCCTTGTCGCCCTTCCCCCCATGGTCGGCAATGTGATCGAACCGGTCGCGCGCGACGTGATCGAGGCGCGTAGCGGCTGGCTGCTGTGGGCCGGTGCCCTTGTGGCCCTGTGGACCGTCGGCAGTCTTGTCGAGACCATCCGCGATATCCTGCGCCGGGCCTATGGGACCAAGATGACCAAGGCCTTCTGGAAGTACCGGATATTTTCGACCGGCGTGATCATCGGCGCCGTCCTGCTGCTGATGCTTTCGCTGCTCGCACAGGTCGTCATCGGTGCGGCGCAGCAAGTGATCGAGGCCTATTTCCCGCAGCTCGTCAGCTACATCACCGACCTCAGGATTTCGCGCATCCTTCCCGCAATCGGCCTGTTCGGCTCGCTGTACATGATCTTCTATTCGCTCACCCCGTCGCATTATCGCCACCGTCGCTATCCAAAGTGGCCGGGTGTGCTGTTCACTACCTTGTGGTGGATCCTCGTCACGACGCTGATGCCCATCGTTCTGCGCAGCTTCTTCACCTACAACCTGACTTACGGCAGCCTTGCCGGGATCATGATCGCGCTGTTCTTTTTCTGGCTTGTCGGGCTTGGTGTGGTTATCGGCGCGGAATTGAATGCGGCGCTTGCCGAAACGCCCGAGGAAGAAGAACTGGGCGAAGACGGCGAAGCAGACACGGCCGCGCAGACGGATTGAAGATCGAAGGAAGGAAGGCAGCTATGGGCTCACTGATGCAGGGCAAGCGCGGACTGATCATGGGTCTCGCCAACGACAAGTCGCTGGCATGGGGCATCGCCAAGAGGCTGCGCGAAGAAGGCGCGGAACTGGCGTTTTCCTACCAGGGCGAGGCTCTGAAGAAGCGCGTCGGCCCGCTCGCCGAACAACTCGGCAGCGACTTCACTTTCGAATGCGACGTTTCCGACATGGATGCGCTCGACAGCGCGTTCGACACGCTGAAAGAGCGGTGGGACACGATCGACTTCGTCGTCCACGCGATCGGTTTCTCCGACAAGAGCGAACTTCGCGGAAAATATGTCGACACCAGTCTCGACAATTTCCTGATGACGATGAACATCTCAGCCTACTCGCTGGTCGCGGTGGCCAAGCGCGCGCGCGAGATGATGCCCAATGGCGGCAGCATATTGACGCTGACCTATTACGGGGCGGAAAAGGTCATCCCGCATTACAACGTGATGGGCGTGGCCAAGGCGGCGCTGGAAACCAGCGTGCAGTACCTTGCCAACGACCTCGGCCCGGAAAACATTCGCGTCAACGCGATCAGCGCCGGACCGATCAAGACGCTGGCGGCCAGCGGCATCGGCGACTTCCGCTACATCCTGAAGTGGAACGAGTACAATTCGCCCCTGCGTCGCAATGTCACGATCGAGGACGTGGGCGGATCGGGCCTCTATTTCCTGTCCGACTTGTCATCGGGCGTGACCGGCGAGACGCACCATGTCGATGCCGGCTATCACGTCGTCGGCATGAAGCAGGAAGACGCGCCGGATATCGCGCTCGACAAGTAGGTCAGGCGACGTCGGGCCAGATGCCGCGCGTGTCGTAGACGGCCTTGCCCTGCCGTTCTTCGGGCGGGATCACCTTGAAGACATCGTGGTCGACCAGCGTGATGAGGACATCGCTTTCCTCGAGCGCCGTGTCGATATCGACCAGCTCGGCACCCGTCCCGTCGAATTCCTTCGGCAGCTCGCCCGCATAAGGCTCCACCACCTGCACGCGCTCGCCGAATTCGCGCGCGAGGCTGGCTGCCACATAGCGCGCCGGGCTTTCCCGAAAATCGTCGATATTCGCCTTGAAGGCGAGGCCGAGACAGGCGATTTTCGCGCCCGGGTGCGCCTCTACCAGTGACTTCGCGCGGGCGAGGACGTGATGCATTTTCGCGTCATTGGTCTCGCGCGCCTGGCGAATGATCTTTGCTTCTTCGGGCGCGCCGTGGACGATGAACCACGGATCGACCGCGATGCAGTGCCCGCCCACACCGGGGCCGGGGGTGAGGATGTTCACGCGCGGGTGCCGGTTGGCGAGTCGGATCACTTCCCACACGTCGAGGCCCTGCTTGTCGGCGATCATCGAAAGCTCGTTGGCAAAGGCGATATTCACGTCGCGGAAGCTGTTTTCGACCAGCTTGGTCATTTCCGCGCTGCGCGCATCGGTGGTGACGCATTCGCCTTTTACGAAGCGCTTGTAAAAGGCGAGCGCCTTGCGAGCACAGCGCGGGGTGATGCCGCCGATCGAGCGATCGTTATGCGTCAGCTCTTCCAGGATCTTGCCCGGCAGCACGCGCTCCGGGCAATAGGCGAGGCTGACGTCGGGCTGTCCGTCCGTCAGACCGGGCATGGCGAGATCGGGCCGTTCGGCCGCCATCGCATCGCGCATGGCCTCCGTCGTGCCGACGGGCGAGGTTGATTCGAGGATCACCACGTCGCCCTTCTTGAGGACCTTCGCCACGTTCTTCGCCGCAGCCATGACATAGGACGTATCCGGCGTGTGGTTGCCGTCCTTGGCGAAGGGCGTGGGCACGGCGATGACGAAGACGTCGGCCGGGGCGACTTCGGTGGAGGCCTTGAGCAGGCCGCGCTGGACCACCGCCTGCACCAGGCCATCAAGGTCGACTTCCTCGATATGGATCTCGCCGCGATTGATCGTGTCGACGACATTCTGCGTCACGTCCACGCCGTGAACGGGGCAACCCGCCCGCGCGATGATCGCCGCCGTGGGCAGGCCGATATAGCCAAGTCCGATGACACAGACTTCCGGTTTGATGTCGCCGCGCATTGTAACTGTGATTCCCGTCCCAAATTCCCCGCCTGCCTAGCCGACGAGGGTAAATTTACCAGTAACGCTAAGTCAGGCTTTCGCCAGCAGGTCGCAGATGCGCTGTGAAGAGTGTCCATCCCCGAACGGATTGTGTGCTCGTGCCATGGCGGCATAGGCATCATCGTCGTCGAGCAAGCCCAAGGTCTCGCGCACGATGGTGTCGGCATCAGTGCCCACCAGTTTTGCCGTACCCGCCTCCACGCCCTCGGGGCGTTCGGTCGTCTCGCGCATGACCAGGACCGGCTTGCCGAGGGCGGGCGCTTCTTCCTGCACGCCGCCGCTATCGGTGAGCATGAGATGGCTGATATCGAGAAGGCGCGCGAAATGCGGATAATCCAGCGGTTCGATCAGCGCGACATTGTCGAGCCCTGCAAGCTGCTCGTTCATCACGGCGCGCACATTCGGGTTGAGATGGACGGGGAAAATAACCGCAACATCATCACGCGATGCAATAATCCTAACCGCATTGGCTATACTCTGCATCCCGTCGCCAAAGTTTTCGCGGCGGTGGCTGGTCATCCCGATGATGCGCTTGCCCGCAAAACGCGCCTCGAGATCGGCAAGGCCCGAGGCAAGCGAAGGCTCCTGTTCGATGCGCGCGGTCACCCATTTGAGCGCGTCGATCACCGTATTCCCCGTAACGTGAACGCTGGCAGGATCGACGTTTTCCTTGAGCAGGGCTGCAGCGCTGGTTTCAGTCGGCGCGCAGTGTAGCGCAGCGAAGGTGCCCACGACCCTGCGATTGACCTCTTCGGGCCAAGGATGATGGATATTCCCGCTCCTGAGCCCCGCCTCCACATGGCAGACAGGGATCTTGCGGTAATAGGCAGCGATCGCGCCTGCCATGACAGTTGTCGTATCGCCTTGCACCACCACCCAGTCGGGCTGCTCTTCGTCGAGCACCTTGCCGATGCCTGTAAGCGCGCGGGCGGTGAGCTCGTCGAGGGTCTGGCCCGGCGTCATCAGGTCGAGATCGTGGTCGGGCGACACCCCTGCGATATCGAGCACCTGGTCGAGCATCCCGCGGTGCTGCGCAGAGACGCAGACGCGGCTTTCAAAGCGCTCGTCCGCCTGCAAGGCGTGGACAAGCGGGAAAAGCTTGATCGCTTCGGGCCTGGTGCCGAAGACGGTGAGGATTTTGGGGCGCGCGGTCATGGCGCTGCGCTGTAACCGCAATTGGTTAACGGGCCATAGACCTTATTCGGGCTGCTCGTCGGTCTCGGCATCGCCGGCAACAACGGTCGCCTCGGGCTGGGGCAGCGCCTCTTCATCGCCCGGCAGCGGTTCGCCGCGCTCGCGGGCGAGGCGCTCCATATATTCGCGCTCGATCATTTCGACATCGCGCTGCTGCGCTTCGGCATCTTCGTCGATCGTCGAAAGGCGCTCCGCGCGCTGGGCCGCGATGATTTCCGAGAAGCGCACGGCAGAGCCTTCGCGCTTTTCTTCATAGGCCTGGTCGATGAATTGCTCGGTACAACCGGTGAAGTTTGCCGGGCCGGTTGGGGTGCAGGACATGATGCCCGAGGCACCGACCATTTCGAAGCTTTCGACGCGGTCGGCCCAGCTCTGGTTGGCCGGGCTCTTCGAATAGCGCAGCGCTTCGGGGATGCGATAGCGTTCCGCCTCGGCCTTGCGCGCGCAGACGACGATTACGTCACCCTCGCTCGGCGGGCATTCGTCTTCGCCGTAGACGATCACCATGTTGTAGCGGTCGTCACCCGTGTCCACCGGCACCTGGGCGATCGCCGGAGCGCCGAGCGTTGCGCCAGCGATTGCGGCAAAAGCGAGAAGCGGCTTGGACATGGTCAACCTCGTGAATTGTGTGCGCCCGTGACTAAGCGCGCGCATGCGTGAACTGTCAATGAAGCGAACGGGCGCGCGGCCCGGTTCCCGTCCCGCTAGATACGCTCGGAAATGCGGATGGCGGCGCGGCATCCGAGGCGGATGAGGCCCGAGAGGACCGGATAGGCGGGCGCACGCTCGGCCCCCGCGGCAAGCGCCGCATCGCGGTGTTCGCGTTCGTCTTCGCGAAATTGTTCGATCATCGCGGCAAGCTCCGGATCCTCGCCGGTTTCTTCCAGCTGGTCGAGCTGGTCGGAATAGTGCTTGTCGATCTCGGTTTCGACCGCAGCAGTGCAGGCCATGGCCGCTTCCGGCCCGATCATCGCCGTTACTGCGCCCAAGGCGAAGCCGGCGCGATCCCAGAACGGCTGCAGCGCTGTCGGGCGCACGCCCCGGCGAGCCATAAGCGCATCGAACTTGGCCCGGTGATCGGCTTCCTGCTCGGCCATCCCCGCGATTTCCGCCGAATGCGGTCCGCGATCGCCCATGACGGCAAGCTGTCCCGCGTAAATCCGCGTGGCGCCGAACTCTCCGGCCTGATCGACGCGGATCATGCGGGCGATGTGGTCGGGGGTCTTGGTCATACTGCCTTGTCCTTTGCCAACAGGCGCAAGATGGTGAGCCCGCCCAGGGTGGACAAGAGGAAGTTGAAGCCCGCAAGGCTGATACCGAACAGCGTCCAGGGCGCTTCGTCGCAGCGCACCAGCGGGGCGTTCATGATGGCATCGAGCGCGCTCTGCCCGTCACCGGGTAGCGGGGCAGCGGCACAGGAGGTGATTCCTTCCCACAAATCGTATTCCACACCGGCGTGAAAGAACCCGATGGCGCCAGATGTGAGGATGCCGCCGGCCGCCAGCGCGACGAGCAGCTTCTTGTTCGGCACAAAGAACGACAGCAGCGCGAGTGCCAGCGCGGCGAAGTGGGGCCAGCGCTGCCACCAGCACATTTCGCACGGATAGAGGCCGAAACCGTATTGCGAGATATACGCGCCCGCCAAGAGCGCGGCAGGAAGTGCAAGGGCCAGCCGCTGGGCCAGCTGCATCGAGGGGGTCTCGGTCATAGCGGGCGGGTGCTAGCCCTACTTGCGGCGCGCGGCAACCGAGCTCGGGGACGTGCGGCTGAGCGTTTGCAGTGCATAGTGGAGCTGGAAATCCTCGATGCCCTGCTCCTCAAGCTCCGCAGCCGTCATCTGGAAGCGCGGATCCTGGCGCTTGTCCGCCTCCATGTCCTCGTCCTTGAGGCCAAGCTCGTTGACGAGATGCCCGCGAAGATCGCTTTCGCGCATCAGGAAGCGGTTGCGCTTTGCAAGGTCCGGATCGGACAGCTGCGGCACAGTGATGTCAGGCTTGATACCGCCTTCCTGCACCGAGTGGCCCGAAGGCGTGTAATAACGCGCCGTCGTCAGCTTCAGCGCGGCATCGCGGCCTAGGGGCAGGAGCGACTGCACACTGCCCTTGCCGAAGCTGCGCTCGCCCATGACCACCGCACGGCGATGGTCCTGCAGCGCGCCTGCCACGATTTCGCTGGCGGAAGCGGAGCCTGCATCGATCAGGACGACGATCGGTAGGCCTTCTGCGATGTCGCCCCGGAACACGGTTTCCGCTTCGTAGCTGATCGATTCGCCGCGCGCCCTGCCGCGCTGGGATACGATCTGCCCGTCGGTCAGGAACAGGTCGGACAGCGCGACAGCCTCATCGAGCGATCCGCCCGGGTTGGAGCGCAGGTCCAGCACGAGGCCGGTCAGGCGGCCCGTGGCCTGCTTCTGCAAGTCCTTCCACGCGGCGAAGACATCGCTGCCGACATCGCGGGAGAACTCGTTGATCATGATGTGACCGATGGAATTCTTCTCCAGCTTCCAGGTCACAGGTTCCAGTTCGATCAGGCCGCGCGTCACGTCGACTTCGAAAGGCTCGTCACGGCCGGGGCGGAACACGGTAAGGCGGATCGAAGTGCCTGCCTTGCCGCGCATGCGCGCGACGGCTTCATCGAGTTCGAGGCCATAAATCAGTTCGCCGTCGAGGTGCGTGATGTAATCGCCTGCCTTGACGCCTGCTTCATCGGCCGGGCTGCCGCGAAAGGGCGAGATAACTTTCACTGCACCATCTTCACCGACGACCGAGAGGCCAAGGCCGGAGTAGTTGCCGTCGATCATCGTTTCGAGGCGCTGGAGGTCCGATCCGTCGAGATAGCCGGAATGCGGATCGAGCGCTGCCAGCATGCCGTCGATTGCGCCGTTGATAAGGACATCATCCTCAACCGGCTCGACATAGCTCGCCTTGATCCGCTGGTAGACCGAGAAGAGCTTACCGAACTCGGGCCCTGCGCTGCCTTCGACGCGGGCCAGCCCGGCCGTCGTTGCGGGGACCAGCGCGACTGCGGTCACAAGGGCTGCGGAACGGGCCAAGACGGCGAATTTCATCGGCAATATCCTTCAAACGTATGCGCATTGTATAGCGCACGCGGCGTGAATGAAAGATGAGCCGCAAGCTGTCCCGCAAGGGAACGGTTTTTCGACCGACCGCCTAGCGTAGAAGGTCGAGCGGATTGACCGGTTCGCCATCCCTGCGAACCTCGAGCGCCACTTGCGATCCTGCAGGGCCGGCTTGTCCGAGCGGAGAGCCTGCCGTGACCGACTGCCCGACCGCCACCGATACGCGTGACATCCCCGTAATGAGGCTGGTCCAGCCATTGGCGTGTTCGATAATCGCGATTGCGCCGAAGCCCCGGTATGGTCCGGCGAACACGACACGCCCCTCGCCGGGAGCAACGACCTGCGCGCGGGGCCGCGCCGCCATCGCCAGACCGGAACTGCGCTCGCCGCTCGCATCGGGATCACCGAAGCCGGTCACGACGCGGCCCCCGACAGGCAGGATATAGCGATCCGGAGCAGCGGTTGAGCTCGGCAGAGGCCGAGGTGTGGCCGCAGCAATGGGCGAGGTTGCTGCAGGCGCGCTTCCCGGCCGCAGCACCGGCCCGGGCAGTGCAGCCAGGCGGCTTCGCATCGCGGCCGCCGCCTCAAGGTCGCCTACCAGGCTGTCGAGGTCCCGGGCCTCTTCTGCGAGGAACAGGGCGCGTTCGGCCTCTCGCGAAGCGCCGCCAGCGGCGCGCTGGGCTTGCAACCGCTCTTTCTCCGCAAGGGCGAGCATATTGCGCCTGCGCGAATCGAGGCTGGCTTCGGCCGCTCGCAGGCTTTCGAGTGTTTGCAGCTGTCGCGTCTCGACATCGCGCGCGAGATCGAGTTCGGATCGCAGGCCGGATGTCCGCTCTTTCACGATCGGGATTGCGGCCGACAGGGCAGCCCTTGTGTGCACCAGATCTTCCAGCGAGCCAGGCTGGAGTGCCGCCAGGGCCAGGGGGCGGCGTGCCATGGTCTGCAGAGCCGCAGTGAGCCGCATGAGCGGTTCCCGCTTCCGCGAGAGCTGGCGATCGAGGTTCTGTTTCTGAATGTTGAGCAGGGCCAGTTCCGCCTCCGACGCGGCAATGGCAGCTTCGGATTGCTGGACGCGCGCAGCAAGCGCGGCCGCCTCGCTTTGCGCCTTGCCTGCACTTTCCTGCAAACGGCTCGCCCTCTGCTCGAGCCGCTCTGCCCGCGCACGGGCATTGCGTTGCTGCTGGCGCGCTGCCTCGAGCGCCTCGCGCGCGCCGCTCGCACCAAGGGCGGCCGCAGCGCTTGCGCCACCGGGCGATGCGGTCCCCGGCAAGGCGAGGACAAGGGCAATCAACAGGGCCGTGGAAATGGCTGCGGCGCGGATCATGACGCCATTACTGCCCCATCACCCACTGCGATGATAGGGGTGACCGGCGATGATCGTCGTCGCGCGGTACAATTGTTCGGCGAGCATCGCTCGCGCCAGAAGGTGCGGCCAGGTCGCCTTGCCGAAGGCGAGCAGGAGGTCCGCTTCGCCTCGCTCTTGCTCCGAATGTCCGTCTGCCGCGCCCAGAACGAAGCGACATTCACGCATGCCATCATCGCGCCAGCGCTCGAGAGTTGCGGCCAGCTTCTCGGACGAAATATCCTTGCCGCGCTCGTCCAGGAGCACGGTTTTATAGGGCGATTGCGGCTCCGGGATCCGCCCGCCGGTCTCGGGCAACTCGGTAAGTTTCACCGGCCATGTCAGCCGTTTCTCATACCGTGCCACGAGCTCCGCCTCCGGCGAGCGGGCAATCTTTCCACGAGCGATAATATGGAGAAGCAAAGCACGAACCCGTGGTCTCACCTGGCCGGAGTCACGGCAGTCAGAGGGCGACTGCCCGCCCGCAGGTGCCCGCAGCGAAGCGGAGGAATGGCACCGAGGACGCTCGCGCGGACGCGCGAGCGCAAGACGATTACGCCATGCCGGCTACCGGTGGCGCATCACCGAACGCCCACATGCGCTCCAGATTGTAGAAGCTGCGGACTTCGGGGCGGAAGAGGTGCACCACGACGTCACCGGCGTCGATCAGGACCCAGTCCGCTGCCGGAAGGCCTTCGAGTTTCACCGGGCCGAAGCCCTCTTTCTTGACCGTTTCGGCAAGCTTTTGAGCCATCGAAGCCACCTGGCGGGTAGAGCGGCCCGAAGCGATCACCATGTGATCGGCAATCGAGGTCTTCCCTTCGAGATCGATGGTAACGATCTCCTGCGCCTGGTCGTCGTCGAGTTGCTTGAGCACGAGCGAAAGCAGCGGATCGTCCTTGGCATCAGCCATGCGAACCACCTTCGCCGTGTCGGTCCCGGAACTGGCCGGGTTGGTATGCGCCTGTGTCATAGGCGTGCATCGTACTCCTGAATGCGGGGGTCGAAGAGACCGTGGGTATCATGGGAAAGGCAACGCGCATCATGGCGCAGTTGTTTCCTCCCGTGACGGGATCGGACGATGAGTCACCTGGTCTCGAAGGGTTTTACCGGCGTGGCGTGATGCCCAGTCGGGATCGGCGCGGCGGATTGCCGTGGCCGAACGCGGGTCGGGATCGAAACGCAATGTCACCAGTGCCGGTGCGCTCCATTCGCCCCCATTAGCAAAGCTGGCGAGAGGAACACGAAAGCGCCCCAGCCAGGCCATCGCGGGGCTTGCGATAGCGGCACCATCATAGCCGGGCCGCGCGATGACCGCAATCGGCATCCTTCGCGCGATCCCCCGCCAGTCGCGCCAGCGATGGAACTGGGCAAGGTTATCGGACCCCATGAGCCACACGAAATCGTGCTTGGGATAACGCCGCTGGATCGCGCCCAGCGTATCGACGGTAAACCGCGTCCCCAGCTCGCGTTCGATTGCGGTCGCGCGGATCGGCGCGCGGCGGGCCTGCTCCATCGCCGAGGAAAGGCGAGCGGCTAACGGAGCCATGCCCTCCTTGGGTTTGAGGGGATTACCGGGAGAAACCAGCCACCAGACTTCGTCCAGTCCCAGCGCCTCGCGCGCGAAAAGCGATATGCGCCTGTGGCCGCCATGCGCGGGATTGAAACTCCCGCCCAACAGGCCGATTCGCCGTCCATTCGCGCGGTACGTCATTCCCACCGCCTAGCACTGCGGCAAATGCTTGTCAGCGCGCCAGAATCGGACCGAATCATGCGCCGCGTGGTAAACACCGACTTAATCTTTGGTTCCCGGTTTTGATCGGAAATTTCGCGTCGATGAAACGACTCGTCCCGCCAAATCATCGACTCGTGGATTCCGGTAAGGGTTTATTCGATTTTCCCGGGAACCTTTGTTAGCGATCTCAAACAAGGGTCAAAGACCAAGGGACGGGTCGTTTTGGATAAAGACATCGCAAGCGGCGGGCGCATTGCCCGTATCAAGAGCTGGTTTCCGGATCGCGAATTTTTCATGCGCTCCGAAGGCCAGGTTCGCTTCATCACCATTTCATCGCGCGTACAGATGACCGCAGCGGCAGTGGCCGTCACGGTCCTTCTGGTGTGGGCGCTGTCGATGGCAATTGCCGGCTGGGCGCAGTACCGCGCCTCCGCAGATCGCGACCTCCTGCTCGATCGCGAAGCCAAGGTCGCCACCCAGGAAGAACGTTTCGCCGCCTATAGCGAAGATCTCGACGCGGTGAGCGACGATCTCGACCGCCGGATGGAATTCATTGAAGGCGTCGCAGAACTGCTCCCCGAAGATCTCAAGGTGGACACGGCCGTATCCGATTCGACCGGTGAAGCCGCCGCCACGGTCGAAAAGGTTTCCGCCGCGTTCCCCGAAGCCGCCAAGCTCGCCCGCATCGAAGCCCGCCAGCTTGCCGTAGTCGAAGGACTGACCCGCTATGCTGACTGGCGTGCGCAGCGCGCCGCAGAAGCGCTCAAGAAGCTCGACCTCAACCCGGCGCAGGTGATCCGCACCAGCCGTAACCAGGCGATGGGTGGTCCGCTCGACGGCCTGGCCACTGCCGCCGACGGCTCGATCGATCCGCGCTTCGAGCGCCTCGGCCTGTCGATGGAGCGCATGGCCGCTCTCGAACAGGCACTTGAAGGCGTCCCCCAGTTCGCCCCGGCCCGCAAGGACCTGATCTCGTCGGGCTTCGGCTATCGCCGCGATCCCTTCAACGGCCGCGCAGCGATGCATAACGGCCTCGATTTCCGCGGCGCGACTGGCACCCCGATCTATGCTGCCGCCAAGGGCCGCATCACCTTCGTCGGCCGCAAGGGCGGTTACGGCAACACGGTCGAGATCACCCACGGCAATGGCCTGATGACACGCTATGCGCATATGTCGCGCTTCAACGCCAAGGTCGGCCAGCAGGTCGGCGCAGGCGACACCATCGGCGCGATCGGCAGCACGGGTCGCTCCACCGGTCCCCACCTCCATTTTGAGGTCCGGATCAACAACAAGGCGGTCAATCCGCGCACCTTCCTGGAGACAGCCCCCCATGTTCTCGAAGAAATCCGCCGAGCCCCCGAGCTCGCCCACGCCCACTAATTCCGGACGCAGCGCACCCATGGCCAGCAAGAGCAATTCCACGTTTTCGGTCCTCGGTTCGGACCTTGCCATCAAGGGCGACATCAAGGCTTCGGCCGACCTGCATATCGACGGCAGCGTCGAAGGCGACATCTCCTGCTCCAGCCTGGTGCAGGGCGAAACCAGCACCGTGACCGGCGCGATCAAGGCGGAAAGTGCCCGCCTGGCGGGCACCGTCAATGGATCGATTACTGCCCGCGAACTGGTCATCCTGAAAACCGCCAAGATCAATGGCGACGTATTTTACGATGCGCTGACCATCGAACAGGGCGCACAGGTAGAGGGCCGCTTCGCACACCGCGATGCAAAGCCCGCCGCAGCGGCGCCGCAGCAGCAGCAGGCGAGCAAGCCGGACCTCCAGGTCGCCAGCTAAAGCCGCTTACAGTTTGGAGGGGATGAAGGTCGCCCTGCGCACGACGCAGGGCGACCTTCTTCTTTCATGGAATAGGCCGACAAGTCCTCAGTCGAGCACTTCGGCGCGCAAAGCCTTGCGGTCGAGCTTGCCGATCATGGTCTTGGGCAGTTCTTCGCGTACTTCGACACCGCACACGCGTTCGTGCTTGCCGATGCGAGCGTTGAGCCATTGGCGCAGGGCGTCGCCGTCCGTTTCGGCATCGGCGTTCAGCGTCACATAGGCTTTCGGACACTCGCCAAGGTAATCGTCCGGAATGCCGATCACGAGCGCTTCCTTGACCGCGGCGTTTTCGAGCAGGACATCCTCCACCTGGCTCGGGAAGACCTTGAATCCGCCCACGGCGATCATGTCCTTGATGCGATCGACAATTTCGAGGAATCCGTCCTCATCCATCGTCGCGACGTCTCCAGTGCGAAGATAGCGTTTGCCGTCGCGTTCGACGAACGTGTCGGCATCGGTGTCCGGACGGTTCCAGTAACCGCGCATGATCTGCGGTCCGTGAACCGCCAGTTCGCCAGGTTCTCCTTCGGGGGCGAGTTTCGTGGGATCTTCCTTGTCGAGGAAAATGACCTCGGTGCCCATCACCACCTGGCCGATCGTGCCTTTCTTGCGCACCCCCTCATAGGGATTGGCCGACACTACGCCCGAACTTTCCGTAAGTCCGTATCCTTCGACGATGCGAACCCCGGTCGTTTCCTCGAACTTGGTGTGGACCGGCGCGGGCATGGGCGCGCCCCCGGAAATGCACACCTTGATCGACGAGACATCGGTCGAAGAGAGCTTGGGATGGTCGAGCAGTGCCTGGAACATCGTGGGGACGCCCGGAAACCCGGTGGTCTTGTACTTTGCAATGGTCTCCAACACCTGCCCTGCCTCGAAGCGCGGGACCATGGCGATCGAAGCGCCGGTCACCATGGCGTGGTTCAAGAGCGCGGTATTTGCGAAGACATGGAAGAATGGCAATGCGCCCATGAAAACTTCGCTCGATGGATCGCCGTAAGGGTTGAGGCCGGCGACCTGCTGCGCGTTCATCGCAAGCTGGGAATGCCCGAGCATGGCGCCCTTGGGCCGCCCGGTCGTGCCGCCGGTATACTGGAGCAGGGCGATATCGTTCTCGATATCGATACTGGGCAGTTGGGGCGGTCGTCCATCCAGCCAGTTGGCCCAAGCGAGGTCGCCCTGGACATCCGACCAGCGCCGGACAGAAGCACTCGACTTCCCCTTGGGCAATTTGGCAATCTGGCTACGCTTGAAGAGCTTGTATGCGAGGCCCTTCAGCGACGGGAGCATATCCGCCAGCGATCCAACCACCAGTTTTTCGAGGCTCGATTCCTCAAGAACCTGCTCGGCAGTTCCGTATAGTTCGGGCACATCAACGGTCACGAGGACGCGGGTGCCGGAATCTTCGACTTGCCAGCTCAGTTCCTCGACCGTGTAGAGCGGCGAGAAGTTCACGACGATCGCACCAGCCATCATCGCACCATAATATGCCGAGGCGTAAATCGGGACATTGGGCAGGAACAGTCCGACCCTGTCGCCCTTGGCGATCCCCATTTCGATCAGTCCAGCAGCGAAGCGCTGCGCATCGGCGAAAATCTCGCCGTAGGTATAGGTCCGTCCCAGAAAATGGAGGAACGGCGCCTGCGGATTCTTCGCGGTCGTCTTGGCCAGCAGATCGGGCAGGCTGGCCACTTCGAACTTCGCGTCCCACGGCGTCGGATGGTGATAGGTATACTTGCTTACATCCATGTCAGTAACATGGCCTATCTCGCACTAAACGCAAGCAAAAAGGGCGGGCGAAGCTCTGTGCCTCGCCCGCCCTTCGCGTATCGTATGTCGGAGGAAATTCAGCCCTCGTCGGAAGGGGCCGCAGGTGCTTCGCCCGCTTCTTCGGCCGCACGCTTGGCGCGCAGCCATTCCTCGGCCTCGGCTTCCTGTGCAGCTTCGGCGGCGGCCTTTTCATTGGCATCGCGTTCGGCGCGCAGTTCTTCGATCAGCTTTTCGCGATCGCTGACACCGCTGGGTGTTGCCGCAGCCTCACCCTCTTCGGTCACGGGCTTGTTCTTGGCTGCCTTGGCGACGACGGCATCAAGCTCGCGCTGCGAACACAGGCCCAGAGTGACCGGATCCTTGGGCTGGATGTTCTGGATGTTCCAGTGGCTACGCTCACGGATCGCGGTGATCGTGTTGCGCGTTGTGCCGATGAGCTTGGAAATCTGGGCGTCCGAAACTTCCGGATGGCTACGCAGCAACCATGCAATACCGTCGGGCTTGTCCTGCCGCTTCGAAACCGGCGTGTAGCGCGGGCCCTTAGTGCGGCTGACCGCGACGGGCGCGCGCTGCATCTTGAGCCGGTATTCCGGATCGGCCTGCCCCTTCTCGATTTCTTCCTGCGTCAGCTCGCCCGAATGGAGCGGGTCGCGACCGGTGTACTTGCTGCTGGCGAGATCGTCGGCCATGGCCTGGACTTCCAGGATGTGGAGGCCGCAGAACTCGGCGATCTGTTCGAACGAAAGACCGGTGTTGTCGACCAGCCAGGTGGCGGTCGCATGCGGCATCAGCGGAGTGGGTTGGTCGGCCATGAATATGCCTTTTCTCAAGTCTGAAAATAGAAGGGCCGCCCCTCGCGGAGCGGCCGTTGCCCTTCGCATGTAGGCGACAGGTGCGGATTCGGCAAGCGCGATCAGCCCGCCGCCGGCTCAGGCGCGGATTGTTTCCCGGTGCGAGAGCGGCGCAAGTCCGTCGAGGAATTGCGCGCTGGCCGCTTCCCATGAATACTGCCGCGCGAAACGGGCGCAGGCCTTGCGGTCGCAATAAAGTGCGGCGTCGATCGCCCGGTCGAGCTGAAACGAAAGCGCCCCGACCTCGTCGGACACGATGTCGCGCGGTCCGGCAACGGGAAATGCCGCGACCGGGGTTCCACAAGCAAGCGCCTCTATCATGACAAGGCCGAAGGTGTCGGTGAGGCTGGGAAAGACGAAAACGTCCGCGCCGGCATAGCAACCGGCAAGCTCGCTTCCAGTCCTGCGGCCAAGAAAGAGGGCATCGGGATAGGCCCTGCGCAGATGCTCGAGCGCCGGACCGTCGCCGACTACGACCTTGCTGCCGGGGCGCGAGGAGTCGAGGAAAGCCTCGAGATTTTTCTCCACCGCTACTCTTCCGACGTAAAGCTGGATCGGTCGCTGGAGGTTCTCGAACTCCTTTGGCGGCGGCGCGTCTGGGGTGAAGCAATCAAGGTCGACACCCCTGCTCCAATGATGGAGCCGGTCCAGGCCATGCTCCCTCAGCTCCGTGCGGATGCTCGGCGTTGCCACCAGGATCCGGCTAGCGGGTCGATGAAACCAGCCGATGTAGCGCCAGAACCAGTCGCTTGGCAGGCGGGTGCGCTTGGCCAGATAGTCGGGAAACTGGGTGTGATAGGCGGTGGTGAATTCGATGCCATGCTTCACACAGTGATGGCGCGCCGCCAGCCCCAGCGGGCCTTCGGTCGCGATATGGATGGCATCCGGGGTGAAAGCACGCAGGCGCGCGGAGATTGTCGCCGGGCTCGTCAGCGCGAGCCTGATTTCGGGATATGTCGGGCACGGGACGCTGCGAAAGGCATCGGGCGAGACGACCATCACATCATGGCCCAATCTGCGCAGATGGTCGCACGTCGTGGTGAGCGTGCGGACCACGCCGTTCATCTGCGGGAGCCACGCGTCGGTTACGATGGCGATCCGCTGGGGGGTAATGGCAGGCCCCTCGAATTCGAGCGACAGGCGCTGCGCGTTCATGCAGCCTGCATGGCCGGTGCCGCCTGCGCGGCCTTTTCGGCCTCGCGCTTGGCGATTTCGTCGGGCCAGTGGAGGATTTCCATGGTGCCGTCGAAATGCTCGACCAGCGCGGTGCAGCCTTCGACCCAGTCGCCGTCGTTGTAATAGGCGACCTCGCCCTCGCCGTGCTTGAAGTCGCGCATTTCCGCGGTGTGGATGTGGCCGCAGACCACGCCGTCGACACCGCGTTCGCCCGCGGCCCGCGCAACTACCGATTCATATTTCGAGATGAACTCGACGGCATTCTTCACCTTGTGCTTGGCCGCTTTCGAGATCGACCAGTACGGCAGGCCCAGCAGCTTGCGCACCGAGGCGACCCAGCCGTTCAGCTGCATCATGGCGTGGTAAAGCGCATCGCCCACGAAAGCGAGCCAGCGGTGGGCGAGCATGACGGTATCGAATTCATCGCCATGGAGGACCATGAGGCGGCGCCCATCGGCAGTATCGTGAAATGCCGCGCGAGCGATCTCCACCCCGCCGAAATTCATGCCCGAGAAGGGCCGCACCATCTCGTCGTGATTGCCGGGAATGTAGACGATGCGCGTACCGCGATGTGCGCGCTTGAGGATGCGCCAGACGATGTCGTTGTGTTCGGCTGGCCAGTAGAACTTCTTCTTAAGCCGCCAACCGTCGATGATGTCGCCGACCAGATACATCGTGTCGCTGTCGGTGTGGTCGAGGAAGTCGATCAGCAGTTCGGCGTTGCAACCCTTGGTGCCGAGATGGATGTCGCTGATCCAGATCGTACGGAAGCGGCGGCGCTCCTCCAGGCTGGTGCGTTCGGGCACCTTTGGTTTGACCGGCAGGAAGCTGGAAACATTGGCGAAAGCGGTAAGGTCGGGCGTGAGATTGGTCATGCACATTCCCCCTGAATCTGGGGCGTGCATGGCAGGGAATTGTTACGTCAGCATCGCAGGCGCATTACACAAGCGCGTCTTTGCTACGGTTCGGAGTCAGTCCTCGCCGGACACTTTGAGGACAATCTTTCCGATGTGATCGCCTGCTTCCATACGGGCATGGGCCGCGCCGACCTCGGTCAGCGGAAACACCTCGTCCATGACCGGGGCGACCGTGCCGTCCTCGAACAGAGGCCACGCATGGTTGTAGATTTCGTCTGCCAGCAGAGCCTTGAACTCGTCCGAGCGCGGGCGCAGCGTCGAGCCGGTCAGCGTCTGCCGCTTGCTCATGAGCTTCGCCATGTTGATTTCCGCCTTCAGCCCGCCGAGCACGGCAATCGTCACATGACGCCCGTCGACTGCGAGGCAGTCCAGGTTTCGCTGCACGTAATCGCCCGACACCATGTCGAGGATGACATCCGCCCCCTCGCCATTGGTAAACTCGTTCACCTTCTCGACGAAGTCGTCGGTCTTGTAATTGATCGCGAGATCCGCGCCGACGCCGCGCGCAGCCTCGCACTTTTCGTCGCTGCCCGCCGTGGTCACGACCTTGAGGCCGAATTCCTTGGCGAGCTGGATCGCCATTGTGCCGATCCCGCTGGTGCCGCCGTGAACGAGGAAGGTTTCCCCGTCGCGCGCCCAGCCCCGCTCGAACACATTGTGCCACACGGTGAACAGTGTTTCGGGAATTGCCGCAGCGGTTGCCATGTCCATGCCCTGCGGGACCGACAGGCAGTGTTCCGCATGGGCGAGGCAATATTCGGCATAGCCACCGCCCGATACCAGCGCGCAGACGCGGCGGTTGAGCATCTCCGGCGGGGCCTCGTTACCGATCGCCACGATCGTCCCCGAAACCTCCAGCCCCGGAATGTGCGAGGCACCCGGCGGGGGCGGATAGAAGCCCTGGCGCTGGATTACATCGGGCCGGTTCACGCCGGCATGGTCGACCTTGATCAGCACCTGCTTGCCGGTGGGCACCGGGACGGGCAGGGTTTCGGCACGAAAAACATCCGGACCACCCGGTGCATCGAAGCCCATCGCGGTCATCGTTTCCGGCAGATTGCTGGCCAAACCTTCCCCCTTTTCAAATGTGCGGCCCGGCGGCCACGAAGCGGTGCATTAACGCGCAGCCGTGTTGACAGCAACCGCGCAAAGGCAGAGCATGGCCGCCATGGATGACGACGCCCGTCCACGCCCCAAAGGCGATGCCGCCAGCCTCCTCGCCGGAGAAGACCTGGCACCCTATTCCATCGACGAACTGGCCGACCGCATCCGTCTTCTCGAAGACGAGATCGCGCGTGTCGAAAAACACCGCCTGAAAGCCGCCGCGCATCGCGATGCAGCCGACGCCCTGTTCGGGCGAAAGGACTAGGCGGTGGTCGGGGGGCTGAAATTCCGCAGCCCGCTTCCCATATGCACGAAACACGCCGCCGCGTGGTCAGCTTTCGTCAAGCTTGACCCCTTAGGCTCTCCCTGTCTCGCCATTCTGCGAGTCCCTCGAAAGTAGGAACCGAATGCCAAGCTTCGCCGCGAACCTCGAAAAGACCCTTCACGCAGCTCTCACCGATGCGGGCGAGCGTCGCCACGAATATGCGACGCTGGAGCACCTGCTGCTCGCGCTTATCGGCGATGAGGACGCCGCCCAGGTCATGACCGCTTGCGGTGTCGATCTCGGCGAACTGACGACGGTCGTCACGCAATATCTCGAACAGGAATACCAGTCGCTGAAATCGGACGACGGTGCCGATCCGCAGCCGACAGCCGGTTTCCAGCGGGTGATCCAGCGCGCGATCCTGCATGTCCAGTCTTCGGGCAAGGACACGGTGACCGGCGCAAATGTGCTGGTGGCCCTATTCTCCGAACGCGACAGCTATGCGGTCTATTTCCTGCAGCAGCAGGACATGAGCCGTCTCGATGCGGTCAGCTTTATCAGCCACGGCATCGGCAAGGGTGGCAAACAGGTCGAAGGCCGTCCGCCGCAGGGCGCGGAAGAAGCGCAAAGTCCCGATGCTCCCGAACAGGCGAAGGGCGGCGACAAGAAGGAAACCGCACTCGACCAGTTCACGGTGAACCTCAACCAGAAGGCCGAGGACGGTCGTATCGACCCGCTGATCGGCCGCGGGCCGGAAGTGGACCGCACGGTCCAGATCTTGTGCCGCCGGTCGAAGAACAACCCGCTCTATGTCGGTGATCCGGGCGTCGGCAAGACCGCCATCGCGGAAGGTCTCGCGCGCAAGATCGTCGAAGGCGACGTCCCCGAAGTGCTGCAGGACGCGGTCATCTACTCGCTCGACATGGGCGCGCTGCTGGCAGGCACCCGCTATCGCGGCGATTTCGAGGAGCGGCTGAAGCAGGTCGTGAACGAGCTCGAGAGCATGCCCGAAGCCGTGCTCTTCATCGACGAAATTCACACGGTGATCGGTGCCGGCGCGACCAGCGGCGGCGCGATGGATGCGTCGAACCTGTTGAAGCCCGCACTTTCGAGCGGTTCGATCCGCTGCATCGGCTCGACCACCTACAAGGAATTCCGCAACCACTTCGAAAAGGACCGCGCCCTGTTGCGCCGGTTCCAGAAGATCGACGTGAATGAGCCGACGATCGAGGACACGATCAAGATCCTCAAGGGTCTGCGCAGCGCCTTCGAAGAGCATCACAAGGTCAAGTACACCCCCGATGCGCTCAAGACCGCCGTCGAGCTTTCGGCGCGTTACATCAACGACCGCAAGCTGCCCGACAAGGCGATCGACGTGATCGATGAAGTGGGCGCCATGCAGATGCTGGTGCCGCCGAGCCGCCGCAAAAAGAAGATCACCGCACGCGAGGTCGAAGCCGTCATTGCGACAATGGCGCGCATCCCGCCGAAATCGGTATCGAGCGACGACAAGAAAGCACTCGAAAACCTCGAGCGCGATCTCAAGCACGTCGTCTTCGGCCAGGATCCGGCAGTCGAGAAGCTGTCGACGGCCATGAAGCTGTCCCGCGCAGGCCTGCGCGATCCGGACAAGCCCATCGGTTCGTTCCTGTTCAGCGGCCCGACCGGCGTCGGCAAGACCGAAGTCGCGCGCCAGCTCGCCTCGATCATGGGTATCGAACTCAAGCGCTTCGACATGTCCGAGTACATGGAGCGTCATTCGATCAGCCGCCTGATCGGTGCGCCTCCGGGCTATGTTGGTTACGACCAGGGCGGTCTTTTAACCGATGCGGTTGATCAGAATCCGCATTGCGTGCTGCTGCTCGACGAAATCGAGAAGGCCCACCCGGACCTCTTCAACATCCTGCTGCAGGTGATGGATAACGGTCGCCTGACCGACCATCACGGCAAAACGGTCGATTTCCGCAACGCGGTCCTCATCATGACGACCAATGCGGGTGCATCCGACATGGCCAAGCAGGGCATCGGTTTCGGCGACGTATCCAAGGAAGATGCGAGCGAGGAAGCGGTGAAGCGCATGTTCACGCCGGAATTCCGCAATCGTCTCGATGCAATCGTGCCGTTCGGTTACCTCAACAAGGCAACCGTGGCCCGCGTGGTCGACAAGTTCATCCTCCAGCTCGAACTGCAGCTGGCCGAACAGAATGTCGATATCCAGTTCGACGCGGAATCGCGCGCATGGATGGCGGACAAGGGCTATGACAAGCTCTACGGTGCACGCCCGATGGGTCGCCTGATCCAGGAGAAGATCAAGCAGCCGCTCGCCGAAGAACTCTTGTTCGGCAAGCTGGCCGATGGCGGTGAAGTCGCAGTGACGATGAAGGATGGCAAGCCGTCGTTCGAACTCACACCCGCCCCGCCCAAGACCAAGCCGAAGCGCAAGCCCGCGGCGAAGAAGAAGGCGGCGCCCAAGAAAAAGCCCGACGCAGATGCCAGCGAAGGCGGCAGCAAGGGCGATAAGGGTAAGGACTGACATCCTGCCTTAAGCAATCGAAGGGGCGCGGATCGGGAACGGTTCGCGCCCCTTTCGCTTGAGTCGGCGATGGCCGCGCCTTTTTCCTGGATCAAACCCGAACCGCACGGGATCTACATCGAGCCGGCCGATTGCTGGGTCGATCCTTCGCGGGCAGTCGGCAAGGCGTTGGTGACGCATGGCCACGCCGATCATGCGCGCGGAGGTCACGGCCAGACCGTCGCAACCCCCGAAACGCTGGCGATCATGAAGTTGCGCTACGCAACTTCCGAAGGCGCTACCCCGGTCGAATATAGCGAAACGATCCGCCTGCCCGGCGGGGTCGATGCGACCTACATCCCGGCAGGCCATGTTCTCGGCAGCGCGCAGATATTGCTAGAACATGCGGGCGAACGAGTGATCGTGACAGGCGACTACAAGCGACGCGCCGACCCCACCTGCCCGCCCTTTAAGGTCACGGCTTGCGACATCTTCATCACCGAGGCGACCTTCGGCCTGCCCGTGTTCTGCCATCCCCCGATCGAGGAGGAGATGCGCAAGCTGCTGGACCGGCTCGCCGCCCATCCGGATCGCTGCGTGCTTGTCGGTGCCTATGCCCTGGGCAAGGCGCAGCGCGTCATCGCGGAATTGCGGAAAGCTGGGCACACGGACCCGATCTACCTGCACGGCGCGATGGAGAAGATGTGCCGTCTCTACGAGGAGCACGGCGTGGATCTTGGCGAGCTTCGGCTGGTCGCCGACCACACGAGAGAAGAAATGCGCGGGGCCATCGTCGTATGTCCGCCATCTGCGCTGAACGATCGCTGGAGCCGCCGCCTGCCCGATCCGATCACTGCCATGGCAAGCGGCTGGATGCGTGTGCGCCAGCGTGCTCGTCAGCGAAACGTCGAATTGCCGCTGGTCATTTCGGACCACGCGGACTGGAGCGAGCTCACCCGCACGATCCGCGAAGTCGATGCGCAGGAGAACTGGATTACCCACGGGCGCGAGGATGCACTGCTGCGCTGGTGCCAGTTGCATCAAAGGCGCGCCCGCGCACTGGCTCTCGTCGGCTATGAAGACGAGGACGATTGAGCGTGGAAGAGTTTGCCGCACTCGTCGATGCCCTGGTCTATACGCGGTCGCGCAACGAGAAGTTGCGCCTGATTGCGGAATATCTGAGGGCCACACCCGATCCCGACCGGGGCTGGGCGCTGGCCGCACTCGCTGACGGACTGGATTTTCCAGCCGTAAAGAGTTCGACCATCCGTAATCTGATGAAGGACCGCGTCGATCCGGTCCTTTGGACGCTCAGCCGCGACTTCGTCGGAGATACGGCAGAAACCGCCAGCCTACTCTGGCCGGCACCGGAGGAGCCACCCTCCCCGCCCACGGTGAGCGAGGCGGTCGAACTCCTTTCCTCGATGAACCGCAAGAGCGTGGTCACCGAACTGCCGCGCCTGCTCGACCGGCTCGACGCATCGGGTCGCTATGCCCTGCTCAAGCTGGCGACCGGCGGAATGCGCATCGGTGTCTCGAGCCGACTGGCGAAGACCGCCTTCGCACAGGCGTTCGACGTGTCAGTCGACGAAGTCGAAGAGTACTGGCACGGCCTCGCCGCGCCCTATCCCGAACTGTTCGACTGGGCAGCGCACGGAAAGGACCCGCCCGATATCGAGAACCTGCCGACTTTCCGGCCGTTCATGCTCGCGCATCCGCTGGAAGAAACGGTCGTCGACCCGGCGGAATATGCCGCCGAATGGAAATGGGACGGCATCCGCGTGCAACTAGTACGGGCAGGCGGTGAAACCCGGCTTTATTCGCGCAGTGGCGACGATATCTCTGCGACGTTCCCCGAACTTCTCGACGTGCTTCCGTTCAACGCCGTGCTCGACGGGGAATTGCTGGTGCGAGGCAATGTGCAGGGCGGAGAGGCCGGAGGCGCCGCCAGCTTCAACGCGCTCCAGCAGCGCCTCGGCCGCAAGACCGTGAGCAAGAAGATGCTTGCCGAAGCGCCCGCCTTCGTGCGCCTCTATGACGTCCTCATCGCCGAGGGGGATGACCTGCGCGAAAAGGACTGGACCAGTCGCCGCGCGGCGCTGGAGCGGCTGATGGCACGGCTGCCGGAAAGCCATTTCGACCTTTCGAGCCTGGTGGAGGCCCGCGATTTCGAGCACCTGGCAGAAATCCGCGAAGGCAGCCGCGACGATGCGATCGAGGGCCTCATGCTCAAGCGCAAGGACAGCCCCTATATCGCGGGGCGACGCGTCGGCTACTGGTACAAGTGGAAACGCGATCCGCTGCTGGTCGACTGTGTGCTTATGTACGCCCAGCGCGGCAGCGGGAAGCGATCCAGCTTCTTTTCCGACTACACCTTCGGTTGCTGGGACGGCGATCCCGACCAAGGAGCCGACCTGCTGCCTGTCGGGAAAGCCTATTCCGGATTCACGGACGAGGAACTGAAGAAGCTCGACCGCCACGTGCGCAGCAATACCGTCAACCGCTTCGGACCGGTGCGCGAAACCGACAAGAGCCTCGTCTTCGAGGTGGCTTTCGACAGCGTGCACGAGAGCAAGCGGCACAAGTCCGGTCTCGCCATGCGCTTTCCGCGGATTCACCGCATCCGCTGGGACAAGCCTCCGCACGAAGCGGACCAGATCGAGGCGCTGCGCTCCCTAGTGAGGGATTGACGCCGCGGCTGCTCCGGCTAGGCCAGGCGCCTGTCCGGGAGATTTCGATGACACCTCACGATTTGCTGATACCGACGTGGCGCAACATGCTGCGCGCCCTTTCGGGTATGACCGACAAGGCTGCCACGCACGAAAAAGGCGATGCATTGCTGGCCGAGAAGCTGGCGGATGACATGCTCCCCCTCTCGACCCAGTATCGCTTCGTGACCAATCTGCCCGGTGAGGGCCTGGCCAGGCTGGCGGGCCTCGACTTCACATCCAGGGACGACGATCCTGCGACCTTTGCGGAAGCCAAGGAGCGGATCAGCGAAGCTTTGGCCATGCTCGACCGGGTTCGTCCGGACGACTTCCTTGGCGCCGAAGAGAAATTCGACATGACATTACCCATCGGCATGACCTTCCACCTTTCGGCGCAGGACTATGCGCGCGATTGGGCACTGCCGAACTTCTATTTCCACACGAGCACCGCCTACGCCATCATGCGGATGAACGGAGTCGGTCTCGGCAAGGCGGACCTGGTCCCGCACATGGGCGCTTACGTCAAAGCTGCCGGATAATCCTGAAGAGCTTTTCGCGCGAAGTTGCGCCGCGCAACAATTCGACCTCAGACGGCGCAACGCGCAAAGCCTGAGCAAGCAGGACACGCACTGCCTCGTTTGCCGCGCCATTCTGAGGTTTGGCTCGGACTTTGGCCGACACCTTCTCGTTCTCGATCAGAATGGCTTGTGTCCGGGCGCCCGGAGTGACCCGGACCGCAAGGCGGCCCTCGGAATCGATCAAACGGGCAAGCGCACCGGGTTCGGGCAGGTCAGCTCTTGAGCGCTTCATCCACTGCCGCCGCATGGTGCCGCGCGTTTTCGGCGTAATGCGCGGTGCCCATTCGCATACCCATCACCGCCGCTTCGTCGAGGTCACGCATCTTGCGCGCGGGGCGACCGCCCCACAACTCCCGCTCTCCCATCACCTTGCCTTCGGTGAGCATGGCGCCGGCGGCGAGCATGGCATCGCTGCCGATCACGGCCTTGTTCATCGCGATTGCGCCAAGGCCGACGAACCCGCGGTTTTCGATCACGCAACCGTGGATCATGGCCATGTGACCGATCAATACGTCATCGCCGATGATGAGCGGAGAGCCATCTGGGTCCCCCGGACGCGGCGGATCGCAGTGGAGTACGCTGCCATCCTGCACATTCGTCCGCTCCCCGATGACGATACGGCTGACATCCGCGCGCAGGACACAGTTGTACCAGATCGAACTTTCTGCCCCGATCGTGACATCGCCAACGATAGTGCAGCCGGGTGCGATGAATGCGCTGTCGTCGATCTTCGGAGTCTTGCCGTGGATCGGCACGATATTCACACCGGGGCGGTTCATTGGTTCTTCTCCCATTCCTCACGGGTCAGGCTGTACTGGATGACCCGCTGGTCTTCGGGCGGGTATTCGGGATCATCGAAATCGAGATCGGTCCGCCGCGTCATGCCGAGCTTTTCCATCAGTTTCCAGCTTCCGACATTCGCCTCGCTGGTCAAGGCGACGACGTGCGGCGCATGCACCCGGCAGAATGCCCATTCGAGCACCGCCTCCATCGCCTCTCGCGCATAGCCGCGCCTCCACCGGTCTTCGCGGACCAGCCAGCCGACTTCGTGATCGCCCTGGTTCGGAGCAAGCGGGTTGTCGACCTGCTTGATCCCGCAATGACCCACGAGATCGCCGGTCGCCTTTTCGATCATCATCAGGAAGCTGAAGCCGTGACGCGAATAAAGCGCCTGGGCCTTCGCATGCTTCGCCTCGATTTCGTGCAGTTCCTTTACACCGCCGAGTCTCGCCATCACCGTTGGCGTGTTGAGAACGCGCATCTGCTCTGCAGCGTCGCTCTCTTTGATTGTTCGCAGGATGAGACGGTCGGTTTCAGCGATAATGTCAGCCATTCCAGCTATCCGCCTCGATCGAGTACACGATGATTACAGGGTTCTCCGCATCGAACTCGTCATTGGCGAAGTCCAGATCCTCGCGCCGCTTCATACCGAGCCTTTCCATGAGTCCCCAGCTGGGGGAATTGCCGTGGACGGTCAGGGCGATCACTTCTTCTGCGCCAAAGCGGGCGAAAGCGAGATCCAACGACGCTATGGCTGCCTCTTTTGCGTAGCCCTTACCCCAGGCATCTTCGCGCAGGCGCCAGCCGACCTCCATCATGCCGACCGGCCCGCCGGCCTGGTTACACCGCTTCAAGCCGCAAAAGCCGAGAATGGAGCCGTCGGACTTGCGTTCCACCACCCAGAAGGTGTGGCCATGCTCCTCTTGATAGGAGAGCAAGCGGTTTTGCGCAGCGGCGCGCTTTTCATCGTCGCAGATCCCGCCCAGCCAGCGCATTACGGAGGTTGTATTGGTCGCCTCCCAGAAAAGAGGCCAGTCCTCGTCCCTCCAGTCCCGCAGGACCAGCCTATCAGTCTCATGCCGGAAGGGGGCGCCGTTCATTCGGTCAGGTTCACCTTCAGATGCGGAAGTACCGAAGCGTAGTCGTCCGTCCAGAGCCTTTCGGCAGGCTCGCCCAAGGGCTCCCAACCTTCTTGCGCGGTAATGCTCTCGAGCTTGGATCCGTCAGCGCTCAGCGCGATCCAGCCGGACGTGAACGTCCGCGCTTCCTTGTTTTCCATATCGTTGCGGATGGTGGCGGTTAGCCCGGCATCACGCGCCAGAGCTTCGATCACCGGCTCGAGCTTGATGAAGCGATTGCTGATGTGGATCAGAAGTACGCCATCGGGCTGCATCACCCGCCGGTACACGGCGATTGCCTCGCGGGTCAGCAAGTGCAGCGGAATGGAATCAGACGAGAAAGCATCGATGACGAGCACATCGAACGCATCGCTTGGCAAGGCTGCCAGCTCCAGACGCGCATCACCGATGATTGTTTGCGCATCGGGGGTACATTCCGAAAGGTAGGTGAATTGCCCGCGGGTGGAATAGTCGAGGACGGCGGGGTCGATCTCGAAATAGGTCCACTCCTGGCCCGGCTGGCGATAGCAGGCGAGCGTTCCGACCCCCAGGCCGACTACGCCGACGCGCGCCTCGTCACCGACCAGGCGCGGCGTCTGTGCCAGCACCCGACCGACACCGGAATCGCGGCCATAATATGTCGTCGGCTCGGTACTTCCCTCCATCTGCATTCCGTGGGTCGTCGTGCCGTGGATGAGCCAGCGCGAACCGTCGTTCTGTTCCGCGACAGTGTAGATTCCGAAATAGCTTCGGGTCCGGTCGCCTACAGTGCTCAGGGCGATTTGTGTCGTCAGGCCCGTAAACATCATCACGCAGAAAACTGCGAAGACCAGTCCGGCACGAAACAGGATTTGCCGGATACGGATGCGCTCGAGCAGGTGCTTCCAACCGTCCAGTGGCAAGAGCGCTACCAGCGCGATGATCAGGATGGGATGCTCCCAGGTCCAATCAAACAGGACTGGTGCAAACAGGGCGGTGAAAGCCCCGCCTATCACGCCGCCAAGCGACATGAAGAGATAGAAGCGCGTAAGTTCGCTCGCCGGCGGGCGCAAGGAGTAAAGGCGCGCGTGGAGCGCAATCGCTCCGATGAAGAGCAGCGCTATCGTGGCTATCCCGGCGGTTACCCCAAGGTCCGCTTTCTCGCCGATCGAAAGCGCTGCACACAGGGGCACCAATACCGGCGCGGACAGCACGAACAGCCGGGCCAGTTTGCGGTTCTCGGCAAAGGCAATCGAGAACGAGAGCAGGTAAAGACCGAGCGGAATCACCCACAACAGCGGCATCGCCATGATGTCGGTCGTGAGGAAGGTGGTCGTTGAAAGCATCAATCCCGAAGGCACGGCCGACAAGATCAACCACAGCGCGATTGTGGAGCCCTTGATCTTGGAATGCGCCTCTTCGGCGACATGAGTGACCGCAACCGCCTTGCGCCGCGCGAAGGCAACGCTCGCGACCAGCAGGACCAAGGCGCCGTACCCGATCGTCCAGAGCTGGCTTTGCTCGCCGAGAGGAAGGATGGGTTCGACGAGGAGAGGATAGGCAAGCAGCCCGCCGAAGCTTCCGAGATTGCTGGCAGCATAAAGCGGATATGGATCGCCCGCTCCGTCGCCCGCGGCGTACCAGCTCTGCATTAGCGGTGCCTGTGCCGAAACGGCGAAGAAGACCGGGCCCACGGTCAGGAGGAAGAGCCACGGCACCCAGACGACTTCCCAGCCCGGAGCCGCAGCGCCGCCTGCCTTCAGTGCAAGCGGCAGGGTCAGGCCGGCGAGGACGAGCAAGGCGACGTGGACCATCGCCTGGCGCTTGATCGCAAACCTGCCGATGAAATGTGCGTAAGCGTATCCGCCGAGAAGCAGCGCCTGGTAAACCAGCATCGCGCTGTTCCAGACATTGGGCGCGCCGCCGAGCCGCGGCAATGCCATGCGCGCGACCATCGGCTGGACCATGAACAGCAGGAAACTGCCCACGAAGATCGTGAGAGTGAACAGCCAGCGGCGCGAAGCTGCGCTACCCGCCTCAGCCATTTAGCAGCCTTGCCGCCACAGGGGCGTGATAGGTCAGCACGCCCGAACATCCGGCACGCTTGAATGCGACGAGCTTCTCCATAAGCAAGGCATCGCGGTCGCCGATGCCCGCTGCAGCGCCTGCCTCGATCAGCGCATATTCGCCGCTGACCTGGTAAGCATAGACCGGAACGCCGAATGCCTGCTTCGCCCGCCAGATAACGTCGAGGTAGGCGAGACCGGGCTTCACCATGACGCTGTCAGCCCCCTCGGCGATATCGAGCGCAATTTCGCGCAAGGCCTCGTCACCGTTGGCAGGGTCCATCTGGTAGCTCTTCTTGTCGCCCTTGAGCAGACCGCCGGACCCCACGGCGTCACGGAACGGGCCATAGAAGGCCGAAGCATACTTCGCGGCGTAGCTCATGATCTGGACATTGGGATGCCCGTTCATCTCGAGCGCCATGCGAATGGCCTTCACGCGGCCGTCCATCATGTCCGATGGCGCGACGATATCCGCCCCGGCGTCTGCCTGGACCAGCGCCTGGTCGACCAGAACTGCGACGGTGTCGTCGTTCAGGACATAGCCGTCCTCATTGACCAGCCCGTCCTGGCCGTGACTTGTATAAGGGTCGAGCGCCACATCGGTGAGGATGCCGATATCGCTCCCGCAAGCGTCGCGAACGGCCTTGATGGCCCGGCACATCAGATTGTCCGGATTGAGGGCCTCTGCACCGTCCTCGCTGCGCGCGCTTTCCGGAGTGTTCGGGAAAAGAGCGATGCAGGGAATGCCCAGGTCGACAGCTTCCCTCGCCCGCTTGACGATCCCGTCGACCGACCAGCGCGATACTCCGGGCAGGCTCTGTACCGGATCCTCCACACCTTCGCCGTCGGTCACGAAAAGCGGCCAGATCAGATCGGACACGGTCAGCACGGTTTCGCGCTGCATGCGGCGGCTCCAATCGTGGGCTCGCGTGCGGCGCATGCGCGTGGCTGGGTAGGATGCGTTGCTCGTCATGGGGCCCCTGTGCTGCAATCGCTGTGGCGGTTCAATCTCAGGATACCTGCTGCGGCATGTTGAGCTTGTCGATCTCGCGCTTCGGCCCTTCTTCCGCCGCTTCATCCGCTGTAGGCGCCAGATCTTCCAGCGCAGCCCCTGCTTCGACGGTTCTGATCTTGCGCAGCGCCTCGCGGAATTTCTGAAGCTCGTCGCCGGAAAGCTGGGCGCGGGTGACAAACTTCACCGACGCCGGATTTACCGAGCGGCCACCGCGATACATTTCGTAGTGAAGGTGCGGTCCCGTCGAAAGGCCGGTCGATCCGACGTAGCCGATGACCTGCCCACGCTTGACCGATTGGCCGCCGCGCACCGCGATCCGGCTCATGTGGCAATAGCGCGTATCGATGCCGTTCCCGTGACGCAGGCGCACCGCATTGCCGCACCCGCCCATTCGGCCTGCTCCGGTCACCCGGCCATCGGTTACGGCGACTATCGGCGTGCCGTGGCGCGCTTTGAAATCGACCCCGGCATGCATTCGCCGATAGCCAAGAATGGGGTGGCGACGCATACCGTAGCTCGAGCTCATTCGGCCCGGAACCGGTGCCATCAGGCCGCCGCGCTCTTCCCCCACGCCCGAAGCTTCGTAGAACTGTCCGTCCTTGCCCCAACGCATCAGTTGGATCGGCTGGCGCGAACCGCGCTCCAGTCCGGCAAACAGCAGCTGGCCCGCCTGACGCTCCCCCGTCGCAGCACGGCGATGCGAGATGATCATATCGAAAGTGTCCGTCTCGCGGACTTCGCTGTCGAGGCTGACCTGAGCGGAGAGGGCCTTGAGATATGCCTGGATCGCGCTTGCCGGCGCTCCGGCGGCCCGGGCGGACCGATACAGGCTGTCGCCTACGGTTCCGCGGATGCGAAGCGGCGTTTCATCGACCCGGATGATCTTGCGCGACAAAGTCAGGTTGTCGCCGGGGTCCAGTCTGGACACAGCCAATTCGAGATCGAAGCGTGCGCGGAACTTCAGTTCTTCCAAAGGCCGCGAAGCCCCGGGAGCTGGTCGCCGGCCCAAGGTGATGTCGATCTGGGTGCCCGGCTCAAGCTCACTCAGCGGCATGGCCCGTTCCACCAGCGACAGGATGTCTTGTGCTTCCGACCTGCCGACACCCGATCGCAGCAGGGTTCGCTCGAAGCTGTCTCCCGACCCCAGCGTTGCCAGCATCTGTAACTGCGGACGTTCGGGCGCCTCGGCCAGCGGTCTCACGAGGTTGCTCGGCCCCATCCGGCGCCCGGTATCGGCTCCGAGCGCAAGCGGAAGGATCGCCTGGCTGTGATACTCGCCAAGGATTTCGCCATCGTCAGGCAGCGGCGAAGCAGCTTCCAGCGGCGCAAAATCGGGCCAGAATGCCAGTGCTACGACAGACAGGCCGACAAAGGTGCCCAGCCCCCTGAACCAGCGCTTCGAGCCGATGTCGGCCCCGAGGTCAGGCGCGATGTCGAGTGTTTCGATGCGAGCGAAAACTTGCGATTTGAGCGTGCCGAGAGAGAACTTGCCGGTGCTGCCGGCGCGGCCGGTTGCATCGGCCACAGGATCAGCATCAGGAGCGCGCTCACCCGCAGCCTGCCCCACCGAAATCTGATCTGGCTTGTCCAAACCGGACACCTGCACCTGAATTCCTCCGTCACGACGAATGGCGCGATCCCGCGCGCCCGCCGATCTATATTTGCGGAGTAGTCTATGCAGGATTCAAGGTAAAGACACGCTTAACTCAGGCCTTCTCGGGCCCGAATTGCGCCGAGTTGCGGGTATTGCGTGGCGAGCGGTTGCACTGCCTGCGGCGCACTGCCACCTAGGTTTCGTGAAAGACGCCTCGATCAAGGCGGTCCTCGGGCCCACCAATACCGGCAAGACCCACCTCGCCATCGAACGAATGTGCGCGCATTCGAGCGGTGTGATCGGCTTCCCGCTGCGCCTGCTTGCGCGCGAAGTCTATGACCGACTGGTCGCGATAAAGGGCGAGAAGGCGGTCGCGCTGATTACCGGCGAGCAGCGCATCGAGCCTGCTGGGGCGCGATACCTGTGCTGCACGGTGGAGGCCATGCCTCGGTCGCCCGACGCGGCCTTCGTCGCACTCGACGAAGCACAGCTGTCCGCCGACCGCGAACGGGGACACGTCTTTACCGATCGCCTGCTCAATGCGCGCGGGCGTGAGGAAACGATGCTGCTGGGTGCCGCAACCCTGGAGCCGATGGTCAAGGCACTCGTTCCCGACGCCGAGATATCCGACCGGCCGCGCTTTTCGACGCTTACGCATATCGGACCGAGGAAATTGTCGCGCCTGCCGCCGCGCAGCGCGATTGTCGCGTTCAGTTCCGAAGCGGTCTACGCCGTCGCCGAGATGCTCCGCAGGTTTCGCGGCGGTGCGGCTGTCGTCATGGGAGCGCTTTCACCGGAAACGCGCAACAAACAGGTCGAATTGTTCCAGAATGGTGAAGTCGACTACATCGTCGCGACCGACGCCATCGGGATGGGGCTCAACCTCGATGTGAACCACGTGGCCTTCGCGGGGCTGACCAAGTTCGACGGCGTGCGGATGCGCAGGCTTCATCCGGCCGAAATGGCCCAGATTGCCGGGCGCGCAGGCCGCCACCAGCGGGACGGGACCTTCGGGACGCTCGCCGGTGCAGGCGGGAAGATGGGGCCCGCCCCAGAATTTACCGAGGAAGAAGTCTACGCGATCGAGGAACACCGCTTCGCGCCGATCACCAAGCTGTTCTGGAGAGAGGCGGAGCCACGCTTCGACAATATCGCCACACTGATAGGCGATTTGGAGACGCCGCCCCGGCACGAAGCGCTCCGCCTTGCGCCGGAAGCGATCGACCTGGCCACCCTCAAGCGCCTCGCCGAAGAGCCTTTCGCCGCCACCATCCGCGGCCACGGACAGGTTCGCCGGTTCTGGGAGGCCTGCTCGCTTCCCGACTTCCGCCAGCGTGGGCCGGACGTACATGCCCGCTTCGTTGCGCGGTTGTGGCAAGATCTCCAGCAGGGCTATATCGGAGCGGACTTCGTCGCGGCGCGGATCTCCGAACTCGACAATACGAGTGGTGACATCGATACCCTGCAAGGGCGGATCGCCGCGATTCGCTCCTGGGCTTATATCTGCCAGCGCCCGGACTGGGTTCTGGCGCGTGACGAAATGGCGTCGCGTGCCCGCGCAGTCGAAGCAAAACTATCGGACGCGCTCCATGCGCGGCTGACCGAAAGATTCGTGAACCGAAGGACGGCTATCCTGATGAAATCGCTGGGACAGGACGCATCCATGCTCCCCATTACCCTTACGGACGACGGCATCCTCAAGGTCGAGGACGAACCCTTGGGCCATGTCGAGGGATTCCGGTTTGTCGTGGATGCGGCGGCCAATCATGCGGACCGCAAGATGCTTCTTGCTGCGGCCGAAAAGGCTTTGCCGCGCCTGCTTGGCGAACGCGCCGATGCCTTGGCTGCGTCCGGGATGGAGGAGATCGAGATCGGACGTGGGGCCATCCGGTGGAAGGGCCAGATGCTTGCGAAACTGCGTACGCGCGACGGGCAGGTGAAGCCCGAGCTCGAACCTGCACGAGAGCTGGCAAGCCTGTCCGATGCTTCGCGAGCCAATCTGATGGCGGCGCTCGACGCATGGCTCGACAAGCAGCTCGAGCCGCTCGAGCCGCTGCGCAAGATGCATATCGCCGCCACCAATCCCGATGCCGGATCGCAGGCCCGCGCCTTGTTGTTGAACCTCATTTCTGGCCACGGCTTCGTCACGCGCGAAAAAGCAGGGATCGAGCATCTGCCCAAGGAAATGCGCCCTTTCCTGCGCAAGATCGGGGTCACGTTCGGCGCTCTCGACATCTATTCGCCGATGCTGCTCAAGCCTGCGCCGCGACAGCTGCTCCATGCGCTGGGCATCGATCGTCGTCCGCTGCAGGAGGCCATGCTTCCTGTCATTCCGGACGCGAAGAAGCTTCCGTCGGGCTATCGCCATGCCGGGTCGCAGGCCATCCGGCTCGACCTTGCAGAGAAGATCTTTCGCTCCGCCCACGAAGCGCGGGCCAAGGCGGACAAGAGCCGCAAATTCCGCCTCGACCTCGCCCTTCCGATCTCGATCGGCCTGGAAGAAAAGAATGCCGAGCGCCTGCTCGGACAGGCCGGATTCCGGGTCCAGCGCGCGAAGCCCTTGGCAGAAGGCGCATTCGGTCCGCCCCGTCCCGACAGCTGGGAGTGGCGTCCCTCCCGCCGCAAGCAGCAACGCAGCGCTCCCGCCGCGAGCAAACCGCGCGAAGGCAGCGCATTTGCCGGGCTGGCGGATCTCATGAAGCAGGGCTGAGCGTGCGGATCGACCGTTTGCTCTGCTTGCTGCGCTTCGTGCGAACCCGCAGCGCGGCGAACAGGCTGGTCGGCATGGGTCACATCCGGCGCAATGGCGAACGCGTCACCAGGTCCAGCCGGGACATCCAGCCGGGCGATGTGCTCACCCTCCCCCTCGGGAACGCAGTGCGCCTGATCGAAGTTCTCTCACTACCCGATCGCCGCGGACCCCCAAGAGAAGCGCAGGCTTGCTACCGCGAGCTTGACCCGGGCGGACAAAATGGAAATAGCAGCGGCAAGACCACTGCGAGACAGGGAAATATCGCACCATGACCTATGTCGTCACCGACGCTTGTATCAAATGCAAATACACCGATTGCGTCGAGGTCTGCCCCGTCGACTGCTTCTACGAAGGCGAGAACATGCTCGTCATCAACCCGTCTGAATGCATCGATTGCGGCGTGTGCGAGCCGGAATGCCCGGCCGAAGCCATCCTGCCGGACACGGAAGACAATCTGGAAAAGTGGCTCGAGCTGAACACCAAGTTCTCCGCCGAATGGCCGAACATCACCAGCCAGAAAGAGCCGCCCGCAGATGCGGACGAACACAAGGGCGAAGAAGGCAAGTTCGACAAGTACTTCTCGCCTGAACCCGGCGAAGGCGACTGATCCAGCCATCGCTTTGCTGGACGATCTGAAAGCCGCTTGGGCCAGGGGCGGCGAAGACAATATCGGTATCATCGCTGCGGGAGTGGCGCATTATGCGTTGCTCGCCCTCGTGCCTACGCTCGGCGCAGTGGTTCTCGGCTATGGCCTCTTCGCCGATCCGGAGACGGTCGCGGGCCATATTGCGACATTATCAGAGAATTTGCCCGCATCTGCGGCAGAACTGATCGGCGATCAATTGAAGAATGTGAGCGAAGGCGCAGCCGGGGCGAAGGGATTCGGCCTGCTGCTTTCGCTCGCAATTGCCCTGTTCGGCGCCCGCAACGGAGCGCGCGCCCTGATGACGGGTTTGAACATCGCTTTGGGCGCGAAGGAAGAGCGCGGCTTCGTAAAAGGTAACCTGGTCGCACTGCTTATAACGATAGCAGGCGTCGTGGGACTGGCCGCCGCCGGCGGGGTGATTACCGCCATTGCCGCAGTGTCCGGTCCGATCGGCGATATTGCGGGTTTCGCGACCCTCCTGCTTGTCGCCAGCGGTGCGGCCGCCCTGCTCTACCGTTTTGCACCCAACAAGCCCGCGCCCGATTGGGACGTCATCTGGCCCGGTGCCATACTGTTTGCAGTGACCTGGATCGCGGCAACAGCAGCCTTCGCCTACTACGCCGCAAATTTCGGCAATTACAACGCCACTTACGGATCGCTGGGTGCGGTGATCGTCCTGATCACCTGGTTCTATGCCAGCGGCTTCTTCCTCTTGCTCGGGGCGGAACTGGTGGCGGAGCGCGCGAAGGGAGCGCGAACCCGATCGACCGAAAGCGTCGCAGACTCGCAATAATCCACATACTGTGCTATATAATGCAACAACTGCGCCGGTGTGCTCCCGGCCAGATGTGAGAATCGAAAGGGCCGGAAGAGCATCCAACCTGCAATTTGACCACTATACCGTGCTCCCTTGGGGATTGCGGGCAGGGTCATTCGCAGCGCGGAAATCTCGGTCGGCCCGGTGAAAGGATTATGCATGGCGAGCAAGGCTGATGCCTTCGACGTTGGCGATTACGTCGTTTACCCCAAGCACGGTGTGGGCCGTGTGATCGAACTGCAGAGCGAAGAAATCGCGGGAATGCAGCTCGACCTCTACGTACTGCGTTTTGAAAAAGAGCGGATGACCCTGCGCGTCCCGGTCAACAAGGTCGAATCGATTGGTATGCGTAAGCTGTCGTCGGACAAGACGCTCAAGGAAGCGATGGAAACCCTGAAGGGCAAGCCCAAGGTCAAGCGGACCATGTGGTCGCGCCGTGCGCAGGAATACGAAGCCAAGATCAATTCGGGCGAAATCGTCTTGATCGCCGAAGTGACGCGCGATCTTTTCCGTCCCGACGATCAGCCGGAACAGAGCTATTCCGAACGCCAGATCTTCGAAGCTGCCTCCAGCCGCCTCGCTCGCGAGCTCGGTGCGATGGAAGAAACCGACGAAGCGACTGCGCTTGAAAAGATCCTCGATGTCCTGCGCGAGCATGCGCCGCAGTATTACGAGAACACCGAAGAAGCCTGATCGGCAAACGCCATCGAGCAATCGACGAAGGGGCCGCTCCGCAAGGGGCGGCCCTTTTCGTTTGCCTTGAATTGGCGGCCTCAGTGTATTACGTAGGCAATACGGAAAATGCGGGCAATAGAGGGATACCGCCAATGCTGACCAGAATTCTCAAGGGCCTCGCGCCCGTCGCCGCCCTGGCCGCCAGCACGCTTATCGCGGGTTGCGACGGCGTGAACGTCACTATCGGCGATAGCGAAGGCGTGCCGCTGGCAGAAGTCGACATGGCCGGTGCGAACCCTTCGGAAATCGTTCTCGCCTCGCCCGACACGATCATCGTCAACAAAGGCGACGCGCTCGATATCGAGGTCTCCGGCGACCAGGCTGCAGTCGATGCCTTGCGCTTTCATCTCGATAACGACTCTCTCGCCGTGAGCCGCGAAAAGGACAGCGGCAAGGACCTCGGCACGGCTACCGTGCGGGTCACCATGCCTAGCCTGACCGCCATGGTCCTCGCTGGCTCTGGCACCATAGAAGCCGACGAAATGAGCGGACCGGCCGAAGCGACCATCGCGGGGTCGGGATCGGCGAAAGTCGGCACCATCGCGGCCGAGAAGCTCGAAGTTACCATTGCCGGCTCGGGCGATTTCGAGGCATCCGGCGATGCGAAGTCGCTTGAAATGACGATTGCCGGGACCGGTAAGGGCGCGATGAGCAATCTCCAGGTCGACACCGCGGAAGTCACCGTCGCCGGTTCGGGCGATGCGGAATTTTCGTCCGATGGCACGGTTGAAGCGAATATCGTCGGATCGGGAACGGTGACGGTGAACGGCAGCGCAACCTGCGAAGTCTCCTCGATGGGATCGGGCAAACTGGTATGTCGCAGCGGCGCAAAACCGGCGCAGGACGACGCCGCGGAAGAATCCGAAGCTTAAGTCATCGCCTGGCAAGGGAATATGGGCTAGGCGGCCACGCGAAAGGACTTCGCATGCGCCGCCCAGCCACCCTTGCCCTGATTTTCGCCGCATTTTCCGTAAGCGGCTGCGTAAGCACGCTTGTCGATGTTGCGACCGCTCCCGTAAAGGTTGTGAGCAAAGGTGTAGACCTGGCGACTACCAGCCAGTCGGAAGCCGATGAAAAGCGCGGGCGCGAGATTCGCCGTCGCGAAGAGCGCCTGGCCAATCTGGAACGGGAATACGAAAAGCAGCTGGATGAATGCGAGGAAGGCAATCGCCGAGCCTGCAGCGAGGCGCGCGATACCTACGCCGAGATGCAGCAAATCTTGCCGACTATTCCCGTCGAACCTGACGAAGATTAATCCGGCGGTGTCGCCGCGCGGCGCAGCCTGTCGTTGATCGCCTTGCCGATATCCCGATCCGGGATGGATGCCACAGCCATGCGCGGCTTGTCGGATGCCGCGCCGAGGTGCAGGCAGGCATAGAGGCGTGACGCCGCCTCTTTGAGATCGCCGACCTCGGACAGCGTGCAATCTCCAGCGATATCGCCGAAGCCGATCATGAACTCGTCATCTCCATGGTCGCCAGCATTGAGGCGCAAGGGCTTTCCGGGAGCGTAATGGCTGGCGAGCTGGCCCGGCGCCTCGATGCCCGCAAAGCCGGAAGCCGAGTTGCGCCGCGCAACTTTGACCGGACCCGGTCGTAGCTGGTCGACGTTACCGTCGTCCCGGACAGCAAGAATCGTCGATTCAAGCCCCGCCTGCGACGCTCCCCCATCGATCACCGCATCGATACGGCCATCCAAGGAGGCAAGCACATGCTTCGCACTCGTCGGGCTGATAAAGCCGCTGCGATTGGCGGACGGGGCCGCCAAGGGAAAGTCGACAGCTTCGAGCAATGCCGACATGACAGGATGATCCGGCATACGCAGGGCCAGCGTCGGGAGTCCGGCCGCGACCCTTGCTGCCAGTCCTGCATCTTCCCGCCTGGGCAGTACGAGCGTCAGGGGCCCCGGCCAGTAATCCTGCGCAAGCTCCCTTGCTTTCGCGCTGAATACAGCGAGGCGCTCCGCCCGCTCTATCGTAGGCACATGGACGATGAGCGGATTGAAGCTCGGCCGTCCCTTCGCCTCGTAGATGCGGCCCACTGCTTCTTCACTGTCCGCCCTCGCAGCGAGTCCGTAAACCGTTTCGGTCGGCACTGCGACGAGCCCACCCGCCCGCAGGATCGCCGCGGCACGTGCAATGCCACTTTCGTTCGCCTGAAGCGTTTCCGTAGCGTATTTGCCGCTCATGCCCGCGCGCTATATCTGACGCTCGAGAAAGCCAAGAGGAATGCATTCGTGACCTACACCCCCGCCACCCAGGACCAGCTGCTCGCCATTCGGGTAAATGCCGGAATCGAAGAGCTCGCGACGACCGAGAAATTCGCCGCAGCCGAGCCCGACATGGTCGAGGCTATTGTAGAGGGCGTGGGACAATTCGCGGCAGGGGAATTCGCCCCCCTCAACCGAATCGGTGATCTCGAGGGCGCAAAGCTAGAGAATGGGGTGGTGCGCCTGCCGGACGGGTTCGACTCTGCCTACGAGGCCTATGTCGAACAGGGCTGGAATGCGATCGCGTCCCCTGCCGAATTCGGTGGCCAGGGTCTGCCCTTCACGCTTGCATGCAATGTGCTGGAAAATCTCGGCACGGCAAACATGGCCTTCAACCTTCTGCCTATGCTGAGCGTTGGCGCGATTGAGGCGCTAGAACATCACGGTTCTGGTGAACTGCAGCAGAAATATCTTCCCAAACTGGTTAGTGGTGAATGGTCCGGGACGATGAACCTTACCGAGCCGCAGGCCGGTAGCGACGTGGGCGCCCTCAGGGCAACCGCCGTACCGATCGAAGATGGTGAGCATGCCGGAAAATACCGCATCAAGGGCCAGAAGATCTACATAACCTGGGGCGAACACGAGCTCTCGAAAAATATCATCCATCTCGTGCTGGCCCGGCTGCCGGATGCGCCGGAAGGCAGTAGGGGCATTTCCCTTTTCGTCGTGCCCAAATATCACGTCGATGCCGAGGGCAATCCCGGAGCGCGAAACGACGTGCGCTGCGTCAGCCTCGAGCACAAGCTTGGTATCAACGCCTCGCCCACCTGCGTGATGAGTTATGGCGATAACGACGAATGCATCGGCGAACTGGTCGGCGCTCCGCACCGCGGGCTGATGGCCATGTTCACGATGATGAACAATGCCCGCATCAATGTCGGCAACCAAGGCGTCCAGATTGGCGAGCGCGCGACCCAGCAGGCGCTCGATTACGCTAAGGAGCGGGTGCAATCGGCTCGCGCCGGTTCTCCGGATCGCAATCCCGTGTCGATTATCGAGCATCCTGACGTACGCCGCATGCTCCTGAGGATGAAGGCCCTGACCGAGGGCGCGCGAGCCTTGCTTTACTACACCGCTGGCCAGGTCGATCGCGGAACGCTGGGCGACGATGCGGCGCGCGCGCGTGGCGAAGTCCTGACGCCGCTGATCAAGGCGTGGGGAACGGACATCGGGATCGAAGTCGCCAGCCTTGGCATCCAGGTCCACGGAGGCATGGGATTTGTCGAGGAGACCGGTGCCGCGCAGCATTGGCGCGATTCGCGTATCGCACCGATCTACGAAGGCACTAACGGTATTCAGGCCGCCGACCTCGTTACACGCAAGCTGGGCATGGACGACGGCCAAGCGCTAGTCTCGCTGACGGAAGACATCGCGCGCGACTGCGCCGAAGAACCGGCGTTGTTTGCGCTCGCCGGCGATTGCGCAGCGGTCGCCAAGTGGATGCGCGAGGAAGCCAGCCTCGACGACCGCCTCGCAGGCAGCGTGGCCTTTACGACAATGCTGTCCGTAGCTGTCGCCGCATGGCAGCTGGTGCGCCAGCTGCGCGCCGTAGAGGCTGGAAGCGCACCGGCATTGGCCAAGACCAAGCCGGCGAGCGTCCGGTTCTTCCTCGATCGTATCGTGCCCGAAGCCGCCGGCCTGCGCGCCGCTGCGACAGCAGGTTCGGAAGATCTCTACGCGATCCCCACCGAGGCGCTGCTCGGCTAAGCCAAGTTGCGCCGCGCGACTTAGTCTACAGTCACTTCCCGGGCAAAATCTTCGCCGGAGAACGTCGCGGCTTGCCCTCTAAGCTCACGCTGCGGAGGCAGGCTGCGACCGGTAACCCTTTCGATAGCGCCCTGGGGCGTGGCGCCTGGAGCGCTGACGCGCCAGATGATCCCGGCAGTGTCGTCGCTAACCAGCAGCGAGCCGTCTCCGGCCCATTCGACCCACGTCGGCCGCCCGCGGGTCTTCCCATCACCGGTCAGGAAGCCGCCCAGAACCTCGATCGGCTGCCCGGTCGGGTTTCCGCGGTCGTCGAAAGGAACGTAAACGACGTCGTAGCCCGACGGCGGCTTCCGGTTCCACGAACCGTGGCGCGCAATGAAGGCCCCGCTCGAGAAGCCCTCGCCCAATGCTGCACCTTCGCGGCTGAAGACCAGGCCCAGCGCCGCCACGTGAGGGCCAAGCGCATATTCGGGCGTGCGAATGTAGTTGATGTAAGAGGGGTAGGGATATTTTACGCGGCGATCGAAGTTGTCGCCCCAATATACCCACGGCCAGCCGTATTGCGCGCCTATGGGAACATTGGTGAGGTAATCGGGCACAAGGTCCGACCCGAGCATGTCGCGCTCGTTCACGGTCGTCCAGAGCTCACCCGACCAGGGGCTGAAATCCAGGCCGTTTGCATTGCGAAGCCCGCCGGCGAACATTCGCTGGGTTCCGGAAGCGAGATCAATCTCCCAAATCAGGGCGCGGCCCTCTTCTGCCTCCATACCCTTGTCGCCGATATTGGTATCCGAACCGACCGCCACATAGAGCCTGTCACCGTCAGGGTGGATGGCCAGATTACGCATCCAGTGGCCGCCAGCCGGCGCCAGGTCGGCAACCTTGACCGCTTCGCCAGAAGGTGCGTCGGCACCAAGTTCGTAGGGGAATGCAAGCACTTCGTCGTGATTCGCGACGTAGAGAGTGCCATCCGTCCAGGCGAGGCCCGAAGGAGAATCGAGGCCGTCGATGAGCACCTGGCGCGTTTCTGCAATTCCGTCGCCGTTACCATCCCGAAGCAAGACCACCTGATTAGGCGATTCGCCCCCGGCGCCCGCACGACTCATCAGCAAATCGGCAATCCACGCGGTCAGGCCGCCCCCGTCTTTGGCGGGAGCGCGTGTCAGCGAGACCAGAATATCGCCGTTCGGCAGGGCCTGCAGGGTACGCGGATGGTCCAACCCGTCCGCAAAGCGCTGCACCTGAAAGCCTTCTGCGGCATCCGGCACTTCGCCTTCCTGCCAGCCGATCGGCTCGGCGATCGCAATGGTCGGGAAGGTTTCGGCATCCGGTTCATCGAGACGCGGATCGGTGCCCACCACCTCGTCGAACGGAATGTCGGCCGTGTCGCCGCGCGAGACGAAGAAGAAGACGATCCCGAGGATCACGATTATGACGAGAAGGGCGATGCCCAGCTTTTTGAGGATGCTCATGCGATCCAGCGTTACGCCAGCGAGGCTTGACCCGCAACGCCCCTTGCATCGCGCGCGCCGCCGCCTAGATCGCTGGCATGTTTGATTTTCGTCCCGATCCCGATTGCCCCAAGCCCGAAGCATACCGGCAACTATGCGAGGCGGCGGACGCCCTGACGTCCGGCGAGCCGGATGCCGTCGCCAATATGGCGAACAGCGCTGCCTTGCTTTGGGAGTTCCTTCCAGAGCTGAACTGGGCGGGTTTTTATCGCCTTGTCGAGGGTGAGCTCGTGCTCGGTCCTTTTGTGGGCCGTCCGGCCTGCATCCGGATACCGCTCGGTAGCGGCGTTTGCGGTGTAGCTGCAGCCAAGAACGAAACTCAGTTGGTCGAGGATGTCCACGCGTTTCCGGGGCATATCGCATGCGACGCCGATACCAATTCGGAACTGGTCGTTCCCGTGGTCCGCGAAGGCCAAGTCGTCGCGGTTATCGACCTGGACAGCCCCCAAAAGGCTCGCTTCGACAATGAAGACCGCGCCGGGATAGAGAAACTGGCCGCGATCCTGTCCGACCGGATCTGATTCTGCCCCGCAATAAGACGGTCGGCAGCGGCGCTTTGCGATAACGGGCCCGGCTTGGTATTTCGGCTCGAGTAGCCTTTGCCTCATGGAGTCTCGGGAATGAAGAATTTCGCCATCGCCCTGTCCGGCGCAGCTCTGTGTGCGTTCACCCCAGTGTCTGCCCAGACGTCCGAAGGGGACGCGGCAAGCGCGGGCGACGCACCGGCAGACCGGGGAATTGAGGTCGAAGTCGTTGAAACGGTATTTCCGACGGAGCGCGTCATTCCGAGGCGCCAACCGCCGGTCGTTATCGAGAGAGTCGAGATCGAGGACGTCCCTGACCGAGCAGGAGCCAACTTTACCCGAACCCCTTCAGTACCGACCGCGCGACGCGTGGTGACGAAACGGCGAATGTACACTCAGGGCAGTCAGGGCGAGCAGGTGGAGGTCATCGGTCTTCCCGCCGGTGCGCATGTCGTGCAATTCGATCGAGAGGCATGGCTTGCGGAATGCCGTAGCCGATTGGCAACTTATGACGAGACCGATCGGGGCAAGGTTCTAGGCGCTTTGGTTGGCGGAGCGATCGGCGGGGTAGCCGGAAATCGAATAGCCGGCGACGGGAATCGCTCGCTCGGCACCGTCGTAGGAGCAGGCGTGGGCGCAGCAGCGGGTAGCGCTGTCGGGGATTCCGTAGACGACGCGCGGCGTGGAGCAGCCTCGCTCTATGGAGAATGCGAGGCCTACCTCGACGACTATATGGAAAGTGCCGCTGCAGGCGAGCTACGTCACTCGCCAAGCTATTATGGCCAGGAGTATATGCTGGTGCCGGTGACGGTTTCCGAGCCACAGAAGGCTGTCTATCGGGAAGTCACTCCGGAAGAATGATCTATCGATTTTAAGCTATTGATTTTGCGTTTTTTCTCAAATTCAGATGTCCCCGCCTGTGAGGCGCTGACAGATAAGATCAAGCTGGTCTAGCGTATGGTAGCGGATGGTGACCGTCCCCGTGCTCGGCGTCTCGTCCGTCTTGATCCGCACCGGCAAACCGAGAAATTCCTCGAGATGGCCCTGTACGGCCGCAATATCCGCATCCGTTTCGGCTTCGGGGATCTGGGGTTTGACGCGACCTGAGGCTGCCGGGCGAGATGCCTTGCGTACGAGTTTCTCGACTTCGCGGACCGAAAGCCCTTCCTTCGCTGCACGTGCCGCAATGGCAGACGCGTCGTCATTGCCGATCAAGGCGCGCGCATGGCCCATTGAAAGCTTGGAGTTGGCCAGGAGATCCTGGACATCGTCGGGCAAGGCCAGTAAGCGCTGCAAATTGGCGATGTGGCTACGGGATTTGTCGACCAAGCCCGCGATTTCGGCCTGAGTCATGCCCTCGTCTTCCGCGAGTTTCTGATATGCGCGGGCCTCTTCCAAAGGATTGAGATCCTCGCGCTGGAGATTCTCGATAAGCGCCAAAGCGAGGACTTCGCGCTCTTCCAGATCGCGAACGATCGCGGGGATCTGGTGAAGTCGCGCCCGCTGGGCAGCGCGCCAGCGACGTTCGCCGGCCACCAGCCGATATTTGCCGCTCGCCCTCGCAGTGACGATGACGGGCTGGATCACGCCCCGCTGGGCGATGGATGCGGCCAGTTCGTCGAGCGCCTCGTCGTCGAAATGCGTCCTTGGCTGCCCGGGCAATGGTTCGATATCGGCAACGGGGATTGAGCTGAGCCCCGAGGTGACAGAAGGCGCAGCTGCACTAGCCAACTCGTTGCTTTCGTTACCGGAATTGACCAGCGGCTCCTCGCGCTGGACTTCTCCAAGCAGCGCGCCGAGCCCGCGGCCAAGCTTCTTCTTGCGATCGATTGCCTGGCTCATGCGGCCTTCCTCCTCTCGGGCAGTCTTCCGATTAATTCGCGCGCCAATCCGATGTAGGCGCGACTACCGGGACAATTGTGGTCATAGACGAGCGCCGGCATGCCGTGGCTGGGCGCTTCGGATAGCCGCACATTACGCGGGATTACGTTCTCGAAGACGAGCTTCCCAAGGCAATCACGGACATCGTCCGCGACCTGGTCGGTGAGCCGGTTGCGACGATCGAACATGGTGAGCGCTATTCCGACGATACCCAGGTCCGGATTGAAGCGTTGCTGGACACGTTCGACCGTCTGCAACAGTTGGCTCAGCCCCTCCAGCGCAAAGAATTCGCATTGCAATGGCACTAGAAGCGTATCGGCTGCTCCCAAAGCGTTCAGGGTCAGAAGCCCCAAAGACGGCGGGCAATCGATAAAACAAATATCGTAACTTCCGAAACCGGTTGTGCCTGACTGTGCCAGCGCTTTCGACAGGCGCGCAGTGCGGTCATCGACGGCGACCAGCTCCACCTCGGCTCCTGATAGGTCCTGGGTCGCGGGAACGATGTCGAGGCCGGGAATTTCAGTCGGCTGCGCGCATTGCGCCAAGGTGCCTTGCTCGAGCAGAAGATCGTAGCTGGAATACTTCCGATCAACGCCCTCAATCCCCATACCGGTCGACGCGTTGCCCTGAGGGTCAAGGTCGATGAGGAGGGTTTTCCAGCCGGTGGCGGCCATCGCGGTTGCGATATTGATGGCCGTGGTCGTTTTGCCCACGCCACCCTTCTGATTGGCAATTGCGACGGTAATCACGCTTTTTCCCTCACTTTGCCCCGACCAACAACAATTCCCGCCTCCCGATCCGTGAGTGACTGTTCCACGTGGAACATTTTCGACTCCCGTCCGGGTAGCTCCTGCACTTCATGAGCCGCAGAACGCCCTTTCGGCAACACCCAGCGTGTGTCGTCTGTGGAGAAGCGTGCGGATAAACGCAGCAGTTTGGCAAGCGGCGCAAACGCGCGAGCCGAAATAATTCCAGCCTCGACTGTCGTGACTTGCTCTAAACGACACCCTTCGATGCGGCAATTTTCCAGGCCAAGCTCCGAGCTCATTCTTTCGAGCCACTCCACCCGTAAACGGCGGGACTCGATCAGCACAAACTCAATTTCGGGCCGCAAGATCGCAAGGACCAACCCGGGAAAGCCGGCACCACTCCCCAAATCTAGCCAAGGGCCCTTTGTTTCACGTGGAACGTGGTCCAGCAATTGCGCCGAGTCTGCGAAATGGCGGACCCAGATGTGGTCCAGCGAACCCTTGGCCACAAGGTTCTGGCGCTGATTCTCTTCTTTCAGCCGTTCGGAAAGCTCTGACAGGGAGTGAATAGCTCGCGCCCCGCCCTTCTCTTCAATGTAGGCTCGCGCTTCTTTTTCCCGCTCCATCACAGGGCTTGAACCTCTTGCGCACGCTTCACATGTACCATCAACGCGGCGAGAGCTGACGGGGTAACTCCGGGTATTCGCCCTGCCGCCGATAAAGTTGGAGGCTTTGCGGCTGTCAAACGCTCGACCATTTCGTTGGACAGGCCAGGTACTTCTGCAAAAGCGAACTCCTCCGATATCCGCAGATGCTCGCCCGCACGAAGCTCGCGCAGCTCAGCATCTTGGCGCTCAAGATAAGGCGAGTAGAAGGCATCCTCCGCCATCTCGACGGCGAGCGAGTCCGAGGCATCGAAACCATCAAGGTGAGAGGCAAGATCTTGCAGCATGACGTGACCGCCCTTCAACCATTCCCGAGCGCTTCGACCGCGCGCATCCGGCTTCACCGAGCGGGCGCTGGACTGCAGATCTTTGGCGGAGATCGTCTGCGAGAGAAACGCATCGATCATGTCGCGCCTGCCCTCACGCTCCTCAAACCACCGGCGGCGCCCCTCGCCAACCAGTCCGACGTCGATCCCCAAGGGTGTGAGGCGTGTGTCGGCATTGGCTGCGCGTAGCCGCAGCCGATATTCCGCACGCGATGTGAGCATGCGATATGGCTCCGTCACACCCTGCAGGGTGAGATCGTCGATCATCACGGCGATGTATGAATTTGCCCGATCGAGCTGCGCGCCCTCGGTCTCAAGCGCCCTCCCCGCCGCATGCATTCCGGCCACAAGCCCTTGTGCTGCGGCTTCCTCGTAACCGGTCGTGCCATTGATCTGACCTGCGCAATACAAACCGGGTATCGCTCGCACCTCGAGAGTTGAACGGAGGGCGCGTGGATCGATGTGATCATACTCGACGGCATAGCCCGGCACCTCCATCGATACTTTCTCCAAGCCTTCTATCGCGCGGAGCATGTCCAGCTGCACGTCGACCGGAAGCGAAGTACTTATGCCGTTGGGGTAGACCGCACGCGTCGAGAGGCCTTCCGGCTCGAGGAAGATCTGGTGCCCGTCCCGATCTCCAAAGCGATGGATCTTGTCCTCGATCGAAGGACAATAGCGCGGACCAGCGGCGCCAATCGCGCCCGAGAATAGCGGTGATCGCTCAAGATTACTGCGGATGATGTCGTGGGATGCCTCGTTGGTGCGGGTGATTGCGCAAAAGACCTGGGGGTTTGCCCGTCCACTCGACAGGGACGACATAGTCCACTGCTCTTCGTCCGATGGCTGAACATCCAACCGAGCCCAATCGATTGTCCTCCCATCGAGGCGGGGCGGAGTTCCAGTCTTGAGGCGCGCCATCGGCAAATCAGCACCACGCAGCTGCTCTGCCAGACGATGTGCGGCATTCTCCCCGATGCGCCCACCTTCGAAACGCTCCTCGCCGCGGAATAACGTGCCCCCGAGGAAGGTTCCGGTACACAGAATGACCGAGCGCGCCTCGATAGAACTACCGTCGGCAAGCTCAATGCCCGTAACGGTGCCATCTGCGAGCCTCAGCGCCGCCGCTTCCCCCTCAACCAGTGTCAGATTGGATTGAGAATGTACGATGCCCTGCACCGCCGCATGGAATAGCGCGCGATCCGCTTGCACACGCGGTCCCCATACGGCACTGCCTTTTGACCGATTGAGCATCCGGTAATGGATTGCCGCCGCGTCGGCAGCACGGCCGATCACCCCGTCGAGAGCATCCACCTCCCTCACTAGGTGACCCTTCCCGAGCCCGCCGATTGCAGGATTACAGCTCATCGCACCGATCTTCGACAGGTCGAAACTGACGAGAGCCGTATCAGCGCCCATCCGCGCAGACGCGCAGGCCGCCTCAACGCCAGCGTGCCCGCCGCCGATCACTATGGTGTCAAATCTTTGCATAAAGCGCCCGATAAATGTGTTTGCCTATCGGGTCAAAGCCTCGCGGTGTTCCACGTGAAACAATCTCATTTCCCGATGCAGAAGCGCCCGAACAAGGCGTCGAGAACTTCCTCGGTCGATTGGCGGCCAAGCAGCCTGTCAAATGCCCTGCGGGCGAGCCTTAAGCGCTCCCCTATGAGGAGGAGGTCATCACCCTCTCCAATCCCCTCCAGAGCATCGAATGCGTGACCGAGCGCCTCGGCCTGGCGTTGGTTGAAGGCAGCCATCCCGCGCTTGGGGACCAAGCCCCTCGCCCTCGCCACCAAATCCTCCACCAAGCGCTCCAGCCCGACACCGCTGGCGGCCGAGAGTGTGTGATCAGCGTTCTTCTTTCCAGTCCCTTCGAGATCGCATTTGGCCGCAATCTCCAATGCACCTTCCGGGCCTTCTCCTTCAGCGCCAAGCCAAAGGACGATATCGGCCTTCTCGAGCTCTTTGCGCGCGCGGTCGATGCCGATGGCCTCAACCAGGGCCGCGCCATCGTCCCTGAGGCCGGCAGTGTCGATCAATACGAATGGCATGCCCTCGAACGCCACCGGCCTCTCGATAACGTCACGGGTAGTCCCCGCTTCATCGGTGACGATCGCAGCGCCTTCGTTGAGAAGAGCATTGAATAGAGAGGATTTTCCGGCGTTCGGCGGACCGGCAAGCACGACCCTGATGCCATCGCGCAGCCGCTCTGCACGCGGAGCCTGCAGCGCGCCGCGAATATCTGCCAAGACTGCTGACAACCCATCCTGAAAGGCGGGCGGCAACACCTCCACATCATCCTCGTCAGAAAAATCGAGCGCCGCCTCGACATAGGCGGACAAGCCGAGAACCTGCGATCGCCACACATCGACCTGGCTAGAAAGCGCGCCGTCGGCAGAGGCCTGGGCTGCGAGCCTCTGCAATTCGGTTTCTGCCGCCAGCAGGTCCGCCAGACCTTCCGCCTCGGCGAGATCCAGCACACCATTCGCGAATGCCCTTCTGGTGAATTCGCCGGGCTCCGCTCTACGCAACCCCGGGATCGAACCCAGTGCACCCTCGATCGCAGCGACAACGGCGCGCCCACCATGGCAATGGATTTCCGCCAGCTCTTCCCCCGTGGCTGTTTGCAGGCCGTCGAACCAGAGGACGAGCGCACGGTCCAGAACGCCCCCTGCCCCGTCCCTCAGGGTCCGCAGCGTTGCCCGGCGAGGCTCCGGCACTTTTCCTGCAAGCCGCTCCAGAGCCTCCCGCGCACTTCCACCGCTGATCCTGATGATCCCGATAGCGGCAGGAGGCGATCCGCTCGAAAGAGCGAAGATCGTATCACTCATGAGGAAGAGCTATCCTAGTCGTCCGAAGACTTGGTGGTCTTGCCGGAAGTGCGCGCAGCATTGGCGCCTTCCATAAAGCTCTGGAACAGCTTGAAACCGGCCTGCCCCATAGGAGCGAGCTGCCGCGCGTATTCCTGCAGCTGGTCCGGACTGGAAACGCCCTTCATCGCTTTCGACATCATATCGACGTAGACATCGTTCGCCTTTCCGACATCGGGCAGGCCCATGAAGGTCCGCGCCTCCTCTGGCGTACAGTCGATTTCGATTTGGACCTTCATCGCGTTTCCTCCGTTGAATGCCCAGAAGACATCTGGGTCTTTCCATATCTGGGTTTGCCAGCCCCGCGCCACAAGCGCTAGGCCTGCAACTATCTAGGGAGAATACACGCATGAGCGAACTGGTCACCATCTCCACACTCGATGGCGCAAACACATTCAACGCGTATGTCGCGAGGCCGGCCGACAAGCCGAAGGCCGCGATCGTAGTCATCCAGGAGATTTTCGGAATCAACGCCGGAATTCGCCGCAAGTGCGACAAGCTCGCGGAAGACGGATACCTGGCGGTGGCCCCGGACCTGTTCTGGCAATTCGAGGATGGCATCGAACTCGATCCCGATATCGAGCCGGAAATGAATAAAGCTTTGGATTTATTCGGCAAGTTCGACCAGGACCAAGGCGTCCGGGACATCGAGGCGGCGATCAAATATGCACGCGGCCAAGGGTGCTCCAAGGTCGGCGCGGTCGGATACTGTCTTGGCGGACGGCTCGCCTACATGACCGCGGCACGTACGGACAGCGATGCGACGGTCGGATATTACGCCGTCGGCGTCGACAATCTTCTGGACGAAAAGCACGCCATCGCGAACCCGCTCATGCTCCACATCCCGACCGAGGACGGTTTCGTGGACAAGGAAACCCAGGCAGCCATGCATGCCGGCCTCGACGACCACCCCAAGGTAACGCTTCACGATTACGAGGGTCTCGATCACGGCTTCGCGACGGAGTTTGGTAATCGTCGAAGTGATGAAGCTGCGAACCTTGCCGACCGCCGCACGAGCGAGTTTTTTGCCGAACACCTGGCCTGAAGGCGTCGATCCAAATGGAAAAGCTCCCCTTCCGGTACATTATCCCGGTCCTTCTCTACGCGCTGGTGGCGATTGCCGGACTATGGGAGCCGGCAAGGTGGTTGCTGTGGATCCTGGTTCCCGCTCTGCTTGTTGCAGTCTGGGATTTTTCGCAGGAAAAACATACCCTTAGAAGGAATTACCCGCTCATCGCCCGGATCAGGTGGATCATGGAGGACCTGCGCCCCTTCGCCCAGTCCTACGTGGTCGAAGGGGATCTCGAGGGCAGGCCGTTCAGCCACCAGGCTCGCGCGCTTGTTTATGCACGGGCCAAGGGCGACCTCGACTCGCACCCCATGGGGACCGAGCTCGACGTCTATTCAGACGAGTATGAGTGGGTCGGCCACTCGATTGCCCCCTCCTCCACCGCGCCCGAGGAATGGCGCGTGACGGTCGGCGAAAACACTTGCGCCAAGCCGTACTCATCGTCCCTCCTCAATATCTCCGCCATGAGCTTCGGGTCGCTTTCCGGACGTGCGATCGAAGCGCTTAACGCCGGCGCGAAAGAGGGTAACTTCGCGCACAACACCGGCGAAGGCTCGATCAGCAAGTATCATCGCAAGCCCGGAGGCGACCTGATCTGGGAATTGGGAAGCGGCTATTTCGGCGCAAGGGCCAAGGATGGCCGGTTCGATCCGGACCAATTCAAGGAAAACGCCGCCTCCGACCAGGTCAAGATGATCGAACTGAAACTGAGCCAGGGGGCCAAGCCCGGTCACGGCGGCGTCCTGCCCGGCGCAAAGGTGACCAAGGAAATCGCAGAAGCCCGCGGTGTGCCGGTTGGGGAAACCGTCACCTCACCGGCAGCACACCCGGAATTCGACACACCGATCGAAATGCTCGAGTTCGTGACAAGGCTGCGCGAATTATCGGGCGGCAAGCCTGTCGGCATCAAGCTGTGCGTGGGCCTTCCTCACGAGATTTTCGCTGTCGGGAAAGCGATGCTGGAAACCGGGATGCACCCGGATTTCATCACCGTCGATGGCGCGGAAGGCGGGACGGGCGCCGCACCTCTCGAGCTTTCCAATTCTGTCGGAATGCCCCTGCGTGAAGGGCAGATCTTCGTACGCAACATGCTTGTGGGCACCGGCCTGCGCGATAAGGTCAAAATTGCCACGTCAGGCAAGATCCACTCGGGCGCCCAAATGGCCAAGAGCTTCGCCCTCGGTGCCGACTGGTGCAATGCGGCGCGGCCTTTCATGTTCTCACTCGGCTGCGTGCAGTCGATGAACTGTCACAAGGGCACCTGCCCTACGGGCATCGCCACACAGGAAGAGTGGCGTCAGCGCGGCCTGATCGTCGAGGACAAAGCCCCGCGCGTAGCCCGTTTCCAGCGACAAACGCTACATTCTTTGCGCGAGATCACGATCGCCATGGGTCTCGATAAGCCCTGGGACATGAAACCGCTCGATATGCGAGAACGGATCAATGGTGCGCGATCTGATGCCTTCGACAAGATATACTATTTTGCCGAACCGGGTGTGCTGCTCGACAAGCCGTCTTCCACTCCCCTCGCCCGCCATTGGGAGGCGGCGAGAGCCGACAGCTTCCGGAGGCATGCATGAGCGCAAAAATCGGTTTGAAGCGATGGCATGAGGTAATCGATGCCGGGTCGCAGCCGGAGGACCTCGCCGCAATCATCCGGGAAGATGCCCAGTTCCACTCACCCGTCGTGCACACGCCGCAAAAGGGCCGCGACTTGGTGGTGGGTTATCTCTCCGCTGCGGGCAAGACTCTTGGGAACGACAGTTTCGCCTATGTGCGCGAACTGGTCGACGGCCCGAACGCCATGCTGGAATTCACTACGGAAATGGGCGGGATACACGTCAACGGCATCGACCTGATCGAGTTTGACGAAGCCGGTATGATCGTGGATTTCAAGGTGATGGTGAGACCACTCAAGGCGGTCAACAAGGTCTGGGAAGAAATGGCCGCAATGCTGCAAAAGCAGGCCGGCTGAGCTGCTGACCGGCTCTCTTGAGAGGTCTATTTTCCCAGGAAGCCATCCACCAGCGCGAAGATCTCCGGCCCGCCGGGCTTGGTCGACAGTTTGCGCCTCAATTCCTCGAGGGCCGGCTCGGCCGAAAAGGAAATCAGGTGCTTCATTTCCCAATCGGGAAACCAGCGCTCGTCTGCCGCACTGCGGTGCAGGACCTCGATGGTGTGGTGCCTTGGATCCGCTTCGAGGTCTTCCAGCAAGGCCTGGAGCGCCAATGCCGGTCCTTCGATCATCTGCAGGAAGCGGTCCGCATCGTACAGCAGGAAGCCTGTCACCGCGCGCTTGGGATTGTTGCGTGCCGAAACCTCCACGATCTCGAACACGTCGGGCGTGTCGGTGCCTTTCGAGGCGATGCTGCTGTAGACGATCCGATCCACTGAAGTGCCGCACGGCGGGGCGGGCCCGCCGTGCCTCGTCCTCCTACTGGTTCATATTGGCGAAGAAGTCTTCGTTGGTCTTGGAATCCTTCATCTTGTCGAGGAGGAATTCCATCGCATCGACCGTGCCCATCTGCATGAGGATACGGCGCAGGACCCACATCTTCGACAGCTTGTCCTTCTCGACCAGCAGTTCTTCCTTGCGGGTACCGGACTTGCCGACGTCGAGAGCCGGGAAAATGCGCTTGTCGGCAACCTTGCGGTCGAGGACGATTTCGCTGTTACCCGTGCCCTTGAACTCTTCGAAGATAACTTCGTCCATGCGGCTGCCGGTATCGATCAGCGCGGTCGCAATGATGGACAGTGAGCCACCTTCCTCGATGTTACGCGCCGCACCGAAGAAGCGCTTAGGGCGCTGGAGGGCATTGGCATCGACACCGCCGGTGAGCACCTTACCCGAGCTGGGCACCACGGTGTTGTAGGCGCGGCCAAGGCGGGTGATGGAGTCGAGCAGGATGACGACATCGCGCTTGTGCTCGACAAGACGTTTCGCCTTCTCGATCACCATTTCGGCGACCTGGACGTGGCGGTTTGCAGGTTCGTCGAAGGTCGAGGAAATAACTTCGCCCTTCACGCTGCGCTGCATGTCGGTGACTTCTTCCGGACGCTCGTCGACGAGCAGGACCAGGAGGAAGACTTCCGGATGGTTATCGGTGATCGCCTTGGCGATGTTCTGCAGCAGGACGGTCTTACCGGTACGCGGCGGAGCGACGATCAGCGCGCGCTGACCCTTACCCTGCGGCGAGATGATATCGATCACGCGTGCCGACTTGTCCTGGACCGTCGGATCGAGCGTATCGAGCGACAGCTTCTGTTCCGGGTAGAGCGGGGTCAGGTTATCGAAATTGGTGCGGTGGCGGACCTGGTCGGGATCTTCGAAATTGACGCTGGTCAGCTTCGTCAGCGCGAAATAGCGCTCGCCTTCCTTGGGTGCGCGGATTTCACCTTCGACAGTGTCACCGGTGCGCAGGCCCCATTTACGGACCTGGTTCGGCGAGACGTAGATATCGTCGGGACCGGCGAGATAATTCGCCTCGGGGCTGCGCAGGAAGCCGAAGCCGTCTTGCAGCACTTCGATCGTGCCGATGCCCATGATCTTTTCGTCATATTCTTCATCTTCCGCCAGTTCGCGAAGAATGCAGAACATGAGGTCCTGGCGGCGCATGGTCGATGCGCCTTCGACGCCCAGTTCCTCGGCCATTGCCACGAGGTCTGCGGGCGCTTTTGCTTTCAAATCTTTGAGATGCATGTGTTTTTACTCAGGTATATGGAATGGCCGGCGGGTCGGTATGGGCTTGGAGAAAGCAGACCCGGCACCCTTTTGAATCGCGGGGGCCTCTTGCCGGTTGGTGGAATGCAGATAAATGTAGCCCCGCCTGCCGTCAATCGGCAAACGATGGTCGCGGCCAGCGTCAGAACGGTTTGACGATCACCAGGACGACAATCACCGCAAGCAGGATGCCGGGCACTTCGCCGTACAGCCGCAACTGTTTTTCGCTAAGCGGGCGGCCGCCTCTCGACATGGCCTTCGACTTGGCGACCATGAATCCGTGAAAGCCGGTCAGAAGCAGCACGAACAGCAGTTTCGCATGAAACCAGCCCTGATCGAAGGCACCGATACTCATCGCAAGCGCGAGACCAAGGACCCAGACGACGATCAGGCTCGGCGTCAGGATGATCTTGCGCAGCAGGCCCATGCGCTTGGCCCATGTCGCTTCCTCGTCGGATCCCACCGCGGCTTCGTGGCAGTAGATCATCTGGCGCGGGAGCATAAACAGACCGGCCATCCAGAACACCATGAAAATGATGTGGCCGGCCTTCAGCCAAAGATAGGTCATCGCAAGAATATCCTGCATGCAGTCGATGTAGGGATAGCAGGCAGCTTCGTCACCCCTGCCAGCCTCGGACGGTTGCAATCAGGCGCTCCACATTCGCAATCGGGGTGCGGCGATCGATGCCGTGACCCAGGTTGAAGACATGGGGCCGGTCGGAAAAAGCCTCGAGGATTGTCTCGATGCGCGTTTCGAGGGCCGGACTACCCGAAAGCAGCAGAAGCGGGTCCAGATTGCCTTGTACGGCAATCCCAGCCGGTAATTCGCGCGCGACCCACACCGGATCGAGCGTTTCATCGACCCCGACGGCCTTCACACCGGTTTGACGGGCATAGGCAGGGAGCTTTTCACCAGCCCCCTTCGGAAAGCCGATGATGGGCGTTTCGGGATGTCGCTCGGCCAGCGCCGTAACGATCTTCGCATTGGGAGCGATGACCCAGCGTTCGAATTCATCGGGCGCCAGACTGCCGGCCCAGCTGTCGAAAAGCTGGACGGCTTCTGCCCCGGCCTCGATCTGACCGGAAAGGTATTCGATCGTCTCATGGGCGATCGCATCGATGATCGCCTGCAGTTTGCCCGGGTCTCGATAAGCCATGGCCCGCGCATCGTGCTGGTCGCGGCTCCCCTCGCCCGCGACCATGTAGGTCGCAACTGTCCACGGGCTACCAGCAAAGCCGAGCATCGTAGTATCGCTCGATAGACGCTGACGGCAAAGGCGAACCGTTTCGTAAATCGGTTCATAGCGGGAGCGGTCGGGACTTAACCCGTCGAGGTCGGCATCCACCAGCGGCGGGGAAAGTTTCGGGCCTTCGCCTGCCAGGAATTCGAGATGCTGACCCAGCGCATGGGGCACGATCAGGATATCGGAGAAGAGGATCGCTCCGTCGAACCCGAACCTGTCGATCGGCTGCATCGTGATCTCGCAAGCCGCCTCGCTGTCGTAAGCCATCGCGAGGAACCCACCCTTCTCGGCGCGCAATTCGCGGTATTCGGGAAGGTATCGACCGGCCTGGCGCATGAGCCAGAGCGGCACCTTGTCAGCGCGCTTACCGTTCAGAGTGTCGAGCAGAAGGCCGGGCATCGAGAGAGAGTCCAATCCAATAAATAAGTATTATTATAAGAGTTGAAGGAGTCTGTTGGCCCTGTGGATATCGGGCATAGCCGCCCCCTGCCCCATTTCTCCCGCAAGGAAAAGGCCGGATGCCGGATTGCGACTCGTGGCAGGCCGTGAGTCGAGTCAAACTTATCCCGCTTCTCCCCAGCCTGCGCAAAAATTCCATTTGCTGTGCGGGAATCGCCCCCGAAGAGGACTCGCAATGGGGAGTGAATCGATCCCCGAACTTGTCGCCAGACTTGTGCCGTGGTTTATCCGGTGCTTCTCCACAGGCCGAAAGTGACCACCATCGCCGACCGTATCCATCTCCACCTCCTGTCCGATTCCACCGGCGAAACGCTTGAAATGCTGGCCAAGGCCGCGCTCGCCCAGTTCGACGATGCCGATGTCGTGCGCCATTTCTGGCCGATGGTCCGCTCGCGGCAGCATCTCGACAGGATCGTGCCGGAACTCAAGGCCAATCCTGGCCTCGTACTCTTCACCCTCGTCAATCCCGAAGCGCGTGCCCGCCTCGAAGAGGTATGTACGAAAAATGGCCTGCCCGCCGTGCCGATCCTCGACCGGGTGACCGAAGCGCTTGAGAAAGCGCTTGGCCAGGAAGCCCATGGAAGACCGGGGCGCCAGCACCAAATGGACAAGGCCTATTTCGAACGCGTCGAGGCTATCCAGTTCACGATCGCCCATGACGACGGGATCGGGTGGGAAAACTGGGAAGAAGCCGACATCATTCTCGCGGGCGTGTCACGTAGCTCCAAAACCCCGACAAGCATCTATCTGGCCAACCGCGGGTTCAAGGTCGCGAACATTCCGCTGGTTGTCGAGAGCCCCCCGCCCCCCAAGCTCTTCGAGCTGAGCAAGCCCCTGGTGGTTGGCCTTACGACCGCGCCAGAGCGGCTCGTCCAGATCCGCCGCAACCGCCTGCTCACGCTGAACGAACAGTCGCAGACCGCCTATATCGATAACGAGCGGGTCAAATCGGAAGTGGCCTTCGCGCGCCGGATGTTCGCCGACAATGGCTGGCCCGTTATCGACGTGACGCGCCGCTCGATCGAGGAAACGGCGGCCGCCATCATTCGCCTTTGCAGCGAGCGCAGCCACAAATCCGGTGGCGATTTCGAAGGGGTGAAGGCGATATGAGCGGCATTGCAGGCACCGGCATCGTGCTCGCCTCGAATTCCGCCTCGCGCAAGGCGATGCTGGATGCAGCCGGCGTTTCCTATTCGGCAAAGCCCGCCGATGTCGACGAACGTGGTTTGGAAGCGGAGATAGAAGGCGCCGATCCTGCGGAAATCGCGCAGGCTCTCGCCGCGGCAAAGGCGACCGGCGTGAAATCCGACTGTCTGGTCTTGGGCAGCGATTCCCTCGTCGAGGTCGATGGGCGCAGGTTCGACAAACCTGCAACCCGCGACCAGGCCGCCGAGCACCTGCGTTTCTTTTCGGGCAAGGTAATGACCTTGCACAGCGCTGCTGCGCTGGCACGAGACGGGAAGATCGTCTGGATGGGATCGGATTTCGCGCGCCTCAGAGTTCGGGAGCTGTCCGAGGATTTCATCGAAGCCTACCTCGATGCCGAATGGCCGGAAGTCTCCTACTGTGTCGGGGTTTTCCGGATCGAGGGTCCGGGCGTGCAATTGTTCGAAAGCATCATGGGCGACCAGTTTACCGTGTTGGGAATGCCGTTGCTCCAGGTTCTGGGCGCGCTGCGCGATGAAGGCGCCCTTCCCTCGTGAAGCCTTACGCAGAGGTCATCGGCGACCCGATCGCGCAGTCCAAGTCTCCTGCGATCCATGGCTTTTGGATCGAGAAGCTTGGGATCGAGGCCGAATATCGCGCCCACCACGTCGCATCGTCCGGTCTCGAAGGTTATCTTGTCGAACGGCGGGGGGACCCCGATTGGCGCGGGTGCAATGTCACCATGCCGCACAAGCAGGCGATAATCCCTTACCTCGACCGGATGGAGCCCCTCGCCAAGCGCGTGGGAGCGGTAAATACGGTCGTGAAGGCTCCTGACGGAGCGCTGGTAGGGCGTAACACGGATGTCGCAGGCTTTCTCGAACCTTTGCGATCGGAACTGTCGGGCACGCATTTTTTCCGGATGGCACGCATTCTGGGCACTGGAGGTGCAGCGCGTGCGATCGTGGCGGGTCTTGCGAAGGAAGGGTTCACTCTAGTCCTCGCCGGACGCAATACCGATAAGGCACGCGCTCTTCTCGACGAGCTGGCCGAAGGAGAACACCACGTCGCGCCGCTGTCGCATTTTGCCGAAGTGACGGACTTTGCCTTCGACGACCGGGACGGCTGCTGCGATTTGGTCATCAATGCCAGCCCACTGGGAATGCGCGGACAGCCCCCCCTGCCCTTCGACTGGAGCCATGCCCCACCCGGATCCATCGCCTATGACATCGTCACCGACCCGCTCGAGACAGCTTTCCTGAAGTCGGCGCGCGATGCGGGGCTGCAGACTATCGATGGCCTTTCCATGCTGATCGGTCAGGCCGCGGCCGCCTTTCGGTTTTTCTTCGGCACAGAGGCACCGCGAGAGCATGATGGCGAGCTGCGCAAAAGGCTGACCTCGTGACCCGTCCGACCATAATCGGCCTGACCGGCTCGATCGGGATGGGCAAATCCACGGTCGCCGAGATGTTCGAGCGTGCGGGCGTGCCGGTTTTCGATGCCGACAGGGAAGTGCGCAGGATGCAGGGCCCCGGCGGGAGGCTCGTCGCCGCTATCGAAGCTGAATTTCCGGGTAGCACCGATGAAACCGGGGTTCTGCGCGACAAGCTCGGCAAGCTGGTGTTCGGCGACAAAGCCGCCCTCGCCCGCCTCGAGGCCATCGTTCACCCGGCAGTCGCCGAAGAACGGGGGGCCTTCCTGATCGAACACGCTGGCCAGGACATGGTCGTCTTCGACATTCCGCTCCTGTTCGAGAAAGGAGGCTCCGAGGCGGTGGATGTGGTGGTCGTCGTCTCTGCCCCGGCCGAAGTCCAGCGCGAGCGCGTGCTGGCCCGGCCCGCGATGACGCCCGAGAAATTCGCGCACATACTGTCGCTTCAGGTTCCCGACGCAGATAAGCGCGCTCGCGCCGATCACATCATCGACACCGGGACAACGCTTTCGCAAACCGAACAGGCGGTGCGCACCCTCATCGATGAATTGCGCAGCCAGTCGCGAGTCTAAAATCCTTGTAATCCGCCAGCACGAGTCCGATAGTCCCTGCAATGCGCGAGATCGTTTTCGATACTGAGACCACCGGCCTTGATCCCAAGACAGGCGACCGGATGGTCGAAATCGGTTGCGTGGAAATGGTCAATCTCGTCCCGACGGGTGAGGTGTTCCACGCTTACTACAACCCGGAACGCGACATGCCCGCCGGAGCAGAAGCGGTGCACGGCTTGTCTGCGTCCTTCCTGTCCGACAAGCCTCTATTCCGCGATACGGCGCATGAATTGCTCGATTTCATTGGCGATGCACCGCTGATCGCGCACAATGCCGGCTTCGATTTCGCGTTTCTCAACGCCGAACTGGCCCTGTGCGAGCGCGAGGCGATCTGCATGAGCAGGATGGTCGACACCGTCGCCATGGCCAAGAAAAGGCACCCGGGCGCGAAATTGTCGCTGGATGCGCTGTGTTCGCGCTACGGCATCGATCGCAGCCATCGCGTCAAGCACGGCGCACTGCTCGATGCGGAATTGCTCGCCCAGGTCTATGTGGAACTCAAGGGCGGTCGCCAGATCGGCCTGGAGCTCGCGGCAGAGCGGGTGCAGGTCGTGGAACAGGATGTGGTCGCCGTTCGCCAGGCCCCGGACCGTCCGCGCCGCGAACCGCGGGCCCACGCGCCCAGCGAGGAAGAGCTTGCGCGCCACAGGAAATTCATGAGCGGGATCGAAAACCCGCTTTGGGGTTAGTTTCGTTGGAAGGCGCGGCGCATGTCGCCACGTTCCCGACCGGCATGCTGCGGTAAAGGAGAGAATTATGGATATTCGCGTCTCGGGTCATCAGATCGATACCGGCGCTGCGCTGCAGACCCATGTCGAAGACCGCATGCAAGGCATCGTCGACAAGTATTTCAACCGCGCGATTTCCTCGCACGTCACCTTCGGCAAGGCGGCTGGCGGCGCGTTCTCTTCGGACATCGTCACCCACGTCATGCAGGGCCTCATCCTCAAAGGTCATGCAGAGGCGCACGATATCCACCAGGCGTTCGACAAGGCGGCAACCAAGATCGAAAAGCAGCTCCGCCGCTACAAGAGGCGGATTCAGGACCGGCACGAGCAGGCACAATATGCCATGCGCGAGGAAGAGGCCGCCTATACGATCTTCGCCGCGCCCGAGCCCGAGAATGACGATGAGATCACTGCGGACAGCCCGCCGATCGTCGCAGAGACAAGCGCGATGATCCCCGAATGCTCCGTGGCCGATGCGGTCATGATGCTCGACCTGCAGAACACCAATGCGCTGCTGTTCAAGAACGGCGCTACGGAAGCGCACAACATGGTCTACCGCCGGCCCGATGGTTCGATCGGCTGGGTCGAGCCGCGCTGACGGGACATTTCGATGGCAATGTCTGGCAATAGCGGCGCGGAGGGTCACTGGCGCGCTCTTGAGGGATTGTACGCCTCTGCACCCGTAAACGGCCTGTTCGATTCTTCGCTCGAGATCACCGGGGAAGGCAGCGCGCGCATCACTTTCGATGTGACCGAGGCTGCCTATCATGCAGCCGGCGCAGCGCACGGGACGATCTACTTCAAGATGCTCGACGATGCGGCATTCTATGCGGCGAATACGCTGGTTACGGACCGTTTCCTGCTGACCACGTCCTTCAACCTCCATTTCACCAAGCCGGTCCGCGAAGGGCGCGTTACTGCGGAAGGGCGCTGGGTCAGCGGCAAGCGGCGCGTTTTTGTGGCCGAATCACGGTTGGTCGATGCCGAAGGTGACGAAATAGGCCGCGGCACGGGCACCTTCATGAAATCGCGCATCTCGCTCTCCGGCCTGCCGGGATATGCCGCTTGAGCCACGGCTTCGAAGACGCGCGCCTGCCGACACATATCGAGGTGAGCGGCCTGATACGCCAGGCCCAGGCCGCCGGAGGTTTTGCTACCGTACTTCAATCGGGCGAGCGCGATGCAGGAACGCTGGGCATATTAACCACACACAGTGGCAAAAATACAATGTTTTGGGAGCGAATGCCGCAGCTTGATGGGACACGCCGCTTTCAGGCGACAAAGCTGCAAGACACTGAAAACACGACGGATTTTGACGAGTATATCCGTCGCCGCATGGACCAGGACCCCGATCTTTGGATTTTGGAGCTGGATGGCCCCGAAATGGAACGGCTCATCGATTCCGACCCCCGTTAACTTGACACGGTTTCAATTGTGACTATTTGGCTGCCCAGCTTCGATGCGTAGGCGGCTTTGGACGACAATGGGGTCGGCAAGCTAGCACGCAGACGGGGAACGACCGGCAGGCTCGAAAAACGGATCTGAATACCATGGCGCAAGTAACGTGCCTCTGATCCCGGCCTGCGACTGCGAGTTCACCGCTTAGTCACTCGGAATAATGCGAAAGACTTACCTAGCCCTCGCGGCGAGCGCGGTTACGCTTGTTGCAAGTTTCGCCGGTGCAGAAGAAACCGGCTCCATCGCCTTCGCTGCTGAAGCGGATGGCGAGACGATCGTCTCCGAAACCGAACTGACCGATGAGGTCGTGCCGGTATTCGTCGAAGGCGAAGTCGTCCAAGAGCTTCCTGAAGAAACGGAAGCCACCCAAGAAATTCCCGCGGACGCGCCGAAGGCCGAGAGCCTGCACGCCCTGGTTTCCACCATGCCTGCAGCCGGACAGCTGTCGGAAGAGATGCGCTGCCTTGCAGGCGCCGTCTATTTCGAATCGCGCGGTGAGCCGCTCGAAGGCCAGCTGGCTGTTGCGCAGGTCGTCATCAACCGCAGCGAATCGCGTCAGTTCCCCTCCAGCTATTGCGGTGTGGTCTACCAGCGCGCCCAGTTCAGCTTCGTTCGCGGCGGTAAAATGCCGCGCATCAAGCAGGGCTCTGCTGCGTGGAAACGCGCCAAGGCTGTTGCGCGCATTGCGCACCAGGGCCTGTGGGACAGCGAAGCCGACGATTCGCTCTATTTCCATGCGAATTACGTCCGCCCCAGCTGGGCAAAGCGCAAGGTCGCTCGCGCCACAATCAAGACGCACATCTTTTACCGATAAATTTCCTTGGACGGGAATATGAGGCCGCTGCGCTCAGGCGTGGCGGCCTTTTGCTTTCGGGTTGTCAGTCGGCGATCTCAACCCAGACCGGCGTGTGGTCGCTGGACTTCTCGCGACCGCGATATTCCTTGTCTACGCCCGCTGCCGTCATCCTGTCGGCGAGTTCGGGCGAGAGCAACAGGTGGTCGATCCTGAAGCCATGGTCGCGCTGCCAGGCGCCTGCCTGGTAGTCCCAGTAAGTCCACACGCCGCCGCGCGGATTGAGTGTATCGATCGCATCGGTCCAGCCGTCACCAAGCAGCCTGAAATAGGCGTCGCGCGATTCCGGTTGCATCAACGCATCGGATGCCATCGCCTTGGGCGACCAAACGTCCTTGTCTTCCGGAATGACGTTGAAATCGCCCAGCACGACAGCAGGCACTTCTTCTTCCCACACGGCTTTCATGCGCGCGCGAAGCTTTTCCATCCACGCCAGCTTGTAATCGAACTTCGGGCCCGGATGCGGATTGCCGTTGGGCAGGTAGAGATTGCAGATGCGCACCCCGTTCACTTCGGCTTCGAGATAGCGGGCCTGTTCGCCTTCGCCATCCTTGGGTCCGTCGATGCCCAGCCCGCGCTGGATTTCGACCGGCTTCACGCCATCGGCCAGGATCGCGACGCCGTTGAAGCTCTTCTGCCCATGCCAGATGGCATGATAGCCGATGCTTTCGAATTCTTCGGCCGGAAAGCCCTCGTCCATCGTCTTGATTTCCTGCAGGCAGGCGACGGATGGGCGGGTTTCTTCAAGCCACTCCTTGAGGCGTGGAAGGCGGGCCTTGATCCCGTTGATGTTGAAAGTGGCGATACGCATGGGCGAACTGATGCCCGAAAGCGCCGCGCGGGTCTAACCTAAATCCCGAAGCTCGAACCGCATCCACACCCGGCCGCAGCCTGGGGGTTCTCTACCTTGAATGCCGCGCCGCCGAGGGATTCGACGAAGTCCACTGTGCTTCCCGCGACCAGATCGAGACTTACAGGGTCCACCACGAGGCGCACTCCATCGGTTTCGCTCACGCTGTCGTCCGCATCGGGACCGTCGGAAAGATCGAACTTGTACTGGAAGCCGGAGCACCCGCCGCCTTCCACGGAAAGGCGCAGGATGGCAGGTTTCGCCTGCTTTTCGGCAATGGCCGCGACTCGCGCAGCTGCCGAGGGGGTAAGGGTGAGCATATCGGCCATGTCGGTCATGTAGGGAGCAGGTCGGCCCTGCTCAAGCGTGCGTGATGTAATCCCGCAAGGCCTCGGCTTCGTGCTGGACCTCGTCGAAACGTGACTTAACGAGGTCGCCGATCGAGATGAAGCCGCACATCGCCTCACTCTCGATCACCGGAAGGTGGCGAATGCGACGACGCGTCATGAGCGCCAGGGCGTCGTCGATGAGCGTTGCACGCTCGACGGTAATCGCCGGGGAGGTCATCACGTTTCCGACACGCTGATCGAGGCAGCTTTGCCCCTCTTCGGCCAAGCGGTGAATTACATCGCGTTCGGAAAAAATTCCTGCGACACGGCCCTGTTCGAGCACGGGGAGGGCGCCGATCCGCTTCTCCGCCAGGATGCGAACGGCATCGCGCACGGTCTGACCCACTTCCACCGAGATGATGTCCGAACTTGCCCGACCCTCGATAAGTGTGCCGATATTCATGCGCGCCTCCGTGTTCTGCCTGTCGGAAGAATGCCATTTTTTGCCTGCTTTGGCGAGTCGGGCGCATCACGCTTGTTGAAGAGCCGTGCCGCAATCGCCATGAGAAGGGCCATGACCAGACATTCGCCGCTCGATGATCCGGAACAGGCTGCATATGCCTGGGCGCGTTTTCGCCGCCTCATGCGCTTCCTGTTCCTGCTGACCGTCGGCATCGTCGCGATTGCCATGGCGCTGCTGTACAAGCAGGGGAGCGCGGCTTCCGTGCATTACTACATCGCCATCGCGCTCGGCATCGGTTTCACGATGCTGCTGACAGGCGCGCTGATGGGATTGATGTTCCTGTCGTCCGGTACGGGACACGATGAATCGGTCGAAGACCCGACCCGCGAGAGTTGGCAGGACAAGGACGCGGACTAGGACAGAGGCTATTCGGGCGCGTGAAGCCGGTATTCTTCTACCGGAACACCGCCGATCAGGTGGCGCTGGATGATCGCCTCGAGGACTTCCTCGTTGCAGGAGTGGTACCAGACGTTCTCCGGCCACACGACAGCAATCGGCCCTTTCGCGCAAATCTGGAGGCAATCCGCCTTGCTACGCTGGACTGTCGCTTCCCGGCCGACGAGGCCGAGTTCCTTCATCCTCTTCTTGAGATAGTTCCAGGCCGCCTTGCCGTCCTCGCGCGAGCAGCATTTCTGCTTCTCGCTGACGGCGCACAGGAAAATCTGCCGCTCGACACTGCCCGCTCCGATCTTGGCAAAGGCGCGCCGGGCTTTCTCCAGCGACTTACTCACTATCGCTTTCCGGCTTCAGCCAGCGGTCGAGCCAGGCGAATACGGTGTCATGCCACTGCAACGAGTTCTTCGCGCCGAGAACCCAGTGGTTTTCGGTCGGGAAGACCAGCAACTGGCTCGGGATCTGGCGCTCCTGCAAGGCGGTGAAGCTGGCGAGGCCTTGCGTATAAGGCACGCGGAAGTCCTGCTCGCCGGTAATGACGAGCATGGGTGTCTGCCAGTTCTCGACGTAGTTCACCGGGTTCCAGCGCTCATAGGCTTCGCTGTTTTCGGCATAGGAGCCTCCGAATTCCCACTTGGGAAACCACAGCTCTTCCGTCGTGTAATAGAAGCTGCGCATGTCGAAGAGGCCGTCGTGCTGGACGAGGCAGTCGAACCGGTCGGGCCATTGTCCGGCGATCCAGTTCATCATGTAACCGCCGTAACTTGCACCCATTGCACAGGCGCGAGTGCCATCGATCTGGCTGTCCTTCTCCAGCGCTGCGGCGAGGCCCAGTTGCAGGTCTTCGAGGGGCTTTCCGCCCCAATCATTGCGGATGCTATCGGTGAAGGCCTGCCCGTAGCCCGTCGAGCCATGGAAATCGACGGAGATGACCGCATAACCCTGGCTGGCGACAACGCGGGGGTTCCACCGGCTCGACCAGCCGTCGTTGAACGATCCTTGGGGGCCGCCGTGCACATAAAGGATAGCGGGCATGGGCCCTTCGTGACCGTCGAGCTTGGTAATCTGGCCCCACACGGTATCGCCACCCGCGCCTGTGAAACTGAAGCGTTCGACCACGACAGGAGCGAGCCGTTCCATCACGTCGGCCGCGACCTGCGTCATCGGCTTGGCTTGGCCCCAGTCACGCGACAGGTACAATTCGGACGGCGCACCGATCGAATTGCGTGTGAACACGAGATCACCGCCGTGCAGCGGTGTGATGTCTGAAATACGCGCCTCGTTCCCGGCCATCAGATCGAGCCGTTCGACCGACCCGTCGCGCGGATCGATGCGGTATGCGGGCGTATCGAGCACGTCCTGCGCCCCGGCAACCAGCCAGCGCGAATCCGGCGTCCAGGCGAGGCTCTGGAAACTGCGGTCGAAGGCTGAGGTAAGGGCGGTCGTCACGCCGGTCTTGAGATCGCGCAGCATGACCACCTGGCGGTCGGCCTCGTAGGTGGGGCGCGCCATGGCGACATAGGCCAGATACTGGCCGTCGGGCGAGGGTGTGGGAAGCGCATCGAGAGCTTCGTTCGCGGCGGTCAGGTTGACCGGCGCATTGCCGGACAGGTCCGAAAACCAGATGTCGAGATTGGTGGAGTAGGGCTCGCCCGCGCCGGTTTCGCGCGCGGTAAAGAACATGCTCTTGCCATCGCTCGACCATGCGACGTCTTCTCCGCCGCCGAAGGGCATCGTCGGGGTGTCGCCGTTCGGGCCGCCCGCACCCAGCGGGCCGTCGACAGCCGTACCCGTGCCTGTGGCGACACCGTTTTCGATCGGGAAGGTAAAGACACGGCTGAGCGTGCCGGGCGTCTCCCAGCTATCCCAATGCCGGTAAAATCCGCCGTCGCCTTCGTAGAGCCGACCGTTGCCGGGCCCCGGGAGGTGCGCCTTCGCGCTGTCATCGCAATCGATGGCGGTGCAGGTGCGCGCAATGTCGGTCCAGATCGCGATATGCTCACCACCGGGCGAGACGCTGTATCCGTGAACTGCGCGGGGCAGCGCGGTGACCTGGGACTTGTCGGAAACCGTGCCGTCCGCAGCGATCCGTGCGCGCCAGACCTGGCTCGTCGCATCGTCTCCCTCGCCGTCGGCGATGAAATAGAGCCAGTTGTCGTCGGCGAAGGACGCCGATCCGCCATCGATGTCGAGTGCGATAGGGGCGCTGTCCGGCTCTGCAAGCGAGCGGAGGTACAGAGTGCTGGTTCGCTTGTAGCTTTCCGGGTCGGTGGTCGTCACCGCGTAGACCGCGTGCGTCCCTTCGGGATTCACCGCCGGGCTTCCGAGGCGCGGCATGGTCACGAGATCCTGCGCGCTCATCGGGGCAGCTGCGTCTTGCGCAGCGAGCGGCGTGGCGAGGAGCGCGAGTGCGCTAGCGAGCGGGAGTGCGGCCCGGATGTTCTTCGTCATGGCGCGCGGTGTAGCGCGCACAAGTGCGCAAGGGTAGGGGGATTAGCTCTTCTTGCCGGCGATGCGGGCGATCTCTGCCTTCACGAGGTCTTCGACCATCCCGGGCAGGTTGTTGTCGAGCCATTCCGCCAGCATCGGGCGCAGCATATCGCGTACCAGGCCCTCGAGCGAAGTTTCGCCCTGACGCACGATCTGCGGCTGCTTGCCGGGCTGCGAAAGCATGGCGAGCGCGGCAAAGTTATCGCGCATGGCCTGACGGGTATCGCCGCGGGTCAGGGCGTCCGCGTCGTCATCATCCTCGTCAGAAGCGTAAGCGTCCGCATTGCTGGAATGGGCTACATCGACAGCGATCTCTTCGCCGAGATCGTTGCCCAGCTCGAGCACGTCTTCCGCTTCCTGCTCGTCGACGGGTTCGCTGATTTCGGCTGGCGCTGCACGGCGGCTGCGACGCTCGGCGATCATCTCGCTGCGCTCTTCGCTATCGCGTGCGATGACTTTCTTGATCGAGTCGAGGATTTCCTCGACCGAAGGTTCGCCCTGCTGTCCCATGCCTGTCCCTGTTGCCTCCAACGAATCCCGAATCGGGACGCTTGGTATAGACCAGCCTAGTCGGCCGAGTCAGCAGTTTCGGGAATTTCCGCAGTCGCAGCAGGGACATCCACCGTCCTCGGGGACTGCGCGACCGGGTCGGGATCCCGCGCCCAGTCGAAGATATTGCCGCTCACGCGGTCGTAATTGACGACCGGATCGTAGAGGACACCTTCGTCCGCAAGACCCAGATCGCGCGCTTCGGCACGGCCCATTGCAGCGAGGAGGCTGAAGCCTGCGACATAGGCATTGCGGCGCGCGGTCACGAGCTGGACGCGGCTTTGCAGCAATTCCTGTTCGGCATTGAGCACGTCGAGGATCGTCCGGTTGCCGATCGAGTTTTCCGCCCTCACGCCTTCGAGGCTCAGTTCGGCGGCGGAGACGGCGGATTGCGAACTTTCGATGATAGCGAGGCTGGCCTGCCAGCTCGACCACGAGGCCCTGACCTGCGCAATCACGTCGCGTTCTGCGGCGATGACGTTTTCGAGCGCAGCGGAAGCGCGGGCCTGCGCCTGGCGCTGGAGCGCTGCCGTCCGGCCGCCTTGGAAGATCGGGAGGCGGAGGGAGACACCCATCGATGCTCCGGCTGCCGTCTGGTCGCTGGGCACGATCGGGCTATCCGGATCGGTCGGGTCGAGGCGCCCGTCGGCCACACTGCCAAGGAAGTTCTGGTAATCGTAGCCGGCGAAGACGGATACCCGCGGGAGCCGGCCCGAACCGGCCACGTCGATATCGTAGCCTGCGGCGGCGGCCCGTTCGCGCGCGGCGATCAGGTCCGGATTCGATTCCAGCGCGATATCGACAGCCGTCGATAGGTCTTCCGGGAAGCCCGGAAGCGGGGGAGGGGGGGCGAGCTCGCTAGGGGCGTCGCCTACGAGGGCGATGTAGGTCTCGCGCGCGGCAATGAGGTTGGCTTGCGCGCTACGAAGATCGCCCTGGGCGACGGCGAGGCGCGCCTGCGATTGGGCAACATCGGTGCGCGTCAGGTCGCCGATCTCGAATCGGTCGCTCGTTGCATCGACGTTGATCGAGAGCACGTTCACCTGGTTGGCCGAAAGAGCGACCAGTGCCTGGCCGCGCAGCACGTCCATATAGGCGGCGACGACCTGGCTGAAGATGGCGCTTTCTGTGGCGCGCAGGTCGGCCCGGCCGGCATCGACACGTTCCTTGGCGGATCGAACGGCATTCTTGACCGCCCCGCCGGAATAGATCGGGACGCCGAGATCGACCCCGGCAGTCAGCGAACGGCCTGGAGCGAAGAAACTGGTCGAGTTCTGCTTGAGGACCTCGGTATAAGTCGAGCTGGCATCGACCGAGGGCAACCCGGCCGCGCGTTCCAGCGGCACGCCGGCGTCGGTCGCCCTCAGCTGGGCGCGCGCAGCCTCGAGGGTGGGGTTATTCAGATAGGCGTCCGTCAGCGCTTCCTGAAGCGTGTCTGCGTGTGCAACACCCTGCGGTACGGCTAACGCTGCGACAGCTGCCGAAAGCGCCAGGACTGTACGGACCCCTCCCGAATTCATTCAGAAACTCCAGCTTTCCGGTTTGTCGAATGCGCCGAGGCGGGGAACGCCCATTTCGGCGAGCGGCAAGAGCGCCAGCGCCTTGCCCGATTTGCGTCCGGTGGCGAGGCGGGTCACGCCGCGCTCGACCAGACCGGTTACGATGCGCCCTTCTTCGGCCACCAGCTTGGCCACATTGGCGGGGACGTGCTCTACGGCACCGTCGATCAGGACGAGTGTGTAATCGCCCTTTTTCTTCGTTGCCGCAGCCTTGTCCGCGCTCAACACCTCGACCGAGCCGACCAGCGGTTCGATCAGGGCTGGCAAATATCCGCTGCCGCCATCGATCACGAGAACCCTGTCCTCGCTCGAAGGGCGTGCTTCGGCCAGCATCGCACCGTGAAACAGCGGTGCAGGCAGGAAGCCGCCATCGGCAAGCCGGATGGCGCGGTCCATATAGGCCGTGCCCTTGGCGTTGTCGGGTACGAAGTCTTCGCGCGGCACGGTCCCCATGCGTTCGATGACGAAAGCCTCGTTGACACCGCTGGTGCGCAACTGGCTGTCGATCATCGCCTTGCGGGCGACGGAGAAATCGGGGCGAGTGGTCGTTGTAGTGTTCATGGCTATCCGCGAGCTGTATTGCAGTAATAACACGCTTATGCAAGCTCCCGTTGCCTTAGGCGCAAGACCCGTTGCTTCCAAGCGCTTTGACCGATGGCCTCAATCGCGCCTATCGGGGAGCGCAAATCTGCAACATGGGAACGCGCGGCGATGAGCGACATGACAACCATCAAGGAACAGGACCTGATCGAGAGCGTCGCCGACGCTCTGCAATACATCTCCTATTATCACCCGATGGATTACATCCGCGCCCTGGGCGAGGCGTATGAGGCGGAGAAGGGCCCGGCGGCAAAGGACGCGATCGCGCAGATCCTGACGAACAGTCGCATGTGCGCGGAAGGTCATCGTCCGATTTGCCAGGACACGGGCATCGTCAATGTCTTCGTGAAATGGGGCATGAATTGCCGGCTCGATTCGAAGCGTTCCCTCCAAGAAGTCGTCGATGAGGGCGTGCGCCAGGCATACAACCATCCGGACAACAAGCTGCGCGCCTCGATCCTTGCCGATCCCGCCTTCACCCGCCGCAACACGCGCGACAACACGCCCAGCGTACTCTCGGTTGAAATGGTCCCCGGCGATACTGTCGAGATCGACGTCGCAGCCAAGGGCGGCGGCAGCGAGAACAAGTCCAAGTTCAAGATGATGAACCCATCCGACAACATCGTCGACTGGGTGGTCGAACAGCTTCCCTCCATGGGTGCGGGCTGGTGCCCTCCGGGTATGCTCGGGATCGGCATCGGGGGCACGGCCGAACACTGCATGAAGCTGGCCAAGCTGTCGCTGATGGACCCGATTGACATGGGGCAGCTCAAGCAGCGCGGTGCGCAGACTGACCTCGAACAGCTGCGGATCGATATCTTCGATGCGGTCAATGCGCAGGGCATCGGTGCCCAGGGGCTGGGCGGCCTGTCGACCGTGCTCGATGTGAAAATCATGGATGCGCCCTGCCATGCGGCGGGAAAGCCGGTGGCGATGATTCCCAATTGCGCCGCGACGCGTCATGCGCATTTCACGCTCGACGGATCGGGTCCCGCCTATCTCGACCCGCCGAACATCGACGAATACCCGCAGGTCACGTGGAAGCCGGATTCGGCCGCACGGCGCGTGGACCTTAATTCGCTGACGCAGGAAGAGGTCGCCAGCTGGAAACATGGCGATCGCCTGCTCCTGTCTGGCAAGATGCTGACCGGGCGCGATGCCGCGCACAAGCGGATCAAGGACATGCTGGAGGCCGGTGAAGAGCTTCCCGTCGAATTCAAGGGCAGGGCGATCTACTATGTCGGCCCGGTCGATCCGGTCATGGGCGAGGTCGTCGGTCCCGCGGGTCCGACCACTGCCACGCGCATGGACAAGTTCACCGAGATGATGCTCGACCTCGGCCTTCTCGCCATGATCGGAAAGGCCGAACGCGGCCATGACGCGGTCGAGGTCATCAGCAGATTCAAGGTGGCCTACCTCATGGCCACCGGCGGGGCCGCCTATCTGGTCAGCCGAGCGATCAAGGGAGCAGAGGTCGTCGCTTTCGAAGATCTCGGCATGGAGGCGATCTACGAGTTCGAAGTTCAGGACATGCCTGTCACCGTTGCCGTGGATAGCGAAGGCAAGAATGTCCATACGCTCGCACCGGCCGAATGGCGTCGGCGCATAGCGGAAAACGATCTCGAACCCGCCGAATAGCATTCATCATCGACCAACGGCATGAGCCGTTCGACCGCCGGACTTCCCTTGTGACCGGCAGACAGGCACATAGGGCCTGTTTTGAACGCTGAACGCCAGATGAATTCGGAAGTCGCCAATGTCCCGGTCAGGACGGTCCTCGTCTCGATCGCGGGGCTGTGGCTGGCCTATTTCCTGCTGATCACAGCCCGCGGTGCGGTTGTCGGTCTGGAAATGCAGGACGCGCTGCTGTGGCGCCGTTTCCTGGTCTGTGTCGCGGGGGCGGGGGTAACCGTCCTGCTGTGGCTATGTATCCGGCTCTTCATGCGCCACACGCTGGCGGTGAAGATGTGGGTGGCCATCGTCATGGCCGCGCCTGCCTCGCTGCTGATTGCGCAGATCAACACCATGGTTTTCTCGCCCATCGAAGACCAGGTCCGGCAGGAAATAGGCGCGAAGAGGGGCCTAAATATCCGCCGCGACGAATCGGGTAACCTTCTCCTCGATGTGCCCGCGCCCATTCCCGATAACGGAGGAGCGGGCGACGGATCACCCGATGCCGATAGCCAGACCGTCACGGCATCCATCGTAATCGAACCGGCACCGACTGCTGCCGACACCTGGCGCCGACTGACGGACCTCGCGCTCAGCCGCTATTTCCTGCTGCTCGCGTGGGCCGCGCTCTATCTGGCAATGTTCGCCGGAGTTCAGGCCAGGGCCGCAGAGCGCAGGGGCGAGCGGTTCAGGAGTGCGGCGAAGGCGGCCGAGCTGCGCAGCTTGCGTTATCAGGTCAATCCGCACTTCCTGTTCAATACGCTCAATTCCCTTTCAGCCTTGGTGATGACCGGCAAGGAGGATCGCGCCGAACAGATGATCCAGTCGATCTCGCGGTTCTATCGCCACTCTCTCGCCGACGATTCCACCGGCGATGTAACGCTCGAAGACGAAATCGACCTGCAGGAGCACTACCTCGAGATTGAGTCTGTTCGTTTCCCCGAGCGGCTGAAGGTCGATGTCGACCTTCCCCGAGACCTTGCCCAGTTGAAAGTGCCCGGCATGATCTTGCAGCCGCTAGTCGAAAATTCGGTCAAGTACGGGGTTTCGGCCAGCAACAAGCCGGTGACCATCAGGATCGTCGCGCGCGAGGAATACGGCCGGCTGGTGCTGCGTGTCAGTGACGACGGTCCGGGAATGCCAAGCGGGCACAAGGGCGGCTTCGGAATCGGCCTCGCCAATGTACGCGATCGTCTGGAGGCGCGGTTCGGGAACGAGGCATCGATCACATCCGGCGCATCGCTCGACGGTTATGAAACAGAACTCCGACTACCGATGGTGAAGCATGGCTGACGAGAACGGCGATAAACTCAAAACCCTGATCGTCGATGACGAGCCGCTTGCGGTTGAGCGCATGCAGGTGATCTGCGCGAAAATGGAAGACCTTTCGGTCGTGGGCACTGCCAGCGACGGTGCGCAGGCGCTGCGCTTGATCGAGGCCCTGGGCCCCGACCTGATCCTGCTCGACATGACCATGCCCGAGGTAGATGGCCTTTCCGTCGCCCGCGAACTGGCCGGCCAAGACGAACGGCCGGCGGTCGTATTCGTTACCGCGCACGATAACTACGCGGTCGAGGCCTTCGACCTCGACGCAGTCGATTATGTGCTGAAGCCGGTCAAACCGGAAAGGCTGGAGCGCGCAATCCAGCGCGCCCTGTCACGGCGCACCGATACCGAGCGCAGCGAGAGCAAATGGCTCGAGGAATTGTGGATCCCGCATCGTAGCGAACTCATTCGGATCGAAACCGATGAAGTAAGCCGCATCGATGCCGAACGCGATTACGTGCGCCTGCACGTCGGAGACAGGTCCTATCTCCTGCTGCAGACGATCGCGGGGTTGGAAAAGCGGCTGGACCCGGCGAAATTCATCCGCATCCACCGTTCGACCATCCTCAAGAAGGAACACATCAAGGGCCTGCGCCACGATGGGCTTGGCGTGTGGTCGGTGGAAATGGATGACGGTGAGGCACTGCGCATCGGGCGGACTTACCTGCCCAAGGTCAAGGCGATGGCGGGCCGTTAATAGTCTGGCGAGTTACCTGGGAAAAGGGAGGACCCCGACCGGGGGACTGCATTCCGATCGGGGTCCAGAGGATTAGACGGACTGGGGGTATCAGCCGCCTCTTGCGTGCCGTTCTACGACGGCAGCAAACTGGGCATCGATCGTTTCCTTGGTTTCATCATAGCAGCGCTGGGAATCGCGGCTGCGGATGCGCGATCCGAGGCGCGTTTCGTCGAGGCCGCAAACCTTCCGTGCTGCCGCTTCGATGCGGAATTCCAGGCGTTCCAGGCCTTCCGGCGAGGACAGGTTGAGGTCGCGATATTCGACTGAAATCGTTTCTTCCTGCGCCTTGTTTGCAGATGCGGCTCCGGGCGCTGCAAGGGCAATGGCGGCGAGCATAATCAGGGGGGTCTTCATAACATCTCTCCAGTTGGCGGCAGGCCCCGGGTGTCTAGGGGGACTGTTGGGGTAGGGCCTGCCGCTGCACACCGTATTACTCAGCTACAACTGTAGTCGCACGCCTGTATCGACCGGCGGCGACGGCGATTGGACGATTTGCGTTCAACCTCCGACGAAGCGCGATTCGCAATCTGCGAACGACAAGCCTATTCTTTCGCCCCTATGCTTCTGGTTGTTCTTTTCGTTCTTGGGGTCGCAAATTTTGCCGTTCATCGGGCCGTGCTCGACAGTGGACACCCCATGCTCGATGCGCTCCCCGGCTTTTACCGCAGCGCCGGAGGCCGCATGTCGCTCGGCTTCGAGTTTTTAGTGTTGCTGGCCGCGATGCTTCTGGCGGGTAACGGATGGCCCGGCGCGGTCACTGCGTATGGCGTCTATAGCGTGCTGAATCTCGGGACGGCGTGGCTGGTTTTGTCGGGCCGGATATAGCCGCAGGGAACCGCCTCGGAGCTGGCGCGCTAAACCCCTATGCCGACTGAGGAAACCATCTGGCTTCTGTGCAACGCCGAAAGCGGCAGCAATAGCGACGCTGCGCTTGAAACGCTCGACACCTATTGCTGCGATCACGGCTTTAACATCTCGCGGCGGATATGCTTCCCGGACGAAGAACTGCCGAACGCCGAAGACCTCGAAAATGCCGGGATCGAACGCCTCGCCATCTTCACGGGGGACGGCACGTTGAATGCGGCCATCACCAATCTCTACGGATGGTCAGGTGAAATCCTCGTGCTGCCGGGAGGCACGATGAACCTCCTGTGCAAGAGGTTGCACGGTGAAGACGCCGATCTCGAAACGATTGTGACGCGTGTTGCCAAGGGCGCAGGACGCAGGGTCAGGCCCAATATCGCACGCTGCGAAGCGGGCGATGCACTCGCAGGGCTGCTTGTGGGGCCGGCAACCGCTTGGGGCGATGTGCGCGAGGCCATGCGCGACGTGGACGTCGCCGCGCTCTCAGAAGAAACCGGCGACGCGGTCGCGCAGACCGCGGGAGGTGACAAGATTCATTGTCTCGAGCCCGCGCTCGGGCGCAGGGACGGCTATCCCCTGGTTGAAATCACACCATCCCATCGCGGTATGCAGCTCGACGGGTATTACGCCGACACGACGACGGATTACCTGCGCCACGGTTTCTCCCTCTTGCGCCGCAGGTTCCGAGAGGGCCCTCACGAAAGGCTCGGCCTCGTCGACGAGATGGTGTTCGAAAGCCAGCAGAAGCAGGATATTCCCGTCCTCGTGGATGGGGAGAAGGGCAAAGTGAGCGCCGGATCCGCATTCACGGTGGCTGCATGCGAGGTTGATCTGCTAGCGACACACCATGGCTACTGACGCACGGCGCATATTCCATCTTTCGGACATTCATTTCGGGCTCGAAAACAATCGCGCCCTCGACTGGGTGAAACAGGAGATTTCAGAGAAGCGTCCCGACGCCGTGGCGATTACCGGCGACTTGACCATGCGGGCGCGACATCGTGAATTCGCGGCGGCGACAAGCTGGATCAATTCGCTGGACGCCCCGGTGACTGTCGAAGTCGGCAATCACGACATGCCGTATTTCAACCCGATCGAACGCTTCTTAGATCCATATCGCCGCTTTCGTGGAATGAGCGAGAAGGTCGAACGCGAAATCGACCTGGGCTGTCTCGCCATAATACCCCTGAAGACAGCTGTGCGCGCACAGCCGCGACTGAACTGGTCCAAGGGATGGGTCACCGACGCCGCTCTCGAAAAATGCCTGCGGATGATCGACAACCTGCCAGCGGGCGAGAAGGCTCTTGTCACAGTGCATCACCCGCTTCGCGAGGTTGGCACGCAAGGGACTGCGCTGACGAAGAACGGTGACAAGGCGCTGCGCGAACTGGCAAAACGTCCGGTCGCGGCCGTCTTATCCGGTCACGTGCATGACGCCTTTGATATTCTCGAGGACACGGTAGAGGGCCCCGTCCGGATGATCGGTGCCGGTACGCTGTCGAAGAGGACGCGGTCTACACCGCCCAGCTTCAACGAAATTGCGTGGGACGGCGAGCGGCTTTCTGTCACAGTGCGCAATCTGGAGGACGTGCAGACCGGTGACATGCAGATCGACGATGTCCCTGAAAATGCACTGCCTCCCCGCAGCCCGGGAGAGCCGGTCGCTCCCGTCCGGCAAATCCCTCGGGTTGACCCGCCGGTTCACTGATCGTCGCCTAAGCAGATTTTAACCAGTTTCTGCGATGTCGGTTTTCTACAAAGGGAAACTGGCGATGGAATTTGTCAAAGCTGTGCCCCTTGGGGGCATCCTGACCTTCGTGGTCGCATTGATCATCGGATCGCAGGGGTCGCGCGGCGGCTTCCTGTCGATCTTTCGTGCCGACATGATGCAGTACGAGTTCTGGTGGAGCTGGCCGCTCTTTTTCGCAGGCACCGGTCTCGCCTGGATGATCATGATGATCCAGCGCTGACAGCCGGGCGACTGGCTCCGCAGCAATTCTCAGAAGTACAAACGAAAAGGGCGGCCCCAACCGGAGCCGCCCTTCCTCGGTGTTCGTAAAGAACCTTGTGAAGCGAATTAACGCTTCGAGAACTGGAAGCTACGACGTGCCTTGGCGCGGCCGTACTTCTTACGCTCGACCACGCGGCTGTCGCGGGTGAGGAAGCCGGCGGCTTTGACCGTCGAACGCAGGGCCGGCTCGTACTTGGCGAGTGCCTGCGAGATACCGTGCTTCACGGCGCCTGCCTGGCCCGAGAGACCGCCGCCCTTGACGGTGGCGACCACGTCGTACTGACCCTGGCGCTCGGTGATGGCGAACGGCTGGTCGATCACGAGGCGCAGCGTCGGACGTGCGAAGTACACTTCCTGATCGCGGCCGTTGACGGTGACCTTGCCGCTGCCCGGGACGAGCCAGACGCGTGCGGTAGCGTCCTTACGACGACCGGTTGCATAAGCGCGGCCCTGGGCGTCGAGTTCCTGCTCGCGCAGGGGAACGTCGGCCTTGGCAGCGATCTCTGCCGAATCACCCTCGGGTGCGTCGCCGGCGATGTCCTTCAGATCTGCGAGATCCGAGACGGTTTCGTTCTTGGTTTCGTCAGCCATTATGCAACAGCCTTGTTCTTGCGGTTCATCGAAGCGACGTCGAGCGTCTTGGGCTTCTGGCCCTCATGCGGATGCTCGGTGCCGTTGTAGAGGTGGAGCGCCTTCATCTGCGCACGGCCAAGCGGGCCACGCGGGATCATGCGCTGCACGGCCTTTTCCAGGACGCGCTCGGGGAAACGGCCTTCCAGCACCTTGGCTGGGGTCGTTTCCTTGATGCCGCCGGGGTGGCCGGTGTGCTTGTAATAGATCTTGTCGGTCATCTTCTTGCCGGTGAACTTCACCTTGTCGGCGTTGATGACAATGACGTGATCGCCGCAATCGACGTGCGGAGTGTAGCTCGGCTTGTGCTTGCCGCGCAGGATGTTGGCGATAATCGCCGCAAGACGGCCGACGACGAGGTTTTCCCCGTCGATGATGTGCCAGTCCTTTTCGACCTCTGCCGGCTTTGCCGACTGGGTCACCTTGGTGAGAGCCTTCATGGCTTGATGTCCGTTTTCTCGAGTTCAACGTGCCGTCAGCCGACACGAAATCACATCGCAAGCCTTGAATCAGACCTGCTGAGCGCGCGCCAATTGGCGTTTGAACCTCGATTCGTCAAGCTTTTCCGCGCGTCTTGGGGGAGGTAAAATAGTACGCAGAGATAAATCAGGCGATTTCCCACACCTCGCCGGACTGGCGCGAAGTATAGCCGACAGTTGTCGCCACGGTTCGCTCGAATGTGCGCAGCAGGCCGCTAACAGGATCGACCTCGACCGTCACCGCCACTTCGTAGGAGCCCGAGAGCCCCTCAGAAAGTTCCACCGGACGCGTGTCGATCCGGGTCCCGGGGACAGGATAGATCAGATCCTGCGGTATCTGGCTGACCATTTCGGCCGCCGTCTTGCCGATATTCGTCACGAAATCCGCCGCGGTCTGCCTTTCGCTCGCGTTAGCGAAGGCGTCGTCGAACATTTCGATCGCTTGTCTGACGGCCTGGCGGGCGCCGACGCCCTGCCCTTGCGACCAGTCGACGATCAAACCTGTACGATCCAGTTCCAATGGCAGGAAACCGCTTGCATCCCGCTGCTCCTCGATCGCGGCCATCGCCTTTAGAGGAGGCGGGACCTGTACGCTGACGGCTACCTGTTGCCCGCTTAGCCGGGCGCCTGCACCCAATTTCTCGAACTTACAGGACCAGTCGCGCACCACCTCGATGGCGGCACCTCCACGAAGGCTGCGGACCAGTTTGCGCCTCAGCCGGATCGGATGTTGCGGAAATGCGACCGGCTTTCTGGGGGAGGCAATCACGTGCGTCGCGCCCATCGGCAGCAAGGCCAGCGCACCCAGGGCACGCAAGACGCGTCGCCGTTTGCTGTCAGTCATCGACCCCGCTCCCCAAATGCCCCAGCCAATCGGTCGTGGCCGATCCGGCGATGCAGGGCCATCCGAGTATTGCCGGAGTGTCGTAAGGGTGCAAGTCTTCCAGCCGGGAAATTGCCCGCTCAAGCAAGGACTTGTCCGTCTTTATAAGGACCGGAATCTCTTCGCCTTCCCCGATCTCGGAATTCCAGACGAAAAGCGAATAGATTGATGCCCCGACATTGATGCAGCCTATCAGCCCTTCCTCGATCAGGACGCGACCGGTTTCCTTCGCGCTATCCTCGTCGGGGAACGGACAATAGATCAGGGCGGTCACACCCTGCGTCCAAGGAGATGTGCGGCCCAAACAAAGGCTGCCACCAGCAGCGCGCCGACCACTTGGTGCGAAACCGCTATCCAGAGCGAAACGCCGGTCATCACGGTGGCTATACCCAGGACGATTTGCGTCCCGAATGCCGAATGGATCGCAACCGAAGCCTTGCGCTCGATTGTGCGCACCCTCCGGGCCATCACGATCAGTGCGGCGACGGCCACCCACGCCCACCAGCGGTGCATCCAGTGGATGAGGTAGGGATCGTGCGCCATCGCGTAGAGCAGGCCGCGCGAGCTATCATATTCGGGGATGAAGCGCCCCTGCATCAGCGGCCAGCTGTCACTGGCGAGCCCGGCATTGAGGCCCGCCAACCACGCAGCCAAGAGCAATTGGAGGAACAGCACGGCACCGACCCAGCTCGCCGTCGCGGTCCAATGCGCCATGCGCTTGTTGCCTCGCGCAAACTGCCTGAGGTCGAGCGCGACCCAGACCAGCGCGCCAAGCGTCAGCATGGCTGTGAGGAAATGGAGCGACAGCATGAAGTGGCTGACGTCGGTCATCGTCTCGTTGAGGCCGCTCTTGACCATGAACCAGCCGAAGACGCCCTGCAGTCCGCCGAGCGCCAGCAGCGCGACCAGGCGAAGCTTGTAGCCTTGCGGGATTGCCTTGCGGACCCAGAACCAGGCGAGTGGCAAGGCGAAGGCAAGGCCGATCAGCCGGCCCCAGAGCCTATGGAACCACTCCCAGAAATAGATGAACTTGAAGGCAGCCAGATCCATTCCGGCGGGTCCGGTCACATTCTTATACTCGCCGGTCGCCTTGTAGAGGTCGAACTCCGCTTGCCAGGCCGCTTCGCTCAAGGGCGGGATCGCGCCCGTTATCGGTTTCCATTCGGTAATCGAAAGGCCGCTTTCGGTGAGGCGTGTGATGCCGCCCACGGCGACCATCACGATAACCATAGCGGCGACGAAAAAGAGCCAGTTTGCAAGGGCAATCGGGCGAAGCTGCGCAGGATTGGAAATCATGACGCGCCTGTTTGCCGCCGCAGGACGCGAGCGCAAGTGAGAATCGCTCAACGGCAGGTTCGCCGCCTGCAAGTCCGGAAAAAGAAAGGTTTTAACGCGAGACCCTTGTATCACGTGATACTATCACATATCTCGCATGACATGTTGCAACGCGCCATTTCTCCGATTCGTCGGCGTCTCGACCGTGTCGGTATCGGCCTTTCGGGCCTGTGCGCGCTTCATTGCCTGCTTTCGATCGTGCTCGTTTCCGGTCTTGGCATCGGCGGGGAATTCTTCCTTGCACCCGAACTGCATCGCTGGGGGCTCGTTGTCGCCACGCTGATCGCGGCAGTTGCAATCGGCTGGGGCGCACTGCGCCACCGGATGGCCGCGCCTTTCGTTATCGCCATGACCGGCCTGACCTTCATGGGCGGTGCGCTGGCCGTTCCGCACGGGATGAAGGAAGCGGTCCTGACGATCATCGGGGTCGCCCTGGTTTCGCTCGGACACATATTGAATATGCGCCATTGCCACTCGGCCGCTTGCAAGGAGCGCTGCGGAGACTAAGTCGGGCGCATGATTGCGCTGACTGTAAATGGCGAAACCCGCCGCACCGCTGCCTCGACCATCGCCGAACTCGTGCGTGAGCTCGAACTCGATCCGGCCAAGGTCGCAGTCGAGCACAATGGCGTGATTGCTCCGCGCAGCGAACTCGATTCGCACGCGATCGCGGATGGAGATACGCTCGAGATCGTCCATTTCGTGGGTGGCGGCCAGGGCGACGACAGCTGGAGCGTGGCGGGTCGTACCTTCAAGAGCCGCCTCATCGTGGGCACTGGCAAATACAAGGATTTCGAACAGAACGCTGCCGCGCTCGAAGCGAGCGGGGCGGAAATCGTCACTGTGGCGGTGCGCCGGGTCAATGTCAGCGACCCCAAGGCGCCGATGTTGACCGATTATATCGACCCCAAGAAGGTCACCTACCTGCCGAACACCGCGGGATGCTTCACGTCCGAAGACGCCATCCGCACCTTGCGGCTGGCGCGCGAGGCAGGCGGCTGGGACCTCGTCAAGCTGGAGGTGCTGGGCGAGGCGCGCACGCTCTATCCGAACATGCGCGAAACGCTCACCGCGACGGAAACGCTCGCCAAGGAGGGCTTCTTGCCCATGGTCTACTGCGTGGATGATCCGATCGCAGCCAAGCAGCTCGAAGATGCGGGCGCGGTCGCGGTCATGCCTCTCGGCGCACCTATCGGCTCGGGCCTTGGCATCCAGAACCGCGTGACGATCCGGCTCATCAAGGAAGGCGCCAACGTCCCTGTGCTGGTCGATGCGGGTGTCGGCACAGCCAGCGATGCTGCGGTGGCCATGGAACTGGGTTGCGACGGCGTGCTGATGAACACTGCGATCGCGGAAGCGAAAGACCCGATCCGCATGGCCCGCGCCATGAAGAGGGCGGTCGAGGCCGGGCGCGATGCCTATCTCGCCGGGCGCATGGCGACGCGGAAATACGCCGATCCGTCGAGCCCGCTTGCCGGCCTGATCTGATCCGGCCCAGGCCGCTTACCGGACGTTAACCATATTCGCGGACACTCTACCTGTAACAGGGGGGGTGCCGATCATGGCCGTTGCAAATACCGCTTCGATGACCATCGCAGAGATGCGCGAGTTCGCCAGCTTCACTGCGGCGGAACAGCGATACATCCGGCGCAGCCTCGATATCGGCCTCGGCCGGTGCGATGCCTTCCGCATCTGGGGGCGCAATGCGGGCGAGAACGCAGCGATCCGCAGCCAGTATGTGACCTATCAGGAACTCAAGGCCCTGCGCGGTTCGATCCCGGTAGATTCGAGCCTCGACCGGATCGAGGGTTTCGTGGGCAAGCTTACCCGCGTCGCCGCCTTCGACCTGGCGCAGGAGCGGATCGACAGCTTCTCGGCTTTCCGGTTCCTCTACGAGCGTCTGCTCGGCGCCGACGCACGGCCATGGCTGCCGAGCGCCTTTTGCGCCGCAGCCGCCCTTCCGCAAATCCGGCCCGACCGGCGCAAGATGCTGCTGCAATCGCTAAGCGAAGCCGCCGCAACCGCTCCCGGCTGGTCCGACCGCGCGCCGAGCTTCTACCCCGAATTTATCGAGGAAGCGGCTGCGTAATCGATGTCTGATCTTGTCGAATTGGCCCACGCTGCCGACTGCTGGCGAGGCTCATGCCTCAATTACTTTGCCCGCACCGAGGCTGCGGTTGCGAAGACGCTCGAAGCCGCACAGGCAAGTGGGAAACTCCGAAACATCAGACATCTCGCCGGTCAGCGTCTGTCAGACTTGATTGCCCTATCAGGTGAGATCGATGCGACCGACAAACAGAAATCAGCGTTGTCGAAAGCACTGAAAAGCTGGCAATCTCTGGAGCAAAACCGTCAGTATCTCGCGCATGGCGTCGCGACCATCGCAGTCGATCAGAAAGGTGCTTGGATCGCGATCTATGATTTGAAAACTTACCGCTCGAACGTGGGGAAAGAAGAGCGCTGGGCCGTTAAACAATCGGAAGCCGAAGAATTTTCTTCCCAGTTAGGACAAGCGTTCAAGTTGCTCAGCGGTCAGCTAGGACAGTTTCGCAAACGGATCGAAGCAGCCTAACCCCGGTAAAGCCCGTCCAGCCGGTCGCCGTAGCGTTCCTTGATCTTGTGGCGGCGGATTTTCATCGAGGGGGTCATTTCCTCGTTCTCGATGCTGAAGGCTTCGTCTGCAAAGGCGAACTGGCGGACTTTCTCGATGACCGACAGGTCCTTGTTCACGCGGTCGACCGCCTTGCGCACGGCGCTGCGGAATTCCGGATCGTCCTGCAGCGCCTTGAGGTCGAACTTCTTGCCATTGGCGCGCGACCATTCGACTGCCCATTCGGCATCCGGCACCAGCAGGCCGACGATGTAGGGGCGCTTGTCGCCCGCCACCATGGCCTGCCCGATCTCGGGCTGCAGCGTCAGCATGCCTTCGATCTTCTGGGGCGCGACATTGTCGCCCTTGTCGTTGACGATCATGTCCTTCTTGCGATCGGTGATCACGATCCGTTCTTTCTCGTCCAAATGGCCGATATCGCCCGTGTGCAGCCATCCGTCCTTGATCGTGCGCTCGGTCTCCGACTCGTTCTGCCAGTAGCCGTGCATGACAAGCTCGCCGCGGCACAGGATTTCGCCATCCTCGGCGATCTTCACATCAACGCCGCGCATGGCAGGACCGACGGAATGCATCGCGATGCCAGCCTTGGGCCTGTTGCAGGCGATCACCGGGCCCGCCTCGGTCTGGCCGTATCCTTGCAGCATGGTGAGGCCCATCGAATCGAAGAAGATACCGACTTCGGGGTTGAGCGGTGCGCCGCCCGATACCATAGCCTTCATCCTGCCGCCGAAGCGCTGGCGGATCTTCGGCTTCAAGAGCCGCCCGACCATCGCATCTTTCAAGCCGTCGCCGAACTGGCGCTTGCCCTCTGCGCGGCGGGCGCCGACTTCGAGCGCGGTGTTCATGAGCTTTTCGGCAAGGCCGCCCTGCTTTTGGACCTGCTTCATGATCCGTGTGCGCAGCACTTCGAAGAGGCGCGGCACGACGACCATGATGGTGGGGCGGGTTTCCTCGATATTGCTCGCGAGCTTTTCCAGCCCTTCGGAATAGAAGATCTGCGCCCCAACGCTGATCGGCAGGAATTGGCCGCCGGTATGCTCATAGGCGTGCGACAGCGGGAGGAAGGAGAGGAATCGCTCTTCGTCGCCAAGCCCGAAATCCTCGATCAGGATTTCCGCCGCGCCTGCAGAATTGCACAGGATCGCGCCGTGATGCTGCTTCACCCCGCGCGGGGCACCGCCGGTGCCGCTGGTATAGATGATACAAGCCGTATCGCCCCTGCCGATCTCGGCAATGCGCTTCTCGACCGCGGCCCGCGCAGCCACGGCGTCGCCTTCGATCATGGTCGACCAGTCATGATAGGTGAAGCTGCCCGACTGCTGGCGATGCAGGTCCTCGATGCCGATGACATGCTCAGCAATGCCGGTCGATTGCAGCGCGCCGTGTAGCGGCTTGAGCAGTTTTTCGGTCGAGACGATAACCGCGCGCGAGCCCGAATTGTCGAGAATATGTGCGTGATCGCGCTCGGTGTTGGTAACGTAGGCGGGAACCGTGATGCACCCTGCCGCCATGATCGCGAGATCGGCGATGCACCACTCCGGGCGGTTCTCGGAGACGAGGCACACGCGGTCGCCGTCCTTGAGGCCGAGCCCGCGCAGGGCTCCGGCGAGCAGGCAGACGCGGTTTGCCGCTTCGCCCCAACTCATCGTTTGCCAGCTGCCATCCGCTTTCCAGCCGAGGAACGGCTGGTCGGTCTTGGCATCGGCGCGCTTCAGGAAAAGTTCGACCAGATTGTTCGCGGAATCGATATCCGACAGCACAGGCAGGCTCCTCGAAAAACGTATGTTCTGTTCTGTTCTGACGCGGCAAGGCCGCACGGCAGGGGCTTAGGCTCACGCCGCGCCAACAGCAAGAGAGCTGCGTTTCGCCCCTCAGGGCATATCGACAAATCCTTCGAGGCGCGGATCGCGCGCACTCTGCCACCTATCGCCGCGCATCAGCAGCGCGCCCGCCTTGATCGGCGCCTGGCGTATGACCAGATCTTCGTGACCGAGCGCGCGGAAGGCCTCTGCCTGATCCTCAAGCCATGTGCCTTCTTCCAGCAATACGCGCTCGCCGAAGGCCATCATGAACGGCAGGCGCAGCGCCTCTTCGGCCGACAATCCGAAGTCGATCGCTCCAATGATGGCGCGCGCGGTCGTCACCGGGATCGTGCTGCCGCCCGCAGCGCCGACGGCCATGAACGGCCGTCCTTGGGAATCGTAGATCACGGTCGGTGACATGGACGAGCGCGGCCGTTTCCCGCCCTCGACCCGGTTGGCCACCTCTCGTCCCTCCACGACAGGCGAGCGGCTGAAGTCGGTCAGCTCGTTGTTGAGATAGAAACCACCGACCATCAGGCCAGAGCCGAACGCGCCCTCGATCGTCGAGGTATAGCTCACCATCGTATTCTCGCTGTCGACGACGGCGAAGTGCGATGTGCCGTGTTCTTCCGGCTCGTCGCCGTCGGCCATTGCGGTGGTGGCACCGGGCGGTGTTCCGGCTTTCGCCTCGGCCAACGATTCCTGCGGCGAAATCAGCGCACTCCGGCCGGCAAGATAGGTGCGGTCGAGCAGCCCTTCGACCGGAACGCTCACGAAGTCGGTGTCGGCAAGGTAGATCTCGCGGTCGGCATAGGCGAGCCGCTGCGATTCGAGGAACAGGTGCCAGGTGACCGGATTGTCCGCGCCCAAGGATGCCAAATCGAACCGTTCGAGCTGGAGGAGCATCTGCTGGACCGCCACGCCGCCCGATGTCGGCGGACCCATGGAACAGATGCGATAGGTGCGATAGCTGCTGCAGACAGCGTTGCGTTCTTTTGCTTCGTAACCGGCGATGTCCTCATAGGTCATCGCGCCCGGTTTAGGCGTGTCTGCCGCCACAGCCGTCGCAATCGCAAGGGCGCGGGTGCCGGAATAGAATGCCTCGCGGCCGCCGCTGGCTAGCGATTCGAACGTGCGCGCCAGCGCCTCGTTCTGCACCAGCGTGCCGACCGGAAGCGGCTCTCCGAAGGTGTCATAATAAAGCGCCCGCGCTTCGGCGGTGTGTGCGGCGCGATCCTTCGACCGGCCAAGCGCATCGTGCATCCGCGGATTAATCTGGAAGCCTTCGCGTGCCAGCTCGATGGCCGGGCCGAACAGCTCCGACCATGCCAGCTTGCCATGCGCGGCATGGGCCTTCGCGGCGAGCGCGATGTTGCCCGGCACGCCCACACTCAGGCCGCTGCGGACCGATTGCATGAATGGCGGTACATTTCCTTCATCGTCGAGGAACCAGTCGGGCGTCGCGGCGGCGGGCGCGGTCTCGCGTCCATCGAATGTCGTGACATCGCCGTCGGCTTCGCCACGCACCAGGAAGCCGCCACCGCCGATGCCGGAACTTTGTGGCTCGACCACCGTGAGTGCCAGCATCACAGCGATCGCTGCATCGGTGGCGCTGCCACCCTTGGCGAGGATCGCCTCGCCCGCTTCCTGCGCGCGCGGATCGGCGGCGCTCACCGCTCCTGCGGGCACGGTGGCGACCGTGTCCTGAGGCGCGGGTGCGGGATAGGTCGCGCACCCGGCGAGGGCGAGCGATGCGAGCGAGGTTACGAAGATGTTTCTCATGGTCGGCGACGCTATGCCGTTCCGACGGCCTCTGCAATCGAGGAAAAGCCGTCACGCTTCATCAGGCGTTCCAGCCCGCGAGTGATCGCACGGGGCAGGCCCGGTCCCTCGTAGACCATGGCGCTGTATAGCTGGACCAGGCTCGCTCCCGCCCGGATGCGTGCCCAGGCATCTTCTGCGGTCGCAATTCCGCCGACGCCGACCAGCGGTATGCCCCCGCCTGTCGCGCTGCGGAAATCCTCGAGCCGCTGCTGTGCGAGGTCGCGCAGCGGTTTGCCCGAAAGGCCGCCGGCTTCGTCACGCTGTCGCGACGCCAGGTCGGGCCGCGTGATGGTCGTATTCGAGACGATCAGTGCGCCCAGTTTCTTGTCGAGCGCGATGCGCGAGATCGCATCGATATCTGCCGGTTCAAGATCCGGTGCGACCTTGAGAAAAACCGGTGGACCTTCATCGCCGCGCGCATCGAGAACCGCTTCGAGCAGCCCGGTAAGGGCGCTCTCGTCCTGCAAGGCGCGCAGGCCCGGTGTGTTGGGGCTGGAGATGTTGACCGCGAGATAGCTGGCCAGCGGCGCCATCATGCGCGTCATTTCGACGTAATCGGTAACCCTGTCTTCGCTGTCCTTGTTGGCGCCGATGTTTATACCGACGATCCCGCCACGGAGCGCTCTCGCCTCTAGCCGCTGGCGGGCCGCTTCTCCGCCGCCATTGTTGAAACCCATGCGATTGATGACGGCGCGGTCTTCCACCAGCCGGAACAGGCGCGGCTTCGGATTGCCAGACTGCGGGCGCGGCGTGATCGAGCCGACCTCGGTGAAGCCGAATCCCAGGCCCAGCAATTGGTCGGGCACTTCTGCGTCCTTGTCGAACCCTGCTGCCATGCCAACGGGGTTGGGGAATTCGAGTCCGGCCACATTCACAGCGAGTTTGCCGGGGCGCGATCGGGTTGCCCGCGGCATTGCTTTCAGTCCGGCGATCGTAAGGCGGTGCGCGCGCTCGGGGTCGAGTGCGAACAGGGCGGGACGGGCAAGATGGAAGATCATGGGCGGGCGCTATGACGCAGCCGCAATCGGCTGTCGAGCGAGCGCCTCAAGTCATTGTAAAATTCCGCCAAAGTTGCCTGAATTGAAACGAGTGTCGCATGCATACAATCAAAAATCGGCCGACTCGTTCTATTCAGCACCTGCGACCCGAAGGGCTCGGAGCAGCTTTGCAACGAGTTCTCAACTATAGAGGGCGGCTCTCAACGGGCCGCCCTTTTTTTGTCCGGCTGGAATTCTGCACTTCATTTTGCCCCGTCACATTCCGGACATAAACATAGGACAATTGCCTGTTTAATCGCGCAACGCTAGTTACTGCGCACGAATGGGTGCTCGGGTCGCAGGGGACAGAGCTTGGAAAATCCAAACGGGGCAGATGGCCTTCCGTACAGCTTCGAATTTATCGAAGCCCCGGCGGACCTGAAGCCCTATTGCAATTCGCTTTACATCTTCCGGGCGCAAGCGCCGGGGTTCGAGGACTGCCTGCCCGCCTATTCCGGACAACTCGCCGTAGTGCCTCAGGGTTCGGCGGACGTATTCTTCGAGAAGGGCAAGCCATCGCGAACAGGCAATGTCGTGATGCAAGGCGCGCTGCTGAAGGCGCGCGAATTCCATATTCATGGCCCCATGCTGATGCTGGGCTTCTCGCTGAACTTTCGCGGCTGGGCTGCGCTGACGGGCCTGCCCGTGAACGAATACCACGATTGTTTCGTCCCGATCGAAAAGGCTTTCGCTCCCGATCTGCAAGACCGGCTGAAGGCGCTTCCCCTTGCCGTGCGCGAGGGCAGGATGGACGAGAAGGCCGGCCTCGAAGAACTGGCCGACATCGTGCGGTGCGGGATCAGCGAATTGTCCGAGCGCCATGTCCAGGTGATCGACACGACGCTGCAGTGGCTGTCCTCTTCGTTCAAGCCGGACATCGAGGAATTGCAGGACAAGCTGCCCTATTCGGAACGGCAGATGCAGCGCCTCGTCACGCGCTTCTTCGGCCAGCCCCCGGTTCGCCTGATTCGCCGCTATCGTGCGGTTCGCGCCGCCACGATCCTGTCGCTGCCGCAGCTTGACCCCGAACTCGAAGCGGAAATCCGCGATGCGTTTTACGACCAGGCACACATGATCAAGGAAATCCGCGAGTTCACCGGGCGCACGCCGCGCCGGCTTGAGGTGAACAAGGAAACCCCGGTCCGCGACATGCTTGGGCCCGACGGCTATTCCTCGGTCGACCTGTTCGGCGGCAGCCAGGACCGCCAGCTCGGCCGCACCCCCAACTAAGCCAGAACTGCTAACGACTCGCAACAAGCGGAAATCCGTTGAAACCGCGGGTTTGCGCCCATACGTGGCTAATCGGAACAGATTCGTCCGATTTAAGATATGCGCCTTTCGAACCTTGCAGATTACGCTGTCGTCACGATGAGCCAAGCGGCCCGCCATTGCGGCGGGGGCAGGGTAAGTGCGTCCGAACTGGCTGCGGAAACCGGCCTTCCTGCACCCACCGTGCAGAAGCTGGTCAGCAAGCTGGTGGGCGCAGGGTTGCTCCGTTCGGTACGCGGTGCAGGCGGCGGCTTGCAGCTGGCCCGGCCGGCTGCAGCAATCAGCCTGGCCGATATCGTCGAGGCCGTCGAAGGCCCCATCGCCCTCACCGCCTGTGTCGAGGGAACCGATTGTTCGGTCGATCATGAATGCCGGGTCAGGCCGCACTGGCCGCTGGTGAACGAAACTTTGCGCAGGGCGCTGGCTGACATCAGCCTGGTGCAGCTGGCGCAGGAAAAGGAACTCGCGTGAGCGAAGACATGGACATCCAGGACCGCGCGGAAATGGACAAGGATGCGCGTGAAGCTGCCGAAAAGGCGGCCGAATACGAGCACGGCTGGTCCTCCGATATCGAGACGGAATATGCCGAAAAGGGCCTGACCGAAGACACGGTCCGGTTCATTTCGGCCAAGAAGAACGAGCCGGAGTGGATGCTCGACTGGCGGCTCAAGGCCTTCCGCCTGTGGCAGAAGATGGAAGAGCCGAACTGGGCGAAGCTCGGCTATCCGGAAATCGATTACCAGGATGCCTATTATTACGCCGCGCCCAAGAAGAAGGAAAAGCTCAAGTCGCTCGACGAGCTCGATCCGGAGATCAAGGCGGTCTATGACAAGCTCGGCATTCCCGTGGCAGAGCAGGAAGTGCTCGCCGGGGTCGAAGGGGCGCGCAAGGTCGCCGTCGATGCCGTGTTCGACAGCGTCAGCGTCGCGACCACCTTCCGCGAGGAATTGAAGAAGGCGGGCGTCATCTTCCTTTCCATCAGCGAGGCGATCCAGGAATATCCCGAGCTGGTGAAGAAATGGCTCGGCAAGGTCGTGCCGCAAAAGGACAACTACTTCGCGACACTGAACTGCGCGGTCTTTTCGGACGGCACCTTCGTCTACGTGCCCGAAGGCGTGCGCTGCCCGATGGAGCTGTCGACCTATTTCCGCATCAATGCCGAAAATACCGGCCAGTTCGAACGCACGCTGATCGTTGCCGAGAAGGGCAGCTATGTCAGCTATCTCGAAGGGTGCACCGCGCCGATGCGCGATGAAAACCAGCTCCATGCCGCCGTGGTCGAACTGGTCGCGATGGAAGATGCCGAGATCAAGTACTCGACCGTCCAGAACTGGTACCCGGGCAATTCCGAAGGCGTCGGCGGGATCTACAATTTCGTCACCAAGCGCGGCCTGTGCCAAGGCGCGCGCTCGAAGATCAGCTGGACGCAGGTCGAAACCGGCAGCGCAGTGACGTGGAAATATCCGTCCTGCGTGCTCAACGGCGAAGACAGCGTGGGCGAATTCTACTCGGTCGCGGTGACCAACAATTTCCAGCAGGCCGACACCGGCACCAAGATGATCCACAACGGGAAGGGCAGCCGTTCGACGATCATCTCCAAGGGTATTTCGGCGGGCAAGTCGAACAACACCTATCGCGGGCGCGTGGCCGTGGCGGCCAATGCCGACAATGTGCGCAATTTCACCCAGTGCGACAGCCTGTTGCTGGGCGACAAATGCGGTGCGCATACCGTGCCCTATATCGAGGTGAAGAACCCCTCGGCCACGATCGAACACGAAGCGACGACGTCCAAGATTTCGGACGACCAGCTGTTCTACGCCATGCAGCGCGGGCTCGACGAGGAAGAGGCCGTGGCGCTGATCGTCAACGGCTTTGCCAAGGACGTGCTCAAAGAGCTGCCGATGGAGTTCGCCGTCGAAGCGCAGAAGCTGCTGGCTATTTCGCTTGAGGGGAGTGTGGGGTGATGCGGCGCGAATGGATTCTGGGTTGTGCCCTATTCGCTGCTGCGTGCGGGCAGAGTGCGGAGAAAGAGGCGTCGTTCGAGGATGTCTCGACTGCGACCCTCGCCTATGCAAATTGCATCAATGACGAGGCTGCCGGGTCTGCCCCGGACGCGGGCTCACAGGACGAGGTCGTAGCTGTGATCCTCCGGGCCTGTGATGCGCAACGATCGACCGCCCTTGAGAGCGGGGCGGTGCCGACCATGGCGGCATCTCAAGCCGAGTTCGATGAAATACACGAAGGGTTGGCGCGTAGCCTGCTCATGGACGCGCAAGAAAAGGCTGAAGCCCAGTGACCGACCGCAAGACCCTCCAACTCCGCGATCCGTCCGAAACCGGTGACGAGGCCCCTTCGATCAAGAAGAAGGGCCGCGGCTGGGAGATTTCCGAGAAGCGGCTCGATGCGCTGCATGAACAGGCACGCGAAATGCGGCGCCACTCTACCGAGGCGCACAAGGCGCTGGCCGAAAAGTTCGCCAAGGCCAATCTCGGCCCCTTCACCTTCAAGCGCCATGCCGTCGTCGGCAGCGCGATCGTCGACTTCAACTGTCACAAGCTCGGCATGGCGATCGCCATCGACGAGGAGGGCCAGAACGACACGCTCGCCAAGCGCCGCGACAAGAGCCTCGAGGCTGTCGGCATCCGCGTGATGCGCATCGCCGCCAAGGACATCCTCGAAAACATGGATGCCGTGCTCGAACGCATCACGCTCGGCATGCGCAGCCGTATCGCCGACAAGCGCCAGCGCCGCGCCGATCACGAAGGAGCCAACCGATGATCCTTGCTACTGCCGCCTCCCTACTGCTTGTCAGTTCTCAGGCAGGCGAAGCCGTAACAGCCGAGTATCCGGAAGATTCCGAAACCTGGGCACTCGAATACCCGAGCCTCATCGGCGCTTTCGTCGATGACTATTACAGCTGCCTCAAGAGCGGGAACTACATCGTCGGCGACGGAAGAGGGTTCGCTGACCAGTATCGAGGCGATATCCAGCGCTGCGCCAAGCAGGCAGTCAAGCTGGAGCAGGGCGCTAACGATCGCTTGTCCGAGCGCGGGCGCACCGATGAAGCCAGCCCCGAACATGTCGCGGAGATCTTCGAGACGATCCGCCGCATCCATGTCGCGCGCGGCGCTGATCTCGACGGCTTGATTGCGGCCGGTCTTTCCAATCACCGCCGGTATCGTGCGGAACAGGAAACGACGGTCGACGCCGCCTGCGTGGCGCGCGTCACCGAGCTTCGCACCCAGCGCGAGGACTTCGCAGCCACGGAAGGCCCGAAGCTGGAGCACATCCACGACAAGGACGAATATAGCGACGAAGATCGCCTCGCCCTGATGAATTATTCAACCGAGCTGCTGCGCCTCACGCGCATGATGCAGTTCGAGATGCGTCGCTGCCCGGGATCGGAAATCGCGGACAATACGGCGCAAGACCAAGTGCCCAATAGCTAAGCGGCGCGAACAGGACATACCGATGCTCAAGATTGACAATCTCACCGCCGAAATCGACGGCAAGACCATTCTCAATGGCCTCAGCCTGGAAGTGGCTGCGGGCGAAATCCATGCCATCATGGGGCCCAACGGCGCGGGCAAGTCCACGCTGTCCTATGTGCTCGGCGGCCGTCCGGGCTACGAAGTGACGGGCGGCTCGGTCACCTTCCGCGGCCAGGACCTGCTCGACATGGAACCGCACGAGCGCGCTGCGGCAGGGCTGTTCCTCGGCTTCCAGTATCCGGTCGAAATTCCCGGCGTGTCCAATGTCCAGTTCCTGCGCGAGGCGCTCAATGCCCAGCGCAAGGGCCGCGGTGAAGAACCGCTCTCGGGCGGCGAATTCCTGAAGCTGGCCAAGGAAAAGGCCGCCCTGCTGAAGCTCGACATGGACATGCTCAAGCGCAATGTGAACGTCGGCTTTTCCGGTGGTGAGAAGAAGCGCGCCGAGATGGTCCAGATGGGCATCCTCGACCCTGCCTTTGCCGTGCTCGACGAAACCGACAGCGGTCTCGACATCGATGCGCTGCGCGTGGTGGGCGATGGCATCAATGCGATCATGCGCGACAGCGGCAAGGGTGTCCTGTTGATCACCCACTACCAGCGCCTGCTCGACGTGGTGAAGCCCGACAAGGTCTCGATCCTGAGCAAGGGCCGCATCGTCAAGACCGGCGGACCGGAGCTTGCGCTGCGGCTCGAGAACGAAGGCTATGACGCGGTGATGGCGGAGCCTGCATGACCCAGGACGTCGCTTTCCCCACCCGCAAGGACGAGGCGTGGCGCTATTCGGACACGGATGCGCTGGCCGGCATGGACCTCGGCGTATTCGACCGCTGGCAGGACATCGAAGTCCCCGCCGGCGAGACCTTGCGCGAAACACTGGTTATCTCCGACGAGAATGCCGATCCCGACGGCGTCGAACTGCGCCGCTTGCGGGTCAAGATCGGCAAGGGCGCGCGTTTCGAACTGTTCGGCGTCATCGCCGGTGCGCAGCTGGGCCGGGTCGAGGTTGTCCTGACCCTTGCCGAAGGTGCTCATTTCGAAATGGGCGGCATCACGGTGGGCGGTCGCTCGACCGTGCGCGAATTCGTCACGCGGGTGGCCCATGAAGAGCCGAACGCAACCAGCAACCAGATCGTGCGCAGCGTCCACTGGGGTAAGGGCACGGGCAACTTCCTCGGCCGGATCGATGTTGTGCGCGACGCGCAGAAGACCGATGCTGCGCAAAGTTTCAAGGGCCTGCTGCTTGAAAAGGGCGCGAGCGTGAATGCCGTGCCGCAGCTCGAAATCTTTGCGGACGACGTGAAGTGCGAACACGGCGCCAGCGTCGGCCAGATGGACGAGAATGCGCGTTTCTACATGGCTGCGCGCGGGCTTTCCCCCGAAGCGTCGCGCCGCCTGCTGGTGCAGGCCTTCATCGGCGATGCGCTGGTGGAACTGGACGACGAGGCCGAGCAGGAACGCCTGCTGCGCATCGCGCTCGACAAGCTGGACAAGCACCTGTGAGCGACACGGCAACACTGACCCGCAAGGCCGATTTCCCGGGCCTGCTGACGCCTGACGGCGCCCCTTGGCACTACCTCGACACGGCCGCCACGGCGCAGAAACCGCAGGCGGTGATCGACGCCATGTCGCGCGCCATGGGCAGGGATTACGCGACCGTGCACCGCGGCGTCTACTCGCGCAGCGCGATGATGACGCAGGGCTATGAGGCCGCACGCAGGCGCGTTGCGGACTTCACCGGCGCGCAGTCGGAAAACGAGATCGTGTTCGTGCGCGGCGCGACCGAAGCGATCAATCTCGTCGCCGCAAGCTGGGGCATGACCCGGCTGACCGAAGGCGACCGCATCGTGCTGTCGACGCTTGAACACCATTCCAACATCGTGCCCTGGCAGATGGTGGCCGAGCGCACGGGCGCGCAGATCGACGTCTGCCCGCTGACCGAAAACGGCTGCATCGACCTCGGCGCGCTGGAGGCGATGATCGGCCCGCGCACCAAGCTGGTGGCGCTGGCCCATGTCTCGAACGTCCTCGGCAGCGTGCTCGATGCGCGCAAGGCTGCGGATCTCGCCCATTCGGTCGGTGCTAAGATCCTGCTCGACGGCTGCCAGGCGGCACCGCGCATGACGCTCGACATGAAGGCGCTGGATTGCGACTTCTATGCCTTCTCGGGCCACAAACTCTACGGCCCGACCGGGATCGGCGTGCTGTGGGCGCGTGAAGACATCCTCGACTCCATGCCCCCTTGGCAGGGTGGCGGTGCGATGATCGACAAGGTCTCGTTCGAAGGCACGACCTATGCCCCGCCGCCGCAGCGTTTCGAAGCGGGAACGCCGATGATCACCGAGGCGATCGCGCTCCATGCGGCGATCGATTACGTGGCCGCGCAGGACCCCGATAAGCTGTACGAACACGAGAACGGCCTTGCGAGAAAGCTGCGCGAGGAATTGCGCCGCACGAATGCCGTGACGCTGTTCGGACCCGAAGAAAGCGCGGGGATCGTCTCCTTTGCTCTCGAAGGGGTTCACCCGCACGATCTCGGCACCATATTGGATGAAGAGAACGTGGCGATCCGCGCAGGCCATCACTGCGCACAGCCTCTGATGGAGCATCTCGGCGTGCCCGCAACCGCACGCGCCAGCTTTGGCCTCTACAGCGACGAGAACGACATTGCCGCCCTAATGCGGGGCATTGAAAGGACCCGGAGGATCTTCGGATGAACAAACCGTCTGACGACAAGGATTTCATTGCCGCACCATCGCCGGCGGACACGGTGGTCGGGAAGCCTCCGCGTGCGCGTGTGTCCGATGCGATCGACCCCGACGAAACCGCGGGCGAGAAGCTGGAGCGTAAGCGCGATTACCTCGAAGGCTTTCTGCAGAAGAAGCCGGAAGCGGAAAGCGTGACGGGCACCGGCGGCAAGCTGCAGCAGGCGGTCGTCGATGCGCTCAAAGAAATCTACGATCCGGAAATCCCGGTGAACATCTACGACCTCGGCCTGATTTACGGCGTCGAGGTATCGGACGAAGCCGACGTGATCGTCACCATGACGTTGACCACGCCGCATTGCCCGGTTGCCGAAACCATGCCGGGCGAAGTCGAATTGCGTGCCGCCAGCGTTCCCGGCGTGCGCGATGCAGAGGTAAATCTCGTCTGGGATCCGCCGTGGGGCCCGGACAAGATGACCGACGAGGCACGGCTCGAACTGGGCATGCTCTGATGGGCAAAATCACCACCCGGATTGCCAATTATGGCGATGAAAGCGATGCGAGTACCGTGGTCGAATTGCTCGACTGCTACGCCCGCGATCCGATGGGTGGTGGCGAGCCGCTTGGCGACGAGGTTCGCGAAAACCTCATTCCGGGCCTTGCAAAAACGCCCGGCGCCTTTTCGATCCTCGCCTTCGACGGCGATGATGCGGTCGGCCTCTCCAATTGCTTCACCGGCTATTCGACCTTCGCCGCGAAACCGCTGGTCAACATCCACGACATGGTGGTGCGCGATGGCCAGCGCGGCAAAGGCGTGGGCAAGGCGATGTTCGATGCCATCCATGCAGAGGCCCGCCGCATCGGCGCCTGCAAGGTGACGCTCGAAGTCCTCAGCGGCAACCACTCCGCCAAGGGGCTCTACACCGCGCAAGGCTACGGCGACTACGAACTGGACCCGGACAAGGGCCACGCGCTATTCTGGCAGAAGAGACTGTAATGACCGAGACACGCACCCGCCCCGCACCCAAGGCCGCCGTCATCCTGACGCCGCGGGCCGAGCAGCGCGTTGCCGACCTCATGGCCAAAGCTCCCGACGATGCCATCGGTGTGAAACTGTCGACCCCGCGCCGCGGGTGTTCGGGCCTCGCCTATTCGGTCGATTACGTGACCGAAGAGGCCAAGTTCGACGAGAAGATCGAGACCCCGGGCGGCGTCTTCTACATCGACGGGGCGAGCGTCCTCTACCTCGTGGGCAGTACGATGGACTGGGTGGAGGACGATTTCTCCGCCGGATTCGTGTTCGACAATCCCAACGCCAAGGGCGCGTGCGGCTGCGGCGAAAGCTTCATGGTCTAAGCCGGTCCCGCCGGCCGGACCCGATCACCCTTCCGCGAGGAAATCCAGCAAGGCCTGCTCGTATTCGTCGACTTCGCCGTCGGCGTGAATTTTGCCGTCGAGCCACGCCTGTTCGGTGGTGGTGACCTTTTCTGCTTCGACGATGCGATCTTCCATCGACGCGGTTGTGCCACGCTTGCCGAAGACCTGGCCGAAGACGTTGGGCGATGCTTTTGCCATGCGCCCGACGAACCGCCCGACGCTGCGCGAGGTGTCGGCCATGAAGATGTCCAGTTCTGCAGCTCGTTCGCGGCTGATCTGGGCATTGGGCAGGTGGAAGCCCTGCAAGTAGCTGGCGATGCCTTGCACGAAGAGGCGCTTCCATTCCGGATCGTTGTCGGCGTGGAGCGTAGCGTCCTTGAGGCGGAACAAGAGGTCGGCTTCCGACCGCCCGACCCCACCCGGACGGGCGCTGGAGGGAGCAAAGATCGCGCGGCGCAGGATCTGCGCTTCGGCGGCGGTGACGTTACCCTTTTCCATCTGGCCGCCGCGATGGGTCGGCCCGGTGCCGTTAAGGACGGCATCTTCCATGCGTTCGATCACCCAGTCCTTCAGGCTTTGCGGGACGTTCTTCGCACGCTCGAAAATCTTCACGACGAGTTCGCATTCGGCCATCGAACCGAATTCGCCGTCATGGTCGATCCGTGCGACCAGCCAGTCGGCGTTTTCCTGGCTGACATAGCCCTTGGGCTCCAGCTGCATGACCGTGAAAACGCTCAGCGCCTCGACGAAAAACTCGGTCCATTCGGGCCCGCGCTCGGTCAATTTGTCGTTGAGCGCGAAGATCGCGTCCGCCTCCGCCCTGGTGATGATACCATCGGGCCAGCATTCGCGGCGCAGCTGCAGAACTTCTTCGGGCGTGACCTTGCCGACTGCCGCAGCATGTTCGGCGATTTGGTCGAATTGCGTACTCATTGTTCCAAGTCCCCCTGAATGGACCCGATTTCCCTAGTATTACGCTATTAATTTCATCTTACCGACGCAGCGCCGCGACGCAAGCTGCGCGGTCGACGTCGAGGGAATCGCTGGCCCTGCGCGCCGATACATAGGTCGCGCTGGGCTGTGCGCCGGGCGACAGGGGGTAGAGGTAGATATCGAGTACGCAGGCCGGCCCGGTGAACTGCAGCTTGAGCGCATCGCCCTCCTTCACCTCCAGCCGCGGCGGACCGAAGATATTGGCGAGCGCAGTCGCATTCTTGCCGATCACGCCCTCGAGGCCGGGGACATTCATGACCCGCGGGGCGATGAAACCTCCCGAAGACGGGGCGACCTCGACCGGTTGCTGGGGCGGCGGCGTCGTGACCGGCGCGCGCGGCGGCGGGGCCGAAGGAGCGGGCGGCGCGCTGACGCAGGCCGAAAGCCCGGTGGCGACAAGTAGAAGCGGAACGAACTTACGCATCGGTTTCTCTCCCGCGATGCACCATATGGGTTGCGCTTGCCGCGCCGATGACGGGAGCAAGCAGATTGGCGAAGGGCACGAGCAGGATCGCCGCCACCGTGCCGCCGAGGAGGAATCGCTGCGCAGCCGAAATCGGCGCAATCTCCTGCGGATGTCCGCGATGACGCAGCCACACCATGTCCTGCAACTCGCGGCCCAGCAGCCAGGCGTTGACCGCCCAGAACAGGATCGCCGTCCCCACGCCGGTCACCAGCAGGATCAGCGCGAAAGGCAATGCCGCAAGGTTTACCAGCAAAGCGCGCACGGTCGATCGCACGCTGTTCGCCAGCTCCTGCCGGAACGGGAGATCGGCGACCTTTGCCGCATGGGGATAGTGGCGCGCTTCCACCGCCCGCACGATCTCATCGGCGAAGAATTGCAGGACGAATAGCGCCACGAAGCGGAACAGCAGCCAGCCGGCAACGACCGTAAGCAGGACGGCGGCAATGGCGCTAATCTCTGCACTCAAGCCTACACCATAGGCTACAAGTGCTTTGTAAAGCGCGGTGAGTACTACAGAACCTATCACGAGAAATATCGCGATCGTGACCGCTATGCTTTTTACCAGCACCTTCACGATCGCCGGATCGCCCAACTGGCCGAGTGACAGGGTAAGGGCGCGGGGAAGCGATATCATCTCCTGCCAGCGATTGCGCAGATGGGCGGCGCAAGTCAACGCCGCCCTTGGCCAATGCCCGACGAAGCGCTAACGGCGCCCGACACACCGTTTACACATCCTCCGGAGTACCAATGTCCCAGCCCCGTTACGACGTCATCGCCATCGGCAACGCAATCGTCGATGTCATGGCCCCCTGTGAAGACGATCTGATCGAAGAGCTCGGATTGGCGAAAGGCGGAATGACGCTTGTCGATACGCCGCGCGCCAAGGAACTTTACGACGCAATGGGCCGCGCGACGGAGATCTCCGGCGGTTCGGCAGCCAATACGCTGGCGGGTATGTCCTCGCTCGGCGCGCAGTGCGCCTTTGTCGGCCAGGTCGCCAAGGACCAGCTGGGCGAAATCTTCAGCCACGACATCCGCGCCGTCGGTATCGACTTCGACACCGCGCCGCGCGACGGCGATCCGCCCACCGCGCGCTGCCTCATTTTCGTGACCCCCGATGGCGAGCGCACGATGAACACCTTCCTCGGTGCCAGCCAGTTCCTGCCCCCTGCTGCGCTCGACGACGAGCTGATTGCCAGCGCCGGGATCCTCTATCTCGAAGGCTATCTCTGGGACCCTGAAGAACCGCGCAGCGCCATGCGTCGTGCGATCGACGTCGCCCGCGAGGCTGGCCGCAAGGTCGCTTTCACCGCCAGCGAAAGCTTCGTGATCGAACGCCACGGCGACGATTTCCGTGCCCTGATCGAAGAGGGCAAGATCGACATCCTCTTCGTCAACGAGCACGAACTGGCGACGCTGACCGGTGAAGACGACTTCGACGCCGGCCTCGCTGCGCTGACCGATAAGGTCCCTGTCCTCGTCGCAACGCGCAGCGCCAAGGGTGCCGTCGGCATCGCGAATGGCGAGCGCGTGGCAATCGAAGCCGAACCGATCGAGCAGGTCGTCGATACGACGGGTGCGGGCGATCTCTTCGCGGCAGGCTTCCTTACTGGCCATGCACGCGGCGAAAGCCTCGAAACCTGCCTACGGATGGGCGCGATCTGTGCGGCCGAAATCATCAGCCACATCGGCGCGCGCAGCGAGAAAGACCTGAAGGCGCTCGTCGCCGAAAAGCTCGGCTGAGACCCGGTCAGGACGGGGGCTTGTGGTAGTCCTCGTCCTTCAGGCTGAGGATGTAGTGGGCAAGTTCTGCCGCCTGCTCGGGATCGAGATCGAAATCCATCACTAGCGGGTAATTGTGCGCGTCGGTGAGATAGGTTTGCAGCGTTTGCTCGGTCACGCCTTCACGATTGGCAATATCGGCAAAGGTCGGCGCGTCGGGATTGGGCGATAGCCACGGTTTCTCGACCGCGTGACATCCGCCGCAGGCGCCCTGTGCAAAGGCGAGCGGATTGTCGTGCGCCATATTCGAGGGCGCAGGGCCGGCACTGGCTTCCTGTTCATCGGCATAAGCTGTCTGGCAGCCGCATAGGGCAAGGGCGCCAATGGCGGGCAGGGCGAGGCGAGCAAGCGATCCGGTTCTTTCCATGCTCCGAGTGTGCCGCTCCAATTGCCGAAAAGGCAAGTGCAAAGCGCTGGGCTGCATCTCAGAGGCAGTCGCCGCGCGCGAGATAACGCCCTTCGAAACGGATCGGTACCGGGACAAGGCGTCCATTATCACCCTCCTCCTGCGCGTGAATATGCAGGTGCGGTTCTTCAGTATTGCCGGAATTGCCGACCAGGCCGAGAACGCTTCCCGCTGAAACGGTATCGCCTTCCGAAACCCTTACGGAACCCTGCTTGAAATGGGCCATCAGCACTTCGCGCCCGTCGCAGCTCAGCAGGACGATGTTCGCTCCGTCGCGAGAGCGGTATTTGTGCCCCGCCAGGACATCCGTCTTGTCATTCTCCGTCTCGACGACCTCTCCGGTGCATGGTGCGATTACCGGTGTTCCGAACACCGCGTAATCTTCCGGCGAAAGCGGCTTGGGATAATGGGATAGTCCGGACTTTGTCCTGAACCCCTGTGCGTTGGTCGCTATCAGGTCGACGGAATGCTTTTCGAAGTCCGCCGCCGTGCTTGCGCTCACGACGTAATGCAGGTTCAGGCCGACGGAGGCTCCTCCCGACAGGACGCAATAACCGGCGTCCTCGGGCAGCGGGCTGGCCAGTGACAGATAAGGTTCGTCGGGGGCGATCCGCCCCGTCACTCCCTGCCAGATCATGGCTGCCCCCAAGGCGGCCAGGCCAACTGCCGCGAAGAGGCTGGCGCGACCTGCGGCATTGTCGGGCGCAGGTTGACGGAGCCATCTAATGCAGGCCGCTCCGAACAGGGCGAGATAGAAAACCGCGCCCAGCGGGGGCGGGTATATCCACACACCGAGCAAGAGGATGCCCGCTAGGAATGCGGATGCCCCGCCGACCACCCACAGCTTTCTTCCAAACGGAGCGGGTCGTGCGAAAAACAGGCCACGGATCAGCGCAATCAGCGCCAGGTTCTGGAAGACCAGCCCGTAAAGCAGCATGGAACTGCCTTACCCCCGCTCGCGCCTGACCTCTCGCTGGCCGATGTCGCGGCGGCAGAAACCTTCCGCGAAGTCGATGGCGTCGACCGCGGCATAGGCATTGCGCTGCGCCTCGGTCGCGCTCGCGCCTTTTGCAGTCACATTGAGCACCCTGCCGCCGTTCGCAACGAGCTGGCCATCTGCCATCTTCGTACCTGCATGGAAGACCTTGGCCCCGTCCGCCTCCGCATTGCCGAGATGAATGGCGCCGCCCTTCTTCGGAGTATCGGGATAGCCTTCTGCAGCCATGACGACTGTCAGCGCGAACTGGTCCGCCATGCGCGGCACCTCGATCTGTCCGAGCCGCCCTTCCGCGCAGGCGTGCATGATCTCGACCAGATCGCTTTCCAGCCGCATCATCAGAACCTGGCATTCCGGATCGCCGAAACGCACGTTGTATTCGATCAGCTGGGGGCCGGTCTTGGTAAGCATGAGACCTGCGTAAAGGACGCCCGAATAGGGGTGTCCTTCTTCGCGCATGGTCCGGACCGTGGGTTCGATGATCTCGCGCATGACCTGGTCTTTCAGGGCGTCGGTCAGGACCGGTGCAGGTGAATAGGCGCCCATGCCGCCGGTATTGGGGCCGGTGTCGCCCTCGCCCACGCGCTTGTGGTCCTGCGCACTGCCGATCGGAACAATGGTCTCGCCATCGGTGAGGGCGAAATAGCTCGCCTCCTCGCCCTGCAGGAATTCCTCGATGACGACTTCGCTGCCCGCGCTGCCGAATTTGCCGTCGAACATTTCGGAAAGGGCGTGCTGCGCTTCCTCGCGGGTTTCGGCGATGACGACACCCTTGCCTGCCGCAAGACCGTCTGCCTTGAGGACGAAAGGCGGGTCGAATTTCTTGAGCGCACCCCAGGCCGCCTCGAGCGAGGTGCACCGTTCGAACCGCGCGGTCGGGATGCGGGCGCGCTGGCAGAGCTCCTTGGTAAAGCTCTTGCTGCCTTCCAGTTGCGCGGCTGCCTTGGAGGGACCGAAAACCGCCACGCCTGCCGCACGCAGATCGTCTGCCAGCCCGTCCACCAGCGGCGCTTCGGGGCCGATCACGACCAGGCCGATGGACTTGTCGCGGCAAAACTGCTCCACCGCTGCGTGATCGCTTGCATCGAGCGCAATGCACTCGGCACATTCGGCCATTCCCGGGTTGCCGGGACTAGCCCACAGCTTGTCGCATTGCGGCGATTGCGCCAGTTTCCAGCCAAGCGCATGTTCGCGACCACCGCCGCCCAGCAAAAGGATATTCATGCCCGCCGATTTCCCGTCAGATTCCCAAGATGACAGTCTGGTAGCGAAGGGGCGCGCCGGGGACAACGCCGCCCCGCTCTCGATCAGCGAGATTTCCGGCCTGCTCAAGCGCACGGTGGAGGAGCGGTTCGGCTATGTGCGCCTGCGCGGCGAGCTTTCGGGCGTCAAACGCGCGGCTAGCGGACACATGTATTGCGCGCTCAAGGACGAGAAGGCGGTTATCGATGGGGTGATGTGGCGCGGCAATACCCAGCGCCTTGCGTTCCAGCCCGAAGATGGCCTGGAGGTCGTGGCCAGCGGCAAGTTGACGACCTATCCCGGCCGCTCGAAATACCAGATCGTGATCGAGCGGATGGAACTGGCAGGCGAAGGGGCTCTGCTGGCACTGCTCGAAAAAACGCGCGCGCGCCTCGCTGCAGAAGGGCTGTTCGACGAGGGGCGCAAGCGGGCGCTCCCGTTCCTGCCCCGCACCATCGGCGTGGTGACCTCACCCACCGGCGCAGTCATTCGCGACATCCTCCACCGCCTTGCCGACCGCTTCCCCAGCCGGGTGATCGTGTGGCCCGTCCTCGTGCAAGGGCAGGGTGCGGCGGACCAGGTGGCAGGCGCGGTGCGCGGTTTCTCGGCGCTACCCGAAGGGCATTCCGACCGGCCGGACCTCGTCATCGTCGCGCGCGGGGGCGGTTCGATCGAAGATTTGTGGAGCTTCAACGAAGAAGCGGTCGTTCGCGCGATAGCCGAATGCTCCATCCCGACGATCAGCGCGGTCGGTCACGAAACCGATACCACTCTGGCCGATTACGCTGCCGACAGGCGCGCGCCGACGCCGACCGCGGCCGCCGAAATCGCCGTGCCTGTCCGACAGGAACTTGCCGCTACATTGGCCGATTTCGGCGCACGGCAGCAGCGCGCCATACTGCGCCCCGTGCAGCTCGGTCGCGAGCGGCTGGAGGCTCGGGTCCAGCGCATGCCCAAGCTGGAGGTGCTGCTGCAGCCCCAGGCGCAGCGGCTGGACGATGCCGCCACGCGGCTCGCCAACGGGCTACGCGACCGCGCAGCCCGCGCGCGTGACCGGCTGCAATCCGACCGGGCAAGGCTCAATGCACCCCTTTTGAAAATCCGCGTAGAGCAGGCGCAGCAGCGCCTGACTGCCGTATCTCGCCTGATGGTCTCGCTCGATCCGGACAATGTCGTGAAGCGCGGCTACGTGCGGGTTATCGGACCGGAGGGCAGGACTGTTACTACCCATGCGGCCGCGGCGAAAGAGGCTGCCCTGACGCTGAAATTCCGCGATGGAGACCTGGCCGTCACGACGGGCAAGGCACCGCAGGCGCCCACGGCCCCGAAACCGCGCGCGAAGCGCCCGGCGAAGGGAACACCACCAGCGCAGGATGATTTGTTCGGATAGGCGCGAAGTGCTAGGACGCTCACCATGCTGATGAACAAGAATTCCGGCCCCGCTTCGGGCGAGGCAAAGCTGCAATACGGCCCGAACGGCTTTCGCGTGTTGCGCGCAGGCCAGCACGTTTTCTGCGCCGCTTCGGGCGAGGCGATCCCGCTCGACGAATTGCGTTACTGGTCGGTAGAGTACCAAGAGGCCTACGCGACACCGCAACTCGCAACGGAGCGTCTCAAACCGTGATGCGCCATAGGGTCGCGCCGCTACTTTTTCTCCTCACTGCCGCTTGCGTCGCTCCCGCGCAGGGCACGCCCGTGACCGCATCGGAAGAGGTGGTCGTGAGCGAGCCTGCGCCGGCGCCAGCGCCGACTGTGGTTGAAGAGCCAAGGCCCGAACCCGCAAAACCGGTCGATTTCACCTTCATCGGCGAACTGACGCAAGGCGGCTGGATGCGCGGCGACCTTGGTCCCGGGCGATGGACCGCGCAGTTGGGCGATCAGGAAATCGCCGTCGATGACGAAGGCCGCTTCTTTGCCGCATTCGACAGGGACAGCCCCGCGAAGATCGAATTCAAGGCGACGAGTGGCAATCTGGTCTATGCGCGGGAGACCATCACCGTCGATCCGCGCGAGTGGGATATCGAGCGCGTCAATGTCGCCAAAGGTACGGGCGGGGGCGGTGCGGCTTGGTGGGCGAAGCGTGAGCCGGAATGGCTGGCGATCCGCGATGCCCGGGCGAAGGAAACCGGGGCCGAGGGTTGGATGCAGGAGTTCATCTGGCCGGTAACCGGGCGCATCTCTGGTCGTTTCGGCCGCCAGCGTATCTATCGCGGCGAACCGGGCAGCTATCATTCCGGTATCGATATCGCTCCCGGCAATGGCGCTCCTTTTGTTGCGCCTGCTGGCGGTGTTGTCGTGCTCGCGCGGACAGGGTTCAGCCTTGAGGGCGGTATCATCATCCTCGATCATGGTGCGGGCCTGAACAGCGCCTTCATTCACCTCTCGCGGCTGAGAGTGGCGGAGGGTGACCGGGTCGAACAGGGCCAGCTGCTTGGAAATGTCGGTGCTTCGGGCCGCGCTACCGGGCCACACCTTCACTGGAGCCTGATGTGGCGCGAGAAGCGGCTCGATCCGCTCCTGTTCCTGCCTCCCATGCCATGAGGTTGGGAGCATACCCGCAGGTCGCGCCACGGCATGCGTTTACTCGATGCGGATAGGCCGGATTTTCTTTGTTGCGCTTCTTGCCCTGGGCCTGTCGCCCGGGGTGTTCGTGCGCAGCGATGTCGCGCCGCCGGATCTAACAGGGTCAGTCGAGATACGCGCGCTCGCGTTCGATGCTGTGACGAATGGCCCCCTGTCACTTGGCGGGCTTTGGCACCTGACAAGCGAGAACGACGGGTTCGGTGGTTACTCCGCATTGGTTTCCCTGGGCGAGGACATGTTTCTCGCAGGCAGCGATGCAGGACGCGTCCTGCTGCTGACCCGACCCGACCGGGAGGGGCCGGCCCCGGAAGTGTCCGGTTTCACGGGGTTCTCGAACGACGGCTGGATCCGGATCGACCTCGAATCGATAGTGCGAGATCCGCAAACAGGACGTTTCTGGTCGGGCATCGAGGGGTCGAACCATATTGTGAGGTTCAACCCGGACAGGACTTGGTCGGCGGCATTTAAACCGCCTGCCATGCAGGACTGGGCGAACAATTCAGGCGCGGAAGCAATGGTGCGCCTTGCCGACGGCAGGATCATCGTGATCGCCGAGGAGGATCGCGGCGATGCCCGGCACGAGGCGTTGCTTTTCGAAGGCGATCCCGTCCGCGGCGCCGTTCCTGCCGGCTTCACCCTGATCGGCGAGAGGGGGTACAACCCTGCGGAAGCGACGCTTCTGCCCGATGGAAGGGTCCTCGTAATCCTTCGGGCATTCGAACTTGGCTTGCCGCCCTATTTTTCCGTGAAGCTCGCGACGTTCGACCCGCAGGACATAAGGGACGGTGAAGCTATCGCCCTGCAGCCACTGAGCGATCTTGGGCGCCCGTTCCCGCAAGAGAACTTCGAGGGGGCCGTGGTTACGCAAGAGGCCGGTGGCGATTGGGCTATCTGGCTCATCTCGGACGACAATTTCAGCAAGCTCCAAAGGACCCTGCTGATGCGATTGGACTGGCCCGAAGCCGCTCGATAACCAGGTAGAAAACAGCAAAAGGCGCGCAGGCAAGACCCGCGCGCCTTTTCACATATCAAGCCCTGGAACGGCGCCGAAGCGCCATCGCCTTAAGCGGCTTCGGCGACAGCCTTCTTGAGCTCGCGCTTTACCTTGAGCGCGTTGGCCGAAAGCTTTTCGTCCTTGGTCTTCAGCAGCCAGTTGTCGAGACCGCCGTTGTGTTCGACCGAACGCAGGCCCTGGGTCGAAACGCGGAACTTGAAGCTGCGATCGAGCTTTTCGCTCAGCAGCGTGACGTTCTGCAGGTTCGGCAGGAAGACGCGCTTGGTCTTGTTGTTGGCGTGGCTCACATTGTTGCCGACCTGGCGGCCCTTGCCGGTGAGTTCGCAAATACGCGACATGGTTCAGTCTCTTCGTTCGAATGGGCGGGCGAGTTCCCTTGACCGCTTTTGCGGGTGAGGGGCTCATAAATCCCGGAAAGCGGCGCGCATAGCGGCGAGGGTGCGAATCGTCAAGCACGTTGCGCCCCCGCAGCCTGCGGGCTAGCGAGGCGCTGGTATGACAGGCTGGACCCTTCCGCAACCGATGAAGCGCGCGCTCGAACTGGCGGAGGCCAGCGCAGCAGCGGGCGAAGTACCGGTGGGTGCAGTCATCTCACGCGACGGCGAGGTAATTGCCGAGGCGCACAATACGCCGCGCGAGACTTGCGATCCGACCGCGCACGCCGAGATCCTCGCGATTCGCCGTGCGGCAGTAGTGCTCGGCCAGGAACGCCTTTCCGACTGCGAACTATGGGTCACGCTGGAACCTTGCGCCATGTGCGCAGGTGCGATCGTGCACGCAAGGCTGGGCAAGGTTTACTACGGGGCGAGCGACCCCAAGGGAGGCGCGGTGGAACACGGCGCCCGGGTTTTCGAGCAGGAACAATGCCTGCACCGCCCCGAAGTCTATTCCGGGATTGGGGAAGCCAGGGCCGCCCGGATGCTGCGCGAATTCTTCAAGGCCCGCCGTTGATGAGGCGCCTCTCCCATATAGTCTATGGTCCGCTCGTTTTCGGCGCAGCGCTGGTCGGATGCCTGGATCAATCGCAGGCCGATCCAGCCCCGGTTGCGGTAGAAGAATCCCGTCCGGCTCCCTCGGTGGAACTGCTTGGGCCGGTTTCGGATCATGCCAATCTTCTTACGCCGGCAGCAGAGCAGGCGATTGCCCAGAAGCTTATCGACCTGGAGAAGGCCACCGGACACCAGATGGTGGTTGTTACCGTCGGCAGTCTCAAGGGGCGCGAGATTGCGGACTACACGACCGATCTGGGCAATGCCTGGGGGATCGGTCGCGCAGGTGTCGATGATGGCGTCATCCTCCTGGTTGCTCCTAACGAGCGCAGGGTGAGGATCGCCGTCGGCTACGGTCTTGAGGAGGTGTTGCCGGACGAGTTCTGCTCAGCGGTGATCCAAGATTCGATCCTGCCTCATTTCAGGCAAGATGATTATCTTGCGGGCATCGCTGCCGGGACCGATGCGCTGGTCGGAAGGCTGAGGAAGCAAAGCTGACCGGGCGTCTTCTTGTTGTTCCTTACAGACCCCGCCAGATCTTCGCAGCCTGCTTGTCCTTTGCGCCAAAGCGCTGTGCATCGCAGGCTTCGGGCATGAAGCGCCTGTCGTAACAAAGCCGCAATTCCTCGAGCCATCCCTTGCGATCGAGGTGCACGCCCACAGCCTCGGGAAACCAGCCCGGATTGGCGTCTGCAAAGCGGGTGCGGATGGTGCCGGCGGTGAGGTCGTCCTCGCGGCTGATGCGCACGAAATCCGGCCACCGCAGACCATCGTAAAGTATGCGCGTCACCTTGAAATAGGTCGCCGGGCGCCGGGTCATGCAACTGCCGTGCTTTTGCCACTGGCGGGCAAGGAGCGACGCATCGGGGCTCATGCAGAGATTGGGCCTCAGTACATCGGCGCTGACCGGTGTCCGCGCACACCACTGGGGCCATGTACGCCCGCTGTTCGGCCATAGGCCGTGAACGGTGAAACCGAACCGGCCTTGCCTGCCGGAGCATTGCCGGGCGTGCCGCCTGTCATCCTCGCGAAAGCGGCAAAACTCCGGACTCCAGCTGAGCGCCAGGGTGTAGCCGGTGACAGGCAGGTTCCGCGCCCGTCCTTCGTCGCGAAGCTGCGGTGTCTGTACATTCGCAGGAAGACGACATTGATAGGCCTGCGCCTGGGCAACGCTGGCAAACCCCAGCGAGGCGATAACAGACGCAGCAATAAGACCGGCTCTAATCGCCCGAGCCTCGCTTCTGCGCGAACCAGGCCTTCGCTTCGGGAGTAAAGAGGAAATAGACGGCACCGACCGTCATGATCGTACTGATCCAGCTGATGATCACGCTGACCATTGGCGCCTCGCCGCCGCTTCCCATCGCCGCCGCGTAGACGCCGTAGGCGGCGAAGAGAGCGAGCACGTATTTAACGAACTCGATCCGCAGTTTGGAAACGAGGAACCACAGTGCCAGAGCGATGAAGATCCAGAACGCCAGACCGGCAATCAGGAGCCCTTGTCCCATCGGTGCGATACCCTGGGCGGCCAGCTCGTCGTTGGAAATCTCGACCATGGTGTCGAAGACCAGCAACACGCCGAGCAAGGAAACGGCCACCGAGCCGAGATAAAGCAAATCGAACTTTTTGATCGCTGCAGGCTTCATGGCATCCCCCTCACATTCAGGAACGGAATGCACCCGAATTACAGCGGGGTAAAGTCCAGACCGATATCTGCCGCAGGTGCGCTCTGGGTGAGCCTGCCGACGGATACGTAGTCGACACCGGTGGCGGCCTTTGCCTTGATCGTGGCAAGATTGATGCCGCCGCTGGCTTCGGTCGGGACCCGGCCCGCCACCAGCTCAACGGCTTCGCGCAACGTCGGTGGCTCCATGTTGTCGAGCAAGAGCCGCGTGGCCCCGGCTTTGAGCGCTGGTTCGATCTGGTCGATACGGTCGACTTCGCAGATGATGTCCTCGACGCCTGCGTCGACCGCGCGGCGCACCGCCTCGCCAACGCTGCCCGCGACGAGGACGTGGTTGTCCTTGATCATTGCAGCGTCCCACAGGCCCATGCGGTGGTTCGCACCTCCGCCCATGCGGACCGCGTATTTCTCGAGATGGCGCAGGCCGGGAATGGTCTTGCGGGTGTCGAGCAGGGTGCAGTCGGGATTGTCCATCGTCGCGACATATTGCGCAACCATGGTGGCGATGCCCGACAGGTGCTGAACGGTGTTGAGTGCACTGCGCTCTGCCGTCAGCATGGCTCGGGCGTTGCCTTCGAGGCGCATCAGGTCGGTCCCGGCCGGAACGCTTTCGCCCTCTTCGACCAGCAACTCGATTGTCATGTCCATATCGAGCGCGCGGAAGAAAGCTTCCGCCACCGGAAGGCCTGCGACGCGGATGTCGTCGCGCGTGTCCATTACGCCGGAGAACCGCGCGTCTGCTGGAATGACGCTTTCGCTGGTTACGTCACGCCCGCCGCCGGGAAGGCCTTGGCCGAGATCCTCGGCGAGCGTCTCGCGCACGAAGGCGGCGAGGTCGAATCCGTCTAAGGTGAAGCCCATCAGTGGACGAAGCGTGCCACGACGTCGCGATAGGAACGCGAAACTTTCACTTCCGCGCCGCTATCGAGGACCAGAAAGCATTCGCCGTTCGTATGCGGCTTTACCTGGCGCACCTGGTCCAGATTGACGATGGTCGAGCGGTGTACGCGCTGGAACTTGCGCGGATCCAGGCGGCGTTCGAGGTCCTTCATCGTCTCCCGCAGGATAAGCGAATTATCGCCGGTATAGATGCACATGTAGTCGCCGGCAGCCTCGATATGCTCGATTGTCTCGACTTCCACACGGAAGATCTGGCCGCGGTCTTTCACGTTGATCAGCTTCTCGTAGCGGCCGGCAGCCTCGGCATCTTCCTCGCTCGTCTCGACCGCTTCGGGTGCGACTTCGGAAAGGACGCCGCGCAGGCGATCGGCTTCGTCGGAGGACTTCTTCTCGGCGAGGCGCTGGCGGACGCGCTCGATGGTATCGGCGAGCTTGTCCTCGTCGACCGGCTTCATCAGGTAGTTGACCGCATTCGCCTCGAAGGCGCGGATGGCATGTTCCTGGAAGGCGGTGACGAACACGAACAGCGGCGGTTCGATCTCCATGACGCCCTGGACCACGGAAAAGCCGTCGAAGCCCGGCATCTGGATGTCGAGAAAGACGAGGTCCGGTTTCAGCGTCTTGATCGCGCGGATCGCCTCACGCCCGTTCTGGCAGGTTTCGATGATCTCAACGTCATCGAACGGTTCGAGGCGTAGCTGAAGCCCCTGGATTGCGAGCTTTTCGTCGTCGACGAGGATCGTGCGAATAGTCATGGCTTGGTACTTACCTTCTGGGGGGCAGACGGGGGATTAACGGCCAAGGCAGTGGCTTGTTTCTCGGCCAATGTCCCCTGCGCTGCGGCAGGCGGCTCTTCCTCGTCGGCGAGTTCGTGCGGAATTTCGATCAGCACGGTGAATCCGCCCGACTCGGGTGAGCGGATTTCGAAACGGTGGTCGTCGCCATAGGCCTGCGCCAGGCGATCGCGAATATTGGCGAGACCCACGCCCGTCGAATCGCGGCGCTTGTGCGTGGCCATTACGGCGGGAAGGTCGTCCGCGACCCCTCCGACGTCGACGCCGGGCCCGGTGTCAGACACCGTAATCCTCAGGCGTGGCCCGACGATCTGTGCGAGCAGCGAGATTTCGGCGCCCTCTTCTTTGGGACTGACGCCGTATTTGATCGCATTTTCGATAAGCGGCTGGAGGAGCATGGAAGGGACCTGGGCCTTGGCGGCCCTGTCTTCGATCCTGAAATTGGTGCGCAAGCGGTCCTCGAACCGCATCTTCTCTATACTGAGGTAGAGCTGCAGCGTCTCCGCCTCCTGTGCGACGCTCACCTTGCCGCCCGGCTGGGTTACCAGCGTGTGCCGCAGGAAGCTGGAAAGACGGGTCAGCATCGCATTCGCCGGCTCGGTCTGCTTGAGCAGGACCAGTGTGCTGATCGAGTTGAGAGTGTTGAAGAGGAAATGCGGATTTAGCTGGTACCGCAGCATGGCCAGCTGTGCGCTGGTGGCCTGGGCCTCGAGCCGCTCCAGACGGTCGGATTGCTCCTCCACCTGGAGGAAGAAATTGATCGCATAGTAGAGCGCCGACCAGGCGCCGAGCAAGGTTAGGTCGAAGAAATAGATGCCCACGAACAGGCTGACGAAACTCCCGCTCGAAGACGTGCCCGCGACTTCCAGCACCCAGCTATCGATGAAGGCATAAATGCCCGTTGCGAACATCAGGACAACCGCGGTGCTGCCCCATGTCACCAGCGGCCTTTGCGCGATCAAGTAATTGTACACGACGGAAAGGATCAGGCTGAGCGAGAAGCCCGTGATCGTCGCAATCAGGATAATGACGAGGCGCTCTGCCGGCTGGTCGTTCGCCACGGCAGACATGACGCGCAGCATTGTCGCCCCGCCCCAGCCTAACAGCTGGAGGTTCCAGAACGCCTGGTTCTTGTTCGCGAAGAACGGCGTAGGGCTAAAGGGCAACACGGCCATCGTGAGGCTTCCCTAGCCCAATTGCCGCGCCCTGCGCCAGTCGCTAGGATATATGGCAAGAAAGCACTTGGGAGAGAGCCGATGAACAAGCCGGAAAACCTGACCCACTCGATCGAGGAGCGCGCCAAGTTCCGCGAAATGAAGGAAGGCACGCAGGAAGACTGGGCGATCATCGGTGCGGAATACATGGCTTTTGCCAAGGACTTGCCCGACCGTGTGCTCGATCACCTCAAGCTGCTCGACGGCGATTTCGGCGGATTTCCGGTCTGCCGCCTCGAACATTCCCTGCAAACCGCGACTCGCGCGCATCGCGACGGACGTGACGAGCAATATGTCGTGATGGCGCTGCTCCACGATATCGGCGACACGCTGGGCAGCTACAACCACCCGGAAGTCGCGGCTTCGATCATCAAGCCCTTCGTGACCGAGGAAATCCACTGGATCTGCCAGAACCACGGCGCGTTCCAGGGCTATTACTATTTCCATCACCTCGGCATGGATCGCAATGTGCGCGACAAGTTCCAGGACAGCCCGCATTACCAGGCCTGTGCCGAATTCTGCGAGAAGTACGACCAGGCGGCCTTCGATCCCGATTACGAGAGCGAACCGCTGGAATTCTTCGAGCCGATGGTGCGCCGTGTGATGGCGAAGCCGCTTGCCTCGATGTACGCCAAGGCGATCGAGGAATAGGGCCTAGCTGCCGATCGCTTTCGCCAGCTGGTCGTAGCCGACCGCGCCTTCGAATGCCTTGTCGCCGGTCACCCAGCTGGGTGTTCCGGAAAAGCCGAGCTGCTGGGCCAGCGCCTGGTTGCGTGCAAGTTCTGCCGTGACCTCTTCCGATGCGCCGTATTCCTGGGCCGCCTCGAGATCGAGACCGGCTTCGCGCGCCGCCGCCATCACGTTTTCGGGCGCGGTCGATCCCATCGCGAACATGGCGTGGTAGAACGCGTCGAACTTGCCCTGTTTCGCTGCGGCCAGTGCCATCCGTGCGGGCACATCGCTGCCCTGGAACAGCGGAAGTTCGCGGATGACAACGCGTAGCTCGGGATCGTCGGCGACGAGGCGGTCGATATCCTCGGTGCTGATCCTGCAATAGCCGCAGGCATAATCGGTGAACTTCACCAGCGTGCGCGAACCCTCCGGATTACCGAGAACCGCGCCGGGGAACGGTGTCGTCACTTCGCTGGAAATGGAGGCCAGCGAATCGCGCGATTGCTGCTCCTGGTAGGCGTTTGCCATCGCGGGCAGGATGTCGGGGTTTGCGACGAGGTACTCGCGGGTCTGCGAATTGCCCAACCCGCTGAACGAGAAGAGCGCCGCGCCTGCGAACCCGAACACCAGCGCAATCAGCGCTGTTACAAAATGCCGTGCCATCGTCCTGTTCCCCGTTCCTGCTGCTCTATCGCCGCCTGCGGCAGCTACGGTCCTTGCTCATTTCGCACTGCTGTTCGAGCAATGCCCGTGCCTGCATGCCGATATCCTGCGCCCGCAACCAGTCGGGTGATCCGACAGGCAAACCTGCTTCCGCCGCCTGTGCGCTGCGCATCGCGAGTGCATATTCGCGCTTCATGACTTGCTGTTCCGCACTGGCCAATCGTGCGCGGGGCATGTCGCCGCGCGCGGCATAGACGACCCCGAGCTGGTACCATGCGAAGGGATTGTAGCGATCACGACCCACCGACGCGCGCAGCACACGCTCCGCCTCTTCGTAGTTTGTCTCGTCCTCGGTAGCGATCAGCGCATGGCCGAAGAGCGATGCGATTAGGGGCTCGGCGCGGCTTAGCGTGGTGGCTTCGCGAAGGTACGTAAGCGCCTCGTCCGGGCGGCCCGATTCCAGCAGGACCTGGCCCTTCAGCTCGAGGAAGTAAGGGTCGGCAGGGGCGCGCTCGATCAGCAGATCGGCGGTTCCGAGCGCGCGCTCCATCTTGGCCTGCTTGTGATAGGCATAGGCGCGAGCGACGAGCGCGGGTGTGGAGGTGTCGCTTTCCGGATAGTCACGCAGGGTGTGCTCGGGTTTCGCGACATAGCCCATGAGTTTGGCCTTCACCCGCTGGAAACGCGCTTCCAGCGCCGGGTCGCTCGGCTTGTTCCAGGCGGGATCCTTTTCATAGGTGCCGCGCAGGGTCGAGATGCGGTCGCCCGAAAGGGGGTGCGTGCGCCAGAAGCCAGCTTCCTCGTCCTGGCTGAAGCCCCGCCGCATCTCCATGTTCAGCAGCTTGCCAAAGAAGGATAGGGAACCGCGACCGGAAATGCCTGCGCGCGACAGATATTCGGCACCCGCCGCATCGGCACTCGCCTCCTGTGTGCGGGTGAACGAGAGAACGGAGCTGAGCGCGGCGCTCTGCCCGGCCATCATCAGGCCCATCGCAGCGTCGGTCGAACCGGCAAGCGCTGCGCCGATACCGGCAAGCATGGAGAGCAGCGAGATATTGCCGGCCTTGGCGTAACCTTCGCCGATGCGATTGATATGGCCGCCGGTAATATGGCCCAGTTCGTGAGCGATCACGCCCTGCACTTCGTTTGCGCTATCGGCAGCGTCGATCAGGCCACTGTGGAGGTAGATCGCCTGGCCGCCTGCAACGAAGGCGTTGAGGCTCGGGTCATTGATCAGCACCATCTCGACATTGCCAGGCTCGAGGCCTGCGGCTTCGACCAAGGGAGCGGCAATCTCGTCGAGGAACGCTTCGGTTTCCGCATCGCGCAGAACCGATTGTGCGGCCAGGGGCTGGGCCGCCAGGACAAGAAGCGCGACAAGGGCGAAGAGGTGGGAAAGCAGGCGCATCGGCTCTCCTCTTACGGGGTTTTGGCCTGAACCGGAACTGAAAGCGCTGCGTTCCGATCGAGGAAGCTGATGAACGTATCGATCACTTCCGGGTCGCGCCGCCAGGGATGGGCGAGGGCAAGCAGCGGGTCATTATGCGTCATGGCCGGCATGAAAAGCGTCTGCACGCCTGCCCCGCCTTGCTCCAGCGCGGCGGCAAGGGCGCGGGTATTGCGCGGTTTGACGAGGCTGTCCTGTTCCCCGTGCACCAGCAGCATGGGAGGGGCATCGCCGCGCACATGGTTTACCGGCTGGCTTTCCGCGCCCACACCCACAGAGCCGAAGGCGGCCCGGGTGGAATCGCTGTCATAGGGATAGAAATCGTAAGGCCCTGCCAGTCCGATCACGCCGCGGATCGCCGCACGCGGAACGCCAGCTTTTGCCAGCCAGCGTTCTTCCAGTGCCACCTGCGCAACATTGTATGCTCCGGCTGAGTGACCGGAAAGCAGGATGCGGTCGGGGTCACCGCCATAGGTCGCGATGTTCTCATGGACCCACGCCGTCACGGCTGCCGTGTCCTGAAGCATCGCCGGATAGCGGCCGTTGTCGCGCAGGCGATATCCGCCCAGCACCACGACGAACCCTTCCGGAGCAATGTTCCGGGCGATGAAGCCGTAGTCGTCCGGATCGCCATTGCGCCAACTACCGCCGTGGATGAAAATCAGAACCGGCAGGGCCTTGCTGGCGGATGGGTCGCCATAGACGAGGAGTTTCTGGCGCTTGTCGTCGCCGAGGCTCTGCTTGTGCAGCAGCTGGACGGCGGTCTTGCCGCCGGAAATCCGATCCACCGCGTCGAGGACGGCAGGACCGTTGCGATTGATTGCGATCAGGACCGCGCCGCCGGCGATCAGGGCGAGGCCCACGATCACGCCCACTATCAGCATCACCGTCTTCACGCTGCCTCCGTTTCGCCCTTGCCGACCGACTTGACGACATTCTGTGCTTCATCGTCCTCGAGCAATCCGATCGAGGCGAGGAATTTGCGCCCTTCCTCATAACCCTCACCAAGCCAGAGCGGGATGTTTGCGGACTTCAAAGACTGTTTGGCAGCAAGTTCTTCCGGGCTCATCGCTTCGCCGACCTTACGGATGAAGACCGCCCTGACCCTGCCCGGATTGCTGGCCGCTACATCGGCAAAGGCGGTTAGGTCACCCTGGCTGTCATCGCCGATCAGCGCGAATTTCATGTCGGGATAGGTCGCCAGGATCCCGTCGATTGCGGCGCGCTTGTGAGCGCCGTGGCTGGAGGATCCGAATGTTGCGCGATTGAGGCCCCAGTCGCGCAACATGATCGGGCCAAGCGGCAACCCGCGGCCCTTCATGTAGGTGACGAGATAGGAAAACAGGTTCCACGGGCTCGACGAAACGTAGAAGAAGGGGCGCCGTGATGCGCGCTGGTGATCGCCGGCGTGGCCATTCTGCCCGTGATGGTCCTGCCCGCCGCCCAAGGCGTTGTAGAATACGTCCGCGCCGGGAACGAGGATACGTTCTTCCGGCATCTGCATGAGCACTCGCCGCCAATTACGCATCACCGCGCGGAAATTCCCGGTGATCCCCGTTTCGATGATCGTATCGTCGATATCCGAGATGAATCCGAGCGACGTGCTTTTGCCCGGCGCGAGCACGTGTCCGTCGAGGCAGTGTTCGCCTTCGCCATTGGACCAATGGAAGCTGACCGTCTCCCATTCCGGTTCCTCGCCATAGGGCCAGTCACCCTCCAGCCTGATGTCGAAATGGACGAAGCCCTCCTTGTCGGTCACGCCCTGGTGCCGCTGCGATTGTTGGCCCGGAGCGGCGATCTCGAGCTCGACCGGCAGGCCCTCCACTTCATGGCTGGCAAACTGACCCATCATGGTGCGCATCGCCTGCCATTTTCCCGACTTCGCAAAGCTGCTGTCGCGCGAGCGCAAGGCGCGGGCGGTGATGAACAGCCGCTCCTCGTTGCGATATCCGAAATAGGGCTGGATCCGGACGGGTGCGGTGGGGAAAAATGGCATGGGCCGCAGCGCTAGCGCGTGCGGCCCATCCATCTCAAGCACTTATTCGGGAAGGTTCACTTCGCCAGCAGTTTGCGGGCCGCCTTTTCGAGCAGCACACGATCTTCTTCCAGTTCGCCGACGACGACCAGTTCACCCGTTTCGGTGCGTCGCACCATGACGAGGGCGAATTCGGGGCCTTCCGCGTCGATATCTTCAAGCTGAGCAGGCTCGATCGCGCGCAGCTTCTTCGCCAGCGTTTCGCGGATGCCCGTGCCATCGTCTTCGACCGGCTTGCCCTGTTCTTCCTTGCGGGCACGGCGCTCTGCCTGGACGACGCCCTTAAGGCCGCCCTCTGCCTCGCGCAGGAATTCGGCCAGATGGCCGCGTTCGATGCCGACACGGTGCGCATGGGTCAGCACGGCTGCATATTCGGTCAGGCGCGTCTTGTCGTAATCGGCGCCAAATACCAGCTTCACGATCGGCGTCATCGGCGCGCGATCCTGCACGGTCAGGCCGTTGTCGGCGATGATCTCGCCAAAGTCCTCGGGCGAGTTCTGCGCCTCGAGGCTGAAATCGTAGGCAAGGCCGACCGCTGCATAAAGTGCCTTGCGGCTGCGGTCTTCGGTGCTCTGCGCGGCCTGCGCCAGCTCACGTGCCGCAGCCAGGCAATCATACAGGCCTTCGGGCGCGACCTCTTCGGCAGCTGCGATGACGGCAGCGTCTTCCGCAGCTTCCACCACAATCGGGTCATCATCGGTCCGAACGGGTAGTTCCTCGACATCCCCGCCCGCAACGGAGGCTGGCGCTTCCTCGATCGCCCCCTCGAGGTCGAGCTGTGCGACGCTGTCGTCAGTGTCGACATGCTCGACCGATTCAGCCGCCGTTTCTTCCGCTAATTCGGGCGCTTCGAACGGTTGATGTGCCGCGATCTCGAAGGGTTCGGCCGGTTCTTCCGGCTCATAGGCCTGCGGAATGGGCGACGATTGGGGATCGCTCGCGGCGCTGATCGTGCTGAGGTCGACGGTCTTCTTGTCACGTTCGCCGCGGCTCACCAGCGACATGAGGCTGCTGCCGGCGTTCTCGTCGGCAAGCGGATCCACGACGTCTTCGACGTCTTCGTCTTCAATCTCTTCGTCGTCCCAGTCCGGCAGCCCGTAGTCGGCCGCAGTCTTCATGCCGCTATCGAAATCGCCGTCGTCCATGTCGGCATCTTCGCTACCCGGATCGGGCGCAAGGCTGCCGAGCGGGTTGCCCAGGGCATCGACGCCGCGTTCCTTGCGAGCCGGCAGGTCCTCCGTGCCGGTGTCGCCGAAGCTCGGAGCCGGCAGCGCCTCTTCGATATCCTCTTCGACGACTTCGGCGGTGCCGAGATCGAAAACATCGTCTTCCTGGTCCCAGTCGTCATCGTCCTCGGCGGACAGGTTCTCAGCCGGCTGCGTCAGGTCGAGGACATCGTCGATATCGCTGTCGTCACTCTCTTCGAGATCGTCTTCGCCAGCCAGCGCCTGGTCGATCTGTAGAAGCAATTCGTCGGCAGTCTTGGCGTCGGCCAATTCCTTCCAGTTGATCACACCGAAGATGAAGTCGATGCTTTCGTTATTGCTGGAATACGGAAGCAGGATGCCGCGATACAGGATCGTCACGCCGCGCTGGTTGACGAATTCCGCTTCGAAACCGATCGGCGCCTCGTTGGCGATGATCTGCATGTAGTGATCGGTAATCCGGCTCAGCAGCGAGCGTGGCGACACATCTTCGAGATGCGTCAATTCGCCATCGACGTCGCATTCCTGGCGCAATTCGTCTCCGACGAAGCGCACAGCCGGGTTCTCAACCCCGCTCGTGAAATCGAGCAGCACCGAATAAGGACCGAAATCGTCGAGCAATTCCGGTTCGAGATCTTCGATATCGGGATAATTGGCATCGCCGAGCAGGCTGGCCCAGTGATTGTAGGCGCGCACCTGCATGCGGCGCTCGTCCTGGCCGACCGGCGAGGGCGGCGGATCGAGATCGACGCCGTCCTCCTCGACGAAATCGTCGAGATGGTCCTGTGCGTCCTGCGCGTCAAATGCGCCGCCAAACCTGTCCATCGCTTAAAAGCCCCCGAATGCGAGTTACGGTATTCGAGACAGGCTATGAGGCAGGTGTAGTAAAAATAGGGTTAAGGTTAATGCCGGTTAGGCTGCGCGCACCATCACAGCAGATAGCGCATCTTGATCGTAAGCTCGCGGTCGCTCGTTCCCATGTCGAATGCGGCGTCGCGAAACTTCGGCGGACCCATGCGAACCGGCGCATCGCGCGAAAAACCGAAGCCTTCCTTCGGCATCATGCCCAGGACACGGTCGGCCTTGCCGTTGGAGTTTTCGTCATGGAGCAGAGCGATTGCATAGCGGCCGGGCTTCACTCCATCGAATGTGAAAGTCACTCCGCTCTCGCGAGCGTTCACACTCGTAGCGTGGATGCTGGCGGTATCCTTGCAATCGGGAAAATCGCTTTGTGCAGTCGTCATGCAGGCGCGCAGGAGGCCCTTGTCGTTGCGCAGGTCGGTGACCTTCACCGTAATGCGTACGCCGGTATCCTTCGCGGGCGGCGGCGCGCCCGCGCTCAGCGCCAGTGCGCATAGCGGCAGCACGGCGAACCGGGCTTTCATACGCGTTCGCTCAGACCGCGATCGGTCTTGCACAGCCGGTCCCAGAACCGGAAGTAGAGGCCGTAATTGCATCGATACTCTTCATGATGACGCTGGTGATGACTGGCGGTTATAAGCCAGCCTCCCAACCGGGAATGAACGAGGCGGCGGGGAAACATCTCCCACCCCATGTGATTGGTGACGCCCATGATCGTCATCACGGCCAAGACGAGGCCAAGCATCGCGATATGGATCGGGATGACGAAGACGAGCGCGGGAATGACGACGGCACCGGTGAGCGCTTCCCACGGATGGAAGCTCATGGCTGCCCATGCGGTGGGAGGGCGGCTGGCGTGATGCACCGCGTGCATGGCGCGGAACAGGCGCGGACGATGCATCCACCGATGCGTCCAGTAAAACCAGGTGTCGTGCAGCGCGAGATAGGCCAGCGGCGCGATGGGCAGATACCAAAGGGGCATTGCGTCCCACTGCGTATAGATTTGCGTCCAACCGCGTTCCTGCCAGCCCCAGGCGACTATCCCCGCCGGAATGCCATAGATCGCCGCCGACACCAGCGACCACGAGATTTCGCGCCGTATCTGCGGTCCGAGCCGGTCGTGGTAGCCCGGACGCCGGAAACGCGTCGCGAGCGCGAATACCCCGCTCGACGCGAAGTATCGCGCGGCGATGATCGCCGTCATGGCCAAGGCCGAAAAGAAAATCGCGTCCCACATGATCCCGCGCGCATTATGCCGCAGGATGCATTAAAAAAAAGCCGAGAACTTACTCTGCGTTGCCCCAGGGCGCACAGTGTGGATCGCTGGCAACGGTCATGCGCCGCATTGCGGCCCGGGCGAGACGCTCCACCTCGACCTTGCGGCGGGCGGCTGCCAGCGGCTGGAGCGGGGCCGGCCGGACGATTTCACCGTCATAGCCATCGGCAAGGATGATGCCGCAGCAATCCGGGCGATAGTCATCCCCCTCGAGCACGGACCGGTCGAGCCCGGGCGGCAGGCCCCAGTAGAAGCGGTCGCAAAAATCGAGATAATCGGGCCACTTGCCATCGCCGAGCAGGTCGCCGCGCTGGACCTTGATCTCTACGATCACCACGCGGCCCTTGTTGTCGAGCCCCATGAGGTCGGCCCTGCGTCCATTGCGCAACGGCACTTCGGGGATCAGCCAGACATCGTTCCTTGCAAAGAGCCGGGCGATGCCGCGTGCCACGTCGACAGCAGTTTCGGAGCCTGTAGCGCGCTCGGCAGATTCGATGACGGGGGAATCACTCATACCCCCGAAATGGAACAGAATGGGAACGCGGTCAAGCGCGAGGGAGTGCTCAGCAATCGGGAGCGAGGGCGATGATCGCATCGCGCGAGGCATGGAATTCCCGCCACAGGGTGAGCGCTGCGCTGGTGGTGTCCCGGCCGCCGGCGCTTAGGGCCAACAGCGCGCGCAGGCCTGGCTGCATTACTGCTGCAAGGTCGTCCACGCCCCGAAGGACCATGTCGTACTGGTAGCCCCCTTTGGCAGCCGCTCGGCGGGGCAGGCCGGTCACGGCTTCGCTTTCTTCGGGGCGGCCAAGCTGGGCGAGCACGCCGATAGCCGCGGCGGCCTCGTGCACCGCTTCCCATTGTGCCGCCAAATTGGCGTGGTCGCGCGCAGTGGGCGCACGTCGATCCAGCGGCGGAAGCATGGTCGCGTTCGAAAGGTCGAATTCATGGCTGAGCGCGTTCATGGACACGATGTGTAAGGCGGCGGCGATTGCCAAATCGCTAACGCCCCGCGCTGGCGGGGAGGAAATTTCTCTGGCAGGGCGCCAGCGGCCTTGCTAAGCGCCCGCTTCGCCCAGGCGGCAAGGCCAGGCACCCGTAGCTCAGCTGGATAGAGCGCTGCCCTCCGAAGGCAGAGGCCACAGGTTCGAATCCTGTCGGGTGCGCCACTTGCTTCGGGCGTTTCTCCCACCCTCGCATTGCAGGCCGGACAGCGCTGCACTATCGAGAGGGTTCCTCTTCCACGGCGAACCGCAATGGAGCGCACCATTCACAACCATCGGACAGCGCCTGAGGCAGGGACGCGAACGCCCGGCAGTGAGCCGCCGTTCGTGGCCGCCAAGCCGCGCATAGCGATGGTCCATAACCCCCGCTCGCATCGCAACAAGGGCAGGCAGGCGGAGAATGTGGAAGGCGTCGACATCACTGTCGTCCAGCCGCGGACGAAGGACGAGTTGTCGGAGGCGCTGGCGCAGCTCCGCGACGACGGTGTCGAATTTCTGATCATCAATGGCGGCGACGGCACAATCCGCGATGTGCTGACCATGGGCCAGCTCGTGTTCGGCGAGAATTGGCCGACACTAGCCGTCCTGCCACGCGGCAAGACCAACGCGCTCAATGTCGATTTGGGCGCTCCGTCGGACTGGAGCCTTTCGGCGGCAGTCGAAGCGCTTCGTTCGGGCAAGCGGGTGCAGCGGCGCGCCCTCACCGTCGCCGGCGAAGGCAGCGACGAACTCCCGATGCTCGGTTTCATCTTCGGCGCGGGCGCATTCACGCTCGGGATCGAGGCCGGGCAGGATGCGCACCGGATCGGGTTTTTCGATTCCCTTGCGGTAGGGGCAACTGCCGCCTGGGGCGTGTTGCAGGTTCTCTTCGGTAGCAATGCGAACCGGTGGCGCCGCGGTACTGCAATGGAGCTTGCCTACGAGCCATCGGGCGAAGCGATGGCGCATTCAACGCATGGCGATCCCGGACGCAGGCATATCATGTTGGCCACCACGCTTCAGCGAATGCCGATGGGCATCCAGTTGTTCGCAAAGGACCAGGCGCCGATCCGGCTCGCGATCCTCGATCGGCCACGGAGGCGTATTTTCGCTTCGCTCCCGGCCATCCTTTCAGGTTGGCATCCCGCCTGGCTTTCTTCGGCCGGCCTCCATCAGATCAGTGCGGAAGCTTTTTCGATCGAGCTCGAGGCGCCGTTCATTCTCGATGGCGAGCACTTTCCGGCAGGCCGATACCATATCGGCCAGGGCCCCGAACTGACCTTCGTGACCGCGTGACCGGAACGCTGGGCCAGCGCATCGAAACCTCGCTCGATGCCGGGGTCCGCGATGAAGTGTCCGCCTATGCGGCCATGCTCGCCGAAGAGGCGGGTGCGCGCGCCGTGCTGTTCTACGGCTCCAACCTGCGCACAGGATCGCTCGAAGGCGTGCTGGATTTCTATGTCCTGCTTCCAGGTTCGCAGGCAGAGCGAATCTGGCCGCGCGTCAGCTACCGCGAATGGGTGCATGGCGGAGCGGTGTTGCGCGCCAAGATCGCGACCATGTCGCTCGAACAGTTCGCCTCGGCCGCCAGCGGCCAGAGCCGTGACACCACGATCTGGACCCGCTTCGTCCAGCCGAGTGCGCTGGTATTTGCCGGGGACCAAGATGCGCGCGGCGAGGTTCTGGATGCCATCGAGGCAGCGGCGAAGACGGCCGCACGTTTTGCGGCCGCGCTGGGACCGCAGGAAGGCAGGGCGGAAGATTTCTGGCGTGCACTTTTCCAGGCAACCTACCGGGCAGAGTTCCGCGTCGAAAAGCCGGGCCGCGAGGATTCAATCCTGTCGGTAAATGAAGCGCATTTCGATGGGCTGTTGCCTCTTGCATGGTCAGCGCAGGGCATCGCCTTCGAACGCAATGCAGAGTTGTTGAAGCCGAACTTGCCGGATCGGGAGAAAACGGAAATCCTGCGGCAGTGGCGAAAGCGGGAGCGGCTGGGCAAAGCCCTCAATATCCTGCGCCTTGCCAAGGCCACAACCACCTTCGACGGAGCGGCACGCTATGGTGCGTGGAAACTCGAACGCCACACCGGCATAGCGCTTGAAGTGACGCCGTTTCGCGAGAAGCACCCGCTCCTGGCAATGCCGGGCGCGGCATGGGAATTGTGGCGCGCAAGGCGCAATCAGCGATAACGCATCCGGATCGAGATCGATTCCACACCCTGGCCGACCGTGAAGGCGACCTTCTTGTAGCTGGGTTTGCCCAGATTGAAGATGTTGAGGCTGGGATTGTTCGACATCGCGCCGCCATCGGCGAAGATATCGGTCTTGCCATTGCCATTGATATCGTGACGCACGGCGATGCCATAGGTCCCCGGGGTCGCTATCGGCATGCAGAAACGCATCGTGCCCGCCTTGGCGGGGACTTCCATGCGAGTGAGCCATCGTCCTGTCTCAAGCCAGTCCGCTTTGGTGGCGCGGTACGACTGGATGCGCAGGGTGCCCTTGCTTTCCTTGATGTCGGTTACGCTCACCCAGACCCCCGGCTTTCCGCTCTGACAGCGGGCAGGGTCATGTTTAATTTCTTGGCCGTACCCGGCTTGGGCAACGGCAGAAGGGGCGATCGCAGCCAATGCGATCGCGGCAGAGCCTGCGAGGGCAAAAGGTTTGATAGTCATGAAAAGCCCCGTGAATTACTAACTAGGATCGAGAAGGCGGCGCATGCGCATGTCTCGAAGGTTTGGATACTGGATAGCAGAACGCGCTGAATTACGCCTGAATTGCCGCTCTTCGACCTGTTAAGGTGCCACCACTCGGCCACGCTCCAGCCGGATCACCTGGTCGGCAAGCTCGGGCAGGATGCCGCGATGGGCGATCGCGATGACGGTGGTCTTCTTGGTCATTCGGCGCAGCGCCTCGGCGATCGCTTTCTCGCTGGCACTGTCGAGTGCGCTGGTCGCTTCGTCGAGAATGATAAGGTCGGGTGAGCGAAGGAGCGCCCGCGCGAGGGCAATTCTTTGTTTCTCGCCACCCGAAAGCTCTCGTCCTGTGGCCCCGACCGGGCAATCGAGCCCACCGGGAATTTCCCTGACGAACCCTGCGTGCGCGTCCTCCAGCGCGGCCCACATGCAATCATCCGTAGCCTTGGCATCGGCGAACCGTAGATTGTCGCGAATGGTCCCTCCGAAAATCACGGGTTCCTGCTGGACATAGGCCGTCCGGCTGCGCCAGCTGCGCAGCATAGCGCCCTCCAGACATGTCCCATCTATCGCTACGGTGCCGGTATCAGGAGACGTCAGGCCAGAACAGATATCGGCCAGCGTGCTCTTGCCCGAACCGGATGGTCCACAAATCGCCACCAGGCAATTTGCCGGGATTTCCATGTTGATATGTTCGAGTGCACTTTCCCGACCTGCAAATCGCACACCGACATCACGCAAGCTGAGGACGGTTCTGAAATTCGGAGCCGGGGCACTCGCGGCCGTGTCGGTGTGAGCCTGCGAGGCCTCGATGAACCTTCGCGCATTGTCGAAAGCCGGCGCAGCATGTGCCCAGCCTTGCGCGTGGGCCTGCACCTGGCCGACCAGCGGCAGCGCGCGCACGAAAATGGCAGCGAGGGTAAGCACTGTGGGCAGCGGAATGGACAGTTTAGCCACTGCCGCCCAGATTGCGAGCGCCGCCACAATGGCGCCGCCGATTTGCAGGATCGCCTGGGCCAGCGCATTCGACCCGATATAGGCGCGCTCGGTCCGGCGCAGGCTGGAGAATCCATGGTCGAGCAGGCTAGCGTGCTCGCTTTCCTTCTCGAAACTCTTGATGACCCGCAGCCCGCGCATCGTTCTGGAGAGATTTGCGTGGATCGCGTCATGTCTTTCGGAAAGGTCTTCCCCGATCGCGCGCGCCCTTCGCCGGACAGGAGCAAACAGCAGATACGTCAGAAGCGCGCCCGCGGCTGCGACAAGGGCTGCAGGCGGCGAAACGACGAGCGCCGCTGCCAAGAGGGCGGCAAGCGCGAGTGTGAGCCGCACGAGGCTGGCGAGCATTTCCACCGCATAGGCGCAGCGGTTGATATCACTGACAAGAAGGGCCTCGGCTTCGCCCTCGCGCAATCCCGAAAGCCAGCGCCAGCGCGCGCCCAGCATGCCTTGCACGGCCGTCATGCGCAGGCTGTCGACCAGCGCGCGCGAGAGATCCTGTACGCTCAAGGCTCGCCAGACTTCTGCTGCAGCCCGAAGCGCTACGAGCGCTACGAAGAGTGCCAAGAGGACCGGTAGCTTTAGCTCTAGCCCGGTAGGGAGAATGGACGCCTGCCCGGTGGTCGCATCGAGAGAAGCGAGTAGCGGGACGAGCAGGACGAAACCGGCGCCCTCGGATGCGGCTGAAACGAACGATGCGAGGGCCAAGTTGATTGTGCCTCGCCGCATTGCGGGCTGCCTCAATTGCCTGAATGTCTCGCGCAGTGCCATCGTCACGCCTCTATGCTTTGGCGTGCGCGCGGGTCAAAGCCGGCGCTCATAGGTCGTTTCGATTCTCGAGATGGCCGATGAAGCGCGCGGCGAGTATGGCGCGCGGCAATGCCAGTATACGGGGCCAGTCCGTTTCGATGTCGTGGCCGGGATGTTCCGGCCACTCGTCGATCAGAGTTAGCAGCCTTTCTATGTCGAGGATTTCGCCCAGGAAGGGGTGTGTCCTCGCAATCTCGAGGACGTGCCGCATTTCCTCGCGCTCGGTCGTCATTCGTGCATGCCAGTCGATATTGTGAAGGCCATGCTTGCGGTTCGTGCGGATCGCTTCGGGAAGCCTGCCAATGCCCATGAGGCGAGCGAGCCGCCGCTCTTCGCCATCCCACGCGAAGGCCCTGGCAGGGAGGGAGAGGCAGAACTCGATCAGCGGGCGATAGGCCGTAACGTCGCGTTTGCGCACGCCATAGAGCTGCTCGAATGCCAGATCGACATCGAAGGCTGGACCATCTGCGTCCCGCAATTCGCGCTCGACCGCCTCCTCGCGGCTGCGATCGAAAGTGAGGTCGCTCCATGCCGAGCTGGTTCCCCTCATCTCCGCTCTCGCAGCTTGTCGCTTGCGCGCATCGCCCGATAGCGGCGTGAGCAAGGCGACCATGTCCGCGCGCCCGGGATGTACCAGGGTGCGAAGCGCGCGCCGGATAGGCCGGGGTAAACGGGGCAGGACGGTCAGCGCCATGAACTTTCGCGACAAGCTGCGGCTGTCGCCGGGACGGTTCTTCAGCAGCCGCACCAATTGTCCCAGTTTCCCGGGCGCTGCATATTCGCAATAGGCATAGCGACCATCGTCGCTGATCGTCGGATTTCCCATGTCCGCTGTCAGCAGGCTGTCGCATCCCAACTCGCGCGCCTTGCGATACACTCCGTGATACATCCCGACATTCGCGAGGCCGGGGGCGAAAACCTCCGAAGCGGCGAACACGTCTCTCGCACCACGATCTGGAGGGCCGATGTCGTTATCGGCTACGTGCCAATCGATTTGTGGGTACTGAGCGACCAGCGTTCTGGCCAATTCGCTTTCGTCCCCCATGGTGCCTTCAGTCGCGGTTCCATCCCAACGGGTATCCGGCACGAAGGTAATTGCCGCCAAACGTCGATCTTTCGGCAAGGCTTGCAAAAGCGACGTGGCAACCAGAGGAGAATCGAGGCCGCCGGACAATGTGACCGCGGGCTTACTTGCCCATTCCCAGGCCTTGCTCGCAGCCTCGTCCAGTAGCTCGCGCGCCCGCTCGACGGCGGCATGTTCATCGTAAGTTTCTTCGCTGACAGGCGGAGGCAGGCAGTACCAGCGGCGAGTGCGATGCTCCGCCGTCGCGACAGTTACAGTGGCGCCAAGCGGCACCATGCGGATGCCCTTGTACCACGCCTCTTCCTCGTCCGACCGCCAATCGTAGGCGAGCTCGTCGACCATTCTTTCGAAGTCCGGTTCCCGAGGAGCGTTTGCCGCGAACAGGGCGCGCAAAAGGGGCGATGCAACGCAGCGTTCCGCTGTTGCATGGTAGTAGATGGGCGGCGCACTCCAAGGCGAGCGAGACAGGCGAAGTGCGCCGTCGGGAAGCCGTGAAATCGCGGCATAACAGCCGATAATCAGCTCATCCGCCTGCTCGCCTAATTCTTGCAGTGCCGCAGAATACAGGACGGCCGGATTTTCGGGCGCGACTGAAAGCTGCTCCGCTAGCTCTCGGGCGTTGTCGATCCAGCCGGAGAAAGCCGTGTCGACGCCATGCGCATTGCCGATCGAATCTCGCGCCGATGCGGCGAGAAACAGGCTGTCCTTTCGAAGGGTTTGCGGCGTGGCCCTATCGTAGAGCGAAACTGCATCCAGCACCGATCTTGTGTGGGGAGGTCGTGCCCCGGACCAATCGACAATTCCAGCGATCATGCCGATCGTGCGGACTTGTCGTCAGGAACGCTTGTTTCCGGCAGCTTGCGCAAAAGGAACGGGCGGGCCAGCGATGTCGCGGATCGTGCCGAGGCGCACCAGTTCCGGACGCTGCCACGGGGCCTTGCCGGTTTTGTCGTCATTCTTTCGGGTCATGCTGGTGGGCCTTTCGATGCCGATCATAACATTCCATTGCCGCGGGTCAAAAGCCCGATTTCAATTGATTTCCTCGACCAGCCGTACGTCGGCCAGCGCTTTCACCAGCCCGGCCGCGTCCCGCTCTATCGCCTGTGCCGTCGCATCGAAAGAGGGCGCGAGAGCCTCTGCAATCGCCTTTGTATCGCGCCTCCCGTCGATAGCATCCCAGATTGCGCGGGCGGTACCGCTCAGCGAAAACAACTCACCACCATCGAGATCGATCAGCAGGATCTCGTCTCCGACCTCGGTCGCGATGAAATTCCCTGTAAGCTTTCGGATGGCGGGCATGCTCGCGACCTTATCGGGAAAACGCACCGGTTCCACCCCGTATCGTGGAAAAGCGTGGGCGCGCGGCTTGTGGGGTGGTGGCTCGCGCGCGTAGGCGAAAGGCAGGCTCATCGCGAACCGCCGGAAAGCGCCCATGACTGCCCCGTTGATTTCCCCCTCCATTCTGTCCGCCGATTTTGCCCGGCTGGGCGAGGAAGTGCGTGCAGTCGACGAAGCTGGTGCCGACTGGATCCATATCGATGTGATGGACGGGCACTACGTCCCCAACATCACCATCGGTCCGGCCGTCGTGAAAGCGCTGCGCCCCCACTCGGACAAGCCGTTCGACGTCCATTTAATGATCGCTCCGATCGACCCTTACCTTGAAGCATTCGCAGATGCGGGCGCGGATATCATCACGGTCCATCCCGAGGCGGGTCCGCATATCCACCGCACGCTGCAAGCCATCAAGGGCCTGGGCAAGAAGGCGGGCGTGGTCCTCAATCCGGGTACGAGCGTCGATGCGCTCGACTATCTGCTTGAAGACGTCGACCTGGTCCTGGTGATGAGCGTCAATCCCGGCTTCGGCGGACAGAGTTTCATTCACTCCCAGCTGCGCAAGATCGAGGCAATCCGCAAACGGATCGACGCGCTTGGCAAGGATATCCGCCTTGAAGTGGATGGCGGTGTCGATCCCACTACTGCGCCCCTCTGCGTCGATGCAGGGGCGGACGTGCTGGTGGCTGGGTCTGCCACCTTCAGGGGTGGGCCGGACAAATACGCATCCAATATCGCAGCCCTGAAGGGGCTTGGATGATGGAAGGGCATGCCGACCTGCTGAGCGTTGCGCGCGAAGATGCGTCGGACGAAGAGCAGGTCGCGCTGCCCCTCGGCGATACGCCCGAACCACTCGTCACGCCGGCGCCGGTGAATGAACCGGAAGCGGAAATCGAACCGGCACGGGCGCTCGTGCTTGCGGACTTCCAGCCGCCTCGCAGCGGCCCGCTCCATTCTGCAATGCGGCTGGCGTACAAGCTCGGGGTGCCCGGGCAGATCCTGTCCTCTCCCCTGCGCAAGCCTGCCAAGCCCCGCCTCCTTGGAACGGTGCAAAGCCCGCTTGAAGGCAATCGGACGGCTGGTGTCGCCCTGCGGGCCGGGCAGTTTTTCGCAGGTGGGCTGAAGCATCCGCTTGCCAAGGTCGACTATCGTTCGCCGTCGAAGATGACGCCGCCGTTCGTTCGCGCGGTGCATGGCTTCACCTGGATGCGTGATCTCGCGTCCAGCGCTCCGCGTGCGCAATGTGCTGGCACGGCGGGCGACATGTTTGCTGCCTGGCTCAAGGCGAACCCGCAGCCGGGGAAGGGTCCTGCCTGGACTGTCGAGCTTGCCGGCATCCGGCTGCTCAACTGGCTGGTCCATGCGCCGATCGTGCTGACCGGCGAGGGTGAGAAGCACAAACCCAGGTTCCTCGAGGCGCTCGAGGCCACGGCTCGCTGGCTCGATCGCAATGTGACGCGTGAAGACGACCGTCTGGCGCAGGCGTCCGGCTGGTCGGGAATGCTCGCTGCGGGTCTGCTCCTGCCCGATGGCAAGGCACGGAAACTCTACGCGGAAGCAGGGCTGCTGCGTACTTTGGGCGAGATGGTCAGCGACGACGGAGGTGTCCTCTCGCGTTGTCCTTCGGCGCAGGCCGATGCGATCGCCCTGCTTGTCGAAGTCCGTGCCTGCTATGCTGCCGTCGGCGAAGAAGCGCCTGCGGCCCTCGACACGATGCTGGCTCTGCTTGTTCCTGCCTTGCTCGGTGTGCGCATGGGCGATCGCGGTCTTGGCAGTTGGCAGGGCGGCGCGGCCATGAGCGAGAGCGATCTCGACGCTCTCGTTACTGCGAGCGGCGTTCGGACCCGCCCTTTGGCAGAAGCCGGACAGTGGGGCTTCCAGAGGGTGAAGGCCAAGGAGGCGGTGCTGGTATTGGACGCTGCCCCGCCGCCAAAGCCTCGCCATGCGCGCCATGCATGTGCATCGACGCTGGCGTTCGAATTCTCGCACGGGCCGCAGCGCATCATCGTCAATTGCGGCGGGGCGGCGTTGGCGGGCGCATTGGTCCCGGCGCGGATCGAACAGGGATTGCGGGGCACTTCGGCCCATTCGACCATGGTATTGGACGATGCCAACTCCACTGCGATCCTCTTGCACGGCCAGATCGGCAAGGGTGTCGAAGAGGTCGATTTCACGCGCGAGACCCTGTCGCAGGGCAAGAAGTCGGGCACCAGGCTGGAGGCTGCGCACAATGGCTACGCCGCGCGCTTCGGCCTCGTCCACCGCCGCATCCTGATCCTGTCGGACGAGGGCGAGGAATTGCGCGGCGAGGACGTCCTCGAACCGTCGGGCCGCAAGGGCAAGCGCGGCAAGATCGGTTATGCCATGCGCTTCCATCTCGGACGCGGGATAGAGGCCAAGCCGACAGAGGACGGGCGCGGCGTGCATCTCGTCATGCCCGATGCAAGCTACTGGCAATTCCGCCTCGGTGGCGATAGCGGCGAGGCCGGCTGCAGCGTCGAGGATTCGCTGTGGGTCGATGGCCACGGACGTCCGCATGCAACGAAGCAGATCGTAGTCGAAGGGCTGACCGCCCGCAGCGGGGGACGCTTCCCCTGGCTGCTCAAACGAATGGGGTAATTCACTTGGCTGATGTGGCAATCAAACGGGCACTGCTTTCGGTGTCCGACAAGAGCGGATTGGTGGAACTGGGCACCGCGCTGGCTGGCAAGGGCGTGGAACTGGTCTCGACCGGCGGCACGGCCAGGGCGCTACGCGAGGCCGGCCTCGAAGTGAAGGACGTCTCCGATCTGACCGGTTTTCCGGAAATGATGGATGGCCGGGTCAAGACGCTGCATCCCATGGTCCATGGCGGCCTTCTCGCCGTGCGGGACAACCCCGAACACGCCGCCGCCATGGAGGAGCACGCGATCGGGGCGATCGATCTCGTCGTGGTCAATCTCTATCCCTTCGAGGCGACCGTGGCCAAGGGAGCGGAGCGTGACGAGATCATCGAGAATATCGATATCGGCGGTCCTTCGATGGTGCGTAGCGCCGCCAAGAACCACCAATATGTGACGATCGTCACCGATCCTGCCGACTACGAAATGCTGATCGGCGAGCTTGATCAAGGTGGCGCTACCTCGCTCGAATTCCGCCGGAAATGCGCTGCAAAGGCCTTTGCGGCCACGGCAGCCTACGACAGCATGATCAGCCAGTGGTTCGCTTTCGCCGACCAGGGTGAAACCTTTCCCGGCATGCTGGCCGTCAACGGCAAGGCCCCGGTCGAATTGCGTTACGGCGAAAATCCGCACCAGAAAGCGGCGCTTTACACACCTGTCGGCCCGCACGCGAAAGGCATCGCACAGGCGGAACAGCTGCAGGGCAAGGAGCTCAGCTACAACAATTACAACGACGCCGACGCCGCGCTCGAACTGTGCGCGGAATTTGCGGGCGGCGACCCGGCAGTCGTCATCGTCAAGCACGCCAACCCTTGCGGCGTGGCGCAGGCATCGACCCTGATCGAGGCGTGGAATGACGCGCTCGCGTGTGACAGCGTTTCGGCCTTCGGCGGCATCGTCGCGGTCAATACCGAGCTCGACGGAGAAACGGCTGCGGCAATCTGCGAGATTTTCACCGAGGTCGTGATCGCTCCTTCTGTCAGCGACGAGGCGCGCGAGGCTTTTGCAAAGAAGAAGAACCTTCGCCTGCTCGTTACCGGCGACCTGCCCGATCCGCGTCGCGGCGGATTGATGGTCAAGCCCATCACCGGCGGCCTCCTCGTTCAGACGCGCGATAATGGCGCGATCAGCGAAGCCGATCTGAAAGTCGTCACACAGCGCCAGCCGACGGAGCAGGAGTTGAAGGATTGCTTCTTCGCTTGGACCGTTGCGCGGCACGTGAAATCCAATGCGATCGTCTATGCCAAGGACGGCGCCACCGCCGGAATCGGGGCAGGTCAGATGAACCGCCGCGATTCGTCGCGCATCGCCGCGATGAAGGCTGCGGAGGCCGCCGAGAAATACGAGTGGTCCCAGCCGCGGACGGTCGGCAGTGCAGTGGCGTCGGATGCATTCTTCCCCTTCGCCGATGGCCTGCTGGCCGCGGCGGAAGCAGGGGCGACGGCTATCATCCAGCCCGGCGGATCGATCCGCGATGACGAGGTTATCGCCGCCGCCGACGAGAAGGGTCTCGCGATGGTGTTCACGGGCATGCGCCACTTCCGTCACTGATGCGCGGGCTGATCGCCTGAACGAATTACAACCATCGCATTAACTATGTTGCAATCGGTGTGCCTGTAACCAGATGGCCAGGCACACCGAAAGACATCGCATGAACCTGTTTACCCCTGACCTCTATCGCAATTTCGGCATCGGCTTCATTGCCGGTGCGCTCGTCGTCGCCGCTTCGAACGGAGAGGCGCTGCTAGCAGCTATTCCGGCGCTGTTCTGATGCGCAAGGTTGCCGCCCTCGTTGCCGCAGCCGCCCTGTTCGGGGCAAGCGCATGCCAGCAACCGGCTTTCGCCGCCGAGCGGGTCGTCGAAGCGCCTGCCGCCTCGCGCATTGCCAAGGAAGGCTCCGGCCTCAAGACCGCCATCTTTGCCGGCGGGTGTTTCTGGGGTGTGGAGGCCGTGTTCAGCCATACCAAGGGCGTCACCAGCGCGGTTTCAGGCTATCACGGCGGCACCAGACGCCAGGCGGACTACAAGCTGGTATCCTCCGGCATTACGGATCATGTCGAAGCGGTGAAGGTCACCTACGACCCCCGCGTCGTGCGCTATGACGAGTTGTTGCGCATCTTCTTCTCGGTCATCGCCGATCCGACGTTGAAGGATCGCCAAGGTCCGGATCGCGGCGCACATTACAACGCAGAGCTTGTTCCGCTTTCAGCCGAACAGCGCGCTGTCGCCTCGGCCTATCTGTCTAAGCTGAAGAAAAGCGGTCTCTGGTCACGCCCGATCGTGACTTCGATAGAACCTGCGAAAACCTTCTATCCTGCCGAGACTTACCATCAGGATTTCGCCGCGAAAAACCCGCGACATCCGTATATCGTCCGCTGGGATGTGCCCAAGGTGTCGGCGCTGAAGCGGCTCTACCCCTCGCTTTACCGGGCAAAGTTCAGGCGCAACTAACTTGCACCTTGGCGGGTGGGCGCTTACCTCCCTCCCATGGCCCAGCACGCACATTCCCATAAGGAACATTCCGGCGAAGACCTGGTCGATGCCGCTCGTCACACGCTCACTGATGCGGGCGAGCAATGGACCGGTATGCGCCAGTCGGTTTTTGAAGAGCTTTCCCGCCACGAAAAACCGGCGAGCGCTTACGACATCGCCGACAATCTTTCGGCCGCGCGGGGCAAGCGCGTGGCCCCCAACAGTGTCTATCGCATCCTCGACCTGTTTGTGCGCAACAATCTCGCCAACAGGATCGAGAGCGCCAATGCCTATCTCGTCAACACGCATCCGGGCTGTCGCCACGATTGCATTTTCCTGATCTGCGACGATTGCGGCAAAGCCCTGCACATCGACGACGACCGGGTGACCGGCGCGCTTCGCGAAGCAGGCAAGGACGCCGGTTTCGTCGACGTCCGCCCGGTGGTCGAACTGCGCGGCCTGTGCGACGAGTGCGGCGCCTGAAGGCTTCTGCCGCCAGGCCGTGCATGACTTGCGACAAGCCGTTCATCGACAGTTGTGAAAACGCCGTGTAAGGCACTCGCCATGACGACGCGCCCCGATACGCCGCTGCTGGATACAGTCGATACTCCGGCTGACCTTCGCAAACTCGATAAATCCCAGCTGCGCCAGCTCTCCGACGAGCTGCGCGCGGAGATGATCGATGCCGTCGGCACGACCGGTGGCCATCTTGGCTCGGGCCTCGGCGTGGTCGAGCTTACGGCGGCCATCCATTATGTTTTCGATACGCCGACCGACAAGCTCGTCTGGGACGTCGGACACCAGTGCTATCCGCACAAGATCCTGACCGGGCGGCGCGACCGGATCCGCACCCTGCGCCAGGGTGGCGGCCTTTCGGGCTTCACCAAGCGCGCAGAAAGCGAATACGATCCTTTCGGTGCGGCGCACTCCTCTACCTCGATCAGCGCGGCACTGGGCTTTGCCATGGCCAACAAGATGCAAGGGCGTCCCGGTCGCGGCATCGCGGTAATCGGCGACGGCGCGATGAGCGCGGGCATGGCCTATGAGGCGATGAACAACGCCGAACAGGCCGGCAATCGACTGGTCGTGATCCTCAACGACAACGACATGTCGATCGCTCCGCCGGTCGGTGGCCTCTCTGCCTATCTCGCGCGCATGGTGTCGAGCAGCGAGTACCTCGGACTTCGTTCGATGGCATCGAAGATCGCCCGCAAGATGGGCCGCCGCGTGTGGGGCGGGCTCGAAAAGGCGGAAGAATATGCCCGCGGCATGGTTACCGGCGGGACGATGTTCGAAGAACTCGGCTTCTATTACGTGGGGCCCATCGACGGGCACAATCTCGACCACCTGATTCCGGTGCTGGAGAATGTGCGCGACAGCGAACAGGGCCCTGTCCTGATCCATGTCGTGACGCAAAAGGGCAAGGGCTATGCGCCTGCCGAAAACAGCGCCGACAAGTATCACGGTGTCGCCAAGTTCGACGTCGTGACCGGTGAGCAGAAGAAATCTTCGGGCGGTCCGCCCGCCTACCAGAACGTCTTCGGCGAAACTCTGGCCAAGCTCGCTAATGACGACCCGCGTATCTGCGCGATTACCGCCGCCATGCCCAGCGGCACGGGGGTCGACAAATTCGCCAAGGCGCATCCCGACAAGGCCTTCGACGTGGGCATTGCCGAACAGCACGGTGTGACCTTTGCTGCGGGACTTGCGGCCGAAGGCATGCGTCCGTTCGCGGCGATCTATTCGACCTTCCTCCAGCGCGCCTACGACCAGGTCGTCCATGACGTCGCGATCCAGAACCTGCCCGTGCGCTTCGCCATCGACCGCGCTGGCCTCGTGGGCGCCGATGGCTGCACCCATGCCGGCAGCTTCGACATCACCTATCTCGCCACCCTGCCCAACATGGTCGTGATGGCCGCCGCCGACGAGGCGGAGCTGGCGCATATGACCTATACCGCGGCCGAATATGACGAGGGCCCCATAGCCTTCCGCTATCCGCGCGGCGCGGGTGTGGGCGTGAAAATCCCGGAGAAGCTCGAGAAGCTGGAGATCGGCAAGGGCCGCATCGTGCGTGAAGGTACGAAGGTCGCCATCCTCTCGCTCGGCGCGCGTCTCGAAGAGGCGAAGAAGGCTGCCGACCAGCTGGAGGCCAAGGGCCTTTCGACCACAGTTGCCGACATGCGTTTTGCCAAGCCGCTCGACACTGCCCTGATCGAGAAACTGATGCGCAGTCACGAAGTAGTCGTGACCGTCGAGGAGGGTGCAATCGGCGGCCTGGGCGCACATGTGCTGACCTTTGCCTCGGACGAGGGCCTTACCGACAGCGGCCTCAAGGTCCGCACCATGCGCCTGCCCGATATTTTCCAGGACCAGGACGATCCGGCCAAGCAATATGACGAGGCCGGTCTCAATGCGCCGCAAATCGTCGACACCGTGCTCGGCGCGCTTCGCCACAATTCCGCAGGTGTCGAAGAGGCGCGGGCTTAGCATTGCATGGGGGAAGCGTTTGGCATCCCCGAATGGCTGGCGATGTTGCTATGGGTCGCGACGGGCTTGATCGTCGCGATGGCCTATGGCTATTGGAGCCTTAAGCGCTCGCACGAGCGTGTTGCCGCAAGCCGGCCGAACCTCGCCAAGGACCAATTTATCGCCGCCATGGCTCCGGACTGCACGGACAAGGTTTCGAGATTCTTGTGGGATCAAGCGATCCAGTACGTCGAGCCCAGGCTCACTCCGCACCCTGACGACGATCTGATCCTCGACCTGAAAATCGACGATGATGATCTTGCCATGGACTGGCCGCGAGAGTGGGCGGAGCGGGAAGGGTTCCACCACAGCAATTTGCCAGACTGGCCAGACGGTTGGTCCAGCACAATTCGCAACTTTGGCCGTTGGTTGGACATGGGCCCGCAATAGGCAATGTCGTTTTGGACTCGATCCGTGGCTGGGGTGACGACAAAGGCGGCTAGTGCCATGGGTAGGTCCGAAAGGATTATCAGCTCATGAGCCTGCTCCAGATCGATACCGACAACCACATCACCACACTCACGCTGAACCGGCCCGACAGCATGAACCCGCTGGGTGCGGCAGGGGACGGCGACGCTTTCGTCGCCGCGTGCGAGGCGATCAACGCCGACATGGACGTGCGCTGCGTCATCCTGACCGGGGCAGGGCGGGCATTCAGTGCCGGCGGCGACATCAAGGCGATGAAAGAGAAGACGGGCAATTTCGGGGGTACCGCGCCCGAGATCGCCGATGGCTATCGCAACAACATCCACAAGATCCTGCGCGCGCTGTATTCGCTTCGCGTGCCGCTTGTCGCGGCGGTCAACGGTCCCGCGATCGGCCTGGGCTGCGACCTCGCCTGCCTCGCCGATATGCGGATTGCGAGCGAGAAGGCGAAGTTCGGCGTCACGTTCCTGAAGCTCGGCATCATTCCGGGCGACGGAGGCACGTGGATCCTGCCGCGTATCATCGGTGAGGCGCGTGCGGCGGAGCTGTTTTACACCGGCGACGTGATCGATGCCGGAACCGCTCTCGACTGGGGGCTGGTGAGTAGGGTTGTCGAGCATGATGTCCTGATGGATGAGGCGCAGACACTCGCCGCCAAGGTCGCAGCCATGCCCCCGCATGCCCTACGTCAGGCTAAGAACCTCATGCGGCAGGGGCGTTCGACGACTTACGACGCGGCGCTCGAGATGGCCGCCAATGCGCAGGCGCTGATGCATTCGACGCGGGATCACATGGAAGGCGTCGACGCCCTGATCGAAAAGCGCGCGCCGAAGTTCACCGGAGACTAGGTCAGCCGATCCAGCGCCATACCCCTGCCGGTATTCCGCCTGCGTGGATGTGGCTCCAGCTGATCAGAAGCCAGACTGCGATACCTGCAACCCAGAGGCCGACGCCCGCCTTCGGCAGATTGCTCCAACGCGGCCAGTAGCTCGTGCGGGCCTCCCAGTGTTGCCAGGCTTCGCCCATCAGGACTTCCTTCTTTCGATCCTGCATCCGCGCGCCGACGAGAGCCAGGACGAGGATGGAAATGGCGACTATATTCGTGCGCCAACTCCACCACAGGACGATGTGGCTCACCGCCCACAAGGCGAAACCCCACATCATCGGATGGCGGGTCACCAGGTAGACGCCGCCCGGGTCTCTTTCGGCAAATTTCTCTGCGCCGGGTGCCGGGGAGGCAGGATTACCCCTCAGCGAGCCAAGGAACAACACCAGCGCGGGCAGCGTCAGTGCGGTCGCGATGATCCAGCCGATTGCGCCGCTACCGCCCAGGCCGCCGGAAGTAACGCTGGTGAAAGCGAAATACATCCAGACCATGCACGCCGCCGCGACCAAGCTGTAGAGCGCCATGAAGCCCCCTGAGCCGAGCAGCCGCACAAGCGTGCCGCGCAGCGGGTGCGACAATGCGAAATGTGTCCCGACAAAAGCGGTCGACGCGGCGATCAGCGAAACGAGAGCGGTATCCATGGCTATCTCCCCAGCCGGAGCAAGGTAAGTAGCAAATAAAAACCTATCTGGCAATCACTGGCTTTCGATGCCCAGCAATTCGACCTTGAAGACAAGTGTCGCGCCGCCCGGGATCGGACCCTTGCCCTTCGCTCCGTAGGCCAGGTCGGCGGGTGCCGCGATCTCGATCGCATCGCCGACACGCATCTCGGGAATGGCCATTTGCCATGCCTTTATGAGGCGCCCCAGGGGGAAGGTAACAGGCTCTCCCCGGTCATAGCTGGAATCGAACGTTTCCCCGTCGATGAACATGCCCGCATAGTGGACGGTGACCCGGTCGGCGACAGTCGGCTTGGCGCCGCTGCCCGCATATTCGAGATAGCGCCAATAAAGACCACCATCCATGTATCGCCAGCCATCTTCCGGCGCGAGATTGGCAAGATAGGCCTGCTGCGCGTTCATCCAGGCGATATCCTGCGAACGGTCGGGCGGGCTATCCTGCGCAACCGCCGTGTATGTTCCGACTGCGGCGAAGGCGGCCGCTACGGCAAAGGCCATGCCGCGCATTTCCTTGGGAATGCTCACCAGTCGTAGGCCTCCGGCAGGGTGCTTTCATCGAGCTCGCGATATCGATCGCGCAGGCGGCTCTGATGGTTTTCGAGTGGCTGCTCGATCCCGTCGATATAGACCCGCACCACCGATGACCCGACTTCGAGCGGATCGCCGTCCCAAATCACCAGGTCGCCATTGGCGCCAAGCGCAAGGACGCCGGCCTTGCCGCCCATTCCGCTGATTTCGGCAGGGACCGAGGTGATCGCTGCGAATGCCTGACCCCAGCTAAGCCCGTCGGCACCCGGCATGCGTGTCAGCGCGACCAGATTGCCCGCATACTGGTTGAGATTGCGCGGATTCTCCATGGCTGAGGCGTTGATCGCAACCTTCACGCCCGCCTTTACCATGCGTCCGATATTCGATTGGGTGCTGGCCAGCTGATCGAAGCCTTGCGGCAAATCGTCGAGGCCGTCGGCAATGACTGGAATACCCGATGCGGCGATGTCGCTAGCCACCAGCCAGCCTTCGCTCGCGCCCACCAGGACCATGTCTAGGCGCGGGAACTCCTTCTTCAGGGCCAGCGCGCTGCGAATATCGGCGGCCCGCTCCACCATGACGTAGAGCGGCTGCTCCCCGCGTGCGACCGGCACCAGTGCTGCTGCGTCGAACCGGGTCAGAAGGACGTCGGACGCGCGATCGCGCGACGTGCGTGCCATGCGGCTGTCGATACCGATATCGTCACCCTGGCGCGAAGTGCCTGCGCTACCGGTGCTCCGGATCGTACCGCTGCGTTCGAACTCGCCTGCTTCGAGGAGGGCATTGCGGAAGAGGGCTTGCGCCGAGGTCCTGCTGCCGCCCGAGAGGCGTGCACCGCCTTCTCCCAGCTCGACGACCTGGAATGCGCGTGGCTTCGTGACTGCATTCGCGTCCGACCCAAGGTCGATGATCGCGCCCTGACCTGCGAAGATCGACCCGCTCGCAGAGCCGACCACTGCGGCGCGCGTGATGCCCGCCGCACGGTGGATGAGGATGTGCTGCGAGGCAGGATTGATCACCGGTGCCACGTCGAGCGCGGCGCTGAATGGCGAGCCACCAGCGCGAATATCGTTGGATTCGCTTACCGCTCCGACGTCCCACAACCCGAGGTTTGTGACCGTCGCGAAAAGTCCCGGCGTAACCCAGCGACCTTCCCCGTCGATAATTGCGGACTGCGGCGCGGTGGGCATATTCGCAGCGCTTCCCGCGTAAACCACCTTCCCGCCTTGCAGGACCACCGCACCGTTTTCGACCGGTTCGGAGCCGTCACCGGTCGCAACGGTCACGCCGGTGATGGTTACGTCCTGTGCCGCCAGGGGAAGAGCGGAAGCGAGCGCTGCGAGGCTCGCTGTGAATGTCAGCGCGCGCTTCATTTCACGTCTCCTTCACCCGGCTGGCCGAGCTCGAAGTCGCTCACCGGCCGACGCTTGCGGTCCATGGCATCGAACAGCAATGCGCCATCCACCCAGACCTTTTCGGGGCGCGAATAGACGCTGAGGGGATCACCGTTCCACAGGACCACGTCGGCCATCTTGCCCGGCTCGAGGCTGCCGGTCATCGCGTCGATGCCCATGGCCTTGGCGGGGTTGAGGGTGATCCAGCGGATGACCTGCGCATCGGAGATATCGATCCCGACGCGCGCACCGGCAGCCTGTGCCTTCGCCGCTTCCTGGTTGAGACGCTGGATTCCGTTAGCATCGTCGGAGTGGATAACGACGCAAGCATCTTCGCGCTGGAGGTAGGCCGCGTTCTCGAGAATGCCGTCGTAGGCTTCCATCTTGAAGCCATACCAGTCGGCCCATATCGCGCTGCACACGTCGTTTTCGCGCAGGAGATCGCCGATTTTGTAAGCTTCGACTGCGTGGTGAAACGCGCTCACCTTATATCCCATCTCCTTGGCCATATCCATGACCAACGCCATCTCGTCAGCGCGGTAGCAGTGATTGTGGACGAGGATTTCGCCGTCGAGAACGCCCTTCAATGTTTCCTTCGCAAGGTCGCGCTTCTTGCCGTCATAGGCCTTCGCATCGAGCCAGGTCTGGCGATTGACCGCAAAATTGCCCATGCGGGTCGAGGGCATCCGGCCGCGATTTCCGTAGACGCGTTTCGGGTTCTCGCCGCAGGCCATCTTGAAGCCATAGGGCGCGCCGGGGAACTTCATGCCCTGCACGGTGCGCGATGGCACGTTCTTCAGCGTCGCGCTGCGTCCGCCCATGAGGTTGGCCGAGCCGGGCAGGACCTGGAGGCTGGTCACCCCGCCATTCGCCAGAGCGCGGGCAAAGCCCGGGTCCTGCGGCCAGACGGAATGTTCTGCCCAGACTTCCGGGGTGGTCGGGCTGGTGGCCTCGTTACCGTCGGAATGCGCATCGACGCTAGGCGTCGGATAGTCGCCGAGGTGGGAATGGATGTCGATAATACCCGGCGTCACGAACTTGCCCGTTCCGTCGAACACCGCGATGTCGGCCGGAACCGGTGTGTCGGGGCCCCCGATCGAGACGATCTTGCCGCCGCTGAAGAAGACCGTTCCGTTGTCGATCCTGCCACCCACACCGTCGTAGATGGTCGCGCCGACCAGTGCCGTGGGCGCACCCGGATAGGGCTCATACGTCGACGGGAACGGCGTGTCGGTGGTCGCCTGCGACGCGCTGGCGCTCTCGGCTTCCGCGGTCCCGGTGGTGGAACAGGCGGCGAGAGCGATGGCAAGCGCACCTGCGGCGATGGTCTGGAGCTTTGTTGTCATGGGTGCCTTCATGCCGTGAGACTTCGGATTTGCAAATATGGCGCGCAAAGAAAAAGGGCGCGGATTTCGCCGCGCCCTTTTCGTCAGTGTTGCAACTGAACGATCAAACGTCGTTGCGGGTCGCCGGGTGGACGCCTGCAGCCTGCGGCTCGGCCGGGAATTCCGACTGGCCTTCCAGATCGTCGTCGATGGACTCGTCCTTGATCGTGTCGAGATGCATCAGCTTCTTGATCAGCGGGCTGACGACCATGACGCCGACACCGATCGCGACGGCAAACCAGCCGACGGTCGAGTAAACGTCGAGGACGACCTGCTTGCCGGCTTCCTCGCCAACGCCCTCTGCACCGGTTGCCGCGGCGATCAGGCCGGCAGCGAAGTTACCCGTGGCCGAAGCGAAGAACCAGGTACCCATGATGAGCGAAGCCATGTGGGCCGGGCTCAGGCGGTTCATCGCCGAAAGGCCGACCGGCGAAAGGCAGAGCTCGCCGGTGGTGTGCAGCAGGTAGATGAGGAAGATGAAGATGACCGGCGTCGGCACGTTCACGCCAACGCTTTCAGCGCCCCAGACAAGAACCAGAAAGCCGAGGCCGACCTGGATCACGGCAAGGCCGAACTTGAGCGGGGTGCTCGGCTCGGCACCCTTGCGGGCCAAGCCCTGCCACAGCATCGCGAAGAGCGGCGCCAGGAGCACGATGTAGATCGCGTTGATCGACTGGAACATCGAGGCGTTGACGCCCTGAGTATCGACGTGACGGTCGGTAAACAGGTTCAGCGACGAACCGGCCTGTTCGAACAGCGCCCAGAAGACGATCGAAGTCAGGATGAGGAACATGGCCGCGAAAATGCGGTCGCGTTCTTCGCTTGGCAGCTTGGTGACTGCGGTGAAGAGCACGTAAAGCACGAGGCCGCCACCGAAGGCGCCGAGAACGTATCCGACCATTTCCTGGTACTGGATTGCAGCCCAGCACAGGGCGACCATCGCAAGGCCGGCACCGTAGATGCCCCATTCCTTGCCGCCCTTGATCTTGGACGGATCCTTGGGCTCGCCCTTGCCGAGAAGCAGCGGCTTGCCGAGGACGAAGAACACGAGGCCCAGCAGCATGCCGAAGCCGGCGAGGCCGAAGCCGTACTGCCAGCCATAGGTCTGGCCGAGATAGCCGCAGATGATCGAGGCGGTGGCCGCGCCGACGTTAATGCCCATGTAGAAGATGGTGTAGGCCGGGTCGCGGCGAAGGTCGGTGCGCGAGTAGAGCTGGCCGACGATGACCGAGATGTTCGCCTTGAGGAAGCCCGAGCCCACGATGATGAGGGCAAGCGCCAGCCAGAAGACATTGATCATCGGGTCGGCCTGGCCGCCGCCGCCTTCGAAGGCCATGAAGAAGTGGCCGAAGGTCAGCAGGACGGCGCCGAACAGGACAGCCTTGCGCTGGCCGATGTACTGGTCGGCGAGATAGCCGCCCACGACCGGCGTAATGTAGACCAGCGCCGTGTAGGCGCCGTAGATGACCGAAGCCTCGCTATCCGAGAACAGCCAGTGCTGGACGAGGTAGAAGATGAGCAAGGCGCGCATGCCGTAGTAGGAAAAACGCTCCCACATTTCGGCCATGAACAGCAGGAACAGACCCTTGGGGTGTCCCAGAACCTCTGCCTGCGGGCGCGTGACCAGCACGCTGCCCCCGATAAGGAACGCGGCCAAAGCGATGACGGCGATCCAGAAAGCCCACATTTCGAACATGGAGTCGAAAGTGAAGAAGAGACCTTCGATCATTAGTGTGAAATCCTTATTGTCCCTGAGGGACGCGCAGCTGCGCCTGCCCTCCCCGAAGAAGCGCGCACCCTAGCGCTATCTGCGCTCATGTGAAGCCTTAGTTACAAACGCTACCAGCTTGTTGGGGGTGTGACGGAAGAAATCCGGGAACCTTGCGCGCCGCGCTGTATTATGGCACTGAAGCACTATTCGCCAACCGGGGACCGGCCATGAGCAACCAGACCAAGCCCGTTTATCTCAAGCTGCGTGACCAGATCGCGGCTGCAATCATCGACGGGCGCTACCAGGAAGAGGAAATGCTTCCCTCGGTCCGGGCTCTTGCTGCCGAACAGGGCGCCAATCCGCTCACCGTTGCGAAGGCTTACCAGCAATTCCAGGCGGACGGGCTGGTCGAAGTCCAGCGCGGTGTCGGCATGTATGTGGCGCGCGGTGCCGCCGAGAAGCTGCGCAAGCGCGAGAAAGAGACCTTCCTTTCGCAAGAGTGGCCAGAAATCACTGCGCGGATAAAGCGCCTCGGCCTTAAGCCGGACGAGCTTCTGGCTGCAGTTTGAGGCGCTGATGTCCCGCTAAGCTACGGGCGGGCATTAACAATTGCTATCTTATCAGGGTTCTGGCAGGGTTTCCCGCGTTGTGCAGGGGGTCAGGCATGACGTGAGGGCGCATATCATAATCTGCATCGCGCGGGGCGCGATCGAGGGAGCCTGAAAAATGATTCGATCCGAACTTCTTGCTGCGCTGGCAGACGACAATCCGGACCTGCGCCCTGAAGAGGTCGAACAGGTAGTCGATATCTTCTTCGAAGAACTTGCCCAGCGCCTTTCCGAAGGTGGCCGCGTGGAACTGCGTGGTTTCGGTGCCTTCTCCACCCGTGAGCGCCAGGCACGCCAGGGCCGTAATCCCCGCACCGGCGAAATGGTCGATGTCCCCGCCAAGCGGGTGCCCTATTTCAAGCCGGGCAAGGATATGCGGGAAAATCTCAACAAGAACTAACCGGGGCTCGCCCCGCCTTCGCGATTGCGAGGGCCGAAGCTTCGTTCTAGGCACCCTCGCCAGACGTGCGGGTGTGGCGGAATGGTAGACGCCGGGGACTTAAAATCCCCTGTCCTCTGGACGTGTGGGTTCGAGTCCCACCACCCGCACCATATCCCTGACATCACCGTCCATGCATAGCGGCTGCCATTTGCGCAACGCCTTTATCCAGGTGTTAATACCTACTGCTTTACTAGAGCCCTTCAAAGGGGCGCTAAGCCAAGACTCGTTCCGGCCAATTGGGGACTGCCGGATTCTTGGGAGAATGTGTGAGCATGGATTATACATCGGGCATCGGGACGCGTGCCGGGACTGGCTATGTCGATAGCGAGCAGCGGGGGGCTCCGCGATACACATCGCTCATCAGGTCTGCCAAGCTGGTGTGCGGCCAGGGAGAATTCCTGTGTGTCGTGCGGGACGTGTCATCGACGGGCATCTCGCTGCGCGCATTCCACAGCTTGCCGACCGACCCAACTCTCGCGCTCGAGCTGCAAAACGGCGAATCCTTCGAGATCAAGCAGGTCCGGTCCTCCGGCCTTGAAGGCAGTTACCGGTTCGACAAGCCGGTGGTCGTGGAACGCCTCGTCCATGAGACCTGGAACTTCCCCAAGCGACAACTGCGCCTCAACATCACGATCCCGCTGACGATTTCCTCCCTTACCCAGAAGGCCGAGGCAGTCACTCTCAACATCTCGCAGCAGGGCGCGCGCATCGAATGCGACAGCGTCTTTGCGCTGGACCAGACTGTGCGCGTGGAAGGTGAAGGTTTCCCCGAAACGCAGGCGAAGATCCGCTGGCGCAGGGATTCGAATTACGGTCTCGTGTTCGAGAATACATTCTCGCTGCGCGAATTTGCACTGATGGCGGCGTCGGTCCAGTGCCCGACCATGCTGGAGCCGCAATAGCCGGTTCAGTACGGCAAATTCACGGCGTCCGAGACACTTTTTAACGAATAGCTAACCATTTTCATTCACTTCCGGCTATAGAGATGCCGGGGGTTTCAATGAATAGTGTCAACACGCCGCTCAAAGTCGACGTAGCGATCATCGGTGCGGGGCCTGCGGGCCTGACGGCAGCCTACCTGCTGACTAAGCAGGGTAAGTCGGTCGCGATTATCGAAAAGGATCCGACTTACGTCGGCGGCATCAGCCGGACCGTGGAGCACGAAGGCTATCGCTTCGACATCGGCGGGCACCGCTTCTTTTCGAAGAGCTCGCAAGTCGTCGACATGTGGAACGAGATCCTCGGCGAGGACGATTTCATCCAGCGCCCCCGCATGAGCCGCATTTATTACGAAGGGAAGTTCTACAGCTATCCGCTGAGGGCCTTCGAGGCTTTGTCCAACCTTGGCATCCTGCGCTCGACCGCCTGCATGGTCTCCTACCTTCGCTACAAGCTCTTCCCGATCAAGGAGGTGAAAAGCTTCGAGGACTGGACCACCAACCAGTTCGGCAAGCGCCTCTATTCGATCTTCTTCAAGACCTACACCGAGAAGGTGTGGGGCATGCCGTGTGACGAGATGAGCGCGGACTGGGCAGCCCAGCGCATCAAGGGCTTGTCGCTCTGGAGCGCTGTTGTCGATGGTCTCAAGCGCAGCCTTGGTCTCAACAAGAAGCCCAATGACGGTATGGCGACCAAGACGCTGCTGGAAACCTTCCGCTACCCGCGCCTTGGCCCCGGCATGATGTGGGAAGCTGCGCGCGACAAGGTTCTGGCAAGCGGACATGGCCATCTCTTCATGGGCCACGAACTGTCGCAGCTCTCTGCCGATGGCAAAGGGGGGTGGCGCATGAGCGCGCGAGGCGATGGCGGCGAGGTCGTCATCGAAGCGGACCATGCAATCAGCTCCGCCCCGATGCGTCAGCTGGCGAAGCGCCTTCACCCGCTGCCGGAGAGCACGATCCAGGGCAACGATCTTAAGTATCGTGACTTCCTCACCGTCGCGCTCATGGTCGAGGGAGAGGACCTCTTCCCCGACAACTGGATCTACATTCACGACAGCAAGGTACAGGTCGGCCGCGTGCAGAACTTCCGTAGCTGGTCGCCGGAAATGATCCCCGACCCGGATATGGCGTGCGTGGGTCTCGAGTATTTCTGCTTCGAGGGCGACGGGCTGTGGTCGATGGACGATGCGGACCTGATTGCCCTGGCAACCGATGAAATGGAAGCGCTCGGACTGGTGGACCGAAATAAGGTCAAGAGTGGTGCAGTCGTCCGCCAGGAAAAGGCGTATCCCGTCTATGACGAAGATTACGCCAGTAATGTCGAGGCGATGCGGGCCGAACTGGAAGCGAAGCACCCCACTCTCCATCTCGTCGGCCGCAATGGAATGCACCGCTACAACAATCAGGATCACGCCATGATGACGGCCATGCTCACCGTCGAGAACATTCTGGCGGGCGAGCGGATTTACGATACCTGGTGCGTCAATGAAGATGCGGAATACCACGAAGCGGGCGATGAAGGCGCGGAGACTTCTCTACCGAACCGGACGATAAGCGCCGATCAGGCCGCAGCGCTGGCCTCGGTCCGCGACGTGCCGGAGCGGGTCAAGAAATCCGCCTGACCATGAATTGAGCGGGCTTTTCCATCGCATTTTCCAGTGGCGGCTGGCCCGCTACATGGTGGCGAGCTTTGCCGGCACGATTGTCGATCTCGGCGGCTTCCTCTTGCTGTATGCAAACGGAATGGCACCGGTTGGCGCTGCGACCGCAAGCTACATTCTGGGTGTAGCGATCCACTGGATCGTATCGAGCCGCTTCGTGTTTGCCGATCGGCTCGCAAGGCCGGGCATGGCGCGGGGCGCCCAGCAGGTGCTCTTCGTGCTATCGGCCCTCGCCGGTCTCGCAATTACGGCAGGCATTGTCTGGTTCGCCGGCGAGGCCGAGGTCGATCCCCGGATTGGGAAACTGGTGGCGATGGGCGCAAGCTTCCTTGCCGTCTGGACTATTAGGCTGCTGTTCGTGTTTCGCCCCGATTGATCCCGGTATTACTTCAAATGGCTGGCGCCCGGCGCGAATTTGCGTTTTATTTACCATGATTTGCGAAACAGGCTTGCTGCACGAACGTGCGGCGCCGATCGCGATAGGGGGCAGATTGATCGAATTGCTGGCACGGCTGCGGGATATCCGCCTGGTTCGCTACGGATTGGCGAGCATCGGTGCGCTTGCCGTGGACATGGGCTTTTTCCTGCTCTTGCTGGCAGGGGGAATGTCCTCGCCATTGGCTGCAGCTGCGGGCTATTCGCTCGGCATTATCGTTCACTGGCTCATGTCCAGCAGGGCCGTATTCCAGGATAGCGTTGCACAGCGCGGTGCGGGACGCGGACGCCAGAAGGTCCTGTTCGTCGCCTCCGCTCTCATAGGCCTTGCCCTGACGACCGGCATCGTCTGGGCCGGAGAGCGATCGGGTGTGGATCCCCGGCTGGCCAAGATGGCTGCGATCCTCGTCAGCTTCCTCGTTACATACCTGTTGCGCAAGACGATCGTTTTCAGCCGGGCGCTACCCTGATGGACGAAGACCGCCGCCTGCGAGCAGACAAGCATCCTGTGTTCTGGGTGATTGCCATCTGGCTTCTGGGCGTCGCGTTCCTGAGCGTGCTTGCATATCCCTATATCATCGAGCGGCGTTTTCCCGGGCCTGACGATGTCTTGCGCCTGGTTCAGGTGCGTGACCTCCTGGCCGGTCAAAACTGGTTTGATCTGCAGCAATACCGCATCAATCCGCCGGACGGCGTGGCGATGCATTGGTCGCGCATAGTGGATATTCCCCTCGCGCTTTCGATCCTTGCGCTGCAACCGCTTGTCGGCACCGCGACGGCCGAATGGGTCGTCGCCCTCGTACTGCCGTTACTGCTGTTGCTGGCCATATTCCTGGTCGTTTCCCGCCTTGCCTGGCGCCTGCTCGGCAGGAGCGCGGCGATCATGTCTGTGCTCGTCCTTACCCTGTGGTCGAGCTTCATGATGCAGATGCAGCCGCTGCGCATCGACCACCACTCATGGCAAATACTGAGCGTCGCCATCGCTCTCTGGGCAATTTCATGGCGCAAGGCGGCTAGCGGAGGAGCGGTCGCCGGTATTGCCATGGGCGTGGGCGTCATGGTCTCGCTGGAAGTCTTGCCGATGGTCGCCGCTTTCGGTGGCGTGCTCGCACTTCGATGGGCGAGGGATTATCGCAATCGGGCGTGGCTCACCGCCTATATGCAGGCGCTGGCGTTGACGATGGTCATAACCTTCGCACTGACGAGAGGGCTGCCCGGGGCTTCGGTATATTGCGACACGATTGCGTTGCCGCACGTGGGATTCTTCGTGATCGCAGCCCTGGGAACAGGAGTGATCGCCGCGTTGCCGAAATTGCCCCTCGCCGTTCTGGTTTTCCTTTTTGGAATAGTCGGTGCGTTGGGGTTGGGCTTTATCGCGCTGGCCGGCCCGCAATGCTTTACCGCCCCCTTCGGTGTGCTCGACCCCCTCGTGAACGAGTTCTGGTACTCGAACGTGCGCGAAGGAATGCCGATCTGGGAGCAGAAAACCGACAGCGGTCTGAGGGGCGCGGTCCAGATGCTGCTGGGGCTGGGTACCTGCGTGCTGCTAGTACTCAGAAAGCGGGACTGGCAACGGACCTGGTGGATCGAGCATCTGCTGCTGCTTGTCGTGGCTTGCCTCGCCACCATTGCAACCTTCCGTTCCTTGTATTTCGTCGCCGTGATCGCTGCGGTGCCGATCGGATGGGCGGCGAGCGTCGCAATCCGAATGGTGCTGGAGGGCGGTACCCTGCCGAAGCGGGCAGGCGCGGCGCTACTGACGTATTATGTCTTGCTTCCGGGCGGCATCGTGACACTCGGCGCGACCTTCTTGGGCAAACAGGACACGCTCGTGACGCAGGAAAGCCATTCGGACATAGTGGAGCTGAGGGAATCCGCTTGTGATCTCGGGCGCAGCACGACGGGGCTTGCCGCACTGCCAAAGTCGACGATTTTTGCGCCGCTGGACGTGGGGCCATTCATCCTGCTCAACACCCCGCATTCGGTCGTTGCCAGCGGTCACCATCGTGCGAATTTCGCGATGCGCGACGTTCTCGCTGGAATGATGTCGCCACCCGATGAAGCACGACGGCTGGTGGCGCGGCACCAGGCGGATTTCGTTGTCATCTGCACGGATATTGCCGAGCCCCACACGCTGGCGAATGCCGGTGGTGAGCAAAGTCTTGCCGTGACGCTCTTGGCAGGAGATCCGCCCGACTGGCTCGAGCCGGTAGACCTCGATGGCCCCGAGGCTTTGAAGGTTTGGCGCGTGCTCCCCTACTGACGAAAGTCAGGCCGGACGAAAATCCATCGCGACGCCATTGATGCAATGACGCTTCCCGGTCGGGCGCGGGCCGTCGCTGAAGATGTGCCCGAGATGCCCTCCGCAGTCGGCGCAATGCACTTCGGTGCGGGGGTAACCGAGTTTGAAATCCCGGCTTGTGCCGACAGCCCTCTGGTCGACCGGCGCCCAGAAGCTCGGCCAGCCGGTTCCGGAATCATACTTGGTCTTGGAACTGTACAGAGCATTGCCGCATCCCGCGCATACGAAGACCCCGGCGCGCTTTTCGTCGTTGAGGGGGGACGAGTAAGGCCGTTCGGTACCTTCCTGCCGCAGGACGTAGAATTCGCTTTTGGTCAGCTTGCTGCGCCATTGGGCTTCGCTCAGCGAGACGGGGAAGCTCTTGGCCTCGGCCCGGCCGGACCCGCAGGCCGCGAGAGCTGCAAAGCTCGCTGTTGCACCGATCCAGCCGAGAAAGCCCCGGCGCGAAGGTATGTTGGTCATGGCGTCGTTCCGTTTCATGCGCGAATGATAGACCTGCGCACCTGAACTTACGCTTGAAACGGCAGAAAGGTTACGAAGCGCTGCGGCGCATCACCGTCAGAATTCGGTGATTTCGACCTCGAGCTTGCGGAACCCATGGACGAAGTTCGCCCGCACGCGCTCGATGTCGCCGGCCACGTGGACCCGCATGCGGCGCTTGTGCAGTTCTTCGAGCAGGACGCGCAGCTGCAGCTCTGCCAGGCGGGCACCGACGCAGCGGTGGATGCCGTAGCCGAAAGCGATGTGGCGACGGGCGTTCTCGCGCTCGATATCCAGCTTGTCGGGGTTCTCGAACACCTGCTCGTCGCGATTGGCGCTGAGATACCACAGCACCACCTTGTCTCCCTTCTTGATCTGCTTTCCGAAGACCTCGGTGTCTTCGGTGCAGGTGCGGCGCATATGCGCGAGCGGGGTCTGCATGCGCAGGATTTCCTGCACGGCGTTGGGAATGAGGTCGGGGTTCTGTTCGAACTTCTTGCGCTGGTCGGGGTTCTTGTCGAGCTGGTAGATGATACCGCTCATCGAATTGCGGGTCGTGTCGTTGCCGCCGACGATCAGCAGCACCAGATTGCCCATGAATTCCTCGGGCCGCATCTGGTTCATCGCTTCGGAGTGGATCATCATGGAGATGAGGTCGTCGCCCGGCTCCTTGTCCATCGTGCGTTCGACCCACAGCGACTGGAAGTAAGCCCCCATTTCGTGGAGGAAGCTCCAGCGCATCTCGTCGAGCTCGCGAACGCTGGCGAGTTCGGTATCGCCCGACCAGTCAGACCAGAAGGTCAACAGGCGACGGTCTTCCCAGGGGAAGCCGAACAGGATCGCAAGCATGCCGGTGGTCAGTTCGATCGATACCTTGTCGACCCAATCGAAGACTTCCCCGCGCGGCAGGGAGTCTAGCAATTCGCCGGTGCGCTGCCGGATCTCGCCTTCCATCTCGGCCATGCCGCTCGGCGTGAACTTGGGAGCGACGGTGCGCCGTTGGCCCGTGTGCTGCGGCCGGTCCATGGCGATGAACATCGGCAATTCGCGCCGGTCGACACCGCTTTCGGCCAGCTCTTCTTCGGTAAGACGGTTGAGGATCGTGATGCCGCCATATTCCCAGCTGGACGAGAATATCTCGGGCAAGGCTTCGATATGCTGGATCGCCTTGTGCTGCACGACCGCCCAATAGGGGCCGAAGGGGCTATCTTCGATATAATGCAGCGGGCCGGCTTCGCGCATCTCCTTGAAGATCGGCTGCCAGGTGTTCTCGTAATAGATATCGCTCCGGCTGACGTCCCACTTGTGCGTGTGCTGGAGCCGCTGTTCCGGATGCTCTTCGAAGTGCCTGGTCAGCGCTTCGTAGGCTGTCGGGCTCGAACGGACTTCGGGTCGCTGCGGGGCGATGGTGGCCATATCTCTCTCCGTTTTGGCGGACTCTTTGGCGAGTCTCTGCCGTTATCCTCTGCGGTGCATCCTGAACTAACTGACATGCGTGTCAATAGTGCGTTGCAAAACGGAACCTAAATCGCCCCCCTTTCGCAAGATTGCATCAATGCGACGCAATTACGGGCGCGTAGCCCTGCGCAAGGAAAAGCGTGACTTCGCCGTGCCGCCTCCGGTGCCCGACTTCATGACCAGCTTGCGGAACAGGCCTGACCCGGTGCGCACGAAAATCGCGACCCAAAGCAGCTGCCAGGCAAGTGCTGCGGTATGGGTCCAGAGGACCGGCGACTGTGCCGCGCGGGCAACCATCGCATAGGGCGAGGAGACCGGGAAAAGCACCGCGAAGATCTCCGCCGCCGAGCCGGGATCGCTGAGCGAGTAGGTGGCGAGGAAGAACACGGCGAGTTGCAGGATCGTTGCCGGCATCGACAGCGTCTGCACATCGCGCACGGTCGGAGCCATCGAACCGATCGTGAGGAAGATCGAGCCGATCAAAAGATAGGCCGTGGCGAAATAGGTCACGAACAGGATCACGAAGAGCGGCCAACCCACGGCAGGCTCGGGTATTGGGCCGAGCGCGGCGCTGCCGAGGGTCAGGACCAACAGCGCAATGCCGCCCCATACCGCGATGCCGACGAAACTGACCGCCAGCATGGCGAAAAGCTTGCCATAGAAAACCGCTTCCATCGGAATGGCCGCAGCAAGGATTTCGATGATCTTGTTGGCTTTCTCCTCGACGAGGTTGGAAAGGACCATGCCGGCCAGAAGCATCGTCAGGAGGAACAGGAGCGTGATCGCCCCGGTGGCGGTCGCCGTCTGGGCGCTACGGATTGTCGCGACGCTGGTTTGCGTCGGCGAGAGGTTCACTTCCGGCAATTCCGCACTCGAACCGCCAAGCGCCTGCGCAGAAAGCAGGGCGACCTCACCCTGCCACCGTGCGATCCGTTCCTCGGTACCCGTCAATTGCGGGGTCTCGAGCGACCCTGTCAGGACCGCGCCGAAATTGTCCGATTTGTCGGCAAGCAATTCGGCCGCATCTCTTCGGTCGCTTTCCGGGACTGTCACGATCGCTGGCAGGCCTACCGCTTCGGCCAGATGCTCATGCGCCCTTGCGAAGGCGGCATTCTCGGCATTGGACAGGGCTACTGCCAGTTTGGGTGGATCGGAACTCTCTGCAGCCTTGGCGCCCAGTGCACCGGCGGTCGCACTGATCGCTCCGAAGAAGATTGGGCCGAGCAGGAAGAAGAGGAAGGCCTTGGAGAACAGGATTGCCCTGAAATCCCGCCGCGCCATGACCAGCGCCGCGCGCCAGAGCGGAAGCCTGCTTGCATTGTCGCTCATGCCAGATCTCCTGCCGCGTCTTCATCGAGTGCGCGCGCCGCGGCTTCACCGGCAATCTCCACGAAGGCATCGTGAAGACCGGCCCGTTCTATCGATAGCGAGAGAATGCCTGCGCCTCCCTCTATGAGCCGTTTGAGCAGCTCTTCGATCCCGCTCTCGGGCACGGGGAAATACCAGAAATGGCCACCATGCGCCTTCGCGTCGTGGCGGGCATCGTCGGGTAGGGCAGATCTCCATTCGCCGCCGCCATTGGCTGTCTCCAGTCGCACTTGCGCGGGGATTCGGTCGCGTGCAGCGTCCACCGATCCGGCATAGGGCACCTTGCCGCCCGCGATGATCGCCACGTCGTCGCAAAGCCTTTCAGCGTGGTGGATGACGTGGGTCGAAAAGATAACCGTCGTCCCGTCATCCGCCAGCTCGCGGATCATGCCTTCGAGCTTACCCTGGTTGATGGCATCGAGACCGCTGAAGGGTTCGTCGAGCACTACCAGTTTCGGCTTGTGGACCAGGCTTCCGAGCAGTTGCACCGTCTGCGCCATGCCTTTGGACAGCTGGCGGATCTGGCGGTCGATGGCGTGGCCAAGGCCGTGCGCTTCCATCATCTCGCGCCCGCGCCGCTTGCCTTCCTCGACAGGCAGGCCGCGCAAGGCACCGAGGAAACCGATGGCTTCATCGCACTTCATCGCAGGATAGAGGCCGCGCTCCTCGGGCAGGTAACCGATCAGGCGCGCTATCTCGTGGGGGCGTTCATGGCCGAAAATGCGGCGCACCCCCTCGTCGGGATCGATAATGCCGAGCAGCATGCGCAGGGTGGTCGTCTTGCCCGCTCCATTGGGCCCAAGAATGCCGTAGATCGCGCCTTCAGGGACGCTGATATCTACTCCGTCGACGGCGAGTGTATCGTCGAACCGCTTGACCAGGCCCTTTGCTTCTATGGCAAGTGGGGGCGACGTGTCGGTCAGGGGTCGCGGCATGGCGTTCGGCTCGGTAAGCATGCATCAGCGTTAACCGCGCCGAGTGAACGGGAGCAACAGCAAGTTTGGTTAAGAACCCTTCTTTGAAGGCCCTGCAGGAGGATCTGCGCAAGGAAGCACGCGCACTCGGCTTCGCTGCATGCGGCTTCACTTCTGCGGGCGAGGATCGCACGCGTACAGAGAGGCTCGAAGAATGGCTGGGCGAGGGCAGGCACGGCTCGATGGAGTGGATGGAGGCGCGAAAAGAGCAGCGCGCTTTTCCGCAGGGCCTGTGGTCGGAAGCGCGCAGCGTGATTGCGCTGGGCATGAGCTATGCGCCCGATGTGGATCCGCTGGCGCTTGAGGGCAATCCCGATAAGGCGCGGATTTCGGTCTATGCCCAGGGACGTGACTATCATGACGTCGTGAAGAAGGCGCTCAAGGCCCTGGCGCGCTGGCTCATCGAACAGGAGCCGGACAGCGAGCTCAAGGTCTTCGTCGATACTGCACCGGTCATGGAAAAGCCCCTGGGAGAAGCCGCCGGGATCGGCTGGCAGGGCAAGCACACCAATCTGGTCAGCCGCGAACATGGCAGCTGGCTGTTCCTCGGTGCTATCTATTCGACTCTGCCGTTCGAACCCGATGCGCCGGGCAGGGATGTGTGCGGGTCGTGCCGCGCCTGCCAGGATGCCTGTCCGACCGCCGCCTTCCCGTCACCCTACCGGCTCGATGCGCGCCGGTGCATTTCCTACCTGACGATCGAGCACAAGGGACCGATCGCGGAAGAGTTTCGCGAAGCACTGGGCAACCGGATTTACGGCTGCGACGATTGCCTCGCGGTGTGCCCATGGAACAAGTTCGCGGACAGCGCGCACCGGCATCTGAAGCTTGCACCACGCGAGGAATTGCAGGCCCCCGATCTCGCGCGCTTCCTCGCATTCGACGATGCAGGGTTTCGCCAGTTCTTCTCTGGCTCGCCGATCAAGCGGATCGGCCGCGATCGGTTCGTGCGCAATTGTCTCTACGCAGCGGGAAACAGCGGGAGCGCGTGGCTGGCTCCATTGGTCGAGGCGCTTCGCGGCGACCCAGATCCGGCAGTGAGCGATGCGGCCGACTGGGCAGCCGCGCGGCTCAGAGCATTTCCTTGAGCGGAACCGCGGTGTCGGCGAGAAGGTCGGGATCGACCTCCGCCCGCGCTTCCACCAGCTTGCGTCCCTGCGCGTAGTCGCGGGTATTGTTTACGCAATCGAGCGCGATGACGCCGCCTTCCTTGAGGTAGATCATGGCGAACTTCCGGTCGGCCGGGTCGCCCCGCAGCACGCAGCCATCGTGGCCGGTGGAAATGCCGACAGTCTGCAGACGCAAATCGTACTGGTTCGACCAGAACCAGGGGACGGCGTCGTAATCCTGCTTGTCGCCCATGATCGCCTTGGCCGCGACGGTTGCCATGTCGTTGGCGTTCTGGACCGATTCCAGCCTGATGACCGCGTTGTCCGCATAGGGATTGGCATGCGCGGCGCAGTCACCGATGGCGTAGATATCGTCGAGTGACGTGCGGCAGTAAGTGTCGACGTCCACTCCGTTGCTGCCTGCGGCGCCTGCCGCAATCAACGGCCCGACCGAAGGCACGATGCCGATCCCTGCAATCACGATGTCGCAGGGAATGGTCTCTCCGGTGGTGAGGGTCACGCCGGTTACGCGTCCGTCGTCGCCTTCAATGCGTTCCACGCCCGTCTCGAGCCGCAGGTCGACCCCGTGCGCGCGATGTTCGGCAGCGTAAAAGCCCGACAGTTCCGCTCCGGCAACCCGCGCGAGAACGCGGTCCTGCATCTCGATTACGGCCACGTCGCAGCCGAGCTTGCGCAATACGGCAGCGGCTTCGAGCCCGATGTAGCCCGCGCCCACGATGACCGCTCGCTTGGCGCCGCCTTCCAGTTCGGCCTTTAGTGCATCGGTGTCACGGCGTCCGCGGATCGTATGGACGCCAGCCAGGTCCGCGCCCGGGCATGACAGGCGCCGCGCATCGCCGCCACCGGCCCAAATGAGCTTGCGGTACGTCACCTTGGTATCGTCGGACAATGCGATGGTGTGCGAACGCGGATCAATCTCGTTCGCATTCGCGCCGAGGCGCAAGGTCACGTTGCGATCGGCCCAGAACTGTTCCGGCCGGATCAGGATCTTCTCGAAGGGCTTGTCGCCCGCCAGATAATCCTTCGACAGTGGCGGGCGCTCATAAGGCGGGTTGCGGTCGCGGCTGACCATGAGGATCGTATCCTCATGCCCCGCCTGGCGTAGCGCGATAGCAGCCTGCGCTCCGCCATGACCCGAACCCACGATGACGACGTCGTAATGCTCCATGACGCGCAGGGCTGGCGCTAAACTCTCACGCGGTCAAGCATTCCTGCGCCGGATCAGCGCGCCAGCAGGTTACGCGCCATGCTGGCAATCTGCGCCAGCATGGCCGGTGCAACCGGGGTTTGCGACTGAGCCCGCTCGATCATCGAGCGGAACTGCCGCATCGCCGACTGGTGGTCCGCAGCCCAGGCCTGGACCACCCCGCGCATGTCTTCCTTCGCATCCTTGCGGCGCGAGAGGCGGCGCAGCAGGTCAAGCCGCATCTGCTGGAAATCGCGCGCGATCCCGGAGACGAGCAGGCGCTCCCACACATCCGACGGGTTCATCAGGGCAGCAGTACCCTGCGCCCAGTCGATGCCGAGGCTTGCCCCGATATCGGTGAAGCCCAGCGTCAACGGTTCCGGATCGAGGCCCGTATCGGCAGCCAGCTTGGCGAGGCCGACCGATCCGTCGAGATTGAAGATATGCGTGATCCGCGAGGCAATCGCATCATTCGCCCCTGCGTCAGTGAATGTCTCGTGCAGGTTTTGCGACTGGTCCTTTAGCTGCGAGCCAAGCAGCTGGTCGGTCGACTTGACGAGCAGGGCGACGTTCTTGCCGAGCTCTTCAACCATCTCGGCAGGACGCACACGCCCGGCAGCGGTGCGCAGGACGTCGGACATCAAATTGCCGACGGCAGCGGCAAGGCGATCGAACAGCAGGAGACGCGCGGTCTCGTCGATCTTGGCATTGTCCAGCTCGTTCCAGATGGTCCTGAGATCGAACAGATGCGCGGCCGCGACGAAGGCACCCGCGACTTCGGAAAGTTCGACCCCTTCTTCTTCGGCCAGCTCGAACGGGTGGATGATCCCGATCCGGTTGACCATCGCATTGGCGAGCTTGGTCGCAATGATCTCGCGGCGCAGGCGATGGTTTTCGATCTGCTTGCGGAACCTGCCGCGCATCGGTTCGGGGAAGCTGCGCATGAGCAGGTCGTGCAGGATCGGATCGTCCGGCAGGTCGCTGGTCTGGATCGCGTCCTGAAGCACCAGCTTGGCCGACGACAGCAGCACTGCGAGTTCGGGGCGGGTCAGGCCGATGCCGTCGGCCGCACGGCGCTGCAGCGTCTGGTTGTCGGCGAGGCCCTCGGTCTTGCGATCGAGGTTGCCGCCGTCTTCCAGCGTTTCAATCAGGTGCAGTTGCGACGCCATGGCCCGCGCGCCGCCCTTCTCGGCGATCGACAGAGCCAGCGCCTGCAAGCGATTGTCTTCCAGGACGAGATCCGAAACCTCGTCGGTCATCTCTTCCAGCAGCTCAACGCGCTTGGGTTCGGACAGGCGGCCTGCGCGCTTGGCAGCGGCGAGGGCGATCTTGATGTTGACCTCGTTGTCCGAACAATCGACCCCGGCGGAATTGTCGATGAAATCGGTATTACAGCGCCCGCCGCCAAGCGAATATTCGATGCGTCCGGCCTGCGTCGTGCCGAGGTTGGCGCCTTCGCCGATAACCTTGGCGCGCAGGTCCTTGCCGTCGACGCGCAGCGCGTCGTTCGCCGGGTCACCGACCTGGACGTTATTTTCGCTGCTGGCCTTGATGTAGGTGCCGATGCCGCCGAACCAGATCAGGTCGACCGGTGCCTTGAGGATTGCCGAGATCAGCGCTTCGGGCTCGATCTCGTCCTGTTCGATGCCGAGCACGCCCTGCATCGTTTTCGACAGCTTGATGGTCTTGGCATCGCGCGGATAGACACCGCCGCCACGCGAGATCAGGGCCTCGTCATAATCCGCCCAGCTCGACCGGGTCATTTCGAAGAGGCGCTTCCTTTCCTTCCAGCTCTTGGCCGGATCGGGATTGGGATCGAGGAAGATGTGGCGGTGATCGAAGGCCGCGACGAGCTTGATGGCCTTGGACAACAGCATGCCGTTTCCGAAGACGTCGCCGGACATATCCCCGCATCCCACGACCTCGATGGAATCGGTCTGCACGTCGATCCCCATTTCGAGGAAGTGGCGCTGGACGCTGACCCAGCCGCCCTTGGCCGTGATGCCCATGGCCTTGTGGTCGTAGCCCTTAGAGCCGCCGCTGGCGAAGGCGTCGTCGAGCCAGAAGTCGCGGCTTTCGGCGATCGCATTCGCGACGTCGGAGAAACTGGCCGTGCCCTTGTCCGCGGCCACGACGAAATAGGGATCCTCGCCGTCGGTGATGACGACATTGTCAGGGTGCACGACCTTGTCGTCGACGATGTTATCGGTGACCGACAGCAGGCTGCGGATAAAGACTTCGTAGCTGGCCTTGCCCTCTGCTGCCCAGGCATCGCGATCGATGGACGGATCGGGCAGTTGCTTGGGGTAGAAACCGCCCTTCGCGCCCGCCGGTACGATCACGGCGTTCTTCACGCGCTGCGCCTTCATCAGGCCAAGGATTTCGGTGCGGAAGTCGTCCCGGCGATCGGACCAGCGCAGGCCTCCGCGGGCGACCGGGCCGGAGCGCAGGTGGATGCCCTCGACGCGACGCGAATACACGAAGATCTCGCGCCATGGCACGGGCTTGGGAAGTCCCGGCACCATCGAACTGTCGATCTTGAATGCCAGCGCCTCGTTGGCTGCCGGCGCGAAGACATTGGTGCGCAGGATGGCGTCGATCAACGCCTTGTAAAGGCGCAGAAGGCGGTCGTCGTTGATCGCCTTGACCCTGGTCAGTGCGCGCCGGATCGTGTCGCCCGCTTCCTTGGCCGCTTCCTCGCGGTTGCCGTCGAAGTCCGGGTCGTGGCGTGCGGTGAACAGGTCGATGAGGGCGCGGGTGATATCCGCCGATTTCGCCAGCGCATCGACGACCGTGTAGATCGTGAACCCCATCCCGATCTGGCGCAGGTAGCGATAGAAAGCGCGCAGCCATTCGGTCTGGTGCGCGTCAAGCGCGGCTTCGACGACAAGGCGGTTAAAGACATCGTTTTCGGCCTGCTCGTTGAGCACGGCGCCGATCGCATCCTCGATCCCTTCAGCCCGCTCGATCAACTCGTCAGCATCGAGCCCGGGGGCAAGCTGCAGTGCAAAATCGTGGATAGTCCCGAGGCGTCCTTCTTCGAGGACCGTCGGCATTTCCGAGCGCACGTGGAAGCCGAAGTTTTCCAATGCGGGGACGGCATCGGACAGCGGCAGGCTGCCCTCAGCCTGGTACAGTTTCAGGCGCAGGCAGCGCTCGTCATCACGCTCGCACAGATACAGGCGTGCGCCGCGGTGGGGCGCCTCGTCTTCGTCATCGGCGTGATGGCCGAGTGCGCGCAGGCGGGCGATATCCTCGGCCGCCTCGCGAGGGCCGAAGCGCGCGCGATAGGCGGTCGGGAAAGCTTCTGCGAAACGCAGGGCCAGCGCCGCTGCCCGGCCTTTTTCCTCGAAGGCGAGCAATTCGTTCTCGACCGCTTCGCTCCATCCGCGAAGCAGGGTCTGGAGCTGTTTTTCGAGAGCCGCTTCGTCGGGCTTCTGGGCGCCTTCGCGAATGTCGAGGACGAACCGTAGCATGGCGAGATTGCCGCCTTCTACCTCGAGGCTCCAGTCCAGCAGTCGCGCTTTCGCGCCTTCTTCGAGCAGGCCGAGGATCTGCAAGCGCACCTGTGTGGCGAGCATGTCGCGCGGCATCCACACGAAGGCAAAGAGGTGGCGGGCCAAGGGCGCTTCGACCAGGGCCAGGCGCGGGCGAGGCCGGTCGACCAGGCTCATCATGGTGGTAGCGATGCGCGCGGTGTCTTCTTCGGAAAAGCCGATCACGAGGTCGTGCGGCAGGGCCGTCAGGGCGTGGACCAGCGCCTTGCCGGCATGGCCGGTGTCGTCGAAATTCAATTCGTCGCGGATGGCGTCGAGCCGTTCGCGCAGGATCGGGACGCTGCGTGGAGGCGAGGCGATTGCAGCGCTCGTCCAGACGCCGGCGTGGACCGAAAGAGCCGTAACCTTCTTGCCGTCGCGGATCGGGACGATGAACAGGTCGAGCGGCACGCGGCGGTGCACGCGCGCCATGTGGTTGGCCTTGATGATCAGCGGCGTGCGTGCTTCGCCCTTGCCCTCGAACCAGGCGAAGGCGCGCTCGTAGCTGGCATCGACCAGCAACTGGCGGGAGGAAGTGCGGCAGATGCCAAGCTCGTTTTCCTGCGATCCATCGCGTTTGCGAACGACATGGCCCAACTGCGTGAGCATGCCCGAATTCAGCCATTCGAGCAGCGCAGCGCCTTCTTCATTATCGACCCGGTCGACATCGGCGCCCATCGCTTCCTGGAGCTTTGGCCAATCGCACACGGCGGCGCGGACGTCGGCGAGCGTTTCCAGCAGGGTCTCCTCGATTGACTGCCTGCGCTTGGCGTCGACGCGCGGCGCCTCGAGGTAGATCATCGATTCCCAGAAAGCCTCTTCCGGCTCGCCTTTTATGACCTTGCCGAGTGCGCCATCGCTGGTCCGTTCGACCGGGACGACCGGGTGGATCAGGCGATCGATGGCAAGGCCCATTGCAGCGATTGCCGCCGCAGTGGAATCGACCAGAAACGGCATGTCATCATTGATGATCGCAATGCGCGTATAGCGGCGGTCGTCGCTGATCGACTGGATCGCGATCGCGGGTTCGCCAGCAGCGCGCTTCTCGGCAGTTTCGGCAAGGAAAGCGGCTGCTTCGAACAGGTGCTCGTCATCGATCGGAGTGTCGCCTGGAAGCAGGGATTCGCGCATGTGCTGCGCAATGGCCTTGGCTTGGGGGGACATGCTCTGGCTTGCCTTGGCGGCTGTGGAACCCATGAAAGGCCTCTCGCTTGCGGCGTACGATACTTTCGCACCCGTGTAATTTCCGAGTCGTCTTCGGCGACGCGCTGGCTCGCGATTAGGCCCGTTGTCGCAGGCTCGCAAGGCCAACCAAAAGGAAAAGGCGCAATCGTATGCGTTCCTCGGTTCCGTAGCGTCGGCGAAGGATGTCAGCCGAGCGCTGAAAGCGCACGGGACAGCGAGTCCATGCGCTCTTGCGGATCGAAGGTCGGTCCGGCGAAGATGATCTCGTCCGCTCCGGTACGTGCAATGAACGAGCGGATCGTGTCCGCGCATTGACCGGGCGTCCCGACCGCGCTGGCTTGCCCGATATGGGCGAGCATGGCTTGCGCAGGGGCCGGAAGGCTCTCGCGATAACCGGCCACCGGCGGCTTGAGTTTTGCGGGTGACCCGGTCCGCAGGGCGACGAAAGCCTGCAATTGCGACGTCGAGAGCGTCTCCGCCTCTTCTTCCGTCTCTGCGCAGAAGAGGTTCATTGCCGCCATCACATAGGGCGCATCGAGCTGGTCCGAAGGCTCGAAATCGCGGCGGTAGATTTCGAGCGCCGCGTCGAGGTGATCGGGGGCGAAATGGCTCGCGAAAGCATAGGGCAGCCCCAGCCTGGCAGCCAGCTGCGCGCCGAACAGGCTGGACCCGAGCATCCAGAATTCAGGCTTGGCGCCAAGGCCCGGTGTCGGATGGATGGTGGTGTCCCCGCGCATCAGGGCCTGCAACTCCACCACGTCCTGCGGAAACATTTCCGCAGCCCGATTCAGGTCCTTGCGCAAGGCGCGCTGTAGCTCCGGACCCGCTCCAGGTGCCCGGCCCAGCCCCAAGTCGATCCGCCCTGGAAACAGCGCGTCGAGCGTGCCGAACTGCTCGGCAATCTGGAACGGGGTATGGTTGGGCAGCATGATGCCGCCCGAGCCGATCCGGATCGTGTCCGTTGCGTTACCGATATGCGCGAGGACCACGGAAGTGGCCCCGCCAGCGATGCCCTCCATCGCATGATGCTCGGCCACCCAATATCGCGCGCAGCCGAGTCTTTCGGCGGCCTGCGCCAATAGGGTGGCGGCTTCGAAGGCTTCCGCAAGGGTCCCGCCTTCACGGACGGGAACGAGATCGAGGACCGAGAAAGCGGTCATTCTGCCGGTGCGATCTGCGCAAGATATTCGCGTGCCTGATCGGCCTGCGGACTGTCCGGTGCGACGTCGAGCACGGACTGGAAGCTCTTTCGCGCAGCCTCCTCGCGGCCGGACAGCGCGGCTATGACGCCTGCTTCCAGCCCGACCTGCGGATTGCGGGGGGCAAGGAGTGCGGCCCTCTCGATCTGCTGCTGCGCTTCGCCGAGTCGCGACAGCCGACGGGACAAGGTCGCCGAGAGCAGCCATGCCTGCGCATCGTCACCATCGGCTTCGCGCGCTTCGGACAAGGCTTCTGCCGCGTCTTCCTGACGGCCCATGCGCACGAGCACGCGGGCGAGATCGACGCGAAGGTCGGCGGCAAGGGCCCCGTCGGGTGCCGCAAGTGCCTGTCCTCCTGCCCGGTCGAGCAGGACGAGAGCATTTTCCATATCGCCTTCAGCGAGGGCCGCATTGCCTGCCATCGCATTCAGCCGGGCGGCATAGGCGAGATTGTCTGCAGGCGCTTCCGCGCTGGCGAGTTCGAAGATCTCGCGCGCTTCCCCCATGCGATCAAGCTGGACCAGCGCGAGGCCAAGGCAATGCGCCGATTGCGCCATTTCGAGGTCGGTTTCTGCCGTCTCGCGCCAGCCCTGCGCATAGTCGAGTGCCGCATCGGGAGTATTTGCCGCCTGCCGCAGGCAGGTCGCGAGGCGCGGCTGCACCTGCGGCTCGGTGCTTTCGGCCCGCGGCGGCCGGTTGGCGAGTTCGTCCGGGATGCCGGGCATGGCGCCTGCGGACGGGTTTGGGCCGACCTGCATGAAAAGAAGGGCGAGAGGAGCAAGGCTAAGGGTCATTCGGCTTCCAGATCGTCGATTAGTCCGCCAATCGTGCGCAGCAGCAAGGCGATATCCTGCGGCCGCGACAAGCGGTGGTCGCCGTCCTTGATGTAAGTGACTTGAACATCGTCCGAACGTAGCGCCTCGGCGAGCCGTGCGCTGATTTCCCACGGCACGTCGGCATCGCGCTGGCCGTGAAGCAGGCGCACCGGCGCATCGATCGCGATGGTCCCTGTCAGCTGGCGCTGTGCCTGCCCGTCGGCCCAGAAAGCGCTGTGCATCGGTGTCGGCTCGGGGCCATAGGGGTTTTCGTCGAAGACGGTTTCGCCCGCCTGCAGCCTCGCCTTCTCGGCCGCGTCCCTGCCCCAGTCGGTGAAATCGGGTGCGGAGGCGATGCCGACGATACCTGCAAGGCGTTCCTCGAGCGCGAGACCGACGAGGAGCATGAGCCAGCCGCCCATGGACGATCCGATCACGATGAACCGGTCCTGCACCCGGGCTTCGATCAGGGCGACCACTTCGTCGCGCCATCTGGACAGCGTGCCATCTGCGAAATCGCCGTCGCTGCGGCCGCAGCCCGAGTAATCGAGCAGCAGGCAGCCATGGCCGCGCGCTTTCGCCCATTCATAGAGCGCCGTCGCCTTGCCGCCGTCCATGTCCGACATGTAGCCCGGCAGGAATACCAGCGTGGGGCCGTTACCCGGCGTGTGGCGGAATGCGATCCGGCGTCCGTCCGGCATGGCATGAAACTGGATATCGTTCATGCGTCACGATGTCGGCCCGTGCGCGCGGCATTACAAGCCTAGAAGAATTCGAACTCTTCGACGTCGGGGTCCTGTTCGCACATCGACTTGATGGCTTCGAATTCCGCCGCTGTGAGCACGGGGGCGAAGGTCTTCCCCTTGGCCGCTTCGCGATAGGCGCGCGCCCTTTCTCCCGGAGCGGGGTGGCTGGCGATCCATCCGGAAATCCCCAGGCTCTCGCCTTCTTCATGATCGCCGCCGAGCCGTTCGAAGAACTTTGCCGCGCCTAGCGGGGAGACATTGCTTTCGGCCATGCGGGCTCTCGAATAGGCGTCCGCCTCGCGCTCCGCGTCGCGCGAATACCCCATCTGGGCGACGCCGAAGAGCGTGTCACCGAAACCGCTGTCTGCACCGGCAAGCAGGATGGACAGGCCGAACTGCCTGAGCAGCGCGGTCATGACGTGGCGTTCGCGGACGTGGCCGACTTCGTGCCCGAGCACGCCTGCAAGCTCCTCGGGTGTTTCGGCATCCTGCACCAGTCCATCGAACAGGAGGACCCGTCCGCCGGGCAATGCGACGGCGTTGACCATGTCGATGTTCGCCACATTGGCGCGCACCTGCTCGCGTTCCGGATCGACCGCGTCGAGCAGTTTCGCCATGGCTGCATCGCCATCCGGCGTGCTGCACAGGCGTCCACCGAAATCGCCGATCATCGCATCGCCCATTTGCCGCTCCCAGCTTTCGGGAACGCGCGGGCCCAGCCATTCGGGAGCGGTCATGAACAAGGTTACGGCAGCGGCGCTGACGATTGCGAACAGGGCGGCCGCCTTGGGCAGGCCGAGATTGTCGACCCAAGCGCCATAGGTCGCCTTCGCAGGCAACCGCGAGGCGAGACCGGGAGGCAGATCCTCCGGTACCATGAGGCGGAAGTCGGGTTCGCTCTGGCGACGGTAGACATTCTCCCCGCCGCGATTTTCGCCCCATTCGAGATCGGCGAAGGGGACTTCCATCGTGCCAGTCGCGCCGGCGAGGAGGAGCGTGTCCTCCTCGCTCCATATGGCTTCGCCCTCGTGGCGGATGGCGTTGTGGCCGTCATACCATTGTGCCGGAGTGCGAAAGGACGCGTCGGTCATGTCAGATCGCGCCTATGTCGAACGCGTCCAGCAGTCCCTCGCCGTGCTTGGCGGTGGTCGTGGTCGACTGGGTGAGTTCGTCGAGCAGGATTTCGCCATTGGCTTCAAGGTGCACCATGAAGAACTTCCAGTGGCGATAGCTCAGGAAGATGAAGCCGATGCCGGCGGTGAAGACCACCAGCAGCGCATCCACGATCAGCAGCTTGACCCAGTCCATGGTGGACGCTTCGAAGCTGAAATTGAGGTTGCCCCAGGTCGTGCTGCCGACGACTTCACGATAGAATTTCGCGAAGAACGCCACGGCGATCAGGCCGAGGCCGAGGTAGAAGAACAGGACCAGGAATACCACCGCGCCGACCATGCCGATGCCGGCTCCCTGGTCGCCGCCAAGGCTCTGTCCGGCGATCATTCCCATCGCGCCCGCCGCGATCCCGCCGATGAAAAAGATGATCGGGGCGAGATAGAAGAGGAGGTAGCGCGCGAAGACGTTGGAGCTGTCGGCATGGGCATCGAACTCGTGCGGGCCGAAGCTCATCTTGCGCATGCGCTCGTTCCACAGGCTGGTCATCGACCATGGCACGAGCAGGCCGAGCGGGATGTAGCCGACAATCGTCTTCCACATATAGGACAAGCCATAACGGAAGCCCTGATGGTTGCTGCCCCCGCGGATGCCGCGCCAGCGCGTGCGCGACAGGCGATACCGCAGCGCGCGGAATCTCGCGACGCCGGTGAGATAGAAGAAGCCGAAGAAGATTACGAAGGTCAAAACCATCGCCACCACTTCGTACCCGCGGGCGATCAGGCCCTGCTGGACGAAGCTGAACAGCGAAAGCGGGAGAATGAAGAGGATGAAAACCAGCACGAAGCCGACGAACAGTTCCTTGCCGGTGCCGGTCCATTCGAGACGCTCGTCCACGAAGCGGCTATGCGCCCAAAGGTATTGCCGCTCTCGCGTGGTCGCCCAGAAGCGGTAAATTCCCAGCGTAACGATAGTCAGCAACAGGTTCGGGAACGCGATTTTTGCGAAGTCCTGCCAATTGCCGTCGAAACCGAAGGCGCTTTCCGCCTCGATCGGTGCCTGTTCCATATTGTGAGCGACCCCCCGCTTGTAAAAATTGTAATCGAAAACCCGTCCGTGTCCGGTTTTTCAAAGCAGGGGCCCGCAAGTCAAGGCAAAGGGTCAGTCGCGCTGGAATATATCTTCGATTTGTGTCCCGAATACATCGGCAATTTTGAATGCCAGCGGCAGCGACGGGTCGTAACGCCCTGTTTCGATGGCGTTGACCGACTGGCGGCTGACTTCGAGCCGGTCGGCAAGGTCCTGCTGGCTCCAGTCGCGCTCTGCGCGCAGCACCTTGAGGCGGTTCTTCATGCGCCCCTGACCTTCTGCCACAGCTGCGCCCCGGCAAGTCCGATGGCCCAGGCGGGGAGGACCCACCACGCCCAGATATGCGGGACGAGGCCGAACATCTCGAGGAAGCCCCAGAAGATACCGAGCGCCAGCACGAAGCCGAGCGCTGCCAGCGATGCCATCATGGACTTGTGACGCAGGTATTCGTCGCTCTCTTCCTTAAGGTATCGTGCCATCGCCCAGATCATCCCGAAGGTCGGCAGGATCGGGAGCAAGGTGAGCGCGAAGACCGTCCAGTCGGCCAGTTCGTAATTGCGCCACAAGACAATGGCGATCCCAAGGCCCAGGACATAGCCAATGCTGCACACCATCATGCGCCGGTTGTAGACGTCCATGGCCTCGCTGTAGGTGCAGGCACTGTTCTTCATTGCCTTGTTGAACGGGATCATCAGGCCCATCGACAGTGCGAGCAGGATGAAGCCCACGGGCTCTTCGATAGCTCCGCTAAGGCGCAGCGCGATGATGACGCCCGCGCTGGCGAAGAACAGGCCGACCCACAGTCCGGGGCGCCCCCTGATGTGCGTTCGAGCAGTCATCGGGCCGTTCCTCTCGAAAACCTGCAGGGACGATCGTCGCCCAGCCAGACCGGGGCGAAGAGGACGAGCAGCAGGAAGGGGGCGAGCTGTGCGACCGTGCCCGGCAGCACGCCAGCATTCCCCAGCAAGGCGACGCCCAACATGGATAAGGCTAGCAAAACGGGAGGAGGTAGCGATTTCATGACAAGCATCCTTTTCTTGGTGTAAAGGGTGTTTGTCATGTCGAGGCATTAGAGTCAAGGTTGCTTTACAAGTTGGCGACTGTCCTTTCCATCACCTCTTTCTACTTGTCATCTGCCTGCCATCCGGCGCAGTCATGGAAGGAGGAGAGAGGACCTATTCGATGATAAAGACCGAACCGCCCGTAACTGCGCCGATCCTGCCGCTCGATCGCAGGCAATTGCTCAAGGGCGGGGTGCTGGGTGCAGGTCTCGCTGCGGCGCCCCTGTCTTCCGCCGGCGGCGCGCGCGGCTTCACGCATGGTGTGGCCAGCGGAGAGCCGGGGTCCTCGCGCGTCCTTTTGTGGACGCGTTACGCAGCCGATCAGGACGTCCCGCTGACCTGGGAGATGAGCGAGACGGCTTCCTTCGCTTCCCCGATTGCATCGGGCTCCGTCACGGCGAGCCCCGCCAATGACGGATGCGCCAAGCCGTGGGCCGACGGGCTCGCGCCGGGTCGCTGGTATTACTTCCGTTTCACTGCGCCCGACGGCAGCCACTCCGATATCGGTCGCACGCGCACCCTTCCTGAAGGACCGACCGCGCGCTGGAAGATGGCGGTCTTCTCCTGCTCCAACATAGGCTTCGGCTGGTTCAACGCCTACGCGCACGCAGCCGCGGCGAACGAGTTCGACTGCACGCTGCACCTAGGCGACTATTTCTACGAATACGGCCAGGGCACCTACCCCTCGGAGAGCGAGTGGCTCGGCACCCGCGCTCCGCTCGATCCGCAATCCGAAACGGTGGCCCTTGCGCAATACCGCGCGCGCTATGCCCAGTATCGCAGCGATCCGGACCTGCGCCGCATCCACCAGATCTATCCGATGATCGCCGGCTGGGACGACCACGAGAGCGCAAACGACAGCTGGGAAGGCGGTGCGCAGAACCACCAGGGCGAGACCGAAGGCGAATGGAGCGTGCGCAAAGCCGCTGCCATGAAAGCCTATCGCGAATGGATGCCCGTCTCGGATGAACCCTGGGCCGAATACGAGATCGGCGATCTCGCGACCCTGTTCCGCCTGGAGACCCGCCTGTCGGCGCGCGCACAGCAATTCGATTACGGCACGCTGCTGCGCGGAATGGCTTCTCCCGAACAGGGCATCGCTGCCCTCACCGCATTCCGGGAGGAGAGCTATCGCGACCCCACGCGCGAAGTGCTCGGCGCCGCACAGCAGGCCTGGCTCGGCAATGGTCTCATGCGCTCGGCCAAGGGCGGCAAGACGTGGCAGGTGCTCGTCCAGCAGGTCCTGATGGGCAAGACCGCCTCCGCCACCTCGCTAACCGACGCCCTGCCGCAAGGACTGCCAGACTACATCATGCGCCGCGTGGTCGCAGGCGCCATCGCCTCGCGCGCCGGTCTGCCGCTCAACATGGATGCTTGGGACGGCTATCCCGCAGCCCGCGCCCGTCTTTACGAAGCGGCTCTTGCGGCGGACGCAAATCTCGTCAGCCTCGCGGGCGATACCCACAACGCATGGGCTTTCGACCTTGCCCACGAGGGCGAGAAGGTCGGCGTCGAATTCGGCGGCCAGTCGGTCACCTCGCCCGGCTTCGAGGGATACTTGCCGCAATTGGCGCCCGGCGATGTCAGCGCGGCCATGGTCGCCCGCAATCCCGAGCTTAAATGGATGGACGCCTCGCGCCGCGGTTACATGGCGGTCGAACTCACGCCGACGCGTGCGACGAGCGAATATCGCTTCCTGTCCTCGGTGCGTGAGAAGGGGGCCGAAGTCGTCGCGACGAAGCGCCTCTCAACCCTTGCCGGAGCGCGCGCGCTCGATCTCGGTTGAGATTTTAACCTGTCGTCGCTATCTCCTGGCGCATGACGCATCAGCGCATCACGACAACCACCACCACCACCCCGGGCGGCCGGGGGCGGGTGCGCGCGTCCTGACGTAGCGCTCCGCCGCCCGGTTTCGGGCGGTCGGCGTTTCCTCCCGAAATCGAATTTCTCACAAACGCCGCTTCAAGCGCGCGCCTAGCTGTGCCATGGGCCTCGACATACCGAGGCCGGTCACGGGAGGCCGCGCCAGGATAACGGACGGATAGAATGACGGAACTGCTCAAGATCAGCCTGCCCGATGGTTCGGTGCGCGAGATGGAACCCGGCAGCACGCCTGCCGATGTCGCCGCCGCGATCGGTCCGGGCCTTGCCAAGGCCGCCATCGCCGCGCGCGTCGATGGCGAGCTGCGCGATATCAACCGCCCCTTCGAAGGCGATGCGGAACTGGCGCTGGTCACGAGCCGCGACGAGGAAGACGCGCTGGAACTGGCGCGCCACGATTTCGCGCACGTCCTTGCAGAAGCGGTGCAGTCGCTCTTCCCCGGTACGCAGATCACCTTCGGTCCGGCGACGGACGATGGCTTCTATTACGATGTGAAGGCGCCCGATACGCGCGAGCCGTTCTCGATGGACGACCTCCCCGCGATCGAGGAGGAAATGCGCCGCATCATCAAGGCCGACAAGCCGCTCAAGCGCGAAGTGTGGAGCCGCCAGCAGCTGATCGACAAGTGGGAAGCGGAAGGCGAAGTCTTCAAGGCCGAATGGGCCAAGGAACTTCCCGAAAACGAGGAACTGACGGTCTACTGGTCGGGAGAAGACTGGCTCGACATGTGCCGCGGACCGCACCTTGCCTCGACCGGCAAGCTCGATCCGCAGGCGTTCAAGCTGACGCGCGTTGCCGGTGCCTATTGGCGCGGCGACCAGAACAATCCGCAGCTCACGCGCATCTACGGCACGGGCTGGCTCAACAAGAAGCAGCTCAACGCCCACCTCACGCGGCTGGAAGAAGCCGCCAAGCGCGACCACCGCAAGCTGGGCCGCGAGATGGACCTGTTCCACCTGCAGGAAGAGGCGCACGGCAGCGTCTTCTGGCACCCCAACGGCTACATGATCTGGCGTGAGCTCGAAGCGTACATGCGCCGCAAGATGGACGGTGCGGGCTACCAGGAAATCAAGACGCCGCAGCTGATGGACGTGCGCCAGTGGGAGCAGTCCGGACACTGGGGCAAATATGCCGAGAACATGTTTGCCGTGCCCGACATGGTGCCCGAAGTGGACGAGCTGGGTGATGGTCCGGCGAACCCCTCGGTCGCGCCCGATGCCGACTGGATGGCGATCAAGCCGATGAACTGCCCGGCCCATGTGCTGGTCTTCAAGCAGGGCATCACGTCCTATCGCGAACTGCCCATCCGCCTTGGCGAAATGGGCTGCTGCCACCGCAACGAACCGCATGGCGCGCTGCATGGCCTCATGCGCGTGCGCCAGTTCACGCAGGACGATGCGCATATCTTCTGCACCGAGGACCAGGTGGTCGAGGAAGTGCGTGCCTTCTGCAAGCTGGCCGACAGCGTCTATCGCGACTTCGGTTTCACCTATCACGTCAAGCTCGCCCTGCGCCCGGAAAAGCGCTTCGGTAGCGAAGCGGACTGGGACAAGGCCGAGCAGGAATTGCGCGACGCCGTGGCCGAAGCGGGCATGGCGAACGAGGAATACGGCTGGGAAGAGCTCCCCGGCGAAGGCGCTTTCTATGCGCCCAAGCTCGAATGGCACCTTACCGACGCCATCGGCCGCACCTGGCAGGTCGGCACGATCCAGGGCGACCGCGTGCTGCCCGAGCGCCTCGATGCAAGCTTCATCGGCGAAGATGGCGAGAAACACCGCCCGGTCATGCTGCACCGCGCGATCTTCGGTTCGTACGAGCGTTTCATCGGCATTCTGATCGAACACTTCGCCGGACGACTGCCCGTCTGGCTCGCCCCAACGCAGGCGGTGGTTGCGACGATCGTCTCGGACGCCGATGGCTATGCCAAGGAAGCCGTCGCCAAGCTCAAGGCGGCGGGCATCCGCGTCGACAGCGACCTTCGTAACGAGAAGATCAATTACAAGGTCCGCGAACACTCGGTCGCCAAGGTCCCCCACCTCCTGGTGGTGGGCATGCGCGAGGCGGAAGAAGGCATGGTCGCTGTCCGCACGCTCGGCCAGCAGCACCAGAAGGTGATGCCGCTCGAAGAAGCGATTGCGATGCTCAAGGCCGAAGCCACGCCGCCGGACCTGCGCGAAGGCTAAGCGCGCGCGATGGACCTGTTCGGCGGCTATTCTGCGGTAGCGATCGCCGCCGCGCTGGTGACTGCATTCGGCTCGGCTTTCGTGCGCGGGCTGACCGGGTTCGGAATGGCGATCCTCATCGTACCGGTGCTGGCGCTTGCGCTGTCGCCGGTCGATGCCGTGCTGCTGACCAATTTTCTTTCGGTCTTCATCGGTCTGACGGAGATTCGCCGCCTGCTGCGCGGTGCGGAAAAGTCGGCATGGGTCATAATCGCGCTTGTCGCGCTGACCACGCCGGTGGGGCTGTACCTGCTCAGCGTGACCACGCCTGCCCTGGCGCGCGTCGTCATCGCCTTCATCGCACTTTCCGCCTTCATCGCCATCCTGCTGCCACGTCGCGGTGCGCTGGAGCATCATCCGGCGACCACCGGCGGGGTAGGCATATTGAGCGGCCTGATGACGGGATATGCCGGCATGCCCGGACCGCCGGTCGTCCCCTATTATGTCGGGCGCGACATTCCGCGCGAGACCGCCAAGGCATCGATGCTGCTGATCTTCACCTGCGCATCGAGCACGGGCCTGATCAGCGGGGCGGCCATCGGCGTGCTCGACTGGTCGCTGCTCCTGTTCGCCGTGCTGCTGTTCCCGGCCGTGCTGGCGGGCAACTGGCTGGGCAACAAGGCGTCGGGCAGGATCGAGGATCGGACCTGGCGCATCTGCGTCGGTCTCGTGCTCGGCGGAGCGGCTCTTGCAGCCTTGTGGAAGGCATTCTCCTAGATGCTCGGCCTGTCCCTCGAAGCGATCGGCATTGCCCTGGTAACCGCGCTGGCGGCGGGTTTCGTGCGCGGGCTTGCCGGGTTCGGACTGTCGGTCGTGATCGTGCCCGTCCTCGCGCTGACCATCGCTCCGCGTGAAGCGGTACTAGTGGGCAATATCTCGCTATTCCTGATCGGCCTGACCGACATCGGGCGCATCCGGCGCGAAGCCGACCGTTCGGCCATTCCGATCACACTGCTGGCGCTGGCCTTCATGCCGCTTGGCCTGTGGGCGCTCGTCACGCTGAGCGCGGATTGGGCGCGGCTCCTGATCGCTCTCGTGTCGCTTGGCGCATTCGTGCTGGTGGTGGTGCCGCTCGGCAAGATCGCCATGCCGCGCAAGCCTGCCATGGGGCTGTCGGGCTTTTTCACGGGCTTTTTCGGAGGGTTCGCGGGAATGCCGGGGCCGGGCATGGCGCCGTTCTACCTGCGCGGCCGCCTGCCCCCGCGCGAGGCGCGCGCATCCATGATGGCGATTTTCCTGGTGCTGACGCCGCTATCATCTGCCTTGTTCATCGCGCTCGGCGTCGGCGGGATGCGCGAGGTCCTGCTTGCCCTGCTGCTCTTTCCGGCGGTGCTGGTCGGCGATCTCATGGGCCACGCGGCGTTCGGGCGCGTGACGCCGCGGCAATGGCAGGTGAGCGTCGCCCTCGTGCTGGGCGGCGCGGCAGCCGGTGCGGTCTGGAAACTGTTAGAAGGGTAGCGCCGGTCCGGCGAGGACCAGGGCGAAGCCGCATCCGCTCACGATAAGCGCGCGCGCAGCCTCTGCCAGCGGGAATGCCGGGACGTGGGTGCGTGCGAGAGCGATAGCCTTTGCCATGCCGCCATTCTCGCGGCCAAACCCTAACGAAGCGTTAAGGCTTCCATCCGGCAGAGGGCATTTGCTGGCTGGCGCAGTGAAAGCCGCCGCCGCCTGCTAGCACGGCATCGCCCGGCAGGCCGATAGTCGCGCGATCCGGGAACAGCGCGCCGATCGCCGCCACGCCCTCCTCGTCGTACGAGCTGTCGAAGGTGGGCACCACGACGAGGTGGCTGGTAATGGCGAAATTCACGTAGCTCGCCGGCTCGACATGGTCGCCGCTGGTCACGAGGCCGGGCGAGGGGATTTCGACCACCGAAACGCCAGCCGCTTCCGCCCGGCGGCGCGCATCGGCATATATCTCCGCATTGGGATCTGCGCTGCCCGTGGCGCGCGGGATGACGAGCGTGTTGGCCGCAACGAAGCGGGCGAGATTGTCGACATGGCCGTCCGTGTGATCGTTGATCAACCCGTCGCCGAGCCACAGCACGCCGGTAAAGCCGAGATCGCGTTCGAGACGCTGCTCGATCTCGTCGCGCGAGAGCTGCGGATTGCGATTGGGGTTGAGCAGGCATTGCTCGGTCGTCGCGACGAGGCCGGTCCCGTCGCCATCCACCGCGCCGCCTTCGAGGATCCAGTCCGCCGTCTGCAGCGGCAGGCCCTCGTCCGCGGCCAGCTGCGCGCCGACGGTCTGGTCGCCGTCCATCAGGTACTTCCCGCCCCAGCCGTTGAAGCCGAAGCGGCGGGCCGCACGCTCGCCATCGCGGTTCGAGACAACCAGCGGCCCGGTGTCGCGCAGCCAGACATCGCCGTAGTGACGTCGCTCCAGCGTGACGTTCGCGCCGACCAGCTGCCGTGCGCGCGCCTCGTTCGCGTCGTCGCGCACCAGCAGGCGGACTTCCTGCCCGCAATCGGCCACGGCATTGGCGAAGGCCGCGATCTGCTCCTGCGCCCTTGGCAGGACTTCGGGCCATTCCTGCGGGTCGTGCGGAAAGCCGATCCACAGCCAGTCCTGCGGGGCCCATTCGGGCGGCATCATCCATTCGGGCGTTGTGCTCATGCGCGGCGGTTAGGACGAGGTGATCGTCCCGCGCAATAAAAAAGGGGACGCCGAAGCGCCCCCTTTCCCGTCAGGTCGCAGAGCGGATCAGGCGTCGGCCTTGGGGCTTTCGTCGCTGTCCTTGCTCTTGCCTGCGTCCTTGCCGTTGGCGGGAAGCGCCTTGGGGGCGTCTTCCTTCTTCGGCTCGGGCGCGTCTTCCACTTCGAAGCCTCCGGTCTGCTCGGCCGGGCCCTTTACCAGGCTGTTGAGGCTGGAGCCGTCGAGGCCCAGTTCCTTCATCAGCCCGTCAAGCACCGGAGCCTGGGCACGGTAGGCAAGTGCTGCGCTGACCGCATCGGTCGCGAGGTTGCCCGATCCGCCGCTGACACCGGCTGCACCGCCCGACGACTTGCCGCCGCCATTGGTAAGCCCGTCGACCTGGACGATCTTGATGCTCTCGATCGCTTCCATCGGCTTGGCGCTTTCCTTGACCAGTTCGGGCAGGACCTTGAGCAGGGCCATCTTGGTTTGCAGGCTGATCTGGTCGGACGACAGGATGTTCGCCGCTTCGTTGATCGCCTTCTGACCGGCTGCCTCGACTTCGAAGCGCACACGGGCAGCTTCTGCCCGCAGCTTCTCGGCCTCGGCCTCACCCTGCGCTTCGAGGCGCAAAGCTTCGGCGCGGTTGGTCGCAGCGTCCTTCTCTGCCTCGGCTTCGACGCGGACCTGGATGGCTTCGCGCTCGGCCTGCTTCGAGGCTTCGATCAGCTCGATCTTCTTCTGCCTTTCGGCGATCTCGCTTTCACGGCTGGTGGCAACCTGCTCTTCGGCAGCGACTGCCTTGGCGCGGGCCTCATCGGCCTCCGCCTTGGCCTGGCTTTCCTCGCGGCTCTTGTTCTGGACCGCGATCTGCTGCTCCTGCCGGGCGATTTCGAGCGCGCGCTGCTGGTCGATCCGCGCCTCTTCGACAAGGCGGTCGGCCTCGATCTGCTGCGCGTCGACCTGCTTCTTCGCTTCGATCCGGGCAGCATCGGCCTCGCGGCTGCGCTCTGCCTGTTCGCGGGCGATTTCCGAGGACTGCGCGGCGCGGCGGATTTCCACCTCGCGCTCTTGCTGGAGGCGGGCGTATTCCTTGTCGCGCCCGATTTCGAAGCTGCGTGCATCGGCCTCGAGGTTCTTCGTTTCCATCTGCACGCGCGTGTCCTGCTCGATGTCGTTGCGCAGTTTCTTGCGCGCCTCGATCTGCTCGGTCAGCTTGGTCAGACCTTCGGCGTCGAAAGCGTTGTTGGCGTTGAAGTGCTCGATGCTCGTCTGGTCGAGACCGGTCAGCGAGACCGATTCCAGCTCCAGGCCGTTCATGGCGAGGTCGTTCGACGACACCTGCTGCACCTTCTGGACGAAGTCGGCACGCTGCTCGTGCAGCTCGTTCATCGTCATGCCGGCTGCGACGGAGCGCAGTGCGTCGACGAACTTGCCTTCGACGAGGTCCTTCAGCATTTCCGGCTGCATCGTGCGCTGGCCGAGCGTCTGCGCGGCCATGGCGATCGCATCGGCATCGGGCTTCACGCGGACGTAGAATTCCGCTTTCACGTCGATCCGCAGGCGGTCGAGCGTGATCAGCGCCTCGCCATCGCGGCGAATGACCGAAAGCACCAGCGTGTTCATGTTGACCGGCATGGTTTCATGGAAGACCGGCAGTACCAGTGCGCCCCCGTTCATGACGACCTTTTCGCCGCCGACACCGGTCCGCACGAAGGCGATTTCCTTCGAGGCACGGCGATACATTTTCAGCAGGAAAGTGATGATGATGATGCCGAGTAGGGTGGCACCCCCGACCATTACCAGCGAGGTTCCAAATAGACTGTCCATTGCTTCTCCTTATTGTTGATTTGTTGGCGACAGGCGACGCTCGGCGAGCGCGGTCGCATAGAATTGATTGCCCTCGCGGCGCACGAGGAGGACCTCGTCACCTGCGTGGAGTTCGGATGATGCCTCGTGCGGCTCGACCATCACGTAATGCGACTGGCCGTGCACGTCCTTGACCCGGGCACGCGCAGGCGAAGCCTGGCGGGCGACGCCGTCTGTGATCCGGGCGCGGCGACCGACAAGGCTGTCCGTGCTCACCGCGGTAGTGTGATCCTTGGGCATGATCCGGCCCAAAGGCCGTGCGAAGATGCCCGTGACCGGCAGTGCGGCAGCGCCGGCGATCAGCGCGGCGAGCCAGCTGTAGAGCGGACCGCCGGTAAGGCTGGCGGCAAGCTCCTGGATCGAAAGGCCTATCCCTGCGAACAGGAAGAGGAACAGTGCCAGCCAGATCGTCAGCGGTATGCGCCCGATGCCGAGCAGCGTGAGCAGCCCGTCGAGCATTCCCGCATCCGGCATCCCGTCGGCATCCACCTCCATGTCCACGTCGGCATCGCCGAAATCGGCAACCCCGATCAACTGGACGATCGCGAGGATGAGCATGATGACGAGCGCGGCCGCAAACGGCATGTTGTGCGGCTCTAGCAATGTCATAGATTCCCCCCTTTCTTATGCGCAGGAAGTCCCGCCTCCGGCCTCAGCCGAAAGTGGATCCCCCTACTGTTGTATCCATGTCATTCATCTAGCAGAAATGTGCGGTGAACCGTAGAAATATGCGATGAACCGAGTTCGATTTTCCCCACAATTGCGCGGGTTTGACTTGGTTTTGCGGACTTTCGACTTCGGCCGGGCAAATGTTATGGTGACCAAGTCTTGGGGCAGGCGAAGAAAGACCGGTCCCGGCCGACAGGTGCTGCTCCTGCATCCGGCCAGGGGCATCGCAAGCGGCAATTTCCTACATGGCGATCGGCGGCTATGTGGACATCATTCCCGTTGCTCGCCGAAGGACAAAATGCAGCGAAAGTGTCACCCGGCGGGTTGGGCCGTAAAAATCTTGTAGTAAAAGAACAAATGTCCTTTCGCCGCGGGCGACACACTGTCGCCTTCGTCACCCGTCGGCATTACGTCTCAGGCAGCGGCGATCCGGAGCGGCAAGGTCTTGAGCCCGCCGACGAAGGTCGACTTCGCGCGCTTCGGTTCTCCGGCCAGTTCCACGCTCTCGACCCGGTCGAGCAGGGTTTCGAACAGGATGCGCATCTCCAGCCGTGCGAGGTGGAGGCCGAGGCATTGGTGCGCCCCGGCCCCGAAAGCGAGGTGCCGGCTGGGGCTGCGGCTGGCATCGAACTTGCGCGGGTTTCCGAACTGGGCCGGATCGTGATTGGCGGCGACGTAATTGATCATCAGCCAGTCGCCCTTGGCGATGTGCTGGCCGCCAAGCTCGGTGTCCTCGGCCGCCGTGCGCATGAAATGCTGCACCGGGCTGGTCCAGCGGATCGCTTCTTCCACGATACCGGGCAGCAGCGAGCGGTCGGCTTTCACCTTGTCCCATTGCTCCGGGTCCTGCGCCAAGGCGAGCATGGCACCTGCCGTGCTGGCGCTGGTCGTGTCGTGGCCGGCGGCAGCGACGATGATGTAATAGCCCATCATGTCGCGGTCGTTGAGCGGTTCTCCGTCGACCGTGGCATTGGCAATGGTGCTGGCGACATCGTCGGTCGGATTGGCGCGCTTTTCGGCGGTCAGGCCTGCGAAATAGGCTTCGAAATCCTTCACCGCACCTGCGACCAGCTGGGTGATGGCTTCGGGCGGCAGGTCCTTCATGCCGGACTGGTTGAGGTCTTCGTCCTGTCCGCCGAACATTTGCTGCGTGAGCATCAGCATGCGCGGCTCGTCTTCCTCGGGCACGCCGAGGATCTGCATGACCACGTGAAGCGGATAGGGCTGCGAAACGAGCTTGCAAAAGTCCGCTTCCGGCCCGGCTTCGATCAGACGGTCGACCGTCTTTTGCGCCAGCTCGCGGATCTCGTCCTCCAGCGTGCGCAGGTTCTTGGGCATGAACCATTCCTGCGTGAGCTTGCGGTATTTCATGTGGATCGGCGCGTCGAAGGTGACGAGGCTGGCGACCATATGCGGGCTGCCGCCGGTCAGGTTCTTGGCGAACTCGATTCCTTCGGTCAGGCTGAAGACGACCGTCTGCGGATTGTTGAGGAAGGTCGCATTGTCCTTCGAGACGCGCATCACGTCGTCATAGCGGCTGACCAGCCAGAACGGCGGGTGGCGGCCCTCGGGATCCTCGACCCAGGCCACCGGGCTTTCGTCCCGTAGGCGATCGAAGGTGTCGAGCAGCGGGTCCCATCCGGCGTAGCTTTCCGGAGAGATGACCTCGTAGGCGGTTGGCGGATCGAGGCGGGGTTTCGCTGCGCTCGCCATCACGCCTGCTCCGCTTCTATCTCCGCCTTCTTCGCGTACTCGTCGCGCAATTCGCGCTTGTAGAGCTTGCCGTTCGCCTCGCGCGGCAATTGCTCGCGGAAGTCGAACAGCTTGGGCATCTTGATCTTGGCTAGCTGCGGGGCGAGAAAATCGCGCAGTTCGGCTTCCAGCGTTTCGCCAGCCTCGCCCATGTCGATTGGCTGGACAACGGCAACGACCTTCTCGCCGAAATCGGGGCAGGGCGCACCGATCACGGCGGCGTCCATGACCTTGTCATGCGTGACGAGCAGGTTCTCGATCTCTTGCGGGTAGATGTTGACGCCGCCGGAAATGATCATGTGGCTCTTGCGGTCGGTCAGGAAGAGGAATCCGTCCTCGTCCACATGGCCGATATCGCCCAATGTCATCCACCCCTTCGGATGCATGGCGTCGGCGGTCTTTTCCGGATCGTTGTGATAGGTCGGAATGTTCTCGTTTTCGAAATAGAGCAGGCCGTCGGTCCCTGCGGGCACTTCCTCGCCATCGGGACCGCAGACATGCAGCTGCCCGTGGATCGGCTTGCCGACCGTGCCGGGGTGCGTGAGCCAGTCCTCGCTCTTCACCAGCGTCATGCCGATGCCTTCCGATCCGGCGTAATATTCGATGACGATGGGGCCCCACCACTCGATCATTTCGCGCTTCACCGGAACGGGGCACGGGGCCGCCGCATGGATCGCGCGGACATGGGTGGAGAGGTCGTAGCGCGTGCGCACTTCGGGATCGAGCTTGAGCATGCGCACGAAATGGGTCGGCACCCACTGGCTGTCGGTCACGCGGTATTTCTCGATCGCTTCAAGAGCGGTCTCGGGGTCGAACTTTTCCATGACCACGATAGTCGCGCCGAGGCGATGCGCTGTGGTGCACCAGCCAAGCGGTGCCGCGTGATAGAGCGGGGCGGGCGAAAGATAGATCATGCTACCATCCGCCGGCCAGCCGACGCCCATCACGGCAAGGCCGACGAGCGGGTTCACCGCGAGGATATCGTCATCGGCGGGCGGCGCGGGGCGGATACCCTTGGGCCTGCCGGTCGTGCCGCTGGAATAGAGCATGTACTGGCCCGGAGCCTCGTCCGCGATCGGTTCGGCGGGATATTTCGCCAGCGCAGCCGCAAGATTTTCCTCGCCCTCCCCGTCCTTGGCGAGGATTTCCATGTCCGGACAGTCGGCACGGATATCATCCATTACCTCGTCGAAGTAGCGCGAGGTGACCAGCAGCTTCGCGCCTGCGTCCTTCAGGATGTAGCAGATTTCCGGTGCGGTGAGGCGTGTCGAGATCGGCACCATCATGGTGCCTGCGCGCTGCGAACCCCAGACCAGCTGCAGGTAATCGATGGTGTTTTCCATCAGTATCGCGACGTGGTCGCCGCGTTTCAGGCCGTGCGCGCGTAGCAATTGGGCGAAGCGGTTGGCGTAGGCGTCCATCTCCCCATAGGTGACCGTCTCGCCGGTGCCCGCCATGATGATCGCGGGATGGTCGGGGCGCGCCTGCGCATGGGTGATGGGGTGCATAGGGTCCTCTCTCTCACTGCCGTCGGTCCTGTTGGCGGACTCGTCCGGTTGCTCAAAGAAACCTACCTACCTGTTGCGTTCGGGCAAGAAAAAAGGCGCCGGATCGCTCCGACGCCTAATTCCGCTGACCCGAAGGGCTCGTGGCCTTTCGAATAAAAACTCAGTCTTCATCGCCGCCGCCCTGGCCGCCTTCACCGATCGCAAGGGCGAAAGCGCGCTGTGCGGACGATTCGACCATATAGGGAACCGGGTTGACCGCTTCGCCGTCGATGCGGACTTCATAGTGAAGGTGCGGGCCGGTGGAGCGGCCGGTCGAGCCGACATAGCCGAGCAGGTCGCCCTTCTTGACGCGGGCACCATCGGACACGGCGATCCGGGACATATGCGCATAACGCGTCTGGATGCGGGCGCCGTGTTCGATGCTGACGAACTTGCCGTAGCTGGAGAAGCGCTCCGCCTTGGAGACGACGCCGTCGGCCGTTGCGTAGATCGGCGTGCCGGTCGGTGCGGCGAGATCGACGCCCTTGTGGCCCATGCGGCGGCGCAGAACCGGGTGGGTGCGCATGCCATAGTCGCTCGTCAGCTTGGCGTCTTCGAGCGGCATACGCGAAGGGATGGCAACCTGCGGACCCGCCGTGATGAGCGAAGCCTGGTTGGGTGCTTCCCAGCGTGCGAAGAGTTCGGTGAACTGCTCGTCCGCTTCGCCGGCACTGTCGGAGGTAACCTTCGACACGTCGATGGCACCGACCGCAGCTGCCGCTGCGTTGGTTTCCGCGTGCGCCGGAGCGGCTGCGATGCTCATGCCTGCGGCAAGCATCGTCACGGCAATCGTGCTGCGCTTGGAAATCATTGCTAACCCGTCCTGTCGATACCTTTTCGGTATCGTGTCCTTGCGATCCTCAGGCGTCCCATGCCTTTCGGACCGTGTTTCTTCAAAACCGCCGGAACCCCCCGGCATCTCGTGAGTATGGGTTATGGCTGCAAAGGTTAATCAAGCAATAGCTGCGTAGAAGTCGCGCGATAAACCGGCTGCCGCACGCGCCGAGTCGTTGAATGGCGGCTTCAGCCCCCCTGAAAAATGCATTTCGACCAATTTTTGCCATGATTCCGGCGGCTTTTCGTCGCGCGTAATGCACAGCTCACGAAAGTGCTTGGCCCCGAAAGCGACGTGGCGAATCTCGTCGTCAAGGATTCGTTCGAGGATTCGCGCCCCGTTTTCGTCTCCCTGAGACCGTACGCGCTCCAGCATGGCCGGCGTGACGTCGAGGCCGCGCGCCTCGAGCACCATGGGAACGATCGCCAGTCGTGCAGTGACGTCATGCGCTGTATCCTGCGCGGCGCCCCACAGCCCGTCATGCGCCGGCAGCGCGCCATAATGCGACCCCATGGTCGCGAGCTTGCGCTCGATCAGGGCGAAATGCATCGCTTCGTCTGCGGCCACGGACAGGAAATCGCCGACGAACTGCTCGCCCATCGATTCGCCGAACCGCCCGGCCATATCGAGCGCCAGGTCGATCGCGACGAATTCGATGTGGGCCAAAGAGTGCCACAGGGCGATCCGACCCGTCAGAGATCCCCCGCGCGAGCGCCGCGGCATCTTGCCCGGTGCCAGCAGTTCCAGCTCTTCCGGCCAGGCCGGTCGGTCGGGCATCGGGCAGTCGAAATCGAACGCCAGTCGTCCCAGCCGCCAATCGCGGGCGACTTGCCGGGCGGCGAAGACCTTGGCGGACTTATCGCCCGTGAGGAGGGCGTCCCTGATGGCGCCCGATACGCTGCGGCGTCGTGACGTCACGCGGAGCGTGCTGCTTCGAGTACCTCGTCGGCGTGCCCCTTGACCCTGACCTTCGGCCAGACCCGCAGGATCTTACCATCTTCGCCGATGAGGAAGGTCGAGCGGATCATGCCCATATAGGTGCGCCCGTAATTCTTCTTTTCGCCCCATACGCCGAGCCTATCCGAAAGGCCGTCTTCTTCCGCGTCGGTAGCGAGTTCGACCGTCAGGTCGTGCTTGGCGATGAAGTTCTGGTGCTTCTTCGCGCTATCCTTGCTGACGCCAAGCAGGCGCACCCCGGCCTTCTCGAACTCCGGCTTCAGGGCGCTGAAATCCTTCGCTTCGGTCGTGCAGCCCGGCGTGTTGTCCTTGGGATAGAAGAAGATCACGGCCTTCTTGCCGGCGAGGTCGCCCTTGGTGACCGTGCCACCGTCGGGGGTCTCCATTTCGAAGTCAGGAAAGGCATCGCCCTGTTCAAAGCTCGTCATCGTTCGATCTCCAATTGCTCTTCCAGCAAGCGGTTCCATTGCTCTGCCACCTGTTCGCGCGCCTCATCGAGCGCGGTTCTCAGGTGGCGGAATTTCTCGACCCGGCACAGGCGCGACAGGATCGCCTTTTGCGGCTTTTCCGGGATCGCCAGGTCGGGTGCGAGCAGCCGCGTACCCACCAGCAGTCGCGTCATCAAGTCGTGGGCCTGACCCAGCGAAGAGGGAATGAGTTCGCGCGCGGCAAGCTGGGCGATCGCATCGTCCAGCCGCGGCGTCAGTGCCTCGCCTTCGCGCAATTGCAGGTAGTGTACGAGGAATTCGAGATCGACGAGCCCGCCGCGCAGCAGCTTGATGTCGAGCGGACCGCGCGCGGGTTTGTGCGTCGCCATGTCGCTGCGCATCGTCCTGACGTCGTCGACCAGCGCCTCTGTGGAGCGCTTGCAGCACAAGACTTCGCGCAAGGCCTCGTCGACCTGGCGTCGTGCCTCACCGCTTCCCGTCAGCGCGCGCGCGCGGGTGAGGGCCATGTGTTCCCACGTCCAGGCGTCTTCCTTCTGGTACCTGAGAAAGCTTTCCAGACTGACGGCAAGCGGTCCCTGTGCGCCTTGGGGGCGGAGCCGGGTGTCGACCTCGTAGAGCGCGCCTTCGGCAGTCGGCACGGACAGCGCCGCGCTCACCCGCTGCGCGAGCCGGTTATAATAGAGCGTCGCGCCGAGCGGGCGCTCGCCATCGGATTCGCCTTCGTGGCTGCCGGTGAAGAGATAGACAACGTCGAGGTCAGAGGCGTGCGTCAGCATTCCGCCGCCAAGCCTGCCAAGCCCCAGCACCACCAGCTCGCTGTCAGCGATCCTGCCGTGGCGTTCTGCGAACTCCGCTTCTGCGGCTTCCTGCGCAACCTCGATCGCGGCTTCGGCCACGCGCGACAGGGCGGCAGCGATATCGAGTGGGTCGTGCGCCGTTTCGATCACCTGCACGCCGAGAGCGAAGCGTGCTTCCCCGGTGACGATGCGAATGCGGTCGAGCCTGTCTTCGTAAGTGTCGCCCCGTTCGCCGCGCCGCATCTCTGCAGCCAGATCACCACGCTCGCCCGGCAAATCGAGTGCGGTCCGGTCGATCAGAGCGTCGACGAGTTCGGGGCGCAGGGCGATCGCGTCCGCCAGTGGCGGGGCCAGTGTCAGGCAATCGGCTAGCAACTGGAACAGGCCGGGCCGCGCCTCCAGCAGTCGGAAAAGGTTGATCGCGCTCGACAGCTTGGAAAGCAGGCTCTCCCAGCGCGCGGCGGCGCGTTCCGGTTCCTTCGCCGATGCGAGGGAATCGAGAAGAGGCGCGCGTATCGCTTCGAAGGCCGACAGGGCCGCGGTGCTGCGCAGGGGCGGATAACGGCCGTCGGTCCAGCTTGCGACACGTTCAACCATGTCCGCGTCGAGTTCCTTCCGGGCAGGTGCGGCCTCCACATGCGGGCTGTCGACTGGCACGGAGACCTCGTCTTCGGCGAGCAATGCATCGTAGCGCTGCGCAACAGGAGCGGTCAGCGACGTGATATGCTTGATCCAGGCGGTGCCATCGGAAAAACCGTCGAGCCGGGCGACATTGTCGAGTGCGTCGCCTTCGGGGAGAGTGTGCGTCTGGCGGTCTCCCACCATCTGCAGGCGGTGTTCGATCTGCCGCAATCCGTCGTAAGCAGCGCCAAGCGAAGCGGCGTCCTCTTTGTCGATATGTCCGGCATCGGCCAGTGCGTCGAGGGCGGCGCGCGTGCGCTTGTCACGCAGATCCGGATTGCGCCCGCCATGAATGAGCTGGTGCGTCTGGGCGAAGAACTCGATCTCGCGAATGCCTCCCCGACCGAGCTTCACGTTGTAGCCCGGCGCAGGAGCGGTGAGTCCGGTCTGCTGCTCCCTGATCCTGCGGGTCAGCTGCCGCACCGCGTCGATCGCACCGAAATCGAGGCTGCGGCGCCAGACGAAGGGACGGATCTGGTCAAGGAATTTCTCGCCTGCCGCAATATCGCCCGCACAGGAGCGTGCGCGAATGAAAGCGGCGCGCTCCCACGCCAAGGCAGAGCTTTCGTAATGCGTAATCGCGGCATCGAGGGGGATCGCCAGCGGGCTCACCTCGGATGCCGGGCGCAGGCGCAGATCGACCCGGAAAACATATCCTTCGCTGGTTACGTCAGACAGCGTGCGCACCATCTCGCGGGCATAGCGCTGCGCCGCTTCTCCCGGCTCGTCCCGCTCGCGCCGTGCCAGCCTTTCGGGATCGTAGAGCAGGATCGGATCGATATCGGAGCTGTAGTTCAACTCACCCGAACCGTGCTTGCCCAATGCCAGCGCGATCATGCCATCGCTGGGCGCGCCTTCGACCCGGCGCGCGATCGCTGCCTCGATAGCCCGGTGCATTGCGCGGTCGGCAAACAGCGAAAGCTCGCGCATGACCTTGTCGAGATCGAAAGCTCCGGCGAGGTCACCTATCGCGAGTGCCGTGGCGAGTGCACGCTTCTCGCGCCGCAGGGCGAGGCCGACATCATCGACACCTGCCGCGATCCGCTTTGCTTCTTCGAGAGCCGCCTCGCCATCGCCCTGCGCCAGCAGGTCCGCAATCTCCGGATATAGCTCCAGCCCGCGCGCCAGGTAAGGGGCGTGAGCCCGCGCTCTTTGCAGCGCGTCGGTCCAGTCGGCGGTCATTGCGCGCGGTCTGCCTCCCTTGGCCGTCCGGTGCAAGCTTGCCCTCTTTGCCCGGTGCTGCAACAAGCGCGCCACGCAAACCAACAAGAGGGTGCATTACCATGATCCGCACAAGCCTGACCGCAGCAGGTGCGCTGCTCCTGGCGGCCTGTACCGCCGGCAGCGATGAAGGGGCGAGAGCAGGGCTCGATATCCCGGATATCGCAGCAACCGACATTTCCGAGCAGACGATGAAGGACATTACCGAGCAGCTGTCCTCCGACGAATTCGAAGGCCGCATGCCCGGCACGATCGGGGAGGAAAAGACCGTCGCCCTGCTGACCGAACGGTTCGCTGCGGCCGGGCTGGAGCCCGGCAACAACGGCTCGTGGGTGCAGGAAGCGCCGCTTGTAGAAATTACCGGCAAGGACTTTGCGCCGCTGACGATTTCCGGCGAAGGCACCGATATCGCGCTCGAATATGGCAGTGACTGGGTCGGAGTGACCTATCGCGAAGATGCGCAGACCACGCTCGAAGCCAGCGAGCTGGTCTTCGTGGGCTATGGCGTCAACGCGCCCGAGCGTGGCTGGAACGATTACGAAGGCGTCGACATGACCGGCAAGACCGCCGTGATCCTCGTTAACGATCCCGATTTCGGTACCGAAAGCCTGGAAGGTCCCTTCAACGGCAAGGCCATGACCTATTACGGCCGCTGGACCTATAAATATGAAGAAGCTGCCCGCCAGGGCGCTGCCGGAGCGATCATCATCCACGATACGGAGCCTGCTTCGTATGGTTGGAACGTGGTCGAAAGCAGCTGGTCGGGGCCGCAGGCCTATGCCCAGCGCGGCGAGAATGCGCCTGCGCTCACCGTCATGAACGGCTGGGTCCAGAACGAGGCGGGTCGCCAGATCCTCGAAGCTGCCGGACAGGATGCCGACAAGCTGTTTGCCGCTGCCAAGAAGGAAGGCTTCAAGACAGTGCCGCTGGGCCTCGAAGCATCGACCAGCTTTTCGAACGACATCCGCACTTTCGAATCGCAGAACGTGATCGGTATCCTTCCCGGGACGGAAGCGCCGGACGAATACGTCATCCACACCGCGCACTGGGACCACCTGGGCCGGTGTACCGCAGCGCCCGACGGTGACGACATCTGCAATGGCGCGGTCGACAATGCCACCGGCACGGCGGCCCTGGTCGCTCTGGCCGAAGCGCACGCCAAGGTCGGGCCTGCGCGCCGCACGCTGGTGTTCCTCGCCGTTACGGCCGAGGAATCGGGGCTTCTGGGCGCCGATTATTACGCGGCCAACCCGGTCTTCCCGCTCGACCAGACGGTCGGCGGCATCAACATGGATGCTTTCCTGATTGCCGGACCGAGCAAGGACGTGACGGTGGTCGGGCCGGGCAAATCGCAGCTCGACCAATTCCTCGAAGCGGCTCTTGAAGCCGATGGCCGGGTTTCGACGCCCAACCCCAATCCGGAAGCGGGCTATTACTACCGGTCCGACCACTTCGCCTTCGCCAAGCGCGGCGTGCCCATGCTCTATGTCGATGGCGGTGAGGACCTTGTCGACGGCGGCACGGAAGCGGGCGCGGGAGTGGCGCTCGACTATCGCGAGAACCGTTACCACGGCCCCAAGGACGAATACGATCCGAACTGGGACTGGTCCGGCGTGATGGCCGATCTCCAGCTCTTCTACCGCCTTGGCCGTATGCTCGGCATGAGCACGAGCTGGCCCAACTGGAACGAGGGCGACGAGTTCAAGGCCACGCGTGATGAAACCTGCACGGCGGCTGAAACCGGCTGCTGATAAAGGTTGTTTCAAACAGGAAGGGCCGGCCTGCCACAGCGGCGGACCGGCCCTTTCCTTTTGAAATGGGCGCTTTCTATTTCGCGAGCAGGCGCTCGGCGATGGCGCGGACTTCGCTTCCCATGTCGTCGCGTTCAAGCGCGAGCGCGAGGGTCGCTTCGACGAAACCGGTCTTGCTTCCGCAATCGTAGCGGTTGCCGGCGAAGGTCACGGCATGGAACGGCTGGTTGCCGATCATGCGCGCCATGGCATCGGTCAGCTGGATTTCGCCGCCCGCACCCTTGCCCTGCGTTTCGAGCGTCCGCATCACCTCGGGCTGGAGGATATAGCGTCCGGAGATAATCTTGTTCGACGGCGCTTCTGCAACCGGCGGCTTTTCGACCAGTCCCGTCACCTCGGTCAGCGCATCGGAGATTTCCGCGCCAGGAGCGATGACGCCATAGCTCGACACCTCGTCCTGCGGGACTTCGAGCACCGAGATCAGGTTTCCGCCGACCTCGTTATAGGCTTCGACCATCTGCTTCATGCAGCCCGGCTCGCCGACCATGAGTTCGTCTGGCAGCAGGATCGCAAAGGGATCATTGCCGACGATTGCACGCGCGCACCAGATCGCGTGACCCAGTCCCAGCGGCACCTGCTGGCGCACGGTGATGATGTCGCCCGGCGTCGCTCGCGTCGGATCGAGCACGCTCATGTCCTTGCCGCGCTCTTCCATCGTGCTTTCGAGCTCGTATGCGACGTCGAAATGCTCGACGATCGCGGTCTTGCCGCGGCCGGTTACGAAGATGATCTGCTCGATCCCGGCCTCGCGGGCCTCGTCCACCGCATATTGGATCAGCGGCCGGTCGACGATGGGAAGCAGTTCCTTCGGAATCGCCTTGGTGGCGGGCAGGAATCTTGTGCCGAGTCCCGCAACGGGGAAGACGGCCTTCTTGATCGGTTTGTGCTGGGTCATGCGGCCGGGGTTAGGTCGGCGACCGGAACAGGTCAATCGCTGGACGGTTGAGCGAGCAGGAACCGGGGGAGGCACCAAGCGCATGGCGCTTGCCACAGCCCCGGAGAGGATTAAGGCAGGGGGCCATGGACAAACTTATCATTCGCGGCGGCAATCGCCTTTCGGGGACCATTCCCATTTCCGGCGCCAAGAACGCGGCGCTTACGCTGATACCGTGCGCGCTGCTCACCGAAGAGGCGGTGACGCTGCGGAACCTCCCGCGTCTCGCCGATATCGACGGTTTCCAGCACCTCATGACCCAGTTCGGTGTCAGTCACACGATCCCCGGCAAGCGGCCCGAGGAGTTCGGCCGCAATGTCACGCTCGAAGCCATGCGGATCACCAGCTCGGTCGCGCCTTACGATCTCGTTCGCAAGATGCGCGCGTCGATCCTCGTTCTCGGTCCGCTGCTTGCCCGAACCGGCGAAGCCACGGTGTCGCTCCCTGGCGGCTGCGCGATCGGTAACCGCCCGATCGATCTCCACCTCAAGGCCCTCGAGGCTTTCGGCGCGCAGATCGAATTGGCGCAAGGGTATGTGAAGGCAGTCGCTCCGGACGGCGGGCTGCCGGGTGGCGAGTTCGATTTTCCCGTCGTGTCCGTGGGCGCCACGGAAAATGCCTTGATGACGGCGGTGCTGTGCAATGGCACCAGCAAGCTGATCAATGCCGCGCGCGAGCCGGAAATCGTCGACCTGTGCAACCTGCTCACCGCCATGGGCGCCGAAATCGAAGGTATCGGCAGTTCCGAACTGACCATCCACGGAGTGAAGAAGCTGCACGGCGCGACCTATCGCGTGATGCCCGACCGGATCGAGGCGGGGTCTTACGCCTGCGCTGCGGCGATCACCGGTGGCGAGGTGTTTCTCGAAGGCGCAGATGCCGATGACATGGCGTCGACGATCCATGCCTTGCGCAACATCGGTGTCGAGATCGAGACCGACAAGAAGGGCGTGCGGGTCGCCGCGAACCAGCCGCTCAAGGCGCACAATCTCACGACTGCGCCATTCCCCGGCCTCGCGACCGACATGCAGGCGCAGTTGATGAGCCTGCTGTGCAAGGCAGAGGGCACCAGCGTGCTCAAGGAAACGATCTTCGAGAACCGCTTCATGCACGTTCCCGAGCTCATCCGCATGGGCGCCGATATCGAGACCACGGGGCGTACTGCAATCGTTCGCGGTCCGGTAGAGCTGACCGGCGCCGAAGTGATGGCCACGGACCTTCGCGCTTCGATGAGCCTGGTGATCGCGGGCCTGGCCGCGAAAGGCGAGACAACGGTGCGGCGCCTCTACCACCTCGACCGCGGTTACGAACGCCTGGAGGAAAAGCTTCAGCTGGTCGGCGCGGATATCGAACGGGTCGGCGACGATTGAGGAGGGGGTTGCGGACCTTTCGTCGCTTTCAGCCGTTGATCGGATGAAATCATTTTCGAAAGGGAAGCATTATGATCCTCAAGCTCGCAGCACTCGGTGCACTCGGCTATGCCGGGTACAAATACTACGAGAAGAACCAACGCGACAGCAACGGCGTCGCATTTGCGGACGGTCAGCCGGAAGGCGCCTTCCGCAATGCCGGCTCGGAAGCGACTGCTACGAAGGGCGATACGATGAGTTCGACCGACGAAGCGCTCGACGAAACCTATCCGGCTAGCGACGCGACCGCGAAATACTGATCAGTCCTGCTGATCGTTACCAGGGGCGGCGGACCACGGTCCGTCGCCCTTTTGCGTGCGCTCGGTCATTTCGTGAGTTGCGAGCCACACGCGGATAGCTCCGGCGAGGCCCGGCGGCGTGTCGCTCCTGATGCGTTCGGCATCGATACCTGCCACCAGCGTGTTGACGGCCAGGCCGCGTCTCGCGGCTGCACGGCGCAGCAGGTCCCAGAATACAGGCTCCAGGCTCACCGAAGTGCGATGCCCTTCGATGCGGACCGAGTATTTCTTCGGCGGATGGTAAGGGGTCGTCATGCACCTGACCTAAACTGCTTCGCGCCGGCGCGCATCATCAATTGATATGCCGGACCGGCTCGAGAATGAGCGTCGCCTACCTGAACAAGGTAAGCCGCCGCGTCATTTCAGGCATGCGTAATTGGGAAAACCTCGTCAGAGGTTGCGATTCCTTGTCAGTACATGTGCTGGCCGCCATTGATGCTCATGGTCGAGCCGGTGACGAACTCGGCATGTTCGGAGCACAGGAAGCTTACGCCGCGGGCGATTTCGCTGGCCTTTCCGAGGCGGCCTACCGGGATCTTGGCAACGATCTTTTCGAGCACAGGTTCAGGCACGGCTGCGACCATGTCGGTATCGATATAGCCCGGGGCAATCGCATTGACCGTGATGCCGAAGCGCGCGCCTTCCTGGGCGAGTGCCTTGGTGAAGCCGTGGATCCCGCTCTTGGCGGCGGCGTAGTTTACCTGGCCATATTGTCCGGCCTGTCCATTGATGGAACCGATGTTGACGATCCGGCCCCAGCCGCGCTCTTTCATGCCGGGAAAGGCGGCCTTCGCCATGTTGAAGCAGCCGCCCAGATTGGTGCGCATCACGGCGTCCCAGTCGTCATAGCTCATCTTCAGGAGCGTGCCGTCGCGCGTGATACCGGCGTTGTTGACGACGATGTCGATGGTGCCGTGCTCTTCCGCTACTTTTTCGCAGGCTTCCTGCACGGCGTCGAAATCGCCGACGTCGAATTTCACTGTGGGAATGCCGGTTTCTTCGGTGAACTTACGGGCCGCCTCGTCATTGCCGGCGTAATTGGCAATGACCGTACAATCACGTTCGTCGCGCAGTCTTTCGCAAATAGCCCGACCGATTCCGCGCGTGCCGCCGGTTACGATTGCAACTCGTCCCATAGTGATTCTCCCAAGCATTCCGTAGCGTTTTGCCTATTACTAGGCATGGATACATTACGGCGCAAAGGCAATCAGACCTTCGGGGAAGGCCGACAATCGTATTCGTTGGAAAATGGAAGTGTTCGTCCGCCTAGAAGCGGATCTGCGTGCCGACGTAGACGGCCTGATCGTCTTCCACCCCATTGGTAAGCGGAGCGAGACGATCGCGTTCCTGCTTGAGGCGAACCCCGGCGGTCACGTCGAGGTTGCGGCTCAGACTATAGGAGCCGCCGAGGTCGACCTGCTGCGAACCGGCACCTTCGATAGTGAGCGGCGAGGAACCGGCACGGCCTTTCTGACCGATCTCGATCCGCGACTGGAAGCGGCTGGGCTCGTCGCGTTCGCCGTCACGGTAAGACGACAGGTCGGGCATCGCGATATCGCGAATACCCGTCGGTACGGCTGCTGCCGAACGGGTCGGCTGCGCAAAGCTCTGGTAACCGCGTGCGACGCCGAGGTTGTAGCGGGTCGGCGTAACCGGCAGCACGCTTTCGATCGGGTTGGCGCTGGCGATTTTGTCACCCGGTGCACGACCGGAAATGGATGCCGCGATATCCTTGTCCACCCGGACCGCGAAATTCACGGTACGCTGGCTCGACAGGCGGGGCTTGGTGGCCGGGGTGAACCGCAGCGCGTCTTCACCGATCACTGCAGCAACGCGAGCTGCCAGTTCCGGATCGACACCTGCAGGCGTGAACGGCAGGAATTCCATCGTTTCGGGCGCGGCTTCGGGTGCGCTCGATACGACGGCGAGGCCGGCGCCCGGAATGGCGAGTGCGCAAACGGCAGCCGCCAGCACGACCGGCGCGAGCCGATCCTTGCCTTTGCTGTTCCGTTGCGTGCCCATCAGGCCGAATGTCCTCTCCATTGCGGGTGTGCCAGTCATTAAAGACGAGGCCCGCTTAACTGTTCCCGAACGCGATATCGCCAAACTGCGACTCGGCCCGGACCAAAGAGACTACGCCTCGCATATGGCCAAGGCCAGCTTTTCCACAAGGGCGTCCCGACATGATGACGGAGTGTTGCATAGCCTCCACAAATACCATTCAATTCAGACGGTATTCACGCGCCTGCGACGTCTATGCGGCCAAGCTGGCGCTTGCCCGAGCGCGAGCAGGCACTATAGAGCCGGATAACACTTTTGACCCAAGGATCGTTCATGACTTTCACCCGCTCCATCCGTCGTACTGCTGCCATTGCCGGCCTTGCGGTCGCCACACTGGCGCTGGGCGCTTGCAGCAAGGGTGAACGTCCCCGCGCCGACCTCGCCGCTGCGCAGGTCTCGACCATCGGCGTGAACTCCTATCTCTGGCGCGCATCGCTCGAAGCGGTCAGCTTTGCCCCGCTGCTCCAGGCCGACAGCAGCGGCGGCGTGATCGTCACCGACTGGTATGCGAATCCCAACAATCCGGGCGAGCGGGTCAAGATGACCGTGACCATCCTAGACCGCGACTTGCGTGCCGATGCCCTGCGCGTTGCCGCCAGCCGCCAGGTCGCCCAGTCGGGTGGCTGGGTCGATGCCCCGGTCCAGGCCGCCACGGTCCAGAAGCTGGAAGACATCATCCTGACCAAGGCGCGCGAATTGCGCCGCCAGGCAATCGCCAACTGATTCTGACGGGTTCCATTTGCGCCCGAATTGCCTAAGGGCTTCGGGCATGAGCGATACCCGTTTCAATCCTTCGTCCGCCGACCCGCGCTGGCAAGCAGCGTGGGAAGACGCGCAGACCTTCCGCGCGGATAGCAATTCCGACAAGCCCAAGAGCTACGTGCTCGAGATGTTCCCCTATCCCAGCGGGCGCATCCACATCGGCCACGTGCGCAATTACACGATGGGCGACGTGCTGGCGCGCTACAAGAAGGCGACCGGGCACGAAGTCCTCCACCCGATGGGCTGGGACGCCTTCGGTATGCCGGCGGAAAACGCCGCGATGGAGAAGGGCGTCCATCCGGGCGGGTGGACCCGCGACAATATCGAACACATGAAGGCGCAGCTGAAGCGCCTCGGCTTCGCGCTCGACTGGAGCCGCGAGCTGGCGACCTGCGAGCCCGATTATTACGGCCACGAACAGGCGCTCTTCATCGACCTGTACGAAGCGGGCCTCGTCTATCGCAAGGAAAGCGAAGTCAACTGGGACCCGGTCGACATGACCGTGCTTGCCAACGAGCAGGTCATCGACGGCAAGGGCTGGCGCTCGGGCGCGGAGGTCGAGAAGCGCAAGCTGAACCAGTGGTTCCTCAAGATCACCGACTTCGCCGAGGAACTGCTGGAGGGGCTGGGCAGCCTCGAGAACTGGCCCGACAAGGTCCGGCTGATGCAGGAAAACTGGATCGGCAAGTCGAAGGGCCTCGAATTTAGCTTCGAGCTTTCGAACGGCGAGAAGCTGCCGGTCTACACGACGCGTCCCGACACGATCTTCGGCGCAAGCTTCGTTGCGGTTGCCGCCGATCATCCGGTCGCGCAGGCTATCGACAGTGACGAGGCGCGCGCCTTCATCGCCGAATGCAAGAAGGGCGGCACCACCGCTGCCGAACTCGAAACCGCCGAGAAGCTCGGTTTCGATACCGGCATCACGGCGAAGCACCCGTTCACCGGCGCGGACCTGCCGGTCTACATCGCGAACTTCGTGCTGATGGATTACGGTACCGGCGCCATCATGGCAGTGCCGGGCCACGACCAGCGCGACTTCGAATTCGCCACCAAATACGGCCTGCCGATCCCGCGCGTCGTGGCGTCGAGCGTCGAAGAGGCGGGCAAGGGTTTCGACGGCGAGGCCGAAGCTGGCGACGGCGTGATCGTCAATTCGGACTTCCTCGACGGCATGGATGTGGAGACAGCCAAGCGCGAAATCATCCGCCGCATCGAAGAACAGGGCCGGGGCCAGGGCAAGACCGTCTGGCGCCTGCGCGACTGGGGCGTTTCGCGCCAGCGCTACTGGGGCACCCCCATTCCCTTCATCCACTGCGAAGACTGCGGCGTGGTCCCCGCTCCCAAGGACAGCCTGCCGATCACGCTGCCGGAGGACGTCGATTTCCAGACGCCCGGCAATCCGCTGTTGCGCCACGCGACGTGGAAGCATGTCGATTGCCCCAAGTGCGGCGGCAAGGCGGAGCGGGAGACCGACACGCTCGACACTTTCGTCGATAGCTCCTGGTATTTCCTGCGCTTCGCGAGCCAGCCCAACGACCGGCCCTTCGACCCCGAGGAAGTATCCAAGTGGCTGCCTGTCGAACAGTATATCGGCGGCATCGAACATGCGATCCTGCACCTTCTCTACGCCCGCTTTTGGACCCGCGCGCTCGCCCACATGGGCCAGATCGAAGTGAAGGAGCCCTTCGCCTCGCTCTTTACGCAAGGCATGGTCACGCACGAGACCTACAGCCGCAAGACCGGCGGCAAGACGGTCTATTACGCGCCCGACGAGATCAGCCGCGAAGCCGAGCGTGCGCTCCTCCTGGAGGATGGCGGCGAGGTCGAGATCGGCCGCGTCATCAAGATGTCGAAGTCGAAGAAGAACGTCGTCGACCCCGACACGATCATCGACACTTACGGTGCCGATGCAGTGCGCTGGTTCATGCTGTCCGACAGCCCGCCCGAACGCGACCTGCCGTGGTCCGAAGCGGGCATCGAGGGCTGCAGCCGTTTCGTTCACCGGTTGTGGCGCCTGTTCGCGGCCTATGACGCAGGTGCCGAAGGCGAGGACAAGGCGCTCGCCCGCAAGACGCACCAGACCATTGCCGCCGTCGCCGAAGACATCGAGGCGCTTGGCTTCAACAAGGCCGTCGCCCGCATTTACGAGCTGACAGGGGCGGTTGAGAAAGCTGCTCCCTCGGCAAGTCGCAGCCACGCGATCCGCACCCTCGTGCAGCTGGTCGCGCCGATGATGCCGCACTTGGCGGAAGAGGCATGGGCCGGTCTCGGCGAGAGCGGGATGGTGGCCGACGCTGCGTGGCCCGCAGTCGATCCGGCATTGCTGGTGGAAGACGAGGTGACCATCGCCGTCCAGCATAAGGGCAAGCTGCGCGATACGCTTACCGCGCCCAAGGGTGCCTCGAAGGAAGACCTCGAAGCGATGGCGCTGGCATCCGAAAAGGTCCAGCGCTCGCTCGACGGTGCAGAAGTGCGCAAGGTCATTGTCGTGCCCGACAGATTGGTGAATATCGTTACGTGATGCGTTTCGTCTTCAGCCTTCTCGCCTGTTTCGCGCTCGCGGCCTGCAACCTGTCGCCCATGTATGCCGGCGGTGGCAGCGGGGCGGTCGCACAGGGACTGGCAGCCGTGGACGTTCCGCCGATCGCAGGACGGGCCGGATGGCTGGTGCGCGGTGAGTTGAACGACCGTCTCGGCGCGGCGGGCAATTCAGCACCGCAATATCGTCTCGACGTTCGTCTCGACGACAATCTCGAAGCGCTCGGCATTCTGGCCGACGACACGGTCAGCCGGGAACGGCGGACTTTGCGTGCCCGCTACCAGCTGGTGGATGCGTCGACCGGCGAAATCCTGCTCGATGCCACGGAAGGCGCCGATGCAGGGATCGATGTCGTGTCCAGCGAATACGCCACCATCGCGGCGGAGCAGACGGCGCTGGAAAACCTCGCCCGTGAAATCGCGGACAGGATCGTGACCCGCGTGGCGCTGACGCTGCGCGAGCAGTGAGGGCGGCCGGGGCGTGAAGGTCAGGGGCAACGAATTCGCTGCGAAGCTGCAGGGCCTCGCGAAGGATTGCTCCATCTTCTTCTTCTGCGGCCAGGATGAAGCTGGTGCCAGCGCCGCTGCTCGGGAGCTTGTAGCAGCCCTGCCAGATGCCGGAGAGCGGGTAGAGATACCCGGCGCAGAGCTTCGCGCCGATCCCGCCAGACTGGGCGACGAGGCGCGCTCTTCCTCCCTCTTCGGGGACACGCGCCATATCTGGTCCCGGGTCACAGGCGACGAAGCCCATGCCGCGCTCGAAACGCTGATCAAGACGGGCGAGATGGGCGCGGGCGAAGCGTGCCCGGTCATCGTCGTCGCGACTTCGGCCACAGATAAATCGCGCACGGCGAAGCTGCTCGAGAAGCGCAAGGATGCGGTCGTCGCGATGTTCTATCCGCCCGATTTGCGCTCGGTGACGCAGTCCGTGCGGGCGATGGGCGATGCGGCCGGCGTGCGCCTCGACCAGGCGGTGGCCGAACGGATTGCCCGCGGTGCCAATCTCGACGTGCGGCTTGCGCAGAGCGAGGTCACCAAGCTGGCGACCTATCTCGATGCCACCGCGCAATCGCCTCGCCCCGGCACGATGGAGCATCTCGATGCCATCGGCGCGGCCAGCGAGGAGGATGGCTTCGCCAGCCTTGTCAATGCGGTTCTCGGCGGCCAGACCGGCAAGGTGGGCGGCGAGATCGCGCGGATGAAGCAGGTCGGCCTCAATCCCGTCGGCACCTTGCTCGCCATCGAACGCCGCGCCGCACAACTCGCCCGCATTTCGGCTGCGCTCGGCAATCGCCGATACCAGGATCTCGACAAGGGCCAGAAGGCCCGGCTCGGCATCTTCTGGAAGGAAGAGCGCGATATTGCCGACCAGGTCAATCGCTGGCGCGGGCCCAAGCTCGACCGCCTGACCAACGGCCTGACCAAGCTGCACCGCGACCTGTTGTCGAACAGCCAAGCGGCGGAACTGCTGCTTGCCCAAGGCCTCACGAACCTCGCCAGATTGGCCGCGCGACGCTAGTCTGAGGACAGCCAGCGGGCCAGTTCGGCCGTCGCAAGCCCGTCATTCCTGCTCTGCCTGTTCACCAGCGTGCCTGCCAATGATGCGCCGCGAGTCGCGAGGCGCCCGAGACGCCGGAACCCTGTCGAGCCCTCCGCCTGGTCGAGCGGTGCCACTTTCAGGCGCGTACCTCGTTCTCCGTTTGCCAGCCCGGCAATCGCGTTGATGTCCTTCCGCGCAGCGGGGTCCTGAACGAGCAGGTCCTCGACCCGGTCGAGCAGCGCGGCGTCGGCAAGGATCGGACAGCTGGTGTTCTCCTGAAAGCCGGGTCGCACCCACCGGTCCACCAGGGCAAAGACCAGCGCGGCCGGGCGTGCGAAGCCCTCACCTTGCGCGCGCTGCCAGAACGCAGCCCAGTCGATCTCCCGTTCGGCAACGAAAAGGTCGATGTCTATCAGTCCGAGCGGCCCGACATTGAACAGGTGGGACACTGCGCAATGGACCACCAGGTGGACGAGCATGTCCTCGTCGCCGGGCACCATCATGCTGACCACCTCGTCCTGCCGGGCTCGCGCAAAAATTCCAGCGTCATCGCATGGCGGCATCGCCACACTCGCCAGCGGCGCGCTGGCCCAGGCGTGGGCGTGCACTTCGCACATCACCCCGTCCGGCGAGAACAGCGGGGGCAAGTGCGTTTCCTCGCTTGCCATGCGGTCCAGCAATTCGCTGTCCGCCTGCGGAGCCTGCCATCCCGCGTCGCGAAGCGCCCGATAGGCCTGCGTCGCCCGAGCTTGCGGGACCAGCACATCAATATCGCGCATGACCCGTTCGGCAGGTGAGGGCCAGACGCTCCACGCGAGCGCAGCCCCCTTGAGCGCGACGGTCGCGATGCCGCGTTCGCCCAACGTCTCTGTGACTTGCGCCAGCGCCCGCCGTTGCACGAGCTGGTCGAGCGCGTTGAAGCGGTGCGCTTCCTGCCAGCCTTGCGCGATATCGCCGGGCACCTCCGCCTCTATTTCCTTGCGAACCAGCTTGCCGTGCAAATGCGGCTGCAAGCGATGCCCCGATGCAAGCCGGTCGAGCGAGTGCCACTGCCTTTCGGTCAGCGTCCCGATTTCGCCGGAGCGATGCCCTGTCAGCGCCAGCAGGGCGCGGCGCATCAGTCTTGCGGGACGGAGAAAGTGCCCGTGACGCGGCCGCCCGATTGCTGGGTGTCGCCCGTCACCGAGGAGGACCCGCTGGCCCGACCATCGACGCTCGACACTCCGCTCGCCAGGTCGATCACCAGACGTCCGCCGTTCAGGCGATCGGTCCCGCGATTGAGGCTGACATTGCCGGCCATGGTGATGATCCGGCGGTTGAAATCATAGACCGCCGTATCACCGCTCGCGCGTTCATTGCCGCGCGACACGGTCACGCCGCCGGTGGCCAGGATGCGCTGGATTTCCAGCGTTCCGGCATCGCTGTAATCGACGACGGTGCGCGCTGCGTTCAGCGTGAGGCCGGCTTGCGTGATGCGCACTGCGCCCGAAAGGACCACGCGGTTCTGCCGGTCCTGCAATTCGATCCGCCCGGCATCGAAGGACACCGGCGCGTTCGAATTGTGGCTGGCGATGGCCTGCGCGTTTAACTGCATCCCGCCCAGCGCCGCGCATGTAAGCGCGAATCCGGCGAGGAGCGATTTGGTCATGGCGGGCAGGTGCTGCTTCATCATGGCATTCTCAGCTTTCCGGGTTCCATGCGCAAGCGCGCTTCGCCCGATAGGGTTACAGTCCTTGCCGCAAGATCGGCATCGAGGCGATTGGCGCTGAACGTGCCGGCAGGCACCGCGCCTTCGACGCCGCCCGCGCCGGTCACCGTCTTGGTATCGAGTTCGACGGAGACGCCGCTGGCGCGCATGCGATAGCCGTCGGCGGCCTCCATGCGCATGGTCCCGGTCACATCGATCCGCTCGGCATCGATATCGTACTGGCCGCCTTCCGCGCTGATCCGCGCGGGGCCTTCGGTCATCAACAGGCGGGCGACGATATCGCGCATCCGCACGATCCCTTCCGCGCTTGAGCGCTGGACTGCTTCATCCGCAGTCAGCGAGAACGGGCGCCCCTGGGCATCGGTGCCGCGATACAGCGCATTGTCGACGCGCAGGCGTTCCTGAATCACGGCAACCTCGTTGCGGTCGAGCAGGAAGCTGATCTCGCCGCGCGGGCTGAGCGGGGTGATGACCATCAGCGCAGCGAGGACGCCGACGCCCATCGGCAGGGCGCGGGCGAGGAAGTGGACCAGCTTGTCGTGACTGCCGCCGGGCGCAGCGAAATGCTGGCGGCGCGAGCGGAGTTGCTGCGCTTCCTGCGTTTCGATCCTGCGCTTGCGGCGACGTATCATGGGGTCCTGCTGCCTGCCTTGCCCTTACGCGTGGCTGAAGATGTCGTGATCGGCCCATCCGAGAATGTCGAGATGGGCGCGTGCAGGAAGGAAATCGAAACAGGCCTGTGCCAGTTCCATCCGGCCTTCGCGTTCGAGGCGCTTGTTCAGTTCTTCGCGCATCCGGTGGAGGAAGCGCACGTCGCTGGCGGCGTATTCGCGCTGCGCATCGTTGAGGACGGGCCCGCCCCAGTCGCTGCTCTGCTGCGCCTTGGAAATGTTTTCGCCAAGCAGTTCCTCGACCAGGTTTTTGAGGCCGTGGCGATCGGTATAGGTGCGCACCAGCTTGCTGGCGATCTTGGTGCAATAGCAAGGCGCTGCGGTGACCCCGAGATAGTATTCGATCGCGGCGAGGTCGAAGCGCGCGAAGTGGAACAGCTTGAGGCGTTCCGGGTCCGCCAGCACCGCCTTCAGGTTCGGCGCATCGTATGTGCTGTCGGGGCCGAAGCGCACAAGGTGCTCGTCGCCCTTGCCGTCGCTGATCTGGACGACGCACAGACGGTCGCGGATGGTGATGAGCCCCATGGTCTCGGTATCGACGGCCACCGGGCCATCTGCGAGCACGCCTTCGGGGAGGTCTTCTTCGTGAAAGTGAACTGCCATGCCCCGCGCCTTAGGCCGATTGGGGATTGTAGGGAAGGGGCCACTGGTTTGCCAACCGAAGCGGGGCCAGAGTGCCGCGCATGAGCGAGAGCGTGCCCGACAGCTGGAAGCCGGTCCTCGACCCTGTGCTGGGGAGCGAGGAGGCGCGTCGTCTCGGCGGCTGGTTGCGGGCGGAAGAGGATGCCGGCAAGACCGTCTACCCGCCGCGCGGAAGCCGGTTGAAGGCGCTCGAACTCACCCCGCTGGATGCCGTGAAAGTGGTGATCCTCGGGCAGGATCCCTACCACGGGCCGGGACAGGCGATGGGCCTCAGCTTTTCCGTGCCCGAAGGCGTGAAGGTCCCGCCCAGCCTTGCCAATATCTACAAGGAGCTGGAGGCCGATTGCGGCATCGCGCCGCCGGGCCATGGTGACCTGACGCCATGGGCGCGGCAGGGGGTTTTGCTGCTCAACAACACGCTGACGGTCGAGGCAGGGCAGGCGGGCAGCCATGCCGGACGAGGCTGGGACGCTGTCACCGATGCCTGCGTGGCGGCAGTCGCCGCGCGCGACGAGCCGTCGGTCTTTATCCTGTGGGGCAGCCATGCGCAGGCCAAGGCGAAGCGCGTCGGCGCGCTGAAGGCGGGGCCGCATCACGTCATCGCCAGCCCGCACCCAAGCCCGCTATCCGCCTATCGCGGTTTCTTCGGCTCGAAACCCTTCAGCCGGACGAATGCCTTCCTGGAGGAGCATGGGCGCGGGGCGGTGGACTGGCGGCTTGGCGGGTGACGAAGTTGACACTGTGTCGCTCGACGATCCAGTGCCTTAACTCCTGAAATTAAAAGAGAAACTGCCCGAAAGCCCGGTTGACAGTCAGGCGGCATGCTTCCGCCCGGATCGACGATTTGAAAGACCTGGTCCCAGCTCTTACGCTGCCATGAGGGAGTAGGAAATGACCGAGGCCGAGGCCCGCAGGAAGCTGATCGCACGCCGCGAAGCGCTGGACGCGCAGGACGCTGCCAATGCGGATTCGCGCGAAGCGGTCGAACTGCAACAGGACAGCGTGGGTCGGCTGAGCCGGATGGATGCGATGCAGCAGCAGGCGATGGCGCAAGCGACTGCGCGGCGCCGGGTTGCCGAGCGTGCCCGGATCGCAGCCGCCCTCGAACGAATGGACGAAGGCGAATGGGGCTGGTGCACCGCCTGTGGCAACGAGATCGCGGCGAAGCGGCTTCAACACGACCCTAGTGTGGCGAAGTGTGTGGAGTGTGCTGGCTAAATTGGAAATGCGCTAGCGACCCGGAATTGCAAAGCGGCCTGTTGTGTCATTCCATGGCACTATGCTGGTCGAGCTACGCGAAACAATCTAGATGGGAGAATGGAAAATGGGCAGTTCACCAGAAGACCAGCTAGCCACCATGTTAGCAAACATCCCCGAAAAGACCGGGAAGCCGCTAGCTGAATGGATCGGCATCATCCGGAAGAGCGGCCATGAAAAACATGGTGCGATCCTCAAGTTCCTCAAGGAGGAGCACGGAATCAGTCACGGCTTCGCCAATCTGATTGCATCCAAAGCGCGCGAGACGGGAGAAGAAGTGGATCTCGTCGCCTCGCAGTATTCGGATGCGAAGGCTGAGCTACGGCCGCTCTATGAGGAAATTGTCGCTTTCGCGAAATCTCTCGGGCCTGATGTCGAGATCGCTCCGAAGAAGGCGAGCGTGAGCCTCAGGCGGAAAAAGCAATTCGCGCTCGTTACACCAGCGACCAAGACGCGGATTGATCTAGGCGTTGCGCTGAAAGGCGAGGAGCCGACCGGCCGCCTGGAAAGCTACAACGCAATGTGCAGCCACAGGATTCGCCTCGAAAGCATTTCCGAATTCGATGACGAGGCCAAAAGCTGGGTCAAGGAAGCCTACTCCAAATCGGGCTAGGCAGTCGCATCGCGACCGCTCTCACCCAAGAACGGAGCCGGTGCTTACCTCGGCAGTTCGCTCGCCCCCATAAGTTCTTCGTCCACCGCGCGTGCGCACTGGCGGCCTTCGCGGATGGCCCAGACGACCAGGCTTTGGCCGCGGCGCATGTCGCCGCAAGTGAAGACATGGGGTTCGCTCGTGGCATAGCGGTTGGTGTCGGCTTTAACATTGCCGCGCGCATCCAGTTCGACGCCCGCCCGGTCGAGCAGTCCGCGGCGCTTGGGGCCGGTGAAGCCCATGGCGAGGAGGATGAGGTCGGCTTTCAGCGTAAACTCGCTGCCTTCGATCTCGACCATGCGGCCGTCTTTCCATTCGACGCGCACGCATTCGAGGCCAGCGACATCGCCGCCTTCCTCGATCACGCGCTTGGTCAGGACAGCCCAGTCGCGCTCCGCGCCCTCTTCATGGCTGGAAGAGGTGCGCAGCTTCAGCGGCCAGTCGGGCCAAGTCATGGCCTTGTCTTCCTTTTCCGGCGGCTTGGGCATGATTTCGAGCTGCGTGACGCTGGCCGCGCCCTGGCGATTGCTCGTGCCTACGCAGTCAGACCCTGTATCGCCGCCGCCGATCACGATGACGTGCTTGCCGGTCGCGGTCAGGCTGCCGCGCGGGGCGGCGCGCACTTCGTCGTCGCCCGCATTGCGCTTGTTCTGCTGGGTGAGGAATTCCATCGCGAAGCGCACGCCGGACAATTCCGCGCCGGGAATGTCGAGCATGCGCGCTTCTTCCGCGCCGCCCGCAAGGACGACAGCGTCGAAGTTCTCTTTCAACGCCTCGAAGCTGACTTCCACGCCGACTTCGCTGGAGGTGCGGAACTGGACGCCCTCGGCCTCCATCTGCACCGCGCGGCGGTTGATGAGGTGCTTTTCCATCTTGAAGTCGGGAATGCCGTAGCGAAGGAGGCCGCCGATCCGGTCGGATTTCTCGAACACGGTCACGGCATGGCCGGCGCGCGCCAGTTGCTGGGCAGCGGCAAGGCCTGCGGGACCGGAGCCGATCACCGCGACCGACTTGCCGGTCTGTTTTTCGGGCACCTGCGGCTTGATCCAGCCTTCCTGCCATCCCTTGTCGACGATCGCGCATTCGATCGACTTAATGGTCACCGGGCTGTCCACGATGTTGAGCGTGCAGGCTGCCTCGCACGGGGCGGGGCAGATGCGGCCGGTAAACTCCGGGAAGTTGTTGGTCGAGTGCAGCACTTCGAGCGCGTTCTTCCAGTCGTCTTCGTAGACGAGGTGGTTCCAGTCCGGGATGATGTTGTTCACCGGACAGCCGTTGTGACAATAGGGAATGCCGCAATTCATGCAGCGCGCGGCCTGGCGCTTCAGAGCATCGGGGCTCTGCGGGAGGGTGAATTCCTTGTAGGTCTTCAGCCGCTCTTCGGGTGCGACGTACTCACGCTCTTCGCGATCGTACTCGAGGAAACCTGTTTCCTTGCCCATTATTCTGCAGCCTCCATTGCCGCCTGCTCGCGCTCTTCCTCGAGCGACTTGAGCGCGCGCGCGTAATCGCGCGGCATTACCTTGCGGAAGTTTTTCAGTTCGTTCGACCAGTCGTCGAGTAGCGCCTTGGCGCGTGCCGAACCGGTGTGAAGATGATGCCTCTCGACCAGGATCTTGAGGCGCTCGGCATCGTGGTAGAGCGGATCGCCCATGCCCGCATCGTCGACGGTCTGGGCGCGTTGCTGCGGGTGGCCCCAGCTCTTTTCCGCGCCTTCTCCGTCGCCCGGCGTCACGTCGAGGACATCGACCTGCGCATGGTTGACCAGCGCGTCGAACGCGCCGTCCGGATCGTAGATATAGGCGATGCCGCCGCTCATCCCGGCAGCGACATTGCGGCCGGTCTTGCCGAGCACGCAGACCACGCCGCCGGTCATGTATTCGAGCGCGTGGTCGCCCGTACCTTCCACAACTGCGACCGCACCCGAATTGCGCACGGCGAAGCGTTCGCCTGCAACGCCTGCGAAATAGGCTTCGCCTGCTATCGCGCCGTAAAGGACGGTGTTGCCGACGATGATATTGTCGGTCGGATCGCGCGAAACGCCTTCGGGCGGCCTGACGACGATGCGTCCGCCGGACAGGCCCTTGCCGACATAGTCGTTGGCATCGCCGGTCAGGCTCATGGTGACGCCGTGGGCGAGCCATGCGCCGAAGCTCTGTCCGGCAACGCCCTTGAGGTCGATGCGGATCGTGTCCTGCGGCAAGCCGGCATGGCCGTATGCTTCCGCGATGCGGCCCGAAAGCATGGTGCCCACGGTGCGGTTCACATTGCGGATATCGCGCGAAATCTGGACCGCCTGCCCGCTTTCGATCGCAGGTTTGCACGCCTTGATGAGCTCGACGTCCATCGCCGCGCCGAGGCCGTGATCCTGCGTTTCGGTGTGGTGCAGCGACCTGCCTTCTTCGAGCGGGACCTCGTGGAGGATGCGCTTCAGGTCGACCCCATGCGCCTTCCAGTGGCGGCGCACGCGGCGCATGTCGACACGGTCCACGCGGCCGACCATTTCCTCGACCGTGCGGAAGCCCATTTCCGCCATGATCTGGCGAAGCTCTTCGGCGACGAAGAAGAAGTAGTTGATGACGTGTTCGGGCGTGCCGGTGAAGCGCTTGCGCAGCACCGGGTCTTGCGTGGCTACGCCGACGGGACAGGTGTTGAGGTGGCATTTCCTCATCATGATGCAGCCCGCCGCGATCAGCGGGGCGGTGGCGAAGCCGAACTCGTCCGCGCCCAGCAGCGCGCCGATGGCAACGTCGCGGCCCGTGCGCAGGCCGCCGTCGACCTGCACCGCGATACGGCTGCGCAAATCGTTGAGAAGGAGCGTCTGCTGCGTTTCGGCAAGGCCGATTTCCCACGGGGACCCGGCATGGGTGAGGCTGGTCAGCGGCGATGCGCCGGTGCCGCCTTCATAGCCCGAGATGGTGAGGTGATCGGCCTTCGACTTGGAGACGCCCGCGGCAACCGTGCCGACGCCGACTTCGGACACCAGCTTCACGGAAATGCGTGCTTCGGGCTGCACGTTCTTGAGGTCGTGGATCAGCTGCGCGAGATCCTCGATCGAATAGATGTCATGGTGCGGCGGCGGCGAAATGAGGCCCACGCCCGGCGTCGAATGGCGCACCTTGCCGATGCGCTTGTCGACCTTGTGGCCGGGCAGCTGGCCGCCTTCGCCGGGCTTTGCGCCCTGCGCCATCTTGATCTGGATGTCGTCGGAATTGACAAGGTATTCCGTCGTCACGCCAAAGCGGCCGGATGCGACCTGCTTGATACGGCTGCGCATGGAATCGCCATTGGGCAGCGGCTGGAAGCGCTCCGGCTCTTCGCCGCCTTCGCCCGTGTTCGAACGCCCGCCGAGGCGGTTCATCGCGATGGCGAGGGTCGAGTGCGCTTCGTGGCTGATCGAGCCGAAGCTCATCGCGCCGGTGCTGAAGCGCTTGACGATGTCGGCCGCCGGTTCGACTTCGGACAGGTCGAGCGGACGCTCGGCCTTCTTCAGTTCCATCAGTCCGCGAATGGTCAGCAGGCGTTCGGACTGCTCGTTCACGCTCTTGGCGAACTCTTCGTAATTCTTCGGATCGCTCCCGCGAACGGCGTGCTGCAAATTGGCGATGTTCTGGGGGGTCCAGGCGTGGTCTTCGCCGCGGATGCGGTACTGGTAGATACCGCCCACATCGAGCATGCCCTTGTAGAGCGGGCTGTCTCCGAACGCCTGCGCGTGGCGGCGCACGGTTTCTTCCGCCACCTCGGCAAGGCCGATGCCCTCAATCGTGGTCGCGGTACCGGTGAAATAGGTGTCGATGAAATCGCTCGACAGGCCGACGGCGTCGAAGATCTGCGCGCCGCAATATGACTGGTAGGTCGAGATGCCCATCTTGGACATGACCTTCAGGATGCCCTTGCCGACCGCCTTGACGAAGTTCTTCTGGACCTCGCCAGCGTCGAGTTCGGGCAGCTTGCGTGCGCGCAAATCTTCCAGCGTTTCGAAAGCGAGGTAAGGATTGATCCCTTCCGCGCCATAGCCTGCCAGCGCGCAGAAATGGTGGACTTCGCGCGCTTCGCCGGTCTCGATGACGAGGCCGGTCTGCATGCGCAGGCCCTGCCGCACGAGCTGGTGATGGACGGCTGCGGTCGCCAGCAGCGCAGGCATGGCGATGCGGTCGGGCCCCTGGCCCCGGTCCGACAGGATCAGGATATTGGCATCGCCGAGCACGGCCTCGGTCGCGGCCCAGCACATTTCCTTCAGCGCCATGGCGAGGCCGTCCGCGCCGGTGCTGGCATCCCAGGTGATGTCGATCGTCGCGGTGCGGAAGGCCCCGTCGAGCGCCACTTCGACCGAGCGGATTTTCGCCAGGTCGTCGTTCGTGAGGATCGGCTGCTTCACCTCCAGGCGCTTGTGCGTACCGCCATCGCGGCCGAGCAGGTTCGGGCGCGGGCCGATCATCGACAGCAGGCTCATGACCAGTTCTTCGCGGATCGGGTCGATCGGCGGGTTGGTGACCTGCGCAAAGTTCTGCTTGAAGTAATCGTAGAGCAGGCGGCTCTTCTGGCTCAGCACTGCGATGGGCGTGTCGGTCCCCATCGAGCCAATCGGGTCCTCGCCCTTGGCGGCCATCGGTTCGAGGAAGCGCTGGATGTCTTCCTGCGTGTAACCGAATGCCTGCTGGCGGTTCAGCAGCGCAATCTCGCTTTGCGGGATTTCAGACAGGTCCGGCTCGATATGATCGAGGTCCTCGAGCTTATACTGCGCCTTTTCGAGCCACGCCTCATAGGGTTCGGCAGCGGCGAGGCCGGCCTTCAGTTCTTCGTCCTCGACGATGCGGCCCTGTTCGAGATCGATCAGTAGCATCTTGCCGGGCTGCAGGCGCCACTTGCGGGTGATGTCCTCTTCGGCGAACGGCAGCACGCCGCTTTCCGAGGCGAGCACGACGAGGTCGTCCTTGGTGGTGCAATAGCGCGCAGGGCGCAGGCCGTTGCGATCGAGGCAGGCGCCGATCTGGCGGCCGTCGGTGAAGCAGACCGCTGCCGGGCCGTCCCACGGCTCCATCAGGGCGGCGTGGTATTCGTAGAAGGCGCGGCGCGCCGGATCCATCAACTCGTTCTTCGCCCAGGCTTCGGGCATGAGCATCATCATCGCGTGCGCAAGGTCGTATCCGCCGGTGAGCAGCAGCTCGAGCGCATTGTCGAGGCAGGCCGTGTCGGACTGGCCATGCGGGATCAGCGGCCACATCTTGTCGAGGTCGGCGCCCAGCAGTTCGCTTTCCATCGTGCGGCGGCGCGCTTCCATCCAGTTCACATTGCCGCGAACCGTGTTGATTTCCCCGTTATGCGCCATGAAGCGATAGGGGTGGGCAAGCCGCCAACTCGGGAAGGTGTTCGTGCTGAAACGCTGGTGGACGAGGCCGAGCGCGCTGACGCAGTCGGGATCGCGCAGGTCGTCGTAGAAAGTGCCGACCTGGTTCGCCAGCAGCAGACCCTTGTAAACCACGGTGCGGCTGGAGAAGCTCGGGATATAGGCCTTGCTGAGGCCCGGGATGCCGTGCTTGTCTTCCAGCGCGGCGAGCGGGTTCAGCGTCTGCTTGCGAATCACCACCAGCTTGCGTTCGAAGGCGTTGCGATCGACGCAGTTCTGGCCGCGCGCGATCACACACTGGCGGATAACCGGCATGGAATCGATGACGGCCTTGCCCAGCCCGTCGAGCGTGACGGGCACATCGCGCCAGCCGACCACGCGCTGGCCTTCCTTTTCGGCGAAGCGCTCAAGCTGCTTCTCGACGAATTCGCGTGCCTCGTCCTGTTGCGGGAGGAAGCACATGGCGACGGCGTAATCGCCTTCTTCGGGCAGGTCGTGCCCGTGCGCCTTTGCCCATTTGCGGATCAGCGGATCGGGGGTCTGGATGAGGATACCAGCACCATCGCCCAGCAGCGGGTCCGCGCCCACCGCGCCGCGATGGTCGAGATTGGCAAGGATTGTCAGCGCCTGCGTAATGATGTCGTGGCTCTTCTCGCCCTTGATGTGCGCCACCATGCCGACGCCGCAAGCGTCGTGCTCATTGGCGGAATCGTACAAGCCCTGGGGGGCGGGAAAAGAAGAAAGCGGAACCTGCATGCGCCGAGGCGTCCTCCAACCGGACCCGTCTCCATTGCCGACCGAAGGGAAGGACAGAGGCGAGTCAAAATGTCGCAGCGCCGCATCTGGCACTGCCAAAATTTCGCGAACCATCCCTTTGCAGGCACGAAACCGCTTTTGCAATGGCCCGGACGGGTAGCAAAATTTCACGCGGCCCAAGTTTTAGGGCGTTTTACCGCATTGCAGCATAGAGGAATTCGTATCCGCGCCCGGCGGACGTAGCGGCAGGTGCGGGTGGAGAGGTCAGTCGGTCCTGCCGACGCGGCCCAGCTTGTCGAGCGCGCTGCGCAACGCGGCCTGCGGATCCTGCACCGATTCGCCGCCCTCGCGCTCGGCCTCGCGGCGCAAAAATGAGATCACCTGCTCGGTATCCTCGTCCCGCGAGGGCGCGGCTTCAGCGGCCTTGTGCGCTTCCAGCGCGGTGGCAAGGCGCGCGGTCAGCTGGTCGAGTGAAAGGTCTTCGGCGGCGCGCACGGGGGCAGGCGTTGGCGCGTCCTCTTCTTGGGGGGCGTCGATATGCGCGTCTTCTTCGAGAACCTCGACCTCGGTCTCGACCGGCTCATCGATCTCGACGAACTCCGCGGTCTCGGTAATGGCGATGCCGTCCTCGTCGATATCGTCGCGGGCCGAGAGAACACGGTTTCGCGCCGGTTCATCTTCGACGACCTCCTCGCGGGCGTCTTCGTCGGCCCAGCCCTCCTCGAGGTCCGCATCATCTCTTTTGGCGAGACGCGCCGCGATAATCATCCCGAGCACCAGGCCGACAAGCGCGGCCACGGCTGCGGCGGCGGCAAATCCAGCCATGCCGACAGGCGCTTCGAAATAGGGGTGCAAACCGGCCAGGCCGGTGCGCGCGAAGTAGTAATCGCGCGTTGCGGGAGCCATCACGTACAGCACGCCCAGCGTGCCCGCACCCAGCAGGAAGGCGAACCACAATCCCACCAGGGGGCGGAACCATGCGCGCTGCGTCATGCTGCTGTCTTCGGTGTAGCTCATGCCTGCTTCATTCCCGTTCGCTTCGGCGCTGCCGCTTCTACCAGCGCCTGGTAAATCTCGCGATAACGCGCGACATTGCGTCCCCAGTCGTGATGCGCGGCCACATGGCGGCGACCTGCCTCGCGCATGGCATCCCACTTCTCTCGGCTGTCGATCAGGTCGGAAAGAGCCGTTGCGATTGCCTGCGGATCGTCGGGCGCGAACAGAGCGCCGGTCACCCCGTCCTCGATCAGTTCGCGGTGTCCGCCCACATCGCTTGCCGCGACGATCCGGCGCTGGGCCATGGCCTCGAGCGGCTTGAGCGGTGTCACCAAATCGGTCAGGCGCGACTTCTTGCGCGGATAGGCGAGCACGTCGATAAGCGAATAATAGCGATCCACCTCGTCATGCGGCACGCGCCCCGTGAAGATTATCGCATCGGCCGCCGGGGAGGCGTTTGCCTGCGCCCTCAAAGCTCCTTCGCGCGGCCCACCGCCGACCAGCAGGAGGCGCGCTTCGGGATGATGGTCACGCAAGGCAGGCATGGCGGCGATTAGGTCGTCCAGCCCTTCGTAATCGTAGAAGCTGCCGATGAAGCCGATCACTGGACCATTCCCGAGGCCCAGCTGTGTCCCGAGCGCATCGTCGCGCTGACGCGGCTCTCCGAACAGCGACAGGTCGACGCCATTGGGCGAAAGCCGGATCTTGGCCGTGTCGTGCCCCCGCTCGGCGAGGTCATTGCGCAGGCCCTCGCAGATCGTGAAAACGGCATCGGCGCGTTTGACGACCCGGTTTTCGAGAGCGCGGGTCAGGCGATACTTGGCCGAGCCCTCGCGCCCCGTGCCATTGCCGACGGCGGCATCTTCCCAGAAAGCGCGGATTTCGTAGACCAGCGGGATGCCCAGGTTGCGGGCGGCTTTTAGCGCGGCCATGCCGCATAGCGCAGGCGAATGGGCATGGATGACGTCAGGACGCCATTGCGACGCGACGCTTTCGATCGTTTCCTTCAGCGCCGCCACTTCGCGCATTTCGCGCACCACGGGTGGGCCCGACGGGGTGCCCGGCGTGCGATGGAAGACCAGCCCGTCCACTTCCTCGACCTGCGGCCCGTCCGCCGAATGGCGCTGCCCGGTCACGGCCCGCACTTCGCACCCTGCCGCCTGCAGGCTCTTCAGGATGGCGCGCGTGCGGAAGGTGTAGCCCGAATGGAGGGGCAGCGAGTGGTCGAGGATGTGAAGGACCCGTGTCATTATCGTTGTCCTGTGACACAACAGGCTTAACGACGCGTCAACCCTGTGCTGTTACCGGGTGGCGAGCCGTTTTGCGGGCAACGGGCGGGCCATAACCAAGCGTGATCGACTATTTCGCCATTTTTCTGACCCACGGGCTGATCGTGCTCGTGTGCTGGCGATTGCTTGCGCGCGAGGATCTCGACGATCCGCTGGCAGCACCGCCGCCTGCGCCGGGCAAGCCGGGCACGCGCAAGCGCCGCCGCCGTGACAAGGGACGCGGCGGCGATGTTTGACTTCGTCATCCTCGCCTTTCTCGCGGTTCTCGTCGTGCTGGGCCTGCGACGACCCTTCATCTGGGTGCTGGCCTATCTATACGTCGACATCGTCGTGCCGCAGCAGGTGGGTTACGTCTTCCTGCCCGATCTCAAAGTGTCTCTCATCACCTTCATCCTGGCGTTTGTCGGATGGGCCATGTTCGACAACAAGAAGGGCAGCAAATTCACAGCGCGCCAGGGACTGCTTCTGGCGCTGCTGATCTGGTGTGCATTCACGACTTCGATTGCAGACTTTCCCGAAAGTGCAGCATCGAAGTGGGCCTGGGTGTGGAAGTCGATGCTTTTCGCCTTGTTCCTCCCCCTGGTCCTGCGTACCAAACTCAGGCTCGAAGCAGCTGTCTATGTCTGTGTCCTGTCGCTCGCGACCATATTGATATCGGGCGGCATCAAGACCTTGCTCGGCGGCGGCGGTTACGGCGTGCTGGTTACGCTCTCCAAGAGCAATTCGGGAATTTACGAAGGCAGTACGCTTTCGACCATCAGTATCGCCTCGATACCATTGGTCTGGTGGCTTGCCCGTCATGGCAAGATTCTTCCCGGCGGGACTAGGGCGGCGCTGCTGTTTGCAGTTGCCCTGACAGCCGCGTCTCTACTGGTGCCCATCGGAACGCAGACACGAACCGGATTGCTTTGCATCGCCTTTCTCGCCGTACTGATGATGCGCACCGTCAAATACCGCTTCGTATATGCGGCGGCTGCAGCAGCCTTGGCGCTGCTTTCCCTGCCTTTTCTTCCGCAATCCTACCAGGAACGGATGTCGACTATTGTCGATCACCAGTCGGACCAGTCTGCCTCCACTCGTGTCGAGGTATGGAAATGGACGATCGGCTATGTCGCGCAAAACCCGCTCGGAGGCGGGTTCGACTCCTTCCTGGGCAACTCTTTCACCTATGAAACGGTCGAAAAGGTGCGCGAAGGTAATGTTACGAGCACCGAACGACGCGAAGTCAGCGAAAGCGGCCGCGCATTCCATTCCGCCTATTTCGAAGTTCTCGGCGAGCAAGGGATCCCCGGCTTCGTTTTATGGATCTTGCTTCATGCCACGGGGCTGATCGCGATGGAACGATTGCGCAGGCGCGGCTTGGCATCTGACGATCCCGATATGCAGCGATGGGGTGCGCTGGCCAATTCGCTGCAGCAAGTGCAACTGGTTTACCTGCTTGGCGCTCTGTTTGTCGGCATAGCCTACCAGCCTTTTATCCTCATGGTTCTGGCTTTGCAGATCGGGTTGGCGACGGTCATCAAGAATGATGATCGCGTGGAAGCCGAGCGCGCCAGAAAACAGCGTCTGGCAGAGCGGCGCGAAAGCAAGCGGGAATTCGCGACATGATCGCCCCGCCCCTCCGACCAACGATTCCGCAATTACACCAATTGACCGGTTTGCGTGGGCTCGCCGCATGGTTCGTCGTGCTTTATCATATACGCCTTTCCATGTCCGGGATCGTATCTGCGGAAGCGATCTGGGTCCTGGGCAAGGGCTACCTTGCGGTCGATCTCTTTTTCATGCTGTCAGGTTTCGTGATGTGGCTCAATTACGGGCATCGGCTCAGGGGACACGGCTGGCGAGCAACGGCCGACTTCTGGTGGAAGAGGATCGCCCGGATCTGGCCGCTCCACTTGCTTGTGCTTGCCGGCATGGTGGTATTTGCCCTCGTCCTGGTGATGACCGAACGCAGCACCGACATGTATCCCTTCGCGGAATTGCCCATGCACCTGGTGCTGATCCAGAACTGGGGGGTCACAGACCAGCTGAGTTGGAACCATCCCGCGTGGTCGATCAGCACAGAATTGGCAGCATACTTGCTCTTTCCGGCATTCGTCGCAGCCCTTCACTGGAACAGGATCGGCACAGGTGGCCTCTTCGCGATCGCAGCGCTCCTGATTGCATTGCTGCACGGGGTCTTTGCCTATTTCGGCCATCGGGAATTGGGCCAGGATATCGCAAGGCTGGGATTGATACGTTGCCTCATCGAGTTTGCGGTCGGCGCTCTGCTGTGCATGATATGGCAACGCTGGTCCCGCGCAGGAGCACGCATGGCCTTCGCAGCAGGTGGCATATGTATGGCGAGTGTCGCGGCTGGCCTATGGTTGCTTGTGCCGGAAACCGCTTTCGTGCCGTTGGCATTGGCAAGCGGTTTGCTCGCGCTCGCGCTTTCAGGCGGGGTTATCGCAAAGCTCTTCTCGAGCAGCCCCATGCGCTGGCTGGGGGATTTGAGTTATGCGACCTACCTCACGCACTTCTTCCTTTTCATCCTCTTCAAGATCGCTGTGGTTGGCGCCGATGGCCAGCTGACCCTTGCGCAATGCGCCGCCTTCCTCGCGATTGTGCTCATCGTTTCGGCTGCTCTCCATTACCGTTTCGAGAGGCCCGCGCAGAAGTGGCTTGTCTCTCGCAGACCTTACAAATCCGCGCCGACTACGGGCGATGCCCGCAGCTAACTCGCCAAGCGGCGCCGTAAGCACCCCAATGCCGTAACGGCAACTTTGCGGCAGTTGCACAGCCCCTCTCCATGCGCCATGAGTCCGCGCGCAAATGCGATGCGGAGTCGCGTAATTCAGCAAGTTTTCGAGGAGAGCGAGCAATGACCCCCCAGGACGTAGCAGCCAAGGTCGGCGAACAGGTCGGCACCAGCGAATGGGTCGAAATGAGCCAGGAGCGCATCAACCAGTTTGCCGATGCGACCGGTGACCACCAGTTCATCCACGTCAACGAGGAAGCGGCCAAGATGACGCCGTTCGGCGGCACGATCGCCCACGGCTTCCTGACGCTTTCGATGATCCCCTACCTCACCGCAAACAGCGATGTGCCGCGCGTCGACGGGATCAAGATGGCCGTCAATTACGGCGGCAACAAAACCCGCTTCATCAACCCCGTTCGCTCGGGCAAGAAGATCCGCGGTCACTGGAAGCTGCTCGAAATGACCGAGAAGCGCCCCGGCCAGTGGCAGCAGACAATGGAGATCACCATCGAGATCGAAGGCGAGGACAAGCCCGCCCTGATCTGCGAATGGATGACCATGTATTTCGTCTGATTTCTTTCCCCTCCCCGGGAGAAGCAGACGTTCAACGACCAGATAGATTTAAGGAATGACCATGCGTGACGCAGTCATCGTTTCCACCGCCCGTACCGGTATGGGCAAGGCCTATAAGGGCGCTTTCAACTCGACGCCCGGCGCAACGCTCGGCTCCTATGCTCTGAAGCCCGCGATCGAGCGCGCCGGCATCGACGCCGGCGAAGTCGACGACGTGCTGTGGGGCGCCGCGCTCCAGCAGGGCGCACAGGCCGGCAACCTCGCCCGCCAGGTCGCGCTGCGCGCCGGTTGCCCGATCGGTGTTTCGGGCATGACCATCGACCGCCAGTGCTCCTCGGGCCTGATGACCATCGCTACGGCTGCCAAGCAGGTCATCACCGACCGCATGCAGATCGTCGCGGCGGGCGGCCAGGAATCGATCAGCCTCGTGCAGACCAAGGAAATGCGGGTCATGCCCGACCCCGAACTGGTGAACATGCACGGCGCGATCTACATGCCCATGCTCCAGACGGCAGAAACCGTCGCCCAGCGTTACGGCATCAGCCGCGAAGCGCAGGACGAGTATTCGCTCCAGAGCCAGCAGCGCACCGCCGCGGCACAGGAAGCCGGCATCTTCGACGACGAAATCGTTTCGGTCAGCACCACGCACAAGGTGATGAACAAGGAAACCGGCGAGGTTTCGGACGAAGACGTGACGATCGCCAAGGACGAAGGCAACCGCCCGTCGACCACGCTCGAAGGCCTCGCCTCGCTGCAGCCGGTCATGGGTCCGGGCACCACGATCACGGCTGGTAACGCCAGCCAGCTGTCCGACGGTTCGGCGGCAGTCGTCGTCATGGAAGCCAAGGAAGCCGAGAAACGCGGCCTCAACCCGCTCGGCCGTTACATCGGCATGGCGGTTGCAGGCACCGAGCCCGACGAAATGGGCATCGGCCCGATCTTCGCGATCCCCAAGCTGCTCGAACGTTTCGACATGAAGGTCGAGGACATCGACCTGTGGGAGTTGAACGAAGCCTTCGCCGTGCAGGTCCTGTACTGCCGCGACAAGCTGGGCATCGACAACGACAAGCTTAACGTCAACGGCGGCTCGATCTCGATCGGCCACCCCTACGGCATGACCGGCGCGCGCTGCGTCGGCCACATCCTGCGCGAAGGCCAGCGCCGCAAGGCGAAATACGGCGTCGTAACCATGTGCGTCGGCGGCGGCATGGGCGCAGCGGGTCTGTTCGAAATCTTCTGATCCGTCTCATCACAGACAAAAGAAGGGCGGCGCCGCGCAAACGGTGCCGCCCTTTTTCTTTGCCGGTAACTGGCTGATCAGCGGGCGCGGATAACGCCGCTGCCGTTTACCTCTCTCCGGGTGATGACGCGTGCGCTGCGATAGCTGATGTCGCCCGATCCGTTGACGTCTGCCGCTAGCTCTCCGACATCGCCTGCGCGGATATCGCCCGATCCGTTGATCGACGCGACCAGCCGGTCGACGGACCCGATCGCCACATCGCCAGACCCGTTGATTGCCGCATCGACCCGCGCCGCGCGGACGGGGGCCAGGTCGATATCGCCCGAACCACCGATGCGTGCGCGAATTTCGTCGACCGATCCGTCGATCTCGATATCTCCCGAACCCCGGATCGACAGCGAGAGTGCGGGGGCATCCCAGCCTTCGAGGCGCACGTCGCCGCTGGCGTTGACCGTCACTTCCTGCAGGTCGGGGACCGAAAGGTAGGCAAGGATCGGCTTCTTCGTGCGGAAGCTGCCGTCTGTCGTCAGCGACAGCGTGTCGCCGTCCTTCCTCGCGTCGATCAGACCGATGATATTGTCTTCGGCGACAAGCCGCAGCGAGGGCGCGCCCTGCCGGATCACGACATCCACGGGGCCGTCGATGGCGAGGGCACCGAAGGCCGGAATAGGCCTGTTCTCTTCGACCACCACGCCCGATCCCACGATCTGGGTTTCGCCGCTGCGATAGACCGAGACCGACGTGTTGTGCGAAGTGGTGGTATGCGTTTGCGACCCCGCATTCGCGCTGTTGCAAGCGGCGAGCGAAGTTGCCGCGAGCGCGGCCGCGATGGTGAATTTGCCTATCATAATGACCTCCCGGAAGGTTTCGTTGACATTTGTAAACGATAGGCCCGCATCGCCGTCCGGGTCAATTCCCGCTCGTCGTTTGCACTTGGTCGTTGGACGAATGGAAAATCACGGGCATACTGGCACTTATGGGAGTGATGGAAATCATCGGGATAGCCGGAAGCGTCAGCCTGCTGGCGGGCTGGCGACTTTACCTCAGTATCTTTGCGACAGGCCTCGCCATGCGGCTGGACGCGATCCCGCTGCCCGAACATCTGCAGAGCCTCGACGTGCTGGCGAACCCGTGGATCATGGGCATCGCCGCCATCGCGGCCGTGGCCGAATTCTTCGCCGACAAGGTCATGTGGCTCGATAGCGCATGGGATGCCGTCCATACTTTCGTCCGGCCGATCGGCGGTGCGCTGCTGGCTCTTGCGATCGTCGATCCCTCCGATCCCGCGACGCAGGTTGTCGCCTTCCTCCTGGGCGGCGGGGCTGCGCTGACGGCGCATGCCGGCAAGGCGGGCGCGCGCGGTGTGGTCAATGCCAGCCCCGAACCGGTCAGCAATGTCGCGGTCTCCACGGTAGAGGACGTGGTGACGGTCGGCCTGCTCTACCTCGCTTACGAATATCCTTATGCGGCAGGTGCAATCGCGCTGGTGCTGCTGGGCCTCACGGTCTGGCTGATCCTGACCGCCCGCAGGCTGATCCGCTCCTTCTTCGGCGCGGGTAAACCTGTCGATCCGCCTAGCGGCTGAGCAGGAAGACCGCGAATTCGGCGCGCAAGTTCGCCGCGCCCGAAACCGGTTTCTCATTGGCGAAAAACCACTCGCGCTCGATCCGTGCGTTCTTCTCGCGCGCCAGTTCGCGAAAGTCCTTCACCGTCACGTGGTGGATGTTCTGCGTCTCGTACCAGCTGACCGGAATGGAGCGGGTGACCGGCATCCGCCCGCCGAGCATCAGCGCGCCGCGGGTGCGCCAGTGGGCGAAATTCGGGAAGGAAACGAAGGCCTGCTTGCCCACGCGCAGCAGCTGGTCGAGCATGAGATCGGGCCGCCGCGCGGTCTGCAGCGTCTGGCTGAGCACCGTGTAGTCGAATCCCTTGTCCGGATAGTCCGCGAGCGCGCTGTCGGCATCGCCCTGCACCACGGAAAGCCCCTGCGCCACGCAGCGTTCGACGCAGCCGCCATCTATTTCGATCCCGCGCGCATCCACCCCCTTCGACGCGCGAAGCTCGGCCAAGAGGGCGCCGTCGCCGCAGCCGATATCGAGCACGCGGGTGCCCGGTTCGATCGCGGAGGCGATGGCGGCGAGGTCGGGGCGAAGGGCGCTCATTCGATGAAGCCCTTCACCACGCGGTCGAGTGCGGGGACATCGAGCAGGAAGCTGTCATGCCCGTGCGGGGCGGACAATTCGACGAAGCTCACCGCCGCACCTGCTGCATTCAGCGCATGCACCACGTGGCGGCTTTCGGCGGTCGGATAGAGCCAGTCGCTGTCGAAGCTGACTAGGCAGAAACGCGCTTCGGTCCCGGCAAAGGCATTGGCGAGCTTGCCGCCATGCTCTTCCGCCAGGTCGAAATAATCCATCGCGCGCGTGATATAGAGATAGGAATTGGCGTCGAACCGCCGCGTGAAGCCGCTGCCCTGGTAGCGCAGATAGCTTTCGACCTGGAAATCGGCATCGAAGCCGAAGCTCTTGGTATCGCGATCCTGCAGATTGCGCCCGAACTTCCCGGTCAGCGCCTCTTCGGAAAGATAGGTGATGTGCGCGGCCATGCGGGCGACGGCCAATCCGCTGTCGGGCTGGCTCTCCTGCGCATAATAATCGCCCTGGTGCCAGTTGGGATCGGCCATGACGGCTTGCCTGCCGAGCTCGTGGAAGGCGATATTCTGCGCCGAGTGACGGCTGGTCGATGCAATCACGAGCACGCGTTCGGCGCGGTCCGGCCAGTTGGCGGCAAGGCTGAGCGCCTGCATCCCGCCCATCGACCCGCCGACCACGGCGTGCAGCTTATCGATGCCGAGCCCGTCGAGCAGCGCGACGAGCCCGCGCACCATGTCGCGAATAGTGATCACCGGGAAGCGCATGGCGTAAGGCTTGCCGTCGGGTGCTTCGCTTGCCGGGCCGGTCGAGCCCATGCAGCTGCCGACGACATTGGCGCAGATCACGAAATAGCGATCCGTGTCGATGGGCTTTCCGGGTCCGACCATGCGCTCCCACCAGCCGGGCTTGCCGGTTACCGGATGGGGCGAAGCGACATACTGGTCGCCCGTCAGCGCGTGGCAGAGCAGGATCGCGTTCGAACCATCCCCGGCCAGCGTCCCGTAGGTCTCGAAAGCGATCTCGGCGCCATGCAACTCGCCCCCGCCGTCGAGCGGCAGCGGATCGGTCAATTGCAAAACTTGTGACGCCCCGGCCATTCCTTGGCCTCTACAGCCAAGGCAGGTGCTTGTCGAAGGGCCGTTTTTCTTTCATGCGAACAAGCCGCGATGACAGACACAGCAGACAGCGCCGCCCGCCCGACAATGAAGCCCTGGATCGAGGCGATCCATGCCTATGTGCCGGGCAAGTCGAAGGGCAGCGACGGGCGCGAACTGGTCAAGCTTTCGGCCAACGAGAACCCGCACGGCTGCAGCCTGCTCGCGCAGGAAGCGCTGGCAGATATCGCCAATCCGGCGCTCTATCCCGATCCCGACAGCACGGCCCTGCGCGAGGCACTGGGCGCGGCCCACGGAATCGATCCCTCGCGCATCGTGTGCGGGGCGGGGTCAGGCGAGCTGCTGCATGGCGCGGTGCAGGCCTATGCGGGCCCTGGCGACGAGGTCGTCTGCGCGCGCTACTCCTTCTCGCTCTACCCGCTGCTCGCGGCAAAGGTCGGCGCAAGCATCGTTTACGCGGACGATGACGATCATGCCCCCAGCGTCGATGCCTTGCTGGCGGCGGTAACCGACAAGACCCGCGTGGTCCTGCTCGACAATCCGAACAATCCGGTCGGCACATGGCTCGATCGGGACGAGGTCGCGCGCCTCCACGATGGTCTGCCGCGCGATGTGCTGCTGGTAATCGACCATGCCTATGTCGAGTACCTGGCCCCCGGCCTGGACGACGGCGGAATGGAGCTGGCGGCGCAGCACGACAACGTCCTCGTCACGCGGACATTCTCCAAGGCGTTCGGCCTTGCGGGGGAGCGGATTGGCTGGGCGACCGGGGCTCCGGAGATCATCGGCGCGCTCAACCGCCTGCGCGGCGCTTTCAACGTGACGGCGGCAGGTCAACGCGCAGCGCTTGCGGCAGTGAGGGACATGGCTTTCGTCCGCAAGTCCTGCGAGGAAAACCTCGCCGCGCGCGATGCTTTCGAGCGGCAGATCGCGGCGCTCGGCAATCACGGCCTCAGGGCCAAGCCGAGCGAGGCCAATTTCGTGCTGGTCCTGTTCGAAGGTGCGCTGAGCGCGGATGCGGCATTGGAGGCATTGGCCGAAGGTGGCTATGCCGTGCGGCACTTGCCCTCACAGGGCCTTCCCCATGCACTGAGGATTACGATCGGCACGCGCGAGCAGATGGGCGAGATTGCTGCGATCCTCGCCAATGCCTGCGAGGCTGCGGCGTGACCATCGACCGCGTCGCCATCATCGGTCTCGGCCTTATCGGCGGGTCGATCGGGCTAGCTGCGGGCAAGATGGCTCCGCATATCGCGACCACGGGTTGGGATGCCGATCCCGATGTGCGTGCACGCGCCGCGGAGCGAGGTCTGGTTGGGACAATATGCGAAACCGCCAGCGATGCGGTCGCGAATGCCGACTTCGTGGTGCTGTGCGTGCCCGTCGGTGCGATGGAAGAAGCGGCGCGCGCAATCTCTGCCTCGCTCAAACCGGGCGCGATCGTCAGCGACGTTGGCTCGTCCAAGGCGAGCGTTGCGGCGGCCCTCGCCAAAGCGCTTCCTGATGCCACGGTCATTCCTGCGCATCCCGTTGCCGGTACGGAGAAAAGCGGACCGGAAGCAGGCTTTGCCGAACTGTTCCGTCATCGCTGGTGCATCGTTACGCCGCCCGAAAATGCGCCCAAAGAGGCTGTCGCCGACCTTGCCGCGTTCTGGGAGAGCCTCGGCGCCAAGGTCGAGATCATGGATGCCGCGCACCATGACCTCGTCCTCGCCGTGACGAGCCACATTCCCCACCTCATCGCCTACACCATCGTTGGTACCGCGTCCGACCTCGAGGATGTGACCCGTGGCGAGGTCATCAAATACTCCGCAGGCGGTTTCCGCGATTTCACCCGCATCGCCGCGTCCAATCCCGTCATGTGGCGCGACGTGTTCCTGTCGAACCGCGATGCGGTCCTCGAAGTGCTGGGGCGTTTCACCGAGGACCTCACCGCGCTCCAGCGGGCGATCCGCAATGGTGATGGCGATACGCTGCACGATTTGTTCGATCGCACGCGCACGATCCGCCGGTCGATTATCGAAGAGGGGCAGGACGATGCGCGGCCGGACTTCGGCCGGTCCGACCACTAATCAGTCGTTGAGCGCGTTGATCGCGTCGAGGACCCGCGCTTCGACCTCTTCGCGCGGCAGGCCTGCAGGGATCGTCTCACCGAAGCGGTAGGTGATCGTGCCCTTCTTCTTGAGGCCGCGATGGTACAGCGGACCGCTGTTCACCGCGACTGGCACGACGGGCAGGCCGATCATCTTGTAGATTCCGGCAAAGCCAGATTGCAGCCGCCGCCGCTCGCCATGCGGGACGCGCGTTCCTTCCGGGAAGATCACCAGCGGGCGGCCTTCGGCAGAGCGCGCCTTGGCCGAGCGGATCATCGTCATCAGGGCCTTCGCCCCCTGTTCGCGGGCGACGAAGATCAGACCGTAGGCGGCCGCCGCGCGGCCCCAGCCGGGAATGCCGTGGAGTTCCTTCTTCGCGAACACGGCCGGGCTGTCGAACAGGGTCGGCGCGTCGATCGCCTCGAAGAAGCTCTCGTGCTTCACCGCGTAGAGTGCAGGTCCTTCGACCGGACCGCCTTCGATCACGAGCTCGATGCCGAGGAAGGTGCGCATGCACCAGCGTTGCCACCCGCTCCAGTCCTCGACGCGCCTGCGGAAGGCGGGTTTCGAGAAAGGCACGCAGGCCAGCGCTGCGGCAGTGATGAAAATCGAGCCGAAATAGAACGCCAGGTAGAACGCGATATTGCGCAGGACTATCATCGGATCAGACCTTCAGCCCCTGCGATATCTCGGACGCCAGCAACTTGTTGTATTCGAGGAACAGCGTCTGCAGGTCCGGATGCGAAGGCACCGCGTCCCTTACCAGCGTGGTTTCCGCAGGCAGCACACTCGCCACTTCCGAGTAGGCGCGCGCCATATGCCAGTCGGTCGTCACGAGGCGGGCGGAGGTAAATTCCTTTTCGGCCATCCACTGTGCGACTTCGCCTGCGTTGCTGCGTGTGTCGACGGCAAGATACCCGAGAGTGACGCAGCAATTCATCGTCCTGCGAGAGACATCGAACTGGGCGGCGAATTCGCCTTCCTTGACCTCCGGGTCGACGCCCGAAACGAACATTTCCTGCGCCTGGCCTTCGGCGACGACTTCCAGCCCGCGGGCAATCCGGCCCGGCCCGCCCGTCAGCACGATGACGGCATCGGTCTCCACTTGCTTTGCAGGCGAGGGCAGGGTCACCGAAAAGGCCACGAAGCCGAAGGTGTAGAGCAGCACGAGGGCGGCGACGAAGCGAAGGATCACAGCATTTTCCGCAAGGATGCGAGGACGGTCATGCGTGCCGTGTAGACTGCAATGACGACGGCGAAAAGCGGGACCATGGCCAATATAACCCAATCGATCGCGGACAGTGACCCGGCTGCAACCATACCCGAATCAAGCGCGGCGAACCTGTTGGCGAGCAGGGCTATCGCTCCTGCGCCCAACACCAGCCCAAGCAGTCCGCCCGCGATCGCATCGAGCAGGATCGAGCGCTGGAATACGCTGGCGATCTGGGCATCGCTACCACCGAGCAGGTGGACGATTTCGATCGTATCGCGATTGCCGCCCAGGGCATTGCGCGCAGCCAGCCAGACTGCCGCCACGCCTGCAAAGGCAAGCAGCCCGATCAGGGACAAGGCCATGAACTGCAAGGTGCGCAATGCGTCCAGCACCGGAGCGAGCCATGTTTCCTGGCTGTCGATCCGGGCGGACGGCGCATAGGCCGCGATCCGGGTTTCAAGCTCCGCCAAGGCATCTTCATCCACCTCCGCAGCCAGCTCCAGGTCGATCAGGGCGGGCAGCGGGACAGCATCGACCGCTTCGCCCGATCCCAGCCAGGGCTCCAGCAGGGCGGCGACTTCGCTCTCGGGCACCATGCGCAGGCCCGTTACTGCCGGATCCTCACGCAGCAGGCCGGCTATGCGGCGCGCCTGTTCGGCCCGCAAATCATTGTCCGCCTCGATGATCTGGACCGTGGCGCTACCGGCGAGGTCCCCCCTGGCGCTGGCGGCGAGGTTGGAAAGGGCCAGCGCGCCGCCAGCGGCGAGGACGCACAGCGCGACCATGATCGCGATGACCCACGGCACCGGTCCTCCAAGCCGCGTGCGCGGAAGGAGGCTTGCCGCCCTGCGCCCGCGGAATGGAGCGAGGCCACGATCGACCGCTCGGCCCAGGGTCGGGGGTTTGCCGGTCATGCCTCTACTCCGCTCGGCGCGCGCTTGGGCGGATAGCGCAGCGCGCCGGTCGGATCGGAAAGCGTCCCCTTGTCCAGCCGCATGATGAGGCTTTCGGGCACTTTCCTGATCAGCTGGTAGTCATGGGTCGCGACGACGACTGTGGTGCCCAGCCGGTTGAGCGCCTCGAACAGCCGGATCAGTTTTAGCGCCATTTCGGGATCGACGTTGCCGGTCGGTTCGTCGGCGACGAGGATTTCGGGGCGGGCGATGACGGCGCGCGCAATGGCGACGCGCTGCTGCTCGCCGCCGGAAAGGGTCGCGGGCCGTGCATCGGCACGGTGACCCAACCCGACCCAGTCGAGCATGTCGTTGACGGGCCCTGCCAGGTCACGCTCCCTCACTCCCGATACGCGCAGCGGCAAGGCGACATTGTCGAATGCGGACAAGTGGTCGACCAGCCGGAAATCCTGGAACACCACGCCCATGCGGCGGCGGAAGCCCGGCAATTCGTCGCGCGGCATGGTGATCACGTCGGTCCCGAACATGCGCATCCCGCCGCGGGAAGGGCGCTGGGCGAGATAAAGCAGTTTCAGGAGCGAAGTCTTGCCGGCTCCGCTGGCGCCGGTGAGGAAATAAAACCGGCCCGGAAACAGGGTGAAGGAAATATTCGACAGCACCTCGCGCTCGGTGCCGTAGCGCAATCCGACGTTGTCGAACTGCACGATCGCGCTTTCCTTTGCGCTCATCGGCCTGGTTTCGCCGAGAAAAAGAGGTGAATTAGGGCCGACATCGTCCAAATGGAGCCTATAACCGCGCTTCGATGTGGAAAAAAGCCGCTTGGGGCTTTCACGCACAGATGCGCCGCTTGTCGCGATTCGCACCAATGCGTAAGGCTTTCATCCACCATGATTATCGCCTGTCCCGCCTGTAGCACGCGTTATGTCGTTCCCGACAACGCAATCGGTGTGGACGGCCGGACCGTTCGCTGCGCAAAGTGCAAGCACTCCTGGTTCCAGGATGGCGCAGATGTCGAAGGGGTTCAGGCGAGCGAGGCGGCTGCACCACCTCCGCCTCCGCCGCCCCCTCCTCCGCCACCGCCGCCGGTCGAGGAAGAGGACGTGCAGGCGCGCCCCGGCTTCACATTCGATGAAGGCGACGCCGGGCAGGATGACGAGGACCATTCTGCCAATGATGGCGGAGAGGCGCCCGATTTCGACGAGACGCATCCGCCTTCCTACGACGACGTAGAGCCGGCCCCGCCGGTCTATACCGATGATGACGACGGCGACTTCGTGTCGCGCTTCGATCATTCACCGCCCTTCCGTCCGCGCCGCAACATGATGAAGCTGTGGACCTGGGCGGCCGCGATATTCGCGGTCCTGGCGCTTGGCGCGGTGGTCGCCATCACGCAATTCGGCACGCCGTCCTGGTGGCCGGTCGACAAGCCGACTTTCGGGCAGGCGCAGCCCGATCTGGAACTGCGATTCCCTCCCGAAGCGCAAAGCTGGCGCGAGCTGGAAAACAAGACCTACCTGTTTTCCGCCCGGATCGAGGTTGAAAACACCTCCCGCGAGAGCCGTGACCTTCCGCCCATCCAGATCGTCATGCTGAACGAGCGCGAGGATCAGGTCTTTACCTGGATCGTCCAGCCGCCGCAGCCGACCCTGGCGCCGGGCGAAACGGTGACGATCGACGAGGCGAGCACGCAAGTGCCGCGCAATGCGGTCTATGCCGACGTGGGTTGGGCGCCGCTTTAGAATTTGCATGAACAAGGTGCTTGCGGGGGCGCATTCTCGCTGCTAGTGGCGCGCTCCTACCGGCGGTAGCACGCCTCCTGCGCATGCGGGATTCGCTACCGGATTTGACTGTGTGCGGTCGTGGCGGAACTGGTAGACGCGCAACGTTGAGGTCGTTGTGGCCGCAAGGCCGTGGAAGTTCGAGTCTTCTCGACCGCACCAACAGTCCCCTTCTCCAGGAAAAGTCGTTTGTTCGGGCACGGCAAGCATTCGCTTGTCCGGATGTGCTCTTGTGCCTAGAACAAATGCCAAAGCTCCGGAAGAATCCGGATATCGCAAGGCGTTGCACATGTATTGGTTGGAAGCAGATATTGAGCCTCCCGTGGCTCTCGGGACCGCGCTCGACAAGAGCAAGGTGTCCCTGTCGCTGTCCGACATGGGCATGGACGATGCGCCGCTGGTCGGCGTGAACACCGCATTTTGCGAGATGACCGGATATTCGCCCGACGAGGTCCTGGGCAGGAACTGCCGTTTCCTGCAGCCAGCCGGTGGAGCGGGCCCCGTGCGGGAACGGATGCGAAACTTCATTTCCGATGACAAGCTGACGGAAGGCAAGTTCCTTGTGCCGAACGTGAAGCATGACGGAACGCCCTTTCTGAACCTCGTCTACCTGTCGAAGATCAAGCTGGGAAAGAAGATAGTCTACATTCTCGGCTCGCAGTTCGAGGTGAAGCCGGCCGGGAAGGACCTGCTGGATGTCTACGAGGAAGCGCTGAAGCAGGACATTCGCGACCTGCGTTCGATTGCAGGCGAAATGGGCATGGTCATGCTGGGAACTTACGAACAGCTCGCATCGAGCCATTCGATCATCGCGGAGGCGCGGTTGTCGGACCAGAGGGGGGAATAATTGAACGATAATCTGGACAAGGTTGTGCCGGTTGTCGGAATTGGCGCGTCGGCAGGGGGGCTGGAGGCGCTGCGAGAGGTGTTCGGAGGCCAGGAAGGCAAGACCGGCCTCGCATACGTCGTGGTCCAGCACTTGGACCCGACCCATGAATCGCTCATGGCGCAGCTGATCGAGCGCTATACGGCGATGACCGTTACCCAGGCCGAAGGGGACGAAAAGCTGGAAGCCGATCACGTCTACGTGATCCCGCCTGGTCACGGCCTGGCGATCCACGACGGGGTTCTCGAACTCACCGAATTTTCCGATCCGCGTGGTCAGCGGCGCCCGATCGACGATTTCTTCGACAGTCTCGCCAACGATCGCCAGCACATGGCAGCCTGCGTCATCCTTTCAGGCACAGGTGCAGACGGCAGTCGCGGATTGCGGGCAATCAAGGAACTGGGCGGCCTTGCCGTGGCGCAGGAGCCGGAAACCGCTCGCTATGACGGGATGCCCGTGTCGGCCATCGGCACCGGCCTGGTCGACGTGATCGCCAAGCCCGCGGACGTCATCGAGCTCGTCAGCGACTTCTTCAGGCGCGCCCCGACCGAAGAGGTCGAGGAAGAAGCGCGCGAAGTCGCCGATCGGATCGACGAGCTGTGCGAAGTGCTGCGCGACACCGTGGGGCACGATTTCTCGCGATACAAGCGCTCGACGCTGATCCGCCGTGTGGCCCGGCGGATGCAGGTTCTCTCGATCGAGGATGCGGGCGATTATGTCGGACGGATCAGGACCGATGCGGACGAGTGCCAAGCGCTTTTCCAGGACCTGCTGATCAACGTCACCCAGTTCTTCCGCGACCACGAAGACTTCACCGCCCTGCATGAGCAGGTCATCGATAAGATCGTCGGCTCTTCGCGCGACGGGCAGGAAGTCCGCGTCTGGGTGCCCGGCTGTTCGAGCGGCGAGGAAGCCTACACCATCGCCATGTTGTTCGCCGAGTCCATGCGGAAGGCGGACAAGCGGCCCTACGTGCAGGTTTTCGCGACCGATATCGACGACAAGATGCTCGATATCGCGCGCAGCGCGACCTACCCCAATTCCGCGCTACCAGACATTCCCGCCGACTATCAGAAGCATTATGTGATCGGCGGGTCGGATACCTTCACCATGGTTCCGCAAGTCAGGGACATGGTGCGTTTCAGCCTGCACAATGTGGTGCGCGATCCGCCCTTTTCGAAGATCGATATCGTTTCCTGCCGCAACTTGCTGATCTATTTCGACGAAGAGTTGCAGAAGGTGGTGCTGCCTCTCTTCCACTTTGCCCTGCGAGACAGTGGCCATCTCTTCCTCGGTTCATCGGAAGGGATCGGGCGGTTCGAGGACCTCTTCGAAGTCGTCGACCAGGGTTCACGGATATTCAAGCGTCGCAACGTGAAGAGCAATTACAACCTACACATTCCAAAGATAAGCGCCCCGACATACGTCCGGCGTCGCGAGCGCAATACCTCGCATTCGGGACCCTCGAACACGAGTTCTACCGAGGTGCTCGCTCTGCGAAGGGTGGCCGACAAGTATGCGCCCGTAAGCCTGCTCCTCGATTCCGAGGGCTTGCTGCTTCAAAAATGGGGCGCTGCGGGGCGTTATCTCGAATTTCCCGACCAGCTGGAACGCACGGTGCACGTGCCGACCCTGGCGCGATCCGGTTTACGCGAAGTCATCGGACCGCTGCTGCGCAGGGTGGTGGAAGAACAGAACCGCCTGGTCGTGCGCGACCAAGAAGTCACGACCGAATTCGGGCGCATCAAGACCTCGATCTTGTGCGAGCCGGTGGCACCCGGCGGCTACCTGGTCGTCATTCGCGAGACAGGTGCGCTGCAACCGTTCGAGGACGACGAATTCGAAGAGTTCGAAGTAGGTGACGGCCAGCTGCAATTCCTCGAGGAAGAACTGCAGAATACGCGCCACCGGCTGCGGTCCACGGTGGAAGAGCTCGAAACTACGAACGAGGAGCTCAAGAGCAGCAACGAAGAAATGATGTCGATGAACGAGGAGCTCCAGTCCACCAACGAGGAGCTGACCACGGTCAATGACGAACTGAAATCGAAGGTCGACCAGGTCACGGTCGCCAATGCGGATCTCAAGAACTTCTTCGCCACGACCGAGCTGATGGTGCTGGTCGTCGATGGCGATCTCAACCTGCGCAGCTATACCGACGCCGCGCCGAAGATCTTCCACATCAACCAGAGCGATATCGGGCGGCCGCTCGACGTCCTGCCGACCCAGCTTGCCGATCAGGATTACCTGAAGATGGCGAAAGCGGCGGCTGCGCAGGGTCGCACCCAGGATTATCATTCGTCCTCGGAAGACGGATCGCGCAAATATCTGGGCAGGGTCATTCCATATCGCCAGACGAACGGCGACATCGACGGGGCGACGATCATGTTCACCGACGTCACGCAGGCCCTGACGATGGAGCGTGACCTGCGCGAGGAACGCGAACGCCTGCGTCTTGCGCTCGAAGTGGCGAAGATCGGTGTGTGGGAATACGAACCGGCGACGGATCGCACGATCCTCGACGAAACGGAACGTCGCCTACTCGAACTGGACGAGAGCGAAGGCGACACGATGGAGCCGATCCTCGCCAAGCTGCCGGGCCCCGACCGGGACCGGGTCAATACCGCACTTCGCCGTGCGATGGATGGGGAAAAGGATTTCGACGAGGTGTTCTGCCTGCCGCTCGAAGATGGCAGCGTGCGCTGGTTGCACGGTCTCGGACGCAGCATCACCAACACCAAGCCCGCCAAGTTCATCGGCGTGACCTATGACATCACGGCCGAGCGCGAGATCCTTGCCGAGCGCGAGATCATGCTGCGCGAGATGAACCACCGCGTGAAGAACCTGTTTGCGGTGATCGCCGCCATGGTCGCGATCTCAAAGCGCGAAGCCGACAATCTGGACGATTTTGCAGAAGACCTGCGCAATCGCATCCACGCGCTCGGGCGCTCGCATGCCCTGACTACGCGTCATGCGGATGGCGGCTCGGTCGGGCTTCGCGAATTGCTCGAGACGGTGCTCGCGCCGTCGCATGAGAACCAGAAGCTCAACTTCGACGGCCCGGACGTCGATATCCCCAACGCCAAGCTGACCTCGGTGGCACTTATCCTCCATGAGTGGGCGACCAATGCCTCCAAATACGGAGCTTTGGGCGACGAGGAAGGGTCCGTGACCGTCCATTGGGAGGTCGAAGACAGCGACCTGCGCCTTGAGTGGGTCGAAGCCGGCAGCACCGGCAAGGACGGGGCGGGGAAGGGATTCGGCACCCGCCTGCTCGAAGTGACCGCGCGTCAGCTATCGGGAAGGGTAAAGGGCGATAAGGTGGAAAACGGCTTTAAGCGCAGCCTAGTTTTCCCGCTCAGTGACAGTGGGCCGGCTGCTCCGCCAAACCCTGGTTGAGGGCCTTCAGCAGGTCGCCTTCGCAAACCGGCTTGTCGAGGCGGGGTTCATCCTTGAATTCGGTCGCCAATTCTTCGTGACGCAGGTTCGCGCTGACGAAAACGATATGCGTGCCACTTTCGCGAAGCTTGCGCGCCAGTGGCCAGACGGGTCTGGCGTTGAGATCGATGTCCAGCACGGCGGCGCGCGGCGTCTCCTCGCTCACCATGTCGAGCGCCTCGTCGAGCGAGGTGGCCGGTCCAAGGACGTCGTAACCGGCGTCGACAAGAGTCATCTCGAAATCGAAAGCGATCAAGGCCTCGTCATCGACGATCAGGATCCGATTGGATAGCGACACGAAAATTCTTCCCCTTTGCGGGACAGAATACCTTCGTCGGCAAAAGGTTTCGCACTTTAAACATTTGTTTCGTCGAGGGACGGTTTAGCGGTTGTCGATCGGGCTCATGGACCACCATGCGCCGCCAAAGCGCTGGACCTTGTGGCGGCCCAGATCGCGCAGGCACGCCATGAAGCCGGGCTTGAACATCTCGGTGCCTTTCGAACAATCCGCCTCTTCGCACTGGCAGTCGAAGGTATACCATTGGTCGGCAGTGGTGAGATAGATGTCGCCGTAGGGGTTCAGCAGGCGCAAGCCGGCGATGGCGCCGACCTCGCTTTCGTTGACCAGGAGGTCGTATCCGCGCTTCCCGTTGAGAATCGGGCCATCCTTCGAATCGAGATCTGGATCCGCCACGCGCGTCGTCGGCCCGTTGCGCACGACGAAGAAGGCGGGTGTGACCGCCCGCCTTTCGGCACCGTTGGGATGCTCATCCGCCGGCGAGCCGGCGTGGCGGCACACGCTCTGGTGCATCCGCTCCATCGACCTTTCAAAGAAGACAGAGCGCCTGACGCCGCCATCGTATAGCGCGCGCGATCCCTTGCTGGACCCGGTCACGCGCAGCTGCTGGTGGAACACCGGCATGGCGGAAGATGCCATCGCCGCAGCGCTTAACGCGTCGACCGCCTTTTCATTGTCGGGTTCGTCCCGCACCAGGCCGCGCACATCGACATAATGGAACAGGCCGCAATTCGCCTCGACGAAGCCGATGTAGCCGGCGATCTTCGACTGGCGCAGTGCGTCGAGAAGCGTTGAGTCTCCGTTTTCGAATATGGCATTGCGAATGCGCTTGCGGAGCGGAGCAGTACCCGCCTGCGCACCGCGCAAGGGCAGCATCTCAAGGCCGGTGTTGCGCACCACGTCGCGCTCGGTACGCGGGGAATAGCCCCATTCCAGCCGGTCCATTGCATAGCGCCGGGTCTGCACCGGCTGGGACTCGTCCAGCGCCACCATGAGCAGCAGGGTCTGCAGCGAACCGGTGGAAATGCCGGTGATGATCTTCACGTCGCGCATCGCGAGGTCGCGGCCGCTGGCATCGTGCATGGTGCGGAAAAGCCCCGCGCCATAGGCGCCCCACTGGCCCCCGCCCGAAAGCATCAGCACCTTCGCGCCCGGCGCATTGTGCGGCTCGTCCGGATCATGCGCGATCTTGCGGCCATGCTCGTCGTGACCGTGCAACGCGCATTCTTCGACCAGCTTTTCGAGGTCGTCGCCAAGCGGGTCGCTGTCATGACCGGCTTGATGGCCGTGCCCGGCCTTGGCGATTGCCGACTGGCTGTGCGGAGGGGGCGCATCGCGCTGGATGTCGCGGATGAAGCGGTTGGGTGCTGCCTCGTGCACGTGATCGTGGAAATGGCTGCAGGGAACCTCGTGCGGTCCCCAGTTGAACAGCTTGCGCCCGATGAAGAAGAACAGGAACGGCAGGCAGAAGCCCACCACGAGAAAAAACAGGTTTTCCAGCATCTTTGCTTGCCCCCCGACAGCCACCAGTCGGATTTTGCCTATAGTGTTTTCGCGTCCAAGCCTATTGGAGAGGGACGACATCGGCGGGGACAATTGATGCGCATCGAACGCAAGCGCGGCGGGCCGTGGGTGAACGAGCACCGCTCGATTTTCAAATTCATGCGCCGGACGGTCGAGATCCAAGAGGATGCGGCCGATGACGTGGCCAGTGTTCTCGCGCAGCGCGGTGACGCGATGGGCGAGCTCATCGATTACGAAGCGAAGCGCGACCGCGAGCTGTGCGTGACCGGCTCAGGCTGGTCGCAGAGCAAGCTGTTCCACGGCCTGTCCAGCCATGTGACGACGGACGGGGACGAAGGCATCTGGCCGGTCCCCGACGAGGCGTTCCTCGAAGGAATCGAACACCGACGACGCTATGTCCTGGTGACCGGAGGGACGAAGATCCACCGGTTGATGGACTGGCTCGGCAAGCCGGGCCGCGACCTTTCGCTGCGCACTGCCGGTTCGCACAAGGGCCAGAGCGTTGCGGGCATGGTCGCCACCGGATCGCATGGCTCGACGCTCGATGAGACGGGCTGCGAAACGCATGTGAGGGGCATGGTCCTATCGACCGGCAAGGGCGAGGGAATATGGCTCGGCGATCCTGACAAGCCCGTCCTCAAGGATGAGTGGATCGCGCGCTTTGCGACACCCGGCGATCCGGCCCATTTCGCGGCTGCGCGGGTCCATCTCGGCGGCATGGGTTTCGTTTCGGCCTACCTCATTGAAGCGGTGGAGGAATTTTACTGCGGCTTGGTCAAGCGCGCGCGCAAGCTCCCCGCCGACTGGGCCGATTTGGTCGCGCAAGGCCGCTTTGCCGAGGCGATGGGCGACATAACCCAGGGCCGCACGCCGCATTATTACGAACTGACCTTCGACCCCTTCGCTGCGGATGACGAGGAGGTGCTCGAGACTATCTGGCTCGACATCGAGACGACGGTCAAGCCAACCCTCGATGCGGCCCCGGTGAGCCGGACCTCGTTCGAAGCCCTTGGCGAGCAAGCAGCCAGGGGGGTCAAGCAGATCACCGAGAACCCGCTGGCGTCCGAAATGATCGAGGCGCGCCTGCGCGATCTGATCGACGTGCCCGGCATGATTTTCGATGATTTCAAGGAGCACGCCTGCGACGAGCGCGACGTGCCACGCACGCTTTCGCAGCTGACGGCACAGTGGGAGCCGCACCGGCTCTTTGGATTGAGGGTCGATGTCTACAATGCGGCCTTCGCAGTGCCATTGGAGCGCTTGCCCGAAGCCTTGCGGATTGCGCGCGAAATGGCTGCGGGGACCGAGGACAACATCCGGACCTTCAGCAAGGATTTCGTCTACACCGTACGCTTCGCGAAGAAGAGCCCCGCCGCGATGGGCTTCCTGAAATTCGACAACAACGCCATCATCAATATCGACGGGTTGCCGAAGAACTTCCTGCTCGGCACCGATGCGCATGTGGCTGCGCGGCGCCTGCAATACCTTTTCAAGAAGGCGGGCATTTCCTTCACCATGCATTGGGGCAAGGACGCGCAGATGGATGCGGCAGATATCCGCGACCAGTACGGGGCGGCGGTCGACGCCTATCGCGCGGCACGCAAGGCCCTGCTGGGGGAGCGGGACGAGGTTTTCATTTCGCCCGCCCTCGAACGCTGGGGCCTCGCCTGACCCTTATCCGTGAGCGCCGAACAGGTTCGCGATCGCGGTCGAGATGCGCAGCGATAGATTATGCGCGTCGTCGATCGGGTCGATGTAATTCGCCCTGATTGCGTCATACCCTTCGCCGGTTCCGCGCGGGTATTCGCCGCCTTCGTCCATCGCGAAATCGGTCTTGCGCGGGAAGCTGGTCGGATAGGCGCGGCGCAACTGAGCCAGCGCCTCGTCGACGCGCAAGGTGAAGACCATTTCCAGCACGTCGGTCCGGCTGATGTCGTTGGCGCGGCTGAAGACCGGGACGGATACGATCTTGAGGAACATGTGCTGCATCAGCGCAAGCCGCACCGCCTGGAGCACGCCGATCATGCGCCGCGTGTGCTCGCGCTCGGGACGCGGTTCTTCATCCGGCACGAGGTCGAACAGACGATGCAGCTTGAGCGCGTCGACCCGCAGGCGCGAGGCAAGCCGCCGGAACACGCCGTTGCGATCGTCCTGGATGAGATATTCGGCCAGCGCCTCGCAGGCGCGCGAAAGATGGTCTTCCGTCCCGCGATAGGGGCGGCTCGCCCAGTAGGCGGAATTGAACAGCTCGCCATAGGCCGCCACCGTCTTGATGCTGGCCAGCGCATTGGAGGCGCGCACGAGGCGCATGATCTGGCGGCCGCGCGGGCTTTCGCGCAGTAGCTCTGCAATATCCTCGTAATTGCTTTCGGCCGCGCTCCCGACACCGGCAATGATGTTCACCGGATAGCCCAATTGCTGGAGAATGGCGTTGTGCGGGATCGCGCGGATCTGCCGCAGGCTCATCTCTCGGTCGGCGTTGAGATCGCTCTGGCGGCGCGACACGCGGCTGCCGGTTGAATTGAGCAGACCCAGGCCGAAGGCGGTGATCGCCCGGCTGTAGGTGCGGCTTTCCAGGTGCTCCTGCTGGTGGTCCTTCACCGCTCGGTAGAAGTCGAGGCTGAGGTCGGTCCGGCGATAGAAGGGGTCGGTCGGCGCTTCCAGGTCTGCCGTCGCAGGCGCGCGCTCGGCAATTTCGGAAAGCGTAGCCAGCGCCAGTTCGGGCGTCGAGAAGAACAAATAGCCGTCACCGCCCTGGAAGCTTGCCTCGGGCTCGAGCCGGATATTCGCGCGCGCAAACCGGCGGCGCGCCCAGGGGCTCATCGGCCATTCGAGGCGGTCCTTGAAGCTGGCCGGATGCGCGCCGCGGCCCATGCCCTCGCCATGCGTGTTGAAGACGAGCGCGGCGACGTCGGTCAGGCCATTGGCGGCCATCGCTTCGGCTAGGCGGCCCTGCAGGCGTTCGATTGCGAGGCTGGCAGGGATCTGCCCGACGAAACGGCCCGCATCGGAAAAGCCGGTCTGGATCGCGACCCTGCCGCGCAGGCGCGCATAGTCGCGATAGGCTTCCTCCGCGAGCAGGGCGTCGAGGAAGCGTCCGCCATGTTCCAGCGCACTTTCGGTCTCGAACAGGGGCGATACGTCGACCTTGTCCTCGATGCCGAAGAGGCGTGCAAAATAGAGCGCCGAGAGCACGGTCGCGGGCTGTTCGCATTCCGCCACCAGCATGCGGATCGGCGCATCGGCGTCCACGTGTTTGAGGATCTGCGCCATGGCGAGAAACTGGCGTACCGCGGTCGAACTTTCGATCGCGAGCGAGGCGAAATTGGCCGAGAGCGGCTTGGCCTTGGCGAGCAGGTCGCGCAGGGCGCCCAGCGCACCTTGGCTGCCGAGGTCCAGCTCTTCGCCATTGTCGATCCGCGTGCGGATGGCGTTATGAAGCTGCTTGGCATTCACTCGGAAGTGGATGTGGCCCATGCCCAGGCCATCGGCGCGCATGGCGGCGGCCAGCGTCTTGAAGGCGATCGCTTCCTCGGTCGCTTCGTCCGCAGCTTCGCTTTCCAGCTGTTCGATTATCGGGGTCAGCGACAGGAGCTTGTCGTCGTGGTCGGCGGTCAGGCGATTGGCAGCTTCGGATAGGTCTTTCGGGTCGGTCAGGTCGCCCGCGAAGTCTTCCGCACTGCGCAGCGTGTGGGCCTGTGCCGCACGCAGGGTGGCAACGAGCGAATGATCGGAATCGATGGCAGCGAGCTGGTCGGCATAGCGGCCCAATCGCTCTGCCTTTTCGGACAGGCGAAAGCGGATCGAAGTGTACCACTTGATGTCCGTGCGCCCGTCCATGTCATAGCCGACCCAGCTGGCGAAGTGGAACGGCAGCGGCTGCAATTCGCGCCAGCGCTTGGGCCATTTCTTGGCGGCGCAATCATAGAGCGAGGTGACTATCCGGTCGCGGGCTTCCTGGGCGTGCGCCAGCGCGGACATCGCCTCGCCATGTTCGTAATCGAGCGTGATCTGCGCACGCTCGCCGTCGGGGTGGCCCACCTTCACGCCTTCGCCGGCGGCCTTAGCGACGGCGGCGGTCTGTCCCGGCGGGAGCAGGAAGGTCGGGTGCGCGGTAAAGACGACGTGGAGCTGCGGATGGGCCCAATGCGCGGCGAAGGCATCGAAATCCTCGGCATCCTTGCAGAAGGTGTCGAGCCGCTGCGGCGCAGCGTCGGGCGATACCAGATCGCGCAGGTGGTCGGCTCTCACTTCGAGGGCCTGTCCTTCCAGTTCCTCGATCAGTCCCGCCAGATCCTCGAGCGACAGCTCTCCCGCTTCCAGCTTGCGCGACAGATCATGGGCGAGCTGGAACACCGGATTGAAGAGCGGGGTTTCCTGCGTCCTTGCGTGCAATTCGCGCAGTCGTTCGGCCAGAGTGTCGAATGAGAGGGGGGACAGATCGGTCAAGGCGCGCTCCACATGAGTTTCGGCGCATAAATGCCGGGAAAAGGGGGCGGTGAGTCAAGGGCGGGGTCCCGGCGGCGCCATGAATAGGTTTGCGCATCGGTAACGGCGCACTGTCCGGGGGTGTTCCGCCCTTCTCCCTTTACACCTGCACATTCCTTCGTCACCCAATCGCCAGGCGTTAACAGCTCGCGCACACTCACGCGCTAGGTCCGCAAGGGCCGGCTTTGCGGTGAAGGGCACGAAACAGGATATGTATACATGAGCGATTGGACCATCGGCATCATCGGCGGGTCGGGCCTCTATGCGATCGACGAGCTTGAAGACGCGCAATGGATCGAGATCAACTCGCCATGGGGTGAGCCGTCCGACCAGATCCTGTGCGGCACTATCGGCCATGTCCGCGTCCGCTTCCTGCCGCGCCACGGACGCGGCCACCCGATCATTCCCGGACGGATCGATGCGCGCGCCAATATCGACGCGCTGAAGCGTGCGGGCTGCACCGACATTCTTGCCATCAGCGCGGTCGGTTCGCTATCGGAAGAGCTGCCTCCGGGCCGCTTCGTGACGGTCGATCAGTTCATCGACAACACCAAGGGCCGCGCCTCGACCTTCTTCGACAACGGTTTCGTGGCACACGTGCCCTTCGGCGATCCGGTCTGCAGCCGCCTGTCGAAACATATCGGCAAGGCGGTCGAGAAATCGGGCGGCGATGTCACCACCGGCGCGACATATCTCGCGATGGAGGGCCCGCAATTCTCCACCCGCGCGGAAAGCAAGCTCTACCGCCATTGGGGGGCAGAGGTGATCGGCATGACCGGCATGCCCGAAGCCAAGCTCGCCCGCGAAGCAGAGCTCCCCTATGCGCTGCTCGCGATGGTGACCGACTGGGACAGCTGGCGCGATGACGAGGCGACTGTCGACGTCGCCGAAATCGTCGCCCAGATGCAGAAGAATTCCGAACTGGCGAAGAAAGCGCTGGTGGCGTTCTGCAAGGGGCTGCCGAAAAAGCGCAGCCCCTCGCCGATCGACCGCGCGCTCGACGATGCGGTGATCACTGCGCCCGACCAGCACGACAGGGAATTGATGGCCAAGCTCGACGCGGTGGCAGGACGGCTTTTCCGCGCACGATGAGCGAACGCTTCGACCTCCTTGTAATCGGCGGCGGCATCAACGGGGCCGGTATCGCCCGCGACGCGGCAGGGCGCGGACTTTCGGTCGCACTGGTCGAAAAGGACGACCTGGCCTCGCACACGTCGTCGGCCAGCACCAAGCTCGTCCACGGCGGCCTGCGCTATCTCGAACATTACGAATTCAGGCTGGTGGCGGAGAGCCTGCGCGAACGCGAAGTGCTGCTCGCGAATGCGCCGCATATCATCTGGCCGCTGCGTTTCGTCCTGCCGCACGAGCCGGGTATGCGGCCGAAGTGGATGCTGCGGGCGGGGCTATTCCTTTACGACCGCCTTGGCGGGCGAAAGACGCTGCCGGGCTCGCACAAGGTGGACCTGCGCGATCCGCCGCATCGCGCGATCCTGCAGGATCACCTGACCAGCGGCTTCGAGTATTCGGATTGCTGGGTGGAGGATTCGCGCCTTGTCGTCCTTACCGCAATGGATGCGGAAGAGCGCGGCGCGAAGGTGTGGATGCGAACCGAATGCATCGCGCTGGAGCGCAAGGCCGACCATTGGGTTGCGACGTTGAGCGATCCGGATGGCGAGCGTGTGGTGGAGGCCAAGGCGGTAGTGAATGCCGCCGGTCCTTTCGTCGACAAGGTTGCCAAGTCCGCGCTTGGCGAAGGAACGCCGGCGCACCTGCGGCTGGTCAAGGGCAGCCACATCATCGTGCCCCGCGCCTACTCCGGCGACCATGCCTATATATTCCAGCAGGCCGACGACCGGATCGTCTTCGCCATTCCCTATGAACGCGATTTCACCCTGATCGGAACGACGGATCTTCTGTACGAAGGCGACCTCGATCATGTCGAGATCGCCGCGGAAGAGCGCGAATACCTGCGTGAGGCGGCGACCCGCTATCTCAGGAGCGGGATCACCGAAGAGGACATCGTGCACACCTATTCGGGCGTGCGGCCTCTCTATGAAGACAATGCCGCATCCAATTCCACGGTGACGCGCGACTATGTCTTCGAGATCGACGCCGACGGCGGTGCGCCCATCCTGTCGGTCTATGGCGGCAAGATCACGACCTATCGAAAGCTGGCAGAACACGCGCTCGAAAAGCTGGCCGACCACGCCGAAATCCCGTCGCAAGGGTGGACCGCACACGCGCCCCTTCCTGGCGGCGACATCGAAAAAGGTGACTTTGCCAGATTCCTCTGGAAAGCGAGCGACCGCTTCAGCTGGGTGCCGCCGGAAATGCTCTTGAGGTTGTGCCGCGCCTACGGAACCCGGATCGACCGCGTTCTCTCTGACGCACATAGCCTCGACGAGCTTGGCACGCATTTGGGCGGCGATCTCTACGAGGCGGAACTGCGCTATCTCGTCGATTGCGAATATGCCCGGTCTGCCGAGGACGTCTTGTGGCGCCGGAGCAAGCTTGGCCTGCATTTGTCCGACGAAACGCAAGAATCCGTAAGGGAATGGTTCTCGTCGCGCTCCTGAGGCGCCCTGCGGTTCACAAAGCTTGAAAGCGCGGGTGCTCGGGTCCAAGTGGCGGGGGTTAAATCCCTTTCTACTCTCGGAGTCGCATGGCCCTGCACGATCCAATCCGCCCCCAGTCCATTTCCCGCCAGACGCTGCGCGAAGCCTACCGTGCAGAAGAGAACGCCTGTGTCGCTGAGCGACTGACCCAGGCCGCTCCCGCCAGCGCGAAGCATGACGAGGCTGCGGAATTAGCTGCACGGCTGATCGAGGGCGCGCGCCGCCAGAAGGCGAGCGGGATCGACGCGTTCCTGCACCAGTACGGGCTGGCCACCGAAGAGGGCGTGGCACTGATGTGCCTTGCCGAAGCGCTCCTGCGCGTACCCGATGCGCCGACGGCGGATGCGTTGATCCGCGACAAGATCGGCGACATCGACTGGTCGGAACACCTTGGCGAAAGCTCGTCGACATTCGTCAACGCAGCGACCTTCTCGCTGATGCTGACCGGCGAAGTGCTGGAACGGCCCGAAGAAGCACAGAAAGGCATGCGTCGCACGCTCAAGGGGGCGGTTACGCGGCTGGGTGAACCGGTCATCCGCAAGGCGACGCTGCAGGCGATGAAGATTCTCGGCGGCCAGTTCGTTTACGGCCGCACGATCGAGGAATCGCTCAAGCGCGCGGCACCCGAACGCGCCAAGGGCCTGACCCACAGCTTCGACATGCTCGGCGAAGCGGCGATGACCTATGCCGATGCGGAACGCTATCGCGCCAGTTACGAGCGCGCGATCGACCGGCTGGCCCGCGAGGCGACAGGCGATCTTGCCACTTCGCCCGGCATTTCGGTCAAGCTCTCCGCGCTGCATCCGAAATACACCTTCCTGCATGCGGATCTCGCCATCAGCGGCCTGCTGCCGATGCTGCGCTCGCTGATCGTCAAGGCGCGCGATGCTAATATCCATTTCACCATCGATGCCGAAGAGGCGGACCGCCTGGAGCTGTCGATGGATATCATCGAGGCGCTGGTGCGCGACGATGACCTGTTCACGCGCCCAGACGGCTCGCGCTACGAAGGCTTCGGTCTTGCCATCCAGGCGTATCAGAAGCGCGGCGTGCCGATGTGCGAATGGGTTGCGCGCCTCGCCCGCAAGTATGACCGCCGTTTCTTCGTCAGGCTGGTGAAGGGCGCGTATTGGGATACGGAAATCAAGCTCAGCCACGTCGGCGGGTTTACCGACTTTCCGGTTTTCACCCGCAAGCTGGCGACCGACGTCAGCTACCTCGCTTGCGCCGACAAGCTGCTGGCCGCAGACGACGTCATCTATCCGGCCTTTGCGACGCACAACGCCTACACCATCGGTGCCGTGAAGGCGCTGGCCGGTGCGAAGCGGTTCGAATTCCAGCGGCTGCACGGCATGGGCGAAGACGTCTACGGCGCGCTGGCGCAGGTTGAGGGAAACCGGAAGACGAATGTCCGCATCTATGCGCCTACGGGAACGCATAAGGACCTGCTCGCCTATCTGGTGCGCCGCCTGCTTGAAAACGGCGCGAATTCGTCCTTCGTGAACCGCATGGCAGATGCCGAGGTGCCGGTGTCCGAACTGGTCACCGATCCCTGCGCGGACCTGCTCGAGCTCGAGCCGTATCGCAATCCGGCGATCCCGCTTCCGGCAGACATCTTTCCCAACCGCAGGAATTCGGCAGGGATCGACCTGTCCGACCCGCTGGAGCGCGAACCGCTGCTCGACCGGCTGCACGAACTGGAATCGCGGCACTGGCATGCAGAGCCGACCTTTGCTTCGGGTGCGGATGCGGAAATCGCCCCGATCAACAAGCCGCACGACCTTACGGCAGAAGTCGGAACGCGGCGCGATACGCTCGATTTCGAAGTGGAAGAGGCGATCACGCGCGCCGAACGTATCCAGCATGGCTGGAATGCGCTGGGCGGTGAACGCAGGGCCTTGCTGCTTGAGGAAGCGGCCGACCTGTTCGAAGAGCACACGGACGAATTCCTGTCCTTGTGCCAGCGCGAAGCCGGCAAAACCCTGCAGGACGCCATTCTCGAATTGCGCGAAGCGGTCGACTTCCTGCGCTATTACGCAGGCGAGGCGCGGCGTCTTTTCGAAGGCTCGATGCCGCTGCCCGGACCAACGGGCGAGGAGAATCGCCTGACGCTGGCCGGTCGAGGCGTCTTTGCGACGATCAGCCCGTGGAACTTCCCGCTGGCTATCTTCATCGGACCCGCTGCCGCTGCGCTTGCCGCCGGCAACACGGTCGTCGCCAAGCCGGCGGAACAAACCCCCCTCATAGCCGCACTGGCCGTTAGGCTCTGCCACGAAGCGGGCATCCCTGAAGAAGCCTTCCAGCTTCTGCCGGGTGCGGGCGATGTGGGTGAGTTCATCACGTCCGATCCGCGTATCGCGGGCGTGGCCTTTACCGGCTCGACACAGACGGCACAGGCGATCAACCGCAGCCTCGCCGCGCGCGACGGACCGATCGCCACTTTCATTGCCGAGACCGGCGGCCAGAACGCCATGATCGTCGATTCCACCGCGCTGCCCGAACAGGTCACTCGCGACGTCGTCGCCTCTGCCTTCCAGAGCGCGGGCCAGCGCTGTTCCGCCCTGCGTGTCCTGCACATCCAGGACGAGGTCTATGACGAGATGCTGGGCATGATCCGCGGCGCCTTCGAGGCGCTGACGATCGGCAATCCGGAGAATTTGTCGACCGATGTCGGTCCGGTCATCGATCCCGATGCCAAGGCCGCGCTTGAGCGCCACGTCGCGCGCCGCAAGAAAGGCGGAATGCCGGTCTGGCGCCGCCGCTTGCATCGCGGGGCCAATGCCGGATGCTTCGTCGCCCCGACGATCATCGAAATCGATTCGATCCTCGACCTGAAGCGCGAGAACTTCGGCCCGGTTCTCCATGTCGTTCGCTACAAGTCGAGTGATCTCGGGCGCGTGGTCGAAGAGATCAACGCCACCGGCTATGGCCTCACGATGGGCCTGCACAGCCGGAACGATGACACCCGCGCCTTCGTGGAGGCGCGGGCGAAGGTCGGCAATTTCTACGTCAATCGCAACCAGATCGGCGCCGTGGTCGAAAGCCAGCCGTTCGGGGGCGAGGGCCTGTCGGGCACCGGTCCCAAGGCGGGCGGCCCGCACTATGTCGCGCGGTTTGCGACCGAGCGCGTCGTGTGCATCGATACCACTGCAGCCGGAGGCAACGCCACCCTGCTGGCGAGCTGAAACAGGTGTGCTTGCGAATCCATGGCGTGCCGCGTTAGAAGCGCGCCATGGTTCGCACCCTCCGCAATTTCATCGTCCTCTTCGCCCTTGCCTGGTCATCGATGGCCGCGGCGGCAGTCGAGATCACGTTCCACTCATTCAATGGCTCCGTCTTCGCCGGGCGTTACCCGCACACATTCGTGTCCATGACGGGCACGCTGGAGGATGGCACCGCCGTGAAGGAGAACTTCGGCTTTTCTGCCAAGCGCGCGACTCCTGCCGTGCTGCGCGGCCCGGTCGAACACATCGTGATGACGGAAAAAGAGAAATGGCTGACCAAGACGAACCGCCATTTCACTCTCCAGATGACCGATGCGCAGTACCGCAAGGTGAAGAAGCTGGTTTCCGAGTGGCGCAATGCACCGGGCAAGTTCTATGATCTGGACACGCGTAACTGCATCCATTTCGTCGGGGAGATCGGCCGCATCCTTGGGCTGACGATCGAATATCCCGACGATATGCTACGCCGCCCGAAGAAATGGCTGAACCACATCAGCGCGCTCAATCCAAAGCTGGGCGTCGCCGCGATCGACTAGGTTGTCGCGGTCGCCGCAGCAGCCGCGCGTTGCTCGCTCAGGATGCCCCATCCGGCAAGGAACAGGCCGACGACGAGTGGCCCGATGACAATCCCGGACAGCCCCGCGAGGGCGATGCCGCCAAGCGTCGAAACAAGGATCAGCCAGTCGGGAATACCCGTATCGCGCCCGACGAGGATGGGGCGCAGGATATTGTCGATCGTGCCGATCAGCGCGACGCCCGATATGATCACGACCACGCCTTCCCAGATCGCTCCGGTCGCCAGCAGGTAGATCGCAGCCGGAACCCAGACGATTGCCGGTCCGACCGCCGGGAGTAGCGAGGCAATGGCCATGATGACCCCGAACAGCAGGACCGACGGCATGCCGACGACCCAGAAGGTGATCGCACCCAGCGCACCCTGCACCAGTCCCACCACGATCGAGCCCTTGATCGTGGCCCGTACGATGCCGAGAAATCTCTCGGCCAACCGCTGTGAAATGGATTGGTCGAAGGGCAGGGATCGCAGGATAGTCCGGCTGATTTCCTTGCCGTCGCGCAGCAGGAAGAAACTGACGTAAAGGCCTACAGCGAAGGCAAGCACGTAACCGAACACGCTCCCGCCAAAGGCGATCGCTTGCTGCGCGATCAGGCCGAGACTGTCCTGCGCGAATTCCTGCGCCCTTTGCTGTAACGCCGACAGGTCACCAAAGCCGGAAGCGCTTAGAGACGCCTGGATATTCGCGGGAAGCGCACCGAAGACTTGTTCGAACCAGTCGGCCACGTCGATGCGCCCTTGCTGGAAAGCGACCACCAGGCCCGCCGCTTCGTCGACCACCTCGCTGCCGATCCAGAACGCGGGCAGGATTACGGCGACGAAAATGACCAGCAGCGTCAGGGATGCCGCCAGGCTATCGCGACCCGGCAAGCGCGCATGGAACCAGCGCAGCAGGGGCTGGAACATGATTGCCGCCAGAGCAGCCCAGAGCATGGGCTGGAGGAACGGCAGGACGACCACCAGCAAGGCCAGTGTGATCAGGCCGAGGAACAGCAGGAACCCGCCCTGTTCGATTGCCTTCCCGCGTTGCGCCTCCATCCCGTCCTGCCCCTTGTCGTCAGACGTCGAGGTTGGCGACGTTGAGCGCGTTCGCCTGGATGAATTCGCGGCGCGGCTCGACCACATCGCCCATCAGGCGCGTGAAGATCTCGTCGGTCACGTCCGCATCCTCGACCTTGACCTGCAGCAGCGCGCGGTTGTCCGGATCGAGCGTGGTTTCCCACAACTGCTCGGCATTCATTTCGCCAAGGCCCTTGTAGCGCTGGATCTTCTGGCCCTTGCGTCCCGCGGCCATGACGGCGTCGAGCAATTGCGTGGGCAGGGTGATCGCGCTGTCGTCGATGAAGGCGGGCGCATCGGCGTCCGTTTCGTCGGCGCTTTCCGGATCGACCGGCTCGGCCTCGCCGCTGTCGCCCTTAACGAGGCGAACGGGCGCGCCGTAGACTTCCGCATGCTCTCCGGCGATGCGGTGAAGCTTACGGGCCTCTGCGCTTTCCATGAAGGCAGGCTCGATCTCGTGCACGTCGGTCACGCCGCGCCACAGGCGGAAGAAACGGACCATGCCGTCTTCACCGGTTTCGGCCGACCATTTCGCTTCGGGATCGCCCATCTGGAGGTGTGCGGCGGCGCGGTCGAGACCGGCCCCGCGATCGCCGTCGGGGTCGAGCGCGCCAGCCAGCGCCATCGCCTCGATCAGGTCGAGCTTGTACTTGCGCGGCACGAAGGCGAGCAAATTGCGCATGCGCAGGCCGTGCTCGACCAGCTGGCCCATACCGGCTGCGGGGATCGAACCTTCCTTGGTGTCGAGATGGTGGCCCGACAGGCCCTGATCGATCAGGTAGCGGTCGTAGGCGGCCTGATCCTTCAGATAGACCTCACTCTTGCCACGCGCGACCTTGTAGAGCGGCGGCTGGGCGATGAAGAGGTGCCCCGCCTTCACGATCTCCGGCATCTGGCGATGGAAGAAGGTGAGCAGCAGCGTGCGGATATGCGCACCGTCGACGTCGGCGTCGGTCATGATCACGATCTTGTGATAGCGCAGCTTTTCCAGGTTGAATTCATCGCGCAGTCCCGTGCCCATCGCCTGGATCAGCGTGCCCACTTCCTTGGACGAAATGATCCGGTCGAAACGGGCGCGTTCCACGTTGAGGATCTTGCCCTTGAGCGGAAGGATTGCCTGCGTCTTGCGGTCGCGGCCCTGCTTGGCCGATCCGCCTGCGGAATCACCCTCGACCAGGAAGAGTTCGCAGTTTTCGGGATTGCGATCCTGGCAGTCGGCAAGCTTGCCGGGCAGCGAGGCCACGCTCATCGCGCCCTTGCGGCTCATCTCGCGGGCGCGGCGCGCGGCTTCGCGTGCGGCGGCCGCATCGATTACCTTCTGGACGATGGCCTTCGCGTCATTGGGATTTTCCTCCAGCCACTCGGTCATCTTTTCGCCCATCAGGCTTTCGAGCGGTTGGCGCACTTCGGAGGAAACTAGCTTGTCTTTGGTCTGCGAACCGAACTTGGGGTCGGGCAGCTTGACCGAAACGATCGCGGTCAGGCCTTCGCGCATGTCTTCGCCGGACAGGCTGACCTTTTCCTTCTTCATCAACCCCGATGCCTGCGCGTAATTGTTGAGCGTACGCGTCAGCGCGGCGCGGAAGGCGGCGAGGTGGGTGCCGCCGTCACGCTGCGGGATGTTGTTGGTGAAGCACAGGACGTTTTCGTAATAGCTGTCGTTCCACTCCAGCGCGACATCGATGCCGATGCCGTCCTTTTCCGCGCTGACGGAAATCGGTTCGGCGACCAGCGCCTGCTTGTTGCGGTCGAGCCATTTGACGAAGGCCGCGATGCCGCCTTCGTAGAACAGGTCGTGTTCCTGGACTTCCTCGCTCCGCTTGTCGCGCAGCAGGATGCGCACGCCCGAGTTGAGGAAGGCGAGTTCGCGGTAGCGATGTTCCAGCTTGTCGAAATCGAATTCGGTGACGTTCTTGAAGGTCTCTTCCGACGCCTTGAAGGTGACGCGGGTGCCCTTCTTCAGGCCGTCGTCATCGCCATTGCTGGCCACCGGCGGGGCATCGCCCACGACGCGCAGCGATTCCACGGCTTCGCCATGTTCGAAGCGCATCCAGTGTTCCTTGCCGTCGCGCCAGATGGCCAGTTCCAGCCATTCCGACAGGGCGTTCACCACCGACACGCCCACGCCGTGAAGGCCGCCCGACACCTTGTAGGCGTTGTCGTCCGAGGTGTTCTCGAACTTACCGCCGGCGTGCAGCTGGGTCATGATGACTTCTGCAGCGGAAACGCCTTCTTCCTTGTGCATGCCGACGGGAATGCCGCGACCGTTGTCTTCCACGCTGACGGATCCGTCGGCGTTGAGTTCGATCAGCACCAGGTCGCAATGCCCGGCCAGGGCTTCGTCGATGGCGTTGTCCGAGACCTCGAAAACCATGTGATGCAAGCCCGATCCGTCATCGGTATCGCCGATGTACATGCCGGGGCGTTTGCGCACCGCGTCGAGGCCCTTGAGGACCTTGATCGAATCTGCGCCATATTCGTTGGAATTGCGGGCTTTTTCGCCCTTTGCGCCGGAGGCGTCCTGAGTGTTCTCGTCCATGCCCATTATATAGGCTCTGGAGGGGCAAAAACCAAAGGATTCGAGCCTAATTTACCCACAGGCACGGCCAGCGAAGGTTTCAAGTGAAACCGGTTGATTCTGCACCGGTTTGGGCGCATCCATGCGCCATGCTTTCGGTACTCGACATCTTCCGGATCGGGATCGGTCCTTCGTCCTCCCACACAGTGGGGCCGATGCGGATCGGTGCGTTGTTCGCACGTGCGCTCGCCAAATCGGGCAAGCTCGACGAGGTTGCGACTGTCAAAGTCGAATTGCAGGGATCGCTGGCGCTAACAGGGGTCGGGCACGGCACGGTCGATGCGAGCATTCTGGGCCTTGCAGGATTCCGGCCCGATCGCACCTGTCCTGACGAAGCGCAGACAGCGCTCAAAACCGTGCGCGAGGACAAGCGCCTCTGCTTTGCAGGGAAGCGCGAGATCGCATTCGACCCCGACAAGGACATCGACCTTGCCGGTCACATCATTCCGGACCTGCACCCCAATGGCATGAAGCTGGCAGCACTGGGCGCTGACGGCTTGGTCCTGCTGGAACGGACCTATTATTCGACCGGTGGCGGCTTCGTTGCCAGCGAAGCGCAATTGAAGCGCAAACCGAAGAACGACCGCATCAGTACCGGCACTCTGGCCCCGTTCGACTTCGGATCGGCGAAGGAGCTGCTCGCAAGTTGCGAGGCTACGGGCATGAGCGTTGCCGAGCTGGTGCTGGCGAACGAGGACGCCTTCCGCCCGCAGGATAAGACGCTCGCCGGGATCGACCGGATCGCGCAGGCGATGGACCAGTGCATCGACCGCGGCCTGTCGCAGCGCGGCATCTTGCCGGGCGGCCTCAAGGTGGAGCGGCGTGCGCCCGACCTGTGGGACAAGCTTTCCGCCAATCCGCAATCGAACGAGCGCGAACAGTTGTTCGACTGGCTCAATTGCTATGCCATGGCGGTGAACGAGGAAAATGCCGCCGGTGGCCGCGTCGTCACCGCGCCGACCAATGGCGCGGCCGGGATCATCCCTGCGGTAATCCGCTTCTACTGCCAGACCGCAGACGAGATGCCCTGTACCGAGAGCCGCCGCACATTCCTGCTCACGGCGGGCGCAATCGGCCTTCTCTACAAGCAGCGCGCTAGCATTTCCGGTGCTGAAATGGGCTGCCAAGGCGAAGTGGGCGTTGCCTGTTCGATGGCAGCGGGGGGCTTGGCCGCACTATGGGGCGCGACCCCGCCTCAGGTCGCGAGCGCTGCCGAAATCGGGATGGAGCATAATCTCGGCCTCACCTGCGATCCCGTTGGCGGATTGGTGCAGGTGCCGTGCATCGAACGCAATGCGATCGGCGCGGTAAAGGCCGTCAATGCTGCGCGCCTCGCCCTTCACCGGACCGGTGCGGAGGGGTGTGTCAGCCTCGACCAGGTGATCGAGACGATGCGCCAGACGGGCCTCGACATGTCGAGCAAGTACAAGGAGACCAGCCAGGGCGGGCTGGCGGTCAACGTTATCGAATGCTGACCTTGCTGGCCGTCGTTTTCGTGGTTTCGGGCGCCCTGATCGCCGGGGCCGCCTGGGGAATTTACGGCCATTTGTCCAAGAAGCTCGAGGGTTTTCTCGTCGCCCTGGCAGGTGGGGCCCTGCTGCTGAGCGTTACCACCGAGCTTATCCAACCCTCGATAGAGAAAAGCAGCCTGCTGCACGCAATGCTCGGGGTCGCGGCAGGAGCGTTGGTGTTCACCGTCACCGACTACCTCATCGATGAGCGCTGGAATTCGGAATCGGGTGGCGGCCTGCTGGCTGCCATCACTCTCGACGGGATCCCCGAGAACCTTGCGCTCGGGGTCGCCTTGATCGGCGCGAGCAGCATGGAAGTGGCGGCGCTTGCCGGTTCGATCCTGCTATCGAACCTGCCAGAGGCCGCGGGCGGCGCGAAGAGCATGGCCGAAGCCGGACGCTCCAGGGGCAGGGTCATGCTGCTCTGGATCGCGACTGCAGCGCTGCTGTCGGCTGCCGCGATTTTCGGGAACATGCTGCTGGACGAGGCGGGCGAGGGAACGCTCGCCATCATCCGCTGCTTTGCCGCCGGTGCGGTGGTTGCCAGCCTTGCGACCGAGGTCTTCCCGAAGGCCTATCGCGAGGACGCCCATCTCGCTGGCGTCGCGACGGCGATCGGGGTTATCCTCGCCTTCGTCCTGGGCAGCCTGGGCGGCGGTTAGGCCGCAACGCTGCCGCGGGCATGGGACGCGATCTCGCCTGCGAGTTCATCGACCAGTTCCAGCGGCAAGTCATGGCCCCAGCCGGGGATCGTTTTAAGCTTGGCGTTGGGTATGCACTCGGCCGTGTGCTTGCCGCCTTCGCACGGGACCAGCGGATCGTCTTCTCCGTGGAGCACGAGGGTCGGCACGCTGATATCGCCCAGCATGGAACTGCGGTCGCCGTCCGCCACGATTGCGGACAGGTGCCGCGTCGGCCCTTCGGGATAGAAGCTGCGGCGCACGCTGGTGAGAGTCCGCTCGCGCAGTCGCTCTTCGGGCGAAGGATAGCCGGGCGAACCGATGGTCCGCGCCAGCATGATGCCGTGCGAGACCAGCTCTTCTTCCGCATCGCTCTTCGGGCGGGTCACCAGCGCCTGCAGCGCTTCCTTCTTCGCCGGCGGCAGTTTGGGATTGCCGGTCGTCGAGAAGACCTGCGTGAAGGACAGGCAACGGTCGGGATACTTTGCCGCGACATGCTGCGCGATCATGCCGCCCATGCTCGCGCCGACGATGTGCGCACGGTCGATGCCGAGCGCATCGAGCAGGCCGATCCCGTCGGCAGCCATGTCGGCAAGCGTATAGGGCACGCGCGGGGTCAGGCCGATCTTGCTCATCAGCGTCATCTTGACGAGACCGGGCGCCTTCACCCCGTCGAACTTCTGGCTGAGGCCAATGTCGCGGTTGTCGTAGCGGATAACGCGGAAGCCATGGCCCACCAATTCATCGACCAGCTCGTCGGGCCAGAGCGTCAACTGCGCACCGAAACCCATAATCAGCAGCATCGCGGGGTCTTCGGGCTTCCCGTGCTCTTCGTAATGGATTTCGATCCCGTTTGCGGTGGTCTTGGGCATCAGGCGCTCTCCCGGCGGTTGTGCAATCTGGCAACCATCTGCCTTACTTTGGATGCAGTTGTCCAATGCAACCTATCGTGTCGCTGACACCGCTCAAGTGGCGAGCCGGGGCGCTTCAAGCCACAGTCGTATTCATACAAGCCTTTTCGCTACGTTTTGCTAGGTTCGCGCTTGTGAAATGGGGGTCGATCTAATGGAACGCCGCGCCGCGGAACGCTACGATGCGTCTTCCACGATCCCTTTTCGTGCGCCTGGTTTCGAAGGGGAGGGCCGCATTTCCGACCTCTCCCTGGCCGGATGCCGCCTCAAGGATATTGAGCCTGAAGGGCTTGAAAGCGGGCAAAGCATCACACTCTCCCTGATGGAAAACATGGAGGCCGCCGGCATCGTTTGCTGGGCTAAGGGGCGCAGCGCAGGCGTCAGGTTCGACGCTCCTATCGCCATGGCGACGCTCGCCTATTTCCGCTTTGCAGAAGGCATAGATGTCCCGGAAGACACCAACGTCGACGGGTTCGGCAGGGTGCTGCCGCCGCTGGATCCGCGCACGGTCGCACCGCCCGAATAGAAGCAGACCTCAGGGGACGAGAACGGTGTCCCGCGCAATCGGGTCGGTTTCCGGATAATCCAGCGTGAAATGTAGGCCGCGGCTTTCCTGCCGCTTGAGCGCGCTCGTCACGATCAGGTTCGCGCATTCGAGCAAATTGCGCAGCTCGATGAGGTCGGTGGTCACGCGGAAGTGGCCGTAATAATCCTCGACCTCGTCGCGCAGCAGGCGAATGCGGTGCGCAGCACGTTCGAGCCGTTTCGTAGTGCGCACGATCCCCACGTAGTTCCACATGAACCGGCGGATCTCGGTCCAGTTCTGCTTAATCACGACTTCCTCGTCCGAATCCGTGACACGGCTTTCATCCCACGGCAGGATTTCCGGCGGATCGTCCAGTTCGTCCCAGCATGACAGGATGTCCTTGGCCGCGGCTTCGCCGAAGACGAAGCATTCGAGCAGGCTGTTCGACGCGAGGCGATTGGCGCCGTGGAGCCCGCTTTCGGTGCATTCTCCGGCCGCCCAGAGGCCGGGCAAGTCTGTGCGTGCATCGAGATCGACCTTCACGCCGCCGCAGGTGTAATGCTGCGCAGGGACGACGGGGATCGGGCCCTTCGTCATGTCGATGCCCAGACCCAGCAGCTTTTCATGGATCGTCGGGAAATGCTCTTTCACGAATTCCGGCGGCTGGTGGCTGATGTCGAGATGGACGTAATCGAGGCCGTAGCGCTTGATCTGGTCGTCGTTTGCGCGCGCCACGATATCGCGCGGCGCCAGCTCCATCCGCTCGGCGTCGTATTTCTCCATGTAGCGCTCACCCGTTACCGGGTTGAACAGGCGACCGCCTTCGCCGCGCACGGCCTCGGTAATCAGGAAGTTCTTCACCTCCAGATTGTAAAGGCAGGTCGGGTGGAACTGCATCATCTCCATGTTGGAGACTCGCGCGCCTGCCCTCCACGCCATCGCGATGCCGTCTCCCGTCGCACCGCGAGGAGCGGTCGAGAACAGGTAGACGCGGCCAGCGCCGCCAGCCGCCATCACGGTCGCCCGTGCCAGATGGGTGACGACCTTGCCGCTGTCCTCGTCCAGCGCATAGGCGCCCCAGACCCGGCCCGATCCGGAATAATCCTTCTGGTTGCGTCCGGTTACCAGGTCGACGCAGCTCTGGTTCGGCAGAAGGGTGATGTTGGGGTTCTCTTCCGCCGCCTTGAGCAGGGCGGCCTGAACCGCCCAGCCGGTCGCGTCGTTCACATGGACGATGCGGCGATGCGAGTGCCCGCCTTCGCGCGTGAGGTGCAGATCGCCTTCTTCGCGGTTGAAGGGCACGCCCAGCTCGCACAGCCGGTCGATCGCCTTGGGCGCCCGCTCGATCACGAATTCCACCGTCTCGCGGTCGTTCAAACCTCCACCTGCGACCATCGTGTCGCGGATGTGGTTGTCGAAGGTATCGCCTGCATCCAGCACGGCCGCGATGCCGCCCTGGGCCCAGGCCGTCGATCCGCTGGTCAGCTTGCCCTTGGCAAGGACGAGCACCTTCTTGTGCTCTGCCAGTTCGAGTGCGGCGGTCAGTCCGGCAGCACCGGACCCGATGACGAGAACGTCGTGTGTCATGCCCCGCGTCATGCCCATGCAATCGCCATGCGGCAAGCAGAGAACGACTCGGCGAAAACCGGGTTAACCATGGCGAACAGCGCGTTATGGCCCGAATCGGCAGGGGCAGGACTTTGGAGGGTCGCGATAATGAAAATGGGATTGCTCGCCTGCGCATTCGGGCGACACACGGTCGATTACGCAAATATGCGCAAGGCCGGCGGAATGCATGTCGGCAGGTGCCGTTGCTGCAGCACGCCGATGGAAGAGGTCGAACCGCACGTATGGGAAAAGCTGCGGGTGAAGGACGCGGGCCTGGGGCCGCGCAATTTCGTCTGAGCGATCAACCCGCGCCGGTCAGCTGGACGAAAACGTCCTCCAGGTCGGCCTCGCGCGTGGTGACGTCTTCGATCGTGTAACCGTGTGACTGGACGAGCGCGAGCACCTGGCCCGCGCTCGCCTTGTCGCGGTCGAAGGTGATGTCGAGGCGGCGCGGCTCCACCACGTCGGATTTCAGGAAAGCAGGCTCTACGATCGGTCCGCCTAGATCCTTGTCGACGGTGACCGACACGATCTTCTCGCGCGCCATGCCGATCAGCTCTTTCGTCGGCTTGTTGGCGATCAGTTCACCGTGGTTGATGATGGCGATCTGGTCGCAGAGCTCTTCTGCCTCTTCGAGATAGTGCGTGGTGAGCACCACGGTGACGCCTTCTGCGTTCATTTCGCCCACCAGTTCCCACAATTGCCGCCTCAGCTCGACGTCCACCCCGGCGGTGGGTTCGTCCAGCACGAGGATCGGCGGCGAATGGACCATCGCCTTGGCGATCAGCAGGCGGCGTTTCATCCCGCCCGAAAGCGAGCGGGCATAGGCGTTGCGCTTGTCGGCAAGGTGGACGGCGGCCAGCAGTTCCTCGCTGCGCCGGTCGCTCTTGCCGATCCCGTAGAATCCCCCCTGGTTTTCCAGCACTTCGAACGGCGTGAAGAAGGGGTCGAACACGATCTCCTGTGGCACGATGCCGATCGAACGCTTCGCATTGCGCGGGCTTTCGTCGATATCGAAACCCCAGATTTCGGCATTGCCGGAAGTCTTGCGAACGAGGCCGGCAAGGATGTTGATGATGGTCGATTTGCCCGCGCCATTGGGGCCCAGCAGGCCGAAGACGCCGCCTTGCGGAACATCGAAACTCACACCTTTCAGGGCCAGCTTGCCTTCTTCGCCGGGCCCGCTCGGGGCGTAGCGTTTGACGAGGTTGTCGATGCGGATTGCGGGCGGAGTTGTCATGTCAGTGCCTCTAGGCGCTTGAGGCGCGCATAAAAACCCATTATCGGCACCCGCCATGAGCCTGCCTCCTCCCGAAGTGTCCAAGGTCACCACGCGTAGGGTGTGGTGCGACGGTGCAACCGACATCCGCAGCGGCGAGAATTACAAGCCGATCGCGCTGGGCCATCCCAAGGTCTATCTCGAGATCGACGAACATGGCTATGTCGATTGCGGCTATTGCGACCGGCGCTTCGTGCTGGAAGGCGGACCTGCCGACGGTGTCGACCAGTCGACCCTGATGGATATTTCCGAAGGCGGCGACCCGGGCCACCGCTAGGCCCTCCCGCCAACACCCCTCGCCAAGCGTTCCCTGCGTGCCTACATTGGCGGCATGACCATTGCCTCCGACCCGCACGCCCTCATTTACGGCCACAAGCTCACCCCCGAAGAAGCGCAATCGCTGACGCGGCGCCTGCTGTCGTCCTGCGACGATGGCGAGCTGTATATGCAGTTTATCGCGTCCGAGGCTTTCGGCTTCGACGATGGTCGCCTGAAGACAGCCGATTACAGCCGCGATTCGGGCTTCGGCCTGCGGGGCGTGTCGGGCGAGACCACCGGCTTTGCCCACGCCAACGACATCAGCGCAGCCGCCATCGCGCGGGCTGGCGAGACGCTGCAATTGCTCGATCCGACGAAGAGCCCGCTGGCGGCGGTACCGGAAAGGACCAACCGGCACCTCTACACCGATCTGTGCCCGCTGGACCTCGTGCCGTTCGAGGAAAAGGTCGCGCTGCTGGAAAAGATCGACGCGGTCGCACGGGCCAAGGACCCGCGCGTGGCGCAGGTTTCGGCCAGTCTTCTCGCCAATTGGAGCGTGGTCGAGATCGTGCGTCCGGATGGCTACACCGCGCGAGACATCCGTCCGCTGGTGCGGCTGAACATCCAGGTGGTGGCAGAGCAGAACGGTCGGCGCGAAACCGGCTTCTTCGGGCTTGGCGGCCGCTATCTCTACGATCGCCTGTTCGACGAGGGCGCGTGGATGCGTGCGATCGACGAAGCTGTGCGACAGGCGCTGGTCAATCTCGAGAGCGTGGCGGCTCCGGCAGGTGAACAGACGGTCCTGCTTGGATCCGGCTGGCCGGGTGTCCTGTTGCACGAGGCGGTGGGACATGGCCTTGAAGGCGATTTCAACCGCAAGGGCACCAGCGCCTTTTCCGGCCGCATTGGCGAACGTGTGGCAGCGCCGGGCGTAACGGTAATCGACGATGGCAGCATGGCGGAGCGTCGCGGATCGCTCAGCATCGATGACGAAGGCACGCCGACGCGCGAGACCGTGCTGATCGAGGACGGCATTCTCAAGGGCTACATGCAGGACCGCCTCAACGCCCGCCTCATGGGCGTGGAAGCGACCGGCAACGGGCGGCGCGAAAGCTACCAGCACGCACCCATGCCGCGCATGACCAACACCTTCATGCAAAGCGGGACCGACGACCCGGACGAATTGCTCAGCCGCCTCGACGACGGCATTTATGCCACCAGCTTCGGTGGCGGGCAGGTCGATATCACGAGCGGCAAGTTCGTCTTCGCCTGCACCGAGGCCTACAAGGTCGAGAAGGGCAAGATCGTCGCCCCGATCAAGGGCGCCACCCTGATCGGCGATGGTCCCAGCGTCCTCACGCGGGTCAAGGGAATCGGCAACGACATGGCCCTCGACGAAGGCATCGGCATCTGCGGCAAGGGCGGGCAGAGCGTGCCTGCCGGCGTGGGCCAGCCGACCCTGCTTATCGACGGAATCACTGTCGGAGGCACGGGCTGACCGCAACTCATGCGCGGTTCAGGCGTATTGTGTTACATAGTCCCAAGCATCAGGAGACTCGTCATGATCAAACGCCTTGCACTTGCCACCGCCGCCCTCGGCCTGCTGGCCGCACCCGCCGTCCAGGCGGACGACCACAAGGAAATGACGAAGGGCGAGGCGAAGCTCGCAAAGATGCTCGAAGGCCGCGTAGCCGGTGAGCCTGAAAGCTGCATCACGACCATCGGTTCGCGCTCCATGCAGCGGATCGACGACACGGCGCTGGTCTACAAGTCCGGCAAGACGATCTGGGTGAACTACACCAAGACACCCGAATCCATCGATGACGGCGATTACCTCGTGATCCGCAAGTTCAGCGGCTCGCAGCTTTGCCGCACCGACCAGGTCACCACGCGCGACCGCGCCTCCAACATGTTCAGCGGCGTCATCTTCCTCGACGACTTCATTCCCTATCGCCTGCCCGAAGAAGGGTGAGCGACAGCAACGAAGACTGGGTGCGTGCACTTCTGCGCACCTGGTTCGAGGAGCTCGACAGCTCCGACTGGTACGCATCCTCTCCCGACGTAGATGCGATGCTGCGCGACCGCTTCGGCGATGATCTGGAGCGCGAAGGCGTACAGCCCGCCGCCAGCTTCCTCGGCGAGCTCGATACGGCGCGCGCGGCAATCCTCCTGTTCGACCAGATCCCGCGCAACATCCATCGCGACACGGCAAAGGCCTTCGCTTGGGACCCCTTGGCGCGGGAACTGACACATGGTGTGCTGGAGCGCGGCTGGCTTGCCGGCCTGGAGACTGCACAAAAGCAATTCGTCCTGATGCCGCTGATGCACAGCGAGGCTATCTCGGATCAGAACCTTTGCGTCACCCTTTTCGAAAAGCATGTGCCCGGCGCGCTGGAATTCGCGACCTCGCATCGCGAAATGATCGCGCGTTTCGACCGCTTCCCGCACCGGAATGAGGTGCTGGGGAGAGAAACGACTGCAGAAGAAAAAGCGGCGATCGAGGCCGGCTTCAGCTGGTAGCGGCGTAGAATTCGCACAGCTGCGAGACCGGACAACGCGGACATTTCGGTGCGCGCGCGGTGCATACCCGCTTGCCGAACTGGATCAGCCAAAAATGTCCGTCGGCCATGGCCCATGCGGGGCTGCGCTCTTCCAATTGGGCCGCAGTCCTGTCGGCAGTCTTGGCCTCGGTCAGGCCGATGCGGTTGCACACGCGGTGCACATGGGTGTCGACCGCGATCACGTCCTTGCCGAAAGTAAAGCTCAGCACGATGTCCGCGCATTTGCGCCCTATGCCGGGGAGCGACAACAGGCCTTCCCGCGTATCGGGTACGATCCCGCCGTGGTCCTCCAACAGGCTGTGGCAGAAGGCGCGGATGTTGCGCGTCTTCATATTGTAGAGACCGCACGGTTTGATCGCGGCGGCGATTTGATCGTCGTCCAGCGCGAGCATTTCCTGCGGCGTTTTCGCGAGCGCGAATAGCCGACGCGCGGCCTTGGCCGTATTGCGATCGAGCGATTGCGCGGAAAGCATGAAGGAGATGCAGGACCGGAAAGCGTCGGGCTGGCCCTTGGGGCCCTTCGCGTCCGGCGTACGCCCCGGCATCTCTTGCGAAAGGATGCGGTAGACTTCCTCGATTTGGCGCTCGTCCAGCATGGACGATCAGCGCTTGCCGACCCGCTCGGTTCCGGTCTTGCACAGCGATAGCGCCAGGCAGGTGGCGCAGTCGGGGGATGCGGGGCGGCACCATGTCTGGCCGAGCTTCTTCATGAGCAAGTGATGTTCATCGAAAGTCGCGCCGTCCCACTTATCCGGCATGACGGGCATGATCGCTTCGAAGGCGCGATCGGTGGTGGCTTTGGGCGGAACCAGTCCCATGCGCTGGAGGATACGGGTGTGATGGCCGTCGAGGACGATGGCACGCCGGTCCAGCGTACTTGCATTCATCACGCCTGCCGCGATCTTGCGTCCGATGCCGGGTAGCTGCTCCAGCCAGCGCATGGCGGGCAGCGTTTCCATTTCCGCGAGGTGGGCCAAGTCGACTGCGCCGCGCCGCTCGACCAGCGCAGTAAGGCTGCCCTTCAGGCGCTCGGCGGCGATATTGGGATAGGTCTGCGTCGCCAGTTCCGCCTGCAATTCTTCCAGCGGCGCCTCGGCCACTTGCTCCCACGATCCATAGCGTTTGAGCAGGCGATCGGTCGCAGCATTAGAGATCTCGGACTTGGTCCGCGCGCCGATAACACCTTGGACCAGCACCCACTCCGGCTCGCGCCATTCAGCCGCCGCCCTCTCGATGCGCCCGAAACGCTGGATCAGCAGCGACTGCAGGCGAAGCAGCGTTTCGGTGCGCGGGTCGGGGCCGAGTGGGAGCTGCATCCCTGCGACCTGTAAGCGTCGCTCGTCCCCATCGCAACGCGCTAGAAAGTCAGGGCGGTCGGCATGTCTTCCTTGCGCACAAGGATCATCTTGCGAGGTACGCTATGCCCTTCGGGGTGATCTTGGAAGGATTCGACCGGAGCGTCACCGTCTATGCCGAATGGAGCCCTGGTGAGATCGATGCGCCGGAAATCACCGGTCACGATATCCGAATTTTCAAAGCCCGGTTCCACTATGTGCGTCGTCGTGAGCACGTAGCGATAGTCCGTTTTCGCCAGGTTGCGCAGGTATGCGTCGATATCCGCAAAGGACAGGTGAAAGAGGAAATCGCGGGCCACCACCAGATCGCACGAAGGGATCGGATCCTTACTGAGGTCTGCGACTTCGAACCGGATGCGATCGGATTGGAATGCCTGCCGGTTGCGTTCGATTACCGTGGGGACGATGTCGAGACCGATGTAATCGACATCCATTTCCGGCAGGATCAGCTTCATCCAGTTGAGATCGCCACGTGGCCCATCGACGATCCGTTCGATCTGATACTTCTCGACAAACTTGGGCAGCCTCGCGCGGACCTGCTCGGTACGCGACAGCTCCGATCCTCCCCCGCTGCCGGATTCACCGCTGGTCCAGAGGTTTTCTTCGTAGATTTGCGAAAAGCGTTCCTGGGCGGTCCCGCGCTGCAGCATTCGGGCGTATTTGCGGCGCATGGGCGCTTCGGCGATGGTGCGATACGCAATCCAGAACGGATATTTGACGAGTGCACGGATGGTGGGCAGCAGCCCGTCCTTGCGATACTTCCATTTCAGCTTTTCGACGATCATCGGTGACCACTCACGACAATTTGGATGCAGCCTAGGCGATTGCCGCTAGCATCAGAACCTCTTCGCCGATCTTATTCCCACTCGATCGTGCCGGGCGGCTTGCTGGTGTAATCATAGACAACGCGATTGATGCCTTGGACTTCGTTGACGATGCGCGTGGCGCAGCCGGTCAGGAAGGCCGCGTCGAAGGGATAGACATCGGCGGTCATGCCGTCGGTCGATGTTACTGCGCGCAGGCCGCAGACGCTGTCGTAGGTTCGATAATCGCCCATCACGCCCACGGTCTTGACCGGCAGCAGCACGGCAAAGGCCTGCCAGATCGCGTCATAGAGGCCCGCCTTGCGGATCTCGTCGAGATAGATCGCGTCGGCCTTGCGCAGGATGTCGCAGCGTTCCTTGGTCACTTCGCCCGGGATGCGGATTGCAAGCCCCGGTCCGGGGAAGGGATGGCGGCCGACGAACATGTCGGGCAGGCCTAGCTCGCGGCCCAGTTCGCGCACCTCGTCCTTGAAGAGTTCGCGCAGCGGCTCGACAAGTTGCATGTTCATGCGTTCGGGCAGGCCGCCAACATTGTGGTGGCTCTTGATCGTTACCGAAGGCCCGCCGGTGAAGCTGACGCTTTCGATAACGTCGGGATAGAGCGTGCCCTGGGCGAGGAAGTCCGCGCCGCCGACATTCTTCGCTTCGGCTTCGAAGACGTCGATGAAGGTCTTGCCGATGAACTTGCGCTTGGCTTCCGGGTCGGTGACGCCGGCGAGGCCTTCCATGAACATCTCTTCGGCGTCCACGACGACCAGCGGGATATTGTAATGGTCGCGGAACATGGTCTCGACCTGCTCGCGCTCGTTGAGGCGAAGCAGGCCATGGTCGACGAAGACGCAGGTCAGCTGGTCGCCGATCGCCTCGTGGATGAGGATCGCCGCGACCGAACTGTCGACGCCGCCCGACAGGCCGCAGATAACCTTGCCGTCGCCCACCTGCTCGCGGATCTCGCGAACCTTGGTTTCGCGATAGGCGGCCATGGTCCAGTCGCCGGCAAGCCCGCAGACATGGCGTACGAAATTGGCGATCAGCTTGCCTCCGTCGGGCGTGTGGACGACCTCGGGGTGGAACTGGGTGCCGTAGAACTTGCGTTTTTCATCGGCGATGACCGCGAAAGGCGCGCCGTCGGAGATGGCGACGATTTCGAAGCCGGGGGCGAACTTGGTCACCTTGTCGCCGTGGCTCATCCAGACCTGGTGGCGCTCACCCTCTTTCCAGAGGCCGTCGAACAGGGCGCACTCCTTGGTGACGGTCAGGAAGGCGCGGCCAAATTCGCCACCTTCACCGGTTTCGTGGCCCGGGCGGACTTCGCCGCCGAGCTGGTGGCTCATGACTTGCTGGCCGTAGCAGATGCCGAGGATCGGGATGCCCGCCTCGAACAGCATCTCGGGCGCGCGCGGACTGCCTTCTTCCGGCACGCCTGCGGGCGAGCCCGACAGGATGATGCCCTTGGGCTTGAGGCGATGGAACGCCTCTTCGGCCTGCGTGAAAGGCGCGATCTCGGAATAGACACCCGCTTCGCGCACGCGGCGTGCAATGAGCTGAGTGACCTGGCTGCCGAAATCGACGATGAGGATGGAATCGGGAAGGTGTGCGTCGTCCATGCGCCAAGCGGTTAGGCAGGACACGCGCGCAAGTCCAGCGCGCGCCTCCTGCCCCTGCCCGAAAGCGGTTTACCGGTCGACAATCTTGGGGTCGATATCGAGCTCGTCCCCATCATTGCTCTTCACGTGAACCGTGTAGTCGTGCTTCGGATGCTTCTTCTTGTCTTCACCGGAATCGGTGACGGTCAGGACCGTGCCCCCGCCGTCTTGCGGGGTCCAGGTGAAGTTCTCATCGTTCTTGATGGTGATCGGCTTGTCCTTGTACGTCCAGCTCTTGCTGCCGCTGGACACCAGGGTCATCACGATCTGGTTGTTCGCGTCCGGGGTAACTTCGTCGGCGCTGTAGCTCTTGTTCTTCTTGTCATCGATCGTGATCGTGACTGCTCCTACTGCGGTAGTCGTCATCGTGCTTCTCCTTCAGGAGGCCCGGACTGTCCGGTGCCTTTGGCGCGATCCGAAGGGCTGGAAGAACTTTGGGCCGGGTCCCTCCCCTAACGGTTCAAGGCATTGTCGATGGGCGGGTCGACGCCCAGTTCGGCCAGCCTGTTGCGCAGCGTCCGGGCGCGTTGCCGCTCGCCCAGCCGTTCTGCCGCCACAGCCTGAAACGCGATCTTGCGCGTGTTGACGACCTCGCGCGTGACCGCCCCGATGGAAAGCGCCTTGCGATAGGCGTCGCGCGCTTCATTCGTCCGGTTCATCCGGTCGAGCGCGAGGCCTTCGACCACATGACTGCCGACAATAAGAGCCGGGCTGTCGGGATCCTCCCGCTTGAGTGCCTTGCGCCAGGAGCGTGCCCTCTCTCGCAAGGCATCGGCAGGGTCCGCCATGCGGTCGCTGAACGCCCTGTAGAGCGCAAGTCGCACCGGGTCTTCGACGCCCCATTCGTAATTGTCCGGGTCTGCGCGCTTCAACGAGGCTGTGTGCGCTTCGAGCCGTCCGAACAGGCGCGTTGCTTCGTTTCTGTCCTCTTCCAGCCACGCCATCAACGCACGGTCACGCAGGCTGCCCCTGGCCAGTTCCTTGGCGAAGGTGTTTTGCGGATCGGCGGCTATCTGTCCTTCCGCAAGCGCGATGGACCTGTCCAGCATCTCCCGCGCGCCGGCAAAATCGCCCCGGTCGAACAGCATGCTTCCCATCGCGGCGGCGGCATAGGCCTCGGCGTAGATGATATCGACATTGCCGGGGTCGGCCCGGCGCATGGGGGAATAGATCGCCAGCTCCCGTCGCCTGACATCGATGGCATTCTCGATCCGCCCCAGGTCCCTGAGCGTCGTCGAGACCCATGAATGCGATTCCCCCAATTCGACCTGGCGTGCGACCGGGCGTCCTTCCTTTTCGGATACGGTATCGACAAGGTCGAGGCTGCGCTGGAAATAGCCCAGAGCGCTTGCAAGCTTGCCCTCCTCGAAATCCATGGTGCCCAGATTGCTGAGCGAATAGGCCTCTTCCATCTGCCATTCGAGATTGTCGCGATCGCGGGCGGCCAGTTCGTGGGAAATGTCGGAATAGCCTTCCAGCGCCTCGCGCGCTTCTTTCATGCGGCCGTGCTGCCAGGCGATGTAGCCGACCCAGAACAGGCTCTGTCCGTGATTATACAGGCGTTCCGGATCGTCGGGGTCGCGGGCCAGCAGGGCCTCCGTCGTCCGCGCCGCCTGCTGGAAGGCGGGCAGCGCCCCGGCATTGTCCCCGCGCACATTCTGGACCTCCGCCACAAGCATGGTGGCGCGGGCGCGGCGGCCGAGTTCGCTGTCGGAAAGGTCCTCCAGCTTCTGGCGTGCATAGTAGTCCATCGCGCGCTTGCCGACGCCGTCGAGCACTTCCAGCCGCCCGACCGGCTCCAGTTGCTTGCGCAAGTCGGTGAGCATGTATTCGATAAGGCCGTCTGCCTCGGCGCGCTGATCGCGGGCCTCGTTGCGCTGGTCGATCGCGTAAAGGGCAAGGCCGGACGTGCCGACCATGCCCACCAGCGAAGCGGCGGCGACCATGGCGAGCCTCTTCTGCCGTCGCGCTGCATCGCGCTGGACCAGGCTGTCGAGATCGATGTGGGCCAGGCCGGCAATCAGTTTGAGCTTGGCCAGCTTCCTGCCATCGCCTTCCGGCCGGATATCGGCTGCAATGGGTTCGGATGCGGCGTCGGTAGGTTCGCCGTTTTCGTAGTGGACCAGCAAGGGGGCAGGGAAATTGTCCGGTGGCTCGCCCTCGACGATGACGGGGAAGATCCCGCGGTCTCCGTTCAGCCGTTTGTAGAGATCGATCTCGCGCGCGATCCACGGGGACTGCGCGGCGCTCGGCGAGCACAGGACGATCAGGGCATCGCTGGCGCGGATCGCCTGCTTGATCGCTTCGCCGAGGTTGTCCGCAGCCGGAAGTTCGTCGCGATCCTTGAAGATCGGCTGGAGGCCCTCGCGACCCTTCGATCCAAGTTCCTGATTCGGTAGGCGATAGGTCTCCAGGGCATGGTGGAGCCAATTCGCAACCTGCTTGTCGCGGTGCGAATAGCTGATGAATGCCTTGTAACGACGTTCGGCCAAGTTTGCCCTCCGGACGCGACCCCGGATACGACTCGGCAACCCCCAATTTTTTCAAGAGGTTGGAGTAAAATTGCGTGCTTTGCAATCTGATCCGGCCCAAATGGCCCGATTATGTTGCGCAAAACGCAACAGGTCCTGACCTTTTCTCACTTTCGTTCGCGATGCCGCAATATTATTACAGGCCTCACAGCCGGGAACGGAACAGTCTCCCAAGTCCTTCCGACCGGCACAGAGATGGCGTCAGGCTCTCCCCTAAGGGTCCTGTCGTCGCCTTCCTCGCGCGGAACCGCTGGCCCTTGTGGCCCATGCGTTCTCCTGACGCTCAGCCCTTCCGGCGCGAGGCGATATGGCAGCGAGTAGAGACGCGGCCGCCCACACCTCCTCTCCCCCTCCCCCCAAGTGTCGGCGCCGCGTCTCGAACGCGGCGACCGCACATCCTTGTCATAACTGGTCGGCGCCGCGTCTCGAACGCGCCTGCCGGCCTTTGTTGTGTTATTCTGGAGTGCCGTGCTGCGCGGCAAGTTCACGCAAATCGGTCTTCAATAGCTTGCCGATATGGCTGCGCGGCATCTCGTCGATCGCGTGTAGCTGCGCCAGGCGCTGGGTCTTGCCCAGGCGGCCATTGACCGCGTCCCTGATTGCATCCGTCGCGCGCGCATCCTTGGCCAATTGCACGAAACCCACCGGGGTCTCGCCCCATTTGCGCGACGGCATTCCGATGACCGCCGCCTCGATGACATCGGCTTCCTTCATCAGCTCGTTCTCGAGGTCGACCGGATAGATGTTGAACCCGCCCGAGATAATCATGTCCTTGGCGCGGCCGACAAGTTCGACAAAGCCTTCCGCATCGACACGGCCGATGTCGCCCATGCGCTGCCAGGTCTCCCCTGTATCGGGATCGGTCCAGTAGCCCTCCTGCGTCCGGTCGGGGCGATTCTTGTACCCGCTCATCATGGTTTGGCTGCGCCCGACGAGGTTCCCTGGCGTTCCGGCCGGAACTTCGCGATCCTCATCGTCGAGTACCCTGAGTTCGCTGCCCGGCGCAGGTCGACCAACCGTGTGCAGCTTGTCCGGAAACTTGTGCGCTTCGAGCAGGCAGACCACGCCGCCTTCGGTCATCGAGTAAATCTCGATCAGGGCACCGGGCATCCGCGCCAGCACCTCGCGCTTCAGGTCCGCGGGGAAGGGTGCCGAAGTGCAATATTTCAGTAGCAGCGAGGAAAGGTCGAACTCGTCGAAGCGCGGCTCGTCCATGAGCCGCTGGTACTGGACCGGCACCAGCATCGTGATCGCCGTCTTGTCTTCTGCGGCATGGGTAAGCCAGCCGATCGTATCGAACTTGCCCATGATCCTGACCGTGCCACCAGCAAGCAAGGCCGGAAGGAAGGCCACCATGGTCGTGTTCGAATAGAGCGGGGTGGATGCGAGCGTGCGCACGGGTATGCCGGCTTCGAGCCAACTGGATGCAGTCGCCGCGAACTGTCGCCAGCGCATCTGGTGCGAATGGACGATACCTTTCGGAGTGCCCGTTGTGCCCGAAGAGTAGATGATATTGAACGGATCTGCGGGCGCCGGGTCCGATATGGGGGCCTTGCTCCCGGCGGGCGCCATCCAGTCGTCGAGCGCTTCATCGAGGACCACGACGTCAAGCCCCACAAAACGCGCTTCGCCGACCTCGTCCAGCTTGGCCCTGGTGACGAAAAGGTGTCGCGCGCCGCTGTCCCTGACCATGGCCTCGAGCTGCTCTGCACTGGCGCTCGTGGTGAGCGGAGCGGCGACCCCGCCTGCCCTTATGGCGGCCAGGAAGACCAGCGCGTAGGGTATCGAGGAGATGCCGAGGATGGCGACCGACTGGCCTCGCTCCAACCCGTCATCCACCAGCCGTGCCGCAATGCGCTCGATGCGGTCCGCCATTGAGGCCCACGTCAACGAACCCGTGTCATCGCGAAGCGCAGTGGCCTCGGGTTGATGCGCTGCCCAATGCGCCAGGACCTGCGTGAAATTGCCGAAAGGCTCGGATAGTGTGGCTGCTGCCGCGTTTGCTCCCATGCCGTTTTGATAGCGCACGCAAGAGATCTGTCCAGCACGCGGATCCGGCAACCGAGTCGCAATCGTGGCGCAATGCGATCGTTGCTCTCGAGCGAAGTTTTCGCACACCGCTTCGACACGGCAATGCGGGGCGCAGACCCGATCGAACAATTTGCAGGGTGCGGGGTCAAAAACGTGTCGTGAAATTTGGAAACGGACCGGGACGGGAGTATCGTGTCGCCGATCCGGGGAGTTCCGCAGACCTTCTCGGATCGGATCGACCATAGACCGTCATCGCAACAACACACAGTCGCACATCGTGTGATACTCTCTGCGGCCGATCATCCCGTCTTATGAAAGGATGATCACCATGACTAAATTTACAGTAGCTTTATTCGCCACCGCGGCAGCGGCAACAATGCTTGCCGTCCCTCTGTCCTCGCAGGAAATCGTCGTTTCCGCGCGCAGCGACCAGGCCTTCGTGGAAGACGTCTCCAAGGACCTGGATTCCCAGCTTCGCCGGATGCGGATCGACCACCGCTGGACGCCCAGTGGCATCGTGAAGGTGCGCTTCCAGGCCGGCCCCGACGGACGGCCGGTGGCAATGGAGACGTATGAATCGTCGGGAAGCAAGCGGCTCGACCGGCGGGTCCAGGACGCTGTGGGGCGTATCGATTCGCTGCTGCCCCTTCCCGCGAGCGCAGGCCGCGACCCGATAATCCAGGCAAATGTGATTGTCGCCGCCGGCCGCCGTACGCGCGAATCCCTCGAGCGCGAGCTCGCGGAATCGGAGGCACGGCGCCTTGCATCGAACGATCCCGAGGAACGCGCGGTGCTGGCTCTCAACATGGCGCCGTCACCCAGTTCCTGACCCTCCCCCAGGGCAGGAGCCGGCTCGGCGTCGAGGCGGTATCTGTCTGCGGGGTGCCGCCTCGCGTCGGGTCTGCCACATGGAAAGGGCCTCGCATGGAGCGGGGCCCTTTTTCGCATCTCGATTCTAAAATTGCGCGTCCGGATTCGGACCGTGCGCAATCCCGCGATGGGAAATTTGCCCGCAAAAATTTTTTCGCAATTTCATTTTGGGGCTTGCGCAGCGCCAAAGTCCAGCTTGGTCCACGCGTCGCTGCGTCGCATCAAGGTGATACACCGGGCCGATGCCGCCGCTTTGCGCATTAATTTGGCCTTTACCCTCTTGCACGCGAGTCCGCTCTGATTCACTATCTAGTGGTCGGTCACCGGGGGGTACCCACAAGACCTAGAGATTTCGGCATTCGTCCCCATATGGGTTGAGTGCCGTTTTCCGGTCGGCCCTGTGGGGAAAAAGGGGATAAGTTTTCAACCCGAAGACCGGCGAAATTGCTAGGCAGGACACACCGCTTGGCGACTCGAACAAGAGCCGGAAGGCAGGCGGGCAACGTCCCGCTGCGCAACAAACGAGAGTGGGGCACGACATGGATTTCAAGAGCGGGGACGAAGCGGCGATGGGACTGGATCTGGACACTCAGGACAGCGACGAAGGTACCGCACCCGCCAAGAAGCCGGCCCCGAAAAAGGACGCGGCGGAAAAGGCAGTGAAAATGGACAAGCAGGACAAGGGCAGCGAAGAACTGGTCGCCGAAGCCGCCGGTGAAGCGATGGCCGGTGCCATGGCCGAAGTCGCCAAGGCTGCCGCGGTGAAAGAGGATTCCAAGAAGGTCCTCGACCGCCGGTTCAACGTGAAGACCGACAGCTCACGCGACGATCTGCTGACCGTGTTCGGCAAGGAAACGCTCGAAGACCGTTACCTCCTCCCCGGCGAAAGCTACCAAGACCTGTTCGCGCGCGTCGCCGATGCCTTTGCCGACGATGCCGACCACGCGCAGCGCCTGTACGACTATATCTCGCGCCTGTGGTTCATGCCCGCAACGCCCGTCCTGTCGAACGGCGGCACGCAGCGCGGCCTGCCCATTTCGTGCTACCTCAACTCGGTTTCCGACAGCCTCGACGGCATCGTGAACACCTGGAACGAGAACGTGTGGCTCGCCTCCAAGGGCGGCGGCATCGGCACCTATTGGGGCAATGTGCGCGGTATTGGCGAGCCGGTGGGCCTCAACGGCAAGACCAGCGGCATCATCCCCTTCGTGCGCGTGATGGACAGCCTGACGCTGGCGATCTCGCAAGGTTCACTGCGTCGCGGTTCGGCCGCTTGCTACATCGACATCACGCACCCGGAGATCGAGGAATTCCTCGAAATCCGTAAGCCTTCGGGCGACTTCAACCGCAAGGCTCTGAACCTGCACCACGGCGTGCTCGTCACCGACGCCTTCATGGAGGCGGTCCGCAATGGCGAGGAATTCGACCTCCTCAGCCCGAAAGACGGTTCGGTCCGCAAGACCGTGGATGCGCGCGGCCTGTTCCAGAAGCTCGTTGAAACCCGCCTCGCCACGGGCGAGCCCTACATCGTCTTCTCGGACACGGTGAACCGCATGATGCCCAAGCATCACCGCGAACTCGGCCTCAAGGTCTCGACCTCGAACCTGTGCGCCGAAATCACCCTGCCGACCGGCATCGACCATCTCGGCAACGATCGCACGGCCGTCTGCTGCCTGTCCTCGCTCAACATCGAGAAGTGGGACGAGTGGAACGAAGACAAGCAGTTCATCGAGGATGTCATGCGCTTCCTCGACAACGTCCTGCAGAACTACATCGACCGTGCGCCGGAAGAGATGGCCCGCGCCAAGTATTCGGCCATGCGCGAACGCTCGGTCGGCCTCGGCGTGATGGGCTTCCACTCCTTCCTCCAGCAGAAGGGCATCGGCTTCGAAAGCCCGATGGCCAAGGTCTGGAACCTGAAGATGTTCAAGCACATCCAGGGCAAGGCGTCCGAAGCATCCATGCTGCTCGCCCAGGAACGCGGCGCATGCCCCGATGCGGAAGAAATGGGCGCGATGGAGCGGTTCAGCTGCAAGATGGCGATCGCACCGACCGCGTCGATCAGCATCATCTGCGGCGGTACCAGTGCCTGCATCGAGCCCATCCCGGCGAACATCTACACGCACAAGACGCTGTCCGGGTCCTTCGTGGTCAAGAACCCCTATCTGGAAAAGCTGCTCAAGAAGAAGAGCAAGGACAGCACTGCGGTCTGGAACTCGATCCTCGAGCATGGCGGCAGCGTCCAGCACCTCGACTTCCTGACGCCGGAAGAAAAGGCCGCGTACAAGACGAGCTTCGAGATCGACCAGCGCTGGCTGCTCGAATTCGCCGCCGACCGCGCGCCCTATATCGACCAGGCCCAGTCGCTGAACCTGTTCATCCCGGCGGACGTCGACAAGTGGGACCTCATGATGCTGCACTTCCAAGCGTGGGAAAAGGGCATCAAGTCGCTCTACTACCTCCGCTCCAAGAGCGTGCAGCGCGCCGGTTTCGCAGGCGGCGTCGAAGCGGACAACACCGCCGATGCAGCGAAGTACGAACTGGCTGCCGGCGCAGAGCAGACCGACTACGAGGAATGCCTCGCCTGCCAGTAAGCGAACCCTTGGACGGGTAACAAGACGCGCGCCGGGGCATCCGATGATGGCCCGGCGCGCTCTTTTTGAGGGCCTTGCCCTTTTCGCCCATGCGGGGCACCTATGGCGCGATGGGTCCGCAGCGTATCCTCTTCATTACGCCTAATTTTCCGCCCTTTGCCCAAGCGGGCGCGGCGCGGACGGGGGCGCTCGCGCTGCACTGGGCACGGCAAGGGCACAAGGTCACCGCCATCGGAGCACGCATCGGCACGGCGAGCGGGATCCATTCGGAGCTCGAGCACTCCAATCTTGCATCGGTCATGTTGCCGATCGACAAGCCGGAGCCGCAGGGTTCGCAAAGTCACGTCGAAGGCAAATCCACCACCGGCAGCAAGCCCGGCAAGTTGAAGCGCTGGCTCTGGCTCGCCCGGCAGATGCCCGACCGGTTTCGCGCGCACTGGGTGCCGCGGGCGGTGCAAGAGGCGATCGAACTGGGCGGCGGTGACGCCTTCGACCTCATCTATTCTTCCGGACCGCCGCACTCGGCCCATATCGCGGCTAGGCAGATCGCTGCGGCGACGGACCTGCCCTGGATTTGCGAGCAGCGCGACCTGTGGGTCGATAATCCCTATATCGAACGGCACCCCTTCCTCACCCGCTATTACGAATGGCAGGGACGCAGGGTGCAGCGCAATGCGGATGCTTTCGTCGCCGTCACCACCGGCGCGCGCGATACGCTGGCACAGCAGACCGGCAAGGAGGTGGTGCTGGCGCGAAACGGCTGGGTCGAAAGCGATTTCGCCGGATTGGAAGCGGCGCCCACTCCTCTCGATCCGGACCGTCTCACGATCGTCCATGCGGGCTTGATCTATGCCGAGCGGCGCGATCCAAAGGCACTGTTCGAAGCGATCGCCATGCTGGGCGAAGATCGCCACAAGGTGCGCGCGATATTCTATCACGATGAATACGGCTTCCTCGACCAGCGCATCCGCGAACACGGCGTCGCCGATAGCGTCGAGGTGCTAGATTTCCTGCCGCGGAGCGAAATCCTCGCGGTCGAGCGGGCGGCGGACGTATTGCTCATGTGCCGCTGGCCGCATCCCGCGGAGGACGATGTCATACCGGGCAAGCTGTTCGAATATATCGGCGCGCGCCGCCCGATTTTGGCCACCGGTCTCGAAAGCGGCGAGGCGGCGAAGATCGTGGGGGAAGGCGGCTTCGGGTTGGCCACGCAGGATGCGGGCAAGATCGCCGACCAGTTGCGCAACTGGATCGCCAGCAAGAAGGCGGGCGGCGGCCGGATACCGGATCTGCCGAAAGATGCGGCCCTGAAATTCACGCGCAACGAAGCATTCGCTGCCATCGATGAGTTGGTCGGGCGCTTCGCCAGCGCGTGATCAAGCATGCGAAAGGCCCCGACTGCATAAAGCGGCCGAGGCCTTTCGAATGTCATTGGTCTACCGGACGATGTGTCCGGGCTAGGTCGATTTAGGCGTCCTGCATGACTGCCTTGTTGCCCAGACCTTCGGGAATGCGTGCGCTTTCCTTGAGGTAAATGCGGTTGTCGTCGATCTTCTCGACGTCATCCAGCGAAAGGAAGTGGTGCATGTCGTCTGCACTGTCCGACTTCGTCAGCTTGATGGCGTCGTCCTGGACCGCGTCGACCGTACCGACGTGCCGGCCTTCATAGTTGGCGACTTCCATGTGTTCCTTGATGCGGATCTTCTCGAACATAGTGTACTTTCTGCCCGGATAACCGAGCGTTTTGAGTTGGTTATACCCTGTTAACGGGCGGCAACGAGATGCGCTCCACGCTTCGTCGAGGCTGATGCACGGGTCAGGGATTCGATGCGTGTGGAGGCGAGCCAGCCCTCAAGCGGCCCAGCGGTAGGGCGTACAAATCCACCCTCAATCAGCGCCGCGATAGGGCGGAAAAAACCCGCCCTCAAGCAGCGCAGCGATAGGGCGCAAAAACCCGCCCTCAAGCAGCGCAGCGATAGGGCTGAAAAGATTGACGCCCCAACCTCTTGCGAGGCGGGGCGTCGGGGATGCGGAGCCGAAGCCCGCAAAAGGGGAAAAACCGGACTAAGGTCCGCTAGTCCCCGAACTGGTAAAGCTCAGCTCTCGCCGAGCGGGCGGTTGGCATCGGCTTTGGCGCGCTCGTCCGGCTGGCCGGAAATCTCGCCCGGCTGCGCATCGGCGCTGCCCTGCGCGAGCGGCTGATTGCCGAGGTCGGCGGTGGCGACATCCTGCTCCATCGTGCCGTCTTCATTGCGCGCATTGCCATAGCCGCGCTGCGCCTGAGTATCGTCGGACTGTTCCTGCTGGCGGGTTTCGCCTTCGCGGGGTCCTGTGCGTTCGAGGCCGAAGGGTTCGTGCCCCTGATTGAGCGTGACGTCGCGGCTGTCGTTGGGTTCATACTGGCCCATGGAGTCTCTCCGAAAATCTGTCTTTGTCTGTCTTCAGTTAGATCAACCCGCAACGCCCCGGCGCGTTCCGGCAGTTTGTCGCAAACCGTGCACAGATTTTGCCGTCTTATCCCCGCGTAATTCTTTCCCCTTGCTATCGAATCGCAGCCATGATTCCTTATATAGGACGTTCAGCTGCCAACCGGAGAAACACAAGATGTCGTTGCTCGAAGCCCGCAAGACCTACAAACCCTTCGAATATCCGTGGGCCTACGACTTCTGGAAACGCCAGCAGCAGATCCACTGGATGCCGGAAGAAGTTCCGCTGGGCGAGGACTGCCGCGACTGGGCGCAGAAGCTGTCCGAGCACGAGCGCAACCTGCTCACGCAGATCTTCCGTTTCTTCACGCAGGCCGACGTTGAGGTGCAGGATTGCTACCACGACAAATACGGCCGTGTGTTCAAGCCGACCGAGATCAAGATGATGCTGACCGCCTTCTCCAACATGGAAACGGTGCACATCGCGGCATACAGCCACTTGCTCGATACGATCGGCATGCCGGAAAGCGAATATTCCGCCTTCCTCGAATATGAGGAAATGGCCGACAAGCACAATTACATGCAGCAGTTCGGCGTCGACAACGATGAAGACATCGCCCGCACGCTGGCCATGTTCGGCGCCTTCACCGAAGGCATGCAGCTGTTCGCCAGCTTCGCGATGCTGATGAACTTCCCGCGCTTCAACAAGATGAAGGGCATGGGCCAGATCGTCAGCTGGTCGATCCGCGACGAGAGCCTGCACTGCGAAGGCATCATCCGCATGTTCCACGAATTCGTGCGCGAGCGGGACTGCCTGACCAAGGCGGTCAAGGAAGACATCGTCGACATCTGCCAGAAGACTGTGCGGCTCGAAGACAACTTCATCGACCTCGCCTTCGAAATGGGTCCGGTGTCGGGCATGACGCCCAAGGACATCAAGAAGTACATCCGCTACATCGCCGACTGGCGCCTGGGCCAGCTGGGCATGCAGCCGATCTACATGGTCGACGACCACCCGCTGCCCTGGCTCGCCCCGCTGATCAACGGCGTGGAGCACGCCAACTTCTTCGAACAGCGCGCCACCGAATACTCCAAGGGCGCGACGCGCGGCGACTGGAATACCGTCTGGTCGAGCTTCGACAAGCGCCAGAGCGCCAAGGCCGCGAACGAGGAAGAAGCCACCGACGACGGCCCGGGCCTGTTCGGCGATGAGGCTACAACCGAAGCGGCTGAATAAGGCAAATCCTTCCGGCCGGCATTTACCCCAGATCGGGCATCGCCGGCCGGACTTCACAGTCCCCGCACTTCGTGACATATTCCTCGGTCTCGGGTCGCCGGAACCGGGGAGGGCTGATTATGCCTGTCGGAGTAGGGCGGCGCGCGCGCAGTATCGAGGAATTCGGGGCGAACATGGGGGCCTTGGCGGGGCTCACGCAGCCCGAGGCGCGCCATTCCATCGTGCCGCAACCGGACGATGTCTACATCACCAGCTGGGCCAAGAGCGGGACTACGCTCTCCCAGCAGATGTTCCACCAGCTTCGCATGGCGCACCTTACCGGTGCCATCGACATGGACTTCACCGACATCAGCGGCGTAGTGCCATGGGAAGACACCGCGACCATGATCGATTTCGACATGCATGCGCCGCAAAAGGCGGCGCCGCGCGGCTTCAAATCCCATCGCGAGTACGAACGGCTTCCGGCAGGGTCGCGCTATGTCGTGACGCTGCGCGATCCGCACGAGACCTATGTTTCGATGTACCGCTTCTTCGACGGGTGGCATCTGGAAAAGGGCGCACTCTCGCTCGAAGAATTCATGCCGTTATGGCTGGGCGGCGGCCCGGGCGGCTGCGATTATTTCACCCATTTGCTGAGCTGGTATGCGCGGCGGGACGAGCCGGACACGCTGCTCGTCACCTATCGATGGGTCGTCGAAAACAAGCGGCGGATGATCCGCGAAATGGCCTCGTTCCTTGGCATCGATGCAAGCAACGACCTGGTCGAAATGGTAGTCGATGCCACCGACCGCGAATTCATGCACCGCCACAAGGACCGGTTCGACGACGCGCTGGTGTGTGCCGTGATGGACAGGCATCTCGGCATTCCCGCAAACAGCGATTCCACCAAGGTGCAGGCCAGCGGGAGCGATGCAAAGGTTCTCCCGGCCTCGATCGCGCAAGAAATCGATGACATGTGGGCTGATTGGGTTGCGCCTGTGACCGGCCATGCGAATTTCGCATCGCTCAAAGAGGAGATAGACGCGCGTTTTTCCTAGGAAGCGTCATTGCGCGTCACCGGCACCAATTGACGCTCCCCATCCAGCCATCCCCCTCGGCGAGGCCGGCGTCGATCATGTGGTCCGCTAGTCGCTCGTCGCCCCGGTAGGCGGCGCGCAGTTCTCGGCCGTAGCGGTCGCGGGGTGGGTCCTGGCCGCCGGTCCAGCTGAAGCGGCCTTGCGATAGCCATTGGTGGAGGGCCGTGCGGGCCTCGCGCGCCTTGACCCGCTCGGCCTCGCACGACCCGTCCATCTCCGGCGCGTCGAAGCCGGTGAGGCGGATGCGCCGCTCGCCGATCCGCACCGTGTCCCCGTCGACCACGCAGGCCCCCCAGCCTTCACCGCACAGGCCGAAGCTCGAGGCCACCTCGGTCACTTCGGGACGCGGCCCGATGCGGTCCCCGACCAGGACCCAGGCACCCACCAGAGCCAGCGTGAGAACGACGGTCACCGCTCCTTGCCAGCCGCCTTTGCGCGGCGCGCGCCTCACCGGCTTGCGGTGAAAGCGGGGCACGCGCCTGACCGGCCTGCGCCTGAAGGGAAGGATCTTGCCCACGCCCTCACGATAGCCCGGCGCTCACCTTCAAGAAACCCGGCGGTGCGAGTGCGTTTCCTTAACCTTGTCCGCCGTAGGATCGCTCCATGCTGTTGGAATTACTCACCTATTACCTGATCGCGATCAACTTCGCGACCTTCGCCGCCTTCGGCATCGACAAGGCACGGGCCGAAAACGGCCAGTGGCGTATCAGTGAGGGGACATTGCTGCTCATGGCAACCGTGGGTGGCTGGCCCGGAGCATGGGCCGGACGCTGGGCATTCCGGCACAAGACCCGCAAGCAGAGCTTCAACGAAGGCCTTCGGGTCGCGACCATCGCACCGATGGGCATCGCGACATTCGCCTATTTCATGGTCCCCACCCTCTTCGAAACCGAAGAGGCAAGGGCAGAACGCTTGGCCGTGGAAGCATCGGTCTATTATGCGGGCTGCAACCAGGTCCGCGCAGCGGGCAAAGCTCCGCTTCACAGGGGTGAACCCGGCTATCGCATCGGCATGGACGGTGATGGCGACGGCACCGCGTGCGAAGACTATTATTGAACTGTGCGCTCGTGATTTTGATCTGCCGCAAAGAAGGGGCGGGCGCGGCGGCCTAAGACTGGGTCAACGGATACCACGAAGGAAGCCATCATGTCGCAGCACACGCCCAATGAACTGACCAAGATCTTCGCCCGCGACCGGGACCTCATCACGCGGTTGAAGCAGGAGGATGCGCATTACGCGCGGCTGGCGGACGAATATCACGAGGTGAACCGCGAAGTGCACCGCATCGAGGCGGAAACCGAGGCCGCCAGCGACGAGCGCACCGAGCAGCTTAAGAGGAAACGCCTCGGCCTCCTCGACGAAATCACCGCGATCGTCACCAAGGCCAAAGCCGCCTAGCGCCACGTCTTCCGGCAACTCGCACCAAACGGGCCAACGGCCCGCAAGCGCGACCGCGCGCCCGCAGCGACGCGACCTTCAGGTCGCATGAGCGAGGAAAGCCAAGGCTGCGGACGCAGCCGCCGGCGCCTGAGGCGCAACAAGCAAATGTCGTAAATCGACAATACCGCACTTGCGAAGGCGGGGTATTTCTTTTCGCACAAGCACACAACACGGCGTCGCTGGTCCCGAGTTTGCAAGCCCGAGAGCGGAGCGTGTCATGCCTGTCGAATTCACCCTGCTGGAATGGTTCGTCTATTACCTGATCGCGATCAATATGGTCGCGTTCTTTGCCTTCATGGCGGACAAGGTGCTGGCCGAAAGCGGCAGTTGGCGGCTGAGCGAGGTGAGCCTTCTGGGCTGGGCCTTCGCGGGCGGCACGCTGGGCGCCTATGCCGCGCGCTCGCTGCTGCGCCACAAGACGCGCAAGGAGCCGTTTTCCAACCGGCTGCACGCAATCGCCTGCATTCAGGTGATCGCGTTCGCCATGCTGATGCTGTGGTTCACGACGCGGTGATCAGTGCCGCTTTCCTACTGCGAGGCTTGCTGCTCTCCTAGAGCCATGCCAGAACGCCATTTCACGGCCCGTGTCCCTCCCGGATGCGGGCCGTTTTGCATGAGCGCAGGTTTTGTCGCCAGGACCGTGTTCCACCCGTTCCACTCTGTTGGAGCTGCGCGAGGGCCGCTCCAACTTTGCGGCCCGGGCTTACCAGCCCCAGGCGGGCGGGGGCGGGGCGACGGGATCGCTGGCGTCGAACTCCACCCGGAACAGGCGGGTGGGATCGTTGCGGCGGGTCAACTGGTAGGCAAAGCGCGCGCCGCTTGCCTCGGCGGGGTCGACCTCCACGCGCCACACATTGGTGAGCGATGCGTCCAGGCCTTCGCGCTCGAACAGGGCGATGGAGAAGGCATCGACCGGGAAATCCTGGATGCGCGGCGTCCCGCCCGACAGCGTGTCGCCGCCGTATTGGGTGACCGCATCCTCGCTGCCGTCCTCGTGGCGGTGGTCGTGCTTCAGGCGCAGGCCGTCCGCGGTGCGGCTGACGATCCAAGTGCGCGAGCGGTTCCAGCCGCCCGGAGCTCCGGCATCCTGGACATGGAAGGCGATGGCGACACGCGTGTCGGAGCAATCGGCCCAGTGCGCCACCATTCGCTTGCCAGCCCAGTCGGCGTCGCGCTCGTCGCTGCTGGCAAGCCCGCCTTCGTAGGCGTTGCCGCAATGGCTAGAGAGCGCGTCCCAGAACCGCTCCTGCGACGGGGCGAGGCGGGGCACGTCCGGCGTGCTGGCACAGGCAGAAAGGGCGATAAGCGGGGCGAGGGCGAGGGGCTTGGCGTAGGTCATGTGCAGGCTGTGCCACCACGCGCGCCCGTGCTCAAGCGCCGCGGTTTCGGAACGGGTGGCAGGGGCAAGGCATTGGACAGGAAAGCAAGAAGGAGTTCCCGATGACCGACCCCGTTCCCGATAGCAAACCCGGTACCCGCTGGCTGTGGGTGGCGCTGATCGTCCTGATGACGCTGGTGTTCCTGTTCTACATCTTCAACACCGATGGCGGCGAAGAGCCGGTCCCGGTCGGCGAGACCACCGGTGAAGTGCCCGATCCGCTGCCGACGACGACCTCGGTTCCGGTCTCGCCCGAAGGCGAATTCGGTGAAGCGCCGGTCAATGGCGAAGACCTCGATCCCGATGTCGAAATCGAGCAGATGCCCGCGCAGGAATAACGCGCCCCCTTTCGCCCGCACGCAGGGCACGCTAACGCCTGCGCTCCCCAGTCACGGGGATGCGCGGGCTTTGCGTATGGATGGAGCACGAGTTTGAGCGACGACACCGGACGGGCGATGCACGAGGCAAGCACCAAGGCGCAGACGCTGATCGAGGCGCTGCCCTATTTCCAGCGCTATGCCGGTCGCAGCTTCGTCGTGAAATACGGCGGCAACGCCATGGGCGACGAAGAGGCGGCGCGCGAATTCGCCGAGGATATCGTCCTGCTCAAGGCCGTCGGCATCAATCCCGTGGTCGTGCATGGCGGTGGCCCGCAGATCGGCGCGATGCTCAAGAAGCTGGGCGTGGAAAGCACCTTCGTCGACGGCCTTCGCGTAACCGATAAAGCGACGGCAGAAGTCGCCGAGATGGTCCTGTCGGGCGCGATCAACAAGGCGCTGGTGTCCTCGATCGCGCGGGCAGGCGGCAAGGCAGTCGGCCTTTCCGGCAAGGACGGCGGGCTTGTCACCGCGCGCAAGGTCGAACGCACGACCAAGGACCCCGAAAGCAACATCGAACGCGCCCTAGACCTCGGTTTCGTGGGCGAGCCGAGTGCGGTCGACACGACGATCATCGAAACCGCCACCGCGGCAGGCATGATCCCGATCATTGCCCCCATCGGTACGGGCGAAGACGGACACACCTACAACATCAATGCCGACACCATGGCGGGCGCGCTCGCTTCGGCTCTTGGCGCTGCGCGGCTGCTGCTGCTGACCGACGTTCCGGGCGTGCTCGACAAGAGCGGTGCCTTGCTCACTGACCTGACCCCTGCGGACATCGCCGCGCTGCGCGAAGACGGGACGATCAGCGGCGGCATGATCCCCAAGCTGGAAACCTGCGTAAGCGCGGTTGAGGCGGGATGCGAAGCGGCGGTCGTCCTCGACGGGCGCGTGCCGCACGCAATGCTGCTCGAATTCTTCACCGCAAGGGGCGCAGGCACCTTGATAAGCGCCCGATAGGGCTTGGCGCGGGGCGTCTTGCGCGTGTAAGACGCGTTGCCATCGGGATTGCACACACACCAGCGGGATAGACCCTAGTGCTCATCACACTCTACCAGATACTCGAAATGCTCACGAGCGTGTTCGTGATGCTGATCATCATCCAGTTCATCATCGGGCTGCTGTTCGCCTTCAACGTGGTGGGCAGGAACGAATTCCTGATGAGCTTCTACGAAGGCATCAACCGCCTGCTCGATCCGGTGCTCCGCCCGATCCGCAACCTGCTGCCGCAAACCGGGATGATCGACTTTTCGCCGCTGGTGCTGATCATCCTGATGAACATCATCCTTATCGTCCTCGGGAACATCATCTACTCGCTATGACCGCTGAACGTATCGACGGAAAAGCCTTCGCCGCCCTCCTGAGGGAGCGTGTCGGCGCGCTTGCCGGGCAGTTCGAACAGAAGGCGGGCCGCAAAGCCGGTCTCGCAGTCGTCCTGGTGGGAGAGGATCCTGCCAGCCAGGTCTATGTGCGCTCGAAGCACAAGGCGACCGTCGCTGCGGGCATGGAAAGTTTCGAGCACCGTCTGCCGGTCGACACCAGTGAGGCGGACCTGCTGGCGCTGGTCGAACAGCTGAATGCGGACGACGCGGTCGACGGCATCCTGGTCCAGCTGCCGCTGCCCGACCATCTTGACGAGCAGTCGGTGATCGCATCGATCAGCCCGGACAAGGACGTGGACGGTTTCCACGTGACCAATGCCGGACGCCTTGCCGTGGGGCAGAACGGCTTCGTTCCCTGCACACCGCTCGGCTGCATGATGCTGTTGACCGACCGGCTGGGCGACCTGTCCGGCCTCGAAGCGGTCGTGATCGGCCGTTCGAACATCGTCGGCAAGCCGATGGCGCAGCTGCTTCTCGACGCCAATGCCACCGTCACGATCGCCCATAGCCGGACCAAGGACCTGCCGTCGGTTGTCAAACGCGCCGACATCGTGGTGGCCGCCGTAGGCCGTGCGGAAATGGTCAAGGCGGAATGGCTCAAGGAAGGCGCGACGGTGATCGACGTCGGCATCAACCGCCTGCCCCCTGCCGAAGGCGAGGAGAAGGGCCGGCTGGTCGGCGATGTCGACTATGCAGGCGCCGAAGGGATCGCCGCAGCGATTACGCCCGTTCCGGGCGGTGTGGGTCCGATGACGATTGCGGTCCTCCTGCGCAACACCCTTGTCGCCGCCCACCGCAATGCCGGGCTGGAAGTGCCGCAAAGCCTGTGAGTGTGCGCCTCGCCTTGGCTGCCTGTGCGCTGGCGAGCGGCGCGGCCTGCGCTCCGCTGCCGAACCAGCGCGATCGCTATACGCGGTTGCTGACCCCGACAGCAGAGGTGAGCAAGGTAATCGCGACCGAACTCGCTTTCGCCCGCGCCGCGCGTGAGGACGGTCAGTGGACTGCCTTCGATGAATATGCAGCGGACGGTGCGCTGATCTTCGGCCGTAACGGCGCGATAGAAGCGAAGCCTTGGCTTAAATCGCAGGACAACCCGCCCGAAGCGGTCAGCTGGGAGCCGCATCGGGTCTGGTCGAGCTGCGATGGCTCGCTCGCCGTGACGCAGGGTGGTTTCACCGATCCGAACGGCTCGGTCGGGACATTCAACACGGTCTGGCAGAGGCAGCGCAATGGCGATTATCGCTATGTGTTCGACTTCGGCTTCCCGCAGGACGAAGCGCCCGTTGCGCCCGACATGATATCGAGCGCGGTCGCCGCGTGCGATACCAAGGTCGACACCGGCGAGCCGGACAGCGCCATTCCCCTGCGCGTCTCGCGTGACGGGACCCTGGCGTGGGGTTTCCAGATCGTCGGCCAGGGCGAGCGCCACTATGTCGTCTGGTTGGCCGGTGAAGATGGATGGGAGCAGGTCGTGAATATCGCTCTGGCACCGGACGCCGCACAATGACCCAGCTGTTCATCTCGGCCTTCATCACGCTGTTCGTCGTTATCGACCCGCCGGGTTGCGCGCCGATTTATGCAGGCCTCACCAAGGGGGCGACCCCGGCCCAGCGCCGGAACATGGCTATCCGTGCCTGTTTCATCGCGGCCATCATCCTCTTGATCTTCGCCCTGTTCGGCGAGGACCTGCTGAGCGCCTTGCATATCGAACTCGACAGTTTCCGAATTGCAGGCGGCTTCATGCTGTTCTGGATCGCGTTCGAAATGGTGTTCGAGAAGCGCACACAGCGGCGCGAAGACCGTGCGCAGAAAGTCGCGGCGACGCCCGAGGTCGAAGACGTTTCGGTATTCCCCATGGCCATGCCGATGCTGGCGGGACCCGGCGCGATTGCGGCGATCATGCTGCTTATGAATGAAGCTTCGGGGCTGGAGCAGACCTTCGTGGTGCTCGGCGCCCTTGGCGCCGTGCTGTTCATCACCATGCTGGCGCTGGTGGCGGCAGGCCCGCTGATGAAATTCTTCGGCGACCGGGTAGAGGCGGTGATCACGCGCCTGCTCGGCGTGCTGCTGGCCGCGCTCGCGGCGCAATATGTGATCGACGGGCTGAAAGGCAGCTTCGGCCTTTAACGCCTACTGCAGGGTGACGATTTCGTCGTCGTCATCGCGCAGGGCGAAGAACTGCATCAGCTGGATCATGAGCTCGCACCGATCGGCCAGGGTCGGCGCTTCCAGCAAGGCTTGCTTTGCGGCCGAATCGAACGGGATGATCTGCGCCACTCCGTTGATCAACGTCTCGTCATCGAGCCGTTCGACCGAATCCCAATCGACCGTATAACCCTGCATAAGTGCGAAGCGCTTTGCCTCGAATTCGAAGGCAGCACGCTCAACGCTGGAGAGCACTTCGTTCTGCGGGTCTTCGATGAATTCCGCCTCGACCTGCCGGAATGCGGTCGTCACGTCGAGTTCGCGCAGGACCCTGAAGCGCGCCTCGCCTTCGAGCACGATATTGTAGCGGCCATCCTCCAACGCTTCGACATCGCCGATACGGCCGACGCAGCCAACCTCGTAAAGCGGGGAGTTCTCACCCGACTTTTGCGGCTGGATCATCGCGATGAGGCGATCCTTCGCAAGCGCGCTGCCGACCAGCTCGCGATAGCGCGGCTCGAAAATGTGGAGCGGCAATTGAAGCCCGGGAAACAGGATCGCGCCGGGCAAGGGGAATATGGAGAGTTTGCGGGCCAATAAATTATCCGAACAAGAGACGTGAAAGCTTGCGGCGGGTTTCGACGACCCAAGGGTCTTCCAGCCCGACCGCGCCGAAGATATCCACCAGCTTGGCGCGCGCGGCGCCCTCGTTCCATTCGCGGTCGGCTTCGACCATTGCGAGCAGTTCCTCGGCTGCAGCGTCGCGCTGTCCGGCAGCGAAGGCGGCTTCGGCGTAGGCGAGGCGCGCATCCATGTCGGCAGGGTCGGACTTGGCCTTGTCCCTCAGGCCGGCGAGCTCGCTGTCGTCCACTTTGTTTCCGGCAAGCTCAAGGGCGCTTGCCGCCACTTCGATCGCGGGATGTTCAGCGAGGGTGGGATTGCCCTTTGCGGCATCGAGGACTTTCTTCGCTTCCTCGATCTGGTCCGCCTGCGTGAGCGCGCGGATCAGGCCCGCATGCGCTTCCGCATTGTCGGGAGCCATTTCGGTTACCTGTGCGAAAATGCCTGCAGCGCGCGGCGCATCGCCTTCGGCCAGGACCTGTTCGCCCATCGCCACGAACTGATCGACCTGCTGGGCGGCCTGAGCTTGCGGGTCGGCGCCTGCGCCTGCCTGTACCGGAACCTGGGCGAGGATCTGGTCGAGCGTCTGCTTTAGCTGTGATTCGCTGCGTGCATTGGTCAGGTCGGCAACGGGCTGGCCCTGGAACATGGCATAGACGGTCGGGATCGACTGCACCTGGAACTGCGAGGCGATGAACTGTTCCTTGTCGACGTCGATCTTCTTCAGGACCACGCCCTTGTCGGCATAGTCCGCCGCCACCTTTTCCAGCATGGGTGCCAGGGCTTTGCAGGGGCCACACCAGTCGGCGTAGAAATCCAGAATGACCAGGCTGGTCATCGAAGGCTCGACTACGTCTTTCTTGAAACGCTCGACCGCCTTCTGCTCGTCGATGTTCAACCCCATGCTCGCCACGTGTACCGCCTTTCGATGCTATAAATTGTCAGGCCACCCATGTGGGCCTTCGCTTGCAAATGTGAAGTACCGGGAGGCGCTGCACAAGGGCGGGACAAAAGGTGCATTTTTTCTCTTGCGGGACTCATGCGGCGTTGCTAACTGCGCGCCTCCCCACCGGGCCATGCGGCTCGGTAGAGCGTCAGTGAGCGGGCGTAGCTCAGGGGTAGAGCACAACCTTGCCAAGGTTGGGGTCGGGCGTTCGAATCGCCTCGCCCGCTCCATTTCTCCAAAAATCCGGACTTCGATCGGCGACCTTGCTGTCGTTTGTCGTGTCGCATGCACATTCGGCGGATAACGCTTGAATGACGCGTTTCCGCTGCTATGTGCGCGATATGTTGTATCAAACCAAAGCCGCCAAGCGCGCTCTTTTCGCCTCCCTTTCCACCTTGGCGCTGGTGGCTACCGCCCCGGCCGCTGCGCAGGACACCGATACGCAGCCTGCGGAATCGGAAGATGTGATCGACGATGTCCATGACCGCCGCATGGATTCGCGCAGCGTCATCATCGTCACCGCCGCAGGCCTTCGCCAGTTTGACCTGCTTGCCGGGACCAGCGTTATCGAGGGGGCAACTCTCGATGCCAATCTCGACGGGCAGCTGGGCGAGGTTCTCGCCGATGTGCCGGGCGTCACCGCCACCGGCTTTGCCCCGGGTGCATCACGGCCGATCCTGCGTGGGTTTTCCGGCGAGCGCGTGAAAGTGCTGGTCGACGGGATCGGCGCTATCGACGTGTCCAATACCTCTGCCGACCATGCGGTGTCGATCGATCCGCTGACTGCCGAAAGTATCGAGGTGCTACGTGGACCGGCCGTCCTTCTTTACGGCAGCCAGGCGATCGGCGGCGCAGTCAATGTGATCGACAAGCGCATCCCGCGCCGCGTCCCGAACGAGGCAGTGCACGTCGACGCCATCGTGCGCGCGGACACGGCCAGCGACCTGCGCGAAGCCGGTGCGTCGATCGACGTGCCGCTGGGTGGCGGCTTCGTGACACATTTCGACGGGTCTTACCGCACCACGGACGATCTCAGCGTTCCCGGCTTCGTGCTTTCCGAAAACCTTCGCAGCGAACTTCTCGAAGAAGCCGACGAGGAAGAAGAAGAGGGCGAATTCGAAGAAGCCGAAGAGCTGCGTGAAGCGGCCTTGGCGAGCGGAACGCTCTTCAACAGCGCTACCGAAACATGGACGGCAAATGGCGGCTTCGCCTTTTTCCGCGACAACTCGCATCTCGGCGTGTCGGTCGGCGTTTACGACACCTTCTATGGCGTGCCGATCCGCCCCGGAGCCGGGCATCATCACGGCGAAGAGGAAGAGGGCGGCGAAGCAGAACTCGAGGAAGAAGGCCCCGAAACCGTCAATATCGGTCTTCGCCAGTACCGCGCCGACCTGCGCGGAGACATAGCGCTGGGCGAGGGAATGTTCGAACGCCTCCGCGTGCGTGCGGGCTATTCCGACTATACCCACACCGAATTCGAAGGCGACGAGGTCGGCACCACGTTCGACGTGCAGGGCATGGAAGCCCGCGCCGAACTGATCCAGAACCCCAACGGTCGTTGGCGCGGTTCGCTCGGCCTGCAGTATTACTTCCGCGACTTCTTCGCCGAGGGCGAAGAGGCTTATGTCGCGCCCAACCGCACCGAGCAGATTTCGCTGTTTGCCCTTCAGGAATATGGCGACGGCCCGATCCAACTGGAAGGTGCGCTTCGCTATGAAGCGACAAATGTCGATTCGGTGCCTCTTGGCGTCGAGCGCGATTTCGATGCATTCTCCGGCGCGATCGGCCTCGCCTACGATGGCCCGCAGGCCTTCCGCGCGGGCGTGAACCTGTCGCGTGTGGCGCGCGCGCCGAGTGCCGAGGAGCTGTTCTCCAACGGCCCGCACATCGCGACCCAGCAATTCGAAATCGGCGACGTGGACCTCGGGATCGAGCGGGCCTGGGGCGCGGAAATCTTCGCGCGTGGCCGGCTCGGCGATGTCGAGTTCAGCGTCGCAGCGTTCAAGAACTGGTTTGACGACTATATCTATCTGTCCGAGACCGGCGAGGAGGAAGACGAACTGCCGGTGTTCGAATACCTGCAGCAGGATGCGACTTACCAGGGCATCGAAGGCGAGCTGATCTGGCGCTTCCTCGATACGGGTAACTTCGCTCTCACCGCAGACCTGCGCGGTGAACTGGTGGACGCGGAATTGTCAGACGGGTCGAACGTGCCGCGCATCCCGCCGCTCAGCCTGATGGGCGCGCTCGAAGCATCGACCGGGTCGTTCGATCTTCGCGGCGAGGTCGAATGGGTCGATAGCCAGGATGAAGTCGCTGCCTTCGAAACCCCGACCGACGGGTTCACCTTCGTGAATGCTATCGCAACGTGGCGCCCGATCGCTGCCAATCCGTCAATCAGCGTCATCGTGAAGGCCGAGAACATTTTCGACGTGACCGGTCGTCGCCACGCCAGCTTCACGAAGGACTTCGTGCCGATGGCGGGCCGCAATTTCAGTGCCAGCCTGCGGCTGAGCTACTGAGCGAAGGATTACTCCTCCAGGGAGAAGGTGAGAGCGGCATGTTCGCGCAGCCGCTCCACCAGATCCTCGCCCAGGAATGATCCTGGCGTGCCGACGCCGCCGTCGGCCTTGCTCTGGAGCAGGGCCATGCCGGTTTCGCCAAGCATGCGGCTGGTCGAACCATATCCCGGATCGTACTTGCCTTTCACACCGTATTTGATGCGCTTGCCGTCCGGGTATTCGCCCACGAACAAGACGTCGTAAAAGCCGTTTTCACGCTCTTCCGCAGTCGGGCCTTCGCCCGGCTTCGGCGGCTTGGCGCCGAACGGGTTCTTGGCCAGTTCGACCATGGCGTTTGCCGCCGCCTTGCCGGCATCGCCCGGGCTCGTGAGAACCATCTCGTCGTACCGGAAGTCCTCGCCATAGGGATGGCCGCGCAGGAAATTGGTGCGGTGGACGTTCTTGGTGTTGATCGGCGCCATCACGAACGGAGCGGCCCATTTGCCGATCTCGTCTTCGTAGCGCGGCACCATGCCCGAAGGCTGGTCCGGTCCCTCGAAGCCGGGTGTCAGCGCGAAGGGATCGCGCAGCACATTGATGACCTTGGGATTCTTCATCGCCGCCTTCATCGTGGCGCCGAGGCTGGCTGCAGTGCCACCGGAGAAGGTGCCCTGCATCGCGCGGACACGCCCTTTGACGCGCGGTGCAGGCGCTCCGTGCGCTGCTTTTGCTTCCTTCTGGAGCATGAGCACACCCAGATCGAAGGGGATCGAATCGAAGCCGGACGAGAAACAGATGCGCGCGCCGCTGGCCTTCGCTGCATCATGGTGCTTGGCGATCTGCTCCGCCATCCAGGCGGGCTCGCCGCACAGGTCGGCGTAATCCGTGCCGGTCTTGACGCATGCTTCGACAAGGGCATCGCCATAGAGCTGGTACGGCCCCACTGTGGTGAGCACTACCTTCGTGCGCTTGCACATGGCCTCAAGGCTGGCGGGATCGGATGCATCGGCCACGATCATCGGCGTGGTCGCCGGTGCGCCGATTTCGTCGCGAACTGCGGTCAGCTTGTCTTCGCTGCGTCCGGCCATCGCCCATTTCGGGGCATCATCGCGATCGCCATATTCGCGGATAAAATGCTCAGCGACGAGCCGCCCGGTATATCCCGTGGCGCCATATACGATGATGTCGAATTCGCGATCGGCCATGTCAGTCTCCTCTTTGCGGAGGAGATGTGGGCCGGACGGAGGCCAGAGTCAAAGACGCAGCGTCACAGCCGCGAGATTAAAGGCGCGGGAGGGTGACGCCGCGCTGGCCCATGTATTTGCCTGCCCGGTCCCGGTAGCTTGTTTCGCAGCGCTCGTTCCCTTGCAGGAAGAGGAATTGGCACGCACCCTCGTTCGCGTAGATCTTTGCAGGCAGCGGGGTCGTGTTGGAGAACTCCAGCGTGACGTGGCCTTCCCAGCCGGGCTCCAGCGGGGTGACGTTCACGATGATCCCGCACCGCGCATAAGTGCTCTTGCCAAGGCAGATCACCAGCACGTCTTCCGGCACACGAAAGTATTCGACCGTGCGCGCAAGGGCGAAGCTGTTGGGCGGGATGATGCAGCAATCGGTCTTCTTGTCGACGAAGCTGTTGGCTGCGAAATCCTTCGGATCGACGATCGCGCTGTCGATGTTCGTGAAGATCTTGAACTCGTCCGCCACACGCGCGTCGTAGCCGTAGGAAGACAGGCCGTAGCTGATAGTGCCGTCGCGCCGCTGGCTCTCGACGAAAGGCTCGATCATGCCTTCCGAATTTGCCTTTTCGCGGATCCATTTGTCGGAGAGAATCGCCATGGGTCTGTGATTCCCCAAGCGGCCCCTGCGAGCAAGCACGGTAGGGAAATAATCCCCTCCCGTCTGATTTCGGCCAAGCCTAGGCGGCGGAGAAGAACCCGTTCTCTTCCCAGCGCTGGAGTTCGCGATTGTACACGAATTCGATCCAGTCGTAGACGTCTACCAGGTTGCGCGTCGCGCGGACGGCGAAGCTTGGTGAGGCACCCTTCTCGAAGCGCAATGTTCCTGTCGCGCCATCCTTGGTGATGCGGATACGCTGCCCGTCGGCATAGCCGTGCTGGGCACCGCCCAAGGGTGTGCGTGAGAGGGTCATGTCGGCGATGATCGCGCTTTCCAGCCCGATCGACATGAGCGGGGCGGTGACGAGGATCTCTCCCGAACCGCTGAATGTTGCCGGACGATACCAGCCCCGGGCCCAATAGCTCGAACTCGCAGTCTCCTTTGCCATCGTGACGAGTGGCATGGAAAGCGGGGTGTCGCCGCCGTTTGGCACGCGCCCCGAAGCGAATTCTCCTTCGACATGGATGGCGCAGGAGTGGTCGATGTAACCGTGCCAGAGGACACCGAGCCACTGGCGTTCTGCTATTTGCGCCTCGCGAGTTCGGCGCTGCTTCAAGTTTATGGCCACGTTCGCCGGGGGCAGTTGGTATGTTCCGGCCGGTGCGCCGCTGACTTGCTCGGTCAGGGACACCACACCGTCGATGGTCAGGGCGTGGATGGACTGCTTGCGGTCGAGAACGGCCTCAATGTCGAGGTCGACATCACGCAGGGCCTGGCCTGCCCAGCCTGGCAGCCCGATCGGCGAGTCCACTGCGCGGATGCTGCCTCCAACCCAGCTGAAGAAGCGCAGCCAGCCGATATTCCTGAATTCACATTGATCAAGGCGGGTGAGCGGGGGAGGTAATTGGTCGTCGCGGGTGGGCCAGAGGAAGTTATGCTCGAGGGTATCGGTCGCTCCGCTTCCCAGACCCATGTGGTCGCAATCGTGCCAGATACAGTTGCGATAGATCGCACGCGATTTACCGACGTCTTCCTGTGCCTGGAAGCAGTCCCCGAAACTGCTATCGGATGCGACGATCTGGACATTGCATCCGGGATTGAAAGCGCTGCCATTGGTGGTGGCGAAGCGGCACCTCTCGAGGACCACCCTGTCGGCCATATCGAGCGCGCCGCCGAGATAGAATATCTCGCCCTTCCAGCCGATCATATCGGTGTCCGTGCAGATTATCTCGCCCACAAAGCAGTCTTGTACCCACAGCGCCTTGTCGGTGATGTCCCAGCCGTCTCCGGTCAGGATATCGGCCGGCCACGCATAGGCTCCCGTATGGTGGCGGCCACCCTCGAGGACCAGGCGGTCCAGTTCGAGGCGGCCGATCGTTTTTTCTCCGGAGACCGGGTTCACGACATCCCCCTGAAGAAACAGTCCGCCGCCGCGCCAGACGGCAAGCGCGGGATCGTCTGACGCTGTCGGTACCAGCTGCCAGCCGGTCTCCGGATTCTCGCCGTCTAGGCCGCGAAATTCGAGCACCGAGCGCTCGGCCGCTTTCCCTTTCAAGGCGACGGAGCGGCGAACTACGAGAGGGTGCCCGTCCTCTGCCCTCGTTTCGGCAGCGGGCGATACGCGCAGCGGACAGTCGATCCTGTAGCGGGACGAATAGAACGCGACTGTGGCTGCCTCTACAGCTGCGGCATAGTCTAACGCCGCCTGGATCGCTTGCTGGTCGTTGGTAATCCCGTCTCCCAAGGCGCCGGCCTGCTCCACGGCGATCTCGGCACAAACAGGGAGAAGGCGAAAGATCCGCCCGTTGAAGGTGCGTGCAGTGCATGCGGGATGTGCGGAATGAAACGCCGGGGTGCAGAGGTCGTCCGAGACGTAGGTAGCAGCGCCTGTGCCGGCCTCTGCGTAGCCGCTCGTTTCAACCCGAGCGATATCAAGCGGGATAGATCGCTTATCGAGATCGGCGAAAAGGACGGGAAGACATTGCGACGCGCGATTGGCAAGGCTCAGCGGGACAATCGAGAGCGCGCTCATTGCGACACCCGGTATTCCAGCGATCCTGAATTGATCGAGCAATCCAGCCAGAGGGAGGCACCCTCTTCACTTTCCTGCCAAACCGCTTCGCATGCCGGGCCGAAGAAGGCTCCCCACGTGGAGCCTGCGACCGTCAGCGGATGGAGGGTCTCGCCGCCGTCTGTCGAGCGCGCGACCTGCACCGAGCCTTCGAAGTCGCCCGAGAGCGTACAATAAACCACTGCATTCAGCGCAGGCTCGAACGGGCCGACGAGTGTCGATGTCGAGGTCGTCCCGACCAGGGCAGCAGGGACATCGGCGGGAGTAAGACGTGTCGGCAGCGGGCGAATGCCTGAAACGACCGAGCAATTACCGTATTCGTCTTCAATCCCGAACGCGACGATCGGGGCTAAACCGCCCGGGGCCTGGATAGGGGGAGGCTGACTCATGATTGTGGTTTCTCCAAGTGAATGTAGAAACCATATCGGTTATAATTGGGGCGGCATGTAGGAAAACGGTTTTTCCTTAAGGGCTTTGGCTTCAAGCACACACCCATGACAGTAGCCGTGTTTCATCCAGGCATGCAGCACAGCAGGCAGACCGCGCTCGCGCTGCAGCAACTCGGCAGGCTGGCTTTCCTCGCCACTGGCGTCTTCGACCATGAAACAAGCGTGTGGAGACGAGCGGGAGCGTATGCTCCCGCCGCTTTGCGGCGGCATATCGATGCGGAGTTCGGGCGGTTTGCGACACCGGGTCTTGATGCGTCGCTTGTACGAGCATTCCCGCAATACGAGTTGCCTGAGCGGATCCTGTCACGGATAGGCCTCGATGCCATGGCCCAGCTGTTCGACCGATTTGCCAATGATCGTTTCGGGAAAGTGGTCGCCCGCCTCGCACAAGACGAGGGAACGCGCGCGCTGTGGGGCTATGACAATTCTTCGCTCACGGCTTTCAATGACCCTAGAAACGCGTCAGCGACGAAGATCCTCGACCGCACGATTGCCGATTGGCGGGAATGGAACGAGCAGGTCGCCACAATCGAAGACACGCATGGCGATTGGCTCCACCCTTCGCTGCGGCGGGCACCCGATTGGCTCATCCAGCGCGGCGAAGCGGAGTTCGAGGCCGCGGATTATATCCTGTGCGTGAGTGATTACGTGAGCGGAACGATAAAGCGTCACTCATCTGCCGAGCGGATCGAGGACAAGATCCGCCACCTTCCATACTGCTTCGATTCTAGAATATACGGTTCGCTTCCAAGCCCTATGCCGCCTGAAGCCGATAAGCCCGTCCGCTTCCTGTTCGCTGGCCAGCTTTCCGCGCGAAAAGGCATACAGCACGTACTTGAAGCGGTGAGCGCGCTGCCTCCAGAACTGGCAAGTCTCACCTGTGTTGGCCCTAACCTGGTGCCCAATGCGCTGTTGAGCGGCTTTTCTGATCGGGTGCGTTTTCTTGGGGCGGTGCCCCGCGCAGAGATGCCCGCCATCATGATCCAGCACGACGTCCTAGTCCTTCCGAGCTATTTCGAGGGGTCGGCAATCGTCCTATTGGAAGCGATGGCCGCGGGCCTCGCCGTAATTGCGACCCCGCAAGCCGGCCTGGGCCCGACTGCCAAGAGCGGCATCTGCATCGAACGGCCCGACAGCGAATTTCTGGCCGCAGCAATGATCGACATTGCAAAGGATAAAGAGAAGCTGCTGGGAATGCGGCGGAGTGCGCAGATAGAGGCCCAATGCTACGATAGTGCGGCCTACCGCTCGAATATCGAGGCGCTGCTCGACAGCATAATCGCTTAGGCCAACAGCTCTTCCATTACTGCTTCGAAGGCGTCGACAACACCCTCCTGCGACCATCTCAACCGCGCAATTTCCACCGCGCGTTCGCCCATCGCTGCACACGCATCGGGATCGTCCGCAAGCCGTTCGATAGCCCAGCCCAAAGCCTGCGCATCGCCGGGTGGAACGATAGCTCCGGCCCCGTCGAGTTCGAGCGCGAGGCCGGAATCTCGCGTCGTCGTGGCAACGGTCGGCCTGCCTGAGGCGAGAATATTTCCAAGCTTCGAAGGCAGCATGAGATCCTTCGCTCCGCTGACCTGCGGAAGGATGTGCAAATCGGCAACCCGCAAGAGATCGCCGACATCTTCGCTTGGCTGGAGGGAATGGAAGGTGACGTTCGGCAGGCCCTCTGCAAGACCTTCCAGTCTTTGGCGATTGGGGCCGTCTCCGCAGATCACGAACTGGATGTCCGGCCTCTCGGACAAGGCCCGCGCAGCCTCAATGACGACGTCGAGGCCCTGCTTGTTCGCGATGTTTCCGGAATAGAGCGCGACGAACTTCCCTTGCAGGTTCCACTCTTCCCGAAAGTCCCGCCGACCGTTCGCTTTGCCATGATTGGCCCAGTTTCTTAGCTCGCGCACACGATCGGGCTGCACTCCCTTGTCGACCAGTAGCTGCTGCATGGGTCCGCTGATGGTGGACACGACATCGGCCGAGGCCAGGGTCCGCTTCTCGAACTTCAGGGCAGCGTCACCTACTGCCCCCTTGCCAAGCAGTCCGGTGGCCATCGCCGCGCCAACTTCGAAGTCCTGGATATGAAGCCACAAAGGCGCTTTCGAGCGTTTCGCAATTCGTGCTGCCACCGGCACCGCAACAAGCGAAGGTGCGACCGTAAAGACCAGATCAGGCTGCAATTCCCTGCGCGCCAAGCGGGCCGCCGGATAGCAGCTGCTCGCAAAGCTGAGGTGATGCGCGAGCCTTCGCTTACCCGTGGGATTTGCGGGGATATAATGTGGGCAGCGAGTGATCTTGACGCCGGATTCGACCGAGTTCTTCCAGCGGCCTCGGAAGAGGGAGTGCAGTTTCCATTCAGGGTAATAGGGTTGGCAGACCACCGCGTGGATGTGGTGCCCCCGGGCGGCAAGTGCGCTCATTAGGCCCGTGCTGTATGGCCCGATCCCAATGGGTTCGGGCGCGTAATTCAGGCCTATGAAGAGGATGCGTCTGTGGGCCATGCCGGGGGGATCACGCCGGGCGGAGTGCTTTCAGGCCAGACGCTCCGCCATCCCTTGCCGATAGACCTGCGAACAGGGTGTCCACGATTGCCGCGAGCTTGTCTTCAGCCAGCCGGTCGTTGATGATGATCAGCAGGTCGGGCATCGTGTAACACATCAGCATCTGGTTGATCAGCGTCAGCGCGCGGTCGATTTCGAGCCCTTCAAAGAAGCCGTCGGCTTGTGCTTCGGCGATAAGCTCACACAAGTAGTGATCCGCCAGATCGACATAGGATCGCACTTGCTCGAAACGGCGGGCGCCGAGATCGCACAGGACAGCGAAGGCTGCCGGATCACGCAGATATTCCTCGCGGTTACGCCGGAACCGCCGTGCATAGAATTCGAGAAACTTGCGATTGATGGGAAGGTTGCTTCCCAGGACCTCTTCCATGATCTCGACGTGAGGTTCGAACCAGAGTTCCGTAACCGCGTCGAACAGGTCGGCGTCCGTCGGAAACACAGCCTCCACCCTTGCAACCGATATGCCTGCCTCTGCCGCGAGTTGCGCGACCGAGATTTCGGTGCCGCGTCGGACCGTGAGGTCCAAAGCCATCAAGGCGAACTTCCTTCGCTCGGACGAATGCGTGGAAGACGACACGCTCAGGACCAATCAACGCTACTCATGGAAGGAGATTAGGGATGCTCCACAAGCTATTCCAGAGCAGAAATCGTATTTTTAAGCTTCGTCACCCGCTCGATTTGGGAGGGAGCGGAATGAATGAAGAGGTCCGGCGCTTGTATTCCTCATAGCCGGGTCGGGAATGCTTCATCCCCTTTTCCAGTAGCGCTGCGCCCGACCATTTGACGAGCGTGAAGGTGAGGAACAGCGGCCCCGCAATCGTCCAGAGTGCGATTTCCCAGCTGGCGCTGGCGGTTACTAGCCAAATGCCCCACCATGCACAGGCGTCGCCGAAATAGTTGGGATGGCGGGTATAGCGCCACAGGCCCTTGTCCATGACCTCGCCCTTGTTGGCAGGATCGGCTTTGAACTTTGCAAGCTGCCAGTCGCCGACCCACTCGAAGAATATCCCCACGAGGTAAAGCGCCAGTCCGATCCATGCGAGACCAACAATCGGCGCAGGTTCGCTGCTGGTCAGGATGCCGAGCTGTGCCGGCGAGCAGACGAGGAACAGCAATACCGCCTGCCCGAGCCATATCTTGGTGAGCGCGGCGATTGCGAAGCGCCCTTTCTCCCGGTCCTTGCGCAGCATCCGCTCATAGCGCTTGTCCTGCCCTTCCGCGCGCCAGCGCCGGAAGAGGTAAATGCCGAGCCGGAGCCCCCACGCGCCGACCATCACCAGAAGAAGGGTCGCCAGATCGCCCGGGTCGGCGAGTTGGAGCCAGCTGGTCAGAGCCATCAGCGCCATGCCCGCACCCCAGAACGCATCGATGAAGGAAACATCGTCGATCTGGACCGAAATGACCCACAGGATCAGGACGACGCCGATCAAAATCGCTGCATTGGCCAGCAGTGCATCAAGCATTGGTTTTCTCCTCCTCGATCAGGCGCAGGGCCTGGGCCTCCAATACCTTGTAACGCTCGTAGTCCGGGCGTTTGGAACGCATAAAACGCGCGATTTCCAGCAGGGTTTCGCCATAGCTTTCCGTCGGGACGATAGCCGGCCCGAATCCCAGCACCATGTCTTCGTTGCACACCCATGCAGGCACGATGGGGACATTGGCGGCGCGAGCGATGTTGTAGAAGCCCGATTTCCATTCGCCGTTGGAGCTACGCGTGCCTTCTGCGGCAATTACAAGGGCGAGATGATCGCGCTGGTCGAATTCGGCGGCGACCTGTTCGACCACATTGCTGCGTTTCGTCCGGTCGATGGGGATGCCGCCCATGTCGAACATGAAGTTGCGCATCATGCCCTGGAACAGCGTGTGCTTGCCCATGAAGTTGGGCTCGACACCCTCTTCGGCGGTGGCGCCGACGAAGAACACGAAGTCCCAGTTCGAGGTGTGCGGAGCCCCCGCGATGACGAACTTCTCGATATTCGGCAGGTGCCCGTCGAGCTTCCAGCCCTTGAAGCGGTATAGCGCCATGATGATCCGGCGCACGATGCGCGACAGGATCGAGCGCTTGCGGCTCGTTCGTTCCGACATGTTCTCTCCTGCAGCCCTGCCTAACAGATGTTAGCCAGATTGCGATAGCGATTGGGAACGCGGCTCACTGCCATTCCAGTTCCGGGAATTCTCGCGCTCCATAGAGGTAGGCACAGAACAGCTGTTTGACCTCTTCGATCTGGAACGTGGCAATTGAACCAGCACCAATCCTTCGAGCATTGCGCGGCCAATCGTCGCCGACATTGCGCCATTCGACCGAATAGCCGAATGCGGACGCAGCCGTTTGCACGAACTCTGTCTCGCTTTTGCTCAGGATCACGTGGGTCTCATGCCCATCGTGCATCGCATCGAGGGCAGCGGTCAGCTCTTCGATAGTCACGTTCTCGATAGTGCGCGTTCCGGACACGTCCATGGCCATTCGCCCGGGCTCGCCAGTGGGCCGCGCAAACGTCAGGGGCTCGGGGCTCTCCTGCGGCTCGAATTCCTTCCGCAGCAGCCCGACGATTGCATTATGCTCGTTGTTGTTCCGTCTCAGGAGCCAGGCGGCCAGCGCGAGGGCTAGGATCGAGACCAGAAGGATCGGAACCGCGCCCATCGCATAGAGTTCGCCCGTCACCATTCCGACAGCTGCCCAAACGGCGGCGACCGCGGGGACGAGGACGAGCGCCAGCGCAGCCTGCATGAGAACGGTGATGCCGCTGATGCGCGCCCCCCATCCGTCACGCCGGATCAGGGCTACCAGCTCGAATGTATGATAAAGAGACAAGCCGGACCAGATACAGACCAGCCGGCCGAGAGCGAAGCCTCTTGGGCCCGGCTTTGGATCGAACCATGGTCGCAACAGCGCCCGTACGCGTTGGCGCGTCTCGGCCACGTTCGTCGCCGACCGGATCTCAAAGCGAACTGCCACCGTGCGCTATGCCGGTTTTACATCCTGAATACGCCGAACTGCGGCTTTTCGGGAATGGGTGCTTCGAGTGTTGCGGTGAAGGCGAGGCCGAGCACATCGCGGGTCTGTGCCGGATCGATCACGCCGTCGTCCCACAGGCGCGCGGTGGCGTAATAGGGGTTGCCCTCGTCCTCGTATTTCTGGCGGATCGGCGCCTTGAATTCCTCGGCCTGTTCCTCGGTCCAGCTGTCGGCGTCGCGGTGGACTGTGGCGAGAACGCTGGCTGCCTGCTCGCCGCCCATCACCGAAATGCGCGCATTGGGCCAGGTGAAGAGGAAGCGCGGAGAATAGGCGCGGCCGCACATGCCGTAATTGCCCGCGCCGAAGCTGCCGCCGATCACCACGGTGATCTTGGGCACGGTGGCGGTGGCGACGGCGGTCACCAGCTTCGCGCCATGCTTGGCGATGCCTTCCGCCTCGTATTTGCCGCCAACCATGAAGCCGGAGATGTTCTGGAGGAACAGCAGCGGGATGCGGCGTTGCTGCGCCAGCTCGATGAAATGCGCGCCCTTCTGCGCGCTTTCCGAAAACAGCACGCCGTTATTGGCGAGGATCGCCACCGGCATGCCCCAGATGTGGGCGAAACCGCAGACGAGCGTGCTGCCGTAATGCTGCTTGAATTCGTGGAATTCGCTTCCGTCGACGAGGCGGGCGATGACTTCGTGCACATCGTAAGGCGCGCGCACATCGTCGGGGACGATAGCGTAAAGGTCTTCGGCATCGAACTTGGGCGCACGCGGCTCCTTCAGTTCGATTGCCTTCGCTGCAGCATGGTTGTCGCCGAGGTGGGACACGATATCGCGCACGATGGTGAGCGCATGCTCGTCGTTTTCGGCGAGGTGATCGACCACGCCCGATTTCTTCGCATGGAGATCGCCGCCGCCAAGGTCCTCGGCGCTGATTTCCTCGCCCGTCGCGGCCTTCACCAGCGGAGGTCCGGCAAGGAAGATCGTGCCTTGGTTGCGCACGATCACCGTCTCGTCGGACATGGCGGGGACATAGGCCCCGCCCGCAGTACAGCTGCCCATGACGCAGGCGATTTGCGGGATACCGAGCGCCGACATATTGGCCTGGTTGAAGAAGATGCGGCCGAAATGGTCGCGGTCGGGGAAGACCTCGGCCTGGTGCGGCAGGTTAGCCCCGCCGCTGTCGACGAGGTAGATGCACGGCAGGCGGTTCTCCTGCGCAATTTCCTGCGCGCGCAGGTGCTTCTTCACCGTCATCGGGTAATAGGTGCCGCCCTTCACCGTGGCATCGTTGCACACGATCATCACCTGTCGGCCCGACACGCGCCCGATACCGGCGATCATGCCGGCACCATTGATCTCGTCCTTGCCGTACATGCCGTTGGCGGCGAGCTGGCCGATTTCGAGGAAGGGACTGCCCGGATCGAGCAGGCGTTCCACCCGCTCTCGCGGGAGCAATTTGCCACGCCCGACATGGCGTTCCCGGCTGCCCTCTGAACCGCCGAGCGCGGCTGCAGCGACGGTGGATCGCAGGTCGGCTGCGAGCGCCTTGTTATACTCGAAACGCGCTTTGGCGTCTGGTGCGTCGCGGTCTAGGCTGGAGGTGAGAACGGGTGCGGTCATGTATCGGGCCCTAGCGTTTCTTTACGAACTCGGCACGCAGGACGAGGCCCTTGATGCCGGGGTATTTGCAATCGATTTCCTGTGGATCGCCGGTAAGCCGGATCGACTTGATAAGCGTGCCCTGCTTGAGCGTCTGGCCTGCGCCCTTGACGTCGAGATCCTTGATCAAGGTAACCTGGTCGCCATCGGCTAAAAGGTTGCCGACTGCATCACGAACCTCGACCTGATCGGCAGCAGCCTGCTTCGCCTCCAACTCGGATGCCGGCATCCATTCGCCGCTTTCCTCGTCGTACACGTAGTCTTCGTCGGAACTCACCCCGCAGCCCCGATCAGTTCACGCCCGATCAGCATGCGGCGGATTTCATTCGTGCCTGCGCCAATGTCGAGCAGCTTGGCATCGCGCATGTACCGCTCGACCGGCCAGTCGAGCGTGTAGCCTGCGCCGCCCAGCGCCTGGACGCTCTCGGCAGCCACGCGGAAGGCGTTCTCCGAAGCCAGTAGGATCGCGCCCGCCGCGTCGAAGCGGGTGGTCTTTTCCGCATCGCAGCTCTTGGCCACCGCATAGGTGTAGGCCCGGGCCGATTGCAGCGCGACATACATGTCGGCGACCTTGGCCTGCATCAGCTGGAAGCTGCCGATGGGTTTGCCGAACTGGGTACGCTCGCGAAGGTAGGGGATCACCGTATCGAGGCAGGCCTGCATCACGCCAAGCTGCAATCCGGCGAGGACAACGCGTTCGTAATCGAGGCCGCTCATCAGCACGCCGACGCCGCCGTTTTCCGGGCCCATCACGTTCTCTTCGGGCACGAAGCAGTCGTCGAACACCAGCTCAGCCGTGGGCGAGCCGCGCATGCCGACCTTCTCGATCTTCTGGCCGATGGAGAAGCCTTCGAAATCCTTTTCGATCAGGAAGGTCGTGATGCCGCGGCTGGCGGCTTCGGGCGCAGTCTTGGCGTAGACGACCAGCGTGTCCGCGTAAGGTGCGTTGGTGATCCAGAACTTGGTGCCATTGAGGACATAGCCGCCATCGACCTTCTCGGCCTTGGCTTTCATCGACACGACGTCCGACCCGGCGCTCGCCTCGCTCATGGCCAGGCTGCCGACATGTTCGCCGCTGATCAGCTTGGGGAGATACTTGGCCTTCTGCGCCTCATTGCCCCAGCGCGCGATCTGGTTGACGCACAGGTTCGAGTGCGCACCATAACTGAGGCCGATGCTGGCGCTGGCACGGCTGACTTCCTCGACCGCGACGACGTGTTCCAGATAACCGAGGCCCAGGCCGCCATCCGCTTCCGGCACGGTGATGCCGTGGAGGCCGAGTTCGCCCATGGCGGGCCACAGTTCCGCCTTGGGGAACCAGTCCTCGCGGTCCACTTTTTCCGCGAGCGGGGCGATCTGTTCGTCGGCGAAGCGACCCACGCTTTCGCGGATCATCTCTGCGCTCTCGCCAAGCTGGAAATCGAAGTCGGGGGTGGCGCGCATGGTATCTCCTGGTTGCCCTCAAAGGCAGTCTCTCTCTGCTCGGCGCGATAGCGAAGCTTTGTTGTCCGGGCAAACCCAAGCGGGTAAACTCAAGGGCGATCACGCTAAATTCTTGAAAATCAGACGGATAGCTTTAAACCAGCGGCGCATGAAAAGGGACGATGCAATAGACTGGCCTCAGGGAAGGGGCCCAAATCCTGCGTTTTGCAGCGAGGATGAGCGTCTGACCGTGATGGCTTCCTACGGCTTGGACGAGCTGATGGACGATCAGGAGCTCTCCCAAATCGTTCAATTCGCTGCGAAACTCTGCGGCGCGCCGATATCTCTGGTCAGCCTGGTCGAGGAGCAGCGGCAGCGTTTCCTCGCGCGTGCCGGACTGCTGACGACCGAGACTCCGCGACCGACCAGTTTCTGCGCCCATGCGATGATGGAACGCGAGCCGATGATCGTGCCCGACGCCCTGCTCGATCCGCGCTTCGAACGCAATCCGCTTGTGACCGGCGAGCCCAAGATTCGCTTCTATGCCGGTGCGCCGCTGCTTTCGGCGGAAGGCGCGCCGCTCGGCTCGCTCTGCGTCATCGACACCGAACCGCGTCCGGGCGGCCTGACCGATCTGCAGCGCGAGGGCCTGGAAGTGCTGGCCGCATCGGTCATGCGTCGCCTCAACGCGCGGCGCGAATATCTCGCGGTGCAGGAACAGCTCGTCCGCGAGAGCATGCGCCTGCGCAAGATGGCGGAACATATCCCCGTGCTGGCATGGGCCGCACGGCCCGACGGCTCTCTCGAATTCGGAAACTCCGCGCTCTACGAATATTTCGGCACGGAAGACCTTTCCAAAATCGATCTCAGCGACATGATCCATCCCTCCGACAGCGAAGAGGTGGAGCGGCTGCGCAAGAAATCCCGCGAAGAAGGCGGTCGATGGGATGCAGAAGCGCGCGTCCGCCGCTCGGATGGCGAATACCGCTGGATGGTCCTGAGGGCATGGCCCATGCGCGACGCCAGGGGTGAGATCGAAACCTGGTTCGGCGCCGGTATCGATATCGACGAGACGCACAAGCTTTCGGAAAGCCGCGATCTGCTTGCACGCGAGTTGTCGCACAGGATCAAGAATATCTTCGCGGTTGTCTCCGGGCTGATCGCGATGCATTCGCGCGGGCAGCCGGAAATAAAACCCTTCGTCGACAAGATCGGAGCGGCCATTCGCTCGCTGGCCACAGCGCATGACTACGTGAGGCCGGACGATGGACGCTCCAGCGATAACCTTGGCGGCCTGCTCGAGGGGCTGCTCGAACCATATGCGTCGCAGGACCGGGAGCGGATACTGGTCGATGGCGACCATGTCGGACTGGGCTCGCGGGCGGCCACGCCGCTGGCGCTGATCTTCCACGAGCTCGCTACCAATTCCGCGAAATACGGTGCATTGTCGAACGGTGTCGGCAAGGTGAAAATCAACGTCGTGGATGATTGCGACAGCGACGATAACGTATGCATCAGCTGGCACGAGGACATGGACGGATTTACGCCGCCCGCGCAGGACGAGGGCGAAGGCTTCGGGTCGCGTCTCTTGCGTATGGCGATCGAGGGCCAGCTGTCCGGTCAATTCACCCGCGAATATTCGGACGAGGGTTTGCGCGTGGAACTGGTGATCCCCAGAACCTCGATTACGCAATGACTCTGAGCAAGGGTCGCCAGATCGGACTCACCGCGATATGCCTGTGCGCATGACCCGAAGCATAGCTACGTTCGCCGCCCTGGCGCTCGCCCTGCCTGTTCTCTCCTGCGCTCCGCAGGAGGATGCCCCGGAAGAACCTGCCGCTGTCGCTGAGGAAGAGGGTGCCCAGGAGGCCTCCGGCGAGGCAGACTCTGCGCCGCCTTCGCATAGTGAATTCTCCGATACCGCATGGCGCGTCATGGCCGAGGACGGGGCGCGGTACGTCACCTATATCGACGCCGACGGAACCTATCGCGACTTCCGCAACGGAGAGCCGTGGCAGGAGGGCAGCTGGAAATTCGACCCTGCCGAGGACAGCGCGGATGGCGTCGATTTGCTGTGCTTCATGCCTGACGCGGAAGACGGCAGCGAGAGGTGCTGGGAGCCGGGGCGGCTGCTCGATGACGAGCTGATCGTCACCTCTGGCGGCGGGCGCCGTGTGGCGCTGGAAAAGGTCACCTATACCGCGCCCGAAGGGGCCGAAACCGAAGAGTGACGGAACCCGCCGGCTCTTATCTATCCTTCGACAATGTAAGCCGCAGGTTCGGCGCGGTAACGGCTGTCGATGGCGTCACGCTTCGCATTCCCAAGGGCGGGTTCGTGGCGCTCGTCGGCGCGTCCGGATCAGGCAAGTCGACGCTGCTGAAAATGGTCAATCGGCTGATAGACCCCAGCGGCGGGAATATAGTCCTTGGCGGCCATAATGTAGAGGACATCGCGCTTCCTGCCCTACGCAGGCGGATCGGATACGTCTTCCAGTCCATCGGCCTCTTCCCGCATATGGATGTCGGTCAGAATATTGCCATCGGGCCGCGACTGTCCGGGACAAGCCTGTCGCCCGACCGGATCGGCGAGCTGCTTTCGCTGGTCGAGTTGGAACCGGAAATGACAAGCCGGATGCCCGATGAATTGAGCGGCGGGCAGAGGCAGCGGGTGGGGGTGGCGCGGGCGCTCGCGAACGATCCCGAACTGTTGCTGATGGACGAGCCCTTCGGCGCGCTCGACCCGGTGACGCGCGACGCGCTGGGCGAACGTGTGCTGGCACTCCACCGCGAATTCGGCCTCACCACCGTGATGGTCACGCACGACATGGCCGAGGCATTGCTGCTCGCCGACCGTGTACTGGTGATGGATGCCGGCAGGATCGTGGCCGACGAGACGCCGGCGGCCCTGGTGGCGGGAGAAGGCGGAGAGGTTGCGCAGGCGCTGGTAGCGGTTCCGCGACACCAGGCAGACCGGCTGGCGGAGCTGTCACGATGAGCGGGCTGTGGGACGCAATCGCCGGACTTGGCGACCAGCTGGCCGCGCATGTCCTCTTGTCGGCATCGGCAATCGCGCTCGGCATAATCGTGGCACTGCCGCTGGCGGTTTGGGCCAGTCGCTCCCCGGCCGTTTCGCGCGCGAGCCTGGCTTTCGCGAGCCTCGTACAGACAATCCCGGCGCTCGCCCTGCTGGCGCTATTCTTCCCGATCCTCCTGAGCCTGCGCGCGGTGTTCGGCGAAGGCCTGCCGACGCTCGGCTTCCTGCCTGCCCTGCTGGCGCTGGCGCTTTATGCTCTGCTGCCGATCCTGCGCAATGCGGTGACGGCACAGGCCAATCTCGACCCCGGTGTAATCGAGGCGGCGCATGGTGTCGGCATGACATTCCGCCAGCGGCTGCTGCTGGTCGAAGCGCCGCTGTCCGCACCCTTCATCATGGCCGGTATCCGCACGGCCGCGGTCTGGACCATCGGCGCAGCCACGCTTGCCACCACCATCGGGCAAAAAAGCCTCGGCGACCCGATCTTCGCCGGATTGCAGACCCAGAACTGGGTGCTGGTGCTGGCGGGCTGTATCGCCAGTGCGGGCCTTGCGATCCTTGCCGACAGCCTGCTCGGCACGATCGAGCGCGGCTTTCGCGAACGCAGGCGCGGCCTGTGGCTGGGCGGCCTCGCGGCAGTGCTGCTTGGCGTGGGCGCGGCGTTCTTCGCTCAGTTCGGCGGGGACGACGATGACAGCGTCGTGATCGGCGCCAAGGGTTTCTCCGAGCAGTACATCCTCGCCCGCCTGATCGGGCAGCGGCTGGAGGCGGAAGGTTTCGCGGTCGAATATCGCGACGGGCTGGGTTCTGCCGTCGCGCATAGCGCCGCGGCCAGCGGCGAGATCGACGTCTATGTCGATTACACCGGCACCATCTGGACCAACCAGATGAAGCGTACCGAAAACCCTCCGCGCGAGCAGATGTATCGCGAGATCGCCCAGTGGGAGGAGGCGAATACCGGCATGGAAGTTCTGGGGCGGCTGGGCTTCGAGAACGCCTATGGCCTCGCAATGAGCCGCGAGGCCGCAACCTTCGGCGAATTCAATTCGATTGCGGACGTGGCGCAGCGCGGGCAGGCGATGGTGATCGGCGGTGACCCCGAATTCTTCGAGCGGCCCGAATGGATCGCGGTCCGCGATGCCTATGGCCTTCGCTTTGCCGGCCAGCGCAATTTCTCGCCCACCTTCATGTATAACGCGCTGCAATCGGGGGAGGCGGACATTATCGGTGCCTATACGTCGGATGGCCGGATCGTCGCCGACCGGCTCGTCATCCTGGACGATCCGCGCGGGGCATTTCCCAATTACGATGCGGTCCTGTTGCTAAGCCCGCAAGCCGCCGAGGACGAGGCGCTCAAGGCCGCGCTGCTACCTCTGATCGATGCGATCGATGTGGAGGCGATGCGCGAGGCGAATTATTCCGTCGATCGCGAAGAGGACAAGCTCAGTTTCGACGAGGCCGCGCGCCTGCTGGCAGAGCGCGCCGGACTGTAACTCAGCGGGCGCGTGTCCAGACCTGCGTCTGGCAGAACGGTCCGATGCATCCCTTCACCTCCAGCCGGTTCGCATCCTTGCGGCGCACGACGGATCGATAAGTCTTGCCGCTTTTCGGATCGTAGATCTCGCCGCGCCACAAATCGCTTTCCTCGTTGAACCCGGTCAGCACTGGCATGCCCAGTAGCTTGCGGCTGCGCAGGCGCGGTTCCTTGTTGTTCACGTCCCGCTGGTCGAGGCCCTGCGGCGGCGCGACGAGGAAGCGCGCGATCTTTCCGCACAGCTTGCTGCCGCACTTGCCGATCTGGATGACAGCGTCCTTTTCCGCCGTGACCCAGCGCCCTTCGATGGGCTGGGCGGCGAGCAGCGGCGCAGCGCTCGCAAGCGCGGCGATGGCGGCAAGGCGTTTAAGGGGCAGGCGTTTCATGGGCAGTCCTTCCAGATTGCTCGACGCGGAAACCCTGCTCAGGTTCCGATGAACCTCAGCCGAAGCCTGCACCCTGGGGCCAATCGGGTGGGGTCATGGCGAAGACTTTGAACAGGTCGCCCATCTCCTCGCCGCCCGTCAGACGCTCGAACGCCTGCGCGATCTGTGCTGCGCTTTCGGGCGATTTGTCGACAAGGGCCTGTGCGCGGGCACCCATGCCGAGAGCCATCAGCCACTGGCCCTGCATAGTCGAGGCATGTGTCATGCCCTGCGCCGAAGCGATTTCGGCCAGCACCGCAAAGTCGACATGGGCGGTGAGGTCCATATCGCCCGGCGCGTCGAACACGCCGACCTTGCGATGCGCCTTGATCGCCTGCAGCGTTTCGCCGGTTCTCGCGGCGAGGTGGCCGTAATCGATCAGCAGGGCTGCACCGCCTTGCCGGGCTAGGCGCTCGGCCAGCGCATCCGTCAGCGCGGCGGCAGCAGGGCAGGTCTCGATGACCGTGCCGACCGGCTGATCCTTCATCGCATCTGGCACCGCGTCATCCATCGGGCTCGGCCCTGCGGCAAAGACGAATGCGTCCTCGTCCAGCGCGACCATGCGTTCGCGCCAGCCTTTCTCGGTCATGACGAGTTGCCGGATCGGAAGCGCGTCGAGGAATTCATTGCCGACGACCAGCAGGGGCAAATCGTCAGGCAGGGTATCGATCGTATCGTGGAATACCGCGTCGCCAAGCGCGCCTGCCTGCACGTCGCGCAGCGCCTTGGATCCTTCGACGAGGTGGATCGCCGGTTTCAAACCTTGGCTCGCCATGGCGCGCAATGCGTCTGCGGCCAGCGTGCCCCGGCCCGGACCGAGCTCGACATAGGCGCATTCGGGCCTTCCCGCGCGCACCCACAGGTCGGTCAGCCACAGACCAATCATCTCGCCGAACATCTGGCTGATTTCAGGCGCCGTGGTGAAATCGCCGGCCGCGCCCAGCGGATCGCGGCTGGTGTAATAGCGCGCGTTGCTTTCGCCCATGTAGCGCGACACGGGCATCGGCCCGTGCCGCTCGATCAAGCGCCTGAAGCGCGCGGCGAGGTCGGTATCCTCGCGTTCGGCCGTCATGCCGTTTGCGCGGCGGGCGCCTTGGTCGTGCCGATGGGCTTCCTCGTGAAGGCATAAATCATCACGGCAAGGCCCACGGCGATCATCGGCAGGCTCAGCCACTGTCCGCGCGACAGGCCGGTTTCGGCCACGACATAGGCAAGGTGCGCATCGGGTTCGCGGAAGAACTCGTTGACGAACCGGCCCACGCCCATGCCGACCGTGAACAGGCCGACCAAGAGGCCGGGACGATAGCGCGCACGGGTCAGCCAGAAGAGCGCGATCAGCACGACGCCGAGCATCAGCCCTTCGAGACCGGCCTGGTAAAGCTGGCTCGGGTGACGGGCGACATCGCCGCCGCCCGGAAAGACCATCGCCCAGGCGACGTCGCTTTCGACCGGGCGGCCGTAAAGCTCGCCATTGATGAAGTTGGCGATCCTGCCGAGCATGTAGGCGAGCGGGACGTTGACAGCGATGTAGTCGCACACGCGCAGCCAATTGAGATTGCCGCGCCGCGCGACCCAGGTGATCGCTACCAGCACGCCGATCACGCCGCCGTGGAAGCTCATCCCGCCGCCCCATAGCTTGAACAGTTCGATGCTGGTCAAAAGGTCGGGCTTGTAGAACGCTGCGTAACCGAGCCTGCCGCCCAGAATCACGCCCAGCGTGCAATAGAAGAACAGGTCGTCGGCATGGCGCTGCGCCATCGGGCTGCCGGGCGACTTGATCATCCTGGACAGGTGCCAATAGCCCAGCAGGATGCCGAACAAATAGGCGAGCGAATAATAGCGCAGCTGGAATCCGCCGATCTCGAACAGGTAGGGGCGAAGGCCCAATTCCGCCCACTGGATGGCTTCGGAAACTGCCGCAGTGGCGGCCAATAGTGACAGCAAGGTTTTATCCCCTTAGAGACGTGTCGAAAGCCGCATGCGCGACCCGTTGCGGGGCGGCTTTTGGCATAGCAGGGGTTTTGGGGAAAGCCTGCGTCGCATCTCTATCCATCCCGAAGGGGGGATAGTGGCGATTCGCCATCGTGCGCGTGCATTTTGAGAGAGGACAAAAACACACCATGCCGACCGAACTCGACAAGGATATCCATCGTTTCACCGCCGCCGTGACCGCCCCGGGTCAGATGTTCGAAACCCACGATATCGAACGGCGCGGCGTGATGATGCCGGCCTTCGTGAACGCCCCGCCCAGCCTCGCGCATTATTTCGCGCACTTCTGCAACGAGAAGAAGGACGAGCTTTTCCTCGTCGATGGCGATCTGAGGCTGACCTTCGGCGAAGTCTATGCCGCCGCGACTCACGTCGCGCACGGCCTTGCGACCAAGCATGGCGTGAAGAAGGGCGACCGCGTCGGCATCGCCGCGCGCAATTCCGCCAACTGGATGATCGCCTATATGGGCATCCTGATGTCGGGCGGCTGCGCCACCCTGCTCAACGGCTGGTGGACGGGCGAGGAAATGGCTTACGGCATCGACCTGTGCGATTGCTCGTTGGTCCTTGCCGACGCGCAGCGTGCCGCGCGCTTCGAAGGCCAGGACATCAAGTCCAAGGTTGTGGTGTTCGACCACGGCGTGCCCGCCGAAGGGCTCGCCCCGGTATGGGAAGCGGGCGACACGGCGATGAAGATGCTGGGCGAAATTGGCCCGGACGATCTCGCCACCATCCTTTATACCTCGGGTTCGACCGGTCATCCCAAGGGCGCCTATTCCGACCATCTCGGCGTCGTGTCGGGCGTGATGAACTATGTCGCGCAGACCGCGATGATCCTGCAGATCCTGACCGAACGCGGCGATGCGCCCACCGTCCAGCCCTCCGCGCTGGTCGCCGTGCCGCTGTTCCACGTCACAGGCGAAGTGCCGCTGTTCCTCCAGAGCTTCGCGCTCGGACGCAAGCTGGTGCTGATGCCGAAGTGGGATGCGCGCGAGGCGCTGCGCCTGCTCGACCAGGAAAAGGTCACCTATTTCGTCGGCGTGCCGCTGATGAGCTATGAAATGGCCACCCACCCGGAACGCGACCAGTTCGACCTGTCGAGCTGCAAGAGCTTCGCCGCCGGCGGCTCCGCACGCCCGCCCGAGCATGTGAAGAAGATCAAGGACGCCTTCCCCGAAGGCTTCCCGCTTCTAGGCTATGGCCTCACCGAAACCAATGCGGTGGGCTGCGGCAACCTCAACGAAAACTACATGGAAAAGCCCGGCTCCACCGGCATGCCGTCGAAACCGCTGGTCGACATGGCCATCCTCGACGATGACGGCAACAAGCTGGAACAGGGCGCCGTGGGCGAGGTCTGCATCCGTTCGGTCGCGAACTTCCTCGGCTACTGGAAGAACGAGGACGCGACCGCGTCGGCCTATACCGACGATGCCTATTTCCGCACCGGCGACCTAGGCTATCTCGACGCGGACGATTATCTCTTCATCGTCGACCGCAAAAAGGACATCATCATCCGCGGCGGCGAGAACATCTCCTGCATCGAGGTGGAAGAGGCGATCTACGCGCATGACGCGGTGGCCGAATGCAGCGTCTTCGGCGTGCCCGACGAACGCTTCGGTGAAATCCCGGCGGCGGTCTATTTCACGCACCCCGGCAAGGATCTGAGCCCGGAAGAACTGCAGGGATTCCTCGCCGAGCATATCGCCAAGTTCAAGGTGCCGCATTACGTCTTCCGTTCGGACGACCACCTGCCGCGCCTCGGCACGCAGAAGGTCGACAAGCGCACCGTCAAGGCGACCTTCGCCAAGGACCTCGTCTCCAGTTGAGCGAACCGCAGATCCCCGACCGGCGCGCGATCATCGATCGCAAGGCGCTCGCCTCTCGCATAGAGGCGCTGGCCGGGGAGCAGGGCGCCAAGGCGCGTCCGCAAGTCGTTGCCGCGCTGAAAGAAGCGCTGGAGGCGGGCCGCACGGAAATGGAGCGGCGGCTGGAAGCGCGTCCGTCCGCAGGCCATGCCATTGCGGGCGGCTATTCCTTCCTCGTCGACCAGCTCGTGCGGATCATCCACGAGTACGTCACGCATTACGTCTATCCGGCAGCCAATCGCTCCTCGGGAGAACGGCTCGCGGTCATGGCGGTGGGCGGATACGGGCGCGCGGAAATGGCCCCGCACTCCGATGTCGACATCGCCTTCCTGGTCGGCGAGCGGCGCAATGCCTGGTGCGAACAGGTGGTGGAGGCAATGCTCTACCTCCTGTGGGACCTCGGCCTCAAGGTCGGCCATTCCACCCGCACGCTGGACGAGGCGATCAGGCTGGCGAAGGACGATTTGACGATCCGCACCGCGCTGCTCGAAGGGCGCTACGTCTGGGGTGACCGCGACCTCTATTCCGAAGGCGAGCGGCGCTTCACACTTGAGGTTGTCAAGGGCAACGAGCGCGCATTTCTCACGCAGAAGCTGCAGGAGCGCAACGCGCGCCACAAGCGCATGGGCGACAGCCGCTATGTCGTCGAACCCAATGTGAAGGACGGCAAGGGCGGCTTGCGCGATCTCCAGACGCTCTACTGGATCGGCAAGTTCATCCACCGCGTGCGCAGCGCGTCGGAACTGGTCGACAGCGGGCTGCTGACCCGGAACGAATACCGCACATTCCGCCGCGCTGAACGCTTCCTCCTGGCCGTGCGCTGCCACATGCATGCGATCACGGGGAGGGCGGAGGACCGGCTGACATTCGACCTGCAGCGGCAAGTGTCAGAGCGGATGAACTTCGCCGATCGCCCGGGTAAGTCCGCGGTCGAGCGCTTCATGCAGTTCTATTTCCTGCAGGTGAAGCATGTCGGTAGCCTGACCGGTGTCTTCCTCGCCCATATCGAGGACGATCTCGCCACCCGCGCCGCGCGCAGCGGTTTCTTCGCCACCTTCCGCCAGAAGCCGCGCGAATTGAAGGGCTACCGCGTATTCGGCGGGCGCATTGCCGCGCCCTCGGACGACTATTTCCGCAAGGACCCCGTGCGCCTGATCGAGGTGTTCCAGCTGGCCGAGGCCGAAGAGCTGGAAATCCACCCGGAAACCATGCGCCAGGCGGCACGCGACGCGAAGCTGATCGACCATGGTGTCCGCGAGGACAAGCGCGCCAACGCGTTGTTCCTGGACCTTTTGTCCGGACGCAACGATCCCGAAACGGTCCTGCGCTGGATGAACGAGGCCGGCGTCTTCGGCCGCTTCGTGCCCGATTTCGGCAAGGTCAACGCGCAGATGCAGTTCGACATGTATCATCACTATACTGTCGACGAGCACACGATCCGCGCGATTGGATTGCTAAGCCAGATCGAGAAGGGGGAGCTCAAGGCCGACCATCCGCGCGCAACCCGCCTGATCCACAAGGTCGCGTCGCGCAGGGTCGCCTATGTCGCCGCTCTCCTGCACGATATCGCCAAGGGTCGCGGAGGCGATCACTCGGTCCTCGGTGCGGATGTGGCGCGTGAATTGTGCCCGCGCTTCGGCCTTAGCGAAAGCGAGACCGAGCTGGTCGCCTGGCTGGTCCTGCACCATTTGCTGATGAGCCATACCGCACAAAAGCGCGACCTCACCGATCCCAAGACGATCGAGGATTACGTAGGCCAGGTGCAGAGCATCGAGCGTCTTCGCCACCTAGCGATCCTGACCGCGGTCGATATTCGCGCGGTCGGACCGGGGACCTGGAACAGCTGGAAGGGCCAGCTGCTCGGCGAATTGTACGATGCTGCATCGGAACGCTTGCGGCTCGGCCACATGCGGCACGGGCGCAAGGAAAAGGTCGCCGCGAAGAAGGCGCAAGTGGCCGAAATGCTGGGCGAGAAGGATCACCTCGTCGCAGAACTCGGCGACACGTTCGACGATTCCTACTGGATCGCCGAACCGCTCGATATCGTGGCGCTCAACCTCGTCCATTATGCGGCGGCACGCGATCTCGACCACGCCCTGTCGGTGCATTGCGAATTCTATGAAGCGCGCGGGGCCACGCTGGTCACGGTCATCGCCGCCGACCACCCCGGCCTGTTCTACCGCATCGCGGGCGGCATCCACCTCGCTGGCGGCAACATCATCGACGCGCGCATCCATACGACGCGGACCGGCTGGGCGCTGGACAACTTCCTGGTGCAGGACCCTCATGGTGCCCCGTTCCACGAGGAAGGACAGCTCGAGCGCCTCAAGACCTCCATTGCCGATGCGCTGGCGAACCGCGTCGACCTTGCGCCGAAACTGGCGCAGCGTCCGCTGCCGCACAGCAGGTCGAAGGCGTTCGATGTCAGTCCGCGGGTGCTGTTCGACAACAAGGCATCCAACCGCTTCACCGTGATCGAGGTCAATGCGCGCGATCGCCCCGCATTGCTCAACCGATTGGCCCGCGTATTGTTCGAAAGCAGGCTCGTCGTGCACTCCGCACACATCACGCACTATGGCGAACGGGCCGTCGACACCTTCTATGTGACCGACCTCACCGGCGGGAAACTGGTCGAGGGAGAGCGCCAGAACACTATAGAGGCGCGGCTGGTCGAAGCGGCAGGTGATGCAATGCAGGCACGGTTGGAAGACGCCTGACGGGTGTTCGACGTTTGATAGTTGCGTTTTGCATAGCGATTCGCCATCGAAAATTTCGAGAGAAACACAGAGGAGAGGTATTCCCATGAGGAAAACATCAGTATCGTTGCGTACGCTTGCCGTTCTGGGCGCAGGTCTTGCACTTGCCCCGCAGGCGGCACTTGCCCAGTCGACCGCCGATGAAGGCGACATGGTCGAAAATGCCGATGTCGAGCAGGATATGCCCGTCATCATCGTGACTGCGCAGGGGCGTGCCCAGGTGCTGGCCGATGTCCCGGTGGCAATTTCGGCAGTTTCGGCCGAAACGCTTGAGAATTCCGGCACCAGCGACATTCGCGAACTGAACCAGGTCGCCCCTTCGCTGCTCGTTTCCTCGACCGGCAACGAAGCCAACGGCTCGGCCCGTATCCGCGGTATCGGCACGGTGGGCGATAACCCGGGCCTGGAAAGCTCGGTCGCGGTCTTCGTTGATGGCGTCTATCGCTCGCGCTCGGGTAATGCCCTCTCCGAACTCGGCCCGCTCGACCGGATCGAAATCCTGCGCGGTCCGCAGGGCACACTTGGCGGACGCAACTCCTCGGCCGGCATGCTCAACATCTTCACTGCGGCGCCCAGCTTCGCATTCGAAGGTCACGCAAGCGCCAGCTACGGCAATTTCGACGCGCTTCGTTTCGAAGCCGGTGTCAACGCGCCGCTTTCTGACACTGTCGCCGCGCGCGTCGACGGGGTCTATTTCCAGCGTGACGGCTTCTACACCGACGTCACCAACGGCGTCGATGTGAACAACCGCGACCGCTACCTCGTGCGTGCACAGGCGCTGTTCGAACCGAACGACGATATCAGCTTCCGCCTGATCGGCGACTATTCGAAGAAGGACGAGGCCTGCTGCGCCGCCACCTTCGTGCAGCCCGATTTCGCCCAGTACGCGCGTGTTTCGCCGGGCCTCGATCCGTTTGCGCAACCCGTCGGAGCAGCGCCGGCGCTGACCAGCACCGACAATCCGATCGTCAACGTCCTGCTCGGCCTCGGACAGGATCCGCGTGCGCTTACCCAGTCGACCTTCAACCGCAACATCTACCCTACGGCCGGTCGCAGCTATGCTGGCGAGACCGAGGATTACGGTATTTCGGGCGAACTCAACTGGTCGTTCGGCAATGTGAACCTGACGTCGATCACGGCCTATCGCGAATATGCGAACACGCAGGGTTCGGATACCGACTACACGACGGTCGACATTCTCTACCGCGCCCCCGGCGACGATGCCGGCGCGCGTGAATTCGCGACCTTCACACAGGAACTGCGCCTCAACGGCACGGCCTTCAACGACAAGCTCGACTGGCTGGTCGGCGCTTATTACGCGAACGAAGACCTGCAGACGCGCGACAACCTGCGCTTCGGCAACGATTACGGCACGTTCGTGAGTTGCCGTATCGCGCTGGCCGTCAACCCGGCGCTGGTCAATCCGGCGGCGCAGGACTGCCTCGGCCCGGTCGGTCGCGGGGCCCTTCAGGCTGCCAATGGCGGTGCCGGTGCCTTCGGCGCAGCGACCCCGGCGATCCTTGCCGGTATTACGAACCTGTCGAACGTCAACGACCTCGGCGGTACGGGCGATGTGTACAACCAGACCAGCGAAAACTTCGCGATCTTCACGCACAACATCTTCCACATCACCGACACGCTCGATCTGACCCTCGGCCTTCGTTACACCAACGAAACCAAGGACTTCGACGCGACCTTCAGCAACGACAACGTGATCTGCCCGCAGAACCGTGCGCTGCTGTCGAACTTCCTCGCCGTTCCGGCATTGGCAGGTCTTGCAGGCGGCCTGATCGCACTGTCGTGCCAGGGCAACTCGACTGCCGAACTCGACGGTGTCTCGATCGCGAATTCGCGTGACGAAGACAAGCTGACGGGTACGGCGATCCTGAGCTGGAAGCCGATCGACGACTTGCTGGTCTACGGCTCGTATTCGCGCGGTTACAAGGCCGGCGGTTTCAACCTCGACCGTTCGGCTCTGGGCAACCCGGTGACCTTCAACGTGGCGAACATCGATCCGGCCTCGCTCCAGTTCGACGAGGAAACGGTCGATGCCTATGAAATCGGCATGAAGTATTCGGGCCGTGGCTGGGGGGTCAGCGTCGCTGCCTTCCGCCAGGAATTCAGCAACTTCCAGCTGAACACCTTCAACGGCTCGGTATACCTGGTGCAGAACATCAACGGCTGCTCGACCAGCCTGAACGGCGGTGACAGCGATGCCAGCGCCGCGACCGGTGTCTGCGATGCCGACGATGTGAGCCCGGGCGTGGTTTCGCAGGGCTTCGAATTCGAAGCTTCGCTGAGCCCGATCCGCGATATCACGATGACCATGGGCATCACCCACGCCGACACGCGTTATGCGGACGATGTGGTGGGCAGCGACCAGGGCGATCCGCTCGATCCGGCGCTGCGCCTGCTGCCGGGTGACAATATGTCGAACGCACCCGCCTGGGTCGGTACCAGCTCGTTCACCTGGACCCCGCCGATCGGCGACAGCGGCATGGAGGGCCTGTTCTTCATCAACGCCCGCATGACCAGCGACTACAACACCGGTTCGGACCTGCTCTACGGCAAGGAACAGGACGGCTATATCCTGGTCAACGGCCGCGTCGGCCTGACCAATATCGCCGACCGCTTCGCGATCGAAGGCTGGGTCCAGAACATGTTCGACGTCGACTATTCGCAGGTCGCGTTCAACACCCCGTTCGTGGCTCCGCAGCAGACCTACTCGGCCTTCCTCGCCGAGCCGCGCACTTACGGTGTCACGGTCAAGGCCAAGTTCTAAACTCGGCGCCGGTTACGGCAATCAAGGAGGGGCGCTGCCGGAAGGCGGCGCCCTTTCCCTTTGCAGTCGGTAAAGGTGCTCAGCCCCGCGCGCCGAACAGCGCCGTGCCGACGCGGATATGCGTGGCGCCCAGCATGATGGCGGTCTCGTAATCGCCGCTCATGCCCATGGAGCGTCCCTCCAGCGCGTTGTCTCGCGCCAGCTTGTCGAGCAGTGCAAAGAACGGTGCGGGTTCGATATCGGCAGGCGGAATGCACATGAGGCCCGCGAGCGGGATGCCCGCCTCGCGCGCCTGCTCGATCAGGCCGGGCAGGTCCGCGATCGCGCAGCCGCCCTTCTGCTCTTCCTCGCCGACATCGACCTGGATGAAGCAGTCGGGGCAACGGCCGGTCTTTTCCTTCGCCTTGGCGAGCGCCTTGACCAGGCTCGGGCGGTCCAGCGAATGGATGACGTCGAACAATTCCGCCGCATCTTCGGCCTTGTTGGACTGCAATTGTCCGACAAGGTGCAGCACGGTGTCGGGATAGGTCTCTTTCAGTGCAGGCCATTTGTCCTGCGCTTCCTGCACCCGGTTTTCGCCGAAATGGCGTTGACCCTGTTCGAGCAGCGGCTCGATCCTATCGGCGGGATGGGTCTTGCTGATCGCGATCAGGGTAACCTCGCCGGGTTCGCGTCGCGCGCGCTTGCAGGTCGCGGCGATTTGCGATCGGACGGTCTGAAGAGGAGTGTCTGCCTTTTCCATGAGGGCGCGCTATAACGTCCCTATGTCTGTGCGCCAGTCCCTGCCCCTGCTTTGGCTGCTTTCCGATGCCCGCAACGATGCCGGACTGGAGGAGGCTTTGCAGGCTTTGCCCAAAGGCTCGGGCTTCGTGTTCAGGCATTATCACTTGCCTGCCGAAGAACGCCGCGCGCGCTTCGACGCCTTGGCAGCACTGGCTCGGCCGCACGGTCACCTCGTGATCCTTTCGGGCGAGGAAGATTGGGGCGCGGACGGGCACTATGGCGCGGCCAAGACGCCGCGGTCCGGCCTGCGACTCGCAACAGCCCATGATGGCGATGAATTGCAGGAGGCGATCGCCGCGGGCGTCGACGGTATTTTCCTGTCGCCGGTTTTCCCGACCAACTCCCATCCCGGCGCGAAAACGCTCGGCGTATTCGGCTTCCGCGTGCTGGCACAGCAATCGCCGGTGCCGGTTATCGCGCTTGGCGGCATGAATGCGGCGCGGGCGCGCGAGCTCGACTGGCCGCGTTGGGGCGCGATCGACGGACTCATCTCCTGACCGACCTCAGGGAGGCAAGGGCGACCGCCCGCCCGCAGCGATGCGACCATGGAGGGCGCATGAGCGAGGATAGCCGAGTGAGCGGATGCGAACGCCGGCGATTGAGGCAAAACAAAAGCACTGCTTGACCTCGGACTCGCCGAGGATTCATAGTGTTTCCCACACGACGGACGGAAGGAATGACAATGGCCACGCGCGCTGGCGCAAAACCCGATTGGCGGGCGGCGTTTCGCCGTTCCCTGCGCCGCGCGACGCACATGGCGGGCGCGGGCCTGCTGCTGGTCTTGCTGGTCTTCCTGACGCTGGCGCTGGCCAGCTATACCCAGACCGATCCCAGCGCCTCGACGGCCGCATCGGGCACGACCATTTCCAACTGGATGGGCGCCAGCGGTGCCTGGGCCGCAGAGCGCGCCTATTTCTTCTTCGGACTGCCGGCGCTGCTTTTGCTGCCATTGATCTGGATTTCTGCGCGCCGCCTCTGGACCGGGGTCGAGGATGCGGACGAGGAAGAAACGCCGGGCCGGTGGTGGGGGCCCTTCGGCCTGCTGCTGGTCGCGATGCTGCTTCTCGGGACGGTCGTCAGCCTGCTGTTCGAAAGCAGCCCGGGGCCGTTCCCGGCGGGCGGGGGCGGTCTTGCCGGGCTTCTCGGTGCCGGCGGCATCGACGCGGTTGCCACACGCTTCGGCGGAGGTTTTTCGGGCTGGATTACCGGCGCGCTGGGCCTTGTGGCGCTGGCCGGCGGCCTCGCCCTGGTGACGAAGGTCTTCGCCCTCGACTGGGCGCAGTTTTTCACGCTGCCGAAACTCTTCGAACGCAAGGAGGTCGAGACCGACATCGACCTGCCGCTTGCGCCGAAGAAAACGAAGCGCGCGCGCCGCAAGGCCGAGGATATCGATGACGAAGAGGACGAGGAGGCACGGCGCGCCCCGCGTCGCTCGCCCGAAATCGCCGATCCCAAGCCTGCGCCTGTCCGCTCGCAGCCGGCCAAGGCCAAGCAGCGCGACATGTTCGCGAATTACCAGCTGCCGAGCCACGATCTGCTCGACGATCCGCCCGTACATGCGGCGCAGAAACTCGACAAGATCGCATTGGAGCGCAACGCCCGCCTGCTCGAAAACGTGCTCGACGATTTCAACGTGAAGGGCGAGATCACCGCCGTGCGCGCGGGTCCCGTCGTGACCATGTACGAGCTGGAGCCTGCACCGGGCATCAAGGCGAGCCGCGTGGTCGGCCTTGCCGAAGACATCGCCCGCAACATGAGCGCGATCAGCGCGCGCGTGTCGCCCATTCCGGGCAAGACCGTCATCGGCATCGAACTGCCCAATGCGGATCGCCAGATGGTCAGCTACAAGGAGCTGTCGACGTCTGCTGCATTCGTCGATTCCAGGGGCAGCCTGCCAATGATTCTGGGCAAGGACATCGGCGGCGAACCGATCATCGCCGACCTTGCTGCCATGCCTCACCTGTTGGTCGCGGGTACGACGGGTTCGGGTAAGTCGGTCGGCCTCAACGCCATCCTGCTGTCGCTGCTCTATCGCTTCACGCCGGACGAATGCCGCCTGATCCTGATCGATCCCAAGGTCCTCGAGCTGAAGACCTATGACGATATACCGCATCTCCTCAGCCCGGTCGTGACCGAGCCTGCCAAGTCCGTCCGCGCATTGAAATGGGCGGTCGAGGAGATGGAGAAGCGCTATCGTATGATGTCCAGCGTGAACTCGCGCAATATCGCGGGCTTCAACGAAAAGGTGAAAGCCGCCGCCGCCAAGGGCAAGCCGCTAGGCCGCCGCGTGCAGACGGGCTTCGATCCGGAGACGGGCGAAGAACTGTATGAAGAAGAGCAGCTCGACTACGAACCGCTGCCGCTGATCGTGCTGATCGTCGACGAATTGGCCGACCTCATGGTCACCGTCGGCAAGGAAATCGAGGTGCTGATCCAGCGCCTCAGCCAGAAATCGCGTGCTGCGGGCATTCACCTCATCATGGCGACACAGCGTCCTTCGGTCGACGTCATCACCGGCGTCATCAAGGCCAACCTGCCGACCCGTATCAGCTTCAAGGTGACGAGCCGCATCGACAGCCGCACCATCCTTGGCGAGCAGGGCGCGGAGCAGCTGCTGGGGAAGGGCGACATGCTCTACAAGCCCAACACCGGCGCGATGATCCGCGTGCATGGCCCCTTCGTGTCCGACGAAGAAGTCGAGAAGGTCGCCGATCACTGGCGCGCGCAGGGCAAGCCCGACTATGTCGATGCCGTTACCGAAGAGCCCGAAGACGGCGGCTTCAACTTCGAGGACGAGTTCACCGCTTCCGACAATCCGGACGAGCGCAAGTATCGCCAAGCCTGCCAGATCGTGATCGAGAACCAGAAGGCGAGCGGAAGCTGGCTCCAGCGCCAGATGGGCGTGGGCTACAACACGGCCGCCAAATGGATCGAGCGGATGGAAAGCGAAGGACTGGTCGGACCGGCCAACCACGTCGGCCGCCGCGAGATTTACCGCGACCAGGACGGCAATCCGATCTAGGGTGCATCGCTCATGGCACGAGTAGTCACGCCCAATTACGCTTCCAAGCGCAGGCCCCCGACCCCCGGCTGGGTGCATAGCCCGATCGGGCGTGCGCTGGTGCCGATCCGGCGCTGGTGGCTCGACAATGTTGTGGCGGATGTCGACCACACCGCCGTGATCGCCAAGATCGCGGGGGAGAGCGACGCCAGCCCGCGTTACATCTTCATGGTGATGATGTCGGCAGGCATTGCGATCCTCGGCATGCTATTGTCCTCGCCGGCCGTGGTCATCGGGGCCATGCTGTTGTCCCCGCTGATGAGCCCTATCATCGGGGCGGGTTTCGCGCTCGCCTCCGGCAAGCTGAAGTGGCTGCGCATCAGTATCCGGGCGCTGACGATCGGGACGATTGCCGCGATCCTTTTCACTGCGCTGATCGTGCTGGTGTCTCCCTTGCAGACCGTCACCTCGGAAATCGCCGCGCGTACCCAGCCGAACCTGTTCGACCTGCTGGTCGCGCTGTTTTCCTCGCTCGCAGGCTCCTACGCCTTGATCCGCGGGCGCGAGGGCACGATCGTCGGCGTGGCCATCGCAACCGCCCTCATGCCGCCGCTGGCCGCCGTGGGATACGGGCTCGCGACACTGAACTGGACGGTCTTCGGCGGGGCGCTGGCGCTCTACATCACCAACTTCCTGACCATCGCCCTTTCGGCAACGATCATGGCGCGCCTCTACGGTTTCCGCACGGACCTGTCCGCGCGGCAGGGCTGGTTCCAGAACTTCGGTATCTTCGTGGTGTTCGTGGCGCTTGCCATCCCGCTCGGCTTTTCGCTGCGGGACATTGCCTTCGAGGCCAATGCGCAGCGCGTGGTGCAGGATGTCATCGCCGAAAGCTTCCCGGACAAGGCGCGGGTCAATGTCACCGGCATCGACTGGGACGCGGAGCCGGTGGTCGTCACCGGGACGGTCGATACGCCTCAGTTCAACAGCAACGCGAATGCCGAAATCAAGCGCCGCTTCGAGGCCCGCTTCGAGCGCGAGGTCGTGATTGCGGTCGAACAGTACCGCGTGGGTACGGATCCTGGCGCTGCCGAAGCCGCCGAACTCGCCCGCGCCAAGGACGAACAGCGCGCGCAGGCCACCGAACGCCAGATTGCGGAGATGGTCGGCGAGCTTGCGCTGGTCGCCGGGGTCGAGAAGTCCGAAGTGACCGTCGACCGGGACAACCGCCGCGCCATCGTGCAGGCGAGCCACCTCCCGGGACTGACGGTGGAGGGCTGGCGCGTGCTGGAAGGCCGTGTCGATGCGGGCATGCCCGGCTGGTCGGTGGAATTGCGGCCGCCGCTCCTCGCCCTGCCTTCGATCACACTCAGCGAAGGAGAGCCGGACGCTGCGGGCCAGCAGGCACTTGACGTCGTCGCCTGGGCCGCCCGGCGGCAGGGACTCGGTATCAACCTTGCCGGACGCGAAGGTGAAGCCTTCGACGCGGTCGCCGCCCAATTGCGCGAACGCGGCGTGACATTAACGCAAACGAATGGCGGTTCTCCCGATCGTATCGAAGCGCGCTGGCAGGCTTTGCCGGAATAAAAATACGCTACGGCAAGCGCGCTTGCAGCGGAGGGTTTTCACGAGTAGCGGCGCTTCCCAGAGAAGGAGTCCGCACAAATGCGCATCGGCTGTCCGAAAGAAATCAAGAACCACGAATACCGCGTTGGCCTGACGCCCGAGAGTGCGAACGAGCTCGTCGCGCAGGGCCACGAAGTGTGGATCGAGACGCAGGCCGGTTGCGGCATCGACGCGACGGACGAACAATATGTCGCGGCGGGTGCAAAGATCGTCGACGGACCCGATCCGATCTTCGCCGAATGCGAAATGGTCGTGAAGGTGAAGGAACCGCAGGCGGTCGAACGCAAGAAACTGCGCGCGGACCAGATCCTCTACACCTATCTCCACCTCGCGCCCGATCCGGACCAGACGAAAGACCTCGTCAATAGCGGCGTGACTGCAATCGCCTATGAGACGGTTACGGGCCCGCGCGGCCAGTTGCCGCTCTTGAAGCCGATGAGCCAGGTGGCCGGCCGCATGAGCGTGCAGGCAGGTGCGACCGCGCTCGAAAAGGCGCATGGCGGGCGCGGCGTGCTGCTTGGCGGCGTGCCGGGCGTTATGCCGGGCAAGGTCGTGGTGATCGGCGGCGGCGTCGTCGGTTTCAACGCGGCGCAGATGGCGGCTGGCCTTGGCGCAGACGTCACCATCCTCGATCGCGACCCTGAAGTGCTCGAAAAAGTCGGCACCCATTTCGAAAGCCGCGCCAGCACGCGCTTCTCGAACAAGGCCAACCTCTATGATGCCGTGTGCGGCGCGGACCTAGTCATCGGCGCGGTGCTGATCCCCGGCGCGGCAGCCCCGAAGCTCGTCACCCGCGAAATGCTGGGCGACATGCAGAAGGGCGCGGTCCTCGTTGACGTCGCCATCGACCAAGGCGGCTGTTTCGAGACCTCGAAGCCTACCACCCACGCCGACCCGACCTATGTCGTCGACGACATCGTGCATTACTGCGTTGCCAACATGCCGGGCGCCGTCGCGCGCACCAGCACCTATGCGCTGAACAATGTGACGCTTCCCCACGCCCTGCGCATTGCGCGGATGGGCTGGAAAGATGCCATGCGCAACGACCCGCATCTTGCCGAAGGGCTGAACGTGCACGCCGGCGAAGTCACTTATGAAGCGGTGGCAAGCGAACTGGGCTACAACTACCGTCCGGTAGCCGACCTGCTCGGTTAACCCTGCTCTTTGGTGAGGGCTTCGAGCATTTCGGGCCGGACCCTCGCCAGCCTGTTCGATGCGCGTTCCAGCATGGCCCAGGTCGTGGCTGCGGAGACGATGACCTTGTCGTTCGCGTCGCGGAATTCGACCCGGCGAACCGATGTCGCCCCGCGCGCCGTGCCCTCGATCCAGGTAGTGCCGGTCACGCTTTCACCTTCGGCGACATTGCCGCGATAATCGATCTCGTGCCGGGTCACGACCCAGAAATAGGTTGCCTTGTCTTCGGGCCTCGCGGCGGCTTCCCAATGGCTGGTCGACATGTCCTGGATCCACTGGACCCAGATCGCATTGTTGACGTGGCCGAGCTCGTCGATGTGCTCGGGTAGCGCCGTAAAGGTGCGGGTGAAGCGTTGGCTCACGGGCAGGCTCCGAAACCGAAGAGGCAGGGACTGAAAACGAGAATGAAGAGAAGAGCCGCCAGCAGGACGCATGCCCCAAGCAGCAGCGCGATTTCCCGCAGGTAGTTCCTCTCTTTCAAGCCGTCATTCCTGACCGGTCATTCCCATCTGCCACAGGATGAAGGCGTATTCTTCCGCCACTTCGTAGACCGAATTCCAGCGGCCCGATTTGCCGCCGTGTCCTGCGCCCATATTGGTCTTGAGCAGCAGTTCGTTGTCGTCGGTCTTCACCTCGCGCAGCTTGGCAACCCACTTGGCAGGCTCCCAATAGGTTACGCGCGGGTCGTTGAGGCCGGCGGTGACCAGCATCGGCGGGTAGTCCTGCGCCTTCACCTGGTCGTAGGGCGAATAGCTCAGGATATAGGCGAAAGCGGCCTTGTCGGTGATGGGATTGCCCCATTCCTGCCATTCGCCCGGCGTCAGCGGGAGGCTTTCGTCCAGCATGGTGTTGAGCACGTCGACGAAGGGCACGTGGGCCACGACGGCGCCGTACTGCTCCGGATCCTGGTTGACGATCGCGCCCATCAGCTCGCCGCCTGCGGACCCGCCGCTGGCGGTAATCTTGCCCTCGGCGGTGTAGCCCTTCTCGATCAGGCCGCGGCCGACATCGACGAAATCGTTGAAAGTGTTGGCGCGCTCGAACATCTTGCCCTGCAGGTACCAGCGCCGGCCGAGGTCGTCGCCGCCGCGGATATGCGCGATGGCATAAGCGAAGCCGCGGTCGATCAGGCTGAGGCGCGTGGTCGAGAAGCCGGGCGGCATGGCATAGCCGTACGCGCCATAGGCATAGAGGTGGAGCGGCATGGCGCCGTCCTTGCGATCCTTGCGATAGACCACGCTGACCGGGATCATCGTGCCGTCCCGCGACTGCACGCTCAGGCGTTCGGTGGTGTAGAGCGAGGCGTCGTAGCCGCTCGGGATTTCCTGCTGCTTGAGCAGTTCGAGCCCGCCTGTGGCGACGTCGTAGTCATAGACCGAATCCGGCGTGACCATGCTTTCATAATCGAGGCGCAGCTTGGTGACGGCATATTCGGGATTGTTCGACAGGCCCGCATTGTAGCTCGCTTCGGGGAAGCTGATCGCGCGTGCCTGAAGCGGCGCATCGTATGTGCGCAGCTGGATCTGGTCGAGCCCGTCGAGGCGGCCTTCGGTCACGAAGAAATCCTGGAACAGGTCGAAGCCGGTCAGGTAGAATTCGTCCGATCCGGCGATGACGGTTTCCCATTCGCCGGGCGCTTCGATCGATGCCTTGGCGAGGCGGAAATTGATGTGATCGTCATTGGTCCACACGAACAGGTTCGTGCCTGTTTCGTCGGTTCGGACATCGACCGAATATTCGACACCCTTCTGGCGCGGCCTGACGAGGATCTGTTCGCCGGTCGGATCGTCTGCGCGCACGAGGCGCACTTCGCTGGTTTCGTTGTCGCCCGTGGCGATGATCAGCCAGTCGTCCTGCGCGGACAGGCCTGCGCCTACGCCGAAGCTCTGGTCTTCCTCTTGATAGAGCGTGACGTCGCTTTCGACCGGAGTGCCGAGCACGTGCAGCTTCGCTTCGAGCGAGCGCCATTCCTCGGTCGAGGGGCCGTAGACCAGCGCGGTATCGTTCGCGACCCAGGTGAGCCCGCCGCGCAGGTTCGTCAGTTCGTCCGGCAGCAATTCGCCGGTCTGCAGGTCCTTGATCCGCGCGGTGTAGCGTTCCGACCCGTTGCTGTCGGTCGAATAGGCGAGATAGCGCCCGTTCTTGCTCACCGACGCTGCACCGAGCCGGAAGTATTCCAGGCCTTGTGCCAGTTCGTTCTCGTCGAGGATCAGCACCGCATCGCCGCCCGAAACCGGCTTGCGGTAATGCTTGCGGTATTGCGCGCCCTCTTCGAATTCGGACCAGTAGAGCCAGTCGCCACCCTTTTGCGGAACGGTGGAATCGTCTTCCTTGATCCGGGCCTTCATCTCTTCGAACAGGGTGTCGACGAGTTCCTTCTGCGGCGCCATGCGCGCTTCGTACCAGGCGTTTTCCGCCTTCACATAGTCGAGGATGTCCTCGTCATCGATCGTCGGATAGCTCTGGTCCTTGAGCCAGTGATACGGATCGGAGATCGTGATCCCGTGATGGGTATAGGAATGGTCGCGCTTCTCGGCTTGGGGCGGAGAGGTAGGTGCAGTCACTGAAGTCCCTTCGGTTTCTTGGGCCACGCCAGGCGCAGCCAGAACGAGCGATACGGCAGATAGGCACGCAGCCAGTCGCATGTAAGCCATGAATGATCTCCCCGATGGCGGCACAAAGCTGGAAAGCGGGGCCGCAAGTGTCTAAGTTGCAGGCGTGACTATGCGGCAAGATGCAATGCCGCAAGCGCCGTCTCCACCGATGCGGGACGGCAGCCGACGAAAGGATTTACTCGCATGCTGATGCAGACCCACGAAGCGCGCCTCGATGCGCTCAGGACCGAACTCGAAAAGCGCGGCCTCCATGGCTTCGTCGTCCCCATTTCGGACGAGCATATGAGCGAATATGTCGGCTCTTATGCCCAGCGGCTCCACTGGCTGACCGGCTTCGGCGGCAGCGCGGGCAGCGCGGTGGTGCTGAAGGACAAGGCGGCGATGTTCACCGATGGCCGCTATACCGTGCAGGTGCGCGAGCAGGTCGACGGCAAGCTCTACGATTATGAGGACGTGCCGGCGACCTCGCCTGCAAAATGGATCGCTGCCAATGCGCCCGAAGGCGCGCGGATCGGATACGATGCCTGGCTGCACGGTATCGGCTGGGCGGAAGAGGCGGAAAAGCTGTTCGCCAAGAAGGGGATCGAACTCGTCCCTGTCGACGGCAATCCGATCGACGCGGTCTGGGCCGACCGGCCCGAGCCCAGCAAGGCTGCCGCCGTGCCGCATGAAGACCGCCTCGCCGGCCGGTCGAGCGCGGACAAGCGCGCCGAGATCGCCGACTGGCTGAAGCAGGAAGGCTATGACGCCACCGTCGTCACCGCGCTCGATTCCGTGGCGTGGGTGCTCAACATGCGCGGCAAGGACGTCGACAACACGCCAGTCGCCCTGTCCTATGTCGTCGCCCATGCGGACGGGACAGCCGATCTCTTCATCGCGCCCGAGAAAGTTACGCCCGAACTCACGCAGCACCTCGGCAATGCGGTGCGCATCAACGACCGCGCCGATTTCGAGCCTGCGCTGGCGAAGCTGCAGGGCAAGACCGTGGCAGTCGATCCGCGTCATGCGGTGGCAGGCATCTTCCACGCGCTTGAAGCGGGCGGGGCGAAGGTCGTTCGCGACGACGACCCGGCCGTGCTGCCCAAGGCGATCAAGAACGAGGCCGAACAGCAGGGCCACCGCGATGCCCAGGCGCGCGACGGGGCTGCCGTGGTGAAATACCTGCGCTGGATCGAGGAGAACGCTCCCTCGGGCGAGATCGACGAGCTGGCGGCAGCGGCCAAGCTGCGCGAATTCCGCGGCCTCAGCCCGGAACTCAAGGATACCAGCTTCGACACGATCAGCGCCGCGGCGGGCCATGCTGCCCTGCCGCATTACAAGGTCGACGAGGACAGCAATATCCCGATCCCGCCGTCCAGCATCTACCTGTGCGATTCGGGCGGCCAGTATCCCGACGGGACTACCGACATCACCCGCACCGTCTGGGTCGGCCCGGGCGAACCGACGGCGGAAATGATCGACCGCAACACGCGCGTGCTGAAGGGTCATATCGAGCTGGACCTCGCGAAATTCCCCGATGCGACCAGCGGCGGCGCTCTCGACGCGCTGGCACGGATGCACCTGTGGCAGGCGGGCGTGGATTATGGTCACGGCACCGGTCACGGCGTCGGCAGCTATCTGTCGGTCCATGAGGGCCCGCAGCGCATTTCGAAGCCAGGCGGCGCCTTCCCCGGGACCGAAACCCCGCTTCGCGAAGGCATGATCCTTTCCAACGAACCGGGTTATTATAAGCCGGGCGAATACGGCATCCGGATCGAGAACCTCGTCCTGGTGGTGGACGCCGGTATCGATGGATCGGAGGGCAAGTACCTCGGCTTCGAGACGCTGACCCACGTCCCGCTCGACCGCAAGCTGGTCGACAAGAGCCTGCTCAGCGAACGCGAAATCGCTTGGTGGAACGAATATCACGCCAGGACCCGCGACATCCTTGCTCCGCAGCTGGAGGGTGATGACCTCGCCTGGCTCGAACGCGAATGCGCACCCTTGTAGGAGTAGCTGTGTTCACGTAATGTTCCGCCGGTCGCGAGTCGTTTCCAACTAGGAGAGTTTGCATGATCGGTTACGTTACGCTGGGCACCAACGACCTTACGAGGGCGGCCAAATTCTACGATGCCATCGCGGCCGAAATGGGCGTGGGGCGGATGATGGAATTCGAAACTTTTATCGCCTGGGGCAAATGGGATGGCGGCGCGGGCATCGCGGCGACCATGCCGTTCGATGGCGAAAAGGCGACGGTCGGCAATGGCACGATGGTCGCGCTCGAGGCCAAGGACCGCGATCAGGTGAAGCGGCTTTACGACATCGCGCTCGCCAATGGCGGCAGCGACGAGGGTGAGCCCGGACCGAGGGGCGAGCCGGACGAGAACGGCATGCTCTTCTATGCCGCCTATTTCCGCGATCCCGACGGCAACAAGCTCAACGCCTACCTCATGGACAAGGTCGAGTGATGCAGGACAAGCGCCGCCTTGCGGACAGTTTCCTGCACCTCGGGCTGGGGGCGACTGCCGTTCCCCAGCCCCCCTTCGAAGGCGGGATGGAGTGGTACGAAGGCTATGGGCAGCGTCACGGCAGTGACGGGCGCGAAGGAAGGCTGGTCAGTCAGCACAGCTTTACCGAAGACTGGGACAGCTGGGAAATGCACCCGCTTGGTGAGGAAGTCGTCATCTGCACGGCAGGGAGCATGGTGCTGACGCAGGAATTTCCCGACGGGCGCCGCGAAACTATAACCCTGGAAGCGGGCGAATATGCGATCAATCCGGCGGGCGTCTGGCATGTCGCCGATGTCGAAGTCCATGCGACCGCGATCTTCATCACCGCCGGCGAGGGGACTCAGCACCGGCCGCGTTGAGATGCTGACACCCGGGTGAACAACCTGCCCGGAGCGTTACATTCCATTACAATTCTCCTGCGATCCGGCACATTGCTGCGACAAGACAGCCCTATAACGGTGACACGAACTGCGGCGCTGTCCCCTCAATCCCTCCCCCCAACCCAGGCGCGCCGCAGTTCTCCAAATTCAGGAGAACACATGATGAAGAAGATCACTTTGACCTTGTCCGCCGCAGCGCTCGCGCTGACCGGGACTGCTGCGATCGCCCATCAGCACATGGGCAAGACGAACCCCGATGCGGACGGCAACGGCGTTGTCACCAGCGCCGAACACACTGCCCATGCCGACGCGATGTTTGCGCGGATGGACGCCAATGGCGACGGTGTGATCAACGCCGAAGACCGTGCCGAGAGGCGCGAGGCCATGTTCGCCAAGGCCGATGCCAATGGCGACGGCGAGCTTTCGCAGGCCGAGATGAAGGCGATGCACGAAGCGCGCAAGCAGCAGCGCGAAGCACGCCGGGCCGATCGCTCGGAGCGCCGTGCAGCGCGCATGGAGCAGCGTTTCGCCCAGCTCGACACCGACAATTCGGGCGGCCTCTCGCAGGCAGAACTCCAGGCCATGAAGGAAATGCGCGGCGAACGCGGCGGTGAAGGCCGCAAGGCGCGTCGCGGCGGCAAGCGCGGCGGCCACATGGCCATGCTGCAGCGCGCCGACACCGACGGCGACAAGTCGATCTCCCGCGCTGAATTCCAGGCGGCAGTCGATGCCCGCTTCGCCCGCGCCGATACCGACGGCAATGGCGAGATCTCGGCTGCGGAACGCGAAGCGATGAAGCAGGCACGGCAGGAACGCCGCGCCCAGCGTCCCAGCCAGTAACCGGCTTTCTGTTTCGTTCACCGCAAAGCGAGTGCATAGGTCCCGCATGAACGATGCTGCGCCCATCACCGTGCTGCTGGTCGACGACGAAGCCAGTCTACGCGAACCCCTGGCGGAATATCTGTCCGGCCAGGGGTTCGTCGTGCTGGAGGCAGAAAGCGCTGCGCGGGCGCGTTCGCGGCTGGAGACCGACCGGCCCGACCTCGTCCTGCTCGACATCATGATGCCGGGCGAGGACGGGCTGTCGCTCTGCCGGCACCTCGTCGAAAGCCGGCAGCTTCCCGTCATCCTGCTGACGGCAAAGGGCGAGGCGATGGACCGGATCATCGGCCTCGAAATCGGGGCTGACGATTATGTCACCAAGCCGTTCGAGCCGCGCGAACTGGTGGCGCGCATACGCTCCGTCCTTCGCCGAGCAGACCGCAGCGGCGTGGAGCCTGCAGACGATCTCGCTTATGTTTTCGAGGGCTGGACACTCGACCCGCTCAAGCGCCGGCTGACAGACCCCGAAGGGACGCTGGTGCCGATCTCGACCGCAGAATTCCGCATGCTACGCGCGTTCTGCGACCACCCGCGCCAGGTGCTCGACCGCGACCGCCTGCTCGACATGGTGCAGGGTCGCGAAGCGCAATTGTTCGATCGCGCGGTCGACAACCAGGTCAGCCGCCTGCGCCGCAAGATCGAGGCCGACAGCCGCAACCCGCGCTTCATCCAGACGGTGAGGGGCGGGGGCTATCGCTTCGGCGCCGATGTGACGCGCAAGGCCCAGGACACGGCATGACGCGGTTGCTACCCAAAAGCCTGCTTGGCCAGACATTGATGGCGGTCGCCGGCGCGCTCCTGCTGGCGCAGCTGGTCACCACCGCGCTTCTCTACCGCATCGCCGAGGACCGGCGCGAGGAAGCGCTGGTCAGCGCGGCCCAGCTATCGCTGTGGGGTGCACCGGTGTTCCGGCAGGCCCGCGGCGAGGCGGTGCTTGATGGGGATCGCAGGCGCTTCCGGATGAACCGGCGCGAATTGGGTGGCCGCCCGATGAGAGGCGAGGTTACGCAAGACTACCCCCTCATGTCCGGAGAAACTTCGGATCCGGCGATGGCAGCGGCTATCGCGGAACGCCTGACCGGCTTCGTTCGAGAACCGCATGCCGTAATTGCCACTATCCGCTCGTCCGAAGACGATCCGGTCGTGATGCAGCGTTTTCGGGATCGCAATGCCGGATCGCGCAGAGGGGGCCGTACCTATCGCAAGGTCTTCGTTGCCGCAGTCCAGTGGGAAGAGGGCGGCGACTGGCACGTGGCGAGAATTCCCTATCCGGGCGACGACCGCAGGGTCTTCCTGATAACGGCCGCGCAGACACTGGTAATCTTCGTCCTGCTGATGACGGTGCTGTTTTTCCTTCTTCGCCGGATCACCCGGCCCCTGGCGAGGCTGACGCGCCAGACCGAGAGATTCTCGTCCAATCCGGGCAGTATCGTCCCGATCGAACCCAGCGGCCCTGATGACGTTCGCAGCCTGATTGCGGCACATAATGCGATGGAAGCGCGCATCGCTGCCATGCTCGACGAGAAAGACGTCATGCTGGGCGCCATCGGCCACGATTTGAAAACGCCGTTGGCCGCGCTGCGAGTGAGGATCGAGGCGATCCGAGACGAAGGTCTTCGGGCGAAAATGGCGGATTCGATCGAAGAGATCACGCGCACGCTCGACGAGATCCTGCTGCTAGCGCGCATCGGCCGCGCCGAACGCCCTGCGGAGCGTACCGATCTTTACGCCTTGCTGGTGTCGGTGGTGGAAGAATTCGAGGACATGAACCAGCCGGTCGCGCTGCTCGAAGGCCAGCGGGTGCCCGCGCCGGTGCACCTCACATGGCTGAAGCGCGGTGTGCGCAATCTCATTTCCAATGCCCTGCGCTATGGCGACACGGCAGAGGTCGCTTTGGTGCGCGAAGCCGACGAGGCGGTGATCCGCGTCGAGGATGACGGTCCCGGAATTCCTGAGGACCGCATCGCCGAAATGCTCGAACCCTTCACCCGCGGCGAGGCCAGCCGCAATCGCGCAACCGGCGGCGCCGGCCTCGGCCTAACCATCACGCGCGCCGTGGCGGAGCAGCATGGCGGTTCGCTGGTGCTGGAAAACCGGCAGCAGGGCGGCCTGCGTGCCGAATTGCGTCTTCCGATCTAGCGCATCAAACCGCCGACGATATTGCGAACGAAGGCATTGAGGCCCGTGCGTACCGGGTCGGCGCGCGACTTCTTGCCGAGGACTGCGGCCACGGCCACCGAGGTGAGCGAGCCTGCCGCAGCGGTCGCCGCCGCCTTGCCCGCCTTGGTCCACATCGACGGCGTCTTGCGCTCGCGCTTACGCACTTCCGCTTCGCCCTTTTCCTCGACTTCCTTGGCGGTTTCGGCCGCGTCGAGCGTCTTGGCCGCGAGCACTTCTTCTGCGCTTTCGCGGTCGACGGCCTCGTCGTATTTCCCGTCGAGATCGCTGACGGAATTCACGATCTTGCGCTCTTTCTCGGTCACCGGGCCGAGGCGCGAGTGGGGCGGCTTGATCAGCGTGCGCTGCACGACCGATGGTGCGCCGTCCTCGTCGAGCGTGGAGACCAGCGCCTCGCCCACTTTAAGCTCGGTGATCGCCTCTTCCACGTCGAGGTCGGGATTGATGCGGAAAGTCTCGGCGGCAGCCTTGATCGCGCGCTGGTCGCGGGGGGTGAAGGCGCGCAGCGCGTGCTGGACGCGGTTGCCAAGCTGGCCAGCGATCTTTTCCGGAATGTCGATCGGGTTCTGCGTCACGAAATAGACGCCCACGCCCTTGGATCGGATGAGGCGCACAACCTGTTCGACCTTGTCCTCCAGCGCTTCGGGCGCGTCGTCGAAGAGCAGGTGTGCCTCGTCGAAGAAGAACACCAGCTTCGGCTTGTCCGGATCGCCGACTTCGGGAAGCGTTTCGAACAGTTCGGCCAGCAGCCAGAGCAGGAAGGTCGCGTAAAGCTTCGGGCTGCGCATCAGCTTGTCGGCGGCCAGCACGTTGATCACGCCGCGACCTTTTTCATCCGTGGCGAGGAAGTCGTCGATCTCCAGCGCAGGCTCGCCGAAGAACTCGTCCGCGCCCTGGCTCTCGAAGCTGAGCAGCTGGCGCTGGATAGCCCCCACGCTGGCCTTGGAGACATTGCCATATTTGCCGGACAGGTCCTTGGCGTTCTCATAGGCGAAAGTCAGCATCGCCTGCAGGTCGCCGAGATCGAGCAGCAGCAGGTTGTTCTCGTCGGCATAGCGGAAGACGATGTTGAGCACGCCTTCCTGGGTGTCGTTGAGGTCCAGCAGGCGCGCCAGCAGCAGCGGACCCATTTCCGAAATCGTCGTGCGGATCGGGAAGCCCTTTTCGCCGTAAAGGTCCCAGAATACCGCCGCATTGTCGGCGTAGGCATAGTCGTCCATGCCCAGTTCCTTCGCGCGGCCTTCCAGCTTGTCGGCATGCTTGAACTGCGGGGAACCGGCCATGGAAATGCCCGAAAGGTCCCCCTTCACATCGGCAACGAATACAGGGACGCCGCGTGCGGAGAAGCTTTCGGCCAGCCCCTGAAGCGTGACGGTCTTGCCCGTGCCGGTGGCGCCGGCGATCAATCCATGGCGATTGGCCTGCGCCAGCCTGAGATACTGGTTCTCTCCATTGCCGCCCAATCCAAGGAAAATATCGCTCATCTGGCCCCGTGTCCCTGTTGTCATGTGTTGCCAGCGGTTTGGCGCAGTGGAGGCGGCAGGGTCAAGCTATCCCTCGACATAGGCTGCCGCTGCGGTAAAGGCAGGGCATATGGCGCGGCGCGACCCTTTCGTTCTTCTCGACGATGCACGCAGCGATGGTGCGGCAGATGCACTGTTGTTCGAAAACGCGCGCGCGGTCTTCGTCGCTTCGCGGCCCGAAGACGTGGCAGCGACGCTGGAGGCTGCGGAGCGGGCGCGGCGCGACGGCGGGGAACTGGCCGGCTATATCGCCTACGAGGCAGGGCTCGCGCTTGAAGAACGTCTGCAACACAGGGCGTCTGCAAAGACGGGGGCATCCGGCCCGCTCGTGTGGCTGGGCCTGTTCGATGCTCCCACCCGGATCGCGGCCGAGGCCATGCCGGACTGGCTGCGCGAACGCTCTGCCGGTGCTGGAAGTGTCGGTCCGCTGGAGCCGCAATTGTCGCCGGGCAGTTATGCCGAGGCGTTCGATCGACTACAGGAAGCGATCAGCGCAGGCGACATCTACCAGGCCAACCTCACATTCCACCTGGCTGGAAATTTCACCGGCGATCCGCTGGGCCTGTACTCTGCCCTGAGGCCTGCCGCCCAAGCCGGTTACGGCGGGGTCATCTTCGACGGCTCGCACTGGCTGCTCAGCCTCAGCCCCGAACTGTTCGTGTCGCTCAAGGATCGGGAAGCCAAGGCCAAGCCAATGAAGGGCACGCGCCCTCGCGCGGCGGACCCGCAGCAGGATGCGGCGCTGGCCGAAGAACTGGCACAATCGGTCAAGGACAAGGCCGAAAACCTGATGATCGTCGACCTGATGCGCAACGATCTGAGCCGGGTCGCCGAGGCGGGAAGCGTGCGGGTCGACGAACCCTTCGCGATCGAAAGCTATCCGACGGTCCACCAGATGGTGAGTGTGGTCCGCGCGCGGCTCAAGCCGGATGCGGGCGCGATCGACCTCGTGAAGGCGCTTTTCCCGTGCGGGTCGATCACCGGCGCGCCGAAAATCCGCGCGATGGAATTGATCGACGAGGTAGAGCGCGATCCCCGTGGGCCCTATTGCGGGGCCATCGGACGGATCGGTGCGGACGGTGATGCCGCGTTCAATGTGGCCATCCGCACGTTACGCCTGACCGAGATAGAGAACGGACGCGGCAAGGCCGTGCTGGGCGTCGGCGGCGCGATCGTGGCCGACAGCGAGGCGCGTACCGAATGGCGCGAGGCGATCCTCAAGGGCGCGTTCGCCCGGGCATCCTCGCCCGATCACCGCGCGGCGCAGTTCGACCTCATCGAGACGATGCGTTTTTCGCCCGACGAGGGGATCGCATACCTCGAGGAACATCTCCTGCGCATGAAGGAAAGTGCGGGCGAGCTGGGCTTCTCCTTCGACCGGCACGAGGCGCGCAACCAGTTGCACGCGCTATGCTTCGTGGTCGAAAAGCCAAGCCGCATACGCCTGCTGGCGTCGCGTTCGGGGGCTCTCGCCCTCGAAGTGCAGGATATGCCGGCGCCATGGCCGGAACCTGCCAAGTGCATCGTCATGCCCATGCCGGTCGATCCGGGCGATTGGCGGCTTCGTCACAAAACAACCGACCGCAGCTTCTACGAGGATGCGCAAGCAGTGGCCCGGCGCCATGGCGCGCAGGAATGCCTGCTGGTGCGCGAGGATGGCCTTGTCACGGAAGGGTGCGTTACCAACATATTCGTGGAGCGTGACGGCGTCCTGCTGACGCCGCCTGCACACCTTGGCCTGCTTCCCGGCGTGCTGCGCCAGACCCTCCTTGCAGAGGGCAGGGCAAAGGAAGCGGAGCTCACGATTTCCGATCTCGAGGACGGCTTTTTCCTCGGCAATGCGCTGCGCCAGATGGTGCGTGCGGAACTGAAGGACTGAATGACCGATATTCCCATCCTGTTCGAAGACGGCGAGGCGCTCGTCATCAACAAGCCAGCTGGCCTGCCGGTCGACCGGCCGAAGAAGGGTGGTCGGTGCCTTGAAGATCATTTCGAGCAACTGCGTCTGGGCTTCCAGCGCGAACCCTCGCCCGTGCACCGGCTCGATACCGATACCAGCGGCTGCCTGCTCTTGGCCCGCAATCCCAAGTCGCTCAAACGCTTTTCCAAGGCGTTCGAGGACCGCGTGGTCGAGAAGCGCTATCTCGGCATCCTGACCGGCATTCCTTCGGAAACCGAAGGCACTATCGAGCTGTCGCTCGCCAAGATCAGCAGCGCGGAAAAGGGCTGGCGGATGATCGCGGCGAAGAAGGGCAAGCCGTCCGTCACGCACTGGAAGGTCATTGGCGAAAGCGGCGGCCATGCGCTGGTCGAGTTCCGGCCTGAAACCGGGCGCACGCACCAGATACGCATCCATTGCGAGGCTGGGCTCGGCATGCCGCTGCTTGGCGATCCGGTTTACGGGTCGGGCAAGGGCGCGCCGCGCACGATGCTGCACGCGGCAGGGCTGGTCGTGCCACGCGAAAAGAAACCGACCATCGAAGCGAGCGCGCCGATGCCGCGCGATTTTCTCGCACTCGGTTTCACCGACAGTCCGGAATAATGGGCCGCATCGTCGACAAGGCGAATGAAATTGCCGAGGAGAAGTTCATCGCCTCCTCCGGGCCCGGCGGGCAGAACGTCAACAAGGTGGCGACCGCCGTGCAGCTGCGGGTCGATGTGTTCCAGCTCGGCATGCCGCCCGATGCATTCAACCGGCTGAAGGATATCGCCGGCAGCAAGCTGACGCAGGACGGCGAAATCGTCCTCACCGCGAACGAGCACCGCACGCAGGAACGCAATCGCGAAGCGGCTCGTGCACGGCTTGAGGCGATCCTGACGGAAGCGCTGACCCCGCCAAAGAAGCGCAAGAAGAGCCGCGTTAACCGGGTCGGCAAGGTGAAACGCCTCAAGGCCAAGAAGGCGCGCGGCGAGGTAAAGGCCAACCGGGGCAAGGTCCAGCTCTGACGCAGTGCGCGCCAATGCTTGACTTTTCACCGGGAATCACACAAAGGGCGCGCCGGACGGCGGTGCGACCTGCGCCGCCCTTATTTTTTCGGCCGGTTCCCCCGCGGGACGGCCCTTGCAACGAGATCTTTAGGAACACGCCATGGCGAAGCCCGCAACCGTCAAGATCAAGCTCGTCTCGACTGCCGACACGGGCTTCTACTACGTGACCAAGAAGAACCCCCGGAATCACACCGAGAAGTTCGTCTTCAAGAAGTACGATCCGGTCGTGCGCAAGCACGTCGAGTTCAAGGAAGCCAAGATCAAGTAATTTGATCCGGCAAGCTGAACGGCGGGAACGCACGCAGTTCAGTGACAGTTCAATGCTCCGACGCTAAATCGTGGAGCATGAACACCTTGACCCTTTTCAAGAATCGACCCTTCGCCTCGGCCATCGCGTTTGCGGTGGCCACTGCGATTCCGGCAAGCTTTCTGGCTGCCCCCGCCCCGGTAGAGGCGGCGGCAGGCGACCTCGACCGCGCGGTCGACGCGCTGCGCGGCATCGCCACCATGAAAGCCGACTTCGTCCAGACCGACCGCAATGGCCAGTCCGTCTCCGGCGTCATGACGCTGAAGCGCCCCGGCAAGATTCGTTTCGAATACGAAAAGGGTGTGCCCCTGCTCGTCGTTTCGAACGGCAAATCGATGTATATGGTCGATTACGAAGTGAACCAGGTCCAGCGTTGGCCGATCAAGAATTCGCCTCTCGGCGCGCTCCTCGACCCGAGCCGCGACGTGAAGCGTTACGGCAAGCTGGTCCCGACCGGACACAGCGATGTCGTCAGCATCGAAGTGCGGGATCCCAAGCGGCCCGAATTCGGTGCGATCACCCTCATCTTCGCGCGTGATGCCAGCGCCCCCGGTGGCCTGCGCCTCACTCACTGGGTTGCGCTCGATGCACAGAATCACCGCACCACCGTGCGCCTGCGCAATCACCGCTATGGCGTGTCGGTCGCCGACAGCGCATTCACTTTCAAGGACCCGCGCAAAACGTCCCGTCGTCCGGGATAAACGGACCGGCGACGAACCGTTCGTCTTATACGACTTTTGGCGACTCAATGTTCATTGAGCAGCAAGACGATAGGCCCTATTTATAAGTCTACGAAGCGGCGGACGGCAATTTCCCCCCTGTTGATTGCCACCCCTCAAACCGCTTCGTTCCAAGCGTGACGAACGCTCACAAGGAACCCTCGAGCCATTTGCCCCCGGCTCGAGGGTTTTTTGTTGTGTGCGGCAGGGTGGACCGCCGCGCTTCGCCGCCCTATCTCGGCGGCCATGGTTTCTGTTGCATCCTGGAATATCAATTCCGTCCGCCTGCGTATGCCGATCGTCGCCCGCTTTCTCGAAGAGCAAGGGCCCGACATCCTGTGCCTGCAGGAGATCAAGTGCCAGGAACACCAGTTCCCTTTCGAGGCTTTCCGCGAACTCGGTTACGAACACTTCGCGATCCACGGCCAGAAGGGCTATCATGGCGTGGCGACGGTCGGGAAAATCCCCTTCCGCGATTTTTCGAAGCACGACTGGCAGGACAATGGCGAAGCGCGGCACGTCGGCGTGGAACTGACCGATCCAGCACACCAGGGCATGATCGTCGAGAATGTCTATGTCCCCGCTGGCGGAGACGAGCCGGACCGCGAGAAGAACCACAAATTCGGCCAGAAGCTCGATTTTCTCGAACGGATGACGCGCTGGGCTGACAAGATCGACCGTCCGACGCTGATCGTGGGCGATTTCAATATCGCGCCACTCGAAAGCGATGTGTGGAACCACAAGCAATTGCTCAAGGTCGTCAGCCATACGCCGGTGGAGGTCGATGCGCTGCAGCGGTTCATGGACGCTCATGGCTGGGCCGATATCGGGCGCGAACATATCCCTGCGCCCGAACGCTATTACAGCTGGTGGAGCTACCGCGCGAAGGACTGGAAGGCCAACGATCGCGGTCGCCGGCTCGACCACATGTGGGCCAGCCCGGAACTTGCGAAACAGGCAACCGGCCATTCGGTCCACGAATATGCGCGCGACTGGGAAAAGCCCTCCGACCACGTCCCGCTGATGACGGAGTTTTCTCTCTGAGCGAACCGTCGCCTTCCCGCCGGGCGGCGCAGGCCGTTGATGCGCTGAGGCATGGCTGGCCGCTGGCGATCGCCGGTGCGCCGCTGTTGCAGCCGGTCGAAACGGCATTCGGTGAAGTGTCCGCGGGCGAGATGCTGATTTCCGCCACCCGCGCAGCGACGCTGAAGCTGGCAAACCAGCGCGAGGCCGCGGCACCGCGCCAGCCCGTCCTGCTGCGCGGGGCGGAGACGTTCGACCTGCCTGAAGCCTTGGCAATTGCCGATCCCGCGCTGGATCTGACCAAGCCCATGAAGGGGCCGTTCAAGGCGCTGGCGTTGGAATGGGAAGAGCAGGCCGCCGCCGCGCTGGAACTGGCGCGGATCGCCGGGATATTGCCCGCGTTTCTCGTCGCTCCGGACGGTGCGGGAGAGGCCGTGCATCTCGAAGCGTCGGATCTTGACGCTTTTTCGCAGGCTGACACCTTGCGCATCGCATCGCGTGCTTCCCTGCCGGTGGATGCTGCACCCGATGCGCGGATCGTGGCTTTTCGCCATCCCGACGATACGCGCGAGCACGTGGCGCTGGTGATCGGCAAGGAACGCTCGGACAAGCCGCCGCTTGTGCGCCTGCACTCCGAATGCCTGACGGGCGATGTGCTCGGCAGCCTCAAATGCGATTGCGGGCCGCAACTCGACGCGGCCCTTCATGCAATGGCGCATGAGGCGAAAGAAGGCGGCTGGGGTGTGCTTCTCTACATGAGGCAGGAAGGACGCGGCATCGGCCTCATCAACAAGCTGCGCGCCTATCGCCTGCAGGACCAGGGATTCGACACGGTCGATGCGAACACGCGGCTGGGCCTGCCGGACGAAGCGCGTGACTTTCCCACTGCCGCAAGGATGCTCGACCTGCTTGGTGTGCGCAGCATCCGCCTGATGACGAATAACCCGGCCAAGGTGGACGCACTTGGCGCGCATGGCGTCAAAATCGACGAGCGCGTGCCGCACGCCCTGCCGGACAATCCCCACAACGCCCGCTATCTTGCAACGAAGCGTGACCGCGCCGGGCACCTGCTGCCATGAATGCAGTGGCGATCAGGCCTGAAGAGCCATCGGACCACGCGGCTATCGCCGTCATGACAGAGGCCGCTTTCAAGGGCGGAAAGCACAGCGACGGCTCCGAAGTGGCAATCGTCGACCGGCTTAGGAAGGATGGCGACCTGACGCTTTCGCTGGTGGCGGAGGATGCCGAACGCATTATCGGACATGTCGCGGTGTCGCCGGTTACCATCGATGGCAAGGCGGGCAGCTGGTATGGGCTCGGGCCGATTTCCGTTCTGCCCTCCTTGCAGCGGGGCGGTATCGGCTTTCGGCTGATGCAGCGGGCTATCGCAGACATGCGGGAGAGAGGCGCTGCCGGAATAGTCCTGCTCGGCGATCCTGCCTATTATGCTCGCTTCGGTTTCGAACATGATCCGCGGCTGGAATACCCCGGTCCGCCGCCCGAGTATTTTCAGCGCCTTGTCATTGCCGGCGACGCGCCGACAGGTGTCGTGAGCTACGCCCCGGCGTTCGGCTGAAGGCGCCGTCCAAGCGCTTCGCCCATCCGGACGCTGTCGCCAGGCGTGAACCCGTCGAGCCATTCGACGCGGCCCGGTTCGAACAGCAGCACGACGGTCGATCCCAGGATAAAGCGGCCCATTTCGTCGCCTGCCTCGAAGGAATGTGCGCCGCCGGAAAAATCGGTCCGCTTCAGCTTGGGCGAATGGGTCTCTTCCAGTCCAGACCACACCGTTTCAATCCCCGCCACGATCATCGCGCCGACCATGACGCTGGCGAAGCAACCGTCGGGGCCGTCAAACAGGCAGGCGAGCCGTTCGTTGCGGGCAAACAGGCCATCGACATTCTCTGCCGTGACCTGGTTTACCGAGAACAGGTCTCCGGGGACATAGGTGGCGCTGGTGAGCCGGCCTGCTGCGGGCATGTGGACGCGGTGATAGTCGCGCGGGCTCAGATATACCGTGGCGAAGGTGCCGCCTTCGAACAGGCGCGCTGCGTCCTCGTCGCCGCCGAGCAGCTGGCGCGCGGTGAAATGCCGTCCCTTGGCCTGGAAAATCTTGCCATCTTCGATGCGGCCGATCTGGCTGATCGCGCCGTCGGCGGGGGAAAGGATATACTCGCCGGCATCGGCCAGCGGCCTGGCGCCGGGCTTCAGTTCGCGGGTGAAGAAGTCGTTGAAGCTGCGGTATTCATCGATGCCGCGCGCCGCTTCGCTCATGTCGACGTCGTATGCGTCGATGAAGCGGCGGATCAGCAGGTTCTTGACCGCGCCCGCCTCGCTCGAGGCGAGAGAGCCCGCCATGCGGGAGACGGCGTGGTGCGGCAGCATGTGCTGGAGCCAGATGAAGGGTGATGCCATTCCGGGGCCGTGAACCGAATTGCGCCCTAGCGCAACTGGCTGTCCTTGCTGCCGCGGCGATTGATGCCGGACTGGCGGGTGGTGGCATCGCGGGCCGACTGGCAGGCGACGCAAGTGCGTACGCCGGGCAAGGCATCGCGGCGCTTCTGCGGGATCGGCTCTCCGCACTCATCGCAATATTCGGCGCTGTCGCCACGCGGCATGCGCGCGCGCGCCGCACTGACGGCATCGCTTACCGTGTCGTCAATCTGGTCCTGTACGGCGCCGTCTCGCGCCCATCCGCCTGCCATGTTTCGCTCCTTTCCCGATCAACGATGCCGGGGGCGAGGGCGTTCCTCAGCGGCTTTCGAAAGGTTTAAGGTTCGTGCCCAGCGAGTTCTCGCCGACGGCAAGGGCGTCACCCGTCCAGTCGGCAATGAATGCGGGTTTGCGTGTGATGCCGGGCGCAAGGCGCGCGTCGTTGTCGCGGATGACCAGGCCGTCGGACGAATATTTCCCGCCTTCCGCGCCGATCGCGATCAGGGCGGACCAGTTTTCCTTGTCCTTGCCCTGGACGAACCAGTTCCCGCTGATCATGCCCGAGCCCCCTTCGGGCAGGTCGATCATGTAATTCGTGCCGCGCCCGCCGGTGTCGTCGAAACTGTTGTTGGCGATGCGATTGCGACTGGCGCGTGATTTCACATAGTGCCCGCCGCGCCCCTGTTCGAAGCGGCTGCGCGTCACTTCGAGTTCGCCATAGTCGCCGACATAGATCGAATGGGCGCACCCGCCGCTTCCTTCGCAGGTGCCGAGACGGGTGAAAGTGGATTTGTCGATGGTGATCCGGTTCGACTTGCCGTTGACCGTCAGCAATCCCTGGTCGCTATCGCGGAACCAGCTCTGGACGATGGAAAGTTCGCCATTTTCCAGGCGGATGCCGGCACCGTTCTTTTCCCGCACATGCATGTTGGCAAAGGTCAGCCCCCGGATGGCCGCGCTATCGCCGCGCAGGACAAGCGCCGCCTTGCCTTCACAGATTCCGCCGTCGAAAATCGCCTTGCCGGCCTCCGCCGCGCGAAATTCAATCCGGCCTGCTTTCTGGACCGCGCACTGGTCGTAAACGCCGGGCGCCACGAGGATCGTGCCCCTGGCATCGCCAATAGCGTCGACCGCGTCCTGGAGCAGCGCGAATCCCTGTCCCGTTTCTGCGATGGTGAAGTTTCCGCGGGCTGGTTGGGCCATGACTGCAGCAAGCGGAATGGCGCCAACTGCGAGGGCCGCGACGCCGGCCACGATCCAACGCGGGAGGCGATCGGCAGCAGAGGCGAAGGGCGAAACCATCGCAATTGCATAGGATTTAATGGTTAACATCGCGCAAACAGGATGATCGCGCGGATACGGATGTCAATCCTTCTCGCCATGACGCCAGCGCCAGCCGCCACGCGTCTTGTGCTTAGCGATGAAGACCACGGCGAGAGTGGCGAGCAGCCAGACCACGATCGCAAAGCCGAGCCCGATGGCCGGATCCCACTCCAGCACGGGCGCCGGAGACAGCATGACCAGCGTATAGACGGCCAGCAGCGCCCAGCCCTGCCAGGCGATCGGCAGCCCTGCGCCGTAACCGAAGCGCTTGGGGGCGAACCAGGGTTTGTCGTCCTTCATCTCAGTCCTCCTTCTTCGGGCGCCCGCGCTTGGGCTGCTTGGAAATCGCGACGTCGATACCGCGCTTTTTCAGCGCTTCGCGCAACAACATTTCGATCTGCGCATTGGCGCTGCGCAATTCGTCCGCCGCCAGGCGCTCGACCGCAGCATGGACAGCCGGGTCGAGACGCAGGGCGAAGGCTTTCTTGGCTGGTGGTTTGGCCATGAGGCCTCTCCGCTAGTCCTTCAGATCAGTACAGCGAGCCGGCGTTGACCACCGGGTGCGCATCCTTCTCGCCGCACAGCACGACCATCAGGTTGGACACCATGGCCGCACGCCGCTCGTCGTCGAGCTCGACGATATTGTCTTCGCTAAGCTTGGTGAGGGCATCCTCGACCATGCCGACCGCACCCAGCACGATCTTGGTGCGCGCCGCGATGATGGCGTCGGCCTGCTGGCGCTTGAGCATGGCGCTGGCGATTTCGCTCGCATAGGCGAGGTGCGTGAGGCCCGCTTCATCGACGACGATGCCGGCGACCTTGAGCCGGTCGTTGAGCTCTTCCAGGAGCTCGCGGTTGACCACGTCGCCGCCTCCGCGAAGCGTGACTTCCTCGCCTTCGAAATCATCATAGGGATGACGAGAGCCGACGGTGCGCAGGCCCGCTTCAATCTGGATGTTCACGAACTCCTTGTAGTCGTCGACATCGAAGCTCGCCTGGGCAGTGTCGCGCACGCGCCAGACCACGTTGCAGGCGATCTCGATCGGGTTACCCCGCAGGTCGTTGATCTTGACCCGTTCGGAATGGATATTGTGCGCACGGGCCGAAATCTTGTTCTTGCCCATCCACGGCCACACCCAGCGCAGCCCCTCGGTACGCTCGCTACCCTTGTATTCGCCGAACAGCGTGATGACCGCCGCCTGGTTGGGCTGGATCATGAAGAAGCCGAGGCCCACGATCACGACTCCGATGACCGAAGTGGACAGGGCTACCAGGAAGAGGATTTTCGCCCCCGACGCCGCGCCGTCCTCGGGCGCCAGGCCGGGCAGGACAAGAGCCAGGACGGCGATAAGGCCGACCAGCACCAACAACATGATGTAGCCATTGTAACTCGTCGCCGCGCTTTCGCGGCTGGTTTTCATTCCGGACAATTCCACCGACATAACCTGCCTCCTGTTATATAATTATGATATCATAAATATATCAGGCGCAGTGTTCGGTCAAGAACATCCGGTCAGTGGCGGGCGATCTCTGCCAGGAAACGTTCGCCATAGGCGTCGAGCTTGCGCGCTCCGACACCCCCGAGACGACCCAGTTCAGACAGGGTCGAGGGCCGGCTTGAAGCCATTTCGCGCAGGGTCGAATCGTGGAATACGACATAGGGCGGGACACCCGCCTCCTTGGCGAGATCGCGGCGCAGATCGCGCAATGCCTCGAACAAGGGATCGCCGACCGGATTGGCTGCCGCTTCGCCGCGCCGCCTGCGGCTGCGCTTGGGCGGGACGATGATCTCGACCTTGCGCTCGCCCTTGATTATCTCGCGTGCCGCGCCGCCAAGCGAGAGGCCGCCGTGCTCGGTCGGGACGAGATCCCCCCGCGCCTGGAGCGCCCGGCCTAGCGGTTGCAAGAGCCGGGCGTCCTCGCCTTCGACGATACCGAAGACGCTCAACCGGTCGTGTCCGCGCTGGCGCACGCGCTCGTCCTCGGCGCCGACAAGCACTTTCTGCAGATGTCCCATGCCGAAGCTCTGGCCCGTGCGGTAGACCGCCGAGAGCAGCTTGCGCGCGAGTTCGGTGGTGTCCGTGACCTTGGGCGGATCGAGGCAATTGTCGCAATTGCCGCAAGTTTCGTCGGGGTCCTCCCCGAAATGGCGCAGGAGAACCGCGCGGCGGCAATGCGGCGTTTCGACCAGTCCGGCCAGCGCATCGAGGCGCGCCCGCTCCGCGCTGCGTCGCCCTTCCGGTAACTCTATCAGGCGTTGGCGCGCCGTGGCGAAATCGGCTGCGCCCCAGAACATGGTCGCAAGGCTCGGATCGCCGTCGCGCCCGGCACGGCCTGTTTCCTGATAGTAGCCTTCGATCGACTTGGGCACGCCGACATGGGCAACGAAGCGCACGTCCGGCTTGTCGATCCCCATGCCGAAAGCAATCGTGGCGACGATCACCATGTCCTCGCTCTCGACGAAGGTCGCCTGGTTGGCGGCGCGCGTCTCTGCCGGAAGCCCTGCATGATAGGGACGCACGGCGCGGCCGGTTGCAGCGGCGAGCTTTTCGGCCAGCTCCTCCACCTTGCGGCGGGTCTGGGCGTAGACGATGCCGGGGCCGGGCTGGCGGGCCATGAGATCGGAAATCTGCCGCACGGGATTGTCGCGCGTGGTGATCGCATAGCGGATATTGGGCCGGTCGAAGCCGGCGAGCACCAGCCCGTCCTCCGGAACGCCTAGCTGCGTCATCACGTCGGCGCGTGTCTGCCGGTCTGCGGTGGCCGTCAGCGCCAGGCGAGGCACATCGGGGAAGGCGTCCATCAACGGGCGCAGCTGGCGGTAATCGGGGCGGAAGTCGTGCCCCCATTCCGACACGCAATGCGCCTCGTCGACCGCGAACAGGGCGAGCGGTGCAGCGCCCAGCATGTCGCGGAAACCCGGCTGGCTGGCGCGCTCCGGCGCTACATAGAGCAGGTCCAGCTCTCCCGCGCGGAAAGCATCCTGCGTTTCGCGCCAGTCGGCATCGGCACTGGTCAGCGTGGCGGCACGGACCCCGTTTGCCCGTGCGCTGCGCAGCTGGTCGTGCATCAGCGCGATGAGCGGGCTGATGACGATGCAGGTGCCTGGCATCATGACCGCCGGAAGCTGATAGGTCAGCGACTTTCCTGCACCGGTCGGCATCACTGCAAGTGTGGACTGTCCATTGAGGACACGCTCGACGACATCTTCCTGCCGACCGCGGAATCCGTCGAACCCGAAGGTCGAACGCAGGGCTTCGCGGGCGCGGTCCAGATTGTCTCCATCGAGCGGGGGCATGCCACCCTCTCGCCGCCTCGTGCTCAGCGCGCAAGCGGCGTTGCTGCATTTTCCCCTTGGACCTTGGGGCCAGTGCATATTAACCACCCCTCCCGACAGCGCCGACCGGCGCTCAGATCAGGAGAGACACATGAAGTTCCGTATTCTTGCCGCTGCAACCGCTTCGCTGGCGCTGGCCGCCTGTGGCAGTGCCGACGACGCGTCGACCGAAGCAGAGGCCGACACGGTCGAAGTTGCTGCGGACGAGGCGCTTGAGCCGGTGACCGAAGAGCCGGTCGAAGACGCCGCTGCAAGCGAACCGGTCGAAGTCGACAATTCGGCTGCAGAGGCAGCTGAAACCGCGTCGATCGAAGAGGCCGGCGATAATGCCGCCGCCACTGCGGAAGCCGCGCTCGACGCGATGGCCGAAGAAAACCAGTAAGCGTAGGTTACGCGGGCAGGGGACGGGCGCGAAGGGCGCGTCTGTCCCTTTGCTTGCCGTAGCGGATTTTGCCCCGCCGTTGCGCGGGATTAGTCTGTCTTCGATGAGACGACTCGAAACTCTTGCGGCCCTTGCCGCGATCGCACTCGCCGGATGCAGCGAGGGGCCTCCCGCCGCGCCTCCCGAAGTGACTGCGGACGAGGCGCAGGCGCTCGAAGACGCTGCCAGCATGCTGGACGAAGCGCGTCTCGAAACCGGACCCGATACGGTCCCCCAAGCAGATACCGAGGCAGGAGAGGAATAGGCCATGTCGACACCCAACCCCGGAATGGATGCGGAGACTTTCGACCAGTTCCTGGACCAGCTCGAACGCTATGTCCGCGAACGGCTGATCCCGGCTGAAAAGGACGTTATCGAACAGGACAAGGTCCCCGACGATATCCTGGCCGAGATGAAGGACATGGGCCTGTTCGGCCTGACCGTGCCCGAAGAATTCGGCGGCGCGGGCCTCAACATCACCCAATATGCCAAGGTCGTGCAGACCATGGCCTATGCCGCGCCGGCCTATCGCTCCATCTTCTCGATAAATGTCGGCATGTTCAATTCCGCGATCAAGAACGGCGGCACACCGGAACAGCAGGCCGAATGGTGGCCGCGTATCGCCGCCGGCGAGATTGCCTGTTTCGGCCTGACCGAGCCGGGCAGCGGCAGCGACAGCGCTGCGATGCAGACGATGGCGAAGCCCGATCCCGACGGCAACGGCTGGATCCTCAACGGGACCAAGCGCTACATCACCAATGCGCCGCACGCCGACGTCGCCCTGATCATGGCGCGTACGGAGAAGGACGCGCTGCCCAAGAACGCTCATGTCTCTGCCTTCATCGTGCCGATGGATACGCCGGGCATGTCCACCTCCAGCCCCGACAAGAAGATGGGTCAGGCAGGCAGCCATATCTCCGATGTCATGCTCGACGACGTGCACGTGCCGGGCGATGCCCTGCTTGGCGGGGAAACCGGACAGGGTTTCCGTTTCGCCATGATGAGCCTCGACAACGGCCGGATTTCCGTCGGCGCGGCGAGCGCTGGCTATGCCCGCCGTGCGCTCGACAGCGCGATCAAATATGCGAACGAGCGTCAGGCGTTCGGCGAACCCATCGCCAACTTCCAGCTGATCCAGCAGATGCTGGCCGAAAGCTGGACCGAGATCTACGCCGCCGAAGCGATGATGGCGGACGTCACCGCGCGCGTGGATCGCGGCGAGGACACCGTGAAACATGCCGCCGCCTTCAAGGTCTTCGCATCCGAAATGTGCGGCCGCGTTGTCGACCGTGTGGTGCAGATCTATGGCGGCGCAGGCTACCTCGCCGAATACGACGCCGAACGCTTCTTCCGCGATGCGCGCATCTACCGCATCTACGAAGGCACCACGCAAATCCTGCAGTTGCAGATCGCCAAGCGGATGCTGCGCGAATATGCACAGAGCGTTTGAGGCGTGTACGGCCTCCTCAACGACCTGAGCATCATAGAGGCGTCCAGCTTCGTCGCCTCCCCTACCGCAGGGCTTTATTGCGCGCAGATGGGGGCGGAGGTGATCCGCGTCGACCACAAGGAAGGCGGGCTCGATTACGATCGCTACATGCTCACCAAAGAGGGCCGCTCTCTAAGCTGGGAGAACCTCAACCGCGCGAAGAAATCGGTCGCACTTGACCTCAGGAGCGGCGAGGGGCGTGAATTGCTGGTCGAACTGTCGGCGAAAACCGGCAACCTCATCACCAACCTGCCGGAAAAGAGCTTCCTCTCGCACGATGCTGTCGCGGCGAACCGCCCCGACCTTGTCAGCGTGCGCATCATGGGCTGGCATGACGGGCGCCAGGCAATGGACTTCACCGTCAACGCCGCCAGCGGCTATCCGCTGATGTGCGGACCGGAGGACTGGGACGAGGCAACCGCGCCGCCGGTCAACCAGGTCCTGCCCGCGTGGGATTTCATCACCGGCGCCTATTGCGCCTTCGCGCTCGTCGCCGCGATCCGCCACCGCGACCACACCGGCGAGGGCAGCCAGCTGCGCGTGCCCTTGGGCGATGTCGCCATCGGCACGGTCGCCAACAGCGGTGCGATGGCCGAGATGCTCTATCGCGGGGCAGATCGCGAGCGGCTCGGCAATGCGATCTGGGGCGCGTTCGGGCGCGATTTCCGCAGTCTCGACAACACGCGCTTCATGGTCGCCGCGCTCACAGCAAAGCAGTGGGCAGGGCTAGTAAAGGCATTTGGCGTCGAAGACGAAATCGCCGCGCTGGAGAAGGAATGCGGCGTCCGTTTCGCCGATGGCGATGACCCGCGCTTCAAGCACCGCCATGCCCTCTTCGACCTCTTCCAGTCGCGCGCCGGAACAATGGACTGGCCGGAACTCGAGCGCCGTATGGCGGCAGAGGGCTGCACTTTCGAGCGCTATCGCACCATGCACGAAGCGGCGAACGATCCGGTTCTGGTCGACGACAATCCGCTCTTCACGCGGACGTCCGCCAACCCCTCCGGCTTCGAATATCCCGCCACTCGCAGCTTCGCCAATATCCCGGGACGCGATGCTGGCGAGCCTGCACCTGCGCCCTACCTCGGCCAGCATACCGAAGAAGTGCTCGCGACACGTCTCGGCCTGTCCTCGGGCGCCATCGGCGCGCTGGTGGACCGCGATATCGCCCGTCTTTCCGATAAGGACTAATTTTCATGACCCAGCTTCGCCGCGTTGCCATCTGCAAGCCCTTGCGCACTCCCGTCGGGAAATTCCTCGGCAGCCTCGCCCCGCTCGAGGCGGGCGCGCTGGGTGCGGTCATCATCAAGGCTCTGGTCGAGCGTTCGGGCGTCGACCCCATGCGCGTTGACGATGTGGTCTTCAGCCAAGGTTACGGCAGCGGTGAAGCACCTGCTATCGGACGCTGGAGCTGGCTTGCCGCGGGCTATCCGATCGAAGTGCCCGGCATGCAGCTCGACCGGCGCTGCGGTTCCGGCCTCCAGGCGGTCGCAACGGCGGCGATGATGGTCCAGACCGGCATGGCCGATTGCGTGCTGGCAGGCGGCGTCGAAAGCATGTCCAATGTCGAACACTATACGACCAAGGCCCGCCACGGTGCACGCCTGGGCGACATGGTCATGTGGGACCGCCTCACCCGAGGCCGCCTGATGAGCCAGCCGATCGAGCGCTTCGGCGTCATTACCGGCATGATCGAGACGGCTGAAAACCTCGCCAAGGATTACGACATCAGCCGCGAGGCGTCCGACGCTTTCGCGGTCCGCAGCCACCAGAACGCGGCAAAGGCATGGGAAGAGGGTAAGTTCGACGATCAGCTGGTGGCGGTCGAGATCCCGCAGCGCCGAGGTGATCCCGTCGTCTTCGCCAAGGACGAGGGCTTCCGCGCCGATGCCGACATGGAGAGCCTAGGCAAGCTGCGCGCTATCGACCTGAAGCGTGACCCGCAAGCCATCGTGACGGCAGGCAATGCCAGCCAGCAGAACGATGCCGCAGCGGCCTGCCTGGTCGTCGCCGAAGACAAGGTCGAGGAACTCGGCCTCGAGCCGATCCTGTGGTTCCATTCATGGAGCGCGGCGGGCTGTGATCCCAGCCGCATGGGCATCGGCCCGGTCCCTGCGGTCGAGCGGCTGTTTGCGCGGGGCGGCCTCGGATGGGACGATATCGGTCTCATCGAACTCAACGAAGCCTTCGCTCCGCAGGCGCTCGCCGTGCTGAAGGGCTGGGGATTTGCCGAGGACGACAGCCGCCGCGACATCGTCAACGTCAACGGCTCGGGCATCTCGCTCGGCCACCCCATCGGTGCGACCGGCATCCGCATCCTGGCCGACATGGCGCATGAAATGCAGCGCCGCGAAGTGAAGTATGGCCTCGAGACCATGTGCATTGGCGGCGGGCAGGGCATGGCCGCCGTTTTCGAGCGCGCGGCCTGATGAGCGACTGGCAGGCATGGGTCGGGCGCGAACAGCGTAGCGCGGACCGGCTCGATCCTGGGCTTGCCGCGCGCTGGTGCGCGACTTTCGATCGCGATGCGCCGACGAAAGCGCAGATGCCGCAGGGCATCCACCTATGCCTCTGCACGCCCGAAGCGCGGACTTCGCAACTTGGCGAAGACGGCCATCCGACGCGCGATCAGAGCCAGGCCAGCTTCCTGCCGCCCATTCCGCTTCCCCGCCGCATGTGGGCATCGAGCGCGATGCAGTTCCACGCTCCAATCTCCGTCGGCGCCACCATCGAGCGCTCCAGCCGCATTGTGTCGGTCACGCCCAAGTCGGGCAGCAGGGGTGAGATGGTTTTCGTCGAGATCGATCACGAGACCAGCGCCGATGGTGTGCTGGCCGTCAGCGAGCGGCAGAGCGTCGTCTACCTCGAAGCACTCGCCACAGACGCGCCCCTTTCCCCGCCGCCTGCTGGCGAGGGCAGTTTCGACCCCTCGCAATGGGAGGCGCACCGCGAATTCGTCCCCGACGAACGCCTGCTGTTCCGGTTTTCGGCGCTGACTTTCAACACCCACCGCATCCATTATGACGCGCCGTATGCGCGCGAGATTGAGCGCTATCGCGGCTTGGTCGTCCACGGTCCTCTCAGCGCTAGCCTGCTGTTGCAACTCGCCGCCGAAAAATATGGCGAGAACCGGCTTGCCAGCTTCACCTTCCGCGGGGCGAGCCCGGCAATAGCGGGCGAGACGCTGCACCTCGCATTGCGCGAAGGCGATGACGGGATCGAAATGGGAGCCTTCGCCGGAGACGGGCGACAGGTGGTGAAGTCAAGCGCGACCCTCGCCTAGTCGACCGGATAATCCGCAATAGGTTTGAGCGATCCATAGGTCTCTTCCACCGGATCGTGCCCAAGATCGGGAAAGTCGATAGAGGGCGGCTCCACCCGCGTGTCGGGCAGGCGATCCAATAGATTGCGTACCAGGGTCAATCGGCCGCGCTTCTGGTCGTTGAAATCGACCAGCGTCCACGGTGCCCATTCGGTGTGGGTCGCTGCCAGCATGGCTTCGCGGGCGCGGGTATACTCATCGTACTTGCTGCGCGCGGCGAGATCGATCGGAGAGAGCTTCCAGCGCTTGAGCGGGTCTTCCAGCCGTTCGCGCAGGCGCTCTTCCTGCTGTTCCTGATCGGTACCGAGCCAGTATTTGAAGAGCATTATGCCATCGTCGACCAGCAGCTTTTCGAAAGCAGGGACCTGGCGCAGGAAATCATCGACCTGGCCATCATCGGCAAAGCCCATAACCCGCTCGACCCCGGCGCGATTGTACCAGCTGCGATCGAACAGCACGATTTCGCCTGCGGAAGGGAGATGCTTGGCATAGCGCTGGAAATACCACTGGCTGCGCTCTTCCTCGCTGGGCTTCGACAGGGCGACAATGCGGCACTGGCGCGGATTGAGGCGTTCGCGCACGGCCTTGATCGCACCGCCCTTGCCGGCGGTATCGCGTCCTTCGAACAACACAACGATCCGCTGACCGGTCGCCATCGCCCAGCGCGCCATGCCGACAAGCTCTTCCTGCATGGGTTCGATCGCGTCTTCGTAATCGCTCTTCTTCACGCTCTGCTCCGATCGGTTTGTGTCCGGCTGCGTATGCTAGTATCAACGGCAACGATATGGCTACACTTGCAAAAACCGAACAGGATTTTTCGCGTCTCCCGGACTTGCCGGACGACGTCTTCACGGCCCCGCTGAAAAAGCCGGAGCATGTTGGCGACGACTGGCTGGAACCGAAGCAGACCGAATACGACAGCGAAGACGACGCGATCTGGAACGACCTTTTCGCGCGCCAGATGGACGTGCTTCCGGGCCGTGCGGCGACGGCTTTCATGGAAGGTACCGAAAAACTGGACCTCGGGCGCGGCGGCGTGCCCGAGTTCGGCAAGCTTTCGGAAGAGCTGGGCAAGCTGACGGGGTGGAGCGTGGTGCCGGTGCCCATGCTGATCCCCGATCACGTGTTCTTCTGGCACCTCGCCAATCGCCGCTTCCCGGCAGGCAATTTCATCCGCACGCGCGAGACCTTCGATTACATTCAGGAGCCGGACGTCTTCCACGACGTGTTCGGCCATGTGCCGATGCTGACCGATCCGGTCTATGCCGATTACATGCAGGAATATGGCCGCGCGGGCTGGAAGGCGATGCGCTACAACCGGCTGAAGGCGCTCGGTTCGCTCTACTGGTATACGGTCGAATTCGGCCTGATCGAGGAACAGCCCGGCGACATCCGTGCTTATGGCGCGGGTATCCTGTCCGGCCCGACTGAAGTCGTCTATTCAGTGGAGGCGGAAAGCCCCAATCGCATCATGCTCAATGTCGACCGGGTCATGCGCACCGACTACGTGATCAGCGACCTGCAGCCGACCTATTTCGTCATTCCCAGCTTCGAGGACCTTTACCGCCAGACGGTGGAGCGGGACTTCGACAAGCTCTACAAGAGCCTCGGCCCGGGTTTCACCTATGCCAATACGGCGGTGATCGATGTCGATTACGTCGTGAACCGCGGCACGCTGGAATACACCCTGCGCGGTGGGCGCGGATCGGGCGCGAAGCCGGTCTGATCGCTAAATGAAAACGGCCCCGGATCGCTCCGGGGCCGCTTCGTTTTGGTAAGCTTGGAAAGCTTCGAGATTACATCTCGTCGATTTCGTCAGCCTGTTCTTCCATCGACTCTTCCATCGCGTCGGTCTGGTCGTCCATGGCATCGGCCTGCTCGTCGGTGATTTCACCGGCAGCTTCCATTTCATTGACCTGTGCGTCGCGAGCGTCTTCCATCTCTTCGATGTTGGCTTCAGCTTCGTTTTCTGCGGCGCTGTCGCAAGCGGCAAGGCCGAGGCTCATGGCGGCGGCAGAAGCGACGAGAGTTGCTTTGGTGAATTTCATTGTGGTCTTCCCCTTGGTATTCGGGCGGCGCCAGGATTGGGCCGTCCGGTTATTGGTCAATCGATGTTGAGATACGCGCTGGTCAGCGCAGCACCCGCTCCCGAACGACATTGTAGAGTCCGACCATCACAATCGCACCGATGGTGGCCCACAGCAGCGTGCCCGCCCGGATCGCTCCGAGGAAAACGCCGCCGGAAGTAGCAATCCCCACGACGAGCGAACCGGCAATGCCGGCCAGCACGTTGCGAAGAATGGTACGGCCATCTTCGATCTTGAGTGCGATCGATCCAAGCCACCCCATCAGGGCGCCCGTCACGATCAGGATAATCAGACCCATAGTCAGTCCTTGCGGTTTACTCGTGCCCAATAAAAAGCCGCTTGCGGCGATTGGTTCCACAAATGTGACGGAACGGTGGCAGGTTTGGAGCTGTTCTCAGAGGAAGGCGAGCAGTGCTGCGCCGAGGGCAACCCGGTAGATCACGAAGACCAGCATCGACGCTTTCTTGAGGAAATTCATCAGGAAAACCATCGTTGCCAGCGCGGTGAAGAAGGTCAGGATGCCGGCGACGATGGCGTCCTGCTGCATCTGGGCCGTTGCGTCGGCCAGGTCGAAGGCTGCAAGCAGGCCCGCTCCTGCAACGGCAGGAATGGCAAGCAGGAAGGAAAAGCGGGCCGATTCCACGCGCTGGTAGCCAAGGGCCCGCGCGGCAGTCATGGTGGCGCCCGAACGGCTGGTGCCGGGGATCAGCGCCATCGCCTGGGCAAGACCGACGAGAATGGCATCGCGCAGCGTCATGTCCTCATAGGCCTTGGTTTCCTTGCCGAAACGGTCGGCAAGGCCGAGCAAGATACCGAAGACGATCAGGTTCGTCGCGACCAGCTGGGTCGAGCGGAAACCTTCCAGATACCCGCCGAGCTTGAGGAACAGCCCGAGCGCAACAGCAGGGATGGTTCCGATCACCACGAACCAGAACAGGCGGCGCTGGGCATCGTCCTTGGCCAGGCCCACGCTGGCAAAACCGCCCCGCGCAAGGCCCATCACGTCCTTGCGGAAGTAGAGGATGATCGCGAGCAGCGAACCCACGTGCACGGCGACGTCGATCAGCGGCCCCTGGTCGGGAAAATCCGTCAGCTTGGGGATCAGGATCAGGTGGCCCGAGGAGGAAATCGGGAGGAATTCAGTGATTCCCTGGACCAGTGCGATCAGCAATTCTTGGAGGAAGGTCATGTCGCGGTGGAATTGGCACAAGGTTTGGACAAGTCAAACAAAAACCCCGCCGGCACCGGGCCGACGGGGTTCGAATTGTAGGGATAGCGATCCGCTTACCAGATCTTGATGCGCTCTTCCGGCGGCAGGTAGAGATCGTCTTCCGGCGACACGTCGAACGCATCGTACCATGCATCGAGATGGCGCACGGCATTGTTGAGGCGGAATTCGCCCGGCGGGTGGTTGGCGGTCATCACGCGGTTGCGCAGGCTTTCCTCGCGCTCCATGCCGCGCCAGATCTGCGCAAAGCCCAGGAAGAAGCGCTGGTCGCCGGTCAGCCCGTCGATCACCGGCGCTTCCTCGCCATTGAGCGAGAGGCGATAGGCGCGATAGGCCATCTGCAGGCCGACCACATCGCCAAGCGTTTCGCCCATGGACTGGTTGCCGCGCAGGCAGACGGGGCCTTCCGGACTATCGACCGGGCAGTAGGCCTCGATGAAGCCGGCCATGCGCTTGGTGTATTCCTCGAAGCCCTTGCGGTCGGAATCCTGCCACCAGTTGCGCAGCGTGCCGGTGGCATCGAACTGGCTGCCCTGGTCGTCATATCCGTGGCCGATCTCGTGACCGATCACGGCACCGATGCCGCCATAGTTCACGGCTTCGTCGGCCTCGGCATTAAAGAAGGGCGGTTGCAGGATGGCTGCGGGAAAGACGATCCGGTTGGTGAGCGGCGAATAATAGGCGTTCACCGTCTGCGGGAACATGCCCCACTCGGTCGGATCCACCTTCGTGCCGAGGCGCGCGCGGCCGTCTTCTTCCTGCCACACCCGCGCATTCATCAGGTTTCCGAGCGGGTCGGTGGCGTCGATTTCGAGGCCGTCATAAGTCTCGAACTCGGCCGGATAGCCGATCATCGGGACGAAACCTTCGAGCTTTGTACGCGCTTCGGCGATGGTCTCCGGCGTCATCCACTCATTCGCATCGAGCGCCATGCTCATGGAGCGAGAAAGGTTTGCGACCAGCTCGTCCATGCGCGCCTTGCTTTCAGGCGGGAAATAGCGGGCGACGTAAAGAGCGCCAAGCTGTTCGCCCAGAGCGCCTTCGGCTGCGTTGATCGCGCGCTTCCAGCGCTCCTGCTGTTCTTCCTGGCCATTGATGGTCTTGCCGTAGAAGGCGAAATTCGCATCATCGAGCTCAGCGGAAAGGACCGCAGCGTTATTCTGGAGGAAGCGGGTAGCCATGTAGGCCTTGAGCGTTGCCAGCGGCGTCTCGGTCAGCAGCTGCATCATCGCCGGGAGGCCGCCGCCGATCATGTCCAGCTGTTCCTGCGTCAGTTCCAGCTCCTCGATTTCTTCCGCCGTCGGCGGGAGCTGGCGTGCGAGATAGCGTTCCTGTCCGCCAAGCTGCGATGCTTCGAGCAGGGCGGCGATCGGGAAATCGCCGGCCATTTCCGCCAGGTCGTCGGGCGTCAGTTCGTTGTAGGTGAGCTTCGGCATGCGCAGGACCTGGCGGGCCCATTCCAGCTCGGCGACCTTGTGTTCGAATGCGTACACTGCCTGCGCAGCCGCTGCGGGATCGGCATAGCCTGCCGCGCCCAGCATGGTCGCAAGATATTCCATATAGGCCTCGCGAACCTTCAGATTGCTTTCGGAATCGACGAGGTAATAGTCGCGGTCGGGAAGGCCCATGCCGTCGAACCCGATGCCGACTGCATGGTCGGTGGGGTTGCGGGCGTCGATCGTGACGCCGGCGGTGACGAGACCGGGATAGCGCGGATCGCCGAACAAGGACACCAGCGAGGCAAGGTCCTCTGCCGCGAAGATGGTGTCGAGATAGGGACGCGCAGGCGCCAGTCCGCTTGCATCGATGGCCTCGACGTCGAGATAGGCGCTGTAGGCATCGACGATACGGCGGGCCGCAGTGCCAGGCTCCGGGTTGGACGCGACGAGGTCGTTCACCAGTGTCTGCACGTCATGGATCGATCCTTCGCGCAGCATGTCGAACGCTCCGAAGCGCTGGCGGTCGGCAGGGATTTCGTTTTCGGCAATCCACTTGCCGTTGACGTAGGCGTTGAAATCGTCGCCCGGATCGACGCTGTCGTCGATCAGGTCGGTGCCGACACCCCAGGTGCCGAAGTCCATCGTCGGGCTGGCCGCTTCTTCGGCCGCTGCAGGCGCGCCGAGGATTAGGGCGATGGCAGACGCCCCTGCGGCAAGGAAATTCTTGGTCATGTGCGAAGTCTCCGAAGGAAATCTTGTATGCGCGCCCCCCGCGCGCGGATTCGAGTGCATGCTAGCTAGCGAAAGCGGGCGAGGATCGGTCGCCGCTCGTCGGTCCAGTCATCGCTTTGGTCGAAGAATTGAGGGAATCAGGCGCTTTCGAGGCCGAACTGGAGCGAGGCGAGCCGCGCATAGAGCCCGCCGCTTTCGGATAGCTGCGCATGGGTGCCCTGTTCGGCAATGCGCCCTTCGTCCATCACGACGATCCGGTCGGCCGCGCGCACAGTGGCGAGACGGTGCGCAATTACCAGCGTCGTGCGGTTTTCCATCAGGCGTTCGAGGGCATCCTGCACCAGGCGCTCGCTTTCGGCATCGAGTGCGCTGGTGGCTTCGTCCAGCAGCAGGATCGGCGCATCGCGCAGCAGGGCGCGGGCGATCGCGATACGCTGACGCTGGCCGCCTGAAAGCTGCGTCCCGTTCTCACCCAGATAGGTGTCGAGACCTTCGGGCAGTTTCTCGAGGAATTCTGTTGCATTCGCTGCGCGCGCAGCGGCCCAGATTTCTTCTTCACTCGCCTCCCAATTGCCATAGCGCAAATTGTCGCGGGCACTGGCGGAGAAGAGGACACCTTCCTGCGGGACGAAAGCGATCCGGCAACGAATTGCGGCGGGATCGGCGCTGGTCAGGGGAATGCCGTCGAGCCTGACCGTGCCCGCCTGTGGGTCGTAGAAACGCTCGGCCAGCTGGAAGATCGTCGATTTCCCGGCGCCGGAAGGTCCGACGATGGCGACCGTCTCGCCCGGCTCGACCTCGAGGCTGAAGTCGGTGATGGCAGGCGCTTCGAGCCGTGTCGGATAGCGGAAGGTGACGTTGCGGAAGGACAGGCTGCCGCGGGCAGGCTCGGGGAGGGCTTCCGGGCGCGCGGGTGCTGCGATGCCCGGCTTTTCGGCCAGCAGTTCGCTGAGGCGCTGGGCGGCACCGGCTGCGCGCAGCAGGTCCCCGACCACTTCGGCCAGCGCGCCGACGCTTCCGCCGACAATCATGCCTGCAAAGACGAAGGCCATGATCGTTCCGCCGGTCAGCTCCCCCGCCTCGACCAGCACTGCCCCGCGCCAGAGCAGCAATACGATGGAGCCGAAGATCAGCGTGATGGCGGTGGCGGTCATCAGGGCGCGCAGGAGCACGCGCTTGCGGGCCGTCTCGAAAGTGCGCTCGACCGCGTCGGCGAAACGGCCGCCTTCGCGATCCTGTTGGCCGAACGCCTGCACGACCTTCATCGCGGAGAGCACCTCGGTGACCATGGCGCCGACATCGGCAATGCGGTCCTGGCTCGATCGGCTGATATTGCGCAGGCGCGCGCCGAAAATCGCGATCGGCAGGATGACCACCGGTATCCCGATGAAGATGTAAACCGCCAGCTGCGGCGCCAGCCAGAACAAATAGCCTGCCGCTGCCACCGCCATGATGGCATTTCGTAGTGCCATGGAAATGGTCGTGCCAACCACCTGTTCGATGATCGCGGTGTCGGAGGTCATCCGGCTGGAGATTTCCTTGGGGCTGTTCTCCTCGAAGAAGGAGGGGGACAGGCGCAGCAGGTTCTCGTGCACCTTGCGCCGGATGTCGGCGACCACGCGTTCGCCCAGCCAGCTGACGAAATAGAAGCGCAGTGCGGTGAATATGCCCAGCGTCGCGACGAGGGCGAGCAGGTAACGGAACCAGCGGCCGATATCGCCCGTGCCGTCGCTGCCGAAGCCGCGATCGATGATCAGCTTGAGCGCGCTCGGCAGGGCAAGCGAGGTGATGAGGGCCGTTGCGAGCAGCGCGACCGAGGCCAGCGTCAGCTGGAGCGGATAGGCCTTGGCGGACTGCCAGACCATGGCCAGCGCGCCCAGCGACCGGCTTTCCCCGTCCTTGCGCCGGCGGCGGAACATGCCGCGTTTCGGCATGGCTTCGGCTTCTGCAATGTCGCCCGTCTCGTCCATTGGCTCCACCTAGGCAGCGCGGGCCGCAAAATCCACAGGGGAGGCACGTTTCGGGCACTTTTACACCATTTGTGCATTGCACAACGACAATTCACTCGTCAGACTGCCGGTTTGGATCAAGGGCCCGCAGCAAGACCATAACAGCGCGGGCAGCAGGGGACGCGAATGCTTTATCAAGCCTATGAACTCCAGCGCAGCTGGCTATCGAGCGCGAGCGCCTGGGCGTCTATCGGGGCGGAAATGCTGTCCAACCCGGCCCTGCCGCAGAATTACATGGGCGGATATCTGGGGCTGGGCCCGATCGCTGCCAGCGCGCTGGAGGTCTTCGCCCATGCCACCGCCACTTATGGCAAGCCCGCCTGGGGTATCGAAAGCGTCGAGGCGGAAGGCAGGCACTGGCCCGTCGTAGAAGCGACCGTGGTCAACCGGCCGTTCGGCGATCTCAAGCGCTTCCGCCGCGAAGGACTTGCCGAAGATGCGCCGCGTCTCTTGATCGTCGCCCCGATGAGCGGGCACTATGCAACGCTCCTGCGCGGCACAGTGGAGCGCATGCTGGAAAATTACACCGTGTTCGTCACCGATTGGGCGGATGCGCGCAATGTACCCTTGCACGAGGGGCATTTCGACCTCGACGATTACATGGATTACGTGATCGAATTCCTCGAGCACATCGGTCCCGGTTCCCACGCGATGGCCGTGTGCCAGCCTTCGGTCCCGGTCTTCGCCGCAACCGCGATCATGAACCGCGACGGCCATGACTGTGCGCCCAAGACGCTCACCATGATGGGCGGCCCAATCGACACGCGCTGTTCGCCGACCAGCGTCAACGACCTCGCGATGGAACGCCCGATCGAGTGGTTCCAGCACAATGTCATCGCCACCGTGCCGATGCAGTATCGCGGCGGCGGCCGCCGCGTCTATCCCGGCTTCATGCAGCTTGCCGGCTTCATGAGCATGAACCTCGGCAATCACATGATGAGCCACTACGAGATGTTCAAACACCTCACCGTGGGCGACGAGGCGAGCGCGCAGGCGACCAAGGATTTCTACGACGAATACCGCAGCGTGTGCGACATGACCGCCGAATTCTACCTGCAGACGGTGGAAGAGGTATTCCAGACGCACGCAATTCCGAATGGCACCTTCATGCACCGCGGCAAGCGTATCGACCTCGGCGATATCACCGGAACCGCTCTCCTCGCCATCGAGGGCGAGCGCGACGATATTTCGGGCCTCGGCCAGACCCGCGCCGCGCTGGAGCTTACGCCCAATCTGGATGCCTCGAAGAAGCGCTACTACATGGCCGAAGGGGCCGGGCACTACGGCATCTTCAACGGCAGCAAATGGCGCGGAAAGATTGCCCCGGTGGTCGAGGAATTCATCGCCGCGCACGGGTGAGGTCCGGGCCGGACGCGGGTGTGCTATAGTGCCTCTGCGGCAGCTTCATGCCGCGCCAGCACGAGGAGGTAGCACATGCTCACCATCACCAAGCCCTCGGCCGATCGGGTGGATATCACGCTCGACGGCAAGATCGATGCCGACATCATGCGCACCGCGCTCGACGATCTGATTGCGAAATCGGACGGGGTGAAGGGCGGCAAGATGCTGTACCGCATCACCAATTTCGAACTGCCGACGCTCAGCGCGATTGCGGTCGAATTCACCCGCCTGCCGAAACTTTTCGGCTTGCTTGGCGCGATCGACAAATGCGCAGTGCTGAGCGATTCCGACTGGCTCAGGAAAGCGGCCGAAATCGAAGGCGCGCTGTTCCCGGGCATCAAGATCAAGAGCTTCGGTCTCGACCAGCAGGACGTGGCCGAAGAATGGCTCGGTCTCGCGGACTGATCGGCGCGGGTGTGCGGTCAGCCTGCCCCGCGTAGACGCTCCGCATGCCAGGCCACGTGCTCGGCCATGAAGGTCGAGATGAAGTAATAGGAGTGGTCGTAGCCCTCCTGCATCCGGATCTCCGGGCTCAAACCTGCCTTGGCGCAGGCCATCGTCAAAGCGCCGGTCTTGAGCTGTTCTTCGAGGAACTGGTCTGCGCCGCCCTGGTCGACAAGGATATGGTCGTGGCGTGCGCCGTCCTCGATCAGGGCCACGGCGTCATAGGCGCGCCAGCTATCGCGGTCATCACCCAGATAGCGCCAGAGGGCTTTCTCGCCCCACGGCACGCGCGAAGGTGCGACGATCGGCGAAAAGGCGCTGATGGAGCGGAAGCGGGCCGGATCGCGCAAGCCGATGGTCAGCGCGCCGTGTCCGCCCATCGAGTGGCCCGTGATCGACTGTCGCGAAAGGTCGACCGGGAACTCTCCGGCCACGACCGAGGGCAGCTCTATCTCGATATAGCTGCGCATGCGGAAATGCTCGCTCCACGGGTCCTGCGTCGCATCAACATAGAAGCCGGCACCCTTGCCGAAATCGTATTCGTCCGCCGCGTCGGGCACGTTCTCGCCGCGCGGGCTGGTGTCCGGGGCGACGAAGATCACGCCATGCTCTGCACATGCGGCGCGGTATTCGCCCTTCTCGGTGACATTTGCGTGCGTGCAGGTGAGGCCCGACAGGTACCACAGCACCGGCAGCTTCGCGCCCGCTTCGTGCGGGGGGACATAGACCGAAAAGGTCATTTCGGTGCCGGTCGCTTCCGACTGGTGCGAACAGACGAACTGGTCGCCACCGAAGGCCTTGTTCTGCGAAAGGTAATCGAGCTTCATGCGGTCTCCTGAACCGGGATTTCTGCGACGACGGGCGCATGACCCCAATGTTCCAGCAGCTGCAAGATATGCGCGCCGGAAAGCCCCATTGTCGCGGTATTGCGAAGCGGGTGGACATTTACCTGCTCTGCGTGCGCCAAGCCCGCTTCGAGGACGCAGGTCACGCTGCCCGGCGATGCATGGATCATGGCGAGCGGCGTCACCGAGCCGGGCGCAATGCCAATCAGTCGCTCCATGTCGTCCGGCTTGCCGAAGCTCACGCGCTTGCAGCCGATGGCCTCGGGCAAGGCCTTCAGGTTCACCCGCGCTTCTGCAGGGACGGTCACCAGCCAGAAGGCGCCCTTGGCGTCTTTCAGGAACAGGTTCTTCGTATGCTCGCCGGGGATGCTGGCCTTGATGTCGCGGCTTTCCTCGACGGTGAAGACGGCCTCGTGCTCGTGATGCGAAAAAGGGATCGCGAGCGCGTCTATGTCGGCCCGCAATCCCTTTTCATCGATTGGCGTCAAGGCGTCAGCCCGGACGATACATCGCGCAGACCTTGTTGCCTGCCGGATCGCGCAGATAGGCGAGGTAGAGCTTCATGCCCGCACCTTCGCGAAGGCCCGGCGGGTCTTCGATCGGGGTGCCGCCATTCGCAGCGCCGGCTTCATGCCATGCATCGGCCATTGCTTCGCTGTCGGCTGCAAAGCCGATGGTCGAGCCGTTGCCGCAGCTCGCCGGCTGACCGTCGATCGGCTTGGTGATGAGGAAAATGCCGCCATTGTGCATGTAGATGACGCGGCCCTTGGGATCGACGGTGCCTTCGCGGCCGCCGAGCGCCTTGAAGCAGGCGTCGTAAAACTTCTTCGATGCCTCGATATCGTCGGCACCCAGCATGACGTGGCTGAACATTGAACTCTCTCCTTAGGTTTCGATTCGCTACCTTAAGCGCGCCTGCGGCCCGCGCAAGCGATCAGATGTCGATGGCGAGCGTGGCGGTCTTCTGGTCGCCGGTATTGGGCATGTCCTTGGGATCGATCAGCAGGAGGCGGACCTCGCCGTGGCGCGCGCAGGGGCGGTGTTCGACCCCGCGCGGGACGATGATCATCTCGCCCGCTTCCAGCACTTCGGTGCGATCCCGGAACTCCATGTCGAGCGTGCCGTCGAGGATCAGGAACAGCTCGTCCGTATCCTCGTGGCAGTGCCAGATGAACTCGCCCTCGACCTTCACCAGGCGGATCTCGTTATCGTTGTACCGCCCGACGATGCGCGGCGCCCAGCGGTCGGAAAACAGTGCGAATTTCTCGTCCAGATTGACCTTTGCGGGCATCAATAGACCACGACCGCGCGGATACTTTCGCCGGAATGCATCAGGTCGAAGCCCTTGTTGATTTCTTCCAGGCTGAGGCGGTGGGTGATCATCGGGTCGATCTCGATCTTGCCGTTCATGTACCAGTCGACGATCTTGGGCACGTCGGTGCGGCCCTTGGCCCCGCCGAATGCCGTGCCGCGCCAGTTGCGGCCCGTGACGAGCTGGAAGGGACGGGTCTCGATGGTTTTGCCCGCTTCGGCCACGCCGATGATGATGCTCGTGCCCCAGCCCTTGTGGCAGCATTCCAGCGCATCGCGCATGACCGCGGTATTGCCCGTGCAATCGAAGCTGTAATCGGCGCCGCCGTCGAGCATGTTGACCAGCGTTTCGACGACATTGCCGACATCCTTCGGATTGACGAAATCGGTCATGCCGAACTTGCGGCCCCATTCTTCCTTGGTCGGATTGATGTCGACGCCCACGATCCGGTCCGCACCGGCCAGCTTTGCGCCCTGGATGACGTTGAGGCCGATCCCGCCGAGGCCGAAGACCACGACATTGTCGCCCGGCTGGACCTTGGCGGTGTTGGTCACCGCGCCGACGCCGGTGGTGACGCCGCAGCCGACATAGCAGGTGGTGTCGAACGGCGCGTCTTCGCGGATCTTGGCGACCGCGATTTCGGGCAGCACGGTGAAGTTCGAGAAGGTCGAACAGCCCATGTAGTGGTAGATCGGCTTGCCGTTGTAGGAGAAGCGCGTGGTCCCGTCGGGCATCAGCCCCTTGCCCTGCGTTTCGCGGATCGCGCTGCACAGGTTGGTCTTGCCAGACAGGCACATCTTACACTGGCGGCATTCGGGCGTGTAGAGCGGGATCACGTGATCGCCTGCTGTCACACTGGTCACACCTGCGCCGACTTCGCGCACCACCCCGCAGCCTTCGTGGCCCAGCACGCTCGGGAAAATCCCTTCGCTGTCCAGCCCGTCGAGCGTATAGGCATCAGTGTGGCAGATGCCGGTCGCCATGATTTCGACCAGCACTTCGCCCGCCTTGGGGCCTTCGAGGTCGAGTTCGACGATCTCGAGCGGTTTCTTGGCTTCGAAGGCAACGGCGGCGCGGGTTTTCATGATGCGAATCTCCTGTTTCATGCGACGGGTAGGGGGGCAGCGCCTGCCTCGCAAGCCAAGTTGCTTGCGGTTCAGGCGCGGCGCGATAGGAGAGCGGGCATGAAGATCATTCTCCCCGCCATCGCCGCTGCGATGCTCGCCGCACCCGCAATCGCACAGGACAGCGCGCCGGCGGACACGCCCGCTCCGGTCATCACCATGGAACTGGTGGACCTGCCGATCGAACAGCAGACGGCGCTGCGCTGCGGGGTTGCAGTGGCCATCGCCACCGAGGCGCAGCGTGCGGGCAATGCGGATGGCAAGGACTGGCCCGACCTGCTCGAAAACGAGCGCGGCCGCGAATTCTTCGTGCGGACCATGGCCAAGCTAATGGACGACACGGGCATCGCGCGCGAAGGCATCGCGCTTCGCGGCCGGAAAGAGGCCGAGAAACTGGCGCAGGACGGCCAGCTCGATGCAGTCATGCCCGCCTGCCTGCTGATGATGCAGGCTTCCGGCTTCTGAAGCCCGTTCAGCAAGCTTTCAGCGCTGATCCCGCATAAACGGACCGTTACGGAACAACCGAAGGAAGTCCCATGCGTCGTCACCTGCTTGCCGCAGCCACCCTCGCCGCGTTTGCAGCACCCGTGCCCGCACTGGCGCAGGATGCCGATGAGGCTGCTTTCGACGAACGCGATGGCGCCGGGCTGACCGAAATGGCGGACACGCTTTCCGACCCCGAACGCCAGCGCGAACTTGCCATGATGCTGCGCGCGATGAGCGAGGTCCTGCTCGACCTGCCCATCGCCCCGCTGACCGATGCGGTTGCCGAGATTGCGGGCGAGGAAGCTCCGTTGGTCGAGGATGGCGCGACGCTGCGCTCGATCGCGCCGGAAGCTAGCCGCGTGCCGGAAGAGATCGAGAAGAACCTGCCGCGCGCCATGGAAGCCGCAGGCACGCTTGCCGAAACGCTGGAAGTCATGCTGCCGCAGCTGCGCGCCATGGCCGAACGCTTTTCGGACACGCTGCCGCAGCGCGACTGACTTCACAGGAAATTTTCGCCAAAATCGCGCGCGCCAGTGGACGCGTGGGCGCGCCTGCCGCATAGGCAGGGGCCATGTGGCAGCTCCACCAATTCCCCCTGTGCCCCTTCAGCCGCAAGCTGCGCCTGCTGATGGGTGAAAAGTCGGTTGCGTACGAACTCGTGCGCGAAAACCCGTGGGAAGGGCGTGACAGCCTTTGGCAGCTCAATCCGGCCGGGCGCACCCCGGTCCTGCATGACCCGGCGCGCAAGGTCACGCTGTGCGACAGCCAGGCGATCTGCGAATTCTTCGAAGAGACGGTGGACCGCAACCCGATGATTTCGGGCAATGCCATGCAGCGCGCCGAAATCCGCCGCCTGACGCGCCTGTTCGACGAAAGCCTCTATGGCGATGTCACCGCGCCTGCCCTGCACGAAAAGATGAAGAAGCGCCTGATCCTGCGCCAGTCGCCCGACGGACGGGTGCTGCGCGAGATGGGGCGGCTGCTCCACGGCCACCTCGATTATATCGACTGGCTGGTCGACACCCGCAGCTGGCTGGCCGGGCCGACGCTCAGCCTCGCCGACCTCGCCTGCGCGGCGCAGCTATCGGTGGTCGATTACCTCGGCGGGATCGAATGGAAAGGCCACGACCAGGCGCGCGACTGGTACATGGTCATGAAAAGCCGCCCGAGCTTCCGCCCGCTGTTGAGCGAGAAAATGGAAGGCCTGCCCCCACCGCGGGAATATGCTGCGCTGGATTTGTGAGGGGCCTTGTCCACACGCATACACATGAAGATCTGAACTTGATCACGCCGGATATGCCCACCTCGCTGTTTATATTCTTGATGGAGGCTGTCGCAGGGCCTGCCTCTCAATACCGACCGGGTGCAAGGCACGCGTTGCTGGTCTTCGTACTGGGCGGGACTATCGAACACTGCCAGCAAACAGCTATCGAATGCGTCGAGAATCAAGGCTGGCAATTCGTGGAACCCAAGCGAGCCAAAGAAGTCTCGACCGATATCGAGCAGATTGCAGATGATACCTTGCGGGCTGCTGCAACTCATGCGCTGAACAATGGTGACGCGATAATCGTCTATCAGGACGAGATACCAAGCGACTCCTGACCCGTTTGGTACAGAGCGGCAAAAGAGGCGCTTACCTCTGGCAAACCGGGCAGAACCACGTGCTTCTCCCGCCCTGTACGATGCGGCGGATCGTGCCGCCGTCTTCGTGGTGGCAGGGCTCGCCCTCGCGGCCGTAGACGTGGAAGCGGGTGGCGAAATAGCCCAAGTTTCCATCGGGCTGGGCGAAATCGCGCAATGTGCTGCCGCCGTCGCGGATGGATCGCTCCAGCACATCCTTGATCGCGGGGACGAGGCGGCGCAGCTGCGGCATGGTCACCTTGCCGCCTGCCTTTCGCGGATGGATGCCCGCGTGCCACAACGCCTCGCACACATAGATATTGCCGAGGCCCGCCACGATCCGCTGGTCGAGCAGCAATAGCTTGATCGCCTGTTTGCGCCCGCGCGTCGCCTCGCGCAGGTGCTCGGGCGTGAGATCGTCGCCCAGCGGCTCCGGCCCCAGCGCGGCGAAGGGCTTCCACGTCACCAGTTCGCCGCTCGTCATCAAATCGACCGAACCGAAGCGGCGCGGATCGTTGAGGGCGAAGCGATGGCTCGCCGTCTCGATGACGAGATGGTCGTGCTTGTCGTCTTCCTCCGGATCGATCCGCCAGCGCCCGCTCATGCCGAGGTGGAACACCATCGCATGATCGCGGCTGGTATGGACCAGCCCGTATTTCGCCCGGCGCGAGAGATGCGTCACGCTCGCCCCCGTCAGCGCCTGCACCAGATCGGGCGGGAAGGGGCGGCGCATATCCGGGCGGTTGACCTGGACCAGCGTGATCGTCTCGCCCTCGAGGAACCGCGCAAGACCGCGCACCGTTGTTTCGACTTCGGGAAGCTCAGGCATGAGTTACCCTCTAACACCCTTTGCGCTGGCCACAATTCCCCCTAAGGCACCTCGCCATGAACGACACAGTTTCCTTCGGCTACGAAGACATCGACGCGAACGAGAAAACCGGCCGTGTTGGCGAGGTGTTTTCCAGCGTCGCCGCCAAGTACGACATCATGAACGACGCGATGAGCGGCGGGATGCACCGGCTATGGAAGGACCGCTTCGTGCGCCGCGTCAAGCCGCAGCCGGGCGAGCAGATCCTCGACATGGCAGGCGGCACGGGCGACATCGCTTTCCGCATGGCCGCCAAGGGTGCCAGCGTTACCGTGTCCGACATCAACCAGGACATGCTCGATGTCGGCATCGAACGCGCAATGGATCGCGGGATCGACGGCCTGGTCTGGAGCCGCCAGAACGCCGAGGAACTGGCTTTCTCCAGCCGCACTTTCGATGCCTACACCATCGTGTTCGGCATCCGGAACGTGACCTTCATCGACAAGGCCCTTCGCGAAGCGCACCGCGTGCTGAAATACGGCGGGCGTTTCTACTGCATGGAATTCAGCCAGACCGACTGGCCGGGCTTCAAGGAAGTCTACGACCTCTATTCGCACCAGCTCATGCCCAAGATCGGCAAGGCTATCGCCAATGACGAGGATAGCTATCGCTACCTCGCCGAATCGATCCGCCGGTTTCCGAAGCCGCCGGAATTCGAGGCGATGATCCGCGCTGCGGGCTTCGAGAATACGCGGGTCGAAAAGATCCTTGGCGGCGCCGTGAACATCCATTCGGGGTGGAAGGTCTAGGCGTGACACGCCCCGCGACGCATATCTGGCGACTTGGTCGTTGGGCGCGCATTCTGGCGCGGCATGGTGCCCTGCGCGGTATCCAGAACGACCCCAACACTCCGGCCCCGGTCAAGCGCCTGATCGGCCTGTTCAGCATCGGCACGATCAAATCGCGTGAACCCGATTATGCCGGCGCCTTCCGCGATATCGGCCCGGCGGCCATCAAGCTGGGACAGACGCTGGCGACACGTCCCGACCTTGTAGGCGAGGATGCGGCGCGCAATCTGCTGAAGTTGCAGGACGACCTCCCGCCGGTCGGCTTCGACAAGATCAAGGCGAGCATCGAGGCGAGCTTCGAGCAGCCGCTCGAAAGCCTCTATGCCGAATTCGACCCCGTGCCGGTCGGCGCGGCCTCCATCGCGCAGGTCCACCGCGCGGTGACGACCGAGGGCAGGCCGGTCGCCGTCAAGGTCCTGCGCCCCGGCGTGCGCGAACAGTTCGCCAAAGACATCGATACGTACGAATGGGCCGCCGCCCATGTCGAAGCGATGGGCGGCGAGGCTGCGCGCCTGCGCCCGCGGCTCGTCATCGCCAATTTCAAGCGCTGGACCAATCGCGAGCTCGACCTGCGCCGCGAAGCCGCCAGCGCCTCGGAACTGGCCGAGCATATGGTCGGGACCGAAGGCTATGAAGTGCCCGGCATCGACTGGGACCGGACCAACGGCCGCGTGATGACCGTCGACTGGATCGACGGCATCAAGATCAGCAATATAGAGGCTATCCGGGCGGCAGGCCACGATACGGCAGAGCTTGCCAACCGCCTCGTCCTCGCTTTCCTGAAGCAGGCCATTGCCGCCGGCTTCTTCCATGCCGACATGCACCAGGGCAACCTGTTCGTGAAACCGGACGGGACCATCGCGGCGATCGATTTCGGTATCATGGGCCGGATCGACCGACAGGCGCGCATGTGGCTGGCGGAAATCCTCTACGGGTTGACGACGGGCAATTACAAACGCGTCGCCGAAATCCATTTCGAGGCGCAATATGTGCCGAGCTATCACAATGTCGACGAGTTCGCGACGGCGCTGAGGGCCGTGGGCGAGCCCATGCGCGGCAAGCCGGTGAGCGAGCTTTCGGTCGGGCAGATGCTCGACGGGCTCTTCGCCATCACCCGCGATTTCGATATGCAGACGCAGCCGCACCTGCTGCTGCTGCAAAAGACCATGGTGATGGTCGAAGGCATCGCCACCCAGCTCAATCCGCAGATCAACATGTGGGACACGTCCGCACCCTATGTGCGCAGCTGGATCCGCGACGAGCTGGGGCCTGAGGCCGCAATTGCCGACCGTATCCGGACCGATACCGAAACGCTGCTGCGCATCCCCGATCTCGTGCGCCGGATCGAAGACCGCTTCCCGCCCAAGGGCGGCGCGCCCGAACCGCCGCCGCTACCGGAAGTGGAGCTGGTGTGGGAACGCCGTGCCCGCAAGCAGGAGAGGCGCAGCGTCCTTGGCTATCTGCTCGTTGCAGCAGGGGCGGGCCTCGCCGGTTGGGCCGCCGCGACCCAGAGCTGGATCGGCTAGGTCAGGCCGTCCGCCCGCGCCAGCGCAGCATGGCGAAAGTCAGCACGAAGACGTGCACGGCCTCTACCAGCATCGGCATCCACCAGCCTTCGTAGGTCCCGACCGCGAACAGGTTCACCAGGCGTCCGGAAAAGGCAGTTGCGAACAGCAGCAGCGCAGGCAGCAACACGTCGCCGCGGCGCTTCCACGCGCCCCATGCCATGAAGAAGGCCGCGACCAGGAAGAAGGCGGTGAAATCGCCGCGCATGGCCGAAAGCCCCATGGCTCCGCTGGCGGTCAGACCGAAGTCTGCCCCTGCCAGCGCAGGGTCGACGAAAAAGCTCACTCCGAGGACCAGATCGAGCAGGGCACCCAGCGCAATCAGCGCGGCAAGAACGAAATTCATACGCGAAACCCCTCCGTTTCCTTTTTTTAAACCATAGGGTGGCAAGGGTATTTGGGCAATCGCGCGCGTTATGCGTGCTGGCAATGACGGACAGGGGGCGCTAGCAAGCGCAACAATGACGCAATGGGAATGCACCAGCCGATCGGCGCGGACAGCGCCAGTGACGAATTCGAGCGGGACCGCGAAGTGAGCGGACCCAAGATCCTGCTCGTCATCGGCGGCGGTATCGCTGCCTACAAATCGTGCGAACTCGTGCGCCTCATCCGCAAGGCGGGCGGCGAGGTGACCTGCGTGCTGACCGAAGGCGGACAGCAGTTCGTCACACCGATGGCGCTGGCGGCCTTGTCGGGCAAGAAAGTCTACACCTCGCTTTTCGACCTCAAGGACGAGGTCGAGATGGGGCATATCCAGCTCAGCCGCGATGCGGACCTCGTGGTCGTTTGCCCGGCGACGGCCGACCTCCTCGCCAAGATGGCGGCCGGTATTGCCGACGATCTCGCCACCACGCTGATCCTCGCCACCGACAAGCCGGTGCTGACGGTCCCGGCGATGAATGTGAAGATGTGGGAGCATTCCGCCACCCAGCGCAATGCCGACTGGCTGCGCCAGGCCGGCGTGAAGGTCATGGACCCCGACGAAGGCCCGATGGCCTGCGGCGAATTCGGCCCCGGACGCCTTCCCGAACCGGTCGCGATCCTGTCGAAGATCGCCGAAGAGCTCGAAATCGATATCGACCTGCCGGAACTCGCCGCTCCTGCCCCGCAGCTCGCTGCGCCGGTAGAAGAGGCAGACGCCGAGGATGCGGAAGCCGAAGCGCCCGAAATCGAGGCGCTCGAACCGGAAGACGGGGAAGAGTTCGAAAAGAGCGGCGGCGGCCTTGGCGGCCTGCTGTCGATGATCATTCCGCGCTCCACGCCCAAGCGCAGCCACGAGGAAATTGAGGAAGAGTACGAAGAGCTCGAGGACCTGCCCGAGCCCGACATGCTCGACGCCGAAGCGCTGGTCGAAAATACCGAGATCGATCCGGACGCCGCAGGGCCGCTGCTGGCGAAAAAGGGTGGGGCTGCAGCCGCACCGCCGATCGATCCCGAAGCGCTCAACCACACGGTCGCCCGCAAGGACGAACGCGCCAAGCCGCAGCCGGTCGAAGAAGAGGTTCAGACGCAGGAAGTCGCCTTCGAAGACTCGCCGCTTGCCGGACAACCCGAATTCGATCCCGATCCCGAACATCGCCCGCTCTACGGCAAGCACGTGCTGGTCACTGCCGGCCCGACGCGCGAGCCGATTGATCCGGTGCGCTATATCGCCAACCGGTCGAGCGGGAAGCAAGGATTCGCGATTGCCGCAATGGCCGCTGCCGCCGGTGCGCGCGTCACGCTGATCTCCGGCCCCGTGCACCTGCCCACTCCGCATGGCGTCGACCGCATCGATGTCGAGACCGCCGAGGACATGGCCGAGGAAGTGCGCAATGCACTGCCCGCCGATGCCGCCTTCATGGTGGCCGCCGTCTCCGACTGGAAGAGCAAGCACGTCGCCGGCGAAAAGATGAAGAAGCGCGGCAGTGCACCGCCGGCGCTCATCCTGGCCGAAAACCCCGATATCCTCGCTGCGGTGGCTGCAGGGCGCAAGCGCCCGCACCTCCTCATCGGCTTTGCTGCCGAGACGGAAAACGTGGTCGAAAACGCCAAGACCAAGCGCAAGCGCAAGGGCGCAGACTGGATCATCGCCAACGATGTTGCCGGAGCCGTCGGCGAAAGCGTGATGGGCGGCGATATCAACCAGGTGCACATCGTCACTCCCAAGGGAGTCGAAAGCCTGCCCGAAATGCCCAAGGACGAGGTGGCCCGCGAACTCGTGCGCCGCGCTGCCGAAGCGCTGGTCGAACCCAAGGATGACGACGAACATGACTGATCCGGTCGGTGTGAGGCTGAAACGCCTGCCCCACGGCCACGGCCTCGATCTCCCGCGCTATGCCACCGATGGCGCTGCGGGCATGGACGTCCTTTCAGCCGAAGCCGTCAGCCTGAAGCCGGGCCAGCGCCATGCTGTCGCCACCGGCTTTGCCGTCGCCATTCCCGATGGCTATGAAATCCAGGTCCGCCCGCGTTCGGGCCTTGCCTTCAAGCACGGCATCACCGTGCCGAACACGCCGGGCACGATCGACAGCGATTATCGCGGCGAATTGAAGGTCCTCTTGATCAACCACGGCGACGAGAGTTTCTCCATCGAACGTGGTGACCGGATCGCCCAGCTGGTGCTGGCACCCGTCACGCAGGCTGCATGGCAAGAAGTCGACGAACTCGACGAGACGACCCGCGGCGAAGGTGGGTTCGGTTCGACGGGCGGCCACGCGAAACTCGCCTAGTCGAACAGCCCCACGGCCAGTTCGGCCCAGACCAGCAGGAAGAGCGAGATCATCGCGGCAATGGCCAGCAGCCGTGCCCGCGCATCCAGCCTCGCCCGCAAGGCCATTTCGATACCGATCCCTACCATGCCCAGCAATCCGCCCATAAGCGCGAAATCGCCCGGACCCCAGGCGACATCGGCAGTGACGTTCATCGCGATGGCGGGAAGCAAAAGAACGAGTGCCGCCAGGGTCCAGTAGATCGCGCGAATACGGTTCGCTGCCGGTGCGGCAAGTGCCCTCATCATCTCAACTCCCTCATATTGCGGCGCTTTATAGCACGTCCGCGCACATTCCTGAAAACCCAATGAAAAGGGCGGCCCGTCGCCGAGCCGCCCCTTCCATTTCATCTACATATCGCTTCTTTGCGATCCGGCACTTACCGGTCTTCCGGCTTGACCGAGATGCGTACGGTTTCACCCGAATTGCCGGGGAAGTCCGTGAACATGGCTTCGACCAGGTTCGGCACCAGGTACTGCAGGCGGTTCGAGGTCGACAGGGCCTGCGCCTTGCCTTCGAACAGGCGCTCACCCGTCGCCGCGCGGTCGATCTTCATGTCGATGCCGCTGGTGTAGACGGTGTAGCTGCGCACTTCCGGGCCGCCGAACCAGGGGTCGTTGAAGCCGTAGCCCCAGCTGCTGCCGTAATAGCTCGTGCGGAAAATACGCCCGTCGCGGGTGCGGTAATAGCGCGGACGGACATAACCCAAGTGTCCGCGATAGCCGTACCACGGCGAATAGAACGGATCGTGGATACCGGTCGTGCGGACACGCTCGCGCCCGTTGTCGACGCCGTAATCGAAGCGGACCAGCAGGGTCGCGTCTTCAGCCGTTGCGGCCTGCGCATAACCCAGGCGCTCCATTTGCGCTTCGACCTGGTCGGCATACATCGAGAATTCCAGGCCGCCGGCAAGGGCCGGATCGTCTGCAACCACGAAGTAGCTTTCGCCGGTGGGGGCGGGCATCTTGGTTTCGAAACGGGTCACGTCGGCCTTGAAGGCAGGCGTGGCGCAGGCAGCGAGGCCTGCGAGGATCATGGGTACGGAGGCCAGCTTCAGCTTACGCCCCATTCCCTGTTTACGGGTAGTCATAGCTTGGTCCTTTCGCGTGTTGGCGGATCATATACACCAAACGGGAAACATGGGGCAGCCCGCCTTTCCCCAAGACAATCTGCCAGTGAATAGAGCAACTTCTATACCAAACGCCATGAACTGGCATTGAATGGCCGGATTCACTTATGTTGCACCCCGCTGGAGGGTTGTCGCAGTGCCCACAAGGCGGCTAAGGGTCGCCGCAATTCATTCCTTTTCGCGTAAGGCAGAGACGAGCCATGGCTGGCCATTCCAAATTCAAGAACATCATGCACCGCAAGGGCGCGCAGGATAAAAAGCGCTCTAACCTCTTTTCCAAGCTGAGCCGCGAAATCACTGTGGCCGCCAAGATGGGCATGCCCGATCCGGACATGAACCCGCGCCTGCGCCTGGCGGTGAACGCCGCCAAGAGCCAGTCGATGCCGAAGGACAATATCCAGCGCGCGATCGACAAGGCATCGGCCACCGACGGCGAGAACTACGAAGAAGTGCGCTACGAAGGCTATGGCCCGGGCGGCAGCGCGATCATCGTCGAAGCGCTGACCGACAACCGCAATCGCACCGCCACCGCCGTGCGCACCGCCTTCTCCAAGAACGGCGGCAACCTCGGCACCGAGGGCAGCGTCCAGCACGGCTTCGAACGACTCGGCCTGATCGAATATCCTGCCAGCGCGGGTGACGAGGACAAGGTCCTCGAAGCCGCGATGGAAGCGGGTGCGGAAGACATCGAAAGCACCGCCGACGGTCACACCATCTGGACCGCCGCCGACGATCTCCACCAAGTCGCGGGCGATCTCGAAAAGTCGCTGGGCGAAGCGGAAAACGTCAAGCTGGCGTGGAAGCCGAACATCACGGTCGAAATGGACGAGAAGGGTGCATCGACCCTGCTCAAGCTGATCGACACGCTCGATGATGACGACGATGTCCAGACCGTCTGGGGCAATTACGAAATCTCCGACGAGGTCATGGCCAAGCTGGACGCCTGATCGGTCTTCCGGTGAAGCTGCGCGAATGGATCCTCGCGATCGTATTGGGCAGCGCATTCCTGCTGGCGATTGCCTGGCGGCTCGGCTGGATGATCGGGTTGTGAAGCCATGCTAATCCTCGGCCTCGACCCCTCGCTTTCCTGCACGGGCTGGGGCGTGATCCGCGTCGACGGCAGCCGGATCACGCATATCGCGAACGGCCAGATCCCGACCGATGCCAAGGCGCCGATGGTGCGGCGGCTGTCGCTGCTGCACACCTCGGTCCAGGCCGTCATTGCCGAATACGCGCCGGATCGCGCGGCGGCGGAAGAGGTTTTCGCGAACAAGAATGCGCAGTCGACTCTCAAGCTTGCGCAGGCGCGCGGCGCCGTGCTGACGGCCTGCGGCGGGGCCGGGCTGGACGTGAACGAGCACGCCGCACGGCTGGTGAAGAAGGCGGTCGTCGGGACCGGCGGGGCCGACAAGACGCAGGTCCAGGCCATGCTGAAAGTGCTCCTGCCCGGCGCGAAACTGGCCGGCGCCGACGCCGCCGATGCGTTAGCAGTCGCCATTGCCGACGCGCACCTGTCCTACACGCCGCCCTCGCGCTAGGCCCTTGGCATGAGCGCGCCCGAACCCGTTGTATCCGCCCGAAACGGGCGCTTTGCGGCCTCCGGCGGATTTTCCGCCTGGACCGTGTTCCATGTGTTCCACTCTGTAGGACAGCTATCGTGACCATCCAGCTCTACGGCATCCCCAACTGCGACACAGTCAAGAAAGCCCGCAAGTGGCTCGACGCGCAGTCGATCGATTACGCCTTTCACGATTACAAGAAGGAAGGTGCCGATCCGGCCAGGCTCGCCTCATGGTCGGACGCGGTGGGCTGGGAAGTGCTGCTCAACAAGCGCGGCACCACCTTTCGCAAGCTGGACGATGAAGCCAAGGCCGATATCGACCGTGAAAAGGCGATCGCGCTGATGGCGGAGCACCCGAGCATGATCAAACGGCCCGTCGTCGAACACGCGGGCGGCCTATTGGTCGGCTTCAAGGAAGAGGACTGGGCGGCAGCGCTTCAATAGCCGCTCGAATTGCTCCAGCCGCCATTGTCGTTCTGCGTCACAGAGCGCGCATTGTCGTTCGCCGTGCCGGTAATCTGGCGCTTGACCGCGCCGAGGTTGCTGCCCGATCCGTAAATCAGGCCAAGCACGATCGCGCCGCCGAGGAGGAGTTTCTTGATCATGATCAGGCGAGGCTACCCGCCTATCCTAAAGATCGAGTTAATGGCGGGCCTCAGGCCTTGCGTGCGGTGACGATGTAATTGAGCGACATATCGTCGCCAAGATGGAGGCCTTTCATCGGGGAAAAGCCGATTCCGCGCGGTTCGCCCATGGAAAGACCCGCCTCGGACAGCAGGTCGCCGAGCTCGCCGGGCATGATGAAGTCGTCCCAGTGATGGGTTCCCTTGGGGATCATGCCCAGACCTTCTGCCGCCCCGATCATCAGCAGGCGCGATTGGGGCGTGCGGTTGGGGGTGGAGAGGACCATGAGACCGTCATCGGCAAGTCGCGCTGCCAGTTCGCGCACGAATGCTGCCTTGTCGGCCACGTGCTCGACCACTTCCATCGCGGTGACGAGGTCGAACGTCCCGATGTCGAGCGATCCGATCTCGCCCGCCATATACCGGATGTCGAGGCCCACGCCTTCGGCATGGACGCTGGCCGCAGCCACGTTCTCGGGAGCCGCATCGACGCCCGTTACCTGCGCACCCATACGCGCCAACGGTTCGCACAGGAGGCCCGCGCCGCAGCCGACGTCGAGCGCGCTCTTGCCGGCGAGCGGACGCGCATTGCGGATATCGCCCGCCCAGTGGACGTCGATTGCATCGCGCAGGAATTCGAGGCGCACTGGGTTGAGCTTGTGCAGCATTGCGGAAGAGCCCTTCGGGTCCCACCAGTCCCGCGCCAGCCTGCCGAAATGTGCGGCCTCTTCGGGCCGGATCGTTTGGCCGCCTGAAGTATTGCTTGGCGTGTCGGTTGTTGCATCACTCATGAGGGGTGGCTAGCAGCCATAGCCCACGCATTCCAGCACGGAGAGACATCCGCTTGGCCCGTATCGTGATGAAATTCGGCGGCACCTCGATGGCGGGGACGGAGCGCATCCGGCGCGTCGCCAACCTCGTGCGCAAACAGGCGGCCGGTGGCAACCAGGTCGCCGTGGTGGTCAGCGCGATGGCAGGCGAGACCGATCGCCTGGTCAATTTCTGCCGCGAAGCGAACCCGCTTTACGACCCGGCCGAATACGACGTCGTCGTGGCGAGCGGCGAACAAGTGACCAGCGGTCTGCTTGCTCTTACCCTGCAATCGCTCGGCGCCGATGCGCGCAGCTGGCTCGGCTGGCAATTGCCTGTCCGTACCGTCGAAGCGCATGCGAAAGCGCGAGTAGAGGCAATCGATGCCGACGCTCTCACTTCGGCCATGGAGGCTGGGCAGATTGCAGTGATCCCGGGCTTCCAGGGCGTGTCGGAAGACGGCCGCATCACGACCATGGGGCGCGGCGGGTCGGATACCAGCGCGGTCGCAATCGCCGCTGCTGTGAAAGCGGACCGGTGCGATATCTACACCGATGTCGACGGCGTCTACACGACCGACCCGAGGATCGTGGCCAAGGCCCGCAAGCTCAAGGCCGTGACCTATGAAGAAATGCTCGAGCTGGCGAGCGTGGGGGCCAAGGTCCTCCAGACCCGCAGCGTCGGCCTGGCGATGAAAGAGGGCGTGCGCGTGCAGGTCCTCTCCAGCTTCGTAGGCGACGACGCTATTCCGGCAGACGAACTCCCCGGCACGATGATCGTGTCGGAAGAGGAAATGAATATCTTGGTGGAGAAGGGCGAAATGGAACGCCAGCACGTAACCGGCATCGCGCATGACAAGAACGAGGCCAAGATCATCCTCACCCGCGTTCCCGACAAGCCGGGCGCCGTGGCGCATATCTTCGACCCGCTCGCAAAGGCGGCGATCAATGTCGACATGATCATCCAGAACGTGGGCCGCGACAAGGGCGAGACCGACGTGACCTTCACCGTCCCGCAGGCCGACCTAGCAAGGGCTCAGGCGCTGCTGGAAGACAAGCGCGACGACATCGGGTTCAATCGCCTCATCACCGACAGCAAGATCGCCAAGATCAGCGTCGTGGGTGTCGGCATGAAGAGCCACGCAGGCGTCGCCAGCACCATGTTCAAGGCGCTGGCGGATCGCGGGATCAACATCCAGGCGATCACGACTTCGGAGATCAAGGTCAGCGTGCTTATCGACGAGGACGAGACCGAACTCGCCGTTCGCGTGCTGCATACCGCTTATGGCCTCGACGCCGACGACGAGGCTGCGTGAGCAGAATTCGCAAGGTGGCGGACGGATGGAGTGCCATCGTCCGAAGCGCCTGGCGCGCTTATGCGGTGTTTTGCGGAGCGGGCGTGATTGCTGTCCTGCTCCGGTTTCGAGCCGGAGAGTATGCGGAAGCAAGCAATCGGGAGGTGATGGAAGAGATCGGCGTGGCCGCCATTCTCATGTTCGTCGCAGCCTTTGTCACCGCGCTCGTCTTCCATTACCAACTGCGCCGCAATTCGCGCTGGCCCGGTGGGGGAGGGCGCCGCAACAGGTGAATGTGAAATGAGCCACACAGCAAAAATCCTCCTTCTCGGCTCCGGAGAACTGGGCCGCGAATTCGTCATCTCCGCCAAGCGCCTCGGCGCCTATGTCGTGGCCTGCGATGCCTATGACGATGCCCCCGCAATGCAGCTGGCCGATGCGCGCGAGGTCTTCTCGATGCTCGATGGCGAAAAGCTGCGAGACGCGGCCGAAAGGCACCGGCCGGATTACATCGTTCCGGAAATCGAGGCCATTCGCACTTCGGTCCTTGCCGAACTTGAGGAAGAGGGTTTCAACGTCGTGCCTTCCGCCAAGGCGGCGCAGCTTACCATGAACCGCGATGCAATCCGCGACCTCGCGGCGCACGATCTCGGTCTCGTGACCTCGAAATACCGCTATGCGAAGAACCTCGACGAAGTGCGCGCAGCGGCAAAGCACACGGGCTTTCCCTGTGTCATCAAGCCAGTGATGTCCTCGTCCGGCAAGGGCCAGAGCACGGTCCGTGACGACGACGGGCTCGAGCCGGCCTGGGATTACGCCTGCGCCAATATGCGCGGCGACCGCAGCCGCGTTATCGTCGAGCAGTTCGTCGACTTCGACTACGAGATCACTCTCCTGACCATCCGGCACAAGGACGGTGTGAGCTTCTGCCCGCCGATCGGCCACCGGCAAGAGCGCGGGGATTACCAGGAGAGCTGGCAACCCACGCCGATGAGCGATGCGGCTATCGCGAAAGCCCAGGATATGGCGCGCAAAGTGGTCGATGAACTGGGTGGTCACGGCCTGTTCGGGGTAGAGTTCTTCGTCAAGGGCAAGGAGGTGATCTTCTCCGAACTCAGTCCCCGCCCGCATGACACGGGCATGGTGACGCTGGTCAGCCAGAACCTGACCGAATTCGACCTCCACGCGCGTGCCATCCTCGGCCTGCCGGTGCCCGACCAACTGCGCGCGCGCCCCTCCGCCAGTGCCGTCATACTGGCGAGCCAGAACAGCGATGCGCTGTCATACAGTGGCCTTGCAGAAGCCCTCTCCCAGCCCGGCACGGACCTGCGCATCTTCTCCAAGCCGACCAGTCGACCTTTTCGCCGTATGGGCGTGGCCCTGGCGACGGCAGGCGATACCGATGAAGCGCGACGGAAAGCTCGCGATGCGGCGGCCAAGGCCAGGATCCATTACGGCGACACCGCCGGTTAGAACGTTGCGCAAAGGCGCGGCCATCCGCTTGCCGTAAGGGCACTTGCGCCGTAAGCGCTTTTGCCATGAGCAGCTATCCCAAGACCGACCGCCTGATGCAGCGCGGCGCCGACTTCCTCGGATCCGAAACCGCCATCCTGTGCGGTGCGATGAGCTGGGTGTCGGAGCGAAACCTCGTTTCCGCCATTTCGAACGCCGGTGGCTTCGGCGTTATTGCATGCGGTGCGATGACGCCCGAATTGCTCGAAACCGAGATTGCCGAGACGCAAAAGCTGACCGACAAGCCGTTCGGCGTGAACCTCATCACCATGCATCCGCAGCTCTTCGACCTTATCGAGGTATGCGACAAGGCAGGTGTCAGCCATGTCGTGCTGGCAGGTGGCATTCCCCCCAAGGGCAGCGTCGAAGCCATCAAGGGCGGCGCCAATCCCGCCAAGGTGATCTGCTTTGCCCCCACGCTTGCCCTGGCGAAGAAGCTCCTGCGCTCGGGCGCGGACGCACTGGTGATCGAAGGCATGGAAGCGGGCGGGCACATCGGCCCGGTATCGACCAGCGTACTGGCGCAGGAAATGCTGCCCGAACTGGCCGAGGACCACATCATCTTCGTCGCGGGCGGTATCGGACGCGGCCAGGCGATTGCAGGCTATCTCGAAATGGGCGCTGCAGGGGTACAACTCGGCACCCGCTTCGCCTGCGCGAGTGAAAGCATCGCGCATCCCGATTTCAAGAAGGCCTTCTTCCGCGCCAATGCGCGCGACGCCGTTGCAAGCGTGCAGGTCGACGCGCGCCTGCCCGTCATCCCGGTGAGGGCGCTGAAGAACAAAGGGACCGAAGAGTTCACTGCCAAGCAGCGCGAAGTCGCCGGCACTTTAGACCGCGAAGAAATCGCGATGGAAGAAGCGCAGCTTCAGATCGAACACTATTGGGCCGGTGCCTTGCGCCGTGCGGTGATCGATGGTGATGTCGAGAACGGCAGCTTGATGGCAGGGCAGTCCGTCGGGATGCTGAAAGCGGAAGAGCCTGTCGCGGACATCATCCAGAAGCTGATGGCCCAGAGCGAAGAGGCCTTGTCGCGCCGCTAACTCAGGCTCGATCCTTCTGGTAATTCGTATGGCGGCCCGCCTTGGGTGAGGCCCCGCGCAGTCAGCATTCGGCTTCCATCATCCGCAGCTGTTCGGGTATTTCGTTCAGCCGGATGAGCCGCGCGCGCCTGTCGTTCGGGTCGATGTCCGCCGTTACCAGGCCTTTCGCCTTGAGGCGTTCGATCGCGAGGTAGAAGCCGCGATAGGAAGAGCCCGAGGCGTGCAGCAATTCCTTGATGCGCGAGCTGCCATTATTGAGAAGATGGATAATAATCCTGCCCTCAATAGTGAATACCTCGACCCCCGAACGACCGAACTCGTTCGAAAAATTCTCTAATAGTTTCTGCACTTGCCCGCCCGTTCCGATTCGCGGGAAATACACCCGACCATCGACCAAAATCTGTAAATGGCCCCCAAGCATTCGCAGAAAAGCGAAATGCCAACCATTATTTGCACCAAGTATTATATCAATAAAACGCCTACAAGTGCATCTTGTATATATAATATAAGACCTCAAAAGCGATATGAATGCCCCTACAAATCGCGTAGCTCCACGTCAACTGGGTCCTCGGATCGCCTGGTTTAATAAATGTTAAATACCTTTTGAGGGGTTACTTTATGCGTACTATGAATATTGCGGGTCGTGCAGCTGTTGCCGGCCTGATGACGAGCGTAGCAGGGGGCGCGCTTCTGGTTGCTTCGCCCGCGGCCGCACAGGCTTCGGACGAAACTTGCTTCCGTGATGCATCGGGCAATGTTTCCTGCTTCGAGCCGGGCGACGTAGATTATCTCGCAAGTAGCTATGGCTATGCGGGTATCAACGACGGAGCCTACGACAATCTCGATAGCAAGATCGAACAAACCGCTCCGACCGATGCCGAAGTCGAAACTGCGCAGGCAGAACTCGATGCTGCAAACGATGCGGCAGATACGCTTGCAGCAGATCAGACTGCAGTCGAAGCCACGCTGACCGACGAAAACCTTGCCGCTTTCGAAGATGTTGCAACGACTGAAGCCGCTCTCGAAGCCGCTCAGGCCGCTGAGCTGGAAGCACTGGCTGCCCAGACCGATGCACAGACCGCATTCGATGCGGCTGCTGACGACCTGACCGACGCCAACGTCGCTCTCGGCGCTGCCCAGACCGATCTGGCGGACGCGCAGGATGCCGTCGACACGGCTCAGGCAAACTACGACGCCAACCAGACCACTGCGAACCTCGCAGCCCTGAATGACGCTCTGGCCGACCGTGCAGACGCACAGCTCGCTCTGGACGCTGCCGAGGCGGACCGTGCAGATGCGCTGGCCCTCGCCAACGATGCTGCTGCAGACCTCACGGCTGCACAGGCTGCGTTCAACGACGCAGCTGCCGCGACTGTCGCTGCGAACGACGACTTCTCGGATGCTCTCACGGCCCTCGACACCTCGCTCGCTTCGAACACCGACTTCGTCGACGCGATCACCGACGCTGGCTACACTGCCGACGCTTCGGGCCTCAACACGCTCAGCAACGACGCAGTTGCAGCAGCGGACCAGGCTGTTGTCGAGCAGGCGCAGTTCGATGCTCTCGATGATGCGACCAACACCTACGCACGTGCTCAGGACGTTCTCGTCCCGGCTGCCGAAAATCAGAACCCTGCAATTGCTGCAGCTTCGCAGGCTCTTCTCGGCGACCCGCGCGCTGATGAGACCAATGCTGAAGTCGAAGTGATCGCTGCTCTCGTCGATCACGAAGAGCGTATCACGACCAACACCGCCGACATCGCGACCAATGCTGCGAACATCGCCGACAACTCGGCTCGCATCACCGTCGTCGAAGAAACGCTGGTTGAGTACGACACGCGCATCACCGCCAACGCCGATGCGATCGTCGCTGAATCGGAAGCGCGTGCCGCTGCCGACGCTCAGCTGCTCGATCAGCTGACCGCAGAAGAAAACGCCCGTATCGCTGGCGACGCCGCTCTGCAGACGCAGATCGACGGTCTTGGTGGTCGCGTTGGTCTCGTCGAAGCACGCATCGACCAGCTCGATGACCGTATCTCCAGCTCGACCGCTACCGCGATCGCTCTGGGCGGCATGGGCTTCCTGCCCGACACGCGTTTCAACCTGTCGGTTGCAGGCGGCTTCTACGAAGGTGCCAACGCAATCGCAGCCAACGCAGGCATCCGTGTCAGCGACAAGGTTGCGATCACTGCCGGTATCGGCGGCGGCCTGAACAAGAACGGCAAGGTCGGTGGCCGTGTCGGCATCATCTTCGGCTGGTAACTCCTAGCAGTCTTATTGGCTGACTACACCGAGGCGGCCCGGAGAGCGATCTCCGGGCCGTTCTTTGTGTCACAAGCATGGCTTTGAGGCCGTCGAGGAACTCCAGCTTGTCCTCCGGCAAAGGGGCGGTCATCTAGCGACCCATGTCCGAACCTCTTGTCCTGACCCTGTCCTGCGCGGATCGTCCCGGGATTACCGCGCGCGTGGCCTCGTTCCTGTTCGAGCGCGGCGGGAATATCCTCGAGGCGCAGCAATTCAACGACCGGGGCTCGGACGCTTTCTTCATGCGGGTCGAATTCGATCCCGGCTCGACAGGGCGCGAGCGACTCCGCAGCGACTTCGCATCCATAGCCGGCGAGTTCGCGATGGAGTGGAAGCTAGCCTTGCGGGACCGGCCGCGGCGTGTGCTGCTGATGGTCAGCAAGTTCGATCACTGCCTCGCCGACCTGCTTTACCGCTGGCGGATCGGTGAATTGGCGATGGAACCGGTGGCGATCATATCCAACCATCCGCGGGACGCGATCGGCCATACCGACATCGGCTCGGTACCTTTCCACCATCTGCCCATAACCCGTGAAACGAAAGCGGCGCAGGAAGCCGAAGTCCGCCGGATCGCGCAAGAATGCGATGCGGAACTGGTGGTCTTGGCGCGCTATATGCAGATCCTTTCGGACGATCAGGCAGCGCACTTCGCAGGGCGGTGCGTCAACATCCATCACTCTTTCCTGCCAGGTTTCAAGGGCGCCAAGCCCTATCACCAGGCGTACGAGCGCGGGGTCAAGATGATCGGCGCGAGCGCGCACTACGTCACTGCCGATCTCGACGAAGGCCCGATCATCCACCAGTCGGCAGAACCAATCAGCCACGCAGACAGCCCCGACGAGCTTGTCCGGAAGGGCCGTGAGATCGAAAGCCGCGTGCTGGCCGAAGCCGTCCGCTTGCACCTTGAAGAAAGAGTCCTCCTCAACGGCAAGCGAACGGTTGTCTTCCGCAGCTGATCAGCGTTTCGCCACCCGCGTCTTCGCGCGCTCGGCTTCCATCGCCTTGTCTTCGTTGGCGCGCTTGATGACATACTGGCGGATGGCCTCGATCTCGTCCTCGGATAGCGAGCCGGCAAAGCTTGCCATCCCATTGTCCTGCAATGCGCCCCCATGGACGATCTGAAGCCATGCGGCGGGGTTCTCGAGCGCGCCGGAGCGGCGCAGATCGGGCAATTCTGTCGATCCGACTGCTGCAGGCGCGTGGCAGACGGCGCAGTAGCGCGCGTATTTGGCACGCCCCACATTGATCGTCTCGGCACTCGCCCGTGAAAGCGGCGGATCGAGCGGCGCAAGCGCGAAGTCGGGCTCGGCAGGAAGCTGGGCTTCTCCGCCCAGCTTGAAGACCAGCAGTCTGCTGATGTTTCGTACCGGCTTCATCTGGTCGATGAGTTCACCGTCCACCGACAGAGCGAAAGCGCCGCCCCAGCCTGCCAGCACGGCAACATATTGCTCGCCGTTGACGGTGTAGGTCATCGGCGGTGCGACGACGCCGGTCTGCGCCGCGAATGACCAGAGCTTGTCGCCGGTGGCGGAGTTGTAGGCCGCGAATTCGCTGCCCGAATTGCCCTGGAACACCAGGCCGCCGCCGGTCGCCAGGAGCCCGCCGTTCCACGGTCCGGGATGTTCGACCTCCCAGCGCACTTCTTGCGCCACCGGGTCCCAGGCCAGCAGCTTGCCGCTGATCGTGCCCTGGACCTCTCGCCTAATGCCGAGGTCGGGCGGCAGGTCGCCTGCGCCAAGATCGTATCCGACGTTGAACCCCCGTGCCCGGTCGGGCTTCCAGTTCGCTTCGGGCGCATAGAGCATCGCGGCTTCGAATGCCGGAATGTAAACGAGGTTCTCGTCCGGGTGATATGCCATCGGGTGCCAGTTATGCCCGCCGAGCGGTCCGGGCATGACCAGCGCCGGCTCGCCGGTGATATCGACCCGCGTTTCCGGGTTCATGATGGGTCGGCCGTCCTCGGACATGCCGGTGGACCAGTTCTGCGGGATATAGGGCTTGGCGGACAGGAATTCGCCCGTCGCGCGATCGAGGACGTAGAAATAGCCGTTCTTGGGGGCCTGCATCAACACCTGACGCTCGCGCCCGTCGATCTCCATGTCGGCAAGGATGATGTGCTGGGTGGCGGTGTAATCCCAGGTCTCTCCCGGCGTTGTCTGGTAGTGCCAGACATAATCGCCGGTATCGGGCCGGATAGCGACGATGCTGGAAAGGTAAAGGTTGTCTCCCTCGCCTTTTCCGTCGGGGCCGGGGCTGCGATAGGCGCGGTTCCACGGGCTACCGTTGCCGACCCCGAAATACAGCAGGTCGAGTTCGGGATCGTAGGCCATTGAATCCCACACGGTGCCCCCGCCGCCGATGCCGTCCTCGCTGCCGAGCACGTCGCCGCTCCAGGTTTCGGCGGCCGCCTTCAGATATTCGGGCTCATCCTCGTCCTCGCCGCCCGGCACGGTGTAGAAGCGCCAAAGCTCATCGCCATCCTCCGCGTCATAAGCGGCGATATAGCCGCGCACTCCGAATTCGGCCCCGCCATTGCCGATAAGCACCTTGCCATCGATGACGCGCGGTGCGCCGGTAATGGTATAGCTCTTCGACTGGTCGACAGTTACCTTTTCCCAAGCGACCTCGCCGGTTTCACGGTCGAGCGCGACGAGGCGCCCGTCGAGCGTGCCGAGATAGAGATTGTCGCCCCACGCAGCGAGGCCGCGGTTCACGACGTCGCAGCAAGCCTTCACGCCGGTTTCGCCGGGGACCTGCGGATCATAGCTCCACAGCGGTTCTCCGGTAGCAGCATCGAAAGCGAAGACCTTGCTCCACGCGGTCGTCACATAGAGCTTGCCATCCATCACGAGCGGCGTGGCTTCCTGCCCGCGTGCGGTGTCCATATCCACGAACCAGGCGAGGCCGAGATCCGACACGGTTTCGCGGTTGACCTGGTCCAGCGGGGAGAAGCGTTGTTCGGAATAGGTGCGGCCGTGACTTATCCAGTTCGCGCTGTCCTGGTCCGCATTGACCAGGCGCATCGCATCGATGCCGCCCTCGTTTTCCGCCGAATTGCACGACGCAAGCAGCAGCGCGGCCGCAGCCGCCAAACCGTATTTCATCGCTAATGTCTCCCTCATCGGTCTTCCCGGACCGCTCAACCCGATTGCATCCTGCCTTCGATCTCGGGCCTTGTCCATCGCGAGGACTGGTCTAGGTTGGTGTGCGGACGGGGAAGAGGAGAGACTGCAATGTGTGATCAGGAACGCTTGGCCAATTGGGCACGGAGCGGAATTTCTCGGCGGACGTTCGGTGCAGGGGCCCTTGCCGGCACGGCAGCTGCCTGCACCTCGATGGAGCCGCCAGGCGATGACGCGGCCGAGAACATCATCATGCGCAGCACGGTCAGTTTCGCCACCCCTGACGGGACCATGGACGGCGAGTTCTTTCATCCATCCGACGGCACACACCCTTCGGTGATCTTCTGGCCCGACATTGCGGGCATCAGGCCGGCCAAGCGCCTCATGGCAATCCGGCTTGCGGAGGCTGGTTATGCCGTCCTTCTCGCCAACCCCTATTATCGGGATGTATCCGGCCAGCAGTTCGAGGACTTCGCAGATTTTGCCGGGAATGGCGGATGGGACAAGGTGAAGCCTTGGCGTGCCCGCTTCGACCATGAAACCATCCAGCGGGACAATGCGTCCTGCGCTGCTTGGCTACAGGAACAGGCCGCGGTCGAACCCAACCGGGGCGTGGGCGTCCAGGGCTATTGCATGACCGGCAGCTTTGCCGTGCTGGGCCCATGGTCGGAAGACATGATCTCAGCCGGGGCAAGCTTTCACGGCGGAGGTCTGGTGCGGGACGGCGAATACAGCCCCCATCGCCTGTTGCAGGACGATGGCCATTATCTCATCGCAATTTCGCGGGATGACGATGCCAAGCAGCCGGAAGCGAAAACGGCGCTGCGTACTGCCGCTCAGGATGTAAACAACCGGACCGAGATTGAAGTCTATCCCGCCGATCACGGCTGGTGTGTGCCGGATTCACCCGCCTACGACCAGGAGCAGGCCGAGCGTGCGTGGGCCCGCTTGCTGGTCCTCTACAAGGAGGCGCTGTAGCTTACGCGCTCAGGCGTTCTGCAAAGCGGCCGTGCTTGCGATAGCGCGTCATCCACTTGTCGAGGAAAAGGCCGAGCGGCTTGGGCTCGATGCCGAGCTTGGAGAAGCCGGGAAAGTCGCCTGAAACCGTGTTGCCTTGCGCCAGCAAATTCCACTGGTCGCTGCTCATCGGCGTGCCGGGCAGCGCAGCGAAGGTTGCCGAAAGCCGATCGGGCATCGGCAGGAAGGTGCGCTTGCGGCGCTGGGCTTCGGCAATCCGGCGATTGATTTCCAGCATGGTCAGCTTTTCCGGGCCGCCCAGCTCGAAGGTCTTCCCGCCAAACTTTCCGGGATCTTCGAGGGTCCGCGCGACGGCTTCGGCAACATCGTCGACATAGACCAGCTGAAGTTCTGAATCCGGCCCGAAGACGGGAAGGATGGGCAGGGTGGAGATCAGCTGCCCGAACATGTTCAGGAAATTGTCGTCCTTGCCGAACAGGATTGACGGGCGCAACACGGTTGCATTGGGGAAGGCTTCGAACACGCGCTTTTCGCCGAGGCATTTCGCCGCAGCGTAATCGTTCGAAGTGTCCTCGTCGGGCTCTGCAGCGATCGCGCTGATATGGACGAACGCGCTCGCGCCTTCCCTGGCTGCGGCCTCTGCCATCCAGCCCGGGGCCTCGCCCATGAGCGTGCGAAGATTGCCCTCAAACGAACCGACCAGGTTGACTACTGCATCGGCGCCTTCGATGCATTGTTCGACACTGCGGCGATTGGTCGCGTCGCAGCGGGCGAATTGCATCTGGCCGAGGTTGGCGAGAGGCTTGAGCTTGAAAGCCTTTTCGGGATTGCGGCTGGCGATCCGCACGCGCGCGCCCCGCTCCAGCAGCGCCTGCGCCACGTAATTGCCGATGAAGCCGCTTCCGCCCATCAGCACTACCAGCTTGCCGTTCAGTGCGCTGTCTTTTGCCATTTCGATGCCTGTCTTTTCCGGTCTAGAATTCGTGTTGCGCCCCTAGCCACAACCTGCGCGTGCCTGCAAGCGTTCCAAGTAGCGCGATTGCAGTTGACAAGAATCGCCCCCCTTCGCTAGTGGCGCGCTCCTACCTGCGGACCGGCGAAGGATGACCGGTCATGCAAAGTGTGCCCAGATGGCGGAATTGGTAGACGCACCGTCTTCAGGTGGCGGCGCTCGCAAGGGCGTGGAGGTTCGAGTCCTCTTCTGGGCACCATTTCTATCGGCTTCAAAACCGCAAGCGCAAACCTGACAGGGTTTGCGCCTGTCTCCGTGCTCAAGCTCTCGCAAGTCCCGAGACGAAGTTTACGCCGTCTCGATGGACAATCGAAACCTTCTTCCCGACCAGATCTTCGCTTTCTGCCAGGACTGATCCGGAGTTGGCGTCCTGCGTGTCGATCCGTGCGATGACGCGTCCATTCTCGTTGCGTGCAATGACGTAAGCACTGGTGGGGCCATCCCTGCCGTGAATGACGGTATATGCCTCAACCTCGGCCTCGCAGTCCTCGTTGATTAGCGCAATTTCAGGCCGGTCGGCGATTTTTGCCTGTCCCGCTTCACTAGAGACAGGAGCCCAGGTTGTGGGTGCAGCGGCCGAATAGATGCCGACAGACTCCTTGCTGATGAATCCACCGTTGGCGAGGACGAGGCCGTAGGCGTCACGATCTTTTCGCAGTGTCTCGACCATGCTGGCGATGGCGTGCATCGAATAATTGTTACCCGGCCCGCCGAAGAACGGCAGCCCGCCGGTGACAGTCAGCTGGTCTTCCAGCGGATCGAGCCCGAGGACTTCTGCGGCGAGCATGGGGACGATCGGGAAGCAGCTGTAGAGGTCGCGGTGCGCGATGTCGGAGCTTTCGAGGCCTGATGCCGTCAGCGCCTGCTCAAGCGCCAATTCAATCGCCGCGGAACGAGACAGGTCGGGCCTCTGGGAAACCAGCGCATCCTTGATGTCGGCATGGCCGTGCAGGAAAATCTGCTTTTCTTCCGGGATGCCCAGTTCGCGTGCCTTGCCGACGGTGGTCATGACCAGCGCAGCCGACTGGTTCACCGCGTCCTGTGCGACATGCCATTTCAGCAACGGGTCGCACATCGGGTAATTCTCTCTCGACGGGGTGGCGAGAAATTCGGCGCTCAATGCACTTGGAAACTGCGCGTATTCGTTGGCGGCTGCCACCTGGGAGAACCTGGAAAACATCTTGCTGGCAAGCTCGCGCCATTCGGCGGTCGAAAGGCCATGTCGTGCCCGCCATGCCTGCTCTTGTGCGGCATAGGTCTGGGGCGGCATCCCGAGGCCGTTGGTCAGTTCGTAACGGGAAAGGAGCGGTTCGCCTTTACCACGGTCTTCGACCGGGCCGTCGGTATCATCCGACCAATCCAGCCGGTGCCCGTGCTTCATCGCCGCCTTCATGGCGCCAATGACCTCTCCGCCGGCAATTATTGCGACTTCGCATTCGCCCGATGCCAGCGATGCAGCCAGCTCGTTGACCATTGCCTGTGGCTGGTCACCGCCAACCGCTGAATAGATCACCCGCCGTGGTGCAAGATCCGTCTTCGCCAACACGGCCTGCGGCAAATTGCCGATTGTGCCGAAGGGAATAACCGGTTCCCTCAGCGAGTCCGGAAACGTGCGAATAAACGCTGCGCAGTCAATCGCAGCGCCGATGTTGCTGCTGCCCGTGTCCTCGATCGCCAAGTCCATTCCAGCCCGGATCATCGCAAGCGGATGCGGCGCTTTTTCGGCATCCTGTCCATCCCAATGGTCGACCACCTGGCCAACGCCTACGATGACAGGAAGATTGTCCTTTTCGTGCATATTCGATCGTTCTCCGGTCAACGAGAGCTGAAGGGTGTAGCGTCACAATTGCCGGGAATGCCCTCTCCGGCAATTGCGAAACATCTCAATTCCAGGGCGTGAGGCCCGGACCCTCACGAAAGGCGGGCGAAATTCGCGACACCGGGTGCTGGCCGCCGGGTCTGGCGGGTTGGCGCGTCCTGGCATGCGTCGGAGTTGCCGATCAGCGCTGCCAGCTTGGAGAGGCGTTCGGCGGCGAGGCTGTAGTAGACCAGCTTCGCCTCCTTACGGGTCTCGACGAGCTCGGCTTTCCTGAGCACGCTCAATTGCTGGGAAAGGGCCGGTTGGCCGATGCCCGTAGCCTGCTCGATCTCACCGACGTTAAGCTCTCCCGATTTGAGGACCTGGAGTATCTGGAAGCGCAAGGGGTGGGCGAGCGCCTTGAGCTCGGCGATCGGCGCGTTCTCGCTCATGCTTCATCTCCATTACCCGCTTCTCGCAGGAACCAATCGGTTTCCCTCTGCGCGGCGAAAACGTCGTCGAGTGTCTGGCTTGGGGGTTGGAGAAGAGGCGTGCCGGGCGTCCAGTTAGCGGGCGCCAATCCGTTCTGTTCGTCGATCGCCTGCAAGGCATCGAGCATGCGCAGCATTTCCGGGATCGATCGGCCCATATTCGCCGGGTAGCAGGTCATCGCCCGGACCACGCCTTCGGGGTCGATGAAGAAGGTTGAGCGGACAGTCGCACTGTCACTATCCTGCGGGGCCACCATGCCGAACGCGCGCCCGATCACGAGCGTCGGATCCTCAACGATCGGGAAGCGCACTTCGACATCGAAGCGGTCGCGGATTAGGCGCAGCCACGCGAAATGCGAGAACAGGCTGTCGACCGACAGGGCCATGAGCGCGCAATCGCGACGCTCGAATTCCTGTGCCTGCCGGGCGAGCTCCACGAATTCGGTCGTACAGACGGGTGTGAAGTCGGCAGGGTGCGAGAAGAGGATGAGCCACCGTTCGCGGAAATCCTTCAAGCGCACCGGCCCGACGGTGCTGCGCGCCTCGAAATCAGGTGCGAAGTCGCCGATGCGCAGGCCCGCGGCCTGCTGCGATGTAGGGTGCTCGGTGCTCATGGCCCTTTCTTACCACTTGACTCTGCAAAAGCAATACATATACACATTTAACGTAAATAAAGGAGTTTGGCTATGGCTGGCAACGACACGGCCCTTCAGGCTGCAACCGACCAGATCAATCGCGCCGGAGCTGAAAAGGCTCTTCGCCCGACGATTGCGGGCTTTTTCGACGAGGCTACGTATACGGTCAGCTATGTAGTGCATGACCCGGTGAGCTGCGAGGCTGCGATCATCGACTCGGTCCTGGATTACGAGGCTGCCGCCGGGCGGACCTCCTACGGCTCTGCCGACCGTATCATCGAATATGTCACTTCGAATAATTTGAAAGTGACTTGGCTGATCGAAACGCATGCGCATGCCGACCACATTTCGGCAGCGCCGTATTTGCAGGACAAGCTCGGTGGCAAGCTGGCCATCGGCGCTGAGATCGTCCGCGTGCAGGAAGTTTTCGGCAAGCTGTTCAACGCCGGCACCGACTTCGAGCGCGACGGATCGCAGTTCGATCACCTGTTCACCGATGGCGAGACGTTCAAGCTGGGCGAAATCGAAGGCATTGCGCTGCACGTGCCCGGTCACACCCCTGCCGACATGGCTTTCATCATCGGTGACGCGGCATTCGTGGGCGATACGATTTTCATGCCGGACTTCGGAACCGCAAGGGCCGACTTCCCTGGCGGCGATGCTCGGCAGCTGTTCCAGTCGATCCGCCGCCTGCTTTCACTGCCCGACGACACGCGTCTGTTCCTGTGCCACGACTACAAGGCACCGGGACGTGACGAATATGCGTGGGAGACCACCGTCGGCCAGCAGCGCACGGAAAATGTCCATGTGAAGGACGGCGTGAGCGAGGATGAGTTCGTCGAGATGCGGACCTCGCGCGACAAGACACTGGCGATGCCGACGCTCATCATGCCTTCGGTGCAGGTGAACATTCGCGGTGGCCGCCTGCCCGAGCCCGAAGAGAATGGCGTCAGCTACATCAAGATCCCGGTGAACGCGGTATGATTGCGGGTTTCACACTCTCCGCATTTCCCGATGCGGCACCGATGAACGGCCTGTTCGGCGGTATTCTGATCGGCCTGGCGGCGGCGCTGATGCTGCTCGGCGCTGGCCGGATCGCGGGCGTGTCCGGCATCGCGGCACGCGCCACGGGCATAAGCGATAGCGGAATGTCGAAATCGAGCGCCTGGATGTTCCTGATCGGCTTGCCGGTCGGGGCCGCTATCGTCGCTTTCGCCTCGGGCGGGATGGAACCCAGCTTCGCAAGCCCGGTGTTCCTGATCGTCGCCGGTCTGCTCGTCGGAGTGGGCACGCGCCTCGGCAGCGGTTGCACCAGCGGGCATGGCGTTTGCGGTGTCAGCCGCCTTTCGCAGCGGTCCATCGTTGCAACGCTGACATTCATGGCCGCCGGTATCGCGACCGTCGCACTCATGAATGCCGCCGGCCTGGAGGTGCTGCCATGATGCGCCGTCTCCTTCCCCCGCTGTTGTCCGGTTCGCTCTTCGGCGCTGGTCTCGCGCTGGGCGGCATGACCGATCCTGCACGTGTGCGCGGCTTCCTCGACATTTTCGGCGACTGGGACCCGACCCTGGCCTTCGTCATGGGCGGGGCCGTCATCGTCATGGCGATCGCCTGGCGCTTTCGCGAGCACATGGCGCACCCGCTGTTTGCGGAGAAGTTCTCCCTTCCAGACCGTAGCGATCTGACCGGCCGCCTGATCGGCGGGTCTGCCCTGTTCGGGGTCGGCTGGGGGATAGCCGGACTGTGTCCGGGGCCGGGCATTGCGGCGCTGGTAATCGAACCGGCAAGCGCGGCCATCTTCGTCGTCTCGATGCTGGCGGGCATGTTCCTCGTGCGGCTGGTCGAAGGGAGCGCGTAATGGAAATTTCCGAGGTGACCCCCGAATTTGCGGTCGCTCCGCAAATCAAGCCCGAAGACGTCGCCGCGCTGCACGATCGGGGGATCGTAGCCCTGATCTGCAACCGGCCCGACGGCGAGGAAGAAGGCCAGCCCGAAGTGGCGGCCATCAGGCGCGCTGCCGAAGAGCAGGGCATGGCCTTCCACCATATCCCCGTATCCGGCGGCAATTTTCCCGAGGGTGCGGTGGCGACTTTCCGAGCGGTAAGGCGCGGCACGGAGGGCCCTATCCTCGCTTACTGCCGGACCGGCACTCGCTCGATCACGCTCGATACTCTCGCCAACCCGGATGGCGTTAGCCCTGCCGACCGCATCCATCGGGCGAAGGCCGCCGGCTACGATCTATCCGCCATCGAAGGGCAGCTGACATGAAACAATTCCACCAGGTCGCTGTGATAGGCGGGGGTTCTGCGGGGATCGCTACGGCTGCTTCCATGCTGCGGCGGCGATCGGATCTCGACATAGCCATCGTCGAGCCGTCCGACTTTCATGCCTATCAACCCGGCTGGACCATGGTCGGCGGCGGCGTTTTCCACCCCGAACAGACCCGCCGCTCGACCGCGAGCGTGCTGCCGAAGGGCGTGAACTGGATCAAGGCACGCGCCGCGTCTTTCGAGCCCGAGAACAATCTCGTGAAGCTCGAGGATGGCAGCGAGATCGGCTACGATGTCCTGGTCATGGCGCCGGGCATTCGTCTCGCCTGGGAAAAGATCGAGGGACTTGAAGAAACGCTCGGCAAGAACGGCGTTACCTCCAACTATCGCTATGACCTTGCTCCCTACACATGGGAGCTGGTGCAGCGGATGAAATCGGGGAAAGCTCTCTTCACGCAGCCTCCGATGCCGATCAAATGCGCAGGCGCCCCGCAGAAGGCGATGTACCTGTCCTGCGACCACTGGAACCGCAGCGGCAATCTTAGCGATATCGAGGTCGAGTTCTGCAATGCCGGCGGCGTGTTGTTCGGCGTGCAGGATTATGTCCCGGCGCTGATGAGCTATGTCGAGAAATACGATATCGCGCTCAAGCTGGGCAACAACCTCGTCGCGGTGGATGGCCACGACCAGATCGCGACATTCGCGACCGACGAAGGCGAAGTGACGCGCGACTTCGACATGATGCATGTCGTTCCGCCACAGGTCGCGCCGCAGTTCGTCGCCGACAGTCCGCTCGCTGCGGAAAGCGGCTTCGTCGATGTGGACCAGCACACCCTGCAGCACGTGCGCTATCCCAACGTCTTCGGACTGGGGGATGGATGTTCCGCCCCCAATGCCAAGACCGCCGCTGCCGCCCGCAAGCAGGCGCCGGTCGTGGCTGTGAATGCCCTGCGGCAGCTGGACGGCAAGGGGCCGACCGCCGGATATGACGGGTATGGATCGTGCCCGCTGACGGTCGAACGCGGCAAGATCGTGCTGGCCGAATTCGGCTACGGCGGGAAGCTCGCGCCCAGCTTCCCCACTTGGCTCATCGACGGCACCAAGCCGCAACGCCTCTCATGGATGCTCAAGGCTGACGTCTTGCCGTGGATCTACTGGAACGGCATGCTCAAGGGGCGCGAATGGCTTGCCGGACCCGGCGGGCTTATCGCCCAATAACGAGGGGCCTGCTTGATGCTCTCGCGTTACCTGCCGATCCTCGAATGGGGTCGGACATATAACCGGTCGATCCTGACCAATGACCTGATGGCCGCGGTTATCGTGACCATTATGCTTATTCCGCAGAGCCTGGCCTACGCGTTGCTGGCGGGATTGCCGCCGGTCGTGGGCCTCTATGCCTCCATCCTGCCCCTGGTCCTCTACGCCATTTTCGGCACCAGCCGGACCCTGGCGGTGGGGCCCGTAGCGGTCGTCTCGTTGATGACGGCGAGCGCGGCTGGCGCGGTGGCGGCGCAAGGGACGGCTGAATATCTCGAAGCAGCGATCACGCTGGCGATGCTGTCCGGTGTCATGCTGGCCATTCTCGGCCTGCTGCGCGCAGGTTTTCTCGCGAACCTGCTGTCTCACCCGGTCATCAGCGGCTTTATCACCGCCAGCGGCATTCTGATCGCAACCAGCCAGCTGAAGCACATCCTCGGCATTACCGCTGGCGGCGACAACTGGCCAAGCATGCTCGGGTCTCTGGCGAGCTCGTTCACCGAAACCAATCCCTGGACGCTGGCCATCGGCATCCCGGCGACGATCTTCCTGTTCTGGGTCCGCAAGGGCGCCAAGCCCGCGTTGCAACGACTTGGCCTTCCCGCTCGCGCCGCCGACATGACGGCCAAGGCAGGGCCGGTCGTCGCTGTGGCGCTGACGATCATGGCCGCAATCGCGCTCGATCTTGGCGACAAGGGGGTGAAGCTGGTCGGCGCTATCCCGCAGGGCCTGCCGCCGTTTGCCCTGCCCTCGACCGACCTGTCGCTGATCCAGCAATTGTGGGTCCCGGCGTTGCTCATTTCGATCATCGGCTTCGTGGAGAGCGTGTCCGTCGCCCAGACGCTGGCCGCCAAGCGCCGCCAACGCATCGAGCCGGACCAGGAATTGATCGGGCTGGGCGCTGCAAACATCGCCAGTGCTTTTTCGGGGGGCTATCCGGTCACCGGCGGCTTCGCCCGCTCGGCAGTGAACTTCGATGCCGGCGCGGAGACACCTGCTGCCGGAGCCTTTACCGCCGTCGGTATCGCGCTGGCGACGCTGTTCCTTACGCCGCTGCTATTCAGCCTGCCGATTGCGACCTTGGCGGCGACAATCATTGTGGCGGTGCTGAGCCTCGTCGACATGAAGACGCCCGGGCAACTGTGGCGCTATTCCAAGGCCGATTTCGCCGCGCATGTCGCCACCATCGCCGTCACCCTGATCGCCGGGGTCGAGCTTGGCGTGATCACCGGCGTGGCGGTCGGCCTCCTGCTCTATCTCTACCGGGCCAGCCGCCCTCACGCTGCCATTGTCGGGCGCGTGCCCGAGACCGAACACTTCCGCAATGTCGAGCGGCATTCCGTCTTCACCGTGCCGCATGTCCTTTCGATCCGCATCGACGAGGCGCTGACCTATCTCAACGCGCGCTGGCTGGAAGAATATGTGCTCGAGCGTGTCGCGGAGCGGCCGGAATTGAGGCACGTCATCCTGATGTGCAGTGCCGTGAACGAGATCGATGCTTCGGGTCTTGAAAGTCTCGAAGCGATCAACCACCGCCTGGGTGATGGCGGGATCGGCCTGCATCTGTCCGAGGTGAAGGGCCCCGTGATGGACCGGCTTAAACGGACGCACTTCCTCGATGAATTGAACGGCAAGGTCTTCCTGTCGCAGGACCGGGCATTTGCCGAAGTCTCGAAAGACAATGGCGAACCGCCGCCTCCGGTGGATCACTATCTCGCCCGCGGAATGATCTGATTGTTGCACCCGGGGCAAGTTCCGTTGTGTTTGTTCGACTGCTCCCGTCGCCCCGAATGATGTAAGGCCGTTTCATGCTCGATTTTCTCGATGCTCTGATGCTTGCGCGCATCCAGTTCGCCTTCACGGTGAGTTTCCATTTCTTCTTCCCGGCGTTTTCGATCGGGCTGGCAAGTTACCTCATGGTGCTCGAGGGCCTGTGGCTCAAAACCGGGCGGCAGATCTATCTCGACCTCTTCAAATACTGGCTGAAGATTTTCGCGATTGCCTTTGCGATGGGCGTCGTGTCGGGGATCGTGATGAGTTATCAGTTCGGCACGAACTGGTCGGTGTTCTCCGATGTGGCAGGGCCGGTGATCGGGCCGCTCATGGCTTACGAGGTGCTGACCGCCTTCTTCCTGGAGGCAGGCTTCCTCGGGGTCATGCTCTTCGGCATGAACAAGGTCGGCAAGAAGCTGCATTTCGCGGCGACCTGCATGGTGGCGCTCGGCACCTTCGTTTCGGCTTTCTGGATCCTGTCGGTGAACAGCTGGATGCAGACGCCGACGGGGTACGAGATCGCTGCGAACGGACAATTCCTGCCCGGGCCGAGCTGGTGGGACATCGTCTTCAATCCCAGCTTTCCGTACCGCTTGGTGCACACTGTCATGGCCGCTTACCTGACGACCGCCTTCGCCGTGGGCGGGGTCGGCGCGTGGCACCTGCTGAAGGACAGCACCAACCTGCACGCCCGCAAGATGTTCTCCATGGCGATGTGGATGGCGGCGATCGTGACGCCGTTGCAGATCTATGCTGGCGACATGCACGGCCTCAACACGCTGGAGCACCAGCCGCAGAAGGTCATGGCGATGGAAGGACACTTCGAAAGCCATCCCGACGGCGCGCCGCTGATCCTGTTCGGCATTCCCGATAGCGAGGCCAAGACGGTCCGCTACGCGATCCAGATTCCCAAGCTGTCCTCGCTGATCCTCAAGCACGATCTCGATGCGCCCATGGCGGGCCTCGATACGATCCCTGACGATGAAGAGCCGCCGGTCGGCGTCGTGTTCTGGTCCTTCCGCGTGATGGTGGGGATCGGTTTCGCCATGCTCGGCATCGGTGCCTGGAGCCTGTTAGCGCGGTGGCGCCGCAAGCTCTACGACTGGCCCTGGTTGCACAGGGCTGCGCTCGTCATGGCGCCTTCAGGCTTCGTGGCCGTGCTGGCAGGGTGGATCACCACCGAGGTCGGACGGCAGCCTTACGTGATCTACGGCCTTCTTCGCACGGCAGATGCGGCGAGCCCGCTGGACGCACCGGCTGTGGCGGCATCGCTGCTGGCCTTCATCCTTGTCTATTTCGCCGTCTTCGGCGTTGGCGTCTGGTACATCCTGCGCCTGATGGGCAAGGTCCCGCATGTAGGCGAAACAGGGGTCAAACGCGGCGATACGGGACCGATCCGGACCGCCGGTATCACCCCAGGCCCGACCCAGAACCCGGGCCATGACGACCCGCTTCCTGCCGACAAGGAGGACGTGTGATGGACCTGACCGTCATCTGGGCTTTCATCATCGCCTTCGCCGTCTTCGCCTATGTTGTCATGGACGGTTTCGACCTCGGCATCGGCATCCTGTTCCCGACCCTTAAGGTCGGGCAGGGCCGGGACCGGGCGATGAACTCCATCGCTCCGGTGTGGGATGGTAACGAGACCTGGCTGGTGCTCGGCGGGGGCGGCCTCTTCGCGGCCTTCCCGCTGGCTTATGCGGTCGTGTTGCCTGCGACCTATCCGCTCATCATCGCCATGCTGCTCGGCCTCGTCTTTCGCGGGGTCGCCTTCGAGTACCGCTGGCGCGATCCGGCACACCGGCCGTTCTGGGACGCAGCGTTCTTCGGCGGATCGCTGGTGGCCGCGATGGCGCAGGGCATGACGCTCGGCGCGCTGTTGCAGGGTGTCGAAGTGGTCGACCGGGCCTATGCCGGGAGCTGGTTCGACTGGCTGACGCCGTACACGCTGCTGTGCGGGCTGGGCGTGGTCGCTGGCTATGCACTGCTCGGTAGCACGTGGCTGATCTGGAAGCTCGATGGCGGCGCGCAAAAGCATGCCCGCTGGCTCGCGCTTCGCGCCGCAATCGCCACGATCGTGCTGATGGGAGCGGTGAGCCTCTACAACATCTTCCTCAACGCCGAATATGCCGAACGCTGGCTGACCGCGCCGGAGATCTACTTTGCCGCGCCGGTGCCGATCATCACGGCGATCATCGCGGTTTCGATGCTGCGGGCGATCGGCACGGACCGCAACAGCAAGCCCTTCTGGCTCTCGATTGCGCTGTTCCTGTTCGGGATGCTGGGGCTGGGCGTTACCATGTGGCCCTATGTCGTGCCGCCGGGCCTCACCATCTGGGACGCCGCGGCGCCCGAGCGAAGCCAGATCTTCATGCTTGTCGGCGTCGCGATCACAATGCCGTTGATCATCGCCTATACCGCGTGGGCCTATTGGGTATTCCGCGGCAAGGTCTCGGACGAAGGCTACCACTGATGGCGGAGCCTACCGATCCGCAGTCGCCGCTATGGAAGCGGCTGGCCTGGATGGCCGCGATCTGGCTCGCCAGCGTCGCTGTCCTGGGCGCTGTGGCGATGGTCATCCGCTTCTGGTTGAAGGTCTGAGCTGCCCCGGCTCCGCTTGGAGCCGAGGCAGCACTCAAGCTGTTTCCGCGCTTATTTGCCAAGGCTGGCCCGCGCCTGCGTGAAAACGTCCACCGCGTGGTCGATGTCGTCGCGCGTGATGGCGGAGGACATCTGCGTGCGAATACGGGCCTTGCCCTTCGGAACAACGGGGAAAGAGAAGGCGGTCACGTAGATCCCGTTGGCGCGGGCATGGGCGGCGAAATCGGCCGCATCCTTCGCATCGTAGAGCATGATCGGGATGATCGGATGCTCGCCCGGCAGGATGTCGAACCCTTCGGCCTCCAGCTTCTCGCGAAAATAGCGGGTATTCTCCCACAGCTTTGCGCGCTGTTCGCCGCGGCGGGCGAGTTCGAGCGCCTTGATCGAACCCGCGACCACGGGGGGCGCGACCGAATTGGAGAACAAGTACGGGCGCGAACGCTGGCGCAGCATCGATACGATCTCGGGACGCGCGCTGGTGTAGCCACCGCTTGCCCCGCCCAGCGCCTTGCCGAGCGTGCCGGTGGTGATGTCCACCCGGTCCATGCAATTGCGATATTCATGCGTGCCGCGGCCGTTCTCGCCAAGGAAACCGGTGGCGTGACAATCGTCGAAATGGACCAGCGCGTCGTATTTCTCGGCAAGGTCGCAGATCTCGTCGAGGCGGGCGATGAACCCGTCCATGGAGAAGACGCCGTCGGTCGTGATCAGCTTGAAGCGAACGCCGGCCGCATCGGCTTCCTTCAGCCGCTCTTCCAGCTCGCCCATGTCGTTATTGGCATAGCGATAGCGCTGCGCCTTGCACAGGCGCACACCGTCGATGATGCTGGCGTGATTGAGCGCGTCGGAAATGACCGCATCCTCGGCTGTCAGCAGCGTTTCGAACAAGCCCGCATTGGCATCGAAGCAGGAGGGATAGAGGATCGTTTCGTCGAAGCCGACGAAGTCCGAAATGCTCTGTTCCAGCTGCTTGTGGATGTCCTGCGTGCCGCAAATAAAGCGGACCGAGGCCATGCCGAAGCCGTGGGTGTCGAGCCCTTCGCGCGATGCCGCGCGGATTTCCTCGTTATCGGCGAGGCCGAGGTAATTGTTCGCGCACAGGTTCACGACCTTGCGCGATCCGAGGTCGACGGTTCCGCTTTGCGGCGAGGTGATTTCCTGTTCGGACTTGAACAGGCCCTGTTCCTCTATGCTTTCCAGTTCCTGGGCGAGATGTTCGTAAAAGCGCTGGCTCATCGTATTTCCTCAATTATCCCAGTTCAGCACGACCTTGCAGGCCTCGCCCGAGGCCATGGCGGCGAAGCCTTCCTCGAAGCGGTCGACCGGCAGGCGGTGGGTGATGATCGGCGAGAGGTCGAGGCCCGACTGGATGAAGACCGACATCTTGTACCAGGTCTCGAATATCTCGCGGCCATAGACGCCCTTCAGCGTCAACATGTTGAAGATGACCTTGTCCATGTCGACCTTCGGGGCTTCCGCAGGCAGGCCGAGGATCGCGACCTTGCCGCCATGCGCCATGTTGTCGATGAGCGAGGCGAAACCCGCCGGCGATCCAGACATTTCGAGGCCGACGTCGAAGCCTTCGGCCATGCCGAGTTCGCGCTGCATATCCTCGATCGTGCGCTTGGTGGGATTGACCGTCGCGGTTGCCCCCATCTTGCGCGCGAGAGCGAGGCGGTCTTCGTTGAGATCGCTGACGACGACGTGACGCGCGCCTGCGTGACGGCAGACGGCGGCGGCCATGATGCCGATGGGGCCGGCCCCGACGATCAGTACGTCTTCACCCAGCACGTCGAATTGCAGCGCGGTGTGCACGGCATTGCCGAAAGGATCGAAGATGGATGCGACATCGAGGTCGATGCCCTGCTGGTGCACCCAAAGGTTCGCTGCCGGGAGCACGAGATATTCGGCAAAAGCACCCGGGCGGTTCACGCCGATGCCCTGGCTGTCGGCACACACGTGGCGGCGACCGGCCATGCAATTGCGGCAGCGTCCGCAAACGACGTGTCCTTCGCCCGAGACGATCTGGCCGACTTCGAAACCGGAGACATTGTCGCCGAACTCGACGATCTCGCCGACGAATTCGTGACCGACCGTCATGGGAACGGGAATCGTGCGCTGGGCCCATTCGTCCCAGTTCCAGATGTGCATGTCGGTGCCGCAGATCGCGGTCCTGCGGATCTTCACCTTCACGTCGTTCGAGCCGACCTCGGGCTCGGGCACGTCCTGGAGCCAGAGCCCCTTTTCCGCCTTGGCCTTGACCAATGCCTTCACTAAACGTCTCCGTCACTATATCAGAATGGCGCCTCTATACTGGAAAAGCGCGTCGGTGCAACAAGGGTCCCAGCATGTCGGATAATGCCATCAGCCAGGAGTTCGGTCGCCGTGTGGGGGTGATGCGGCGCACGCACAAGATCACTCTCGACCAACTGGCCGAACGCTCCGGTGTAAGCCGTTCGATGCTCTCCCAGATCGAGCGCGGGAAGGCCAATCCTACGCTCGCGGTTGCGGCGCGGATCGCCGATGCCTTCGGCCTGTCGATCGTGCATTTGATCGAAGAGGAAATCCGTCCGTCGCTGGTCGAAGTCGTCGACGCGGACGACGAGCAGGCCCTGTTCAGCGAGAAGAACGGCTGCCGCCTGCGCACGCTGACCCCGCTACACATGGAAAAGAACGTCGAGTTCTACGAGCTCACCTTCGCGCCGGGGGGCGAACTCGACAGCGATGCCCATTTTGCCGGAACGCGCGAGATGCTCAGCGTGGCCAAGGGTTCTGTCGAAGTCGCAGTCGGGGTAGAGCCGCCCACCGCGCTAGCGCAGGGTGATACCGCGCATTACCCCGCCGACCGCAAGCACAAGATCGCCAACCGCGGCGGTGAAGACGCGGTCTGCTACCTAATCGTATCCTACGCCTGACCCGCCGAGGGCCCTGCGTCAGAGGACTGCCGGAACGAGCCAGACCGCGATGATCGAAACGAGGATGATCGCGACGATATTGAGCCATAGCCCTGCGCGCATCATGTCCTTGATCGCAACGTCACCGCTACTGAAGACGATCGCATTGGGCGGGGTGGCGACGGGCAGCATGTAGGCGCAGCTTGCAGCGATAGTCACCGGGACCACCAGGATGAGGGGATCGATCCCCAGTTCGATCGCCAGCGCCGCAACGACCGGCAACAGGGTCGCGGTGGTCGCGACATTGCTGGTTAGCTCGGTCAGGAAGATCACCAGCGTAGTCAGCGCAATCACGAGAAGAATGTGATTGATTTCGCCCAGCGGGGCGAGCTGCTGGCCCAGCCACAGGGTGAGGCCGGTGGACGATAGCGCCGCGGCCAGCGACAGGCCCCCGCCAAACAGGATCAGGACGCCCCACGGCAGGCGCTTCGTATCTTCCCAGGTGACGAGCGCGTGGCGATCGACGCCGCTCGGGATCAGGAATGCGAGCAGGGCGACGGCCATCGCTATGCCCGCATCGGACAACCCTTCGATACCGAGCAGGCCCGAAAGCGGCTTGCGCATGATCCAGCCGAAGACGAGTAGGGCGAAGAGGGCTGCCGTGCGCTTTTCGGCAATGGTCATCTTTCCAAGCGCGTCGTGACGCCGGTCCATCTCGGCAATCGTTTCGGCAGACGACACGAATTCGACCGGGAACAGGAAGCGCGTAAGCAGCAGCCAGCCGAGCGGTAGCAGGATGACGGAGACCGGTACGCCGATCATCATCCACTGGGCGAACGGGATCTCCACCTGGTATTCGCTTTGCAGGAAACCGGCCATGAAGGCATTCGGCGGGGTGCCGACCAGCGTGGCGACACCGCCGATCGATGCGCCGTAAGCAAGGCCCAGCAGCAGGGCGAGCGTGAAATCGCGCTTCCCCTTTTCGCTCAATCCCGGGGAAGTTTCGCCCACTACCAGCGCCAGCGATACCGCGATCGGAAACAGCATCAGCGTGGTCGAGGTGTTCGAAATCCACATGCTGAGGAGGGCTGCGGCCAGCATGAAACCTGCGACAAGACCCTTTCCGGTGCTGCCCATGTGGCGAAAGATCGCGAGGGCCAGGCGGCGGTGAAGCTGGCTTCGTTCTACCGCCAGGGCGACGAGAAATCCGCCGAGGAAAAGGTAGATGATAGGATTTGCGTAGGGCGCTGCTGCCTCGTCGACCGTGGCGATACCGGCCAGCGGAAATGCGATGATCGGGATGAGTGCCGTAACCGGAAGCGGCACCGCTTCGGTGGCCCACCAGATCGCCATCAGCACCCCGATTGCGGCGGCGATCTGTGCGGGGCGATCCAGTTCGTCCGGACTGAACGCGAAAAAGAAGACCGCAAAGGCGACGAGGCCTGCGATGAGGCCGATCGGATTGAACCCGCGCGGCTGTTCGGCGCTGGCGGCCGGGCTAGTCTGGGTCATTCGCTGTCCGTCCGAAGAAGCTTGATACGGTATCCTGCGCGACTTGCTGCAGGAAGAGCGCGTCCTCAGCGCTCACCGCGCCGAAATAGTCGTAGGGGTTGCCGACCGGCGATTGCCCGTAGAGCGTCGCGAAGACCGTCGCCGCGGCAAGGTAAGTGCCGAGCATGCTCGGGTGAGAGGAATCGAATGGCTTGTGCAGGACGATATCGGGCCGCCGCCGCAATGCCTCTTCGAACGCCAACCCGACGGGGATGATCAGGGCATCGAGCCGGTTTGCAGTGTCAATGTAGAGGCGCGCCGTCTGCTCGGTCATCTCTGGCGAATACCGGCGATGCGCAGGCGCATAGGCAGGTGTCATGTAGAAAACCGGTCTCGCACCGGCGGCGCGGATGGTCGCGGCGTGCCTTGTGGCCGCCTCGTTGAAACGCCTGCGGCTTTCTTCGTTTAGGGCGGCGGAGCTTATCCCTTGCAGGATTACCAGCTCGAAGGGGTCATCGACCCTAAGGTTGGCATGATCGACCAGGTGCGACACGGCATGATCCCGCAGCGCCGCGCCGCCGATAGTGGAGGATTTGTAGGACGGCTCCGCATCGCCCAGCACTCCTGAAGCGACGACCATGCGCTGGACGTGGTTGTGCAAGCTGTCGTTGTAATAAAAATAGCTGTTGCCCACGAAGAGTATCGTCTTCGGCGTTGCCTCATCCAGCTGTCTGACTGCGGGGGCCGGTAATGCCTCGGTCGCCGTTTGCGCGGCAAGCGGGGCGCACCCTGTGGCGAACGGCATCGCTGTGACAGCCGACAGCACCAGCAAGCCTGCACGTAAAAACGCCATCGCACTCCCCCAAATTCGCCGACCTCTCCCGAACGGCTCCGCGCGAGTGATGCAGGCAGAGGCGCGAATCTGCAAGCCGTCCTGCGCCGCCTTGGCGAAATGGAGCTTGCCAAGCGGCTTTAGGCGTAGCCATTAGACCCAATGCGACTACGCCAGATCGAAATCTTCTATCATGTATATCGGACTGGCTCGATCAGCGCGGCCGCCCGCGATCTCAACGTTTCGCAGCCTTCGGTAAGCAAGGTGCTGCGGCATGCGGAAGACCGGTTGGGGTTTGCACTGTTCATGCGCCGCAAGGGGCGCCTGATCCCCACCGCTGCTGCGGATGAGCTCTTCGTCGAGGCCGAGGACATTTACGCCCGGCTCTCCACTTTCAACCGTTCGCTGGAAAACATGCGCAGCAGGAAGGGCGGCCACCTGAGGCTGGGAGTGCTGCCCTCGCTCAGCCTGTCCGTCGGGCCCGAACTGGTTGCGCACCTGCGCTACCAGGACCCCGATCTCAGCTTCGAGCTGACGACTTTGCATTCGGTCGAGATAGAAGCGGCGCTGCGTGAAAAGCGTGTCGACATGTGCATCGGGTTCGAACCGGTCGACGATCCGCGCATCCAGAACCACCACGTCGGCGACGGCCGCATGGTCATAGTTTCCGGGCAACCTCTCGCCGGTTCTCCTGGAGGGGTGAGCGAACAGGTCCTGCACGGTGCCGAGATGATCGGCATCAGCGAAAGCGGTCCGTTGGGCGCGATGATAAGGCAGCAGCTCGACGATCGCGGGATCGTCCCGCAGGAAGTCGCGACCGCCCATACATATCACGTGGCCCTGTCCTTGGTGCGCAAGGAGGTAGGGCTCGCGCTTACGGACCAGTTCACCGCCTATTCCCACCTTGGTGCGGGTTTGCAGCGTTACCTTTTGTCGAATTTTCCCGGCTATTCGATATACGCCATCACGCTGGCCGACCACCCCGATGAGGGCAAGGTTGCGCCCGCCGTCGATGCCTTGCGCGAAGTCGTCGCAAGGGTCGCCGAAGGTATCCGTAGTCTCCAGCCCAGGGAGCCATAACCTTTCGCTATACCAAGCTTGTGAGAAATTAGCTGAAAGGAATTGCCGTTTTGGCGAAATTCCGTCAGCTTTGTCTCGGGACGCTCAGTGGGGAGAGGTTTTTATGAAATTCGGTGGCAAGACTACGTCCGCGCTGTTCTGCGGCACGGCCCTGGCGCTGGTCGCGGCGCAGCCCGCTTTCGCGCAATCAACTGAAGAAGGTGACGACGAGGAAGTTTACGCTGAAGACGCTGCTGCGACAGACGAAAATCTCATCGTCGTAACCGGTACGCAGATCCGCGGCGCGCAGGTCGACGATGTCCTGCCGGTCACGGTGGTGGGGGAAGAGCTTATCGACGCCATCGACCCTGCCTCCGGCGACGAATTGTTCCGCGCGATCCCACAGGCGGGCAGTGTCGAATTCAACGAGCAGAACACGACGGGCGGCGTCAACGGCGCACGCGGCGATATCGCTTCGATCAACCTGCGCGGGCTTGGCACGGGCAACACCCTGCTGCTGATCAACGGCCGCCGCATGGTGCTCAATCCGGGCTTCCAGACCGAGCTTTTCGTTCCGGTCGTATCGCCCGACACCAACACCATCGTGCCCGGTAGCATCCGCCGCGTCGAAGTGCTGCGCGACGGTGCCTCGGCCGTATACGGGGCCGATGCCGTTGCGGGCGTCGTGAACACAATCCTGCGGGGCAATCGCACAGGCGGGTTCATCCAGGGCAATTGGCGCGCCTCGGAAGGCACCAGCCTCTACAGCTATTCGCTGCGCGGCGGTTACGGGTTCGATTTCGCGGACGGTCGCGGCAATCTGACCCTCAACGGCTATTATTTCCACGAGAACGGTCTGCGAGCGACGGCACGCGATTATTCCGCGTCGAGCGACCTGCGCCCCTTCCTCGTCGGCACACCGTTCGAAGGCGACACCCAGTTCGACAACCGCTCGATCAATTCGCCCTTCGGTGCCTTCGACATCCAGGGCTCGCGCGCCACATCGTCCAACACCACGGCGCTGCGCGACGATGACTTCCACATCCAGCCGTGTATCAACTTCGGCCCGAACGGCGCAGCAGACAGCGATGGCCGCGTCATCGACCTCGGCAACGGATTGTGCGCTGACAATGGCGGGACCATCGATCGCAACCTGCGTCATGACCTCGGCGCCAATCGCTTCCTCTTCTCGGAGAAGGATCGCTATGCGGCGCAGGCGCTCTTCAGCTACGAGATCAGCCCGTCGGTAGAAGCCTATCTCGAGGGCTCCTACTACCGCTCGGAATCCTTCCGCGAACGTGAGCAGAGCACCATGCTCAGTGCCGTTCCGCTGGGCGTCGAGGCGAGCGCTTACTGGAACCCGCTCGGACCTACCCTGCTGGCGGACGGCTCGCCCAATCCCAATCGTGCGGACAATGGCCTCGGTTCGGGCGTGACCGACGAAGGGCGCGCGCTTCTGATGGAGGATTATCGCTTCATCGATGCAGGGCCGCGGCGCGGCTATGTCGACAAGGATACCTATCGCATCGTGGTCGGTCTGCGCGGCGACCTGTGGGGCTGGGATTTCGACACCGGCTTCCTCTATTCGCAGGCCAACACCACCGACCTTACCGAAAACCGTATTTCGAGCAGCCTTGCTCAGGATGCGATCAACCGCACCGATCCGACGGCCTACAATCCCTTCAACGGCGGCTGTTTCCCCGGCGAACTCGGCGCGAATGTCGCCGACTGCACACCTAATCCGCAGTCGGTCATCGATTCGATCACGGTCGACGTCTTCCGCAAGGGCGAGACCACGCTCGCGCTGGCCGACTTCAAGGTTTCGAAGGCGAATATCTTCGAACTGCCTGCCGGCGGTGTCGGTCTTGCGACCGGCGTGGAATTCCGCCGCGAAACCTTCGAGGATGACCGCGATCCGCGTCTCGACGGGACGATCACCTTCACCAATGCCGTGAACGGCGACTTCTTCGGCAGCGACGTCCTCGGGTCCAGCCCATCGCCCGACACCAGCGGCAGCCGCGAGGTCTATTCGGCCTTTGCCGAAGCGCTGATCCCGGTCGTATCGCCCGACATGGGCATTCCGCTGGTGAACGAGCTGGAAGTCCAGCTCGCCGCCCGCTTCGAGGATTTCTCGGATTCGACCAGCGCCTTCGTGCCGAGGGCTGCAGTGGCCTGGCGTCCGTTCTCCGACCTGCTGCTGCGCGGCGCCTATTCGCAGGGCTTCCGCGCGCCGAACCTCATCCAGATCAACGACGAGGGGACGACGCGTTCCAACTCGGTGGTCCGGGCTGTCGAATGCGTCGCAGAGATCATCAAGGGCGATGAAGACGATGTGCCCGATTGCGGCACGGTCGGTACGATCGACTTCCGGACCGGAGCCGGAACGCTGGAGCCGGAAGAAACGGAAAGCATCAACCTTGGCGCCGTGTTCGAGCCGAGCTTCATTCCGGGCCTGACGCTCACTGCCGACTACTGGCGCGTGAAGCAGGATGGCATCATCGGCATCTTCGGCAATCGCAATGCGCTCTTGCTCGACCTCGTCCTGCGCCTGCAGGGCAGCTTCAACCCGAACGTCGTTCGCGATGATCCGGACGCGGGCCAGATCGCGCTGTACGAGGGGACGGGGATCCTGCCAGCCGGTGACGTCCAGCAGATCCTCAACCCCTATCGCAACCTCGACCAGCGCACGTCGGAAGGCCTCGATTTCGGGCTTTTCTATGAATTCGATACCGGCTTTGGCGACTTCGACATTCAGGTCAACGCAGCGCGCCTGCTCGGTTTCGAGCAGGAAGCGGGCCCCGAAGCCCTGCCGCTGTTCACCGAGCTCACGCCGCTGCTCGAGGCAATTCCGGAACTTTCGATCAGCGATGTCGCTGCCCTCCAGCCCGAGGGTTTCGGCGAATTGCTCGAAATCGATGGTCGCCCGAAATGGCGCTATTCCGGATCGATCACCTGGAGCGACGGTCCGGTACGGGTAAACCTGTTCGGCCGCTATGTCGGCAGGGTCTTCGATCCCAGCGCCCAGAACGACGAGACGGCGGAATTTTTCGAGGTCGACGACTGGTTCACCATGAACGCATCGATCAGCTACGAGATCGAGGCCGACAACGCTCTCGATGGAACGCGCCTGCGCTTCAGCATCAATAACATCACCAACGAAGCGCCGCCGATTGCCGATGAAAGCTACGGGTTCTATGGCAGCTTGCACAGCGCTCGGGGACGCCAGTTCTCGATCGACCTGCGCAAGGAATTCTAAGGCCCGTCAGCCGGGAGACAGCGATGAAACGCGGAATTTCCGCATGCCTTGCCGGCGCGATATGGCTTAGCGGCTGTGTCGCGCCGGGGACGGCATCACTTGATCGTGCAGTGGAGCCGCTTGCGGTTGCCGATGCGCGTTGCAGCGACGGCTCGGTTGCGATCGACACGGCATTCGATGCCGGCGCGCTTGCTTTGTGCAGCGTGGGAGATGATGGACGCATTTCCATCACCCTGTCTCCCGAAGACGCGCCGCCGATAAATTGCAGCGCGTGGTATTCGTTTCGCGTGCACAGCAATGCGCCGCGCGTGGTAGGTATCGACCTCAATTACACCGCCTGTGGCCACCGTTACGAACCCAAGGTCAGTTACGACGGGGTTGAGTGGACGTATCTCGATCCTTCCATGGTCGAAGTGACTGAGATCGACGGGACCAGGATGGCTCGCCTTTCCGTCCGCACCGACGGACGGCCGCTGTTCGTCTCTGCGCAGGAAATTATCGGTCCTGCGACTTACGATGCATGGCTCGACGGGCTCGAAGAAACCGGAATGGTCGAGCGCGAAACGCTAGGACATTCGGCAGAAGGTCGCGCCATCGAGATCATGTATCTCGGCAATCCGGCAGCACGGGAGCAGGTGGTCCTGGTCGGTCGCCAGCATCCGCCGGAAGTGACCGGTGCATTGGCAATGTTCCCCTTCGTGGAAACCTTGCTCGAAGACACCGAATTGGCCCGCCGCTTCCGCGAGCGTTTCCGCGTGTCGGCGGTCCCGCTCCTCAATCCTGACGGTGTGGTGAAAGGCCATTGGCGACATAACACCGGCGGGGTCGACCTCAATCGCGACTGGGGCCCTTTCACCCAGCCCGAGACGCAGCTGATGCGCGATGTGCTGGTTGCTATCGACCATGATCCGGACAAGCGCCTGCGCCTGCTCCTCGACTTTCATTCCACCGGCCGCGACATCTTCTATACGATCCCCGACGAGCTGCCGACCGATCCGCCGCTATTCACGCGCGACTGGCTGGCCCGCTATCAGGACCGGATGAGCGGATATGAAGTGACGCGCGATGCTCGACACGAGGCCGGTCGCCCGATTTCCAAAGCACACGCTTTCGATACCTACGGTGTGCCTGCGGTGACATTCGAACTCGGTGACGAAACCGACCGGACGCTCATCCGTCGCATCGGGCGCGAAGCAGCCATAGCGATGATGGAAGAGCTGCTCGCCACCGAGCGGCCATGAAACTTGGCAACGCCGCCCTTCCGGCTCTTGCCGGGATCTTGGTGGGGTGCCAGTCGCTGCCGGACGATGCGCCGCGTGTTCCTGTCGACCTGCTCATAACCGGCGGAACGGTTTACGACGGGACCGGGAGCCCGGCGACGGCAGACGACCTGGTCATTTCCGACGGTCTCGTCGCCTACCTCGGCCCCGACGCACGAACAAAATATCTCCCGGCGCGCGAAATCGATGCGACCGGCTTGGTCGTTGCCCCCGGGTTCATCGACCCCCACACTCATGCGGCCGGCGATCTGTCCTCCGATGGAGCGGACCGCCGCGCCAACCTGCCTTTCGCTTTTCAGGGCATTACGACGGTGGTGGTGGGGAACGACGGGGGCGGAAGCCCCGACGTTGCCGCGCAGGCAGAATTGGCGAAGGCGCAAGGCATCGGCACTAATGTGGCCTACCTCGCGGGCTTCGGCCCCATCCGCGAGGAAGTGCTGGGCAAGGAGGATCGCGCGCCCGACGCGGATGAAATGTCTGTCATGAAGGCGCGCCTGCGCGGTGCCATGTGCGAAGGGGCATGGGGTTTTTCCGCGGGTCTCTATTATGTGCCCCAGGCCTATTCCCAGACCGACGAAGTCGTTGCCTTGGCTAGAGTGGCAAGCGGCCTGGGCGGCTTTTACGACACGCATATGCGCGACGAGAGCACGTACAATGTGACCGTCACCGGCGCTCTGGCGGAGACGCTGGAGATAGGGCGCCGAGCGGATATCCCCGTGCACATTGCGCATATCAAGGCTCTGGGACCTGCAGTCTGGGGGCACAGCGCGAAGATGATCGAGGCGATCGAGGACGCCCGTGCTTCGGGACAGCGTGTGACCGCGGATCAATATCCGTGGGAAGCGTCCGGCACCCGGATCAGCGCAGCGCTTGTCCCGCGATCGGCCCTTGAAGGCGGACTGGATGCTTTGCGGGAGCGATTCAAAGAGCCCGCAAGCCGCGCAGCCATCCGCGCTGCGATGGTCGATGGTATTGCGAGACGGGGCGGGGCAAGCAAGCTCCTGATTACCGGTCGGCTGGGGGAGGCAGAAATCGATACTGGCCAGACGCTGCAAGAGTATGCAGAGGCTGCAAAGGTCGAGCCGGTGGACGCGGCTATTGCAATCCTGATGCAGGGCGATGCCCGCGTTGCATCTTTCAATATGAGCACGGCCGACATCGCCGCATTCGCGGTGCGCGACTGGGTAGTGACTGGTTCCGATGGATCGAGTGGGCATCCGCGCAAATATGGCAGCTTCCCGAAGGCCTATCGCGACCTCGTCCTGGGCGAGCCGGGCATGGATCTGGCGCGGTTCATCGAGCGCAGCAGCGGGCAGACGGCGAAGCTGATCGGCCTGCAGGATCGCGGTCGCCTCGCGCCCGGGATGGCCGCCGACGTCGTTATCTTCGATCCTGCTACTTTCGCCCCGCAAGCGACCTATCAGGCGCCGCGGGAACTATCGGTTGGCGTGCGGCACCTCTTCGTCAATGGTGAGCAGGTGATTGCCGAAGGCGCGTACACCGGAAGCCTGCCAGGCCGCCCCTTGCTGAAACGTACCGCTTGCGCACAGGGCAACGGCGACAGTTAGCCGGGCGAACCTACGATCTGGGCGAGCCGGTTGGAAGAACCCATCGCCAGCGTCCATCCCAGCATGCCGTGACCCACGTTGATTGCCAGCGAAGGAGAAAGTTTGCGTGTAACCGGCAGCGAATTCGGGGTCATCGGACGAATGCCCGCCCACCCTTCGTCGCTTGCAGAATAGTCGGCGACATTGGGCATGACCGCCTGTGCCTGCCTTTTCATCGCCTGAAGGTGGTCGGCGTCGACTGCGGCCCAACTCTCTCCAAGCTCGGCGCGCCCGGCGACGAGGATCCGGTCTTCGAGCCGCGTGAAAACCAGCCTGTTCGCACTGTCGGTTATTGAGACTTCTGGTGCCTTGCGTCCGACAGGCGCGGTAAAGGAATAGCCTTTCATAGGGGCGATCGCTTGCCTGTGCCCGAGCGGGGCAAGCAACCAGTTCACCTCGTGCCCGCCTGCCACGACGACCATGGATGCGGAGCGAGCGTCGCCATTGGCGTAACGGACAACGCTTTCCGCTTTCCCGTCCTCAATGCTGACTGCCCTCATGCCACCCCGGAAAATGGCTCCGTATTCGGCCGTGATGGTCTCGAGCAGGCGCTTGCAGAACAGGGCGCAGTCTGCCGTCTGGTCCTGCGGCGCATAGACGGCGCCGGCGAATTGCGCGGCGAAGCCTTCAAGCGCTGGTTCGATCTCTATCGCAACCGAGCGTGAAACGATGTCCTGCGGCTGGCCGAACTGCGCAGTCAGGCGCAATGTGGCGCGCGCATCCTCGATCGATTTCGTATCGGGCAGCAGGACCAGCTTGCCGGCATCGCGCAAACCGAAGGAAAGGGCGTGATCGTCCAGGAGCCTGTCCATGGCGCGGCGGGATTCGCTTGCCAGCCGGCTGCATTCCAGCGTGTTGCGCACGTAGGCACCACGGCGGCACTGCCAGATGAAGGATGTCAGCCACCGGGCGTATGCAAGGTCGGGCCTGAGGGAGAGCCGGAAGGCGGGGTCGTATCCAAGGGCGAGCTGGGGCAGTTTCGCGATAAGGCTCGGCGAGGCGAGCGCGCCCGTATGCGAATAACTCAGCTGACGGCCGTTACCCCGGGAAGCCCCGGCCGCCACATCAGGTGCGGCGTCGACCAGTTCCACCGTCCATCCCTTCCGTGCGAGGGCATAGGCGCTGGTAACGCCGATCACCCCGGCGCCGATGACAATGGCAGTCCCCGTCGAACCCATGGGAGATAACCTGCGCTCTTGGGAAACAGCACGCCAGAGCGAGGCGTGATGCTTGGCATAGCCCCCATCTATGGCTTGGCTGGCGGCATTGATGGAACGCCGCCAGGGACGCCCAATGTTGTGCACGGTGCTCTCGCTCCAGCTTCGCCCGCGCTGCATATCATTCTGGCCATCAATTTCTGCACTGGTCTGCAAGTGCGCTTCATGCAGAGGTCCGGCTTCCGTAGCGTCACCTTTAAAGCCGATTCCTTGGCGCAGTGGAATGACCGCAGGGCCTCGTCGATTAGCAAATCCCCCTGGCGGCGACCTTCGGGTCGCCCCCTTTTTCGTTGCGGGTAGCGTCCGGCGTTCTAGCCCTGCCGTCTTGGCCCCAGATAGCCGAACAGATAGGCGCCAACCTTGCGCATCTGGATTTCCTCCGCGCCTTCGGTGATGCGGTAGCGGCGGTGGTGGCGATAGATGTGCTCGAACGGCTTGTGGCGTGAATAGCCGATGCCGCCATGCACCTGCATCGCGCGGTCGGCAGCTTCGCAGACCAGGCGGTTCGCCCAGTAATTGCACATGGACACCTTGTCGGAGATCGTCCGCTCGATCTCCTCGTGCGGCATGTTGTCCATTTCCCAGGCGGTCTTGTAGATCAGCAGGCGCAGCATTTCGCATTGCGTTGCCAGTTCTACCAAGGGGAACTGGATTGCCTGGTTGCGCGCCAGTTCTTCGCCGAAGGGTTTGCGCTCCCGCGCGTATTTCACGCTCTCCTCAACGCAGAATTGCGCCGCGCCAAGCGAGGATGCGGCCTGACGGATTCGGTTCTGGTGGACGAAGCTCTGCGCCAGCGCGAGGCCGCGGCCTTCTTTGCCAAGGATCGCGCTATCGGGCACCCAGACATCGGTGAAGCTTAAGCGCGGGTGGTCGGTGGGCATGTTGAAGGTCCACATCCACTCTTCGATCTCCAGCCCCTCGGTCGGATTGGGGACGAGGAAACAGGTGATCCCGCGCGCCGCGCCGTCTTCACCGTCCGTGCGGGCGAAAAGCGCGCAGTGTGTGGCGACATGCATGCCGGTGATCCACATCTTCTCGCCGTTGATCCGCCAGCCGTCGACACCGTCGCGCGTTTCGCGCACCGCGCGGGTTTCCATGTGGGTGGCATCCGAACCGTGGTCGGGCTCCGTCAGGCCGAAGGCGACGCGCCGCGTGCCTTCGAAACCGCCGAGAATGAATTCTTCTTTCTGTGCCTCTGTCCCGAAGGTCTCGAACATGGCGACGAAGGGGAAATTCCCGACGATGCTGTGTTCGTTCTGCAGGTCGTTGTGCAAGCCGAGCCCACGCTGCGCGAAACGGTCGCGGATCACCGCCATCCATAGGTTCGACCCGTCCTTGCCGCCATATTTCTTCGGCGCGGAGAAGCGCCAGTGGCCGGCCTCGTCCGCCACTTTGCGCGCCTGGCGCAGCAGGTCTTCCCACTCGTGGTTCGGCAGGCCGCCCCGGTCCCAGTCGGTGCGCGCATTTTCGCGGCGGTGGTCGAAGAAGCGGATGTTGTCGTCCTTCGCGACCAGCGGCTCGATCTCCGCCTCGATGAAGGAGACGAGTTCGGCGTAGTAGTCCTCAAGGTCGTGCGGAATCGTGAAATCCATCAATCGTCTCCGATCCATTGGCGCCGCGCCACCGCGAGCGAGGGGTATTTTGGCACATCCGCCGAAAGCTTTGCGAAGGCCATCTCGCGCAATTCGGCGAGCAGGCCGGGGGACGCGAGATCGATTTCGCCTTGCAGCAGTGCCTCGGCAAGCTCGGCATCCCCTTCGACCGGCATGAGCGCATCGTCCCGGGCAATCATGCCCAAAGCGTTACGGGCGACCGCGAGCTGGAAGCGGTCGTGTCCTTCCATGCGGTCCTTGATCGTCGCAAGCCATTCCGAGATCGCCGTTGCGATTTCACCGCTGGTCGCTTCTCCCTGCGCCTTGGGCGCTTCGGGCGCAGCGATCGACTGGCCGCGTTCGTCCTCCGGTGCATCCTCTTCCAGCAACAGCAGGAGGTCCAGTTCCTGCTCGCTGGTCCGGCGCGAAATTACCACGCGTTCCAGCATGCGGTCTTCACCGCTGCGCCAGTAACTCGCCATCTTGAGGCAGCCCAGCGCCCACCAGACGGTGCGATAGACAGTCCAGAAGCGGAAGCGGGCCGGATCGACGGTCCTGCCGCCAGCCCCCTCATATGCCGAGAAGTAATCTTCCAGCGAGCCGAGGCCGAGAGCCGGATGCTGGTAACCACCGAAACGCCACACGGCCATGCAGCCGAAGGCGAGGTCTTCGTGCCAGTCCCCGAAATGCGCCAGCTCCCAGTCGAGCACACCGGTCAGGTGGCTGTCCTCGGCAAGCAGGTTTCCGAGCCGGAAATCGCCATGATTGAGAACCGGCTCGACCGGACCGGGCAGATTATCCATCAGCCAGCGCAGGCCCAGGGCAATGATCGGCCTGTCGCCGCCTGCATCCTCGAATTGCTGGCGCAGGTTCGCCACCGCTTCGGCATATTCCATGACGGGGACATCGTCCGGAAGGTCGCCAGCCCCGAGCGAATGGATGCGGGCGAGATCTCCGGCAGCCTCGACGAGTATTTGCCGCGGTGCGTCCATCGACTGGATTGCGCGTGGATCGGGCGTGCCGGGTAATGCTTCCATGATAAAGCCGGAGCCAAGGCCGTCGCTTTCCTCCAGGACACCGGCAATGCGGGGCGCGGTTACTCCCTTCTTTCGAGCGGCCTCGATGATCGCCGCTTCGGTGGCGTGGCCGAACGGGCGCTCGGTCATGAACGCCATGCTCGGCGCGCGGCGCAAGACGTAGTCCTTGCCGCCCGCGTTGAAGCGCCAGCTCTCCATCGTGGCGCCGCCGGTCAGGCGTTTCGCTTCGTCGGGCGTTCCAAGGCCGAGGCGTGCGCACGCCTGTTCAAGTCCCGTCTGCATTGCGTCCGATTTTCCCCCTTGGTCCATAGTGGGTGTATGTGCCCCATGACTGCCGTGCCCTCAAGGATGGTCTCGCGCGGTTGCATGGCTGTCTCCCTTCGCTAGGGGTGGGGCGTTAACGAAGCGGGATGAAGAGAAAGCGAATGACCGATCGCCAGCTGAAAAATGCTTTCCCTGCCGCGGTCGGGCCGACATCTTGATATCGTTCGACGAAGCCAGCGCGATCCTGCGCGAAGCGGCAGGGCCCCTGGAAGAGGTGCTGGTCGCGATCGGGGAGGCTGCCGGGCTGCGTCTTTCGCGCTCCGTCGAGGCCCGCATAGACGCACCGCGTTTCGATGTCTCCGCGATGGATGGGTATGCCGTGCGCAATGCCGACCTTACCGGACCTTTGCGCATCGTGGGCAAATCCTATGCCGGTTCGCAGGCGCCGCGGGCTATGTCGAAGGGCGAAGCGGTCCGCATTTTCACCGGCGCCCCGGTTCCCGAAGGGGCCGATCGCGTGCTGGTGCAGGAGATCGTCGAGACTCGGGGCGATGCTCTCGAGATCGTCGGCGAATTTGGCGAGGCGCGGCACATCCGCGCCCAAGGTTCGGACTTTCGCGAAGGCGAGACCTTGCTGGAGGCGGGGGCACGGTTGGGGCCACGGCAACTGGTCGCTGCCGCCGCCGCCGATTGCGCAGAGATCTGGGCTTGGCGGGCACCGCGGGTGGCATTTCTTGCCACCGGAGATGAACTTGTCGCGCCCGGCACAGCTAGCGACCGTCCCGGCGCCTTGCCCGACAGCATCACGCCGGCCCTTGCCGAGATGGCCCGTCAGTATGGTGCGACGATCGTCGGCAGCGAAGTCGCACCGGACGATCCCGAGCGCATCGAGGAACTGGCCGCCCAATTGCTTGACCGGTGCGATGTCCTGGTAACGATCGGCGGCGCATCGGTGGGAGAGCGCGATTTTGCCAGTCGTTCGATAGAAGGAGGGAAGTTTCGCACTCTCTTTTCCAGGATCGCCATGCGGCCGGGCAAGCCTGTCTGGTGCGCCAAGCGTGATGGAGAGCGCTTCGTTCTCGGCCTGCCGGGCAACCCGACGTCTGCGCTCGTCACTGCGCGGCTCTTCCTCGCTCCGCTTGTCACTGCGCTTGCGGGCGGGAGTTATGACGAGGTGCTGGACTGGCGAGAGCTCGCACTGGCGGAGGACATGCCCGCTCCCGGTCCTCGCGAACATTTCGGGCGCGGCGCGTTCAGCAAGGGGAAGGCACTGCCTTTCGCCAACCAGCAATCGGGGGCGCAGGCCTTGCTGGCAAAGGCCGATCTGCTCCTGCGTCAAACCGGAGGATCCGGCGGTCTTTCGGCAGGGCAGTCCATTCAGGCGCTCGACTTCTGACCGGGCGTAGCTACTCTCCTGCCATGCATGATGCAGCGCCCCTGATCGACGGCTTCGGCCGGCGGATCGACTACGTAAGGATGTCGGTCACCGACCGGTGCAATCTGCGCTGCACCTATTGCATGGCAGAGGACATGCAGTTCCTGCCCCGGCGCGACCTTTTGACGCTGGAAGAGCTTGCCGGACTTGCGCGCCATCTCGTCGCTCGCGGCGTGAAGCGCATCCGGCTGACGGGTGGAGAACCGCTGGTGAGGCGTGGGTTCCTCGATCTTGCGAGAGAACTGGGCGCCCTTCGCGCAGATGGCCTCGAAGAGCTCACCCTGACCACCAACGGCGTGCTCCTGTCGCAGATGGCCGAGCAGCTTTTCGATGCCGGGATCAGGCGGATCAATGTGAGCCTCGATACGCTTGCCCCGTCGCGCTTTGCCACGATCACGCGGGGCGGGGATGTGGCGCGCGTGATCGAGGGGATCGATGCAGCGCGTGCGGCAGGCATCGCGGTCAAGATCAACATGGTCGCGATGCGCGGCGTCAACGATACCGAGTTCGTGTCGATGGCGCGCTGGTGCGGCGAGCGTGGCTGCGACTTGTCACTGATCGAGACCATGCCGCTAGGCGAAGTGGAGGGGGAGCGGGCCGACAATTACTTGCCCCTTACGCACGCGCGCGCGGCTCTCGAACGCGAGCTGACCCTGATGCCGACTACATATCAGACCGGTGGGCCGTCGCGGTATTTCGAGGTGGCCGGGACCGGGCGCCGGATCGGCTTCATCACGCCGCTGAGCGAGAATTTCTGCTCTTCCTGCAACCGCATAAGGATCGCGGCCACGGGCACGGTCTATGGCTGTCTCGGCCACGACCAGAAGGTCGAGCTGCGCGATATCATGCGTGAAGGCGGCGAGGGCGCGCTCGATGCGGCGATGGATGCGCTGCTGGCGGGCAAGCCCCGGCGGCACGACTTCGATATCGCGGCCGATACGCCTGCGACCTCCCGCCATATGAGCGTTACCGGAGGCTAAACGGAAAAAGCGTTGCAATTGCGAACCGTTTCGACTTGTCTCCAAGTCAGAGAGAAATCGAGATTGTGGAGAGAGAAGAATGGCCGAACACGCCGCGCATGGACCGCTGACCGGATTGAAGGTGGTGGAGTTCCAGGGGATCGGCCCGGGACCGCACGTGGCCATGATGCTGGCGGATCTTGGCGCGGAAGTCGTGCGGATCGAGCGCCCGGGTCACCAGCCGATGAACCCCGTCGTAGAACGGGCCCGCCACCGCGCCGCCGTCGACCTCAAGAGCGAGGAAGGCCAGCTTTTCGTCCATGAGGCGTTGAAGCATGCGGACGTTCTGGTCGAAGGCTTTCGCCCCGGCGTGATGGAGCGGCTGGGCCTCGGACCCGATGTGCTGCTCGAAGCCAATCCGCGTCTCGTCTATGCGCGTATGACCGGCTGGGGGCAGGACGGTCCGCTGGCGCAGGCTGCCGGGCACGACCTCAACTATATCGCCATCACCGGCGCGCTCGATTCCATCGGGGCGAAGGGCGAACTGCCGATCCCGCCGCAGAACCTCGTCGGCGATTTCGGGGGCGGGTCGATGTATTGCGCAATGGGCATTCTCGCCGCGCTCTACGAACGCGAACGCAGCGGCAAGGGACAGGTCGTCGATGCGGCAATCGTCGACGGCGTGACCAGCCTGATGAGCTTCTTCTACGGACAGCCGCACAGCGCCTTGCGGACGACCGAACGCGGCGCGGGCCTCCTCGGCGGGGCGGCGCATTTCTATCGCTGCTACACTTGTGCGGACGGCAAGGAAGTCAGCGTCGGGGCGATCGAGCCGCAATTCTATGCCGAACTGCTCCAGCGCGCGGATGCTCCTGAGGAACTGCGCGAGGGTCAGATGAACCCGGCGAACTGGGACGATTACACCGAAAAGCTCGCCGCGCTGTTCAAGACGAAGCCGCAGGCGGAATGGGTGAAACTGCTCGAAGGCACCGATGCCTGTTTCGCGCCGGTTGTTCCCTTGGACGAGGCGAAGGACCATCCGCACATGAAGGCGCGTGGTGCTTTCGTCGAACATGGCGGTCGCTCGCACACGGCGCCCGCTCCGCGCTTCGACCGCACGCCGGGCACGATCCGCGACAGTGCACAGGACGGCGAAGAGGTGGTGGCGCGCTGGTCGCAAGGGAGCTAATGGACCGCGCATAAGGAGAGAAATTCCCATGCGCGATTGCACCAAGTTCTACATCGACGGCCAGTGGGTCGATCCGGTTACCGAGAATACCCAACCGGTCGAGAACCCTGCCACCGAAGAAACCATCGGCCACATCAGCTTCGGCAGCGCCGCCGACGTCGACAAGGCGGTCAAGGCCGCGCGCCGTGCGTTCGAGACGTTCAGCCAGACGAGCAAGGAAGAGCGCCTCACCCTGCTGCGCGCCATCCAGGCCGAAATTGCCAATCGCAAGGACGATCTCGCGCTGGCGGTCTCCGACGAGATGGGCGCGCCGATGAGCCTCGCAAACGGCCCGCACACCGGCCTGCTCGCAGGTCACTGCCAGACCGCGATCGAAGTGCTGGAGAAGTTCGAATTCGAACGCCAGGACGGCCCGACGCTCCACATCTGGGAGCCGATCGGCGTGGTCGGCATGATCACCCCGTGGAACTGGCCGCTGAACCAGATCGCCTGCAAGGTCTTCCCCGCGCTGGCGACCGGCAACACCATGATCCTCAAGCCCAGCGAGATCGCGCCGTTCGACGCCTATATCTTCGCGGAGATCATGGATGCCGCTGGCGTTCCGGCCGGCGTATTCAACCTCGTGAATGGCGATGGCCCCGGCGTGGGCGAAGCGATCTCGGGCCATCCCGACATCGACATGGTCAGCTTCACCGGCTCGACCCGCGCAGGCGTCCTCATCGCCAAGAACGCCGCCGATACGGTCAAGCGCGTGGCACAGGAACTGGGCGGCAAGAGCCCCAACATCATCCTAGACGACAGCGCCTTCACGCAGTCGGTCATGCGCGGCACCACCGCCATGATGGGCAATTCGGGCCAGACCTGCACGGCACCTAGCCGTATGCTCGTGCCGCACAAGCGCATGGAAGAAGCCAAGGCCGCGGCGAAGGAAGCTGCCGAGGGCGTTATCCCGGGAGATCCCAAGGGCAACGCCACCATCGGCCCGGTCGTTTCCAAGGCGCAGTGGGACAAGATCCAGGGCCTGATCGAAAAAGGCATCGAGGAAGGCGCGACGCTGGTCGCGGGCGGTCCCGGAAAGCCGGAAGGCCTCGAAACCGGCCATTACGTCAAGCCGACCGTCTTCGCCGATGTCACCAACGACATGACCATCGCGCGCGAGGAAATCTTTGGTCCGGTACTCGCGATGATCGGCTATGACGATTACGAAGACGCGATCCGCATTTCGAACGACACCGAATACGGCCTCGCCAGCCACATCATGGGTGAGGATATCGAGACCGCGAAAAAGCTCGCCAAGCGCATCCGTGCAGGCCGTGTCGCCATCAACGGCGGCTATGACATGAACGCGGCGTTCGGGGGCTACAAGAAATCGGGCAATGGCCGCGAATGGGGCGAGTGGGGCTTCCACGACTTCCTCGAGGTCAAGGCCGTCATGGGGCATAGCTGATGGCGGGCCGGCACTTCGACGAATGGCAGGTCGGCGACAAGCTGACCCATGAAATCCGGCGCACGGTGACAGAAGCGGACAACCTCTTCTTCACCGTGATGACCCACAATCCGCAGCCGCTCCACCTCGACGTGGAAGCGGCGAAGGAGAGCGAGTTCGGGCAAATCCTCGTCAACGGGACTTACACCTTCTCGCTGATGGTGGGCCTGAGTGTGGGCGACACCACGCTCGGCACGCTGGTGGCGAACCTAGGCTATGACAAGCTGGTGATGCCCAAGCCGGTGTTTATCGGCGACACGCTGCACGCCACCAGCGAGGTCATCGCCCTGCGCGAAAGCAAGTCGCGGCCCGACACCGGCATCGTCACCTTCCTGCACGAAGCGGTAAACCAACGCGGCGAAGTGGTCTGCCGCTGCGAACGCTCGGCCCTCCTGAAAAAGAAGGGCTGACGGTCGCTTGCACCCCTTTTCGCCCTTCGCGCGTTGAAGGGCGAAGGGGAGCGCAATGGCCGAAGAAAAATCCCAGTCCGAACCCGATGGCGTCGAGAGCGTCCTGGGCGAACTCGACGACCTGACTACCAAGAACGACAAGGTTTGCGTAGGCGACGTCCTCGACGATTTCGGCGGGCGCAGCTTTGGCCCCTTCATCATGATTCCCGCCCTGCTGGAAATCACGCCGGTCGGCGGCATCCCCGGCGTGCCGAGCTTCCTTGCCGCGGTCATCGCGCTGATCGCGGTGCAACTCCTGTTCGGCAAGGAGCATATCTGGATGCCGCAATGGCTCCAGCAACGCGCAGTCGAGAGCAAGAAGCTGCACAAGGGCATCGCCAAGCTTCGCGGGATCGCCCACTGGCTGGACGAACACAGTCACGGACGCCTCGAGGGCCTTACCGAAGGTATGTGGATCAAGATCGCGGCGGTGGTCATCCTGCTGCTCTGCGCAACCGTCCCTCCGCTCGAAGTCCTGCCGTTCGCCAGCAGCGCGCCCATGCTGGCGATCGCCGCCATCGGCCTGGCGCTGACGGTCCGCGACGGGGTCATCATGCTCGCAGCCCTTGCGCTCGCCATCGCGGCGATCGGCGGCGGCACATATTATTATTATACGTCGGACGAAGAGGGTTCGGGCGGCGGCATGGCCATCGTCGAACCCGCTGCCTATCGCATAGCTGCTTGACCTGAACGCGATTGCTCTTGCACATTCCCCAACGGATGAGGGGATGAGGCATGGACTTTCGTATCGGCGTAATCGCGAGCGCTCTGGTGCTGGCAGGCTGCGACCTGTTCGGCGGGGGCGGCGTTACCGAAGAGCAACGCGGTGACGGCACAGATACCATCGAACTGGCCGAATTTCCCGACCGCCCCTATTGGGGCGATACCCACCTCCATACCGACGTTTCGGTCGATGCGTTCGGCTTCGGCGTGCGGCTCGGCCCGGAAGACGCACTGAAGTTCGCGCGCGGGGAAGAGGTCACCGCGACCACCGGCATGAGCGCACAGCTCGACCGGCCGCTCGATTTTCTCGTCATTGCCGATCACTCCGATGCGATGGGGGCGACCCGCAGGCTCTATGATGCGCCGCGCATGATGGTGCGCGATCCCACGCTGCGCCGCTGGCGCGACATGATGCACGAAAGCCCCGACCAGTCGACGCGGGCCGTGGCGGAACTCATTACCGCAGCTGCAAATGACGAGATACCCGAGGCGCTGCGCGATCCCGAGCGCCAGGCCAAGGCTACGCGCGAATTGTGGGACCGGCACCTGGGCCTGCTCGACCGCTATAACGAGCCGGGCACCTTCACCGCCTTCGCAGGCTTCGAATGGACGCTGATGCCGGGCGGAAACAACCTCCACCGCGTCGTCATGTTTCGCGACGGCAGCGCGCGGACCGCGCAGGTCCTGCCCTATCCGGGACTGGACGGCGATGTCACCGGCCTGTGGGATTACATGGATTCCTACGAACAGAGCACTGGCGGCAAGGTGCTGGCCATCCCGCACAATTCGAACCTGTCGAACGGCATGATGTTCGAATTCTCGGGCCCCGACGGCGGGCCGATGGACGCAGACTATGCCCGCCGCCGCGCCCGGCACGAACCCGTGGTCGAGGCAACGCAAATCAAGGGCGACAGCGAGACGCACCCCTTCCTGTCCCCGAACGACGAATTCGCCAGCTTCGGCGTGGCCGGATGGGACTTGGGCAATCTGCCGCTTACCGCGCGCAGCACGCCGGACATGTTCGCGGGAAGCTATATCCGCTCGGCCCTCTTGCGCGGCCTGACGCTGGAGCAGCAGATGGGCGAGAATCCCTATGCCTTCGGCCTGATCGGATCGACCGACAGCCACACCGCGCTGGCCACGGCGGACGACGACCAGTTCTTCGGCAAGCATACCGGCAACGAACCGCGCGCCGACCGCGCAATGGCAGCGCAGAACCTTGGCACAAGGCAGGGCCGTTTCGGCTGGCACTATCTCGCCAGCGGCTATGCGGCAGCCTGGGCGCGCGGCAACACGCGCGCGGAGATCTTCGATGCCTTCATGCGGCGCGAGGTCTATGCGACGACCGGGCCGCGCATGGTGGTGCGCCTCTTCGCAGGATTTGATTTCGGCGAAAGCGACTGGGAAGGCGACTGGGTGCGCGCAGGTTATACGCGCGGCGTACCGATGGGCGGCGACCTGGTGGATGACGGCAGGGCACCGACCTTCCTCGTCAGCGCGCTGAAAGACCCCGACGGGGCCAATCTGGACCGGGTGCAGATCGTCAAGGGCTGGGTCGATGCGAACGGCGCGGAGCAGGAAAAGGTGTTCGACGTCGCGTGGAGCGCGCGTCCCATGGATGCCGCCTCCAATTCGCCGGTGCCGCCGGTGGGCGATACGGTCAACCGGTCCGAGGCGACCTATGAGAATTCGATCGGCGCGGCTGAATTGCGCGCCACCTGGACCGATCCCGAATATCGCCGGGGCCAGCGCGCCTTCTACTATGTGCGCGTGCTCGAAATCCCGACGCCGAGCTGGGTCCTTTACGATGCGAAGCGCTTCGGCCTGACGCTGCCCAAGGAGGTTGTTGAGGCCAACGTCATCCAGCAGCGCGCTTATTCCTCGCCCGTCTGGCTGCGTCCCCGCGGCACCCCGGGCGATGCGCCGCCGATCATGCGATGATGCGCCGCCTGCTGCGCGATCCGCTCGCGCATTTCCTGGTGGCGGGGGCTGCTATCTGGGCCGCGCTGTCGTTTGCGGGCGAGCCGGTCGATCCGGCCGAACGGACCATTGCGCTCACGAAAGAGGGGCAGGCAAACCTCGCCCTCGGGTTTGAGCGCACCATGGGTCGCCCGCCCACCGATGCGGAACTGGATGCGCAGATTGAAAGCTGGGTGCGCGAAGAGGTGCTCTACCGCGAGGCGCTGCGGCTTGGGCTCGATGCGGGCGATCCGGTCGTGCGGCGACGCTTGTCGACCAAGATGGACGATCTGGCAGGGGCCGAGGTGGAAACCGCCCGGCCGAGCGAGGAGACGCTGGCGGCGTGGCTGCGCGACCATCCCGGCCGGTTCGCGCAAGGCGAGCGGTTCACCTTCTCGCAGAGATATTTCCGGAGCGAAGATGCGCTGCACGTAGCGCTCGACGCAGCGGGAGATGCAGACGGGGACGCCATCTCGCTGCCGGAGCGCATGACCGATGCGAGTTATGCGGACATCAAGGCGGTCTTCGGCTCGCAATTCGCGTCGCAGATCGCCGAGCTGCAGGAGACCTCCGGTGCGCAGGTGACGTCAGGCTACGGCTACCATCTCGTCGAAATCGAAGAGCGGGTCGAGGGACGGCAACGGCCCCTGTCGGAAATCCGCGACAGGGTGGAGGCCGACTGGCGTAGTTCGACGGCTGCCGCTCGCCGCGCAAGGGCATTCGAGCTCCTGCGCGAAGCTTACCGGATCGAGGTCGAATGATCCGCTGGCTGCTGGCGCTCGCCGTCCTCCTCATCGCAAACCCCGCCTTGGCGGACGAATTGCGGCCCGTCTCGATCCAGCTGGAGCAGGTCGACGAGGCGCGCTGGAACCTCGGGTGGAGGCAACCGCTCGCCTCGCCGCAGGCCGATCGGACTGCGCGCCCGGACTTGCCGGAAACCTGCGAAGTTTCAGGCGAGCCGGTGCTCGACAATTCCGCGCTTGCGGTGGTCGGACGCGCGCAAGTCACTTGCGAGGGCGATATTGCCGGGAGCCGCATCGGCTGGCCCGCTCTCTTCGGACAGGGCGATGCGATCCTGCGCGTGGCCCCTCTGGATCGACCAGTCCAGGTCTACCGCCTGACCGCGCAGGAACCCTACGCCGAGGTCGAAGCGCGGCCATCGCGCATGCAGGTCTGGCGCGGCTATTTCGTGATCGGGGTGGAGCATATCCTTGCGGGATGGGACCATCTGCTCTTCGTGATCGCGCTCGTCCTGCTGGTCGGGCGGACCTGGCCGGTCGTCAAGGCGGCGACGGCCTTCACCGTGGCGCATTCGATCACGCTTGCGGCAACGACGCTGGGGGTCACCGGATTGCCGCAGCGTCCTGTCGAGGCGCTGATCGCGCTCTCGATCGTGTTTCTCGCGGTCGAAATCGCGCGCGGCACGAAGGATACGATCACGCGCCGCTTGCCGTGTCTGGTCGCCTTCGCCTTCGGCCTTCTCCACGGCTTCGGCTTTGCAGGGGCCTTGCGCGAGATAGGCTTGCCGGAAGGCGAGGTGCCGGCAGCGCTCGTCAGCTTCAATCTCGGTGTGGAGGCGGGGCAACTGCTGGTGATTGCCGCCGTCCTAGCTGCCTTGTCAGTGATCCGGCGCGTGCGGGCGGGGGCCGAAGCGCCCGCCTTGCGTATCGCCTCCTACGCCATCGGCATTACCGGAGCCTATTGGTTGGTGGACCGCGTGATCGGCTGAGTATCGCCGCCCAGCGCCTGCCACAGAATGACACGTGCGCGCTCCGCCCGCCCAAGGGCCGCAGCCGCGCGCTCGCCGCTGGCATCCGCTGCACGGCGCGCTTCGAGAACGGTTAGGAAATCGGCGAGGCCAGCGCGTTGCCGCACCTCGGCGAGCGAGGCGGCGCGTTGCAGGCTCGCCGCTTCCTGCGCGGCAGCGGCGGCTTCGCGGTCGGCGGCGGCAACGAGGCCATAGGCCCCTTCCGCATCGCCAAGCGCGGTATAGACGGCCTGGCGATAGGCTTCGAATGCGGCGCGCTTTTCGGCAGCAGCACCGTCGATCTCGGCCTCGATTCGCCCGAAATCGAGCAGCGGCGCGGCGACGGATGCGGCGAGGCTACCGATAATGGAATCGCTGTCGAACAGGTCGCCCGGGCTGAAGGCCAGCAGGCCGATGGCGGCTGACAGGTCGAACACCGGGAAGCGGCGGCGGGCTGCCGCGGCCAGTTCCGCATCTTGCGCGGCGAGGGTCGCTGCGGCGGCAAGGACGTCGGGACGGTTGGCAAGCAGGGCGCTCGGCAAGGTAGCGGGGGCAGCTGGCAGGCCGCTTTCACGAGGTGCTATGGCGAGGGCCGAGCGCACCTGAGCGCCGCCCTGCGCTGTCAGGGTGACGAGGCGGCCGATCAGGCGGGCGCGCTCGCTCTCCAGCGCGGCGAGGCGGCTGCGCGAAGCGTCGGCGGCACTCTCCGCTCTCACGCGGTCGAAGCCGGGCGCGATGCCCGCATCTTCGCGGACCCTGGAAAGGCGCGCGAGTTCTTCGGCTGCAGCTAGGTCGTCCTTGATGGCGCTGGCCCTTGCGTCGAGCGTGCGCCAGTCGATCACGCTGGCAGCGATCTCGGCGAGCAGGGCGTTGCGTACACCGCGGGCGCTGGACGATGCCGCATCGATCCGGGCGAGCGCTGCGCGTTCCTGCGCGCGCAGGCGTCCGAAGATGTCCGGGTCCCAGCGTGCGGTGACATTGGCCGCATAGGATAGTTGTTCGGTATCGAACGCGATGGCGGACGGCAGGTCGCCGCCGAATTGCGCCGGGTTGCTGCGGCGCCCCTCGACCGTTGCATTTGCGCCCACAGAGGGCAGGCGGTTTGCGCCGCGCAGGTCTGCGCCTGCACGCGCCTGGTCGATCCGCGCCAAAGCCTCCCCCAGCGTGGGCGAACTGGCGAGAGCCTGCGCCGCGAGGGTGTCATAGGCAGGATCGTCGGTCGGAAGCAGGTCGGCGAGGTCGGTCGCCGAGGCCGCGTCGGGAGCGAACAAATATTCCGCCGGCAGGACCGGTGTGGGCGTGGCGATTTCGGGCGGCGGCCCGGCAACGCACCCGGCCAACGCCAGCACGCAGGTGGAGGCGAGTAGCAGGCGCATCATTCGTCGCCCTTGGCCGGGATATAGGCATCGACCTGCTGGCCCACGCGGAACAGAGTTTCGCTCGTTGATGCTGCTTCGGGCAACTCGTAGAGCACTTGCAGCACCCTAACGTCGACGCGCTCGGCCGCGGAATTGGTCAGCGAGCGCTTGGGCACCACCAGCGGTTCGGCGCGCACGAAGGTCGCTTCTACCTGCTGGTCGGAGGCGCCACGCGGGCTAACAGTCGCCACTGCACCCATGTCGAGGCGGGGCGCCTGCTCCTCGTCGATATCGATCCGCACGTAGAGCGGCTGCGTCTGGCCCATCTCGATGAATGGCTGCGATCCGCCGCCGCCCATGGTGCTGACATATTCGCCCTTGCGGATATTCACCGCCAGGATCTCGCCTGCAATGGGCGCGCGCACGGTCAGGCGGCCGATTTCGGTCCGCGCGCTGGCGGCACGCGCCTGGGCGGCCTGCAAGCGGGCACGGGCAAGCGTCAGGCGCTGGGCAGCCGCGCTAGCTTCGCCTTCGGCCCGGATGACTTCGGAACGGCTGACGGCGGCGGGATCATCGACATTGCGATAGAGCGCCAGTTGCTGCGAGGCCGTGGCGCGCGCGGTCTCTGCCTCGGCAATCGCGGCGCGCGCTTCGCCGATGGCGGCTTCCGCTTCGCGCAGGGCAGAGCGGGCGGCGCGGTCGTCCACCGTGAACAGCGTCTGGCCTTCGCTCACGCGGTCACCGGGCTGGACGAAGAGGCCGGTGACGAGGCCCGACAGGGCCGAGCCGATCTGCACCACCTCGCTCGACGGTTCGACCACGCCCGATCCGGCGACGCGCGGCGCATCGGCCAGCTGTTCGGGTGCGCGCGGCGGCTCGTTTTCCGGCTCGGACAATTCGCGGTCGGGGAGGCCCGAGACGATGAAGACAATGGCGAGCAGCAGCGCCAGCCCGGCAATGGCGGGCAGCACCTGCCGGGAAAAGCTGAGATTGCGGAGATTGAAAGCCATATCAGTGTTCCTCGGGCATTTCGGTGCCGTCATGGATGATCTTGCCGTCCTCGAGCACGAGGATGCGGTCGGCGAGGTCGAAAACGCGGTTGTCGTGGGTGACAATGATGCAGGCCCGATCTTCGGCGACGGCCACTTCGCGCAAGAGGTCCATCACCCGCCTGCCGGATGATGCGTCGAGCGCGGCGGTGGGTTCATCGCACACCACGAGGCGCGGTTCGTGGACGAGCGCGCGGGCGATGGCGACGCGCTGCTGCTGGCCGCCCGAAAGCTGGTTCGGCAGCTTGTCGGCTTGGTCCGCGATGTTGAGCTTGGCCATCATTTCGACCGCACGTTCGCGGGCTTCGTGGCGGTCCATGCCCTGTGCAATCAGCGGGACGGCGGCATTGCTGGCCGCATCGATGGCGGGGATCAGATTGTACTGCTGGAAGATAAAGCCGATGTTGTTGAGGCGGAACTCGACCAGTTCGGTGTCGCTCAATTCGTAAATGTCGGTGCCGAAGACCTTTACCTCGCCCTCGGTCGGCCAGAGGATCCCGCACATGATCGAGATCATGGTCGTCTTGCCCGAACCGCTTTCCCCCACAAGATAGGTCAGCTCGCCCGCACGGATGTCGAGATCGATCCCGTGCAGGACTGTGATCGTCTGCTGACCGGCCTTGAAGTCGCGCGTGACGCCGCGCGTGCAGATGGCGGGGGCCTCGCTCACCGGAATACCGCCGCAGGTTCTGTCTTGAGGACGTTGCGCAGCGCCAGCCAGCCGGTCAGCGCCAGGATCAGCGTCACCGCGACGAGGCTGATAATCGGTATCTGCCAAGGGATGTAAAAGCCCTTGAAGGTGGGGTTGGCCGAAAAACTCCAGATGAAGGCCAGCGTGCCCAGCACGCCGAGGCCGTAGCCGACGAAGCCGACGAGCGCGGCCTGCGCGGCCACCATCTTGCGGATCTTGCCATTGGTGACGCCGATCGCCTTAAGCGCGCCGAACTGCTTGATATTGTCGCGGATGAAGAGGCTGAAGGTCAGGCCGACAATGGCGACCCCGACGATGAAGCCGAGCGCGACAGTGATCCCGAAATTGAGCGGGATGCCGGTGTTCTCGATAATGAAATTGACCCCGTCGCGAGCGAATTCGTCCCGCGTCTGGGCCTTCAGTCCCGTCTCGCGCTCGATCTTTTCCGACAGCGCCTTGGCCTGCGAGGGGTCTTCAGCGCCGACCAGCACGAAGGACAGGCGGTTGCGCGTGCCGGGCACGTAATTCAGCGCCTGGCTGTACTTGGTATAAAGCACGACGGTGCTGGTGAAGCTGGGCGTCGCATCGGCAATGCCGCGGATCACGGCGCGCTGGTCGTTCAGCTCGAGACGCTCCCCGATAGGCGATTGCCCGGGGAACATGCGGGTCATGCCGACATCGTCGATAATCACGCTGTCGGGCTGGGAGAGGACGTCGGGCGAGCCTTCCACCATGTTCTTGGGCAGGCCGATCAGCGTCGCATCGTCTACCCCGATAACCGCCACACCTTCCAGGTCGCCGCTCTTGGTGCGCACGCTAGCCTGGGCGCGGATATGCGGCACGGCCCATTCGACACCGGGCACGCCGCGCACCTTGTCGAGCGCGGTGGAGGGAAGGGCATAGGATACGTCGGTCGTGCGGCTGACCGGGTCCATCACCCAGACATCGGCGCTGGAAACATTGTAGACGCCGCTGGCCCCGCGCTCGATCAGGTTGACGAAGATCGTCAGCTGCTAGGTGATGAGGAGCGTCGAGAAAGCGATGCCGAAGACCAGCCCGTAGAACTTCTGGGCATCCCCGGTCAGCATTCTGATTGCGATCCAGATCACGGCGCTTGGTTGCCTTTGCTGTGCGACTCGTTCATTAGTGAACGGATGCGTTCAACTGAACGGGACCGTTCACTTTGTCAACTGCTGCTGAAAAGCGATCGATCGGAAGGCCGGCGGACCAGGCCAAGCGGGAAGCGATTCTTGCTGCGGCCGCCCGTTCCTTTTTCGAGAAGGGCTTTGCCGCCACCTCGATCGAGCAGATCGCTGCGGATGCCGGCGTATCGAAGGTGACGATCTACAACCATTTCGGCGACAAGCAGGCGCTGTTCGCGGCCTCGGTCGACCGTGAATGCGCTACCATGCGCTCCAGCCTGGAGCTGACGTCTCTGCCGACGGGGAGCTTGCGCCAGAGGCTGACCGCGATTGCCGAGGCGATGGTCGCTTTCCTGACGCGCGATGAAATGGTGCAGTTCGACCGGCGCATCGCTGCGGAGACCGAGCGTGATCCCACCATCGGCGAGGCGTTCCTGGAAGCAGGCCCCTACCGTATGCGCACCGCCTTTGCGGGCCTGCTCGACACGATGGTCGCAAGCGGTGAACTCGCCATCGACGACACAGCACTTGCGGTCGAACAGTTTGTTTCCATGTGCAAGGGAATGGGCGATCTGGAGCGCCGTTTCGGCCGCCCGGTCGATCCCGAACTGGAACGCAGGCGTATCGAAGGCGCGGTCGATGTCTTTTGCCGCGCCTACGCCGTCGAAGAGTGTGATCGGAAATAGGACGAATTGGCGAGCCGTCTAAACTTGCCATTCACCTGCGCGATCCTACATTCTGGTGAGATTGAAAGGAATGTCCGCTCATGCGCGATCAGAATCAGGACCAGCAGCCCGATCCCGAGGGTAACGGCCCTAACCCCTGGCTGAAGAGTCTCCTCGTCTGGGGCGGGGTGTTTCTCGGCCTGCTCCTGGTCGTCTCAATGTTCGGCAACTCGTCCGGTGGCGGCGGTACGCCGCTGCTCTATTCCGACTTCAAGGAACGCGTCGCTGCAGGCGATGTGAAATCGGTCGAGATTTCCGACGAGCAGATCACCGGCACGACCAAGGAAGGCGAGGTGTTCAGCACCGTACCGGTCGCCAGCGACACGTCTCTGCCCAAGCTGCTGGAGGACAATGGCGTCCAGTATTCGGGCAAGGAAGCAGGCAGCCAGAACATCCTCCTTTACGCGCTCATCAACATGCTCCCCTTCATCCTGATCCTCGGCATCGCGATCTTTGCGCTGCGGCAGGTGCAGAAGGGCGGCGGCGCCGGCGGCGCAATGGGCTTTGGCAAGTCCAAGGCCAAAATGCTGACCGAAAAGCAGGGTCGCGTGACCTTCGAAGACGTGGCCGGCATCGACGAAGCGCGCGAGGAACTGGAAGAGATCGTCGAGTTTCTCAAGGACCCGAGCCGCTTTTCCAAGCTTGGTGGCCAGATCCCCAAGGGCGCGCTGCTGGTCGGCTCGCCCGGTACCGGTAAGACGCTGCTCGCACGCGCCATTGCGGGCGAGGCGGGCGTGCCCTTCTTCACCATTTCGGGTTCGGACTTCGTCGAAATGTTCGTCGGCGTGGGTGCAAGCCGCGTGCGCGACATGTTCGAGCAGGCGAAAAAGAACGCGCCCTGCATTGTCTTCATCGACGAAATCGACGCCGTCGGCCGCAGCCGTGGCCATGGCCTCGGCAATTCGAACGACGAACGAGAGCAGACGCTGAACCAGCTGCTGGTCGAAATGGACGGCTTCGAAGCGAATGAAGGCATTATCATCATCGCGGCGACCAACCGTCCCGATGTGCTCGACCCCGCGCTGCTGCGTCCGGGCCGTTTCGACCGCCAGGTCGTGGTGCCTGTCCCCGATATCGACGGGCGCGAAAAGATCCTCGCCGTCCACATGCGCAAGCTCCCGCTGGCGCCCGATGTGAACCCGCGCACCATCGCGCGCGGCACCCCGGGCTTCTCGGGTGCCGACCTTGCGAACCTGTGCAACGAGGCGGCTCTGCTGGCTGCGCGCCGCAACAAGCGTCTCGTCGCGATGCAGGAATTCGAGGACGCGAAGGACAAGGTCATGATGGGCGCGGAACGCCGCTCCATGGTCATGACCGAAGACGAGAAGAAGATGACCGCCTATCACGAGGCAGGCCACGCGCTCGTCTCGATCAACGAGCCGGCATCCGACCCGATCCACAAGGCGACTATCATCCCGCGCGGTCGTGCGCTGGGTATGGTGATGCGCCTGCCGGAGCGCGACAATTACTCGTACCACCGCGACAAGATGCACGCGAACCTTGCAGTCGCAATGGGCGGCCGCGTGGCGGAAGAAATCATCTTCGGTCACGACAAGGTGTCGAGCGGGGCGTCGGGCGATATCCAGTATGCAACCGACCTCGCGCGCAACATGGTCACCAAGTGGGGCATGAGCGACAAGCTCGGACCCCTGCAGTACGAGCAGAGCCAGGAAGGCTATCTCGGCATGGGCCAGACCGCGCGCACCATGGGCGGTGCGGAAACCAACAAGCTGATCGACGCCGAGATCAAGGAATTGGTCGAAGGTGGTCTCAAGCGGGCGACCGACGTGCTGACCGAGCAGGAAGACAAGCTCCACCTGCTCGCCCAGGCGCTGCTCGAATACGAGACGCTTACCGGTGAAGAAATCGACCAGCTGATGAAGGGCGGAAAGATCGACCGCCCCGATGCTCCGACCGGCCCGGTCGCGGTCAAGCCGACCACCGGCAGCGCCGTGCCCAAGTCGGGCAAGAAATTCGGTGGAGGCACTGCGCCGCAGGCGGGATAAGGACCGCGTTCGGCTGACGTTCAGCGCCGCTAGGAAAAAGCTCCGTTCCCGGACAAAGGGAGCGGAGCTTTTTCATGTACAGGCACATTCTCGGCGGCATTGCCGCGCTTACATTCGCAACCTCCGCACAGGCGGGTCCGGCCGACGTGAACGCGCAGGCGTTCTATGTTGATGCGGTGGAATTGGTGGACAAGGGCATGGGCGCCCTGTTCGACAAGCGTACCAAGCCGCGCATGGCGCAGCTGAAGGCGGCAGGACAGCTGGCGAGGGAAGAGAACGAGGCCGGGAAAGCCAAGGGCAAGCCGGTCTATTGCGTGAGCGAGGCGGAACGCAAGAAGGGGCTGGATGCCAAATCTGCGGTCAGGATCCTTGGTGCGCTGCCGGAAAGCGATCGCCGCAAGATGACGCTGGCCCAGGCCTGGCGCGCGGCGCTGATCCGCGAATACCCCTGCCGCTGAATCGCTGGCGGAAACGCAGGCGGCACATCGGGCGTTATGAAGGTCAAACCGTCACAACTACGAGGATGCAACCCATGAACCGTCTTGCCATTGCCTGCCTGTCAGCCCTTGCCCTTGCGGGCGCTTCTGCCTGCTCCGACCAGACGCAGGAGGATGCATCGCGCACAGCCGAACTGGCCGGAGACGATATCGAAGCGAACGCCGCCGTCGTCGGCGAGATTATCGAGGAAGGCGCGAAGAACGCGGCCGGTGCAGTGAGCGAAGGCGCAGCCGACGTGGAACGGCATATCGAACAAGGCGACAAGGAAACACCGGACACCGCTCCCATCCTAGGCGACAATCTCAACCAGGATCGGGTAGATCCTGCTAGCTGAGCGGCCTCAAAACGCTCCGAGTACGAGGAGCAACTGCAGGAACAGCGCCAAGATCACGATGATGAATACGGACATCAGCGCGAGCCGCCAGATCGCCGAGAACCGCGAGAGGCCATAAGTGCCCCGCAGGTGCTTGTAGATATGGATCGGCGGTATGAAGATGCTCGCCAATGCCACGATTTCGCTCGAGATGCCGCTAATCCCCGCGATGGTGAGGCCGAGGGTCAGCAGCGTCATGAAGCTAAGCGAATAGGTCACGAAAATGGCGTGATCATATGCCTTGTACTGCCGCTTCCACGCGAACATCAGCCACACGAAGGGTATGGATAGCGGGATCAGCAGCCAGCTGAACTTGTAGAAGTTCGTCTGCAGTTTGTAGAGCATCAGCCCCGGGTTCTTGCGCCACTTTTCGACCGCACCGTCGACCCAGTCGACGCCAGAGCCGCTCACCCGCATGGTAGTGCCGTCGACTTCTTCGAGCGGGATGACCATTTCTCCGTTCTGGATCAATTCGTCGCCCGTGCCTTCCTGCCGCAGGAAAGGCACGTTCTCCTGCGCCTGGCGCAGCGCCGTGATCTGGTCTGTGTATTCCTGTTGCCGTCGCTCGAGAACCTCCCTGCGTCCCGGATCGAGGTCCGGCTCGGCCAGTTCTTCTTCCGTGCTCTCCAGCAGCTTTTCCCGGCGGTCGAGTTCGGTCGCGGTGAATTCGGCCAGCTCTTCGCTATTGTCGCCCGGAATATCGGTCGGTGCGCTGATCCCGGCCAGCTGGAACACGGCGAACATCAGGAAGATCGAGAACAGGAACAGCGCCATGGGCGACACGAAGCGCATGCGCTCCCCGTCGATATAGCGGCGGGTGAGTTCGCCGGGCTTGAAGAACAGCTTGGGCAGCGTGCGCCAGGTCTTGCCGTCGAAATGCAGCGCGCCGTGCATCAAATCGTGCAGGAATGCGCCCATCGTGCGATGGAGATGCGCTTGCTGGCCGCAGGAATGGCAATGAGAACCGATCAGTTCGGTCCCGCAATTGAGGCAGGCATTTTCGGCGAAATGGCCCTTTTGGAGCGGCGTATTGCCCGCGCGTCCCGCGCCGCCGCTGACCACCTTGGCAAAGAGCCCCCCTTCGACGGCCGTCCCCAGACCTTCCCCGATATCGCTCAACCGATCCTCCTGTCGCAGGCGAATCTATGCCTGGATTGCGCGGCCTGCAACGCAAAAGGCCGCCCCGAAGGACGGCCTTTTACCTGATTTCCGAAACTGGAAAGGCGATCAGCCTTCGTAATCGGCACCGATCGAGGTCGAACGGGTCGGGGCCGAAGCGGTGATCCGCAGCGCCTCTGCCGACTGGCTGAGCGAACCGATTTCGTCCATCTCGTCGTCGTCGTCCGGGAGGATCTTCTGCAGGTTGGTCACTGCAGCTTCCCTGAGGTCCTTGGGCTTGACCGTCTGTTCGGCGATTTCGCGCAGGGCGACGACCGGGTTCTTGTCGCGGTCACGCTCGAGAGTGATTTCCGCACCGCCCGAGATTTCACGTGCGCGCTGGGCAGCCAGCAACACGAGATCGAAACGGTTGGGGATCTTGTCTACGCAGTCTTCGACGGTAACGCGCGCCATTGGGCACTCCGATATATTCTAGAGAATCCGGGAAAGAGGGCCAAATAGGTGCACAGGGGCAAAAGGTCAAGAATTTGCGCCTTTCGCACCAGCCGCTAAGGCAGGGGCGATGGGAGCAAGCGAAATGCAGGGCGAGGCCACTCAATTCCGCGATCCGGAGCCGTTCGAGTTCGATGCGGCCGGCCAGCACCTGGCCTTCTATCCGGCCGGTGCCGATCGCCGCGCCGCGTTGTTCGACCTCGTCGAAAGCGCAAAAGAGAAGCTCGACGTGTGCTTCTATATCTTTGCCGAGGACACGGTCAGCACCGAATTTCGCGATGCGCTGGTGGTGGCGGCGAAGCGCGGGGTCGACGTCACGCTTATCGTCGACCGGTTCGGGGCAGATGCTTCGGATCTTTTCCTGCGCCCGCTGATCGATGCAGGCGGCACCTTCCTGGTCTTCTCCGCCAAATGGACGCGTCGCTATCTCATCCGCAACCACCAGAAGCTGGTCGTCGCCGACGGCAAGAGAGCAATGTTCGGCGGCTTCAATATCGCCGACGACTATTTCGCCCCGCCCGAAGAGAACGGCTGGAACGACCTTGGCATCGTGATCGAAGGTTCGGCGGTCGAGGGGCTGAACGATTGGTATGCCAAGCTGCGCTCCTGGACCGAGCGCGAGGAACAGCACGCCCGCGAAATTGCGCGCACGGTGCGCGACTGGGAATGGAAGGAGCCGAACGCGACTTGGCTGGTAGGAGGGCCGACGCGCGGCTTGTCTAGCTGGGCGCGCTGCGTGTCGGACGACCTCGTCGAAGGCGAGCGGCTCGATATGTTCATGGCCTATTTCAGCCCGCCAAAGAAGCTGCTGAAGCACATGGGCCGGATCGCTCAGAAGGGCGAGACGCGGCTGGTGATGGCGGGCAAGTCGGACAATGGCGCCACCATCGGGGCGAGCCGTTCGCTTTATGATTTCCTGCTGTCGAAGCGGGCGAAGATCTGGGAATTTGTGCCGTGCAAGCTGCACACCAAGCTGATCGTGCTGGACGATTCCGTCTATATCGGCAGTGCCAATTTCGACATGCGCAGCCTCTACATCAATCTGGAGCTGGTGCTGAAGATCGACGACGCCGCGCTGGCCGACCGGATGCGACAGTTCGTCAGCGATCACATCGCGGCATCGCAGCAGGTGACGATCCCGCTGCACAAGAAACGCGCGACCTTGTGGAACCGGATCCGCTGGAACCTGAGCTGGCTGCTTGTCTCCGTGGTCGACTACACCGTTACGCGCAGGCTCAACCTCGGCATCTGAGGCCTATTCGTAATCGTCGTAACCGCCCCGCAGTTCGGGGCTGGTGAACTTCGTAAACTCGCTCTGGAACAAGAGCGGCACGTTGCCTGTCGAACCGTGACGCTGCTTGGCGACGATCAGCGTGGCGCGATTGACGAGTTCCAGGTGCCGCGCTTCCCAGTCGGCATATTTCTGGCGCACGTCTTCGCTGCTGGTTTCGTCCGGCGTGTCGGGCTTCAGCGCGTTGTGGTAGTATTCGCCGCGGAAAATGAACCACACCATGTCGGCGTCCTGCTCGATCGAGCCGGATTCGCGAAGGTCGGACAGCTGCGGGCGCTTGTCCTCGCGCTGTTCCACCGCACGGCTGAGCTGTGACAGCGCGATCACGGGCACGTTCAGTTCCTTGGCCAGCGTCTTCAAGCCGCGACTGATTTCCGAGATTTCGTTCACGCGGTTGTCGTTTGCGCGGCCCGAACCCTGCAGCAGCTGCAGGTAGTCGACGATGACGAGGCCGATATCGTGGCGGCGCTTCAGGCGGCGGGCGCGGGTACGCAGGGCGCCGATGGTGAGGCCGGGCGTGTCGTCGATATAGAGCGGGAGCTCGTTCAATTCCTGGCTGGCAAAGGACAGGCGCTGGAATTCCTCGCGGCTCAACTTGCCCGAACGCAGTTTCTCACTGGAAATTTCCGCAGTCTCGGCAAGGATACGCGTGGCCAGCTGGTCCGCGCTCATTTCCAGGCTGAAGAAGGCCGTGCCAGCACCCGGGGATTCGCTGCGGTCGATGCCGATCTTTTCATCGTCCATCAGGCGCCGTGCGGCATTGAAGGCGATGTTCGTCGCAAGCGAGGTCTTGCCCATGCCCGGGCGTCCGGCGAGGATGATAAGGTCGGAATTGTGCAGGCCCGAGGTCTTGTCGTTGACCGTGTCGAGGCCGGTGGTCTTGCCCGAAAAGCGCCCGCCCGAATTGATCGCCGCCTCGACCATCTTCAGCGCGCCGAGCGCCGCGGTGCGGAAATCCTGCGCCTCGTTACCCGAGGTCGCGCCTTCCGCGACCTTGTAGAGATCGGCTTCGGCTTGGCTGATACGGTCCATCGGCGCGACTTCGTCCGAGGTGTCGAGCGCCCCTTCGACGAGGTTGCGGCCCACGTGGACCAGTTCGCGAAGCAGGGCGAGGTCGTAGATCTGTTCGGCCAGCTTGCCGGTTGCCAGCAGGCCCTGTCCATCCTGCGTCAGCTTGGCGAGGTAGGTCACGCCGCCAAGCTGTTTCAGCGCCTCGTCGCTTTCGAAATAGGGCTTCAGCGTCACCGGCGTCGCGATCGAATTGCGATCGAGCAGCTTGTGGATGCGCTCGTAGATGCGCTGGTGCACCGGTTCGTAGAAATGATGCGGCTGGAGCGGGGTATTGAGCTCCTGCACGACCTGGTTGTCGATCAGCACCGCGCCAAGGAATGCGGCCTCCGCCTCGATATTGCTGGGCAGGGTCTGGCCCTGCTTGTCGGGGGTGGAAGTCGAATCATCGGCGGGGAAGAGGAGATCGGTGTCGGCCATGCGCGGCACCATGGTCGAGGGGCTTCGGCTCCACAAGCGGAGCATGTGGCCAAATTGGCCCTGTCGCTTGTGGATAGCGGGGATTATCGCGCAACCCCTTGAATGCATCTGCGCCAGTTGCGAAAGCGTCACTCACGACCATGACCGAATCCGCATCTTCCAACCCCGATCACCGCATCGCGCATATCGATCTCGATGAAGAGACGATCATCTGGCGCAACGCGGATATCGAACAGGAACGCCGGATCGCGATCTTCGACCTGATCGAGGAAAACACCTTCAAGCCGCTGCGCGCAGTGGAGCGCGGGGCGGATGGCCCCTATCACCTGACGCTGGCGGTGCGGGACGGGCGCTTGCTCATGACCATCGCCAACACCGAGGGCGAGATGGTAGAGGAATTGCTGCTGGGCCTGGCGCGTTTCCGCCGCCCGATCCGCGAATATTTCGCCATCTGCGACAGCTATTACCAGGCGATCCGCAAGGCGACCGCGAACGAGATCGAGACGATCGACATGGCCCGGCGCGGGGTGCACAACCAGGCGGCCGAGCTGCTGCTGGAACGGCTGGAGGGCAAGATCGAGACCGATTTTGCCACCGCACGCCGGCTGTTCACGCTGATCTGCGTCCTACACATCAAGGGCTGAGGGCATGGCGCGGCGCAAGAAGAAGCCCGGATCGGGCTGGTTGCTGAAGCTAGTGTTGCTCGCAGCGGTCATCGCAGGCGTCGCGGCGATCTGGCTGTGGAACGAGAAACGCAATTGGCGGCCCGACGAGGACACCTATCCCGACCAGGGCGCGCTGATCGGCGAAGAGGACGAGAACGTCGACTTCGAAGTGCTCGCGGGACTTGGCGCAAGCTTCGTCTATCTCGAAACCAGCAAGGGTGCCCGCGACAAGGATTCAGGCTTTTCGGACAATCTCGTCGCAGCGCGCGAAGCGGGTCTGGAGGTCGGCACGGTGCATGAATTCGACCCGTGCGAGCGGGCGGACGGACAATCGGCCAATTATGTCACCATCGTGCCGCGCGACGAACAATTGCTCCCGCCCGCGATCCGGCTGGCGCGAACCGCCGACGATTGCCCAACACGGGTTTCCGACGCCGCGGTGCAGAGCGAACTGCTGACGCTGGTCAACCAGATCGAAGCGCACGCGGGTGCGCCGGTGGTGCTGGCGCCCAGCCGCGATTTCGAGGAACGCTATCGCCCCGCCGCGCGGCTAGAGCGCGCGCTCTGGCTCGAGGGCGACATGGACGAGCCGGGCTATGCCGGAAGGCCGTGGACGGTCTGGACAGCGAATGCGTCGCATATGACGCAGGCTGCCGATACGCCGCTGCGCTGGCTGGTCGTGCGGCCCTGATCCGGCTAGGTGGTGACGAATGACCGATGACGACCTGATCGCCGCTGCCCGAGAGGCTGCCGCACATTCCTACTCGCCCTATTCCAGTTTCGCGGTCGGTGCCGCGCTGCGCTTTGCCGACGGCAGTGTCGTGACCGGCACCAATATCGAGAATGCGAGCTACGGTCTTGCGCTATGCGCGGAGACCGTCGCGGTATCGAAGGCGATGGCCGACGGGGTGCGCGGCGGGCTGGAAGCGGTCGCGGTGACGGGGCCGGGCGACATGCCGATCACACCCTGCGGTCGCTGCCGCCAGGTGCTGAACGAACTGGCGCAGCTTGGCGGGACCGATCCGCTGATCCTGTGCGTCGGCCCCGATGAAGTGCGCCGCACCACGCTGAGCGCGCTCTTGCCCGACGCCTTCGGTCCGACGAGCCTCGTTTGATCACGCGGCGCAGCGCGATGGGCGGATTTGCCGCCGCTTGCGCCGCGCTGACCGCCTCTCCGCTTGTCGCCGCGCCGATGCGTGTCCGGCCCCCGCGCTTGCAGGCAGGGGACAAGGTGGCACTGGTTGCGCCGGCCAGCGCCGTATCCGATGCCGAGATCGAGCGTGCACGGCACTGGGTGTCCAGCATGGGGCTCGTCCCGCAATTCGGGGCGAATGCCGAGGCCAAGTTCGGCTATCTCGCGGGCACGGATGCGCAGCGCGCAGCGGACCTCAATGCGGCCTTTGCCGACCAGACCATTGCCGGCATCTTCGCTATTCGCGGGGGCTATGGCGCGGCGCGCATCCTGCCTTTGCTCGATTGGCCGACCATCCGCGCCAACCCGAAGCTCTTTATCGGCTATAGCGACAACACCGCCCTCCATCTCGCGATCGCGCGCCAGGCGGGCTTTGCAACGCTCCACGCGCCCAATGCGGCGAGCCCGTGGAGCGAGGCGGCGAGTTGGGAAAGCCTGTGGCGGCTCGCCTTCACGGGCGAAATGCCCGAGCTCGACCTCGCGGCTGACCGCGTTCTGAAACCCGGCAAGCGCGAGGGGCGGCTGCTCGGCGGTAATCTCACCATCCTCTCCACCCTGATGGGGACGGGCCGCCTGCCTGCAATGGAGGGTGCGGTGCTTTTCCTGGAGGACGTGAACGAGGAGCCGTACCGGATCGACCGGATGCTCCAGCAGCTGAAGCTGGCGGGCGTACTCGATAGCGCTGCAGGCATTGTGTTCGGGCGTTGCCGGGCGTGCAGTGTCGACGATCCGGAAGGCGAAAGTTTCACGCTGGACGACGTGCTGGACCAGCATCTCGGCTCGTTGGACTGCCCTGTCGTGACCGGCGCGAATATCGGCCATATTCGCGGCCAGCTCTGCCTGCCGCATGGCGCAAGCGTCGCGTTCGATGCTGATGGCGGGACGTTGACGCCGCTAGAGGCGGTCACCGCCTAGCCGGGCCGGATCAGCTTCCCTTGCAGCGAACCCACCGTGTCCGGCCGTCATATTCGACCTGCCCGTCGTAATAATAACCGACCCGCTTCGTGCGCATCACGAGCAGCGATTTCATCGCATCGGGCGAGGTGAGCTCAAGCCGCATTTCCTTATCGTCGAGCCACCATTGCGGTGCGTGCGAGGCGATGAGCTTGCCGTCCACGCGCAGCCGGTGCCCGACCAGCGGCGCGCCCGGCACATGGCCGAAGCCGAGCGCGATCTCGATTTGCGGACCGGTAGCGGTCTTGCACAGGAACCCGCCCGTCGCCTGCGCGGGGGCGGCGATGGCGGAAAGGCCGATCAGGCCGAGAATGGCGAGGGGCAAGCGCATGGGTATCGTCTACCCTGCGCTCGCTTAACCCAGCATTTCCGATAGCTTACGCCTCGCGCGCTTCCAGCCATTCGAGCAGGCTCGCAAGGCAATCGCGTGCCAGCATCTTACAGCGTTCGGGCGACCAGCCCTGTTCGGGCTCGGGGCTCGCGGGGTTGTCCTTGTAAGGCATTTCCAGCGTCATCGCGATGGCGCCGAAACGCTCTGCGACCTGGTTGGTGCTCATCGACAGGTTCGCCTTGCCGGGAGCGGCCTTGGTATAGCCCTGTTCGGTCTGGAAATCGGGGGTCCGGCGGTCGAGGATCGCCTCGTAGCCGTAGTAGCTGTCGCCCTGCTCATCGGTCCAGCCCGGGATGCCTTCGAAGCCAGCAAGGAAGCTCACCGGAATGGCCTCGTCGCCGTGGACGTCCATCGCGAAATCGACGCCCGTTTCATCCATGCGGTTGCGGATGGCGAGGACTTCGGGGCTCTTTTCCGCGCTGGGATTGTCCCATTCGCGGTTGAGGTTGGTGCCTGCCGCATTGACGCGCAGATTGCCGCGCTTCGACCCGTCGGGATTGCAATTGGGCACGATGTGGAGGCGGCATTTCTCGCGCAGGAGGCGGCCGACACTGTCGCTCGGGTCGGTGAGCACTTCGAGCGCACCTTCCATCCACCATTCGGCCTGCGTTTCGCCGGGATGCTGGCGGGCATAGAGCCAGACCTTGAATTCGCCTTCGCCCATTTCGAGGCAGTCGATCGGCTGGCCGTCGAGCGTGGTGCCAAGGTGCAGGTGATCGACCCCTTCCGAGGCTGCGGCTTCGGACACGAGGTCGTGATGACGCTCTATCGAATAGGGCGCGAAATAGGCGAACCAGGCGATGTCGCTGGCCGGCGTGTAACGGATCGTCAGCGTGCCGCCGTCTTCGTTCTTGTCATAGGACGATGCGGCGCGGCCCCAGTAGTCGCGGTCTTCCGAAACGCAGGCGTCGTAGCCGGGCCAGCCGCCGGGATAGGCGCTGGATTCCAGGTCCGTGATCCTGAGCACCAGTTCGCGGCCCTGCGCACCGCTGACGCGGAAGTGGAACCACTGCTTGAATTCGCTGCTTGTATCGAGCGGAATGGCAAGCTTCGCGCTCGCGCCGTCGATGGAAAGGACTTCGATATTGCCGCTGTCGAAAGCCGCATCGATCCGGATATCGCTCACTTAGGGAACCTCGATTTCTATCGTTTCGCCATTATTGCCGGGAAAATCGCTGAACAGCGCGGCGGCGAGGGTTTGTGCGTTTGCTTGCGCCTGTGCAAGCTCTGAATTGTCGGGAACGCGCAGGTCCGCGCGGCCTTCCCACAGGTTTGCTTGCGAAGCGGCGCTGCGGATCGTGACAGACAGTTCGCTGCCGACCTTGTCGCGCTCTCCGCCGCCAAGATTAATGCCGATGCCGACACCAACGCCCGAGCCATAGGAGCCGGTGCGACCGCCCACGCCGACGCTGACCGGAGAGCGGCGACCCTGCGCGGTGAGGACATAACGCTCGATCCGCACGGTGGCGATCTGGTCCGCCGATGCACGGTCGGTCTCGACATAGCCGAGGCTGCGAAGTTCTTCGGCGACAGCCGATTTGTACGGCATCAGGGCAAGGCTGTTGTCCTCCCCATCTTCCGCGCTGGCGACGAAGATCGTCCCCTGGCCAAGCTGCGAGGCGGTCTCCGGCGCGACGAAGCGCGTCACCTCGACAGGGCCGGGCGTGGTGGCGCAGGCGGACAGGGCGAGGGCCGAAAACAGGGCCAGCGTTGGCGCGATGCGGCAGGTGGTGCGACTCATGGGCGGGGTCTTTCCGATATGGGCGTTAAAGAAAGAAGAACGCGCCAGAACCGCCAAGGCTCCGAGATTGCCCCTCGCGCGATTTCTGCTAGTGGCCGCTGCCATGGATAGGGACGCGAAAGTACCGGTGCTCGTCACCGGCGGTGCAGGATATATCGGAAGCCACGCAGTCTTGGCGTTGCGCGATGCGGGGTGGCCCGTGGCGGTCATCGACAATCTGTCGACCGGCTTCGCCTTTGCCGTGCCTGAGGATGTGCCGCTGTACGAAGGCGATATTGCCGACGCCGTCCTGCTGGAACAGATTTTCCTCGAACAGGGCACCAAGGCGATCATGCATTTCGCCGGATCGGTGGTGGTCCCCGATTCGGTCGAAAACCCGCTCGGCTATTACGAAAACAACACGGTGAAGAGCCGGACCTTGATCGAGGCTGCCGTGCGCGGCGGGGTGGATCATTTCATCTTCTCCTCGACCGCGGCGACCTATGGCACGCCCGAGACATCGCCGGTCACGGAAGACACGCCCAAACAGCCGATCAACCCCTATGGCTGGTCGAAGCTGATGACGGAGCAGATGCTGACCGATGCCAGCGCCGCCCATGGGTTCAATCACTGTGCGCTGCGCTATTTCAACGTTGCCGGTGCCGATCCCCAGGGGCGCACGGGCCAGTCGACCGCGGGTGCCACGCATCTCATCAAGGTCGCCTGCGAGGCGGCCACGGGCAAGCGGGACGGGGTGTCGGTTTTCGGCACCGATTTCGACACGCCGGACGGCACGGGTGTGCGCGACTATATCCATGTCAGCGATCTCGCTGCCGCGCATGTGCTGGCACTGGAAGCGCTAATCGAACGGCCGGACCGTTCGTTGACGATGAATTGCGGCTACGGGCGCGGCTTCTCCGTGCTCGAAGTGTTGGACGCGGTAGACCGGGTGACGAACGTCACGATCGAGCGGCGGATGGAACCGCGCCGCGCTGGCGATCCAGGCGAACTGGTGTCCGACCCGTCGCGCATCAGGGCGACCCTGCCATGGAAGCCGCAATATGCGGACCTCGATCAGATCATTACCCACGCGGTGCAATGGGAACGCAAGCTTGCGGAAATTCGCCGCGAAGCTTGACGAGAATCACCACCGCCGCTAACGGGCGCGCTTGAAATTGGCGCGTCGGGGCACCATCTCCGGCGCGTATTTATTTGTGAAACGAGACTTATCATGAAGATCCGCAACAGCCTCAAGTCGCTCAAGAACCGGCATCGTGACTGCCGCGTGATCCGTCGTCGCGGGCGGACTTACGTCATCAACAAGACCAACCGCCGCTTCAAGGCCCGCCAGGGCTAAGCAGCGATGTGGGGCATCTGCCCCGCAAGCGTCATGAACCGGCCCGGCTCCCGCAAGGGAGTGCGGGCCGTTCGTGTATGGAAGGCGTAAGATGAGCGATAATTCAATCGAGGCAGTCGTATTCGACGTCGGCCGGGTCCTTTACCAGTGGCAGCTTAGCGCCCTGTTCCAAAAGATCGTCGACGATCCAGAGCGGCTGGAGAAGGTGCTGGGCGAAGTCGTGACCGAGGAATGGCATTTCCTCCACGATGCCGGCCGTCCGCTTGCACAGATGGTCCCGGAACGTATCGCGCTCTACCCGGACTTTGCGGAGGAAATCCGCGCCTATGCCACCCGCTTCAACGAGACCATCCCGGGGCCTGTGCCCGGTAGCCATGCGCTGGTGGAACGGCTCGACGAGGCAGGCATGCCGCTGTTCGCGATCACCAATTTCGGCGCGGAATTCTGGGCCGGCTTCCGTCCGCAGGAACGCATCTTCGACCGGTTTCGCGATATCGTGGTCTCGGGCGAGGAGCGTGTCGCCAAGCCCGATCCGGCGATCTTCGCGCTGGCCGAACGGCGCTTCGGCCTGCCTGCCGCCTCCATGCTCTTCATCGACGACAACCCGGTCAATATCGAGGCGGCGCGCAACTGCGGGTGGCAGGTGCATCACTTCACCGAGGCTCGCCTGCTCGAGAACGATCTGAACGAGCGCGGACTGATCTGAACAAAAAAGGCCCCGGCACGAATGCCGGAGCCCTTGAGTTCCACCCTGATGGAGAGGGGGTGGGGGATATGATCGTGCGCGGGATCAGCCGTTGCACTTCGCCAGCTTGTCGGCGTCCAGCTCTTCACCCTTGGCGGTGAACGACTTCACTTCGCCGAGGTCGCGCTTGAGGTCGCGGCAAATGCGGACCGGGCGCGAAGTGCCCTTGCGAGCAACGCAGCTCGTGTCCGAGCAGATCCATGCAACGCCGCCTGCAACCGTGGTGCGTTCTGCAGCAGGCTGGGCGAGTTCGGCGGTGTAATACGGTGCTTCGCTGCGTGCTTCGGCAGCGGTGGGGGTGGTGAGGGCGCCGAAGGTGAGAGCGGTGTAGGCGAAAGCCGACACGAACACGCTGATCTTGGCGCTACGATCGAGGGAGAGGGTCATCGTTCATTCCTTCAGTGCATTGCATTTTTCTCAACTGGCCGTGCGAAAAATGCAATGTAGGTTTCAATTTGCAACCAGTTGCGAATCACCACCTAGATAATTAGGTTGCGCGATGCAACCCATTTTTCAAAGAATTTGGCTTTGCGGCGAAAAGCGGTAAATAGGTTGCACGAGAGGGACTGAATTTATGGGCGATATCCGCGAACCACTACGCGAACTGACAGAATGCGGCCTGCCGCAGGCACTCGAGGTCATGGGCGAACGCTGGAGTTTCATGATCCTGCGCGCCAGTTTCAACGGCCTGCATCACTTCGAGGAATTCCTCAGTGAGCTGGGCATTGCGCGCAACATCCTGTCGAACCGCCTCGCCAAGCTGGTCGAACACGGGATCCTCAAGCGCGATCCCTGCCCGGACGACCGGCGCAAGATTGAGTATCGCCTGACCGACAAGGGCTTCGACCTGCTGCCGGCCATGGTGGCATTGCGCCAGTGGGGCCAGAAATACGGCGGCGAGATCGTCGAGAACCCCGTACTGGTGGACGAAATCGACCGCCTGCCGATCGGGCCCACCTCGATCCTCAGCCATGACGGACGTATCCTCGGCCCGGCCGATCTTGCCCTGGTGGAGCGCAAGAACCTCGGCGTGCGCGCCGACGGCTCGACCGCCAGCCCGGTCATGACGCTCAAGAACGGCTCGGTGGTGGACATCGCCACTGCGCGCAAGGCCAAGGACGCCGCCTGAGCGATTTCGTCGAACGCACCGACGACGGGCGCTACATCATCGTGCGCGGCAGGCTGTGGCGCGCCTCTAATCCCCATTTGCCGGAAACCGAGCGAGCGCGTCTCGTCGCACAGCTCATGGATGCGCGCCGTGCGGTCGGTGCGGCGCTGCGCGATAAGGACGCAGCGGCAGAGCGAGCCGCCCGCCAGCAGGTGCATGAAGCCAAGGTGGCGCTGGGCGAACGCGGGCCCGTGTGGTGGGACGATGGCGCGCCCGATTACAATCGCCACCTGGTGAAGAACACGCCTTACGCGCAAAAGTGACGTCACTTTCCAAGGTGGCTCCGTGACGTCATCGTTAAAACGATCTCAACGCCTTGCTGTCATCGCGGTGGCTGCACACGGGATTCATTCCCCAACAAGCCGGGCCATAATGTGATCGAAATCGAAGTTCAGAACGAGACCCACCAGTCGGTCTTCCGGATCAAGACCGTGGCGGTGCCGCGCATCGGCGAAGGCATCCGGCTGCGCGAGCCGAGCGGATCGTGGGCGTCCTACGACATCCTCGACGTATGGTACCAGCAGGCCGATTTCGGCGAGGTCTGGATGCCCTACATCCATGTCCGGATGACGCCGGACGAACTGAAAGCGGTCGAGATGGCAAAGTCGAACCCCATGGTCGACAAGGCGCAGGCCGTCCCGATCGAGGATTTCCTGAAAAAGTTCGAAGGCGATGCAGAGCACGAGCCGACCAGGCTCAACCTCGATATGTCCGACAGCTGAGGATCAGGGTTCGTCGACTTCGGGTTCGAACGGCTGCGGGTCTGCAATCCGGCCGACGAACAGGATCGCACCTTGCTCGAGATCCCGCAACACGACCATGAAAGGCCGGTCGGCGCGGAACCGTCGCGGCTCCTTGGGCAGGATGCGCGCGCTGGTCGTGATGATCGAGATGGTCGTCACTGCCGCTGCCTTGGTGCCCTCGTCATAGACCTGCAGCTTGGTGAGGTGGCGAACGTCGCTCACCACCACGGGCGGCTGGCCCGGTTCTACCATGGCCGAGAAATCGGCCTCGCCTTTCGTGAAAGGTAACGTGAGACCGATCGCCTTGAGCGGTGCGACCAGGCTTTGCGAATAATCGGTTTCGAACTGGGGTATCTCGACTTCGACGAGGTCGGGCTTTGCCTTTGAGAGGTCGCCGGCAAAGGATTCCAGCAATTGCGCGGATGCGGCCCGCTCCATCACCTCGCGATTGCGCGGCATCACGATGTCCATGGCATAGCGTTCGTTGCGATAGGGCAGGCGGATCGCTTCCCAGTCGCCCCTGCTGGCATAAGCCACATCGAACGTCTGCCCGACGAAAGTGAAGGGCTCTTTTGCGCCGTTACCGAACAGGAAGGGATGCTGTTTGCGATACAGCAGCTTCGTCTTCCACAGCCCCTCGAAATAAAGGGCGTTGGCAAGCACCGCGATCATGGATTCGTCGATCGCCGGAGGAGAGATCACTTCGGGAATCAGCCCCCGCGTCGCCTTGTCGGCCCAGTCATTGATCGTTTTGGCCGAAGCGACGGCGTTGGAATAATCGACCGCAATGGCAGCAGCATCATAGGCCCGCCGCGTGCGACTGACGTAGCTGTCGCGGAACCGGAAGTCCCGGTCCAGGAACAGGGCGTTGGCCACGCTGACCTCGACGTCCTTCTCGTCGCTCGCATAGCCGAGCGGGTCGGCAGGCGGCGGCAGGATGCGGCCGATCTGGGCGCGGGTATCGCCGCCCGACCCTTCGTAAAGGAGCCCGAATGCAAGGTTTATGCTGGCAGGAGAGAAGACCACGTTCTCTTCGGGTCCGGCCTCTGCATCCAGCACCGGGAGGAGCGCCATGGCACCATCGCGCTGCTCGGTGACGGTTGCGGGTTCCTCTGCACCCGAATTTTCCGCTGGAGCCGTTGTGCAACCGGCCATCAAGGCGACAATGGCTGTAGAAAGAAGCGTCTTCGACCCGGCAGCAAGCATTGCATTTCTCCTTCCGATAGAAGGAGATAACGCATCAAGCGCGTGGAGGTTGCCGCCGGTAGCTCAATGCCTCCGCCACATGGATCCGCCCGACCTGCTCCGCACCTGCGAGGTCCGCAATCGTGCGCGCGACGCGGAGCATGCGCGTATAGGCGCGTGCAGACAAGCGCATGGCCGTTGCCGCCTGCAACAACAGAGCTCGCCCGTCCTCGTCCGGCGCGGCGAAACGGTCGAGCGCGTCGCCCTGCAATTCCGCATTGGTGCGCACGCCGGTTTCCTCCTTGCGCGCGGTCTGGCGCTGGCGGACGGCTGCCACCCGCGCTGCGACTTCGGCGCTACCTTCTGCCGGAGGCGGCAGGGCGAGATCGGCAGCGCTGACGGGATCGACCTCTACATGCAGGTCTATGCGGTCGAGCATGGGTCCCGAAACCTTGCTCTGGTAGTCGGCGGCGCATTTGGGTGCGCGCGAGCAGGCAAGGGCCGGATCGCCCAGGTGTCCGCAGCGGCACGGGTTCATCGCCGCGATCAGCTGGACATTGGCGGGGAAGGTGACGTGGGCATTGGCGCGCGCGACATCGACTTTGTTCGTCTCCAGCGGCTGGCGCAGCGAATCGAGCACTGCCCGCTGGAATTCCGGCAGTTCGTCGAGGAAGAGCACGCCGAGATGCGCCAGGCTGACCTCGCCCGGCTTCACCCGCAATCCGCCCCCGGTCAGTGCCGCCATGCTCGCCGAATGGTGCGGCGCGCGGAACGGGCGCGCCCGGCTGATGCGCCCTTCTTCGAGGATGCCGGCCACCGATTGCACCATGCTCACTTCCAGCGCCTCTGCCGGGGTCAGTTCGGGCAATATGCCGGGAAGGCAGCTCGCCATCAGCGATTTGCCAGCCCCGGGCGGGCCGACCATCAGCAGATTGTGCCCGCCCGCCGCAGCGATCTCCAGCGCGCGCTTGGCGGTTTCCTGACCCTTGACCTGCTTGAGATCGGTGAAGGGCGCGGGCTCTTCGACAAGGCCGCGATCGGGTTCGGCAAGCTGGGCGGTGCCCTTCAAATGGTTGAGCAGGCTGACGAGGTCGGGTGCGGCAAGGACCGGCACCTCGCTCGCCCATTTCGCCTCGGCCCCTTGCGCTGCGGGACAGATGAGGCCCTTTTCCGCCTCGCTTGCATGGAGCGCTGCCAACAGGACGCCGGGCGACGGCGCGACGCGCCCGTCGAGCGCCAGTTCGCCCACCACGACCCAGTCCTCCAGCTGCTCGGCATCGGTAATGCCCATCGCCGCCAGCACGGCGAGCGCCACGGGCAGGTCGTAATGCGAGCCTTCCTTGGGCAGGTCGGCCGGCGAAAGGTTGATCGTGATCCGCTTGGGCGGCAGCGCGAGGCCCATCGAGGCAAGCGCCGCGCGCACGCGCTCCTTGCTTTCGCCGACCGCCTTGTCGGCCAGACCCACGATATTGAAGTTGGGAAGGCCCGGCGCGAGGGAGCATTGCACCTCCACGCTGCGCGCCTCCAGCCCGAGATAGGCCACCGTCCGGACCAATGCGACCACGCTTAACCCCCGCCTGAGTATTCGTCCCCAGGCACTGGCAAGAAAGCCTTTGATTGTCGAGGCTTGCACGCGAAAAGGGGTGGGGAAGAGGTGCGGTTAACCCGGTGTTGACCATGACCCTTGGCAGGTCGGAAAGGCAGCCGGGCGCATTGGGTGGCCCATGCTTCGCGCGGCCCTCCTTCTGCTTGCCATGCTTGCCTCTGGATTTGCCTCCCCTGTTGTGGCGCAGTCGTTGGGCCTCGTGAAGCTGCCAGCTGCCTTCGTCGGGCAGCCGTCCGTATATGAGGCGCCCGTGAGCGCCATCGCTGAGGCCGCGCCGCACAAGGCCGCCGTCAGTGCGGACACGCCTGTCCTAGCACCGCCGCCGCCCGCGGCCACCACGCGCTTCGTGCCGCGTCCCGTGCCGCAGCCACAGGCAATCACGGCAAAACCCTTTTCCGCCGTCGCGCATCGCCTGCCGTCGATCGACACCAGCGCGCGCAGCTATGCGGGCGGCATCGCGCAATATGGACCTTTTCGCGTGATCGACGAGAACCGCGTCGCGCTTATGGGCGAGACCGACCGCGAGAGCCCGCGCTGGTTTCGCGTCATGCTGCGCAACCATCCCGGCCTTTCGCAGATCGACATGGTCGAATGCCCCGGGACGCGGGACGATATCGCCAATCTGAAGCTTGGCCGGATGATCCGTTCCGCCGGCCTTTCGACCTACGTTCCGCGGCGCGGTTCGGTGCGCTCGGGCGCGGTCGAGCTGTTCCTGGCGGGCGCGGTGCGCGAAATCGCGGAAGGCGCCGAATTCGCAGTGCACAGCTGGATGGACGAACAGGGGCGGGAAGCGCACGAATTTGCCATGGATGCGCCGCAGAACCGCCGCTATCTGAGCTATTATCGCGAGATGGGCATGAGCGAGCGTGACGCGCGCGCATTCTACAGCTTCACCAACTCGGTTCCGCATAGCGAGGCACGCTGGCTGGGTGCCCGCGAAATGCGGCGCTGGATCGGCGGCGCACCGCGTCCTGCGCAGATTGCCCATGCCGCGTTTTGAACGCCTCGAAGGACTTGACCGAAACCAAGCTTTGGCCTAAGCGCCCCTCCACCAATGCGGTCGCCGGAAGCGGCGGCCCTTTTTGTTGGCGCGATTCGCCTCTTCGCGTGTTGCCCGACGAACAACGAATTTTTTGAAGGACCATCCGATGAAGCGGACTTTCCAGCCCTCGAACCTCGTGCGCGCCCGTCGCCACGGTTTCTTTGCGCGCAAGGCTACCCCGGGTGGCCGCAAGGTGCTTCGCGCTCGCCGCAACCGCGGTCGCAAGAACCTCTGCGCGTAATCGCATGACCTGCCGCACCCCGGTGCGGACAGGATCGCGATAATCAAACGGGCTCCCATCGGGGGCCCGTTTTGCGTATCTGCTACCCATGCCCAACGGCCTTTCCGTCATCCGCAAGCGCAGCGACTTCCTCGCTGCCAACCGTGGGCTGCGCAATGCCAAGCCCGGTTTCGTGCTGCTGACGCGGCCGAACGAGGGCAAGGGCAAGCGCTATGGCATTACCGTCACCAAGAAGGTCGGCAATGCGGTGGTCCGCAATCGCATAAAGCGCCGGTTTCGCGAATTGCTCTGGGCCGCGCTGCCGGCACACGGCCTTGCCGATCACGACCACATCCTGATCGGCCGCGACGGTTCGATCGAGCGCGATTTCGCCGCGATGACACAGGAACTCGAGGCAGCGTTGTCGAGAGCGAGCGAAGGCAAGGGCGACCGCGCCCGCGGCCCCCGCAAACGCCGGAGCCCGCGCACATGAAGTATCCGCTGATCTGGATCGCGCGCGCCTGGCAGCTCGGCCCCAGCCGCATCCTTCCCCCGACGTGCCGCTTCACCCCCTCTTGCAGCCAGTACGCGATCGAGGCGCTGCAAAAATATGGGGCGATCAAGGGTGGATGGTTGGCCCTCAAGCGGCTATTGCGCTGCCAGCCATGGGGGGGCTGCGGGCACGACCCAGTACCGTAAGTACCGCCTACTGTCTTGACTAGATAACACACCATTCCCATCTGAACCGAAATCAAACCCGGGATCGACCTTGGAAAACTCGCGCAATATCATCTTCGTAGTCGTGCTCTCGATGGCCCTGCTGTTGGGCTGGGACGCTGCGATGAACTATTTCTACCCGCAGCCGGACGAACCCGTGGTGGCGGCAGAGGCGGCCACGACTCCGGTCGAAGGCGGCGAGGTCGTGCATTCGCGCACCGGCGGGCTGACCGATCCGGCGGCAATCGCGCAGGAAGTGGCCGATCTCGACACGGCGCTCACGTCGGGCAACCGCGTTGCCATCGATTCGCCCAAGGTCGCAGGGTCGATCAACCTTGTCGGCGCAGTGGTCGACGACCTCGTTCTCAAGGATTACGCCGAGACGACCGACGAGGATAGCGGCCCGGTGCGCCTTTATTCGCCGCGCGGCACCCCGGCACAGCATTTCGCGCAATACGGTTTCCTCGTGAACGGCCAGAAGGTGCCGGACGAAACCGTGTGGAATGCGGATGGAGAGGTTCTGTCGGTCGGAACCCCCGTCACTCTCACGCATGATGCGGGCAACGGGCTGGAACTGCAGCTGCGCTATTCGATCGACGAGAACTACATGATCTCGGTCGAGCAGAGCATCGCCAACCGATCGGGCGTGCCCATCGTGGCGCAGCCCTATGGCCTCGTCAGCCGCACCTCGGATACGGCCAGCGCCGACTTCTTCATCGCGCATTCCGGCCCCATCGGCGTGTTCGGCGACAGCGCGAATTACGATTTCGACTACAGCGACCTCGACGATGACGGTCCGGCCAATCCGGAAGGCCGCGCCGAATGGCTCGGCTTTACCGACATCTACTGGCTGTCGGCCCTCGTACCGCAGGACGGCGCCGCGCCCGAGGCGACTTTCCGCGCGCTCGGCAACGATACCTATCGCGCCGACATGATCTACGATCCGGTGACCATTCCTGCCGGGCGCAAGTACACGACGGATTCGCGCCTCTATGCAGGCGCCAAGGATTCCACCATCCTCGACGCCTACGAAGATGCGGGCCTAGAGAAGTTCGGCCTCGCCATCGACTGGGGCTGGTTCCGCTGGTTCGAAAAGCCGCTGTTGTGGCTGCTCAAGAACCTTTACGACCTGGTCGGCAATTTCGGCGTGGCGATCATCGGCCTCACTATCGTGGTGCGCGGCGTGATGTTCCCCATCGCGCAGAAGCAGTTCGCTTCCATGGCAGCGATGAAGGCCATCCAGCCGAAAATGAAAGCGCTGCAGGAAAAGTACAAGGAAGACCGCGTCAAGCAGCAGCAGGAAATGCAGAAGCTGTTCAAGGAAGAGAAGGTCAACCCGCTGGCCGGCTGCCTGCCCTTGCTGCTGCAGATCCCGATCTTCTTCGCGCTCTACAAGGTGCTCTACCTCGCGATCGAGATGCGTCACCGCGACTTCCTGTGGATCGACGACCTTTCCGCGCCCGATCCGGCGACCATCCTCAACCTGTTCGGCCTGCTGCCATTCACGCCGCCCAGCTTCCTCGCCATCGGCGTGCTGGCCGTGCTGCTGGGTGTCACCATGTGGCTGACGTTCAAGCTGAACCCGTCGGCGATGGACCCGATCCAGCAGCAGGTATTCTCGATCATGCCGTGGGTGCTCATGTTCATCATGGCCCCGTTCGCAGCAGGCCTGCTGCTCTACTGGGTAACGTCGAACATCCTGACGCTGGCGCAGCAGAAATACCTCTATTCCAAGCATCCGCAGCTCAAAGCCGCGGCAGAAAAGGAAAAGGCCGAGAAAGCTGCTGCGGCGGCCAAGGCCAAGGGCTGATTGGGCGAGCGATGACCGACGAAGAAGCCGCCGAACTGGCCCAGCTGGAACGGCGCGCGAACAAGCTGTTTTCGGGCCGGGTGGAGTTCCTCCTCTCGGCTCCGCAGCTTAAATTCCTGCCCGAGCCGACCGTGCCCGAAATCGCCTTTGCGGGCCGTTCGAACGTGGGCAAGAGCTCGCTGCTCAACGCGATCACCGGTCGCCGCTCGATCGCGCGCGCTTCGGTGACGCCGGGCCGCACGCAGGAACTCAACTTCTTCGAAGTGGGTGAACCGACCCAGTTCCGCCTCGTCGACATGCCCGGCTACGGCTTTGCCAAGGCGCCGGTGAAGGTCGTCGAGAAATGGAAGAACCTGGTGCGCACCTACCTGCGCGGCCGCCAGGTGCTGGTGCGCAACCTCGTGCTGGTCGATGCCCGCCACGGGCTGAAGGACGTCGACCGCGAGATGATGAAGATGCTCGACGAGGCCGCCGTGGGCTACCGCGTGGTGCTGACCAAGGCGGACAAGATCAAGGCGAGCGAGCTGGCCAAGACCGTGGCTGCGGTCGAGGCCGAGGCGAAGACCCACGTCGCCGCTTTTCCGCAGATCCACGTGACCAGCAGCGAAAAGGGCATGGGCATCGGCGAACTGCGCGCCGCCCTGCTTCAGGACGCCGGGATCTAAGACCCGGCATTGCCGCCGGCTGTCATTCCTCGTCGGAAATGAAGCCGCTTGGCGGCTGGAGCACCTGCATCGGTTTGCCGGCAATTTCCGTGCGCGCCTTGGCTGCGGCCCACAGCACCGGATGGGGCTGGGCCGCATAGGCGCTGGGCGTCGTATCCATGAACCGGCGGAAGTCGCGGATGAAATGCGCCTGGTCGACGTACTGGCTGTCGAGCGTGTCGATCCACGCCAGCGAGGGGTCGAGCATGAACTGGGCGAGGCTGCGCAGGAAACGCTGGCGGCGCAGCAGCAGGCGGGGGCTGAACCCGAAGACGGCAAGCGACAACCGCTCCAGCGCCCGCACCCCGATCCCCGTCTGCTCCGCGAGCGCAGCGACGGAATTGACCTCCGGATCGAGCAAGGCGCGATGGGCCCTGTAGATCACCTCTTCCCTGTGCGCCGGGCGATCCAGCATCGCGAGCAGGTGCTTGTCGATGCGCGCGGCCACTTTCGGCAGGCTCTGATGGCGGCGGTCGCATTCGAGCAAGGGGGCGAAATCCTTGAACGGGCTGTCTTCGCCGATTACCTCCCAATAGTCGGCGAAGTCGTTTGCGCGCAGGTCGAGGAACCGCGCCCAGCCGAGCGGCAGGAGGCTGATCGACCAGTAGCGGCCCGGCGCGAGCGAGAAATGCGTGGCGTGGGTGGTCGGACCGATCGCGCAGATGGGGTTGCAGTCAACGAGCGGGCCGGGACCGGTGCAGGCCGCCATATCGCCGCCCACCGACATGCGGATATTGGGCCATTCCGGATAGACCTGGTCGAACACCGTGGGCGTATCGGGCTCGACGATGGTCAGCGAATATGTGGAGACGTAAGGGCGCAAGGCGGGGGCAGGCAGCGCGTAGCTGACAGTCACACCCGTATCCAGGTTTGCGCCTCGATCTAGTACTGCGAACTCTCCGATGGTGGTTCACTTGACCGGTACATTTACCTGAGAGGGCCGGACAACTCCAGCGGCTTGTCGCGCGATGGCCTAGCGCCTGAAACGCGGGCTGAAGACCTTCTCCATCGTCTTCGAAAGCCCCGCCCCGAGCGATTGCCACATCTGCACCCGGCTCTGTTCGGTATGCGGGCCGAGACCGCCCTTTAGGTGCGGTTCGACGTGGTCCATCGGCTCGCCATGCTGCTTGAAAACGAAGGTCTCGAACATGGTCTGCCACGCATTGCGCATGGGTTCGGGCAGGTCGCGCACGGCGAGGATCGAATGCAGCATGGCATCGAGCGGGGTGCCCATTCCCTCGTGCTCGTTCCACCAGTAATTGACGAGCACGTTGAGATCGCCCTCGGCCTTCACATGGTGCCACCACATATAGGGAATGAAGATGCCGTCGCCCGGCTCGAGGTCGGCGACCAGCGCCTGCTCCTGCGCCTCGCGAAAGCGCGGGAAGCGCTCGAAATCGGGGTCTTCCAGCTTGACCATCGACACGGGCGCATTCGACGGAGATGCCTCGAACGGGGCCATGTAGAGATTGGGCGTCTGGTCGGGCGGGAAGAGGGTGAAGCGCCGCTTGCCGCTGAGCACATAGGCGACGTTCTGCATCACGTCGAAATGGGTGTGCGTGCCGGTATTGTTGCCCATCCAGACGCGCGGCTGGACCTGCGTCGACAGGATCGGCAGGTGTAGCGCGCTCGCCAGCTCGGCGCTGAGGTCTGCGACCTTGGTCGATTCCAGATAGAGCATCTGATCGCCCCTGTCGGGCGACAGGACGCTGTCGATGAAGCGCGAGAACGGCATATTGCCGCGCTGGAAATTGAGGCGCGAGACATCGCCGTCGAAGAAGAAGGTCGGGCCTGCATCCGGATTGGAGGCGAGCACGTTGATGGCACGCTCTCCGATCGCCTGCTTAAGATAGTCGGCCAGCTCGCCCGTGCCGCGTTTCGCCATCTGCACGGGCGCGAGGTCTGCGGCCACCTGTCGCAGGATCGCCGGGCGGGCTGTGGGATATATTTCGTCCCTGAAGGTCTGTGCGCTCGGGCGCTCGTATTCGCGTAGTTCGGGCATTGCCGCGCGTGCCTAGCTTAGAATTACGTGGAAGGGAAAAGCTGCGGGCGCGCGGTCATGTCGCAAACAGCATCGCATCGTTGGCAAAGGCCTTCATCTCCAGCGCATTGCCGCTCGGATCGCGGAAGAACATCGTCGCCTGTTCGCCAGGCTGGCCCTTGAAACGGATCGTCGGCTCGATAGCGAATTCGACGCCTGCCGCGACAAGCCGGTCGGCCAGCGCCTGCCAGTCCTCCATCGTCAGCACCACGCCGAAATGCGGCACCGGCACGTCATGCCCGTCGACCGGATTGCTGGCTCTGTCGCCTGCTTCGCCGCCGGTATGGGCCACGATCTGGTGGCCGTAGAAATCGAAGTCGATCCATTCCTCGCTGGACCGTCCTTCCGCGCAGCCCATCAACCCGCCGTAGAAGGCGCGGGCCTCCGCAAGGTCGCGGACGGGAAAGGCGAGATGGAAGGGACGTAGGCTCATGGCTTAAGGATAATGGACCGGCCGCCTGCGATAAAGGTTTTCCTACGCGGTAACGGCTGTGCATGGCCGGTTACCGGAGGCCTTGCTGGTGCATGGTGCGGCGGGAAGAGTGTCACCCTGTCGTCAATTATATAAGACCATGAATTGTAATCGGAATACTCCTTGATGCTCGGGTGACAGTGTGTCGCCTTCGTCACCCGTCCCCGCGTCGCTCATTCAGGCTCGACAGCAGGTTGCTGAACGCCTACCCCGCATGACGCAAGGCAATGGTGGAGCCCGCATGAAGATCATCGTCGGTAACAAGAATTATTCGAGCTGGTCGCTGCGCGGCTGGCTGGCCGCAAAGCAATCGGGCCTGTCGTTCGAAGAGATCGTGGTGCCCCTGTTCGGCGAGAATTGGGAAGCCACCAAGCAGGGCGGTGAGATCCGCCCCTCCAGCGGCAAGGTGCCGATCCTGTGGGACGACGACGTGGTCGTGTGGGACAGCCTCGCCATCCTCGAATATCTTTCGGACAAGGTCGGACGCGACCGCTTCTGGCCCAAGGATGATGCGGCCCGCGCCATGGCCCGCTCGATGGTCGCCGAAATGCATTCCTCCTTCTCCGCCCTGCGCAGCGAATGCCCGATGAACGTGCGCAAGCGCTTCGAGGGGTTCGAGCCGAGCGAAGCCGGCAAGGACGACATCCTGCGCATCCTCGGCCTGTGGGCGGAAGCGCGCAGCCGGTTTGGCAGCGGCGGGCCGTTCCTGTTCGGCACTTTCGGGGCGGCGGACATCTTCTTCGCGCCCGTTGTCAGCCGGTTCATCAGCTACCAGATAGCGGTCCCCGGCTTCGCGGCGTCTTACATGCAGGCGCTGTGGGAGCACGAGTGGATGCAGGCATGGATTTCGGCATCGGAAAGCGAAGAATGGGCTATCGAGCAATACGACACAGTCTCCTGACCGCACTGGCGGCGCTGGCTGCGCTGCTTCCGGCACAGGCGAGCGCGTGGGGCTTTTACGCCCACCGCACCACGGCCGAGATCGCGAACGAGAATATCCGTCCGGACACGCGCGCCGGCATCGTGAAACTGCTGCGCGCGGCGCCCGAACTCGGTGTCGCCGGCTGCGACCTCGCTACGCTGGAGGACGCGAGCGTCTGGCCCGATTGCCTGCGCAAGGATTACTGGCGCTGGGGGTACACTTTCGCCTGGCACTATCGCACCGCGCCGGTGTGCGAGGCGTATGAGCCGCGCAAGAATTGCTCGGGCCAGAACTGCATCCTCGCCCAGATCGAACGCAACCAGCGCATCCTTGCCGACGAAGACCTGCCGGCGAATGTCCGGCTGGAAGCGCTTGCCTTCCTCGTCCACTTCATCGGCGACGTGCATATGCCGCTGCACTCGGGCGATCACGAGGATCGCGGGGGCAACGATATCGAAACCGCCTATGGCATCGCGCCGGGACTGAACCTGCACTGGATCTGGGACGGCCCGCTGGCGGAACGGGCTATCACCTCCTCGCCCACGCCGCTGGTGCGTCGCTACAGCGCCGAAGAACGTGCGGAACTTGGTGGCGGGACGCCTGCCGACTGGGGGCGCGAGAGCTGGGAGACAAGCCGCGATTTCGTCTATCCCAACGCTTTCGACCGGCCCCCGTGCGAAGGTGCGGACCTGCCCGAAGAGACCGCGCTGACACAGGAGGATATCGAGCGCGCGATCCCGATCTCGCAGCGCCGCGTTGTGCAGGCGGGCATTCGCATGGCCGAATATCTCGATGCTGCCTTTGCGCCCGGGCCATTGCCCGAGCCAGAACGCGACTAGGGCACGCGGCTGGTCGGGTAGGGCGTGCCGTCTTTCCTGAAATAGCCATCGGGCGTGAAGACCATGTCGATGTCGGGATATTCGCCCCGGTCGGCATCCCTGTCGCCGCCGCTGATGGCAATGAAGACGCAGGGAAGGTCGCCGCGATTGTGGAGCCGGTGCCCGTTCGGCTCTCCTGCGGGCCAGGCAAGGATATCGCCGGGGCCGACGGGAATTTCGCCCTCGTCCTCGATCAGGACGGCCTCGCCCTGAAGCATGATGACCAGCTCGTCCTGCCCCTCGTGCCAGTGCCGCTGCGAGGAATAGGCCCCCGGGTCCAGTACCACTTGGCTTGCGCCGAGCTTGGTAAGGCCGGCGACCGGCGCGAGGCGGCGGTAGTTGCGCCCTGCCACGTCGGCATCGAAGGGCGGCGGATAGCCGGTCGCATTGGTCTGGGGGATGGCGTCGAGATCGAGCTTGGGCATTGGCACTCACTCCTGCTAGCGGACACAGCATGACCGAAGTCCTCGAACTCGCCAAGCGCCTGATGGCCGCTGAAAGCGTCACTCCCGCCACGGGCTCCGTCTTCGACCGGCTCGAGGCCATGCTGGACCCGCTGGGCTTTTCCGTGCACCGCTTCACCCGCGGCGATGGTGAGCCGGGCAGTCCGGAAGCGCCGGTCGAAAACCTCTTCGCCATTCGCCGCGGGCCCGAAGGTTCGAAGCATTTCGCCTTTGCCGGGCACCTCGACGTGGTCCCGCCGGGCGGCGGCTGGCACTCCGAAGCCTTCGAGCCGGAAGTGCGCGGAGAGCTGCTCTATGGCCGCGGCGCGGTCGACATGAAGGGAGCTATCGCCTGCATGGTCGACGCGGTCACCCATGTCCCTGCCGATGCCGGCACGATCAGCTTCATCATCACCGGTGACGAAGAGGGTCCGGCCCTTCACGGCACCCGCGCGCTGATCGACTATATGGGCGAACACGGACACCAGCCCGACCTGTGCCTCGTCGGAGAGCCGACCAGCGTCAATCGTCTTGGCGACATGATGAAGATCGGACGGCGCGGCTCGGTCAATATCTGGCTCGAAGTCGAGGGCACGCAGGGCCACGTCGCCTATCCGCACCTGGCGGATAACCCGATCCCCAAGCTGGTCGCCATGCTGGCGGAACTGGATGCGCTCGTCCTCGATGAAGGGAATGACTGGTTCCAGGCGTCGAACCTGGAAATCACCGATCTCGAAGTCGGCAACATGGCGCATAACGTAATTCCGGCCAAAGCCGAGGCGCGTATCTCGATCCGCTTCAACGACGAACATTCCGGAGCTTCGCTATCGGAACTTGTCGGGTCGATCGCGGAAAAGCATGGCGGCGTAGCGAAGCCCATCATCTCGGGCGAACCCTTCCTGACCCCGCCCGGCGAATTCAGCGACGTGATCGCCCGCGCAGTGAAGGCGGAGACGGGGATCGACCCCGAACCTTCGACGACGGGCGGCACTTCGGATGCCCGCTTCCTGCGCGCGGTTTGCCCGGTGATCGAGTTCGGCCTCGTCAACGCGACCATGCACAAGAGTAATGAGGCTGTGGCCATTGAGGACCTTTCCACGCTAAGCCGCATCTATACAGCGATTGCGAAAGACGCGCTGGGTTAGACACACCGGCACGAAGACCGGGACGAGAGGGGATAAGAATGCTGAAGGTCTGGTTCGAAATTCCGCTTTGGCAGCGCGTGCTGACCGCCCTGATCCTGGGCGTGCTGACCGGCTATAGCTGGGGCCCCGATGCGGAAAGCATCAAGTGGATCGGCGACTTCTTCATCAAGTCGATCAAGATGCTGGTCGTGCCGCTGATCTTCTTCAGCCTGGTGGCCGGTGTCGCTGCCATCGGAGACCTTAGGAAACTGGGCGCCGTCGGCGGCAGGGCCATGCTGCTCTTTGTCGTCACCGGCCAGATCGCGGTCTGGCTCGGCCTGGCGCTCGGCACGCTGGTGAAGCCCGGTGCGGGCGTCGACACCAGCGCCATCGCGCGCGGCGAAACGCCGGTGCCGAACGAGACGACGGCGGTCGACATGATCCTGTCCATCGTGCCTGAAAGCCCGGTGCAGGTGATGGCCGATGTTGCGGTGCTGCCGCTGATCGTCTTCTCGCTCCTCATCGGGATCGGCATCCTGATGGCGGGCAAGGACGGCGAGCCGGTCCAGAAGATCTTCGATAGCGGCGCTGTCGTGATGCAGAAGGTCACGATGATCGTGATGGAGCTGACCCCCTTCGGCGTCTTCGCGCTGATGGCCTGGGTGGCGGGCACGCTCGGCCTCGACGCGCTGGTCAGCCTCGCCAAGCTGGTGGGTCTCAATTACCTCGGCTGCCTGCTGATCATCGGCCTGATCTACGGCAGCATGATCAAGTTCCTCGCCAAGCTGCCGGTGCGCGACTTCTTCCGCGGCATCGTGGACGCGATGGCGGTGAGCTATTCGACCGCTTCCTCCAACGCCACGCTGCCGGTGACGCTGCGTTGTGCAGAGCGCAACCTGGGCGTCTCGAACTCGGTCGCAGCCTTCGTGATCAGCCTCGGCGCGACGATCAACATGAACGGCACGGCCATGTACCTTGGCCTTGCCACGCTGTTCGGCGCGCAGATCTTCGGGGTCGACCTTTCATGGGGCGACTACTTCCTGATCTCGATCCTGGCGACGCTCGGCGCAGTCGGCGCGGCGGGCATCCCGGGCGCAGGCCTCATTATGATGGCGCTGGTCTTCGGCGCGGTCGGCGTGCCGCTCGAAACTATCGCCTTCGTGGCAGGCGTCGACCGGATCATGGACATGATGCGCACCACCACCAACGTCAGCGGCGATGCCGCCGTGGCGACGACGGTGGCCGTAATGACGGGTGAGATCGATACGCGCGAGATGATCTCGGCGGATGATGTTTGACTTGCTGGCCGACTTGTCCGTGCTGTTAGCGTCGATGCGGACCGCGTCGCTTTGAGCGCAGTTAAGGATCCCCGCATCCTTTGAGCGCTCGGAGCGCTGGCCCTGGTCTTTAGCGCCGTAGGTAGTGCGATTGCAGGTGCGATCGTGGGCATCCCGATTGCCTTGATCGTGGCGGGTCTTGGCTATGGGCAGGATGTCACGCTGGACATCCTGCTCTATTCCGCAGTCTTGTGGCTTCCTCTCGGCTTCGGCGCGGGAATGGCTACGGCGGCCAGCATTCTCAGAGGCTATTTCGCCAAGGATGAAACGAAGGGCGGCTAGCGCCCCTTCGGCTTTTCCAGCACCTTCTTCCGATAGCTGCACAGATCCACCACCTTGCACCGCCAGCATTCCGGCGTGCGCGCCTTGCAGACATAGCGGCCCTGCAGGATCAGCCAGTGATGCGCGCCGAGGCGGAAGGGCTGGGGCACGCGCTTTTCTAGCTTTGCCTCGACCTGCTCGGGCGTCTTGCCCTTGGCGAGGCCGGTGCGGTTGCCGACGCGCAGGATATGCGTGTCGACCGCAAAGGTTTCCTGGCCGAACCAGCAATTAAGCACGACGTTCGCGGTCTTGCGGCCCACGCCAGGTAGCCTGACGAGGTCATCGCGCGTGTCCGGCACGTCGCCGTCATATTCGTCGACCAGCAATTGCGAGAGCAGGATGACATTCTTGGCCTTGGAGTTGAACAGGCCGATCGTCTTGATGTGCTCTCTCAGGCCCTCTTCGCCCAGCTCCAGCATCTGCTGCGGCGTCTCGACTTCGCGGAAAAGCGCGCGTGTGGCCTTGTTCACGCCGACATCGGTCGCCTGCGCTGACAGGGCCACGGCCACCACCAGCTGGTAGCAATTGCCGTATTCAAGCTCGGTCTCGGGCGAGGGATTGTCCTCCGCCAGGCGGCGGAAAAATTCGAAAATCTGGTCCTTGGTCACGTATCCTCGCGGGTGTCTTCGTCGTCGAGTTCGCCCCTCTCGCGGGCTTTCTCGAGGGCTTTTTGGATTTCCTCGCGGCGGTGCTGCATCGCATCGCTGAACGCTGCCGCGACGATGCCGGTCGGCAGCGCCACCAGCAGGACGCCGGTGATCGCCACCAGCGATCCGACTACGCGGCCGGCCGAGGTAATGGGATAGGCATCGCCATATCCGACAGTCGTGAAAGTGATGACCGCCCACCACAGCGCACGCGGGATGCTGCCGAACGCCTCGGGCTGCAATTCGCCCTCGATCCAGTAGAGCGCGCTCGCTCCGCAAAGCAGGAACACGAAGGCGAAGGCGATGCAGACCAGGAGGTCATAACTGCGCTCGCGGATGGCCATCGCCATTTCCTTCGTCGCCGCGGTGAAGCGGCCGAACTTCATGATCGAGACGACCCTGAGCAGGCGGACAACGCGCAGGGCTGCGGCATTGGCGATGAAGATCGGCGCAAAGGTCACGAGGATTACCACGAGGTCGATCACGCCGAGCGGTGAGAGCATGAAGCGCAGCCGTTTCGACAGGGCCGAGCCGGGGCCGGGATGCTCGGGCGCAGCATAGATGCGCGCCGCATATTCGGCGAGGAAGACGATCCCGAACACCAGCTCCGCCATCAGGATTTCGTCGTGCCACTGACGGTCGAACTCGACCTCGGTGGACATGATGGCGGTGACGACGGCGGCGATGATGACCCACACCAGCACGATGTTCAGCAGCGTCAACCTGCCATCGGTCTTCGCACCGATGTGAAGCTGGTGGTAGAGGATCTGCCGCAGGTTCATCGTGTCAGAGGCCCAGGACCTCCTCCATGGTGTAGCGCCCGGCTTCTCGCGCCAGCAGCCATTCGGCGGCCTTCACCGCGCCGCGCGCGAATATCTCGCGGTTCTCGGCGCTGTGCGACAGCGTCAGGCGCTCCTGCTCTCCGGCAAGGATGACGCTGTGTTCGCCGGCTACGGTCCCTCCACGCAGGGCGGCAAAGCCGATGGCACCGCGAGCGCGTGCGCCGGTTTGCCCGTCGCGCCCGCTTTCGCGATTGTCGGCAAGATCGATCCCGCGGCCCTTGGCCGCAGCTTTGCCCAGCAAGATGGCTGTGCCGGAAGGTGCATCTACCTTGCGGCGGTGGTGCATCTCGACGATCTCGATATCCCAGTCGTCGGCAAGGCGCTCTGCCGCCTCGCGCACCAGGTGAGCCAGCAAGGTAACGCCGAGCGAGGTATTGCCGGTCTGCAAGACCGCTGTCGCGCGGGCCGCCTCGTCGATCGCGTCGTGATGCGACTGTTCGAGGCCGGTGGTGCCGATGACGATGGGCACGCCCGCTCCAACGGCGGCGTGGAGGTTGGCAGCCAGTGCGCCGGGTGCGGAAAAGTCGATCAGCGCATCGCAGGCATCGGCAAGCGCCGCCGGATCGCCGCCCTTGTCGATCCCGCCCGCATAGGTGTGGCCCGATGCCTCTATGACGCGCTTCAGCGCCTCGCCCATCGCACCCTTGCTGCCGATTACGCCGAAACTTGCCATTGCCCCTCCTTGCACTTGTGTGGTTCATGGAACCTATGGCCGAGCTACGCAACATTGTCGTCCTGACCGGGGCCGGCATTTCCGCCGAAAGCGGGATCGATACCTTCCGCGACGCAGGCGGATTGTGGGAAAAGCACCGGGTCGAGGATGTGGCGACGCCGCAGGGGTACGAGCGTGATCCGGCGCTGGTCCAGCGCTTCTACGATGCGCGGCGGGAGGCGGTGCAGAAGGTGGCGCCCAATCCGGCTCACGAGGCACTGGCGCGGCTCGACCGGGAATGGGAAGGCGGGTTGCTGATCGTCACCCAGAATGTCGACGATCTGCACGAGCGCGCCGGGGCGAGCCGCGTCGTCCACATGCACGGGGAATTGCTCAGTGCGCTATGCCCGATTTGCGAGCGCCGCCATCATTGGACCGGCCCCCTCATCGATCGCCCGGAATGCCCCAGTTGCGAGGCGCGTTCGCTCAGGCCCGATGTCGTCTGGTTCGGCGAGATGCCTTACCAGATGGACCGCATCTATGCTGCCCTGCGCAGCGCGCACCTGTTCGTGTCGATCGGCACGAGCGGCGCGGTCTATCCCGCCGCAGGCTTCGTCAGCGACGCGCGCGAGCTTGGCGTAAAGACTCTCGAACTCAACCTCGAACGCAGCGAAGGATCGCACTGGTTTCACGAATCGCGCCAGGGGCCGGCCGGCAAGCTGGTCCCCGAATGGGTCGAGGAATTGCTCGGCACTGGGTAATTTCGCAAGGTTTCGCGGCTAGGGAGGGGACATGTCGCGCAGAGCAACGATCATTTGCACCCTTCTGGTGCTGCCGTATCTCTACCTCGCCTATTGGTGGTGGTCGGTGCTTTCGTCCGATAACGGCGTCTTTTCGAATGAACTCATCGTCTGGTCGCTCGGCCTGATGTTCCTGAGCCCGGTAGTGCTGGTCCTCTTGGGAGGTACCGCGTTCATCAGCGGCACCCGCAATACCAAGGCAAGCATGGCGCAGCACGATTACCAGGGCGCTGCGACCAGCGGAGGCTGCGCCTACTTCGGACTACGCGCACTGATTGCAGGCGCAGTGCTGTTGGCTGGAATGGCCTGGTGGGTGCTGGATACTCCTGAACCCGGACGCGACCGGCTTGGGCGCATTTGCGAGAAGAGCCCTACTGGGTCGAGCACACGGTGCAGGCCCGATCCCGAGCGCAAGAAATCGGCGCTCGAGCAGGCAAACGAGAAACGCCAACGGGAGTGGTGGCGCTAGCCGCAGCCGTTGCAGGCCGGATCCTTGGCGATCGAAAACGCCCGCAGCCCGGGATTGAGGCCGTCCAGCAAATAGACCTTGCCCCAGTCGGACCGTCCGAAGGCGCTGACCCCGTCCAACAAGATGCGGACTGCCTGCATCACACCGAATGTCGCCACCCATCCGGCCATCGCGCCCAGCATGCCGTCTTCCGCGCAAGTGTCGCAATCCTCGGCATCGAAAGCATCGCCGACAAAGCAGCGATAGCATGACTGGTCCGGCAGGTGCCCGGCAAAGGCACCGACCTGTCCCTGGAAGCGGCCCACTGCGGCAGAAAGCAGCGGGACGCCCGCCCTGACGCAGGCGTCGGAGACCGCCAGCCGTGTGGCGAAATTGTCGGTCCCGTCCATCACGAGGTCCGCGCCTGCGACCAGCGCATCGACATTGTCCCCATCGATCCGGCGGTCGCTTATCTCGACCTCCAGCACGGGGTCGAACAGCTTCACCCAGCGCTTGGCGCAGGTGGCCTTGCCGTAGCCGATATCGCGCTCGTTATAGAGCGTCTGGCGCTGGAGATTGCTCGCATCGACCTTGTCGTCGTCCACCAGTGTCAGCCGGCCGATCCCGGCCGCGGCGAGATACTGGAGAGCGGGAGAGCCGATGCCGCCGAGGCCGACCAGGACGAGATGCTTGTCTGCCAACGCAACCTGTCCCGCGCCGCCGATCTCGGGCAGCACGATATGGCGGGCGAAGCGTTCGAGGCGTTGTTCGTCGAGGCTCACGGCTACGTGTCCTCTTCGATCTCGGGCAGGCGCTCCTTGCGGAAACCGTGCATCCCGTTCCACCACTGCAGGCCGATAACCGCGCCCTTGGATGGTTGGAGCATGAGCACCATCATGGCGACCGCCAGGGGGATGACGATCGCCAGCACGGCCCAGGCAAAAAGGGTCTCGCTCGAGCCGAGAGCAATGATGACCGGCGCAAGGAGGTGTCCGGTGACGAAGATGGCGATGTAGGCGGGAAAATCGTCTGCGCGCTGGCCCGAGATGTCCAGCTGGCAGGAAGGGCACGCGTCCACCGGCTTCAGCCAGCGGCGGAATATCTTCCCCTCACCGCACCGCGGGCAACGGCAGCGCGCTCCGCGCAGCAGGGTTTCCCAGATTGTGGCTGGCAGGTCGGGGCGCTTGGCCGATTGATCGTCGAGGGGCATGCGCAGCCTTTGCCGCGTAAGACGCGCGCTGTCGACAACCCTGTGAACAGGGTGTCGACAAGCGGTGTGCCGGTTGTGGAGCGATCCGAAGGGCCGCGGCGGTGTCTGTCGTCAGCTTTCAAGCTGTCTCAGCAGGCTGCGCACATCGCCGTCCATGTCTGCATCGCGCTCGCGCAGGTCTTCGATCAGGCGCACGGCATGGATCACGGTGGAGTGATCGCGGCCACCGAACTTGCGCCCGATTTCGGGATAGCTGCGCGGGGTCAGAACCTTGGAGAGGTACATCGCCACCTGGCGCGGGCGTACAACCGCACGTGCACGGCGCTTGCTGCTCATTTCCGAGCGGTCGATCCGGTAGAACTGGCAGACCGTGCGCTGGATTTCGTCGATGGTGATCCGGCGGCGATTGGCCGACAGGATATCGGTCAGCTGTTCTTCGGCCAGCTGCAGCGAGACTTCCTGGCCCGTCAGCTGGGCATAGGCGATCAGCTTGTTGAGGCCGCCGACCAGTTCGCGCACATTGCGCGTGATGGTGCGGGCGAGGAATTCGATCACGTCTTCCGGCACGGCCAGCGGCGCGAACTTGCTCAGCTTGGAGTGCAGGATCTTCTTGCGAAGCTCGATGTCGGCGGGCTGGATGTCGGCCACAAGACCCATCGACAGGCGCGAAAGGAGGCGCGGCTCGACACCGTCGAGCGCCTGCGGTGCGCGGTCGGCTGCAAAGACCAGCCGCTTGCCTTCGTTCAGCAGCGCATCGATCGTGTAGAGCAATTCTTCCTGTGCGGAAGCCTTGCCGATGATGAACTGGATATCGTCCACCAGCAGCAGGTCGAAGCTGCGCAGGCGGGCCTTGAATTCGATCATCCGGTTGGCCTTCAGGGCCTGGACGAATTCCACCATGAAGCGTTCCGCGCTGCAGTAGAAGATGCGGCTGCGGGTGTGGGTCTTCAGGAAGGTGTGACCGATGGCGTGCAGCAGATGCGTCTTGCCCTGACCGGTCGCGGCCTTGAGGTAGAGCGGGCTGAACTGCGGCTTTTCCGTCGCGGCCATGCGCTGTGCGGCGTTGAAGGCGAGGATGTTCGCTTCGCCGGTCACGAATGCGGCGAAGCTGAGCGATGCGTCGAGGCCGACGCTGGAAGTGAAGCCCTGGTCGCCGAGCGTATCGGCACCGATAGCCATCATCGATGTGTCGCTGTCGTTGGCGGGGCGACGGCCATCGCCGTGGAGACGCAGGTCGGCGACCTGGCGGCGTCCCGGGTGGACCGAAATGTTCACCTTGCGCACTTCGCTGCGGGCGATCTTCCACGCCAGGCTGAGGCGGTCGGCGAACCGGTCCTTTACCCAGTTGGCGCTGAATTCCGTCGGCAGGAACAGGTCCAGCGTGCCGGTTTCGGCATCGATCTTCCCGACCTGGATCGGCTTGATCCACTGGCTGTGCAATTGATGTCCCAGATCCTTGCGCAGGCCCTGGCTGATGTCAGCCCAATCGGCTGCCAGGTTTACCGCTTCCAGATCCTCCATTTCGTCTTTCGCTTTCCGCTTATTGGCGAGGTCACCCGATTTGATCATGTGAATTCAACCCCCCGTATCCGGACCCGTCCAAAGGCCGGAAATTCTGTTCTCGTCGTAGGGGCGGCACGGCTCCGCCGTTGCCCGGAATCGCATGATTCACGGGCATCCCCCCACTCGACCGTCGATGTAAATGGCCTGGGCTGTCCCCCCCAGGCAGAACCATTTGATAGGTCGCAGACGGGATGAGTCGCAAGGGGGATAACTGCAAAAAATCTGAAATAAACTTGTTGACTCGCGCAAGGCCGCAGACCGCCGTTCAAACCCCTGTTTTTCCGTCGATATGCCCGTCCGGCAAAAGCGAATCGTTGGAAACGCTCACTTTTGATCGAGGGTCCGGCAAACGGCTCTCACGCAAATCCGTTGATCGACCCCAGATGTGTCAAAGGGGCCGACACCTGTGGCGTCGACCCCTTTGTCAATCTCGTGCCCGGCGTTGCCGCCGGAGCCGCGAATCAGAGCGCTGCGACGCGCTTCGAAAGACGGCTCAGCTTACGCGAGGCTGTGTTCTTGTGCAGAACGCCGCGAGCAACGCCGCGAGCCATTTCGGGCTGGGCTGCCTGGAGAGCGGTCTTGGCGGCATCCTTGTCGCCAGCTTCGCAGGCCGTTTCGACCTTCTTCACGAAGTTGCGGATGCGGCTCATGCGCGCACCGTTGATTTCGGCGCGGCGTTCGTTGCGGCGGATGCGCTTTTTGGCTTGCGGCGTATTGGCCATGTTTGTCCTCGGTCGGGCCGCATCAAACTTGCGGCGGAAATCTGTTTGGTCGTGTCGAAAGAGGCGGATGCCCCGCCGGAAAGCGGCGCACTTAGCGGCGGGTGTCCGAATCGTCAAGCAAATCGTCCAGCCCAAGGCGACACGGCATCGCATCAAAGCGAGGAACCGCGTGCACCGCCTCCTGTTGCCCCTATATGGGTTGGGAATGCGAAAGGACAATATGTGACCGACAAGCTGATCAAGAGCGATGCCGAATGGCGCGAAGAGCTCACGCCCGAACAATACCACATCCTGCGTGAAAAGGGCACGGAGCGCGCCTTTACCGGCAAATACGACAAGAACGCTCAGGAAGGTGAATATCACTGCGCGGCGTGCGGCCAGCTATTGTTCGAAAGCGACGAGAAATACGACAGCGGTTGCGGCTGGCCAGCCTTCACGGCTCCGGCAGATGATACCGCCGTCGAGGAGCATCGCGATACGAGCCACGGTATGATCCGCACGGAAGTGGTGTGCTCCAATTGCGAGGGCCACCTCGGCCACGTCTTCCCCGACGGCCCGGGCGAAACGGGCCTGCGCTATTGCATCAACTCGGCTGCGCTGGACTTCGAACCGGAAGACTGATCGTAGATGCGGTAAAGAACCGTGCGTTCAGCCGGGGTTGAGGGTCGCCATGCAAAATTGCGGCATCTATAAGGCACGGCTTGCCGCATGAGGGAATTTTCGACGGATGGATAAAAGAGGCAGCCGGCGCAAGAAGGCAACGCGCGCAGAGCGGGCGAAACGTGCCGAGGCCGATGGCCGTAATCCGCCGAGCCGGTTCTGGCGCTGGACCAAGCGGCTGTTCCTATGGGGTGCTGTCGCCGCTGTCCTCGGCGCGGTATTCCTCGCCATCGCCGTTGGCTTCGCCGCGCGATCGCTGCCAAGTTATTACCAGCTGAAGGCAACCCAGAACGCCCAGACGATCGTCGTGCGTGCACGCGACGGCACTGAGATCGTCGAGCTCGGTCCCAGCTACGGCAAGTGGCTGTCGTCCGAAGAAATCCCGCAGGTGATGAAGGATGCGATGATTTCGGTCGAGGACCGGCGCTTCTATTCGCATCCCGGCGTCGACCCCTACGGCCTGACGCGTGCCGTCTATGTCTGGGCGACCGGGCAGAATCGGCTGGGTGCGACCTCGACCATCACGCAGCAGCTGGCCCGCAACGTCTTTCTCAATTCCAATCGCACGATCGACCGCAAATTGCGTGAAGCGGTCCTGGCGATGGCGCTGGAATGGAAGTTCTCGAAGGACCAGATCCTCGAGCTCTACCTGAACAAGGTCTATTTCGGCGGCGGCGCCTACGGCATCGATTCCGCGAGCCGGAAGTTCTTCAGCCACCCGGCAAGCGAACTGTCGGTGGCCGAGGCCGCGATCATCGCCGGTCTCGTAAAAGCCCCAAGCCGCTATTCGCCCACCGCCGACGTCGATGCTGCAGTCGGGCGCGCCAGCGTTGTCCTGCGCCTGATGCGCGAACAGGGACGCATCACGGCGGACCAGGCCCGAGTCGATGTTTCGGCCGTCAATCTGAAAGAGGAGGTGGGGCAGAACTCTGTCCGCTATTTCACCGACTGGGCACTGCCGCAGCTCGACCTGCTGCTCCCGGAAACTTTCGAGCCGATCGAAGTCTGGACCACGCTCGATGTCGGCATGCAACGCGCCGCAACCGCGGCAGTACAGGCGAACGTGCCCGAGGGCACCCAGGGTGCCTTGGTAAGCCTCGACCGAGACGGTGCCATCCTGGCGCTGGTCGGCGGCACCGATTACGTCGAGACCAATTACAACCGCGCGACCAATGCGCTGCGCCAGCCCGGATCGAGCTGGAAGCTGTTCGTCTATCTCGCAGCGCTGGAAGCAGGCTACACGCCCGACGACCGCGTGGTGGATACGCCGGTGAAGATCGGCGACTGGAGCCCGCGCAATTCGAACGGGCGAAATATCGGCGAAACCGACCTGCGCACCGCCTTCGCCTATTCGGTGAACACGGTGGCGGCACAGCTCGGCAACGAGGTCGGTTTCGGCTCGGTCGCCTCGATGGCCCGCCGGTTCGGCATCACCACGCCGATCAACACCTATCCCGCAATGGTGCTGGGGTCGAACGAGGTTCGCCTGATCGACATGACCCGCGCCTTTGCGGCCATTTCGGCAAAGGGCGCCTCGGTCGAACCCTATGGTATCGTCAAGGTGACGACGGCGGATGGCGAGAAGCTCTACGAACACAAGCAGGCCCGCAGCTCGCAGCTCGTGCCCGACCATGTCGCGGCCGGCATCACCGACCTGCTTCAGGCCGCCGTCCAGACGGGCACCGGCCGCGCCGCGCAGATCGGGAGGCCCGTGGCGGGCAAGACGGGCACCACCAGTTCCAACAAGGACGGCTATTTCGTCGGCTTCTCCTCCGGCATCACGACAGGTGTCTGGATGGGCCGGGACGACAACCGCCGGGTGGGCGGCTTGCAAGGTGGCCGGGCGCCTGCGCAGGCGTTCTCGGCCTATATGCGCTATGCCGTGAAGGATCGCCCGGTCGAGGAATTCGACACCGACCTCAAGCTGCCCGACTGGCAGATCGAGGAGGATGACGAGTACTTCTTCGGCGATCCGGAAGACTATTACTACATCGACGAGCAAGGGAACCTGATCGAGCCAGGCCGCCAGCCGACCGGTCCCGAGGGGCAGCTGCCATTCCCTGTAGAGGGCGAAGGCATGCCGCAGCAGCAGCCGCAAATGCAGCCCCAGCCGCGCCCGCAACCTACCGACCCGACGCGTCCTCCTTTGCGCGAGCAGCCAGCCACCGGGCGCGGTGCCGACGGTGCCCCGCAGGCCATTGGCGACGACTTTCTAGACCGGGCCACCGGCAGGCAGGAACCGCGCCGGCAAGGCAATAGACCGCAGGAGTAGCGGCAAAGCACGGTCCACATAGAGAAAGGCCCTCCCGGCGCGAACCGGGAGGGCCTCTTCGTTTGCCTGTGCCTTGGCCTTAGCGGCTGAGACGGACCGCCACATACTGCGCCGGGCGACCGCGACGCTGCACGCGCAGTAGCACGGCTTCGCGATTCTCCGCCTGGGCCTCGCGCACCGTACCTTCGAGATCCTCGACGGTTGTGACGGGGCGATAGTTGGCGCTCAGGATGATGTCCCCGCGCTGCAGACCCTTGCGGGCTGCGTCGGAGTTTTGGTTCACGGCCGCGATAACGAGACCGTCCGTATCCGCGCTTGCACCCAGCTGGCGGGCGATCTGCGGCGTGATCTCGAGTACCTGCAGGCCGAGGCGATCTTCGATGATCTCGCTGTCGGCAGGGCCCATGTCTTCTTCGGGCTCCGCGTCGGGATCGAACATCTGGCTCTGGCGAAGTTCCTCTTCGCTGGGGCGCTTGCCGACCGTCACGTTGAGACGACGACGTTCACCCTCGCGGAAAATTTCGAGTGGGATGGTCGTGCCCGGTGCGATATTCGCCACGAGATAGGACAGCGTCTGGTCGGGCGTCACTGCACGGTTGTTGACCGACAGGACGATATCGCCCGGTTCCAGTCCGGCCTCCTCGGCAGGCTGGCCCGGCTGAACCGACTGCACGAATTCGCCGCGATTGCGCTGCAGGCCCAGCGATGCGGCCACGTCTTCGGTCACCGGCTGGATCTGGATGCCCAGGTAACCGCGCTCAATCTCCACGCCTTCGCGCAGCTTCGCGACGATGGGGGCTGCGGTCTCTGCCGGGATCGCGAAACCGATGCCCACGCTGCCGCCGGACGGCGAATAGATGGCGTTGTTGATGCCGATCACATTGCCCTGCATGTCGAACAGCGGACCGCCTGAGTTGCCGCGATTGATGGCGGCATCGGTCTGGATGTAGCGGTCGTATGCGCCCGCGCCCGTGTTGCGCAGCACGCTGGACACGATGCCGCTGGTCACCGTTCCGCCGAGGCCGAAGGGGTTGCCGATCGCGACCACCCAGTCACCCACGCGGGCCTGGCTGGAATCGCCGAAGCGGACGAAGGGGAAATCTTCGCGGCGGTTCACCTTCAGCACGGCAAGGTCCGACTGAGCATCGGTGCCGACCAGTTCGGCTTCGTATTCGCTGCCGTCGGGCAGGGTCACGGTAATCTCTTCAACCGTGCCGCGGCCCGAGGGGCTGACGACGTGGTTGTTGGTGACGACATAGCCGTCTGCCGAGATGAAGAAGCCCGAACCCAGCGACTGGCCTTCACGGTACTGCGGTTCGCGTTCCTGGCCCCCGTTGCGGCGGTTGAACAGGTCTTCGAAGGGAGTGCCGGCGAAAGGATTGCCATTGTTCGTCGGCACTTCGATCCGCTGGCGGGTCGAGATGTTGACCACGGCGGGCTGCAATTGCTCGGTCAGGTCGGCAAAGCTTGCGGGCGCTCCGGCACGCGGCACGACATTGGACATGCGCATGTCGTCGTTCTGGGCGACCTGGGCACCTGCGGGATAGCCTGCGAGCGAAAGGGCTGCGCCTCCGGCAAGCAGGGCGGCGGTTACGGAATAGGCATATCGCACTGGCTTCACGTCCTTCATTTCCTCTTCGATATCATCTGCGCGCGGCACGCATCTCTTCTATGCGGTCCCGCGCCTGCGGTTCCGGAAAGAAGAGAGTGCAAAGGGGCGCTGAATGCCCCTTGAACGCCGCACGGGCGGTTCGACGAACGGTCAACGCCGTCCGCGGAACTGCCTCAGATACTCATTGTCCGGCGACAGGATGATGCTGCTTTCCGCATCGCCGTTCTCGGGTGCGAAGGTCGCATCATAGCTCTGCATGGCGCGGTAGAAGTCGTAGAACTGCGCATCCTTGCCAAAGGCTTCGGCGTAGATCCGCGCGCTTTCGGCGTCCGCTTCGGCGCGGATGATGCGTGCATCGCGGCCACCCTGTGCGCGAATGGTGCGCGCTTCACGCTCACGATCCGATTCCATGCGGCGGAAAGCCGATTGCAGCGGCGCGTCGGGCAGGTCGGTGCGGGTGATCTTCACGTCCACGACCTCGGCACCGTACTGGCGTGCCTGGCGGTCGAGATTGGCGGTCACATTCGCCAGCGCACTGCCGCGCTCGGCGGTCAGCATGGACTGGAAGGTGCGGCGACCCAGTTCCTGGCGCAGTACCGAGTTGAGGATCGGCTCGAGCGCATTGCGCACCCCGTCGGTCGATCCGGCGCGTTCCACCATGGTGACAGGATCGATGATCCTGAAGCGCGCATAGGCATTGACGAGCAGGCGCTGCTGGTCGTTCGAGAGAACTTCCTCATCACTCATCTCGAGATCGAGCAGGCGCTTCTCGATGCGCACGACGCGGTCGATGAAGGGCACGCGGACGTAGGGGCCTGCACCGGTGGTGCCGTTTGGCGTGTTGACCACGCCGATCGGTTTACCTGCGCGGACGATTACGACCTGTTCCTCTTCGGGCACGACATAGGCGCTCATCATGAGGCCGACGAGCACGAGGGCGAGAACGACGAGTGTCGCCTTATGATCTTCCCAGATGCGTTGCATGTTCATGGCCATGTTACTGGCCCTCCTGCGCGGTGACAGTCGTGGTCGGGTTCGCCTGCTGGGCACGGCGCCTCAATTCGGGCAGCGGCAGGTAGGTCTGCACCCCGCCGGTTTCGACCACGGTCTTGTCGGTCTTCGACAACACGCGCTCCATGGTTTCGTAATAAAGACGCTGGCGCGTCACTTCGGGGGCGAGGCGATACTGTTCGTAGACCTTGTCGAAGGCCTCCGCTTCACCTTCTGCCTGTGCCAGCACCTGCTGCGCATAGCCGCGCGCCTGGTTGCGCGCCGCGTCGGCGTTCTGTTCGGCGACCTGCACGTCGCGGAAGGCGTCGACGACCTCTGCGGGCGGGTCGGCCTTTTCGATTTCGACACCCAGGACGCGGACACCCGCCTGGTAGCTGTCCAGCGTGCGCTGCATCCGCTCGCGCACATCCTGTTCGATGGCGGCACGGCCCTGGCCCGAGAAGGTCTCGTCCAGTTCCTTTTCCGCGACTGCAGCACGCATGGCGGCTTCGGCGACTTCGTTCACCGTTTCGACCGGATCGACCAGTTCGAACTTGTAGTTTTCGAGATCCTTGATGTTCCAGCGCACGATGAAGCTGAGGTCGACCAGGTTCTGGTCGCCTGTCAGGATCAGTTTCACCTGCTGGCTGCCTTCGGGAACGCGCACGACGCGGACGCCCTGCACGTCTTCCACATCGACGGTCTCGATCGGGAAGGGCAGAGAGAACCGCAGGCCCGGCGTCATCGAGCGTGTGTAGTTGCCCAGTGTCTTGACCACCGCTTCCTGTTGCGGGCCGATCAGGTGGACACTGGTCGCAGCAAGGCCCAGACCGATAATCGCCACGACAGCGACCGGGAACCAGCTCTTGCCTCCGGGGCGCTGGGGCATGCGGAAATTGGGGCCGCCGGGACCGCCGGTGCGGCGCGGACCTTCGGGACCGCGGCTCTTGAAGATGTCTTCTATATTGGGACCGCGGCGGTCGCCGTCACCGCCTCCGCTGCCTGGCGGAAGCCACGGGTTCTTCGGCCCGTTCGACTTGCCGCCCTTTGGCGTATCGCCATCACCGTCTCCGGATGATCCGCCCTTGGATCCCCAAGGATTCTTGCCACCAGCCATTGCAAGGCCGATCCTTTTTCCAAACCCGTCCATAATTCTCATAAATGTCTTATAGGTAGCCTTTGCGGGAAAAACAGGGGTTGCGGCCTGTAATTCGATGCTACAGCAGCCCCCAGCATGGCGACGAGCGATTTTACCGACAACCTGCCCCCCGAATTTGCCGACCGTGTGAGCGGTGCGACACTGAAGGAAGGGCGCGCGACACTTGTGCTGGATGCCGCAGGGCTGGGCGAAGAACAGCGCGCCGCGCTGGAACGCGATATCACCCAGCGTCTGACTGCACGTGACGATGTGGAGGAAGTGCGCGTCGTCATGACGGCAGAACGCAGCGCTCCGCTGTTGATCGCTGTCGGATCCGGCAAGGGCGGCGTTGGCAAATCCACGCTCACGGCGAACCTCGCCATCGCCTTGGCCCGTCGCGGTACGAAGGTTGGGCTCGTCGATGCCGATATATACGGCCCGTCGCAGCAGGTGATTTTCGGTACCGCAGACGCCAAGCCCGAAGCGCGCGAAAATAAGCTGGTGCCGGTGGAAAGCCGGTTCGACATTCCGATGCTCTCGATGGGGCACCTGGTGCAGCCGGGCCGCGCGATTGCATGGCGCGGGCCGATGGTCGGCAATGCGCTGTCGCAGATGATCGACGCGCATTGGGGCGACCGCGAAGTCATCCTGATCGACTTGCCGCCGGGCACGGGCGATGTTCAGCTGACCATGCTCCAGAAGTACAAGCCGGCCGGCGCCGTGCTGATCTCAACACCGCAGGATCTCGCGCTGATCGACGCCGCGCGCGCAGGGCAGCTGTTCGAGGCGGCCGGGGTTCCGGTGATCGGGTTGGTGGAGAACATGGCAGGATATGCTTGCCCCCATTGCGGCGAGGTATCCGACCCGTTCGGGGCAGGCGGTGTGGAAGCTGCTGCGGAGAGGCTGGAACTGCCGTTCCTCGGACGCATACCGCTCGACCTTGCGATCAGGCAGGGCAGCGATGCGGGCGATCCCCCGGCTGCCGGAGACACCGAACTCGCAGCTCCTTTTAACGCAATCGCCGACAGGTTGGCCGAATGGATTTCCGCGAGAAGCTGATCTCCGCCAAGGACCGGGCCAAGCTGCCCGATGTCTCCCGCCGCCAGCTGCTGGTCGGCGGAGCTGCGGCTGGCGGGTTGCTGGTCGCCTGGACGCTCTGGCCGCGAAATTACGCCACCACCCTGGTCCCGGGAGAAGCCGAGGCAGATTTCGGGGGCTGGCTGACCATCGGCCGCGATGGCGTGGTGACCGTCGCTATTCCCCAGCTTGAAATGGGGCAGGGCGTGACCACCCTGCTCGCCCAGATCGCCGCAGTCGAACTGGGCGCGGACTGGCGCCAGGTCGGGGCGGAGCCGGTCATGCCTTCTGGGCTTTTCCCGAATTTGCCGCTGGCCGCGGACTGGGCACCCTTATGGGCGAACTTCCCCTCGCTGGCCGATACGCCCGATGCGTGGCTGGTCGACCGCTTCGCTTCCGCGCAGGCCTTCAACGCGACCGCCGCCGGCACCAGCCTTGCCGCCTACGAGATGCCCCTGCGCATCGCTGCCGCCAGCGCGCGCGACATGCTGGTGCGCGCCGCTGCCGAGCGCTGGGACGTCGTGCCCGAGGAATGCGAGGTTGCAGACGGCTTCGTGCGCCACGCAGCCGGAGGCGCACTGCGGTTCGGCGAACTGGTCGACGAGGCCCGCGAACTCGATCCGCCCGATCCCGCGCCGCTGCGTCCGCAAGCAGCGTTCGAACAGCCCGTATTCGGCGAAGCGGATGCGCAGACCAGCTTCCCGCGCATCGACCTGCCATCGAAGGTCGACGGCAGCCATTTGTTCGCAGGCGACATCCGCCTGCCCGGCATGGTCTTCGCCTCCATCCGGCACGGCCCGGTCGGCCTGCCCGAACTCTTCCGGTTCGACGCCGATGCGGTTGCGGGGATGCGCGGCCTGGTCGGAGTCGTCAAATCGAAGCGCTGGCTGGCCGCTGTCGCGGAAAGCTGGTGGATCGCGGACCAGGCGCTCTCGCGAATGCGCGCCCATTTCACCGGTCCCGGCGCACTCGAACAGGCTGTACTCGACACCGATCTCGAACGCGCGTCGGAGCAGCGCGAAGAACTGGCAGAGCGGATCGTCGAAGTCGGCGATCCCGACGCGATGCTGGAAAACGCTCCGTTCGTCCGCCGTTATGAAATAGCGCCTGCGGTCCATGCCCCGCTCGAAACGGCGAGCGCGACGGCGCGCTTTGTCGACGGGCGGCTGGAATTGTGGATGGCCTCCCAAGTGCCCTCGCTGGCGCGGGAAGCGGCGGCAAAGGCGATCGGCATTTCTGCCGAGGACGTGGTGCTTTATCCCGTCGCCGCAGGGGGCAGTTTCGATGCGCGGCTGGAAAAACAGCACGCCATCGAAATCGCCCAGATCGCGGCGGAGATCGGTCGGCCCGTCCAGCTGACCTGGTCGAGGGTGCAGGACTTGCAGGCCGTGCCCCCGCGCGCTCCGGCAACGGCGGACATGGCCGCTGTGACAGGCGCGGACGGCCAGCCGCTGGCTTGGCGGGCGCGGATCACGACGCCGCCCTTCATGCGCGAAATGGGACACCGCCTGTTCGACAACCTCGTTCCCGAGGCCGCTCGTGCAGAGAGCCGGGGTGAAGCTGACGCGCTGGCAGTGGCTGGAGGGATGCCGCCCTACGGCATCTCTGACGTGGCGGTCGACCATGTCCCGGCCAGCATTCGCCTACCTGTCACGCGGATGCGCGGCGGGGCGGAGGCTATGACGGCGTTCTTTACCGAATGCTTCATCGACGAACTGGCGGCGGAGGCCGGACGCGATCCCTTCCTCTATCGCATGGCCCTTCTTGGTGGCGTGCCGCGCATGGCGGAATGCCTGCGCCGTGCGACGAGGCTGGGCGAATGGGATGGTGCGCGCTCGGGCAGCGGGCAGGGCGTTGCCATGGTCCGCATGGGCAACGATCCGCAGACGGCAGGCCATATCGCCTGCGTCGCGCAGGCGGGGATGGGAGCCGGCGGCGCGCGGGTCACAAGGCTGTCGGCCACGGTCGACATCGGCCGGATCGTCAATCTCGACATTGCCCGCCAGCAGATCGAGGGTGGACTGGTCTTCGGACTGTCACTGGCGCTCGGTTCCTCGGTCAGGTTCGAAAACGGCCACCCGGTGCCGCGGAACATGGGCGCGCTGGGCCTGCCGCGCCTTGCCGATTGCCCGGACATAGTGGTCGATTTCATTTCGAGCGATGCGGAACCCTTCGATCCGGGAGAACTTGGTGTAGCCGTGGCGGCGCCCGCCATCGCCAACGCCCTGTTTGCGGCGACCGGCCTGAGGATGCGGCGCCTCCCGTTGTTGTCAGAAGGTTTGTGAGAGGTTCGTTTTGACCTGGCAGGATCAGAAACTTCCCCATGATCATCCGCCCGTGAAATCGGGCAAGGTCGGCGTGCTGGTGGTGAACCTCGGCACCCCCGACGCGCCGGAAAAGGGGCCGGTGAAGCGCTACCTTGCCGAATTCCTGTCGGACCGCCGCGTTGTGGAAATCCCCGCGATCGCCTGGCAGCCGATCCTGCGCGGCATTATCCTCAACACGCGCCCCAAGAAGAGCGCGCATGCCTATTCGCAGGTCTGGACCGAAGAAGGCTCTCCGCTCGCGGTAATCACCCGCAAGCAGGCCGAAGCGATGCAGGCGCGGCTGGGCGATGGCGTGATCGTCGACTGGGCCATGCGCTACGGCACGCCCTCGATCCCCGAGCGGATGCAGGCGCTGATGGACAAGGGATGCGAGCGCATCCTCCTCGCCCCGCTTTACCCGCAATATAGCGGCGCGACGAGTGCGACGGTTGTGGACAAGGCTGCGGACAAGCTGCGGGAAATGCGTTGGCAAGCGAGCCTGCGGACCCTCCCGCCCTATCACGACGACCCGGCCTATATCGATGCGCTGGCGTTGGATCTGACCCGCCAGCTGGATGCGCTCGAGTTCGAGCCGGAGGTCCTGTTGCTCAGCTTCCACGGCATGCCGCAGCGCACGCTGGAGCTGGGCGATCCCTATCACTGCCATTGCCACAAGACCTCGCGTCTCCTGCAGGAAAAGCTAGCCGGGACGGGCCTTCGTTTCCGCACGACGTTCCAGTCACGCTTCGGTCCCGCCAAGTGGCTTGAACCTGCGACGGATGCTGTTCTGGAAGAAGAAGCGAAAGCCGGGACCAAGCGGCTTGCCATCGCGGCGCCGGGCTTTTCGGCCGATTGCCTCGAAACGCTGGAAGAGCTCGCGATCCAGGGCAAAGAGCAGTTTACCGAGGCCGGAGGCGAGCAGTTTGCCGCCCTTTCCTGCCTCAATGCCTCGGATGCCGGGCTCGACATGCTGGAGCATATCTTGCGCAGGGAATTGTCGGGCTGGATTTAGGCTGCGCGATTACTTACAAGGAGGTAAGTAGTCAGGAGCAACCTAATTATGGCCACCCTCGCGCCCCACCAACCGGCTGAAATCGCACCCACTCACTGGACCGAAGGCAATCCTTCGCCCGACGAATTGGCGCATATCCCGGGCGAGGGCGGCTGGCCGGTCGTCGGCAACACTTTCAAGATGCTGGCCGATCCGCACGGCTTCACGCGTCGCGCGGTGGAGAAATATGGCCGGGTCTACAAGAACAAGGCTTTCGGCGGCTGGAATATCGCGCTGATCGGCGCGGATGCGAACGAGCTGGTGCTGTTCGACCGGCAGAAGCTGTTCAGCAGCGAACAGGGTTGGGGGCCGATCCTCGACCAGCTTTTCCCGCGCGGGCTGATGCTGATGGATTTCGACCATCACCGCGTCGACCGCCGTGCGCTTTCCATCGCGTTCAAGCCTGGTCCGATGCGCCATTATTCCGGCAGCCTCAACCGCGGCATCGCTAAGCGGATGGAGGAATGGGGCGCAGGCAACCTCCAGTTTTACCCGGCGATCAAGGAACTGACCCTCGACCTCGCGGCAGACAGCTTCATCGGCATCCCCTGGGGCCCGGAAGCCGACCGCATCAACGAGGCCTTCGTCTACATGGTGCAGGCCAGCGTCGCCCCGGTGCGCAAGCCCCTGCCGTTCACCCTGATGCGCAAGGGCGTGAAGGGCCGCGAATTCCTGGTCGATTATTTCACCAAGGAAACCCATCGCCGCCGCGCGGAAGGCGGCGGACAGGACATGTTCAGCCAGTTCGCCACGGCGGAATATGAGGACGGCTCGCTCATGCCGGTGGACGAGGTTGTCGACCACATGAACTTCCTCATGATGGCGGCGCACGACACGATCACCTCCAGCGCGACCTCACTGGTCTGGTTGCTGGCGAAGAATCCCGAATGGCAGGAAAAGCTACGGCAGGAGATCGAGAGCGTGACCGGCGGGCTCGACGCTTCGGGCAAGCCGCGCGATCTCGCTTACGAGGATCTCGGCAAGCTCGAACTCACCGAAATGGCTTTCAAGGAAGCGCTGCGCATGGTGCCGCCGGTGCCTTCGACCCCGCGCCGGGCGCTGCGCTCGTTCGAATATGGCGGATACCGAATCCCGGCGGGCGCGCATGTCGGGATCAATGCCCACTTCGTCCACCACGAGGAAGAGCACTGGGAAACGCCGCACGAATTCAATCCCATGCACTTCACGCCCGAGGCGGTGAAGGCGCGTCACAAATACGCATGGATCCCCTTTGGCGGGGGTGCGCACATGTGCCTGGGCCTGCACTTTGCCTATATGCAGGTGAAGGTGCTGATGGCGCAGATGCTGCCGCGCTACCGCATCGAACTGGCTGGCGGGGATCCAGACTGGCAGGCCTGGCCGATCCCCAAGCCCAAGGACGGGCTCAAGATTCGTCTGAAGGCGATTTAAGCCGCCGCATTCCACGAACCGCGTAGTTAAGCAGGCCTGCACCGAGAAGGGCGATGAATATCCCGGTTGCGAGCCGTTCGGAAAAGGACATCTCGCTGCCGACGTTGCCCGTGAAGGTGCCACCCTGGATGACATTCCAGCTGATCGCCAGACCGGTCAGAAGTGCCGCGCCGCCACTTAAGGTGGCGAGGATGTAGCGAAGGTCCTGCGGCGCTTCTTGCGATTCAAGCGGATCGGGTCGGACCATCAGAAATCTATCGCGATGCCGTCCTTGACCCAGTCCCCATAGCGGGTCGGGCTGAGGTCCTCGTCGATCTCGCCTTTCTCGGGCTTGGGCGGCGGTTCGCTGCTCCAGTGTTCGGGCTTCTCGAATTTCTCGGGCCGCTTGGTCGCGCGTTTGGTCATGCATATGAAATGCGCAGGCTGGCGCACGGTTTCAAGAGCGGGTAGGCGCATCGCCCATGGCACAGCCCCCCGGAATTCACGCGCGCAAGGCCGCGCTTCGCCTGCTCGATGCAATCATGCGCCGCGGCGAGACGCTCGATACCGCCTTCGGCGCGGCCACGAAGGACGTGCGCAAGTTCGAGGACAAGGCCCTGGCGCGCGCCATCGCTAGCGAAGTGCTACGCTGGATGGTCGATCTCGATGCGGCAATCGACAGCGCGACGAAGAGCAATTTGCCCGGCGATGCCAAGGCGCGCATGGTGCTGCGCATGATGCTGGCCCAGTGGCTGCGGCTGGAGACGCCGCCGCACGCGGTGCTGGCAACCGGCTTGCCGCTGCTGGCTGGCGGTCCGCGCCGTCTGGCGCACGGGGTATTCTCGACTCTGACGAAACAGGAACTCGTATTGCCCGAAGCGCCGACGCTACCGACCGATGTGGCCCAGCGATGGGGAGAGCGGGCCGGGCCGATCGCCAGCGGCCTCGCCGAACCGCCCCCGCTCGACCTGACGCTGAAGGATGCGGGCGAGACCGAGATCTACAAGGCGAAGCTTGCCGCCGACAGCCTGATGCCCGGACATTTGCGCCTGCCGCGCGGCGAGAATGTCGAGAAGCTGGCGGGCTTCGGCACGAAAGAGGGCGGCGGCGCGTGGTGGGTGCAGGACCTTGCCGCTTCCCTGCCTGCGCGCCTGCTGGGCGAAGGCGATGGCCGCCACGTGCTCGACCTGTGCGCTGCGCCCGGCGGCAAGACCCTGCAGCTGGCAGCGCAGGGCTGGAAGGTCACGGCGCTCGATATTTCGAAGCGCCGCCTCGACCTCTTGAAGCAAAACCTGAAACGCACCGGGCTGAAGGCCGGAACCGTGCGCGCCGACGCACTGGCGTGGGAGCCCAAGCACCAGTTCGACGCGATCCTGCTCGATGCGCCCTGCACGGCAACCGGCACCTGCCGCCGCCACCCCGACGTGCTCCACCGCATCGGCCAGCGCCAGATCGAGGAAATGGCCGAGCTGCAGTCCGCACTATTGGAGCGCGCCCAGGGCTGGCTGAAGCCCGGCGGCACGCTGGTCTACGCCGTCTGCTCGCTGGAGGATGAAGAAGGCGAAGCGCAGGCCGAACGCGTGACGTTGCAACCGCACCCGATCACGCAGGACGAACTGCCGGAGGGCCTGTCACCCACTCCCGCAGGCTGGCTGCGCACCGATCCCGGAATGCTGCCCGACCACGGCGGCCTCGACGGCTTCTTCATCGCACGCTGGCGGGCGGGTTAGCAGCGAGATCGCTCGATGTCTGAAAATGGGTGGTTTGCTGACATCCAACCCTAGGCCTGAGGGGTTCACTTTCCTTCTTCTCGCTCTAGTCTTGCTATCGGGAGGGAGGGCGAGATGAAGAGATTGCTAGTGAGTTTGCCCATGTTGCTCGCTTTGGCACCGTCGAGCGCTTTTGGGCGCGAGCCGATAATCGACATGCACATGCACGCTGATGCAACCTCGGATTATCCGCCGAATATGTACTACTGTGTCCCACTCATGGATTTAGAACCCGCCATCGAGCATTCGTCAGATATTGGGCAGCAGTATCTCAAGGCTTGGCAGGCGGCCGAATGCGACGATCCTATTGTCCCAGCTGATTCAGACGAAGTCCTAATGAGGCAAACGATCGAGCGTTTGGAGGCGAACAATGCCATTGCCTTGTTGCAAGGTCCTCCTGATCGCGTGAAGGATTGGATGAAAGCTGCGCCAGGCCGATTCATTCCGAGCATTCAGTTTTCAGTCGAACGTGATGATCACGAGGATCTGGGTTGGTTACGCGAAGCTCTGACTAATGGTGGCTTCGTGATGCTGGGTGAAGTGACCAACCAATATCGAGGCATCGCGCCCAATGACCCGCGGATGAATGGTGTCTGGGCATTAATGGAGGAGTTGGACGTTCCGATCGGCTACCACATGGGAACCGGTCCTCCTGGTGCGTCTACTATTATTCCCAGTTATCGAGTCTCAGCAGGCAATCCGATTCTATTGGAAGATGTACTTTCTGGCCATCCGTCCCTTCGGATTTCAATCCAACATATGGCTACGGGATTTCAGGATGAACTGAAAATGATGCTGTGGACCTACCCGCAGCTATACGTCGAATTGAGTGGGCCAATTACATGGTCCCGTAACTTTCATACTGACTTGAAAGCCCTTGTCGACGCGGGGCTTGAAAATCGAATCCTCTTCGGCGTTGATGCGTTGATCTGGCCTGAGCTGCTTGATCGCTCGATCGAGATAATCGAGGGAGCAGAGTATCTTTCTGAGGAGCAGAAGCGCAAAATTCTTTTCGAGAATGCGGTCCGATTTCTAAAGCTCGACCCAGAAGATACGAGGGCAAAGGCGACGGGCGTTCTGCCCAACTAGGCATGACACCTGAAAATGACGTCCGGAATCGGGTCGTTAGCCGACGCTAGCGTCTTTCCTACGTTTAGTCCTTCGTGGCAGCCTTCAAGGCATGCAAAGCCCGGACACCGAATTCGAGAGAGACATCTCCCGTAAGGGGTACTTCGGGCTTGCGCGCTGTCGGCAATTTCTTTCCCAGGACCGTGTTCCACCCGTTCCACTCTGTAGGGCAGGCTGGGGGCAGTCCTACCTGCGTCCTACAGCGGGAATGGGGGTCTCAGGCTTCGGGCTTGAGGTACTTCTGGAAGCTCTTCCTCAGCTTCATCAGCTTGGGCGGGATGACCGCGAGGCAGTAGGGATTGCGCTGGCCTTCGCCGTCCCAATACTCCTGGTGGTAGTCTTCTGCCGGGTACCATTCGCCGGTCTCGATCGTGGTCACCGCGCTCTGGCCGGCGTGGTCCTCGTTCCAGCGCTGGATCGCCGCTTCGGCCTCTGCGCGCTGGTCGTCATCGAGGGGGAAGATGGCGCTGCGGTACTGGGTGCCGATGTCTCCGCCCTGGCGGTTGAGCTGGGTCGGGTCGTGCGTGCCGAGGAAAACGTCGTAGAGATCAGCGAGCGCAAGCTGTTCGTCGTCGAAGGTGACGCGCACGCCCTCGGCATGGCCGGTCGTGCCGGTGCAGACCTCCTTGTAGGTGGGGTTCGGCTTGTCGCCGCCGATGTATCCGCTTTCGACCTCGCTCACGCCGATCACGTCCTTCATCACCGCTTCGGTGCACCAGAAGCATCCGCCTGCGACAATCGCCTGTTGCTGCGCCATGTAGTCATTCTCCTTGTTGGACTGCGAGATAGGAAGCCTCTCCCCGCTTGTCATCCAGTGCGTGTGCAGGCAGGAGGCGCGGGACAGTTTCAAGGAGAGACATGATGCGTACACTGCTTGCCGCCGCTGCCGCCGCGACCACCCTGGCGATCGCAGCGCCTGCCATTGCCGACGGTCACGGCAAGGGAGAGCACAAGGGTCATCACGCCGGCCACGATATGGCCGAGCATGTGAAAGACACTGCTACCTTCATGAAGCACCACGGCGAGGCCCTGTCGGGTGCCATCCAGCATCCCACCCGCGCCGAAGACAGCCAGCGCGACGCGTATCGCCACCCGGCCGAAACGCTCGCCTTCTTCCACGTCGGCCCGCACATGAAGGTGGGCGAATACGCCCCCGGCGGCGGCTGGTATTCGCGCCTGCTCGGCCATTACCTCGGCGGCGAGGGCGAACTGGTCGGCCTCTATGCCAACCCGCTCAACGCCACCAGCGATGCGGAACGCCAGGACCGCATCCGCGCCGCAGCTGCCGCCTTCGGCGAGGAAGTGGCGGGCTATACCGGGCTTTCCGCAGACAACTTCTCCGGCATGACGCTGGAGACGATCCCGGATGACCAGAAGGGCACCTTCGACCGGATTCTCGTCATTCGCAGCCTCCACGGCATCACCCGCGCCGGCATTGCCGATACCGAGATCCGCGCCATGCGCGAACTGCTCAAGGACAACGGCTATCTCGGCGTGGTCCAGCACCGCGCGAAAGCCGATGCGCCATGGTCCTATGCCAATGGCACCAAGGGGTACTTGCGCCAGCAGGACGTCGTCGATTTCATGCGCCTCAACGGCTTCGACCTCGTCGCCTCGAGCGAGATCAACGCCAACCCCATGGATACTGCCGACCATGAAGGCGGCGTGTGGGAAATGCCCCCGGTCCAGAGCACCAAGCGCGCCGATCTTGCCGACAAGGGCGAAAGCGATCGCATGACGCTCCTGTTCAAGAAGCGTCCCTGAGGCCCGTTATGCGCCAGCTGACCGTCGCCGTCCTCCAGCTTGCCCTTGCCCGCAAGGACGAAAGCGAGAACGTGGCCGCCGTGGCCGCGCTCGTGGAGGAGGCGGCAGGCAAGGGCGCGCAGGTAATCCTGCCGCCCGAGCTGTTTGCCGGCGAGTACTTCTGCCGCGAAGAGGACGAAGCGCTGTTCGCCCGCGCGCGCCCCACGGCGGAGCATCCTTCGGTCCTCGCCATGCAGGAGATGGCGGCGAAGCTGAAGGTGGCGATCCCGACCAGCTATTTCGAGCGCGACGGGCATCACTATTACAACACGCTGGCGATGATCGGGCCCGATGGCGCGATCATGGGGACCTATCGCAAGAGCCACATCCCCGATGGCCCGGGGTATGAGGAAAAGTACTACTTCCGGCCCGGGAACGATGGGTTCAAGGTTTGGGACGTGCCCTGCATTGGCGGTTCTGCCCGGATCGGCGTCGGCATCTGCTGGGACCAGTGGTACCCGGAATGCGCACGCGTGATGGCACTCAAGGGTGCCGAGGTCCTGCTGTACCCAACCGCGATCGGATCGGAACCTTACGACGCCGATCTCGACACCAGCCGCATGTGGCGGCGGGCCATGATCGGCCATGCCGTGTCGAACTGCATGCCCGTCGCCGCAGCGAACCGGATCGGCCACGAAGGGCCCGACGACCGCCAGCAAAGCTTTTACGGACATAGCTTCATCAGCGACGAATGGGGCGACCTGCTTGAGCAGTACGGGCGCGACGAGGACGGTGTCCTTGTGGCCACTCTCGATCTCGATCGCGCTGCTACGCATCGTGCGGGAATGGGTTTCTTCCGCGATCGCAGGCCGCAGCTCTATTCGCGGATTTGCGAGGATATCTGACTTTGGGCGATGGGGGCATCGACCAGGGGCAGCTTGACCGCCTGTTCACCTCCGCGCTCGAAGCGGCGGTCGCCCGGATCGAGAAGGACGGCCATTTCTTCCCCTTGATATTCGAGCTGAGGGCCAGCGGCGTCATCCACAATCTGGCCGTGCTCGACCTCGCGCCCATCGACGGGAAGGAGGGGGTGCAGGATCGCCTCTCCGCCCTGCTGCGTCCGAGGGCGGAAAGCGGGCTGATCCACGCGGCGGCCATCATCACGCACCGCGCCTCCGACAAGTCCTTCTGCGTGCAGATGCGGGCGTCCAACTACAGCCAAGATATCGAGGTGCCGTTCAGCGTCGGTGTAGAAGGACTGATCAAGCGTCGGCGCAGGGTGACGCTTGGCGACTTCTCCGCAAAAGAAGCGGTCAATGCGATTTTCTGACATGGAGGGTCGGGTGCACCGCTATCTCGTTGCGCTCGGGTCGAACATGCGCGTGCCGGGGATAGGCGGACCGCGACGGGTCCTGGGAAATGTCCGCTCCGACTTCGAACGGCGCGGTCTCTTGGTGGAAGGCTTCTCACCCCTCCTGCGCAGCCGGCCGATTGGCCCATCTGATCGCGAATACGCAAATGGTGCGGCCATTGTCGCTGCACAAGAAGGGCCTCGAGAGATGCTCGCCCTGCTCCAGGAAATGGAGCGCGAATACGGCCGCCGGCGCTCAGGCGCGCCGTGGCGCCGGCGGCAGCTGGATATAGATATCATCCTGTGGAGCGGCGGCGAATGGTCGTCTCCGGACCTCGCCATTCCCCATCCACTGTTTCGCGGTCGCGGGTTCGTCCTCCAGCCAGCGGCGGCGATTGCGCCCGATTGGCGCGACCCGGTTACCGGTCTGACGTTGCGCCAGCTTGCGGCGCGCGCGTCTTGAGGGCGCTGGCGGGATTTCCGGAATAGACGGTCCACGCCTCTGCGTCGGCAAACAGAACCCCCCGGGCGGCGAGCACGGATCCCTCGGCCATGGAAACCCGGGGGCCCACGAAAGCCTCGGCTGCGACCCAGCAGGATGACCCGATGTCGATGGGGGCAAGGACCAGTTGGAAGTGCGGGTCCTCAATATCGTGTGTGCCGGCACAAAGGTGTGCCCGCTGCGAAATGATCGCGCCGTCGCCGATCGTGATCCTGCCCTGATTATAGATGATTGTCCCGGGGCCGATCAGGACCGACGACCCGCAGTGGAGGTTTCCCGGCCACCAGATCTGCGCGCTCGCATGGACGCGGCAATCCGGTCCCAGCCTCGCCCCGAAGCACTTCAGCAGGAATGCGCGCCAGCCATGCAGCGGTGGCGGTGTCCAGCGCGCGAGCAACAGCCAGCAGACCGACCATATTGCCCGCAGCACCCGCGAGCCGAGCGAGAAGGATGGCCCTCCGTCACGGCTTCGAGCGGTTCGGGCGTCGAGGGGTTCCAAGCTGCATTTGCTCCATTTGCTTGCCGTCTTGCGGCTAATTTCGCGCTTGGATTGATGACAGGTGAAACCATGCTTGACCACCCGCCATAGCATGCCTAGGTGGCCCTCGTGGTCGGGCCGTTAGCTCAGTCGGTAGAGCAACTGACTTTTAATCAGTAGGTCGCTGGTTCGAACCCAGCACGGCTCACCACCTTTTCCCTTACCTCCGGCAATACTCTCCGAGGGCGCGGACACGGGCCCAGAGGGAATGTCCTTGAGCCAGCCTGGCCGATGGGCTTTGCCTTCCGGCCGCACGCTCTTAAAAGACCCGCATGAAACGTTCGCGGATCTTGCAGGCTGGGGCAGAGGCGCTCGCGGTTGGCGGCATCGCCGATCTCGACCCCAACCAGATCGCCGCAACGGTCGACCTCAAGCCTTCGAGCCTGAGGTATTACTTCAAGAACCGCGAGGCGCTGGCCGAGGCGATATACCTGGAACGGCTGGAGGAAGTCGGCGAGGGTTTCGACAGGGTGCGCGACAGCCGTTCGCTCCAAGAGGCCGTCGAAACCCTGTGCCGGATAGAGATCGATCACTGGGCCCAGGAGAGCGAGGGGCAATCCAGCCGGAAACCGCAGTTCGGTGAGGTTCGGACGCTCAGCAAGGAGCGACGCTCGCGTGTTGGAGCGCGGTTCGAACAAGTGCTGCGCCAGGCTAACGAGCTATTCGCCAGCCACGATGTCGAAATCCCCGACGAGATGCCCTTTCTCCCGGCGCAGATACTGTTGGAAAACCTGTTCTGGATCCCTGCGTGGATCGATCACTTCAGCGAATGGGAATTTCCGAAGGCAGCGAGCGATCTGGCGCGGGTGCTGTGTGACGGCATCGCGCAGGAGGGTGCGTCGTTCGAATGGGAGAGGATAGAAGACGCGGGATCCAATCCCGGATCGGACATCGGGAGAGTCGACGGCTTCCTGCGGACAGCGACCCAACTCGTGTGCGAACGTGGCTACAGGGGTACTTCGATCGACGAGATCGCGGCCCGGCTAGGCCTGACCAAGGGCAGTTTCTATCACCACAATTCGGAAAAGATCGCGCTGGTTCAGCAGTGCTTCGAAGAAAGCTACGAGCGGTTAAGCCACCTGCAGCGCGAGGCCAGCGTGCGCTTTCGCGAACCGCTCGACAGGATAGCGACGGTCGTGGGTTCGATCATTTCCATCCAGATGCGCCAGGAGATGCCCATCATCCGGTCATCGGCCTTGCCGGGCCTTCCGCGCGATCTTCGAATGTCGATCATTGGCAAGGCCGCCCCTCTCGACAGGTGGTTTGTGGCCGAACTGGTTGCAGCGCACAGGCTGGGGCAGGCAACGGATGTCGATCCCTTTATCGCCGCCCAATATCTCGCGGTCGGCGCCAACTCGTCCTACGATCTTGCGCGCCTTTATCGCTGCGAGCCGAACGAGCGGAACATTGCCCTCGTCATGGAGCGCTTATTCGGGGGTTTCGCAATTTAGGTACGGTGGCGTTTTAGCAACGCTGTTTGTCCACCCTGCTTCTTGGCGGTAAATTCTGCTTGTTTTTGATTTTCCCACCCGCAGTATGCTGATGCCGGGGAGAGGCAAATAACAGAAATCGGTTCGGGAGGCGAGAGGACGCCTGTCGATCCCTCGCTCTCCCTTGCGTGGTCAATTTTGCCCGGGGAGAGAATATGAGAAATCGACTGAATGCGACGATCGGCCGGACCGCACTGTGCGTCGGGCTGCTTGCATGTCCTGGCGTCGCCTTCGCTCAGGCCGAAGCGGAGCAGGCGGGCGCTGAAGAGCCGGACACGAATACCATCGTCGTCACAGGCTCCCTTATCCGTGGCACACCCGAAGATGCCGCACTGCCGGTCGATGTTTTCACTGCCGACGATCTCCGCAAGCAGGGCGTCGACAGCCCGCTCGAGTTCATCAAGGATCTCCCGTCGGTCGGTGCCGTTCTCGGCGACTCCAACCAGTTCAGCACCGATGCGCAGGGCTTCCAGGGCGTCGGTTCGATCAACCTTCGCGGACTTGGTGCGACGCGCACGCTGGTCCTCATGAATGGCAAGCGTACCATCCTTACGCCGGGCGCAGGCTTCGTGGATACGCAGCTTATTCCGCTCTTTGCGCTCGAACGCGTGGAAATCCTGAAGGACGGTGCAGGTTCGACCTATGGTTCGGACGCCATCGCCGGGGTGGCCAACTTCATCACGCGCAGCAGGTTCACAGGGGTCGAGCTCCAGGGCGACTACAATTTCGTAGATGGCTCGGATGGCAATTACAGCATGAGCGCGCTCGCCGGCTTCGAGCTCGGCGATGCCAATCTCGTTGTTGGCGCCGGCTGGCAGCATCGCTCCGAACTTGCCACCACCGCACGCGATTACATCAACGTCGGCTACGCTACCAATCCGTCGGCCTATTCCGCAATTTCGACACCCGGCCTGGTTGCGGTTTCCTATTTCGATACCGCCACGGGTAACGTCGATACGCAAACACGGCCTGACCGGGGTTGTAACGACCTCGGCGGCTTCCAGGATGGTGCGCTTTGCCGCTTCACCTAAGTCCCGTTCGACAACATTGTCGAGGACGAAGACCGCTATCAGGTCTTTGCCCAGTTCACGGCACAACTGAGCGATACGGTAACTTTCCAGACCGATGCTCTGTGGGCGAAAAGCGACCTTGAATCGCTCAATTACTCGCCAGCCTTTCCTCCTACCCAGGGGCCCAACGGTTCGGGGTTCCAGTCGGCGTTTACCACTTCGCCGTCGAACCCCGGAGTTTCGGCCTTTCTCGATCAGGTCGGTCTCCCACAATCCTCTCCGACCAACCCGATCGTGAGGGTGACGAACGTGCTGTTCCGCCCGTTCGGCTACCTGGGTAACCCGCTCGATGCCGATCCCGAGCGCGGAGCAGGGACCGGCGGCGCCAAGAACGAAGCGTGGCGCATCACCGGCGGTTTCGATTTCGAGCTTGGCAACGACCTGGTCTTCGAAATCGACGGAACCTTCTGGGAATCCAAGCGCGAGGCATTCGCGCCCGGGATCATCGGTTCGCGTCTCCAGGCAGCCCTCAATGGGTTCGGTGGAGAGAACTGCACGGGTAAGACACCGGGCGCAAACGGTTGCGTATACTTCAACCCTTTCGTGAACGCCGGTCCCAGCAATCCTGCGCTCGGCATCAGTAACCCATTCTATGTGCCCGGCGCCGAAAACTCCGAAGATCTTGTCCGCTGGCTGCAGGTACGCAACGGCACGGTCGAAGAGGAAATCCAGGTCGTCTTCGACGCGGTCCTTTCGGGACCCACCGGTGTCGAACTCGGCGGCGGACCGCTGGCGTTCGCGGTAGGTGCGCAGTATCGTAAGAACGACTATCGCACCGATCCGATCAACGACGAATCCAATCTCGACATCAATCCCTGCTTCATCGAAGGCGACCAGAGCTGCGTCGGCACGACGACCGAAGGTGTTGGCCCGTTCATCTTCCTCGGCGGCTTCCGTCCGGCACGGCTTTCGCAGGACGTCTATGCGCTCTTCGCGGAGGTCAATGCACCGGTTACGGATCGTCTCGAACTGGCAGGGGCAATCCGCTTCGAGGACTATGGCAGCCCCATCGGGTCGACGATCAACCCGAAGGGCTCTATCCGCTTCGAAGCCACCGACTGGCTGACGCTGCGCGGATCGATCGGTACCACTTTCCGTGGGCCTCTGGCGATCAACGTTGCACCGAACTCGGTCACCCAGCTGCAGGGCTTCACTGCGGCGGGCGGCAACTACAAGTCGCTCGACGTGTTCGGCAACCCGACCGACCTGGGTCCGGAAACGGCACTGACCTATAACGCAGGCGTCATCTTTAACGTGCCGTTGGGTGCGGCGAACATGACGTTCAGTGCCGACTACTGGGCGATCAACCTCAAGGACCGGATCACCACCACTCCCGGTGATGCCATCGCAAGCCTTGTGGCCAACGGCCAGACCACCGGAAACGCCCCGGTGAACTGCTCCAGCCCGCTCGCCGGCCTGATCACATTCAGCAACAATGTCTGTGTACAGGGCACGACGACCGGTCTCGACATCAGCCGTGTTCGCACCGACTTCGTGAACGGTCCGGACGTCGATATCTCCGGTCTCGACTTCGCTCTGAATGTCGATGTGCCGTTCGGCGAGGCAATGTTCTCCTTCGGCGGCAATGCGGTCTACAATCTGGGCTACGAATTCGACGATTTCGAAGTCCAGGGCATCGTGGTGCAGGAATCCTACGATGCGGTCGGTTTCGGAAACTACTTCCGCGACCCGAACACCGTGCCGGAATGGCGTGCCAACGGATATGCGAACCTGAATTGGGACATGCTCAACGTTCGCTACTCCGTCACCCATATCGACGGGGTGGTCGACGACCGCTGCATCAACCGCGATCCGTGCTTCCAGACATCGCAGGGCCCGACCGATTTCGGTATCGAAAGCGGTTCGTACACGCAGCATGATATCGCCGTGACGCTGCAACTCGACCTGGCAGGTGCTGAAGTCGAGCTGCAGGGCGCGATCGAGAACTTCACCGATGCGGAGCCTGCCGAAGCGCAGCTGCCGCTGGGTTACAACCCGTTCATCGGTAACGCGATCGGTCGCAATTACCGGATCGGGCTTCGCACCCGCTTCTAAGCCGTGCTTCAAGGGCGGGGCGGGCCAAGGTCCGTCCCGCCCTGATTATTTTCAGGACATTTGATGACTACAGCACAAGCTCCCGCCCAAGGCGTGGACACCGTGAGCCCGCGTGCGCGGCGGGTCACGCTTATCCTCCTGACCGTCACCTATTTCTTCAGCTATATGGACCGGCAGATCCTCGCCATCCTGCTGGAGGATATCAAGGCGGACTTGCTGCTGAACGATACCCAGCTGGGCCTGCTGTCCGGCCTGGCTTTTGCCTTGTTCTATGCTACCCTCGGCATCCCGGTCGCAGCGCTTGCGGACCGGATGAACCGGGTCAACATCATCTCCATCGCGCTGGCCTTGTGGAGCGGTATGACCGCCGCCTGCGGCCTGGCGCAGAACTTTGTGCACCTGCTGCTTGCGCGCATCGGGGTGGGGATCGGCGAGGCGGGCTCTTCCCCGCCCAGCCATTCGATTATCGCAGACCTCTATCCGGCGGAAAAGCGCGCACTCGCTCTGTCGATCTATTCCTTGGGCGTGACCTTGGGGGCTGCTGCCGGCCAGATATTCGGCGGCAACCTGACGTACTTCTTCGACTGGCGTGTCGCCTTCATCGCCATCGGCTTGCCCGGCGTTATCCTTGCCGTCATCGTCAAGCTCTTCGCGACCGAGCCGATGCGCCGCGCCGAGCCGGGTGCTGTCGAGGAGACGCAAACCCCCTCAATCAGAGCGGGCTTCCGGTCAATCTTCGGCAATCCAGCAGCCGTCTGGCTGGTCGCAGGCGTCACGATAACCTCGATGATCGGCTATGCGCTGACCGGCTGGACCCCGGCCTACTTGATCCGGTCATTCGGTCTCAATACCCTTCAGGTCGGCAATATCGTTGCGCCCTTGCTCGCGATCGCAGGGGTTGCGAGCGGCCTTGGCAGCGGCTGGCTCGCCAATCGCCTGTCGGAGAAATACGGGCTGAAGGCACAGCCGCTGATGGTCGCCGCACTCAAAACCATCGCCCTGCCGTTCCTGATCTGGTTCTACGTCGCTGACAGCGCGCCGCTTGCGGTAGGCGTCTACTTCATCGCGGTCCTGTTTCAGTCCTGCTATCTCGGCCCGACTTTCGCGCTGATCCAGACGCTCGCGCCGCTGCGCATGCGCGCCGTCTGGGCTGCGATCACGCTTCTCGTCATCAACCTCATCGGGCTAGGCCTGGGACCGACCATGGTGGGCGTCCTCTCGGACTATTTCGCGCCCGAATACGGTCAGGAATCACTACGCCAGGCGCTGTTCGTCATCGCTTGCGCGACCCCAGTCGCCATCTTCTGCTACTGGCGCGCCGCCAAATGCCTGGAGAAGCAGTTAGCTCATCGGCCCGCGGCGGAAGCCGGGGCCACAAGCGCCTGATCGTCGTCAGCGCGCGTTTTCGGCATCCAGTTCGCTTCTGCGATCGATATCGACGAGCATATCGGGGGCCGCCGGCTCCACCATATTGACGTCGGGACCCGCCAGGATGCGCGCCCCGCGGTAGCCGTCGAGTTCGCGTAATTGTGCGAAAGACGCCCTGTCGAAGGCAGCGGGGCACCCAGCCTTGCCGTCGGACTGTCGGGTGAAGAGCGGTCCGCTTGCTTGAGCGAGCGTGCGCAGGTGCGACGCTGTAACCCTGGGCATATCCGCAAGGGCAATCACCACGCGTTCGTGTGCCTGTGCTGCCGCAACCCCGGCCGCGATCGAGGTTCCCATGCCTCGCACTGCCTCGGCATTTACCACCCGATTCCACCGGGTGCCCGGCTCGATCGAATTGCGCGGCGCCATCACGATATAGAGATGCTGAAAGCCTGCTTTTTCGGCAGCCGTTGCAGCCCACGTCCACAGCGGTTTGCCCTTATAGTCCGCTACAAGCTTGTCGCCGCCAAACCTCTCGCTGCGCCCGGCGGCGAGAAGGATCAGCGCGATGCCGGGATCAAGCGGTGTCATGCAATCTTTCGTACTCTGACACGACTTCGGCGAGCGCGGAAAGAGCGAGAGCCTGCGGCGTCTTGCAGGACGGGATGAGCCCCAGTGGGCTGCGAATGCGAGCGATCGCTTCTTCCGTTAGACCTCTTCGCGCCAAACCGAGAGTTCGTGCGATGCGGGCGTTTTCGCCCCCTTGCGCGCCGATATAGAAGGCCTCTGACGAAAGCACCTGTTCGAGGAGGGGCAATTCCCATTCGTGATCGTGGAACAGGAAAAGGCAGGCCGTCCAGCGATCGGGCCTGAAGTCCTTTGCCTCTTTCCCGAGACTGAGAACCGACTTGTCATATGCCATGACGTCCATCCCGAGTGCCATCGCCAAGGCCGAGAGATATTCCAGCTCGGGCCCTTCACCGAAGGCGGCAATGCGTAGGGAAGGCAGGTAGCGGCGCTCGGCAAGGAGCTCGTTATCAGGCAAAGTCATGCTCACCGGAATACGGCGATCGAGCTTCGTCATGGCCTCGCGGCAAGCAGCGCGCGCGGGGTTCGGATCAAGAAGGATGTCGAGGCCGCCGCCGCATGGCAGGCGGAAGTCGATGGTTTTGGACCCGGCTCCGTAGCGGATGAGCGCAGGTTTCGAGATTTCGCGGATGTCGGCGGCAAGCTGCGCTTCGAGGCATCCGTCCGACAGGCTACCGATGGTCGAACCGTCGGGCAGGACCGCCAGTTGCGCGCCTATCCTGCGGGAAAAACTCCCCTCGATCCCGACGATGGTGCAAAGGCCAACGCCCGCTTCGCACGCTGCGGCCAGCGCCGCATGATCGGCGCTGCAGGGGGCAATCGCGGCCAGCTGGTCGAGCATCAGTCCGGCATCGCCGCGAGAACCCGATCGGGCGTCATCGGGTAATCGAAGATGCGCGCGCCGCAGGCGTTGTAGATCGCATTCGCAATCGCGGCTGCACCGCCGCACATGCCGAGTTCGCCAATGCCTTTCGCCTGGATCGGGCTGGCCGCCGGATCGCGCTCTTCCACGAGTACGACTTCGAGATCGGGTACGTCGCGATGGACCGGCACGTGATATTCGGCGAGGTCGCAGTTCACAAGGTGCCCGTCGCGCGGATCAAATTCCAGCGCTTCGGTCAGGGCCACACCGATGCTCCAGGTAATTCCGCCAAGGCACTGCGAGCGGGCGGTCTTGTGGTTGAGCACACGGCCGAACCCGAAGGCACCCAGCATCCGGTCGACGCGGGTTTCGCCCGTGAAACGGTTCACCCTGACCTGCGCAAAGAACGCGCCGAAGCCCGAGGCGGTGAAATCGTCTTTGATGTCGCCCGGCTCGTAATGCCCTTCGCGGGACAAGTCGTTGCCATCGAGTAGCGAGACCAGGCTTTCTCCCGAGGCGGCTTTCCCGTCCTTCAATTCGAGTTCGGTTTCACCGACACCGAGGCGCTGGCCCAGTTCTTCGCGGACCGCCTTGCACGCGATGTAGACCGCCGATCCGATGGAAGCCGCACCCCAGCTGCCGCCAGATCCGGGCCCGCGCGGATTCTTCGTATCGCCCAATTCGACCAGCACTTGCGCAGGTTCGAGGCCCAGCATTTCACCGGCAAGCTGGGCGAGGATCGTGTAGGTCCCCGTACCGATATCGGTCATGTCAGTTTCGACGACGGCACTGCCGTCGGCTTTCAGCGTGACGCGTGACTTGGCCTCGGCGATATTGTGGACGCGCGCGGCGCTCGCCATGCCGGTGCCTACCCACCACTCGCCCTCGCACGTGTGGCGCGGACTGCGGGGGCCGCTGTCCCAACCGAACGCGTCGGCCCCCTGCCTGAGGCATTCGGCCAGCTTGTGCGACGAGAAGGGCAGGCCCTCTTCCGGGTCCTCTTCGGGAATGTTCTTCAGGCGCAGTTCGACCGGATCGATACCCGCTTTCTCGGCCAGTACATCCATGGCCCCTTCGAGCGCGGGCATGCCGACCGCCTCGCCCGGGGCTCGGACCGATCCCGCGGTCATGCGGTGAATCCGCGCGACTTCGAGCATCAGGTCACGGTTCTCGCCGCCGTAAAGGAAGTGCGAGGATTGCAGGACCGGCTCTGCAAAAGTTTCTCCGGGCAAGTTGGAGACGAGTGCGTGATGGCCGAAGCCGATCAGCTTGCCGTTCTCATCGGCCGCAAGCCGAAGATGCTGTGTCGTTTCCGAACGGCGCATCACGCACTGGAACACCTGTTGCCGGGACATGACGACCCGGACCGGCCGCCCGACCTCCTTGGACGCAATGGCAGCTGCGACCACGTCTTCGCTGACGCCAAGTTTCGACCCGAAACCGCCGCCGACGAAGCGGGAGACGAGACGGACGTTTTCTTCTTCCATCCCGAGCGCATCAGCCAGCTCGCTGATATTGTAATTCAGCATCTGTAGCGAAGCGTAGACGGTCAGTTTGTCGCCGTCCCATTGCGCGATGGAAGCGTGCGGTTCCATCGCCGCCGAGGCATGCCCCTTGGTCGTGTAGGTAACGTCCACCGAATGGGCGGCAGTCGCCATGGCGTGGTCGAGGTCGCCCTGCCTAACGGTTTCATCCTCCTGCTCTTCCGCTTCGACAGCTTGGGGATCGAGCGGGGCGCTGGGATCTTCGCGATAGTTGATAGGCAGATGTTTCGCCGCATCGCGAGCCTGTTCGAAGGTTTCCGCCACGACCAGGGCTATGGGCTGGCCCCAGTAACAGACTGTGCCCGGTTCCTGCTGCGGCGCCTCGTCGGCCGTGCCCTGCGCGGCGCGGGTGGTCATCGCGGGATCGTCGATCACGGCAAGCACACCCGGCATCGAAAGTACCGCGTCCTTGTCGATCGAAACGACCTTGCCACGCGTTATCGTGGAGGTGACGAGGACGCCTTCGGCGCAGTCGGCTATCGGGTATTCGGCGGAATAGGGGGCGGTGCCGGTCACCTTGGCCATGCCTTCGACGCGGCGGATAGACTTGCCGAGTACGCCTTGCTTCATTCCGTCGAGGCGGTTGCTGTCGTCCGGTGTGTCTTGCTTGAAATGTACGGTCATGCCGCGGCCTCCGTCGCATTCTGCAGGACGGCGTGCAGCGTTCGCCGCGCCAGCGGTATCTTGAAGTCGTTCTCGCCGAACCCGCGCGCATCTTCGAGAAGGATATCGGCGGCCTTGTCGAACAAGTCGTCGGAAGGGACCTTGCCCATCAGGGCCTCGCCGATGCGGGGATCTTGCCATGGCTTATGCGCCAGCCCGCCGAAAGCGAGATCGGCGCGGGTGAACTTGCCATCCTCGATCTCGACTACGGCAGCTACCGACACGAGCGCAAAGGCATAAGAGGACCGTTCGCGCACCTTGCGATAGATCTGGGTGCCGCCGACAGGTGCGGGCAGGGTCACTGCCGTGATGAGCTCTCCCTCTTCCAGCACGTTTTCGCGCCACGGCGTGTCACCGGGAAGGCAATGGAAATCGCGAACCGGCACCGTGCGTGTATCGCCGCCCGACTTGGCAATCTCGACCTGCGCATCGAGCGCGCTGAGGGCGACCGCCATGTCCCCGGGATAGGTTGCGATGCATTGATCGCTCGTCCCGAGCACCGCGTGCAACTTTGCAATACCGTCGATCGCGCCGCAGCCGCTTCCCGGTTCGCGCTTGTTGCAGGGCTGGTCGATGTTCGTGAAGTAGAAGCAGCGCGTGCGCTGGCACAAATTGCCGCCGGTGGTGGCCTTGTTGCGCAATTGCTGGGTTGCCCCGGCCAGGATCGCGCGTGCCAGAACCGGGTAGTCGGAGCGGACCCGCGGGTGAACGGCGGTTTCCGTATTGGACGCCAGGGCGCCAATCGAGAGGCCGCCGTCGTCAGTGTCCTCGATCCCGCCAAAGCCGATGCGACTGATGTCGGCGAGCGTTTCTGGCGTTTCGACCTGCAGTTTCATGAGGTCGAGCAGGTTGGTCCCGCCTGCTATGGCAAGGGCGGTGTCGTCATGCGTCAGCTGCGCGGCGTCGCCCAGCGTCCTCGCCCGGCTGTAGGAAAACGGTCTCATGCGCTCTCCTCCGCCACTTCGCTTATGGCCGCCACGATGTTGGCATAGGCGCCGCAGCGGCACAGATTGCCGCTCATCCGTTCGCGGATTTCCTCGCCGGTAGCTGCCATTTCGCCTTCGAGGCTTTCACTCGCATCGCTCGGCCAGTTGTTAGCGATTTCCTGAAGCATGGCCGTTGCCGAACAGATCTGCCCGGGCGTGCAATAACCGCACTGGAACCCGTCATGTTCGAGGAAAGCTTTCTGGAGCGCCGATGGATTGTCGGGCGTGCCCAGGCCTTCGATCGTCGTGACCTCGTCACCGTCATGCATGGCTGCCAGCGTCAGGCAGCTGTTGATCCGGATGCCGTTGACGATGACCGTGCAGGCGCCGCACTGGCCATGGTCGCATCCCTTCTTGGTGCCGGTAAGGCCGAGATCGTGGCGGAGGAAATCGAGCAGCGAGGTTCGCGGATCTGACGGCAGGGTGTGCTGCTGGCCGTTGACGGAAATAGTATCGGTCACAATTGCCTCCTTTGCCTTCCCAACTATCGGGAAGCCGAGGGTGTCCGATGACCGCGAAAAAAGTTTGCAGGAGCGGCCCGAAGGAGGACAGACGCCGCTAGGCGCCAGCGCCGCTCCGGTTCAGGCAGCGCTTGCGATCATGACCCTTGCGCTGTCATCGAACGCGACATCGGCAAGCGTGTCGGCAAGCGCGCTCTGGCCAGGTTCGATCCAGCTGTCGCCGATTGTGACCGACCCGGACAGGGGCATGACCTGAACGGTGCCGGTAAAGCGGGACGCAATCTCCTGTGAAGGCTGCCCGATGACCTGCGCGAGGGTGAATCGGGGACCATCGACGAGCATCAGCTCGCGATCCGCGGGGACCGTTCGTGCCAGATCCTCACGGTATGGGAGCCCCTTGGCGACTTTCAGGCCTTCGGAGAGATGCAGTTCGCGCGGGCGCCCGTAATCATAGAGACGATAGGTAATGTCGGTGTTCTCCTGCACCTCCAGCAAGGTCAGTCCCGCACCGATTGCGTGCACCGTGCCTGCCGGGATGTAAAAGAAATCGCCGCTGCTCACCTCACGCCAGTGAAGCAGGTCTTCGATCGTGCCATCGAGCGCCGCAGCACGCATCTCGTCTTCGGACACTTCGCGCACGAAGCCCATGGCCAGTTTCGCTCCGGGCTCGGCATCGAGGATGAGCCAGCATTCCTCCTTGCCCCGTCCGGTCGGGCTGGCTTCGGCGGGCGGATGAACCTGAACCGACAGCTTCTCGCTGGTGAAAAGGTATTTCACGAGGAGACCGTCCATCGATGTGGCGGGCTCGAACCAGATTTCGCCAATGCGCTTGGATTGGTCGTTCAAGGCAAAAGGCGCGGGGAGGCTGTCCATGCCCCACACTTTCTCGACGGTCTTGATCGGCAATTGGCCCGAACTCATTGGTTCGCAGCCCCATCCAGCTTGCCGACCTCCTGCGCGTGATCGCGATTGAGGACGAGTATCTCGTCACCGTCGACGACCACGATGGCATTGTCGAAACCGAGCAGCGAAATGCGCGGTCCGTCGGTATCGATCATCACGGACTTTGCCGATTTGACCTCGGCAGGACCGGAGAGGACATTCTCGCCGCCACCTTGGGCTGCGCGCGCCTCGAACAGCGCATTCCAGTCGCCGATGTCGGACCAGCCCATGTCGGCTGCAACGACCGCAGCCTGTGCCGTGTTCTCCATCACGGCGTAGTCGACGCTTTCGCCAGCGATGGCCCCGAATTGGCCTGCGTCGGGATCGAAGCGCTCGTCCGTCCAGCTGCCACCTTCCACAGAGGCTGCGACCGCCTCAGCCATCTCAGGCCGGTGCTTTGCCAGCTCGCCCAGGAATGCGCCTGCCTGAAACGCGAAGATGCCGCCGTTCCAGACGTAGTCGCCCGATGCGAGGAATTCGCGTGCGCGATCAAGGTCGGGTTTTTCCACGAACCGTTCGATCCGGTGACCGTCGCCCAATGCGTCACCGAGCTTGATGTAGCCGTAACCCGTTGCAGGTCGATCGGGCGCGATGCCGAAGCTGACGAGGTTGCCATCAGCAGCCAGCGATGCGGCTTTCTTGGCACCGGCAAGGAAGGCCGCTTCATTGGCGATGTGATGGTCGCTGGGGCATACGAGCATGATGGCCTCGCGCGGCAGGAGGCTGGCGGCGAGGGCGATGGCCGGAGCGGTATTCTTCGCCGCCGGTTCGACGATAAGCCCGTGCTGTCCCGCCTGCTCGGTGATGAAACGCGTATGCGCTTCGCCCGCTACGATCGTGGGCTGCGCGAAAAATGCAGTATCCGAGACACGATCCAGTGCCTGCTGGAACAGCGTGCGCTCGCCGAGCAGAGGGAGGAAGGGCTTCGGGTGGCTGCGGCGGCTGCGCGGCCACAAGCGCGTGCCGCTCCCGCCGCTGAGAATGATGGGATTGATCATCGACATGATTGCGCGGCGACTAGCAGCGCATCATCGGCAAGTCATCGTTTACTTGCCTTCGATTGCACGCATTCGTTACGGCAATGAAGATGTTTTCTCCCAAGCTTTCCATCTTCGCTCGCCTGCCTATGCCTGGAGAGGTGAAGACGCGCCTCATTCCCGGATTGGGGACTGAAGGGGCTGCGCGGGTCTATGCGCGCTTGCTTGCTCACACGGTGCAGGTTGCAAAGGACAGCGGCCTCGATTTCGAACTACGGGTCACCGGCGGCGAGATCGCGGCCTTCCACGATCTTTTCGGAGCCGACACCGCAGTGGTCGACCAGGGGGAAGGCGACCTGGGCGATAAAATGGCCGCTGTCGAAGGGCCTGCGCTGCTGATCGGCAGCGATTGCCCCGGCATCAGCGTGCCCTTGTTGCAGGCGGCGGCCGGAGCGCTCGAGGATCGCAGCGTGGTCCTGGGGCCGGCGAACGATGGTGGCTATTACCTCATCGGTTTTCGCGAACGGATGCCGTTCCTCTTCGACAATGTGGAATGGTCCACCCCCAAGGTCCTGCCCGAAACACTCGTACGGCTGGCGGCGCGCGGTATCGGACCGGCGATCCTTCCCGAACTGGCCGATATCGATACCGCCGAAGACCTGGCGGCGTGGCCGGAATACGAATGAGTACCACGCTTCTCGTGCCGGTGCTTGACGAGGCCAAGGCCCTCCCGGCGCTGGTCGCCCGTTTCGCCGAACTCGAGCCGCGTCCGGCCGAAATCCTGCTCGTCGATGGCGGTAGCGCCGACGAGACGGTGCAGATCGCGAAAGACGCGGGATGGCGTATCCTTTCCGCTGGACGGGGGCGCGCCAGGCAGATCAACGCCGGCGTCGAAGCGGCGAAATCCGAGAACGTATGTGTCGTCCACGCCGATACCTTGCCGCCGCGCGATATGGTCGAGGTTATCGAGAACACCTTGGCAGCTCGCCGCATTGCCCTTGCCAGTTTCACACCGGTCATTCGCGGACCGGAGAAAACCCGCTGGGGCACGACGGTGCATAATTGGGCCAAGACCTGGTACGCGCCCCTGCTCACGCGGCCGCATCGTTTCTTCCAGGGCGTACGCTTGCTGTTCGGCGATCACGCGATGTTTTTCCGGCGAGCCGACTTTTTGACCATCGGGGGCTGCACGCCCGGCGATGCGGTGATGGAAGAGGCCGATCTCTGCGTGAAGTTCGCGCGCCTCGGCAAGGTGCGCATGGTGCCGCGAAAACTCTATACCTCGGACCGGCGCATAGCCGAGTGGGGCGCGCTCAAGGCGAACTGGATCTACTTCAAGGTCGGGATGCTGTGGGCATTCGGCCTGCGTTCGCGCATGGCGAAACACTATCCCGACGTGCGTTAGTCCGAGGTCAGGAAGCCTACTTCGATACAGTGCTCGATGAGGCGGCGGATATAGGCGCGGCCGGTCTGCGGGCATTGCATGCCGAGGATCTCGCGCACATTCGCATCGTCGAAATGGGGGTCGCGCTTGAAGTAGCTGGCGTAGAGGCCGGCTACCCGCTTGAACAAGCGCCTCTCCAAAGCAGGCAGACTGGCCGGGTCGAATGCGCTGGGCTCGACCAGTTGGGGCTCGTGAAATTGCACGAAATCGCCAATCGCGCCGGTGAAATCCGTGACCGGCAGGGGCTGGGCGGAAACGAGATGGAAGGTCCTGCCTGCGGCCTGCTCCATCGCATGCGCCAGAGCCACTATGCCAGCAGCGACATGATCGATCGGCACGAAGTCGAGCGTTGCGCCAGCGCTCGCGGGCATGTGCTTCACCCGCCCTTCCGCGATCAGCTTGAATGCGGCGTAGGTGGTGTCGAAATGGCGGATCGCGCCGCTCTCGTGCGCGCCGACCACGATCGACGGACGGGCGATCGCCCAGCGCAGGTCGGAAGCGCGCACGAGCCGCTCTCCGGCAGCTTTGCTCGCTTCGTATCCGTTGGCGAAACCGGCCTCCGGCAAGGGGTCGCTTTCCAGAATTGCGCCGTCACGCCTGCCGCAAACATAGGCGGTCGAGACGTGGAGGAAGTCCATTGAGCCCTGCCGGGCAAGCGCCAGCGCGTGCTTCGTTCCATCCACATTGACGGCGGCATAGTGCGCCTCGTCGAGGTCGAAGCGCACCGTTGCCGCGCAATGCACCAAGAGGTCATGGCTGGCGGCCAATCGAGCAAACTCGCTCTCTTCCCATCCGAAGCGGGGCCGGGAGACGTCGCCAGCAATCGTCGCAATTTCGACCGGCGAGCCATCGTTTGCGCGAATGTCGCGATTGCGATGTACCAGCCCTATGACCTCGTGGCCCTCACGCGCCAATCGCGCGCAGATCTCGCCGCCGAGAAGGCCGGCCGCGCCTGTGACCAGCACTCTCATGTGCCGCGCTTTCGCAAGATGTAACCGATGGGAATTTTCCGCCGAATGGGAGGGTTATTGCGAGAAAGTTCGCATCTTGATCAAATTCGGTTACGGGACAAGCAATGAAATTTACACACGACGTTATCGTAATCGGAGGCGGCGCTGCCGGTTTGACGGCAGCCGGAGGATGTGCGCTGTTCGGTCTCGAGGTGGCGTTGATCGAAGGCCGCAAGATGGGCGGCGAATGTCTCAACGACGGCTGCGTGCCGTCCAAGGCCCTGATCACTGCCGCAAAGCGCGCTGCCGAGGCGCGCGAAAGCGAACGCTACGGCGTTACGCTCGCCGCGCCCAAGGTCGATTGGCGCGGGGTACAGCAGCATATCCGCGATGCCATCGCCGCGATCGAGCCGCATGACAGCGAAGAACGCTTCGAGGAAATGGGCTGCGAAGTCATCCGCGACTGGGCGCGCGTCACGGGGGCGCAAACCGTCGAGGTCGCCGGGCGCACGCTGAGTGCACCGCGGATCGTCATCGCTACCGGCTCCAAGCCTGCCGTGCCGCCCATCGATGGCGTCGACAGCGTCCCCTACCTCACCAATGAGAATATCTTCGAGATCGAGGAATTGCCCGAGCATCTCGTTATCGTTGGTGGCGGCGTCATCGGGATGGAGATGGCGCAGGCTTTCCGGCGCCTTGGCAGCGCGGTAACCGTAGTCGAGCCGGGCGAACTGATGGGCCGTGACGACCGCGACAGCGTCGCTATCGTGCGAGAAACCATGGAAGGCGAGGGCGTGCGCTTCGTCAAAGGGCTTGCTTCGGCCGTCACCGGTTCTGCCGGTGCGGTGGAACTGACGGTCGGTGACGAAACGATCGCCGGTTCGCACCTCCTGATCGCCACCGGACGCACCGCGAACTGCACGGGCTTTGGCCTGGAAGATATCGGTGTCGAGATGGGCAAGGGCGGGATCGTCACCGACGATCGCCGCCGCACTTCCGTGAAAGGCATCTATGCGATTGGCGATTGCCGCGACGGTCCCCGGCTGACGCACGTGTCGGGCTATGAAGGCTCCAACGTGGCGCTCGAAATCACACTCGGCGTGCCAACAAAGGTCGATTACACTGCGCTTCCCTGGTGCACCTATACCGAACCCGAAGTGGCCCAGATCGGTCTCACCGAAAGCGAAGCGCGCGCAAAGCATGGCGATGCGATCCGCGTTGTAACCGAGAGCTTCCACGACAACGAACGCGCCCTCACCGAAGGCAATGACACGGGCCAGGTGAAGGTCATGTTCAAGGGCAAGAAGGTGGTCGGCGCCAGCCTTGTGGGCAAGAATGTGGGCGAATTGCTGCTGCCGTTCAGCCAGACGATCACCGGCAAGAGCAGTACCTTTGCGCTCGGTTCCGCGATCATTGCCTATCCCACCCGGAGCGAGATTACAAAGGCCACCGCGTTCCAGGCGTGGGAGCCGACCGTGTTCGGCCCGGTCCCGAAGAAATGGGCCGGTTTCCTCGCCTCCATGCGGCGCCGACTGGGATGAGCAAGCAGGCAAGGATGCGCAATGCGCCGGCCGGGCCGTCGCCATTTGCGGTGGCGGGCGACCTCTTGCCGGCGGAAAAGTTTTCCGATCCGCAATGGACGGCAAAGGGCGAGCCGCGCGCCAGCGTCCCGCTCACGAAGCTGGACACGCTGTGGCTCAACACCGGGACGCTGTGCAATCTCGCCTGCGCAACCTGCTATATCGAGAGCAGCCCGACCAATGATGCGCTGATCTACCTCGCCGCGAGCGACGCTGCCCGCTTCCTCGACGAAGCGGAGGCGATGGGCACGCGCGAGATCGGGTTCACCGGCGGCGAGCCCTTCATGAACCCCGACTTCCCGACCATGCTGGAAGACAGCCTCGCCCGCGGTTTCGAGGTGCTGATCCTCACCAATGCGATGCGGCCGATGCGGCGTCATGAGGCGCTGTTGCTGAAGCTGCGACAGGCTTATGGCGAAAAGCTGACCTTGCGCGTCAGTCTCGACCACCACTCGCGGACCGTTCACGAGGGAGAGCGCGGGGCAAACAGCTGGGCGCCGGCGATGGCCGGGCTGGAATGGCTATCGGCACACGGATTCTCGATCGCTGTCGCGGGGCGCTTGCTGCCTCTTGAAGGCGAACAGGACGCGCGCACTGCCTACGCCCGATTGTTCGAGGCCGAAGGGATAGGCATCGACGCATATGATCCGGCACGGCTGGTCCTCTTTCCCGAGATGGATGCAGGCAAGGACATCGCTGAGATCACGACGGCGTGCTGGGACATTCTCGGGAAATCGCCGTCAGACATCATGTGCGCCACCAGCCGCATGGTCGTGCACCGGAAAGGCGAAGACGCGCCGCAGGTGGCGGCCTGTACGCTGATCCCGCACCATCCGGAGTTCCTGCTCGGCGGGACGCTGGCAGAAGCGTCCTGCGACGTGGCGCTCAACCATCCCCATTGCGCGCGCTTTTGCGTGCTCGGCGGAGCGAGTTGCTCTGCCTAGGAGCCAAATTGTCGCAGGGCCGTTGAGGGACCATGTTCTTCGATGACAAATGGCTCGATATCGCCGCGCGCGGTTCCATCCTCACTGCACTTGCCCTGGTCTGGATCGTCCTGCTGATCCGCATTGTCGGATTGCGGTCGCTGTCCAAGATGACCAATTTCGACTTCGTGATGACGGTTGCGCTTGGTTCGCTGCTGGCCAGCGCGAGCCAGGTCACCGAGTGGGGCGCCTATGTGCAGATCCTCGTCGGGGTGGCGATGCTGTTCATCGTGCAGGTCGCTGCGGCTCTCCTGCGACGGCAGTCTGAAAGCATCGAGGCTGCGATCCAGAATTGCCCCGTCTACCTGATGCGGGATGGAGTGATCGACGAGAAAGCTCTCGCCAAGACGCGCGTGGCGCATAGCGACCTGATCGCGAAATTGCGCGAGGCCAATGTCATGCATTTCGACGAGGTTCGCGCAGTCGTGCTGGAGGCGACCGGCGACGTGTCGGTCCTTCACGGCGAAGCGCTCGATGAGCGCCTCACCCAGGATGTAGAGGAAGCCTAGAGCGTCTTCTTGTCGAGGTATTTCGCCAGCGCCACGCCGCCTGTGATCAGGAACGGCACGAGGACAATGCTGAGCGCGACCTTGGCGAGCACCTGTCCGATCAGGAGCGGAGTGATGTCGAACTGGCCGTAGAAGGCTAGGGTCACGAAGATCACCGAATCGATGGCCTGGCTCAGCGCCGAAGCGATGGCGCCGCGCGCCATGAGACCAAGCGTGTTCGCTTCCCCGCTTCCACGCAGGCGCGAGAAGATCCACACGTTCAGCAATAGCGAGACGATATAGGCTGCAGGGCCCGCAGCCATGATGCGCGGCGTTTGCGCTAGCACAGTGTTGAACGCGTCGAGATCGGTGCTGCGATATTCGAGCATTTCAGGCGATGCCGGAAGCGACAGTACCAGGAAGATCAGCGCCGCCGACACAGCCAGCGGCAGGAATCCCCACCACACCAGCCTGCGCGCCAGTTTCTCTCCGTAAAGTTGGGCGATCGTGCTCGAAATCACGACCAGACCAAGGAATGCGAAGATACCCGATTCGACCGCCAGCTGCGTCGGCCACAGCTGCACCTGCTTGAAGGCGAGGACGCCCGCGATAACGGTCAGGCCGCCATACAGCACGAGGAATACGAACAGGCCCAGCGGCATGGCTGCTGCGGCAAGGCGGGTTTCATTAGCCGGGTGGTCGGTCATGTCTGGATTGGGGCCGATCTTTACAAACTGGTGACAGCCGAAGCTGGCGGAGCGCGCGAAAATTGACTAAGCGGAGCCGCCGCGCAAGGTAGCGGCTAATTTCATCCGCAACTAGTCGCATCGCGAAGGGGTCCGCAATGCCGCCTTTCCTTATCAATGCTATCGGTATCCTCGCGATACTTTTCATCGCCTTCCTGCTTTCGACCGGCAAGCGGCGCATCAAGCTGCGCGTCGTCGGGGCCGCCTTCGCGCTCCAGGCGCTGATGGCGCTACTGGTCCTGCGCACGCCCTGGGGTGTCGAAGCGATCCAGGCGATGTCCAACGGCGTCATTGCCCTGCTCGATTATTCGAAGGCCGGTATCACCGCGATCTTCGGTCCGATGGATGCGAACCCTTTCACCAATACCTTCGTGATTGCCGCTCTGCCGGTCATCATCTTCTTCGCAGCGCTCGTCTCGATCCTCTATCACTGGGGCATCATGCAGCGCCTGGTCCGCTGGGTCGGCGGCGCGATCGGCTGGATCACCGGCATCAGCAAGGTCGAAGCACTCGGCAGCGCGGCCAACATCTTCGTCGGCCAGTCCGAAAGCCCGCTGGTCGTGCGTCCCTATCTCGCGTCGCTGACGCCCAGCCGCCTGTTCACGCTGATGAGCGTCGGCATGGCCGGTGTCGCAGGCACGATCCTGGCGGCCTATGCCAGCTTCATCGGTGCCGAGGCCGTACCGTTCCTTCTCGCGGCTGCCTTCATGTCCGCGCCGGGCGGCATCCTGATGGCCAAGATCATCATGCCCGACGACGAAAGCGATCTTGCAAAAGACGCGGCTGAACTGGCCGAAGTGAAACTGCCCGATGCACGCATCAGCGCCGAAGGCCCTGCCGCGCTCACCGAAAGCGGCCGCCCGCACGAGGTCGAGGTGGCAGAGACCTTCGAGGAAGGTCACAAGCCGGCCAACGTCATCGAAGCTGCCGCGCAGGGCACCCAGACCGGTGTGAAGCTGGCGGTGGCCGTCGGTGCGATGGTCATGGTCTTCGTGGCGCTGGTTGCGCTGGCCAATGGCATCCTCGGCGGTATCGGCGGCTGGTTCGGTTATCCCGACATCAGCTTCCAGCAATTGCTCGGCTTCGTTTTTGCGCCGGTCATGTACCTCATCGGTATTCCATGGGAGCAGGCCGGTGCTGCAGGCGGACTGTTCGGTACCAAGATCGTGCTCAACGAATTCGTCGCCTTCATCGAGCTTGGCGCAATGGATGCCGCAACCCTGACCGACCGCAGCCGCGCCATCGTGACTTTCGCGCTGTGCGGTTTCGCCAATTTCAGCTCCATCGCGATCCAGATGGCGGTGACGGGCGGCCTTGCGCCAAATCAAAGACCCGTCATTGCAAAGCTCGGTATCCGCGCGCTTGCCGCTGGTAGCCTTGCCAATCTGATGAGCGCAGCACTGGCGGGACTCTTCCTGCCGTATTAAGGGCCGCATTCATTATGACCGACTCGAACACCGACATTGCGGTTGTGTCCCTGGCACAGCCGCTCGCATCCATTGCCGACGAACTTGGCCGCAGCTTCCAGGAATACGGCTTCGCCGTCGTCCGCGATCATGGCATTCCTCAGGACCTGATCGACCGGGCCGAAGAACTGTCGAAGCAGTTCTTTGCCCTGCCCGACGACGTGAAGAAGGCCTATCACATCCCGGGCGGCGGCGGTGCGCGCGGCTACACGCCCTTCGGCACGGAAAAGGCCAAGGACGCGAATGTCCACGACCTGAAGGAATTCTGGCACGTCGGACGCGAACTGCCCGAAGGCCATCCGCTCTCGCAATTCATGGCCGACAATGTCTGGCCCAGCGAAGTGGACGGTTTCCGCCAGACCTTCAGTGAACTCTACTCCGCATTCGAAGAAGCGGGCGGCCGCGTCCTCGAAGCGATCGCATTGCATCTCGGCCTGCCGCAGGATTTCTTTGCGGCGACCGTGGAAGACGGCAACTCGGTAATGCGCCTGCTGCGCTATCCGCCGCTCGAAGGCAAAGAGGCGGAAGGCGCCATTCGCGCGGCGGCCCATGGTGACATCAACACCATCACGCTCCTCCTCGGGGCGGAAGAGGCCGGTCTCGAATTGCTGACCAAGCAGGACGAATGGAAGGCCGTCGACGTCCCCGAAGGCGCGCTGGTCATCAATGTCGGCGACATGCTCGACCGGCTGACCAACGGCAAGCTGCGCTCGACGACGCACCGAGTGGTAAACCCGCGCGGCGAAGCTGCGTACCGGGCACGCTATTCGATGCCTTTCTTCCTGCATTTTCGTCCCGACTATACGATCGAGACGCTGGAAAGCTGCATCGATCCGGAGAATCCGGATGCACACCCCGAACCGATATCAAGCCACGATTTCCTCATGCAGCGCCTGCGCGAGATCAATCTGGCCTGATTGCTGCGTTGCAGCAATACCGGTCTCGGAATCTGCGCCCTTGCGGCTACAAACACAAAAAATCGGTGGTGATGCAATTTTGCAACGCCGCTAAATGGCTGTTTTTCGGCGTTTTAAACCGAAGTGTTGCCATGGTGAATCAGGGGTGTGGGTGGCTGTCTTGACTCTGTCATAAAACCACCGCTTTGCGGAAACATGCACGGCCTAGCGGGGCTGCGCTTCCAACAAAGCAAATTCACACCCGAAGAGACGAAGGGGTCTTCTCGATGAAGTTCAAGTATCTCCTGGCTGCCAGCGCAGTCAGCCTTACCGCCGGTGCCGCCATGGTCGCCGCTCCGGCAGCCGCACAGCAGATCACTTCGGCGATCCAGGGCACCGTGCAAGACGAAAATGGTGCTCCGCTTGCCGGCGCAGAAGTGATCGTCACCGATACGCGTACCGGTGCAAGCCGCACCGTGACCACCGGCCCTGCCGGCGGCTTCGCTGCATCCAACCTCACCGTTGGTGGTCCCTACACCGTTGCGGTCGCGGCTCCTGGCTTCGAAGGCCAGACCCTGAACGACGTCAACACCAGCCTCCAGGGCGCGACCGATCTGACCTTCACGCTGACCAGCGGTTCGGGCGTAATCGTTGTCACCGGCGCACGCGTTGCGACGACGCAGATCGCTACCGGCCCGGGCCAGAGCTTCGGTCTCGAAGTTCTCGAATCGGCTCCGACGTTCGACCGCGATATTCGCGATATCATCCGTATCGACCCGCGCGTCAGCCTCGACCGCGACGATAGCGGTTCGGGCGTGGACCGTATTTCCTGCCTCGGCGGCAACGATCGTTCGAATGCCTTCACCATCGACGGCATCAACCAGGGCGACGTTTACGGCCTGAACGACACCGGCTTCGCATCGCGCAGCTCTGCACCCATTCCGTATGATGCGATCCGCGAAACGCAGGTCGCTTTCGCGCCCTTCGATGTCGACTACGGCAACTTCACCGGCTGTGCGATCAATGCGGTTACCAAGTCGGGTTCGAACGAATACCACTTCGGCGGCTTTTTCGAATATTCGGACCAGGATCTGCGCGGCGACCAGGCGGATGGCGTAGTTGCTGGTAACATCGAGCCTCTCAAGCGCTGGGGCGGCTACGTCAGCGGACCGATCATCAAGGATCGCCTCTTCGTTTTCGCCGCTTACGAGCATCAGGAAGCCGGTTTCCCGCAGGAGTATGGCCCTGCAGGTGGCGGTTTCGGCGATGAAATCGGCGCGGTTTCCGTCGAGCAGTTCAACGAAATCTCGGACGTTCTGAGCTCGGTATACGGTATCGAAACCGGACCTATTGTCTATGTCCGTCCTTACGAAAACGATCGTTATTTCGTTCGTGCCGACTTGCAGATCACTGATGATCACCGTTTCGAGGCGACCTACCAGAACCTGCAGGAATCGACCCTGGGTCCGGACGACTTCAGCCAGTTCGGCAGCTTCCGCGGCTCCGTCGTTGGTGCCAACACGTTTAACGAGAGTGGCACCGAGTCCGAGTATTACTCGGGACGCCTCTACTCGCAGTGGAGCGACGCGTTCTCGACCGAGTTGCGCTACTCGCGTTCGGAAATTCAGGATCTCCAGGGTCCGCTCGGCGGCGGCGAGGCACAAGATGCCAACCCGATCCCGCGCATTGTCGTAGGTATCGACAATGGCGCCGCTGCGGGCGCCGATCAGTATGGTGCTGTGCAGGCCGGTCCGGGCTTCTCGCGCTCGGCGAACGACCTGCAGACCAAGATCGACCAGTTCCGTGCTGCCGCCACCCTTGAAGCCGGCGTGCACCGCTTCAAGGCAGGTGTGGAATGGAACCACGCGAACCTGTTCAACCTGTTCGTCCAGAATGCTACGGGACAGCTGGTTTTCCAGAACATCGACGATCTGCGTGAGGGTATCCTGTCCAATGGCGACAGCACTTTCACCAACCCTGAAAACGTCGCGACCGGCGAAGCCGTCGGTGCATACGGCGCGTTCTCGGCTACGGGCGATGTGCGTGACGCCGCTGCAGCTTTCTCGCGCGACATTTATTCGGCTTTCCTTCAGGACGAATGGATGGTCAGCGACCGTCTGGACGTGACCCTTGGTCTCCGTGTCGACTGGTATGATGGCGATGCACCGGCCCTGAACCCGAACTTCGTCGATCGTTATGGCTTCGGCAACAACACCGGCTTCAGCGCGCTGGATCCCATTGTTATGCCGCGCGCATCCTTCGCTTACGACCTTGGCGATTTCGCAACATTCTCGCGTGCGGAACTGCGTGGCGGCGTCGGCATCTTCTCCGGCGGCGATCCGCTGGTCTGGTTCGGCAACGCTTTCCAGGGCGACGGCCGTGGCTTCGCTCAGGGCGACACAACCGACGATCTGTGCCCCGCCGGTCCGATCGACGTGGTCCAGAACGGTAGCTTTACCGGTGTCCCGCAGTGTTTCCGTGACGCAGCGATCGCGAGCGCAGCCGCCGGTCTCGGCGATACCCAGTCGATCGACCCGGATATCGAGGTTCCGAGTGTTGTTCGTGCAAACCTCGGTTTCTCGAGTGCGCTGGACTTCGCCCCGTCGGGCTTCTTCAGCAACTGGTCGCTCAATCTCGACTATATCTACTCGCGCTATCGTAATCCGTATACGATCGTCGATCTCTCGCAGATTCCCGACATCGATGAGGGGCTGAACGGTTTCGCAATTGATGGCCGCCCGATCTATGCTGCTATCGAACCGACGCGTAGCGGATGTGATGCCGTACTGGTCGACACCTATCCGCCGACCTACACGGGTGTCACGGGCGACTGTTTCGGCACGCGCCGCGACAACGAGCTCATGCTCACGAACTCGGCCGGTTACGACAGCCAGATCGTTTCGGCGATCCTCGCCAAACGCTTTAATGGTGGCCTGTTCACCGACGGCGGTTCGGTCAATTTCAGCCTGGGTTATGCATTCACCGACGCCAACGATCGTCGCAACATGTATAACTCGACTGCCGGTTCGAACTACGACCGCACGGCCGCATTCGATCGCCAGGCTCCGGCCGAATCGCGTGGTTTCTTCGCCAGCAAGCACAACATCACGGCGCGCACATCCTTCCGTGAAGAGTTCTTCGACGATCTGACCACCCGTCTGGGCGTCACTTTCGTGGCGCGTTCGGGCCGTCCCTACTCGATCACCTTCTCGGGCAGCGGCGACTTCAACGACTCGACTTCGGGTAACGATAACGTCCTTGCCTATATCCCGAGCGGGATCAGCGATCCGAATGTTTCGCCGCTGTCGGACGCGGACGCAGTCGCCGAATTCAACGAATGGGCGCTGTCTCAGGATTGCGTCGCGGACTATGTCGGTTCGTCGATCGCTCGTAACACCTGCGAAAACGAGTGGTATTACGACATGGATGTTTCGTTCAGCCAGGAAATCCCGGGTCCGGGTCGTCTCTTCGGCCGCGACGATCGCCTGACGCTCTTCGCTTCGATGGATAACTTCCTGAACTTCCTCGACAGCGACTGGAACATTCAGCGTCGTCGTAACTTCTCGGGTCTGCAGGATGTCGCGGGCACCGACGGTGTGGACGATCAGGGTCGCTACATCATCACGAGCTTCCGCGGAGCCGATGCGATTGCAGACGATGCCTTCGTAAACGTCAGCTCGTCGCTGTGGCGCCTGAAGATCGGCGTCAGCTACGACTTCTAAGTCGGGGCGACCCGCTTGAAACAGGAAAGGGCGGTCCTTCGGGGCCGCCCTTTTCGTTTGCGCCGGGCCTCTCGCGCCGGGTGCTGCGCTTACGCTGCCTCGAGCAGTTCTTCGGCCAATTTCCTCCGTACGACCGGTTCGACGCCGGAACGCAGCGCCCGTTCGAGGGCGGCGGCTTTCTCGCCCAGGGCCTCTTCTCCGAACATTCCGGCTGTGCCCGCCAGCTTATGGACGGTTCGTGCCAGCTCTTCGATATGCACGCCCTCCAGGACGTCCTGTTCGACTGCCGCAGTGACAGCGGCAAGCGCTTCGGACCGCCGGGCATTCCATCGCTCCAGCAGTTCGCTCGACGGTTTGCGCGCCGGGCTTGCTGAAGGCGGGGGCGGCAGAGTCCCCGTATTGTCCGGCACGATCCGCACCGGTAGCCATCTTGCCAGCACGGCCGTCAGTTCCTCAAACACAAGGGGTTTCGCGAGGTGCCCTTGCATGCCTGCCTCCTGCGCAGCTGCGATGTCCTCGGGAAATGCATTGGCGGTGAGCGCGATGATGGGCAGCTGGCTCAATCCCACGCCATGGCTGCGAATGGTGCGCGTGGCCGTGTAGCCATCGCAACCCGGCATCTGGATATCCATCAGGACGAGATCGAACGGCGCTTCGCTTTCCGCCGCATCAAGCGCCATCTTCACGGCTTCGGAGCCGTCATAAGCCACGGTTACCCGCTGCCCCAATTGTTCCAGCATGGCGGTCACCAGCATCCGGTTCACGTCATGGTCTTCCGCCACCAGAACGCTCGCCGATGGCGGCGGAGCAAGCCGGTTGCCCGCGCGCCGCTCTTCCATGGCGGGATCGTCCAGATCCTGATCGACTTCCTGAAGCGGAATACGCAAGGTAAAGCGCGAGCCCACGCCAGGCATTGATTCGACTGTCAGGCTGCCACCAAGCAATTCGGCCAGCTTACGCGAGATCGAAAGGCCGAGCCCAGTCCCTCCGAAGCGCCGTGTCGTGCTTGCTTCTTCCTGGATAAAGGGATCGAAAATCCCGTCGAGACGCTTCGGGTCAATGCCAATTCCGCTATCTTCGACCGAGATTGCCAGTCGAGGACCTTCCTGCAGCACGCTGACCGTCACGGCACCGGTCTCGGTGAATTTCACGGCATTCCCGATCAGGTTGAGCAGCACCTGTCGCAGGCGAAGAGGATCGCTCTGAATATGGGCCGGAATATCTTCCGGGCACGATGCGCCCAGTTTGATCCCCTTGCGTTCCGCGCCTGCCATATGAAGCCGCACACAATCCTCGACTAGGCGGGGCAGGTCGAAAGTCTCGTAATTGATGACAAGCTGGCCGGATTCGATCTTCGAGATATCGAGGATGTCGTTGAGCAACATCATCATGGATCGTCCCGACCGGGCGATGAGGTCGGCATAGCGCGCCGCTTCCGGATCCAGCTCCATGCGCGCGAGCAGGTCGGCAAAACCGAGCACCCCGTTCATCGGTGTGCGGATTTCGTGGCTCATATTGGCGAGGAACTGGGCCTTGGCGCGGGCGGCGTTTTCCGCATGCCGGGTGGCGCGTTTAAGCTTTCTCTCGAGTTCGACCCTTTCGGTGACGTCACGGGCCGATACGACGATGCCCTCCCGCTCTCCCGTGGCGTGATCGAATGCGAGTGCGCAGTCGGCTTCGATATAGACCGGTGATCCATCCTCGCTGTCGAGAAACCGGCGATAGGTGAAGCGTTCACTCTTGCTCTTGCCGGACAACAGCCTTTCCTCGACCCCTGCGACTTCCTCGCGAGCTTCGGGGTGAACCCTCTCGCCCGTCGTCATGCCGACGAATTCCTCCGGCGCGGCGCCGAGAACGCGGCTGACGGACGGCGAGGCATAGGTGCAGACCCCGTGCAAATCGTATCGCAGGATCGCATCCGTGATATTCTGTGCCAGCAGGGCGAGATGCTTGCGGCTGTTGATGAACTCTTCCGTCAATCGCTCCCTCGTCGACAGCACTGCTGCCACCGGGAAACCGACCAGGACGGAAGATGCGAGGAAGGCCTCGAGCACGATCAGCTGCGAATGGAGGGGCATGGGCAGCAGGTTGATCGGTCCGTAGCCCATCTGTGTTGCGATCACCGCGATCGTCGCCACCTTGAACACCGAGAACGCCGTACCGAGCGCGCCGAGGCGGAAGGCATGGGAGATGATGATCGGCGGGACGAGGAAGAGCAGCGGGTAGGACGTCTGCAGGAACACGATCAGCGTAACCGATGTGCCCAGGGCAGTGAGCGTGGCCCATTCCAGTGCCTCTTTGCGTGTCGGAAGGCGCGGATTGGAAATGGCATCCCACAGCACAAGGACGGCAGGCGCGATGATGACCATCGAAAGGGCATCGGCAGCTGCCCACTGCATGACGCCGGAAAACGACGCATTGCCTGCACCTGCCAGCACGAGCGATGCGACTGTCGCTGAAACGAGCGGGGCGACAAGGCCGGCCCCAAGGACGAAGACGACAAGGTCGCGCGTGTCCTCCATCGTCGGACGAGAGGACGCGAACTTGCGGACGAGCCATAAGGCGATGATGATTTCCGTAATGTTCGCGCTCGACAGGATGAGCGCTGTCGAAAGCGTGTCTCCGACGAAAAGGTTCGCCGTGACATTTCCGGCAAGAAACGCGGCAAGAAGTATGCGTTCGTTGCGGAATTTCATTCGCAGCAGGATCGATGCCGCCAGCGCATTGGGCAACCAGACAACCGCGATCCGGCCATCCCCGCGGGTCAATTCGATGCTGACGAAGGCGAGTGTGGCAAATGCGAGAAAACCGAAGATGCAGGCGATCAGGGTCGTGCCATCGGGCCGGAAGCGGCCCTTGTACAATGCGATTGGCGATGGAAGGCTTGCGATAGCAGCATCTCCTCGTAGGTTCGGCATTGAACCTTCAGGGCCGTGGAACGCGGCCACCCTATTCCCCGTTGAGAGGCAATGAGCGAGACGCAATCCCGGTTCAGCACGCAAAAGAGACGGCCCAACGGCTGGGTAATCCTGCTTATATTGCTGATTCACATAGGAATCTTCTACGCACTGATACGTAGTCTGGCGCCCGGGGTGGTCGCCACTGTGGAACGCGAAGTCGTTTCTGCCTTCACCGTCACGGTCACCGCTCCGCCCGAAGAGACGCCCGAGGTCGAACCTCAGCCGGACGAAGGTGCGCAAGGCGATCCGGGGCGTGAGGCAGTGCCCCAACCGGTTACGGCCCCGACGCCCAGGCAACAGGTTCGCGAAGATCGGCCTGTGCCGCGCGCTTCGTCGACCGGTACTGCGACCGATTCAGGGGCAACCGATAACGGCACCGGCACGGGCGCTGCGGGAAGCGGTCTCGGCACGGGTGCCGGCCGCGGCGGCGGCGGGCAGGGGGGCGTAGCGGCGACGAAGCCGGTCCTTGTGCGGGCTATCACAGATGCCAGCGCTTTCCCCATTCCGCCCGGCGGGAGGGAGGCGCGGATCGGCAAGTCGGTCATAGTCAGATTGCGGGTGTCGGCAGAGGGACGTGCCACGAGTTGCTCGGTCTACCGGCCCAGCCCGTTTCCCGAGACCGATTCGAAGGTGTGCGAACTGGCGCTGCAGCAGCTGCGCTTCGAACCTGCGCGAAATGCAGAGGGCCAGCCTGTCGCGGCGCCCTTCTATTACCAGCAGAGGTTCTTCAACTAGGCCGGGTCAGCTGGCGGATAGGTCGGACAGCAGCTGTTCGAGCTCTTTCTTGCCATAGGGCTTGGTCAACAGCCCTCGCGCGCCCAGCTCTTCGACGCGGTCCTTCATCTCGCCATAGCCGGTCGCCATCCAGAACGGAGTTCCGCGTCCGGCCAGCTCCTTGGCGATTGCCTCGCTGTTCTCGCCGCCCAGATTGTAGTCGAGGATAGCAGCTTCGAAATCGTTCTTCGCCAGCGCCTCCATTGCGCCTGCGACCGAACTTTCCACGCGCACCTGCGCCACGCCCAATTCCTTGAGACAATCCTCGGCATCGAGGGCGATGATCATGCTGTCTTCGACCAGCAGCACGCTGCCGGGTGCAGGCTTGGTGTCGCTGTCTGTTTCGGAGTTTGGAACACCATCAGCTTCGCTGTCCGCAGGGGAGGTCGCGGCCTGCTCAGCCTCGTCCCACTCGACGAAACGGTCGGGGACCCGGAAACTCGCTTCGACGCCGCTAAGCTTGTAATCCACCCGTGCCTCGCCGCCCAATTCGTGCGGGATCGAGCGCTCGATGATGGTGGATCCGAAGCCGCGCCGGGACGGGGGCCTTACCGGCGGACCCTGGCTTTCCGTCCAGTCGATTACGAGCGAATCGTCGTAGTCGCGCCGGGTTGTGATTTCGAGCAAGCCCGTGCTGTCGCTCAAGGACCCGTATTTGGCCGAGTTCGTGAACATCTCGTGGATGACGAGGGCGAGCACCGTGTAGGCTTCGGGGTTGACTTGGGCTTCCGGTCCGGTCACCCGCAGGCGGTCGGTCTTCCCGGCGAGGTATGCCTTCGCCTCGCTGTCGATCAATTCGCCAAGCGGCGCCGACGACCAGTTGCCCTTGGTGATGTTGTCATGTGCGAGCGCCAGCGCGGAAACCCTGCCGCCGACGATTTCGGTGAAGGTCTCGATGTCACGCGCGTCCCCGCGCGACTGGTTGATCAGGCCGCGGATCAGGTTGAGGATGTTGCGCACGCGGTGGTTCAATTCCGCGATCAGCAATTCCTGATGCGCTTGCGCCTTGCGTCGTTCTTCCAGGTCCTTGTCGGTCAGGCGCAGGATGATTTCCAGCAGGCTTACGCGCAGCTGGTCGGCCATTTGGAGCTCGCCATCGGTCCACGGGCTGCTCTTGCCCTCGACCGTTTCCTGCCACGCCTCGAAACTCTTGCGCGGGGTGAGGCGTGCACCGTTCGGGCCCATTTCGACCGGCTTGTCGGGGTTGCCCGCCCAGGTGACGACCTGGTCGAGGCTTGACCGCCACAAGACGAGATAATCGCGGGGCGAGCGCGAAACCGGGATGATCAGGGCACCGACAGCGCGGTCCGAAAACCGCTCGGCGCGGGGAAAGCGCGCGGGTAATTCGTCCACCGCCAGCACCCGGCTGGTCGCTGCCGCATTGAGGGATTTGACGAGCGCCCGGAATTCTTCCTCGTTCGGTCCCTTGCCGTTAAGCTTGTAGATATCGTCGACGAAGATGCTGATCCCGTCGTGCGGGATGATCTGCCCAATGACCGGATCGAGGGTCGGCAGGCTTTGCAACAGGCTTTGCCCGGCGACGATATCGCGCATCAGCCGGTCGTGAACCTCGCGCCCGCGGTCGCGGAGCTTCGAATGCTTCTTGTTGAGCGCCCGCTCGATCAGCAGCGAGACTATCTCGGAATAGAGTTCGGCCGCAGTGCGCTGGGAATAGGGCAGGAACTTGGGCGAGTAGTGATGGCAGGCAAACAGACCCCAGAGCTTTCCGCCAATCACGATCGAGATCGAGAGCGAAGCTTCGACGCCCATGTTGCGCAGATACTCGATGTGGATCGGCGAGACAGCGCGCAAGGTGCTCATCGATAAGTCGAGCGGCGCACCTTCTGCGGTTATCCCAGGTTCGATCGCGACCGGCTCGTCGTTCACGTCACTGATGATGCGAAAGCGATTGCGCACGTAGAGTTCGCGCGCCTGTGCCGGAATGTCCGACTTGGGATAGCGGAGCCCGTGGAATTTCTCGAGATCGCCGCGCGCCGATTCTGCCACAACCTCGCCCGAAAGATCGCCGTGAAAGCGGTAGATCATGACGCGGTCCATATGCAGCGTCGTGCGTACCTGTCGGGCGGCCTCTTCCAGCAAGGTGTCGAGGTCGGTCAGCTTTTCGAGGCGCTGCATGGCAGGGCGCAGGAGGCCAAGCTGGCGGCTGATATCGCCCTGCTTGTGCCGCTCGATCTCGATGATCGAATAGGGGCCGGAGCAATGGAGGGCGCAATCGAACAGTGTGCCGTCGCCGCGCAGGTCCAGCCCGAACAAGCGTTCGATTTGGTCATCGTCGATGAGACCGCTCACCGCGCTGCGCAATTGATCGACTGCCGGGCCGGCAAGCACATTGGAGAGCCTGCTGCCGATCTCGATCTCCTCATCGAGTCCGAGCATTTTTTCCAGGTTCGTCGATCGCTGGGAGACCAGCCAATCGGTGTTGACCGCAACCAGCGCGCCGAAACTCTGGATTCGCCCGAGCTGGTGGATCGGCTCCCGATCGCAATTGGTCAGATCGACCTGGTAGTCGGGAGCGCTCATGCGGCTTCTTTCAGTTCGGATCGGGCGAGCACGTCCAGAAATACGGTGAAGGCGAGCGTTGCGCCGTCGATCATCTGGTCTTGCTCAAATCTGTCGAACTCGCCCGCTAGCACCGGAAGGAGGGTTCGGAAATAGGTTGGCATGCGAGAGTCGGCGAGAAAGGCATTTGCATGGTCCAAACCGTGCTTTCGGCGCTGCGCCAGCATCGCGCGATTTCCCATTGAAGACCCCGAAACGACCCACGCCGCGCCCAGTGCAGCGGCGGGCGAGGTGAACGAGGCGTTGCCGGGAATGCGGATCGGTTTATGGCCAAGCGAGGCAAGATCGCGATCCAGCAGTTCGAGTTGTGAGGGAGGTACATCGATGTGATCGGGCTTCTGCTCGGCAAAGCCGGCGTCGAGCAATTCGCGACCGGCGTATTGAATTGTCAGGAATCGCGCGAAGGATGCGTCGTTGCCGACAGGCATGGAGCCCATTGCGGCGTCCAATTGGTCGTGCAACGTGGCCGTGGCCGCGCGTAGTCTTTGTCTCAAGTCCGCTCCCCCTACGGCCGCATTCGGGCGCCGGAGCGGTCCGGCTTTCAAACGCGAATGGGCCGCCAGAATAGCGGTCCCCAGCAACAAGCGATTGAAAGCGAACGGGGTTCCCGCCGCAAATCAAATTTTCTGAACGTCAGGTTTTTGGCGCGCTCAACAGCTTTTCGCCCTTGGAGCGGATGGCGCTTTCGATCATCGGTTTCACGAAGCTCAGCGCCATCGGCAGGTCGACTTCGAAAACCACCTGCTTGTCCTCGATCAGGACCCGCGAATTCAGCGATTGACCCATGGTGACGACATTCACCGCCATGGTGTCTTCGTTCGGCCACGACACGTCGACTTCCGCCATGCCGCCAGGCACGACATCGGCGATTTCATGGCTGCGGCTGGAGAGGCGGTGGCGCACTTCTTCCTTGGGAAGATCGTGGGAAATCGGGACGCGCATCAGCTCTTGTGCTCCAGTTGCGGGCTGGTCTCGGCACCTTCGCCGAACTTGTATTCGAGGAACCGGTGCTTGATCGCCAAATCGTCGAGCGAACCTTCGGCCAGCTGGCGCGTGATCGAATCGATTTCGCCGCTGATCTTGGACAGGCTGCCCGTCAGCTGTTCGTCTGGCGTCGCCCCGGCGCGCTTTTCAGTGCGGAGATGCGCCGGGATCTTGCGATAGCTGTCGACCATCTCGGGAAGCTGTTCACCCACCAGGCTGCGGATTTCCCGGGCCTTGGGGTGGTTCTGGTCGAGGCCCTCGAGCTGGAAGCCGAGATTATCGAGCTGCACCCCGATCTGGTCGACCAGATTGACGGCCGGCGGGGGCAGGGCGGGTCGCTGCGCTTCGAGCCATAGCTCGGTGCGGCTCACCATTTGCTTCACATCGCCCCGGTTGATGTCGGACCGCTTGGGGACCTTCACCTTGGGGTAGTTCGAAAAGACCGCCGCAGCGACGACGACCGCAAGCGCGATCGCCATCACGCCGACGAAACCGATCCCGTCGAGCACCAGCCCCGCGATCGATCCTGCAACGAGGATCGTGAAAACGGCGCCAACGAAATAGGTAATCCGTTTCGTCCAGTTCTTGCGGCGCACCCGGGCCGATCCTTCACCGATCGACACGGCGCGGCGATGGCGGCCACCTTCACGATTATCGCGCACGAGTGCCCTGCCTTCGGAAAGGATACGGTCGGAATCTCGGCTTAAGTCGCTCAAGGCTGTTCCCTTATCCCTCGATGCTCAACAGGTCGCTGGTCGCCACCTGCTTCTGCGCCTGGGCCTGGCCTTCGGCGCGGGCGATATAGCCCTTCGATTTTTCGACCTCTTCGCCAAGCAGCGTGACCGTCTGCTTCATGGAATCGAGCGCGCGAATCTTGAATTCGTCGACCTCGTCCATGGTGTCGTAGATGTTCTGGAAGGCGCGCTGCAGCGTCTCCAGCGGGATGGTGCTGGCGGCGGCCTGTTCGTGAATCTTGCCGGTCTGGTCGCGCAGCATGGTGCTGGTGCTGTCGATGATGCCGGCGGTCGTGTCGTTGAGTGCGGTGATCTGGCCGAGCACGAGGCGCTGGTTGGTCATTGCCTCGGCAACGGTGACTGCCGTGCGCAGAGCGCCCACGGTCGTGGTGCTGGCGCGGTCGACGCCCTTCACCAGCTCGACGTTGTTCTTCTTCACGAGGTCGAGGGCGAGATAGCCCTGCACGCTCACGGCCATCTGGGTGAGCAGATCCTGCGTACGCTGGCGGACATAGAATAGCGCGGTTTCGCGCACGGCCTTGGCCTTGGCCGGATCGGTCGCGTCGAGTTCGGCGGCCTTTTCCTCCAGCTTGCCGTCCAGCGTGTTGGAGATGTGGATCATCTGTTCCAGATTGCCCATCGCCTCCCACAGTTTCTGGCGTTCGACGTCGATCGCGGCATTGTCCATGATCAGCTCGTCCTTGCCGCTGGCAAGGTTCGAAAGGATCGACTGGATGTGCGTCTGCGCGCTCTGGTAGCTGCGGAAGTAGTTGGTCAGCTTGTTGCCGAAGGGAATGATGCCGAGGATCTTGCGCGTGCCCGAAAGCTTGCCGCGCTTGCCCGGATCGAGGTCTTCCACGACGCGGCGCAGTTCGGCGAGGTTCGCGCCGACGCCTTCGTCCTTGTCCATCGCGCGGACCGGACGGTCGAGGAAGCGGTTCGACATGCCTGCCGCCGCCATGATTTCCTTGCGGCCCATGTTGGTGAGCTGGTCGACCTTCTTGCCGAATTCCGGCGAATTGGCGTCCTGCGCGATCAGATCGTCGACGAAGCCGTCGACCTTGCTTTCCAGCTTGCTCTTCACCTCTTCGGAGACGGGGACGAGGCCGGCAGCCTTTTCGGGCGCAACGGCTGGTACCGGATCGGGCGGCGTCAGGTCGAATTCCGGCGGCGCCATCGTGGCGGTAGCGGCGGGCTTCGCAGCGGGCGTGGCAGCGGCTGCCTGGGGCTTTTCGTCACTCATGAATTTACGCAGACCTCCCGGAAGATTACTCTTCTCTGTATTAGGTCTCTATAACACGAGTTTCAAGGTGCCATCACGCGATGGCAGCTACAAACCCTCATGTTGACAGTAATAAGGCTTCAGGCGGCCAGTTCGAGCGGCTGGATTTCGCCCGACAGGTAAAGCCTTTTCGCCTTGGCGCGGCTGAGCTTGCCCGAACTGGTGCGCGGCAGCGTACGCGGCGGCACGAGTTCGACCACGCAGCTCATGCCGGTGACGCCGCGGACCTTGTCGGCGATCTGGTCGCGCAGCTTGATCCGTTCTTCGGGTTCCGAAACGCGGCAATGTACCAGCACGGCAGGAGCTTCTTCGCCATTATCGGTATCGACCGAGAAGGCGGCGATGTCGCCGTGGTTGAAGCCGGGCAGCTGCTCGACCGCCCATTCGATATCCTGCGGCCAGAGGTTCTTGCCGTTGATGATGATCATGTCCTTCGCGCGGCCCACGATGAACAGATAGCCATCGGCCTGATAGCCCATGTCGCCCGTGTCCAGCCAGCCGTCGACCAGGCATTCCTCGGTCGCTTCCTCGTTGCGGAAATAGGAGTGCATGACGCTGGTGCCGCGGCACCAGACCTTGCCGATCTGGTGGTCGGCCTTGGCCGCGCCCTTCTCGTCGCGGATCTCGACTTCCATGCCCGGCAGCGCCTTGCCGCAATTGACGATCGCCCGGTAGCGCGCTGGGCTGTTCAGATTGCGCGGACGGCCGGAGAGGCGTTCTTCCTCGACCAGTTCGACGCGTATACCTTCGCCCGGCGGCATGACGGTGACCGCCAGCGTCGCTTCGGCCAGGCCATAGCTCGGCGTAAAGGCGCTGGCCTTGAAGCCGGCCTCAGCAAAGGCGTTGACGAAGCTTTGCATCACGTCGGGGCGGATCATGTCGGCGCCATTGCCGGCAGTGCGCCAGCGCGACAGGTCGAAGCGCTCGTCCACATGGCTCTGGCTGGAGATGCGGCGCGCACAGATGTCATAGCCGAAGGTCGGCGAATAACTGAGCGTATTGCCCTTGTTCCGGCTGATCAGGTCGAGCCATGCCAGCGGGCGACGCGCGAAATGTTCGGTCTTGAGATAATCGACCGATGCCTGGTTCGCGATGGGCGAGAGCAGGCACCCGACGAGGCCCATGTCGTGATACCACGGCAGCCAGCTCACCACGCGGTCGTTTTCGCCAAGGTCCACGCCGGTCGAGTGGCCGAAGAGGTTGTGCAGCAGCGCCTCGTGCGTGACGGCGACACCGGTCGGGAAACGCGTCGAACCGCTGGAATACTGGAGGTAGCAAATGTCCTCCGGCTGCGCTTCGGGCAGGTCGCATTCTGGATCGGGGCGCTTCGCGAATTCCTGCCAGCTTTCCCCGTCGCAGCCCTGCCGGTCGGCAGCAGCCTTGGCCATTTCCGCGATTTCTTCGGGATAGATCAGGATATTGGGATCGCTGCTCTGCAGCTGGACTGAAAGCTGGTCGATATAACCTTCCTTGCCGCCGAAGCCGGTCGGCAGGGGCAGGGGAACCGGCCAGGCGCCGACATAGGTGCAGGCGCAGAACAGCGCGGCGAATTCGGGGCAGGTTTCCGCAACCAGCGCTACGCGGTCTTCCTTGCCGATGCCGTAAGCGGCCAGCTGGCGCGCGAATTTGAGCGCATCCTCGCGCATTTCGCTGAAGGGATAGGGGCGCACGAGGTCGCCGCGCATATCATGGAAATTGAGTCCCTTTTCGCTACGGGCAGCGTAATCCACCGCCTCGTTGAAGGTGGCGAAATCGGCCCTGCGCCGTGGCAGGTCGCAATCATTTGGCGTCGGCGTCAATGCGGCGTCGGTCATTGGTTTTCGCGATTCCCGTGAAATAACAGAGCCTTGCGGCATCCCTCATGATCCCTATGCGCCACGATCACTGCCGCAACGCTATATCGAGCTTTCCCATTCGGTAAGGACTGTGGCACGAATATGGCCGATGGTTGATCGTAACGCAACACAGCGCCGAACTCGTCGCAAGCCCAAGCCGCTCGACCGCACGCGACTGCGCGACCTGGCGCTGGCCTATGTGGCGCGCTTTGCGACCAGTGCGGGCAAGCTGGAAAGCTACCTCAAGCGCAAGCTGCGCGAACGTGGGTGGGAGGACGAAGGCGATCCCGGTATCGATGCTCTCGTCGCCGATTTCGCGGACAAGGGCTATGTCGACGATCGCGGGTACGGGAAAATGAAGGCGGGCGGCCTGCTGTCACGCGGATATGGCGCGCGGCGGGTCGACGAAACGCTTCGGGCGGCGGGTATCGACGAAGGACTGCGAAGCGAACTTGCGCCGGGCGAACGCGAAGCGCGCGAGGCGGCGCTCGCACTGGCCCGGCGCAGGCGTTTCGGGCCTTTCTCCACGCCTCCCGAAGACGAGACGGGCGAAATGCGTCATAAACGGAATGAAAAGCAGCTTGCAGCGATGGTTAGGGCGGGGCACACCTTCGCCCACGCTCAGGCCATCCTTTCCGCTGCCGACGAAGCGGCGCTGGAAGAATGGCTTGAAGAAGCCGATCTGTGGGATTGATGGAATGAAGTTCGAAATTGCTTTGCCGGTACTGCGCAGCGGCGCGATATGCCTTGCGCTTGCCATGGCCGCCTGTGCGCCTGCCGGGACCGCCGAGGAACCGGCCAGTGCCGCGTCTCAGCAGGCAGAGGCGGTGCACCCGATCTCGGGCTTGCAGGTCATCCCGGTTACCGTGCGCAGCGGCGACACGGTCCACACCTTCCGCACCGAACTCGCCCAGTCGCGCGAGGCGCAGGCGCAGGGGCTGATGTTCCGCACCGAACTGGCGGACGACGAGGCGATGATTTTCCCTAGCGAGCCGCAAACCGCGCGCAGCTTCTGGATGAAGAACACGCCGCTCCCGCTCGACATCATCTTCATCGGGACCGACGGACGCATCCTCAATATCGCCGCCATGACCGAGCCTTATTCGCTCGAATCGGTCTATTCGGTGGGCGTCACCAGCGGGGTGCTGGAGATTCGCGGCGGCCTTGCCGAAGAGCTTGGCATCGAGCCCGGCGACCTGGTCGAATGGTGAGGGCGAAATACACCACGCATGCGCTTGGCGCGCGCGCGGGAATCAGCTAGGCGCGCGAATTATGAATCCTCTCGCAAAGATCTTCACCTGGTGGAACGGTGCCACCATCGGCACAATGCTGTGGTCCTCGCGCAATGGCGAACACGTCGGCACCGACGCGCAGGGTAACAAGTATTACCGCTCCAAGAAAAAGGGCGAAGGCCAGCGCGAACGCCGCTGGGTGATCTACGAGGGCGCCAACGACGCCAGCCGCGTGCCTGCCGAATGGCATGGCTGGCTGCACGGATCGGGCGACGATGTGCCTGAAAGTTTCCTTCCCGCACCGCGCATCTGGGAAGCCGACTACACGCCGAACGCTACGGGCACCGGCAATGCCTATCGCCCGCAGGGCGCACTGGAGCGTGGTGGCAAGCGTGCGCGCGCAGTCGGCGATTACGAAGCCTGGTCTCCGGACGCCTGATAATGGCCCGCACCGGCCTGCTTCTTGGCGCTGCTCTGGTGCTTGGCGCCTGCTCGCAGGACCCGCCCGAGCCGGAAGCGGTCAGCACCGAAATTCCTGAAGAATTGCAGCGTGTCGAACTGCCCGAAGTCGCCGCTGCGGAAGCGGGGATAGGCACTCCGCTGGAAGAGCGCGTGGCAACCATCGGCCTGCTCAACAAACGCAACAATGAAACGCAGGACCTCGAAATGCGTCCGGGCGAACAGAAGCGCGTGGGCGATGTGATCATCAGCCTCGCTTCGTGCGAGCGGACCGCTCCGTGGGAAATGCCGCAGGAAACGGGCGCCTTCGTTCAGGTCCTTGTGCGCGAACGTGGCAGCCAGAACGAATTTAACCGCGTCTTCTCCGGCTGGCTGTTCAAGAATTCGCCCAGCCTCAACGTGGTCGAGCACCCGATCTATGACGTCTGGGTCAAGGGCTGCGCGATGGAGTTTCCGGGCGAGGAGTGAGCGTTCGCCGCAGCGATGCGCTGCGGGATCGAGCCTGCCGGCTCTCCGCGCGCTGCCCTCAGCAATTGCAGGTAATCCGATTGCGGCATGGCCACCGCGCCCAGTGAGGCGAGGTGGTCGGTCATGAACTGGCAGTCGAGCAGGCGGTAGCCTGCCTCCCGCATTGCGGCGACGAGCCACGCCAGCGCCACCTTGCTGGCATTGTCGGCGCGGCTGAACATGCTCTCCCCGCAAAACACACGATCGAAGGCGACGCCATAGAGCCCGCCCACGAGCTCGCCCTCGCGCCATACCTCTACCGAATGAGCGTGGCCGGCCTTGTGCAAGGCGATGTAGCTTTCCTCGATCTGGTGGCTGATCCAGCTTTCCGCATGTTCTTCGCGCGGTTCGGCGCAAGCCGCGATGATCGCGGCGAAGTCGGTATCGCAGGTAACGCGAAATCTGTTCTGGCGCAGGATCTTGCGCAGGCTGGACGACATGCGAAAGCCGTCCAGCGGGATCACGGCCCGCTCGCGCGGCTCGACCCAGTAGACTTCGCGATCATCCCGGTGATCGGCCATCGGGAATACGCCGCTGCGATAGGCATGCAGCAGCAGATCGACGGGAATCGTTTCTGGGACGGGGGCGTGCATGGTGCGCAGTTCCTAACAGTTTGCGCAGATATGCGATACGCATCTTGCCAGCGGGGCGCGTTGCGACTAATGCGCCGGCTCGGCTGCAGGGGTGTAGCTCAGCTGGTAGAGCATCGGTCTCCAAAACCGAGGGCCACGGGTTCGAATCCTGTCACCCCTGCCATTCCCTCCCGGGAAGGCCATTTCCTCTTCAATGGCTTGTCGATGATGTCTCCTCGCACTATCGCGCGGGTCATGACAGAAGAAGAAAAGCAAAAGCGCGATCTCGCCGATCGCAAATTCTATCCGGCACAGCAGGAAGCCCAGTTCGAAAAGAAGGGCCTCGAAAAGCACACGCCGCAGACCGAACATCCCTCCTACAAGCTGGCATTCCAGGACAAGGACTTCCTCCTGCGCGAGGAACTGCGCCCGGTTCGTTTCCAGCTCGAACTCCTCAAGCCCGAGATGATTCTCGACGAAGCCGGTGTCGGCTCGACGCTGGTCATGTACGGCAGCGCGCGCATTCCCCCTCCCGAAGCGGCGGAGGCGGCACTGGAAGGCGCCAAGGACCTGCCCGAAGACGAGCGCAAGGTCGTCGAAAGCCTCGTCGCCAAGAGCAAGTATTACGCCGAAGCCATGAAGCTGGCGAAGATGGCTACCGAAAAGTCGATCATCGAAGACGGCAAGCGCCAGTTCGTCGTGTGTTCGGGCGGCGGTCCCTCGATCATGGAAGCTGCCAATCGCGGCGCCAGCGAAGCGGGCGGTGAATCGATCGGCCTCAACATCATCCTGCCGCACGAGCAGGCTCCTAACTCCTATGTGACGCCCTACCTTTCGCTCAACTTCCATTATTTCGCCCTGCGCAAGATGCACTTCCTGCTGCGCGCGCGTGCGGTGGCGGTGTTCCCGGGCGGCTTCGGTACGTTCGACGAATTCTTCGAACTGCTGACGCTGATCCAGACTGGCAAGATGAAACCGATGCCGATCCTGCTGTTCGGCGAGGATTTCTGGAAGCGCGTCATCAATTTCGAGGCGATTGCCGAAGAAGGCACGATTTCGAAGAAGGACCTCGACCTGTTCCGCTGGTGCGAAACGGCCGAGGACGCCTGGCAGCACATCAGCAATTTCTACGGCCTCTAAGGCCTGCCAACCGGAAGGCTCAGCCCAGCTTGCGTACCGCCTGGTGCCCGAGCGGGCCTGAGCCTTCGCCGAATTCGGGCGCATTCTCGATCGCTGCGTAGACGAACCCGCGCGCCAGCCTGATCGCGTGGGTGGTCGGCTGGCCATAGGCGAGGAACGTCGCCAGCGCGGCCGACAGCGTGCAGCCGGTTCCGTGCGTATGGCGTGTGTCGATGCGATGATGGCCGAAGCTGGCGATCTTGCCGGTGGAGGAAACCGCGCGGTCGAGCACCTCGTCACCTTCGCCATGCCCGCCTTTTGCCAGCACTACGGTATCGTGCTTTTCCGCCAGTTCGCGCGCGGCATCGAAGACGTCTTCGTCCGCAATGCTCTCGCGTCCGGTCAACGCTCCCAGTTCGGGCAGGTTGGGAGTGACGATGGTGGCGATTTCCATCAGGGCTCCGAACGCGCCTATAGTGGCCTCGCTCGCCAGCTCGGAGCCGCTGGTCGCGACCATGACCGGGTCGAAGACGATCGGTCCGGCAAAAGTGTCCAGCCGTTCCGCCAGTTGCATTGCAATCTGCGGTGATCCCAGCATCCCGATCTTGATCGCATCGGCCCCGATGTCGCCAAGACAGCTCTCGACCTGGTCCATCACAAGTTCGGGGTGCATGACCTCGACACCCTGCACGCCGCGCGTGTTCTGGGCCGTGACCGCGGTGATCGCGCTCATCGCATAGCCGCCGAGCATGGTGATGGTCTTGATATCTGCCTGGATACCGGCACCGCCCGAACTGTCCGACCCGGCGATGGTTAGGATGCGGGGAGGGGCGCCGCTCATCCCTTGTGCTTTCGCACGGTGCTTGCGGGGTATTTCTCGAGCAGCTTTGCCGACCGTGTGGGCCGGTCCATCAACTCGCCTCCGCAATTGGGGCACAGATCGTCGAGTTCATCCGCGCATTCGGTGCAGAAGGTGCATTCGAAGCTGCAGATAAAGCTGCCTGGCTTGTCTGCCGGCGTATCCGCGCCGCAGCGCTCGCAATCGGGGCGCATCTCCAGCATCAGGCGGCATCCTTCACGGCATCGCAGATCCGGTCGACGACGCGTTCGACCTGCGCGGCATCATCACCTTCGGCCATGACCCGGATTACGGGTTCGGTGCCGGAAGGCCGGATTACGAGGCGTCCGGTCCCTTCGAGTTCCTTCTCCGCTTCCGCAATGACTGCTTTCACGCTCTCCGCCTCAAGCGGTTTGCCGCCCGAATAGCGTACATTCTTGAGAAGCTGGGGCACGGGGTCGAAGACGTGCAGCAACTCGCTGGCCGGCTTGCCCGATCGCACGAGGCTGGCAAGAACGCGCAGCGCTGCAACCGTGCCGTCGCCAGTGGTCGCGTGGTCGAGAAGGATCATGTGGCCGGACTGCTCGCCGCCGATATTGAAGCCGCCTTGCTTCATTTTCTCGAGGACATAGCGATCACCGACCTTGGCGCGCTCCAGCGTCAGGCCCTGGCCTTGCAGATAGCGCTCCAGGCCGAGATTGCTCATCACAGTAGCCACCACGCCGCCGCCCGTCAGGTCGCCGCGCGCATGAAGCCGGGATGCGATCAGACCCATGATCTGGTCCCCGTCCACCGCGCGTCCCTTCTCGTCGATCACGATCAGTCGGTCGGCATCGCCATCGAGCGCAATCCCGATATCGGCACCTTCCTCGACCACGCGGGCCTTGATCGCATCGAGCGAGGTCGAGCCGACATCGCGGTTGATATTGGTGCCATCCGGCTCGACGCCCATGGCGATGACATCCGCACCCAGTTCCCAGATCGCCGATGGCGCGACCTGATAGGCAGCCCCGTTGGCGCAATCGACCACGACTTTCAGCCCGTCGAAACGGATGTCGCTGGCCACCGATTGCTTGATCGCGTGGATATAGCGGCCGCGCGCGTCGTCGATCCGGCGAGCCCTGCCGATGCGGTCGGCCTGGACGAGCAGCGGCTCCTGCTCGAGCAGCAGTTCGATCGACGCTTCGGCCTCGTCGGAAAGCTTGAACCCGTCGGGGCCGAACAGCTTGATGCCATTGTCTTCGTACGGATTGTGGCTGGCCGAAATCATGACGCCGAGGTCGGCGCGCATTTCGCGGGTGAGCAGGGCGATGGCCGGAGTGGGGAGGGGGCCGGTCATGATCACGTCCATGCCCACGCTGGTGAACCCTGCCACCAGCGCGCTTTCCATCATGTAGCCGGACAGCCGCGTATCCTTGCCGATGACGACCCGGTGCCGGTGACCGCCGCGCAGGAAGTGCGTTCCCGCGGCCTGGCCGACCCGCATGGCAGTGGCGGCGGTCATCACACCCTCGTTCGTGCGTCCGCGAATGCCGTCGGTGCCGAAGAATTTGCGTGACATTTCTCTATGCGCTCCCTTGTCTGTGACCGCCTCTTGGCCGTGATTGATGCGGAATAAAAGCCATGGCGCCATTTTTCCAAGCCGCTATGCAACCTCGTGCCTGCCCATGCGTTGTCAGGGCAAACCGAAAGTTCAACACGAATACCGAAAAGGGGATCCATTCATGGCATTTCAGCTGATCGACCTGCCTTACGACGACACCGCGCTGGAGCCGGCCGTGTCCGCCAAGACGCTGTCCTACCACCACGGCAAGCATCATCAGGCCTATATCGACAAGACCAATGCCGCGATCGAAGGCACCGATCTTGCGGACAAGAGCCTTGAAGAAGTCATCGCCGCAGCGCGTGACAGCAACCAGGGCCTGTTCAACAATTCCGCACAGAGCTGGAACCACGGTTTTTACTGGCACTCGATGGCTCCGTCGGAAACGTCGATTTCCGATGAGCTCAAGAGCATGATCGAAGCGTCCTTCGGTTCGGTCGACGAACTCAAGTCCAAGCTCAAGGATCGCGGCGCAGGTCACTTCGCCAGCGGCTGGGTCTGGCTCGCCGAAAAGAACGGCAAGCTGTCCATCGAAGAAACCCATGACGGCGACACGCTCGCCGATCACGAGGGCGTAAACCCGCTGCTCGTCATCGACCTGTGGGAGCACGCCTATTACCTCGACCACCAGAATGCGCGTCCGGCCTATCTCGACGCGGTCAGCGGCAAGCTGAACTGGAGCTTCGCCCACGACAACCTGTCGCGCGGCTCCACCTGGACCTACCCCTCGTAAGTCCGGCAAGATACAGGGAAGGCCCGCTGCACTCCGGTGCGGCGGGCTTTTTCGTGTCAGGTAGAGGGTTGCTCGTCGCTCTCGTCGTTGAAGACGCTGGCGGTGAACAGGGGCTCGCCGAAGATGAAGCCGACCAAGTTCGGCCTGCCGATATGGTCGAACAAGGCGGTCAGCATCAGCAGGATCGGCACTGAAAGCAACGCCCCGAACGCGCCCCAGATCCAGGTGAAATAGGACAGGGCGATCAGGATCATGACCGGGTTCATGGTGAACCGCGCGCCGAGGATGGAGGGCGTGATGGCATTGGCCTCGATCGTGTGGAGACCAAGATAGGCGAGGGCAGGGACAAGGCCCAGCAGGACCGTGTCCGCCGTCCCGATCCCGAATAGCGCGAGCAGGCCGACCATCAGCGTCGGGCCGATATAGGGCAGGAAGTTGAGAATGGCGGCAAGTCCGCCCCACATGATCGGGGCATCGACGCCGAGCGCCCATGCGCCAAGCGCCACGATCACGCCGACCAGCGCGTTGATCCAGCCGACAGTGAGAATGTAAGCGGCCACCCGGTCCTGCACTTCGCGCAGCACACGCGCCGCCTTGATGCTGGTCCCGAAGCTCGTCCTCCCGAACAGCAGTTTCTGGCGCAGCCGAATGCGCGATTCGATCATGAAGAACGCCATGAGGAGGGTCAGGATCACCTCGATCACCACCGTCGGCGTGGCGAAGGCGATCTCTTCGAGGAAGCTGGGCGTAGCGAGGACGACTTCGCGCGGCTGTCCTTCGCGGGTCATCAGGTCGGCCAGCTGGTCATTGACCTGGGCGACCCACGAAAAACGCTCCTGCAATTCTCCGAAGCGTTCGCCGACACGTTGCACCAGTGCCGGCAATTCGTCGAAAAGCGTGATTGCAGGCTGCAGGATCAGTGCGAGCGCGAGGAGCAGGATCGCAAAGAAGACCAGCAGCGAAACCAGCGAGGCGAGCGCATTGGGCAGACCCCAGCCATTGAGCTTGTCCGCCAGCGGAGACAGGATGACAGTCAGGATCACCGCGGTGACCACGGGTAGGAAAACGATCGCCCCGATCGACAGAACGAAGGGCAGGGCGAGGAACAGGCCCACGCCAAGCAACAGCACCAGGGCCGAAATCAGCCGCAGTTCCTGCTGCGCGAACGCGTTGCGCTGACCCGGCCGGCGAACCGGGGGCGGCGTTGGCGGTGCAGGCTCTTGGTCGGTCATGTCTGGCCTATGTGCCGTGCAGCGGTCGGCGGGACAAGCGCGGTACTACCCGTCAGTTGCGTGACGCCATGCCCTGGCCGGCGGCGACTTCGTCGAGCTCTTCCAGGATTGCGCGATGGGCGGTGTCGTCGTCGATCGAGCGCTTTGGGATCGATCCGTCTGCGAGCATCGAGTTGAGCGTTGCACGCGCACGGCCGACACGGCTCTTGATGGTGCCGACGGCGCAGCCGCAGATATTCGCTGCCTCTTCGTAGGAGAAGCCGCCCGCGCCGACGAGCAGCAGGGCTTCGCGCCGCTCCGGCGGCAGCGTCAGCAGGGCACGGTGCATGTCCGAAAGGTGGATCGGCTCCTCCTGTCCCGCAGGTGCGGTCAGCACGCGCTCGGCAACCGTCTCGTCGTATTCGCCGCGGAAGCGATTGCGGCGCATGTCGGTCAGATAGGCATTGCGCAGGATCACGAAGGTCCACGCCCGCATGCTTGTGCCGGGCTGGAAGCGTTCCTGCGCAGCCCAAGCCTTGAGCAGCGTTTCCTGCACCAGATCGTCGGCCATATCGGCACGGCCGCAAAGGCCGCGCGCAAAGGCGCGAAGGTGCGGGACGACCTCGGTCAATTCGCGTTTGAAGTCGGCTTTTTCGGAAGCCGTCCGCTTCTCACTTCCCATCAGTCCTTCGAGTCCAATTTCGACAGGAGGTCCTTGAATGTATCAGGAAGCGGCTCGTCCACAACGGAGTCGTAAAGCTGGCGCAAGCCATTGGCCCACTCGGGCTGGCTTTCCTTCTTACTTGTCGACGTCCGGTCGTTACCCTTGGGCAGCTTTCCTTCGGAAGGTGCAGGAGAAGTCATCTTGCTAAAAATACGTCCTTGTCCTCGCGACGGGAGTGCCCGGTAGGTTCGGCCATGTCGCTGGTTACAATCCCTCTAGTGCACCCGTAACGTCGCAGGAGGAATCGGGTTCCACACCGGACGATATAAATATGCCACCCCGGCCAATCGTCCGGAACCAACCCTTTCCCGAAGGATATTAGGGGGCAGACCGCAATACGAGACGGGGCTTAGAGGTGGTTGAGGACAAACTCATGCGCAAGAAGGTGCGCCAGCGCTGGCTGGTCGACTACCCGCGCGCCGTGCCTCTCGCCATTTTCGCTCTCGTTGCCGCAGTCACAGCGCTAAGTGTGTTCGCGATCGAAAGCGGACAGCGCATTCGCGAAGAGGCCGACCTGAACCGGAAAGCACAGGCAATGGCCTTTGCGATCGAACGGCGGGGCTACTCCAACTCCGCATTCCTCAGGGCAGCAGGCGCCCTGTTCGGTTCGCAGGAGCAGGTCAACGCGGAGACTTTCAGGCAGTTCGTGGCCGAACTCAGGCTCGATTCCGATTATCGCGGCGCTGAGGGGATTGGCTGGGCTCCGGCAATCGGAGCCGGGGAAATAGCAGCAACCGAAGCCATACTGAACGAAGGCAAGCTGTATTCGGTCAGGATCACGCCAAGCGCCATCAGTGAACCGCGAGAGCAGCTGGTCCCGGTCATGTTCCTGCAGCCCGATACCTTGCGCAACAGGCGGGCAATCGGTTTCGACATGTATTCCGAACCGGTACGCCGCAAGGCGCTGGACGAGGCGACGCGGACCGGGCGGCCGACGGCTACCGGGCGCGTAACCCTCATGCAGGAGGGCGGTGAAGAGCGGCCGGGCTTCCTCATCTACATGCCGGTTTTCGAGGGCGGTATCAGTAACCGCAGCCTGAAAGGCTTCGTCTACAGCCCTTTCAACGCGGAGCAGTTTCTGACCTCGGCTGCAGAACTGGTGTCGATCGAGGAAACGCCGATCAGATTGTTCGACGTAGGCGACGAGGGCCGGTTCCTTATCGCGGAGCGCGAGGGCTGGGTCGCCGATCGCCCGTTCGTCGAGCGCGAAGTCGACCTCGCAGGGCGGGAAATGCGGGTCGTCGTCCAGGCAGTCCGCGACAATACGCTGTCGCCGCTTTCGATGATCACCCTGCTGTTCGGTCTAGCCGTCGCCAGCCTGCTGCTGATCGTCGCGCGTCTCCTGACCCAGCAGGCGCAGGAAGACAGCAAGTCTCTTGAATGGTTTGCCGAACAGAATTCGATCCGCAATTCGCTGACGCGTGAGCTTAATCACCGCGTGAAAAATACCCTCGCCAATGTGCTCTCCATCGTTTCGCTGACGCGCCGCCGGGCAGACGATCTGGATGAATTTGCCGAAGGGATCGACCAGAGAATCCGGGCTTTGTCGGCTACGCACGACCTGCTCACCCAGTCCGAATGGGGGACCACTCCGATCCGGTCGGTGATCGAGGTAGAGCTTGCCCCCTATGCCAACGACCAGGATCACGAGCTGGTGATCGAGGGTCCGGAAGTCGAGCTTGCGCCCAATGATGCGCTCTCGCTCGGCCTGGCGCTTCACGAGTTGGCGACCAATGCCGCCAAGTATGGCGCGCTGAGTACGAGCGGTGGGAAGGTCGCGATTGTCTGGACGCTCATCAGCGAGAACCTTGCCAGGATAGACTGGTCCGAAAGTGGCGGGCCGCGCGTCACCGAGCCGACCAAGCGCGGCTTCGGCACGGACCTGATCGAGAAGATCGTCGCACACGAATTGCGCCACCCGGTGGAACTGGATTTCCTGCCGACGGGCGTGCGCTGCAAATTGCTGGTGCCGGTCCGCGAGCCGAGCGAGTTCGCGCTGCGGAGCCCGCCCGTCCAACTCGAAAAGGAATAGGTTCGACCAGCGGTCCTGCCGCCGGTGGTCCTTGCTGCAACAGCGCACAAAAACGCCGCCGGGACGATGGTCCGGGCGGCGCTCTTGTTTGACGTTTGGTCCTGTCAGCCGAGCGGGCGGCTGGATCCGAAGAACAGGGCCTGGCTGATGGCAGCACGCACCGTCTGTTCCTGGAACGGCTTGGTCACCAGATACGTCGGTTCGGGACGATCGCCTGTCAGCAGGCGCTCGGGATAAGCCGTGATGAAGATCACCGGCACGCTGTCGATCGCCAGGATGTCGTCGACCGCATCGAGGCCCGACGAACCGTCGGCCAGCTGGATATCGGCGAGGACCAGGCCAGGCGTCTTCTGGGCGACAACTTCCTGGGCTTGCGTACGGGTGGCGGCAGTGCCGCACACTTCGTGGCCCAGCGACGTGACGAGATCTTCCAGCTGCATCGAGATGAGCGGTTCGTCCTCGATAATGAGGACGCTGGTCGAACTTTCGCGATCGATTTCGCTGACCGCTTCCTGCACCAGGCTTTCGATCTCGGAAGGTTCTACTTCCATGATCTCGCTGGCCTGTTCGACGGAGAAATCTTCCAGCGTCGTAAGCAGCAGGGCCTGCCGGTTGAGCGGTGTGATCGATTTGAGTCGATCCTGCGCCGCACCTTCGTGATCGTCGCCCGAAGGCTCCTGAACATCGAGGTAGGCGCTCGACCAGACCTTGTTGAATGCGCGATAGAGGGGGACGCGGCCACCCTCCAGCGACGCCTTCAGGTCGTCGTCGGCCAGAGCGGCCTCCAAGGTTGCGCGTACGAACGCGTCACCGGTTGCCTGAGATCCGGTAAGTGCCCGCGCATAACGGCGCAGGTAAGGCAGGTTTTTCGCGATTTGGTCACCAAGCGACATATAACCCCTTCCGTGGTTTGCGCGCATTGAACGCGCCGCCAAGAGAACGGTTCCTAGTTCCAGCCGGGAAATCATGATGTTTGACAAATGTTTCAATCGAAGCGACGAAGTGGCCCTTCATGAGGGTTAATGAGGGGGGTGCGAGTGTTCGAGATTGCTGAACCCTATGCGTGTCAGGAGTGCCCGCTCCAGGACTGTCCCGGACTGCGCCCGCTCGACGATGCACAGCTGGCATATATGCAGTCGGTCAAGGAAGCTGAATTCAGCTGCGAGCGCGGCGACATAGTTCTCAAGGAAGGCGATGAGACCGACCACCTGTTCACCGTCCTGGACGGAGTGGCCATTCGCTATCTCGAACTGGAAGATGGCCGGCGCCAGATCATCAACTTCATGTTCCCAGGCGATCTCATCGGCCTGCAGGGCGCTTTCGACGAACCGCTGAGCCATTCGGTCGAGGCGGTCTTGCCACTGCGCCTGTGCCGTTTCCGCCGTTCCGACTTCGTGCACCTTATCAAGGAGCACCCGCGGCTCGGCTTCGACATTACCTGGCTGGCGGCCAAGGAAGAGAATGCGCTGGAGGGCCATATCGTATCGCTTGGCCAGCGCAGCGCGCGCGAGCGGGTCGTCTACCTCGCTGCATGGCTGCTCGACCGTGCGCTTGCCACCGGCATCGCGCGCGAAGGCAACAAGCTGTCCATGGCCATCACCCAGTCCCAGATCGCGGACATGCTGGGCCTGTCGCTGGTGCACACGAACCGTACGATCAAGTCGCTTGACCGCGACGGGCTGGTCGAATGGAGCTCCCGCGAAATCTGCGTCCCGGACATGGCCGAGGCGGCGAAATTCGCCAGTTTCGAGCGGTCCGAAAAGGCGCATCGACCCTTCGTCTGAAACCGCGGAAGAAAAAAATGCAAAAAATTTTGATGGGCGGGGAACCCCATTCCCGTCGAGACATTTCTACTATGTCACCGCCGAGACCCCCCTCCCGTCCAAGCGGCTGGTGATACGATCCCGAAAGGCCTTCGCTCCAAGAGAGCGGAGGCCTTTTTTCTTGGCGGTCTCTAACCGACAAAAAACAGGCAGGTCTGACCTGCCGCTAGTTCTTGGTCGATTAACGGGAAGAAGTCAGCCGGGGCGCAAGGCGCCGCGCAGGCGCGAAATCATGCCGCGCTTTTCCGGCTGGCACAGCACGTCGACCAATACGGCCGGATCGTAGGGCTTTTCGAGAACGCTGCCCATTTCGGCGATGTGTTCGGGAATGTCCTTGGGCTGGCCGGTCGAGAAGATGATTCGGGGGCTGTCGGGACCCAGTGCCCTCACAAGCTCCGCTATGGCCCAGCCGTCGTCGCGGTCGGCGAGGTGCACGTCGAGGACGATCGCGTCGGGCTGCTTGCGGCGCAGAGCCTCGAGCGCCGTGTCGGTCGTCGAACAGATTTCCACCTGTTTGACCCCCGCAGCCTCGAGCGCGTCTTCAAGCATCACGCCAAGAATGGCCTCGTCTTCCACGACAAGGACATGTTCTGGCATTTTGCAGGTAGATGATGGCGCGCGTGCGATGATGTTCGGTCCCGGTTGTTAGGCCCGTGAATTCGGCGCCTATTCTCGAAAGGACGAAGCGGCCAACCGGTTCCCACCGGCAACACAATCAGGCGCATAGTTGCCCCGGCGCAACGATTTCGGGACTACAGTGCCTTTTCGTAGACCACGTATTCGCGGTTCACCCGGCTGTCGATTGCATCGGCGATCGCCTTCATCCCTTGGTTGTCGTCGAGAATCCACCCGATCTCGCCGCGGCGGGCCTTGTATTTGGTCGCGGCCACATCGCGGATTTCGCTGATCATCATGAAGGCAAGCTGGCTGGCGAGGCGCGAATTGTGCAGTTCCTTGAGGACCCCCATCAGCGGCACGCGCATATCGGCCTGCTTGGGCTTCTTGAGCCAGCGCAGCAGCTTGAACCAGCCGAACGGCAGCAGCTTGCCGCCGATTTCCTTCAGCGGGCGATTGATGTCCGGGAAGGTGAGCATGAATGCGACCGGCTTGCCGTCCAGTTCGGCGACCATGTTGAGGTCTTCATGGATGATCGGCTTCAGCTTCTTGCCCGCATGGGCGATCTCGGCCTCGGTGAAGGGGATGAAGCCCCAGTTGTTCGACCAGGCATCGTTGAGGATATGGAGGATCGTCTCGACTTCCTCGTCCCACTTCGACTTGTCGACCTTGCGCACCTGGATGCGCTCGTTGCGTTCGCCCGATTTGACGATGCGGCGGATCAGGGGCGGGAATTCCTGCTGCACATCGAGATCGTAGGTGAGGAGGCGCTTCGCTTCGCTAAATCCCGCCTGTTCGATCCACTGCGCATAATGCGCCGGATGGTGTCCCATCATGATCATCGGCGGGTGGTCCTGGCCGGTCACGAGCAGCCCCGGTTCTTCCCAGATCGACAGGGAAATCGGGCCCAGCACACGCGTCATCCCGCGTGAGCGCAGCCATTCCTCGGCCCTGGCCAGAAGGGCGCTGGCCACGGCCTCGTCCTCGGCATCGAAATAGCCGAACAGGCCGGTCCCGGGTCCCATGCCCTGTTCGCGTGGCAGCTCGAGAGCAAGATGGTCGATATGTGCCGAAATCCGTCCGACGGGCTTTCCGTCTCGGCGGGCAATGAAAAGCTGGACGTCGGCATGCTCGAAAAACGGGTTTTTCGCTGGATTGACCAGTTCCAGCTGCTCGGAGCGTAGTTGCGGGACGAAATGCGGCTCCCGCGCGGCAAATTCCCGCCCCAGGTCGACAAAGGCAGCGCGGCCTTTCTTGTCATTTGCCTCTACGATCACGATATTCTGGTCAGCCACGCAGCACTTCCCTTGTTCAGCCGGGGTTAGCCCTGCGTATGGCACATGATCTTTGTCAAGGAATCGCGCGCGGTCGATCACTATGATCGAGACCCGAGGCTGTCATTTTTCGCGCCGATCCACTAAGGCTCCCCCCCAGGAAACGACCATGAACGCTGAACAGACAATTCCTGCTGCAAATCCTGCGCCTTCGCGCGATATGCGCGGCTGGCATTCGCAAATCGCCGACGACAAGGCGATGCTGCGCGGTGCGCGCGATTTGACCAAGGATATCGCCGAACACCGTGCTTCGATCTACTGGACCGACATGGTCGGCTCGGCACTGCTGGGTTACGGCTCGCTTGCAGGGGCCATCCTGACGCAGAGCACCGCGCTGGCAGTCGTCCTGTCGATCGTATCGGTGCTGGCGCTTTATCGCGCACTTCTGTTCATCCACGAAATCTCGCACTTCCGGAACGGGGCACTGCCCGGTTTCCGCGGAGCGTGGAACGCGCTGGTCGGCATCCCGATGCTGACGCCGTCCTTCATGTACGAGCAGGTGCACACGCTGCACCACAAGCGCACCCAATACGGCACGGTCGAGGATCCGGAATACCTCCCGCTCGCCCTGATGAAACCGTGGAGCCTGCCGCTGTTCGTCATTATCGCGATCCTTGCGCCGGTGGCATTGCTGTTCCGCTTTGCGGTGCTCGTGCCGCTGGGCGCGATCATCCCTCCGATCCGCCGCCTGACCTGGCAGCGCGCCAGCGCGCTGGCGATCAATCCGGAATTCCGCCGTCGCCCGCCCGAAGGCGACCTACGTCCGCGGGTCATGCTGCTGGAGCTGGGCGGATTCATCTGGTCGTGGATGCTGATCGCCAGCGTCTTCGCCTTCGGCTGGAAACCGCTGCTCTTCGCCCTGGGCGTTGCCTCCGTCGTCGCACTGCTCAACCAGCTGCGTACGCTGGTCGCGCATCTGTGGGAGAACGAGGGCGAGGCCATGACTGTCACTGCGCAGTTCCTGGACAGCGTGAATGTGCCGCCGCCGGGTGTTATCGCCGAAATCTGGGCCCCGGTGGGCTTGCGCTATCACGCGCTGCACCACCTCATGCCGTCGATGCCCTACCACTCGTTGCCCGAAGCGCACCGCCGCCTCGTGCGCGAACTCGGCACGGAATCGACCTATCACGGTGCGAACCACGCCGGGATGGGCGTGCTGGTCGCGCGCATTGCCCGCAGCACGATGGGTGGCCGCAAGGGCTGAGCGCCCTCAGTCTAAAAACCTGATCATCGCGCAGCGTCGCTCGCGCGGGAGGCCGTGCGCGACCTCCTGCTCGATATCGGCTTTCAAGCGCGGATGGGCATCGAGGTCCTCGACCGTCTCGAAACCCAGCCGCGCATAGAAGGGCGCATTCCATGCCACGTCGGTAAAGGTCGTCAGCGTGAGCGCGGCAAACCCGCTGTTGAGCGCATCGACGCCGATGGCCCGCAGCAGCACTGCGCCGATCCCCTGCCCCTGCATGTCGGGGTGAACCGAAAGCTCGCGGATGTGCAGTTCGCGGCGGTGCGGCTGGGTCGACAGGAAACCGACGATGCGCCCGTCGCTTTCGGCCACCAGGCAATGCCCCTTGCGGATCATGGCGCGCTGCGCGTCCGCCGGGATCGGGTCCATATCGGCTATGCCGGTGAGGCCGTCCACTTCCAGGAAGAGCCTGCCGGCCGCGCGTTCGATGGCTGGCAGGTGCTCGGCATCTTCCGGCTTTGCGAGCCGGATGCTCCAGCCGGTCATTCCTCGGTCCGGATCAGGACGGTTTCACCGATCAGGAGGAAGAGGAAGAAGGGCGCCCAGGCGGCGAGGAAGGGCGGATACCCGCCGAAATTGCCCATCGCCAGCGCGGCGTTGTCGACCACGAAATAGGCAAAGCCCAGCGCCATCCCGATCAGGGCGCGCACGAAAAGCTGGCCCGATCGCGCCAGTCCAAAGGCGGCCACTGCGCCGAGCAGAGGCATGAGGAACGAAGACAGCGGGCCGGACAGCTTGTGCCACCACTTCGCACGCATTTCGCCCGTGCGCCTGCCAGCTTCTTCATAGGCGTCGATGGTCGGGCCCAGCTCCCAGAAGGGCACGGCATCGGGATCGATCCGGGCAAGGTCGATCTGGTCGGGGGTGAGGCCTTCACCCACAACGATCTCGTCACCCGTGGCGTAATTGGCCGTGGCCACTTCGAAGCGTTCGATACCTTCCAGCTTCCAGCCCGGCGCCGCGTAGGTGGCGCGGTCCGCGACGATCTGTTCGAGGATCGCGCCTTCTGCGTTGCGACGATAGAAAGTGACCTTGCGCATGGCGATGGCATTGCCGCGTCCGGCCAGTTGGGCGGCGGTCATCACGTTTTCGCCATCGGTCAGGTAGACATTGGCGCGCACGTTCGATTCTTCCGGAATAGGCCCGTATTCCGCCGCTTCCCACGCCTTGAGGGTCGCCGTTGCGCGCGTCACCAGACGCTCGTTGAAGGCGAAGCTGAAGCCGGCCACGACCAGCGCCGTCAGCAGCAGCGGGGCAAGCACCTGGTGGGCGGACAATCCGGCCGCCTTCATGGCAATAACCTCGCTGTTCTGGTTGAGCGTGACCAGCGAGATGAGTGTTGCCAGCAGCACCGAATAGGGCAGGAAGCGCTGGATCAGCTGCGGTATCCTGAGGCTGGCATAAGTCAGCAATTCGCCCTGGCCGTTGCCTTCGACCGCCAGGATCTTGCCGCTGTTCGACAGCAGGTCGAGCATCATCAGCACCAGCACCAGCATGACCAACACCGCCAGGATGCGGACCACGAACAGTTTCGCGAGGTAGAGCGTCAGCGTGCGCGAGGGGAAGAAGTCGAGTTGCATCGATCAGCCCTCCGCCGCCAGATCGTCGTCCGTGTGGACATGGTGTCGGCGCTTGCGCCTGAACAGCTTGCCGATCTTCTTGGAAATCTTTGCGAACCAGTTTTCCAGCGCGCCGATCGCCTGTCCGCCCGGCACGAAGGCCACGCGCCAGTACATCCACAATATCAGCGCGGCGAAGACCACGAATGGTCCCCACAGGGCAAGGATCGGATCGGCAAGGCCAAGTGCGGCCACGTCCTCTCCGTACTGGTTTATCTTGTGATAGGCGACGACCATGATGATCGACAGGAAGACGCCCAGCGCGCTGGTCGATCGCTTTGGCGGTATGCCGAGTGCGACGGCGAGCAGCGGCATCAGCGCCATCATCACCACCTCGACCAGGCGGAAATTGAAGCTGGCCTGGCTGGCGTCGCGCTTGTCCTCGGTCTGGTTGTCGGCCCAACCGATGCGCAGCAATTCGGGCAGGATGTATTCGCGCTCGTCCTCGCCGCGCGCCCTGAATTCCTCGATCGCAGGCAGGTCGATGGGCAGGTCGTGGCGGGTGAAAGTTAGGACACGGGGCGTCTGGCCCCCGGTGTCCTGGATGATGGTGCCTTCGGTGAGGCGCAGAATGATCGTGTCGGGATCGTCGGTCGTGGCGAGGAAGGAGCCTTCGCGCGCAGAGATCGACAGCACCTGCCCCTTGTCGTTGGCGACGCGCGCGAAAATGCCGATCAGGCGGCGGCCGTCGTCTTCGCTTTCCTCGATGCGCAGCGCCATGCGGTCAGCGAGCGTGGTGAACTCGCCCACCTTGATCGAGGCTCCGAGAGCGCCGGAGCGAAGCTCGTATTCGAGGCGCTCGTATGTGAAGCGGCTGACAGGCTGGACGAAGAATACCAGCGCCACGTTGATGGCCATGAAGACCATGGTGATGATGTAGGGCACCCGCAGGAGGCGGCCGTAACTGAGGCCGACCGCGCGGAAGACGTCGAGCTCGCTCGTGGTGGCTAGCTTGCGGAAAGCAAGGAGGATGCCGAGCAGCAGGCCCAGCGGGATCGCGAGGCTGGCATATTCGGGAACGAGCGTCGCCAGCATCTTGAAGACGACACCAATCGGCCCGCCTTCCACCGCCACGAAATCGAGCAAGCGCAGCATCTTGTCGAGGGTGAGCAGCGATGCCGCGAGGGCGAAGACGCCCAGCATCGGCACGATCACCAGCCGGAAGATATAGCGGTCGATGGCGGGAAGGAAATTGAGCACGCGGTTTCCGGTTTCTTGGGCGTTGAGGGCGGCTCTAGCGAGAAATTACCCTCTCGTCATGCCCTACCGGAAAGGAGGAGGGGAATGGCTGTCAGGCCTTTTCGAGCGTGCACTGAAGCGGGTGCTGGTTCTCGCGGGCGAAATCCATCACCTGGTTCACCTTGGTCTCCGCCACTTCATAGGGAAAGACGCCGCAGACGCCGACACCTTTCTGGTGGACGTGGAGCATGACGCGGGTCGCTTCTTCCATGTTCATGCGGAAGAAGCGCTTCAGCACGATCACGACGAATTCCATCGGCGTGTAATCGTCGTTCAGCAGCAGGACCTTGTACTGGCTCGGCTTCTTGGGCTTGGTGCGGGTCTTGGTCGCGAGACCGGTCTGGCCTTCGCCCTCGCGGGTATCGTCGTCGTCGCCATTAGCGGCGCGGATAGCGGGGAAGGCGGTGTAGTCGGTCATCAGAAGCGGCAATATCGTATCGTTTCACCAAATCGCAAGGCGTCAGTCTCCCCGTGCGCCGTCGCGGGTTAAGAAAACGTCGAAACGCGCGCCTACTGGCCCGAAAAAGGAAACGGGCCGAACGACAGTGATGTCGTCCGACCCGTCCTGTCCAACCACCGGGCGAGGGAGAGAGGAGAGAGAGCCCGGCGGATTGAAGTCAGTTTGCCTTAGGCAGCCTTGCGGACCTTTTCGGCAGCGAGGCTGAAGCGGCTCGAAAGCGGAGCGAAAGCTTCGTTGGCCAGCTTGACCATGGCTTCGGTGTTCTTCGAAGTGGTCGAAACCATCGCGTCGAAGTTACGACGTGCGATTTCACCCTGGAGCTGGAAGAGTTCGGTCGGCGACTTGATCGCAGCGAACTTCTTGACGTCGCCCTGGACGGTTTCGGCAGCCGACTTGGCTTCTTCGACATAGGTGCGGCCCATGTCCTGCATGCCGTTGGCGAGGATCTTGCCGGATTCGACGAGGGCTTCGAAGTTGCCCTTCTGGAATTCGACGACGTCCTGGGTCATTTCGGCACCCTTGTCGTAAGCGGCCTTGGCACGGGTCTGCACGTCGGCAGCAACTTCCTTCGCCTTGGCGGTGTAATCGGTGGTCTTTGCGTTCTTGGCAGTGGCCATGATGGTATCCTTCAACTTGGAAATCGGGGTGGTAGCGGTCGCGGGCTTCTTGGCTGCGGCCTTGGTCTTCGCAGGCGCTGCCTTCTTGGCGGCGACCTTCTTCACAGTGGCCTTCTTCTTGGCCGGTGCCTTCTTAACAGCGACCTTCTTGGCCTTGGCCGGAGCGGCCTTCTTCTTGGCGACCGGCTTCTTCTTTGCAGGTGCGGCAACGGCCTTGGCGACCTTGTCTGCCTTGACCGGTGCACTCGTGTCCGCTTCGACTGCCTTTTCGACGGCCTTTACGTTCACTTCGCCCTTGGCCGCATCAGCAGCCTTCTTTTCCGCTGCGTCGGCAAATGCCTTCTCTGCGGCGGCGTCAATTTTGCTCTGGCTGTCAGCCATGGGAAACCTCGTTTTGTTGCAGTGCACAAAATAGGCATTGCAACTGCGAAGTCAAGGATTTTTTGTGCAGTGCACAATAAGTCGCGACGAGGCGTGTTTTCAGCAGGTTATACCGCAATTAGCGGGTGGCGACGTAGCGTCCCGGCGCGTTTTCGATGACCTTGTCGCCCTTTCCGCCCGGCTTTCGTTTGCCGGTCGCAGGCACGGTTTCGCCGTCCTGTTCGCGCAGCCAGTCGATCCAGTCCGGCCACCAGCTTCCCGGATGCTCTTCCGCTCCCTCGCGGAATTCGGCGAGGCTGCGGGGTGAGCCGTCATTGGTCCAGTACTGGTACTTGCCGGAGGAGGGCGGATTGACCACGCCTGCGATATGGCCCGACCCGGCCAGCACGAAGCGCAAGGGCCCGCCGAAATGTTCGGTGATCCGCCAGACGCTTTCGGCCGGCGCAATGTGGTCTTCCTTGCCCGCCTGTACATAGGTGGGGGTGTTCACCCGGCCGAGATCGACCGGCGTATTGTCGACCGTCAGCGCGTCGCCTTCGACCAGCCGGTTGTCGCGATAGAGGTCGCGCAAATACTGCTGGTGCCACTTGGCGGGAAGATTGGTGACGTCCCCGTTCCAGTGCAAAAGGTCGAAAGCCGGATAATCTTCGCCCAGCAGGTAGTTGTTGACCACGTAGTTCCAGATCAGGTCCGTGCCGCGCAGCAGGTTGAAGGTCGCGGCCATGTAGCGCCCGTCGAGATAGCCGTCGGGCGACAGGCCCTTGATCGCGGCCAGCTGCTGGTCGTCGATGAAATTGAGCAGTTCGCCCGCCTTCTCGAAATCGACCTGGGCGGTGAAGAAGGTGGCGCTCCTGACCTTGTCCTCCTGCTCGCGGCGGTGGAGGATCGCCAGCGTGGCGGCCAGCGTGGTTCCGGCAACGCAATAGCCGATCGCATGGACGCTCGGCACGTCCAGCCGCTCGCGCACATGGTCGATCGCGTCGATCTGCGCGCGCACGTAATCGTCCCAGATCACGTCCTTCATGCTGGCGTCGGCCGATTTCCAGCTGACCATGAAAACGGTCACGCCCTGGTCGACCGCCCATTTCACGAAGCTCTTCTTCGCGTTGAGATCGAGGATGTAGAACCGGTTGATCCACGGCGGGAAGATGATGAGCGGCGTTTCCATGACCTTGTCGGTCGTGGGGGAATACTGGATCAGCTGGTAGAGCGTGGTCTCGTGCACCACCTTGCCGGGCGTGGTGGCGATATTCTCGCCCAGGGTGAACGCGCTTGCATCGGTGTGCGACAGCTGGCCCCGGCGCATGTCGGCCAGCATGTGCTCCATGCCCTTGACGAGGTTGTCGCCGCGGGTTTCCAGCGTGCGCTCCATCACCACCGGATTGAGGAGCGGGAAATTGGCGGGGCTCGCCGCTTCGGTGATTGCCTTGGTGGTGAAGCGCAATTGCTCGCGCTGCTGCGGATTGAGATTGTCCGCCTTCTCGACCATTTCCGCAACGCGTTCGGCCAGGAACAGATAGGTCTGGTGGATCAGGGCGTAGGCGGGATGGGCGCGCCATTTCTCGTCGGCGAAGCGGCGATCCTTGCGCGGCAGCTCGACCTCGCCGCCGTGCTTTTCCGCTGCCTTGGGGCCAAGGCCGTACTGGCCCAGCACGTCTTCCCACAGGCGCATGCCCTCTTCCATCAGGGCTTTCTGCTGTTCGGCCTGCGCCAGCGGCATCTTCTGATACCAGTCGGTCGCCAGCGCCATCCAGCGCGCGGGATCGAAATAGGGCACCAGCGCCTGAGGGTTGGCGAGTTGTTCCGACTGGTACTGCAGCCACATGGCCTGAAGCTTGGCCCCGACTTCTGCCCAATGCTTTGCATCTTCGGGCGATACTGCGCCGTCGATCCCCTTGGCCGCGTCCATCGTTCCCATCATCGGCGCGAACATGGCGCGCTTTAGCTTGGCGGGGCCTTCGTACATATTGGTGAAGGGATCGGGCGTATCGGTCATGGCAATCCTCTGGCGTCGAAGCGCGTCTTTAGTCACTTACACGATAATTCGCACACTTGTGATAGCGAGCGGCTTTGCGCTTGCATCGTGAATAGGTAATCAATGTGACGACGCAAATCACTTTCGGCCAGCGTTAAGGCCGGCGTCGCAGGAGCAATGAATGTCCGACGAATTCTACCGCATCAAACGTATGCCGCCCTATGTCATCGCAGAGGTCAATGCGATGCGCCACGCGGCACGTCAGGCGGGTCGCGACATCATCGACCTCGGCATGGGCAATCCCGACCAGCCACCTCCGCAGCATGTGATCGACAAGCTGTGCGAAGTCGCGGCCAAGCCCGATGCGCACGGCTATTCGCAGTCGAAGGGTATTCCCGGCCTGCGCCGCGCCCAGGCAAATTACTACCAGCGCCGTTTCGGGGTCGAGCTCGATCCCGAACGGGAAGTGGTCGTCACGATGGGCTCGAAAGAGGGCCTGTCCTCGATGGCGACGGCCATCAGCGCGCCGGGCGATGTGATCCTTGCCCCGAGCCCGGCCTATCCGATCCACACCTACGGCTTCATGATCGCCGGGGCGACGATCCGCAGCGTGCCGACGACGCCGGACGAACATTACTGGCGCGCGCTCGACAATGCGATGGCCTATACGGTGCCGCGCCCCACCGTGCTGGTGTGCAATTATCCCAGCAATCCGACGGCCGAGACGGTCGATCTCGAATTCTACGAACGGCTGGTGGCCTGGGCGAAGAAAAACGAGGTCTGGGTGCTGTCCGACCTCGCCTATTCCGAGCTTTACTATGACGGCAAACCGACGCGCTCGATCCTGGAGGTGCCGGGTGCCAAGGACGTCGCGGTGGAGTTTACCTCCATGTCGAAGACCTTTTCCATGGCGGGCTGGCGGATCGGGTTCTGCGTCGGCAACCAGAAACTGATCGCGGCGCTGACGCGCGTGAAAAGCTATCTCGATTATGGCGCTTTCACGCCCGTGCAGGCGGCTGCCTGTGCCGCACTCAACGGGCCGGAAGACGTGATCGCCCAGAACCGCGCACGCTATCAGGCCCGCCGCGATGTCATGGTCGAAAGCTTCACACGGGCGGGCTGGGAGATCCCTACACCGCCTGCCAGTATGTTTACCTGGGCCAAGCTGCCGCCGGGTTTCGAACATATGGGCAGCCTCGAGTTCTCGAAGCAGCTGCTCCAGCATGCCGAAGTTGCCGTCGCGGCCGGCGTGGGCTTCGGCGAGGAGGGCGAGGGATATGTCCGCATCGCCATGGTCGAGAACGAGCAGCGCATCCGGCAGGCAGCGCGTAACGTAAAGCGATTCCTGGCCGAGCACGCCCGCTAGGTATTCGTCCGGATTGGGACGGGCATAAACCTTTCATATTGGGTAAGTCGACGGGAGGCCGTAGGAGACAGGCCGTGTCGCAACCCAATTTCATCTGGCTGTCCATGTCTACCAGTCCGCCCGGCAGGTGGGACTTGCGCCTGCTCGACTGGCGAATGACGCCTGCGTTCAGGGCAGACGACACGATCGCGGGACAACCGCTGCTGATCGACTGGCGAATCGGGGGGCGTTGCCCCGACTGGAAATTCGTCGCGGACCGGAAATGCGCCGTCATCGTCGGGGCCGACGATGCCGACACCCGCGCGAGCCTCCTCGAGCAAGGCTTTGCAGACGCCCTGTCGAGCCAGGTCGCAATGGTCGAACTCGGCGCGCGCATGCTCAAGCTCGAAGGGCTGGGAGAGATGATCCCGCAACACCGCATCATCGGCGCCGTCCGGCTCGACCTGTTCTATCGCGATGCCTATGTCGACGGCCGCTGGATCGGGCTGCACCCGCGCGAATTCGCGCTGATGTGGCGGCTGGCCGCCGATCCAGGACAAAGGGTCGACAAGCCGGCCTTGCTCAAGGACGTCTGGCGCCTGCGCCACGAACCCGAAACCAACTCGCTAGAGGTGCATGTGTCACGCCTCAGGGCCAAGCTGGCCGTCTCGGGCCTCGGCTGGCTGGTCCAGACCCATCCCGACGGGGGCTACTTCATCTGCACCGAAGCGCGCTCCACCTTCCCCGCTTTCGCCCGCGAGCGCAGGTCCATGCTGGACACCGCACCCACCATGTCGCAAGGTCGCCGCTCCAGCCAGCCAGACCTTGTGGAGTGTCATGTCCAGCGAACGCGTAACGATTGAACTCGCCGATAACGGCGTTGCCCAGGTCCGCCTGAACCGTCCGGACAAGATGAATGCACTGGACCCGGCGATGTTCGAAGCGATCATCGCCGCGGGCGAAGAATTGCGCGCGATGAAGGGCCTGCGCGCTGTCGTTCTGGCAGGCGAAGGCCGCAGCTTTTGCGCAGGTCTCGACGTGTCGAGCTTCACCGCTGCGCCCGATGGAGAGCGCAAGCCCCTGACCGAGCGCACGCATGGCAATGCAAACACCTTCCAGGAAGTCGCCATGACCTGGCGCAAGTGCCCGGTGCCGGTCATCGCGGCCGTGCACGGCGTCTGCTTCGGCGGCGGCATGCAGATCGCGAGCGGGGCGGACATCCGCGTCGTCCATCCTGCCAGCCGCATGGCGATCATGGAAATGAAATGGGGCCTCGTGCCCGACATGGGCGGATACCATCTGTGGCGCGGTCTTGTGCGCGACGATGTCTTGCGCGAACTGGTCTACACCAACCGCGAGTTCACCGGTGAAGAGGCGCAAGGTTACGGCCTCGCCACCTTCGTCAGCGAAGATCCGCTCGGCAAGGCGAACGACATCGCCAACGAAATTGCCAATCGCAATCCCGAGGCCATCCGCGGCGCCAAGCGCCTGTCCGAAGCCATGCTGGAAAAACCGGGCGACGACATCCTGATGGAAGAAAGCGTCGAGCAGGCCGCTATCATGCGCAAGCCCAACCAGGTCGAGGCGGTCATGGCGGGGATGCAGAAGCGCCCCGCGAAATTCACCGACGTGTGAGACGGGCGGGCTAGCGCGCCCATGACGGTTCGGCGTCCCGCGTCAGTCCTCTTCGCCGAAATTCCAGCCCTGCAATTCTGCCAGCACTGTGCGCAGGCTTTCCAGCTTTGCGTTTCCCAACTCGCTGGCGAACCGGGTTTCGAGAGCGAGGCTCGATTCTACCAGCGCCTGTGATGCCGCCTGGCCCCGATCGGTGAGGGCGACCAATCGCGCGCGCCCGTCTGCCGGATCCTCGCGGATTTCCGCCAGGCCCTTATCCTCGAGCTGGCGGACCAGATAGGTCATGCTCTGCTTGGTGATCCCGGCACGCTCCGCAAGGTCGACGATCCGCGTGCCGCCTTCGTCGATGTGTCGGAAAACCGGGGAGTGCGAAGGCCTGACTTCCGGAAAACCCCGGTCCGCGAGATCGGCATAGGTCAGCCTTTGCCAGAGGCCGTATGACTGGCTGAGCAGGCGACCAATGCGGGGGTCCAAGGCATCACTCATATGCCGCACTTGCCATTAGACAGACATTCTGTCTATTATCTCCGGCAACAAACTGGGGATAGGGCATGGCGACGATCGAACAGAACCTCGCAACGGTGGCGGCGCATATCGAGAACGAGGCGCGCGACCCGGCGGCGATCCTGTCGCTCTATACCGACGACATCGTACAGGAATTCCCCACGCGCGGGCTGCGCTTCGAAGGGAAGGCCGCGATCGAGGCGAATTATCGCCGCATGTTCGAAGCGATCGAGGACGTCGAACTGATCCCTTTCGAACGGTTCGCCACCGAAGATCGCGTGGTCGACGACATGCTCGTCTACTTCACGCTTGCAGGCGAAGGGATGGACGGGGCACCGGTGTCCATCGGCAGTCCCGTCGCTCTGCGGCTCGTCCACGTGTTCCACATGCGCGATGGCCTCATATCGCGGGAGATCGTCCACGAGAACTGGCAGGTGCGATCGGCCGAATAACCGCCGAAGCTGCCAGTCGCATCAACGCAAATCGGAGAACAAGACCAGAGAAGAACGGGCGCGCAACCTGACCACAAATGGGAAGAACGAAATGACCAAATCACTCAAGCTATGCGCCCTGATGTCCGTCGCCCTTGCGACCAACGCCCTTGCCGAAGTGCCGCGCGACCAGCCCGACCAGTCTCTCCAGCAACTGGCCCGGCAGCTAGAGCCCTACAAGAGCGTCGAATACGCCATGGACCAGGGGTACATCAAAACCTCTGCCTGCGAAGTGCATCCGACGCTGGGCGCGATGGGCTTCCACTATGTCCGCCCCGACCTTCTCGGCCTGACCCCGCCCGTGGATGGGCGCGTGAACGGAACCGGCACCTACACCGGGGTCAATCCTCCGCCGATCCTCCTTTACGCACCAGATGGCCACGGCGGCGAAAAGCTGGTCGGCATCGAACTGCTGGTTTTTGCCGAGGCATGGCATGCCGAAACCAAGCAGGCGCCGAAATTCCGCGGCCGCGAATACGACTACATGGCCGACGATCCGGCAACACCGCAGGACGAAGCCCATGGCTTCATGCCGCATTACGACCTGCATATCTGGCTGTACGAAAGCAATCCGAGCGGCATGTACGCGCAGTGGAACCCGGACCTCGATTGCAACAACCTCGGCATCGTCCACTTCGACGATCATTGAGCCCGCAAGCGAAGCCCGTCCGTTCGCCGGGGTGGACGGACGGGCGGCTCGCGATCCGATAGCGGACCTCAAGCGGAAGAATCCTGCGGCGCGATTGCTGGCACAGCCGATGGGGTTATAAGCCGTCCGCATGTTAAGAAATGCAGTCGGCTATCTCTCCCTTTTGCGCGCGCTCTTCTTCGCGAAGAGGGGAAACGCGTCGAGGGCGAGAAAGGAGTTCCAGACAGCCCAAGCGCGATTGCGAGCACAGCCCGAGTTCGCGGATGCATTCGACGCTCGCATTCTGATGATGGAAGGTCGCGGCGATGACGCACGCCTTAAACTCTCACAGACCATGAAGGCTCTGGAAACGAGGCGCGATGACAATGGCAGATACATATCGCTCTATTGTCGGCACTTCCTTGAAATCTACGACCGCGATGGTTCGGCGAGAGCCAGGAAAACGGAAGCGGATACCCTCTCACCGAGCGGCCATCTTCTTCAGTTTCTGCCCTTCTTTAGCAAGGAATCCATATCGCGCATCATAGATGAGCAGGCCGCAACCCAGGACAGAGCATTGTAGGCGGCGATCAGCTTCATCGAGCTTTTCGGATTGCAAGAGTTTCGGAACATCGGCTTTCTCGCACCGTTGGTTGGCTGAGGCAGTGCCCAGAAAATGACAGCACGCCTTAACCCCCAAACCAGCAGACTCCTAGGAAGGAGAAAGCCATGAACCATCAAACCACAACACTCGAACGTCCGACCGACGGCGACGTCGAGCACGACGAGACGGCCGCCCTTATCGCATCCGACAAGGTTGAAGGCACGACAGTCTACAACAAGGATGGCGAAAAGCTGGGGCAGATCGAGAACTTCATGGTCGGCAAACGAACCGGCCGCGTGGAGTACGCCGTGCTTAGCTTCGGCGGCATTCTGGGTCTTGGGAAGAACCATTACCCCATTCCCTGGGACCGCTTAGACTACAACGTCCATTTGCGCGGTTATGTTGTCGATATCGACAAGGACCGCCTGAAGGACGCGCCATCCTACGATGGTGAACAGCCGCCGCAATTCGGTGCCGACTATGCGGTCGGTGTCCGCAGTTACTATGGCGTCCCATACTGAGCGTGATTCCTAACGGGCGGCGAGTGCCGCCCGTTTCGGTCCAAATCCCTATCAATTTCAGTGATTAAAGGCCGGGATCATGGCCACTGCGGAGCGGCAAGCAGACCGGAATTAGCCTCTCTCGCTCCATGATGGTACAATGAGATCTCGCGGGTGATACAAACAGGCGGACCAAGCTTCACTTCACCCGCTTTACTGTGCACTCATTTTCATGAGCTTGGCCCCGACTGGAGGCCCCATGCCTTGTCTCATACTCGAATTTCAGAACCTCGATGGCGAAGCTATCGATACGGTGACGATCGAAGGCGACAATCCGACACACGCATTGAGTTATCTCGAAGAAAGAGAGACGCCGTTCCCGGTAAAGCTGTGGCGCGAACGCTATCGCGGCCGGGAATATCTCGGTGAAGTCCAGCGGGATCGCGCTGGCGTCTGGCACATCCTGGAAACCGAGCCAATTGCTCGAGAGCGCTGATGTTCAAACTCGCAATCTTCGTACTGGTCGCGGGTGCCGCTGCCATAACCTACGCGCGCAGGAACAAGTCGCCCCCGCGAAATGCTGCGTTCGATAAAGACCAACCCCACGCCAGTCATACCGATGTCCGCGATGCCGGACCTCAGGCCATGAGGGACAAACCTCGCAGGGAATGGACGGAGACAGACGAGGATCTGGATGAGAGCTTTCCTGCCAGCGACCCACCGGGCGGATATTGAACCTTGAGGTAAACGGCCTTTCCTACTCGCGCGGAATTTGCCTTATCCTGGTGAATGAACAAGCATCAGCCCATCGCATCGCTCGTGCCGGCAGGCAAAGCCTTCGCCGCGCCCGGACACTCCACCCCTGTCATCGAGACCCAGCGCCACGACGGCTGGACGTCCGCGCGGCAGGCGGCGTTCCTGCGCGAACTGGCGGCAACGCATAATGTCACTGCCGCCGCGCAGGCGGTCGGGATGAGCCGCCAGTCCGCCTACAAGCTACGGGCGCGCCTGCGCGGACAGCCGTTCGACAAGGGGTGGGAAGCCGCCTTCGTCCAGCGTTTCGACGTGCTTGCCGAAGCCGCGCTCGACCGCGCGCTGAACGGCGTGGAAGTGCCGCACTACCACAAGGGTGAACTGATCGGCACGTCGCGCCGTTCCGACGAACGGCTAACGCTGGGGCTGCTCGCCATGCGGTCCCACTTCGTGCGCCGGCCGGAGTGGGCCGACCATCCCGCCTATGCCTACGAACCCGACGAAGTGCGTGAGCTTGCCGACCGGGTCGAGCATGGGCCGGAAAGCTGGCTCGAGGACGCCGATGCGGAACTTGAGCTGCGGTATGAGGAGGATGGGGAGGCAGGCGCCGAATGAGGCGAGTGAAAACGGGGCGCGCGGGTGTCACCCTGTCCTGCATCGGATTATCGCTCTGTTTTCAGTGCCTTGAGGTGCAAAACCGAAGGCGACACACTGTCGCCTTCGTCACCCGAAAATGGCGACGCTCTGCATTCCGTCGAGCACCTGCTTGCCGTCCGCATTCCACAGGCGCAGCCGTTCCGACGAATAGCCGTCGTCCGCGTGCTGGCTGGCGTTTTCGGACAGCCACCAGCCATCGCGCGTCGTCGGCGCAGGCTCCAGCAGGTTGAAGGACCAGTTGATCGAACTGATCGGGCCTTGGCGCTTCATGGCGCGCATGGCACCCGGCGGCATGACATCGCCGAGCAGGATAAGCTCGCTGACTGGATCGAGGCCCTCGCGGTCCTCCAGCCGCGCCCAGCGGCGCACGACCGGATCGCCGGGCCCGCGAATGTCCTGCGCGCGGCGGATTTCGAAATTGTGCTGGATGAAAGCGGGGCCCTTGCCCTTCATCGCGGTCTCCGCTTCCTCGGGCGGTCCGGGCCAGTCGGCAATCGGTGCGGCCGGGTGGGTCGCATTCGCCTCTCGCGAAGTGCCGAAGAGCCAGAAGGCGGTGAGCGTGCACTTGCCCTCGCACCAGATTTCGCTGCGTACCTGCGCGACATTGCGGCCCTGGCGCACGATCTCGCGGCGCAATTCGGCCTCAGGCGCGGTCGGGGCGACGAAGGCCACCTGTGCGGCGCGCAAGGGGGGCAGGTCGGGAAAGGCGCGGACTGCGGCCGTATAGGCGATCAGCGCCGAGGCGCCGCCATACAGCGTCCGTCCCTGCAACCAGTGGTCGAGGTTGTCGAAGCGGGTGTGACCGCCATCGGGAGTGATCGGATCGATCAGGCTGGCAATGCTCATGCACGCTTCATTGCCGCTGGTCGCGCCTTCGTCCAGACTGACGTTACGGAAGGCAGGTCGAGCAAAGGCGATTGCAATGCCAGCGCAGAATCGCTAGTGGGCCGCTTCCCGTTCCGAGAGGTCGGGCGAGGCCCGATGGCGGAGTGGTTACGCAGAGGACTGCAAATCCTTGCACGCCGGTTCGATTCCGGCTCGGGCCTCCAGATTTTCGTTTCCGAAAGTCTCCGAAAACCCCGTAAGCCTAGAGCTTGCGGGGTTTTTCTTGTTTCCATCGTTTCGGAAAATCTCTAGAAAAGTCGAGTTGCCTTGACAAAAAGAGATGGTAAAAGAGATGGCTGGAACGGGAAATCGGCTCACTAAAAGCCTCATCAAGGCGCTTCCGAACGGGACGGTGAAAGGGGATGGGGGCAACCTCTGGATCGCGTCTAGCAAGACCGGGCGCAAGCGGTGGGAGTTTCGCTATACCTTCGGAGGCAAGCGCCATTGCATGGGACTTGGTCCGTGGCCGGAGGTCGATCTGGTCGAAGCCCGCGACAAGGCGTTTGAGAACCGCAAGTTGCTCATTAGCGGGATTGATCCTCTTGCCGAGAAACAGATGCACAAACCTCGCAAGATAACGACCTTTCGTGAGGTCGCAGAGGAGGCAATCGAGCGGTTCAAGGAGGGCTGGAAAAGCGAGAAGCAAGAGCCGCAATGGCGCAACTCTCTCACGCGATATGCTTACCCTATACTCGGTGAGATGCACGTCGCTTCCGTTACGCCGGAGCACGTCCGCGATGCGATTCAACCAATATGGATCGAGAAGCCAGATATGGCCTCGCGGGTGCAAAATCGGATCGAGCGCATCCTTGATCTAGCCACCGTGCTCAAGCTGCGGGCAGGGGATAATCCGGCGAGGTTAAAGGGCAACCTTGAACACCTACTCCCGAAGGTTGAGAAGGAGGAAAAGCACCATGCCGCCCTGCCTCATGAAGACCTCGCTTCCTTCATGCGAGAGCTTCGGGCGGAGGAAGGGATGCAGGCGAGAGCGCAAGAGCTTCTTATCCTGACATCGGGTCGCACAGCCGAAGCGACCGGGGCCAGGTGGGAGGAGTTCGACTTGGACGACGCACTTTGGGTGATCCCCGGCGCGCGCATGAAGAAGAAGCAGGATCACCGAGTTGCCCTCAGCCGACAAGCGGTCACGCTCCTTCAGAACCTTTGGGAGCTTCGTGACGAAAGCAACCCCCACGTCTTCCATTCGGATATGTCCGCTGCTGGACATATCGCTGATGACCTCCGGCGGCTCCGCATTCGCATGGGTCGCACGGATATTACCACTCACGGTTTCCGTTCCACCTTTCGCGATTGGGTGAACGATGAAACCGACTATCACGATGACCTCGCTGGCAAGGCGCAATCGCACCGAGACAGCAACAAGACGCGGGCAGCTTATCGCCGCACCGATATGCTCAAGAAGCGCCGCCCGCTGATGCAGGATTGGGCAGACTTTTGCGACGGGAAGCGGGTTGCTGCGAACGCAGCCGAAGGCGGCGCAAAATGACCGGTCGCATCTACAAGCCCGGTGAGATCGATGACGACGCATACGGCCCCGCGCCGGTCGAAGCCCCCCTTCCGAAGTGGAACCCAGAAAGCGAGGCCGATCGCCGCCACTTTATTTGGTGGTGTTGCGAGATGCTAGAGCGTGACCGGCTGGATAGTGGGGAGGCGATTGGAGCTTCCGACGTTGATAGGCCTGAGGTCTATTGGCTGCGCGACTTGCTGGACAAGCCAACCTTCGAAGCCTTGCGAGCCGATCTGCCCTTCATGACGTGGGAGGAGTTCAAGCGGCAGCGGTATGGCGACGATGCCGAGCCTAGCGATCCCCCAAACAAGCCAGGGACTAAAGCCGATCCGAAGGTTGCTGCTGCCATCATCGAGAACGCTAAATTGACGAAGCTGTTTGATCGCTTCTTCGGCAGCGTCCGCCGGGCAAGCAGGCCTAGCCGCTCTGAAATCCTCCAAGTGCGGCACGGCCTATCCGAAGGCCAAGTCATCACTCTCGAAGGCTACATTTTCAAAGCCAAGTAGCGGGATCGATAACCCGGAGTTCCTGAGGCCGAACGGCTCGAACATCGGGGTTAGAGTGCATCGACCGCCCCGGACTTCCGGGCGATCTTACGGGTGTTCGAAAGGTTTACCGAAACGCCCGGAGATTTAGCATGAGTGAAGTAGTAGCGTCGCCCGGTAGGCGCGTAGTCAAACTACAGTGGATCATCGAAAACAAGTCCATGTCCAAGGCCTCGATATATCGAGCGATGGAGCATGAAGGCTTTCCTACAGCGATCAAGCTGACCGGCAGATCGGTGGGCTGGTTCTTGGACGAGGTTGAGGACTGGTTCGCCAATCGACCGCGCGGCATCTCGCCATGCGCCGACAACGACCAGTATCAAACCTCCGCCTATCTGACCTCGCGCCCCGGATCGTAATTCATGTGGCGCGATGAGGAGCCGCCGGAGCCTCGATACGATGGCCCCTTCTGCCAAATCAGCCGGGATGGTGTCTTTTACGTGGTTGCTATCGAGCCTCGCCTAGCCGGGGCCGGGGAGCCGCAGTCTTACTCATGCAAGAGCGCCGCTTGGGGACAGATGCTCGCATGGGCGCAGCAATTCCGCCTCCCGGTGCGCGACCTCACCAATCCGAAAGTCGGGCCGAGAGCCTAGGCAAAAATTCTTCGGAATTAGTGCTTCGAATTGAAGTGCTTAGGCAAAATAAGGACGCTCGAAAGGAGCGAAATATGACCCAATTCTATCGCAAAGCCGCCTGCAATATCGTGAAGCAGGGCCACCCCTCATTCGACCGTCAGGCCGAAAGCGATCAGGCCGCAGCCGGGGGCTTTCGCCCGGAGCCGTTTGCTGGCCAACTTCGCTACGGTCCGAAAGAACTTATCGCTCTCGAACACCAGCAAGCGTTGAAGGCTGAGGGCTATTCCGTTCGCCTCGCTGGCGACCGGGCCACCCGGCTTCATCGAGGCATTGTCGCCAACCCGGAAGCCGAACGCCTCGCACTGGTGACGCTCGACAACGGCAATCGGTTCGCGGTCAACTTTGACGAGTTCGACCTGACCACCGGCTACTGTTCGGGATCGATGATCCGGGAAGCCATCATCATCGACGTTCGCAACCTCCGGGCGCGGATTGCTCGCATGATCGAGGATGCCGCGGCAGTCGTGGGGGAGCCGGATGATGGCGAGTAAGAGTGAAACGCCCCCTGACCGGGGGGAGGGGCCAGAGGGCGCAGCTCACCGAAGCCAGCCCCCTTTTGCGGCCGATCCGATTCAGAAGGAAACGAGCGACAACGGGCTGTTGCCCTCCGTCTTGCTCAAGTTCCTTCGAGACGAGGGGGCGGAGGTCACGAACCTAGGAAGCGCGTCCATCTCGCGTGAAGAGGATGGCTATCCCAAGCCGGTCGGCGGCTACAAGTTCTCGGCCAAGGGCATCTCCGCTTGGGGCATGGCCGAAGCGCCGGAGGAAAAGCTGGCCGAGCAGATTACCGAGGCGCTTGCCGAAGCGAACCTGCCGAAGCCTACCGCGATGCTGGCGCTCCCGGATAATCCGCCCGGTGTCGTCATGTCCGATCCGAACACCTTCATCTGTCACAACCTCAAAGGCGAGATTGTGATGGTTCATCAGCGTTACGAAACGAAGGACGGCGGCAAGGGCTTCATCCCTTGGACCCGCTGGTCCGATGGCCGTTGGCGCAAGATGGAGCCGGAGGTCATGCCGTTTTGGGGCGTTCCCGGCGCGAAGGACAAAGCAGTTCTCTACATCCACGAAGGCGCGAAGGCCGCAAAGCGGATGCAGCGCATGATTGCGGGCGCGATCCCTTCGGATACGTTCCCGTGGTTCGAGGAGATGCGATACGGCCACCACATCGGCTGGATCGGCGGCATCTGGGCGCTCAATCGATCCGATTGGGAAGGCCTCGCAAAGATGGGCTGGAGCACGGTGATCGTGGTCGCGGATAATGATGGGGGCGGGGTGCGCGTCGCGGCTCAAGCCTCGCGCTTCTTCACCTGCCCAACCTTCATGCTCCGCTTCGGGGAAGATCACCCGGCGCGCTTCGATTGCGGCGATCCGACACCACCCAGCCTAGTGGATGAAACGGGCAACTACATCGGCCCGTCCTATGCGGATTGCCTTCACCCCTATGACCGGGCGACTGACCTAGTTCGAATGCCAGACCGGGAAGGGCGGATGCGCTCCGTTCCGGTTCTCCGAAAAGCGTTCATTGAAAGCATCGCGGTCGTGACCGAGACGCAGCAAGTGTTCCATCGATCGCATCCCGCCCGCGCGATGGACAAGAAGCCGTTCAACGATAGCGTCAGGCCGCGCTCCGACACACCCGACACCTATAGCCTTATCACGCAGCAGCCGCAGTGCGTTTGCGAGGCGAGGGTATATAGCCCTGACCGGCCTCCGGGGCCGCTAACCGATGGCGGGAGGATGGTTTGGAACGCCTATGAGCCTTCCCCCATCGCTGCGACCGCTGGCGATCCTGCACCGTTTTTCGCTTACCTAGAGCACCTGTTCCCTATCGAGGCTGAGCGGTTCGAGGTCATGCGCTGGATAGCCACGCTGATCGCGCGCCGGGACATTCGGATGCACTATTCACTGCTTCTGATTTCCAAGACGCAGGGCGTGGGTAAATCGACCTTGGGCGTGATCCTCTCCGGCCTGTTGGGCGAGAGCAACGTAGCCTTCCCCGGCCAGAATGCATTCGAGAGCCAGTTCAATTCGTGGGCGAACGGGCGGCTCCTGGTATTCGTCAACGAGATTTACACGAACGGGAATGCGAAGGTTTACGACCACCTCAAGAACTTCATCACTGACGATGAAATTGAGATCAACGAGAAGCACGTTCGACCATACCGGATCAAGAATTGGTCGGTGATCGCCGCGTGTTCGAACTCAAGGAAGGCGCTGTTCCTGCCCGATGAAGATCGTCGCTGGCTCGTGCCTACGGTGTCGGAGGAGCTACGTGACCGGGCCGAGTGGCGCGACCTCTACGCATGGCTCAACGCCGGGGGGCTAGGGATCATTCGCGCGTGGGCCGAGGAATTTGCTCGCGACCATGCCGTGAAGAAAGGCGAGCGTCCCCCGGCCACCGCTGCGAAGCGAGCGATTGTCGCTGAGAACAAGTCGGAGGGACGATTGTTCGCGCGGGACTTCGGTGAGGAGTTCGCGGACATGGATCCATCGGTCTGCCGCGTGAGCGAAATTCGCGCTTGGATCGCAGGGAAACGCGGCATCGATCTGGGCCATGCGAACCTCGAAAAAGAGCGCCTGATTATCGATGAACTGGAGGCTGTCGAGGGACTGACCATCTGGAAAGGCGATGCGCGGCCCAAGATCGGAGGGCGGCGCGGAGAGAAGGCGACGGTTGTGTTCAACTTCGTGCCGGAGCCGGGGGCGACGTGGGGCCAATTGGAGGATCGACTTAAGACACTGAAGGAGCTGGGTTTCGAGCCTCCAATGTAGAGGGAAACGACTACCACGAAGGCGTTCCCCGTTCCCCGATATACCCCCCGAAATAATTTACGCGAGGAGAACGGGAGAGAAGGGAGAAGGGGATAGAGCCGAGCTAATTAGAAACGCCCCCCCAAACGGGGAACGGGGAACGCCCCCGAAACAGAGGAAAGAGATGTGGAACATTCCATGAACGACATTGCTGATTTTGAGGAGCATATCGCTTCCCTCATTGCGGGCAGGGGTGAGCCGGATCGCTCCGATCTAGAAGTCTTCCTGCGCCGCCATCCCGGCATGACAGTGCGGGATTGGAAAGGCCTTGGCCCCTCCATCCCCCTCGATCCAGCAGGGTGGGAGAAGCCGTGGCATCGACTGCGAGGCGATGAGGTGAAGGAGGAGGCGGTTCGAGCTTTTGCCCGCGAGCTTCCCCGCAATCTGCGTCAGGCCGCAGCCCGCCACCCGGACCTGATCTGGAACCCCCTCGCTCGCAAGTATCGGGTGCGCCAGCACGGTGACCGGGAGGGGGGTCAGAAAAGCCTGAGCACGACCCACCCTCAGACCGGCGGCTCTGTCGAAGAAACTAACTAAGGTGCAGAAACATCACGAATTTTGAGGAGATGACCATGACCGATAAACCCAAAAAGCCCCGTCGCACGCGCGTGGATAGTCAAGCCGGAGTTGCTGCCGCGATGGTGGCCGGTGGGAAGAAAATCACCTTGCCCGTTGGTCTGACCCTGACCGCCGCCGAGCGGCGCGTATTCGTCGAGCTTTGCGAAGAACACAGCAAGAGCGAACTGACCAGTCACCGCATCCGTTTGCTTGTCTCGCTCGCCCGCAATCTGATTGCCCTCGACAACGAACAGAAGGCCATCGTGCGGGAAGGCTCCGTGCTCGTGAACAGCCACGGCAACGCTTACCCGAACCCCCGCGTCAAAGTGACGACCGGGCTGCACAATTCGATCCTTTCGATGCGGCGCTCTCTCGGCATCCACACCCGCGCCTTGGAAGGCGGGAGCAATCAGAAAGCCGCTGTCCGCCGCGCGCACAACAAGGCCAATGAAGCCGACCGCGCAAACTACGACAGCAACCTTATCAACTTCCCAAAGCCACAGGAGCCGCACGATGATTATTGAACCCGAAACCCTCGCCACGCGCGGAGAGGTAATCGCCATGATCCACGGCCTGCACCTCTCCCTTGCCGAGAAGTGCCGGATCGAACCGGGCGCAGACAACGAAGATGTGGCTATCGCGGCGCTCTATGGCGCGCTGGACGCTTCGACCATCCTCATGTCCGGCGACAAGGATGCGGGCATCGGTTGGCTCCGGGCTGCGCTCGATGTGATCGAAGCCGGTCAGGCCTTTGTCGCGGAGACGATCCAATGAGCGGTCCAAACCTCTCGATTGGTGACCGGCTTGAGGGTGAAAGCCGCCGGGTCAAAATTCGGGTTCTCGAACTGCTGGACGAAATGAGCGCGCCGATGTCGCGACAGGCAATCGAGGAAGCTTTGCGGCCGTCCGGCCTTACGCGGTCACAGCGGCGAAAAGCAGCGCAAGCTCTACGTCAGCTTCCGATCATAGCGATTGGTAGTCAAAATGTCTGATTCTGGGTGGAAAGCGGTCACGAGCCAACAGCATTCAATTATCGCGTCATGGTAGGCGCTTGATTGGCCACACCCCTGTCATTGAACCATTTTCTCACGCTTGGAGTAAAGAGGAGCGCGGCTGCGATCACGGTGGCTAGATCGCGTATGACTGAGACAATTCCCACAGGTTCGAAGGAGACACCGGACCAAAACAGCGAGAACAAGGCTGAGGCTGCGAAGATAGCAAAAATCCATTTCGCCACACTGTTGCGACCGCGAGAAATCAAGAGTGCGAGAGCGAGCATTGCGCCGCTGATCACTACAGCTATGGTTACGACGTAGGCTGTCTGTGTGCCGCCTTGGGTTACCTCTGGCCATGTAAGCCCCAAGTTCACAAAGCCCAATAGGATTGTCGCTATGGCAATCTTTTCGAACCATTCGATTGCAGCTGGCCTCATACCTACTCCCCCTTTTGTTGAATGTACTATAGTCGCCCAACTTTAACGTCCGCAATCGGGTCGCTAGCAGAATGTCCGCTTTTCGGAAAATTTTCTCGTAAGCGGCCTTTCCTTTGAAGCATCCTCAATAGACCTTCACCCTAGATCGAAGGCTCCGAACGGCAAGCTCCGACGCTGCCGGGACGCGCAGTAGGTCAGGCATGACTTTTGACGCTGCCGAAAACGGGTTGAGGCATCCGGCCTCGATCCCTTCACCACATTCGTTTTCGGAGCTACCGATGCAAAATTTCAACCTACCTCGCGCCCTGCGTGGCGCGGTTCGCGCTGAGGAAACCCCTCAACAGCTTTTCGCGCAGATCAACGGTGCGATTGGCGACCTTCGTCAGCGGCATGACGACAACATCAGCGATGTTCGCGAGCACGTCGATAACCTGACCACTGCTATGAACGCGATGCAGGGCCAAATTGACGGGGGCATTAAGCCTTCCGGTGGATCCATGATCGCGGTCGATGCGGATTACACCAAGACTTTCGCTAGCTTCATTCGAAAGGGCGATGGCGAAGGCAAGCTTTCCGAGCTTCAGGGTGCGGGCGACCGGGCGGCGATCCAAGCGGCCCTGTCAGTCGGCTCCGACACGAATGGCGGCTATCTTGCCCCGGTCGAGTGGGACCGTCAGATCAGCAAGGAACAGGTTTCGACCTCGCCCATGCGAAAGCTGGCGAAAGTCGTCACTACATCGGTCGGCGCGTTCAGCACGCTTTGGGAAATCGGCAATCCTGCTTCGGGCTGGGTGGGCGAGACTGCAGCACGTCCTCAAACGACTACCCCGCAGTTCGCTTCGATCACCTTTGCTTCGGGCGAAATCTACGCCAACCCGGCGGCGACGCAGCGCATTCTCGATGATGCTGCAATCGACATCGGGAAGTGGCTGGTCGATGCGCTCCGGGTCGAATTCAACCGACAGGAAAACATCGCCTTCCTTTCCGGCGATGGGGTGAACAAGCCCTCCGGCTTGCTGACCTACATTACTGGCGGGGCAAATGATGGGACGCACCCCGGCGGCAACCTCACGGTGGTCGATGAAGCCATTGCGGTCGATGCTCTTATCGACTTCATGTATGGCTTGGGCGCTCCCTATCGTCAGAACGCCACCTGGGTCATGTCGAGCCTCACGGCTGCGGCGCTCACCCGTCTCAAGGACGCTGACGGCAACCTGATCTGGCGTGAGAGCCTTATCGTTGGTCAGCCGGCCACGCTGCTGGGCCGTCCGGTCGAAATCGATGAAGGTATGCCGGGGCCGACCGCTGGCAATATCGCCATCGCTTTCGGAGATTTCCGGGCCGGGTATCTGGTGAATGACCGCTACAGTTCGCTGCGGCTGCTGCGCGATCCCTTCACCAACAAGCCCTATGTCCACTTCTACGCGACGAAACGCGCGGGTGGGGGTGTTCTTGATCCGAACGCTATCCGGCTTCTCCGCATCCCGGTCTAAGCGCCTAGGATCGTGCAGGAGCACAAATCGAAGCCCCGCCGGTAATCTCCTACTGGCGGGGCTTCTTTGCTCCTTCCAGCCTGCTTATCTCCTCGCAACATAGTTCTTGCTCTCAAGAATCTCGGCCCCTAACAACCCTGCGAGAGGGACAAGTGGCCGACCAGACCAAAGATTTCAGACTTCGATATGTTGGGCAGCGTTTCAACGGTGGGCGTTTGCCGGTCGAAGTTCTGATTGATCTTCCTGCCTTTCGGGACCTTGTGGTGGCTTTCGCTAAATCTGCGTGGAAGGAGCGGCACCCGGATCGCAAACGTGTGCCGAAGGGCTTTGATAACAGCCTTACCTTCGATCTACTTTCGATCGAAGATGGTAGCGCGATCCCACAGATCGAGTGGCGCGCTACCGAGGAGCAGCAGCAGTTACTTCCCGGCTTCGATGGTGAACTAGGCGAAGTTCTAGAGGAGGGCTACCAGAAGCTAGTCACCCTTGTTGCGGAAGCGGAGGTCGAAAATGTCGGCCAAGCTTTGTCCGCAGATCAAATTCGCGCTCTGAACAGGCTTGGTTCAGGCTTGAAAGACGAAGAGCGGATAGAGTTTGTCGGCTCCGAAGATGAAGCCGGCAATGTCATCTATCTGGATTTCGGACGAAGGCGGAAGCTGATTACTGATGCTCGCGAAACGTATGAAGTGCGGATCGAAGGCATTGGCGCGCTTGTTAAGAATGACGCTAACGGTTTCGTAACCATAAGCACGTTTGAATACGGTGACATCGTCATTCAACTCGACCCACAGGCGGTTGTGGAGGAGTTTGACGGGAATTTAGAGTATGATGTTCAATTCGATTTGAGGATTGAACTCGATCACAACGATACGTTTAAGGGCGTGGTTGAAGTCTACGACCTAACGGTGATCGATGAGCAGGTGAGTGACGCATTGGCAGTTTGTCGAAACAGACTGAATGATCTGCTAGCGAAGGGTGAAGCCATCGCTGATGGAGCAGTTGCGCCTATCGCTCATGAAGCAATCGAACTGGCTAACAAGTTCCTTGTGCGGCGTCCCGGCTTGAGCAGTGCTTATCAGTTCTTCCCCGGCGAGGGCGGTGGAGTTCTCTTGGAATTCGAGACCGACAGGTGGGACCTCTCAGTCGTATTTTTCCCGAATGGCGTAGTGGAGATGTATGGCATTTCACTCGCTGATGATGAGGATTTTGAACCCATCGAATTCCAAGCTCTTGATGACAAATTCTTCGTCGAGTTCGATCAGAAAGTCATCGCCGAATGACTGATGCAATCAATGATAATGACGAAGTGCTTCTTCGGCAGATCCATCCTGATTTTTTGCAAGATGGCGTTCCAGCGAGCAACCGGTTCTACCCCCAGACAAATGACGATGGGCAAATGTCGGTGGATCGATCAAGCATGACGACCGCCGCTGCCTCCCACGCCCTTTATGTCAGTAGCGGTAAGAAATCGGACGCGGTGTTTGGCGTTTCTGTTGGTGAATTTGGCGAACATGACGTGTCGGTTGTGCCGGACCCGGTGGAGGGCACCGAGGAGCACCCGAAGAACGATGCTCACGCGCTAGCTGACTATCGTGACCACTCGTTGAGTAAGCAAAAAGTGATCGGAAAGCGCCTGAAACGCAAAGCGATGGATCGAGGGAAGCTTCACCCCTAAGACGGCTCTTGCCCCTTCTGTTGAACCTGCCTATAGCGCCGCTCCGAAGGCGCTGGGCCTTCCGATCTCACGAGAGATGGCAAAAGAGATGGTGCGCCGATATTGTGCCTTTTTCTCCTTTGTTTTCAGTGAGGTTCGGAGGCGGCTCGGGCCTCCACTTCTCTTCGATGAGAATGTGCCGCTTTAGCTCAGTTGGTAGAGCACATCATTCGTAATGATGGGGTCAGGTGTTCGAGTCACCTAAGCGGCACCACCACTTTAGAAAGCAAAAGGACAGGCATCCTGTGGAACGCCCGTTGGGCTGGGCCTGCCTTTGGGGCCCAATTGGGTGATCTTTTCCTGTGGGACGTGAGTCATTCCCGCTCTGAACTCTTTCAATTCAGATGCTGTCTGCACTTGGGCCGACAGCGGACTGTCGACTTTCACTCGAAAACCCAAGAAATTCTCAGCTCCGAAGAAAAATTTGACGAATCTCGGGGAAACGCGCGTGCCAGCATAACTTCACCACCGCTAACGTTAGCCCCTGCATTGGGGCGCGTTGATAATAGCCTCAGAACCGAGAGGCTCTGAGGACGATTTGCAGCAGGCCCGCCTCCACTAGGATGCCGATTGCCTGCCCGCTTCCTTCCGCATGGCCCAGTCAAAATCGAAATCGTAGATTGGCGTCTCGTCGAAGAATGCTTTTTTGAACAGGCTGTTGAAGGTGCGCAAGGCGCGCGGATCATCGGCCGGTATGGCACGGTCTGGATGGTTGGTGCGCATCCTGAAGTTGCCGATTTCGTCGTCCCAAACGGGAATGAACATCGCCTGCCGGGGAGTCTTTGGCGGCAAGTCTGATCGTGAGTAGAACGACACAACGAAGTCGTTAGCCTTGGCCTCCAGTTCAAACCATTCATCCGAAGGCCTTGGTGCATCGCCCCAGCCCGTGACGGCGACCCGCCGCAACCGGGCGAGCTCACGGAACATTTCGATCAGGATGCCTTTTCCGCTGCGGGCAATACGCAGCGTACCTTCATCGCCGCCGTAGACCATGATCGAATTCGAACCGCCCGAACCGATCCATTGCGGATCGTCAGCATCGGTAATCCTGGGGCCCAATGGCATGAAAAGGTCGAGCAGCTTGCGCACATGGTAGATCGTGAAACGCGTGGTCTTGTCGGCGGAGTTCACTGACATGAAACCTCTCGCACTGGCCGGCCAGTATTCCTGCTGCTGATCGCCGTCGCGCAGGCCGAGGAGCATGAGCGGGCCGGAAATGTGGGCCCGGTCTCCGCTTTCAGCGACAGCCTTTTTCCAACGCTGACCCCAATCGATCGGCGGGGCATACTTCTGGTCAACCAGCGGGCGGAGGCTGCGATTGGGAACCTCAAAAGCAATGTGCCATCGGCCGTCACGCCGAACGGCGCGGCGCGGCCTGGCAACGACAAGCGATCCTGTCTGCACCCGGCCATCGGCCGGATTGGCGAATTGCAGCACTTCCAGCAGGCGCTCGGCTGCGGTGGATGCCGCATGTCTGCTGCTACCTACGAAATCGTCCTGCACGAAGCATTGCCTCGCTTCGCGATATTCCGGGCATTGGTCGGGTTGCTGTTTGTAGACTTTTTGCAACTGGTTCAGCACGAAAAACAGGTAGAAACTGCGCACCCGGCGCGCTTCCTGTCGCAAAGCGTGTTGCTCGCGCGGATCGACCCGCCATCCAGGGCCTTCGCTGTCAAAAACAAGCTTCAGGGACACGGCCAGGGCTTCGGCCAAATGGTTGAACCGCACCCAGCGCGGCTCATCTTGGTCGCGAGCCTCGGTATAGCGTTCGCAGGCATCGGTAAAAAACGCGCGCCGGCGCTCCATGAACCAATCGTCCAGTTCGCTGGCGCAGGGTTGCTTGGTGGACGCATCGCGCCTCAGCACGGCACCGAAGTCACCCCACAGGTCGCTGTCGAACGGCGCAAAGAAGCGTGTCTCGGGATTGGTAAGGCAGTTCGTTGCGAACGCGATCTCGGCATCACATTCCCCCTGCGGCAGAACGGCGCCGTCATAGTGCCTGTCGAGATGTGCGCGCCATTCGGTAACGGTCCGCACCATCAGGAAGGCCAGGTCGCCAGCCATGCTGGGATAGGAACGGCAACCGGCTTCCAGGCTTGCAAGCAATGGCTTCACCAGTTTCTGATGGCTCTCGTCCGGAGGCAGCGGAGCGCTCTCCCGAGTAGCAAGCGAAGTGCCTGTTTTGCGCAGCAACCGAAAATAGCGATGCCGCAAATCGTCTTCCATCGTCGCGGGATCAAGTTGCTGCAGAGCGGCGAAGGATTGCAGTGACCCGGCCAGAGCAAAGGTGTTGTCGATGTGATCGACCACGGCTTCGGGGGCGTCTTCGTCCTCGACCCCCATATCGGCAGTATCGTCGAATATCGGCGTCAGGTTCCCCCGCCGTTTATCCACCCGGTTGGCGATCCGCAGGACGCCTTCGCTTCGTTCGCTTTCAGGAGTCTCGTCAAGATAGCGATCGACAATCTTCTGGATTTCTGCGCGCAGTTCCTGGCGATTATCGTTGTTCCTGTCTGCCACGAACGTCATCAGGATTTCGAGGCACAACTGCGCGCCCAGATGCCGGTTTTCGCGGGAAAGAGGATCGGCACGCCTGTTCTCGACCATCTCTCGAATACGAGCGACAAATGGTTTGGCGCTCACCTGCTGCTCAGTCAGTCTGCTATCGAGCAGGCACGAGACGGTGTGGCCCCACACATTCAGGCCATAGCCGTCGGCAGAACTTTCCTGCCCTCTTTCAAACGCCGTAAAGATAGCTTCGAGCTGCGGCAGCGCTTCTTTGAAATGCAGGCCTTCAAGAACAATTCGCCGCACTTCCGGCTTTGCGACTACCCTCTTTGTTGCGGGATCTACTTCGATACGGCGCGTTTCAGACAGCAAGTCGAAATCGCCGAAGCCAAGGCTGGTGAGATCGTTCTTGGAAAGTCCATGCGGGAACACGCCGAGCAGGCAAACCGCCTGGCGCATCTCTGCGTCCATGCTGCCAAAGGCCCTTTCAAAAGGCGTCTCCTGATTGCCATGTCCGGTTTTCGAGAAATCCAGCGCCAGCCAATCCACGAATGAATCGCTTTCATCGCTGATGGCGTGCAACAGGTCTTCGGGCGTCTTGTGCCCGTGGCGTTGCATGAACCCTTCTGCCCTTGCCCGGACGTACTCTGCCTGGGTCTGATGCCACTCCTCACTAGTCCTTCCCAGTTTGAAAAAGGCGGTGGCAGCAAGCGAACCGAAAGCCATGGCGTGCAGGAAGGCGGGCAAACGACGTTCGGCCAGCGGGGTATTCTTGTCTGGCTTTGCGCGCCAGTCCGTCTCTGAATGCAGCTGGTAAAGAGCGGCACGCAACGGCTGCGAAGATGTCTGGTCTTCTTGACATTCAAGCAAATGGCCCACCAGGGCCCAAGCGGCTTCCGGCGCCAGGAATCCGACCCGCGTTGCCTCCTTGCGGGCTGTGGAATAGGAGGACTGATGTGCACCGCGTTCCAGGCGCATTCGTTCGTACTTGCTGCTGAGAATGTACACGCAGCGCGATTGCAGGTCGCCGCCTGTTGCCCCGTCTCGATCCAGCAGCCTGTTCAGCGCAATGTAGATGCCCTCCCGGACCGAGAGATTGTTGGAGATCTTCTGCACGTCGATCGCAATGGCAATCCGCTTGGCCGGGTCGAGGTCTGCCAGCCATCGCTCCAGGTCGAAATTGAACGCGCGGATCAGGACGTCGGGCGTCAGCTCCTTGCCTGCCGAGCTTTCTTCATCGCGCAGTTTCTCCCGGTATTGCCGCGGCGTTTCGCCAAACTTCTTGTAGAGTGGCCGTGCCTGGAAAAATTCCACTACCCTGAAAGCGCCTTTGGTCAGCACTCCTGCGTAGAGCTGCGCGAACGTGAGTGCTGCCAGAAACAATCCAATCCCGCCACGGACCAGGCCGTTCTGCCCTGGCAGTATCCGCTCCACCACCGCCGCAAGGCTGTCGGAAACCTCGTCGATCGAGACAATCCAGTCGATTGCAGCCAGCAAGCCACCGACAAAGCCGATGGCGGCCATTGCCCTTACGAGCCAACGCCACTCGCTGACGAAGCGTTCGCTTTCGGATCGCGGGTCGATGCAATGGTCGTGGAACGCACGGAACAGGCGGAAGGTGGGCTCTTTGGCATTCTTTGCCTTCGCCTCGTTTGCGAATTGTACGCGCAGGCACGCAAGTGCATCTGCCCATTGCGAGGCAGAGCCCGTGAAGACAGGTTCGTTTTGCAAGAGGTTCGCCGGATCGCCTGATGCGGCGGGCAGTTGGGTGCCAGCGAAAAAGACTTCGTTGTTCGGCCCGATGACCTTTTCCGCACGCGTCAGCAGTACCGATTTGCCGGCACCGCCGGAGCCGTTGAAGAACTGGATGTGCGGCATTTCGCGCCCGGTCGCTGCCGAAACCGGCTCTGCCATGGCGCGAAGTTTGTCTTCAAGGTCCCCCCGGACGATAATCCCGTCTTCGATCCTTACGCTTTCCATCGTCTCTCCGTCGCCTTCGCGTGCTGGCAAGTTAGAAATAGTCTGCCGGGTCCACGCACGAGCCGTAGGTTTCCTGATCGATCCGGAGCCACTGCGTGCGGGCAATTCCACGATCAAAATGAGTCTGCGACGACCAGGGGAAGGCGCTGGCCAAGGGAATTTCCCGGCCCTGGAGCTGGGAAATCGCTTCGATTTCGAAAACGACTTCGTTCAGGTCCTGGTCCTGTGAATAGATGATGGCCGCATCCAGCTCTTCGCGGCGGGCCATGCGCACCAGATCAAGGGCGATGCGAATATCGATGCCCTTTTCCTCTGCCTGCGTGATGGTTTCCACCTCGCCGTCTTCGTCGAACAACTGACGCTTGCGATAGCGCAAGGGACGAGTCGTCACGGTGACGCCTGCTCGCTTCATGGCCTGAATCTTGTTGTTCCAGAAAAGGTGCCAGCGTGGCTGACGGTTGGCCGCGGGAATTCCCGTGTAAACACGGACCGGGCCCGGAGCGAAACCGGCCATTCGCGAGACCTCGCGGTGTAGCGCCACAGGGTCGAAGTTCGGCTCCCTGTGGCCGAACAGCCGCTTCGCCTGCTTGAACAGGTTTTGTCCGTCGATAAACCCGGTTGCGACCGGGCTTCCCACCTTGGTCGTCACTTCTTGTCGTCTTCCCAGTCAGGTTCTTCGATATCGTCAGGCGGCGAAAACTCGTCTCCAGAAAGGTCGAATTCCTCGCGAAGAACATCGCTGGCCGAACGACCATCATGGTCTGGCGGAAGAGGCACTTCCGACCGGCGTTTTTCCTTCGCCCTGATGCGCTTGAGTTCGGCAAGGCTCCTTCGCTTGCGCGGCGGGTCGAAACTGTAGTGGTCAGCTTCCTTGGCAGCAGCATCGCTGTAAAAGGCATTCTCGTCGAACTGCCCGGCGAAAGCTGGATCCTTCAGGTAGTTGGGTTTGCGCGCAATTACCGGACGATCGCCCGCCAAGGCCAGCACCATCTCGTCGTACTCAAGGTCCTGCAAGGCCCGCCAGTTAGAGAAACCGGTCAATTCCGCTCCCGAACGCGCCACGCTGGCGTTTGCGAAACCGAAGCTTTGCAAGACTTCACAATTGTTCACCATCGTCTGCCAGTCGCGCGGATAGAGCATCTTCAACTGGCTCAGGTCCTGCCAGAAACTCCATGTCCTGAGGCCGTAGCCGCGCAACAAGGTGATGGCCTGCCGCAGTTGCTTCAGTTCGCCCAGTTGTGCTGCTTCATCAAGCACAAACAGGGTGGGCAACTCCGGACGACGGCTGCGGCGGGTGATCGCGCTCATCAGCATACCGATCCACAGACGCAGCAGTTTTCCGTGGCTTTCGAGCTTTTCCGGCGGCACCACGATATACAGGGTTAGCGGATCTCCGCGGGTAATCGCGTTGAGATCGATGGTGGATTGCCCAAGGGCCGCACGTGCCCCTGCACTGCGAAGAAAATCCGTATGTGATTGGGCAGTGGAAAGGATCGATGCCCACACCTTCGCCTCGGCCGTGCTTTTGACGGCACAACCCTGACGAACGGCAGGCAGCGGATTCTTGGCCATTTCCTTGAAGGTGAAATCCATGTCAGTCGCCGACTGGTTCAGCAGGTAGTGCATTTCCTCAAGGTTGCGCAGCACCGGCGGCCTGCCGTAAGCGACAAACAACAGCATTGTGGTGACAAGCGAATAGGCCCGGCTATCCCAGAACGGGTCGCGATTGCTGGTCTCTGCCACAAGCAGTTCTGCCAGTTGCGCCGCATCGTCCACCGCGTCGTGCGCGTGCGGATCGATCAGGTCGAGCGGGTTGAGCGCATCGGTTTGCTGTCCGGTGACACCGAATGGATCCAGCAGTCGCACTTCCTGGCCAAGCTCACGCCGCCTGCGCGCTGTCACCTGGTAGTTTTCACCCTTGGGATCGATAATGATCGCCGGACCACGGTAGCGCAGCAGGGCCGGGATGATGCAACCGACGCCCTTACCCGCACCTGTGCGCGCAAGGGTAATCAGGTGGCCATCACTGGTGTGAAGTATCGGCTCCAGCATGCCGCCGTCGGCATCTTCATCCTCAACAGCTTCGCCGAATTGGAAGCCCATGACGGGACGGTGGGCTGCCTCGTCCAGCGAATAGCCGATCAGGAGACCATCGGGAGAAAGCTTGGATGGAAGAGTAGGTTCACTTTTGCCCGCGCCTTCTTTCTTTGCAGACACCTGATCCTTCTTCCTCAATGTAAGACCCCCCAAGAAGACTTTCGCACGGCAAACTCACATTATAGCCCTTCGTTTGCAAGAATCTTATCGACAATCAAATCGCCGCTTTGCTGCGGCAAGCAAGAGCGTCGTCTCATATTCTCTGAACGAGGTCGCACAAACATCGACTATCGCTTATCCTGCAGCATGCTTCCTTTACGCTTTGGCTTGGCTGGGAGAATGACCGCTCTCGTGATTGCTCAAGGTGGCTTCTAAGGTCTCGTTTGGGGCGCATTGCCGTCCGGCAGCTTTCGCCAAGAGCAGCCTATCGGCTATTGGGCCGATTGCGGACAGGCAGCTTTCCGGATGCCAGACCATCGATCCAGACATTTTGCCAAGATTGCTCCGCTGCCACGACGTAGCCGACCGCGCGAAGCACTCCGTCGCGCACACGGTGCTGTCCGTCGAAACGCATCTATGAGGAATAAATGTTCGACTAGACAGGCTTTTCGAGGAAGGAGGCTTCTGAATGATACGGCACAGGCTCTTGGTCTTGTCCATCGTCGCGACGGGCCTTGTGGCTTGTAACGTGAGAGAAGAGAGCGAGAACGATCGCTCGGGCAATGCTGTCGCCGCAGAAGAGGCATCGGGCGATTACCGCGCAGGGCAGCGTCCGATCACGAATGAGAGTTTTGCGAATGCGGTCAGGTCGGGCCGTCTTGAGACGGGCGTGCCGGATGGCTGGACCCAGACAAGCGATACCGATGGCCAGTTCACCCACCGTTTTGTTGCTGGTCCAGGTGAAGGGCAGCCAACGCTGGCACTAAGCCCCGAATTCGGCAATTTCAGCACGGCCCGTATAGGAATGACGGCGCTGATAGGCGACATCCAAATCGGGACCCCCGGCTTCCGCGTGCTGCGCACGACCGACATCGACGTGCCGGGCGCAACATCGGCCGTGCGGCTCGATTTCAACTACGGCACCGAAGAGACCCGCGGCGTTTTCGGTGGCACGTGGATCGTGGCTGCAGACGAGCGAACGAACGACGCCGTCGCCGTGGCATTGTCAGCCCCCGCCCCGCTCGACCGGGCACTGGCGGATCGCATTCAGGCGAGCCTCGTCATGCATCCTCGAGAGTGATATCAGCCACGGGCAGTCTCGAAATACAAATCAAAGCAAGTCAGTCGAAAGGGAAGCGATGTTGACGGAATGGATCATGAAAAAGGCGCGGTTCGCCGGGATCGCAATCGTCGCAGGGGTTGCACTGACGGCTTGCGAAGCTCGGGACGAGAATGCGGCGCCGGCGGCCGATAACGAAATGCCGGAGGCGGCGCAGACTTCGCAGGTCACTCGGATCGACACGGACCCTGCGCCGGCTCCGGCACCGCAAGCAATCAAGACCGTGCCTTTCGCCCGTGGCTCGACAATGGACATCACCAATATCGAGATCGTCGGCGACATCATGACCGTCGAATTTCGTCTCACCGATCGCGAGGGGAATTGGACCCAAAACATCGACCTCGACCAGGTGAACTATATCGAGGACCAGACATCCCGGATGGTCAGCGTGCTGCAAAACAACGATGGCCAATATGTGGCGAGCCCTCTCACCGCCAACGGATCCAGTGTGCGGGTTCAGACCAGAGACGGCATCGGCTGGTTCAAGTTTCCCAGGCCTGCCGAAGGCGTGACCACGATCTCCCTGAGCATTCCGGAAGCCGGATCGCTCAACGGCTTGCCGGTTCCGAGCACCTGATGCGGACAGCTTTCCTCGTTCCGTTGACTGCGTCATTTGTCGCACTCGCAGGTTGCGGTGCCACATCCGAAACGCCGGACGATCGCAACGAGACCGCCGCTTCGCCAGAGGCGCCGGAGGACGAGCGATCGTCTCCGGCGACGGCGGTCGACCAGGGCCAGGGTCCGCTAAGCAACCTGTCTGCTCGAACGTCCAGCCTTACGGCGATCGCCAGTGATCTCAACTCGCGCATTGTCGGAACGAACCGGATTGTCGAGTTGCCGGCCGATGTGCTGTTCGATTTCGACAGTGCGGAATTGAAACCCGAAGCGGAAACCGCGCTGCGGCAGGTGGCAGAAGCCATTCGCGCTGCGCCTCAAGGCGGTATCGCAATTGTTGGCCACACGGACAGCAAGGGAAGTGATAGCTATAACGACGACCTTTCGCAGCGGCGGGCACAGGCCGTTCGCGACTGGATGGCCAGTCAGGTCGGCGTTCGCCAACGCGAATTTACCTTGGAAGGCGCAGGCGAAAGCGAGCCTCTTGCGCCGAACGCTAATTCGGACGGTACGGATTCGGAACATGGGCGTGCGCGCAACCGCCGTGTTGAAGTGGTGATTCCAATCGCTTGATCTTGCCGGCATCCGTCCGGAATTCGAGCCACATTTTCTGGATGTCCTGCGAACGCGCGGAAGTTCTGAGGGAGTTCGATTCGCTCGTCGAACGACAGCGTCTAGGCAGCTAAGCTGCCATCTCGATCATCCTGAACGAACGACAGCTTTTGCGTCGCAGCACGCACGCCTCAAACGGCCGAGATGGCGCGCAAAAACGAGTATCTTATATGGAGAAGCGAGCAAATCTGCCGCCCCCTCCCTCCCCCTAACCAAGGGCCCTCAGAAGAAATCCCGGGGGCCTTTTCTATTGGAGACAAGAGATGCTCATTCTCACATCGGCGGCGGCGATTACGCACGCCGTAGCTTACTGCGCCGAACTTGTGCCGGAGGCCATCCTTCAGCGCTATGCGGAGCTACTAGAGACGGAAGCAACCGCTTGGATCTTCGTCCTGCAACCGGGCGACTCTTCTGGATGCCTGGAGACCTTCCGTCGGCGACCCTTCGAGGTTTGGGAATTTATCGCACGGCAGGACGGCTGGTACGAAGCTGTGTTCATCATTTGCGATGATGGCTTCGGTCACGTGGTGCTTATTCCCGACCAGCGGGACACTGCGCCAGACCTTTTAACGATCTGCAAGGCCAACGCTGACTAGCCGATCATTCAGCCAAACACGCTCGCAGCGTCCTCACTCCGAGGGCGCTTTTTTTGTGCCCGAAAGGAAATTCACGTGCATGACCTACCTAACATGACGGCAGTGAAAGCGCTGCTCGCCCGGCCGCTCGATCCGGAGCTGAAAACACTTCTTGCCGACCGCTTGGCAGATACCATTCACTGCGGCTTGCAGAACTATACGCACATCCTTGTCGTCGAGGCGGACGATACAGAAGCGGAGATTGTCCAAGCGATTGGCTTCTCTCCGCTGCAAACTCGAACTGAAAAGGTCAGGAACTGCCTCGATTGCGACTGGCTTGAGCACCACGACGGTTGGTGGGAGATGCTCTACACGGTGGGCGACGACGGGTTCGCCTACATCGTGCTGGCAGAAGACAGAGAGGGAAGTGAACTGGCACGCCTTTGCCGCCGCGCTGAGGTGCAGCTGTGAAGCTTCTGGGCGCCCTCTTGGCTTTAGCATTTCTACTAGCGGCTCTTCGGACTGCGCTAGCCGCGCTGCTAGCCGTCGGCTTGCTGGCGTTTGGGTTAAGCCTTGTCAGGGCCCCGGGCGAGACTTTGAGCGTGCTTGCCGGCTTAATAGCAATCGGCGCATTTGCGGCGCATCCCGTGGCCGGCTTCACGTTTCTTACCGTAGTGGCAATTTTATCTGCGCTTGCAGCAAAGTGAATGAGGGGTGGGGCGAAGGCAGGAGCTTCGTCTCACTTCACTGCCCTGCGGCGGGCAGCGACGCCCTGGCATCGTTGAGAAGTTCGATGACCTGCTGGGCGATTGGAAGGAACTGCCTACCGTAAACTGTCAGCTCAAGAGGGACGTCGTCGGTGGTAAGCGGCCTGGAAAGCCAATCTTCTAGGTCCATGATGTACCGGCTCACATTTGATCGGTGCACGCCTAGCTCCCGAGCAGCTTCAGTCACGCTGCCCTTTTCCGCAGCAGCAACGAAGGCAGAGAGCTGGATCAGTCGCAGTGTCTCCATCCGTTTCTTCGACATCGCGGCTTTTGCTGCCTCCAAATGGTTGGCCTGATTCGCTGTACAGGTGAGTAGAGCACCCGTGCAGCTACCGCAACAAACGGCATTAATCCCCATAGCTCAGGATGATGCGACAGACGAACCTAGCCACATTTGGGCGCAAAATTCGATATTCTGGAGCCACATCCTGAGGAGCCGAACGACAGAATTGGCGCAGTAAGTGGATGGCGGTGCTCCCTACCGGAAATGCGAGCAGGTGCGACGGTCAACGCGCTTGGTTCTTTGACAATTCCCTGACCAGGAAATCGACTGACGGGTGAGCGGACACCCGAAATATATCCGCAATCCATAAAACAAAAAATAAGGAAAATTACATGAAAACAGATATTTCAGCGAAGTTCGGCTTCGGCCTTCGCACTCGAATGCAAGCGCTAAAGCTAGAGTTCGATGCGGCCGGCGCCCAGGGCCAAATCAGCTTCGTCAAGGCCACGGTCCGCTCCGGCACCACGAAGATCGAAAAGGTCATCGAGGAAGTCACAAGGCTTACCGGCGGCCACATCTACAGCGAGATCGAAGATCTGATCTACGCGCAGATGGGTGTGCATTGGACGCAGACAGTCAACGGAGGTTTGCATGTCATCGCAGAATAAGCACGCCGAGCGCGCAGGTGAACTTGCGGAGCTGAAGCCTAAAGCCACAGCGGCCGCCAAACGCCAGAGTTTTCCGGATCAACCGCTGCATCCAAACGGACACGTGCCCACCACCTTGGCGAACTTCCGCCACCTGCTGACCGAAGCTGACATTTCGGTTCGGTTTAACCTCATCAAGAAGCGCGCCGAGGTTGAGTATCCCGGCCTCGTGACAAAGAAGCAAAACCGGGACGAGGTGGTGCTCACTTACTTACAGAGCTTGCTGATCAAAAATGGTCTCTCAACCGGTCAAACAAGTGCTTACCTTCTAGCCGTGGCCGACAGCCAGCCGTTCGACCCGTTTGCAGACTGGGTGCTCAGTAAGCCGTGGGATGGGACATCTAGGCTCGCAGCGATAGCCGGCACGATCGTTCCGGTAGACCACTATGACCTGGCGTTTCAGCAAGTGCTCGTGACGAAGTGGCTGCTCAGTATTGTCGCGGCCACGTTTGCTGGCAATGGTTTCCGGGCTCGCGGGGTGCTCACGCTGCAGGGCGCACAGGGGCTGGGAAAAACAAGCTGGATCGCCAGCCTGATCTCTCCGCCGAAGCTTCGAGATGACATAGTGAAGCTCGGGCATAGCTGGGATGGCGGCCGAAAAGACGCCCGGCTCACAGCTCTCCGGCACCGGATTGTCGAGCTTGGCGAGCTCGAAGGTTCATTCCGGAAAGACATTGCGAGCTTGAAGGCCTTTATCACGGAAACCACCGACAAGATCAGGCCGCCCTACGGTAGGGTCGAAGCCGAGTATCCAAGGACAACGATCTTCGCTGCGTCTGTGAACGATGAGCAGTTCTTGCTCGATAGCACGGGGAACAGCCGGTTCTGGACGATCCCAGCCGCTGGCATCGACTATCAGCACAACATCGACATGCAGCAGGTGTTCGCAGAGCTGAAGGTCAAACTTGATAGCGGCGCACAGTGGTGGCTCACCTCCAACGAAGAGCGGCAGCTAGAAGAAGTGAACCGAAAGCATCGGGTCATTTCTGCGATCGAAGCGAAAATTGAAGAGGCACTCGATTTAGATCGGAAGGACAAGCCTAATCTGCCGCGCATGACCGCAACCGAGGTGCTGAAAGCACTAGGTTTCTCACGACCAACTAATCCGCAGTGCAAGGAGGCCAACGTGGCCCTGCGAGGGCTTCTCGGTAAGTCAAAGCGGTCCGGCGGATACAACCGGTGGCCGATCCCTTGGCGAGATGAGTTCGCGACCACAATAAGGGAAGGGGGCGAAACCTACGCAACCGTCGACGACGACGACCTCTACTAAGCAACAAAAACCGCTGCCCCGTCCCTACCCCCCCAGAAACGCCGAGCCAGGGGGTGGGGAGGGGGTGGCAAATCCAACGGCCCGCCGAGGCAATGCTGGTGAAGTGCCGCGCAAGCCCCATGGCCAGCGCGCGGTTCGCATCCCAGCGGTGAGCGGTCCCTAGCGGGGCTCCTCTGCAGGCCAGGAAGCAAAACTCGGCGCGGCGGGTGGCCCGGGCCATAGCGAGGCCGCCGAAGGGCCCCTGCTGCGTTTTTCGCAACCAAAATTGAAAGGAAGAACCATGCCCAAGCGCAAGCTTGATGCGGCGTTTTGTCTCGCCGCGGCTTGCCCCTACGGCAAGAACAAAGAGACATACTGGGACACGACCACAACCGGCTTTGTCCTCGAAGTCCGTCGGAGTGGCGGCAAAACCTACTACCTCCGCTACATCGATGGAGCCAACCGGCAAAAGCAGCTCAAAATCGGCCGCTACGAGGATATCACGTTCGCGCAAGCGCAGAAGAAGGCCAAGCGCCTCAGGTCGGAGGTCGTGCTGAACGGAGACCCAGCCGAGCGGAAGAAGCAAACCAAAGCTATTCCGACCTACGCCAAGTTGGCAGAGCAACACCTCGACCATGCCCGGACCTACCAAAAAAGACCGGAGAACACGCAAGCGGTCCTGGAACGGCACTTGATCCCCAAGTGGGGCAAGTTCCGGCTGGACGAGATCACGCCTCAAGCTGTTTCTCGCTGGCTTGCGGAAAAGCGCAAGAGCTACGCGCCCGCCACCGTCGAGAAGCTTCGCATGATGTTGGGACGCTCGTTCGAACTAGGGCGGCAGTGGAACGTGCCGGGCGCGCAGATCAACCCGGTCCGAGCCGTGCCGCGCTTCAAGTTCGACAATGCGCGTGAGTGGTATCTGACTAAGGAGGAAGCGAACCGCCTGCTCGTAGCCTGCAAGGCATCCAGCAACCCGCAGCTCTTCGCGATTGTAAGCTTGCTGCTTTTCACAGGCGCGCGAAAGTCTGAACTTCTGCAGGCCAAGTGGCAGCATGTGGATGTCGAGCAGCGGTCCTGGCTGATCCCGGACAGCAAGACTGGCAAAGCACGCCGGGTTCCGTTGGCCTCAGCTGCCCTCAGCGTCATAGCGGACTTGGTGCACATACCTGGCTGCCCGTGGCTTGTACCGAACCCGGAAACGTTGAAGCCCTACAACTCGATCAAACGAGCTTGGGACACAGCGAGAAGGGAGGCTAACTTGCCTGGCCTGCGCATTCATGACCTGCGACATAGCGCCGCCTCGTTCATGGCCAACGCTGGCACGGACCTTTTCGCAATCGGCCGGATACTCGGGCACGCCGATCACCAGTCGACGATGAGGTATGCCCACCTGGCAAATGACACCTTGCTAGCGGCGGTAGAGGCAGGAGCGTCGGCCTTCCACAACAGCCCGCCTGGATAACACTTTCTGGTCACTCACCCTTCGTACTCCCGCTCGGGGGCTGCGAGGGGTGAGATAGCCTTACTAATTTTTTGCCGCCAGACGCGGCGCAAAGGACATAATATGAAAAAAGAAAACGGTGAGCCTTGTGGGTGCAACCACCCAGAAAAGGCGCAAACGCCTGAGCAGGAAGAGGCACTGCTGCCTGAGCTCAGGGCGCTAGCCAACACCTGTGGCGAAGAGACGAGCAAACACGACCTGGTTCGAGTTCTCGTTGCCGCATGCATCGAGGCTGGAGTGAACGAGGGAAAGCAAATAGTAGCCCTTCTAACTCGACTGAACTGCAATCCGAAGCACGTGGGCATGACGCTGAAGAACTTCGCCCACCCTGACCGTTCGCGCGGCGACTGGTTCAAGGGTTCCTCTGGCGCTTATCGGCTCCATCCACTGAGCTAGGGAGGCCCGGCCCTTCTCGGGAGTGATGCCCGGCACTTACCAATTGTATAAAATCGCCAAAGTTATGCATTAACTAAATTTTTCCCTTCTGCATTCGCTTTTCTTGGTAGGTAGCCTGCTTAGTGGGTGGGATCGCTTAAAGGGGGAAGTAAATGTACAAGTATTTTTTGCTGGCGGGTGCCGGACTGATTGGGGCGTCGCCGGTAGCGGCGCAGGAGGCTCCGCTACCTGTCCAAGCGGTGCGAGCGCCGGCTCATCCCGAAACCGTGCTCCCTGCTGGCACGGAAATCGCGCTGCAAATGAGCCAAACCGTGACAACGAAGGGGCGGGGCTGGGAAGAAGGCGACCAGTTTGGCCTTACGGTCGCCGCCCCTGTCATGCTGGGTGACTTCGTAGTCATTCCCAAAGGCACAAAGGCAGTCGGTCGGATCACCTGGCTCACCAGCAGGGGTGCGTTCGGTAAATCCGGCAAGATGGACATCGAACTTGAGCACCTGGAGCTTGGCGGTAGGCGCATCAACATCGACGGTACGTATCGCCAAGAGGGCAAGGGCGCGACCCTAGCGACCGTGGGCGGCGTCATTGCGGCTGGCGTTTTCGCGGGCTTCATTACCGGCCGCAGCGGAGAAATTCCGCAGGGAAGAGAGCTCATGGCGACGCTGGAAAGCGATCTGCCGGTTGCGCTGCCTGAAGGTGCAACGCTTGCTCCGAAGCCAGTGACTGCGAGTTATGTTCCGGGAAGCGTGCAGGCTGAAGAAGCTCGGCAGGCAGCAGTAGAGGTTGAACAAGCTGAAGCTGCGGAGGCTGCTCGTCCGGCAACCGAAATTAAGATCCAGACAAAGAATGACTGAGTTCCGTGAGCCGTAGGCAGGTCTTCGCTGCGGACGTCCCCTGCAGAACCCGGACGCCTGCGGCTCACGGTTCATTTTCCACTTTCACAGGAAGAAAGAATGAAAAAAGTAGTTTTTGCATCGTTCGCCATAGCCTTCGGTATGGCCTCTACAACGGCCCAGGCACAGTCGACCGAAGAAGGTGCTGCTGGGCTCCGGGTCGAGGCCCTGGCCGGCTGGGACCGTATCGATCTCAGCATCGATGAAGCCAATGACATTGAAGATAACGACAGCGGCATCTTCTACGGGATCGGTATTGGGTATGATCTGCCTTCCGGCCCGGTGCTCGTAGGGGTGGAAGCGGAGCTGTCCAGTTCAACCAACGGCGTAGAAGAGCAAGTCTCCGGTGTGGAGATCGACGGTTCGGTCCTCGATGGAACGCTAAGCGTAGAAGATGGGCTCAACTGGTACGTCGGTGGCCGGCTGGGCACCTGGGTGGGTGAAAGTACGGCTTTCTATGGCAAAGTCGGTTACGCACGAACCACGATCGACATTGACGCTGAAGGTACGGTCGACGGTGTTCCCGCTTCCGACTCTGCTGATCTCGACTTCGGCGGCTGGCGCTTCGGCGTTGGTGTAGAGCAGCGCTTCGGCACGAGCGCCTTTGGCAAACTCGAGTACCGGTATACCAGCTACTCCGACGCAGAGGTCGAGTACGATGGCACTTCCGTCGAGGTCGGTGAAATCTTCGACACCGTGGACCTTGAGCGCCACCAAATCGTGGCCGGTGTCGGTTTCCGTTTCTAAATCTTAAGGGGCGGGGGGTGCAGTACCTCCGCCCCAACTTGTACTTAGTGTCAGTGAGATTCCCCGAATGAGATGGCTTCTTTCCCTGCTCCTGTTCTTGCCTGCTGTGTCGCACGCGCAGGTTCTTACGGGGCAAGGGAAAGCTGTCGATGGGGACTCCATGGCCATGACAGGCTTCGACGTCCGCTTGGCTGGTATCGACGCACCAGAAGCTCTGCAGACTTGCCTGCGCGAAGGAGAAGTGTGGGCATGCGGACAAGAGGCAAAGGCTATGCTGTCTGCGTTGGTCGACGGAAAGATACTCTCCTGCCATCAGCGTGGGTCCGACAAATACAACCGAGTTGTTGCCTCCTGCAAAGTGGGAAGAACTGATGTCGCGGAGGCGCTTGTCAGGGCGGGCTTAGCGTTGGCCCTTCCTCAGTTTAGCGACGAGTACGTTTTTGCTGAGGCGCAGGCTAAGTCGCAAGGCGTTGGCATCTGGGCAGGAGAATTCATGCAGCCTGCTGACTTCCGTGCGGCGAACCCAAGCTCTGCTCCGACTATCAGGACCGAGAGGCAACCGCAGGCAACAACAGCTCAAGCTTCAAACAGTGTCTATTTCCGAGGATGCCGCGAGGCGCGAGCTGCAGGCTATGCTCCGATGTACCGTGGTGAGCCAGGCTACCGGCCAAGGCTGGACGGCGATAACGATGGGATTGCTTGCGAACCATATCGAGGGCGCCGCTGAAGCCGAGCGGTCTTAATCAATTGGCGGTTCGATCTTTTCCGCAGCACTTAGTGAAACGGAACGAACTGATAATGCGGTTTATGTGAAGCGCTTCCGGCGCCCGTTGCGAAGGGCAGCTAAAGGGAAAGGCACACGGCCAGCTGCCATTCTGCTAACGACCCGATTTCAGCCATTCACCCGGAGGGAACCTCTAAATGAAAGCGGACCGGCAGATTACTACCCTGTTCCGATGCTCTCTTCTTCATTCTAGCGCCCGCCCACGAGCTGATGCTTCCGGAGGCGGCGCCGGTGGAATTGGAAACGGGGGAGCTGGCGATGGCGGACCCGGCGGTCCGATTCCGCTAATAAAAGCAGGAGCCGCCCCACATTCCACAGCTACAGGGTCGTCCCGAAGCGATTTAACTGCGTCACTCTTCTCATCGAATCCGCTGACAGCCCACTCATGAGTAAATAAGGCTCGCATAGGCTCTACTGAATACAGTTGACCCTCGGGCATGATCGGAAGGAAGCGACGACCGTCAGTTAGAGTGAAAATGACGCAACCACCTTCATGAGAGAAGCGGCCATCGGTCAGGGTGCCGTCGAAACTGTTCGGTTTGGCCCATTCGTAAGCAACTCTGCCTTGAGCGTCCTTTTGCAAGCCGCCCTCGCTGCATCCGTACAAAACGAGAAGCCCCGCTGCTGGCCAGCTTAACTTTCGAATCCGCTTGAACATGCAACCGCTTTGATGTTCCTTTACGCGCATGACAAGAGTTTAGGTACACGTCAGCAATCCACCCCATCTCGTGACGGTTTCACCGAGCCAGCGATGTGCCAGGAGCGGACCGGCAGTGATCGACCCCATAGCCGCCGCTCGATCTCGCGCGGGCAACAAGCACGAGAGAAGAGCGGCGGACATTTCTGTGATCATAGAAATATGGGTTGACCAAGCTCGCGTGCGCCGATATTTCGACGTTCATGGAAATGAATTCGCCAGCCGCAGTTGAAGCTCTTGGAGCTCTCGCGCAGGAACATCGCCTCGCCCTGTTCCGGCTGCTCGTCCAAGCCGGGGGGGAAGGGATGCCAGCAGGTGCAATCGCTCAAGAGCTTGGCATCCCAAACTCGTCACTGTCGTTTCATCTGGCGCACCTCACTCGTGCGGGGTTGATCCAGCAGCGACGCGAAGGTCGCTCGCTCATCTACACCGCCGACTACGACGCGATGAACGCGCTGGTCGGCTTTCTCATGGAGAACTGCTGCGGAGGCACGACTTGTGCCCCCGAGAACACTTGCGGCGCAGATGCTGCTCAACCTCAAGGAAAGGTATCGGCATGAAGCGCTTGCATGTCCACGTTGGAGTGAACGATCTTACCCAGTCGATCGGCTTCTACTCGTCCTTGTTCGGCGCCGAGCCGACGGTGACCAAGGCTGATTACGCGAAATGGATGCTGGACGATCCGCTCGTCAACTTCGCGATTTCCTCCGGCAACGCTCACAAGGGCGTTGAGCACCTAGGCATTCAGGTGGAGAGCGAGGGCGAGTTACAGGAAGTCTATGGCCGCCTGAAAGCTGCCGACCGGCCGGTGCTCGAGGAGGGTGCCACCACCTGCTGCTACGCCAAGTCCGAGAAGAGCTGGATCGCCGACCCGCAAGGCGTCGTCTGGGAGGCCTTCTTCACCAACGGTGAGGCGACCGTCTACGGCGATAATCCCGAACTGTCGGCTCTCTCCGCCAATGCCGCGGAGACTGCCTGCTGTGCGCCTGCGCTGTCCTCGAAGGTGGCGTGCTGCGGATGAGCCTCACCATCTATCACAATCCCGCCTGCGGCACTTCGCGCAACACGCTGGCGCTGATCCGAGCCACCGGCAGCGAGCCCGAGGTGATCGAGTATCTTGTCCAACCGCCTTCGCGTGATGAACTCTTGTCGCTGATCGAGCGCATGAACATCGCGCCGCGCGACCTGTTGCGACAGAAAGGCACGCCCTATGCCGATCTCGGCCTCGATAACGAGACGCTGACGGACGACGAATTGATCGATGCGATGATCGAGCACCCTCTGCTCATCAACCGTCCCATCGTTGTCGGCCCGCGCGGCGTTAAGCTGTGCCGGCCTTCCGAGCTGGTGCTCGACGTGCTCGACCAGCCGCTGCGGGAGCCGTTTGTGAAGGAAGATGGCGAGGTCGTGAGCGCAAATGGCTGACGCGCAGCGACAGGCGAGTGCGCTTGGTCTCTTCGAGCGTTGGCTCTCGCTGTGGGTAGCGCTGGCCATCGCGGCAGGGCTGATGCTCGGAAACCTTCTGCCGGAGGTCTTCGCCGCGCTGGCAGCGCTTGAGTATGCTTCCGTCAATCTGGTGGTCGCGCTGCTGATATGGGCGATGATCTTCCCGATGATGGTGGCGGTCGACTTCGCCAGCCTGCGCGACATCGGGCAGAAGCCCAAGGGACTGGTGCTCACCATCGTTGTGAACTGGCTGGTGAAGCCGTTCACCATGGCCGGCCTTGCGGTGCTGTTCTTCGAGGTGGTCTTCGCCGACCTGATCGCGCCGGCCGATGCGCAGCAGTATATCGCCGGGCTGATCTTGTTGGGCGCAGCGCCTTGCACGGCGATGGTGTTCGTATGGTCGCAGATGACCCGCGGCGACCCCGCTTACACGTTGGTTCAGGTCTCGGTGAACGACGTCATCATGATCTTCGCCTTCGCGCCGATCGTGGCGTTCCTGCTCGGGATCACTGACATCGCGGTGCCGTGGGAGACGCTGCTGCTCTCGACAGTGCTCTATGTGGTCGTCCCGCTCCTCGCAGGCGCGTTCACGCGGCGATACCTCCTGACGAGGAGCGCCGGAAATACTGACGCTGTGATCCGCTTCACGTCGTCCTTGAAGCCGGTGTCGGTGCTCGGTCTCTTATTGACAGTAGTCTTGCTGTTCGGCTTCCAGGGCGAGGTGATCGTCTCGCGCCCGCTGCTGATCGGGCTCATTGCTGTTCCGATCGTGCTCCAGAGCTACGGCATATTCTTTGCCACTTACGCCGCTGCGTGGGCATGGCGAGTGCCGTTCCCTATCGCCGCGCCTTGTGCCTTGATCGGCACTTCGAACTTCTTCGAGTTGGCCGTGGCCGTGGCGATCGGGTTGTTCGGCTTAGGGAGCGGTGCAGCACTCGCGACGGTAGTGGGAGTGCTGGTAGAGGTCCCCGTCATGCTCTCACTTGTGGCGATCGCTAACCGGACACAACGAAGCTTTGATCATCGAGCAAGACCGGATCGAACCTCTTCGAAGGCGTGAAGGGCAATCCACTGATGAAGCAATGAGCCAAACTCACCCCAACCGCCTCGAGAGACAACTCGGGATCGGCGGCGCCACGATGATGGGCCTCGGCTCTATGGTCGGAACCGGTGTCTTCGTCAGCATTGGGATCGCAGCAGGGGTCGCAGGTCCCGCTGTTATTCTAGCGATTGTTCTCGCCGCAGGGGTCGCAACCTGCAACGCTCTTTCGAGTGCGCAGCTTGCCGCCAGTCATGCAGTCAGCGGCGGCACCTACGAATATGGCTATCGTTATCTCAATCCGTCGCTCGGCTTCACAGCGGGATGGATGTTCCTTTGCGCCAAGAGTGCGTCTGCGGCTACCGCTGCTCTTGGGTTCGCAGGCTATTTCCTGCGCCTGATAGGCGGCAGTCTTGACCACATGGCATGGGTTGCCGTCGCCTCGATAGCGTTGTTCACTCTGCTCGTCCTCGGCGGGATAAGGCGCTCAAGTTGGGTGAACATTTCCATTGTTTCGGTCACGCTGCTGACCCTTGGCTTGTTCGTGGTCTGGGGCATTCCGAGCGCAGCTGCTGACGGTCCCGACAACCTCATGCCCTTCTTCACGAGCAGTGAAGGTAGTCTGCTGGAAGCGTTCCTCTACGCGACTGCCCTGATGTTCGTCGCCTTCACCGGTTACGGGCGCATCGCCACTCTGGGCGAGGAAGTGAAGGAGCCCAAGCGCACCATCCCGCGCGCCATCATCGTCACCCTGATTGCAACGGCCCTGCTCTATGTCACCGTCGCCGCAGTAGCGATCAGTAGTGTCGGCGCGGACAGATTTGCAAATGCGCCGGGCGCGCAAGTAACGCCGCTGGAACTTGCCGCCCGAGCGATGGACGCGCCGCTGCTGGCGCGGCTGGTCGCGGTTGGAGCGATCACGGCGATGCTCGGTGTTCTGCTCAACCTCATCCTCGGTCTGTCGCGGGTTCTCCTTGCCATGGGTAGGCAAGGAGATGTTCCCCCAGCGTTTGGCCGCCTTTCGGCGAAAGGCGCGGCGCCGGCCGCCGCCGTGATCGCTGTAGGTGTCCTCGTCGCGGCGCTCGCCTCGGTTGGCAGCATCGAGACAGCTTGGGCATTCAGCGCGTTCACCGTGCTGGTGTATTACGCGATCACCAACTTTGCCGCTCTGCGACTGCCGGAGAAGGAGCGTCTCTATCCGCGCTGGATTGCGATCACCGGCCTCGCCGCTTGCGTGTTTCTGGCGTTCTGGGTCCCGGTGCCGGTCTGGGCAGCGGGCTTGGGGCTCATCGCCATTGGCCTTCTGTGGAAGCGAGTTCTACCTGCCTTCTGGCGATAGGGGGCAGGCACCTCCACGTTATCGGCGTTGCGTCTGCTTCCCACCCATGTCGTGACGGTTCCACCGAGCTAGCGGTGTGCCAGGAGCGGGCCGGCAGCTAACGACCCGAATGCAGACATTCCGATGGTATTACCAGCACGAAGGGAGACTACCGTTCCAACTGAATGCGTCGCTGGACGACATCATCGTCGAACCCGCACCCTTCGAGCACTCTCGCTGCTAGTTGAAGGCTTGCCTCAATGGTCTCGGGGACCGCGGCGGTCGCTCCCGCATTAGTTAGCCGCTCGGCTTGATCACCGTCGCGCGCTCTGACGAACAGCGGAACATGCGGTGCCGCCTCTCGCATTCTCGCGGTCAGCCTCTCGGTAGGTATTTCATCCCCGAGAGTGACTACCAGCGCGGTCGCGTGCCTGACGCGCGCGGCTTGTAGGACGTCAAGCCGCGATGCGTCACCGAACCTGACAGGCAGGCCCATCGATCGCGCCTGCGCAGCGACCGCCGGATCTTTGTCGATGGCGATGTAGGAGAGACCTTCGCGATCAAGGATAGAGGCAATCAACCGACCCACGCGCCCGAACCCGCCGATGACGACATGGCCCTCAAGCGCTTCGGTTGCCTCCGCTTGCTCGGTAGCACCTCGGGCCGTTTGCTCCTCGATCAAAGCCCCAGATTTGCGCGCCATGAGCTCGAGGACGGGGGTAAGCATCATCGTCAGGCTCGCGACGATGAGCATGAACTGGCCTGTCGGTCCTGGCACGAGCCCCAGCGACATCGCAAGTCCGACTACGATGAAGGCGAACTCTCCTGCCTGCGAGAGTAGCAAGCCGGCCTCCACCGCACGGTGACGGGGCAACTTCCAGAGCAGAAAGAGGCCGATGTTTACGACCGCCTTCAGCGCGATGAGACCGACTACGGACGCCGCTATCCAGAATGGCGACTCTCCCAACACGCGCCAGTCGATCCCCATTCCGACCGACATGAAAAACAGCCCGAGCATCAGGCCCTTGAACGGTTCGATGTCGACTTCGACCTGGTGCCGGTACTCGGTCTCGGCAATCAGCAGGCCAGCGAGAAACGCGCCGAGCGCCATCGATAAACCGACGACCCCCGTCACCGCCGCCGTGCCAAGCGCCACTAAGACGATCATGGCCATGAACGCTTCGCGACTGCCGGTCTGGGCAATCAGGCGGAAGATCGGCCGCACGAGAAGACGACCGACGGCGTATATGACGACGACCGTGACCGCCGCCTCTCCGAGCGCCAAGGCCAGATCCCAGGCGATGCTCTCTCCTGCGGAAACCGTCCCGAGGACGCCGACAATAAAGAGGATGGGGACGACCGCCAGATCCTGCATCAGGAGCACCGAGAACACCGAGCGCCCGACCGGTGTGGTGAGCCTGCCCTTCTCGATCAGCAATTGCATGACGATGGCTGTCGAGGACAACGCCAGACATGCGCCCAGGACGAGCGCCGCCGACCCCGAATTTCCCCATGCATAAGCGATGCTGCCGATCAGCATGCCGGTCAGGACGATCTGCGCGGTCCCGAGACCGAAGACGAAGCGGCGCATCGACCACAATCTGTCCAGCGACAGCTCGAGCCCAATCGCGAACAGGAGGAAGATGACGCCGATCTCAGCAAGAGCACGAACCCCATCGAGATCGTCGATCACAACGTAAGACGCTATAGGATAGTCATTGGCGAACAGGCCGAGCCCATACGGTCCGATCAGCCCGCCGATCAGAAGGTAGCCGAGAACCGGACTAAATTTGCGCTGAAGCAAAGGAACCGCGAAACCGGCCACCGCCAAGAACACGATCACTTCGCGAAGGTAAGGAATGTGAAGTTGCGATTCCATCGCTTCGACACTCGGCAAAATCGACCCTATTGTCGATAGCCGAAGACCAGAATTCCTTGAGGGCCCATGCTGGTATCGATAGGGTCGTCTGTGCACGAGGAGGCGTAGAGGAGACTGGGTTTATTATGGTAGGCAGAATTGTTGTCGGCACCGATTTTCGCGCCGAAGCGGACCGCGCGATTGACCGCGCGCTGAAACTGGCAGAGCAATGGGATGCCGAAGTCGTGCTGGTGCATGCTCTCGATCCCGCCTTGGGCGAGCCACCACCATGGAGCGAGCTGGATCGCAGGATGCGCTCGGTTCTCCCAGAAACAGATACAAAAATTACTTTCCGTTACCCGATCGAGCGTGCGGACTACGCCATTGCGAGCGTGGCGGAAGAAGTGGAAGCGAGCCTGATCGTGATCGGGGTGGCTCGTTTCAACAGCATGAAGGATTACCTGCTGGGAACGGCGGTCGACTATGTCATACGCCACTCGCCGGTTCCGGTGCTCGTAGTCAAGAACCGGCCCCGATATCCCTACGACAGCATCGCCTGTGCGACTGACTTCTATCCGCCGTCACGCGTCGCACTGAAGAAAGCCGCGGAAATGTTTCCGAAAGCCGGTATCCAATTGATCCATGCCTATCACGTACCATTCGAAGGCTGGCAGAACGCCGATTACGTACGGAAGGATGTTGAGAAGGCCGAGCGCAAGGTGTTCAGCGAGTTCTTGGATGAGCTCGATGGTGAAACGCGTAAGCGGGTCACATCGCATCTTGTCTACGGCAGCACGGGGGGCGCACTGCGCAAGGACCTGCGCGAGAGCGAGGCCGAGTTGCTGGTGCTAGGGACGCATGGCGAATCCGCCCTGCGGCATGCGACGATCGGCAGCACCGCCAACGAGCTGCTCGGAAGCCTGCCGATCGACACTCTCGTCGTGAAGGGAAACGAATAGGGATCCTGGCTCGCGGCTGACAATGTCTGAGCACACCCTTTAACAACCAGATTTGGATCGTCCGCTTTCCACCCAATATTGGACATTCATGACCACCTGGTCGACGGGAAAGCGGCCCTTCCGCTTTGGGGAGGGCCGCCAAGCGCTCTTGGACGGCCCAATTGAGCGTGGCTTTCACGGAAGTGATGTATTTGTCCCGGACTGTAACTGGGTCTCTGAGCCGACCGGTTCGTGTGGTCTCTGAAAGCAATTCGTTCTTCCAAGCCAGGAGATCATCAGCGGTCAGGCGGGTCGCATCATCGTGCCCAAGCCACTCTACTAAGCGAGCCACATAGCGCCGCCATTCGTCGCGTACCCCTGGGGTCATGTCCGGCTTCGCAGCATAACCTTCGAAAGTCTCCATCAAGGAAACCTTGGTCTTCGCCGTGTGGGGCTTGTCGGCAACTTCGACTGGCCTTGTCGGAGTGGCGGGTGTCAGAACTTCTTCGCCATCAAGCCGATCCAGTTTCGCTTCAGCCGCCTTGATCGATGCGTCGTTGAGTGCCCGGCAAAGGTTCTGCATTGCGTGCACATCCGAGGGGGCGATCACGAAACCATGCGCTTCCAATAGGAGCTCAGCTTCGACCTGAAGGCTCCGCACGATACCTTCAAGATCGCCAGCGGCGCGAAGTCCTCTACGGTGATCGAGGCTCCACGACGCTGCTTCGCGTGTCTTTGAGGCCCACCTCAGAGGATCGTCAGGATGCCAGCTTGCTGTGGCAGCCGCTTCTCGCTGCTCGAGGTCTTTCGCGGTCCTGCGGTACAGTTCGCGCTCTTCAGTATCCCATCGGGCCTCTTCATCCGCCTCAAGCTCCTCAGCGACAAATGTCTCTGCGAGCCATGCGATAGTCGGAGCGTCCAGCGCATCGTAGGCCTTGTCACGGGCCTTTTGCGCCATTTTGGCCAGCCGCTCGTATTCTCGGGCTGCTTCTCGATGCAGGCGGTCGAAGTCAGGGTCATCGACCTTCCCCAGCGACCGCTTCACGAGCTTCAGTTCGCCCGGGACAAAAGGGACAAGAGCGGTTGGGAAGTAGCGCCGATAGTCACACCGACCCGACGCGTGCTCAACGATGTAGCGCAATACGAGACCCACTTTTTGTACCTCCGCTTTGTACCGTCGCGGAGCAAGAAAGCCTGATTTTCCGTACTTTTTTAGGGAAAGCAATCCCTTAGAAGAGCGTGGTGCCGCTTACGTGACTCGAACACGTGACCCCATCATTACGAAATCCTGGGGAGAATGTGCGGGACGCCTATGTTTCCATCGGCTTCACTATATTCGGGCCAATGCTGACCCCCGTGACCCAAGCAGTTCCCAAAGTCTCTAGAGGGCGACGCACCAATTCTAAAGGGCGAAACTGCCTTGGGTCGATCATTTCCGCCCTTGCATCCCACTCCTATCCACTTGGACTGCTACGATGACTCATCCAGTGGCTGATTTCGATGCTGCGACAGCCGCTCATCTTCGCCCGACATTGGGTGGAACGCGGTAGTCGCTCTCCACGTCAGTCCGTCCTTGCTGAGATCTTGCTGAGATCTTGCTGAGATCTTGCTGAGATCTTGCTGAGATTGCCGGACCGTTCACCTTCTCGACAACGCCTCACTGCTATCAACGAAGAATGAAGTTGCGCAACTTTTCAATAACACCACTGATGCTGCTATCTGCTTCCGCCCTGGCCTCGGAGCGAGGCGCCGATTGGCAAATCGGCCCGGAAATCCGTGGAAAGAATTACTCGGTAGGAGTGCCTAGGGTGATGGCCGACAGTGATGATGGACCGGCTTTCGTTTTTCCTGCCGATCCACGTGGGCAAGTGAAGTATGTCACACGAGAAACAGGCTCTCTTGCCAATGCACGAAGTTTGACCATTCGATACCGTATCGATGCGTCTGAAGGGACGCGTTTTGTAGCCAATGAACGTCCAAGCTCGCCTGCGATGATCAGCCTATATTTCCAGAGGCGTGGCGACAACTGGTCTGCCAAAAACAGGCATGCCTCCTACCGGTGGTATTCCGTGAGCGATAAGACTCTCCCGCTAACGCCTGGAGAACATACGATCACGCTCAATTTTCGTGATGAGTGGGGCGCTGTTATGGGCGCGCAGTCCCGGGGCAATCCGGCATTTGAAGATGCCCTAGAGAATGCTGAACGAGTCGGTTTTGTCTTCGGGTGGTCAGGAGGGCGTGGTCACGGCGTTCATGCAACTGGGCCTGCTCGGTTCACCTTGCTTGACTTCGAGATACGTTAGCGGGAGCGGAATTGGCTTCGCGCTGGTTGTCATGAAATTGCCTCATCACTAAGGGCGCATCGATGCTCAGTTGGCTTACGAAATACTCCGAGACGAAATCGGCGCTGGGCGATTATCTGGGTGCCTCAGAAGCACTACTGCATCTTCACGCCGGACTCCTGATCTTTTTCCTCAGTTCACTTCTGTTTCGTCGCCGAATGCGCTCGGTGGTGCCAATAGGACTCGTCTACACTTTCGCGATTGGTAACGAGCTCATTGATGTGCTGACGCCAGACTACGTCGCAAACGCTTTCGGAGCCTTGTTAGACATTCTCAACACGGTTGCATGGCCCACGCTTCTATTTTTGCTCGCTCGCCGACGCCTCCTGAGGGGTTAGTGCGGCCGGTTGACTTAAAGCTTCCACCTTATGCTCGGGCGCTATCCGGCATGTGTGCGTCCGCAATCGGGGAGTTGGCTGCCTGTCCGCTCCTGGCACATCGGTGGCTCGGTTAAAGCGTCGGAAAATGGGTGGAAAGCGGACACTTGGCTAGAGCATCTAACCTGATCTGGAATAGGCGTCTTTGACCCAACCCTTGGCGTCATCATCGAAGTCAGAGACTGCCTCCAGACGGATCCTGTGACTGCACATGGCATTGTAGGTTTCCAGCCTCGCAGTCGGCTCTTCCCCTTTGAGTGCTACGCCCAAGTCAATGCGTGTCTTGGTGGCTGGAGTGATCAAGGCGAACTGCTTCTTTCTACGAAGACTGACGCTCGTCTTCTTGGGAGCGATCTCGACATCGGAACCGAGCGACTGAGCGAACTTCACAATGTCTTCGTAAAGGGGGCGCAACGACTCTTTGGGTCCCGCATATTGAGCGGCGACCAAATCTACTTCCTCGCCCGTTTCGCGCGCCTTTGCCGCGATCAGGTTGGCGAAGCCGTGTGTTACACCGTGTTCTTCCTTGAGTAGCTTGAGGATGGCTCCGTGTTTTTCCAGACCACTCTTCGCGATGATCTCAATCCATTCCGACAGCGGTTTCCCTGTCTTTTCAGGAATGTTCGCCATCATGGTGGCAAGTTGGTCTTCTGGTGAACTCCCCATTCTCCGATCTCCCGTGTGACATCTTGCTCCGTGCCGCAGGACCATTGTGCCATGGAAGTAAAGTATTTGCGAGATGGGGCGATTGGGCGCTTGTGAGACTGCCTGCCTAACGCGGAGAGGGCGCCCTCCGGGTGGTTAGCCGCCCGTCCGCTACTGGCACATCGCTAGCTCGGTGAAACTGTCGTCAGATGGGCGGAAAGCGGTTATTTATCGTTGTCTGGTGAACTTGCTCGTCTGAGGCGCTTGGCCTGCGCTTTGGCGCTGCTGATGGCCTCTTCCGAACAATCCGCTTCCGCCAAGCTGTCGATCTCGTCGGCTGCCCGCTCGATCAAGCCTTTGAGCGCAAGCTTCTCCTGCTTAGCGTTCTTGAGCTTGTGGCGAAGTGACTGTTCTACATCTTCCATGTTCTCAGACTATGAAATATTCTTGGTCCCTGCAAATAGCAGCCAAACGACAGAGATTCCGACGAAGAGCTCGTAGAGCCGAAACTTCTTTTGGGTTCGTTCGTAGCACGGATCTATGGAGTTTTTCGTGCCCGAGACGATGGATTGGGGAGATGCGGCAATGCGCTTCGCTTTCGCCACCGTCCTCCCATTCCTCATCGGCCTTGAGCGATTTCTAAGACGCAAGCCCATCGATTTCCGACCATTTGTTATCATCTCCGTCGGCTCATGCGGCCTCGTTATGGCATCGATAGAGATGCTACAAACTATCAATGACACCAATTCTAATATCGACCCAACCAGGGTCATCGAAGGCGTCATTACAGGTATTGGATTTCTGGGTGCTGGCGCCATGTTTCGGGAAGGGAATTTCGTCCAAGGCGCTGGGTCGGCGGCATCCATCTGGGTCGCTGGCGCTATTGGTCTGACGTGTGGGATGGGTGAGCTTTGGCTTGCTATCGCAATTTCAGCAATCGTGCTCGTCTTGCTAGTTGCTAGCGCCCCTTTCACATCAAAGTGGGACCCGGACCACAAGAACGACTAGTACGCACCGCGGGGCATGTTTCCAATGACCGCAATCGGGTCGTTAGCCGCCTGTCCGCTTCTGGCACACCGCTAGCTCGGTAAAAGCGGCTTCATATGGGTGGAAAGCTGACAAAAATGGCAGTTAATGATAACGCCTCAGAAATGTCAGAAATGAGAGTTACATTTTTGTGTTTCGCTTTTGGTGCGATCTTGATTTGGGGCTCCGCAATATTGATGGTGGGCTGGCACGCCGTGAGCGCAATCCTGAGGTTTGATTCACCCCTTTATTCTGCGATTATGCTCTCAATCGCCGCAGCGCCGTGGCTGTATCTGTATCTTGCGAAGAACAAGCGAAGGTAAGGTCCGCAATCGGGTCGTGAGCGGACAGTCCGCTCCTGGCACATCGCTGTCTCGGTGAGAGCGTCATCAGATGGGTGGAAAGCTGCCGTCAGTCCTCAGTTAGCTTAAAGTCCGACACTCGATCGGCTTCATCCAGATCGATTAGCAGCCACTCGTGGTCGATCGGCATATATTCTGTGGGGCCTAGAACGTAGATCATGTCCCAGTCCGCCCACATGTCGGTAGGCGTGGGTTACCCCAGCAACTCGATAACCTGTGAACGCTGCATGGCATCAAGCGAGTGTTTTGCGAGCAGATTGTCCACAATCTCCGCGCGGTCTCTGGTCGAAAGGTCAGCATTCTTCCACCGTTCGCTGTCGAATGTGCCACTTGGCGAACATCCAAAGAGCAGAAGAACTGATAGGAATATCGGTTTTCTCATCGGTTCCAGATGGGCGTCCAATAGATCTTCCGCAATCTGTCTCTTAGCGGCTGGTCCGCTCCTTGGACACGCCAAGCTCAGCAAATCAGTCACGAACTGGGTGAAAAGCGGACCTTATTTAGCTCGCTCAAAGCTCGACGCTGGCTTGCTTTGCGGCAACATTTCTAGAGCTTGCGAAACTACTTCTGACGTGCTCCCCTGATTGTTACCATTCAGAGGTAGAGTCTCGCTCCTTCATGATTGATGTTTGATGGGATGGCAACGTGTCTGGGGGCATGCCCCCAGACACGTTCGCCGGCGATCTCGGCGGGGGTCTTCCCGCCCAGTTTCGAGTGTGGCCTGACCGTGTTGTAATCGTGCCGCCATGCAGCGAGCACGAACCGGGCATGAGCCAGTGAGGTGAACAGCGTCTCGTTGAGGCATTCGTCGCGCAGACGGCCATTGAAGCTTTCCACGAAGCCATTCTGCATCGGCTTGCCGGG
>NZ_FOWZ01000012.1 GCF_900115585.1 Qipengyuania nanhaisediminis | reverse complement strand
GTGACGTGCTCCCCTGAAATGTGACCGGTTTTTGGTAGAGTCCGACGCAAAGGAGTCGGACGAGAATGAAACGAAGCAGGTTCAGCGAAGAGCAGATCATCGCGGTTTTGAAGGAGCAGGAGGCTGGGATGCCGACAGCGGAAGTGTGCCGCCGTCACGGGATCAGTTCCGCCACGTTCTACAAGTGGAAGTCGAAGTTCGGCGGTCTGGAGGTGTCCGATGCCCGGCGGTTGCGGACACTCGAGCAGGAGAACAGTCGGCTGAAGAAGCTGCTGGCCGAGGCGATGCTCGACAACGTGGTGCTGAAGGATCTGGCATCAAAAAAATGGTAACGCCCGGCGCGAAGCGGGAAGCCGTCGCCCATGCCCGTGAACAGCACGGGCTGAGCGAGCGTCGGGCGTGCAGTCTGGTTGGTGTGAGCCGCAGGGTGATCCGTTACGAGCCGGCGAGGCCGGATGACGGGGCGTTGCGGCAACGGTTGCGTGAGCTGGCGGCGGAACGTCGTCGGTTCGGCTATCGCCGCTTGGGCTACCTGCTGGCGCGGGAAGGCATAAAGCCCAACCACAAGAAGCTGCTGCGCATCTATCGCGAGGAAGGCCTCAGGGTGCGCCGCCGTGGCGGTCGCAAGCGGGCGCTGGGCACGCGCAGGCCAATGGTGCTGCCAGATGGTCCGAACCAGCGGTGGAGCCTCGACTTCGTATCCGACAGCCTCATCTGTGGGCGGCGCTTCCGCATCCTGTGCGTGGTCGACGACTTCTCGCGGGAGTGCCTGGCGCTGGTGGCTGACACGTCGCTCTCAGGCGCACGGGTGGCCCGGGAACTGACCAGCCTGATCGAGGTGCGCGGTAAGCCGCACACGGTGGTCAGCGACAATGGCACCGAACTGACCTCGTCGGCCATCCTGCGCTGGTCACAGGAACGGCGGGTCGAGTGGCACTACATTGCGCCCGGCAAGCCGATGCAGAATGGCTTCGTGGAAAGCTTCAATGGCCGTCTGCGCGACGAATGCCTCAACGAGACGCTGTTCACCTCACTGGCTCATGCCCGGTTCGTGCTCGCTGCATGGCGGCACGATTACAACACGGTCAGGCCACACTCGAAACTGGGCGGGAAGACCCCCGCCGAGATCGCCGGCGAACGTGTCTGGGGGCATGCCCCCAGACACGTTGCCATCCCATCAAACATCAATCATGAAGGAGCGAGACTCTACCTCTGAATGGTAACAATCAGGGGAGCACGTCA
>NZ_FOWZ01000003.1 GCF_900115585.1 Qipengyuania nanhaisediminis | reverse complement strand
GGGCGTTACCATTTTTTTGATGCCAGATCCTTCAGCACCACGTTGTCGAGCATCGCCTCGGCCAGCAGCTTCTTCAGCCGACTGTTCTCCTGCTCGAGTGTCCGCAACCGCCGGGCATCGGACACCTCCAGACCGCCGAACTTCGACTTCCACTTGTAGAACGTGGCGGAACTGATCCCGTGACGGCGGCACACTTCCGCTGTCGGCATCCCAGCCTCCTGCTCCTTCAAAACCGCGATGATCTGCTCTTCGCTGAACCTGCTTCGTTTCATTCTCGTCCGACTCCTTTGCGTCGGACTCTACCAAAAACCGGTCACATTTCAGGGGAGCACGTCACCCTTGGAAAGCTTCATCTCGACAAGGACGCGCCCACGAAAGCCGGTGGAGAATTTGAAGTCTACCGGTCCGCCGCCTGAGTTAGTCTCTGGCGAGATGTCAACGTTGTTCACCGCGCACATGACGTTGGCGATTGCGAAGAAGAGCAGCTGACTAGCCCGTTCGTGCCTATGCGTATTGCCGTGCCAGAGCAGCTCCCACATGTTGTTGTTTTCGACCAGGCCCTGGAACGTTTCCATGATGGTCATGACCGTTTCGAGGAGCGTAGAAGCATCCTTCGTAGCGGGATTGCTTAGTGCTCCGACATAGGGCGTAGGGTCTTCGCTGAGGATTCGCCGGAACTGAAAGTATCCGTCTAGGTCGGCTTTCTCATCATAGCTTTCAGCGGCGGCTCCCACGGCTTCGATCAGTTCGCGAAGTAGCGATTCCGACGAAAGCACGGCTCTCCGCAGCGCTGCCTTCTTCTGTGCCAGGGTAGCCTTGGCGAGGTTCCCGAACATGCTGTTCACTGCGTCCCGGATTTCCTGAATTTCCATGACTACGCGGCTGACATCCGACCAGTCAGCAGCGAGAGGTAAGTCACGAAGAATATCGCGCGGCACCATGATAACGGGCTTGTCGGTCTGGAACGGATTTTCGGGCAGATTGCGGTTGCCGTATTTGTCGCCAAAAGCGCGAACAGGGACTTTGTTAGTTGCGCAGAATTCCTCAGTCACCTGACACAGGACGGGCAAAAGGAAATTCGTTGTCATATCGCTGAGCGTGTCTGGGCCAACCCCCTCTTCAAAGAGAGGCATCAGCGGGATCATGCTTGGGTCTTTTACCCCAAGCGCAATGATCTCTTTGGCCGTTCGAAGGATTCCGTTTCTGAGCGTTGGCGGCCGCGAGCTGCCGCTTGTTCCTGCGCCGCCATAGCCCAGCCCGGTTTCTGACCGTTCTGACAGGTCGAGCGCATTGAACGCGCCACGCCAAGCGACATCGCCCTCATTCTCTGAAATGGATAGCAAGCCGACCACGTTCTGAAAGCCGCTCTCAAGATCCTCCCGTCCCTGCTTCTTCATTTTCGTATTCTGACTCTTCGGGACGAGCAGAGGATCGATGAAGAGCTTCGTGTCGCTATTGAGCACGGGATCAAGCAACTTCGCTTTGGCGAGCGCCACGGTGCTCACGCCGAAGTGCTTTGAGAAGAGCACCGGGTTCACGAGGGTTTTTCTGGCTGCCATCTCTCTATCCTTTGCCGGGGCATGGCGGCATAAATCAAACCAAATGACCACTGGCAAACCCGGCGCGATTCAGAAGGATCGAAAGGGCAGCACAACTTAGCCAGAGGAACTCTAGCTCCTCTGCGCTCAGGCGAGCATACCGCTAAAAGCGTGTCGGATCCCCGTGGAGCGCTATCTCCGAATGCATAGCGTCTGCAACTCTCGGAGTCGAAAGCGAGGAACAACAGCTTTTGGAACCCCGCTGTGGCAACTGGAATGACCGAAACGAGGGCGCCTAGCAGCCCTAAGACCCAATGGCGCGATCGAGGAAGAACTAGCCGAATCTGTCCTTCCGGACGGTTCGACTTGTCTTGTCAGCTAATTGGCAGGTGAAGCGAAATGCTCTCGCCGATCAAAGCTGCAGCCTCGAGTAAAACGCCGTCGTCCAAGTGAGCGTAACGAGCAGTAGTAGTGACGTGCCGGTGCCCCAAGAGATTGCCGATCATGGGCAGCGTTTCGGAAGAACGCGCCGCCAGGCTGGCGTAGTTGTGCCTCAGGTCGTGCAAGCGGACATCATCCAAACCTGCTTCGGTCCGCAATCTCCGCCAAAACCAATCCAAAGCCGATCTCGGCAGAACGTCGAATGTGAAAACGCGTTCGTCCCTCTTTCCGCGCGCGAATGCGTCGAGCACCGCCCTCGCCTCCTGACCAAGCCAGACAATGCGCGGACCGGTCTTCGAGTCATTGAGTTTCAACTTCCGGCCCTGCACCTCGCCCCAAGTGAGATTGAGGATCTCGCCTCGCCGGCAGCCTGTCAGCGCGAGAAGCGAGATCACCGCGACCTCGACGGGGTTTTCGGCACGATTTTCCGCCAATGCGCGACCAAGCCGTGCCATCTCGTCGTAACTCAAAAAGCGCTCGATCTTGCGTCCCCGGTTGCGTTTCACACCGCGAAACGGATTTGAATGCTCAGGCAGGTAGCCCCACGCCTCGGCCTTGCCGAACATGGCTTTAAGGATTTCCATGGCGCGATTGGCTGCACCTGGACCTGCTGATCGCGTAAGTTCGGCATGCCACCGCACCGCATCAGCGTGGGTGATTTCGTCGATGAACTTGCCCGGAAATGCATGCTCCAGATGCGTCCGCCGGTAGATATCCTGAATTTCGCGGGTCGATGCCTTCCAGGTCGGCGCGGCGACTTCCCAGTATGTTTGGAGAAATGCTGCATAGGTCGGCGTCTTGCGCCCTCGCTGCTTCTTGTCGGCAGGGTTCTCGCCAAGCTCGATGCGCAGGATAAGGCGTCGTGCGACATCCTTGGCAATGCGCTCCGTCAGGATGGCGGTATCGCCTATGGTGATGAGCCGTTGCTTGCCGCCCATAGTACGCTGCAAGACGTAGCTCTTGCGGCCGGATGGATGGATGCGCTCACCAAAGCCGGGAAGCACATAGTCGAATCTCGAGCGGCGCTTGCCTGCCTCGCCCGGTATGACCCGCGCAAGTTCCTCTGCAATGATCTGCCTGAGGTCATACTGGGTCATGCTGCGATCCCCATAGCATTGGCGAGATTGGAACAGATGCGATCGGCGCTTTCTGCGATCACTTCGTCCGCCAGGTGCGCATATCGCGCTGTCGTCTCAGGTAGCGCATGGCCAAGAAGCTTGCCGATAGTCGCCAGCGGAATGTGCTGCGCGATGGCAACCGAGGCAAAGCTGTGGCGCAGATCGTGGAGCCGCACGTCGGGCAGCGCAGCCTGGCGCCTGATGCGATCCCAGTATTGGCCGAGATTGATTGGAGCTTCGCGACGCATAGCAGGAAACACCAGAAGTTCGTCGCCACGGCGTTCCAGTCCATCAAGCACTGCGATGGCTTGCGGATTGAGATAGATCGCCTTCGGGCCGGTCTTGCTGTCCGGCAGTTGCAGCCGAGGCGGCTGTACATAACGCCAGCGCAATGTTGCGATCTCGGAGACCCGCGCACCAGTGTAAATGAGCATGAGCAGCGCCGGAATGACGAATGGATTGACCCCATCGTGTTCCGCCAGAACGCGCCCCAGCCTGCGATATTCAGAGGCAGAGAGGTAGCGTTCTGGGAGCTCGCGTTTGAAACGCGAGACGCCGCGGCAGGGGTTGGTATTCTTCACCCGGTAGCCGAGCTTTTCGGCATACTGCATCATCACCGACATGATGGGGATGGCGCGGTTGAAGGTCCCTCCCCGCTCAGCCATGCTGTCTCGCCAGCGGTTGATGTCCCCGCGTTCGATCATGTCGACCGGCAGGTCACCGAACCTTGGCACGAGCAGTTGATCAATGCGCGAACGCGACGATCGCTGAGTCGCTGGCTTCCAATGCGGCGAATAGTCCTGCCAGAACTCTTCGGCATAATCAGCGAACAGCGGCACCCGCCTCTTTTCGGGCGCGGTCGGGAGGTCGGCAAGCGTAGCCTTGATGAGCAAACTGCGCGCGGCAGCGCGCGCGGCGGGCGCGCTCAGCGCACCTGCCGCCACACCCGCGCATCCAAGCGTCACCATGCGCTGCACACCTCGCGGGCTATGCTTGACTATCCATGTAAGGTGTCCCGAATTCCTTTTACGAAGTCCAAAGCCGGGAAGTTCAGTGTCCCATGTGATACCGATCGGAAGCGACTTGCGACGAGCGATATAGCCAGTCAGTTTCAACCTGAACGATGGCCTGCGAGGGGCTATGACTGAGCCTTGGCTACCACTCGATTGTTCGCTCGATTGTGAGCGACAACCCTCTGTTTTATTGTATTTTTCTTCCATTCATGCAGCATAGGCTGCGTATGGTGTGCCAATTCTGTTCCCCATTGTGCGGCGAAATCCAGTGATCATGGTCGCTCCTTTCTCTAAGGCATTTTCCAACTGAGCCCTCGGAGGCGCGAGCATCCAGTTCGCGACCGTAATTGAGCCTGATCTGCGTTTGAATGAATACCACGCACAAGGACCGCACACCCCGCAAAGGCGGCGGCAAAGGAGCGCGTGCGGTGCCCGGGACCGGGGCCTGTCGGTTCCCGCGGCACCGCGCCGGTCCGACCCGCTGTCGTTCGGGCGTGCGTGCGGGGCCCAGAACAAGAAGGCCGCGCCCGCAGGAGCACCGCCGAAGGCGGGGCGGGACCGAGCGCGACCCCAGCCCCGCTCCGCTTTTCGTCCCGCTCCAGTGCCAGCGAACACGAAAAAAGGCAGGAACCGTCACCGGCTCCTGCCCTCGTATGGTCGTCAGTATTCGTCCAGCATGGCTCCATGGACCGTGTGCACCACGCGGCTGGCGAGATGCGCAGGCAGTGCGTTGTAGTCACCCTCGTCCAGGGCGAAGTAGCCCAGGTCTTCATCTTCCACCACGTGCTGGTCGAAGAAACTGTGCTGGGCGCGCCTTTCGGCAACTGCAAGCGCTTCGAAATAGCTGTGCGCGTTCATGTCCAAGGTGCTGAGTGTAGTCATGATATCCTCCTGAAACCTGTCGCTGAGACGACAGGAAACAGGCGGAGGGGCATGGGGCCGGCGGGTCAGGGATCGCTCCGAGGGCGACCGCGAAGCGGCGGTGGGGGCAACGATTTTGTCGGACCGGAGCAAAGCGCAGGGGAGGCAAAATGGTGGGGCCCCGCCGTCCTTGACGCGCCGGCCCCATGCCCATCACCCTTGGAATTCGGTGAGCCAGCCCCCTCCCCCGCTCCGTTACGTAGTGCAAGGGACGACCAGCGCGATTGGACTTTCCTACAGGCTGTGCCCGGGTGCATGTTGATCGAAGGGAGGAACCACCGAGGGGTGCAGGAAAGGAACCCCGATGCCAACCAAACGAAGCGCTGTCGCAGCACTCCGGAAACTCGAGGCCGACCGGCTGGCACTTGCCGAGCGCCAGAAGCTACTTGAAGCTCAAGCCGCCCTAGAACTGGGACGCATCATCCTGGGAACGGGGCTTGAGACCTTCTCGAAGAAGGCGCTCGCAAGAGTTGCCGGAGAGCTCGGAAAGCTCGGTGAAGAGGCGTCTCTGCAGAAGCTGCTTCCACCGGCTCGCTCGTCTCCTCGCACCGAACAGCCATCCGGAGAGTAGGAACAGCAAGAAGGGGCCCTGTCCGGTTGGACAGGACCCCTTCGGGAGGGAGATCGACGGGAGAGTTCAGTCGATCTCGGGAGCATCTTTGTTGTCGTCGTTCTCGCCGGAGCCGTTGCCGCGGGAGAGGAAGTCGACCTTGTCGGCGAGGATTTCGGTGCCGTAGCGGGTGACCCCGTCCTTGTCCTCCCACTGGGTGTAGTGGATGCGGCCCTGGACGCTGACCAGCTGGCCCTTGGAGCAGTACTGGCCGACGGTCTTGGCAAGGCCGTTGAAGCAGGCCACTCGGTGGAACTCGCTTTCCTTGGCGGTGTAGCCGTTCTCGTCCTTGTATGTCTTGCCGTCCTTGTCCCGTGCTGGGCGATCGGTGACGACGGTGATCCCGGTGACGTTGGTGCCGCCCTTGGTCTCGCGGGTGTCGGGCTCGCGGGCGATGCGACCGGTGAGGATTGCGATATTGGTCATGGTGTAAGTCCTTCAGTTCCTCAAACCGGAGACCATCTCCGGCTTGCGAACATCCAGAAGAAGCAGGGCATGGGAGGACTGCACCGCAGGAGCGAAGCTCCAAGGGAAACCTGTTCATGACGGGTGGTGCGGGCAGGCGCGCGAAGCGCGACAACACGGCCGTCAAAGGAACGGGTTGCTGTCCTCAGCTGGCCTGGTTCAGGACTGTTCGCGACAAAAGCCGGATGGGTATCGGGTGCGGGTCTGAAGGCTCGCGTGTTCCCGATGCAATCAGCTTGCCCCATCGTCTTCCGATGCCGCTAGGAGATCCATAAAGTTGCGCGCAGCTTCCCGGTCTTCCTCGTTCTCGAACGCCACATCGAGGTCGGGGGCGGACCCGAACATGTGCAGGAACGACCACAGTGCAAAGCGCTTGCCCCGGTCCTCCTCAAGGCCGAAATCGACCCGGCAATGCTCGATGCCGGCTGCAAATGTGTCGGGAGCAACCGCGGAGAGGTCGGTGGTAGCAAAGTAGCGCTGCAGCAGATCGTCAAGTTGCATGACCTCATGCATAGTCGGGTCGGCGCCGAATGCACATCCAGGCAATTCTCATGCAGATGATGAAGGGCCCCTCAGGACCCGGGAGAGGTGCCCAAGTGGCCACGACGATCGACCACGGTGATCCGGCGCGCCTTGGCATCGATGACGAGCCGTTCGGTCACGCCATTGCCCGGAAAGGCGACAACGTAGCGCGGATTGAGCGAGAGCATCTGCTCGTTGCGCTTGAATCCGGCGCGGGCACCAAGCCGACGATCAAGTGAGTAGGTCAGTTGCTGTACTTCGCGGCGCTCGGCCCAGCTCGCGGCCAGGCGATCGGCACCCTTGCCGTCGCCACCATGAACCAGGAAGAGATCAGGAACCACATCGCGAACCTTGTCCAGCGTCGCCCAAACATTTTCGGCATAACGCTTCGCATCCTCGGCGCTCTCGAAGCTTTGGCGACCACCGGCAAAGACTACCGGAGTGCCCTCCGGAATCAGGGCATGACGCCGGTTCTCCGCGCGTGCGCGGAGGAAATCGCGGGCATCGATCACGGCCGATGTGAGATTTCGCGAATGGTTCGTGCGCGAGCCGGAAACGGGCTTCCACGAGGAACCGGTCTCGTCGCGATAAAGTGCTGCCGTCGCCTCGCGCATTTGCTCGAAGGCCAGCATGCTGGCTTCGGCAGCCTGCGCGCGCTCGACCTGCTCTTCCAGATTGCTCGAATGCACTTCGGATCCATCAGCGGATGCCAGCAGAGTCCGGATCTCGTCGCTGGCCCGATCCAATTGAGCCGACTTACGGCTGGCTGCGCGGTGAAAGAGATTGACCATGCCCCAGGCAATATCCTCGGCATCAGCCTCCAAAGCAGTGTCGGAAAACATCGCGAAAAGGTCGGACCATACGGCGCCAAGTGTCTGGTCGATCGCGTCCTCGCAGGGAAAGTCGGTTGCATTGAATGGGGCGGGCCTGATGCTGAGGCTTGAAAGGTCAAGGCCGCTCAACTGGTCGATGAAGCTGTCGTACATGGGGTGTCTCCTGATCGCGGGGACAAGGAGAGGAGGCACCATTGCCTCGGCCCTGTCCGCCGGAGCCCGATCAGAGCCGGGAGAAGGGGCGAGACGCACCGCGCAGCGGGAAACCTGCGGCCCTAGGCTGGCGCGGGCAACACGGGCCGACGGGCCGCAGGTTGCGGCTCGCCACGACCGGCCCAAGGGCCTCTCCCGGCGGACTGGGATGAGGCAGGATCAGGACCCGCTGTCGCAGGTGGATCGGGAGCGCTCGAAGATCGCTTCACCATTCGAGAACCGCCCAACCAGGCGCAGCTCACCAAACAGGTCGATGAACTTTCCTGACACCTGGGCGAGCCAGTGCCGTGCCCTTGCCGTTCTTGGGATGTAGAAATCCGCCTCCCAGTACCGGGCATCATCGCGTTCGGCGAGCCAGATCGCGGCGAGCCCGCAATAGGTCGATATGCCGCAATCGGCGAAGGCGTTTCGCAGGAGGATGCGGTCCTCGCGGCCGCGCCATCCATCGAAGCGTTCAAAGGAAGGAAAGGTCGCCTTCGTGATATCGATGACCTCGTCGACCAGGCACTCGTAGACCCAGTCGACATCGCCGCCTTCGCCCTCATCAAGCAGGCGAAAGGCCACCACGGAGCCAGTTGGATAGCTGACGGAACGTCCCATCTCACTGCTCCTCAGGCTGCATCAGAGAGATCGATGTCGGCCTCGCTATCGCAGGATTGGTGACCCCCAAGCTCGAGCAACAGGCTTGCCGCTTCCTCGGCCTTGGCCGCAGCGGTCAAGATCGCGCGCTCGTCCGATTTGAGGATCTTGAGCCAAGACGCGATGTAGCTGGCGTGATGGTCGAGATGGGTAACAGGAAGACCCAGTTCTGCCCCGAGAATGGCCGAGGAAAGTTCGGCGATCAGTTCCTCGGCGGCATAGGCGTCGCTGCCGAAGCGGTTCTTGAGATCGCGGTCGAGCCGCGAAGAGTGACCCGTCCAGTGCGAAAGCTCGTGTGCGAGCGTCGCATAGTATTGGTCGTAGGCTTCGAAGAGTTCGGCTGGCGGCATGGTGACCCGGTCGCGCAACGGCTCATAGTAAGCCTGCGCGCCATGGTGGCGCAGGTGTGCGCCGACATGAGCAAAGAAGGTATCAAGGCGATCTTCTCGTCCATAGGGCTCCAGCGCGGCAACCAGTGGCTCTGGATGGTAGAAGTCGGGGAGGCCGTCGCACTGGTCGGCATTGAACACGGCATAGGCCTTGAGCACGCGCCGGTTCTCGGTGTCAGCTTCGCCTTCGGCGCTCTCGACCTCCTTGGTGTAGCTCTTGTAAAAGATTGCGATGGTCGACTTTTCGCCCTTGCGGACCTGTCCGCCGAGCTGCTGGCACTGGCGGTAGGTCATCCAGTAGGGCGAGGCGTAGCCACAGCCATCGGCCACCGTCCACAACCAGAAGGTGTTCATCCCGCGATAGGGGGTCCCGCAGGAGCGTAAGGGCCGCGAAACCGGTACGCCACGCCACGGCTTGACCCAGGGCTTTGTGCCTTGCTCGAGCTTTTCGATGATGGCAGCGGTAATGCGCTGGGCTGGCGAAGTCGAAGCACTGCGGCGATACTTGGTCATGGGAGTTCTCCTGATGGCCGGGACGGACATATCCCGGCTCAGGATGAGCAAAGCTGCCTCCTCTCTCCTTCAATGATGACCGTTATGCGCCCCAATTCTGGTCGTAGGCCGCACATTGCAAGGTGCCCGAAAGCGGACCGCTTGCTTTTCTGATCCGGCAGGCTGCGCCAATTTTGAGTGCTGGGTGGAAACCCGTTGGTCTGTAGCTTGAATTCGCTGGGCTAGCCTTCGCCCGCGAGGCTTTCCAATACCGGGCACCGATCATTGCTCGTGGTGCCACATTGCTCGATCAGTTTAGCGAGAGCGTTCTCCATACGCTCAAGGTCGGCCCGCTTCGCACGGATGTTTGCGAGGTGCTGTTCGGCGATCGATTGCACCTCATCGCAACGCACTTCCTGACCTGGCGTTAAGTCAAGCAATGCCCGCACCTCTTCGAGGGAAAATCCGAGTTCGCGCGCGCGCCGAATGAAGCGGAGGCGCTCCGTGTCGTGAGGACCATAGTCGCGGTAGGCGCCCCTTCTCGGCGGAGCATCGATAACGCCTATCCGTTCGTAATACCGGATTGTCTCGATGTTACACCCGGTCCGCTTCGCCACTTCGCCAATTTTCAAAGCCAACCTCTTGAGTCTGTAGTTGCTACAGACTGTAAATAGGTGTGCGAATCGAGGTTTGCAAAAGGACGATCGATGCGCGGCATCAGCACATGGTGGAACGGATTGGCGACGGGCGGAGGTATCTTTGCAGCCTTCGGGGCAGCTGCATGCTGTGCACTGCCCTTGATGCTCGCGTCGGTGGGTGTGGGCTCGGCGTGGCTTGGCAGCATCTCGCCGGTCCTGGCCCCCTATCGCGTCCCGTTGCTGACCCTGGCGTCGGCTCTTCTTCTCGCTGCGACCCTCCGTTTGCTCTGGCAGTTTCGGCAGGCACGAACATGCCCGGCGGACAGTGCATGCGGATCATCGACTTATCGAGCGCTGACCGCCATAGGAATTGCCATCGGTGCGGCGCTGCTGACAGGTGCCTTCCTCTATGGCTGATCCGATCCTGATCTCGCGCTTGCGCTGTCCCGAATGCGATCATGAGGAGGACATGGAAATGCCGACCAACGCTTGCCTGTTCTTCCATAACTGCGCGGGTTGCGGCGTTCGCCTTCAGCCGCTCCAAGGCGATTGCTGCGTGTTTTGCTCGTACGGCACCGTTCCCTGCCCCCCAATACAGGAAGGGGATTGCTGCCATGGCTGAGGCTTTCGATTTCGTCGCCATCGGATCGGGAACTGCTGCGCAGGTCGCGGTCCACCAGATGGCCAACGCCGGGAAGCGCTGCGCGGTTATCGATTATCGGCCTTACGGTGGCACATGTGCGCTTCGAGGGTGCGACCCGAAAAAGATGATGGTGAGCGGAGAGGAAGCGCTCGCGGCATACAGGCGAATGAAGGGGAAGGGCATCAAGGGCTCGGTTTCAATTGATTGGGCCGACCTCCAGGCATTCAAGCGCAGCTTTACCGACCCCGTCCCTGAAAAGCAGGAAGCTCGCTACGAGCGTAAGGGCGTCGCGACTTTTCACGGCGCGGCACGCTTTGCTGGCCCCGACAGGATCGTGATAGGCGACCGGGAACTGAGTTTCTCGCACGCTCTTATCGCAACGGGAGCAGAGCCTCGACCGCTTGGGATCGAAGGTGAGGAATTGCTGATTCACAGCGATGCATTCCTAGAACTCAAAACCCTTCCAGATCGGATCGTATTCGTCGGCGGCGGATACATTGCCGCAGAATTTGCCCACCTCGCCGCGCGCGCCGGTGCAAAGGTCACAATCTTCCAACGAGGCCGCATTCTGAAAGCCTTCGACCCTGACACGGTCGATTGGCTCATGCCAAGTTTCGATGATCTCGGCATCGAAATTGTGGACGCTGAAGTGGACCGCGTAACGAAGAAAGGCAGCGTGCTGACCGTCCATGCTGGCGACCGCAGGATCGAAGGGAGCCTGGTGGTGCACGCTGCCGGAAGAATCCCTGCGATCGGCTCGCTCGATCTGGAGGCGGGAGACGTCGCCTGTGACGCGGGTCGCTTGGCACTTACCGCCCAGCTACGGAGCCAAAGTAACCCCAAGGTCTTCGCGGCAGGTGACGCTGCTGCAAATGGCCCGCCACTGACTCCAGTCTCCAGTAACGATGCCAAGGTCGTGGTAGAAAACATACTCGATGATACCGGTCGAACTCCGAACTATCGAGGGGTGCCAAGTGCACTTTTCACGGAGCCGCCGGCGGCCAGGGTCGGAATGCTGGAAAGCGAGGCGCGTGAGGCAGGGCTGGATTTCACGGTGCATGCTGGCTCGCACCCTGGTTGGTTCTCGGCGAGGCGGCTGAACGAAGAGATCTACGGCCACAAGCTGCTGGTCGAGAACGGAACGGGACGCATCCTTGGAGCCCACTTGGTCGGCCCTGACGCCGACGAGCTCGTCAATATCTTCGGCTTGGCCATGCGCCATGGGCTAAACGCGGACGACATCAAATCTACCATGTTCGCTTATCCGACGGCGGCCTCCGATGCAGGGTATATGTTGGGATGAGCAACGCGGAAGCCACCAACAAGCGTGACTTGGCCGCCAACCGTCTGCACCGTATCCTAATCTGGGGCGTGCCGTTTGCGGCGCTAATCGGCCTAAACTTTACCGCAGAACTTCTGCAACCGAACGAGAGGGTGGAAATCGCGGCGGTGCTGTTCCTATGGATGGGGGCGGCGTGCTCGTTAAACGCTTTGCGTTGCCGTCGGCTTCACTGCATGATCGCAGGGCCAGCATTTCTGATTGGTGCTGCGCTTTTTGCCATGGTGGCATTCGGCTTGGCTGATTTCGGGAAACACGGTCCAAGCGTCATCATCTGGGTCACGTTTGGGGTAGTTGCTGGCAGCTTTATCGCCGAACGGATAGCAGGGAAGTATTGGCGAAGACCGGCGTAAGCTCAGGTTTCTGTTCACAGCGAAATAGAAACGAGACCCTCTCCACCAAGAACCTTTTCAAAGCGAACACGAGCGGGTGGTCTCGATCAAGCAGACTGCCGTCTGCTTCTGCTGCGCAGTCGCCTGGGAGCGGACTGTTAGCAACCGGCCCAAAATTTGACATGGAAAAGGCGGCCCGTCCCGATTGGGACGGACCGCCCGCCGAGTGACCTGGACCTGTCAGGAGGGGTCAGGCAGCCTGCTCGGCAATTTCGTCAGTTGCTTCCACGTTGGCCGCCTCGTCGCCTCCGTGGTCCGCCAGTTCGGCTTCTTCAGAACCGGCGAAACGCATTATAGGTGGAACCCAGGCCTGCGCCCGTTCCTTGACCTCGGGCTCGCCAATGAAGTTGCCGGAGAAGATGCGCTCGGCAGCGCTCGCCAGTTCGGCCTTCTTCGATGCGGCATAGCGACTGACGAGTTCGGGACCGCCGGCGCCATCGAGCGCTTCGAGCGTGCGAGCCTTGGCCACGCGGTCGAAGTAGTTGGCCGCCGTGGGACGCCACCAATGCGCGGTCTCGATTTCAAGTAACGAGCCAAGCGCCTCGTGCAGCGGCACCGAACGTTCGCCTTCGCACGCAAGGCTTGCAACTAGAGTGCGCGAGACGACATGGCCGAGCCAGGCCGAACGCGCCTCATCGGAAAGCGCCCGGAACCTCGCAAACCGCTTCACGTCGCATTCACCAGCACGCCAGCTTTCATCGAGCGACCCGGCAAACTCGGCCAGGGCAGCGCTCGCCGGCGCATCCTTGGCCTCAAACCCGGTGACCGGGCCGGAAGCGACAGAGCCGACCAGCGTCGACGCTTTCTTGGCGCGCCAGTCATGTCCATCGACATCGGCAAGCGTGAAGACCATGAAGTCGAGCGCCAGTGCCGGATCGTTGGCGAGATGGATCGCAAGGATGTCGCGGCGCTGCATGGCCAGTTCGTCGAGCAGGCGCTGGGACAGCGAGCTGCCCTTGGGCTTCGCCGCACCGCTCTCTTCAATGGCCTCGATCACGCCTTCGTCAGCGATGACTTCGGTCTCGGTGTAGAACTGCGGGACCAAGGTCGGCTCGCCATTGCGCGAGAGGACTAGGAAGGCACCAGCCTCGGATTTCAGTTCGTCAGCGAGGACCGGCGGCCGGTCATTGAGCGCGCGCATGGCGCGGTCGATGACGACGAGTTCCTGTTCGGCCTTGGCGACCTCGTCCTCGTCGCTGTCTTCGTCTTCGAGCACGGCGGCGACGCGGTCGTAGTCGGCCTCGAGCTCACCGAGCTCCTGCGCTTCCTGCTCGGTCATTGGCGCAGGCTCGCAGGGCAAGCGACCGAGACCTTCAACAAGGTCGTGGCTGACGTAGTTGCCAAGCGTCGGCCGGACCCAGGCAAGGCCAAATTCGAGCGCGGTCTTTTCTGCGGCTTCGTCCATGGCCTTGTGCGCGAGGTCTTCGAGCAGCGCGACATCGATCCAGCTCTCGCTGGCGTCATCGTCGAACAGTTCGCGCTCAATCCGGCCGCCTGCGGCGAGATAGGCATCGCGTCCGACAAGCACGGCCCGCGGATCGGAACCACGCACCGTGGCATCAAGCACCATGCGGCGGATCGTGTCAGGCGTGATCTGGTACCAGGCATCCTGCAGCTCGGCATAGACATGCGCCTGGCGCTCGACGTCGGAGATCGCGCCGTAGGCCTTGGCCATGTCGAGCGTGATCGTGCCTTCGGCGAGCGCTTCGAAGACGCAGGGTGCCAGACTTGCCAAACGCAGGCGCCCTTCGACGAACCGGACGGTGAGGCCGAAGCGTCGCGCTACGTCTTCCGTCGTAGCTCCTGCTTCGATGATGGAGGCGAAGGCCTGCGCCTCGTCGGCCGGGTTCATCGCGAGTCGCTGGAAGTTCTCGGCGAGGCTGGCTTCGCGCACTTCGCTTTCCTCGCCTTCGATCACGAGGCAGGTGACTTCGTGCGTGTCAGGCAAGGTGCCCTCTTCGGCCAGCGCCTGCAGCGCGGCGAGACGGCGACCGCCGGCCTCGACTTCGAATTTGCCGCGCTTTCCTTTGCGCACGACGAGGTTCTGCAGCAGGCCGCGCGCAGCAATGTCTGCCCGCAGCTGGAGGTCGGCCAGCACGTCGCTCGACTTGCGAACGTTGCGCGGGCTCGGGACGAGCTTCTTCAAGGGAATCGAATGGATCATGGGTGTTCTCCTGATGGAATGAAGGCGCAGGTGAGGATCACGAGGCCCACAAGCCCAAAGGGCTCCCTCCACTCTCATTCTGAGATTGGGGTCTGCCCTAAGGATCAGGCGGCAAGCGCGGGGAGGACCGACGAGGCTCTCGACACCGGGACGAACAGCCGCGTGCGGTAGCGGATGATCTCGGTGAAGCAGCCCTTGTTCTTGTACCAGTCGAGCCGATCGGGGGAGAAGCCGATCAGTTCAAGGCGCTGTTCGCCGCCGACCAGCGAGCGTTTCACGGTGAGTGGATCATGGCTAGCAAGGCCCAGCGGTTTGCCGCTGGCAATCACAAGCGCGCCGATCTGTTCTGCCGATGGTCCGGTAACCCCGGATAGACCAAAGGTATCGGCGATCGCAGCGAGATCGATATCGAGCACTTCGCGACCGATGATCGACTGACCATCTTCGGCAACGAGCCGGGTGACCCGAACATGATCGCCTGGGAGGCGCTTCCAGACCGGAAGCAGAAGTCCGGTAGCGAAATGGACTCGCTCAGTGACCGGTGATTTGGCCGCCTCTTCTTCCTCGGCCCGCCAGGCGCTGGTGAACGCAGAGACGCCAATTTCCTCCCAGTGGCTCTCAGCGAGTGCCTCAAGGGTCCAGTTCGCGGACTTGAGCGGGCGCAGCAGGCGCCTGCGTTCAATCACGGCCCCGTCGTCGGCGATGAGGCGACGGGCTGGAACCGACAGCGCGACCTTGCCTGACCGCATATTGCGCATCGGGATCGCGTGCCGACTGCCGATCTCGTGCATCCGCACCAGGCGCTGCAATTGCAGAGGCCGAAGGTGCCTCGTCACTTCGAGCGAGACGAGGCGGGTCTCGGCTCGGGTCACGGGATCGGTGCGCAGGAGTTCATCTGCCAGGACCGTAAAATGATCGACCCTCACGGTTTCCAGTCCCTGGTCGAGCGTTCCGGCCTCGCGCGCAGCTTCGATCCGCGCTTCGACAAGTCCGAGATACTCCTCGAAGATCGCGTTCTGGAGCGCGATCGGCAGCGCAAGAATGCGGTTGAGCCAGCGTTTGATCGTGGGGAGATTGTCGGTCAGTCCACCATCTGGACTTTCGAGCCGGAGGCCCGTTCGCTCGACGAAGTTGCCGAATGTGGTGGCTTCGAGCCTGCCGTCATAAAGCAGCTGGAACCATCGGGTGAGCGCGTCGCGCGCATAGTCGCTTTCGAGATTGTCTGCCGGGTCGAACAGGTTTTGTCCGCCGGTCTGGCGCTGGCCGCGCGTCAGCGCGCCTAATGCGTCGAGCCTTCGCGCAATGGTCGATATGAACCGGCGCTCGCCCTTCACGTCGGTGGTTACCGGCCGGAACAGCGGAGCCGAGGCCTGGTTGGTGCGGTTGGTACGACCGAGACCCTGGATAGCGTTGTCGGCGCGCCAGCCCGGCTCGAGCAGGAAATGGACCCGGCGTTGCTGGTTCCGGCAGCCGAGGTCGGCATGGTAGGAACGCCCCGTACCGCCCGCATCCGAGAAGACCAGGATGCGCTTGGTCCCTTCCATGAAGCTTTGGGCTTCGGCGACATTGGCGCTGGGGCTACGCCGTTCGAGGCGCTGCTCACCATCGCGGCCCAGGACAAGCCTGCGGGTCCGGCCCGTGACTTCGGCCACGGCGTCGGTTCCGAAATGTTCGATAATCGCATCGAGCGCAGTGGCGATGGGCGGCAGTGCGCAAAGCTGTTCGATCAGCGCATCGCGCGCAGCAATTGCGCGCGGGCAGAAAACGGGATTGCCCTCTCCGTCGCTCATCGCCTCGGAGCGAAGATTGCCGTCCTCGTCGGCGAAGACCTGCATCAATCGTATCGGGAAGCTCTTCGTAAGGTAGTCGATGACGTATTCACGCGGGGACAGATCGATATCGAGAGCTTCGCGTTCTTCCACGGTAAGGTCGGCAAGGCGCCGGTCGAGCATGGCCTCGGCGGTCGAGACCAGCTGCACGACAACCGAATGCTCTTCGCCAAGCGCTACTTCCATCGCGGGGATCAGGCTCGGCAATTTCATCGAAAGCAGGAGCTGGGCAAAGAAGCGCTGCTTGGTGCCTTCGAAGATCGATAGCGCCGCAGTCTTGGCATTGCGGTTGAGCGTGTCGCCGCTGTCCTCGTCGACCACGCGGGTTGCTTCGAGCGCCGCTTCGAGGTTGCGGTGGATGATCGCCCAGGCATCAGCATAGGCATCGTAGATCCGTACCTGTGCTTCGGTCAGGCTATGTTCGAGGATGTCGTACTCGACCCCGGCGAAGGACAGCGCACGGGCAAGATAGAGGCCCTGGGCCTTGAGATCACGGGCGACGAGCTCCATCGCCGCGACGCCGCCAGCGCGGATCTCGGTCATGAATGCCTCGTGGGTCGGAAAAGCGGTCTCGGGTCCCCAAAGGCCGAGGCGGGAAGTGTAACCGAGGTTGGCAATATCCGAAGCGCCAGTGGCAGAAGCATAGAGCACGCGGGCGCGCGGGAGATGGTTCTGCAGCCTGAGGCCCGCCATCCCTTGTTCGGAGCCCTTGGCCTTGCCGCGGATTGAAGAGCCCCCGAGCGCATTGGCCATGGCGTGGGCTTCGTCGAAAGCGATCACGCCATCGAAATCCTCGCCCGCCCAGGCAAGGATCTGGTCGAGCCGCGTATCGTCGGCGCGCCCCGAGCGCAGCGTCGGGTAGGTGACGAAGAGAATGCCTTCGGACATCGTGACGGGCTGGCCGAGTTTCCAGCGCGAGAGCGGCTGGAGATCGAGCGCAGCCCGCCAAGCGCTTCCCAGTCGCGGCGTGCATCTTCGAGCAGCGCCTCGTTCTTGGTGATCCAGACATGGCGGCGCTCGCCTGCGAGCCAGCGATCCATGATGACTGCGGCGATCTGTCGTCCCTTGCCCGCTCCGGTTCCGTCGCCGAGGAAGAAGCCCTGTCGGTAGGCGTGCCCATTCCCCGACAATTCGAGCGAAGTGCCTTCCTGGCTGACCTTGAAGCGCCCCGGGAGATCGCGTGCGAATGCCTGGGCAGCATAGACCAGTGTCTCGCATTGCGCTTCGGACAAGAGGCCATTGGCCTGCCAATTTGCGGGGAGACGCGGGCTAACGTTCGGCTGCGGAGCCGCAACCGACCCCATGGCGACCGATTCCACGAGTGGGGTGGGATGAACCGGCGCGCCTTCGAAAGCGATTCGGCTTGGCCGGTAAGGTAGGTAGATGCCTGTCTGTTCGGGCACCGGCGCGGGTTCGGCGAGGACCGAATAGGTGAGGTCGATCGCATTCGCTGCGGCTTTTGATGTCGCTGCGAAAGGCGCTAACGGCCGGACCGGCGTGCGTTGGTTCGAAGTCTTGCCAACGAGGCGCAATGGTTTTCCGACTGGCAGGCGATGGAGGTTGGCGGATATATTCGCCCTTGGCGAAAGCTTCGTGACAAGCGCGTGGAGCGCGATCAGGTCGCAGGTATCCCCGTTGATTGCGGGCGAAGACGCAGTCGGCGTCTTGTCGATGACGACCAGGCGAACGGCAATCCCCGTCCCTGTCCGGCGAAACATCTGCTGCAAGCGAACATGGAGGAGCAGCGACGCTTCTTGCTGTGACTTGGCGAAAGTGGAAGCATCGAAGCCTTCGGGCATGATGGCGACTATCCTTGCGCCACTGGCCGCGGCCCGGATTGCACTACGAAGGTGGCGCTGCGCCGTCTCGCCATCCTTGCCGCGTTCTTGGCTACGCGCGAACGGCGGATTCATCAGGACGACCGACGGAATGGGGCCGCGATGCAGGTCGGCGATCAGTTCCCCGTCATGCGCAGTGATCGTGGCCGAAGGGAAGATGTGGGCCAGACCATCTCGTCTTGCCGGATCGATCTCGTTGAGGAGCAGCGAAGCATTCTGGAGGGAGCTCCAGAGAGCGAGGGCGCCATTGCCGGCGGATGGTTCGAGGAGTGTGTCTTGCGCGCATAAAGCTGCAGCCTTCGCCATCAGCCAAGCCAGCATCGGCAGGGTCGAGAACTGCTGGAGCTCGACCTGTGTTTCGCTGCGCACATGCCGCGGCGGCAAGGCTGCTTCGAGCCAGTCGAGCCGCGCGTCGGCTTCGTGCACGCTTGTTGCCAGATCGATGCATGAGGACTCCCTAAGCCAGAGCAGTGCGCCGATCTCGACCGCGTTGTTGTAGTCATCGATGGTCCAGGCGCTTCCCCAGTCCGGGGTGCCGGTCTCTTCGGCGAACAGCCCGGAAATGTCGGCACGGGTAAGATGCCGTCCCGAAGCGAGTAGTTCGGCAACTCGGGTGCCGATAGCGTAGGCCAAAGGCATTGACGGCAACTGCTCGCCGGTGGGAAACAGGTCTGATTGAAACATGGCAATTCGTCCTCCTGATGAAGGCATCGGGACACGCCCTCTGCCGGATCAGGAATTCGAGAAGCCCTCTCTCCTCTACGGCGCCGCCTTGCGGCGCAGCCATGCCGTGAGTTCGTCGTTCCAATCGGTGTCGCGTGATGACGGTTTGCGGACATGTACCGTGCGTCCATCGCAAGCATAGGCGGACAGGCCACGCGACGCAGCCAGCTCGCCGCCAGCGTCGTGATCGACGAAGAGATGAAGCTCGGTCACGCTCTCGGGCACACTGACGAGGCCGAAGCGCTCATTCCCGAGGGTCGCCCAGACGGGGACACCGGTGAGAGCATAAGCCGACATTGCGCTTTCAATGCCTTCAGCAAGGCCGAGCTTGCCAGAGGCCGGAGCGAAGAGGCGGACAGCAGATTCACCGAGCGCGCCAAGCGCGCGTTTCGGCTTGTCGAAAGCGGCCTTGGTATTGCCCGAAAGGAACGTGCGATGGACGGCGACCGGCCCCTCGTCGAGGCTGACTGCCGCGATCAGGGCGGGCAAAAAGCGGGTCCGTCCTTTTGGACCAAGCGGCGTTCGTGGATGGAAGCGGAGCGCTGGAGATGCGGCGAGGATGCCGCGGCTCTCAAGATATTCCTTTGCCGGACTGGCACGCAGTGGCTGTGCATCGCGCCAGATCCTCAGCGCTGCCGCCGAGGGTTTGCGGGTGCTGGTCGGTTCGGGGCCGTTGGTGGTCGCAGAAGCTGAAAAAAGCGCCGGTGCCTCGAATCCTTCACGCGCCAATGCAGACAACACGCTCTGCTGATCGCATCCCGCAAAGCAATGGAAGAGGATGGCCTGTCGGCCGAGCGACACACCGAGTGACGGCGTGCGATCATCATGCGCAGGGCAGCAGGCCATGCCCTTGGTGCCGGACCACTTGCCGCCCCGGCTTTCGCAGATCTTGCGGGCGGTGTCCTCAAGCGAGGTACGTGACAGGGTTGAATTCGAAACGGGCATACCGGCTCCATCGCCTCACAATTGCCCCTCCAACCGACCCTCTCTCCTCTCGGATAAGCACGCAAAAAAGCGTTTTCCTACACCTATTTGTTCTATTTATGTTCTCTTGCAGATCGAGGCAAGGTGAAAGGTTATGCGATGCGAATGTATCTGGTGGCCTGCGGTTGCGGTGCGCTAGCGATTGCGATAGCGATAGCGATTTCCGGGTCTGCGCGGGCGCGGGAGTTTCAAGTCTTCGACCATGACCTCAGCAAAGTTGAGGTTACAACCGACAAAGGTCTTGGCTTTAACCCGACTGCAATCGACTTGGCCAAACCAGAAGGCGGCAAGGCTTATATCGATAGAAGCTTCAAGGAAGCTTTGTACGAGCCACTCATCCGGCAAGCTGAAGCGCGATACCAATTACCGCCTCGACTGCTTCAGGCCCTGATTTGGCAGGAATCGCGGTTCAACCCGATGGCGATCAGTCCGGCTGGCGCCGCTGGTCTCGCTCAACTGATGCCGGGAACGGCAAGAGAACTCGGTGTCAGCAATCGCCACGATCCGGCTCAGAACATCGACGGTGGCGCGCGGTATCTGAAGCAGATGCTAGAGCGCTTTGGTGCGATCCATCTCGCGCTGGCCGCCTACAACGCTGGACCCGGCGCCGTGTCGCGAGCCGGCGGGATACCGAAAAATCGGGAAACGCCTGGATATGTGAAGAGCGTTATCGACCGATGGATGGCATACAGCTCGATATGACTACGAATCGGAAAAGGATCAGCGGACGGCTCGAGCATCTTCCTCGGGGAGCTGCAATTGTAACCGATGCCGGTGATCACTGGGTTCTTGAAGACTATGAACCCTCAAACGATGACTTCGGATTTGAAGTTACCGCAGAGGGTATTGTCGTCGGGTTCGACCGGCTTCGCGTCGAATGGCTTGGTCAGGTGTCCGCTTAGGAGCAGGTCAAGCGGCCCTCAAGACCGCAATGTTTTGCGGCTTGCCGCCGATGGAGTCGAGGAAGTCTGCCCAATCCTGCAACATTGCACGCCGAGGAGCGAGATATTCGGCAGCATTGTATGCTCCGCGAACTTCGTTTTCTTCGCTGTGTGCCAATTGCAGTTCGACCCAGTCTTCATGATATCGACGGATCCACATCGGGGGATCGCCGACCTCGACAAGCTGCTCATTCGCCCAGGTGCTCGCCAGACCCCTGAAGCCGTGAACAGTTTGCCGCCCGTGGTAACCGAGCCGATAGAGGCCATAGATCATCGTATTCTCTGAGAGCGGCATCTTGGGCTTCTGGCCTGGAAAGACGTATTTACCTTCGGACTTGCTGATCAAATCCTGAGCAAGAGAAGCGGCTTGTCGCGACAGTGGCACGATATGCTCGCGGCCCATTTTCATCCGGTCAGCGCCAATGCGCCATACTGGTGAAGGTCCACCCATATCTTCGAACTCGTGCTTCTTGGCGAATCGAAGCTCCTTCGTCCGCACCCATGTAAGAAGAGCGAAATTCAATGCTGCCCGGGTAATCTCGGAGCGTCTCTCACCCTCTTCTTGATATTGCCCGATCTTAATCATCAGCTCGGGTAGCTGCGCGAGAGGTAGCTTCGCCATATGCTTGACCCGAGGCCGTGGCTTCAGTGCCCCGCGAAGATGCGCAGTAGGGTCGGAATCACAAAGGCCGCTGGCAATAGCGAACTGGAACACCTGTCCAATACATTGCTTTGCCCGCCGACTGATGTCGAGCGCGCCGCGCTCTTCGATTTTCCGAATGACCTTTAGCACTTCTGGTGGAGTGATCTCATGCATCATGAGCTCGCCCAAGTCAGGAAACACATCCTGGTCCATGCGTGACCAGACACGCTTCGCATGCGCGGGATCGAGACTACTTGCTCTGTTCTGATGCCACATGGTGGCGATCGCCCTGAAGGTCTTGGCCTCTTCGAAGTCCCGACCCGGTTTGTGGACCATCGGGTCCCTGCCCTCAGCCAGCACACCTTTGGCAACTTTCTTGAGTTCTCTTGCTGCCGCTATTCCTACTTCGGGATAGGCGCCGAAAGAAAGCAGCTTCTCCTTACCGTGGTAACGGTATTTCAGCCGCCAGAGCTTCGAGCCGTTCTTTTGAACAAGGAGGAATAGACCCTCCCCATCCGCAAGCTTGTATGGGCGCTCTGCCGCCTTCGCTTTTTTGATCTGAATCTCACTCAAGGCCATTGGGGGTATCGCTCCTTTTCGCTACCCCCGGAAAATACCCCCAAAATACCCCCACACCAAATCCGGCTTCAAGCGAATGCAAGCGCACGCAAGCGGACGCGAATCGCTCACATCATTCTGTTTTAATTGAATTTTGCGGATGCATGCGGCCCCAAGCGAACCCATGCGGATTCGAGAATGGTAGCGGAGGAGGGACTCGAACCCCCGACACGCGGATTATGATTCCGCTGCTCTAACCACCTGAGCTACTCCGCCCCGAAAGGCCATGCGGCGGGCAAATACCCGCTCGGCAGGCGGCGCATTTAGGGCGCGCGCGCCTATCGGTCAACACTCATTTCCCGCGAAATGCGAAGCGGCGCAGAAACTCCCATGGTCCGCCCCGGTAGGCGTAAAGCGCAAGGCCGCGAAAGGCGAAGTCGCGGGGCTGGATCACACCGCTCAATTGTGCCTGAAGCGCCTTTGCTTCCTTGGAAGTGACCTTGTTCTGGATCGTCACGTGCAGGCGGGGTCGGTGCTGATCCTGGTTGGTCAGCATGCCCTGAAAATGATCGGCTATCCTGTGGCGCAAATCGAGCATGTCGGGGCTGACAAGCTTTATGGCGGTGCCTCCGCCGAGCGACATCAGGCCCTCTACCCTCCCCTCGACCGGCGCCGTTTCGCCGACGAGGCGCGCAAGGTAGCGGCGGACCTCGTCTTCGCACTGCGCCGGCAGGGCGTGGAACAGCGTCACATGCGCTTCAAGGTAATTGCGCTCGGGCGGGAAATGCTCGGTGCGCAGGTCGGTGAAGCGACCGTGGAGGTCTACGGGCAGCTCGGCCGTCAGGATCAGGGGCGCGTCGCCCCCGCTCACATCTCACCGCGTTCGCGGCGCAGGGCGAACCACTTCTCGACGTTAGCATTATGCTCCGCCAGCGTCTCGGCAAAGGCGTGCCCGCCGGTCCCGTCGGCTACCATGTAGCGCGCTTCGGTGGCCTCCGGATCGAGGACGGCGGCGATGGATTCGCGGCCCGGATTGGTAATCGGTCCCTTGGGCAGGCCGACCATCGAATAGGTATTGTAGTCGTTCACCGCGGCGATTTCCGATTGCCGGATGCGGCGGCCAAGCGGCTTGCCCTTGGTGATCGGGTAGATGATCGTCGGGTCCGCCTGCAGCAGCATGCCGTCCTTGAGACGGTTCGAATAAAGCCCTGCGACCATGCGCCGCTCTTCCGGCACCCCGGTTTCCTTCTCGACGATCGATGCGAGGATCAGCGCGTCCTTCACATTGTCGACCGCGATCCCTTCCTTGCGGCGCGGCCAGGCCTCGGCGAGGTAATTCTGCATCGCGGCCTGCATTCGGGCGAGCACGGCCGCCCGTTCCTCGCCACGTTCGAAATCATAGGTGTCGGGCAGGACGCTACCTTCCTGCGGCACCGGGATTTCGCCGGTGAGGTGCTTCTGCGCCATCAGGCGTTCCCACACCAGGATCGATGGCATGCCTTCGGGAATGGTGACGAAGCGGCGGATGACGTCGCCCGACTGGAACATGTCCAGGATCTGCGACTGGCTGGCGTTAGCGGGCAGCAGGAATTCCCCCGCCTGGATCGGATCGCCGCCGCCGAAGATCTTCGCACGCAGCAGGAAAGCATCGGCGGACGCAACAACGCCCTCGTCCTCCATGCGGTTCGCCACCGAGGTCAGCGTCGATCCCGAGGGCACGATGAAGGTCGTGTCTTCCTCGATCTGGGCGGAGCCGAACCAGCCGCTGGCGAACCATACGGCTGCAGCAGCGATAACCAGCGCGGCAACCGCGCCGAGCATCAGCGCGGAGCGTTTTGTCACCTTAGTCGACCTTCTTGACGATCAGCGAAGCGTTAGTTCCGCCAAAGCCGAAGCTGTTGTTGAGCGCCGCTTTCACTTCGCGCTTCTTGGCCGTGAGCGGAACGAGATCGACGCCTTCCGTGCCCTCGTCCGGATCTTCGAGATTGAGCGTGGGCGGGACGATCTGGTCGCGGATTGCGAGAATGCAGAAGATCGCTTCAACCGCACCCGCGCCGCCGAGGAGGTGGCCGATGGCCGACTTCGTGCTGCTCATGGATGCGCCGCACAGATCGTCGCCCAGCACGCGCTTTACCGCGGCGAGTTCGATCGTGTCCGCCATGGTCGAGGTTCCGTGCGCATTAACGTAATCGATGTCGCAAGCCTCGAGGCCCGACTTCTTCAGCGCCATGCGCATCGCCAGTTCCGCGCCCTTGCCTTCCGGGTGCGGGGCGGTGACGTGATAGGCATCGCCCGACAGGCCATAGCCGACGACTTCGGCATAGATCTTCGCGCCGCGAGCCTTGGCGTGCTCGTATTCCTCAAGAACAACTACGCCCGCACCCTCGCCCATGACGAAGCCGTCACGGTTCTTGTCGTAGGGGCGGCTCGCCTTCTCGGGTGTGTCGTTCATGCTCATGTTGAGCGCGCGCGCCTGCGCAAAACCTGCCACGCCGAGCGGGTTCACAGTGCTTTCCGCGCCGCCTGCCAGCATGATGTCGGCATCGTCGAGCGCGATCATGCGCGCGGCATCGCCGATCGAGTGCGCGCCGGTCGAACAGGCGGTCACGACTGCGTGATTGGGGCCCATCAGGCCGTATTTGATCGATACCTGGCCGCTGATGAGGTTGATCAGTCGCCCGTGTACGAAGTGCGGCGATACGCGACCCGGTCCGCGTTCGTGGAGGACGATGGATTCGCTCTCGATCCCCGGAAGGCCTCCGATGCCCGAACCGATCGACACGCCGGTGCGCAACTTGGTCGCTTCGTCCATGTCTTCGAGGCCAGCGTCTTCGATGGCCTGTCCGGCGGCGTCGATGCCGTAGATGATGAACGGATCGACCTGGCGCTGGACCTTGTGGTCGAGGCGCTTGTTCGGATCGAAGCCGTACTCGTGGTCCTTGTCCTTAACCTCGCAGGCGATCTGCGCCTTCTGGTTCGACGCATCGAAGCGGGTGATCTTGCCCGCCCCGCTCTTGCCAGCGATGAGATTGGACCAGGTAGTCTCTACATCGCCGCCCAGGGGGGTGACGAGGCCAAGTCCGGTAACGACCACACGACGCATGTAATTCTCCGCGTAAAAAACAACAGGCCCGGCCCGCTATCGGGTCGGGCCTGTCCGGTCCCGCCTTACGCGGGAAATTGAGCCTTTGAGGGAATTAGCCCTTGTGCTCTTCGATGTACTTGGTCGCATCGCCGACGGTGGTGATCTTCTCAGCCGCATCGTCGGGGATTTCGACGCCGAACTCTTCTTCGAACGCCATGACCAATTCCACGATGTCGAGGCTGTCTGCACCGAGATCGTCGATGAAGCTGGCTTCCTGCGTCACCTTGTCGGCTTCGACGCCGAGGTGCTCGACAACAATTTTCTGCACGCGGTCGGCAGTTTCGCTCATTTTATTCCCTCTCGAATTCATGGGGGTTAGCAAGTTGGCTTTCGCCCTAATCAACGGCGCGGCGCAGCGCAAGGGCAACTCGTCCGGTTGGTCGAGCCAAAAGTGCATCTGGACCGTTTGCTGGTCATCTATCACTTTGAAAAGGTAACGAAAACATGTCCAGCACCGTATTCAAGAGCCTCACCGACACCACCTATGATTCGGTCGAAGGTTACCGCCAGGCCGGTGAGAAGGCCGATAGCCCGCAGTTGAAGCAGGCACTCCAGCAGCGCTGCCAGAGCCGGGAGCAAACCCTACAGCAGATGAATGCCGAACTGCAGCGCCAGGGTGACGAGCTTGTCACCAAGGGCACGATGACCGGCGAAGCGCACCAGATGTGGCAGAGCATCACGAGCGCGTTCGAGAACGACGACGAAGCCGCCGCAGAGCGCGTCGAGGAAGGCGAAGACTACATCAAGGGCAAATTCGAACAGGCGCTGGAAAGCGACCAGCTCGAAGCGCAGGAACGCGCCATCGTCCAGCAGGCTTACGCGGAGATATGCGAAGGCGAACGCTTCGGCGACATGATCGCGAAGCAGTACGACTAAGTTTGCCTGCTATCGAAAATAGGGGCGCGGAGATCGGTCTCCGCGCCCCTTTTTCTATCAGTCTCCGGCGCGGTCCACGCGGGTTGCCTCGGCGCCCTGCGGCTTGGGCGCATCGACCGTGCGGATATGCACATCGCGCAGCTGGCGCGGACTAACGAGGTTGGGCGCGCCCATCATAAGGTCCTGCGCCTTCTGGTTGAGCGGGAAGGCAATCACTTCACGGATGTTCGGCTCGTCGGCGAGCAGCATCACGATGCGGTCGATCCCGGGCGCCGAGCCACCGTGCGGCGGTGCGCCGAGCTTGAAGGCTTCGATCATGCCGGAGAAGTTCTCGTCGACATCGGCCTGCGTGTAACCGGCGATCTCGAACGCCTTGTACATGATTTCCGGCTTGTGGTTCCGGATCGCGCCCGAGGACAATTCGTAGCCGTTGCAGACGATGTCGTACTGCCACGCCAGGATATCGAGCGGGTCCTTGGTTTCCAGCGCTTCCATCTCGCCCTGCGGCATCGAGAACGGGTTGTGGCTGAAATCGACCTTCTTGAGCTCTTCGTCATACTCGAACATCGGGAAGTCGACGATCCAGCAGAACTTGAAGCAATTTTCCTCGATCAGTTCGAGCACTTTGCCGACGCGCGTACGGGCTGCACCTGCGAGCTTCGCTGCGTCCTTTTCCTTGCCGGCCGCAAAGAACAGGCCGTCGTTTTCACCAAGGCCGAGTTCGGCATAAAGCTTTTCCATGCCTTCCGTGCCGTGGTTCTTGGCGATCGGGCCGCCGAACTCGCCACCCTTGCGGGTGACATAGCCGAGGCCGGCAAAGCCTTCCTTGCGGGCCCAGTCGTTCATTTCGTCGAAGAACTTACGGCTTTTCTCGTGGGTGTTGGGAGCCGGGACCACGCGGACGCGACCGCCGGTGCCGACGATCTTCTCGAACAGGCCGAAACCGCTCTTTTCGAAGTGGTGGGTGACGTCCGAGATGATCAGCGGGTTGCGCAGGTCGGGCTTATCGGTGCCGTACTTCAGCATCGCTTCGGCATAGGGGATGCGCGGGAATTCACCGGCTGGCGTCACGGTCTTACCGCCCGAAAACTCCTCGAACACGCCGGCAAGGACGGGTTCGATCGCCTGGAAGACGTCTTCCTGCGTCACGAAGCTCATTTCGAAGTCGAGCTGGTAGAACTCAGGAGAGCGGTCTGCGCGAAGGTCTTCGTCGCGGAAGCAGGGCGCGATCTGGAAGTAGCGGTCAAAACCGGCGACCATCAGCAGCTGCTTGAACATCTGCGGCGCCTGCGGAAGCGCGTAGAAGCGGCCGGGATGCAGACGGCTGGGCACGAGGTAGTCGCGCGCGCCTTCGGGGCTGGATGCGCCAAGGATCGGCGTCTGGAATTCGCTGAAACCCTGATCGGTCATGTGGCGGCGCAGGCTGGTGATGACCTGGTTGCGCAGCATGATGTTCTTGTGAACGCGCTCGCGGCGCAGGTCGACGAAACGGTACTTGAGGCGTGTTTCTTCCGGATAGTCTTCGGCTTGGTTGACGATCAGCGGCAGGTCTTCCGCGCGGCTCTGGATTTCGATTTCGCGGGCGAAGACCTCGATCTCGCCGGTGGGCAGGTTCTTGTTGACCGCCACTTCGTCGCGCGCCTTCACCGTCCCATCGATAGTGACGACCGATTCCAGCTTGAGCTTTTCGAGCACCGGAAGCGCCTTGCTGTCGCTGTCGGCAACGATCTGCGTGATGCCGTAATGGTCGCGCAGGTCGACGAACAGCACGCCGCCATGGTCGCGCTTGTTGTGCACCCAGCCGGACAGGCGAACGGTGTCGCCGACATTCTCTTTTGTCAGCTGAGCGCAGTTGTGGGTACGATAGGCGTGCATCTGGAAGTCTTTCCAATTTGGGATGTATGGCGCTAAGGGCGCGAGCGTGCGCGCTCCTTTAACAGGAATCGCGCGCGCTAACAGGGCACCGGCGGGTTTTTGTCAAGACTTTGGCAAATGCTTGTGGCGGTGCGGGAGCGGTACTCCGCTCGCAACATGAAAAGACACGATGAAAATACACGACCTGATAACGACCACCGATGCCCTCGCCGACTTGTGCGAGCGCCTGGCAAAAAGCGAATTCGTCACCGTCGACACCGAGTTCATGCGCGAGAACACCTACTGGCCGGAACTGTGCCTGGTGCAGATCGCGAACGAGGAAGAAGCCGCGGCAATCGATCCGCTGGCAGACGGCATCGACCTTGCCCCGCTGTGGGATTTGATGTGCGACAATGAAGACGTGCTCAAGGTCTTCCACGCCGGAGGGCAGGATGTCGAGATCGTCTACAACTTCACCGGCAAGACGCCGCACCCCATCTTCGACACGCAGATCGCAATGATGGCGATCAGCCAGTCCGAACAGATCGGCTATGCCAACCTTGTCGAAAGCTGGCTCGGCTTCACGGTGGACAAGGGCGCCCGCTTTACCGACTGGAGCCGCCGCCCCCTGACCGAAAGGCAGATCGAATATGCGATCGGCGATGTGACCCATCTGTCCAAGATCTTCCCCAAGATCCTCGACAAGCTGGTGCAGACGGGCCGCGGCGCATGGCTAAACGCCGAAATGGACAAGCTGGCCGATCCGGCGAATTACGCTAACGATGCCGATCTTGCCTGGAAGCGCATACGCTCGCCCGGACGCAATCCTTCGGTTCTCGGCCGCCTCAAGGCGCTGGCCGCATGGCGCGAAGGCGAAGCGCAGCACAAGAATATCCCGCGCGGCCGGATCATGCGCGATGAAACGCTGGCCGACATTGCCAGCCATCCGCCCAAGAAGCAGGCCGACCTCACCAAGGTCCGCGGCCTGTCAAACGCCTGGCGCGACAACGATATCGGCAAGCGGCTGATGAAGGTGCTCGACAAGGCGGAGCCGATGCCGAAGAGCGAAATGCCCGACAAGCCGAAGCGCGGCGCGCCGCTCGGCAAGGAAGGCGCACTGGTCGCCGATCTCCTCAAGCTGTTGCTCAAGATCCGCGCGCGCGAAATCGACATCGCCGCTCGCCTGCTGACCCGGGCGGACGAAATGGAAGCGCTGGCCGCAGGCGTTCGCAAGCTCCCGATCCTCGAAGGCTGGCGCTACGAGGTCTTCGGCAAGGATGCGCTCGAGCTGGTCGAAGGCAGGCTCGCCTTCGCGGTGAAGGACGGCAAGCTGCTGATGACTCACATCGACGACATGGGAAGCGAATTGAGCGAAGCGCAGGCGGCAGAGTGAGTACCTACCTCCCCACCCTCAAGCAGCTGCAATATCTCGTAGCCCTGCACGAACATGGCCATTTCGGCCGTGCGGCAGAGGCCAGCTTCGTTTCGCAATCGACCTTGTCGGCGGGCATTCGCGAGCTGGAATCGCTGCTTGGCGTCACCCTAGTCGAGCGGAGCCGCCGCGTGGTGCGCTTTACGGCGCTGGGCAACCAGGTGGTCGAGAAAGCGCATCGCATCCTGCGCGAGGCGGAGGAACTGGCCGATCTCGTCCAGGCTGCCGGGAAGCCGCTGGCGGGGCAATTGCGCATGAGCGTGATCCCCACGATCGCGCCCTTTATGCTGCCGCGTTTCCTGCCCCGGCTGCGCAAGGAAAGGCCCGAGCTCGAGCTGTTCCTGCGCGAAGAGACCAGCCAGGATGCCGTCGAATCGCTCCAGCACGGAAGGGTCGATTGCGTCCTCCTCGCCCTGCCCTTCGCCACGGGTGAAGTGGAACAGGCCCATATTGCCGACGATCCGCTTTATGTCGCATTCCCGAAAGACGACCCGCGCGATCCGCCGGCAACCATTTCCGCCGACATGATCGACGAGGGACGGCTGCTACTGCTGGAAGACGGCCATTGCCTGAAGGAACACGCGCTGGCGGCCTGCAACCGGCCCGAATTGCGCGGAAGTGCGACGATGATCGGCACCAGCCTGCACACGCTGGTACAGATGGTCGACAACGGCCTTGGCCTGACCATGTTGCCGCAGATGGCGGTCGATGCAGGGATTTTGAACGGCACGGACGTCGTCGCGCGCCCGCTCAAGAGCAAGGCGGCAAGCCGCGAGATCGCGCTCATCTGGCGCAAGAATTCCCCGCGCCGGGACGATTTCGAATTGTTGGCGGAAGAATTGCGCGCCGGTTAGGCGGCGAGTGCTTCTTCGTCCTGCTTGACCTTGGACTTAAGATAGCGGTCGGCCTTCTTCACGACGAACATCGGGACGATCACGCTGAGCGCGATGCCTGCAAGCGAGCAGAAGGCGATCCAGATTGCCATCGCCGTACCGCCGGACAGGTACAGTCCGTAAAGCACGGGCGCCGCGAGCACGAGGCCGCGGATCTCGTTGAAGATGATCGCAACAGCGCCGACCTTGAGCAGCGCCGCGAGGAGCATGTGTAGCGTGGCAGTCATGCGAACCGTAGTAATTCTTGTTGGTAAAGAAACCGTTGACCACCCGGCCCGTATCCCCGCCCCGTCGTGAACGCGGTGCGACTGGTCATGTCTCGTACACGCCCCTAAAGGTGGCTGTGCGGCACCGACACGGGATCACGCGAGCCGCATCAGGGGGGTCGAGATCGTCATGCAATTGACCGGGGCACACTACCGGTGAGCAAGGGGGAGAGCGCACAGGTCGGCGTCTATCGCGGCGCTGCGGTGGCCGTCGCGATGACGTGGGTCTTGCGCGCAATCGGCCTCGTATCGGTATTCGTCCTCGCGCGCCTGCTCACCCCGGCCGATTTCGGCGTGGTCGGCCTGGCGATGACGGCTGTCGCGCTTGTCGAGACATTCTCCTACCTCGGCATGAAACAGGCCCTGCTGCGGATGGAGAAGCTGGAGCGGGACTATTACGACACGGCCTGGACCATCCAGATCGTGATGTTCGTCCTGCTCGCCGCGGTCCTGTTCGTCATCGCCGGCCCGGCTGCGGCTTTCTTTGCAGAGCCGCGGGTAGAGCCGGTCATCTACGCGCTGTCGCTCCGCTTCCTCATGCTCGGGGCGATGAATATCGGTATCGTCGAGTTCGAGCGCGATTTCGCCTTTGGCCGCGACTTGAAGATGAAGGGCACGGCACGGATCGTATCGTTCTTCGTGACCGTCGGGTTGGCCCTGTGGCTTCGGTCCTATTGGGCGCTGGTCGCAGGGATGATCGTGCAATCCCTGATCCTCATGGTGCTCTCCTACACGATGCAGCCCTATCGCCCGCGACTGTCGCTGGCGCGCCGGGCAGAGCTGCTCGGCGTCTCCTTGTGGATCTTTGCCGGGGCTGCCGCGCAGGTCTTCTATAGCCAGGTGGAGCGCCTGACCGTGGGCCGCGTGGCCGACACCGGCACGGTTGGTGCATTTTCCGTCAGCAAGGACGTGGCCAATATCCTAACGCAGGAAATCGCGATGGCCCTCAACCGCGTGACATACGTGACGACGGCACGCAACGGTGCATTTACCGAACAGGGGCGCCGCATCGCCCGCTCGCTGGGCGGCTATGCCATGATGGCCGCACCGATGGGGTTGGGCCTAGCGGCGGTGTCGGAACAGTTCATCCGCGTGTTCTTGGGCGAGCAATGGGGTGCCGCCGCCGTGCTGGTCGCGCCTATCGCCGTCGGCACGGCTCTCATCGCCGTGTTCCGCCTGATTGCCTCCTCGCTCCAGGCAGGCGGACACGAACGGGTGTCCGGACTGCTGTGCCTTGGCGCACTGGCCGCGATGGTGATCGCGGTCGTCACGGTCGCCGCAAACGGTGGGTCGCCGCTGGCCATTGCCCAGACCGGCCTTGCCGTAAGCGCAGCGCAATTGCTGCTCGGCCTTGCCATAATCTCGCACCTGTCGCGAGGGAGCGTCTTCGGCGCAATCGTGGCCGTGGCCCGCCCCTTCCTTGCCGCTGCGGCCATGTATGGGCTGGTAATCAGCCTGCCGGAGCTGTCGACCTCTCTGCTGGTCGAGCTGATCTGGCGCGCAGGCGTGGGCGCGGCGAGCTATGCCGCGATGCTCTGGCTGCTGTGGTTTATCTCAGGCCGCCCCGATTCCAGCGAGGCCGAGTTCCTTCGCGTCGCAGGCCGCAACCTGCGGCGGCGCTAGTCCATGTGCTTGAGGCCGACGCGCAGATAGTCCCAGCCGGTAATCAGCGTCAGGATCGCGGCCGCCCACAAGGTCACGAGACCGACCGTGTGCGGGACATTCGCCGCGATATCGCCGATCATCACCGTCCAGCGCGGCAGCCCCTGCCCGAGGATCAGCGAACCAAGCGACATCAGCTGGAAGGTTGTCTTCCACTTGGCGAGCTTGCTCACCGGAACCGACACCTGCAGTCCACCGAGGAATTCGCGCAGGCCCGACACCGCGATCTCGCGCACGAGAATGATCAGTCCGGCAATAACATGCATGTCCCCGACATAGGGCCCCGTCAGCACACCTTGCGCCGCCAGCACGAGGATCACAGATGCGACCATGATCTTGTCGGCAATCGGGTCGAGGAAAATGCCCAGCTTCGAAACTGCCCCGCTGGAACGGGCGAGCATGCCGTCGAAATAATCGGTGATGCCCATCGCGCAGTAGAGCACGAAGGCCGCAAGATAGCCGGTTTCCCAGCCCGGCCGCCACAATAGGAAGGCCAGCAGCGGGATCGCGACGATGCGCGAAAGCGTGAGGATGTTGGGCAGGCTCAACATGACGAATCGCTCTAACGACAAACTGTCCGGCGCAAAAGCGGCACATTTGCCTTGTCCGCGCCTGCGTTAGTCCGCACAAGGGCTGCGGAGCCGAGGTTGTGCCCGGGGGGTCATGCTTACATCTACACATTTGCTGCGCAGCAGGCGTTTCCTGCCGCTATTCGTGACGCAGCTGTTCAACGCGTTCAACGACAACCTCTACAAGACCGCGATGGTGCTCTTCGTGGTCTACCAGATCTACAATTCCGAAGAGGCGGAGGGCCAGTTCAGCGCCATCGCGTCGGGATTGTTCATCCTGCCCTTCTTCATCCTGTCCGCGCTGGCGGGGCAGCTTGCCGACATGCGCGACAAGGCGGCGATCATCCGCAAGGTCAAATTCTGCGAAATAATCCTGATGCTTATCGGGGCGAGCGGGTTGTACCTCGCCTGGAAAGGCTATGACCTGCCGGTCAGCCTGTTCGGCATCGAGACTACCTTGCCGATCGTCCTGATGCTGTTTGCGCTGTTCCTGACCGGCGTACAGTCCACCTTCCTCGGACCGATCAAATACGCAATCCTGCCGCAGCACCTCAAGAAGGACGAGGTGCTCGCTGGCACGGGGCTGGTCGAGGCCGGGACCTATATCGCCATCCTGGCCGGTACGATCCTGGCCGGCTGGATCCCCGTCGAAGTCGCAGCGGTGGGTATCATCCTCACCTCGGTCGTCGCCTATTTCGTCAGCCGCCAGGTGCCCGACGCCCCGCCGCAGGGTGCGCCGGAAAAGCTCGACTGGCACATCCTTCGCGCATCGGTGCAGCTTGTGCGCGAAACCATGCACGCGCGCGAAGTCTATTACGCCATCATCGCGATCAGCTTCTTCTGGACCATCGGCGCGGTGCTGTTCATCCAGTTCCCCCCGCTCGCCAAGAACGTGATCATGGCCAGCAAGGAAGTGGCGAGCCTGTTCCTCGTCATCTTCTCGGTCGGGATCGCCATCGGATCGGTCGCTATCAACGCCCTGCTCAAAGGCGAGGTCTCGGCCCGCTATGCCTCGCAATCGGTGATCGTGATGGGCCTCTTCGTGATCGCTTTCTACAGCGTCGCGAAATTATGGGAGGCTGACCAGCCGACCGAACTGCTCGATGTGGCAGGCTTCCTCGCCTGGCCCATGGCGACCGTGCTGCTGCTGTGCCTGCTCGGCATCGCGATTGCAGGCGGGATGTTCGTCGTGCCGCTCTACGCCTTCCTGACGACGCGCGTGGCTCCCGAAAAAGCCTCCCGCACGATTGCGGCCAACAATATCGTCAATTCAGGGGCGATGGTCTGCGGCTCGCTCCTCGCGATGGGGATGAGCGCGGCCGGGGTCCCGATCGTGGAACAGGTACTCATCAGCGCACTGATGTGCCTGATCTCAGCGTGGTTGGGTCGCAAACTTTTGAAAGCAGAGCGTAGTGCCGCAGCCCTCAATCGGGCCTGACAATCAGGCGATAAAGGCGAGAACCGCTGCGAAGGTCGCGAAATAGACCGTCGCCGCGCCGCGTACATCCGAAGCGGTCAGCCGCCAGTCGATCGGCTGGTCCTGCGGCACGTCGGCGAACATCGCACGGCGCTGGGGCAGACTTGCCCGCAACCAGTGGCGGGCGGCTTCGGTGTTAAGGACTAATGCGCGTCTCATGATGCAGGTCTTAACGCATTTTTAACTCTTCGCGTCCCGCACAATCAACGCTGTAGCAATTCGGGACATTCAGCGTGTTTGCTGAGGATAAGTGGCAAGATTTGCCACCGCGATTGCGCGAAGCAGCCGGCAAGGCTAACCGCCTGATCCATGACCAAGCGCCCCACTCCCGCCGCCGCGAAACTGCTCGTCGATTGCCTGATCGAACAGGGCTGCGACCGAATCTTCACCGTGCCGGGAGAAAGCTTCCTGCAGGTGCTCGACGCGCTCGGCCAGCAGGAGACGATCGAGCTTGTCACCTGTCGTCAGGAAGGCGGGGTTGCGATGATGGCGTGCGCGGACGGTGCCATGACCGGAAGGCCGGGGATCGCCTTCGTCACGCGCGGCCCGGGCGCGACCAATGCCAGCATCGGCATCCACGTCGCCCAGCAGGATTCCCAGCCGATGATCATGTTCGTCGGCGACGTCGATTCCGGCATGCGCGACCGTGAAGGCTTCCAGGAAGTCGACTTCGCGGCCTTCTTCGGACCGGTCGCGAAATGGGCCGCCCGTATCGACAGCGCGGACCGCATCCCGGAGTACGTCGCCCGCGCCTATGCCACGGCCATTTCCGGGCGCCCCGGGCCGGTCGTGCTGGCCCTTCCCGAAGACATGCTGAGCCACGACACTGCGGCGAAGCCCCGCAAACGGGTGGAGCGGCCTGCGCAGGCCCCCTGCCCCGATGCAATGCAGGCGATGATGGCGCTTATCGCCGATGCTGCTTCGCCGGTCGCCATAGTCGGCGGCGCCGGGTGGAACGCAAAGGCGCGCGAGCACTTCCAGCTCTTCGCCGAACGCCTCGGCATTCCCGTCGCCACTGCCTTCCGCCGCCAGGACGCGATCAGCCCGTCGAGCCGCGTCTATGCCGGAGCGCTGGGCTACGGCCCCAATCCCAAGCTGGTCGAGCGCGTGAAGAACGCCGACCTGGTGCTCGCGGTCGGCGCACGGCTCGGCGAGGCAACCACCGACGGCTACACCGTTCCGCCGCTGGAGGATGCCGATCGCACACTGATCCATGTCCATCCCGACCCGGAGGAATTGCACCGCGTCTATCCCACCGATCTCGCCATCTGTGCCGAGATAGACGAGTTCGCGGAAAGCGCCGCCTTGTGGGACGATGGCGACACGATCGATTTCGATGCCGGGGCGCAGGCGAATGCCGAATGGGAAGCCTGGGCGACGGCAACGCCGAACGACTACCCGCTCGATATGGGCGCGTGCGTCCAGTTCATGCGCGACACGCTCCCCGCCGACACGATTATCTGCAACGGCGCGGGTAATTTCGCCGGCTGGTGGCATCGTTACTGGCGCTATGAAGGTTATCCGACGCAGCTCGCACCGACCTGCGGCGCCATGGGCTATGGTGTGCCCGCCTCAGTTGCCGCTTCGCTACGCTTCCCCGAACGCACGGTCGTTGCCGTAGCGGGCGACGGCGATTTCATGATGAACGGGCAGGAAATGGCCACGCTCGTCCAGCACGGCGGCAATCTGATCGTCGTCATCGTCGACAACGGGGCTTATGGCACGATCCGCATGCACCAGGAGCGCGAGTTCCCGGGCGAAGAGCGCATCAGCGGCACTCGCCTCGCCAATCCCGATTTTGCAGCACTGGCGCAGGCCTATGGCGGCTGGTCCGCGCGCGCAGAGACGACCGAGCAGTTCAAGGATGCGCTGGTTGCAGCGGAAGGCCGCACAGGCCTGCGGCTCATTCACTGCGTGATCGATGTCGAACAGTTGGCAGCGAGCGGCGCAACCGTCAGCGGATTGCGCGCCCGCAGCTGATCCCGTGGGTCAGATCCCTGCCATCGAGCAGATCACGGACCATTCGTCGGGCTTGATTTCCGCGACCGACAGGCGCGAGAGGCGTACCAGTTCGCAATCCTCGAGCTTGGGTTCGGCCTTGATCTGCTTCAGCGTAACCGGGCTCGGCAGCTTGGTCTTCGGAACGATTTTCACGGCGGCCCACTTGCCTTCCGGGTCGGTCGGATCGGTGATGCCGGCCACGCTGACTTCGCAAATGCCGACGATCTCCAGCCCTTCGCGCGAGTGGTAGAAGAACGCCTGGTCGCCCACTTCCATCGCAGCGAGATTGTTCTTGGCGCGGTGATTGCGAACGCCGTCCCAGGTGCCTTCCTTCTCGGCGACAAGGTCGTCCCAGCTATATTTGAAGGGTTCCGATTTCATCAGCCAGTAACGGGCCATTCGCAAATTTCTCCTGGTCAGCTTCGATAATTTTCCGGCGGACTAGCGCGCAGGACGTCATTTGGCCAGAAAGCGCGCCGCGACAGCGGGTTCCGGTTAACGGCTTTTTAGACATCGTCCCTTAGGCACGCATGAAACACGAGTGTGTCCGGGGGACCTTTTGGGCAAGAACATCTCAGGATTGCGGCAGGATCAGCCGGAACGTGCGTCGCATGACCTCGCGGGATCGACACGCCACGACCTGGTCACGCAGGGGATCGCCTTCGCCGCGATGATCCTATTCGTCGGCACCGCCGGCGTCGCCCTGCCCAACATCATCAAGACGTGGAGCGGATCGGTCGGTGGTCCCGATGCGGTCCTTACCAATGCCCTCATTCTCAACATTGCGCTCATCCTGCTTGGATGGCGGCGTTACAAGGCGCTGAATGCCGAGCTGGCAGAGCGTCGCCAGTCCGAAGAAGAAGCCCGCCGCCTCGCCGAGATCGACGATCTTACCGGATGCCTCAACCGTCGCAGTTTCGCGGCACGGCTCGCGATCCTCCTCGAACAGGAATGCAATTCCGAGCGGGCACTGGCCGCGATTGCGGTCGACCTCGACAATTTCAAGCAGGTCAACGATCTCAACGGCCATGCGGCAGGCGACGCAGTCCTGCGGACGACCGCGGAAAGGCTCCAACGGGTCCTTCCCGCAGGCGGTGTGCTGGCCCGGATCGGCGGCGACGAGTTCCTGTGCGTGGTGCCTTATCACGCGTCTGCGCCTGACCGGATCGAGCATCTGGCGACGCGGATGGTCGACCGTGTAGCTACCTCGGTAAGCCACGACGATATCGCTCTGGATGTCACAGTTTCGATAGGCATCGCCAGCTCTATCCACCTCGATTCGCTCGACGAAGGATCGAGCGGCGCGCAGGACCTGATGCACAAGGCGGATATCGCCATGTATCACGCCAAGAAGCAGGGCAAGAACCGCTTCTACTGGTTCGAAGCGCCGATGGAAAACGAGCTGCGGTTCCGCAATAAGCTGGAATCGGGCATTCGCGCCGGCATCGCGAACGGCGAATTCGTCCCCTACTACGAACAGCAAATCGACTTAGAGACCGACAAGCTGGTCGGTTTCGAAATGCTCGCGCGCTGGGAATCGCCGGAACTGGGCGTGGTGGGACCGGACATTTTCATTCCGATCGCGGAAGAGATCGGCGTCATCGGCGAACTGTCCGAAAAACTGATCGCGCAGGCTTTCGAAGACGCGAAGCAGTGGGATCACCAACTGACCCTGTCGGTCAACATCTCGCCCGTGCAGATGCGCGATCCGTGGTTCGCCCAGAAGGTGCTGAAGCTACTCGTCAAGCACCGCTTCCCGCCGCACCGCCTGGATATCGAGATTACCGAGACCTGCCTCCATGAAAACATCGGCATGGTGCGTTCGATGATCACGTCCCTGCGCAACCAGGGCGTCCACGTCAGCCTCGACGATTTCGGGACCGGCTATTCCAGCCTTTCGCAGCTGCGCAGCCTCCCCTTCGACCGCCTCAAGATCGACCGGACCTTCATCAGCGAGTTGCGCGCCGACGAGAACAACACGGCCCTGGTCGATGCGATCGTGGCAATGAGCGACGGCCTGAAACTGCCGATTACGGCCGAAGGCATCGAGAACGAGGCGATCCACGAGGTTCTCAAGACCATGGGGCGCATGAAGGGCCAGGGCTACCACTACGGTCGCCCCGAACCCGCAGCGAAGGTGCTTGAGCGGCTGTCGGCACAGGAACTCCTGGCCTCCGAAAGCGATGAGGTCCTCGACCTCGAGGCCGAGCGCAAGAAACGCGACGACAAGGCTGAGAGTGGCAAGCGCGCGGGCTGATACTTTACGATAGCCCCCCGAAGGCATAGATGCGCGCCAAGATGCGCATTCCCTTCATCAAGATGCATGGACTAGGCAATGATTTCGTCGTGCTCGATGCACGCGAAAACGCCGTGCCCGATCTGGAAGAGAATATCGCTCGCGGTATCGCCGACCGGCATACCGGTATCGGTTGCGACCAGCTGATCCTGTTGCAGCCCAGCGAAAATGCAGATTTCCGCATGCGGATTTACAATCATGACGGGAGCGAAGTGGGCGCGTGCGGCAACGCAACACGCGCTGTCGCCATGCTGCATGGCAGTGACGCCACGATCGAGACGGCTGGCGGCATGCTGTCAGCCTCGCCGCGCGACGGCGGCGCCAGCGTCGACATGGGCGCGCCGCGCTTCGACTGGGATGCGATCCCGCTGGCCTATCCCATGGACACGCTGTCCATGCCCGTCGGCTGGGAAATGCTGGAAAATCCCGGGGCGGTGAATGTCGGCAATCCGCATGTGATCTTCTTCGTGGACGATTGCGATGCGGTCCCGCTCGACCGGCTGGGACCGGAGATCGAAAATGACCCGCTGTTCCCCGAAAGAGTGAACGTGAACGTCGCGACCATCGAAGACCGCAGCCGGATCAGGCTGCGCGTATGGGAACGCGGCGCGGGCCTGACCAAGGCGTGCGGTACGGGTGCCTGCGCGACGGCTGTCCATGCCATGCGCCGAAGGCTCGTCGACAGCGAAGTGACCGTTGCCCTGCCCGGAGGCGACCTGCAGATCGCCTGGAGCGAGGGCGAAACCATTCGCATGACCGGCCCTGCCAGCGAAAGCTTCCGCGGTTCTTTCGAATGGGACGACTACGCATGAATGCGCCCACCAAACTGCCTCAGATCGTCTCGCTCGGCTGCCGCCTCAACATTTCCGAAAGCGAGCGGATGCGCACCATGCTGGCGGGCGAGGAGAACCTCGTCGTGGTCAACAGCTGCGCGGTCACCAGCGAGGCAGTGCGACAGACGCGGCAGGCCATCCGCCGCGCGCGCCGCGCCAATCCCGATGCTCGCCTGCTGGTCACCGGATGCGCCGCCGAGATCGAGCGCGACGAGCTGGCCGCCATGCCCGAGGTCGATGGCCTCATCGCCAATGACGCCAAGCTAGACCCGCGCGCATGGAACGTCCCGTCGCAAGCTCCGCCTGTTCTCAAGCGGCGCACGCGCGCCTTCGTGGCCGTGCAGAACGGCTGCGACCACGCCTGCACATTTTGCGTCATCCCGCAGGGCCGGGGTGCCAGCCGTTCGATGTCCGTGGACGAGGTGATCCGCGAGGTTGGCCTCCACGTCGACCAGGGCGCCGCCGAGGTAGTGCTGACCGGCGTCGACGTCACGTCTTGGGGTCACGACCTTCCAGGCAAGCCGCAGTTGGGCGCGATGGTGCGCGCCGTGCTCGACGCATTCCCCACCCTGCCGCGCCTCAGGATGTCGTCGCTCGACGGGATCGAGATCGACGAAGACTTGTTCGAGCTGTTCGCCGGTGAGCAGCGCCTGATGCCGCATCTCCACCTGTCCATGCAGCATGGGCACGATCTCATCCTGAAACGGATGAAGCGCCGCCACAGCCGCGCCGACGCAGTCGACCTGGTGCGCCGACTAAGAGAACAACGGCCCGAGCTCGCCGTGGGCGCCGACCTCATCGCCGGTTTCCCGACCGAGACCGTGGAGCACCACGAGGCCAACCTCTCGATCATTCGCCAGCTTGGCATCGTGCATGGCCACATCTTCCCCTACTCTCCCCGCCCCGGCACCCCTGCCGCGCGCATGCCCCAACTGGACCGCGCGACGATCAAGCAGCGCGCTGCCGAATTGCGCGAGGCGGTGGCGAAGACCCGTGCAGAATGGCTGGCAACGCTCGTCGATAAGCCGCTCAATGTCCTCGCGGAACGCGACGGCACTGGCTATGCGGAAAACTTCGCGCGGGTGGACATGCCCGCCGGTACCGAGCCGGGGCAGATCGTCACGATCACCCCCACCAAATTCGAGGACGACCTCCTGGCATGAGCAAACCCAGCTGGACCGAGCGCCTGTTCGGCGGCTTCAAGAAGACGTCGGAACGCCTGTCCGAAAACCTGACCGAAGTCGTCAGCAAGGCGAAGCTGGACGATGCGACACTCGACGATGTCGAGGATGCGCTCATCATGTCCGACCTCGGCCCGAGCGCTGCTGCGCGCATTCGCGAGAAGCTGCGGGACAAGCGTTTCGGGCTGGAAATCAGCGCGCAGGAACTGAAGGAAGCGGTCGCCGAGGAAATCGCCGCAATCTTGCGTCCGGTCGCAAAGCCGCTCGAAATCACGGCCTTCCCGCGTCCGCAGGTCCTGCTCGTGATCGGGGTGAACGGCAGCGGCAAGACGACCACCATCGCCAAGCTCGCGCACCTTTTCGTCGAGGACGATTACAACGTCATGCTCGCCGCCGGAGACACCTTCCGGGCGGCCGCCATCGGCCAGCTCCAGACCTGGGCGGACCGCGTGGGCGTCCCTATCGTGCGCGGCCCGGAAGGCGGCGATCCCGCCTCGATCGTGTTTGACGCGGTCAAGAAAGGCACCGAGATCGGGACCGACGTGCTGATCGTCGACACAGCCGGTCGCCTGCAGAACAAGCGCGAGCTGATGGACGAATTGGCCAAGATCCGCAAAGTCCTCGGCCGCCTCAATCCCGAAGCGCCGCATGACGTGGTGCTGGTGCTCGATGCGACCAATGGCCAAAATGCCCTGTCCCAGATCGACGTGTTCAAGGAGGTCGCTGGCGTCACCGGCCTTGTCATGACGAAGCTCGACGGAACGGCGCGAGGCGGCGTGCTGGTGCAGGCAGCGGAGCAATACGGCCTGCCGATCCACGCGATCGGGGTCGGCGAGAAGATCGACGATTTGCGCCCTTTCGACCCCGACCTCGTGGCGCGTGTGATTGCGGGGATTGCCTGATGAGCGAAGCGAAACCCAAACAAAGGACCGGCTGGCTGCATACGCTAGTCGATTACGGCCCGCTGCTGGTCTTCCTCGGTGTCTACAAGCTCTACGAACCGCCCGAAACGTCGACCTTCGGCGAGATTGCAGCAGTGATATACGGCACGATCGCCTTCATGGTCGCCGCTGTCGTCGCCCTCGCCTTCAGCAAGTGGAAGTTCGGGAAGGTCAGCCCGATGCTGATCCTGTCGACGACGCTGATCGTCGGTTTCGGCGCATTGACAATCTGGCTGCAGGACGAGCGCTTCATCCAGTTCAAGCCGACGGCGATCTACCTGCTGTTCGGTGTGGTCCTGATCATCGGCTGGCTGCGTAACCGGGCGTGGCTCCAGGTCCTGCTCGAAGCCGCTTTCGAGGGCGTCACCCACGAAGGCTGGCTCAAGCTGTCGCGCAATTGGGGCTTCTTCTTCTTCGCGCTGGCGGGCCTCAACGAGGTGCTGGTGCGCACGATGAGCTTCGAGGGCTGGCTCTGGGCGAAGCTGTGGGTGTTCCTGCCGCTGACCTTCCTGTTCACCTTCACGCAGATTCCCATGCTGCTGCGCCACGGTCTCTCGTTCGAGGATACCGACGACGTCATGCAGGACGAACCGCCCACCGGGTGATCGGGGAAACGCTTTCCTACTGCGGGCGCCCTGCGGCAGGGATGCCCAATGGCATCACCGACCCATCCAGAAGTAGCGACGCAGCGACCTGTCACCCAGTCGGGCGCGAGAATTTCCCTTCCAATTCAATGCGGTAACGCCAAATCCGGAAGTTGACAGGGTGTCGCTTTTGTCACCCCGATCCCTTACACCTGGATCAAATCTCGACCTGGCTGCCAAGCTCGACCACGCGGTTGGTCGGCAGCCTGAAGAAGTCCATCGCGGTCGCCGCATTCCTCAGCATCCAGGCGAAGATCTTCTCGCGCCAGATCGGCATGCCCGGTTTCTCGCTGGGCAAGAGCGTCTGGCGCGACAGGAAGAAGCTTGTGTGCATCATGTCGAACTCGCCGCCGCACCGGCCCATTTCCTTTAGGCCCTGGGGCACGTCGGTTTCCTGCATGAATCCATAATGCAGGACGGCACGGTAGAAACCGTCGCCGAGATCGACCATCTCGCAACGTTCGCTGGCGTCGACATAGGGCGTGTCGTCGATCAGCACCGTCAGGATCACCACCCGCTCGTGCAGCACCTTGTTGTGCTTGATGTTGTGCAGCAGCGCGGAAGGAACGCCAGCCGTCTGGCTGGCCATGAAGATCGCAGTGCCGGGCACGCGGGTAGCACTGTTCTTGGCGCTCTTGGCAAAGATTTCGATGGGCAGGGCCGTCTCGCTCATCCGCTCCCGCATCAGCTTGCGTCCGCGCGACCAGGTGGTGAGCAGCGTGAAGGCGACGAGACCGACGACCAGCGGGAACCAGCCGCCATCCGGGATCTTGACGAGATTGGCCGCGAAGTAGGCGCCGTCGACGATCAAGAAGAAGGTCACCACGGGCAGAGCGTACCACCACTTCCATTTCCACACGCCGACGAACAGCACGCCCATCAGCAGCGTATCGATGGTCACGGCACCCGTCACCGCAATCCCGTAGGCGCTGGCGAGGTTGGACGAGTTCTGGAAGGTAAGGACGAGGATGATGACCGCCACCATCAGCGCCCAGTTGATGACCGGGATATAGATCTGGCCTGCCTCGGTCTCGCTGGTGTGGCGGATCGACATGCGCGGCATGAAGCCCAGCTGCATGGCCTGGTGGGTAATCGAGAACGCACCGGAGATCACCGCCTGGCTGGCAATGAATGTCGCCATCGTGGCCAGGATCACGAGCGGAAGGCGGTATTCCTCGCTCGCCAGCAGGAAGAAGGGGTTTGCGGCAGCAATCGCCGCCTGCTCCGGCGGGAGCCCCGCAATCATCGCGCCCTGTCCGAAATAGTTCAGCAGGAGGCACGGCATCACGAAGCCGAACCAGCTCAGGCGCATCGGTCCGCGGCCGAAGTGGCCCATGTCCGAATAAAGCGCTTCGGAACCGGTCACCGCGAGCACGACCGCGCCAAGCGCGAGGAATGCCACCACACCGTCGGTGACGAAGAACATGAAGGCGTAATAGGGGTTCAAGGCCCACAGGATGTCGGGATTCTGCCAGATCTGGTTGAGACCCAGCCCGGCAATTGTCACGAAATAGACGATCATGACCGGCGCAAAGAGTGCGCCAACCTTCGCAGTCCCGCGGCTTTGCAACAGGAACAGGCAGACCAAGAGGACAAGGGCGATCGGTATGACCAGCGGGTCCAGGCGGTGATCGACCACCGTCAGGCCCTCGACCGCGGAAAGGACGGAAATCGCCGGGGTAATCATGGAGTCGCCGTAGAAGAGCGACGTCGCGAATACCCCCAGCAGGACTACCAGCCAGCCCCATCGCGACTTGCCGATATGGCGGCTGAGCAGCGCAACGAGGGCGAGGCTGCCGCCCTGCCCCTTGTTGTCCGCCCGCATGAGAATGGTGACATACTGGATCGCGACGACGATCAGCATGGACCAGAAAATCAGGCTGACGACGCCCAGGACGTGCATCCGGTCGATGGCGATATTGGCGGCACCGGTGAAGGTTTCGCGGAATGCGTAAAGCGGGCTCGTGCCGATATCGCCGAAGACGATACCGATAGCGCCGACCGCCAACGCGGTCTTCGATGCACCGTGGCCGTGGCCATGCGCCTGGCCGGGGCCTTCACGACGCGCACCATCGACCGCAGCCGTATCGACTGGAGCTGTGTTATCGGTGCTCAAAGGTGGGTTTCCGGCCGCATAATGTCATTCGCCTATCCGCGAAGTGTCTGTGTCCTTCGCAAGGTCGCGGCGCTTAGCACCGCCCCGCCATGCTCGCAATGGCTCAGACAAAGGTGTTACCGATCGGGATCGGCAGGCCTTGCTGCCATTTCGAGCAGCGCATCGAGGCGAGCGAGCCTCATCTCAAGGTCTTCGCGCCACTCGGCATCCTCGGGCGCTGCTTCCAGCGCCTCCACCCAAAGTTCGCGTGTCCGGGCAGGTTCGCCGCCGCGAAGCCAGGAAAGGCCGAGGAAATAGCGCGCTCCGCCGTTCTCCGGTTGCAGCTCTGCGGCGCGTTCGAATGCGTTGATCGCCGCAGGCGTCAGATTGCCTTCGGCGTGCTCAACCAGCGCAATGCCCGTTGCCAGCCAAGCCTCTGTATCGGAAGGGTTTTCACTGATCGCATTCGCATAGAGACCGGTGGCCTGCGCATAGTCTCCGCGGCGCGCGAAGCCGTCGCCGGTCATGATCCACCTGCTGGGCAATTGGCCCTCGCCGAAAAATTCGCGGCGGGCAGAGACCAGGAGTTCGCCACTCTGTGCCTCTGAACCGGCGGCAGCCTTGGGCGCGCTTCCCTGACCGGGCGAGCCCTGCATGGCATATCCCGCCAGGCCGAAAATCAGCGTCGCCCCGAGCAATGTCCACAAGCTGCGCGGCAGGCGCAGGAAAGCGATGGCGGCCACGAAAGCAACAAGCGCGAGGAAGATGATCGGCAACCAGGTCATACCTTGCCCTTACCGAATCGGCGCCAAAGGACTGCGGCAATGGTCAGGAGGAAGACTATCGGCAGAACGAATAGCGGCCATGTCCGCGCACTCACGACGGGGGCATAGCTGACGTAATCGCCATAGCGTTGCATGAGCCACGCGCGGACATCTTCCGGCTGCTCGCCTGCCGCGATGCGAATTCGGACCTGGTGACGCATGTCGCCGGCCATCGGCGCATCGCTGTCCGCGATCGATTGGCTCTGGCACTTGAGGCAGCGCAGTGTTTCCATCAACTCCTGCGCCGCAGCTTCCTGCGCGGGATCGTCCAGTTGGCGATAGGCGTATGGGGCAGGCGGCGCGCTGCCCTGCGCCAGCGCCGGAGCGGCGATTACCGCCAAGAGGAAAGCCGCAAGCAGTCTCACGCGCCGGCTTCCCTCAGCTTCTCGAGCAGGACGGGCACATCGTCCGCGCGAATGTCGCCGATATGCTGGTAGGTAATTACGCCGTTGCCATCGATGACGAAGGTTTCGGGCACGCCGGAAGAGCCGATACCCAGCTGCACTTCCGAAAGGTCGTCACGTCCGATGCGGGTGTAAGGATTGCCGTGCCGTGCAAGGAACTGCGCCACGTCTTCGGGATCATCGCGGATCGCGATGCCGACAATCTCGGCGCCCTGTTCCTTCAAGGCTTCGAGCTGCGGGGCCTCGGCGATGCAGGGCAGGCACCAGCTCGCCCAGATATTGAGAAGACGCGGCTTACCATCCCTGAGGTCTGCCGTGGTGACGCCGGGGTTTTCGGAATGCGCAGGCGGCAGCTCGAAATACGGCAGTTCCTGCCCGATCATGCCGCTGGTGACGACGTCGTCCTTCGGCTGCGTCAGTTGGTAGGCCGCGACGCCGAGGAATAGCGCGAAGAGCATCAGAGGAAGCCAGACACGCCAGTTCATCGCAATTCCTCCATATCGGCGCGGCGCACCTCGATCTTCCGGCGGATCGAGCGGCGCTTCAGATCGCGGCGGACGCGGCCGATGATCGCGAGCACCCCGCCCAGCGCCATCAGCACTCCGCCGTACCAGATCAGCGTCACGAACGGCTTCCACCACAGGCGCAATTGCCACCTCCCGTCATCGGCCTCGCTACCCATCACGGCGTAAAGCTGGCCATTCCAACGAGTGAGGAGGACGCTTTCCGTGGTCTGTTGCGGCGGAGCCCAGAAATTGCGGGACTGGGGCGCAATCTCGCTGGGTTCACCGCCTTTGTAACTGGCAAGCATACGGCCTTCGATCGCGGTCCAGTTTGGTCCGGCAACCGGTTCGATACCATCCAGCGTCACTTCCCAAGGTCCGACCTGGGTAGACTGCCCGACTTCCAGGGCGGCCAGTTTCTCGTTCGAAAACGCACTTTCGCTGGCCATTCCGAAGAGGGCGACGGCTATGCCGAAGTGGGCCATCACCATCCCCCAGACCGAGACCGGGAGGCGTCGAAGATTGCGTCCCCTGAGCGGAAGGAAGCTCGCCACGCCCAGCGCTATTGCCAGCGCCAGTCCCAAGAGCGGGAGGATCGCAACGCCTTCGAACAGGGCGAAGAAAATCAGTCCGGCGACGATGATCGCGGCGATAAGAGCCAACTCCTTGGAGATGCGCCCGAAGCTATCGCGCCGCCACCGCAGCAGTGGACCCACCGCCATCACCGCCAGCATCGGCAGGGCGAAGATCGCCGATACCGGATTGAAATATGGCGGGCCGACAGACACGCGCACATCGAAGGCCTCGGTCAGCAACGGATAGAGCGTACCCAGAAGGACCACGGCCAGAATGGCGCTCAGCATGACATTGTTGAACACCAGCGCCCCCTCGCGGCTGGCCACGCTAAAGCGTTCCCCCTCGCTGATAGAGTTGGCACGCAGCGCGAAGAGGAGGAGCGCTCCGCCGATATAGATGGCGAGCAGAGCGAGGATGAAGCTGCCACGTTCGGGATCGACGGCGAAGGCGTGCACACTGGTCAGGACGCCCGATCGCACAAGGAAAGTCCCGAGCATGCTCATGGAGAAGGCGATCACGCCCAGCATGATGGTCCAGACCCGCAAGGCATCGCGGCTCGCAAGGACACTGACGGAATGGAGGAGCGCAGTCGCTGCCAGCCAGGGCATCAGGGACGCATTCTCGACCGGGTCCCAGAACCACCAGCCGCCCCAGCCGAGCTCGTAATAGGCCCAATAGCTACCCGCCGTAATGCCGAGCGTAAGGAGCACCCAAGCGCCGAGTACCCAGGGACGCATGGCGCGGGCGAAATCGGGCGTGACGGCTCGGGTCAGCATGGCGCCGACGGCAAAGCTGAAAGCTACCGACAGCCCGACATAGCCGAAATAGAGCGTCGGCGGATGGAAGGCGAGGCCGATGTCCTGGAGCAGCGGATTAAGCCCCTGCCCTTCAGCCGCAGGGATCGGCAGACGCTCGAACGGGTTCGAGCTGAGCAACAGGAAAGCATAGAAACCCAGCGCGACAAAACCTTGTGCCGCCAATGTTGCCTGCATGGTGCGTTCCGGAAGGCGTCGTTCGACCGCGGCAATCAATGCGCCAGCCAGCGCCATGACCGTCACCCACAGGAGCATCGAGCCTTCGTGATTGCCCCATGCGCCCGAGAGCTTGAAGATCATCGGCTTCATCGAGTGGGAATTTGCGGCCACCAGTTTGACCGAAAGATCCGTTATCGCAAACACCCAGAGCAAAGCCGCGAAGGCGAATGCCGCAAGTGCCCCCTGGAGGATCGCCGCGGGGCGCGAGAGAATTGCGATGCCCTCACGTTCTCCATCACGGATACCGAGTGCGCCTGCCACCAGTTGCAGGACGGCCAAAGCCGCCGCCATCCATAGCGCAGCATGACCGAGCTCTGCGATCATTCGAGGCCCACCGTGGTCTCTTCGGCCATCTCGGCTGCCTGGTGTTCGCTCATGCCTTCCAGTTCGCGCGGCACGTAATTCTCATCGTGCTTGGCGAGCAGATTATCCGCGACGAAGGTACCGCTTGCATCGAGGCGGCCTTCGGCCACTACGCCCGATCCTTCGACGAAGAGGTCGGGAAGGATGCCGGCAAACCGCACGGGAATGCGGGAATTTTCACGACCGGTGACGGCAAAGGTGACGGTGATGCCGTCGGCCTGCTTCTCGAGTGAACCGGGCTCGACCATCCCGCCAAGTCGCACGGCCTGTCCGGGCTCGGGAGGATTTGCCGCCATTTGCTCGGGCAGGTAGAAGTAGCTGGCCTGGTTGCGCAGAGCATAGCTTGCCAACAGTCCGGCGCCGATCAGAGCGATCAGAGCGAGGACGATGAGGATCAGCCTTTGGTGTTTCGCCTTCATCGCGCTTTCCTCGTGGCGGAACGCACGTTCTCGCGGCGTTTTTCCGCGCGCTTCATCGCAATCCAGCTCCAGGCAATCATGCTCAGCGTCCCGATGACCGCCACGACATAGGCCGCGAGCACGAAATCCCACTGGTCGAGGGCCTCACGCATTACAGTCCGCCTCCAGCGCGCGCCGCCGCAAGCGGGCTTCGGCTTGGATATCGGCGAGGAGAGCACGCATCCGTGCAAGCACCACCCCGCCGAAAATCAGCGAGAAACCGAGTACCGCCAGAAGCAGCGGCTGCAGGAAAACAGCGTCGATCGCGCTTTTGCCCATGGTGATGCTGGGCGGCTGGTGGAGCGAATTCCACCACACGACGCTGCGATTGATGATCGGGATGTTGACCGCGCCAAGCAGGCCGAAAATCGCCGGAATGCGCGCGGATACGCCCTCGCGGTCGGAAGCTTGGGCCAACGCGATGTAAGCGAGATACAGGAACGCCAGCACAAGCATGCTGGTTAACCGTCCGTCCCACACCCACCACGTGCCCCAGGTCGGCCGCCCCCAGATAGAGCCGGTCGCGAGACAGATGATGGTGAACACGAGACCCGGCACCGCTGCCGCTCGCGCTGCTATGGCGGCCAGCGGATGGCGCCATACCAGGAAGACGAGGCTGGAAATCGCAATCGCGCTCCACCCGCCCATGCCAAGCCAGGCCGTGGGCACATGGATGAAGAGAATGCGGACGGTCTCTCCCATCAGCCGGTCCGGAGGAACCGAGGTGACACCCCAGAACAACGCGACTGCCGTCACGATGAGGCCACTCACGAGCAACAGCGGCGTCAGCCACTGCGCAAGGGAAAGGAACCGTTTGGGATTGGCGAAGCCGTGCATGATCGAAAGCCGTCGCCCGCGCTTTTACAGGCGCAGGCCTGACCCGCAAGTGAAGATCGCGCTTATCCGCGCCCGATGAGGGCCTGCGCCAAGCGGTCGGCGACCTGATCGGGCGATTCGCCGGTCTTGTCGCTTTCCTGCCAGATTTCTTCCAGCCGCCCGGGAATGAGGGCAATACGCTTGCGCACCTCGTTGATGTCGCACGGCGCTTCGTCCTGGCGGCACAGGTATTCGAGAGTGACGGAGATGATCCCGCCCGCGTTGATGACATAATCGGGTGCATAGAGGATGCCACGCTTCGCCAGCAGCGGACCATGCTCCGGCCGCTTCAACTGGTTGTTCGCGCCGCCCGCCACGATCTTGCAATCGAGCCGGCCGATGCCGTCGTCATCGAGGATCGCGCCAAGCGCGTTCGGGCTGAATACGTCGCACGGGACCGACATGATCGCGTCGCTTGCCACACATTCGGCATCGAGTTCGGTCGCCAGCGCTCGACAGCGATCTTCGCTGATGTCCGAAAGCGTGAGCTTCGCGCCTTCCTTGGCCAGCAGCCTTGCAACGCCTCCACCGACACTGCCGACGCCCTGAAGGGCGACATGCACACCGTCCATGTTGTCCTTGCCAAGCTTGTGCTTCACGGCAGCCTTGATGCCGAGGAAGATGCCGAGCGCGGTGAACGGGCCGGGGTCGCCGCCGGCAGCGTCTTCGCCCTCGACCGGCAGGCCGGACACATACTGCGTGCGCTGGGCTACCGCTGCCATGTCGGCTTCGGAGATACCCACGTCTTCGGCAGTCACATATTGGCCGCCGAGCGCGTCGACCGCGTCTGCAAAGGCAGCAAGCATTTCCGGGGTTTTGGTCTTGTCGCTATCCGCCAGGATGACGGCCTTGCCGCCACCCATCGGCAGGCCGGCCATGGCGTTCTTGTAGCTCATCCCGCGTGATAGGCGCAGGGCATCGCGCATGGCCGCTTCCGGCTCTGCATAGTGCCAGAAGCGCGTACCACCGGCGCCGGGGCCCAGATGCGTGGAATGAAGCGCGATAATCGCAGTCAGGCCGCTCTTCCGGTCGCGAACGAGCTGCACGAGCTCGTGATCGTCAAAGTCCGTTTCGGTCCAGAAAGCTGTCATCGCTATGCCCCTTGCAAGGAGTTCAACATGCTGCGCGAAGGGGAGAAAATGGGGCGATCGACGGGGTTCGAACCCGCGACCTCCGGTACCACAAACCGGCGCTCTAACCAACTGAGCTACGATCGCCACACGCCCCCGGAACGCAGCCGGGTAGGCGGCACATAATCGCGGGCGAGCGGGCGTCAACCCGCCTTCCGCAACGGCGCGTGCCTGTTGCACAATGTGCGCCCGATGGGAAAGGAAAAAAGCGTGTGCAGGGTCTGGCACGCAACTATCTTACGACCCCTTGCAGCCGCTGCACCCTCGACTATCGTGCCAGCCGATGACCGGACCGGGCGAATCTTCTGCCGAAACACTGTTGGCCCGGCCGGGCGTGCAGCGTGTCCCCTCGGACAAGCTGGAGCTGTTCCAGCTGAGAAATTTCGTCAGCCCTTCCCTGTGCGAAACGCTGATCGATCTTATCGAGAAGGACCGCCGTCCTTCCACTCTCGCAGATGCGGGGGATGATCGGTACTTTCGTACCAGCGAGACCTGCGACCTCGAGCCGGAAGAACCCGCCGTTCGCGAGATGGAAGCGTTGTTCAGTGCTCTGAACGGAATCGATCCAACCCATGGCGAACCCCTGCAGGGCCAGCGCTATGATGTGGGCCAGGAGTTCAAGCCGCACTGCGACTACTTCAACCGCGACGGACAGGATTGGGACAAATATTGTTCCGTCGCAGGCCAGCGTACCTGGACCTTCATGGTCTACCTCAACGATGTCGAAGCCGGTGGCGCAACGCGGTTCAAGGCCATCAAGAAGAATTTTCAGCCAGAAACCGGCAAGCTGGTGTGCTGGAACAATATGCGTCCCGATGGCTCGGAAAACCCGAATACGATCCATCACGGCATGAAAGTGCGCCGCGGCGTCAAATACGTCATAACGAAATGGTATCGCGAAAGGCCGTGGGGTTGGTAGGATGATCGAAGGCGGGAAGATCCACGAAGGCGGCTGCCACTGCGGCACGGTGAGGTTTCGCTTCACCATGCCCAACGCGCCGGTAATCAGGCGCTGCAATTGTACGATCTGCGCGATGAAGGGCGTCGTCATGGTCGACGTGCCGATGGCCGATTGCACGATCACGGCCGGCGAGGACGCCCTCACCCTGTACACTTTCGGAAGCGGGCAAGCGCAGCATCGCTTTTGCTCGCAATGCGGCATCCACCCCTTCCACCAGTTGCGATCGGAACCCGATCACTACGGTCTGAATCTTGCCTGCATCGACGGCATGACAATCTACGATCTGCCGGAGATCGAGGTCTTCGACGGACAGAACCACCCGGCCGATGGTGGTGACTACAATTACATCGGCGTGATGCGCTTCGAACGCTACGAAGATTGATCCGTATCAAATACGGGCAAGCCGCCCATTGCTAATTCTCCTTGAGACGAAGGGAGAAATCGCGATGACCGACTACAGCGGCCTCAAACAACAGCTTGAACAGCGCCTTGCCGATCTGCTCGACCGTGCAGAGGTGATCGAGGATGATCTGCGGCACCCCCTGGATGCCGATTTCGGCGAACAGGCGATCGACCTTGCCGACGACGAGGCTCTGGAAGGGGTCGACGACGTATTGCGCGCGGAGATCGGACAGGTGCGCAATGCACTGCTGAGGATAGAAAACGGCACCTATGGCACCTGCGCCAATTGCGGCAAGCCGATCGCCGAAGCCCGCCTGCAAGCGCGCCCGATCGCCACGCGCTGCATCGAATGTGCTGCCTGACCGAAACGAAAAAGGGCGGCCCCGCAGGACCGCCCTTTGAATTCGGTTATACCCGAAAGCTTACTTCTTGAGGCTGATGCCGCCGAAGCGCTTGTTGAAGGCTGCGACGCGGCCGCCTTCCTGAAGCTGCTGCTTGCCGCCGGTCCATGCCGGGTGGCTCGTCGGGTCGATTTCCAGCGTCAGCGTTTCGCCTTCGCTCCCCCAGGTGGAGCGCGTCTGGAATTCGGTGCCATCGGTCATCTTGACCGTGATCATGTGGTAATCGGGGTGACCTTCGGCCTTCATGATAAACGTCCTTCTAGCTTCGGAGCGGTTCCGACCGGTCCAGCTGTGTTTGGAGAAGGCGCGCGGTTAGCGCCGCGCGCAGAGATTTGCAAGCCTATTCGGGTGCGTCGGCAATCATTGCGGTGAAGCTGACTTCGCAGGTGACCTTGCCTTCGACACTGGCTTTGCCTGAAAATTTGCAGACCCGGGCGCGTTTCTGCACGAATTCGGCCTCGAGATCGAGCAGGACGCCAGGTGTCACAGGCGCGCGGAACTTCGCATTCTCGATCGCCATGAAATATACCAGCTTACCCGAACCTGCGAGCCCAAGGCTTTCGACAGCGAGCACGCCAGCCGCCTGGGCCAGGGCCTCGATCTGGAGGACGCCCGGCATGATCGGCGAGCCCGGGAAGTGTCCCTGAAAGAAGTCTTCGTTGAAACTGACCGCTTTCACCGCGTGAATACGCTCGTCGATGACGAGTTCTTTCACCCGGTCGACAAGCAGCAGGGGATAGCGGTGCGGCAGGCGCTTCAGCACCTCGACGACGTCGAAACCGGTATCGCTCATTCCCCGCTCCCTATGCTGTTCTTAGCGGCCGGTTGCAGCCGGCTGCTGCGTCTGCTGCTGAGCGGCTGCCTGCTGCTGGCGGGCTGCGGCTACCATCAGGATCTGCTGGATCTGCTGGTAAATCGCGACCGATTGCTGCGCCGGCTGCCAACCCTGCGGAGGGGTGATCTGGACCGACGGCACGCGCGTGTTGAGCGCTGCGACGACCTTCTGGGTCACATTCGCTGCCGGGGCGGAATACTGAACCGCATCGGGCGAAAGGATCAGCTGGAGGTTATCCTGCTGAACCACGGTCTGAAGCGCGGCGTTATACTGGAGCAGGATCTGTTCGATGGCGTAGATGCGCGCACCGTCGATCTGGTTCGAAAGCTGTGCAGTTTCGTTCTCCAGCGTCTGGAGCTGCTGAGCCTGCGGAGCGCTCTGCGCCGCCTGCTGCTCGGCCTGGTCGAGCTGGCCGTCGCTGTTGGTGTCCAACTGCTGCAGGAGCGTCTGCATCTGCTGCTGCTTCTGCTGGATCTGCGTAATCTGCGAGGCATAGGTCGTCGAGATCTGCTGGTAGGCAGTCGTGCGTGCGGTAGCCTGGGCCACGGCAGCGGGGACGCTGACGATCCCGATGTTGCCGTTCACCTGCGCGGCAGCCGGAGTGGCCGCCATGGCAGCGGTTGCGAGGCTCGCAGCTGCGAGAGACTTGGTAATCAGTTTCATTAGAATTGCGTTCCTACATTGAAGGAAATGGTCTTGGTATCGTCACCCTCTTGCTTCTTAATCGTCTGGGATAGATCGATCCTGAACGGGCCGAAGGGCGAGTTCCAGTTGATACCGATGCCCGCCGTAATACGCGGGCTGATGCTGTCGCCGAACAGGACCTCGCGATAGAAGCCGTTAGGGTCGAGGACCGGGGTGTTGGCGTTTCCATCCGCGTCCACGGCATCGAATGTGCTGCCGGAGACAGGATTGCCGTCAGTGTCGAGCTGCGGATTGCCGTCGGCATCGTAAAGCGGGCCGAAGTAGACCGGCATGCCGCCCGAGCGCGACTGGAAGCTGTTCGGGAAATCATCGAGCTGCGGACGGTCGATCGCGAAGAGCGAGCCCACGTCGAGCCAGAGCGAGGGGCGGATGCCCATTTCACGTGCACCGGAGCCCAACGGGATCTCGAGTTCCGCACGAGCAAGGTAATAGGCCCTGCCGCCCAGAGCATCGTCGAAAGCGCGATTCTTGGTTTCGCGGAACTGGTCGATGGTCTCGAGGACACGATCCGTGGTCGGATCGCCATCGTCATCGAGGTAGCGCAAACGCACCACGCGAGGTCCCACACCGCGGATATCGAAGCCGCGGAACTGCGGTTCGCCGAGGAAGAAACGGTCCGTCAGGCGCACGTCGTCGAAGCCCGGCGTGTCGTTCTCGCTCAGGGCGCGAATCCAGCCACCTTCGGCGTTCACCGAGAAGATCAGGCCGCTGCCGAGGTTGAACCACTTGCCCATCTGCGAACGCATCCGCAGGTATTTGACGTTGCCGCCGAGGCCGGCAAATTCGCCGGTCACGCTGATCGTCTCGCCTCGCGTCGGGCGCACCCGGCTATCGAGGGAGTTGTAATTCAGCGTCGCGCCGAGAATCGAAACCGTACGCTCGCCGACGGCCTCACAGATGAAGCGCGACTGGAGACATTCAGCGACGCCATCGCCATCTGTGTCTTCGAAGAAGCCATCACCGATCGACACGTCTTCGTACTGGAAAGTGTAGCTGCCGATCAGCGACATGTATTCCGAAAGGGGAACACCGGCGCGCATGGTGAAACCGGTCTGCGCCTGCTTGTAGCGATTGAAATCGGTGGCGAAGAAGTCGTTGTCGTATTCGCGGTGATAGATGTCCGCGCCCATCGAGATATTGCGGTCGAACACGTAAGGTTCGGAGAAGCTGATCTGGGCCGACTTCGAGAAGCGGGAGTAATTGACGCTCAGGCCGACCGTCTGGCCGCGACCGCGGAAGTTGCGCTGGCGGATCGAGCCGGAAAGAATGAAGCTCTGGATGGACGAGAAACCGGCGGAAAGCTGCAGTTCGCCAGTGGGCTGTTCTTCGATGTTGGCTTCAAGCACGATACGGTCGGGCGCGCTGCCTTCGACCTGCGTGATCTCGAAGTTTTCCTGGAAGTAGCCGAGCGACTTGATGCGGGCTTCGGAGCGACGGATGGCGAGCGAGTTGAACGCGTCACCTTCTGCGACACGGAACTCGCGGCGCACCACCTTGTCCTGGGTGAGCGTGTTGCCGTTGACGTCGATACGCTCGACATAGGTGCGGTCAGCTTCGCGGAGGACGAAGTTGACGTCCATCGTCAAGGTTTCGGGGTTCCTGGTGAACTGGGGCGCCACTTCGGCAAAGGCATAGCCAAAGGTGCCGGCCAGTTCGGTCATCTGCTCGACCGTGTCCTCGACCCGTTCGGCATCGTACCAGTCGCCGGACTGCATGGGCAGGCGAGCCGTCATGGCTTCGCTGTCGAAGTCGCGCAGTTCGCTTTCGACGCTGACGTCCCCGAATTTGTAGCGCTCACCTTCTTCGACGACGAAGGTGATGATGAAATCTTCCTTGTCGGGTGTCAGCTCTGCGACCGCGGAAACGACGCGGAAGTCGGCGTAGCCCTGGGTGAGGTAGAAGGTGCGCAGCTGCTGCTGGTCGAACGCCAGGCGATCCGGATCGTAGCTCGTGTTCGAGCTGAAGAAGGTCCAGAGGCGCGATTGCTTGGTCACCATCTCGCCGCGCAGATCGCTGTCCGAGAAGGCCTCGTTGCCGATGATGTTGATTTGGCGGATCTTCGACTTGGGACCTTCTTCGATCTCGAAGACGATATCCACGCGGTTCTGGCTCAGCTGGACGAGCTGCGGCTCTACCGTGGCGGCAAAGCGGCCCTGCCGCTTGTAAAGCTCGATGATGCGGGCAACGTCGGCACGCACCTTGGAACGCGTGAAGATCTGGCGCGGCGCGAGGCGGATTTCCGGAATGATCTTGTCATTCTTGATCCGCGCGTTCCCTTCCAGGATGATGCGGTTGATAACCGGGTTTTCCGTCACCGTGATGACGACGTTACCGGCATTGTTGGTCACGCTGACATTCGAGAACAGTTCGGTCGCGTAGAGGTCCTTGAGGACCTGGTCGCCCACTGCCTGGGTGTATTCCTCACCCGGACGCAAGCGGATGTAGGAGAGAATCGTCTGCGGCTCGAGGCGCTGGGCACCGGCCACGGCGATCGAACGCACGATATCCTGCTGGACTACCGGCTCTACCGTCTGTGCTGCCTGGGCCTCTTCGGCATCCTGCGCGAGAGCTACTGCGGGCATGCCCGCCAGCACCGAACCGGCCATCAGTCCGGCGACGAGCCGCGCGCCAAATGGTTTCGTCTCGCTCGCGGCGTTCGCAAAATCAGTCATCGACAAGGGAGTTCCCGTCCTCAAAAGTACAAAAGACGCCTTGCGGAGCGCCTGAAGGCCCCCTGCCCCATGCGCGCCGCGCGATCAAGCCGTGTGACGCCGCAGACGCGCCTTCACCCGGCCCTTTCCCCGCCTAATTCCCGAAGAACGGGAGTTTGGCGATATCTATGAAGGTGACGAAAATCATCAGCGCGAGCACAAGTGCCACACCGGCCCGGTAGGCCACCTCCGTACTACGGGGGCCCAGCGGTTTCCGACGGATCGCTTCCGCCGCGTAAAAAGCCAGGTGCCCGCCGTCGAGAGCCGGGATTGGCAGGAGGTTGATGAATGCCAAGTTAAGCGAGATCAGCGCTGCCAGGTTGAAAAATGCCAGCGCGCCGAGGCTCAGCTGTTCACCTGCAAACTTGCCGATCGTCACCGGCCCTCCGAGCTCTTTTACCGAACGTTCGCCGACCACGATCTGCTTGATCCCGGTCACCATCATGTCGACCAGCTTGCCGGTCTGGACAAAGCTCAGATTGACCGCCTCGCCGGGCCCCACACCTTCGAACTGGCGTTCGGTGACGGCAGGTGGGATACCGATCTGTCCGATGGTCGAGACGTTGCCGAACCGGTCCTCCGCCTTGATCGTGCGCGGGACGACGTCGAAATTCCGCACATCTCCGTCACGGATGACCTCGATATCCAGCGTACGCCCCGGATACATGATGATCGCTTCGCGCAAGTCGAAGAAGCTGGCGACCTCTTTGCCATCCACCCTCACGATACGATCGCCGATCTCCAGTCCGGCTTCCTCAGCAGCGGAGTCTTCGGCGAAGGCGGTGATCGTCGTTTCCATCGCCGGATCCGGCGAGACCGGTTTGCCGAAGATCATGAAAAAGCTCGTGAAAATCGCCAAGGTCACGATGATATTCATGGCCGGCCCGGCAAAGACGATCAGAGAGCGCTTCCACAGGCTGGCATGATGGAAACTGCCCTCGCGTTCTTCGGCGGAAGCGTTAGCGATTGCTTCCTTGTCCGGCACGCTGGCTGGGTTCATGTCGCCCTTGAACTGGACGTATCCACCAAGCGGCAGCGCGCATAGTTTCCAGCGAGTGCCGCGCTTGTCGGTAAAGCCAGCGATTTCCTTGCCGAAACCCACGGCAAAAGCCTCTGCGTGGACGCCGAACCAGCGGCCCACGAGATAGTGTCCGAGTTCGTGCAGCGTCACCAACGGCCCCAGCAGCAGCGGGAAGCCGATGATATACATCCAGAAAGGGATCGAACCGTCCAACTCAGCAAGTCTCCAGCATTGCGCTTGCGCGCCGTCTCGCGTCCTCGTCGACGCGCAGCACCTCTTCGAGGGTCTGCGGCGCAGGCGGAAGCTCTGTTTCCGAAAGAACGCGCTCCACCATTAGCGCAATACGGCTGAACGGGATGTTACCTGCGAGGAATGCAGCGACCGCAACTTCGTTTGCAGCATTAAGCGTGCCAGGCGCCGCGCCGCCCGCCTGGGAAGCTTCTCTGGCCAAGCGCGTCGCGGGGAAGCGCTCTTCATCGGGCGCATGGAAGGTAAGTTCGCCAATTGCTGCGAGGTCGAGCGGATCCATCGGCGTGTCCATGCGCGCAGGGTATGCGAGACACGAGGCAATCGGCACGCGCATGTCGGACGGGCCGAGCTGCGCAAGCGTCGACCCGTCGCGGTATTCTACCATAGAATGGATGACGCTCTGCGGGTGGACGACGATCCTGATCTTGTCGAGGCCGACGGGGAACATGTGATGCGCCTCGATCAGTTCGAGGCCCTTGTTGAACATCGTGGCGCTATCGACACTGATCTTGGCGCCCATGTCCCAGTTGGGGTGAGCGATTGCCTGAGCGGGCGTGGCTTCATCCAGCTGGGCCTTGGTCCATGTACGAAGCGGACCGCCGCTGGCCGTCAGGGTGATAGTGCGAACTTCCGCCAGCTTCCCGCCCTGGAGGCACTGGAAAATGGCATTGTGTTCGCTGTCGACAGGAAGCAGCGTAGCGCCGTGTTTCTCGACCGCGGCCGTCATCACCTCGCCTGCCGAAACGAGCGCTTCCTTATTGGCCAAGGCGACCGTGGTGCCCTGCTCGATCGCCGCCATCACGGGACCCAATCCCGCGCAGCCGACGATTGCCGCCATCACGATATCCGCCGGGCGCGCCGAAGCTTCGCACAGGGCCGCCCTTCCCGCTGCAGCCTCGATCCCCGAACCGGCCAGTGCGTCTCTCAGCGCGCCGAGAAGGTTATCCTGCGCAATCACCGCGATGTCCGCACCAAATTCCCGGGCCAGCTTCGCCAGATCTTCGACATTGGAATGAGCTGTGAGAGCGACGACGCGCCAATCGTCGCGGTTGCGACGGATGAGATCGAGGGTGGACGCGCCGACCGAACCGGTAGCGCCGAGAACAGAAATCGACCTGGTCATGCTGCGGAACCGAGGACGAAACCGGCGATGAGCACCACGGGAATGATGCCGTCTGTCCGGTCGAAAACCCCGCCGTGGCCCGGAATGAGGCGCGAGCTGTCCTTCACCCCGGCTTTGCGCTTGAGCCAGCTTTCAAGGAAATCACCTGCCTGGGCAGCGACCGCGAGTGCAAGCCCCATCAAGGCGATCATGCCTAGCTCGTTCATGTCGAAGCCCATCGTGGTCGGCCCGCTAATCTGGCGCGCCGAGAAATAGATGAACAGGGCCAGCCAGAGGCTTGCTCCAACGACGCCGCCGAGCAGCCCGGCCCACGTCTTTGAAGGGCTGATCGAAGGCGCGATCTTCGGCCCGCCGATCGTGCGGCCGAAGAAGTAGGCGAAGGTATCGATTGCGATCACCGTCCCGACAATGCCGACCACGAGGCCGGGCGGCATCCGCATAAGGACAAAGCCGGCCAGCCCGATGTAAAGCGCGCCCGCCAGTATGGCAGCCAGCCGGTAAGGCACATTGGTGGTGGCCTTCACGACGAGCAGAACGAATTCGACGAAGGTAGCGAGCACCACTGCAGCGATGAACCAGTCGAGCCATGGGTCCCCGGCCACCAGCGCTGCAATAGCAATGGCAACCATCACGGCAGCCGAAATCAGGCGTTTTGGCAGGTCCGCGTTCTTCTTCGGCTTTGGATCACCGTCCACCAAATCGTCTCTCCCGTCCCGCAAACTGGTCCAGCGCATCCATCAGGTGCGCAGGAGTGAAGTCGGGCCATAACACATCCGTGAACAGCATTTCCGCATAGGCCGCCTGCCACAAGAGAAAATTGGAGAGACGCACCTCTCCGCTGGTGCGGATCAGCAGGTCGAGAGGCGGCAAGTCTGCCGTGAACAGGTTGGCAGCGATGCTCTCTTCATCGATTTCGCCTGCGTCGGCAGCCTTGCGTGCGGCCCGGGCAATTTCCGCGTGGGCCCCGTAATTCAATGCGACCGCCAAGGTCCGTGATCCGTGCGCAGTCTTGTCGAGCGCATCCTCGAGCATTTCTACGATGTCGGGTGCAAGTGCCTGCCAGTCGCCGACAATCTTCAGCCTCACGTCATTCGCGATGAACTCAGGCAAGTCCGACTTTATGAACTTGCGCATCAAGTTCATGAGGTCGTCGACCTCTTCCTCGGGCCGCTTCCAGTTCTCGCTGCTGAAGGCGTAGAGCGTCAGGCACTCGATTTCGGTGTCCTTGAGGCTGCGCACGAGCTCGCGCACGGCCTCGACGCCTTTGCGGTGGCCCATGACCCGCGGTAGGTGCTTGCGCTTCGCCCAACGCCCGTTGCCATCCATGATGATGGCGACATGGCGCGCGATCTTGTCGTGGCTGTCAGCCATAGGTTCTCATCCGAGAGGCAGCGGACCTTGCGGCCCTCACTGCGTCATGATTTCCTTTTCCTTGGCCTGGGCCGCCTGGTCGGCTTCGCCGACGTACTTGTCGGTCAGTTTCTGGACCTCATCCTCGGAGCGCTTGCGCTCATCCTCGGAGATTTCCTTCTTCTTCTCGTCTTCCTTGAGCGCCTCCATGCCATCGCGGCGCACGTTGCGGATAGCGATCTTGGACTGTTCTGCATACTGGCCCGCGAGCTTGGCGAGGTCCTTGCGGCGTTCTTCGGTAAGATCGGGCATCGGCAGGCGAACGTTCTGCCCGTCGATCATCGGATTGAGGCCGAGGTTGGCCTTGGCAATGCCCTTCTCGACTGCGGTGACGTTCGCCTTGTCCCACACCTGCACGCTCAGCATGCGCGGTTCGGGGGCGGACACGGTCGCGACCTGGTTCAGCGGCATCATCGAGCCATAGACTTCGACCACGACAGGATCGAGAAGGCTCGTGTTCGCGCGGCCGGTCCGCAGGCCCGAAAGATCGCCCTTCAGGCTGTCGATAGCGCCCTGCATGCGGCGTTCGATATCGGCTTTGTCGTATTTGGCCATGATGGCTTCCTCGTCTCTCTTCGTTTCTTTTATGCGGTATGATCGGTGACGACGGTCTGTACGCCGTTGCCCGAAAGGACCTTGGCGACATTGCCCTTCTCGCGGATCGAGAAGACCACGATCGGGATATCGTTGTCACGACAGAGCGCTACTGCGCTGGCATCCATGACCTTCAGATCATCTGCCAGAACCTTGCCGTAACTCACGGTTTCGTAACGCGTCGCGTCGGGGTTCTTCTTGGGATCGCTGTCGTAAATGCCATCGACGCTCGTACCCTTGAGCAATGCGTCGCAATTCATCTCTGCAGCGCGCAGTGCCGCACCACTATCCGTCGTGAAATAGGGTGCGCCCACGCCGGCGGCGAAGATCACGATACGACCTTTCTCGAGGTGACGCTCTGCGCGGCGCCGGATGACCGGTTCACAGACCTGATCCATCTGCACCGCGCTCTGCACGCGGGTCTGTACGCCCAGCTGTTCAAGCGCGCTCTGCATCGCGAGTGCATTCATCACCGTCGCCAGCATGCCCATGTAGTCGGCCTGCGCCCGGTCCATACCCTGCGCAGCACCTGCCATGCCGCGGAAGATATTGCCACCGCCGATGACGAGGCAGATCTCAAGGCCGGTATCCTTGGCTGCCTTCACTTCCTTGGCAAGCTCCAGCACGAAGGCCGGATCGATCCCGAACTGCTGGTCCCCCATCAACACCTCGCCCGAAAGCTTCAGAAGGACGCGGTTCATCTTGGGGAGGGTCATGCGGGATATTCTCGATTATGGGGTTTGGGGGTCCTTAGCCATGAAGCGCCGGACTCGCAAAGGGAAAGGCGAGCCTCGGAAGACTGGCAAGGAACGCTCCCGCCGACCTGCCGTTACCGGTTGATGACCATTCGATCACCGAATTTCGTGTCGCAACGTAGCGCCTGGCAACGAATTGCGATCATCGTGGCCGTTGCCCTTCAGATCGGCTCTACGTTCCTGCCCAGCCTTGGCGTGGGAGAGCCGATAGGAAGCCGTTCCGATGCAGAGCGCACCTTGATCACGCCCGCTGGCTGGGCATTCGCCATTTGGGGTCCGCTGTACTTCGGTTCGGTCGTGTTCGCCGCCTACCAGGCATTACCGTCCCAGAAGACGAATGCCTTGCTTGGAAAAATCGGTTGGTATGCGGCAGCAGCCTTTTTCGGCAACGGCCTGTGGGCTCTCTACACCCAATTGAACAGGCTGGACGCTGTGTCCGTCCTGATTATCGCAAGTGTGCTTTCCTGCCTGCTGGTCATTTACCGGACCTTTGTGCGGCTGGACCGGGAATTCACGGTCGGGGAACGCTGGATAGTGATGCTTCCGCTCAGCGCTCTTGCCGCCTGGCTGACCGCAGCCACCATCGTGAATGTATCAGCCGCCCTACAAACTTACGGCGTGGGTGCATCCTGGCCCGAAGCAGCAGTCGGGGCGGCAATCGTGGCGATCGGGGGGATCATCGCCTCCCTTGCGATCTGGCGAGGTCGCGGAAACCCGGTCTACGCGCTGGTGTTCCTGTGGGCTCTCTTTGCAATTTACTCGGCCGGGGGACAAGCCTCACCGTCGATAGCCTACGCGACGATCGCAGCTGGCCTGCTGGTGATCCTTGCCACCGCCTACAAATTGCGACTTTCGGAAAACAGGCGGCGCTGGTTCGGCTGATCCGCTCTGCAAAAACAAAACGGCCGCCGAACCGAGAGGTCCGGCGGCCGCTTGTTAGCCCGTGGGAAGGAAGCGCTTAGCCGCCGACAGCAGCAGCCACTTCGGCCGCGAAGTCGGTTTCTTCCTTTTCGATGCCTTCGCCGAGCTGGAAGCGGACGTAGTCCACCAGTTCGACCTTGGCGCCGACGTCCTTGCCAGCCTGTTCGACGACCTGTGCGATCGGCGTCTTGTTGTCGATCACGTAGATCTGGCTGAGGAGCGCGTTTTCCTTGGCGTACTTGTTGACCGCGCCTTCGACCATCTTTTCCTGGACGTTCTCGGGCTTGCCGCTTTCGGCAGCCTTTTCCTTGGCGATGGCACGCTCGCGCTCGATCACTTCTGCGTCGAGGCCGTCGGCGGTCAGCGCCTGCGGGAAAGCGGCGGCGATGTGCATGCCGAGCTTCTTGCCGAGTTCTTCGAGCTTGGCCTTGTCGCCTTCGCTTTCAAGAGCAACCAGAACGCCGATCTTGCCGAGGTCGGGAGCGACAGCGTTATGCATGTAGGGCACGATTACGCCGTTGGTGACCGAAACGGTCTTCATGCGGCGGATCTGCTGGTTTTCACCGATGGTCGCGACGTTGTTGGTCAGCTTTTCGGCAACCGTTCCGCCGGTCGGGTAGGCAGCGTTCTTGAGCGCTTCGACATCGTCGCCGTCGGTGCCGAGGGCAACTTCGGTGGTCTTGCGCACGAAGTCCTGGAACTGGTCGTTCTTGGCAACGAAGTCCGTTTCCGAGTTCACTTCGACAGCAACGCCCTTCGTGCCTTCGACGGCGATGCCGACGAGGCCTTCGGCCGCCGTACGGCTCGACTTCTTCTGTGCAGTGGCGAGGCCCTTGGCGCGCAGAGCGTCGACAGCGGCTTCGATGTCGCCGTTTGCAGCTTCGAGCGCCTTCTTGGCGTCCATCATGCCCGCGCCGGTCTTCTCGCGCAGGGCTTTCACGTCAGCGGCAGTGAATGCAGCCATGAGATTTTCCTTCTTGGTGTCTTTAATGCGTAGGCACCGGGCCTGCTGTGGTCAGCGGCCCGGCGCATAGTTCGCTTGTGTGACGGAAGCATGGCGCTCCCGCCGCACGAAACCGGTTAAGCCGCAGCTTCTTCCGGCGGATTTTCCATGGCACCGACATCGGCACCAGAATCGGTTACGCCTTCGCCCTTGCCCGAACGGGCTGCGTCGCCAACGGCATCGCAATAGAGCTTGATGGCGCGGGCAGCGTCGTCATTGCCCGGGATCGGGAATGCGATACCGCTCGGATCGACGTTGGTGTCGAGCACGGCGACGACCGGAATACCAAGCACGTTGGCTTCCTTGATGGCCAGGTCTTCCATGTTGGCGTCGATCACGAACATCACGTCCGGAATGCCGCCCATGTTGCGGATGCCGCCGAGCGAAAGTTCGAGCTTGTCGCGCTTGCGCGTCAGGTCGAGGACTTCCTTCTTGGTCAAACCGGCGTTGTCACCTGCAAGACGCTCGTCGAGGGTCTTGAGGTACTTGATACGCTCGCTGATGGTCTTCCAGTTGGTGAGCATGCCGCCCAGCCAACGGTGGTTGACGTAGTGCTGGCCTGCGGCAAGCGCGGCTTCGCGGATCGGGTCCTGGGCCTGGCGCTTCGTGCCGACGAACAGGACCTTGCCGCCCGAACGTGCGGTCTGGTTGATGAAGTCGAGAGCGCGCGCGAAAAGCGGCACGGACTGCGACAGGTCGATGATGTGGATGCCGTTGCGCGCGCCGAAGATGTACGGCTTCATGCGCGGGTTCCAACGGTGGGTCTGGTGGCCGAAGTGTGCGCCGGCCTCGATCAGTTGCTGCATGGTGACGGTAGGAGCCGCCATGGTCATTTCCTTTCCGGTTGTACCTCTGGAAGGCTGGAACCCGTGGTGCGGTATGTCCCGCGCCGGGCACCGGTATGAGCGCCTTCCATGTGGATTTGCCCGCCCTTTCAAGCGGCCCGAATTGGCCGAATCTCAAGCGAACGGCGCGCCTTTAGCGGGGTTTTCCGGCGAAAGCCAGACTCGATTCATCGCAAAAAACGGGAATCCTGGCGCGAAAAGCGCTTGACAGGCGAGAACAAAACAGGAACATTGTTCTCATCGCCGGAACTCCCGGCGGGCATTAGGGGTTTTCCCGTAGAATTACCCGGTCTGTCAACAGGTTTATCGACAGGGCACGGGGAGGAGATAATCGGATGTTCGCACTGTTCCTCACTGCCGTCTTCGCCATCGCTGCAATCGCCGCGCTGGCAGTGCTCGCCGATAGCGGACTGCGCTGGTGGTCCGCTTTCGGTCAGCTGCGGCGCCGCCTAAAGCTGCCGACCGAAGTCGAGTTTTGCGAAAGTGGAATGCGTCCGGCAATCACCCACGGCGGATTTACCCGCCCGGGTCGCGCCCGCCCTGCTACGCGCCAGTCGGTGCGCTGCGCCGCCTGATCCGAGAATACCGCATCAACGTGTATGGCAGCAGCAAGAGATAGCCGACACCAATAGCACTGAGCGTCCACCACGGCTCCACGAGCAGGGCCGCGAAGAGCAGGCCGACAAAGGCCAAGACCCACAATCTGATTCCCCGGCGCGGCCTCAACGAGGTCCAGCTCGGGGTCGCCATGCTCGAAATCATCAGCACCGCCACTGCCAGGAGCCACGGGCCGACCACGATCGGCGCCCGAAATATGTCGAGGTCGGTCGCAGACCAGATGAAAAACGGCAGGAAGGCGAGGCCTGCCCCCATCGGGGCCGGAACCCCTGTCAGGAAACCGAGCGATTTATGTGGTTGCTCCTGCATGTCGATCTGGGCATTGAATCGCGCCAGCCGCAAGGCGCAACAGATTGCGAGCGCGAGGGCTGCGAACCAGCCCAGGCGCGGCTCTGCCGACAAGGACCATAGATAGATGATGATCGCCGGTGCGGTGCCGAAGCTGAGCGAATCCGCGAGGCTGTCGAGCTCTGCGCCGAACCGTGACTGGGCATTGAGAGCGCGTGCTATACGCCCGTCCATGCCATCCAGCAGGCCTGCCACGATGATCGCGATTGCTGCAGCCGCCCACTGCTCGGAAATTGCGAACCGGATCCCGGTCAGCCCCGAACAGAGCGCAGCTGCCGTGATAGCGTTGGGGGCCATAGCCCTCAGCGAGAGTCCGCGTGACTTCCCCATTACGGGCTTTTCGTCCTCGGCGGCCTTCGGACCCAGTCGAGCGCGTTCTTCATACTGGCGATGGGGATCAGCTTCTTCGGGCAGGCTCAATGCGACACTCCTTCAAGCAGGCGCTGCGAACCGATCTCGGCGAGGACGGTTTCCCCGGCGACGACCCTTTGCCCGAGCATGACGCGCGACGACGTTCCCTTGGGAAGGTAAACATCGACGCGGCTGCCGAACCGTATGAGCCCTACTCTTTGACCAACGCCCAGTGTGTCCCCCGGTTTCACGAAGGGCACGATGCGGCGCGCGACCAAACCGGCAATCTGCGTGAACCCCACGCAGACACCGTCGCTCCGCTCTACCAGTATGTGCTGCCGCTCGTTCTCGTCGCTCGCCTTGTCGAGCTCTGCATTCAGGAACTGGCCGGGGACATAGACCAGCCGCTGGACCATGCCTGCAATGGGCGTCCGGTTAATATGAACGTCGAAAACCGACATGAAGATGGACACGCGGATTGTCGGCTCGTCGCTTAGGCAGGGAAGGCCGTGACCGTCATCGACGACCAGTTCGCGCGGCGGGTTGACCCCGGTGATCTGCACGATGCGACCGTCCGCTGGTGAGACAATCGCATTCTGGTCCTGCGGGACGACCCTTTCGGGATCGCGGAAAAACGCGAATACACCCAGCGACAGGAAAGCCATCGGCCATGCCAACGTCTCCCACGCGAAGAGGGCGAACAGCAAGGAGATGCCGAGCGCTGCGATGCCGAATTTACGGCCCTCCGGATGGATCGCGGGCAGCCCCCATTGGGCTTCGCCGCGGCCCTGGCTGTCGAGTAGATCACCTGCCATGTGCGTGGGCCTAGGCGCTGATCGCGCCGCTCACAACCCGCCTAGCCCGCCTTGCGCACGAAAACGGTGCCGGCAGAGTAGCCTGCGCCGAAGCTGCAGATCAGGCCCGTGTCGCCTTCTTTCAGGTCTTCGCTGTGAAGGTGGAAGGCGATGATCGAGCCGGCACTTGAGGTATTGCCATAGGTGTCGAGCACGGTGGGGCTTTCGTCTTCGTTCGCTTCATGGCCGAGGACCCGATGCGCAATAAGGCGATTCATTCCCGTATTCGCCTGGTGCAACCAAAGGCGGCGCAGCGCTGTCGGATCGATATCAAGCCGCCCTGCTTCGTCGACGATCATCTGCGCAACCATCGGCACGACTTCCTTGAAGACCTTGCGGCCTTCCTGGACGAACAATTTGTCCGGCCCGCCCGCATCTTCGGGGTAGGCGCGGTTGAGGAAGCCGAAGTTGTTGCGAATATTGTTCGAAAACACCGTTTTCAACTTGGTGCCCAGGATATCCCAATGCTGCGCAGGAGCGATGGCGGCATCTTCGACCAGCACAGCCGTGGCGACGTCGCCAAAGATGAAATGGCTGTCGCGATCGCGCCAGTTGAGGTGGCCGCTGGTGATTTCCGGGCTGACCACGAGCACGCTCTTGGCGTTCCCGGCGCGAATGTAATCGGCGGCGGTCTGGATGCCGAAGGTCGCCGAAGAACAAGCCACATTCATGTCGAAGCCGAACCCGTCGATGCCCAGCGCCTGCTGGATCTCGATCGCCATTGCCGGATAGGGGCGCTCCATATTCGAGGCTGCGCAAAGAACCGCGTCGACGTCCTCGGGCTTGCGCCCTGCCCGCTCGAGCGCGTCGCGAGCCGCCTTGACGCCGATTTCAGCGAGGATGGACAATTCGTCGTTGGAACGCTGAGGCCAGCGCGGTGCCATCACATCGGGATCGAGAACCGGCTCTTTCGCCATCACATGGCGCGCCTTGATGCCGCTGGCCTTTTCGATGAATTCGACCGAACTTTCGGTCAACGGCTCCATGTCACCAGAAGCGATCGCGTCGGCGTTTGCTTCGTTGTGGCGGCGCACATACTCGTTGAAGCTGGCGACCAGCTCTTCGTTGGTGATGCTTTCGGCGGGGGTGAACAATCCGGTCGAGGAAATGACGGGTCGACCGGTCATCTGGATATGCTGAGTCATGCCCGCGTGCCTAGGCCCGGCCAAGCTGCCTCGCAAGAGAGTTGCGCAATGAATTGCTGGGGGGTGCGAGCCGGTGGTGGCAGGGCTTGAATCGAACCGGAAAAATAACCCTTTGATATCAATCCTGTTCTTGGATTGAGCGCGAGGCCTCCCCCACACTCTCCCCCACATTTTCGTTCATTTAACGGTGGTTCGGTTCAGCGTTTCGCCCAAAAAGCTGAATAAATCTGCGGTTCGCAAAGCGCCTGATCGCAACATAATGGCACGTTCTGACACTGTCCAATTGCGAGTTCGCGGCCAGGTCAGTTCAATGCTCGATGCCGCTTCACCAGCCTATGCAGACTGGCTGTCGTGATGCGCGTTGCCTTGCCAATCTTGATGGATTCGAGTTCTCCACTGGAGATCAACTCATAGAGTTTCGTGCGCCCGACCCCAATCATGCGGGCGGCATCATTAACCCGGACGCAGATCGGCTCGACAGGTTGAGGGCCGCTCATTCCGCCGGTTCCTCTTCACGATAGTGAGCGGGATCGGCGATCCAGCGATTGATGGCTGATTCACGCCATCCTGCGCCATGTACGCTGATCTTTACCTGAGACGGGAATGTGCCCTCGGCGATCTTGCGGTAGATGGTGGAGCGGGAAAGACCGGTGCGGTCGAGCACTGTCTTCAAGCGGATGATGCGTTCTGTATTGGACATTGAGCCTTCTCATTTTGACATTGGCAGCCCCTCTACGGAACATAGTGAGAACTTTTCTGAAAGGCGCAAGGGCCTGGTTTAGTTGGAATTCGAGCAATTCTTCAACGATTTGCACGATTTGAGACGTCTATGGACGGTCCGAAACCTCTACGGACAAACCGCTCGGTTGGCCCTGGTTCTGAGAATCTTCCTGATCGATGCGATTTTGTGACTGTCGCGCGCGAATTTGCGACGGCAGCGACGGATTTCCCTGCCAGCGTTGCCGGGTTTCGCGCGAATCACGCCAAGTGCCCCTAACGGTAATTGTCGGCCAAGAATGCAACCCTTCAGAAAATCGAGACTCAATCCATAGCTTCGCAAGCATTCTCAGGCTTGTTCAGCCATAGCGAATGGACATGCTTCGCCAACGTGGAACGTGACCGGGCGAATGCCCAAACTATCCCTCACCGCCAAGGCCGCCCAACAAATGGCACCTGATAATCCATGTGGAATTTGTCTGCTTGCCCGGATCGATCCCACAGCATTCGCGGCTGCAAGCACACCCAGCAACGCATTCTCATCGCTTGAAAAATTCCGACTGCAACAGCATTCTGGGACAAGTGGGCGCTCCAGTTCGCTTTCGACAAGCTCAAACAGGCTGGAGCATGCCGGTGCCGCATGGTCAGGAAGGCCATAGGTTTTTGCGACGTTGAAAGTGGCCGAAAGAGGGTTGGTTTCGGTTTCCCGGGCTGCGCTCCACACACGAAACAGTTTGACAAAAATGGCATCGGCCAATTCGTCGCAATCCATCTGCATCATCAGCACCTCCACTTAGCCAAGCCTTATTGCGATTGACTCGCAATTGCAATGCTGTCAGTGCGCCGCCGGAACAGTAACTCTTCAGGGGCCATCTCTCATGATTCGTTTTGCAACCCAGTCTTCAACAATTGCGCTTGGCCTTGCTGCCCTAGGCGGCTTGTCTGCGCCCGTCGCCGCGCAGACCATCGACGGCGAAGATGCAGCCGACACGATCATCGTGACAGGAGAGAAGGAGCCGGGTGACTTCATTGTTTCGTCCGAGGATCTGGAGCGCACATCGGCCAACACGCTGGAAGATATCTTTGCCAACGAATCGTCGGTTGCGGTCGGCGGTGGTTCGGCCACCGCGCAGAAAATCTACGTGCGCGGCTTCGAAGACGTGATGCTGAATGTGACAATTGACGGCGCACAAAGCCCCGGCGAGCTATATCATCATCAGGCTCGCGTTCAGGTGGAGCCAGATTTCATCAAGACGATTCAACTGGATGCAGGCGCAGGTGCGGCGACAAATGGCCCGGGCGCCCTCACAGGTGCCTTGGCAGTCACACTGAAGGATGCGTTCGACATGCTAAGTGCGGGGCAGGACGTGGGCATCTATGCTAAAAGCACCGGCTACTTAAATGGCGGTGACGGCTATGGCGCAAGTGGAGCGGTCTATGGCCGATTGAGCGACAATGTCGGTCTGATTGCCGGTATTTCGTACACCGACCGGAATGACTACGACGATGGCAATGGCGACAGGGTTTCACCTACACCCTACGAGCACACGCGGTATTTTTCGAAGCTCAACGTGCTGGACGGAGATCATGCGGCCAGCCTCACCTTCGAGAAACTCGACGATTCAGCAACTTCGTACGAACGGCCCAATCTGACCAATTTCGCTGGCCGGTATATCCTCTCGGACCAGGAGATGAGCCGCACGACATTGACCGGCAACTATCGCTACAATCCGGCCAGCGAAGCAATCGACACGCGTCTGACCGCGTTTTACAACAACACCGATTTTCGCGTGCAACGCCAGACCTCGGACATCATATACGGCGAAGGCGATTTCTCCAGCATGGGGCTCGACCTGCGCAACACAAGCAGCTTTGGCGATCTCTCCCTGACCTACGGCGTGGACTACCGGGTTGATGATTTGAATTCAGCGCAAAATGCCACGCCGCCATTTGCCTGGGGCGACACACGCCAGTCGGTCGATATCTTCGGAGCCTATCTTCAGGCGAATTTTCAGCCAATCGAACCGCTGAAGCTGACCGCTGGCATTCGCTACGACGACTATAATTTCAAGAGTAGTGGCGGCGTGAGCAGTGGCATCAGGATTGCTGATTCAGGCTTCAGCCCCAATGTCGGCGCGACTTTCGAGATTGTCGACGGTCTGGAACTACATGCCACCTACGCGCAGGCCTTCAGAGGGGTGCAAATCCGCGAAGCTTTTTTCAGTGCGCTCTACGTTCATGATGGCACACTGGAATCGGAAAAGGCCGACAATCTGGAATTTGGTGTTTCCTTTGAGCGCGACGGATTCTTCGCTCGGGGCACATGGTACAAGCAGAATATCGAGAACTTCGTCGATATCGAATACGTCGGCACGCCTGTTTGGGGCTACTGGCGGAATATCGGGGACGCCAAGGTCGAAGGCTACGAAATTGAAGCAGGCTATGCCACTCAAGACCTGTTCCTGAGTGTAGGCATGTGGGATGCGAACAACACGCTGAATGGTCAGCCACTGACGGATGCGAATTTGGGGCTGGGGACACGGATCGGGACGACCTGGCTTGGCAAGGCAGAATATACTGGCCTGTCAGATCGTCTGAGCCTGGGAACACAGGTGCGTCACGTCTCCTCGGAATCGAATTCCATCGATCCGACCGCGCCCGACAAGGAAGCATATACTACGGTGAAGGCTTATACGAGCTATCGTATCGCGGACCCGATCACTGTTTCGCTTGTAGTCAACAACCTGTTCGATGAGTTCTACTACGATCATGCCACCTACACCTATATTGCCGGATCAACGAACGACTATGTTGGCTATCCGGCGATGGGCAGGGAAGTTGTAGCATCGCTTCGCGTCCAATTCTGACCTGATCGGGGAAGCGGGAAATGATCCCAGGCCTGGCCCTGTTGGCAGCAAGTTGTGCGCTTTGCGGCGCGGGCCTGCTCTATCTTGCTTCCCCCAATCAGCAATGGCGCAAAAGCCATCTCGTCGGACGCTGGCCGATTCCGGCAGGCATTGCCCTGATCGTCACTTCGCTACTTCTGCTTTGGCAATTCGCCGGTTGGGCATCGACGGTGTTCATCGCCATGACTTTGCTAATGCTTGCATGGTCCATCCCCCCGCTCGCGATTGCGTGGGTGCAGAACCGCAGGGACAATGTCGAATGAGTGCTGCATTCACCTACTCCGCGAAGGGGTGGCTTGGCAAAGCTAGCGCCGGGGTAATTCTGGGTTTCACCCTCGCACTTGGCTTCACAGGCTTGTTCGTATGGTTGACGCCTGACGGACTGATGGCGGGCAGCGGCAAGACGCAATTTGCCATGTGGCTTGTTGCGCCGATCTGGTGCGGCATTGCCAGCTTTTGCTTCCTGTTTCGCAGTGGGATCAGGGCCTGGCTCTGGCTTGGCGGGGCCAATATCGTTGTGTTCGCATTGCTCGCAATCGCAAAGTCAGTCGGGTAGCCGCACGATGGTACGCAGCGATATCGTCAAGATGTACAAGGGTGTTCACACCTGGGTTGGCATCGTCAGCGGGTTGTTCCTGTTTATCGCCTTTTACGCAGGCGCAATCACCATGTTCGAGGAGCCGCTACAGCGTTGGGCTACACCGCCGTCTGAGCTGCCTGCGCCAGTTTCACTCGAAGATACGCCAGAGCTGATCGCCACGGCCATTGCCGCGCATCCCGATATTGCCAAGGGTTACACGGTAAATGTGGAGACAGGGCCAGAGCGCCCTGCGAGACTGGAATGGGTCGTATGGCCAGAAGGTCGCAGTCGCGGCGCACCGCAACATGTCTACGCGGCTGCAATGGCAGATCACGGCAGCCTCCAAACTTTCCGACAAGATCCTGCTCCGGTGGCGCAGTTTATCGACACGCTGCATCAGCATGTAGGGTTGCCATTCTCGCTGTACTTCATGGGCGTGGTCGCGCTGCTGTATGCCATTGCGCTGGTTTCCGGCCTGATCATATTGTTACCCAGCCTCGTGAAAGACCTTTTTGCATTGAGGCTTGGCAAGAACCTCAAGCGGATGTGGCTTGATGTGCACAATGTGCTCGGCATATTCAGTCTGCCATTTCATCTGATTATGGCACTTACAGCCCTGATTTTCGCCTTTCACGATCCGATCTACGGATCGCAGGACAAGCTGGCTTACAACGGTCAGATCGAAGCAATGTTCGAAGCCAACGAGACGCCGCATGACGCGCCGTTGCGGGAGGATGTTCCCTTCGTCTCACCCGCCGATGTCGTGAACACGTTAGAGCGAAGCGATCCGGGCTTCACTGTGCGATGGCTTACATACAGCACCACGCCGGATGGCCAGGCACAGCTTCAAGCCTTTGGGAAACGCGATGGCTACGGCTTGCGCGGTCCCACATTCGGTTTCGCCATGATGCACCCATACACCGGCGATGTAATGGCCTACGACTATATGCCCGGACGACAGCAGGGTTATCTCGCCACCGTTACCAGCTTCTTTGCGCTGCATTTCGGCAATTTTGGTGGCAATCCTATTCGCTGGGCGTATTTTGCGCTCGGACTAGGCGGGGCATTTCTCTTCTACTCCGGTAATATCCTGTGGATCGAAAGCCGCCGCAAAAAGCAGCGTGGCGGGGCAACCGTGCAACAACGCCGCGACACCCGCATTCTTGGAGCTTTGACGGTGGGCGTATCGCTCGGCTGCGTAAGCGGAATTTCCCTGACAATCGCAGCGGCGAAGGTTCTTCCAGCGTTCGAAGCACAGGCGCAATCAGCCCATATGCTCATCTACTATGCGGCATTTCTTGTGGCCGTTGTGCTAGCGTTTCTGCTCGGGGCAGCACGTGGAGCCGTGGTTCTTTCAGGCATAGCGGCGCTTGCCTGCTTCATGATTCCGATTGCCAGTGTAGTCACACCATTATGGTACGGCTGGAACCATGGAGATGTGACATGGCTGGTGGATTTGGTTGCAGTGATGGGAGGTCTGGCACTGATCGCAATGATGCATAGAACCCGGCAACGGGGCAAAAATGCACCGGAAGACAGCATTTGGTATGCGGGCTAGCTGCAAGTGTGCTGCGATAGCGATTGGTTCGACTCTATCTCATGGATGGTTTGTCTTCGGACTGTTCAGCCTCAAACGCCCGCTTCCCTTTGCGCCGGAACAGCACCAGCGCCTGCGCACCATCCGGCCCGCGCAGCTTGGCGGCAACGGTGAGGAACGCGCCGTAGAGCGCGGCGCGATCATCGTCTGTCAAATCAACCAGATCGGCCTTGGCGACCAGGCCGCCCAGCTCGATCAGTTGGCGGGTTCGTTCGCGGCGTTTGACCTGCCATTCGCGCATGTCGGTTCGCGCCTTTGCTGCCTCAAGCCGATGCCGTGCCGCCATTGAGCGGGAGAGTGCCTTCCGGCTGCTGGCCAGGTCCGCTCGAAGTGTCGCGTGACTTGCCCTGAAAGAAGGCCGCGCCGCGCTTGCGCCAGCCCTCCCCGGTGGCCTTGTCGGTGGTGGCGGCAGCGTCGAGCAGCGCGCCTGCCAGGACATCGGCATCGAGCGCGTCGGCTCCGGTTGCCGTGACCAGCACGCCGAGGTCGCGCACGCGGCGTTCCTTCAACTGCTTGGCCTTGTCGGCGAGGGCCTTGAGTTCCGAATCAAAATCGCGGGGTTTGCGCATCTGTTGTCTCCATCGTTGGTGTGATGGAGCCATGATAATCGTGGTTGTAATCCAATGCAGTAAGGTCGCCGGGACAGTGTGATACCGCCTAGTCCCGATCAGGATTTTATCATGAGAGGGCGCGCTTATACGTCGTGCCGACGCAGGCTTTGCGGTGTAACTGGATTGCCGACATGGCAATCTTTCACTTCAGCGCAAAGGTCATCGGAAGGTCGAGCGGACGCAGTGCCGTTGCGGCAGCTGCCTATCGTGCGGGCGAGCGATTGCACGATGAGCGGATCGACCGTGACCACGATTTCACCAACAAGGCAGGCGTCCTTCACTCCGAAGTGATGCTGCCCAAGGGCGCGCCTGAAGCCTTCGCCGACCGCGCCACGCTTTGGAACGCGGTCGAGGCAGCCGAGAAGCGCAAGGATGCTCAGCTTGCCCGCGAAGTCGAGTTCGCGCTGCCACGCGAGCTGTCGAAGAAGGACAACATCAAGCTGGCGCGCGAGTTCGTGAAAGCCGAGTTCGTCGAGAAAGGCATGATCGCCGACCTCAATGTCCATTGGGATATCGGCGAAGACGGCAAGGCCAAGCCGCACGCGCATGTCATGCTAACGATGCGCGAGGTCACGAAAGACGGCTTTGGCGCAAAGGTTCGCGACTGGAACAAGACCGCGCTGATCAAACAATGGCGCGAGCGCTGGGCCGATCATGTGAACCGTGCGCTGGCCGAACGCGACATCGATGCCCGGATCGATCACCGTAGCTTGGAGGCGCAGGGTATTGCGCTGGAGCCGCAGGACAAGATCGGCCCCGCCGCATCGCGCATTGGCGGACGCGGGCTGGAAGCCGAGCGGATCGAGGAGCACCGCGCGATTGCCCAGCGTAATGGGACAAGGATCATTGCCAATCCGGCGCTGGCATTGGATGCAATCACGCACCAGCAAGCCACCTTTACGCGACGTGATCTTGCTGCGTTCATCCACCGGCACAGCGACGGCAAGGAGCAATTTGACGCTGCCTACAATGCCGTGCGCGCATCGCCCGATTTGATTGCCCTTGGCAAGGATGGGCGCGGGCAGGATCGCTTCACGTCGCGGGTGATGATCGAGACCGAACAGCGCCTGCACCGCGCCGCAGATTCGATGGCCGCGCGCACGAAACACAGCGTCAATGATAGCCAGCGAAACGCCGCGTTCGCCAACGCTGCGAAGCGCGGTCTGGTCCTGTCCGGCGAGCAGAAAACCGCCTTCGAACACGTCACCAAAGACAAGGGCCTTGCGGTTGTCGTAGGCTATGCCGGGACCGGCAAGAGCGCGATGCTGGGTGTGGCGCGCGAGGCTTGGGAAAGTGCGGGCTACACCGTGCGCGGTGCGGCCCTGTCGGGCATTGCCGCCGAAGGACTGGAGAACGGCTCCGGTATCGCATCGCGCACTATCGCCAGCCTTGAGCATCAGTGGGGCAAAGGGCGTGAGCAGCTCACCGCCCGCGATGTGCTTATTATCGATGAAGCGGGCATGGTTGGCACGCGCCAGATGGAGCGCGTGCTTGTCGCTGCCGCGCAGGCTGGTGCAAAAGTTGTCCTAGTTGGCGACCAGCAGCAGCTTCAGGCTATCGAGGCGGGCGCGGCATTCCGGGCAATCCACGAGCGCCACGGCGGGGTCGAGATCAGCGAGGTTCGCCGTCAGCTTACCGCATGGCAGCAGGATGCGACCAGGCAGCTCGCCACGGGCCGAACCGGCGAAGCAATCCGCACCTATGAAGAACGCGGCATGGTCCATGCCGCCGACACGCGCGAGGATGCACGGACGGCGCTGATCGAGCATTGGGATCGGGAACGGCAAGGCAGCCCTGGCGATAGCCGGATTATTCTCACCCACACCAATGACGAGGTGCGCGAGCTGAACCAGATGGCGCGTGGCAAAATGCGTGAGGCTGGCGCGCTAGGTGCCGATGCCACGATCAAGGCGGCACGCGGCGAACGCCAGTTTGCATCGGGCGACCGCATCATTTTCCTGCACAACGAGCGTGGGCTTGGGGTCAAGAACGGGACACTTGGCACGGTCGCAATGGCCAGCGCGCAGAGCATGGCCGTGCGCACCGACGATGGCCGTGACATCGCGTTCGACACCAAAGACTATGCCCATATCGATCATGGCTACGCCGCCACGATCCACAAGGCGCAGGGCATGACCGTAGATAGTGTGCATGTCCTCGCCACGCCGGGGATGGACGGCCATTCCGCCTATGTCGCCATGTCGCGCCATCGCGACGGGCTGGCGCTGCATTATGGCCGCGATGACTTTGCCGATCAGTCAAAGCCTGTCCTGAGCGCTGTCGAAGGGCTTGTTCGCACGCTCAGCCGCGAGCGCGGAAAAGACATGGCGGGTGACTACAAGCCCGAACAGGCCTTCGCCGAACTGCGAGGGATCAGCTTCCATGAGCGGGTCATGAAGATAGTTAGGCAGATTCCAGAGAAGGCAAAATCCATCCCTTCGACTTTGCTCAAGGGAGCCTTCTCCAACTTCCGTCCGCAGGCCCGCCAGCTTGAGCCGTTCCCGACACAAACGAACACGCAGAACGACCAGCGCCGCGCGGTCGAAAGCTATGCCCGCGCGCTTGGCGATATCGGCACGATGCACGACCAGGGTTTGCCCGTCCTCCCGCACCAGAAGGCCGCTCTGGAGAAGGCAGGAAAGGCGCTCGAAGCGATCAGGCCCCATGCAGCCACCGACCTTGCCAAGGCGATGGAGCGGAACCCTAAGCTGATCGCAGAGGCCGCTGGCGGGCGAAGCCAGGAGGCCTTGCGGGCGATGCAGCACGAGGCTGCCGTGCGCACCGATCCGGCGTTGCGAACCGAACGCTTTGTCAGCGACTGGCAGGGGCTGAGCGCCGCACGCAAGCAGCTTGAACAGCAAGGTGACCGCGCAGGTGCGGCCCGCGTGTCCGCGAAGCAGAACGAACTGGCGAAGGGGCTGGAGCACGATCTGCAGGTCGAAGGCCTGCTGCGCGGCAAGACTCGCGAACTCGGCATCGATCCGAAGCCCGAGCGCAGCATCGCGAACAAACTCACCGCAACCCTCTCCCGCGAGCGCACCCGCGCTTTCGACATGGGCATTTAGGAGAACCGAGATGGAAGACGAACACATCGAAGAAGTGCAACTGGACCTCGAAGTCGAGGAACCGCCCGCGCCGCAGGCAGCGCCGCCGACGGTTGCAGAAACCGATCCGGCAACGGAAGCCTTTGCCCGCCTCGAAGGTGAAATGGCAATGGTACGCCATACGGTCCAGAACATGGCCAGGGAGCGCGCCGACATCGTGATCCCGGACTACACCGCAACGCTCGGCCAGATGGCCGATCAACTGGCACAGGTCTCGAAAACGTTGAGCATGATCGGCAGCAAGCCTGCTATCGAGCTGACGCCGGAAGACATTGCAGTTCAGATCACGCGCGCTTCGCTCGACATGCTGCGCGATGCCAGCGACCTGTTCCGGCACGGACGCAAGGACCTCGATCTTGCTACCGGTCGGCTCGCCGCAATTGTCGGGCGTGTCCGAGCCGAGGACGAGCAGAAGCGTCAGACCTGGTGCTTTGCAGGCATGGGGTTGGTTGCCGGTATCCTTCTATGGTCCATCCTTCCCGGCACCATCGCCCGGGCCATGCCGGAAAGCTGGCATTGGCCCGAACGGATGGCCCGCAAGGCTGTTGGAGAACCGACCATCGTGGACGCCGGAATACAATTGATCCGGTCGCAGAACCCCGAGGCTTGGGACGAATTGGCTGCTGCGCAGAGCACACTTGCCGAAAACCGTGAGGTCTTTGCGCGCTGCCATGAGCAAGCGCAGGAGTCGGAACGGCCCGTGAATTGTACCATCAAGATTGCGCGCTAGCACGTCCGCTTCCCCCTTTCCCAATTCAGAACCGGACATTCCGTAAACGACTCGATTGCGGACGTTTAAGCCGCTCGATAAAGTCGAAGGCATGAACCCTTTATCGCCGCCATGTCTTACGTGTCGCAAACCAGTGCCGTTCAAGAAGACCCAATGGCGCCTTGGTAAACTGTTTATCTGCCACGGCTGTCAAACTCAGCTGGTCATTCAGCGGCGTCTATAGATTGGTTTGGGCACTTTCGTGTCCTTCTACCTATTTTATGATCGAAGGAATCTAGACTACGCCAATCAAATCAGGCTTTTGGGGGGAATCATGACGAAATACGTTTCCTGCGCTGTCATTATATCTCTTCTGGCATCCGCCTGCTCTCAGGCGGAAGCGCAAGGCGCGCGGTTGACGAAGGACTATCTGACTGGGCGATGGGCTGAAAGCGAAGAGGGGTGCGCGGGCTTATACGCGTCTGCTGAATATTCAGCGGAAGGTGAGGTGGTAATCGACGGGGATCGCGAACCGTATGAAATCCGAGGAGATGAGATCCACTATTTCAACCCTATTGATGGTGGCCAAACGTATGACGTGATCAAGCCCCTCGATCAGAATTTGATAGTGGTGACCTTCCCCAACATGGAACCGATCAAGTTGGTGCGCTGCGGGAGCGCAGCAGACGGCCAGACCGATCGAGGAGAAATCTCAGATTATCCTAATGTCGGGAGCTCGACGAACGGCGCGTCCTCGAAGCGCGGCACAACATCTTTCTTCGGCATCTACGAAGTGAAGCTCTCTTGCATGGATATTCACGGCAGAGGGATGCCGATGGCGTCCTGCTTCTCCGGACGGACGGGCGGAAGAATGGGGTACGTTGCCAAGGGCCAAGAGCGGCATTACAGCGAGATGGAGCTGAGGGGCTGGCCAATGAAGACATCAGAGACCTTCCGCCTAAAGGGGCCGTTCACATTCTACGCACAGAGCTACGGAGGCGCACCGACGGTACTGGTAGGACAGCTCTTCGTGGATGACGAGATGGTCGAGGAAAAGAGGGCGACCGGCACGCAGGCAATCGCATTCTCTGGTGCAGAGGTAAAAATGCCTGAAATGACCGACAGCGAAAAAAAGCTGTTGGCTGATCAGCTGGCCGACGAAGCGGAATCGGCAGTAGCCGAGGTTGAAGCGATGGTAGGCGAGGGTTTTTGAGCGACAAAACCCACTTTCACGTCACGGCGGCTCCCGTTTGCCATCACATGTTCGTCCCTTTCGCGAAAGCACGACGACCGTTGAATTGTGCGCGTTCAATATCGGGGCAATCCCCGGAGTTTCTGACCTTGTAGGACGAAAAGCACGAACTCAGGGAATGGTTCGTCCGAAATTGGAAAAGTGAGTCTAAAGGCAGCCATTCCGCCAACGCCCCCGAAGCGGAAGCAAATCCATGATTTCGCAACGGCCGCTTTCCACCCAATCCCGGTCGTAGAGATCGGCAACCGACCTCACCAAAAGCGGTCATCCGAGCTTCTTGTGGGCGCGCGATTGGCTGGCGATACTACGTCTTCGTGGAACTCCTCCCAGTACAATAACAGCCCCACGCTTCCATCAGCCTCACCCGCGCCCCCGGATTCTCAGGCGTGCCGAGATAGGTAGTGCGGCGATAAGCGGCCTGCACAGCATCTGGCGTTTTGTGCGCCAGTGCAGCTTCGACAACCGCATTGGGGAAGCCCTCGTTCGCAGCCCAATCGGTAAAGCTGGAGCGAAAGCCGTGGACGTGGAAAGGCTCCTGCATATCGCGCATAACCTTCAGCAGCGTCATGTTGGACATCGCCTTGCCGGTCATGCCGGGGAAGACCACTTCGGCACCCTCGAGCCGCATTGCATCGGCCTTCACGAGCACCGCCAGAGCCGCTTCTGACAGCGGCACGATGTGCGCCCTGCTACGCTTCATGTGCTCTGCGGGTATCGTCCACAGTCGCTGGTCCAGATCGAATTCGTCCCATTTCGTGAGCCGCACTTCCTGCGAGCGCACGCCAGTCAGAATGAGGAGGTCGAGCGCGAGACGCGAATAGGATGGCTTGCGCCGTAGTGCGGTCAAGAATGAAGGAACCGCCACGTATGGCATAGCCTTACGGTTTGCCGGTTTCTTGACCTGTCGCGGGAGTCCTCGCCCCGCTTTAAGGCTACTGTTGCCCGATGGAGCCTCCGTAGAACGCCAGCCTTTGGCGTGAGAGTAATCCAGCACCGCGCAAATCCGGTTGCGAACCTGACGGGCCGTTTCGGGAATTTCCTGCCAAATCGGCGTGAGCACCGAGATGATGTCGGCAGCGGTGATTCCGCCAGTCGTCATGTCACCAAGCCTTGGGAAGGCATAATTTTCCAGACTAGCCAGCCATTGCCGACCATAGACATCGCTCTTCCAGCCAGCTTCGTTCTCGGAATGATATTGGGTAGCGGCTTCGCGGAAAGTGACCTTGGCGGCTTCCTCGTCCTTCCGCTCCGTCAGCACGTCGCGCTTCTCGACCTTTACAGCCTTGCGGAGTTCAGCACCCTTCGCACGCGCTTCGGCCAGCGTCACCAGCTTTGCACTGCCCAGACCAATGTCTTGTCTTTTTCCATCGCGCTGGAGTCGCAGGAGCCAGGAAGCCGCACCAGTTTTTCCAACTTTCAGGAAAAGACCGTCGCCGTCCTGATAGGTGCCCGGATTCGCCAAAGCGGCCTTGACCGCCACTGCTGTAAGTTTGCCCATTCTCGTTCCCCACATTTCTGGAGGCCAATTGAGAGAGCCGCAGTGTGGGGAAGCCTACACCCTTCCCCACACCTTCCCCACACTCACTGCCGGTTGCAGGCAATTAACAGCGAACAGGGGCGGCCATCGGAAGGCAGAATACCTTGGTTTTCTGCGATTTCTAGGGCTTTTCGGGGATGTTCTGAGAAAGGGCGGTGGTGGACAGGGCTGGATTCGAACCAGCGTACGCTTGCGCGGGCAGATTTACAGTCTGCTGCCTTTAACCACTCGGCCACCTGTCCACACGGGCTCGCCTGTTCTCTTCTCAGAGATATAACGTCGGAAACCCCTTGGGGTCCCCTGCCGAGAGGCGCCCCTTTGGCGAAGCGACGCTTGCCTGTCAATGCCCTCACTGGCAGGAGCGCAGCCCAAGCCGAAATACAGGATGGAAAAGATGGCAAAGGGCGAACGCAAACGCGCATTGAGAGGTCGTGCCGGCCGCATGAAGGGTGGTCGAGGAAGTGGCAGGGCCAGTGCCGGTCACGTCCGCCTGTGGGGCCGCCACGCGGTCGAGGCCGCATTGAAGAACCCGGACCGGGTGCACCGCAAGCTGTGGGCGACCCGCGAGGGGATCGAATCGCTCGACGGGGAACTGCCGCCGGACTTTCCGGTGGAATTCGCCGATGGGCAGGATCTGGCCCGGCTTGTCGCAAAGGATGCTCCGCACCAGGGGCTGGTTCTCGAATGTGCGGCTCTGGAAGACAAATTCCTCGACGAAGTGCTCGACGGCGATCCCGCTCGGCCGATCGTCCTGCTCGACCAGGTAACCGATCCGCATAACGTGGGCGCCATCATGCGCTCCGCCAAGGCATTCGGCGCATCGGCGATCGTAACCCAGGATCGGCATGCCCCGCCCGAAGGCGGCGTCATCGGCAAGACCGCATCCGGCGCGCTGGAAACACTGCCGTGGATCCGGGTCGTAAACCTGGCCCGTGCGCTCGATGAGATCGCCGAGGCCGGATATTGGCGCATCGGCCTGACCGGCCATGCGGAGGCCACCCTGGCAGAGGCCTTGCCCGCCGGGCCGGTTGCGATCGTGCTTGGGGCCGAAGGCGAAGGGATGCGGCAGAATATAGAAGGCCACTGCGATGCTCTCGCCAAACTGCCGATCTCTTCGGAAATCGAAAGCCTTAACGTTTCCAATGCAGCTGCTGTGGCATTGTATGCCGTAGCAACGCGCAACTGACGGACCGACGAACTCGACCGGGGGGAATTCATGACTAAACCGATTCGCACAGCCGCTCTTCTGGCGGCCAGCTCGCTTGCATTGAGCGGCTGCCTGCTATCGCCAGGTACCTTCACCAGCGAAATGCAGCTGATGAAGGACGGCACATTCGCATACAGCTACGACGGCGAAATCCAGATGCTGGCTCTGAGCAAGCTCGCTGAGATGGGCGCCAAGTCCGAAGAGAAGTTCGAGGCGGAATGCGTCGACGAGGAAACCTGGGAAGAGCGCGAGTGCTCGCTTGCGGAAGTGAACGAGCAACGCGCCGAATGGCAGGCAGGGGCGAGCGAACGGCGTGCCAAGGCTGAACGCGAGGCAGAGCAGGCGAAGCAGATGCTCGGCGGGTTCGACCCTTCCGACCCTGAAGCAGCTCAGAAGCTTGCGGACCAGCTGTCACGGCAGCGCGGTTGGGAAACGGTCGAATACAAGGGCGATGGCATTTTCGACGTCGACTTCAGCGTATCCGGCCGCATGACCCACGACTTCGCCTTCCCGATGGTTGAGAAGATGCCCATGGCGAACATGTTCGTCACCATGATGCTGCGTGACGGCAACCAGGTGCGGGTCGATGCGCCGGGCTTTGCGTCGCAGGGCGGCGGCAACCCCATGCAAGGCATGATGACGGGGATGATGGGACTAGCCACGCTCGGCAAGGCGAAGGAGAATGGCGAAGAAGGCGAAATGCCGAACATCCTCATGCCGAACGGCACCTTCACCATTGTCACCGATGGACGCATCCTTGCCAACAATACCGACGAAGGTCCCGTCGAGACCGCTCGCGGCCAGACGCTGGTCTGGGAAATCGACCAGCGCACCGAACAGGCGCCGACCGCGCTCATCGCTTTCGACTGAGCCCGCGAGGCCTTAAGGCCAAAGAAAAACGCCGCAGCCACGCATCAAGCGGGCTGCGGCGTTTTCTTTTCCATGACTGCCAGCCGCACGAGTACGGCGCAGTGACGGAGCGGTCTTAGTTGACCGCGTCCTTGAGACCCTTGCCGGCCTTGAACTTCGGCTGGTTGGAAGCCTTGATCGTCATCGGTTCGCCGGTGCGGGGGTTGCGACCGGTCGATGCCTTGCGCTTGGCGACCGAGAACGTGCCGAAGCCGACCAGGCGGACTTCGTCACCGTTCGAGAGCGATTTGGTGATCGCGTCGAAAACGCCTTCGACGGCGCCTGCTGCGTCGCTCTTCGAAAGGCCGCTCGAATCGGCAACCGCGCTGATCAGGTCGTTCTTGTTCATTTTGATGGAAACCCCCTCAATTGGTGTTTTGAAATAATGCCGGTGAATCACGTCACCGAAGGCGAGCGAATTGAGAGGCTTTTGGGCGCGCTGTCAAAGGCAAAATCCGCGAAAAAGCGTCGATTTCGCGCTACGAATTCGATTTCTGCGACGAACCGTTGACTGGAGGTGTCCCACAACGGGAAAGACACCCGAACCGAGGTCCGGGCGCCTTCACGATTCGCTGCAGTGCAACGTATCTTTTGTTAGTGTGCCGTAGGGGCCGCGGGGCCTCCGGCGCCCGGATGGACAGGCTGGCTGGCAAGGTCGTCAGCCTCGGTCCATTCGATCGGCGCCGGGATCGCAGTGAGAGCGTGTTCGAGCACCTCGTCGACGTGGCTAACCGCCACGATCTCCAGTCCCTCTTTCACGTTGCCGGGAATCTCGGCGAGATCCTTTACGTTCTCTTCCGGGATCAGCACCTTTTTGATGCCGCCGCGCAATGCAGCGAGCAGTTTTTCCTTCAGGCCACCGATCGCCAGAACGCGGCCGCGCAGGGTCACCTCCCCGGTCATCGCCACGTCTGCACGCACCGGAACGCCCGACAGGGTCGATACGATCGAGGTCACCATGCCGACACCCGCACTCGGCCCGTCCTTGGGCACGGCGCCTTCGGGAAGGTGGATGTGGATGTTCTTGCGCTGGAAGATGCTCGGCTTGATGCCATAGGCAGGCGCCCGCGCCTTCACGAAGCTGAAGGCCGCGGCGACGCTTTCGTTCATCACCTCGCCCAGCTTGCCGGTGGTCTTGATCTCGCCCTTGCCCGGCGTCGTCACGCTTTCAATGGTCAGCAATTCGCCGCCCACCTCGGTCCATGCGAGACCGGTGACGGCACCCACCTGGGGCTCGTCTTCGCTCATGCCGTGCTTGAACTTGCGCACGCCGGCGAACTCGCTGAGGTTTTCCGGCGTGATCGTGACTTCGGTCGCCTTGCCCTCGAGGATCTTGCGCAAGCTCTTGCGTGCCAGCCTTGCCAGCTCCCGCTCCAGCGTACGCACGCCAGCTTCGCGGGTATAGTAGCGAATGAGATCGCGGAGCGCCTCTTCGGTCAGCTCGAACTCTTCGGGCTTCAGGCCATGGTCCTTAACCTGCTTGGGTAGGAGGTGACGCGATGCGATTTCGACCTTCTCGTCCTCGGTGTAACCTTCCAGCCGGATGATCTCCATACGATCGAGCAGCGGCTGTGGCAGGTTGAGGCTGTTCGCGGTGGTCACGAACATGATGTCCGACAGGTCGAGATCGAGCTCGAGGTAATGGTCCTGGAACTTGTTGTTCTGTTCGGGGTCCAGCACTTCGAGCAGGGCCGAGGCGGGATCGCCGCGGAAATCCTGTCCGAGCTTGTCGATCTCGTCGAGCAGGAAGAGCGGATTGCTCTTGCCAGCCTTCTTGAGGTTGGTGACGATCTTGCCTGGCAAGGAGCCGATGTACGTCCGGCGGTGACCGCGGATTTCCGCCTCGTCGCGCACGCCGCCAAGTGACTGGCGCACGAATTCGCGGCCGGTCGCTTTCGCGATCGACTTGCCGAGGCTGGTCTTGCCGACTCCGGGAGGGCCGACGAGGCACAGGATTGGGCCTTTCAGCTTGTTGGTGCGTGCCTGAACGGCAAGATATTCGATGATCCGGTCCTTGACCTTTTCCAGGCCATAATGATCCGCATCGAGGATCTCCTGCGCCTTGCCGATGTCCTTCTTGACCTTGCTCTTCTTGCCCCACGGGAGGCCGAGCAGGACGTCGAGATAATTGCGAATGACGGTCGCCTCGGCGCTCATAGGCTGCATGGCCTTGAGCTTCTTTAGCTCGGCCTCGGCCTTCGCCTTGGCTTCCTTCGACAGCTTGGTCTTGCCGATCTTTTCGGTCAGTTCGGCAATCTCGTTGCCGCCGTCTTCGTCGTCACCGCCCAACTCGTTCTGGATCGCCTTGAGCTGTTCGTTGAGGTAATATTCGCGCTGGGTCTTCTCCATCTGGCGCTTCACGCGACCACGAATGCGGCGTTCCACCTGAAGGACGGACAGTTCGCCTTCCATGAAGGACATGACCATTTCCAGCCGCTTGAGCGGATCGGGTTCGATCAGCAGCGATTGCTTGTCGGACACCTTGGCATTGATGGCGGCGGAAATCGTGTCGGCGAGTTCGCCAGCATCGTCGATTTCGCGCAGCTGTTCGGCGGCGTCTTCGCCGACCTTCTTGTTAAGCTTGGCGTATTCGCCGAACTGGTCGACGACCTGGCGCATCATGGCCGTGACTTCGCTGCCCGCAGCGGTCGGCTCTTCGATGATCGAAACATCGGCCACCACATGCTCGCCCTCGGGACGAAGCGCCTCCAGCTTGGCGCGTTCCTGGCCTTCAACCAGCACGCGCACGGTGCCGTCGGGCAGTTTCAGCAGCTGGAGGACCTGCGCCACGACACCGAGGTCGTAAAGGTCGCTGCCCTCGGGGTCGTCACAGCCCGGATCGAGCTGCGAAAGGAGGAAGATGTCCTTCGATCCTTCCATCGCCACTTCAAGCGCCGCGACCGACTTGTCGCGGCCCACGAACAGCGGAACCACCATGCCGGGAAAGACGACGATGTCGCGCAGGGGAAGAAGGGGGAAACTCTCAGTCATATTCATGCGTCCGTTTGCGGTCCGCGAGGTTGGTGGGACCGTCCTTGACCCTGAATATGGGTGCGCCCCCCACGCTTCGCAACGTGGAGGGCGCAACATCTTGGGGATTGGGCGGCGCTCGCCGCGCCCGGCTTACATTCCGGGAAGATTGAAGCCCGGCGGAAGTCCCATACCGCCCTGGATCTTCTGCATTTCTTCAGCGGACTTGCGATCTGCCTTGTCGCGCGCGTCGTTGAAGGCGGCGGCCACGAGGTCTTCGACCATCTGCTTTTCTTCCGGCTTCATCAGGCTGTCGTCGATCTCGACACCGATGATGCGGCCACGCGCGGAGGCGCGGACCTTCACGAGGCCGCCACCGGCGGTACCTTCGACTTCGATCGTGTCGAGCTTGGCCTGCGCCTCGCCCATCTGCGTCTGGATCGTCTCGGCGGCCTTCTGGGCTGCGGCGATCATTTCTTCCATCGATTTCATGCGTTTCGACTCCAGGGTATTTCGCGCCGTTGCGGGGGGAGCTCGGCGCCGTCTTCGATAAGTTCGGCATCGGGAAATGCCGCGAATGTGGCTTTCACCAGCGGATGTTCGCGTAGCTTGGCCTTGGCCTCCTCGCGCTCTGCTTTCTCGACTTCAACCAGCGATGGGCGAGCCTTCGCCGGATCACCGCTCTCAAGCGTCCAGCGTTCACCGCTGATCGCATATAGCGCATCCTTCAGCACCGGTTCGATCGCATCGCTGAACTTGTCGGAGCGATGATAAACCAACCTGCCCTGCTCCACGAGGATCGGGCGTACCTGCAGGCGCATGATGCTGGCGGCCTGCAAATGACCGGCGTTGTCGACCTTGTCGACGAGCGTTTCCCAGTCGAGCGAAGCGGAAGGCGCCTCCCCAGCGGAGGAATTTTCGGTCGTTGTCGCAGGCGCCGGTCCGCGTTCGGCCAGTTCCTCCAGCTTCTTCGCCAGCTTCCCGGGATCGGGCAGGTTCGACGCGTGGAGCACGCGCAACAGAGCCATTCGGGCGGATACTAGTGGATCGGGTGCCTGCCGCACCTCGTCATGACCCTTGAGCAACAATTGCCAGAGGCGATGGACCTGACCGACTTCGAGCCGCTTCGCCCAGTCATCCAGTTGCTCGCGCTCTTCGGCGGTCGGGGCGTCGGCCTCCCCGGCCACCTGTGCCAGCGCGATGCGGTGGGTAAGATCCATAAGCGCACGCATCAGCGACAAAGGCTCGACACCCAGTGCATACTGGTCGTCAACGGCCTTCAAGGCGGCCTTGGAATCGCCTTCGAGGAGGTGCGCGAACAAGCGTCGCTGCGCTCCGCGATCGGCAAGGCCAAGCATGTCGCGAACGCGCTCTGCAGAAACCTTCCCGCCGGTTTCCATGTCGGCATGGGCAATCGCCTGGTCGAGGATGGACAGGCCGTCACGCACCGAGCCTTCGGCAGCGTTGGCGATGATGTGCAGCGCCTCGTCCTCGGCCTCGACGCCTTCCTTGCGACAGATTTCCGCAAAGTGGGATTCGAGCAATTCGACCGGGATCCGGCGCAAGTCGAAACGCTGCGTGCGGCTGAGGACTGTGACCGGAAGTTTGTCCACCTCGGTCGTGGCAAAGAGGAATTTCACATGCGCCGGCGGTTCTTCAAGCGTCTTGAGCAAGGCGTTAAACGCATTGCGAGACAGCATGTGAACTTCGTCGATGATGTAGATCTTGTAGCGCGCAGATACGGCCGCATAGCGAACCGCCTCGATGATCTCGCGAACGTCGTCCACCCCGGTATGGCTGGCGGCGTCCATCTCGATCACGTCGATATGCCGACCTTCGGCGATCGCGGTGCAGGGTTCGCAGACACCGCAGGGGCTTATCGTCGGACCACCCTCGCCATCCGGGCCGACGCAATTGAGGGCCTTGGCGATCAGGCGCGCAGTCGAGGTCTTCCCCACCCCGCGCACGCCGGTCATCAGGAAGGCGTGGGCCAGCCGGTCGCGGGCTATGGCGTTGGCCAGCGTCCTAACCATCGCATCCTGGCCGATCAATTCGGCAAAAGTCTGCGGACGGTACTTGCGTGCGAGCACACGATAAGGCTGCGAAGCTTGCGGCGCAGCGACCGCAGGAGCCGGTGCTGCTTCGGCCTGGGCAACCGGGGGCTGCTCGGCAGGAGCCGGGGCGGGTTCGGGAGCGTCCCCGAACATCGAGTTCTGGCCAGCAGCCTCGAGCTCGGCTGCGCTCGGCGCGTCCGCTTCTTCAGCCTCGGCTTCCCACGGAAGACCGTCAGTGTTGTCCGGTGAATCACCCATGCAGGATTAGGTAGGCGCAGACGCGCCGAATGTCATGAAGGGTGTGGGAAAATAAAGGAGCCGAGCGACCCGTCGCAATTCACCTGGGCTGCTTCCTTCCGGACCTGACCCGGTGAGCGAACGCAAACGTCCACCCGACTCCCGGCGCGCCATATGGCGGCGGATTGCCCAGAATTCAACTCCGCATTTCAGGCGGAGCGATTACCTGAAATTATCGGCGTAGGCCTGCAGCTTCAGATTGTGCGGCGGCGTAGCGTGGACGCGGGCGGGAATGCCGTACTTTTCGGCGTAGGCCTTGGCCTCGTCCTTGCTCGGGAACTTGAGCTGCACCTGGACCTGCGTGTCGCCGCTGCCCGTCCAGCCCATCAGGGGGTCTGCCTTGCGCGCTTCGGACTGTTCGAATTCCAGCACCCACTCATCGGTGCGGGCCTTACCGGATTGCATCGCGCTTTGCGGACGTTGGTAGATTCGTGCAGCCATAGTGGGCGCCCCATAATTCAACCTCCCGATTTATGGAAGGCGTTCTTGGTCTTCAAACTCGGCTTTTCGGTCCACGGTTCCTCGGGCCAGCGATGCTTGGGATAGCGACCCTTCATGTCCTTGCGCACATCGTCCCAGCTACCGCGCCAGAATCCCGGCAGGTCGCGGGTCGACTGGATCGGGCGTCCGGCAGGGCTGGTGAGCTTCAGGAGAAGCGGCGTCTTGCCGATCATGGGATGCCGCTCCAGGCCGAACAGGGCCTGCACGCGGACTTCCACGCTCGGCGCATCGTCGCCTGTGTAGTCGATCGGATGGGTGGTCCCGGCAGGCGAGGTAAATTCCCGCGGCGCCTCGCTATCCAGCCTTTGGCGTGCGCCCCAGTCGAGGAGATTGAGAAGCCCATCGACCAGTCGGCCTTTGGGCAGGTCCAGATCGCGCCGGCCGGCCAGCAAGGGCACAAGCCATAAGTCCATGGTATCGCGCAAATTTTCGGGCTCAAACGCGTCGACGCCGACAAAGGCAGCCCGGGCAGCAAGCGCCTGCGGAACCAGCTTTGCCGGGTTCTCCAACGCCTTTTCCACAAACCTGTCCACAATAGCCTGCTCGTCAGGGGAAGGGTCGGGACCGCTCGCCAGCGTGATCGCGCCGAGCCGCCGTTCGAGCCGCGCTTCGATACGATTCCCACTCCACCGCAAGACCGACCTTCCTTCGATCCGATCATCCAGCCAGCGCTCGAGATCGCTTTCCTCGAGCGCGATTGCCGAGGTGATCCGGGCTGCCTTCGCTTGCCCCTGCGCATCGCCGATTACGAGATAGGACGATCGGACCAGCGACGACGTTGAATCCAGGGAAAAGCCCCTGCCCCCTGCGGATACCCAGCTCTCGCCACTTGCATCGCGTCGTTTGGCGATGAATTCGGGCCTCCCTGCTGCGAGCATGATGGCGCCAGATGGTGCTTCACCCCTTACCTGATCGACGAGATCCTTCGCTTGGGCTGCCCAACGCTTTGCCAGTTTCCGGCTCGCTTCTGCCCGCTTGCCGCGATCGCCGTCCCAACGTTGCAGGCGCGCCTCCAGATCCTCTCCGCGACCGCCCAGCGCCCTCTCTTGGAGCAATAGCACAAGCTTGGCCGCACGTTCCGCCGCGCCATGCGCCGCCCCGAACAGCACCATTGCGGCAGAAGCCGGATCCATCGGCAATCGCGCCAGCTTCTCACCGGCTGGCGTAATGCGCCCTTCACCATCAAGCGCGCCGAGCGCCTGCAAGGTGGTGCGCGCTGCAGCAACCGAAGGGGCGGAGGGCCTGTCGAGCCACTGCAGCTCGGCCGGCTCGTTCGTGCCCCATTTCGCAAGTGTCAGGACCAGCGGCGCGAGGTCGGCGGTCTCCATCTCGGGAGGATCGAATGCGAGGCGTCCGGCATGGCCGCCCTCCTCCCACAGACGATAGGCAACTCCCGGACCTTGCCTTGCCGCGCGCCCTGCCCGCTGGGCCGCAGCCGCTTGGCTCGCGCGGTGGGTCACCAGATGCGTGGTGCCAGCCGCACGGTCGAATTCGGCGCGGCGCGATAGCCCGGCATCGACGACTATCGAAACCCCATCGAGTGTCAGCGAGGTTTCGGCAATCGCGGTGGCGAGCACGATGCGGCGACGTCCTTGCGGATCGCGGCGAATCGCAGCGCGCTGGTCCGCGCCTTGCACCTGTCCGTGAAGCGGAAGGACCACGGCTTCGGGCAGTCGCGCTTCAACCCGCTCGCGCGTGCGCTCGATCTCGCCCACGCCGGGTAGGAACGCCAGGATATCGCCCTCTTCGTCACGACATGCCTGGGCGATGGCCGACGTCATGGAGTCCTCCACCCGCATTTGCGGCGAAGACCCGAGCCATTCGATGTGCAATGGGTGGGCGCGGCCTTCGCTTTCGATGACCGGCGTGTCCACGCCCAGCAAATCCGCGAACCGCGTGCCGTCGATGGTCGCCGACATGACAAGGACCCGCAGGTCGTCGCGCAGCACAGCGCGACTTTCCAGAGCCAGAGCCAGGCCAAGGTCACTGTCGAGATGACGCTCATGCGCCTCGTCGAACAGGACTGCCGAGACGCCCTGCAGTTCGGGATCCTGCACCAGCATGTTTACGAAGATCGCTTCGGTAACGACCAGCACCCGTGTCTTCGGCCCACGCTTGCTGTCGAGGCGGGTCAGGTAGCCGATCGTCTCGCCCGGCTTTTCGTCCAGCATCTCTGCCATGCGCTCGGCAGCAGCGCGAGCGGCAACACGGCGCGGCGATGTCAGGATGATGGTGCCCGTGCACCAGTCCTCGGTAATCAGCGCAGGCGCGACGGCGGTCGTCTTACCTGCCCCCGGAGGAGCAATGAGGACGGCGCCCGTGCCTACTCGCAGACTCTCAAGCAGGTCTGGTAGGACCGCATTGATTGGTAGCGCATCCGGCACCCGGCCAGCACTTAGTGTCCGCGCGCGACCGCGAACAGTGCCGCCTGCGCCATGGCCTGCCGGGCCTTGCCATCGGGGAAAATCGATAGCGCATCGATTGCGCGCTGGGCGAAGTGGCGTGCACGTGCCTTCGTGTCGGCAACGGCGTTGTACTTGCCGATCAGGCGGATCGCTTCGGCTAGGTCCTCATCGCCTGAACGGAACCCGGCGATCGCCGATTTCCAGAAAGCGCGCTCTTCCTCGTTGCCGCGTGCATAGGCGAGAATGACCGGCAGGGTCATCTTGCCTTCGCGGAAATCGTCGCCCTGGTCCTTACCCATTTGCGCCGCATCGGCGTCGTAATCGAGCGCATCGTCGACCAGTTGAAAGGCAACCCCGAGGTTGCGTCCGTATTCGTCGAGCGCCCGCTCCTCTTCCTCGCCGCACTCGGCGACGACGGCGGCAATTCGGCTTGCCGCGGCAAACAGGGCTGCGGTCTTGGCGCGGATGATATGGAGGTAGCGCTCCTCGCTCGTGTCGATCTTGCGCTGGGCGGTGAGCTGGTCGACCTCCCCCTCCGCGATGATCGCACTGGCACCGGACAGGATCTTCAGCACCTTCAGGCTGCCGTCCTCGGTCATCAGTTCGAACGAACGGCTGAAAAGGAAATCGCCAACCAGCACGGTCGCGGGATTGCCATAGATGATATTGGCCGCCGCCTTGCCGCGCCTCAGATCGCTGCCATCGACGACATCGTCATGCAGCAGCGTGGCAGTGTGAATGAACTCGACTGCCGCGGCGAGCTTGTAATGGCGGGTCCCGCTATACCCGACCAGCTCCGCCCCGGCGAGCGTCAGCATGGGCCGCAGCCGCTTGCCGCCGCCGGAAATAAGGTGTCCGGCCAGCGCAGGGATCAGCGGCACTTCGCTCTGCATCCGGTCGAGAATGACCTGATTGACCTGGTTCATGCCCGAAGCGGTGAGCGCGAGCATGGGATCGATCGAGGGCTGCGGGCCCTTGCGCGGGAGGGGTACGACGTCGGCTGTCATTGCAGCTTGGCCATGCGCTGCACTTGCTTTCTTGGCAAGAGAGCAATTGATGATAGCTTGGCAAGCGATGACGCAAACGGTGCAACCTCAACCGGGGGACGACAAGGTCCTGGCCGGCTATCGCAAGAGCATCGACAACATCGATGCCGCTATCGTTCACATGCTCGCGGAACGCTTTCGCATCACGCAGGCGGTCGGGGAATACAAGGCGAAGGTGACGCTGCCGCCGGCCGATCCGAACCGCGAGAAAGAGCAGATCGCACGCCTGCGCCGCCTGGCAGAGGAAAGCGAGCTCGATCCTGAATTCAGCGAGAAATTCCTGCGCTTCATCATCGACGAGGTCATTCGCCACCATGAAAGGGCGCGTGGTAGTTAACCCGCCCGAGGCAGGCTGAGCCTTACCAGCAGGCCGCCAAGGTCCTCGCTTTCGTCGAGTTCGACCGAGCCGCCGTATATCTCCGCAACGTCCCGCACGATTGCCAGGCCAAGACCGGTGCCGGGCTTGCCCGTGTCCAGGCGCGCGCCGCGGTCGAAAATGCGGGCACGTTCGCTTTCGGGAATGCCGGTGCCGTCATCCTCGACCCAGATGGTGCACAGCTCTTCATCGCGTGCGGCATCGATGGTCACGAAGACGCTGCCGCCGCCATACTTGGCCGCGTTCTCGATGAGGTTGCCGAGGATTTCGTCGAGATCCTGCCGCTCGATCGAGACGGCGGCCAGCTTGTTTCCGTCGAGGTCGAAGCGGGTGTTTTCGTAGATCCGTGTGACGGCGCGGAGCACGCTTTCGGCACTGGGCCAGACATCGGCGCGCGCATGACCGCTCGCCCGCCGCCCGACAGCCCTCGCCCGCGCGAGATGGTGTTCGACATGGCGCTGCATGGTCTTGGTTTCGCGGCACACGAGGTCGGACAGCTTGGGATCGTGCGCGGTGGCGGCATTGGTGAGGACGGTCAGCGGGGTCTTGAGCGCATGGGCGAGATTGCCCGCGTGCATGCGCGCCTCTTCCGCCTGCTTTTCGCTATGGGCGAGCAAGCCGTTGATCTCTTCCACCAGCGGCTCGACCTCCAGCGGCAGCGGCTCGGTAATGCGGTTTGCCCCTTCCGAGCGCATGGACTGGATCGCGGCGCGCACGCGTCGAAGCGGCGACAGGCCGTAATAGCTCTGCAGGATCGCCATGATCAGCAGGCCCAGGCCAAGCGCGGCAAAGCTCCAGATCAGGATCGAACGGATCCGGGCGATCTGGAAATCGAGTTCCTCGCGCGCCGAGGCGACGGTGAAGGTCCACACCACATCGCTGTCGGGCAGTTCGACATTGCGCTCCACCACCCGCAGCGGCTCGCCATCGAATTGATATGAATCGTAAAAATGCGGGTCGTTATCGCGATGCGAACCATCGACCGTCAGGGTGCGGTCCCAAAGACTGCGGCTGGGGAAGGTCTCGCGCCCATCCCCACTGATTTGCCAATAGACGCCGCTGTAAGGTTCGAGAAAGCGCTGGTCGCCGAGCGAGCGATAGGTCCAGACCTCGCCATTATTGTCGATCTCTGCGGAGGAGATCAGCGCGGTCAGCACGTATTCCAGCTGGTTGTCGAAATTGTTCTGCACCAGCCGCGTCAGCGTGCGGTCCAGCGCGAAGCCCCCGCCCACCAGCAACAGGCCGATCCAGACGGCCGCGATGACCATCATGCGCTTGGCAAGGCTGCGCTGCGGCGGCTTGCCTTCGGGCAGTGTCACGGGTTCGGCGGGCGGCGCAGACGCGTCACCGGGCGGAATGTCCGCCGCGCGACGCGCCTCGCCAGCCGGAGTATCCTCAGGCTCGGGGCGCGTCAGCGGGGTCGTCGAGGCTGTACCCAAGTCCACGGATAGTCGTGATTACCTCTGCACCCAGCTTCTTGCGGATGCGCGTAACGAAGACCTCGATCGTGTTGGAATCGCGGTCGAAATCCTGATCGTAGATGTGCTCGATCAGTTCGGTGCGGCTGACTACCTTGCCCTTGTGGTGCATGAGGTAGCTCAGCAGCTTATATTCCTGCGCGGTCAGCTTGACCGGCTCGCCAGCCAGGGTGACACGGCCCGAACGGGTGTCCAGGCGGACTTGCCCTGCAGTCAGTTCGCTGGAGGTATTGCCGGACGCACGGCGGATGAGCGCGCGAAGGCGGGCGATCAGCTCTTCGGTCTGGAACGGCTTGGCGAGGTAATCGTCGGCACCGGCATCGAGGCCCGCCACCTTGTCCGACCAGCTGTCGCGTGCGGTGAGGACGAGGACAGGGAACTTGCGCCCTTCCTTGCGCCACATTCCGAGCACGGTCAGCCCGTCGATCTCAGGCAAGCCGAGATCGAGGATGACAGCGTCATAATCTTCGGTCGAACCGAGGAAATGCCCGTCTTCGCCATCGGTCGACAAATCGACCGCATAGCCGTTCTGCTCGAGAGTGCTCTTGAGCTGCTGGCCGAGCGTGGGTTCGTCCTCGACAATCAGGATCCGCATGAATTTCCGTCCTTGTTATCTGCGTAATGCGTGTCGTTCATGTAGATGAACGCGTCAAGATGAACGGAGTTTCTTGTGCCCGGTGCCGGACCGCTCAGCGGCTGCGGCGCAGGACGCGGCCAGTGCGTGCATCGACGTCGACGAACTTCACCTTGCCGTTCTTGATGAACTTCAGGCGGTAGGCCATCGCGGTCGAGTCGTAGTCGAAACCGAGGTATTCCGCGTCGCCCATCGAGGGAACGATGCGATTTTCGATTTCACGGGCGCGCATGATGTTGCCTGCCCGCATTTCCTTGCGCGCTTCGCCCTGGTCGGTGCGACGCTGCGCCTCTGCCGGGGTCGCCAGCAGCGGACCGGCGACGAGACCGAAAGCGAGGAAGGATGCAAGCAGGTGTTTCATGATGCTGTAGTGACTACTCCCGAGCCATTGAACAAGTCGTGAATGTGGACGTTCACAATGGTTCAGCGGGTCATCTCGTATTTGACCATCACGTTCACGCCAGTGCTCACAAGGCCGGGCTGGACGGGCGCCGACTGGTCGGCAGCGGCTTCCAAGGAGGCTGTACGCACGACCGGATAGGGGCCGGGCGAACGACCGGTAATCGTCTCGTTCACCTCCAGCAGGCGAATTCCGGTAAAGCCGGCAAGCTGCGCGTATTCCAAAGCCTGTTCGCGGCCGCGCTGCATCGCCGTGGCCCTTGCCCGTGCCTTTGCTTCGGTATCGTTTTCGAGGCTGAAGCGCGGCCCGTCGAGATTGGTTGCGCCTGCCACCACCAGCGCATCAAGCACTTCGCCGGTTTCGTCGATATCGCGGAGTTTCACGCTGACCCGGTTCATCGCCTGGTAGCCGCGGAACACCTGCCGCTGCTGACGCTGGTCGTAGTCGTAGCGCGCATTCAGGTTGATGCCGGAGGTCTGGATGTCCCGCTCCGCCACGCCCAGCGCCTTGATCCGCTCGATCACCTTGCGCATCTCGACCGAATTCTGCCGCAGGGCTTCGACTGCGGTCGGTGCATCGGTCACCACGCCTGCGCCGACATTGACGATGTCGGGTTCGGCCTCGATCTGCTCCGTAATGCTCAGCTCCACGACGGGGCCGCTCGCGGCGATCTGGACTTCGGCGGCCTGTGCGGTTCCGGCCATGGCGAGCGCTGCGAGAGCTGGGACGGTGTGGCGGATCATGGCGTAACTCCTTTTGTTGAGACGCGTTTCTCGGTTCCCTACCTTTACCAATGGCTGAACGCCGAGGTTCCCTTCTTTTCATCTTCGCCCGATGGCGGTAGCGCATGCGCAGGATCAGGGGGACCGGAATGCGGCTTGGAAAATATCTCATCGCGATGGTGGCTGCGGCCATGGCAAGCGGGCTGTCGGCGCAGATGGAGCCGGTGCCCGATATCCAGCCGGGCGAAGCGGAAGGGCCATACGGGACACTGATCGTTTCCGGGGCGACCATGATCGAAGGATCGGGCGCGCCGCCCATGGGGCCGGTCGATATCGTCATCGAGGGAAATCGTATCGCGGCCATCCATGGCGGCGGTGCTCCCGCGGACGTTCGGGCGTCAGCCGATCGCGTGATCGACGCCGCCGGAATGACCGTCATGCCCGGTTTCGTCGACACGCACGGCCACAATGGCGATCCGTCCAAGGCAGCCCAGCCATCCTATGGCTATCGCCTCTGGCTTGCGCATGGCGTGACCAGCGTGCGCGGGGTGAGCTTCTATTTCGGACCCGGCCAGCCCGATCTTACCGACCGCCAGCGCAGCGAGGCGAATGCAATCGTCGCTCCGCGCCTGTTCCCCTATGCGGTCTTCGGCGACAAGTGGGGCCGTCCCGCACCTACGACACCCGCCGGAGCGCGCGAATGGGTGCGCTGGGCCAAGGCGCAGGGGTTCTGGGGGATCAAGTTCTTCAATTCCGCGATGCCCGACGTGCTCGGCGCGGCGCTGGACGAGGCTGAGAAGCAGGGCCTCGGCACGGTCGCCCACCTCGCTCAACCGGGCGTGCAGCGGGTGAATGCCCGAAAGGCGGTCGAACTGGGTCTAGACGGGATCACGCACTTTTACGGCCACTTCGAAAGCCTGCTCGATGACAATGCCCTCCCGCGCTATCCGCAAGGCTACAATTATTTCGACGAGCAATCGCGTTTCGGCTGGGTCGCCCGCCTCGCCGATCAGGTGGTCGAGCCGCATAGCGAGGAATGGGACGCCTATATCGACTACCTGATCGAAAGCGGCGTGACGCTCAGCCCTACCTTCAACATCTATTCCGCCAGCCGCGATGTCATGGCCGCGAAAAACCGCGACTGGCATGCGCGCTACAGCCTACCCTCGCTGATGGATTTCTATGCACCCAGCGCCACCAACCACGGCAGCTATTACAAGGACTGGAGCACCGAGGACGAGGTCGCTTGGCGCAAGTTCTACCGCTACTGGTTCGACCTGACTGCCGAATTCCACCGCCGCGGCGGGCGCGTCACCGCAGGGAGCGATCCAGGCTACATCTACCAGACCTGGGGCTTCGCCTATATCGGCGAGCTTGAGATGCTGCGCGAGGCGGGCCTCAGCCCGCTGGAAGTCATCCGCGCCGCAACCACGGCGGGCGCGCAGGAAATTTACGATCCGCGTGATGAAGAGACCCCGATGGGCACGATACAAGTCGGCAAACTGGCCGATCTGGTGATCGTCCCGGGCAACCCGCTCGACAATCTCAAGCTGCTCTACGGCACCGGTCATACGAAGCTGAACCGCGAGACCGGCTCAATCGAGCAGGTCGGCGGCGTGCGCTGGACGATCAAGGACGGCGTGATCTACGACGCGCCGAAACTGCTCGAAAGCGTCGCTGCGATGGTGGAAATGCAGAAAGGTTCGCGCGAAGCCGCCCAGTAGGCGCTTGCAGCTTGGGGGCGGCGCGACTACCTCGCGCTGCGTTATGGCACAGCCTCCCATCCTCAGCCTCGAAGGCATGGCCCTGCAACAGGGCGGCAAGTGGCTGTTCGGCGGGCCGGATCACGACCCGCTCGACCTGCATATCGGGCCCCGCGACCGGTTGGCCCTGATCGGCCGCAACGGGGTCGGGAAGACCACGCTGTTCCGCATGATCGACGGCCAGCTGGAAACCGATGCAGGGACGCGCAAGATCAAGCCCGGCACGCGCATCGTCCTGCTCGAACAGGATCCCGATCTTTCTGGCCACTCCACGCTGATGGATTGGGCGCTCGACGGCGTGCACGCGCCGCAGGAACACGAGGTCGAGGCGATCGCCGGCCAGCTCGGCATCGATATGAGCCGTGCGACCAAGGGCGCCAGCGGCGGCGAGAAGCGCCGCGCCGCCATTGCCCGCGCGCTGGCGCAGGATCCCGACCTGCTGCTGATGGACGAGCCGACGAACCATCTCGATCTGGCGGCCATCGAATTCCTCGAAGGTTGGCTCGATCGCTATCGCGGCGCATTCCTGGTCATCAGCCACGACCGCACCTTCCTGAAACGCCTCACCCGCGCGACCATCTGGCTCGACCGCGGCAATCTGCGCCGCAAGGAAGTCGGCTTCGGCGGGTACGAAGCCTGGGAAGAGCAGGTCTACGCCGAAGAAGCGCGCGCGGCGGAAAAGCTCGACGCAAAGCTGAAGCTCGAAGCGCACTGGCTGGAGCGCGGCGTCACCGCGCGGCGCAAGCGCAACCAGGGCCGCCTTGAGAAGCTGTGGCAGATGCGCGCCCAGCGTGCCTCGATGATTGCCAGCGCTGGCACCGCCAAGCTGAAACTGGCGACAGAGGAAGACTTCAAGTCGAAGTCGGTTATCGTGGCGGAAGGCATCACCAAGTCCTTTGGCGAGCGCACGATTATCAAGCCGTTCAACCTGCGCATCCAGCGCGGCGACCGCATCGGCATCGTCGGATCGAACGGCGCGGGCAAGACGACGCTGCTGAAAATGCTGACCGGCGAACTGGAACCCGACAGCGGCACGGTGGAAATCGCCAAGACCCTCACTGGCGTGATGATCGACCAGCAACGCCAGCTGCTCACCGACGACAAGACCGTACGCCAGGTGCTGGCCGAAGGCGGCGACTGGATCGACGTGCGCGGCAACCGCAAGCACGTGCAGGGCTATCTGAAGGAATTCCTGTTCGACCCCAAGATCGTCGACATGAAAGTTGCTGTCCTTTCCGGCGGCGAGCGTTCGCGGCTGCTGCTGGCGCGTGAGTTCGCGAAGGCATCAAACCTCCTCGTGCTGGACGAGCCGACCAACGATCTCGACCTCGAAACGCTGGACCTCCTGCAGGAAGTCATCGCCGATTACGAAGGCACCGTGCTGATCGTCAGCCACGATCGCGACTTCCTCGATCGCACCGTTACCATCACACTCGGCCTCGACGGGACCGGCAAGGTCGATATCGTTGCCGGTGGTTACGAGGACTGGGAAAAGAAACGGCGCGCCCCCGTCGAGCGCAAGGAAAAGCGGCAGGACAAGCCCGCCGCGAAGCCTGCCGAGCAAGCCAGGGCGAAGCCGACCAAGCTGTCCTACAAGGACCAGCGCGACCTGGAACTGCTGCCTTCACGCATCGAGGAACTGGAAGCAGCCATCGCCAAGGGCGAGACGATACTGTCCGACCCCGATCTCTACACCAAGGATCCCAAGAAATTCGCCACGATCAGCGAAGGGATCGAGAACGCCCGGACCGAGAAGGACGCGGCCGAAGAACGCTGGCTGATGCTGGCGGAAATGGCTGAGGCCCTTTGAGCGCAGAAGCGCTTGCATCACGCATTGCCGCCTGCCGGCTGTGCGAAAAGCACTTGCCCCACGGCGTGCGTCCCGTCGCCAGCTTTTCGCCCGAGGCACGCCTTCTCATCATCGGCCAGGCGCCCGGATCGAAAGTCCATGAAAGCGGCATTCCATGGGACGATGCGAGCGGTGACCGGCTGCGCGAATGGACTGGCCTCACCAAGGACCAGATGTACGATTCACAGCAGGTTGCGCTCGTGCCGATGGGCTTCTGCTATCCGGGCAAAGCCAGCGGAGGCGACAAGCCACCGCGGCGCGAATGTGCGCCCCAATGGCATGGAAGCGTGCTCGAGATACTTCCCGAGGACCGGTTCACACTGCTCGTCGGAACCTATGCGCAAAATTACTACCTGCCGCAGACACGCAAGCTGTCGATGACCGAGCGGGTTCGAACCTTCGAAGACTACCTGCCAGACTTTCTGCCCCTGCCCCACCCAGCATGGCGCTCGACACTATGGATGCGGCAAAACCCGTGGTTCGAAGAGCATGTCCTGCCGCGGCTGCGCCAGCTGGTGGCTCACCGGATCCGGTAAAAATCAGCCACCCGGTCCAGCGCAAGACGCAGGACCAGCTTCCCGCTCCTTGCCGGCCAGCCGAGGCCCTTTTCGGCATGGGACAGGCTCTCGCAATTGCAGACGACATGCCACAGGACATCCTTCAGGCCGCTGCCTGCCTGCGCCATCGCATCGTCGAAGCGTGCGCGGGCCGCGAGCTGGCGCTCACCCGGCGTCAAGCCGTCACCGCCCCCACCGTCCACGCGTACCGGGTCCCAACGCATAGTGATCCCCGGCGCAATTTGCGCACGCTCATAGTCGGACCGCAGCCTCTCGCCCGCATCGAACAGGCGGTCATCGATATGCCCGCGCGCATGAAGCCATGATAGCGGCGACTCGGCCAAATTCACCGTAACGGTTCGCTTCTTGCCCTTTGCAGAGCCTTTTGCGCGAGGCCCTTCTTCGGTCAGTTCCCGCTCGCTTAATTCCCTTCGCATACCCGATCTCCTTGCTTGTGGAGAGATCGCTTGCATATTTTCGGTTAGTGTAGGAAAGTCGAAAAACCATTCCGGTTACTGGAGAAGGTGTTTGATCAACCGTATCCGCGACATCCGCAAGCAAAAGGGCTGGACGCTGGCCGATCTGGCAGAGGCTTGCGACCCGCCCACCACGCCGCAGACCGTCGGTCGGCTAGAGACCGGAATGCGGAACCTGTCGCTGAAGTGGATGGAACGGATTGCCGATGCCCTTGGCGTCGAACCGGAAGTGCTTGTCCGTTCGGAAAAGGCCGCCCATCCGCAAGTCGTCGCCAGTCTCGGCAAAGACGGGCCCGAGGCACTGGAGACGACGCGCGATGCATTGCTCGCGACCGATCTTGGATCGGATGGCGCCCTGATGGTCCTGACCATCGAATATCCGCATGGGGAATACCGCCCCGGTGACCAGCTGTGGCTGCGCCAGATCGATCCGGAAGATGCCGGGCGCGCGGTGAACCGAGACGTGCTCGTCCCGCGCAAGGCCGGGCGATTCTCCTTCGGCCGGTTGATCGATCGGCAGGGCAGCCTCGTGGGTATCTTGCCGCCGGGCCACGGAGAAAAACAGCAGGTGGTCGACAGCCCGCCCTGGATCGGTGTCGCCGAAATGCTGGTCCGTCGGCTGTGACGTCTGGCAGAGCCCGGCGGGCACTGGTCCTGTCGACACTGTGGCCCAATGCTTCGGCGCCGAGATTCGGCACCTTCGTCGCACGCTCGATCGAGGCACTCGCAAACCATACCGACTGGGAGCCTGTCGTCATCAACCCTATCGGTCTGCCACCCTTGGCGCTTGGGCGATATCGCGAGGCGAAGGAGGCCGCCGTCGATGGGCTGGAAAACGGTGTTGCCGTCCATCGACCGACCTTTCGCCTGCTGCCCAAGGTGGGCGGACGTCTCAATCCCCGCCTGATCGCCAAGGCCGTAATGCCTCTGGCAGAAAGACTGCACGAAGAGCAGCCGTTCGACCTGATCGACGCGCAGTTTTTCTACCCGGACGGCCCAGCCGCTGCCCGCATCGCAGCTGAGCTCGGCCTTCCCCTCTCGATCAAGGCGCGGGGGGCGGATATCCATTATTGGGGCGGCCGCAGGTATGGCGCCCACGCGCTGAAGACTGCTGCCCAACAGGCTGCCGGTCTGCTCAGCGTTTCCGAGGCATTGGCGGACGACATGGCTGCGCTGGGCATGGACCGCGCCAAGATCGCGATCCATCGCACCGGGCTCGACCGCGACCGGTTCCGGCCGCTCGGCCATACCCAATTGCGCAATCGCCTCGGCAGCGAGCTCGGCATCGAGATCGGCGAAGACGACCAGCTGATCGCCACCGTCGGGGCCCTCATCGAACGCAAGGGTCAGGCGCTGGTCATAAAGGCGCTGACGGACCTGCCTGACGCCCGCCTCCTGCTGGTCGGCAAGGGAGAGGACGAGGCCAGCCTGCGCGCCCTTGCAAGATCGGAGGGCGTGGCCGGCCGCGTCCACTTCCTCGGCAGCTTGGATCACGACCTGTTGCCGATCATCCTGTCCGCTGCCGATGTGATGGCCCTGCCCTCTGCCAGCGAAGGGCTGGCCAATGCGTGGATCGAGGCACTGGCCTGCGGTACGCCCCTCGTCATCACCGACGCAGGCGGTGCGCGCGAAGTGGTGAATACGCCAGCCGCAGGTGTCATCGTCGCCCGGCGAACCGACGCCGTTCGCGAAGGCATCAGGCTGGTCTTGCAAAACAGGCGGCCACCCCTGGAGGTAGCCGCCTGTGTCGATGCTTATAGCTGGGAGGCGAACGGCAAGGCGCTAGGCGCGCATTACGATCGCCTCGTCGAGGTTTAGACCTCGCCCCGAGCGACGCGTTCCTGCTTGTCGGCAACCGTCTCTTCCGGGACGAAGCTGTCCGAATTGACGCCCATCCAGATGAGCAGCGGCGAGGCCATGTAGACCGAGCTGTAGGTACCCACGAAGAGGCCGAGTGTGATTGCAGCGGTGAGGCCGAAGAGACTCGCCGGGCCGATCAACAGCAGCGGCAGCAGCGCCACCAGCAGCGTCAGCGAGGTCATGACGGTACGCGCCAGGGTTTCGTTGACCGAGAGGTCGAGCAGCTCCGGCACCGGCATCTTGCGGTACTTCTTCAGGTTCTCGCGGATGCGGTCGTAGACGACGATCGTATCGTTCAGGGAGTAACCGATGATGGCCAGGATAGCCGCGATGATCTGCAGGCTGAACTCCAGTTGGAACAGCGCAAACATCCCCAGGGTCAGGCTGACGTCGTGGAACAGTGCGAACAATGCGCCGACCCCGAATTGCCATTCGAAGCGGATCCAGATGTAGAGCGCCACGGCCAGCATGGCGGCCACCAGCGCAAAGACGGCATCCTCGCGGAATTCACCGGACACCTTGCCGGACACGTTGTCGTTCCCGTCGAGACGGAAGTCGGGGTAATTGCCCTGCAATTCGTCCACCACCGCATTGGCCGCGGCCTGTGCAGCGTCCTTATCGGCAGCGACCTCGTCGGGCAGGCGAACGCGGATCGAAACCTGGTTGTCCTCGCCGAAGCGCTGGACGACGGGCGAGCCGTAGCCCAGCCCTTCCACGTCGTCGCGCAGCTGCGCCACAGGGGCCTCGCTGCGTTCGGTGAAGGTCGCCCGCACTTCGAGACCGCCGGCGAAGTCGACGCCGTAGTTGAGGCCCTTGGTCGCCACGAGAGCCCAGCTCGCCGCGATCAGCAGGATGCTGACCACGAAGAAGGGCACGCGCCACTTGAGGAACTTGATGTTGGTGTCGTCGGGGACGAGCTTGAGAAGTTTCATCGTCCGTTTCCTCAAAGATTGATGTCGGATGGGCGCGCCTTGCGCAGCCATCCGGCGACCCACATGCGGGTCAGCGGCAGGGCGGTGAAGACGCTGGTGAACAGGCCGACGACGAGGACCACGGCAAAGCCCTTGATCGGTCCGGAGCCGAAGCTGAACAGCAGGACGCCTGCGATGAAGTTGGTGATGTTCGCGTCATAAATGGCGCGGCTGGCTTCCTTATAGCCGTTCTCCACCGCCGTGATGACGCGCCTCCCGCGTTTTCGCTCCTCGCGAATGCGTTCGTTGATCAGCACGTTGGCGTCCACCGCCGCGCCGATAGTCAGCACGAAGCCCGCGATACCCGGCAGGGTCAGCGTCATGTTGAGCGCCGCCATGATCCCGAGCAGCATGAGCACGTTGATGACCAGCGCCACCGTCGCATAGATGCCGAACCGACCGTAGGTCACGATCATCAGGCCCATGACCAGGAGCGTGCCGATCACGATGGCGATCATGCCCTGCTTGATCGAGTCAGCGCCGAGGTCAGGTCCGACCGTGCGTTCTTCCACCACGCTGAGATCGACCGGGAGCGCGCCGGAGCGCAACTGGATCGCCAGGTTGTTCGCGCTTTCGACGGTGAACCCGCCGGAAATCTGCGACTGGCCGTTCTGGATCGGCTCGCGCATGACGGGAGCAGAAATTACCTCCCCGTCGAGGATGATGGCGAACTGGCGTCCCGTGTTTTGCGTCGTCATCCGCGCGAAGCGGCGACCACCGTCGGGATTGAAAGTGATCGATACGACCGGTTCGTTGGTCTGCGCATCGAAATTCTGCTGAGCGCCGGTGAGCGTTTCGCCGTCGATGCCGCCGATGCGCTGGACGACGACCCCGTTGGGGAAGCCCTCGCCCTCGGCATAGGGATAGACTTCGCCGCCCGCCACGAAACCGCGCGCCACTTCCTCGGCGCTGGCCTGGCGTTCGACCAGCTTGAATTCCAGCTTGGCAGTCTTGCCGAGCAGTTCCTTGAGCTGTTCGGGATCCTGCAGACCGGGCACCTGCACCACGATACGGGTATCGCCCTGGCGAAGGATCGTCGGCTCACGCGTGCCGAGGCCGTCGATACGGATACCAACGGTACGCAGCGCACCTTCCATCGCCCCGTCGACCGCATTGTCGAGGCCGGCAGCGGTCTGGGTCAGCACGAAGCGCTGCCCGTCGACGACCTGCAGGTCCCATTCGCGGACCGGGCCGGTGCCGTTCATGATGTCTTCGATTTCAGCCCGCGCGCGGTCCACGTCGGCGACATCGTCGAGCAGGAAGCTGAGCTGGCCGTCCGCGGTCGAAACGTCGCCGATGCGGATGCGGGGCTCTGCGCGGCGCATGGCGTTGCGCACGCTTTCTTCCAGATCTTCCAGACGCATGGCGGCCACTTCGTCCCGCTCGGCTTCGAGCAGGATGTGGCTACCGCCGGCAAGGTCGAGACCGAGGTTTACGACCGGGTCGGGAAGCTGATCGGGCCAATCGAGATTGGCGAGCGAGAACAGGGAAGGCAGCGACAGGAGCATGCCGATGACGGCGATGCCCCACAGGAACGCTTTCCTCCAGGTTGGAAAATCGAGCATGTCTGCTGTGTGCCTCTTGGCGGATCAGTCGTTGGCGGGCTTGGCGGTGGTGCCGGAGAGCACTTCGCCAATGGTGTTGCGCACGGCGCGGACCTTCATGCCCTTGGACAGTTCGACTTCGACGAACTGGTCTTCGACCTTGGTGATCTTGCCCACGAGACCGCCTGCCGTCACCACTTCGTCACCGCGCTTCAGACCGGCGATCTTTTCCTGGTGCGCTTTCTGCTGGCGCATCTGCGGGCGGATCATCAGGAACCAGAAGATTGCGAAGATCGCGACCCACGGAAGAATCTGCAGCCAGACCGGCGGCTGGGCTGCGGCGGAGCCGGCGGCGGCGAGAAGGTCGATCATGAAGGAAAAGCCTGTATCCGTTGATGCTGTTGTTCGTGCGAGATGGGACCGGTTGCGGAGCAATCAAGCTTCCGGCCGAAAGCCCCCTCGTCAATAGCGCGCGCAGCTAGCAGGAACGGGATTGCAGGGCAATGAATTGCGGCAGCTTGACGCTTGCCATGCACAGAACTCCCCCCTATAGGGCCGCCTCCACTGGTATCGGGACGTGGCGCAGTCTGGTAGCGCACTATACTGGGGGTGTAGGGGTCGCTGGTTCGAATCCAGTCGTCCCGACCAGTGGTTTCAAACACTTAAGCGAGCGTCGCCCATCTCACTTATTGGTGAGTAATCACCGAGTAAGCACGCGCTTAGATTCCCCTACCATGAAACCGCAAGCTCGCTCGCTCGCACCTGCTCGTCTTTTAGGCGCGCCTGACCTCGAATGATGTCTCGAATGGGCCGCAAGCGGAACGTCCGCTTTCGATGGATAGGCGCGGAAAAGCTGCCGTTCGGCTGTCGGTTCAATACTCCGTTGTCCCCGGACTAGTTGGAAATCAAACTTGCTGTGCGCGAAGTCCGAGAGCACATTTCTATTATGGCAAAGCTCACAATCCGCGATCGCATTACTCGGCACTTCGACGAGTTCGATCACCAATGGAACACTGAGTTCAATCGGTCCAAGGCTGACCTCAGTTCGAAAGGGCTCACCGGCAGTTCGGTGATGATCAAATCGGGTTTTACTACCTTCGAAGCCGAACTTCAGAAGATGCTTTCCCGTCTCCTGAGCGAGATTGCCCATGTCATTCGCCATCGGGGGCGGCGTTGGCGTGATGCTCACACACAAGTTAGGGAAGCGCTGGTTTCGAGATATCCAGACATCGCTAACATCGTCGGCGGTCAGCTCGGCACGCGACCAGTGTTCGATTACGACGTCTGGGCGCAGCTTGGTGTCGATATCAAAAACGCTGCCATCGATGTGATCGATGCTCACGAAGACGGATACACGAGCCCGAAACCGGAACCCATCGCCGTAAGGCATCCAATCGGTTACGCCGCGCTTTGCGGTGCCCTCGGCCTTTTCGGCGGAGGTTTGGTAAGCGTTTTCGGTCCTGATATTCGCGCTGTCACCTTAGATTTCTTCGACATCGAGAATCAGTCGTCATCCGGATCCCAATCCAAATCCGACGCGCCCGAATTCAATCGGCTGGAAGTGACGCCTGCTGCTTGACCAACAATTTTCTGCAAGGCTTATGACCTCTGACACAGGGCCCGATTTCACATGTTGGTAACGGTCGGGCGGCTGGAGCGCGCGTAATAACCATTCATAGCCGAGTTGCAGCCTGGATGATCGGGGACGGTTGCTGAGAGTCCGTTTAGGGCTGAATTTCGCGAAAAGCGGTAATTCCGCTAACGACCCGATTGCGGACAATCCGCGGTTGTCTATATTGCAAAAATGAATATTGGACGAAGCTTACTCACCCTAGCTCTATTATTTGTTCTCGCCTGCAGCGAAGAACCCAAGCAAGAAGAAAAGGCTGTCGCACTAGACGGCCCAGACGTTTCTGAAGTCGAAGTGCTCGAAATGCGAGAAGCGGCGTCTTTGGGTAACGCGGCTAGCTACGAAACCTTGATGGTTTTGTATGGTAACGAGCAACGCTACGATGATGCTTTACGCCTTGCTGTGAATTTCGCGGAGCATGATTCCCGAAGGGCAATGGGGGACATTTGTGAGCTTGCGTGGGTTTATGGAGTCGAACTGGATAGCGAGGCAATCATAGCGTTAGGTGGCTCACGAGAAGTCTGCGATTTGCAAGTCTAGCTAATGGGCTTCGACGCAGGAGGTGACGGCTGGGACTGCTCTCCACTGCATCTCGTGGGGCCTTTACCGAGGTAGCGATCCGCTATGAGCGGACCGTCAACTAACGACCCGATTGCGGACGTTGCGCGAGACGTCCGCTTCGCGCCCTAAATCGAGACATAGAAAAGGTCGCCGCTGGCACCTCAAACCGGACATTGGAATGAAGCTTTACACAGGCCGGTAGTTACCTCCTCAAACGAGGACATTAAACCTTTCGTCAGGAAGAGAGGTACGCCGAGAGCAAAAGAAGCAGCACGAATCCGCCAGCAAATGCAGGGCTTGAGATTCGACGAGGCGCACCCGGCTTGTCCGCCTCCGGTACGATTTCTTCGATCGTTGCAGTCAAGAGCAGGCCGGCGAGAAACGCAAGCGTGGTCCCAGTTGCAAAATTTCCCGCGTCCCTAAGCGCAAGGTACCCCACTGCAGCGCCGACAACCGGGAGCATCGGATAGGCTGAAAGCATTACCAATCGCTGCCGTCGTGGCACCGCCGCAGCCCTGAAACTGGCGGCGATCGCAAAGCCGCCGGGTAGGTTGCCGACTATCTGCGACAGGGCCAGCAACAACCCTAGGCTCGCCGCGACTGCCGCGCCGCTACCGGTCATCAGTCCATCTGTCACCAAGTCCACTCCAATTGCCACGTAGGCTCCGATGGTGCTCGCCCGCATCCGCTTGCTCGGAAGCCTGGTGCTGATTGCCCGTGACAATCTGGCAATGCCGACAGAGGCGAAGGATCCGCAAATTAGCGCTACTGCGAGCAACCAAATCTCGACGCGCTCAATCGCTCTCGGCACGAGTTCGATGGCCGCCACTGCAGCGGCGAGTCCCGCAGCGGCATGCATAGCTCCGCCTACTAGCCACGGCGGTGGCTTGCGCCATTCGGCCAAGCCCACCCCGATCAAACTGCCGAGCGCCGGCAGCAATGCGAGCAGCAGGACGGTACCTAAATCGATGGCCCTATCGCTCTTCGGCCCGGTTTTTGCCCGAAAAAGCTACGCCATTGATCCGATGCCAAGCGTCGGGATCAGCCTGCAGATGCCTGACTATTCCGGGAAGTTCTTCGCCGAGACGATGCTGTGGTTCCCAGCCAAGCAATGTGCGCGCAAGCGAGATATCGAGCTCGTAATGATCGTCCGCCATGTCGATCATGTATGGTTGGATGAAGGGCTTGTCTCCTCCATCGAGGGCGTCTGGTATCAGAGTTTCAGACAAATTCTGGATCTTGGACCCGAGCTTCGCGAGGGGAGGCGGGATCTTAATTGTTTGCCAGACATCTTCGCCATGGATCAAGCGTCCCAACATATCTTGGATCGTATCGTAGCCCAAGGTCTCAGGCTCGCCGATAAGCATCGTCACCTCTTCAGGTAAGTAACCCCGGCGTGCAATCGTGCGGCGTATGGCATCGATGAGGTCTTCGCGGTGGAGCATCGCCTGCCCCGCATCCAGTAGCCCGGCATAGAGGTGCGATTGTAGATCGCGAGAATAGATGCGCGCTATCTGATTTGAAAGCGTCGGCACCGACGTCTGTTCATCATACACGCCGGCCAAGCGCAAAATAGCATAAGGCATCGTCGTATTGGAACGGATCGTGGCCTCCGCACGGGCTTTGGACCTAGGGTATTCCCAACGTGGATCGACTGGAGTGTCTTCATCAATTTTATCGTCTGGCACGACAGGGCGATGGACCAACATGGTGCTGGTATAGATGAAACGATCGACCTCGAAATCTTCGAGAACGCCAAGAAAATCGCGAGTTCCTTTGACGTTCACCTCGTCATAGAGAGGGTCTGGCTCACCACTGAAGTCGTAATAGGCAATCAAGTGAAGGATTGCTGCGATACGCGAGCCGAAATCGCGGCGGATGGTCGCGAGCGCCTCGCGGATCGAGCTCTCGCAGGTAATGTCCATTTCGATTACTTGGCGCTTACCTGATGCCCGATCTCGGTCGAGCCCGACCACGGTGTAGTCACTTTCGAGCCCGGCGCAGATCGACTGACCCAAATTACCAGTCGCGCCGGTGACGAGCACCAGCGGCTTATTGGTGTCGTACGAAACGGCCAAGCCGAGCTAGTCTGCGCCGGTTTGAGTGGAAGTCGACGGCGTATCGATAGGCACTTGGACTACCCCCCGCGGTACTGACCGAGGCCCTGCGTTTTGCGGAGCAACCCGCCAAACGGTGTTCGACACATCATCTGCTATATAGAGCACGCCGCGGGCCGCATCGTATGTCACGCCGACGGGGCGCCCCCTCGCGTGCCCGTTTTTCAGAAAACCTGTGAGCAGGTCGATGGGCTCGCCGCTCGGACGGCCCCCGCGGAAGGGCACGAAGACGACCTTGTAGCCCGAGGGATCGGCACGATTCCAACTTCCGTGCATCCCGACAAACGCACCTTCGCCGAACCGGCCACCCAAGCCACCTTCGGTGGTGAAATCGACACCAAGTGCGGCAACATGGGAGCCCAGCGCATAGTCGGGCACAATGGCCTTCTTAACCAGGTCGGGCCTCGCCGGCTTGATCCTCGGATCGACGTTCTGACCGTAGTAACTGTAAGGCCAGCCATAAAAGGCACCGTCGCGTACGGAAGTCAGGTAATCAGGCACGAGTTGCGGTCCGAGTTCGTCACGCTCGTTGACGACCGCCCAAAGCTTCTCGTTCCACGGGTCAAAGGCGAGTGCGGTCGGGTTGCGGATGCCGGAAGCGAATATCCGACTGGCGCCCGTTTCTCGGTCGATCTCCCATATGACCGCACGGTCCTCTTCGACATCCATGCCGCGTTCACCGACATTGCTGTTCGAGCCTATGCCGACGTAAAGCTTCGAGCCATCGGGGCTGGCGGTCATCGCCTTCGTCCAATGGTGATTGATCTTGGCGGGAAGCTTTGTGACTTCGGTACCAGAGCCAGCGATACTGGTCGCTCCTTCGGTATATTCGAAGCTTACCAGATTACCCTGATTGGCTACGTAGAGCGTGCCATCGACGAAAGCTAAGCCGTAGGGAGCGTCGAGACCCTCGATAAAAGTGGTCTGGAGATCGGTCTGCCCATCTCCGTCTTCATCGCGCAGCAGCGTTATCCGGTCCCCACCTTCGACCGGGCTTTTGCCGCGCTTCTTGATCCAGCCCGCGATGACATCCTTGGGTCTCAATTTGGGTGCCTTGCCCCCAGCCCCCTCGGCGACCAAGATGTCGCCATTGGGCAGAACAAGGGTCTGCCGCGGAATCCTCAGATCCTGCGCAATTGCGGAAACGGTATACCCTTCGGGCACGGTAGGCAGTTCGTCCCCCCAACCTTCCGGCGTCGGAATTTCCATCGCCGGCACGAGAGCATCATTCTGTTCGGGAAGTTCGGGCCGCTCGCCGGTCTGATCGAGATCGGGATCGCTGCTGACCTGGCAGGCGGCAAGCGCGATAGTCAGCGGTAAGGCGAGGTATGCGAGGCGGATCATGCGCGTTTCTCCGCCGCAATGGTGCTGTAGGCGATAAATGCCGCGATCAAGGCAAGGATCGAACAAAGGATCGAAAGAACGAGTCCCAATGTTCCAACGGAATGCCAGCCGTCACGCGCATGCTGAAAAGAATTCAAAACACCGAGCCCGAACATTGCGGCTACGACGATCAGATAGAGCATACTGCGGCTTTTCGAGTGGCGGGCACGCCCGAAGAAGAGGCCGAGCAATGCCCAGGCGAGCACCAGACCAGCAAACAGATCCGCCCCGGCGATCAGCCAAGAGGAGAAGTTGGTCCACTGGATCTCGGCCGTATTCAGATAGGTTATGTCGGTGAGTAGAGCGGAAGGATATAGCGCGACGGGAAACGCAAGCAGGATCGCATGCAAGGGATTTGCAAAAGAACGGGAATTAGTGACTGTGCGGTCCATGCGGGCAATCTCCTCTTCCGGCTTTGCCTCTCTGACTTAACCAACAATGGCAGGGAAGGTGCCGAAGATTACCCCCGCCGCGCCCAGCCCGAGGGCACCAAGAGCAAGCGGCGAGCGTGGAGCAGGTAGTCTCCGGACTTGTACGACCAGTGCGGCGATTGCGATTAGACCCGCACTTAAAGCGATAATCCGCGCCATCCCGTCATCTGGGAAAACCAGCACCCCGGCGTAGCTTACAGCGAAATGCGCCGACCAGATCACGAAAGCGATCAGAAGCGTACGATAGATCGAAGGGCGGTCGATCGGCTCGCCAATCTCGTTGTTCTTCGCATCAGACACCGGGGAATACCCTCGGCAAGAGAGTAAAGATCATGCCCTGTAGCGCGCAGAACATTATGAAACGTGCGACGATATCCATGGTCACGTTTGTTGGAGTGGTCATGATCCCTCGTGCCTCGCGAAAGGCGAGATAGGCGGCCATGATGACAGCAACTACGACCACCTGTCCTTGAAGCACCGAGAGCATGAAGACAGTCGCACCCATCCCATTCGCGGTGGGCTCAAGACCCGTCGCGAGCCAACCAGTCACATCGAGGTATAACGCGCCGACCAGCAGGGCCGCAGCAAGTGCCTCCAGCATCCAAGGCAGGTCTTCGGCAAGCCGCCCTTCTTTCGTTGCGAGAACCCTACGCCCGCCCCAAGCCGCAAGAAGCGCAGCCGCTTCTATCCCGACAATAATTGCGGTTTCGCCGAGGGGCGGAGGCGCACTCCAGACTTCGGGATTGATGCCATAGAGATAGAGATAGGCGAATACGGCCATGAAGCCGATCATGCCGATTACGACCATCAAAGTGTTCAACGCCCACCAGCCGTGGCTTTTCGGCCCGGTGATTGCGATCGGAACCTCGATACCGCCGCCGATGTCAGCGCTTTCCTGTTTGATGGGACGGTCGGTTTCCCAAAGCCATCGCAGCGTACTCAGCACTGCTACAATCCCGCAAAACACAGCAAAGGCGTAGCCCTGCACCGTTAGCGAGAGGAAGAAGAGAGCGGTGAACACAGCCGCTGACAATGGCCATGCCGACGGGCCGGGCATGAGTTGAACGTATTGGGGTTCGGCCATCACGGTCGAGGTAATCAGCGTCTCGCGCTGGCCAGTAGCAGAGTTCGGGAGGAAATAGCGCCCTTCTTCGACTTCCTTCGAGATATGGGGGCGATCCCACAATGGTTCACGCGACGTGACCAGCGGGATCGAGCGCGTGGAGTACAAACCGGTGGGAAGCCATTCGAGCGTACCGCCGCCGTAGATATTGCCTGCGTCATCATGAACCGTGAAACGAAAGCGGCGAGCGAGATCAAACAGGAACAGGAGTATCCCAGCGGCCATCACGAAAGCGCCGATGGTGGACACCAGATTGAGCAGATCGAGATCGCGCCCGGGCAAATAGGTATAGACCCTGCGCGGCATACCCATGAGGCCGGTCAGGTGCATGGGGAAGAAAGTTATGTGCAGACCCGCGAACATCAGCCCGAAGACCCACTTCCCAACACGCTCAGATAGCGCCCGGCTGCTGGTCATGCCGTGCCAGTGGTAGAACGCGGCGAACATCGGGAAAACCATGCCGCCCATCAGCACGTAATGGAGGTGGGCGACGATAAAATAGGTGTCGTGCGCTTGCCAGTCGAAGGGCACCATACCCACCATCACGCCGGTCAACCCACCCATCGTGAAAATCACCACGCTTCCGACCACGAATAACGCAGGCGTGGTCCATCTTATCTTCCCGCTGGCAAGCGTCGCGATCCAGCAGAACACCTGTATCCCAGCGGGCAGGCTGACCGCCATGCTGGCGGCGGAAAAATAGCCTGCAGAAACGCGCGGCATGTCGGTAGTGAACATGTGATGCGCCCAAACGCCGAAGCTGATGAAGCCGGTAGCGACCAGCGCCAGGACGTTGAGACGGTACCCAACGAGCGGCACCTTTGCGACTGCGGCCACCATCATGCTCATGAGACCCGCGGCTGGGATGAAGATAATGTAGACTTCTGGATGGCCGAAAAACCAGAAGAGGTGTTGCCACAGCATGGGATCGCCGCCGCGTAGCGCATCGAAGAAGGGCCAATTGAACGCTCGTTCGATCTCCAGCAGCATCGTGCACAGGATCACACTCGGGAAGGCGACCACGATCATTACCGCGAAGACCAGCATGGCCCACGCAAACATCGGCATTTTGTCGAGTGTCATCCCCGGCGCTCGGGTGCGGAGCACGCCTACGATGATCTCGATCGCGCCTGCGATGGCGGAGATTTCGATGAAACCGATACCGAGTAGCCAGAAATCGGTATTTATGCCGGGGCTGAAGGCGATGCTTGTAAGCGGCGGATACATGAACCAGCCACCGTCAGGCGCCAGCCCGACGAATAGCGAGAGGAAAAACATCGTCCCGCCTACGAAATAGGCCCAGAACGCGAACGCCGACAGCCTGGGGAACGGTAGATCGCGTGCTGCCAGCATCTGCGGCAACAGCATGATGCCGATAGCCTCCACCATGGGCACGGCAAATAGGAACATCATAACCGTGCCGTGCATCGTGAAAAACTGGTTGTAGGTATCGACGCCCAGAAAGTCCTGCATCGGGGCAGCGAGCTGCACTCGCATGCCCAGCGCCAGAATTCCTGCTGCGAGGAAGAAACCAAAAGCGGTGACGACGTACCAGAAACCGACGTAGTTGTTATTGACCGCGGTAAGACGTGCCCACCCTTTGGGCGCGCGCCAGATGCGGTTCAATTCCTCTACCTCGCTATTGGGGCGCTTCTCGGTGGGGAAGCGCTCGTAAAGCGCATGATCGAAACCCGTCTCGGATCTCATTTCTGCTGCTCGAGCCAGATTGCGATAGCTTCGAGCTCGTCGGCATTGAGCATGTCATAGCTCGGCATGCGATTGCCCGGCTTGAGCGATTGGCTGTCGCCTATCCAGCCGATGAGAGTACCGCGATTGTTCGGCAATATACCCGCGCCCAGCGTACGGCGTGATCCGACATGGGTGAGGTCCGGACCAGCGAGGCCGTTCGCCTCTGTCCCGGCAACGCGGTGGCACGCAGCACATCCGGACTGCATGAATAGTGTTCGTCCGGACAGTTGACCGGGATTTGCGTCAGCGCCTGCATCCGGACGCGTACCTGTTGATCCCTCCGAACCCTGCATCAATGACGTGGACGATGGTTCCACTTGCGACGTTATGTCGAGGCCCGCCGAAACGAGGCGCTCGTTCCGCTCGGCAAACCATTCACGAAAATCGTCGTCCTCATGGGCTACTGCAACGAAGCCCATCAGCGCATGTTGCCGCCCGCAATACTCCGCGCACACCCCACCGAACTCTCCTGCGCGATCTGCTTCGATCCTCAGTAGAGTGCGTCGCCCGGGAATCATGTCCTTCTTTCCCGAGAGATGCGGAACCCAGAAGCTGTGGATCACATCGGCGGATTCCAATTCGAGCACCACCGGACGTCCAACAGGAATGTGAATCTCGTTCGCATCTTCCATCACGACCGCGCCCGATGTGTCCAGATACTGCACACGGAACCACCACATTTCGCCGGTAACGCGAATACGCATCTCGTCCCCGCGGATCGGCTCTGTCAGGCTGGCCGTAAGTGTGAGTCCCCACACCAGTAGAGCGGTCAATACGATGCCCGGAAAGGCCACCCCGCCGAGCCAGATCGCGCGTTCGCCTCCAAGCTTCGCTTTCCACTTGTCCGGTCCCTTGATGGCGACCCAGAGAGCAAGCACCACGACCAATGTCACGAAAGCGCCCAAACCGAATAGCGACCAGGCCAAGGTGGTGACCCTGCCCGAATAGGGACCTGCAGGATCAAGTACCGGAGGAGGCCAACCCCAGAGTGCGTCAATCATGGTCGAGGCCATATAAATAGGCTGCGATATCTGCCGCCTCAGCCTCGCTAATTGGCATTGGCGGCATGGAAGAGCCCTCCCTCACGGAAGGTGCGTTGCGGATGAAGGCCGCCAATACGTCCGGGCGGTTAGGCAATTGGCCAGCTATCAAGCCGACATCGTCGAAGCCCTCAAGCGATGGTCCCAAGCGCCCGGATGGCCAGTCCAGCCCGGGGATTTCGTGGCAAGACCCACAGCCTGCGCGCTTGATCGCTGCCAAGCCGCGATCCTTCGGTCCGGTAGCCGGCTCTCGCCGCGTCTCGACCGGGTCCTTGCATCCGGCAAGCGGTGCACAAGCGGCCAGGGCTACGCCAGTCACGATGGCTTTCCAATTTCGATGCCGATGCTCCACACTCCCCATTCCCATGGGAACCGAACAATTGCACGCTTCGTTCCCGCCAGACGATGCTTTTCCGCCCTAACCTGCCCATCGCCGCCCTTTCTCTGGTGTTGGCGTCATGCAGTCCTGCCCCGATCGACGATCCATTCGACGACACCGGCGAATTGATTGCCTTATCGGGCGGGGACGCGGGTCCGCAGGCCGCTTGCCACACTTGTCATGGGCTGGACGGCCGCGGCGACGGAGCGTTGGTGCCGAGGATAGCGGGCATGGATGCCGGATATTTGGTACGTCAGCTGGGTTTTTATGCGGACGGGCAACGTAGTCATCCTCAAATGACTTGGCTTGCAGGTCGACTAAATACCGAAGAGCGATTGGCCGTGTCAGCCTATTACGCGGCCATGGATTTTCCGGAGGACGTGCAAGAAAGCAAGGGTGGACCTGAACCCTCGTGCGAGATCGCGAAAGCATACGACATCTATCATGCAGGCTTACCCGAACGCGCTCAATCGTCTTGCGCGTCTTGCCATGGAGAAACTGGTCTCGGTTCGGGTGCTGGCAATCCAGCCTTGGTTGGTCAGAGCGCGGCGTACCACGCCGAACAATTGCTTCGCTGGCGCAACGGTGAGCGATACGGCGATGCACTGAACGTCATGCACGATGCGGCCAGCAAGCTGCGAGAGGACGAAATCAGCCCACTCGCGGCGTATATTGCGTATGGTCCGGAGCGGTCTCGTCGTCCCGAATTTCCGGAAGAATGCCCCTGACTGTATCGTCGCGATCCCAGAAATGGTGTTTCAATGCCGCAATGACATGCAGCGGCACTAGCAATGCGAGGCCGATCACGCCCAGGAAATGAAGGCTCTCCGCCCAGTCGAGCACTTGATATTGCCATGCGGGGGTAAGTGAATGAAAGGGCATCGGCGGTATTGCGACCAGTCCGGCAAGGCGCAGAGGCTGGACCGGCTGTATTGCAGACCACATCGCCCATCCGCTCAGCGGAAGTAGCGCGAACAAGCCATAGAACATGTACTGTGTGATATGTGCTGCCGTGCTCTGCCAGCCTGGCGCATCGGCGTCGTTGACCGGATCAGGGACGAATAGTCGCCAGCCAAACCTCAAAATAGCGAGGAACAAGATGGTCAGCCCCAGCTCGCTATGCAGTTCGTAGGTGGCAAGTTTGCTGGCCCCGACCGGATAGCGCGACATCATCCAACCTGAGCCGAGCTGAAAGAGCACCAGCCCTGCCATGATCCAGTGAAACCAGACACCGATCGGCGAATACTTCCCCTGCTCGGTATAGCTGACTGCCCATCTACGGATCAGGTCGTGAAGCCTCATACAGGCGCTCTGCTACCGAGCGATCGATAAAGTATCGTCAAAGCGGCAATGAGGTAGACCAAGCTCGCCGGGGCCCACATGATGATGCCCGCAATCTGCTGATCTTCCATTGGTGAGAGTCCCCACAAGCGGGTCGTTAGCCAATGCGGAGCATAATAAGCACGGTGCGCAAAGGTTAGGAGCGCGCCAAGTGTCCCCATTGCGACCATCGTCGCCAACAAGCCCGTCGCGGCCGCTGGTGCTGGCGATCGAATGACCTTGACCCACCATGCTGCTGCCGTGGCGACGATGCTGATCTGCATAAGCCAGAAAACCGCCTCGTTTCTCATGGCAAGCTCGTACAGAAAAGGTGTATGCCAGACCCAGAATGTGATGGCATGGACCACAGTCCATAAGGTCAACGAGCCAGGCAAACTCTTTTCCTCGAGCCGAAAGGCCCCAATGAGCAGTGGGGCGAACACCGCTGCCAGTATGACATCGTGAACGATGCGTACTGTAAACAAAGCGGACCCGAGCGCGCAGAAGGGGCTGATGTAAAGAAAGCAAAAGATGCCAATGAGTCCGTGTGTCGGTGCCGCCCTCAGTCTCTCGCGTTTCCAGTATGCGACCCCGACCAAGACCAGCAGAGACGCCAGCAATTCGGGTGCGAAATTCCAATGGAAAAACCAGCCCCCAGGCTCGGGAGCCTTTCCGCAATAGGGCAGCCAATCGTGCAGCAGTCGTCTCCGGTAAAGATGTGGTTCGATAAGTTATTAAATGCTCACACACCCATTGGTGTCCTGCAAACCGATGACATCAGCAGGAAGCGATCGCAACCTAACCACTATCATGGGCTGTTCTGCGCCCAGATCGGCGCAAGCAATTAGAGTTTCTTGAAGTTGAACTTTCCATTCAGGAAAAACAGCAGGAGGCCGTATACAACCGAGGCGATAAGGCGAGAGATCAGATAGTGGACTTGAACGAATTCAAGCATCAGCCAGAAAATCGCCAGCATCGAAACATAGCCTATCGCCACATTGAGGGAAAAGTAGCCGAACCCTTTCCATGTTTCGCGATCGTTTCCCGCAAAAACCCAACGTTTCTGGATGAAGTAGAAAACGACCATTGCTGGAATGAAGGCAATGGCAGCTGCTAGGAATTGCGGGAGGCCGCCCCATTCCACAAGAAGCCATAGAATTCCGAAATCGAGCGTGAAGGTAAAGGCGCTGGCCACTGTGTTGCGCCCGAACATGCGAAATTTCGTTTTCGCCTGATGTTGGTCTTCGGAGCTACTTTCGCCCAAGGTAGAGGCAGTCTGATGTGACCTGCCGCATTCTTTATCGTCGGTCATCGACAGCTTTAAGAACTCCGCGAGGGATACGTTCCCCGAGACCATCACATATTTTGGGCATCGAAAGGAGCGCTGCCTCCTATGCGCTTTTATGCTCGGGCTTCCCCTTGCGCTTGGTGCTGGCGAAGTCTTCCAATTCACTTTCGCTCATCGAGTCATACATTTCTTTTGACGCGCCTTGCAGGTCGCTTTTCTTGCTATCGCCGCGCTTGGCACTCAACGCTGCTCCTGCAGCTTTTTGTTGCGCTTTCGATTTGGCTGGCATGACTATCTCCTTCGCTGTCAGCTTCCGACGACAATTCCGCCATTAGGGTGCACGACCTAGCCTGACATATAGCTGGAGTCCTCACACGCAAGAAAAAGAAATGCTGGGGCGACTTCGTTCGGTTGCCCCGGGCGCCTCATCGGCGTGTTCTTTCCGAAATCATCCATGTCTTCGGGTGGCTGTCCGCCATATGGATTGAGCGGTGTCCAGATCGGACCAGGGGCTACCGCATTCACCAGGATACCATCGCCGACAAGATTTTCTGACAAAGATCGAGTGAAGGCCGTGATCGCGCCTTTTGTTGCTGAGTAATCGAGTAGATTGTCAGAGCCCTTGTACATTGTGACGCTAGTGCAGTTGATGATTGCGCCACCCTTTCCGAGGTGTGGCCGGGCGGCCTGTACTAGATAGAACATGGAGAAGATATTGGTTTGGAACGTACGCCGAAGCTGATCGTCGGTAATTTCCTCGACGCGCTCATCGGGATGCTGCTCGCCGGCGTTGTTCACCAGAATATCGAGGCTACCCAACTCATCGATGGTACGAGCCACGACTTCATCGGCAAACTCGCAAAAACCCAAGTCTCCCTGGATGCAGATTGCTTTCTGTCCTTCGTCCTCGACAATCTCTTTGGTCTTTTTGGCGTCTTTGCTTTCCTCGTCGGCGAGGTAGACAATGGCGACGTCAGCCCCCTCTCGCGCAAAAAGAGCAGCGACCGCCCTCCCGATCCCGCTATCTGCGCCCGTAACGATTGCGACCTTCCCTCTGAGCCGTTCGGATCCTCGGTATCGGGGCCGCCAATCCGGTTTATCATTCATATGCGCTTCGGTTCCCGGCATACGGGGTTCCTCGGCGATCTCGGGCTGGAAAGTGACCGAGTCATTCATTTCTTCAAACCTCTCTATCTGGGTTTTTCGCTTTCTGCTGGACGTTGTATTCATATAATTCCAACGGGGGTGTAAGAGTTTCTGTACTGGTTCGAGCTGTGCAGGCAGCGGGGTGAAGCGTTGTCTGGGTCCGATTAAGTTTCCCAACGCGTCGCGCATCGAAGACAGGTTTTAATCTTCGGCTCAAGCTGGCGATTTAGGTAAGCACCACACCGGTGAAAGGAGGCGTGATATGCAGGAAGGCCTTGATGATCTGGCTGCGCGCGCGCGCGACGTGGCCTCAAAGGCAGTCGCTGCGAAGGATGGCAAGCCAACAAGTCATGACGAGTTGCACAAGGCCATGATGGCTTATCGAGCTGCCGCAGTGAAATATATCGCGCATCCATCGGTGGGCGACTACGTCCGTGCAGATGCCGCGAGGTACGAAGGAGAAACGCGCGAGGCTGTCGAGAAGATAGCCTCTCTGATCGATCAGCTGAACGATCTGGATTAAGTGATTGTCTCGCGTGAGCCGGAGACCTGCGAGAGCAAGCAACGGAGGATCAGACGGGAGGCCGACGCAAAGCGTCCTTAGCCGCGGAACCTTATTCTTGCGACAAGCGTTTGGGGTCGCATGCGGAGGGCCTAACCTCACTGTTACTCAATCTGCTCCAGATGCTGTTCGTGCATCCGTTGAGTCGTTCCCAGTTGGTCAAGCGTATCCCGAGCCAGCCCGGTAGGCTGACCTTTCTCCTCCTTGTCGGCGATCAGCTGTCGTTGTCTCTCAATGAGCTTTCGACCTCGCGATACATGTCGCCGCACCATCTCAAGTTCTGATTCGCCCCTCCTCATATCGAAATCCTAGCATAGGCGGACCTTGCCCTGAACAGCGATCAGTTGCCAGAATATCACACAGTGAATTCCTCATGTGACTGACCGGAACATCCCTCATCCAAGACCTTTTATCATTTGATGTAGGAGCTGGAAAAAGGGGCGGCGCGTGACGGGTCGATTCAAAATTCTCATTGTCGAGGATGAGGCATTCATCTGCATGGATTTGGTTGACTTGTTCGAGGATGCCGGTTTCGAAACTTTGGAAGCCTTTCACGCGGAAGAGGCCTTCAAGATCATGGCCGACAGCCGCGATGGGATCGACCTACTTTTGACCGATATAAATCTCGGGCAGGGCCCGGATGGTTGGGATGTAGCTCGAAAGTCTCGTGAGTTGCTGGGCGAATTGCCCATTATTTTTGTCTCCGAGGACAGCCAATGCGACTGGGAGAAACAGTACATCTCCAAGAGTGTGATGTTCGCAAAACCGGTCCAGGGGAAAGATTTGCTAGAAGCTGTGAATGCGGCCATAAAATGAGAACCGGCGCCGCTCATGTCGTCCGGAGACAGGCCAATGAATCGCCGCACCCGCAGTCTTTCCGTTTCACCCTTCGAAGTTCTTGTCGGCCAGGCCAAAGGGTTTCAGAGCGTGATAAATAGTCAGCGCAAGCTTGTGAGAAACATGGTTCGGCAGGGCCTAGTTACCAACTCGGCTGAAGACGTGCTGGTGAATTTCGAGCAGCGATTGACTCTCACTCGGATGCGCCAGGAAATGGCTAAGATGGAACAAGCTTCGGTTTTGACGGCACATTCGCAGTCAGATGGGATCGTCGTTTAAGTGCCAAACGCCCCGACCATCCCTCATCAATTCACCCAAGAGGCGGTCGCCTTCCCACAATTTGACCTGACGAAATTTATTTTCGCCTTTTAAGAGCGGCAACGCGGCAGCTGGATTTTCTGCACCAAACTCAACCCTTTTTGGTTGACCCAGATCGTCATCGTCAAATTCAAGAACATACTGCGGCATCATCGGCATCTTCTGGGTGGGATACAAAACCCAACCCGCGTGCATCAACGCGACCTCCTAGCGAATTGCCAATGCTAACATGAACAGCGAACGCCCCCAAATACCAGGTGATGATCGGGCGCAAGTCATTCGTTCATGAAGGGCAGCTATCGGGTCGCCAGCAGGATGTCGGCTTTCACGGCCCCAAGCCCCGAAAGCGGACCGACAGCAATCGGCCCATTCCTGCCGTTGATTGTAATTTCTGAGGAATGTCATGAAGCTTGTTAGACCTAGCTTTTAGGCTCCTTGGCATCCGGAAGAAAGCCATCCCAGTCTTCAGTCAACTGGGCGAGTCTTGCGCTCCACGCTTCCAGCGCCGACCGCTTTTCATCTAACCAGTCATGCCGATGATAGACAGACGCCACCCCAGCATGTGTGACTGAAACATGATTGAGCAGTGCCTCCGTCACTTCAAAGCGCACGCCAAGCTGCTGCATGTTGGTCGCGACTGTTCGACGCAGATCATGGAAGCGCCACGGCTGCATCTCAATCGTACTGGCTGAGGCCAGCCCCTTATCCAACCGCCTCTTCATGCGCGAGAAGCCCGAGACTGGCTTTCCGTCGTGATGGAAAAACACATAGCCACGCTTCGGCCAGGCATCGCCATCACCTTCCCGATGCCTCCCCGCAAGTTCGTTGAGGCACGCCATTGCACCTGCGTTGAGAGGTACAATCTGTTCGCGACCGTTTTTCGTTCGTGCGGGAGGAATGGTCCATAGTCGCAGAGCCTTATTGAACTCAGACCAATCAGCACGCGCCACTTCGTTTCGACGCTGGCCTGTGAGAAGCAGCATGTGGATCAGGTTACCCCAAACGGGACCCATCCGCTCTGCATAGGCAGCCAGCAAAATCAGCTCATCGTGAGCAAGGATGTGATGCCTCTCACTCGGTTGCCTCGGCGGCTTCATGCCGGCAATAGGCGATTTCTCTAACGCACCTCGGTCCACTGCCCAGTTGAACATCAAGCGCATCAAAACGAACAAATTACGAGGCAGCGATGGCTTGTTTGCCGGCACCTTGTCGAGCACCGCTACAACGTCTTTACGCTTAATGGTGCCGAGGGGCTTCTTTCCCATTATCGGCACGATCCAATTGCTGAGATAACCTTTCTGGTTCTTATAATTGTTTGGTGCCCATTCGCGCTCGCCATAAAGCTCGAGGAACTGGTTGGCGAATTGCTCGAACCGACTGTGCAACTGGTCTGCGCGGCGTTCTTCTTCGGCGTCCTTTGGATCATTACCGAGTTCGATTTCAGCAAGCAGTCGCTTGGCTTCGCCTCTGGCAGCGACTGTCGTCCATGGGCTGTCGTGCTTCCCTATCGTGTAGCGTTTAGCCGGAAAGCCCCGGCCTCCCATACGGTACTGGATGACATACGATTTGGCGCCGCCTGGCGAGATACGTAAACCAAATCCTTTCAAGTCCCGATCCCAGATAAAGTACTGCTTCGCGCGCTGCTCAGCCTTGTCCACCCTCGCCTGCGTCAACTTGCCCAAACTGCGCTCCACCAAAAAAGTAATCACATAGTAAGCACACTTCGCAGAAAACCTCAATGATTTCGGTCAAATCGCTATAGTCACGAATGGACAATAATCGCTCCATCACTATGCTTTTCAACACTTTATAAGTTTTCGGTAGAATTAGAGCCGCACACTGGGGGTGTAGGGGTCGCTGGTTCGAATCCAGTCGTCCCGACCAGTGGATCACACCGGAAAATTTGGATTTACGTGGTCTTGGCCGGGATCAGCCCGGGCTGATCGCGCGGTCGCCGCCGAGTGCTGCGATCAGGCCGGTCGCATAGAGAGCGACCAGTACGCCGACGATGGCAGTGGGCGATTTCCCGGCCTCGGCGATTCCCGCACCGCAACCTGCATCATCGGCCCAGTCGAGCCAATCCTGCCAGGAATAGAGCTCGTCATCTTCCACGTCGCGATAGGTCTTGCCGACATAGCGCCAGTCTTCCGGCGCATTGCCGTCTTCCAGCCATTGGGCATATTCCGGCTCGATCCGGTCGCAATCCCACAGTTCGGGAATATCGAGCGCGCCATCCGCGGTCGAAGGGATCGGATCTGCCGGTTGCGCGACGGCACCGCCGGCGACCAGCGCCAGCACGCCCACTGCAGCGGCAAAATGTGAAAAGACCCGTTTCATCCGATGCTCCGCATCTCTTTCGACGGTGCCTGCTGTAACTCACTTGCCCTTGCGATACAATGAGACCCGCCCGGCTGTGCCGGTCCGTTTCCTACATGTTCCCATTTGGTTATCCAATTGCTTTTGGAGGAACCAAATATGGCAATCATCGAATCGCTTATCGGCCCTATCGCCTCGATCATCGACAAGATCATCCCCGACAAGGAAGCGCGCGCCAAGGCAAAGCTCGAACTTCTGGCGCTGGAAGGGACGCACGAGCTCAAATCAATCGAAGCCCGCCTCGCCGCCATAGTCGCCGAGGCCAATTCGAAGGACCCATGGACCAGCCGCGCGCGGCCCAGCTTTCTTTATGTCATGTATGCGATGATCCTGTTCGCGCTGCCGATGGGCATCTTCGCAGCCTTCCTGCCCGAGGCGGCAGGGGACATCGGAGACGGCATCACGCGCTACCTGCGTGGCCTCCCGGACGAACTCTACGCCCTCTTCGGCACCGGCTACCTCGGCTACACGGCTGCGCGCCAGTGGGGAAAGGCGAAAGAAATGGAGAAATAATTCTCCCAGGACCGTGTTCCACATGTTCCACTCTGTCGGAGGCATGCGGGGGCAATCCAACTATGTCCCTGCGCACCCGGCTGGGCTAGGAGACGCCGCATGAGCACATTCGTCTACGTCCTCAACGGCCCGAACCTGAACCTTCTCGGCACGCGTGAACCGGAGATCTACGGCTCCGACACGCTCGCCGATATCGAGGCGGCCCTACACGAGCAGGCAAAGGGTCTCGGTCTCGCAATCGACTTTCGCCAGACCAATCACGAAGGACAGTTGGTAGACTGGCTTCACGAGGCGAACAGCGCGGGCGCGAAGGCCGTCCTGCTCAATGCGGCGGCATATACCCATACCTCTATCGCCCTGCTCGATGCGTGCCGCGCCATCACGGTTCCGGTCATCGAAGTGCACCTGTCCGATCCCTCGAAACGCGAGGAATTCCGCCATGTTTCGTATGTCGGGATGGCGGCTGCCGATTGTGTCCAGGGCCTCGGCGCGCGTAGCTATGCCGTAGCGTTGGAGAAGGCCGCTGCGCTGTAACGCAATCGTCACAGCCCCTTGTCTTGCACGCCGAGCCGGAGCATAGGCGCGTGCAACAGTTAACAAGGGACCATTCATGGCCGAACGCAAAGGTAGCGCCGGGAAATCCGGTATGAACGTCGACACTTCGCTGGTTCGCGAGCTGGCTGAAATGCTCGGCGACACGGGCCTCACCGAAATCGAGGTCGAGGATGGCGATCGCAAAATCCGCGTATCGCGTGGCGGCGGCATGGCCATGGCCGCACCGGCTCCGATGGCAGCAGCGCCTGCGCCTGCAGCCGCCGCTCCGGCACCGGCTCCTGCTCCCGGCAACGATCCTGCCCCGGCTGACGCCGACGTCGCCGGTGCGCTCAAGTCGCCCATGGTCGGCACCGTCTACCTCGCCCCCGAACCGGGCGCAGCCGACTTCGTGAAGGTCGGAGACAGCGTGAAGGAAGGCCAGACCCTCCTGATTGTCGAAGCGATGAAGGTCATGAACCCGATCGCCGCCGACAAGTCGGGCACGGTCAAGGCGATCCTCGTCGAGAACGCCCAGCCCGTCGAATTCGACCAGCCGCTCGTCGTCGTCGGCTGAGGCAGGTCATGACGATTTCGCGTATCCTTATCGCCAATCGCGGCGAAATCGCGCTCCGCATCCACCGCGCCGCGCACGAGATGGGCATAGAGACGGTCGCAGTGCATTCCACCGCCGACTCCGACGCCATGCACGTGCGCCTTGCCGACCATGCGGTCTGCATCGGCCCGCCGAGCGCGACCGACAGCTACCTCAACATCGCCAACATCATCTCGGCCGCCGAAATCGCACAGGCCGATGCGATCCACCCGGGCTACGGTTTCCTGTCCGAAAACGCCAAATTCGCCGAGATCGTGGAAGCGCACGACATCAAGTGGATCGGCCCCAAGCCCGAGCACATCCGCACGATGGGCGACAAGGTCGAAGCCAAGCGCACCGCCGGCAAGCTCGGCTTGCCGCTGGTGCCCGGCAGCGACGGCGCCGTTTCCGAGATCGAGGAAGCGCGCAAGATTGCCAGCGAAATCGGCTATCCCGTGATTATCAAGGCCGCCAGCGGTGGCGGCGGGCGCGGGATGAAGGTCTGCGAAAGCGAAGACCAGCTCGAAACGCTGATGCAGCAGGCCGGTAGCGAAGCGAAGGCCGCCTTCGGCGATGCCACGGTCTACATCGAGAAATACCTCGGCAATCCGCGGCACATCGAATTCCAGGTCTTCGGCGATGGCGAAGGCAATGCCATCCATCTTGGCGAGCGCGACTGCTCGCTCCAACGCCGTCACCAGAAAGTGCTCGAAGAAGCCCCCTCCCCCGTCATCTCGGAAGAAGACCGCATGCGCATGGGCGAGGTCTGCTCCAAGGCCATGCGCGACATGGGCTATCGCGGAGCGGGCACAATCGAGTTCCTGTGGGAAAACGGCGAGTTCTACTTCATCGAGATGAACACCCGCCTCCAGGTCGAACACCCCGTGACCGAAGCGATCACCGGCGTCGACCTGGTACGCGAGCAGATCCGCATCGCGGCGGGCAAGCCGCTGTCGGTTGCGCAGGAAGATATCGAGTTCAAGGGCCACGCGATCGAGTGCCGCATCAATGCGGAAGACCCGTTCACCTTCGCGCCCAGCCCCGGCAAGGTCACTTATTACCACCCGGCAGGCGGCATGCACGTGCGCGTCGATAGCGGGCTTTATGCCGGCTATTCGATCCCGCCCTATTACGACAGCATGATCGCCAAGCTGATCGTCTACGGCCGCAACCGCGAAGGCTGCATGATGCGCCTCAAGCGCGCGCTGGAAGAAATGGTGGTCGAGGGCGTGAAGACCTCCATCCCGCTCCACCAGGCCCTGCTCGAGCAGGAAGACGTCCAGACGGGCAACTACTCGATCAAGTGGCTGGAGGACTGGTTGAAGGAGCGTGAAGTCTGAGGATCAAACCCTAGGCTCACCTCGCTCAAACCAGCGCATCAGCATTCGCCAATTCACCACTTGGACGAACGCGAAGACCATCATCGCGCCGCCGATGGCGAGCATGATTTCGAGCCGACTGCGCGGTCCCGGTGCCACGTCCTGCATCGCAGCGATACACAGCAGGAGCAACGCGAGTGCAGTAGAGAAAAGCGGATAGCAATAGAGGGCGGTGCGGCGACGGAACATGACCGGGCCACCGCGCAGCCACACTGGCAGTTTCTTTCGTCTAGGCAACCTGAGGTCGAGCCAGCAAGCATGCCCATATTGCAGCGCTAGGGCTATTATCACCAAGCCAAGCGATCCGAGGAGCGTCACTTCTAGTCTACTCGAAGGTAAAGCCCGCCGCCTTCGCTTCCGCGATGATCTCTTCGCCGGTCATCTTCGGATGCTGTCCGCCGATGCAGGTCCAGCTGGCGGCTTCGTCGACGAAGATCTCTTTCTCGACCTTCGCGCCGCTGGCGCTGTCGAACAGGCCGGCCGAAAAGCTGCGGTTGCCGGTGGGGAGGAATTTGAACCACAGGTTCGACCCGCAGGTCCTGCAGAACGCACGCTCGGCCCACTCGCTCGAGCGGTAAACGGCGACGCTATCCTCGCCGCGGATGGTGAATTGCTTGCTTTCGAGCGCGCTGTAAAAGGCCCCGCCCCAGCGGCGGCACATTGTACACTGGCAAATCTCGATCTCGCCCGAAGCGTCCGCAACTTCGATGCGGACTGCCTTGCAGAGGCAATGACCTTCGACCATCCGATCAGCCGAGCGGGACGCCCGGTTCGCTCTTCGAAGTGCGAATGGTCAGCGAGGTCTTCACGCTGGCCACATTGGGCGCAGGCGTCAGCTTGCTGGTCAGGAATTCCTGGAAGCTCTGCAAGTCCCTGCTGACAATCTTGATGATAAAGTCGATCTCGCCGTTCAGCATATGAACTTCGCGCACTTCGGGCAGATCCATCATCGCCGCTTCGAATTCGCGCAGCGCGTCTTCGGCCTGGCTCTTCAGGCTGACCATGGCGAAAACCGTGATCGAAAAGCCCAGCTTCGACGGGTCGAGTTCGGCATGATAGCCGCGAATGACTCCGTCCTCTTCCAATGCGCGCACACGGCGCAGGCACGGGGGCGCGGTCAGGCCGACGCGATGAGCCAGTTCGACATTGGTGATTCTGCCTTCGTCCTGCAGTTCGGAGAGCAGACGACGATCGATTTCGTCGAGATTGGCCATGCGAGTCCTCGATAATTTGATGCGCCATAAAGACGCTGCGCGCTTAAGAAATGTTGAAAAGGCGCAAGCATCGTATTGGCTAACATTATTATCTTTGCCAGCAATCGTCCCGCTTTGCAACGTGTCGGAAACATCTCGTTCATCACGTTTGTTGGAGCGATAGAAGGGACGCGCGCGTAATGGTTATTCGCCTGCAAACCACCTAAGCTTCCGGAGCTTCGATGCATTTTGACGACCGCCTTGCTACTGTGCTGCGCAATCGCGCGGGCGGGGAGCGTGCGGCCAAAACGCAGTTCCGGCAGCTGATCGACCTTCTCGGCGAACGCCCGCAGGCAGGCGACAAGGCCCTTAAAGCAGCAGCTTACCTGCGATTGATCGCATTGGGCGAGATGATCCCCGTCGCCGATAGGGCAGCGATCGTGGGCGAGAACGGCTGGCGTTTCCGCAATCCGGAACTGGTCAAATGGTTCGGCGAGGCGCACCCGCACATCGCTGCAGCAGCGCTTTACCGCGCGAATCTCAAGGGCGAGGAATGGGAGGAAATCATCCCCCGCCTGCCGATCCGTGCGCGCGGTTTCCTGCGCCACCGGCGCGATCTTCCCGTTGCGGCAGAGCGCGTTCTCGATGCCCTTGGCGTATCGGACCGCGCGCTTCCGCAGCCCATACTCGAGCAGTTGGGTGAAGAGGCGGCCATGCCCCCTCCCCCGGTCGAAGAACCCCAAGTCACGCCGGAAGAAATTTTCGAAGAGCCTGCGCCCCTGTCGCTCGGCACGCTCGAAACGCCCGAAGCTCCTGCCGACGCAAAGCCTGCGCCGCAAGATCGGCCGATCGAGCCCGGAAAGGACGGCATTCGCGCGCTCGTCGACCGGATCGAGGCCTTCCAGAAGGTGCGCAGTGAAAGGGTGCTGGACGAAGACAATCCGCGCCTTCCGCTGGGCGAGAAGGACGCAGCACCGCATGCAAGGCCGCTCGACCAGTTCGTGTTCGGCAGCGACACCGACGGACGGATCGACTGGGCCGAAAGCGGCATTGCGCAGATGGTCGTCGGTATCGATATCGCCCATGCAGCCGAAGAGCCGGATCAGGCGACGCGCGCCTTGCGGATGCGACAGCCCCTGTCAGGCCTCGCAATACACCTGAGAGGCGCAGCCCGGATAGAAGGCGACTGGATCGTCGATGCGACCCCGCGCTTCACCCGCTCGGAAGGACGCTTCTACGGTTACGTAGGCCGCTTCCGCCGCGCCGTTTCGCAGGTCGAGGACCGGCGCGAGGCGGAGGCTGATCGCCTGCGCCAGCTGCTCCACGAACTGCGCACACCGGTCAACGCAATGCAGGGTTATGCGGAGATCATCCAGCAGCAGGTAATCGGTCCCGTCCCGCACGAATACCGCGCCATTGCCGCGACGATTGCTGGCGATGCCGCACACATCCTCGCCGGGTTCGAGGAACTGGACCGGCTGGCCAAGCTGGAGACCGGGTCGCTCGAACTGGAGGCAGGAAATGCCGATTTCGCGGCGATTGCGCGCAAGCAGGTGGCGCAGCTGCAACCTGTACTGAGCCCGCGCGTCGCCCGCTTCGATACCGATCTCGGCGAAGGACGCGCGCCGATCTCCTTGTCGGAGTCCGAAGCCGAACGCCTGGCGTGGCGACTGCTCGCTACGCTTGCCGGAACGCTGTCTGCAGGAGAAGCCGTGGCAATCAAGATGGAAACCGGTGCGGAGCAGGTTGAGTTTGCCCTTAGCCTGCCCTCCGGCCTGAAGTCGGCCGAGGACATCTTTTCAGTCGAAACCCGTGCCAATTCCGGCGCGCTTAGTGCCGGTATATTCGGGGCGGGCTTCTCACTTCGCCTTGCCCGCGCCGAAGTCCGTGCTGCGGGCGGCGAATTGGTCAGGCTGGATGACGCACTGGTTCTGAGCCTCCCGCTCTTGACCGGGGTAGAGAGCCTGCCTAGCCCTGAAGGGCAGCCGGACAACGCAACCGGTTGAGCTTGGGTAACGGCCCCCTGGACCAGAAGCAGCTTGGGGAAGCACATTTGTCCGACCGCAGCCTTCTCGACCCTCCGCCGCCGGGCCTGAGGGCGCGGTTCAAGCCCGGTTTCGATAGACGCGCGCTCCTGACGATAGATACCGAGGAAGAGTTCGACTGGTCGAAGCCCTTCACGCCCAGCGGCCACAAAGTCGACCACCTCATGAGGATCGGCAAGTTCCAGGAATTCTGTGAAGGCATGGGCGTGGTCCCTGTCTACCTCGTGGACTGGCCTGTCGTCAGTTCCGACTTGGCGAAAGAGGTGTTTCCTCCGCTGGTGGCGAACGGTCGCGCCGAAATCGGCGTCCAGCTGCATCCTTGGGTGAACCCGCCCCAGCGCGAAACGGTCAATGCTCGCAACAGCTATGCGGGGAACTTGCCTCCCGATCTAGAGCGGGAGAAATTCGACAATCTGGTGGACGCGATCGAGCAGAATTTGGGGGTCTCACCGCTGATATATCGTGCCGGGCGATACGGTGTCGGTTCGGAGACGGCGGCCATCCTGAAAGGGCGTGGTATCGCCATCGACACTTCCGTTCGCCCGCATCATGACTATTCCGACGATGGCGGTCCCGATTTCACCCGGCATCCCGACTATCCCTATTGGACAGACGAGCAACGCAACCTGCTCGAGATCCCGCTGACGACTTGTTACTGGGGAATGCTGCGAAAGCAGGGCGCGATGCTTCAGCCGCTCATTCGCAAGTTTCCCGGCCTTGGTGGAGCCTTGGCCAAGACCGGCATGCTTGAACGCATCCCGCTCACTCCTGAAGGCACAACAAGCGAAGAAGCGATCCGATGCATCGATATCGCGCTCGATGATGGCTTCGAACTGCTTGTGATAAGCTTGCACAGCCCGTCCCTGGTGCCCGGCCACACGCCCTATGTGCGCTGCGAAGACGATCTGGACGCGCTTTATGGCTGGATGCGTGCCGTTTATGGCTATTTCTCCCTGCGCGGTGTCAAACCGACAAGCGTCGGTGAAATCATGCACCAGGTTGAGGTTTGAGCGCTTGCGCTTGACGAATGGCGCGTCTAGGCGGCGCATTCGTCTGACCACAGATGACAGGGGCCTGTAGCTCAGTTGGTTAGAGCTGGCCGCTCATAACGGCTAGGTCGCGGGTTCGAGTCCTGCCGGGCCCACCAGTGGTTTGTGTCGTCAGTCGGGATTGCCAGTGTCGGGGAGTAGCGCAGCCTGGTAGCGCATCTGTTTTGGGAACAGAGGGTCGCAGGTTCGAATCCTGTCTCCCCGACCAGCAATCCAGTTCAACGCAGGAGGAAAGCCGGATGACCGCCGCCCGACCTGCACCTATCGACAAACGTGCAATCTGGGCCATCGCTCTGCCCGCCATGGTCACCAATGTGGCCACGGCACTGATCGGCATCGGCGATATGTGGATCGTCGGGCAATTGGGTGATGCGCCGACGCAGGGCGCAGTCGATGTCGGTGCGCGGCTGTTTGCGGTGCTCTTCACCGTGATGAACTTCCTCAAGACCGGCACCACGGGGTTGGTCGCACAGGAAGGCACGCGGGCGGGCAAGGACGCGCAGGTTGCCATGGTGGTACGCGGTCTCGCCGTGGGTCTGGTCATTGCCGCCATCCTGCTAATCGCCAAGCCAGTTTTGCTGCCCACCGCACTAGGCCTGTTGGGGGCTTCGGGCGAAGTGCTCGAAGCTGCGCGGGTCTATGCCGAGATACGCTATTGGTCCGCCCCTGCAGTCATGGCGAACCTCGCCCTGATCGGCTTCATGGTGGGTCGCCGCCAGATGACCGCGGTGCTGGTATTCGAAGTCGCCTACAATCTCACGAACATCGCGCTCGGCCTCTGGTTCGTGCTCGGCCTCGACTGGGGTATCGCGGGGATCGGTTGGTCGAGCCTGATTGCCGAATATGCAAAGCTGGTAGCGGTGGGCCTGTTCCTGGCGCGTGGCGATTTCCTGGCCCGGCTGAAAAGGTGCCTGGCGGAAAAGGGCACCTTGGGATGGAGTGCGCTCAAACCGTTCCTCTCGGTGAACAGGGACCTCTTCCTGCGCACCGTGGTACTGACAATTGCCCTTGCTGCGCTGACCCGCTTGTCGGCTGAACGCGGCGCAGTCGTACTTGCCGCCAATGGCATTCTCTACCAGATGTTCATTTTCACCGCCCTTCTCCTCGACGGCTTCGAAAATGCAGCACAAGTGCTCAACGGGGAACGAGCAGGAGCACGGGATCGCAAAGGCTTCAGCGCCTATCTCGGCGCCATCCTGCTCAGAGGCATTGCCGCTGCTGCACTGGTCGCGGCGTTGTTCGCCATGTTTGCCGACCCCGTGCTTGCAAGTTTCGCCGCGACTACGGCTGTCGAGATTGTGGCGCAGGATCTCGGGATTTGGCTGATCATCATCCCCTTTGCAGGGGTCGCCAGCTTCATTCTGGACGGAATATACGTAGGCGCGAGTTGGACCAGGGCACTGCTTCTCACAATGGTTGGGGCAGCAGCGGTTTTCGCGCTCTCCCTATGGCTGACATGGCCACTGGGATCTCATGGCTTGTGGCTGTCCTTCACCCTCTTCCTGATCGCGCGCACCCTTCTGCAACTGGGTGCGATCCCGATGCTGCTGGACCGCGAATTTGGCGGTCCCGGCGAGGATGACTGATTAGGAGTTTGCCGCCTTCGGCCAGCTGGCTTTGGGAGCGACGGAAGCGATAAGGGATGTTTCACCCGATCTTTCGTCACGAATTGATCGGTTCCGGCCGCCCTGCTTGGCTGCATATAGCGCTGCGTCACTGCGCGCGAACAGCTTGCCATAGCCCTCGCCTTCGGCGCGCCCTGCAATACCGAAACTCGCGGTTAGGCGATGGTCCTCGGGCATGCCTTCGATTGCACTTGCACCAAAGCGATTGCGAACGCGTTCTGCCAGTGCGACTGCCGCATTCCCATCGCAGTTCCAGGCAAGAATACAGAATTCTTCGCCCCCGATGCGCCCTGCAATATCGGTATCGCGAATTGTATTGCGCACGACCTCGCCAAACCGGGCGATGGCACGGTCACCTGTCTGGTGCCCGTAGATGTCGTTCACGGCCTTGAAGTGATCGATATCGGCCACGACCAGCGATACCGGGACGCCTTCCTGCTTGGCCCGTTCGAGATAGGCGATAACGTCCTGTTCGAAGGCGCGGCGCGTGCGCAAGCCGGTGAGAAGGTCGAGTTCGGCGCGCTCTCTTACGGCAGCGATCTGGTCGTAGATGCAAGCAGCCACCAGTACCATCGCAGCCAGCAATGAAAGCAGCGCAAGCGAGAGGTTGAGCACAGAATAGTAGAGCGATTCACGATAGGCCGCTGCCGGAATGCTGCCTTCGATCAGCAGCGTCAGCAACGGTCGGATCAGGAATTGCGCGGCCAGCAGCGCCTGCATGCCGATGACGATCTTGTCGATCGTATCGCGGCGATGCGCATTCAGCAGCGACATGACCGCGACCACGTACATGACGCCATATCCCATGTTCACGATGATGAGCCGTGACGTCAGGTCGTCGGAGAGCAGGATAGCCAGCGCCAGCGTTCCTGCCGACAGCGCGTAGATAATCAGCAATACGCCGAGGTGGGGCGGCTGGTCGACGCGGCGCGCCACGCCCCAAATCCCTGATGCCGTGCTCAGCGTGTAAAAGAACTGGGTTGTGTGGAAGACATACGGCGAACCGGTGTCGAACAGGTGCGTGACACCGAAACCAATCGCGAAGAAAGCATAGGCTGCGGCAAACGCGAGCACGTAATTGCCCAGCGTCCCGCGCTTCCACAAGAGGAGGAAGCCGACACTGAACATCACCGCCATGGTCGGCGTGATCATCCCGATGATTTGTTCGCGCATCCCCGCCCTGTCTTGTTGAACTTTTGCGTTAGCCTCGAAAGGTTAACCACCCGTTGAGACTTTGCCCAAGATCTCGAAGTTACGGGTATTTACGCTTGGCAGCTATTCTTCGCTATCCCGCACGATCGGAGCGCTGCGATTGGCCAGGATACCGACAACGGCGGTCCAGACAGCCACGTTTTGCCGCAACTGGGCCGGGTCGATCTTGTCCAGTGTATCATCTGCGGTGTGGTGCAGGTCGAAATAGCGCGTTCCGTCCTGCTGGAGGTCGATCAGCGCTCCGCCCTGCTCGCGCACGAGATTGAGATCGGCACCGCCGGTGGCGACGATGCGCGTCGGGGCTACTCCGAAACGCGCGACTGCACCCGCAAGTTCGCGGTAGAGATCGGGATCGCTCGCGGTAAAGTTGGTCTCTATCCGCCAGATGCGGTCTGCGCCGAAATCGCTTTCGAGCCCGACATAGACCGGCTCGTCGGAATGTGCTTCGGCATAAGCGGCGCTACCCCACAGCCCCGTCTCCTCGGCCCCTGCGAAAAGGACACGAACGGTGCGCAGGGGCTGTCCCTGCGCAGCGACGTGCTTCGCAGCGGCAGCGATGATCCCGCAGCCTGCACCATCGTCGATTGCGCCGGTTCCAAGATCCCAGCTGTCGAGATGGCATGCCAGCAATACCGGCTCGAGCGAAGGATCGCTGCCGACTATCTCGCCTACGACATTGCCGCTTTTCGTCATGCCAAGGTCGCGCGGGGTCAGGATAAGCTTCATGCGCACTTCGCCCCCGCGCGCAAAAAGCCGCTCCAGATTGTCGGCATCGGGGTTGGACAGCGCACCTGCCGGGATCGGCTGGATGCCTTCTGTAAAAGTCGTCGTTCCGGTGTGCGGAACACGGTGACTGTCTGTGCCGACCGAGCGGATCACGGTTGCCACTGCACCCTTGCTCGCCGCCATGGAGGGGGCCATCCAGCGCGCCGGGCCCGCGAACCCATAGCTGGAGCCGTCCTGCGTCTGGCGCATATCATGGCTGACAAAGGCGATCTTGCCGTCGAGGCTACCTGCATCGGCTGCCACAAGGTCGGCATAGGTCGGGAAATAGACGACCTCGGCCTCGATCCCCTCCGATCCGGTCGAGCTTGTGGTCGACAGCGCGGTGATCGCCATGGGCTGCGTTGCCGGGGCGACGACCCAGGCCATCTCCTGTCCGCGCACCCATGTTTCCATCTCGAACGGTTCATCCGCGACGTTGGAAAAGCCATTGCGCCGCAGCCAGTCCATCGCCCAGACACGCCCGCGCGCTTCGGCATCGGTGCCCGGCATGCGCGGACCAACTTCGGTGGTGATCCCTTCCACGAAATCCCAGGCGATGGTGTCGCCAGCCAACGCTTCGTCGGCGCGATCGGCATGTGCGGGAGTGGCGAGAATGAGGGCGGCGAGCGCAAGCAGCTGTTTTTTCATGCCGCGCTGCCTAGCAAAAGACACCGGTCTGCCAAGCGCAGATGGCTGCTTGGCTGTTCGTAACCTGGAGGAGCCGCATTAGCTCGTCGACATCTCGTCCCAGAAATCGAGGGCGTTGCTGGCGCCGTCGCTGTCGGGATCGAACAACGCTTCCACGGCATCTGCAAAGCGTTCCACATCGCCCATGTGCGCCCGGGCAGCAGTCGCGTCGGAATAGCGCTGCCACGCTTGTTCGCTCTGCGACAGGGCCAGCATGGCGCGGGCGATCCCTTCGACCGATTGAGGCTCGACAACGTAACCGGTGACGCCGTTGCGGACCAAGGCGTCGCGCGCGCCGACAGGCGTCGACACGATGGCCGGAACCCCAAATGCCGCCGCTTCATTGACCACCAGGCCCCACTGCTCCTCGGTGCTGACAAGGCATAGCGCCAGCGCTCCTGCCATCTGGCGAGAAACTTCCTCGGCGCGCAAAAAGCCGGTGAACTCGACCCCCTCTCCCGCCTGTTCGCGCAAAACACTGGCCAGCTCTCCGTCTCCAGCCAGCACCAGCCTGCGCGCGGCTGGCCCTGCCAGTTCGCGATAGCGCGCGTAGCCTGCGAGCAGCACGGGCAGGTTCTTCTTCTCCACGAAGCGACCGACATAGAGGAAATGTCGATCCGACCACTTCGCGTCGGCGCCGGCGCCTTGCGCGCGGATCCGCTCGATGCCCACGCTGTCGTATCCGGGAAGGATCGGCTTGTCGCCAAAGCCGAGGAAGCGCAGGTATTCGCGCTGGCGCAGACCGCCGACGATGGCGGCGCGATAACAGGACAGCAGCCTCGCCTTGGCCTGCTCGCGCGGCAAGCTGCGTGGGAAATCGTCGAACTTGCTTTCGGTCATCATGACGCAGCGCGTGCCGGCAGCTTTCAGGCGCCAGGACAGGGCGATGATGTCGCGCTCCGAATAGGGTACGCCGATGCATACCATATCCGCTTCGCCGACCAGCTTCATGGCGGCCCGGTAGCGGGCGAGATGGCCGACGTCGTCATAGGACTTGCCGGGGAATAGCGTAACATGCCGCGCGTGCTCGAACCCCGTTGCAGGCTCCCACGCATAAGTTCGGCTGGTGGTCGCAGATTCGACCGCGATCACCTCCGCCCGCCCGGCCAGCCTGCGCCCAGCGGCTTCGACCCGGTCGACATGGAACGCGCCATATTGAGCGAAGAGGATCGCCACTTGCGGCAAGGCCGGACTGTCTGCGCGCGCGTCGGTCATCACGGTCCTTTCGCTATGCCAGGCGCGGGACGATTGCCAGACCCGGCTTGCCCCCGGCCACAGCTATGACTATCTGGCGCCCAACTTCCCGTTCCGAACAGATCAGACCCAAGGATTCGCCCGATGGCCGCGCAGTACGCCTTCGTAATGAAGGACATGACCAAGACTTTCCCCGGTGCTCAGAAGCCGGTGCTCAGCAATATCAACCTGCAGTTCTATCAGGGTGCCAAGATCGGCATCGTGGGTCCGAACGGCGCGGGTAAGTCGACGCTGATCAAGATCATGGCCGGCATCGACACCGATTTCACCGGCGAGGCATGGCCGGGCGAGAACATCACTGTCGGCTATCTGGAACAGGAGCCGGAACTCGACGAGAGCAAGACCGTGCTCGAAAACGTCAAGGACGGCGCGCGCGAAATCGCCGACATGGTCGAACGCTTCAATGCGATCGGCATGGAAATGGCGGAAGAAGACGCCGATTTCGATGCACTCAGCACCGAGATGGCCGAACTGCAGGACAAGATTGATGCGGTCGACGGCTGGACGCTGGACAACCAGCTCGAAGTCGCGATGGAAGCTCTGCGCTGCCCTCCGGGCGACTGGCCCGTCACCGATCTTTCGGGCGGTGAGAAGCGCCGCGTCGCGCTCACCCGCCTGCTGATCCAGAAGCCTTCCATCCTGCTGCTGGACGAACCGACCAACCACCTCGACGCCGAGAGCGTCCAGTGGCTTGAAAACCACCTCAAAGAATATGCGGGTGCGGTGCTGATGATCACCCACGATCGCTACTTCCTCGACAATGTGGTGGAGTGGATCCTCGAGCTCGACCGTGGTTCCTACTATCCGTACGAAGGCAATTACTCGACCTATCTCGATAAGAAGGCCAAGCGTCTCGAGCAGGAGAGCCGCGAGGAAAGCGGTCGCCAGAAGGCCCTTTCGCGCGAACTCGAATGGATCAGGCAGACGCCCAGCGCGCGCCAGACCAAGTCGAAGGCCCGTGTCCGCAAGTTCGAACAGCTCCAGGAAGAGCAGCAGAACCGCAAGCCGGGCAAGGCACAGATCGTGATCCAGGTGCCGGAGCGTCTCGGCGGCAAGGTGATCGAGGCCAAGAACATCTCCAAGGCTTACGGCGACAAGCTGCTTTTCGAAAACCTGTCCTTCATGCTGCCCCCCGGCGGCATCGTTGGCGTGATCGGTCCGAACGGCGCGGGCAAGTCCACGCTGTTCAAGATCCTAACCGGCAAGGAAGAGCCCGATAGCGGCACGGTGGAGATCGGTTCGACCGTCCACCTCGGCTATGTCGACCAGAGCCGCGATCACCTGAACCCGAAGAACAACGTCTGGGAAGAGATTTCGGACGGCCTCGACTACATGAAGGTCAACGGTCACGACACCTCGACCCGTGCTTATGTCGGGGCATTCAACTTCAAGGGTGCTGACCAGCAGAAGAACGTCGGCAAGCTGTCGGGCGGTGAACGCAACCGCGTCCACATGGCTAAGATGCTGAAGGAGGGAGGCAACGTCCTCCTACTGGACGAACCGACCAACGACCTCGACGTGGAAACGCTGGGCGCATTGGAAGAGGCGATCGAGAACTTCGCCGGTTGCGCCGTGGTAATCTCGCACGACCGCTTCTTCCTCGACCGTCTGGCCACCCACATCCTCGCTTTCGAAGGTAATAGCCATGTCGAGTGGTTCGAAGGCAATTTCGAAGCTTACGAAGAAGACAAGCGCCGACGCCTCGGTGATGCGGCGGACCGCCCGAGCCGGGTAAGCTACAAGAAGCTGACACGTTAAGCTTGGCGAAACAGTCGATCGGCCAGACGGCCTTCTAGGGGGGGTAATCTTGAACCGATCGACTGCAAACCGGAGCGAGACGTTTGTCTGGCCGCTGGCCTACAGCCTGGCCTGGCTCATTTGCGCATACATCGCGCTCGAGCTGACGCAGGGTGAAGACGGTATTGCGGCCGTTTGGCCGTCGAGCGGCATTTTTGTGGCATCGCTGCTGCACTTGCGCGGTCAAGGCCGCGTTGCGGTGACGATCGGCGTCGGTATCGCAAGCCTCGTGGCGAACTACGTGACAGGCGTGTCGCTCCTCGCGTGTTTTGGCTACACGGTGGCCAACCTGGCAGAAGGTTGGCTGGTCTTCTACCTGATGGGCGGAGAGAACAATCGCGGCAAACTGCTTGCGCGGCCGCTCAATCTTCTCCGCTTTGCCGGATCCGCGATTATCGTGAGCATTCTGAGCGCAGGGGTTGCAGGCATCCTCAGCGCCAATTTCGACTTCGAGTTCCTGATATCCTGGGCGACCACGGTGGGCCTCGGCATGCTGATCGTTGCGCCCTTCATCCTCTTCCTTGTGCAAAGCGACGAGGGTCGCAGGCGCCTCGCCAGCATACGCACGGTCTGGGCCCTTATGCTGGTCGCTGTCGCTTCGCTGGTTGCTTTCGGGCAGTCCGAAGTGCCGCTGCTGTTCCTGCCGGTGCTCGCCATTTCGATCGCAACGGCCGCCCTCGGCCTGAGCGGCGCCGCGCTATCCCTGCTTGTTGTGGCGGTTATCGGATCGATCCTGACGGTTTACGACCTCGGTCCGGTCAGCGGCTATTTCGAACTGCAGGGCCAAAAGGTGCTGTTCCTGCAGGTGTATTTCCTCGGCCTGCTGGTTTCCGCGCTGCCGGTCGCGCTCATGCTTACCCAGCGCCAGAACGACCTCGTCAATCTTTCGAGAAGCAATCGCTTTCTGACCGCCGCGGAAAAAGCCGCCAAGGTTGGACACTGGCGGTACGCGCCAGCTGAGGGGCCGGTATACCTCTCTCCCGAAACGCGCAGGATGGTCGGGTCCGACGCCCAGCCCCATACCGTCGCCGATATTGCAGAGCTGTTCCAGGACAGCGACCGCAAACGGGTTTCACACATCTTGGTACAGGCACTCTCAACCGGCGTGCCCTTCGCATTCGAGGCACGCATTGCAGGCCCTTACGGGGAGGTTTTCGACACCGAATGCCGCGGCGAGGTCGAATGGTCCGACGACCCTGAGAAGATCTCGATATTCGGCACGATGATGGACATTACGGAGCGCGCAAACACGATGCGTGCGCTTGCCGATGCGCGTGCCCATGCCGAACGCAAGGCAGAAGAGCACCAGGCCCTTGCGGAGACCGACCATCTCACCGGAATCGCAAACCGGCGCAAGATCCTTGCAGTGCTGGAGAAAACGGTCCTCGACGCCCGCGGAACCGGAGACAAGGTCGCCGTCGCCATTGTGGATGTCGACCATTTCAAGTCGGTCAACGATCGCTTCGGTCACGAAGCAGGGGACCGGACCCTGCAAGTGATCGCGAAGATCCTGTCCGAACGCTTCGACGATGTCGGCGTCGTAGGGCGTTTGGGCGGGGAGGAGTTCCTTGTCGTCGCCCGCGGAGCGAGCGCCAGCGAACTGGACCAGCGCTGCACGGCCTTGCGCGATTTCCTTTGTGCCTATGCTTGGCCGGTCAAGGACCTGAAGGACGTGACGCTCAGCATTGGCATTGCCGAACTGGCCGACGGCTCGAGCGAAACCGAGATCCTCAATGCCGCGGACAAGGCGCTCTATTTCGCGAAGCGCGGAGGCCGCAATCGCTCGGTCATATTCGAAGGAAATCTGGTTAGGGTCTGACCCGGGACATCTTGTCGCTTATCATCCGGGCAGGATTTGACTCGGCCCCTTCCCATTTGACAAAAGCCCCCCCCGAGGCGCCCGACACGCGGGTGCCGTTCCCGACGGCGCACTTCATGCGCTGCGAACACGAATTTCAAGGATATCCATGACTACTCCCAGCAACGGCGACACCGTAACCATCGACTACGTCCTCAAGCGGGGTGACGGACAGGAAGTCGGCAATACCGCCCAGGTCGGCCCCCAGCAGGTCCAGATCGGCAGCGGTCAGATCTTCCCGCAGATCGAAGAAGCGCTGACCGGCATGGAGGTCGGTGACGAAAAGTCGGTCGCCATCCCGTGCGACAAGGCATTCGGTCCGCGCCGCGATGAACTGGTGATCGACATTCCACGCGCCAACCTGCCGCCCGAACCGGCTCCGCAGCCGGGAATGCAGCTCAATGCTCAGTCTCCCGACGGCCAGCCGATGACTCTCTTCATCGTGGAAGTTGGCGACGAGAGCGTGAAAGCGGACGGCAATCACCCGCTGGCAGGCGAAGACATCACTTTCGATCTCACCCTGCGCGAAATCCAGCAGGCAGCCTGACGAACTGATCTAATCGGGGCTGGCCGGTCGCTGCGCGCAACGCGAGATCGGCCGCCCCTCACCAAATCTCTTGCGAGCATCGCTCCTGCTAGCTTGCAATTGCTACGGCGTGATCCAGGAGGCTGTGTCGCGACCGATCAGCGCGCGGCGATGTCCCTCGTTGGAGAGCCAGTACCAGTCGGCCTCCTCTACCTTGACCACCAGGACGGCGAAGTGCTCACGCGCCGGGACGAGTTGCTCGTCTGTCGGCTGGATGCCTTCCGCCCAATCGGGGAGCCCGCTTGAAGGTTCGGCGCGCGTCTCACCGGGAGGTGCGCCAAGATAACAGCGTCTCGCAAAATTGCTGCTCTCGTTCCACGCCACGTCTGCCAGCGCAGATCGCGTTTCGATCCGCCCTGTACCGCGCACCCTTATCTGTACCTTTTCCTCCGGATCATAGAACAGGACCGCCATCGGGGCGCCATCGCCGATGACCGCCGTCTTGGGTGACCGCGCGTCCGTATGAAAACGCAGGGTCCAGTCGTCGCAGTCGAACTCCCTCAGGATCATGATCCGGGCATCGGCATCGTGCGTAACCACGACCGGAGAATGCATCGGAGATTTCCGGCTGGACGCGGCAATGCAGAAGCGGTCGGCAATATCGGCGCGAACCTTGTCGAGATCATCGTACATGATGCTCCCAACGCACGTATCGGCGCTTTGTGTCAAATGTCATTGTTCAGATTCTTCGCCCTCAACATTAACGCAAGCATGACAGGCCGGTTCAGTTTCGCGTCAGGCCGTTCTGATACAAAGCAATACATCGACATTGGAGCCGCGGGTGGTGGAGCGGCTTTTGAGCAAGAAGGAACGCTCCATGACTCTTACGAAGCTGATGAAAGGCAGCGCGCTCGGTGCCCTCGCAATCGCGATGGCGACCGCGGTGCTTCCGGCCCAGGCCGAAGCCGCAACCGCAGCCGACCAACAACGCGCTGAACGCGACCGGGGCGACCGACAGGAACGCCGCGACAATCGCCGCCAGGAACGCCGCAGCGAACGTCGCCAGGAAAGGCGTAGCGAACGCCGTGAAGCACGCAACGACCGGGGCAGCGAACGCCGCGAGGCGCGTGCGCAGGTCCGCCGTGAAGCTCCGCAACGCCAGGCACGCCCGCAGCAACGCGCAGAACGTCCGCAACCGGTTGCTCGCAACCAGGAGCGCCGTGGCCGCGAATGGAACCGCTCGGACCGCCGCTCCAACACTGCGCAGGTGCGCTCGGGCCGCGATTGGAACCGCAGCGAACGCCGCGACGCCAACCGCACCATTCGTCGCGAGGACGTACGTGACGCACGCCGGGCGGACCGTCGGGCCGATCGTCGCGAGGAGCGCCGCATCGACCGTCGCCAGGATCGCCGTGAAGACCGCCGCGCGGATCGCCGGGAAAATTACCGTGACGCCTATCGTGAAGGTCGTCGGGATGAACGCCGCAGGGACAATCGCGAAGATCGCCGCATTCGCCGCGATGGATACCGCGATGGTTATCGGGACGCGCGTCGCAGCGATCACCGCGAAAGCCGCAAGCGTCACTGGGACGGACGCCGCTGGCATCACTACAACACGTGGAACCGCTACGACTGGCGGAACAACCACCGCTACAACTGGCACGACTACCGTAAGCGGTACCGCAGCATTTTTCGCCTTGGCCGCTACTACGCGCCCTATCGCGATTACCGCTATCGCCGCCTGAGCATCGGTTTCTACATCGGAGACCTGTTCTTCGGCAGCCGCTACTGGATCAATGATCCCTGGCGTTATCGCCTGCCGGAAGTCTACGGCCCCTATCGCTGGGTCCGGTATTACGACGACGTGCTGCTGGTCGACACCTACAGCGGCGAAGTGGTCGACGTGATTTACGACTTCTTCTGGTAAGCCTTCAGGCTCCTGCCCGAAGGGAAGAGAGTGGCCTTTCGGGCACGATACCCCCGCCGAGCGATCGGCGGGGGTTTTTCGTGTTATCCGGGTACCTTGCCGAAGGGGAGCATCCGGAAGATGCCACCGTTCTTGTCGAAGAAGGTGTGCTTCAGCCCGCCCAGAATATGCAGTCCGATCAGGTAGATCATCACCGATCCACCAGTCGCGTGGAGATTGAAGATCGCCTTGCCCGCATCCGGATTTTCTCCCACCGGCAGCGCGGGAAGCGTGAATATCCCGAACACGTCGACCCCGCTCCCGAAATAGGAGCTTCCCAGCCAGCCGCCGATCGGCAGGCCAATAAGCATGACGTAGAAAATGACATGCGTGGTGCGAGCAAGGATACGCTCCCAAGTCGCCACGCCATCGAGGGCCGGAACCGGATGCGTAAATCGCCAAGCCAGCCTTGCGAGGCTGAGAATCAGGATCACGATGCCCAGTCCCTTGTGATTGGCAAAAATCGCGGCTTTCTCTGCATCGCCCGCATGCTCGGCTGCTTCCGCCAGCCTCCAGTTCACGATGACCGCTATTGCGATGACCCAGTGAAAGAGCATTGCGACCAGCGAGTAACGCTTGGCATTCTTGGTGGCCATTTCCATCCGGCTTCTCCCCTCAATCGGTGCGCGAAACTATAGGTTTGGCATTGAAGCACAAGATGCCATCTTGCGAGCCGCGCGGTGATCGCTAACAATCGCAGCGATGACAAAGACAGCGACAATTCCCGACCAGGATGCCCTCAAGCGTATAGGTGCCAAGGTGCGCCAGCGCCTCGAGGCGGATCCGGAAATCTACAAGGTCCCCACGGACAAGGCAGAGATTTTCGCCGTGCCGAACTTCCTCTCACCCGAGGAGTGCCGCCGCTTCATCACCATGATCGACGTGGTCGCAAGGCCGAGCGAACTTCACGAGACGGCCTATATCGAGAAGTTCCGCACATCCTATTCGGGCAATTTCGACCCGCGCGATCCCTTCGTCAAAGGCATCTCGCGCCGCATCGACGACCTTCTCGGCATGAACTCGATCACCGGCGAAGCGATCCAGGGCCAGCGCTACCTGCCGGGGCAGGAGTTCAAGCCGCACAACGACTGGTTCTACACCGACCAGGAATACTGGAAGCTGGAACGCAAGCGCGGTGGCCAGAGGTGCTGGACGGCCATGGCCTTCCTCAACAGGGTCGAAGAGGGCGGACACACCCACTTCACCGAAGTCGGTGCATCGATCGAACCCAAGCCCGGCGTGCTCCTGGTGTGGAACAACGCCACGCCGGACGGCGCGCCGAACGAGGGCACGATGCATGCGGGGACACCGGTCATCAAGGGTGCCAAATACGTGCTGACCAAGTGGTACCGCACGCGCAAGCACGTCTGAGGCGTCAGCCGCGCGCCAGCGCCTCGGCGATCAGCTTGCGGCTGTTCTCGATCCCGTAAAGCGCGATGAAGCTGCCCATGCGCGGCCCTTGGTCGCTGCCGAGCAGCGTCTGGTAAAGCGCCTTGAACCAGTCACGTAGGTTCTCGAAGCCGTATTCCTCGCGCTTGCCGATCTCGTAAACCTGCGTCTGCAAATCCTCTGCGCTGGCATCGGCCGGCGCTTCGGCAAGGTAGGCATCGAGTGCGCGCAATGCCTCGGCCTCGTTCGCGGCAGGCGCGCGCTTCGACAGGGTCGGCACGATGTAGTCGCGCGTATAGGCGACCGCAGTCCCGATCAGCACGTCGAGCTCCGGCGTGATCCGCTCGGCCCCGATATAGCTGGCCAAATAGTCACGCAGCGATTCCTCGCTCGCCTCCGCCCCAAGCACGCTGGCGAGGTTGAGCAGCAGGCCGTAGGTCACCGGCAGGCTGTCGCCGGCGCCCGGAGCCTCGCTGCCCTCGAACCCGCCATTGGCGCGCGCAAGGTGCCACACTGGATTGCCAAGCTGCTTGTCGAGCTCCTGCTCCGCCAGCCGCTCGCGGAACTGCCAGTAATCGTCGACCGCGCGCGGGATCACGCCCACGTGCAGCTGCTTGGCGCTCTTGGGATTGGGGAAGATGTAGAAGCCGAGGCTCTCCTCGCTGCCATATTGCAGCCATTTTTCGATCGACAGGCCGTTGCCCTTTGACTTGGAGATCTTCTCGCCGTTCTGGTCGAGGAACATCTCGTAAATGAGGCCCTCCGGCTTGCGCCCGCCGAGAACCTTCACGATCTTGCCCGACTGGACGCCGCTGTCGGTCAGGTCCTTGCCATACATCTCGTAATCGACGCCGAGCGCATACCAGCGCATCGCCCAGTCGACCTTCCATTGCAGCTTGGACATGCCGCCGAGCGCGGATTGCTCGACCACGGTGCCGTCCTCGTCGGTGAAGCGGATGGTGCCCGCCTCGGCATCGACCACCTCTACCGGAACCTGCAGCACGCGGCCCGTCGACGGACTGATTGGCAGGATCGGCGAATAAGTCTTGCGCCGCTCTTCGCGCAGCGTCGGCAGCATGATGTCGAGGATGTTCTGGTTCTTGCGCAGGACCTGCCGCAGCGCATCGTCGAAGCGGCCGGAGTTGTACATGTCGTTCGCGGCGATGAATTCGTACTGGAAGCCGAAACGGTCCAAGAATTCGCGCAGCTTGGCGTTGTTATGTGCGGCGAAGCTTTCGTGCCCCTTCTCGAACGGGTCGGGCACACGGGAAAGCGGCAGATGCAGGTTCGCTTCGAGCAGCGCCTGGTTGGGCACATTGTCGGGCACCTTGCGCAGGCCGTCCATGTCATCGGAAAAGGCAACGAGGCGCGTCTTGCCGTCTTCGGGCTTCGCACCGATCATCGCTTCGAAGGCGCGGCGCACCAGCGTGGTGCGCAGGACTTCCTGGAAGGTGCCGATATGCGGCAGGCCGCTGGGGCCATAGCCGGTTTCGAACAGCACGGGGCTGCCATCGGGCTTGGTGCCATCGGGATAGCGTTTGAGCAGCCGCTGCGCCTCCTGGAACGGCCAGGCCTTGGACACACGTGCGGCGGTGATCAGATCGTTCATGCTCATGCCAATCCCTCTTGCCGCTCGCCGTTCCTGTTGCAAGTGCGAAGTGTTGGAGCGCGCCCCGCCAGGTCCGACAGAGTGGAACACATGGAACACTGTCCTGGGAAAGAAAACGCACAGTGCGCACCATAGCCGGATGCTATGTGAAGTTCGGTCAGCGGAGAAGCGTGGTCCATAGGTCGGACAATAGGTAGACGGTTCGATGTAGGACAGGCCTCCCGCCCGATAGGTAAAGAACGGCGGGCTCGGCGATCAAATCACTAATTTGATGATATCAATTTCAAAGTAGATGTGAGACCAGATTCGCGAGCACTACTCAGTCGATGACCCTATTAAGTAATTAGAAAATTTTTCTAGTTAACATGGGTGCATGAAGGCGCTGCGAACCCGATCGGGCTTCTGGTCCAAAAAGCTCAGCGAAGCTACCGAGTGCGAGGTTGACCGCGCGCACCGCCTGATGACGTACGCGGAAGAATTCGAAGATCGCTGGTACTGGGAAACAGATACCGAAGGCCGTCTCACTTATCTTTCCGCCAACGTTTCCGAACAGATCGAAATGTTCGGCATCAAGACAGTAGGCGAACCCATCGCGAATGTATTCAGTCTCGATCAGAGCGAGTTCGAACTAACCAGGTCACTTAAATTCCATATCGTATCGCGCACGGCATTCTCGAATTATCCGGTTCGCGGCATCAAGAGCCTGAGCGAAAGCTGGTGGTCTATGTCAGGCCGTCCCTGGTTCGATTCAGAGGGTCGGTTTGCAGGCTTCGTGGGTTCGGGAACCGATCTTACGAAAACACGCAAGCAGGAAGCCACGATCAGACGGCTTGCGGTCACCGATAGCCTGACCGGGCTTGCGAACCGCCAGCGCATGCAGGACCATCTCGATACGCTGATCAAGCTGTCGCGGAACAAGGAACCCGATTGCGCACTGATCATGCTCGATCTCGACGGTTTCAAGAACGTCAATGACACGCTGGGCCACCCTGTTGGCGATGCCTTGTTGATACAAGTAGCCAAGAGACTGGCCGAGGTAACCGGTGAAACAGGCGTTGTCGGACGCCTCGGAGGCGACGAGTTCCAGATCCTGATACCCAGCGATGCGGACGTCGAAACCCTGTCTACCTTGGCTGCCGGGATTATCGCTGGGGTCTCTTCGCCCTACACCATCGACGGTTCCACGATCACAGTTAGCTGTTCTGTCGGCATCGCACTCGCCGACAAGCAATCCGACGCCGAGACCCTCGTCAGGAACGCCGACATCGCGCTGTATGCCGCCAAGGACGGAGGCAGGGCGACCTATCGTTTCTTCGAAGATGAAATGCTGGCCAAGGCCAAGTGGCGCAAGGAATTGGAGGATGAACTGCGCACGGCCCTCGCGACCGATCAATTGTTCCTGGTCTATCAGCCGGTCGTAACGACGGATACCGAGAAGCTTGCCGGTTTCGAGGCCTTGCTGCGATGGTCGCATCCGACAAGGGGCTTCATCGGTCCGGCGGAGTTCATCCCGGTTGCCGAAGACAGCGGCCTGATCCAGCAAATCGGAGACTGGGTTCTTCGCACCGCCATCAATACTCTGGCTACATTGCCGACCGATTTGCGGATCGCCGTCAACGTATCGCCGATCCAGTTTTCCAATCCGGCCCTGCTGTCCATCCTCGCCAACGCCCTTGCCGAGAGTCAGATCGACCCCTCGCGCCTCGAATTGGAGATCACGGAAAGTGTCTTCCTGGAAGACGAAAGCAAGGCGCAGAAAACATTCAGGGCGCTCAAGGGTCTGGGCGTACGTTTGGCGCTCGACGATTTCGGGACTGGCTATTCGAGCCTGTCTTATCTCCAGCATACGCCATTCGATAAGATCAAGATCGACCAGAGCTTCGTACGCGGAGCGGTCGATCCGCGCAGCAGGAACTCTGCGATCATAGAATCGATTGTCGCGCTTTCGAAAGCTCTGGGCATGGAAACCACGGCAGAAGGCGTGGAACACCAGGACGAGATAGACCTTATCCGGACGCTGGGTTGCAGCCACATCCAGGGATATGTTTATGGCTCGGGTCTGGATCTCGCAGACCTGATGCCCGAACTCCAGGCCGGGCTACGCAAGATGGAACCCATCGGGCACAAGTGCAGCCGCAGTCCCCGCACGAACTGCCTGCGTACCGGCAGCATGACAGTAAACGAGGACAGCAAGCCGATACGCATCAGAAACCTTTCAAGCACCGGCGCCCTCATCGATCAGGTCGACTTCACCGAACAGATGATCGGTGTACGGATCATGGTAGAAGTGTTCCCCAACGAAATGCACAAAGCCGAAATCCGTTGGATCGGCGATCAGGAAGCAGGGATCCAGTTCATCGACCCGATTTCTCTTGATGATCTGGACCGCTGACGGCCTCGCCCGTTGGAGGCGCTTTGCGCCAATTGTGGGACAGGCTCGGTAATATCGGTTGGGCGCTTGCCCCGCGTTCCGTTTGTGTTCTAACGGCAGGGAGTGAGCGAGCCGCTGCCCCTCCCTGCCCTTCACGCCAGCCATGCCGGAACCTGGCTGCGCGATGCCAACGGCTCCACCCGTGGCTGCTCGAAGGGCGAGGCGGTGATGGCGGCAGCGGATACGCCGCTGCTGATGATGAACGCGCCGCTGGTGGCCAGCAGGCTGGGCTATCCCGACCTGTCCGGCCTCGACCTGCTGGAACTGTTCGCTTTCATCCATCCGGCCAAATTCTGCGTTCCCACGCCCAAGGGCCTTGCCGACGCGCTCGGCCTCGAAGAACCGGCAGACGACGCCGATGTGCCGGTGCTGTTGCAGAAGGCGGCTGGCGCCCTCGTGGCCACCTGCGAGAGCGACGACTGGGCCGAGCGCGAAGGCGCATGGTCGACGCTGCAATCCCTCGCCCGCTTGCGCTGGCCGTGGGCCAATGTCCTCGCCCCCCATGTGCGCAAGCCGGAAAAGGCGGAGAAGTGGCTCTTCACCAAGTTGCCGGAGTGGGAAGAAACCCCCGACCGGCCGCAACCTGCGCAGGTCCTGATCGACGAGCCGGAGATCGAGGCTCAGCTGGAACGCCTGACCGGCGAAGGCGCCGAACGGCGCGAGGGGCAGCGCCTTTTTTCGCGCGGCGCGGGTCACGTCTTCGGACCGCGTGATAAACAGAAACGGCCCCATGTGCTGCTGGCCCAGGCGGGCACCGGTATCGGCAAGACGCTGGGCTATCTCGCCCCGGCATCGCTGTGGGCGGAACGTTCCGGTGGCACGGTTTGGGTCAGCACCTATACCAAGAACCTCCAGCGCCAGTTGCGCCGCGAGAGCGCGCGCGCGTGGCCGGCAGCCCGACCCGATGGCTCGCCCCCCGTCGTCGTGCGCAAAGGGCGCGAGAATTACCTCTGCCTGCTCAACCTCGAAGACGCGCTGCAAGGAGGCTTCACCGGACGGCCCGCGATCCTGGCGCAGCTGGTGGCGCGCTGGGCGGCCTATACACAGGATGGCGACATGATCGGTGGGGACCTGCCCGGCTGGCTCGGCACCCTGTTCCGGAAGCGCGGGATTGCGGCGCTGACCGACCAGCGCGGCGAATGCGTCTATGCGGGCTGCCCTCATTACCGGAAGTGCTTCATCGAGCGGAGCGCCAGGAATGCAGCGCAGGCTGATCTCGTAATTGCCAACCACGCTCTCGTAATGGTCAATGCCGCACGCGGGCGCGATATCGCCAGCCGCCCGACCCGCATTGTGTTCGACGAGGGCCATCACGTTTTCGACGCTGCCGATTCCACCTTCTCCGCCGCACTGACGGGTCAGGAAGCCATCGAGCTGCGCCGCTGGATCATCGGACCCGAACGCAACTCGCGCGGAAGACGACGCGGGCTGGCAGCGCGCCTAGCCGACGTGGCGAGCTATGACGATGCGGGCGGCGAAGCGGTGGAAGCTGCGGTCGAGGCCGCGCAGGCCCTCCCCTCCGACGGATGGCTGGGACGGCTCGCGGAAGGAACGCCCTTCGGTCCGGTCGAAGCCCTGCTCGCACAGGTCCGGGCGACCACCTATGCGCGCGACGAGAGCGGGCAGGAGGCAGGCTACGGTATCGAGACCGAGACTGCACAGCTTCCCGGCGAGCTGGTCGAAGCTGCAGGGACCGCCGCGCAGGCTCTCGCCGCCATTCGCACCCCTTTGCTGAAGCTTGCCGGGCGGCTGGAAGCCGTGCTGGAGGACGCGCCCGACTGGCTCGACGGACAGGGCCGCGCGCGGATCGAGGGTGCACGTCATTCGCTCGCCTGGCGCATCGACCTGATCGCCGCGTGGGAAGCCTTGTTGTCGCGCCTCGGGGGGCCGGCAGATCCCGATTTCGTGGACTGGCTGGCCGTCGATCGCAACGACGCGCGCGAGTTCGATGTCGGGCTCTATCGCCACTGGCTCGATCCGATGAAGCCCTTCGCCCATACCGTGCTGGAGCCTGCGCATGGCGTCATGCTCACCAGCGCAACCCTGACCGACCGCGACGAGACCGGCGCGGACTGGCCGCATGCGATCGCCAAGAGCGGCGCACCGCATCTCGAACTGATGCCGAAGACCGCGCAATCGGAAAGCCCTTTCGACTACGCGTCCCGTGCCGAAGTCCTCATCGTCACCGACATCAAGCGCGGCGACATCCCCGCCCTCGCCGGAGCCTATGCCAGGCTGATCGAGGCGAGCGATGGCGGGGTGCTCGGCCTTTTTACCGCGATCCGGCGCATGCGCGCCGTCTACGGCCGGATTGCCGACCGCCTAGCGCGCGCGGGCCTGCCGCTCTACGCACAGCACGTCGATCCGATCGACACCGGCACACTGACCGACATTTTCCGCGACGATCCGCGTGCCAGCCTGCTCGGCACCGACGCCTTGCGCGACGGGGTCGACGTGCCGGGAGAATCGCTGCGCTGCGTGGTCATGGAAGCGGTGCCATGGCCCCGCCCGACCATCCTCCACCGTGCACGCCGGGCGGCGGCATCCGAACAGGAGGGCGGCGCCAAACGCTATGACGACCGCATCATCCGCGCGCGGTTGGCCCAGGCATTCGGCCGCCTGATCCGCAGCCGCGACGATGCCGGGCACTTCGTCGTCCTGTCCTCCGCCTTCCCCAGCAGGTTGCTGTCCGCCTTCCCGGATGGCACGCCTGTCATGCGCGTGACACTCGACGAGGCTTTACAGCGCGTGGCGAAGGGTGTTGGAGAGGTTGGGAACACCCCAGCGGAGAAACAAGACTCGTGAAGATCCTCGGCCTTTTGCGTCACGCCAAGTCCGACTGGGGGCAAAGCGACAAGCGCGATTTCGATCGAGGTCTGAATGAGCGTGGGCTCAAGGGGGCGCGGTTGATCGGGGAGCATATCCGCGACCACGGGGTGAAATGGGACCGGCTGGTCGCCAGCCCCGCCGAACGCGTCAAACTCACGCTGCAAGAAGCCGCCATCGGCCCGGAACCCGAATGGGACCGCCGCCTCTACCTCGCCTCCACCGAAACGATCTGCGAAGTGGCGAGCGAAATGGGCGGCGATGCCGATACGCTGCTGCTGGCCGGGCACAATCCGGGCTTCGGCGATATGGTCTTCGAACTGGTCGCGCCCAAGAACGAGAACGACCTTTTCGACGAAGCCAAGGTGAAATTCCCCACCGCCGCCTTCGCCGTATTTGAACTCGACATAGACGACTGGTCGGACCTGTCAGAGGGCTGCGGCAAGCTGGTCCACTTCGCCCGCCCCCGCGATCTCGATGCCGATCTCGGCCCGGAATATTAGAGCGTTCGGGATCAACGACATGACCGACAATGAAATCCCCCAGAAGGAAACCCGCCGGATCGAGCGATTTATCAAGGGGATCGCAATTCTTGGCATCCTCACCCTGATCGTGAGTATCTGGTTCGCTTTCCAGCTCGACGTCGAAACCGAAGTCACCGAGACCGCCGATGGAAGCTTTATCGTGGAAGGGCCGGAGGCCGATTTGCTTGGCGTGATGCGTTCCGATTCCAGCAATCGAAGCCTGGAAGTTAGGGGACTTCCGAAACCTGAAGCCTTCAGCGATTATCCGGAAGTGCGCTACGCCCTCTGCGCAGCGCGCAATGATCCGGATACCGTGTGGGAAGAACCGAGCGGCACCATGCGGGCCAACCTGCAATCGGAAGGTTTCGACGAGCTTTGCGCGGTCTATCCCGATCTTTGAAAAAGTACCGCACCAGCCGGAAAACTCCGTAGTGTAGGAAAGCCGGCGCGAGATGCCCTATCTCCAGCAGATCGCGGGGGATTACTCGGGCCGGTGCGCAATATCGCTGAGCACAAAGCGAACCGGCAATTGCGCCGTTTTGGGCTCGGCAACCCCGTCCGCGTTCAGATGTATGGGGGCAGGACCCGTCTTCGCGATTGCAATGCAGACAAGCGCATCCAAATCGGTCGAACCGCTGGTTCGGATAATTTTACAATCGCTCACCGCGCCGTCGGTTTCGATGCGGAACTGGACGACAACCCGGCCCTCGACACCCATGGGCACCAGATCGCGAGCATAGGCGTTTTGGGCTTTGCGGGCGACAGCGAGACTCCATTCCCGGAGGTTGTCGCGCCAAATTCCCATGGCGATTTCAGTGCCGAGACTATCGCCTTGCTCAATTTGCGCAGCGGCTGGCGTGGCGAGGCCCATAGCAACAAGGATGCTCATCATCCCGGAGGCGAAGGGGCGTAATCTCATAGCTGGACGTTTCGCGCGTTTGCACACGGCCGACAAGCAAATCTTATCGCAGCACGCGCGGGCCCGTGCCGCTCTCGCCCCATTTATCGTCAGCATTGTAGAGCGCGCATTTCTTCAAGCTCAAACAGCCGCAGCCGATGCAGCCGTCGAGGCTATCGCGCATCTTTTCGAGCGAGGCGATCTGGTCTTCGATGCGTTTGCGGATCGAGCCGCTGATGCGCTTCCAATCGGCGGCGTTGGGCGTGCGTCCTTGCGGCAAGCCTGCGAGCGCCTCCTCGATCTCCGCCAGTGACAGGCCCAATCGCTGGGCGATCAGGATGAAGCTCAACCGCCGGATATCGCCGCGCAGGAAGCGGCGCTGGTTTCCGCTTGTGCGCAGCGCTTCGACCAGCCCGCACTCTTCGTAAAAACGGATTGCCGAAACGGAGAGGCCGGTCCGGCGGGCCAGTTCGCCGATGGGAAGGAGGTCGTTCGCTTTCATCGATCACAGCGATAGCGAAAACGAAGCTTGACCTCAACTTAGCTTGAGGTTGCAATGAGTGTGCATCGCATTTGCGGACCAAGCCGGTCCCGCATCGAACACAAGGAGTTTAGCGATGCCAAAAAGACGTCTCGAACACGCCAATATTTCCGTCACCGATCCCGATCGCAGTGCCGCCTTGCTCAAGGACCTGCTCGGCTGGCACGAACGCTGGAGCGGACCTTCCATGGGGAACGGTCGCACGATCCATGTCGGCGGTGAAGACAATTACGTTTCCCTCTACACCAGCGAGGCTGTTGCCGGCGATTATCGCAAGGGCCAGCCGCTCAATCACATCGCCTTCATGGTCGACGATCTCGATGCGGCGGAAGCCGTCGTCGTGAAGCACGGTCTCGAACCCTTTAGCCACGGGAAATACGAACCCGGCCCGCGCACCTTCTACTTCTTCGACTGGGACGGGATCGAGTTCGAGGTGGTCAGCTATGAATGAGATCGTCCCGCGCCGTCCGCTCTTCCAATCGGGTCGCAGGAAGCCACGGCAAGCCGCCGGGAAACCGGTCGAAAAGCCGCACTTCCCTCCCCGCCCGCTTCCTGTATGAAAAGCAGGCGGCCGGGGAGCGCCGCGACAAGGGGAATCTGACAATGAAGCCTGTCCTGCTGGCTGCAGCCGCAATCGTGTCCCTCGCCGCCACGCCCGCGCTTGCGGAAACAGTGGTAGTGACGGCAGACCGGATGCTCGATGTGGAGACCGGACGCTATCTCGCCGATCCGGTCGTGACCGTGGTCGATGGCAAGGTGGCCAGTGTGCAATCCGGCGTCACGCTTCCCGATGGTGCGAAGCATATCGATCTGGCCGGCCACACGCTGCTGCCCGGCCTCATCGACATGCACGTCCACCTCGATGGCCGTCCCGAATACGGCGGCTATTCCGGGCTGCAATTCACCGATCGGTTCTGGACCGCAGTCGGCGTCGCCAATGCCCGCACCATGCTGGAGATCGGCTTCACCACCGTGCGCAATGTCGGCGACGACGATTACAACGTGATCGGTATCGACCAGGCGATCGAGGAAGGCTGGATCATCGGTCCGCGCATTGTCGTCGCCAACCATTCCCTCGGCGCGACGGGCGGGCATTGCGACGAGACTTTCCTGCCACCCAGCTTCGACGCGAAGAGCCCCGCCGTGGGCGACAGCCCCGACGAATTGCGCAAGCGCGTGCGCGAACAGCGCAAATATGGTGCGGAAGTGATCAAGGCCTGCGCCACGGGCGGCGTCTTCAGCCGCAACACCGCGCCCGGCATCCAGCAGCTGACGCTGGAAGAGCTCACCGCAATTGCAGACGAGGCGCATTTCTGGGGTTTGAAGGCCGCGGCCCATGCACACGGCGCACCCGGGATCAAGGCCGCTATCCGGGCGGGCTTCGATACTATCGAGCACGCCAGCTATGCCGACGATGAAGCCATCCGTCTCGCCAAGGAGCATGGCACGTTCTTCTCGATGGATATCTTCAACACCGAATACACCCTCTCACAGGGCGCCGCGAACGGCGTGCTGGAAGAGAACATCGCCAAGGAACGCGCGCTCAGCCAGGCTCAGCGCGACAATTTCCGCCGCGCGCACGGAGCAGGCGTGAAGATGGTCTTCGCCAGCGATGCCGCCGTCATGCCGCACGAGCTGGTCGGCGGTCAGTTCCGCGTCATGGTCGAATACGGCATGACCCCGCTCGAAGCGATCCGGGCGGCCACGGTCACTGCTGCAGAGGCGCTGGGTCAGGAAGGCGAAGTCGGCGTTATCAAGCCTGGCGCATGGGGCGACATGATTGCCGTTAGCGGCGATCCGCTGGCCGATGTCGGCGAACTCGCCGACGTCGATGCCGTTATCAAGGGTGGTGTGCTGGTCGAATAGCGGGCGCCGCATGGAAGCCCGATAAGGAACCCAGCGGCACATCTTCGAACCGGACGAGCCAGCGCTTGGCCATCTTCGCCAGCGGCATCGGGTTGAGGTAGTGGCGCTTGCACCGCCCGTCCCGCTCGCTCGCGACCAGCTCGGCACTTTCCAGCACGGCAAGGTGCTTGGCCACCGCCTGCCGGGTCATCGGAAGGTCTTCGCTCAATTCCGATAGAGTCAGTCCGCCCTGCTCGCTCAACCTGTCGAGCAGGAGGCGGCGCGTGGGATCCGATAAGGCGACGAAGGTATCCGTCATGCGACGAAGGCTAGGCACCTGCGCGCGAGTCGCTCAAGTTTGCGGACGCGCGCAGGGCCGGTTTTTCCCCAAGCGGGATTCGTCAGAGGGCGCTCGCGCCGCCGAAGACGCCGATAATAAGGGGGTCGTTGGTCGCGCGGGGATTGCGGCGGATTTCCGCTTCCTCGAAGCCCATTTCGCGCCAGATCGTGTCGTCGATGCTGTTCGCGACCCTGCTCGCGACCTGCGAAACGTTCACGCCGGTCAGGGCGCCGAGCGCCTGTCCGACGAGCGGATCTTCGGCAAGGCGCATCGCGTCGCCCAGTTCGGGGATCATCGCATCGACGAGGCGCATGCCCATTTCGCCGCGCAGGAAGCTGGTCGCCGCGGTCGGCCCGCCGTTCACAAGTGCAACCGCGTTGGAAATGCCGATCACGCGCACGGTATCCGCCACGATCGGGGCCGCGCGCTCCGCGCCTTCATAGGCGATGTCGCCGAATGCATCGAAAAGGCGGTCCTTGAACAGGTTGGACGTCAGGATACTGCCCAGAACTCCACCGCGCGCACCGAGTAGGTTTTCCAGCCCGACCTGCGCCACCTGTTCGTCCCAGAAACCGCCATCGTCGAGCATTCGGGCAAAGGCCCGCTCGCTCGACAGGAACAGGAGGCGCTGGATGGCATCGACGAAACCGAAGCCGCCAAGCGATGTGCAGGCCGGAAGCGCCAAGGCCGCCCCGCCGAGCGTCAATCCGCCCAGGAACTTGCGCCTGTGAGTGGTGGCCGTGAGAATATCGTTCATTATTTCTACTCCTCGAAGGTCCCACCCTTGTCGTGTGCGACATAGGCCGCCCATATGAGCCCTCCGATGAACCGCGTGCGCTGCCTCGTCCTCAATGCCGCCCTCGGCCCGCTCGACTATAAGGTGCCCGAAGGCATGGAAGTCGGTCCGGGCCATGTGGTCGAATGTCCGCTTGGGCCGCGCACGATCATCGGAATCGTCTGGGAGAGCGAACGGCTTCCCGGCACCGAGGTTCCGGCGGAAAAGCTGCGCCCGCTACGCTCAATCCTGCCGGTACCGCCTTTGTCTGCGCCGCTGAGGCGCTTGATCGAGTGGACGGCCGACTATTACGTCGCCTCACTGTCCAGCGTCGCGCGCATGGCGCTTTCTTCTGGCGGCGCGCTCAAGGGACCGGCGACCATCACGGAATATCGCCTGACCGGCGGCATGCCGGAGCGCATGACCCCGCAACGCCATGCGGCGATGGAAGCGCTCGAGGGCGAACAGGCCACTATCCGCGAACTTGCCGGGATCGCTGGCGTATCGGAGGGCGTACTTCGCGGCCTGGTAAACCAGGGCGTGCTGGAGCCGGTGGAGGTCGACTGCGACCGTCCTTTCGAACAAGCGCGGCCCGATTTTGCGCAGGTCGACCTGAGCGAAAGCCAAAAGATCGCGGCAGACAAGCTGAGCGAAGCCGTACGGCAAAAGAAATTCGCGCCTTACCTGCTCGACGGCGTGACCGGATCGGGCAAGACCGAAACCTATTTCGAACCTGTCGCCGAAGCGCTGCGGATGGGCCGCCAAGTGCTGGTCCTGCTGCCTGAAATCGCGCTGACCGAAAACTTCCTGCACCGCTTCGAAGAGCGGTTCGGGGTCACGCCCGTCCTGTGGCACTCCTCGCTGAAGTCCACCCAGCGCCGCCGTGCATGGCGCAATGTCGCGAGCGGCGATGCACAGGTCGTGGTGGGTGCTCGTTCGGCCCTGTTCCTGCCGTTTCGCAATCTCGGCTTCATCGTCGTCGACGAAGCGCATGAAACCAGCTTCAAGCAGGAAGACGGCGTGCGCTACAACGCCCGCGACGTTGCCGTCATGCGCGCGCATTTCGAAGGCATTCCGGTTGTCCTCGCCAGTGCCACCCCGGCGTTAGAAAGCCTCCAAATGGCCGAGAGCGGCGTTTATGCGAAGCTCGACCTGCCCAGCCGGTTCGGCGGGGCGGAATTGCCCGAAATCGACACGATCGACCTTACGGAAGAGAAGCCGCCGCATGGAATGTGGCTGGCCCAACGCCTGATCGACGGCATCGCAGAGCGGCTGGAGCGCAAGGAACAGTCGCTCCTCTTCCTCAACCGCCGCGGCTATGCACCGCTGACCCTGTGCCGCAATTGCGGGTTTCGGTTCCAGTGCCCCAATTGCAGCGCCTGGCTGGTCGAACACCGCTTCACGCGCCGCCTGGCCTGCCACCATTGCGGGCACGAGACGCCAAGTCCCGCCGCCTGCCCCGAATGCGGTGAGCCCGATTGCCTCGTCGCCTGCGGCCCGGGCGTCGAACGCATCGCCGACGAGGTGGCGGAGCGGCTGCCCGATGCACGCGTCTTCGTCGCCACGTCGGATACGCTCAATTCGCCGGGGCGCGCTGCGGAATTCATCGCGCAAGTCGAAGCGGGAGCGATCGACGTGATCGTGGGTACCCAGCTGGTGACCAAGGGCTTTCACTTCCCCGAACTCACCCTCGTAGGCGTGGTCGATGCCGACCTCGGCCTCGAAGGAGGCGATTTGCGTGCGGGCGAGCGGACCTATCAGCAGGTTGCACAGGTTGCAGGGCGTGCCGGGCGCGGCTCAAAGCCCGGCGAAGTATTGATCCAGACCCGCCATCCCGAAGCGAGCGTGATCGCCGCTCTGGCTGCCGGGGACCGCCACGCTTTCTACGAAGCCGAAACCGAAATGCGGCGTGAGGCCGGCGCCCCGCCCTTCGGGCGCTGGGCGTCGATCATCATTTCTTCCGAAGACGAGGCGGAGGCACGCGAAGCCGCCCGGCGGATCGGCGATGCGCGCCCCGAAGTGCCAGATCTCATGATACTTGGCCCCGCACCTGCCCCCATGGCACTGCTGCGGGGTCGTTATCGCTATCGCCTGCTCATGAACGCGCGGCGTAGCGTGCAATTGCAGGATGTCATCCGCCGCTGGCTCTCCAGCATCGATCATCCGCCGGGCGTCCGTGTCGGGGTGGATGTCGATCCCTACAGTTTCGTGTAGGTAGCGCTGCCATGTGCAATCTCTATCGCATGACCAAGAACGCCACCGAAGTCGCGCAATTGTTCGACGTGGTGGCGGAAGTCGGAAGCAATGCGGGCGGCGAGATCTATCCCGGCTATTCCGGCATCGTGATCGCAGGCGGCAAGGTCGAAACCATGACCTGGGGCTTCCCCCTCCAGCGCAAGGGCGCAAAGGGCCAGCCGCTCAAGCCAAAGCCGGTCAACAATGCACGCACGGACAAGCTTTCCGGTCCTTTCTGGAAAAGCAGCTTCGTGGAACGGCGTTGCCTGATCCCGCTGGAAAGCTTTGCCGAAGCGCAGGCCAAGAAAGGCGCGATGACTCGCACCTGGATGACCATGCCCGATGCTGAGGTCTTTACCGTCGCGGGCATCTGGCGCGGCAGCGCGGAATGGGGCGATTGCTATTCGATGGTGATGACCGATGCCTCTCCCCAGATGAGCGAGATCCACAACCGCATGCCCGTCATCCTGACGCCGGATCAGCGCGAAACCTGGATGGACGGATCGCCCGACGATGCCTTCGAGCTGTGTCGCCCGTTCGAAGGCTTGCTCGCGATCGACCGGACCGACGTACCGTGGGCCGGTCGTCCGGCGCAGTCCTCCATGCTTTAGGCACCTGTCGCGCGCTCGCGCATTTAGAGCGCATGGCAAACACTAGCGACGGCCCCATCCTCGTCCCAATCCTTGGCGACCAGCTGACCCGTGACCTCGCCAGCCTTCGCGGCCGGACCAAGGACGACACCGTCATCCTGATGATGGAGGTCTGGGACGAGGCGACTTACGTCAAGCATCACAAGCAGAAGATCGTCCTGATCTTCTCCGCCATGCGTCACTTCGCCGAGGAATTGCGCGATGCGGGCTGGACTGTCGATTACGTAAAGCTGGATGCGAAAGATAATGCCGGGAGTTTCACCGGCGAGGTCGCCCGCGCCGTAGAAGAACACTCTCCGCGCGCTATCCATGTCGTGGAGCCTGGCGAATGGCGCCTCAGGCAGGATTTCGACCAATGGGCCGACAAGTTCCCCTGCGAGATCGAGATCCTAGCGGACGACCGCTTCATCTCCACCCAGTCCGAATTCGACGAGTGGGCGGAAGACCGCAAGGAAATGCGGATGGAGTATTTCTACCGCGAGATGCGCCGCAAGACGGGCCTGCTGATGGATGGCGACAAGCCGGAAGGCGGGGAGTGGAATTACGATAGCGAGAACCGCAAACCGCCCAAGGAAGGTCTCGACGCGCCGGAGCGCCCGCTTTTCGAACCCGATGCGATAACCTGCGAAGTGATCGAACTGGTCGAAGATCGTTTCGGAGATCACTTCGGACGTCTGGAAAAATTCGGATGGCCGGTCACGCGCGATGAAGCGGAAGAGGCGGCGGATGCCTTTTTCGCCGAACGCATCGAATGCTTCGGCCCCTACCAGGACGCGATGGTTCACGGACAGGACGACCTGTTCCATTCGATGCTGTCGACCAGCATCAATCTCGGTCTGCTCGACCCGCTGGAGCTCTGCCAGCGAGCGGAGAAAGCCTACAAAAACGGCCGAGCACCGATCAATTCGGTCGAGGGGTTTATTCGCCAAATCATCGGCTGGCGCGAATATGTGCGGCGGTTCTACTGGCACCAGATGCCGCACCTGCAGAAAGCGAATGCGCTGAATGCGCAGCGCGGGCTGCCCGAATTTTACTGGACCGGCGAAACCGACATGCGGTGCCTTGCCGACAGCATTCGCTCCACCCGCGACAACGCCCATGCCCACCACATCCAGCGGCTGATGGTGCTCGGCAATTTCGCGCTGCTCGCAGGGATAAACCCCCGCGAGGTGCAGGACTGGTATCTAGTGGTCTACGCCGACGCCTATGAGTGGGTGGAACTACCCAATGTGGCGGCGATGATCCTCTATGCCGACGGCGGAAAGCTGGCGAGCAAGCCCTATGCTGCGAGCGGAAACTACATCAACAAGATGAGCGATTACTGCGGTGACTGCCGCTATTCGGTGAGCAAGAAGACCGGCGAAGGCGCATGTCCCTTCAATCCGCTCTACTGGCATTTCATGGACCGCCATCGCGACAGGCTGGAAAAGAACGCCCGCATCGGGCGCATCTATTCGACCTGGGACCGCATGGATGAGGCGAAGAGACAGGACTATCTCGACAGCGCAGAAGAGTTTCTCGACAGCCTGACGCCTGCCGACAGTGCGTGGGCGCGCAATTAGGCTTCGCGTGCCTGTTCGTCCATCTGGGCGATCAGCTTGGTTTCCTCGGCCTTGCGGCTCATCGAGATGACATGGTCGACGCCCTCGATGGTGATCGCCAGCTTTCCTTCCTGGGTGATCTCGATGAAGCCCTTGGACTTCAGGTACCAGGTGTGGAACTCGAAATTCTCGTCGGAGCAATCCAGGGTCTTCTGGATGTAATACCCCATGATGCCCGGGTCTTTCGCATGCTCGCGGCGGCGCTTGTAGAGGTGATAGAGCACCTTTTCATGCGCCTCGGCATCGTCCAGCGCGGACTTCTCGTCGATCTGTAGGTCTTCGCCGCCGGGAAACTGGTACAGGTTATCCTTCTTCAGTTCCTTGTAGCGCTGATCGTACTTGGCGCGCTTTTCCGGATCGCGCAGCAGCTGGTATGCCGCAGTCACTTCCTGGAACTTGTCGATATCGGCCGTATCGGTGTGATCGGGATGATACATCTGCGCCGCGTGTCGGTACGCTTTTTCCAGCATCTTGCGGTCGCAAGCCGGACTGACTTGCAACAGGGCGTAGAAATCGACGAATTCCTGACCGCTATCCATCGCCTAAACCTGCTAATACTCGGTACGGTCGACACAACCGCACGGGATTGATCCAGAAGCCGGTTATTATTGGCCCACGCGATTGCTTCGGCGGGTTGCGACGTTGGTGTATAGTCTTCCTACTACAGGCTTCATTGTCAAAGGAAACTTGCCTTAGCAGCGAATTATTTCGTGTTCGCAGCAATTTATCTGGATTTTTCGCGCTCGAGCAGCTCCGCCTTGATTTGCGTTCCGTAAGCATATCCGCCGAGCGAACCGTCCGCCGCGATGACCCTGTGGCACGGGATCAGCACGGCGATGTTGTTCGCGCCATTGGCCCCGCCGACCGCGCGCGACGCCTTGGGATTGCCCAGTGCGGCAGCAAGCTCGCCATAGCTGCGCGTCTCCCCCGCCGGGATTTCGCGCAAGGCCTGCCAGACCCGTTGCTGGAAAGCCGTGCCCTTCACGTCGAGCGGAATGGAAGCGAGGGTTGCCTGCCCCGGGTTCTCGACTGCAGCGGTTACCTGCCGGAACAGGTCGCGAAATTCCTCACCCGCTTCGACCAGCTCGGCCTCGGGAAAGCGGCGCGCGAGATCACCCTCGTCTTCGTTGAACGACAGGCAGCACACGCCCTGCTCAGTGGCAGCGACGAGCATCGAGCCGAGCGAGGTATCGATCACGCTCCAGTGAACCGTGCGCCCCTTGCCGCCATCCTTCCAGTCGCTTGCCGTCATGCCGAGCTTGCCTTTCGTATCGTCATAGAATCGCGAGGGAGAGGAATACCCGGCCTCGTAAATCGCGCCGGTGACGCTGTAGCCAGCACTGAGGGCTTCACGGGCGCGCTCTTCACGCAAGGCCCGCGCATAGGCCGCAGGAGACAGCCCAGTAGCGCGCTTGAATACCTTCTGGAAATGCGTCGGCGAATAGCCGGTTATTTGCGCCAACACGGCCAAGGTCGGCGCATCCTCGGCCCGGCGGATCTCGTCGACTGCCGCCATGACGGCAGCCTCGTCGCGCCCGACGTCATCGGGAAGGCATCGCTTGCACGGTCGCAGACCCGCGGCGCGTGCACTCTGCCCGTCTGCGAAGAATCGCACATTCTCGCGCAAGGGGTGCCGAGCAGCACAGGACGGACGGCAATAAATGCCGGTGCTCATCACACCGGTGACGAAGCGCCCGTCGAACGCGCGGTCACGCCGCTTTACCGCCTGCCATGCCTGTCCCTGGTCGATCATTGTCCTACTCCATAGCGCATCTCGGCCCTCTTTGCGGATGATTTGCACAGCACGCATCCCGCAGCTTGCGGTCAAAGCAATTGGGCGGCACAAGCGGCCCAACGATGGGACGCATTCTCACATACTTTGCCGCCATGTGCGCGCTCTTGCTGCCGCAACTGGTCCATGCCGATCCGGCCGATATCGACGCAGCGTCACGCGGGGTCGTGCGCGTAGTCATCATCGGCAATGACGGCGACGAGCTTTATCCCGTCAGCCACGGCACCGGTTTCGCCGTCACGCAGAACGCCATCGTCACCAACGCCCATGTCGTGCGCGACGCGATGCGTGACGAGGACTTGCGCATCGGTGTCGTGCCCAATGGCGGCGGCGAAGCGGTTTACGGACAGTTGGTTACCGCCAGTTCGCGCAACGATCTGGCGCTGGTTCGCCTGACCGGGAATTTGCGTCTTCCCCCGCTCGCCATTGCGGCCCAGCCCGTTTCCGGCGCCGGAGAGGTGACCAGCGTCGGCTATCCGATGAATGTCGACCGCGCACAGGGGCTGGACCTCACCGATCTCTTCCGCAGCCAGCCACCGGTTAAGAGCCGCGGCTTCATTTCAGGCGAACGGCCCAGCCGCCAGTTCGACACTATCCTGCACACAGCACCGATCGCGCGGGGTAATTCGGGCGGCCCGTTGCTCGATCCGTGCGGACGGGTCGTGGGGGTCAACAGCTTCGGTGCGGACAATGAAGGAGGAGATGCGGAATTCTTCTTCGCCGTGTCCAATCGCGAGCTGGTGCCTTTCCTCAAGGCCAACGACATTACTCCGCGCCTTTCCGACCAGCCGTGCCGCAGCCTCGCCGATCTCGACGAGGCAGAGCGCGATCGGATCGAACGCGAACAGGCCGAAGCACGGCAAAACCTTGCCCAGCGCGCGGAAGAAACCCGCGCCAAGCGCGAACGCGCCTTGCTTCGCGCGCAGCTGTCGGTGGCCGAAGATCGCGAAGACCGCATGGCACTAGCATTCATTCTCATGCTGGTCGCGTTCGGGCTCGGGCTTTGGGCATGGAGCCAGCGCGAAAGGATCGGCGCGGATGACGAGGATGCGGCGCTCCGCATAAAGAAGACCAACATCGCCTTCGCGATTGCCGGTTTCCTCGTCGTAGTGGCCTTTATTGCTTTCATCACGCGCCCCGGCCTTGATGAAGTGGACCGGCGGGTCGCGGCCATGATGGCGGAAGGCGAAGGGCCTGATGACGGCGCTCCGCTAGCCGGGCAGGAAAGCGGAGACCTTTCGCTCGTCTGCAACGTGATCCCGGAACGCAGCCGCATCACCACATCCGAAGCGCCCGAAATCGAGTTTGAATGGACCGCAGACGGCTGTGTCAACGAACGCACGCAATATGGCTATGCGTCCGGAAACTGGTCACGGGTATTCGTGCCAAACCAGGAAGACGCGGTTTCGGTGAACAGTTTCGATCCCGACCGCCGGATCTTCCGCTCCGAACGCTACCTTCTCCAACGCGGCGCAATGCGGGAGGCACGCAGCGCCCGCGCGAAATACACCGCGCCCAAGTGCGGTGTGGACGGGGCGGCCACGTCTCTCGGAGATTTGCAGGGCGAAGTGCTAAGCCAGCTCCCCCAGCAGCCGAACGAGCGGCTGGTCTACCAGTGCGAGATGCGGGACTAGGTCAGGCGGCGAGAGCTTCACCCGACAAGGTGATGCGATGCATCTCGCGCGCGTAACCCTGATAGTCGTTCATGGCATAATGCCAGGTCGTCCGGTTATCCCAGATCGCCACCGTGCCCGGTTCCCATTGGAGCCTGCATTGCAGGCCGGGCGACATCGCGTGGGCGAAGAGCTCCTGCAGCAAGGGCAGGCTTTCCTCGCGGCTCTGGCCGACGAAATTGATCGTGAAGCCCGGGTTTACATAAAGGAGCTTCTGTCCGGTGTGCGGGTGACGGATGACGACGGGGTGCGTTGCACCTGTTTTCAGGTCTTGCCCGCGCAGTTCCGCGCCCTGGTCGGTCTGCGCATAGGCGCCTTCGGGCGAGTAGATATGGTCCGCCGTATGAAATGCGCTCAGCCCGTCGATCCTCTTCTTGGTCTCTTCAGGCAGCGTGTCATAGGCAGCTCCCATGTGCGCCCACAGCGTGTCGCCACCAGAAGGCGGCAATTCACGCGCCACGAGAATCGATCCCATGGCCGGGATCTGGTCGTAGGAATGATCAGTGTGCCAGCCGCCACCGATATTGGTGGTCTGGTCCTTGCGTTTGCGCACGACGGCGATCTCGGGATGCTCGTCGGTCAGCGGAAAATAATTGTTGATGTCGATCCCGCCCCAGCGCCTGGCAAAGGCGATATGGTCTTCGGGACTGAATTCCTGGTCGCGGAACACGGCCACGCCGTTCCTATATATAAGGTCGCGAATGCTATCGAGCGCCTTACCTTGCGCCTCGGCGAGCGAAATGCCCTTAACCTCGACACCGCAATGCGGCGACAATGCTGCTGTCTCCATCCCGTCTCTCCCGCTCGATCGGTTTTGATTGAGGACGAATTTACGCCTCCCTGTCCAAAAGTCGAATCTTTCACGGGCGGAGTCGGGTTGCCTTCGCGGGGACCCTTTGCTAGGCGCGCGCCAACCTTGCCGGAGCGACTCATTTTCGCTCACCCCCGGCTTGGAACGACAGACTTTTTTTCCGACCCTTAGAGGACGAGAGACGCGTGGATATTTCCGCCGGTATTCAGGCTAGCCTGGCAGGGCGTTATGCCTCGGCCCTTTTCGATCTGGCCAGCGAGGCCGGGACCGTGACTGCGGTCGAATCGGACCTCGACAAACTGGAAGCGGGGCTTGCCGAATCGGCAGAGCTCAAGACGCTGACCACCAACCCGCGCGTGAGCCGCGGCGAAGCAGAAAAGGCACTGTGGGGCGTTTCCGCCATCATGGGCCTTTCGGACCTGACGCAGAAGTTTCTCGGCACGCTTGCCGCGAACCGCCGCCTCGGCCAGCTTCCCGGCATCATCCGTGCCTTCCGCGCCATCGCTGCCGCGCAGCGCGGCGAAGTGACCGCCGAAGTCACCAGCGCCCACGCGCTGACCGACACGCAGCTCGACCAGCTCAAGACGAAGCTGACCGCGCGCGAAGGTCGCACTGTAAAGATTAATTCCAAGGTTGATCCCGATCTTCTGGGCGGCCTTGTCGTTACCATCGGTTCGAAGCGCATTGACGGTTCGATCCGCACCCGCCTCAATTCCCTCGCCCAGGCGATGAAAGCCTGATCAAAGGACGATAATCATGGATATCCGCGCCGCAGAAATCTCCAAGGTCATCAAGGACCAGATCGCCAATTTCGGCACCGAAGCCGAAGTCAGCGAAGTTGGCTCCGTGCTGTCGGTGGGTGACGGCATCGCCCGCATCCACGGCCTCGACAATGTCCAGGCCGGCGAGATGATCGAATTCTCCAACGGCGTTCAGGGCATGGCTCTGAACCTCGAAGCCGACAACGTCGGTGCCGTTATCTTCGGTGCCGACACCGACATCGGCGAAGGCGACACCGTCAAGCGCACCGGCACCATCGTGGACGTTCCGGTCGGCAAGGGCCTGCTGGGCCGCGTGGTCGACGCTCTGGGCAACCCGATCGACGGCAAGGGCCCGATCGAAGCGACCGAGCGCAAGCGCGTCGAAGTGAAAGCTCCGGGCATCATCCCGCGCGAATCGGTTTCGGAACCCGTGCAGTCGGGCCTCAAGGCCATCGACGCCCTCGTTCCGGTCGGCCGTGGCCAGCGCGAGCTGATCATCGGCGACCGTCAGACCGGTAAGTCCGCCGTCGCGATCGACACCTTCATCAACCAGAAGGAACTGAACGCTGGCGACGACGAGGGCAAGAAGCTCTACTGCGTCTATGTCGCCGTCGGGCAGAAGCGCTCGACCGTCGCACAGATCGTCAAGCAGCTCGAAGAAAACGGCGCGATGGAATATTCGATCGTCGTCGCCGCCACCGCTTCTGAGCCCGCTCCGCTGCAGTACCTCGCACCCTACACCGGCTGTGCGATGGGCGAATTCTTCCGCGACAACGGCATGCACGCCGTCATCGTTTACGACGACCTTTCCAAGCAGGCCGTCGCATACCGCCAGATGTCGCTCCTGCTGCGTCGTCCTCCGGGCCGCGAAGCTTACCCGGGTGACGTTTTCTACCTGCACAGCCGCCTGCTCGAGCGTGCGGCAAAGATGAACGCTGCAAACGGTTCGGGCTCGCTCACCGCGCTGCCGATCATCGAAACGCAGGCCGGCGACGTTTCGGCCTACATTCCGACCAACGTGATCTCGATCACCGACGGCCAGATCTTCCTCGAAACCGACCTCTTTTACCAAGGCATCCGTCCGGCGATTAACGTCGGCCTGTCGGTCAGCCGCGTCGGCGGTGCTGCCCAGACCAAGGCGATGAAGAAGGTTTCGGGCTCGATGAAGCTCGACCTCGCACAGTATCGTGAAATGGCTGCCTTCGCGCAGTTCGGCTCGGACCTCGACGCCGCGACTCAGAAGCTGCTGAACCGCGGCGCGCGCCTGACCGAACTGCTCAAGCAGCCGCAGTTCTCGCCGATGCCGTTCGAAGAGCAGACCGTGTCGATCTTTGCCGGCACCAACGGCTACCTCGACGATGTCGCGGTTGATCGCGTCACCGACTACGAAGCCCAGATGCTGAGCTACATGCGCTCCGAACACGCCGATGTGCTCGCGGAAATCCGCAACACCGGCAAGTTCGAGGACAGCACCAAGGACAAGGTCGTCGACGCACTGAAGACCTTCGCCAAGCAGTTCGCCTGAGCCAACCGAGAGCACACGAGATAGGGAGCCGAAATGGCTAGCCTCAAGGAACTCAAAGATCGGATCGGGTCGGTCAAATCGACCCAGAAGATCACCAAGGCCAAGCAGATGGTCGCCGCGGCGAAATTGCGCCGTGCGCAGGCCGCTGCCGAAGCCGCACGCCCCTACGCCGAGCGGCTGTCGGGCGTCATGGCATCGCTTGCCAGCAAGGTAAGCGGCGACAGCGCGCCCCTGCTGCTTCGCGGAACCGGATCGGACAAGCGCCACCTGCTGGTGGTCGTGAACACCGACAAGGGCCTGTGCGGTGGTCTCAACGCCAACATCGTCAAGGCCGCCAAGGCCAAGGCGCGCGAACTGATCGCAGACGGCAAGGACGTGACCTTCTATCTCATCGGCAAGAAAGGCCGCGCGCCGATCAAGCGCGACTATGCCGACAAGATCGAAAAGCACTTCGACACCTCCGACGTCCGCCAGCCGGGCTTCGAAGAGGCCGATGCCATTGCCGAAGACCTGCTCGAACGCTTCGAGAAGGGCGAATTCGACGTGGCGCACCTCGTCTACCCGATCTTCCAGTCGGCGCTGGCGCAGGATCCGACCGTCGACCAGCTGATCCCCGTTCCCTCGCCCGAAGGCGAAGGCACCGGCGGCGATGCAGTCGTGGAATACGAGCCGGGCGAAGAGGAAATCCTCGAAGACCTGCTCCCGCGTTACGTGAAGACGCAGCTGTTCGGCGCCCTGCTCGAACGCGAAGCGTCGGAACAGGGCGCGTCGATGACCGCCATGGATAACGCGACGCGCAATGCGGGCGACCTCATCAACAAGCTGACGATCCAGTACAACCGCAGCCGCCAGGCCGCGATTACTACCGAACTCGTCGAAATCATCGCAGGCGCGGAAGCGCTCTGACAAGGACCGGATACGTGAAGAAACTCGCCCTCATCCTGCCCGTCGCACTCCTCGCCGCTTGCGGTGAAGAGCCCGCGCGCGAGCCGACCCCGACCGAGACCGCAGCACCGGAACCGGTTGCGAGCCTGCCCGCCACGGACCAGGACTACTTCCGCGCCAAGTTCGCAGAAACCTGCGAAGGTGCAGAACCGGTCAACAACGCCGTTTGCCGCCGCGCAATGGGTGCCGACCAGGCACTGTGCGAATACGGTCTCGGCGAAGACGAATACATGCGTCACGAAGCCACGCTGGTTGCGAACGAAGACGGTTCGGACTGGATGCTGAGCGACGCCGACGCCCTTTGTGCCGAACACGGCGCCCACCACAAAGCCTCCTGAGCCAGTAGGAAACCTTATCATGGCCACTGCCCCCAAGCTTAACCAGAGCCCCAACGGCGTTATCTCGCAGGTCATCGGCGCTGTCGTCGACGTTGCCTTCGAAGGTGAACTGCCGCCGATCCTGACCGCGCTTGAAACGAAGAACGGCGACAACACGCTGGTCCTCGAAGTTGCGCAGCACCTCGGTGAAAACACCGTGCGTACCATCGCAATGGACGGCACCGACGGCCTCGTCCGCGGACAGGAGGTCGTGAACACCGGCGCGCAGATCTCGGTCCCGGTCGGTCCGAAGACGCTCGGCCGCATCATGAACGTCGTCGGCGCGCCGATCGACGAACGCGGCCCGATCGGTGCCGACAGCAGCAGCCCGATCCACGCGGAAGCCCCGCTGTTCGTCGACCAGTCGACCGAAGCGGCCATCCTCGTCACCGGCATCAAGGTCATCGACCTTCTCGCACCTTACGCGAAGGGCGGTAAGATCGGCCTGTTCGGCGGCGCAGGCGTCGGCAAGACCGTTCTGATCCAGGAACTCATCAACAACATCGCGAAGGGCCACGGTGGTGTGTCCGTCTTCGCCGGTGTGGGTGAGCGTACCCGCGAAGGTAACGACCTTTATCACGAATTCCTCGACGCCGGCGTTATCGCCAAGGACGAAGACGGCAACGCCACTTCGGAAGGTTCGAAGGTTGCCCTCGTCTTCGGCCAGATGAACGAACCTCCGGGCGCACGTGCCCGCGTCGCTCTCTCGGGCCTGACCATGGCGGAATACTTCCGTGACGTCGAAGGCCAGGACGTTCTGTTCTTCGTCGACAACATCTTCCGCTTCACGCAGGCGGGTTCGGAAGTGTCGGCACTGCTCGGCCGTATTCCTTCGGCTGTGGGCTACCAGCCGACGCTCGCCACCGACATGGGTAACCTGCAGGAACGCATTACGTCGACCACCAAGGGCTCGATCACCTCGGTCCAGGCCATCTACGTTCCCGCCGACGACCTTACCGACCCGGCACCGGCAACCTCGTTCGCCCACTTGGACGCAACGACCACCCTGTCGCGCGCCATCTCGGAACTGGGCATCTACCCGGCCGTCGACCCGCTGGACTCGACCAGCCGCGTTCTCGAACCGCGCGTTGTCGGCCAGGAGCACTACGAAACGGCTCGCCGCGTTCAGGAAACGCTGCAGAAGTACAAGAGCCTGCAGGACATCATCGCCATTCTCGGCATGGACGAACTGTCGGAAGAAGATAAGCTGACCGTGGCACGCGCCCGCAAGATCCAGCGCTTCCTCTCGCAGCCGTTCCACGTCGCCGAAGTCTTCACCAACATCCCGGGCGTGTTCGTCCAGCTGGAAGACACGGTGAAGTCGTTCAAGGCTGTCGTCGACGGCGAATACGACCACCTGCCGGAAAGCGCTTTCTACATGGTTGGCGGCATCGACCAGGCGGTCGAGAAGGCCAAGAAGATGGCGGAAGAAGACTAAGCCATGGCTTTGCACTTCGAACTCGTCACGCCGGCCAAGCTGGTCCGTAGCGAGGACGTCCACATGGTGGTCGTCCCCGGCGCGGAAGGCGAATTCGGCGTGCTGGAAGGCCATGCGCCTTTCATGTCGACGATCCGCGACGGCGCAGTCCAGGTCTACAAGACCGAAGGCGCCGCTCCCGAGACCATCGAAGTCCGCGGCGGTTTCGCCGAAGTAGGCGAAGAGGGTCTGACGGTCCTCGCGGAGCACGTCGAAGGGTAAACCCTTCGGGACAATCGCAGACAGGAAAGGGCGGCCCGCTGGGTCGCCCTTTTTCGTTCGACGAACAGTCACCCCACACCGGCGAACGACATTGCGCGCCTTAATTCTGCCCGCAACACTGGCATGGAAGAACTAGAGGGACGCACAATCATGAAACGCGTATCGACACTCGCCATGGGTGCCGCCATGGCATTCGGCATGAACACTCAAGCAACAGCCCAGGACGGCGTGCCCGGACCCGACGAGGATCCTTACATCTGGCTCGAAGAAGCCCGTAGCGACGAGGCACTCGACTGGGTGCGCGCGGAAAACAACCGCACCATGGCGCACATGGCCCAGGACCCGCGGTTCGACGAGCTGACAGCCGAAGCACTGGCCATTCTCGATGCGGAAGACCGCATTCCTTACGTCTCGATCCGCAAGGACGGCCTCTATAATTTCTGGCAGGACAAGGAAAATCCCAAGGGTGTCCTGCGCCGCACGACGCTCGAAAGCTATAAGACCGACGATCCCGAATGGGAGACCGTTCTCGATGTCGATGCCCTGGCTGCTGTCGAAAGCAAGGAATGGGTGTACAAGGGCAGCACCTGCCTGCCGCCCGACCAGCGTCTGTGCATGATTGCCCTGTCCGACGGGGGCGAGGATGCGACCATCCTGCGCGAATTCGACATGACGACCAAGCAGTTCGTCGAGGGCGGCTTTGTCATCGAGGAAAAGAGCCAGGGCGGCGTCCAGTGGCTCGACGAGGACACGCTGCTTGTCGGTCGCGACTTCGGCGGCGGCACCATCACCGAAAGCGAATACCCCTTCACGACGCGTCTCTGGAAGCGCGGCACGCCGCTGAGCGAGGCGGAAGAGATTTTCCGCGGCGAGGCAAGCGACGTCTGGGCCGGGGCCGGCCTGATCCGCGACAACAAGGGCGTGGTCCACGGTCGCACCGCCTTCCGTGCGATCAGCTTCCATGAAAGCATCAACTACATCTGGCACGAGGGCGAGTGGGTCGAACTCGATATGCCAAAGAAAGCCAGCATTGGCGGCATCATCGATGGCCAGCTGACCTTCTCGACCGATGTCGACTGGGAAACGCAGGGACAGGTATTCCCTGCCGATGCACTCGTCGCGGTCGACCTGGAAGAGTTCAAGCGTGACCCGAACGGAGCGAAGAAGACGCTCGTCTGGGCCCCGGCAGAACGCCAGACCAAGCAGGGCGGCGGTGTCACCGCCAACAGCGCCTACATGGCGATCCTCGACAATGTCGTGGGCAAGGTGCTCAAGATCGACTTCGAGGATGGCGAATGGGTCACCACCGAAGTCAACCTGCCCGACAATGCGACGCTCGGCGTGCAGGCCACCTCGTCCGAAACCGACGAGATCATGTTCACCTCGACCGACTTCCTGTCGCCGAGCACGCTCTGGTACTCCAACGGCAGCGGCGACCCGCAGGTGCTCAAGACTTCGCCAGAGTATTTCGATGCCACCGGTATGGAAGTCGAGCAGTTCGAAGCGACCAGCAAGGACGGCGCCAAGGTCCCGTACTTCCTGGTGAAGCCGAAGGGCATGGAGATGGACGGGAAGAATCCCGCCCTGCTCTATGGCTATGGCGGCTTTCAGATTTCCCAATTGCCAAGCTACCGGGCGCTCACGGGCAAGATGTGGCTTGAGAAAGGCGGCGCCTTCATCCTCGCCAATCTGCGCGGTGGTGGCGAGTTCGGACCCGGATGGCACCAGATGGCTATCCGCGAGAACAAGCAACGCACCTGGGACGATTTCATCGCCGTGGGTGAAGATGCCGTGAAGCGCGGGATCACCAATCCCGGCCAGCTCGGTATCCAGGGCGGTTCGCAGGGCGGCCTGCTGGTCGGCACAGCCTTCACGCAGCGCCCCGACCTCTTCGATGCGGCAATCGTCGCAATCCCGTTGTTCGACATGCTGCGCTATCACCTGATCGGTCGAGGCGCTTCGTGGATCGGCGAATACGGCGATCCTCGCATTCCCGAGCAACGCGAGTGGATCGAGGGCTATTCGCCCTACCAGAAGATCGTCGACGGGGTGGACTACCCCGCCCCCTTCCTCTGGGCTTCGACCGCCGACGACCGCACCCACCCGGCGCATGCGCGCAAGGGCGCGGCGAAGCTCAAGGGACTTGGCCAGGACTACTGGTATTACGAGGACATGACCGGCGGGCACTCGGGCGGGGTCGACAACGAGCAGCGTGCAAAGCTGCAGGCATTGCAGATGGTCTATCTCATGCAGCGCCTGATGGACGATAACGAGGCCGGCGAATAAGATTCGGTTCGGACCAAGAAGAAAGGGGCGACCTCTCGGTCGCCCCTTTTCGTTTCCGCGCCTATTCCACGGGGATGATGACCTCGTTGCGCCTCAGCGGCGGCGGGACCATGGGCGCATCGTAGAAAGCGAATTCCGCAGGGCCGGCAATGGTGAGATCGCGATCTGCGATCCACGCGCGTAATTCCTGCTCGCGTGCGGCCAGGTCATCGCTCGACCCCCGCCCCGAAAAACGTATCGCGGCAACCTTGCGCGGCGGCATTTCGACCAGCGTCACGTCGTCGGGCGGGGTGGGCAGCGTTTCCATCGTGTATTCGGAAGGCATCACGAAGCGCGTACGCCAGCTACCGCTGGTGTCACCACCATCCTGCAATACAGGTGAGGTCATGGCGATCTTTTCGCCCTGGTCCTGCATAACGGGGCTTGTCATCGCGATCTCCTTACCCGGGCGATCCTGCGCGAAAATATAGGCAGCAAGGCGCCGGAAGCCCGCGTTGAGCGCGCGCCTGCGATCGCCGGTATGCGTCACTTCCGCCACAATCATCGGCGCATATTCGCGAAGCTGAATATCGCCGTCTTCGGATACGAGCGAGTAATCCGGCTCGTCGACCGAGTTGCGATATTGCGCGTAAGCACCCGCCGCACCGATGGACAGGACTGCTGCGCCAGCAGCGGCGTATTTCCAGAATTTCATGAAGCCATGCTCCCTTGCGTTTCCTTCCCAACGCCGGGGAATGGAAGCCTGTTCCGCCAAACGACCTACTTCGGGCGTCGGGTCGGAGCATGGAAATCGGGCGGCTTGTCCGAAACCCAGTCCACAAACTTCGCCAACGCCTCATCTTCGAGCAGGGCGGCGCGATCCTCCCCGATCCGCGCAAGCTGCGCATTGGTGAAATTTGCGTGGATGGCGCGGTGACAAATGGGATGCACGGCCACGGTCGCGCGGCCCTTCTTCGCCTTGGGAACTGTGTGATGCTGCTGGACCTTACGCCCCAGCGGGCGTTCGCACAGCCAGCAGCGATTATCCAAGGCGTTCAGCCCTTCTTCGCCGCCGCCTTCTTCTTTTTCATGGTGTCGTGAAAACGATCCGCCCAGCCAGGTTTCACCATCTGCTCTGCGCGGACCATGCGAAGTTCGCCAGGCGCCACGTCGCGGCTGACTGCGCTTCCCGCAGCGACGATTGCGTCCGCCCCGATAGTGACCGGCGCGATCAGCGCGCTGTTCGATCCGATAAAGGCCCGCTCGCCGATCGTCGTCTGGTGCTTGAAATAGCCATCGTAATTGCAGGTGATAGTACCTGCGCCGATGTTCGCGCCCGCACCAACGGTGGCGTCGCCAAGATAGGTGAGATGGTTGGCCTTGGCACCTTCGCCAAGCACGGCCTTTTTCATTTCAACGAAATTGCCGACCTTGCTGCCGGTTTCCATCACCGCACCAGGACGAAGGCGGGCATAGGGGCCGACTTCGCAACCTTCACCGACGCTCGCCCCCTCGAGGTGGCTGAAGGCACGGATGGTCGCCCCGCTCGCGACCTTCACGCCCGGTCCGAAAACGACATTGGGTTCGATCGTCACGTCGGGGGCCAGTTCGGTGTCGTAGCTGAAGAAAACGGTTTCCGGCGCGCGCAGGGTCGCGCCTTCGGCCATCCAGTGTTCGCGCTGTTCGCGCTGCCATTGCGCTTCTGCCGCTGCGAGCTCGCTGCGCGAATTGATACCGGCGACTTCATTCGGATCATCAGTCGTGACAGCTGCGCACACGCGCCCGTCACCGATGGCGATATTGACGATGTCGGGGAGGTAGTATTCGCCCTGCGCATTGTCGTTTCCGACCCTGTCGAGCAGCGCCCACAGGTCGTCCGCCTTTGCGGCCATCAGGCCCGAATTGCACAAGTGGCAAGCGCGCTCGCTCTCGTCGGCGTCCTTGAATTCGACCATCTTCGAAATACGCCCGTCATCATCGGTAATGACACGGCCATAGGCGAGCGGATCTTCCGGCTCGAACGCAAGCACGACGGCAGCCGGCGCATCGTCCGCATTAAGCCGATCGAGCATCGCCCCCATCGTGGCTGCGCGCACGAAGGGTACGTCGCCGTACATGATCAACACGTCGCCGGAATAACCAGCAAGCTGTTCCTGCGCCTGCTGGACGGCATGTCCGGTCCCGAGCTGCGGTTCCTGCAGGCAGGTGCGCGCATCGTGGCCAAGTGCCTGTTCCAGCTGCTCGCGCCCCGCCCCGACGACCACGACCTTGTGATCGGGCGACAGGCTGTCGACGCTCGCCATCAGGTGGTGCAGCATCGAACGCCCGGCAATCGGATGGAGTACCTTGTGAAGTTCGCTCTTCATGCGGGTGCCCTTGCCTGCTGCAAGGATGACGGCGGCGAAGTGTCTGGTCTGGCTCATGACGCGGCCATGCCACCAAATGCTTGCGGATTGAAGAACCATCCTGCAACGCCTGAGGCCATGACGGCATTTCCCTTTCAATCGGTCGGCTTCGACCTCGACGGCACGCTCCTCGAAACGCACCGCGATCTTGGCGCTGCGGTGAACCATGCCCTGAAACTGGGCGGATTCGACCCTGTCCCTGCGGACCATGCGAGCGACCTCATCGGTGGCGGGGCCAAGATCATGCTGGCCCGCGCGGTGGACCAGCAAGGCGGTCTGCCCGAGGATGAGTTCCGGCGCCTCTACAAGCAGATGCTGGGCTATTACGCGGAAAACAACGCGGTGCATTCGCGGCCCTATCCCCCTGCAGTCGAGACGCTCGACGCACTGGCCGAGCGCGGTGTGAAGATGGCCGTGGTCACCAACAAGTTCGAAGGCTTTGCGCGCGATATCCTCACGACCCTGGGCCTTGCCGACCGGTTCGAGACGATCATCGGCGGCGATACCATGGGCAAGGGCCGCGCAAAGCCCGAACCGGATGCGGTGATCGAGGCACGCAAACGGTGCGGCGGCGGCCCGATGGCCTTCGTTGGCGACAGCTCCTACGATGTCCGTGCTGCACGGGCGGCGGACGCTCCGGTAATCGCTGCGGCGTACGGCTATTGCGACAAGCCGCCACACGAACTGGGCGCGGATACCGTTATCGAATCGCTCGATCGCCTCATTTCCGCCCTCGAAACGCTGTAGGCGCTCGCTTCGTCTTCGCCCTGCCCCTACGGCATGGCGGATCGCCGCGCATACGGTTGCAAGATGCACGCAAAAATGCCACGCCGCAGCGCACAATTGACCTTTACGTAAACGACAAAGCAGGAGCCCCCACCCATGAGCATCGATTTCAAGGACAAGGTAGCCATCGTAACCGGCGCAGGCGGCGGGCTTGGCCGCGAATATGCGCTTGAACTCGCGCGCCGCGGCGCGAAGGTCGTCGTCAACGATCTCGGCGGTGCACGCGACGGTACCGGCCACTCCGACATGGCCCTCCAGGTCGTCGAGGAAATCGAGAAGATGGGCGGCGAGGCGATGTCGAACGGCGGCTCGGTTACCGAATACGACCAGATGGAAAAGATGGTCGCCGACGCCAAGCAGAAGTGGGGCGGCGTGCATATCCTGCTCAACAATGCAGGCGTCCTGCGCGACAAGACCTTCGCCAAGATGAGCCCGGAAGATTTCGAGTTCGTCCTCAAGGTCCACCTGACCGGTTCGGCTTTCGTCACCAAGGCTTGCTGGGAACTCATGCGTGAGCAGGCCTACGGCCGCATCATGATGACCGCGTCGTCGACCGGCCTGTTCGGTAACTTCGGCCAGGCCAATTACGGCGCAGCCAAGCTGGGCCTTGCCGGCCTGACCAAGACGCTGGCCCTCGAAGGCGCGAAGTACAACATCAAGGTCAACACGCTGTCGCCGGTCGCGGGCACTCGCATGACCGAAGACCTCTTCCCCGAAGAAGCCTTCAAGCTGTTCGATCCGGTGAACGTGGTTCCGGCTGCCCTCTTCCTCGTCAGCGAAGATGCACCGACCAACGCCATCGTCGGCGCGGGTGCCGGCGGCTTCCACTCGGCATGGACCGTCATGAACGACGCTGTCTGGCTGCCCGATGGCGAGCGTACGGTCGAAGGTTTTGCCGCCAACTGGGACAAGATCAGCGAATTCTCGAACCTCAAGGCCCCGCAGTCGGGCAGCGAGCAGTCGGGTGCGATCCTGACCGCCATGCAGAAGGTGACCGGAACCGGCCCGAGCAGCGCTCGCGGCTAAAGCCCCTTCCCGAACTAGCGAAAACCCCGCCGCACCCAAGGATGCGGCGGGGTTTTTCGTTTGTGGAGAGTGATTTAAGACCACCGTATTGACGTATTAATACACCAAGCGTATCACCCGTGGTCACTCAATGGGGAGAGACCATGTACAATCAGGAAGACCTGAATTCCGCTGTGGCTTCGGGCGCCATCAGCCAGGAGGCCGTCGACGCTCTACGCGCGCACGTCGCCTCGATGCGTGATGCAGTGCCAGCCGACGCGGAACATTTCCGCCTCATCACCGGGTTCAACGATATATTCGTGACCATCGGGGTGATCATCATGCTGGTGGCCATGGGCGCCATCGGCCAGGCTATTGCCGGCGCGATCTGGCCTGCCCCGTCCTGGAACGAAATCAACAGCGATCCCGATTGGTGGGAGAATAATCGTAGCGCCATGGCCGTCGCGCGAGGCATGGGCTTAAGCTTCGCTGCACTGGGCGTTGCTGTTACAGCCTGGTTGCTCGCCGAATTCTTCACCCTCAAACGGCGCATGGCCCTGCCCAGCATCATCCTGCTGCTGGCCTTCGTCGGAGGCGTGTTCCTTTCGCAGCTTGGCGGCATCATGGCCTACATGGAAAGCGGGACGGAGCGCAGCTCAACCATCGGATTCCTGTGGGCCAGCCTCGCCCTGCTCATCACCGCAGGCTTCGCCTGGATGCACTGGAAACGCTTCATGGTCCCGATCACCATCGCGGCAGGCACTGCTGCGATCGCGGGCACGGCGATAGCGCTTATCGTCGCGATCATCGGCCCCGATACGGCCAATATTGAGAACGTCCTGCTTTCTCTCGTGTTCGTCGCAGGACTGGTCGTCTTCGGCTTTGCGATGCGCTGGGATATCAGCGATCCCAAGCGCGAGACCCGCCGCAGCGACGTCGCTTTCTGGCTGCATCTGCTCGCCGCGCCGATGATCGCCCATCCTGTTTTCGCTCTCATCGGGGTGACCGAAGGCGACAACATCGGGGCGCTGGCCGCCGTGCTGGTTCTGGCGGTCTATATCGTCTTCGGGATCGTGGCACTCGCCATCGACCGCCGCGCGTTGCTCGTCTCGGCCTTGGCCTATGTGCTGATCGCGCTGACCTTCCTGTTCCGCGAGTTCGGAGCGGTGGAGTTGAACTTTGCGCTGACCGCACTGGTGATCGGTTCGGCCCTGCTGACGCTCAGCGCATTGTGGACGCCGATCCGCCGTGCGGTGGTTCAGGGGCTACCTTCCGACCTCAAGACCAAGCTTCCCGCTACGGCCTGAGGTCCATACCTGCTCACAAGGGGAAAGGCCTGCACTTCGGTGCGGGCCTTTTTCGCACGCTCAGTCGTCGATTGCCTTGAGGAGGCGGCGTTCGATCGGAGCCATCACGCCGGGCAATTCGTGCCCGCGTTTGAGCACCTGCCCATGCTCGCCATAAAGGGTCCACATGCCCTGCTTGCCGCGCAGCGAGGGACGCTTTTCGATCCGTGCCTGCGGACGTTCTGCAGCGCGGCGAAAGGCCGCGAAAACTGCGACATCGCGCGTGAAATCCATGGCATAGTCCCGCCATTCGCCAGCCGCGACCATCCGTCCGTAGAGATCGAGGATGCGGGTCAGTTCTTCGCGGGAAAACCCGACCTGCAACGGTTTGCGACCAGGAAAGGCGACGATCTTGTCACCGGCGAAGTTCATCAATCGTCGGTCCCGCTACGCTGATCCGGCTCCCGCTCCGCCCTGAGCGCCGCGATTTCATCCTTCAGCGACTTGAGCTCGGCCTCGAGTTTCTCGATGCAATCGCGGCTCGGTTCGCACGGATCGTCGCATGGCGTGCCGTAGGGAATGAATTCCTTGATCCAGTCCTCTGCCGGAACCAGCGTGCTGCGGGCCTTGAGACCGACCATCGTTGCGCCTTCGGGCACATCGTCGGTAACCACGGCATTCGCGCCGATACGGGCCCGGTTGCCGACCGTGATCGGCCCGATCACCTGCGCGCCGGACCCGATAATGACGTTGTCTGCAATCGTGGGATGGCGTTTGCCGCCCTTCCCGTTGGTCGGATTGGTGCCACCCAGCGTCACGCACTGGTACATGGTGACGTTGTCGCCGATCTCCGCCGTTTCGCCGATCACGGAAAAACCGTGGTCGATGAAGAAATTGCGGCCGATCTTGGCACCCGGATGGATATCGATGCCGGTGACCATCCGGCTCCAGTGGTTGACGAGGCGCGCCAGGAAGAACAGCTGCGCTTCGAACAGCCAGTGCGCGATCCGGTGGTAACCCATCGCCCACACGCCCGGATACAGCAGCACTTCCCACCGGCTGCGCGGTGCAGGATCGCGTGCTTTCACGCTGTCGAGGTAGGCTATCAGCCGTTCCAGCATCGGGGTAATTCTCCCACCAAGGGCAATTTAAAGCAAGCGGCCCTGTTCAGGGCCTTCGACAGCCTCGAGCGCGTCGCGCCATATCGACATGGTGGCTGGAGCCATCCGTTCAAGGCTGAGCCGGTCGATCTCGGCAACGATCCGCTCGATTGCGGCATAGGAGCGTTCCATGCGCGGGACCAGGTATGCAGGCGCCCCTTCCCCGAGCGCAAGACCGCGCTGCGCCGCGTGGCTGAGCATCAGATCGGCCGCCATGTCATCGTCGGGCGGGCCGATCTCCAATTGCAGGGCGGCGCCCATCCGGCTGCGCAAATCGGGCAAGGAAATGTCCCAACCGCCCTCGCTCACGGTCATCAGCAGCGGGTAGCCGTCCTCCTGGGCCCGGTTCCATGCGTGGAAGATCTCGGTTTCCTCGCGGGTGTCTGCATCGTCGATGGCCCCGCCATCGGTGTGCGAAGCGAACCATTTCGCGATCAGCGATTTGCCCGAGCGCGGCGGGCCGGCAAGAATAGCGGTGCGGAAGGGCCAGCTATCCGAAGCAGCTAGGGCATCGGCAACCGACCGGTTGCCCGAACCGATGACAATGCGTTCCGGCTCGCCCGATGCGGCTTGCGTCAGAGGAAGGGCGATCTGGGATTGCGACATGGCCGAATCCGGTGCTCAACGGCTGATAAGCAGCGCGTTGTCTCCCCGGCGAACATTGAAACCGCGCTGGCGTAGTGCGTCCGCAAGCTGATTGATCGATCCGGCATAGCTCACCGTGAGTACGGTGGTGCCGCCGATGGCAGTGCTGCGCACACCGATAGCGCGCACACCCTGCCCGCCGCGTATACCGGCCATCGCTTCATCGAACGAGGGCGCGTCCGGCGTGGCGACCTGGACCGTGTAGAGTGCCACCGAACCTTCGGGTGGAGGCCGATCGATCGGCGCGGCAGTAATCGTACCATCGCTCTCGGCAGTCGGCGTTGCCGCTCGTTCCGCTGCAGCGGCATCCTGTGCCTTGAGCCTGCGGCCAAGTTCGACAAGGCGCGCGATCGCCGGATCGAGATCGCCCATGCGAACATTGAGGGTCGGATCCGGGCGAAGCGTCCCGTCAGCCAGTGCCTCGGTAAAGATTGCGTCGAAACGCTGAACTGCCTGTCCCAGCATAGCGGGCAATTGCTCGGGATTTTCCGCCGTCAGCGTGAATGACTCGAGGAACTGGCTGTCGGGTCCGTGGCGCGCAGTGAAGCGCCCTTCCACCGGCCCGCCAGGGAAGGTGTAGTGCAGTTCCGCAACCGGGATCAGGACATCCGCCGCCCCGAAATCATCAAGGATATCGCGCCACCATACGCGGCTGCGCCTGCCGGTCTGCCCAAAGGTTAGCAGCAGCGAATCGCCGCCTGCTCCGCTGGGCCTGACGTAATTGATCTGGCTGGCCCCGGCCTGGTAGCTCGCCCAGGCGCGCTGCCAGGGATTGCGCTGTTCGTAGACCAGGGCGGTGCCGCCCGACATCGTTACGGGAAGCAACAGCATCGGCGCGCTGCGGCGTGAACGACCCTCAGCGCCGAGATACCTGGCCGCACGGGCCCGGTCGAACACCACGCCAAGCGTCGCGACATATCGTTTCGGCCCTAAACGCTCACGCTCGATCACGATGGCGGAAACCATGCTCTCGATCTGCGAATCGGGCAGGCTGGGCCCGTCGATCTTTTCCCACGCTTTCACCTGAGCCTCGCGCCATGCCTCTTCGCGCGCTTCGAGGCCGGAATCGGCTTTGACGTCGACTTCGATGCCGGACACTTCGATGTCGGTGGACGAGGCGATCGGCGCGATCCCGCGCTCCCCACCCACCTGCGCATAGGCGAGCCATCCGGCGCCGCCGGTCATGGCTATGCCGGCTGCGATGATCGCGAGGCGCTTCGAGCGGGGAAGGGAAAAATGATGCCGCATGGGGAAAACAGCGGGCCTTTTGCCCAATCGCTTCTGGAAATCCAAGCGGGAATGCGCGAGGGGCAATATATGAGCAGCGACAACCAGTCCTACACCTACGAACAGGCGGGTGTTTCGATCGATGCGGGCAATGCCCTCGTCAAGGCGATCGGCCCCCTGGTGAAAGCCACCATGCGCCCCGGTGCCGACGGCGAGATCGGCGGCTTCGGCGGATTTTTCGATCCCAAGGCGGCGGGGTACAAGGATCCCCTGCTAGTCGCAGGCAATGACGGCGTCGGAACCAAGCTCAAGCTGGCAATCGATACCGACCGGCATGACACTGTCGGGATCGATCTTGTCGCGATGTGCGTGAACGATCTGATCGTCCAGGGCGCGGAGCCACTGTTCTTCCTCGACTATTTTGCCACCGGCAAGCTGGAGAATGGCGTTGCCGAGCGAGTCATCGCCGGCATCGCCAACGGCTGCAAACAGGCAGGTTGCGCCCTCATAGGGGGTGAGACCGCCGAGATGCCCGGCATGTATGCGAGCGGTGATTATGACCTCGCAGGGTTCTGTGTCGGCGCGGTCGAACGCGACGAACAGCTGACCGGGAAACGGGTAGCTCCGGGGCACATCCTGCTCGGCCTCGCCAGTTCGGGCGTCCACTCCAACGGTTTCTCACTTGTCCGGCGGCTGGCGGAGGACAAGGGCTGGAAGCTCGACCGCCCCGCCCTGTTCGACCAGGACCGGCTGCTGATCGAGACCTTGCTCGAGCCGACGCGGATTTACGTCAAATCCCTCCTGCCGGTCGTTCGCGATGGACTGGTCGATGCACTGGCCCACATCACCGGGGGCGGATTGCTCGAAAATATCCCGCGCGTCCTGCCGCAAGGTGCCCATGCGGAGGTCGAAGCCGACGGCTGGGACCAGCCGGGGCTGATGGCCTTCCTGCAGGCGCAGGGCAATATCGAGCCGGGCGAAATGGCGCGCACCTTCAATTGCGGCATAGGCATGGTCCTCGCAGTCGATCCGGCCAATGCGGAGATCGTGCGCACACGCCTCGAAGATGCGGGCGAAACCGTGCTCGCCGTCGGCCGTATCGTGGAAGGCGAGAAGGGCTGCACGGTTCGCGGTTCGGCCGGGACATGGTCCGCCAAGGCAGACTGGGAGGCGGCCCACCTTGGCTGAGAAGGCGAAGGTCGCGATCTTCATATCCGGGCGCGGCAGCAATATGGCCGCGTTGCTCTACGCCAGCCTGATCGACGATTGCCCTTACGAGGTGTGTCTCGTCGCGGCGAACGATCCGGAAGCGGAGGGGCTTTCCATCGCTGCGGCTGAAGGTGTTCCGACCTACGCCCTGTCCCACAAGGGCATGCCACGCGCAGATCATGACGCGGCCATGGAGAAAGCCGCCCGGGATGCGGGCGCACAATATATCGTGCTGGCCGGGTACATGCGCATCCTGACCGAAGGGTTCGTCGGACGGTGGCGGGGCAGGATGCTGAATATCCACCCTTCGCTGCTCCCGAAATACACCGGTCTCGATACCCACGCCCGCGCGATAGAGGCGGGGGACAGTCATGGCGGCGTGTCCGTCCATCTCGTGACCGAAGAGCTCGATGCAGGTGAGGTGCTGGGCCAAGTTGCAGTCGCGATCCGTGACGGCGAGACTCCCGACACGCTTGCAGAACGCGTGCGCTTTGCCGAACACCAGCTCTATCCGCAGGTCCTGGCACGCTATGTCGCGCGCGAAAGCGACCCTGATTTCCTGCTGGAACGGGTCAGGGACCTTGCGCTGGCCCTGCCCCAGAGCCACGAGCGCGAAAGCCACGGCTCACCGGGCTGGCGCGCAGGGAGCGAGAAGTCGGGCAAATATTTCGCCTATTTCAACGACCAGCACCACGGTTCCGAACATATCGCGCTGCTGGTGAAGACCGGCAGCCTGGACGAATTGCTCAACCTCGTTGAAACGCAGCCCGACACCTATTTCAAACCGGCCTATTACGGGGCGAGCGGCTGGGTCGGGCTGATCCTGAACCGTCCCGATTGCGATTGGGACCACGTCGCCGAATGGCTCGAGCGGAGCTGGCGGGCCGTGGCGCCGAAATCGGCCACGAAACTGATGGATGCAGCGGACAAGTTCTGATGCAGCGCCTGACGCCATATCTGTTCTTCACGCTCGCTGTCGCAGGGCTCGTCTGGATAGCAATCCGGGGCGATGCGGGTTTTGACGAAGAGGTCGATCCGCTGACGGCAGTGATAGTGGTTGCAGGGGTATTCCTGGCAGCACACGCGTTGCGCCATCTGGCAGCGCGGCTGTTCCGCAAGACTGACGGTAAAGACTAGTCTGCCGTTGCACGGCGCGCTGCGGCAAACCGCGGCAGGGTCATTTCGTTATTGGCCCGCGTTACCTCGATGCGACTGATCAGTGGACCGTCGAACAGAAACCTCCACATCGTAGCCGAGCGAACATTCGACGTGGTATCTTCCAGATGCCCACGAACGAGCACTTCCTCGCGGTTCGGATCGATCGAATCGAAGACGAGCTTCGGATCGCCGAGAACATCGTAGAATTCCCGGACGGAATTCAGGAACTCATCCGGCCCGATGACCTCGTTTCCGCTCTGGTCGGCCATGGAGAAGTCCGGTGAAAGCATGCCTTTCGCAGCATTCCAGTCGCGCCGGTTGATGGCGTCGCCGATCGCTGTCACCGCACGCATGTGGCGGCGGCGTTCTCGCGTGGAAGGGAGAATCGCCGAAAACATAACGGGCGCGATCCTAACAGAGATCGCGCCCGTCACCTAATCTGTTACAAAATCAGGCTTTTTCCCGATATTCTATAATAAATGATATGTCGCTTAGCCAACGATTTCGTCGTCGTTGAAGAAGAACGCGATCTCCTTGGCAGCGTTTTCGTCGCTGTCAGAACCGTGGACCGAGTTGGCTTCGATCGATTCCGCATAGGTCTTGCGGATGGTGCCTTCGTCAGCATCGGCCGGGTTGGTTGCGCCCATCACGTCGCGGTTGCGCTTAACGGCGTCTTCGCCTTCGAGCACCTGCACCACAACCGGGCCGGAGATCATGAATTCGACCAGTTCGCCGAAGAAGGGACGTTCGCGGTGGACGTCGTAGAAGCCTTCGGCCTGTTCGCGGGTCATGTGGATGCGCTTCGAAGCGACGACGCGAAGGCCGGCTTCTTCAAGCACCTTGGTGACGGCGCCGGTCAGGTTGCGACGCGTGGCATCGGGCTTGATGATCGAAAAGGTGCGGGTAACCGCCATGATATGTGTTCCTTGCGAAGTGTCTTTTGTGGGGGAGAATGTTCTCGCGCGCGCCCCTAGCGCCGCGCGCGCCCGCGAGCAAGCTTTAGCCGATTCCCGCGCTTACGGTCAGTTCCGCTTCGCTGCCGCCATCTGACGCGCGGATGGTGGCCGCAAAGGTAGTGCCGTCATCCACATCTTCGCCCGCAAGCACGAGGGCGCTTTCGCCCGGTATGTCGGAGGTGACGGAAAAGCCCGTTTCGCCCGCGAGTTCACGGTAGAAGTCGGCGAGCGCTTCCCGGTCGAGCTCGCTTGCGAAGACGATCGTCACCAGCCGCCCCTCGCCCTGTTCGACGCGGGTCACGCTTTCGATTGTCGCACCGGGAGGCAGGACGAAGGGTGCCGGAAGCACCGGGTCGACCGTTCGGCCTGCCGCCAGTGTCGTGCGGGTGCCGTCGCCATCGGTGTGCATCGCGCGCACTTCGCCCGTTTCGGGATCGACGGTATAGCTGCCGATCGGCTTGGTATCCTCTGCCGCCACCTCCGCTTCGGAAGGTTCCTGCGTATCGCCGCACCCGGCCAGGGCCAGGCAAGAAGCCATGAGTGGAAATGTGCGCCCCATGCCCAACCGACGGGCGAAACGGCGAAGGGTTCCAGCCGGTCTAGCGCCCTTCGCGCCAGCCGCCTTCAGGGGTCTGCTTGAAGATGCGGTTGTCGATGTCTTCCCGCGGCGCCAGTTCGCGCCACAGATTGCGCGCGGCGTCGGTCGCCTCTTCTCCGAACAGCAGCATGACCCGCTCCAGTGCGGTCGCTTCCTCGCGCCATGTGCCATCGGCGAGGATCAGGATCTGCGCTTCGTTCACCGGCTTGCAGGTATTGGAGACGGTGATCGGCTGGCGCGCCGCATGGGGACCGTCGGCAGCGCCGTTGGCAAGAAATCCGCCAGCTGCCCACAACGCTTCGCCGAGGCGTTCGCGAAGTCCTTCATCGGCAGCAACGACCGCCAGCCGCATCCCGGCCTGCATCGCCTTGCCCGCCAGCTTGACAACGGTCACATCGACCGGGTCGCGGCTCAGCTGGTAGAAATCAACGCGCGTCATGCGGTCCCGCCACCCTTGTTGCGCCTGCACTTCTCGGAACAGTAGCGCACGTTATCCCAGTCGCGTTCCCATTTCTTGCGCCAGGAAAAAGGCAGCCCGCAGGTCTCGCAGACCTTGCTGGGCAAATCCCCTTTCCTGCGCATCTTGGGAATGGCGAAAGCTCCCGCTTACCCTTCGGCCGTGTCGGACACGATGCGGTCGATCAGGCGAACGCCGTAACCGGTCGCGCCCTTGCCCCAGGTCCGGCCGGGCTTGTCCGACCAGGCCTTGCCCGCGATGTCGATATGCGCCCAGGCGACATCGTCCGCGATGAAGCGCTGGAGGAACTGGGCCGCCGTGATCGAGCCCGCGCCCTTCCCGCCGATATTCTTCATGTCGGCGATCGGGCTGTCGATCAGCTTGTCATAAGCCTTGCCCAGCGGCATGCGCCACACCGTATCGCCCGTGGCTTCACCGGCGGCATCGATGTCCTTTGCCAGCTGGTCGTCATTCGCGAACATGCCGGCGTGCTCGTTGCCAAGCGCAATGATGATCGCACCGGTAAGAGTTGCAAAGTCGATCACACGGGTCGGCTCGAACTCCTGCTGCGTCCAGTGAAGGGCATCGGCGAGGACCAGGCGGCCTTCCGCATCGGTGTTGAGAATTTCGATGGTCTGTCCACTCATGGAAGTGACCACGTCGCCCGGGCGCTGGGCATTACCGTCAGGCATATTCTCGACGAGGCCCATGACGCCCACGACGTTGGCCGGGGCCTTGCGCTTCACCAGCGCCAGCATGCCGCCCGCAACCGCGCCTGCGCCGCCCATGTCCCATTTCATGTCTTCCATGCCCGGACCCGGCTTGATCGAGATACCGCCGGTGTCGAAGGTCACGCCCTTGCCGACGAAGGCGATCGGGCGTTCGCCTTCCTCTCCGCCGTTCCACCGGATCGCAAGGATGCGCGAGTCGCGAGACGAACCCTGGCCGACGCCGAGTAGCGATCCCATGCCGAGCTTTTCCATCTCGGCTTCGTCGAGGACGATCAGTTCCGCGCCTGTGCCCTCGAAGCGCTTCTGGCAGCGTTCGACGAACGTCTCGGGGTAAATGATGTTGGCCGGTTCGGTGACCAGTTCACGCGTGAACTCGACGCCCTCGGCCAGTGCCGTCAGCTCGTTCCACGCGGTGTCGGCATCGTCGGGCGCGCCGACCACGGTGACCTTCTTGAGCGTGATCTTCTGCTCGTCCTTCATCTTCGTGCGGTAGATGTCGTAGCGCCAGTTGCGCAGGCGCATGCCGAGCAGGACGTGGCCCACTTCTTCGGCGGACAGGCGGTTTTCGGTCACGTCGAGGACGAGTTCCTCGTTGCCGGTGGACTGGTATTTTGCAGCCAGCGCAGCACCCGCCTTTTCGAGGTTCGCGAGGCGCGCATCGTCGGATGCATCGCCCGCCCCCGCCACGGCAACGCGCGCAGCGCCATCGCCGCTTGCAACGAAGCCTTCGAAGGTCTGGCCGACACCGCCCTTGAAGCGTGCTGCCTCTGCGCCTGCCTTCATGGCGGCATCGAAGGATTGAGGAAGCTTGCCCTTGTCGGCGACATGCGCAATGAGGCGCGCCGCCTGCGGTTGGGTCTTGCTGAATTGGATGTGCATGGAAACTCCCGGAAAACTGTCTGACGCAGCCCGAACGCTGGATGCGGGGCCGCCGAGGATGGCGATTGCGATTAGGCGTGGGCGATGCGATAGGCAAGCCATGCTCTTGTGGCCCCAGCCTTCGCGCAATAGCTTTTTGCACGCCCTCGGGGCCGGAGCGGGTGCGCTTGCCCTGGCTGCCGCTGCGCCGCTGGCCGCGCAGGACGGGGCGGCTACAGGCGCCGGGACGGTGGAAGAACCCGAAGGTGAAAGCCCGACCGACCTGCCTACTCCGCCGGACGCGGTTATCGTCGCGCAAAGCGACCTCGACCCGCCGCCGACCGCGGAATTCAACGAAGCTGGCGAACGCCAGATCGCCTTCGCCTCCGACATCCTCAGCTACGATTCCGATGCCGATATCGTCACCGCCGAGGGCAATGTCGTCTTGCGCTCGGGCGAACGCTCGGTCCGGGCCGACAGCGTTAGCTGGAGCAGGCGGACGGGTGTTATTCTTGCCAGCGGCAACGTCCGGTTCGTCGATGAAAACGGCAACCAGCTGTTTTCGGACCAAGTCGAGCTGACCGACGAATTCGAGGCGGGCGCGCTGGAGAACCTCTTACTTGCGCTGCGCCAGGGCGGCCGTCTTGCCGCGCGGCGGGGCTTGCGCGAAACCGACGGGACCATCGCGCTGCAAGAGGCCGCCTATAGCGCCTGCGCAGTGGTCACACCCGAAGGCTGCGACAAGGACCCCAGCTGGCGGATCACCGCCGACCGCGTGATCTACGATCCGCAAGATTCGCGGGTACGCTTCCAGGGCGCATATCTGGAATTGTTTGGAGCGCGCATACTGCCCCTGCCCGGCCTCGCGATCCGGACCGATGGCGGCGCAGTCAGCGGATTCCTCGTGCCGGACCTGCGCTTTTCCGAAAGCAACGGGGTCGAGGTTTCGGGAAGCTATTACATCCGCCTCGCCGACAACAAGGACCTGACGGTATCGGCTTACGCCTTCACCGAAGCGCCGCCGATGGTTTCCGCGCAGTGGCGCCACCTGACCGACAAGGGCGCCTACCAGATCACCGGCTACGCCACGAATAGCCGCCGCTTCACCGACGCCACCCGGACCGATACCTTCGAAAGCGAGCCGCGCGGCTACCTGTTCGCCAACGGCAAGTTCCAGTTCACCCCGGAATGGAGCCTTACCAGCTCGGTCAGGCTGGCAAGCGACCGCACGTTCCTGCGCCGCTATGACATCAGCCGCGACGATCGCCTGCGCTCGATGGTCGACCTGGAGCGGATCGACCGCAATTCCTACTTCTCGCTGGCAGGGTGGGCGACCCAGACCCTCCGGCTAAACCAGGACCAGGGCCAGGTGCCGATTGCCCTGCCGGCCATGGATTACCGCCTGCGCCTCGACGAACCCGTGCTTGGAGGGAAGGTCGAATTGCAGGCCAACACCCTCGCGATCATGCGCGACGAAGGACAGGATACCCAGCGCGCCTTTGCCCGCGCGAAATGGGACCTGCGGAAAATTCTCGGCCTTGGCCAGGTGGTGACCCTGACCGGCCTTCTTCGCGGGGATGTCTACCATTCCAACAACAACCTCCTGACCCAAACCGTGTCGTACCGCGGGGAAAATGGCTGGCAGGCACGCGGGGTCGCGCTGGGCGCGCTCGATGTCGAATGGCCCTTCGTCGGCGAGTTGCTAGGCGGCACGCAGGTATTCACGCCGCGTGTGCAATTGGTGGTGACCCCTCCGATCAGAAACCTTGCCATCCCGAACGAGGATGCGCGGGCAATCGATCTTGAGGACTCCAACCTTTTCGCACTCAACCGTTTCCCCGGTTACGACCGGATCGAAGACGGGGCGCGCATTACCTACGGCTTCGACTGGGAACTCCGCCGACCGGGGTGGGAAGTGAAAACCACGCTCGGCCAGTCCTACAGGCTCGATGCCGACCGGGACATCTTCCCCGACGGTACCGGCCTGTCCGAAAAGGTCAGCGATATCGTGGGCAGGACCCAATTGCGGTTCCGCGACTTCGTCAAGCTCACGCACCGTTTCCGGCTCGACAAGGACAATCTGGCCGTCCGCCGTAACGAATTCGACGCCACGGTGGGGACCAGCGCCACCTATGTGGAGGTCGGCTACCTGCGGCTCGATCGCAATATTACCTCGGTCGAGGATTTGCAGGATCGCGAGGAATTGCGCGCCGCTGCCCGCCTGTCCTTCGCCAATTACTGGTCCGTTTTCGGTTCGGGCGTCTTCAACCTCACAAATCGCGATGAAGACCTGAGCTTGTCGAGCGACGGCTTCCAGCCGATCAGGACCCGCCTTGGCGTTGCTTACCAGGACGATTGCCTCGAACTCGGCCTCACCTGGCGGCGCGATTACGTGTCGGCAGGCGATGCGGAACGCGGCGATACCTTCCAGCTCTATTTCAGCCTCAAGAACCTCGGCTTCAGATAGGCGTTGAACAGCCCCTGCCATGTGGTTGGCAGGGCGAAATAAACGCGCTATCCGCGCTCGCAATCAGCAACGGTTAAGCCGGGCTTTGGCAAAGCCGTTACCTATCCGGGCGCGTAGAGTGCGCCGCAAATGGAATTTTACGCGTGAACGCAACCAAGCTTTCCAAACTGTGCGGTTCTGCCGCTGCTGTCGTCGCTACACTCGCCCTTGCCGTCACCCCGGCAAGCGTCGGTGCTCAGGCTTCGGTGACCGCGAACAACCTCGACCTGCCCGAAAATCTCACCATGCTCACAAATCCGGACCCGAACGTGCGCCGTGCGACCGCTGTCGTAAACGGCCATGTGATCACCGGAACCGACCTCGACCAACGTGTCGCACTGCTGGTCGAAGCCAACAATTCGGACCTCGCGTCGGACGAAATGCGCCGCGTTCGTGAACAGGTGCTGCGCAACCTGATCGACGAGACCCTGCAGATCCAGGCTGCCGAAGCCGAAGATATCCAGATTTCCAATGCAGAGGTCGACCAGACCTATGCCCGGATCGCCGCGCAGAACAACCGCCGCCTTGAAGACATGCAGACCTACCTGTTGTCGATCGGGTCCTCGCCTGCTTCGCTCAAGCGCCAGATCCACGGCGAACTCGCCTGGCAGCGCCTGCTCCGCCAGAAGGTGGCATTCTTCGTGAATGTGTCCGCGGAAGAAGTAAACGAGCTGATGGAGCGGCTCGAGGCATCGAAGGGCACCGAAGAGTATCGCCTCGGCGAAATCTACCTGTCCGCGACGCCCGAAAACGCGGCCGCAGTGGAAGCCAACGCGCTCAAGATCGTCGAACAGCTCCGCCAGGGTGGCAGCTTCGTCGCCTATGCGCGCCAGTTCTCCGAAGCATCGACCGCAGCAGTGGGCGGCGATCTCGGCTGGATCCGCCTGCCGCAGCTCAAGAACGCACAACTCGAAGCGGTTGCGCAGGAAATGCAGCCCGGTCAGCTGGTCGGCCCGATCGAAATTCCGGGCGGCTTCTCGATCCTGTACCTGATCGAAAAGCGCCAGGTGCTTACTGCCGACCCGCGCGATGCAATCCTGAGCCTGAAGCAGATCCAGATCTCCTTCGACCAGAACGCCACGCAGGCTGCCAACGAAGCGCGCCTCCAGGAATTCCTCGCCGGCGTCCAGTCGATGCGCGGCTGCGGAAGTGCGAACCAGATCGCCGATTCCATCGGCGCCTCGGTTGTCGATAACGACCAACTGCGCGCTCGCGCACTGCCGGAACAGCTTCAGCAGATCGTGCTGGGCCTCGGCATCGGCGAAGCCACGCCTCCGTTTGGCGACCTGCAAGATGGCGTGCGTGTCCTGATGCTGTGCGGCCGCGACGATCCGGAAGTCCAGTCGGGCCCGAACTTCGACCAGCTCATGCAGCAGATCGAAGACGAGCGGATCAACCGCGCAGCACAGCGCTACCTGCGCGACCTGCGTAACGACGCCTATATCGAATATAATTGACGCCCGCCCCGCTCCCCCTCGCCGTATCCTTGGGCGACCCTGCGGGGATCGGGCCGGAAATCATCGCCGCCGCCTGGGCGCGCCGCGACGCTGAAGCGCTCGCCCCCTTCTTCGTCGTGGGCGGCGCAGGCATAGTTGCGTCGGCGGCACAATCGCTCGGAACCTCGCTTCCGGTCGAGCGCATTACCAATCCCTCGCACGCAGCGCAGGTATTCGGGCGAGCGCTTCCGGTGCTCGGGCTGGAAGACGAACCGTTCAGGCCGGGTGAACCGACCGAAAATGGCGCCAGGCTTTCCCTGCACTCCCTGGAACGCGCGACCCAACTCGCGCTCGAGGGGGAGGCTGGAGCGCTCGTCACCGCCCCGATCGCGAAGTCCGAACTCGCAAAGGTCGGCTTCGATCATCCCGGCCAGACCGAGTTCCTTGCTTCCGCCTGCTCGCTCGACCAGCGCGATGCCGTGATGATGCTGGCCGGCCCGAGCCTTCGCGCCGTACCCTTGACCGTTCATTGCGCCCTTGCCGAAGTACCCGGCAGGTTGAGTGTCGAATTGATCTGCCACCGTGCGCGTATCGTCGCACAGGCGCTGCAACGCGATTTCGGCCTCGAACGCCCGCGCCTCGCAGTTTGCGGCCTGAACCCCCATGCCGGCGAAGATGGCCGCTTCGGCGATGAGGAACAGCGCATCATCGCGCCCGCGATCGAGGCATTGCGCGACGAAGGCTATGATATAAGCGGCCCTCACCCCGGGGACGCCCTGTTTACGCCGCGCGCACGCACGACCTTCGATGCCGCGCTGGCGATGTATCACGACCAGGCCCTGATCCCTTTGAAGGCCCTCGATTTCGACGAGGGCGTCAATGTAACGCTGGGCTTGCCGATCGTACGAACTAGCCCCGATCACGGAACGGCCTTCGATATTGCGGGCAAGGCCATCGCCGATCCCGGGGCGATGATCGCCGCGCTGCGCATGGCAGGTGAAATGGCGCAGCGGCGCGCGCGCCATGGCTGACTTGCCACCACTACGAGAGGTGATTGCCCGTCACGGCCTCAGCGCGAGCAAGGCGCTGGGCCAGAACTTCCTGTTCGACGAACAATTGCTCGACCGGATCGCCGCCATCCCCGGAGATCTGGCGGGCAGGAAAGTGCTCGAAGTCGGACCGGGCCCGGGCGGCCTCACCCGCGCCTTGCTGCGCGCCGGTGCCGAAGTCACCGCGATAGAAATGGACAGTCGCTGCCTGCCTGCACTGGCCGAACTTGGCGAGGCCTTTCCCGGCAAGCTCAAGGTCATCCAGGGCGATGCGCTGAAACTCGATCATGCCGAGATCATGGGCGGCGAGCCCTTCGCTGTCCTTTCGAACCTGCCCTATAATGTCGGGACCGCGCTGTTCGTGCGTTGGCTGGGCGGGGAAAACTGGCCGCCGCTGTGGACCAGCCTCACGCTGATGTTCCAGCAAGAGGTCGCCCAGCGGATCGCAGCCACTCCTGACAATTCCGCTTATGGCCGCCTCGCCGTACTCGCCCAATGGCGTAGCGAGGCGAAGATGGCGATGAAGGTTCATCGCAGCGCATTCACACCGCCGCCCAAGGTCATGAGCGCTATCGTCCACGTCGAACCGCGCGACATGCCCGATGGCGTCAGCGCCCGGGTGCTGGAACGCCTCACCGAAGCCGCCTTCGGCCAACGCCGCAAGATGCTGCGCCAGAGCCTGAAAGGTGTGCCTGGTGCGGTGGAGGCGCTGGAACAGGTCGGCATCGACCCGCAGCGACGCGCGGAGACACTATCTGTCGGCGATTTCGTGGCCCTTGCCCGGGTACTTTCGGCCTAAGCCGCGTCGCGCACGATCCTGCGATAGATGTGCCAGGTCGCGTGCCCGAAGATCGGCAATGCTACCAACAGCCCCAGGAATGCCGGGACCAGGGCGACCAGTAACGACAAGGCGATAATTGCCGCCCATAGGGTCAGCATGAGTTTGTTGGACCGGAATGCGGCCAGGCTGGTGATGATCGCCGTCAGGAAATCCACCTCGCGATCGACGAGCATCGGCAGGCTGACGACGGTCACCGCGTAAAAGGCGAGCGCCATGATCGCGCCGACCGCAGTCCCCACGGCCAGCATCGCCAGCCCCGCAGGGGTCAGGAACGCCTCGACCGATTCAGCGCCGACGCCGGATTCTGCCATGAAGATCGCAAAAATGCCGTGGGCGATTATCATCCAGAAGCTGAAGGCGACGAAGACGATACCGCCCATCATGATGAGCTGTTCGTCTCCCTTGCCCCTCACCGCCCCGAGCACTGCGCCCCATTTGACCGGCAGCCCAGCCTCCCGCCTTCGGCTGACTTCATAAAGGCCCACGGCGGTAAATGGTGCGACGAGCGGGAAACCCGCCACGGCGGGGACGAACCACATCGCCTCGCCCCATTCGACCGCCGCGACATAGAGGAACAGCCCTGCCGCGACATAGATCGCGGCGAAGAACAGGCCGTAGATCGGGCAGGCGAGGAAATCGGCGAGGCCCGCTTTCAAGGCTTTGCCAAGATCGGTCAGTGACAAATTGCTCGCCACTCTCACCGGCGCGATTTGTACTTCGCCTGCCGCGTCCATCGTACCGCCTCCTCTCGACCAGTCCGGTAGGAGGCAGTTTGCTACAGCTTCAGCCGGGCATCAAGCGCCCGCCTTTTTCCTCAAGCGCCAGGCATGGAGCAGCGGTTCGGTATAGCCGCTCGGCTGTTCGACGCCCTTGAAGATCAGGTCCTTGGCGGCGCTGAAAGCCGCGCCGTCCTGGTTTTCTAGAAGCGGTTCATAGAACGGGTCGCCAGCATTCTGCTCGTCGACCTTGGCGGCCATGCGGTGCAGGCTGTCCATCACCTGGTCTTCGGAAATGACACCGTGAAGCAGCCAGTTAGCGATATGCTGGCTGGAAATGCGCAGCGTCGCACGGTCTTCCATCAGGCCGACATCGTTGATGTCCGGCACCTTGGAACAGCCCACGCCCGCATCGATCCAGCGCACCACATAGCCGAGGAGGCCCTGGCAATTGTTGTCCAGTTCCTCGCGGATTTCCTCTTCGGACCAGTTCGTGCCGTCTGCAAGCGGGATGGTCAGGAGTTCTTCCAGCTTGGCCGCATCGCCGAGACCCTTCTGGATTTCGAACACGTCCTCGCGGTGGTAATGGATCGCGTGGAGCGTTGCCGCCGTAGGGCTCGGGACCCAGGCCGTGTTGGCACCTGCGCGCAAGTGACCGATCTTTTCGATCATCATCTGGCCCATGAGGTCGGGGGCCGCCCACATGCCCTTGCCGATCTGCGCGCGGCCGGAAAGCCCATGCGCAAGACCGATGCCGACATTGCGTGCCTCGTAGGCCTTGAGCCAGGAGGACGACTTCATCTCGCCCTTGCGCATCATAGGTCCTGCACGCATCGACGTGTGGATTTCGTCGCCCGTGCGGTCGAGGAAGCCGGTGTTGATGAAGACGATCCGGTCCCGCACCGCGTGGATGCAGGCTGCAAGATTCGCCGAGGTACGGCGCTCCTCATCCATCACCCCGACTTTGACCGTGTGGCGCGGCAGGCCGAGCAGGTCTTCCACCGCATCGAACAGGTCGTTGGTGAAGGCGCACTCTTCGGGCCCGTGCATCTTGGGCTTCACGATGTAGATGCTGCCCTTGCGCGAATTGCCGTTTTTACCGAGGCCGGCGACGTCGTGCGCGCCGACGGCCGAGGTGACGACCGCATCCATTATGCCTTCGGGAATCTCTCCGCCGTCCCAGCGCATGGCGGGATTGGTCATCAGGTGGCCGACATTGCGCACGAACATCAGGCTGCGGCCAGGCAGGGCAAACTCGCTGCCGTCCTGCGCGGTGTAGGTGCGGTCGCCTTCCAGTGCGCGCGTGACCGTCTTTCCGCCCTTCTCGAAACTTTCGGACAGATCGCCGCGGATCACGCCGAGCCAGTTGCGATAGGCAAGCAGCTTGTCTTCCGCATCGACGGCCGCCACCGAATCCTCGCAATCGGCGATCGTGGTGAGTGCCGCTTCGAGATTGATGTCGGCGATATTGGCAGGATCAGTGCGACCGATCGGATGGTCGGCATCGAACACGACCTCGATATGCAGGCCATTGTGCTTGAACAGGCAGGCCTTGTCGTTCCAGCCCACGCACTGCGACGGGTCGGCAAGCGGGATGCCGTTATCTTTGACGTCGGACAGTTCGGACCACTTCTTGCCATCAGCCAGTGGCACGGCCTCGTCCATGAAGGCTTTCGCCTCGGCGATCACCGCCGCGCCGCGATCCTCGTCATATCCACCGGGCCGCGCCGCAGGGGCGTCGAGCGCATCGGTGCCGTAGAACGCATCGTAGAGACTGCCCCAGCGCGCATTGGCCGCATTGAGCAGGAAGCGCGCGTTGAGGATCGGCACCACCAGCTGCGGCCCTGCCATCGTCGCGATCTCGGGATCGACATTCTCGGTCCCGATGGTGAAACCGCCCGGCTCGGGTACGAGATAGCCGATCTCTTCGAGGAAGGCGCGATAGGCGCTCGCATCATGCGGCTGGCCTGCTCGCTCGGTATGCCACGCATCGATCTTCGCCTGAAGATCCTCGCGCTTTTGCAGGAGGGCGCGGTTGCGGGGCGCAAACTTGCCGAGCAGGTCTGCGAAACCTGTCCAGAATTCACCCGTATCGCGGCCAAGCGGCGCGATGACTTCGGTTTCGATAAAGGCAGCCAGAGCCGGATCGACTTCGATCCCTGCGCGCGTCACGTAATCTGTCATGGAACTCCCTTGGGGTATTCGAATGGCGATGTGTACCCGGGGAGGAGCGATCCGACCTATGCCGCCAGCGGTTGACGATTGCAAGCGGCGGGGTGGACACTTGGCGCATCCCGACTAAGGAAGTTGCCAATGAAACCGGACAGTGCCCCGCAAGCCCTTCTCGACGCAATCGATGCAGATTCCATGCTGCGTGAAGTCCAGGACTGGGCTGCCATCAACACGGGCACGGCCAATATCGACGGTCTCGATAAAATGGCCGGCGTGCTGGCCGATGCCTTCAGCGCCCTTCCCGGTGAAGTCGAGCTGGTCGAACCCGCAACCGTCACCGCCATCAGTGCGGACGGGCGCGAATACGAAAAACCGCATGGCAGGCACATGGTCCTGCGGGTTCGCCCCGAGGCCGGGCGGCGTTTCGTCATGACGGGCCATATGGACACCGTCTTCCCCGTCGACCATCCTTTCCAGGAGACGGTTTGGCTGGACGACAACACGATCAACGGCCCCGGCACCGCCGATATGAAAGGCGGGCTAAATATCATCCTCCACACGCTCAAGCTGTTCGAGACCATCGAAGGCTCCGAGCGCGTCGGCTATGACGTGATGATCAATTCGGACGAGGAAACCGGCAGCCTCGCGAGCCGCGGCCTCATCGAGGAGCTGGCCCGCGGAAAGTATGCCGCGCTGACCTACGAGCCGAGCGCCCTGCCCGATGGAACGCTGGCCCATGCGCGCGGCGGGACGGGCAATTACTCGATCACGATCACCGGCAAGTCCGCCCATGCCGGACGCAATCCGCACGATGGCCGCAATGCCATCGTCGCTGCCAGCGACCTGGTACTGCGCATCAAGGCGCTCGAGGCTGACGACATCACCATCAACCCGGCGAAGATCGAAGGCGGTGCGGCCAATAATGTCGTGCCGGACCTTGCCATCCTGCGCTTCAACATCCGTCCCAACTCGACCGATGCGATGAACCGGTTCAATGGCGAACTCGACGCGATCCTGCGCATGATCGAGACCGACCACGAAGTCGGCATCCACCGGCACGGTGGCGTGACCCGCCCGCCCAAGCCGGTCGACGAAAAGGCCCAGCGCCTGTTCGACCTCGTCAAATCCTGCGGCGCCGAACTCGGCCAGGAGATCGGCTGGAAGAGCACCGGGGGCGTTTGCGACGGCAACAATATCGCCGCTACCGGCGTCCCCGTGGTCGACACCATGGGCGTGCGCGGCGGGGCAATCCATTCACCGGACGAATTCATGATCGTCCCATCCTTGCGGGAACGCGCGGCGCTGTCGGCGCTGGTCCTGACCAAGCTTTCCACCGGAGACCATTTGTGACTTTCCGCCTGCGCGCTGCCCATATCAGCGACCTTGAACACCTTTACGAGATGGCCAAGCTGACGGGCGGCGGCTTTACCAATTTGCCGGCAGACAGGGCGGCGCTGACCCGCAAGCTGGAGCGCGCCGAGGCCGCGTTTTCGCGCACCGACGACGAGCTAGGCGATGACCAGTTCACCCTAGTGCTGGAAAACACCGAAACCGGCCAGGTGCGCGGCACCTGCCAGCTGTTCACACAGGTCGGCCAGCAATGGCCGTTCTACAGCTATCGGATGACCACGCTGACGCAGCATAGCCAGGAACTGGACCGGACGGTGCGCGCAGAAATGCTCAGCCTCGTGACCGATCTCGAAGGTTCTAGCGAAGTCGGCGGCCTGTTCCTGCACCCGGGCGAACGGGCTGGCGGTCTCGGCCTCCTGCTGGCCCGCAGCCGCTACCTCTTCGTTGCTATGCACCGCGCGCGTTTTGCCGACCGTATCCTCGCCGAGCTGCGCGGCGTGATCGACGATCGCGGCGGATCGCCCTTCTGGGACGGTGTCGCAGGTCGCTTTTTCGGCATGACCTTCCAGGAAGCGGACTATTTCAACGCCATCAATGGCAACCAGTTCATTGCCGATCTCATGCCCAAGCACCCGGTCTATATCGCCATGCTAGACGAAGAGGCAAAGAAGGTCATCGGCGTGCCGCACCCCAGCGGGCGTGCGGCCATGCGCATGCTCGAGAACGAAGGATTTGCGGCCGAAGGCTATGTCGATATCTTCGACGGTGGCCCCACGATGACGGCCCGCACCGACACGGTGAAGAGCATTGCGAATGCGAAGCCAGCTGCCGTTTCGGCGACCGATCTGGAGGAAGGCGAACGCGCCCTTCTCGCCACCGGCAAGTTCGACGATTTCCGCAGCTGCTACGGCGTGCGGGCATTCGGTGACGATGGCTGTATAGCAATCGATACGACTGCCGCAGAGACGCTCGGCGTGAGCAAGGGCGACGAAGTATGGAGCGTCGCGCGATGAGCCTCGTAGAGATCAATTTCGACGGTATCGTCGGGCCGAGCCACAATTACGCCGGCCTCAGCCTCGGCAATATCGCAAGTTCCAGCCACGGCGGGGATACCAGCTATCCGCGCGCGGCGGCGCTGCAGGGCCTTGGCAAGATGCGCTCCAACATGGAACTCGGCCTGGCGCAGGGATTCCTCCTGCCCTTGCCGCGTCCCAACCGTGTCCTGATCCGCGATCTTGCGCTTGGCGCCGATGCGCCGCGACAGCTGATTGCGGCGGCATGGTCCGCCAGTTCGATGTGGACCGCCAATGCCGCGACCGTCAGCCCCGCTCCCGATACTGCGGACGGGCGGTGCCACCTGACACCAGCCAATCTCGTGACCATGGCCCACCGCGCGCAAGAATGGCGCGATACCAAGGCGCAGCTCGACATAGCGTTCGGCGACAGCCAGCATTTCGCCGTCCATGACGCAATCCTGCCCACCTTCGGCGATGAAGGTGCGGCCAATCACATGCGCTTTTGCGAAGGGCACGGCGCCAGTGGTGTGGAAGTTTTCGTCTATGGCACGCAGGGCGGCAAGTTCCCCGCTCGCCAGCACGAACAGGCCAGCCGCGCGGTCGCACGCCTCCACGGCCTCGCCCCGGACAAATGCGTCCTCATCGAACAGAACCCGGAAGCGATTGCAGCAGGCGCGTTCCACAATGATGTGGTCTCCGTTGCCAACGAGCGCGTCTTGTTCACCCACGAACGCGCCTTTGCCGACAAGCAGGGCGCGTACGATGCGATCGCGGCGGCATTCCCCGCCCTGCAGGTGGTCGAAGTGCCCGAAAGCGCCGTCAGCCTCGAAGAGGCGATCCGTACCTACCTGTTCAACGCGCAGCTTCTCACCCTGCCGACCGGCGAGATGGCTCTCGTCGTGCCGACCGAATGCCAAGAAAGCGCCGCGGTCTGGTCATGGTGCGAACATATGCTCGCCACCAACGGACCGATCCGCAAGGTCATCCCGGTGGATGTGAAGCAATCGATGGCCAATGGCGGCGGCCCCGCCTGCCTGCGCCTGCGCGTGGTGGCCGATCCGGCAACTGTCGATCCGCGCTTCATGCTGGATGAAGCCAAGCTGGAACGCGTGGAGGCAGTCGTTGCGGAAAACTGGCCGGAACAGATCGATCCGGCCGATATCGGCAGCGATGCCCTGGCAAAGACGGTGATCGAAGCGCGCGAGGCGCTGCTATCTGTCCTGTCCTTGGACACTCTCGCTTAAACCGGCCCAACACGGTTAACGCGCTGGACTCGGCTTCCGCGCCGCGCCTACACTCTTCGTTGCATTAACCACCGGAAGCCGCAGGCTGGCGACGAAACCCGCCTGATCACGCAGCCGGAAGTTAACAAATCGAGGAAGCGCACACACTTATGTGGACCAAGATCAAGCGGCTTTTCGTGATCAAGACACGCTTCGAAGCGTTCCTGATCATCTATGCCCTTGCACTTGGCGCCATGACGCGCGGCGCGCATTACACGGTCGAATACCCCGGCGTCGGCGGCTGGCTGCTGATGGCAGCCACCGCGGGCGCTGTGTTCTTGGGCGGTGCGAAGATCCTCGACGCGATCCGCTACGAGACCGAAGCGCGCAAGGCCGAAGAGGCTGAAGGTCCAGCCTCGGACTAGTTTCCAACTCTACGATGAAGGTGGGGGTTTCTGTTGCTAGCTACCCCCGGAGCCCCGGAATCCGCTTCTGTTGCCCGGTGGGTCCAACCGCGCTTTAGCTTTGTAAGATCAGGCCGTTAGGCCGTCAGGTTACGCTGCGAGAGCGAGTGCTTCGTTATCGTTGGCACTTGTGTGTTGTGAACAGTTTTACGGGTTACTCAGCCCGGGCGAAAACACTGTCTTTCAGCACACGTCGATCCTAGTTCGGCCCCGTCAAAAACCGCGCATTTACCGCGGGTTATGGTGGAGCCGCCGGGTACTGCCCCCGGGTCCGTTGTACCTATTGCACAGCGCAGTTTATCGCCATAGCCGGCCGAAACCGACAGGCCTCATATAGCGATCAAAGCCTTAATGTGAAGTGAGCGGGCAAATGCGGTGCACAAAGCGCCAGCTTCATGCACCGCAATCGCTTATCCCATCGGGCCGTTTTTGGGGGCACCGGGAGCGCCGCCTTTCAGCGCATCACGGATTTCCTTGAGCAGGTCGATCTCGCTCGGACCTGCGGGCGCCTCTTCTTCCTTCTCCTCGAATTCGGCCATCACCTTCTTGGCGTAGCGAACGAGCAGGAAGATGATGAAGGCCAAGATGAGGAAATTGATGATGGCCGTGATGAAGCTGCCATATCCGATCATCGCGGCGCCCGCTTCCTGCAGGGCTGCGTAATCGTCCATCGGACCGTCATAGCCTTCGGGCACGTCGAGCAGAAAGAAATACCGGCTGAAATCGGCGCCGCCGAAGATGGCGCCAACGATCGGCATGATGATCTCGTCGGTCAGCGACTTCACGATGGTGGCGAATGCCCCGCCTATGATCACCGCGACGGCGAGTTCCATCACATTGCCTTTGGCAATGAATTCCTTGAAATCCTTGAGCATGAACTTTGTCCCTCCACTGCGACCCGGATGGATGATTCCTGCCAAAATTGATGCAGGTCCACAAGCGCTGCAATCCTTGAACGCAGCTACAAGCGTGCTATCTATATAAAACAGTATTCGAAAAAGGGGTTTCTCGATGACACGTTTCGCCAGCTTCCGCGTCGCTTTCGCTGCCGCGGCCGCCATGGCTCTCTCGGCCTGCGGCATCAATTCGGTTCCGGCAGCGGAGGAAAACGCCAAGGCCAAGTGGGCCGATGTGGAGGCGCAGTTCCAGCGTCGTGCAAACCTGATCCCGAACCTCGTCGAAGTGGCGCAGGGCGCTGCCGAGAACGAGCGCACGATCCTCACCGAGGTCACCGATGCGCGCGCCCGCGCCACCAGCGTGAATATCGACGCGGCCGATCTCGGCGATGCCGAAAAGATGGCCGAGTTCCAGGCCGCTCAGAGCCAGCTGGGTCAGGGCCTCGGTCGCCTGCTCGCAAGCTTCGAAGCCTATCCGCAGATCCAGTCGAACCAGAACTTCCTCGCGCTGCAGAGCCAGCTGGAAGGCACGGAAAACCGCATCGCCGTCGCCATTCGCGACTACAACGAAGCCGTGCGCGAATATAATACGACGATCCGCACCTTCCCCGACACGATCGGCGCAAACATCATCCACGGCGCAGAACCGCTGGTTCCTTACGAGGCTGCGACGGAAGGGGCTGAAGTCGCTCCGACCATCGACATGACGTCGAACTGAGCGCGTTGATGCGCCACCTGCTTGCCTTGCTCGCCTTGGCGGGGGCGCTGCTTGCGTCCCCGGCCCTGGCGCAGCAGTTTCCCGAGTTGACCGGACAGGTCGTCGATCAGGCGGATCTTCTCACTCCGGCACAAGAGGAAGAACTGGCGCAGAAGCTGGCCGCGCTGGAGGACCAGTCGCAGCGCCAGCTCGTCGTGGCGACCATCCCCGATCTGCAAGGCTACGACATTGCCGACTATGGCTACCAGCTCGGCCGCGAATGGGGCATTGGCGATGCAGAACGCAATGATGGCGCGTTGCTTCTGGTCGCTCCGAACGAGCGCAAGGTGCGCATCGAAGTCGGCTATGGCCTTGAAGGAATACTGACGGATGCCCTGTCCTCGGTGATCATCCAGAACGCCATTCTCCCCGAGTTCCGGAACGACAATTATCCCGCCGGTATCAATGCCGGTGCCGATGCGATCATCAGCCAGCTGGTCCTGCCCGAGGACGAAGCGCGCCGGATCGCTGCAGAGGCGAGCCAGACGCGCGAGGCCGATAGCGGCTTCCCCATCGGCGGCCTGATCTGGTTCGGCTTCATCTTCTTCTTTTTCATCCTGCCCATGCTGACCGGTCGCGGGCGCAGGCGCCGCTACAAGCGCGGTCCGTGGGGTAACACCGCACGCGACATCATCCTGTGGGAAGTCGGCTCGGCCATCGCGCGCGGCGCGCTGTCGGGCGGCGATGACTGGGGCGGCGGCTCTGGCGGCGGGTTCGGCGGAGGCTTCGGCGGCGGCGGATTTTCCGGCGGCGGCGGCAGCTTCGGCGGCGGCGGCGCTTCGGGGGGTTGGTAATGGCGAGCTATCTGAACGCAGAGCAGCACAAGATCGTATCGGATGCGGTCGCTTCGGCAGAAAAGACCACTGCGGGCGAGATCGTGACCGTCCTCGCAGACCGGAGCGACGGCTATACCGACGTCTCGCTGGTCTGGGCAATTGCGCTGGCCTTTACGGCGATGAGCCTTTTCGCCCTCTTCCCCGTGCCCTTCCAGGACTTGTGGGATTCGCTGTTCGGTGGGTGGCGGCACGAATGGACCACCGGCGAGATTGCCAGCCTGACTATCGCGCTGGGCCTCGTCACCTTCGTCGTCGCATGGGCCATCCAGCTATGGGATGCGCTCCGCTTTGCTTTGATCCCCGGACCGGTGAAATTTGCAAGGGTCCACGCGCAAGCGGTCAAGCACTTCAAGGTCGGCGCCGAGCGTCGCACCCATGGTCGCACCGGCGTGCTCCTGTATCTCTCGATGCGCGAGCATCGCGCAGAGATCGTCGCCGACGAACCGATTGCCGCGAAAGTGGACGCGGAAGTCTGGGGCGAGGCGATGGCCGACATGCTCGCAGAAATCAAAGAGGGCCGGATTGCCGAAGGCCTCGCAGCCGGCGTGCGCGATGTCGGCGCCGTCCTTTCCCAGCACTTCCCGCGCGCAGATGACGATGTTAACGAGTTGCCCGACCGCCTCATCGAAGTCTAGGGAGGCCGCATGGCCGAACCTATCGAAGTGCCGGGCCGCGATGCGGATGCCAACAAGCCTGAAGAGACCATGTGGCAGGGACGCTTCGTCACTGCCAAGCGCCGCGGCCGCTGGGAATATGCCAGCCGTTCGCGCGGGATAAGGGCCGCTGCCATCATCGCCATAGACGAGGAAGATCATGTCATCCTCGTCTCGCAATACCGCGTGCCGTTGGGGCGGATTTGCCTGGAAATACCAGCCGGTCTCATCGGCGACGATGAAGGCAAATCGGGCGAAAGCGCCGAAGACGCCGCAGCGCGCGAGCTGGAGGAAGAAACCGGCTACCGCGCCGCTCGCATGGAAAACCTCGGCGAATTCTATTCCTCGCCCGGAATGGTCAGTGAAAGTTTCACGCTCATGCGCGCCCATGGCCTCGAAAAGGTCGGCGACGGCGGCGGCACGGAGAGCGAGGACATTGTCGTCCACCGCGTCCCGCGCACGCAATTGGCGGAATTCGTTGCCCGCTGGCGCGCGATGGGTCACGGTGTGGATGTACGGATCGCGATGCTGATGGCATCGCATGCAATGATATCGGGAGAGTAGGAATGGCGAAACGGTGTGCAGGCAAGCTGGCGCTGGTGACCGGCGCGGCGCAAGGACTTGGGCGTGCCCATGCAAGAAGGCTTGCCGAAGAAGGCGCACGGGTACTGTGCACCGACATCAACGGTGAAGGCGCCGAAGCGACCGCCGCAGAAATCGTCGAGGAAATGGGTGCAGGCCATGCCTATGGCGTCCAGCACGACGTGACCAATCCCGAAGACTGGGAACGCGTGGTCGAGACGTCCGATGCCGAACTCGGCGGTCTGAACGTGCTGGTGAACAATGCGGGTATCGGCGTCGCCGGAAATATCGAGACCTGCGATTTCGACGACTGGAAACGGTGCTTCTCCGTCAATGTCGATTCGATCTTCCACGGCTGCCAGAAGGCCCTGCCGCTAATGCGCGAGCATGCGCCCGGCTCGATCATCAACATTTCCTCGATCGCCGGGCTCATCGCCAGCGACACGATGCCTGCGTACAACTCGTCGAAGGCTGCGGTGTGGATGCTGTCGAAGTCGATCGCGCTGCATTGCGCGAAGAAGCAGATGCAGATCCGCTGTAATTCCATCCACCCGACCTTCGTCGATACGCCGATCCTCGACGGAACGGCACGGCATTCGGGGCTGGATAAGGACGTCCTGATGGACAAGCTGGCCCGGCAGATTCCGCTCAGGTTTGTCGGCGAGCCGAACGATATCGCCAACGCGGTGGTTTATCTCGCCAGTGACGAGAGCCGTTTCATGACCGGTGCGGAGCTCAAGCTCGACGGCGGTATCTCGGCCATGTGACGGATAAGAGGACGCGGTATTGCCCCCGCGTCCTCTGTCAGTCTGCGATCAGTCCGATCGCCAGGTAGATCAGGATGAAGCTTCCGAAGCCGAGCAGCGTTCCCAGGACGAAGCCGACGCGAACCAGCGTGGTGTCGATCCCGAAGTAGCGGCCCATACCGGCGCATACACCCATCATCTTTGCATTCGTGCGGTCCAGCTTGAAACTGCGGCTGGGGCGCACTGCATTGTCGTCGCGGAATTTCAGGTCGCTCATGCGATCATTCCGGTCGGGGTGGCATAGGCAATGGCGGTGGCGAAGAAGCCGGCCGAGATCATTACCGATACGGCAGCGGCCATGACGCGGCTACCGATGTTTTCATTGTCGAACATAAGATGGTTTCCTTTGATTGGGTTGGCTGGTGATCAGGCGACGAGGCCGGCGGGCGTAGCGGGGATGATTGCGAAAGCCATGCTGAGTGCCGAAAGGCCAAGTGCGAAGACAGCTGCGAAAGCCTTGTTGGTGTCGAGTGCGAAAGCGGACATGAGTGATACTCCCTTTGTAATTTCTGCTTCCCGCCGGACCACCCGGGGGACACCAGAATGATTGCAACAGGCGTGCCAAACTCGAAAAACGGCAGAATTCTGCGGATGCCCGCTTAATCTGGCAGACAGGTTTCGTTCATCAATCCGAAAGGTTGGGAAATTTCACCAACTATTGGATTTGGGTAATTTGCTGGCGGCGAGAGAGTGCCCGCGCTAACGCTTTCGGGCCCATGCTCGAGCGCATTTCCCTCACCCAGTTCCGCAATCACGCCTCTACCGACCTTGAGGAAACGGCGCGGTTCAACCTGCTCGTGGGCGAGAATGGCGCGGGAAAAACCAATGTTCTGGAAGCGCTCTCCCTGCTTGCCCCCGGACGCGGCCTGAGGCGTGCGGCGCTGGTCGACATGGTGGCCCACGGCTCGCCGACCGGCTTCGCTATCGGTGCCGATCTCGCGCAGGACGATGAGCGGGTCCGGCTCGGCACGTATACGGAAAGCGACAATCCCGGTCGCCGCAAGGTCAGGATCAACGGGGCCGAGGCCACCGCGTCGGCTTTGGGGGAGTGGCTGGCCCTGACCTGGCTGACACCTGCGATGGACGGCCTGTTTACAGGCCCCGCCGCCGACCGCAGGCGGTTCATGGACCGCATGGCCCTTGCCCTCGATCCTGCGCACGCCAGCTATGCCTCGCGCTATGAAGCGGCGCTACGAGAGCGCAACCGGCTGCTGGCAGACGACCGCGCGCCGGACAGTTCGTGGCTCGATGCGATTGAAGCGCAGATGGTCGAACATGGCGGCAGGCTTATCGCGGGCCGCGCAGCGCTGGTCGACACGCTGATGGCCAGCATCGCGCATATGCCGGCCGAACCGTTCGCCCGCCCTGCCCTCACCTACTCACCCGGCGGAGCCGATAATCCAGACGCCTTGTCGCAATCCCTGTTCGAGAACCGCGCGCGCGACCGCGCAGCCCAGCGCACGCTGACCGGCCCGCATCGCGACGAGCTGGAGGTTATCCACGCGGCCAAACGCGTACCTGCCGCCCAAAGTTCGACCGGCGAACAGAAGGCCATGCTGGTCGCCATTACGCTCGCCCACGCAGGGCTGGCCGCCAAGGGGCGCAGCGGCATCCTTTTGCTGGACGAAGTCGCCGCCCATCTCGATCCGATCCGGCGCGCAGCCCTGTTCGACCAACTCGCCGCCAGCGGGGCGCAGGTCTGGATGACCGGCACCGAACTCGCCCCCTTCGAGACGATCGCACCGCAAGCCGCAACATGGCGGGTTGCAGGCGGTGAGGTCACACGGATCTAGTCTGCCGCAGGTATGGCGGCCTCGATACGGTCCACAGTCGCCTCTACCAGACGGTCGATACCTTCGGTGGTGGGATGAATATGATCATCCTGGAACAGCGAGGGGTCTTGGTAAATGCTCTCAAGCCAGAACGGGACCAGCGTTGCGCCATATTCCTCTGCCAGCTCGGGATAGAGGTTGTCGAAGTCCTGCTGGTATTCCGGACCGTAATTGGGCGGAGCACGCATCCCCATGAGGACGACGGGAATATCCCGATCGCGCAATTCGCCCAGCATGCTTTCGAAATTGGCACGGGTCTGGTCGGGAGATAGCCCGCGCAGCATGTCGTTGCCGCCCAGTTCGAGGAGGACGAGGTCCGGCTTCACTTCCTGCGCATCGAGCGCGAATGCGAGGCGTTTCGCGCCCGCACCGCTCGTTTCGCCCGATACCGCAGCGTTGACCATCTGCGCGTTGATGCCGCGTTCGCGCAGCGCCCTTTCGAGGTCTGTCGGGTAGCTGTTCTCCAGGCCCACGCCATAGCCTGCGAACAGGCTATCCCCGAAGGCAAGGATGTGACGTTCCGGCCCCGCCACCTCGATCGTCTCGGCATTCGGAGCGGCAGCGCTCGTATCTTCTGTCCGATCGAGCGTCTCCGTATCACTGCCACAGGCGGCAAGGGACAGGGCGGCGGCAAGCATCGACAAACTACGCAGAACCATCGGCGGACTTCCTTGAGAGTTGCTGTGCCATCTGCCATCGCAGCCACGTGACCACTTCTCAAGATGCGATTTGCGCTCGCGACCTGCGCCTCACCCTCGGCTCCACCCAGGCCCCCGTCGAAATCCTCAAGGGGCTGGATCTCACCATCAAGCATGGCGAGACCGTCGCGCTGCTCGGCCCCTCGGGTTCGGGCAAGAGTTCGCTCATGGCGGTGCTGTCGGGGCTGGAACGCGCAACGAGCGGTACGCTAAGCGTTGCGGGGCAGGATTTCGCCGCAATGGACGAGGACGACCTTGCCCGTGCGCGCCGCGGCCGCATCGGCATCGTGCTTCAGGCATTTCACCTCCTTCCGACCATGACTGCGCTTGAAAACGTGGCGACGCCGATGGAACTGGCAGGCGAAAGCGACGCGCAGGCGCGCGCGAAGGCGGAATTGGAAGCAGTAGGCCTCGGCCACCGCCTCGATCACTACCCGCAACAGCTTTCCGGCGGCGAGCAGCAGCGCGTGGCCATCGCGCGCGCCATTGCCTCGCGCCCCGACCTCATCTTTGCCGACGAGCCCACAGGCAACCTTGATGCGGCTACCGGCCACGAAATCGTCGAACTGCTTTTCGCCCGACGCGCGGAGACCGGTGCGACGCTGCTGGTCATCACGCACGACCCCGAACTTGCCGATCACTGCGGACGTGTCGTGACGCTGGGTGACGGACGCATTGCGAGCGATACCGCCGCATGAGCTGGTCGACCGCCTGGCGGATCGCACGGCGCGATCTCAATGCCCGCTTCAAGGGCCTGCGCCTGCTGCTGGTGTGTATTTTCCTCGGCACGGCAGCCCTCGCCGCGATCGGCACACTGACCGCCGCGATCGAGCGCGAGCTGGCTGCGAACGGACAACAATTCCTCGGCGGCGATCTGCAGGTCGAACTGTGGCAGCGCTCACTCAGCGAAGAGGAGCGCGCGGCTCTCGAAGAGCTCGGCACGGTGTCGGCGGGGACACGCCTGCAAGCCATGGCGCGCAAGGACGACACTGCCGCGCCGATAGAGCTCAAGGCCGTCGACGAGCTTTACCCCTTATATGGCGAACTGGTTTTGGAAGGCGGACGCAAAGTTACCGCGCCTTCGGGCAACGATGCCTATATTGCCCCCGGTGCTGCCGACCGGCTGGGCCTTGAGACGGGCGACAGCTTCCTGATCGGCACCAAGACCCTGCAGGTTGCCGGAATCATCGAAGATGAGCCGGACAGGCTGGGCGAAGGCTTCCAACTCGGCCCGACCATCATCGTGGCCGAAGACGTTCCTCAGCGGGCCGGACTGCTGGCCCCGGGCGCCATGTACCAGAGCAAGACGCGAGTCGCCTTCGACACGCCACGCGACCTGGAGGCGGCGGAAGAGGATCTCGAAGAGCGTTTCCCAGAGGCCGGGTTCGATATCGACACGGCGGAACGCGCGGCGCCCGGCACCGACAGGTTCGTCAGCCGGATGAGCGAATTCCTTATTCTCGTCGGCCTTGCCGCGCTCGTCATCGCGGGGATCGGCATCGGTGGTGGCGTTTCGTCCTATCTCGATGCCCGCCGGCAATCCGTCGCTACCCTGAAGATTCTGGGCGCGACCAGCCGGGATATAGCGCGCATCTACGCCCTGCAGATCTTCGCAGCTGCCGCTGTGGGCAGTCTTGCCGGGCTTGCCGTCGGCGTAGCCGTCGTGCCGCTCCTGGCGGCAGCGCTGGAGGGACTTCTGCCGGTCGATACGGGCTTCGTTATCGATCCCGGAGCTTTGCTCCTCGCAACTGCTTACGGGCTACTCGTTGCGCTGGTTTTTGCAGCCCCACCGCTCATGAGGGCGCGGCATTTCCCTGCCATGGCACTGATGCGCTCCAACATCGCACCGCTGGCTCGCGATCGTTCAGCATTGTTCGTAGTGATTGCAGGCCTTGCCGCCATCAACGGCCTGGCGCTGATAACCGCCAGCCAGCCGCTGCTTTCCGGCGGGTTCCTGCTGGGCGCGGCGGTCGTCCTCGCCCTTCTCGCCCTGCTCGGCTGGGCAATCCGCAAAATCGCCGCTGCACTTCCGCGACCAGCCAGCCCGATCGCCCGCACGGCCCTGGCTAATATCCATCGCCCCGGGTCGAGCACCGGAGCACTGGTCACTGCGCTGGGCTTCGGTCTCGCATCCTTCGTTCTCCTGGCTGCAGTCCAAAGCTCGATCGACGGGAATATCGAGAAGCGCGTGCCTGCACAGGCACCGGACTATTTCGTGCTCGACGTGCCGCGCGAACAGGAAGACCGGTTTCGCGAACTGATCCTCCAGACCGATGCTGACGCTGCGATACGCACGGTCCCCGCGCTGCGCGGTTCGGTGCTCGCCTTCGGGCCGGATGGCGCGATGACGCGCACCTCGGAACTGGAGGAGATCCCCGATGGCGCATGGGCCCTGCGCGGCGAACGCGGCCTGACGTACGCGGACGATGTCCCTCCCGGAAACAGCCTGACCGAGGGACAGTGGTGGGGTCCGGCTTACGATGGCCCCCCACTGGTCTCGATCGACGAAGAGTTCGCAGAGGCGGCCGGCCTGGGCATCGGCGACCGGCTGACCTTCGGCGTACTGGGCGTCGAGGTGGAAACCGAGATCGCGAGCCTGCGCCGGATCGATTGGGAGAGCATGGGCTTCAATTACGTCTTCGTGCTCAGCCCCAATGCCTTGGAGAACACGCCGCACAATCTGGCGGCAACCGTCGAGCTTGCCGAAGGCACGCCGACCGGCCCGCTGCTCCAGGCGCTGGTGCGCGAATTGCCTTCCACCTCGGTGATCGAGGTTGGCGGCGTCCTGCAGCAGGCACGCACGATCCTCGAACAGGTCGGGCTGGCGACGCTGGCTGCAGCTAGCGTGGCGGTACTTGCCGGTCTCGCCGTATTGCTAGGTGCAATCGCAGCGGCGCGTGCCTCGCGGACCTATGACACGGTCGTCCTACGCGTGCTTGGCGCAGACAGGCGTCAGGTGCTGGTCATGCAGCTGATCGAATATGCCCTGCTCGCAGGTGCGCTCGCTATCGTAGCGCTTGGGCTTGGCAGCCTTACTGCATGGCTCGTCGTGACGCAGCTGTTCGAATTCGACTGGCTACCCGACTGGACCGAAGTCCTCTTGGTGCTGGGGCTTGGTCTGGCGACCGTCCTGGTCTTTGCCGTGGGTGGCTCGTTACCCCTGCTGAGGGCCAAGCCTGCACAGGCCCTGAGGGCGCTGTAAAAGAAAATCCCCCGCTCTGAGGCGGGGGATCAAGGCTGGGTCAGTCAGGGGACGAACCCTCGGGTCGCAAGAGCCCCTATAACCCGTCTTCGGTTTCATTTCTGCGACATCGATCGTCGCGTCCCGCAATGGGACCGCCAGCGCCCGATCTATGAACGGCACGAAAAAGGGGGCCCGAAAGCCCCCTTCTCCTTGTGCCGGTTCTGTCGAACTTGCGATCAGAACTTGAACTTCGCTGCCACACCATAGGTGCGCGGCTGGTTCGGGTAGCCCGAGATGGCCTGGCCCTGCGCAACCGACGGGAAGATCGTCGAGATGTAACGATCGTCGAGCAGGTTGCGACCCCACACCGTGAGCTCCAGACCCATGTCGAAGGCGTAGGTGAGCGAGGCGTTGAGGCTGTTCACTTCGCGGGTGAACGGCAGTGCTGCATCGCGAGCCGGGCCGAAATCGCGTTCGCCCGTTGCCGGGTCGACCACGATGTAGTTGGTCAGGCCGTTAAGCACCTGGACCTGCGACTGGTAGGAGAAATCGCCGCGCAGGATGATACGATCGCCTGCGTCGTTGATTTCCTTGTCCCAGGTCGCGCCGAACACTGCCGAGAGTTCGGGCACGCCGGCAACCTGGACACCCGAAAGATCGCCAACCGGCGAATTCTCGAAGCTGTCGTAGATCGGGTCGAGATAGGTCATCGCGACGTTCAGCGTCAGCGAGTCAGCCGGACGGACGTAACCGTCGAACTCGATACCGAACGTTTCCTGTTTGCCTGCGTTCGACAGGATGAACGACGTTCCGGTGAACGTATTCGCCTGGAAATCGTCGATCGTCTGCTGGAACACGGTCAGGTTCGCGCCAGCATAGGCCCAGTTGCCCTTGATACCGATTTCGAAGACTTCCGAATTCTCGGCTTCTGCGAAACGGGTCCCGGGACGCAGGTTCGTGACTGCAATACCCTGGGCCTGGAGCTGTGCGAAGTCGCCCGGGAGCGGACGGCTGTCACGCGACAGGTTGAAGCTGGGTGCCTTGTAGCCGGTTGCCCAGCTTGCATAGACGTTCAGCGTCGGCGAGATTTCGTACGCCAGGCGAACGTTCCAGCTCCAGTCGTCGTCGTTGGTGCTGCAGGTTTCAACCGGGTTCGGGCAGTTCTGCAGCGGCGGCAGGAACTGGAACGGGGTCAGCGCCAGCAACGGATTGACGGCCGGGTTGGTGTCGTTCGCATCGGCGAAGGCCTGAACGCCTGCCGAAACCTGCTGGAATGCAGCCGGGTTACCGCCGGCGAATGCGCCGATTTCTGCCTGCGTAGCCGGACGGCCGAGGCCGAGGATCGTGCCAACCTGGGTGGCAAGGCCCTGCGCGAAGATGGCGCGGTTGCCCGAACCGACCAGATCGATGTTCGAGAACACGTCCGTGCTCGTCGAGTTGGTGACGATCTGCTTCTTGTCCTTGGTATAGTTCGCACCCAGCGTCAGGACGAGGCTGTCGATGATTTCGAAGTCGACGTTACCGAAGATCGAGTAAGCTTCGTTGTCCTGGACGATGTTGTTGAAGAAGCCCTGTCCTTCCGCGAAGAATTGTCCGGTGTAATCCGTACCGTTCAGAGCGGAGAGCGTGGCTTCCAGCGTGTTTACGTTCTGGGTCCCGCCGGTCGCGCCCTGCAGCAGCAGGTTGGCATAGGGGCGGAAGCCGTCACCGAAGACGAGCTGGTCCGACGTGTCGACGGTTTCGTCGAAATAGTAACCGCCGAGCAGGAAGTTCAGCGGTCCGTCGAAGTCGGACGAAATCCGCAGTTCCTGCGTGAAGGTATCGATCGCCGCATCGCCGATGTTGGCGCCCGTCACCGCGTCGAGGCTCGTGAAGTCGACGTCCTGGTCGGCCATCAGCGAGGTTTCGCGGTACGAGGTGATCGAAGTCAGCGTCAGCGCGCCGATCTCGTAATCGAGATGGCCCGAGATGCCGTAGTTTTCGATTTCGTTGATCGGGTCGACATCGGTGAAGACCACATCGCCATCGGGATTGTTACGGAAATCGTTGACCTGTCCGCCGATCAGCTGGATCGCGCCGATTTCGGCCGAGGGACGAACGTTTACGACGCCGCAGCAACGCTCTTCGATCTTGTCGTAGTCACCGATGATGCGAGCCTTGAAGGCACCGCCATTGTCGAACAACAGCTGACCGCGGGTGAACCAGCGGTTGCGGTCGTTGATGTCTTCGCCATTGAAACCGTTCGTCAGGAAGCCGTCACGGTTGTTCCAGCCTGCACCCGCGCTGAAAGCGATCGAGTCGCTGATCGGTCCGGTTACATAGCCCTTCACGACCTTGGCGTCGTAATTGCCGTAGCTGGCTTCGACCATGCCGCTGAACTCGAATTCGGGTTCCTTCGTCACGATCGAGATCACACCGGCGCTGGCGTTCTTGCCGAACAGGGTCGACTGCGGGCCGCGCAGAACTTCGACGCGCTGGATGTCGGGAAGGTCGGAAATCTGCGAGACCGCACGGCTGCGATAAACGCCGTCGACGAACATCGCGACCGACGGTTCGAGGCCGATGTTGTTACCGTCCGTACCGAAGCCACGGATGGAGTAGCTGGTGGCGAAAGCGCTCTGCAGCTGGCTCACGCGAAGCGAGGGAACGACGGTCGCGAGGTCCGAGATATCGCGGATCTGCGCGCGCTCGATCGTTTCAGCGCTGGTGACGCTGACTGCAACGGGGACTTCCTGCAGGGTCTGTTCGCGCTTGGTCGCGGTAACGACGATGACATTGCCCATCGGCTGGTCATCGAATTCGATTGCCATTTCCTCGTCGGAATCGGCGGCATCCTGGTCCTGCGCGATGGCAGCGCTCGGCAGCGTAATGGCTGCGGCACCGGCCAGCAGGGCGGTACGAACGGCCGTTTTCCGGCCGAAACGATTGAAATTCATGAATAATCCTCTCTCAAAACCACAATTTGGTCGGCTGCGTAGTCCCCACAGTCACGCAGGCTGGTTGCCGAATTATTGTGCCAGTCGTTTCCATACAAGCATTTAGCGCTCCGGTTCGCGTGCGTGAGAACGGGTGTGCTGTTTGAGTCACACTCTCAAATGCTTGCCGCATTGCAGCATCTAAGCTAGGGGCGCGCACGAATTGGCCGAGCCGAATCCGCGCCAGCCGCTCCGATACCCTTACGAAAGCAAAATCATGTCCCGCGACCTACGCAACGTGGCGATCATCGCCCACGTCGACCACGGCAAGACCACGCTGGTCGACCAGCTCTTCCGCCAGTCCGGCACCTTCCGCGAGAACCAGCGCGTCGAAGAGCGCGCGATGGATTCCAACGACCTGGAAAAAGAGCGCGGGATCACGATCCTTGCCAAGTGCACGAGCGTCGAGAAGAACGGCACGCGCATCAACATCGTCGACACGCCTGGCCACGCCGATTTCGGCGCCGAGGTCGAGCGTATCCTGAGCATGGTCGATGGCGTGATCCTGCTGGTGGACAGCGCCGAAGGCCCGATGCCGCAGACCAAGTTCGTCACCGGCAAGGCGCTTGGCCTGGGCCTGCGCCCCATTGTCGTCGTCAACAAGATCGACCGTTCGGATGCGCGCCCGCAGGAAGTGCTCGACGAGGTATTCGACCTGTTCGCCAGCCTCGATGCGACCGATGAACAGCTCGACTTCCCGTCGCTCTGGGCTTCGGGCCGCGACGGCTATGCCAGCGAAGACGAGAATGCGCGTGAAGGCGACCTCGAACCGCTGTTCAAGCTCATCGTCGACCATGTGCCGGCTCCGGGTCTCGACACCGAGGCACCGTTCAGCTTCCTCGCCACCCTCCTCGACCGCGACAACTTCATGGGCCGCGTGCTGACCGGCCGTGTCCAGTCGGGCAAGATCAATCTCAACGACCCGATCCACGCGCTCGATGCCGATGGCAATGTCATCGAAGTCGGTCGCGCTACGAAACTGCTTAGCTTCGATGGCCTCGACCGCGTTCCGGTCGACAGCGCACAGGCGGGCGACATCATCGCGCTTGCCGGCCTGGAAAAGGCGACCGTCTCGAACACCATCGCCGATCCTTCGGTCAAGGAGCCGATCGAAGCGCAGCCGATCGATCCGCCGACGCTCGCCATGCAGTTCTCGGTCAACGACAGCCCGCTGGCCGGCCGTGAAGGCAGCAAGGTGACGAGCCGCATGATCCGCGACCGTCTGTATCGCGAGGCGGAAACCAACGTCGCCATCCGCATCACCGAAAGCGCCGACAAGGACAGCTTCGAAGTGGCAGGCCGCGGCGAATTGCAGCTGGGCGTGCTCATCGAAACGATGCGCCGCGAAGGCTTCGAGCTCGGCATCAGCCGCCCGCGCGTCCTTTTCCGTGAAGAGAACGGCCAGCGCATGGAGCCGTTCGAAACTGTCGTCATCGACGTCGACGACGAACACTCCGGTACGGTCGTCGAGAAGATGCAACGCCGCAAGGCCGAGCTGACCGAAATGCGTCCCTCGGGCCAGGGCAAGACCCGCATCACCTTCTCCGCCCCGTCGCGCGGCCTGATCGGCTACCACGGCGAATTTCTGTCCGACACGCGCGGGACGGGAATCATGAACCGCCTGTTCGAGAAGTACGACACCTATCGCGGGCAGATCGAAGGCCGCCAGAACGGCGTGCTTATTTCGATGGTCCCGGGTGAAGCCGTCCCCTATGCGCTCAACGCACTGGAAGACCGCGGCGAGCTGTTCATCAGCGGCGGCGCCAAGATCTACGAAGGCATGATCATCGGCGAAAACGCCAAGCCCGACGATCTGGAAGTGAACCCGATGAAGTCGAAGCAGCTGACGAACTTCCGTTCGACCGGCAAGGACGACGCCATCCGCCTTACCCCGCCGCGCGTCATGACGCTGGAACAGGCCATTGCCTACATCGACGACGATGAAATGGTCGAAGTGACGCCGGAGAACATCCGCCTTCGCAAGGCCATCCTGGACCCGCACGAGCGCAAGCGCGCCAAGCGCGCCGCTCAGGGCTGATAAAAAGAAAGGGCCGCTTCCATCGAAGCGGCCCTGTCTGATTCCGTGGGCTCCAACTTTAGAAGCGGTAGCCGATCGTTGCCCTCACCGAGTGTTTGTCGAAGTCACCCGCATTGGTTTTCAGGTCGGTGCCCCCATTGCGCAGGACGAATGGGTTGGTAGCCGGGGCGGTTCCCTGGCCAACTGCCACGAAAGCATCGTCATCGTCGTAGCTGGAATAAAGGTACTCGACACCGAAAGTGACGCCTCCGGCAACCATAACCTCGGCGCCGCCACCGAATTGCGCGCCGAACTGCCACTTGTCACCGTTTACGACATCGAAGCTGTTCACGCCATTGGTCGTGATGAATTCGTCGTCGATCTGGCCATAGGCGAAGCCGCCCGTGGCGTAGATAAGACCGCGTCCGTCACCCGGCGAAGCCCCGATGCGCCCACGTAGCGCGATCGATTTGTCCAGTTCCCTGGCGAAGGTGTAGCTGGCCGGAGTTGTGCTGAAACCGGTCGTGTAGTCGGTCGCATTCGACATTTCGCCCTCGACCAGGAAACCAGCGACGAGCGACGAGTTACCGACGCGTTTATCGAAGCCCAGACGCACCGAATATCCCAGAGCGCCATCGTCATCGCCGCAGCCCGTGGCACTTCGGCTGCCGTTTGCAATTCCCGAGCAGAAGCCGGGAGAGAAAGCATCCGCGCCCGTAACCGTGCGGACAGAGTCTCCGAAACCGCCGTTCCCGTCGGTATCGAAAACCAACCGATCATCGCGCGCGCCGTCGATGAAATCGCCGCCAAGCGTGGCACCGATATAGAACCCGTCGTACGTGTCCGTTGTCACTTCCTGAGCTGCTGCAGGCGCAGCCATAAAGGCCGCCGAAGCGGCTGCTAAGCTAATAAAATGTTTCATAAATTCGACCCTTGAGTAGTTCCAACAGTCGAACCGCCGGTCGCCACCTACGTTCCCGAAATATATATTATTTGGTCCCATTAAATACACTGGACAGCATACTCTCCCTGCAGTCTGACAGTGCCGAAAATGCAGGATTGGCCAAAGCAGGTTGCATTTGTTACCAGCGCGCGCATGCAAACCGGAACACTCATCTCCCTTACGCTCTATTTCGTCCTCATGATCGGCATCGGCCTGTGGGCCTGGCGCCGCTCTACCGATACCAGCGAGGGCTATCTCCTCGCCGGTCGCAACCTTCCCCCCTCGGTCGCTGCGCTCTCCGCAGGGGCTAGCGACATGAGCGGCTGGCTGCTGCTCGGCCTTCCCGGCGCGCTCTATGAGGCGGGTCTTGTGGAGGCGTGGATCGGCATCGGTCTCTTCGTAGGTGCGCTGTTCAACTGGATCGTGGTTGCCCCGCGCCTGCGCAAGCAGACCGAAGAGCTGGGCAATGCGCTGACGATCCCCGAATTTCTCGCCAACCGCTTTCCCGACAAGGCGGTCGCCCTCAGGGTCGTCTCCGCCCTGATCGTCGTGGTGTTCTTCGCGGTCTATACCGCTGCGGGCCTGGTCGGCGGCGGTAAGCTGTTCGAGACGAGCTTTGCCGGATTGCTGCCTGACGCAGGCATGAGCGACTACATGCTCGGCATCTGGATCACGGCGCTGGTCGTGCTGGCCTACACGATGGTCGGCGGTTTCCTCGCGGTCAGCCTGACCGACTTCGTGCAGGGGCTCATCATGGTCACTGCCCTCGTTATCATGCCGCTGGTCGTGATGTTCGGCGAAGGTGGCAGCGCGGGCGGATCGCTTACGGAGGTGGATGTCCCCGGCTTCCTCAGCCTGACGCAGGGCCTTACGGCGCTCGGCTTCATCAGCGCGGTGACTTGGGGCCTCGGCTATTTCGGCCAGCCGCATATCATCGTGCGTTTCATGGCCATCGACACCGTCGCCAAGGTGAAGACCGCGCGCAATATCGGGATGACGTGGATGGGCGTGGCCCTGCTCGGCTCCATCGGTATCGGCATCGCCGGACGTGCCTTTGCAGAACGTAACGGCATCGTGGTGGACGACCCCGAGACGATCTTCATCGTCCTTGCGAACCTGCTGTTCCATCCGCTGATTACCGGCTTCCTGCTGGCGGCCCTCTTGGCCGCGATCATGTCGACGATCAGCTCGCAATTGCTGGTGGCTTCGTCCTCGCTGACGGAAGACTTCTACAAGCTGTTCTTCCGCAAGCAGGCGAGCGAGCGCGAGAGCGTCAATGTCGGCCGTATCTGCGTCGCATTGGTCGCGCTGGCCGCCATCTGGATCGCCAGCGATCCCGACAGCCAGGTGCTGGGCCTCGTGTCCAACGCATGGGCCGGATTCGGCGCGGCCTTCGGCCCGCTGATTATCCTGTCGCTGACCTGGGACCGCATGACCGGAGCGGGTGCGGTAGCCGGACTGGTGACGGGTGCCGCTGTCGTGATGGCGTGGATCGCGCTGGGCTGGAATTCCGCCCTGCCCGGCTTCGACGGTGGCCTGTACGAGATCGTACCGGGCTTCATCGCCGCGTGGATTGCGATCTGGCTGGTCAGCAAGGCGACCGCAAAGTCGGCAGGCCCCTTGCAAGCCTGACAAAGGCGCTCCACACCGCTCTCCAAAGAAACAGGAGAGTGAAATGCGAGCGATACTGGCAGGAGCCGCGGCACTGGCGTTGATCGCGGTCCCGTCGACCGCCCAGGAACAGACCGAAGAACGCGCCGTGGAACAGCAGGTCGGCGCCGGCGGCAGGCCGGTCGGCGCCAACTGGTCGCGCAGCCCCGTGATTGCGCAGAACGGCATGGCCGCGACGGCGCATCCGCTGGCAACGCAGATCGCGCTCGACATCCTCAAGGCCGGCGGCAGCGCAGTCGACGCCGCGATTGCGGCCAATGCCGCGCTCGGCCTGATGGAGCCTACCGGAAACGGCATCGGGGGCGACCTGTTCGCCATCGTCTACGATCCGGCGAGCGGGAAGCTGCACGGCATCAATGGCTCGGGCCGCTCGCCCAAGGGGCAGACGCTCGACCAGCTGCTCGAAAAGCTCGATGGCGCGGACAGCCTGCCGCCGGTCGGCCCGCTGCCCATCACCATTCCCGGCACGGTCGATGCATGGTTCGCCATGCACGGCAAATTCGGCAAGCTGCCCATGAGCGACGTGCTGGCCCCGACCGTTTCCTATGCCCGCGAAGGTCACCCGATCGCGCCGGTCATCGCCATGTATCTCGACCGCTCGCTGCGCGCCTATAGTGCCCGGCAAGAGGCCTATCCCTTCGAATTCGACAACGCCCGCAAGGTCTGGTTCTCCGACAGGACGGCACCCGAGGCCGGCGAGATGTTCCGCAATCCTGACCTTGCCAATACGCTGGAGACCATCGGGCGCGATGGCCGCGATGCCTTCTACGACGGCGAGCTGACAGATGTGATGGTCGCCTACCTCCAAGCGCAGGGCAGCGCGTTCACGCGCGAGGATTTCGCCAGCCACGAAAGCGAGTGGGTGGACCCCGCCTGTGCGCTCTACAAGGACGGGTACGAGCTGTGCGAATTGCCGCCCAACAGCCAGGGCTTCGCTGCGCTCCAGATGGTCAACATCCTCAAGAACGTCGACCTCTCGCAATGGGAACGCGGAAGCCCCGAAGTCCTGCATTACATCACCGAAGCCAAGCGGCTGGCCTATGCCGATGTCGCCCGCTTCTATGCCGATCCCGACTTCGCGCGCCTTCCCGCGGAATTGCTGAGCGAAGAATATGGACGCGAACGTTTCGCCCTCATCGATCCGGCGCGTGCCGTGCCGGAATTCGGTCCTGGCGAGCCGAAACTGGAGGGCGAAGGCGACACCACATATCTCACCGTGGTCGATGGCAATGGCATGATGGTCAGCCTGATCCAGTCGAACTATCGCGGCATGGGCGGCGGGCTCGTAGCGCCCGGCACCGGCTTTATGTTCCAGGACCGGGGCGAGCTGTTCAGCCTCGATCCGGCCCATCCCAACGCCTATGAGCCGGGCAAGCGCCCCTTCCACACCATCATCCCTGCTTTCGTGAAGAAGGACGGAAAGCCGTACATGACGCTCGGCCTGATGGGTGGCGGCATGCAGCCGCAAGGGCATGTGCAGGTGCTGGTCAACATCGTGGACTACGGCATGAACCTGCAGGAGGCAGGCGATGCCGCACGGCTCAACCATGACGGCGGAAGGCAGCCGACAGAAGCGCTGGAAGGCCCCTCTGCCGACCCGCTCGGCACGCTATACGTCGAACCGGGCATTCCGGCCGCAACCGTCGAAGCATTGCGCGAGATGGGCCACAAGGTCGAAGTCGTCTCGAACGGCATCATGTTCGGCGGTTACCAGGCCATCGCACGCGATCCCGAAACAGGCGTGCTGACCGGGGCTACCGAAATGCGCAAAGACGGACAGGCGAGCGGCTATTGAGAGGAGGCCCACATGGCCAAGATCACGGGATTGGGCGGCGTCTTTTACGTGGTGAAGGACCCGGAAGCGACCCGCGCCTGGTATCGCGAAACGCTGGGCATCGACGGCGATTACGGACCGCAGCTAAACTGGAGCGAGGAGACGGGTGACAAACCCTATTCCCTGATCAGTCATTTCAAGGACGACCAGTATCTCAAGCCGGGGCGCGGTAGCTTCATGATAAACCTGCGCGTCGATGATCTCGATACCTTCGTCGCGCAGCTCAAGGACAAGGGTGTCGACGTGCTGGAAAGCGTCGACGAGGGTTACGGCAAGTTCGCCTGGCTGCTCGACCCCGACGGCGTGAAGATCGAGCTATGGGAACAGGTGCTCGCTCCCGAATAATCGGCGCGCTTGCCGCGTTCCAAACGTCGATGTAGCTTGCCGCTCCATGAGGATCGCAGCCTTTACAGCATTGCTTGGAGCTGCGGCGCTGGCTGGATGCGGCGCTGTTCCGGAACGCACGGGCGAAGCACCGTCCCGCCCGTCGGGATCGGCACAGGCCCTGCCCGAACCTAGCCGCGAGGCGCGGCAATGCCTCGCCGATCTCGGTAGCACGCGCGCACAATTCGCTCCCTTGCCCGACAAGCTCCAGGCCGGCGGCTGCTCGACGCGGAACACCGTTCGCCTCAGCGCCCTTTACGGAGATACAGGGCCGTTCGACGTTACCAATCTGACCGCCGTAGCCTGTCCCGTCGCCAAGGATTTTGCCGCCTGGGCACGCTTCGGCGTCGATCGTGCCGCGCGCCAGATCCTGGGAGCTGGATTGGAGCGGATCGAAACCATGGGCAGCTATTCCTGCCGCAATGTCGCGGGCACCAACCGATTGTCCGCTCATTCGCAAGCCCAAGCGGTCGACGTCTCGGGCTTCGTCCTGACGGATGGACGCAGGATCACGGTCCAAAGCGGCTGGAACGCTTCGCCCGAAGAGAGAAGGTTCCTGCGCACGGTCCATTCCAGCGCGTGCAAGCGCTTCGGGACCGTGCTGGGCCCCGACTACAACGCCGCCCATCGCGATCACCTGCACCTGGAATTCGGCCGCGGTTCCTTTTGCCGCTGACCCGCCTGTCGGTGCGACCCGCAGGCTCGTAAACAACCCGATCAGGCCGCGGAAATCTGTGCGCCGTCGAGATGCGCTTCGATACGCAGGCGCACCGCCTCGGCAGCGTGATGTGCGCCCAGCTTGTTCATCATGTTAGCCCGGTGGATTTCGACCGTTCGCGGGCTGATCTCCAGTTCGCGCGCAATCATCTTGTTGCTGCGCCCTTCGGCCAGCCAGTCGAGCACTTCACGCTCACGCGGGGAAAGGGACGCAATCCTGCTGCGCGCTTCGATCATCTTGCGCCGCGCTGCCCCGTAAGCCTCCGCTTCGCGGGATATCCGTGCGATAGCCTCGCTCAACCGGGCGAATTCGAAAGGCAGTCGAAGGTAATCGAGCGCCCCCGCCTTGATTGCCGCGACGACCCGCCCGGGCCGGGGATCGGCCGAAGTCCCGACTACCGGGAGCCAGATCCCTTCTGCCGCTAGGCGACGCAGGACGACCGCTACCGCTCCATGCCCCTCATCATCGCGCGCAAGGACGAGGCCGCAGGAAGGGGAGGACGCCAGCAGTTCGCCGACATCGGCATAGACTTCGCAATGGTGCCCCATGTCGAAGCCGATGTGAGCCTGCTGAGCACGCGCCCTGGTGGAGCCGTCTACGATGTGAAGGGTCTGTCGCTGTTCCATGCCGGTAATGCTGGCACCATACGGGACAATGCGCATTCCGGATGACTACGGATATGGATGCAAACCTTTGATGATATTGGGAACCGGCGGCAAATCAGCGCCCGGTTAATTGCTCCGGAATGGATGCTTTCCCTCGTCAGTCGTCGCCGTGGTAGAAGCTGTAATCGGGGAGCGAGTGGAACGCGTTCTTCAGCGCATCGCCCCAGCTGGACGAAATCGCCTGGAAATAGGGGTCATCATGGGTCACACGGTGCTGGTGTCCCGCTTCGAAGCTGTCGCGCTTGATGACCTGGAGGTCCAGCGGAAGACCCACGGACAGGTTCGCCTTTAGCGTGGAATCGAAACTGACCATCAGCAGCTTCACCCCGTCTTCGAGGCTCATCGTGCGGTCGTATCCGCGAATGATGATCGGGCGGCCGTACTTGGTCTCGCCGATCTGGAAGAAAGGGGTGTCGAGGCTCGCCTCGATGAAATTGCCTTCGGGATAGACCATGAACAGGCGCGGCTCCATGCCTGCGATCTGGCCGGCGACGATGATCGAGGCGGTAAAGCGCCCTCGCCCGCGATCGCCATTTGCACCTTGCCGATCTGCGATAATGTCGCGCAATAGCTTGCCGATCTCGGTCGCCACCTGGAACATCGTGGGCGATTTCAGGATCGCATTGTCACGGTCGTCGGGCTGTTTGCTGCGTTCTTCGAGCTGGCTGATCACGGCCTGTGTCGTCGCGAGGTTGCCGGCCGTCATGACGGTGATGATACGTTCGCCGGGCACCTGCCAGGTAAACATCTTGCGAAAGACGGAGATGTTGTCGACGCCCGAATTGGTGCGAGTGTCGCTCATCAGCACGAGGCCCTTTTCGAGCACCATTCCTACACAATATGTCATCTAGATCCCAAATCTTGCCGCTTATTGCTGCACTTGTTGCTGTTCGACCGAGACGTCGACCTCCAGCACCTGTTCCGCATTGCCGAAGCTTATCCCGGTAACCGGCGCTGCATCGCGGTAGTCGCGGCCCGTGGCAACCCTGACATAGCGCGCATCGGGGCTAATTCCGTTGGAAACGTCGAATCCGACCCAACCCAATCCGTCCACGAAAGCTTCCGCCCAGGCATGGGTCGCTTCCTGCTCGATCCGGTCGTTCATCATGAGGTAGCCGGAGACATACCGGGCGGGGATATCGAGTGCCCTCGCAATACCGATAAGGATATGCGCGTGATCCTGGCAGACGCCGGCCTTTGCGGCGAAGCTTTCTTCGGCAGTGGTTTGCGCAATGGTGGAGCCGACCTTGTATTCGACCTCTTCCAGGATGCGGCGCGAGATTTCGTGAAGCAGGTCCAGCTTCTCGTCCTCGCGATCTTCGAAATCCTTGAGGAACTTGCGAATGCCGGGCCCCGGGCGTGTCAGCGAGGTCTGCGACAGGAAGCTCCAGAGCGGCAGGTGGCCCGCATGGCGACCGATCACGCCCGCATGGTCGTGTGTGTCGACGGTGCCCTTGCAAGTGACGACCACTTCCTTGGTGCCCGGTTCGACCGCGATCAGGGTTGTCGTATTGTGGTGCTGGTCTTCGAATTGCAGCTCTTCATGAGCGTTTTCATATTCCATCGACCAGTCGAGGATCTCCTGCCCCTGCGTCTGCTTGGGGACCAGCCGCAACCGCTGCAGTGCATGGACGACGGGCTGGCCGAAACGATATCGTGTAGTGTGGCGGATCGAAAGGCGCATCAGGCAAGGAACCTGTAATCGGTGGAAATGGCTTCGGCGATGGCGGAATTGTCCTGCGTGAACTCAACGAGGAATTCGTGCAGGCCCTGGTCGAATATCTCCTCGATCGTAAGATCGGTGAGGCGCGTATCGGCATCGCGCATGAGCATGTTGCTTTGCCCTTCGGTGCCATGGAGCCTCGCCAGGGCGGCAAGATCGTCACGCAGCGCACAATAGCAGAACGCCAGGCTGCGCGGGAAACGGTCGTCAAGAATGAGAAACTCGCAAATGCCCTTCGCATCGATCTGTCCGGCATTGAGCCAGCGATAGGCGCGGTCGCCGGAAACGGAGCGCAGCACCTGGTCCCACTGGCCCGTATCGAGGCTGGAGCCGACATAGGATAGCGACGGCAACAGCAGGTAATATTTGATGTCGAGAATGCGCGAGATGCTATCGGCACGCTCGATAAATGTCCCTGCGCGCGCGAAATGATAGCCCTCGTCCCGCAGCATCGAACCTGCCAAGGCTCCATGTGCCAGGGTCCCTGCCCGCCGGATGGTGGCGACTGTGTCGAGGACGCGGTTTTCGGCCACCGGTTTCTTCAGCTGTTCGTCGATGACCAGCCAGTTTTCGTTGATGGCTTCCCACAGCTCCCCGCTGATGGCGTTGCGGGCCAGCCGCGCATTCTGACGGACCAGCCCGAACATCGCGAGGATGGACGACGGGTTCGCCTTGTCGCGCAGCATGAAGTTCCACACCTGGCTGCCGGTATACGTGCCGTGCTTGGCTTCGTAAGCGGTCCGCTGTCCGGCGGTCGAAATGACCGAGCGCCACTCCTCTTCTGCCGTTACCAGGTCGCGGGTCAGGGCCATGCGCATGCCGGCATCCAGCAGGCGCGCAGTGTTCTCCGCCCGCTCGAGATAGCGGAACATCCAGAACAATCCGTTTGCGGTTCTGCCCAGCATCAGTCTTTCAACACCCAGGTATCCTTGGTCCCGCCACCCTGGCTCGAATTCACGACCAGCGATCCCTCTTCGAGCGCGACACGCGTCAGGCCGCCTGGCGTGATGTCGATCTTGTCAGGCGAAACGAGGACGTAGGGTCGCAAGTCCACGTGACGCGGGGCGAGGCCTTTCTTCGTGTAGATCGGACAGGTCGACAGCGAGAGGGTCGGCTGCGCGATATAATTGGACGGGTTCTCGACCAGTTTCGCGCGGAATTTCTCGATTTCCTTCTTCGACGACGCAGGGCCAACCAGCATGCCATATCCGCCCGAACCGTGGACTTCCTTCACCACGAGTTCTTCCAGGTTGTCGAGGACGTATTTCAGGCTGTCCTCGTCCGCGCAGCGCCATGTTTCGACGTTCGGCAGCAGCGGTTTCTCGCCGGTATAGAACTCGACGATGTCGGGCATGAAGGAATAGATCGCCTTGTCGTCGCACACCCCTGTGCCCGGCGCATTGGCGATAGTGACGCCGCCGGAACGGTAGACGTCCATGATGCCCGGGACGCCGAGCACGCTGTCGGGATTGAACGTCAGCGGGTCGAGGAATTCGTCGTCTACCCGGCGGTAGATCACATCCACCGCCTTGTACCCGCTGGTCGTGCGCATCGCCACGCGGCCATCGACGACCCGTAGGTCGCTTCCTTCGACAAGCTCTGCACCCATCTGGTCGGCAAGGAAGGCGTGTTCGAAATAGGCCGAATTGTAGATGCCCGGCGTCAGGACCGCCACGACCGGCCGGTCGCCCGCAGCAGCGGGAGCGCAGGCGGCAAGGCTCTTCGCGAGGCGGCGCGGATAGTCGGATACGCTTTCGACAGGCACCCGCATGAAAAGTTCGGGATACATGGCCATCATGGTTTCCCGGTTTTCCAGCATATAGCTGACGCCCGACGGCGTGCGCGCATTATCCTCGAGCACGAAGAACTCATCCGGTCCGGTGCGCACAAGGTCGATGCCGACGATATGGGTGTAGACGCCGCCCGGCGGGGTGAACCCGACCATGTTCGGCAACCATGCCGCATTGTCGCGCAGCAGGCGTTGCGGCAGGCGTCCCGCGCGGATGATCTCCTGGCGGTGATAAAGGTCGTGCATGAAGGCATTGAGCGCACTGACGCGTTGCTCGATCCCCTTGGTCAGCTTGCGCCACTCGTTCGCGGTGATGATTCGCGGCACCATGTCGAACGGTATCAAGCGTTCTTCGGCCTCGTCTTCGCCGTAGACGTTGAAGGTGATCCCGGTCTTGCGGAAGTTCGTCTCCGCTTCGCGGTGCTTGCGCTTCAGGAGCCTCGCATCCTGTTCATCGTACCAGTCACAGTAGGACGAATAGGCATCGCGGACCGAGCCATCCGGCTCGCGCATTTCATTGAAGAAGTCGGCAGTGCCGCTCATGATCCCCCGGAAGTTGCAACGGACCACAGGACGCGGCCCTTCGCGGGGCGCAATGCCCCGCTCCAGAAACTAAAGGTTCAGGAGCGATCCAGTTCCGACAATAGCGCGGAAACGGCCTCATGAGTCAGGACGAAGCCCATGTGGGTGCAGCGCAAGGCCACCGCCCGATCGCGTTCGCCGGGCCTGCCGCAGGCCGATCTCGGGTGGACGATGCCATCGCGCGGCGACCAGAAGGCAACCGTTTCGACGGGCGGCTTTTCGCTGACCACGGTATCGATCTCTGGTTCGTCCACACGGTGGCCGGCAATCGCCTGGTAAGCGCGCCAGCCATTGTTCGCGCGCGGGGATCCGGAAAAGGGCGAACCCATCGTAATCACCTTGGCGATCTTGTCCGGATGCTTCTTCGCCAGTTCGCGCGCCATGACCCCGCCAAGGCTCCACCCGACCAGCACGATCGGCTCGCCGCGGCGATGATAGAGGTCGATGAGACGCTCTTCGACCTTGGCAAAGCGATCGGCCGTCGCGCCGAGATTATATCCCATGCCCCAGCGCTTCACCGTATGCCCTGCATCCTCGAGCGTGCGGGCCATCCAGCGCATCCGGATCGGGTGCGCACCGAAGCCTGGAAGCAGCATCACGCGCTTGGGATGCGTCGCAGGCGTTACGGTGAAATCTTCGAACCGGCGCTTCACCGGGTCCAGCGGCCAAAGGAATTCCTTGGCCAGCAGGAGCGCGCGTGGCCCGCGCGCATCGTCCGGGCTCGGCTCTGCGGCAAGCGCCAGCCTGCGGCTCATTTCCTCGCGAGTTTCCTGGAACGAAGGCGTTTGCATCATTCAGCAAGAATGCACGACGCCGATGGCGGTTTCCTGAATAGGTGCACGCGCCTCAGGTACAGTCGCCGGTACGGGTCATACCGACCTTCATGGTCACGCGCTTCGTCTCTTCGCTGCTTGCGACCGGTTCGACAGCCGTCATCGTCATCTCGCTGGCCGTCCCGGTCGACTGGCTGTCGATGGTGATCTTGGCCTCTCCCTCGCCTGCCTTGCAGGTCATCGCGGCCTGCATCCCGTCGGCATCCGAGGTCAGGCTGTCCATCGTGCAATCGCCGTTCTGCATCTGCTCGGCGATGCCGATCATGCCCTTGCTCGCTTCTTCTTCGGTGAGGCACCGCGCTGGGGCCGCATTTGCCATGGCACCCATGAATTCCTTCGCTTTGGCGACATCGCTTTCGCTCATGGACGGATCGACGAGTTCGACCAGCTCCAGGTTCATCTTGTATTCCCCCGCCTCCAGCGGCTTCACCTTGGCCGCTGCCGCTTCCACCTCGTCTGCCGACACGGTGCCATCGCCGTCGGTGTCAGCATCGCTGGAGCTGCCGCAAGCGGCGAGCGCGATGGTGGCAATGGCAAGGGTCAAGGTATTGCGCATGGAATTCTCCGCGTGATTGGTTGCGCGAGGCTAGCAGCACGCCGCGCTTGCGCAAGCCGCCGTTGCACCTGCCCCATTCGTTCCCCATATGTGCGCACATGTCAGAACTCGTTATCAGGCGCGGCCTCGAAGAACCCGACACCACAGGCGAGTTCGTACCGCACAAACCCGCGCGTCCCGAAAAATCGATGGGCGGCCGCAAGTTCAAGCTGGTCAGTGACTATACGCCCGCTGGCGACCAGCCGACCGCGATCAAGGAACTGGTCGCGTCCGCACGCGATGGCGAGAAAACGCAAACGCTGCTGGGCGTCACTGGTTCGGGCAAGACCTTCACCATGGCGAAGGTCATCGAAGAGCTGCAGCGCCCTGCCCTGATCCTCGCGCCGAACAAGATCCTCGCCGCGCAGCTTTATGGCGAGTTCAAAAGCTTCTTCCCGGAAAACGCGGTCGAGTATTTCGTCAGCTATTACGACTATTACCAGCCCGAAGCCTACGTGCCGCGGTCGGACACCTACATCGAGAAGGAAAGCTCGGTGAACGAGGCGATCGACCGGATGCGCCACTCGGCCACGCGCGCCCTGCTGGAGCGTGACGACGTCATCATCGTAGCCTCGGTTTCCTGCCTTTACGGTATTGGTTCGGTCGAAACCTATTCGGCCATGATCTTCGATATCAAGAAGGACCAGACGGTCGATCAGCGAGAGCTCATCCGCAAGCTGGTGGCCCTGCAATACAAGCGCAACGATGCCGCTTTCGCGCGCGGCAATTTCCGCGTGCGCGGCGATAACCTCGAAATCTTCCCGAGCCACTATGAAGACATGGCCTGGCGGATCAGCTTCTTCGGTGACGAGATCGAGGAAATCAGCGAGTTCGACCCGCTCACCGGCAAGAAGGGTGCCAGCCTCGACAAGGTGCGCGTCTACGCGAACTCGCACTACGTCACCCCCGGTCCGACAATGAAGCAGGCCTCCGAGGCCATCAAGTTCGAGCTCCAGGAGCGGCTCAAGGAGCTGCAGGAAGAAGGCCGGCTGCTGGAAGCGCAGCGGCTCGAGCAGCGCACCAATTTCGACCTCGAGATGATTGCCGCCACAGGCTCTTGCGCGGGGATCGAGAATTACAGCCGCTTCCTTACCGGACGCCTGCCGGGCGAACCGCCGCCCACCTTGTTTGAATATCTTCCCGAAAACGCGCTGCTGTTCGTCGATGAAAGCCACCAGACGGTGCCGCAGATCGGCGCGATGGCGCGCGGGGACCACCGCCGCAAAATCACGCTGGCAGAGTACGGCTTCCGCCTGCCGTCCTGCATCGACAACCGCCCGCTGCGCTTCAACGAATGGGACGCGATGCGTCCGCAGACCTTCGCGGTCTCGGCAACGCCCGGTTCGTGGGAGATGGAACAGACCGGCGGCGTCTTTGCCGAACAGGTCATCCGGCCCACCGGCCTCATCGACCCGCCGGTCGAGATCAAGCCGGTCGAAGACCAGGTCCAGGATTGCATCGAGGAATGCAAGAAGACCGCCAAGATGGGCTATCGAACGCTCGTCACCACGCTGACGAAGCGCATGGCGGAAGACCTCACCGAGTTCATGCACGAAGCGGGCGTGAAGGTGCGCTACATGCACTCCGACGTGGAGACGCTGGAGCGTATCGAGCTGATCCGCGACCTGCGCCTCGGCGTCTATGACGTGCTGGTCGGCATCAACCTCCTGCGCGAAGGCCTCGATATTCCCGAATGCGGCCTCGTGTGTATCCTCGATGCCGACAAGGAAGGTTTCCTGCGCAGCGAAACCTCACTCATCCAGACCATCGGCCGCGCCGCGCGCAACGTCGACGGGCGCGTCATCCTGTATGCCGACCGCATTACCGGCAGCATGGAACGCGCCATGGCGGAAACCGACCGCCGCCGCGAAAAGCAGCGCGCCTATAACGAAGAACACGGCATCACGCCGCAGACGATCAAGCGGCAGATCGCCGATATCGTCGCCGATACTGCCTCGCAGGATGGCGTCACGGTCGATACCGGCGATGACGAGCGTAACAATCTCGTCGGCCACAACCTTCGCGCCTATATCGAGGATCTGGAAAAGCGGATGCGTGCTGCCGCCGCCGATCTCGAATTCGAAGAGGCCGGCCGCCTTCGCGACGAAATTCGCCGGCTCGAGAACGACGAACTCGGCTTGGGCGACGAAGAAAAGAAGGCGCCACGCGTCGGACGCAGCGATGCAGGCAGGCCCGGGACGCGCAAGACGCGCTATGGCAAGACGCGCTACAAGCGGATGGGCGGCAAGCCCTAGGCCGGAGGGCGCATCCCGCCAGACTTCGACAAGTTACGCCCCCGTCTCGACCGGCGTACCGCGGCGTCCTTCCCACTTGCCGGTCGGCGGTTCATGCTCTCGCCATTGAACAAGGGGAGAGAACCATGAAATTGCCTATCGTCCTGACAGGAGCCTTGGCTCTGGCACTCGCGGCCTGCTCGCAAACGGCATCCGACGATGCCGGGGAAGTCGCCATGGCGCCGTCCCTCTCGACTGAAGAAATCAGTGCAGCCGTCGCCAACGACGCCCGCCCCGAGGCCGCCCGCGCGCTCGACGAGAGCCGCAAGCCGGCAGAAGTCCTTGCATTTTTCGGTCTCGAACAGGGCGATGACGCTGCCGACCTGATTTCTGGCGGAGGCTATTGGGCGGAAATCCTTGCGCGTGCGGTTGGTGAGGATGGCAGCGTGACTGCGCTCGAACCCGAACAGTTTTACAATGAAGAGGCGTGGACGGCGCTGGCCCAGCGTGAGCCCGGGATCGCCCTTGAACGCTACCGTTTCGAAGCGTTCGAGCCGGGCGAGGAACGGTTCGACTTTGCGATCATGAACCTCGTTTATCACGACCTCTACTGGGAATCTGAGGAATACGAGGTTCCCCGCTCGGAGCCTGCCGATTACCTCGACGCGCTTTATTCGATGATGCGCCCCGGCGGGATCGTGGGCGTAATCGACCATGTCGGCAACGCAGGCGATACTCGCGCCACAGTCGAGGAATACCATCGCATCGATCCGCAGGTCATTCGTGACGATTTCGCAAAGGCCGGCTTCGTCCTCGAAGCGGAAAGCGACCTGCTCGCCAATCCCGACGACACCCGCGAAATCAGCGTCTTCGATCCTTCGATCAGGGGCAAAACGGACCGCGTCGTTATGAAGTTCGTGAAACCCGCCGAGTAAGGTTTGCTGCGAAGCGTCGGCGCGGTGTGGCGAAGCTGTGAGGTTTCGTCGCTCCCGCGTTGACGCTCGCCCTCCCTTTCGCATAGCTGCGCGCCATGTTTCGCACCATCGCGCTGGGCGCGCTCTTGCTGGTCACGGCCTGCAAGCCCCCTGCATCAGACGAATATGTAACACGTGAACGCATCGCTGCGGAACGCGATGCACCGCGCGCCCCGATAGATTCGCCCGATACCGAGGGAGCCGTCTGGGCGTACAGCCAAGATCGCGAGCGCCTGCTCTACGGCAAGCCCGGTGCGACCCCGCTCATGGCCCTCGCTTGCGAGGACGGAGTACTGCGCTACACCCGTTTCGTGCAGGCCGATGCCCACGCCAAGGCGGTGCTGGCGTTGATCGGCAACGGCCATGTCGAACGTTTCTGGATCGATGCGGAGCAGGACGACGAGGCCTGGATCTGGCGCGGGCGCACCCCGGCGGACGATCCGCGGCTTGAAGTGCTGACGGGTCCGCGAACGGTGGAAGCCACGGTGCCCGGCGGCGGGTCGATCATCCTCAACCCCAGCCGCCTTCCCGCGCAATTCATTACCGACTGCGCGCCGATTCCTGACGGGCAAGATCCGGAAGAAGATCAGGCGTAAGCACCTGCGGCAATTGCCGCGCATCCCCGCCCGCCGGATACCACAGGTAGAGCGGCACACCGGCAGCACCCTGCTGAGACAGGAAAGCGGCGATGTCGTCGTCGCGGCGCGTCCAGTCACCGCGCATCGCGATGACTCCCGCTTCCTCGAACGCCGCGCGCGTCTCTTCGCGCTCGATCCCCACGCTCTCGTTGACCTTGCAGGTGATACACCAGTCGGCGGTAAACCAGACGAACACCGGCTGGCCGCTGGCGCGAGCCGCTGCGAGGTTCGCGGCCGAAAACTCCTGCGGGTCGAGAATGCTCTGCGTGCTATCGGCAACGGGTGGATCGTATGTCCGCACCATGCCGATCGCCGAGACTGCGGCCATTGCGAGGCCGATCAGCGCCGGCAGCGTCCTCGATTTTCCGGAAGCCTGGCTTTCCGGCGAGATCATTCCCGCGAAATAGACAAGGCCGGCCGCGATACCGGTCGCCGAAAGCAGGAACAGCCCTCCGCCGATGCGCCAGAGCAGCCAGCCGAGTGCAAGGACGGTCAATCCCATGGGCAGTGCCATCCAGCGCCGGAAGCGTTCCATCCAGGCACCGGGTTTCGGCAAACGCTTGCGGAACGCAGGCACGAACCCGACCAGCAGGAACGGAAGCGCCAGTCCGATGCCAAGCGCAGTAAAGATCGCGAAGCCCTCGATGGGTCGCAGCACCAGTGCAGCGCCCAATGCGAGCGCCATGAAGGGCCCTGTGCACGGCGTCGCCACGAAAGCAGCGAGCAGACCTGTTGCGAAGGATCCGCCCGAACTCGGCTTGCCGCCGGAAATGGCGAGGCCGGGGATGGCGAACAGGCCGAGGAGGTTCGCGGTGATCAGCGCGGCAAGCGCAAACAGGCTCGCCACGATGGCGGGCTCCTGCAATTGGAATGCCCAGCCGACCTGCTGACCGGCCGATCGAAGCAACAGGATCAGCGCGCCAAGTCCGGCGCAGGCCAGCACGACACCCGTAGTATAGGCGAGCGCATCGCGGCGGGCTGCGCCTTCGTCGCCCCCGGCCTTCGCCAGGGCCAGCGCCTTGAGGCTGAGGATCGGAAACACGCATGGCATGATGTTGAGCAGCAGGCCGCCGACGAGCGCCGCGATCACCAGCAGGCCGAAGGGAGGCGTTTCCCGAGGTCCCCGGAATGCCTTCACACCTTCCAGCGGCACATCTGCGGGCGTCGCCATGAAGCGCACGCCCTGCCTGTCTCCCAAGGCGAGTATCCCGTCGATACGAACGGGCGTGTCCGCGCTATCGCCCTTGGTCCGCTCCAGCGGCAGTTCGGCAACCAGCAGGTTGCCATCGCGGATCCATGTCTGCACGGCCGCATAATCGGGCCGCAAGCCATTGCCCAGAGAGGAATTTTCCAGGAAGAGGTGCAGCTCGCCAAGGTCCATCGAGGCTGGCAGCGGGATGCCGATGCGCAGGCGCTCGCCGGAAATCTCGAAGCCCGCCTCGCTGTCGAGCATAGGCGCGATCCGCCCGCGCCACTCGTCGAAATTGCCACCGCTCCGGGCGCGCAAGCCCGCATCCTGCGGCACGCATATCCGGTCGGTACAGGCGAGATATTCGACGAAGCCCGTGACCGGGGCGAGGTTCATGACCGCCGCATCCGGGCCGGGAGTGACCGGCACCAAAACGACGTATTCGCCCTCGAAGATGTGGTTCATCAACCCGCCGATAAGCAGCGTCTGCGGCACGGGATAAAGCGGCTTTCCGACTTGCCACCCGTCCGGAAGATCGAGCTGTAAGTCCATGCCCTGCCCCGCATCGCCGGGATTGGACCAGTAGCCGTGCCACTCCTCGCTCGACGGCGTGAAGCGCAGCGCAAGCAGCCACTCCTCGCCCGGCGTGGGTGCGCCATCGGCAAAAAGTTCGACCGAGATATTCTCGTCGCCAAAGCGCGCGGTGCGATCCTGCGCGATTGCGGCAGCGGGCAAAAGGCACGTGAGGGCAAGCAGGAAAGCGGCCAGCCGGGCCAGCGAGACGTCCATAATCCTTGCCAGTGTCACGCCGCCCGCTCTAGGGACCGTGACCATGACAGACAAGCGCGACTTGCTCATCCTCGGCGGCGGTCTCGTCGGCTCCACACTGGCGCTGGCAGCTGCGAAACAAGGTTTTTCCAGCCACCTGGTCGACCGGGCCGATCCCGCCGACCTGACCGCAGACGGTTTCGACGGGCGCGCGTCGGCGATCTCCACGGCTAGCTGGCGCCTGTTCCGCAATATCGGCCTGGCCGACACGCTGGAGCCCTATGGCTGCCCGATCGAGAGCATCGCCGTGCTCGACCAGATGAAGCCGGGCCGCATCGATTTCACGCCGGAAGAGCACGAAGGATCGCTTGGCCGGATGTTCGCCAATCGCGTCCTGCGCACGGCCCTGTTCGAAGCGGTGAAGGACGAAAGCCTCATCACCCTGCATGCCCCGGTCGACGTGGTCGATCGCCAGCGCGATGCTTACGGTGTCTCCGCTACGCTCGCCGACGGGCAGGTCCTGACCGCGGACCTGCTGGTGGGCGCGGAAGGCCGCAGTTCGCCCACGCGCGAGGATGCGGAGCTGAAAATGGCCAGCTGGGACTATTCCCACCGCGCGATCATCGTCGGCCTCGACCACAGCAAGCCCCATGGCGGCGTGGCATGGGAGATTTTCTATCCCGCTGGTCCCTTTGCCCTGCTCCCACTTCTTGACGGGCCTGAAGGACAGCATCGCAGCGCGCTCGTCTGGACGGTCGACGAGAAGGATGCGGCGGGCGTCCTCAAGATGGGCGAACGCGCTTTCCTGGCCGAAGTCCAGAAACGGATGGGCGATCTGCTTGGCGAGCTTTCTCTCAACAGCGCGCGCACGTCCTATCCGCTCAGCTTCCAGCACACCGTTCGCATCGTGGGCGAGCGCATGGCGCTGGTCGGCGACAGCGCACACGGCATGCACCCGATTGCCGGACAGGGCCTCAATCTGGGCCTGCGCGATGTCGGCGCATTGGTCGAGGTGCTGGGCGATGCCCGCCGTTTCGGCCTCGATCTTGGCGATATGCAGGTGCTCGAGCGCTACGAGAAATGGCGCGCGCTCGATTCCATCATGGTCATGGGCGCAACCGACAGCCTGACGCGCCTGTTCGGCGTTCCGGGGAAGGCCGCCAGCGCGGTTCGCCGTCTCGGCATGGCCGGGGTCCAGCGTTCCGGCATGCTGAAGAAGTTCTTCATGGACGAAGCGCGCGGCGTGTCGGGCGATGTGCCCGAATTGATGAAGGCCTGATCTACTCTTCGACCGGGCTCGGCTGTTCGATCCGGTTGCCTGCACCATCGCGCAGGCGGCGCGGTTCCAGCACCGCTGCCGTTTCGATGAGATCGAGCGCGCGCTGGGCGGAGGCATAGCGTTCCGCATCGCGCAGCCAGCCTTCGGCATTCACTGCGCCAGGCAAATTGCGCACTTCCGCAACGGCCGAGTCCGGACGGCCGCTTTCCAGGAACAGGCGTGCACGCTCCAGCCTTTGCTGGGGCTGCGGAGACGGGGCACTTTCACGGCGGATGGTGAAGAGCGAGCCCAGTTCGTCGGCGAAGCGCTCGAGGCTCGGCTTGCCCTCGCCCGATTGCAGGCTGGGCGCAAGGCCTTCGAGGCGGAAGATCAGCTGGTCCAGCGTCACCGGTTCGCGCGAAAAGGTCAGGATGGTGTTCACGGCATTGGGCAGCGCGTCGCCGAAGCGCAGCCGGAGCTGGTCGGCGAGATAGCCGAGTTCGGCACCCTTATCGACCGCACGGCGGGTAGCGAAAGCAATCAGCAGCCCTTCCGCGCGCGCCACGTTACCGGCGGCTGCCTGCGCCTGAAGGTCGAGGCGCGACAGGCGCTGTTCGGCGGCCGCCAGGCGCTGGTCGATACCGCCCTGCTGTTCCGCCACCCGTTCCACTGCCTCTGCAGCAGCCGCGCTTTCGCTGGCGCTGGGCGTGGGCGAAGGCTCGGCGCCATCGGCCGGTGTATTGTCCGCGATTTGCGCTGGTTCTTCGGTGGTTTCCGGCGCGGAATCCATGCGCCATGCGATGTAGCCCGCAACACCTGCGCCAAGGGCGAAAGCGCCGCCAACGGCAAGCAACATCGGGCGCATTCCTCCACGCGCACGCCGAGTGCTCGAAAACTCGTCCATCTTACTCCAATCCGCGACCCCGGGCGCCTCTCATAAAGGGCGCCATATCAATTGGACATGGTCTGACACAATTGCTCGGCCAAGGCCAGTAGCTCCGCATCGCGTGGCTGGTTTGCGATGTGGATGGATTTCCAGCCGTCGCCTGCAAGCTCTGCAATCCTTGGTCCCAATACGGCGAGAACGAGGTTCGAGCGGTCGATTTCAAGGCGTTGGCACTCTTCGAAAAGCCGCTTGGCAGCTTCACCCGAATGGAGCAGGACCACGCCGCCCAACCGCATCAGGTCGGCGATCTCGGCGGAGACATCGAGCGGCTGTGTGCGATAGACTATGCGCGTATCCAGCTTCATTCCCTCGGGCCCCTGCAGCTCGACATGCGCTTCGCCCGCAAGACGCAGCATGTGGCGCTCGCCCGGCTTCATTGTGTCGAGCAGGGCCTGCAGCCCGCCGGAGCCCGTGCGCGCTACCATGTAGCCCTTTTCGCGTGCGCCTTCGGCAGTCGCTTCGCCGACCGCGTAGACCGGCAGGGAAGTCAGCCGCGTGAGGTGGGTGCCGCCGTGCCGGAACACATTCGAACTGCCGACGAGCAACCCGTCATAGTCATCCGCCTTGGGCGTGCCCCATTCCACCGGCTTCACTTTGAAGAGCGGGCAGCCCTTCACGTCCAGCCCAAGCGCCTTCGCCGTTTCCAGCGTAACCGATAGGCCCGGCTCGGGACGAAAGACGAAGACCCGGCAGGTCATTCCATATGTCCGAAATTGGCCGCAACTTCCGGCGGTGCATCGTCCAGCAGCGTGCGCGCCAACTCGCCCGGTGCCGCAAGGTCGTCGCAAGCGAAACTGGCAGTGCCTTCCACGCGCTGGCTGCCATCCGGGCTGAAGATCGCTGCGCGCATGGTCAGGCGATCACCGGTGCGGGTGGTGAGGACGGCAATCGGGCTGTGGCATGTGCCGCCGAGGCCCTGGAGCAAAGCACGTTCGGCAAGCACCTCGTCACGGCTTTCAGCGTGGTTTACCTGCGCCAAGGCGTCGCGCGTGCGCTCGTCGCTGGCCCTGCATTCGATACCGATTGCCGCCTGTGCCGGTGCCGGAAGCCAGACTTCGGGGTCGAGCCTCGTGCCGACATTGTCTTCGCCGAGACGGGAAAGGCCCGCTGCAGCCAGAAAAGTCGCATCCGCCTCGCCAGCCTCGAGCTTTGCCATGCGCGTCGCCACATTGCCGCGAATGCCCACGACCTGGAGGTCGGGCCGTGCGTGAAGCAATTGGGCGGCGCGGCGCGGCGCACTGGTGCCGACCTTCGCGCCCACCGGTATATCCGCGAGGGACGCGGCGCCCAGCAAGACATCGGCCTTGTCCGCCCGCGGCAGGATCGCGCCGATGGCGATCTCGTCGGGACGGATGGTCTCTACATCCTTCATCGAGTGCACGGCGGCATCGATACGCCCTTCGGCGAGCCACAGGTCGAGTTCGCGCGTCCACAGCGCCTTGCCGCCGATTTCGGCGAGCGGGCGGTCCTGTATCTTGTCGCCGCTGGCGATCACGGGGACCAGTTCGACCGCGCCGACATCCCAGCCATGGGCGGCGCAGAGCCGGGCGCGGGCCTCCTCTGCCTGCGCCATGGCAAGCGGCGAACGGCGGGTTCCAAGGCGAAGGATGGACGTGTCTGGCATATCGGCGGCTTGCCCTAGCGAGCGAGACCGCTAAGGGAAAGCGAAGTTATGACGCTCGTTCTCGGCATCGAAAGTTCCTGCGACGAAACCGCAGCCGCGCTGGTCGATGGCGAGCGGCGCATTATCGCCCAGCGGATCGCCTCGCAGGACGAGGAACACGCGCCCTTCGGCGGCGTGGTGCCGGAAATCGCCGCGCGCGCCCATGCCGAACGGCTCGCCCCCATGATCGAGGGCGTGCTTGCAGATGCAGGCGTAACGCTGGCCGATTGCGATGCGATTGCCGCCACGGCGGGACCCGGCCTGATCGGCGGCGTCATGGTCGGCCTCGTGAGTGCCAAGGCACTTGCCATGGCGAGCGATACGCCGCTGATCGCGATCAACCATTTGGAAGGTCACGCGCTGAGCGCGCGCCTTGCCGACGCAGAGCTGGCATTTCCTTACGCCCTGCTGCTCGTTTCCGGTGGTCATTGCCAGATCCTGCGCGTCGACGGGGTCGGCGAATATCGCCGGTTTGCCACCACCATCGACGATGCCCTGGGCGAGGCATTCGACAAGACTGCAAAGATCCTGGGCCTCGGATTTCCGGGCGGCCCGGCTGTCGAACGGCTCGCGAAAGAGGGCGATGAAAGCGCAGTCCCCCTGCCCCGCCCCATGGTCGGCAGCGGCGAGCCGCATTTCTCTTTTGCCGGGCTCAAGAGCGCGGTCATGCGCGCCCACCAGTCCGGGACATATGCCGCAGCCGACATCGCCGCCAGCTTCCAGAAGGCGGCCGTCGACTGCGTGATCGACCGGCTATCCATCGCATTGGAGGCAATGGGCCGTACCGATACGCTGGTCGTTGCTGGCGGCGTGGCTGCCAATGCGACGGTGCGCGCGGCGCTGGAGGAACTGGCCGAGCGCCATTCGATGCGCTTCACCGCTCCGCCGCCCAAGCTGTGCACCGACAATGCCGCGATGATCGCCTGGGCCGGTGTCGAAAGGCTCGCCATGCATGACTTCCAGCCCGACCCGCTCGATATTGCCGCGCGCCCGCGCTGGCCGCTCGATCCGCAGGCAGAGCCAGTGCGCGGTGCAGGAGTGAAAGCATGAGCAGCGTAGGGGTTCTCGGAGCCGGTGCCTGGGGCACGGCACTGGCACAGATGCTGGCGAGCGATGGCCGTGCGGTGAAAATCTGGGCGCGCGAGGAAGAACTGGTCGACGAGATCAATTCTGCGCACACCAACTCGCTCTACCTGCCGAGCGCCAGCCTGAACGAGCGGATCACCGCCACCAGCGATCTTGCCGAAATGGCGGCTCTCGATGCGCTGCTCGTGGTGACGCCGGCCCAGCACATGGGGTCGGTCCTTGCGGCTATGCCCTCGCATCCGTCCGACCTGGTGCTGTGTTCCAAGGGGATCGAGGCTGGCAGCGGCAGGTTGATGAACCACGTGGCGAAAGAGACGGCCCCGGACAGCGCGATTGCAGTGCTTTCCGGCCCCACCTTCGCGCATGAGGTCGCCGCAGGATTGCCGACCGCCGTGACGCTCGCGTGCGGCGGCGGTGCAGAGCAGTGGGACCGCCTGTCCCCGCTTATCGCACGGCCTGCCTTCCGGCCCTATTATTCCGACGATGTCGTTGGCGCCGAGATCGGCGGCGCGGTGAAGAACGTGCTGGCGATCGCCTGCGGCGTGGTGGACGGCCTCGGCCTTGGCCAGAACGCGCGCGCGGCTTTGATTGCCCGCGGCTATGCCGAAATGCTGCGCTTCGGGGAGGCGCTTGGCGCGCGGGCCGAAACGCTCGCCGGATTGTGCGGGCTCGGCGATCTCGTGCTCACCTGCTCTTCCACCTCCAGCCGCAATTTCTCGCTCGGCAAGGCGCTGGGCGAAGGGGAAAGCGCCGACACGTTGATGAGCGACCGGCGCACCGTGGCAGAAGGCGCGCACACCGCGCCCGTGCTCGTAGAACTTGCCGCGCGCCAGGGTGTCGCCATGCCGATCGTGACGGCCGTCTACGACCTCCTTAAGGGAGACGAGCCAAAGTCGGTGGTCGAAGGCATCCTCGCGCGGCCGCTCAAGGCCGAACAGGGCGACGCGGGATGACTGCCGCTGGAAATGACGAAGACCTGACCGCCATCGCCAAGGGCGGAAGGCAGAATTTCATCGGCTTCCTGCTGCGCCTGCTGGCGCGCCTGCCGTTCCTGTTCATCGCCGGTCGCCTCTACGGCCCCGAGGCGCTAGGCCGCTTTGCATCGGCTCTCGTCGTGGTCGAACTCGTCGCACTGATGTGTTCGATGGGCGAAAAGCGCGGGCTCGCACAGCGACTGGCCGATGGCGAGGAGGGAACGCATCCTGCAAACCTCGTCTACGACGGCATGTTGCTGGCAATCGTCTTTTCCGCGCTGGCAGCCGCGTTCTTCTGGCTGGTTCCCGCGCCTCTTTTCCCGAGCGGAGAATTCACGGAACTGGACCGCCTGATCGTGCTGGCCATCCCCGGCTACGCCCTGACGGAGATCGTCCTGGCGGCACAGGCGTACAAATACGATATCGCCACCACCGTCCGCGCACGGGCCGTGGTCGAGCCATGGACGATCTCGATCATGGCCGGTGTCTTCTATTTCGTGCCGGCCCTGTCGGATTCCGGCCTCTCGCTCGCCTATCTGGTTTCGATCTACGCGGGCCTTTTCACCGGCCTCTACGCCTTCTTCCGCAGCTACGGGCCGCCGAAACACTGGCGTCCGGAACTCGGATATATGCGCAAGGTGACGGCCCGGGCACTGCCGCTGGCGACGGCCGATGCCATCGAGTGGGGAACGCGCCGCCTCGATATCTTCATCCTCGGCCTGTTTGCCGCGCCTGCGGCAGTCGGCGTCTATTACATTGCCCAGCAGGTCGCGAGCCTGCCGCAAAAGCTCAAGACCAGTTTCGAGCCGATCCTGGGGCCGGTGATCACCAAGAACCTGAAGACTAAGAACTATGCGGCCATTGCCAAGCAGGTCTGCCAGGTCGGGTTCTGGATCATCGCGGCACAGGCGGGAATCGCACTGGCGCTGGGCGTACCTGGCGAAGCGGTGATGGGCCTGGTCGGACCCGAATTCGTCGGCGGTACGGGTGCGCTGGCGTTCCTGCTTGCGGCAGAGGTCGTGGCGGCAACCGCCGTCGTGTCCGAAGCCGTGCTGATCTACGTCGCTCGCGGCCGCAACCTCGCTATCTCGGTCGGGACCATCGCATTCCAGGCGGCGCTGACCATTACGCTGATCATGCTGGTCGAACGGCTCGGCTATGGCGAACCCTTCAAGGCCGCCGCAGCTGCGCTCGCCCTGATGATCGCGCTCGGTGTCGCAAGCCTCGTTAAGGCGCTGCTGCTGACCCGCATCCTCGGCCACCCGATCAACAATTGGCGCTGGGCACTGCTCTACGCGGTCGCCCCGGCGGTGCTCGTCGGCTGGCTGGCGACGCAGCTTCCCGAGTGGGCAGAACTCGCCTTTGGCGTGCCGGCGATCCTGCTCACTTATGGTTTTGTGATCTGGAAACGCGGCTTCGGGCCCGAAGATCGGGTCCTGTTCAAGAGAAATAAGGCAGAAACGCCCGAATAGGGCCCACTCTGCCTCATTTCTCAATACTTCCATAAAATCAGCAATTTAGAACTCGTCAAGGGCGCTTCGCGCTGCCCTCAACGCACACTTGGATTGACTCTTGCCCCATTTTCGCCACATTCTTGCCTTGTTGATGCCTCAATTTATGTAATAACATCACATAGGGAGAGCGAATCGTGGAGAGGAATAAAATGGACAACACAACCCGCATGGCCGGAGGCTCGCTTGCCTTCGTTTCGACTGCCGCCCTCATGATGGCCCTCGCCGGGTGTGAAGGCGTCAAGGATGGCAGCGAAAAGCACGAGCGCGTCACGACAGTCGACATCGAAGCACCTGCCGAGATGGGCGTGGCTTACGAAAGCGCGGAGATGGCCATGGCCCCTCCCCCACCGGTTTCCGTGGCCGCGCCCTGGATTGGCGATCACGACATGATGATCCCGCCCGAAGACCGCGAACGCTACGCCGGAGAAGAAGTCTCGCCGATCAGGGTCACCGCCAATGAGCCGGTTTCGACCTTCTCGGTCGACGTGGACACCGGTGCTTATGCCAATGCGCGCCGGTTCCTGACGATGGGCCAGCTGCCTCCGCAGGATGCCGTGCGGACCGAGGAGATGATCAACTACTTCCGCTATGACTATGCTGCGCCCGCAGATCGCAGCAAGCCGTTCTCGGTGACGCTGAGCACGGCGGCCAGCCCCTGGAACGAGGAGGCCAAGCTGGTCCGCGTGGGCCTGCGGGGATACGACCTGCCGCGTAGCGAACGCCCGGCGGCAAACCTCGTGTTCCTTGTCGATGTATCGGGTTCGATGGACAGCCCCGACAAGCTGCCTCTGGTCAAGCGCGCGCTGTCCGGCCTCGCCTCTGAAATGAGCCGCGACGACAAGGTTTCCATCGTCGTTTACGCCGGCTCCACCGGCGTAGTGCTCGAGCCGACCAGCAATCCTGCCAAGGTGCGCGCGGCGCTTGCCCGGCTGGGCGCAGGCGGCTCCACCGCTGGCGCGGCCGGACTGGACCTCGCCTACTCCATGGCGGAGCAGGGCTTCATCGAGGGCGGCGTCAACCGCGTGATCCTCGCCACCGACGGCGATTTCAACGTCGGCATGTCGGACACCGATGCCCTGATCGACAAGATCGAGAAGAAACGCGACAGCGGCATCACGCTGACCACGCTCGGCTTCGGGACCGGCAATTACAACGAAGCCATGATGGAGCAGATCGCCAATCACGGTAACGGCAATTACGCCTATATCGATAGCGCGCTAGAAGCGAAGAAGGTGCTGCGCGACGAAATGAGCTCGACGCTTTTCACCATCGCCAAGGACGTGAAGATTCAGGTCGAATTCAATCCCGCGGTCGTCAGCCAGTACCGCCTGATCGGATATGAGAACCGAGCGCTCCGGGAAGAGGATTTCGCAAACGATCGGGTCGATGCAGGCGATATCGGTGCCGGTCACCAGGTGACGGCGCTTTACGAAGTGATCCCCACGGGCGCGAAGGGCTGGATCGGGGAGCGCCGCTATGCAGGCAATCGCGGCAAAGCCAAGGCGGGCGATGCGAACGAGGCCGCCTTCGTCCAGTTGCGCTATAAGCTTCCGGGCGGCTCCAAATCGAAACTGCTACAGTATCGCCTGCCTGCCAAGCGACTGGCCACACAGCGCCTGCCGCAGGGAGATTTCGCTTTTGCCGCAGCCGTGGCTGCCTATGGCCAGAAACTGCGCGGCGACGAGCTTCTCGCCGACTATTCCTGGGACGATGTGGTCCGCCTTGCCGGGCGTCAGCGTGATTTCTGGCGGCAGGAATTCGTCGAACTCGCCCGCACGGCCGAAGCCCAGACGTAAGTCTGCGCATAGCGCGCGCCGTGGGCCTTGCACCCCTGCGGCGCGCGGCTAGAAGGCGGATGTCATGAACGCCCGCCCAGCCCTTGCCATCTCTCTTGGTGCCGCCCTCGTCGTGGCGCTCGGCTATGTCGGCAGCCAGCCTGGCGCAGAAGCGCTGGCGCAGCGCCTCGACGAACGGGCGAAGACCGCGATTGCCGAAGCGGGCTACGAACCGGTCACCGCGCGTTTCGAAACGAAGCAAGGCGCTCCGATCCGTCACCCCATGCTTTCGGGCGGCGAGAATCTCGACGAAGGAACACGGGATCGCGCCGCCAAGCTGGTCGCGGGATTGCCGGGCGTCGGCGGTATCAGCTGGGAAGACGGCTGGGCTAATGCCTCGGCGGGAGAGATCGATTTCGAGCCGCTCCACTGCCAGGACGATGTCGAAACCCTGCTGCGCACGCGTTCCATCCGGTTCGAGGAAGGCAGCGCCGCATTGCTCGACACCAGCAATATCCTGATTGGCGAAGTGGCCGATGCGCTGCGCCCGTGTCTTGGCTCGATCATCGCGATCATCGGCCATACCGACCGCAGCGGCAGCGAAGAAACGAACCTTGCGCTCAGCCAGGATCGCGCCCGTGCAGTGCGGGAAGCCCTTGTGCGCCGGGGCATTCCGCGCGACGGGTTGCGCGCCCGCGGGGTCGGATCCGCCGAACCTGTCGAAGGGCTGGAAGCGGACGATCCCGCCAATCGCCGCATCGAATTTTCCGTCATCCGCATCGAGCCGGTGACCCCCACCCCTGTCGATACGCCGGGACCACGCTGATGCCGATCTGGCTGGAAACCACTTCCCTGATGCTGGCCGCCTACGGGCTTGGCCTTGCCATCGGATGGGTGATCTGGGGCCGCGCGCCCGATCCCTCCCCCACTGAACAAAGCCAAGAGGAAACGTCATGAGCGAATTGGTCGCCGAACAATGGCCGCTGATACTGGTCGCACTGCTGATCGGTATCGTCGTTGCCTTCTATCTCTTCCGCTCTACCCGGCGCACCCGCGTGACCGGCGCGAAGAGCGACGTGCTCGACGAGGGCGCAGACAAGGCCCATCGCAATGCCGCGCTGATCGACAGCGCACCCGCCGCGGCGAAGGATCCCGCCGTGCCGACCACCCCTTCCGTCGCCAAGGGCACCGGCGGCGATGACCTGACCCGTATCAAGGGCGTGGGCCCCAAGCTTGCCGCCACGCTTGGCGAACTCGGCGTTACGCGGTTCGACCAGATCGCGGCGTGGGACGATACCGAAATCGAGCGTGTCGATGCACAGCTCGGACGCTTCCAGGGCCGCATCCGCCGCGATGACTGGGTCGGCCAGGCAGCGCTACTGGCAGGCGGCGATACCGAGGCGTTCAAGCAGAAGTACGGCTCCACCGCCTGACCGCGGGAACCTTTTCTTCCGTGCGCGTTGAGTCCATTGGGTCAGCGCGCGTGAGGAGAGCAGGATGGGACAGCAACAACCACTGCGCATACTAGTTGCCGAGGATGAACTGATCGTCGGCTACGACCTATGCGACACCGTTTCGGAAGCAGGATATCTGGTGGAGGGTCCCTACGACGACCTCTCTTCCGCCATGCTGGCCTATCAGAAAAACAAGCCCGATATCGCGATCCTCGATGTGCAGCTGGGTGACGGCATCGTCTATCCGCTTGCCGAACAGATGATGGCAGAGGACGTGCAGGTCATCTTCCATTCCGGACAGATCACGCCGGCACAGGTTGCCGAACGCTTTCCCAAAGCCACCGCCCTGTCCAAGCCCTGCCCCCCGGCAGAGGTGATCCACTCGGTTCAGCAGGCCGCCGCGCACCACTGACCCCATTGCCGGAACGAAGCGGCTGGCGCTCCATTGCCTTGATTGAAAGCCAAGGCAATTCAAGGAGATCGCTATGTCGCTTCCGTCAATGATCGCAGCCCATCCGCAAGTCGAAAACGAGACCGAGGAACTCGTCCTCGCTGCACGCCATGCCATGCTGTGCTCGCTCTTCTGCACCTCCTGCGCCGATGCCTGCGTGGCAGAGGACATGGATATGGCGCAGTGCATCCGGAACTGCCTCGACTGCGCCGAAGTCTGCGCTGCCACGGCTCGCCTTGCCGTTCGCCGCACGGCCCAGAACATCGATGTCCTTCGCGCCCAGATGGAAGCCTGCATCAAGGCATGCGAGACCTGCGCCGAAGAATGTTCGCAGCATGACAATCCGCATTGCCAGCTCTGCGCCAAGATGTGCCGCGAGTGTACCGAGGACTGCCGCAAGGCGCTGCCCCACGTAAATTGAGGCTTTCCGCCCGAAAACGTGGTAATCTGCCGCGGTAATGCCGAAGCTGCGCACCTTTCTCGCGCTCGACAGCGCCGATCGCCTCGCCACGTTCGAGGCCATGGCCGCGCTGCTTTACGCCAAGGCATTGGTGGCCGGAGTGGCCTCGGGGAGGTGGCATGAACGCTTCGTATCGGTCGGCGCACCGCGCACCGGCACTCCCCAAGGAGCCGAGCTGGAAGTCACGAGACGCACGCGCTTTGCCATCGCGAGGGCGCTTCGCAACGTGCCCGGTTCACCCAACTGCCTGCCCCAAGCACTTGCCGCACGCAGCATGTTGCAGCGTCGCGGTATCGAAGCGGACCTCTTCATCGGAACCCGGCTGGACGGCGCCCAGGAAAACCGCTTCCACGCCTGGCTGAAAGTGGGCGATGAATGGGTGACGGGCCTGTGCGACGAAACCGAATACGCCCTGTTCACCGGTCACGGCGCAGAAGTCGCCTGACTCCCCCTTGCACCGCACAGCGCATGGTGCCATCGGCAATCACGTAACAGAGGAGACTATATGGCCGGCATGGTGCCTTTCGCCTGGGACGACCCCTTCAATCTCGAAGACCAGCTGACCGAGGAAGAGCGGATGATCCGCGACGCCGCGCACGGGTTCGCGCAAAGCGAACTGCAGCCGCGCGTCACGGACGCCTATCGCGAAGAGCTCGATGCGCCCGAACTCTTCCCGCTGATGGGACAGGCCGGTCTGCTCGGCGCGACCGTGCCCGAAGAATACGGCGGCGCCGGTGCGAGCTATGTCGCCTACGGCCTGATCGCCCGCGAGATCGAACGCGTCGACAGCGGTTACCGCTCCATGGCCTCGGTCCAGTCCAGCCTCGTGATGTACCCGATCCATGCCTATGGTTCGGAAGAGCAGAAGAAGAAGTACCTGCCCGGCCTTGCCAGCGGCAAACTGATCGGCTGCTTCGGCCTGACAGAACCCGACGCGGGTTCCGATCCGGGCGGCATGAAGACCGTCGCGAAAAAGGATGGCGACGGCTACAAGATTTCCGGTTCCAAGACCTGGATTTCCAACGCGCCCTTCGCCGACGTTTTCGTCGTCTGGGCGAAGAGCGAGGCGCATGGCGGCGGCATTCGCGGCTTTGTCCTTGAAAAGGGCATGGAAGGTCTTTCCGCTCCCAAGATCGAAGGCAAGCTATCGCTGCGTGCATCGACCACCGGCATGATCGTCATGGACGAGGTCAAGGTCGGCGCCGATGCGCTGCTGCCCGAAGTGCAGGGCCTCAAGGGTCCCTTCGGCTGCCTCAACCGTGCGCGTTACGGCATTAGCTGGGGCGCCATGGGTGCTGCGGAATTCTGCCTCCACGCCGCGCGCCAGTACGGCCTCGACCGCCAGCAGTTCGGCGTGCCGCTTGCCTCCAAGCAGCTTTACCAATTGAAGCTTGCCGACATGATGAGCGAGATTGCGCTCGGCCTGCAGGGATCCCTGCGTGTCGGCCGCCTGATGGACGAGGGCAAGTTCGCCCCCGACATGATCTCGATCGTGAAGCGCAACAACGTCGGCAAGGCGCTCGATATCGCCCGCAAGTCGCGTGACATGCACGGCGGCAACGGCATTTCCGAAGAATATCAGGTGATCCGTCACATGGTGAACCTGGAAACGGTCAACACCTACGAAGGCACGCATGACGTTCATGCGCTGATCCTTGGCCGCGCCATCACGGGGATCGCCGCTTTCTGATGTGCTTTCCTACTTTCAGGAACACGGGCATCAGGTTCGTATGAACCGCTCCGAACCCGTCCTGTGCCCCGGTTTCGACGGGTTTGGCGGGTCCCGCGTTTATTTCGCCTGGACCGTGTTCCACATGTTCCACTCTGTAGGAGACGCCGCATGATGAAGCTGCACGGTTACTACCGCTCCTCGACGAGCTACCGCCTGCGCATCGCGCTGGAGCTGAAGGGTCTGGAGTATGAATACGTCCCGGTGAACCTGCTCACCTCGGAACAGAAGGGCGAAGCCTTCACCAGCCGCAATCCCTTCGGATCGGTGCCGCTGCTGGAAGCAGACGGCAAGGATCGGGTCCAATCGATGGCGCAGCTGGAATGGCTCGACGACGCCTATCCCGAACAGCCGCTGCTGCCTTCCGATATCGAAGACCGCTACGTCGCGCGCGAACTCGCATATGCGATTGCGACAGAGTTGCATGCGCCGCTGAACCTGCCGGTACTCAAGTACCTCGCCAATGAATACGGCAAGTCGCAGGACGAGATCGGCGTATGGTATCGCCACTGGCTCGCGCGCACGCTCGACCCGCTCGAAGCGCGGCTCGCGCAATTGGACACGGGCGACTTCCTGTTCGACGCGCCCGGCTTCTTCGAAGTCTGCCTGCTGCCGCAGGTCTACAACGCGCAGCGGTTCGGCTTCCACTTCAGCGACAAGCCCCGCATCACCCGGATCGAACAGGCCTGCCTGGCCCTGCCCGCTTTCCAGCGCGCCCATCCGGACAACCAAATCGACAATCCAGAGAGGAAATGACCCCATGAAGCTCGCCACACTCAAGGACGGAACCCGCGACGGCAAGCTGGTGGTCGTATCGAAAGACCTCACCCGCTACTGCGCCGCCGACAACATCGCGCCCACCATGCAGGCCGCGCTCGACAATTGGGACGAGATCGCGCCGAAGCTGAATGCGCTTTACACCGATGTCGAGCACCAGACCGTGCCGTGCGAACGCTTCCACGAACGCGAGGCGCATTCGCCCCTGCCGCGTGCTTACCAGTGGGCAGACGGCTCGGCCTATATCAACCACGTCGAACTGGTGCGTAAGGCGCGCGGCGCGGAAGTGCCGGAGAGCTTCTACCACGACCCCCTGATGTACCAGGGCGGCAGCGACAAGTTCCTCGCCCCGCGCGACGACATCCCGCTCAAGGACACCAAGTGGGGCTGCGATATGGAAGGCGAAATCGCGGTCATCACCGATGACGTGCCGATGGGCGTCTCGAGCGAAGAGGCGGCGGACCACATTAAGCTGGTCATGCTGGTGAACGACGTGTCGCTACGCGGTCTGATCCCGGGCGAACTGGCAAAGGGCTTCGGCTTCTTCCAGTCCAAGCCGGCGAGCGCCTTCAGCCCCGTTGCCGTCACTCCCGACGAGCTTGGCGATGCGTGGAAAGGCAGCGTCATCCACCTGCCGTTGATGGTCGATTACAACGGCGAACCCTTCGGCCGCGCCAATGCGGGCGTCGATGCAACTTTCAGCCTCGCGGACCTGGTGGCCCATGCCGCCAAGACGCGCGATCTGGGTGCGGGCACGATCATCGGATCGGGCACGGTCTCCAACCAGGGCCCCGATGGCGATCCGGGCAAGCCTGTTTCCGAAGGCGGCCTCGGCTATAGCTGCATCGCGGAAATCCGCATGATCGAAACGATTGCCGATGGTGAGGCCAAGACGCGGTTCATGGCGCCCGGCGATACGGTCCGCGTGGAAATGAAGGACGCGGAAGGCCACTCGATCTTCGGCGCTATCGAACAGAAGGTCGTCGAGGCCTGAGCAACCCCTCCCCCCTCGCGGGCAAGCGGGTCGGCCTGCTGTCCTCGTGGGTCTCCCGCCGCAACGGCGGCGTGTTCGAAGCCGTAGTCGCGCAGGCAGAGATGCTGCGCAGCCTCGGCGCCCTGCCCGTCGTGCTGGGTGTCGAGGACGAGGCCGCAGCACAGGACGCCTGGCGTCTCGAAGGTATCGAGCGGCATCTGGCCACGCCCCGGGGCCCTGCTGCGCTTGCCTATGCGCCCGGATTGCGGGCTTTGCTCGATGCCGCGAAGCTGGACCTGCTCCACCTTCACGGCATCTGGCAATATCCGGTGAAGGCAGCGGGCGACTGGGCGCGGAGAACGGGCAAACCGCTGGTGGTAAGCCCCCACGGCATGCTCGATCCTTGGATTACTTCGCGCAACGCCTGGAAAAAGCATCTCGCCCGGTTGCTGTGGGAAGACGCCGCCCTGAACCAGGCATCGCTGTTCCATGCCCTCACGCAGGGCGAAGCGGCGGATATCGAACGGCAGCAGCCCGCTACCCCGCGCGTCGTGATCCCGAACGCCGCTCCAGGGCAAGGCAAGCTACTGTAAGAATGATTGTTCGCCGATCGTGCGGCGGCAGTTTTGCAGTCGCCCACATGGTTGCAACGGCAGGGACCAGCGCAAGCAGACCGGCTAAGGTTCTCGAAGGACTGACGCTGATCGTTTGCCAGGTTGCGGCTCCGCCGAAGAGGGAGAGCGACGCGGTTTCCAGTTCGCGACCGGGCAAAGCCTGCCAGAGTCCCGGTGGCCAAGGTACCAGTTGCAACAGCGGTAGGCCAATCAGGATACCGCCAAGCCAGACAAGCTCGCGCGGAACGGGCAGCAAGGGTTCGTCATGCCTGCCGGGCGCCCACCACACCCAGCCGATCAGCGCAGCGACGAAACCCAGCTGGACAATGATTTCCGCCTTCGGGCTCGGCGAACCGCCCCCGCCGAATATCATCGCGACGGCGACGAATGCCGCCATCAGCAAGCCGTATCGCGATATCGGTCTGGCCTTTCTTCTGCGCAAGCGTCCGCTCCCCGTCAGGCTTGGTAACGGCCTAGCCCGAGCGGGGAGGGGAAGGAACTACATGGAGCGGGCAATCACCATCTTCATGACTTCGTTCGAACCGCCGAAAATGCGGGTGATACGGCTGTCGCGGTACATGCGGGCGATCGGGTAATCGTTAATATAGCCGGCACCGCCGTGGAATTGCAGGCACTTGTCGACCACTTCGCCCTGCAGTTCGGTGACCCAGTACTTCGCCATGCAGGCCGTATCGACGCTGAGTTCGCGCTGGAGGTGCTTTTCGATGCAGTCGTTGACGAAGACCCGCGCCGCGGTCGCCCGCGCCTTCAGGTCAGCCATGACGAATTGCGTGTTCTGGAAATCCCAGATGGTCTGGCCGAAAGCCTTGCGCGACTTGACGAATTCCATCGTCGTCTCGAGCGCTTTCTCGATTCCTGTCATGGCGCCCATGGCGATGATCAGGCGCTCTTGCGGCAATTCGCCCATGAGCTGGTAGAAGCCCTTGCCCTCTTCACCGCCGAGCACGTTTTCGGCCGGGACGAAGACATCGTCGAAGAACAGCTCCGAGGTATCCGCAGCATCCATGCCGATCTTGTCGAGCTTCTTGCCGCGCTGGAACCCTTCGGCGCCTTCCGTCTCGAGCAGCATGAGCGAAATGCCCTTGGCGCGCTCGTTCGGGTCGGTCTTGGCGACAACGATGATGAAATCGGCAGTCTGACCGTTGGAGATATAGGTCTTGGCGCCGTTGATGCGGTAGCCGTTGCCGTCCTTCAGTGCCGTGGTGGTAATGCTCTGCAGGTCGGAGCCGACGCCCGGTTCCGTCATCGCAATCGCGCTCACCAGCTCGCCGGTGACGAGCTTGGGCAGGTACTTCTTCTTCTGCTCTTCGGTGCCGTGGCGCACGAGGTAAGGCAGGATGACGGTGTTGTGCAGGCTGGCAGCGAAGCCTTCGACGCCGTGCTTCGCCTGCTGGTCGATGACCACCATCTCGTGCCGGAAATCGCCGCCGTGGCCGCCATATTCCTCCGGCACAGATACGCCGAGAAGGCCCGCCTCACCCGCTTCACGCCAGAAATCGCGTTCGACCTGGCCTTCTTCGCGCCACTTGAGGATGCGTTTTTCGGGGGCATGCTGCTGGTAGAACTTTCCGACGGCGTCGGCGAAGATCGAGATCTCCTCGTCTTCCATGAATTCCGGCTGCGGTACGTCGATGACGGGCATTGATGGGGTTCCTCTCGATTATCCTCTTGTCGGTACGGGGCTTATTTGCCCTTCCAGTTCGGCTTGCGCTTTTCGGCAAAGGCGGCCGCGCCTTCGCGCGCGTCTTCGGACACGAAGACAGGGCCGATCAGCTGGGCTTGCTTGTCATAGCGTTCATCCATCGCCCAGCCGCGCGATTCCTTCATGATCTGCTTCGATACGCGAACCGCCAGCGGTCCGTTTTCCGCGATCTTGGCAGCAAGTTCCTTCGCCCCGTCGAGAGCGGAGCCATCGGTCACACGGTTGATGAAGCCAAGCTCGTACGCCCGTTCCGAGCCGATGAAGTCACCGGTCAGCGCCAGCTCCATGGCGACCCGTTCCGGGATCTGGTCGGGCAGCATCATGACGCCGCCTGCCGCAGCCACAAGGCCGCGCTTGGCTTCGGGAATGCCGAACTTCGCATCCTTGTGCGCAACCACCAGGTCGCAGGCGATCATCAGTTCGAGCCCGCCTGCCAGCGCGTAACCTTCGACTGCGGCGATCAGCGGCTTCTTCGGGGGAGCCTGGACGATACCGCCGAAACCGCGCCCTTCGATGCTAGGCGATTCGCCGCGCAGGAAGCCCTTGAGGTCCATGCCCGAACAGAAGGTGCCGCCTGCACCGGTCAGGATTCCGACGCGCAGGTCGTCTTCCGCATCGAGCCGGTCCATCGCTGCGGCAATCCCTTCGGCCGCGGCCTTCGTCATCGCATTCTTCGCTTCGGGGCGGTTGATCGTGACGATCAGGACACCGTTGTCCACTTCGGTCAGGACTTCTTCCGACATGCTCGCTCTCTCCATTGCAAATAGAAACTGTTCTTGCGCCCTTGCTGCGGGAGGTTTACGCAAACGTCAACCGGCAAAAGCCGCAAGATTCGACAAGCCGAGAGAGGAACACGCCATGTCCGAAGCCTATATCATCGACGCCGTCCGCACCCCGCGCGGGATCGGCAAGCAGGGCAAGGGCGCGCTGGCGGCAATGCATCCGCAGCACCTCGCCGCGACCTGTCTCAAGGCGATCAAGGACCGCAACGATCTCGACACCGCGACCGTGGACGACGTGATCTGGTCGGTCAGCACGCAGGACGGAATGCAGGCGGGCGACCTTGGCCGCATGGCTGCGCTCGATGCAGGCTATGACATCACCTCGTCAGGCACGACGCTAGACCGGTTCTGCGGCGGCGGCATCACCAGCGTCGCCCTCGCCGCAGCCCAAGTGATGAGCGGCATGGAAGACTGCGTCGTGGCAGGCGGCACCGAGATGATGAGCCTGACCGCCGCCATGTCGAAGGAAAAGATGGCCGCCGGAATGCGCCCGCCGATGATGGGCAGCTATAACGAGCGCCTGATGCGCAAGCACCCGCAGAGCCACCAGGGCGTGTGCGGCGATGCCATCGCGACGATGGAAGGCTTTACCCGCGAAGAGCTGGACGAAGTCGGCTATCGCAGCCAGCAGCGCGCCGCTGCAGCGATCGAGGAAGGCCGTTTCGACAAGTCGGTCGTGCCGGTCCTCGACGATGACGGCAATGTGGTGCTCGACAAGGAAGAATATCCCCGCCCCCAGACCACAAGAGAAGGTCTTGCCGAACTGGAGCCCGCCTTCGCGAAGATCGCCAACGTCCCGCTCGACAAGAACGGCACGACTTTCGCCGGTCTCGTGAATGCCAAATATCCCGACCTTCAAATCAAGCACTTCCACCACGCAGGCAACAGCTCGGGCGTGGTCGACGGTGCGGCAGCCGTGCTGGTTACCAGCAAGGAATATGCGCAGAAGCACGGTCTGAAGCCGCGCGCTCGTATCGTTGCGACCGCCAACATGGGCGACGATCCCACGCTGATGCTCAATGCACCTGTCCCGGCCGCCAAGAAGGTACTCGAAAAGGCGGGCCTGACCAAAGACGACATCGATCTTTACGAGATCAACGAGGCTTTCGCCGTCGTGGCGGCAAAGTTCGTGCGCGACCTCGACCTCGATTGGGACAAGGTCAATGTGAACGGCGGCTCGATCGCGCTTGGTCACCCCATCGGTGCAACCGGGTCCATCCTGATCGGCACGATGGTCGACGAACTGGAGCGCCAGGACAAGCGCTATGGCCTCGTCACCATGTGCGCGGCAGGCGGCATGGCTCCGGCAATCGTGATTGAGCGGGTCGACGATTTCGTCGACTGATCGTGTCGGTCACTTCAGCGGCAAAATCTTCGAAATCACGTAATCCGCGGCTTCTTCGGGGCTCATTGCCACGGTGTTGACGCGGATTTCGGGATCTTCCGGTTCCTCGTAAGGACTGTCGATGCCGGTGAAGTTCTTGAGCTTGCCCTCTCGCGCCTTCTTGTAGAGGCCCTTCACATCGCGAGCCTCCGCCACTTCGAGCGGGGTATCGACGTGGATCTCGATGAACTCGCCCTCGCCCATCATGTCGCGCACCAGCTGGCGGTCCGCACGGAACGGCGAGATGAAGGCGGTCAGCACGATGAGGCCCGCATCGGTCATCAGCTTCGCCACTTCCCCGATGCGGCGGATATTCTCGATCCGGTCGCTTTCGGTAAAGCCGAGGTCCTTGTTGAGCCCGTGACGGACATTGTCGCCATCCAGCAGGAAGGTGTGGCGGTTCATCAGCGCCAGCTTCTTCTCGACTTCGTTGGCGATGGTCGATTTGCCCGAGCCGGACAGACCGGTGAACCATAATACGCGGGGCCGCTGGTTCTTCATCGCGGCGTGATCGTCACGCGTGATGTCGGTCGCCTGCCAGTGCACATTCTGTGCGCGGCGCAGGCTGAAATGCAGCATGCCCGCGCCAACGGTGCGATTGGTGATCTTGTCGATCAGGATGAAGCCGCCGAGCGCGCGGTTGTCGGCATAGGCTTCGAACACGATCTGCTTGTCGGTGGTGATCTCGCTCACGCCGATTGCGTTGAGTTCAAGCGTCTTGGCAGCAAGGTGCTGCATCGTGTTGACGTTGATCTCGTATTTCGGCTCGGCAACGGTCACGCTGACCGTCTGCGTGCCGATCTTCATCCAGTACGCACGGCCGACGACGAGCGGATCCTCGTCCATCCAGACGATCGTGCTTTCGAACTGGTCGGCCACTTCGGGCGGGTTGTCGGCCGCGGCCAGAACATCGCCGCGCGAGCAGTCGATTTCATCTTCGAGCGTGATGGTGACAGATTGGCCGGCAACGCCCTGTTCGAGTTCGCCCTCCATCGTCACGACCGATTTGACCGTGCTGGTCTTGCCCGAAGGGAGCGATCGCACCAGGTCGCCCGGTTTGACGCTGCCCGTCGAAATCAGGCCCGAGAACCCGCGAAAATCGAGATTCGGACGATTGACCCATTGCACCGGCATGCTGAACGGCTTGTCGAGGTTCGCATCGGAACGGACCTCCACCGCTTCAAGGTGCTCCATCAACGTGGGACCATCGTACCAAGCCGTATTTTCCGACTTCGTGGTGATGTTGTCGCCCGCAAGGCCCGAGATCGGAATCGCAGTGAAGCTCTCGATGCCGATGCTCTTTGCGAACTCTTCGTAGTCGGCGATGATCGCGTCGTACTTTTCCTGATCGTAGTCGATCAGGTCCATCTTGTTGACGGCGAGGACGAGGTTCTTGATGCCGAGCTGGTGGCACAGGAAGCTGTGGCGCTTGGTCTGGACCAGCACGCCCTTGCGCGCATCGATGAGAATACAGGCAAGATCGGCGGTCGATGCACCGGTCACCATGTTGCGCGTGTACTGCTCGTGACCCGGACAATCGGCGACGATGAACTTGCGGCTCTCGGTCGCAAAAAAGCGATAGGCGACGTCGATAGTGATGCCCTGCTCGCGCTCGGCGGCAAGACCATCGACCAGCAGCGCGAAATCGATATCCTGGCCCTGCGTCCCGACGCGCTTGCTATCGCTTTCCAGCGCCGCAAGCTGGTCCTCGAAAATCATCTTGGAATCGTAAAGCAGGCGCCCAATCAGGGTCGACTTGCCATCGTCCACGCTGCCGCAGGTGATGAAGCGCAGCATCGTCTTGTGCTGATGCTTGTCGAGATAGGCCTCGATGTCTTCGGCAATCAGCGCGTCGGTCTTGTAGGTATCAGAGGACATCAGAAATAGCCCTCCTGCTTCTTCTTCTCCATCGACGCGTCACCTGAATCCTTGTCGATCACCCGACCCTGCCGCTCCGACGTGGTCGTCAGCAGCATCTCCTGGATGATCTCGGGAAGTGTCGCCGCCTCGCTTTCGACCGCACCGGTCAGCGGGAAGCAACCCAGCGTGCGGAAACGGATCGATCGTTCGGTGATCTCAGGGCGCTTGCCCATGACCTTTTCCAGCCGTTCGATATCGTCGGCCATGAACAGGCCGCCTTCATATTCGAAGGTCGGGCGCTTGGCGGAATAGTAGAGCGGGACGATCTCGATATTTTCGAGATGGATGTACTGCCAGATGTCGAGCTCGGTCCAGTTGGAGAGCGGGAAGACGCGGATGCTCTCACCCTTCTTCTTGCGGGCGTTGTAGAGGTTCCACAGCTCGGGACGCTGGCTCTTGGGGTCCCAGCCGTGGCTGGCCGTCCGGAAGGAGAAGATACGCTCCTTCGCGCGGCTCTTTTCCTCGTCGCGACGTGCCCCGCCGAAAGCCGCATCGAAACGGTATTTGTCGAGCGCCTGCTTCAGCCCCTGCGTCTTCCACATATCGGTGTGGAGCGGGCCGTGGTCGAAGGGGTTGATACCCATCTCCTCGGCTTCGGGGTTGCGGTGCACCAGCAGTTCCATGCCCGCTTCCTGCGCACTGCGTTCGCGCAGATCGTACATATCCTTGAACTTCCAGGTCGTATCGACGTGAAGCAGCGGAAAGGGCGGCGGCGACGGGTAGAAAGCCTTCTTCGCAAGGTGCAGCATCACCGCGCTGTCCTTGCCGATCGAATACAGCATAACGGGTTTGTCCGCCTCGGCCACCACTTCGCGCATGATGTGGATGCTTTCGGCTTCGAGCCGCTGGAGGTGGGTAAGGGTCATCGACGGTCGGGCCCGGACTTTGCAAATTCTCTATCGGCGAGGCTCCGAGATGGCCAGAACCCTGCGATCCCGCAAGCGCCATTTGGTCGCGTGCAGGATAGGATTGTTTGCAAGCCGGAAACGGCGAGAGTGACCGAACCGCCTAATTCACGCCCGAAGACAGCAGTCGAAATCCCCACGCAGGCACTTCCACGATGGCGCCAGCTTCAAGCTCCACCCCTTCCTCGCCGCGGAATTCATCGTAGGTCCCGGCAGCCAGCCCGTCGGAAAGCGTCGCCGTCACTGGCGAGCCGGAGAAATTGAACAGTCCGACGACCTTGTTGCCTTCCTCTTGCCGCACCCAACCGAACAATTGTTGCGGCTTGTCGGTCACAACTTGTTGCATCCGCGCGCCCCATTGCCCGTTCTCCAGTGCGGGATTGGCTTTGCGAAAGGCGATCAGCTCAGCGAGCAGGTCTCCGTACGTGCAAGCCGGGTCCTGCTGCCAGTCGATCGGGTCGCGCTCGAAAAACTCGAGCCGCTTGGCATTGCAGGCTTCCATCCCGTTATGGATCAGGGGCAAGCCTTCGCCGGTGAAAGACAGGGCGGTCATCGCCTCGAGCGCGGCGCCATAATTCTCTTCCATCGTGCCTTCCCACGCATTGCTGTCGTGGTTCTCGATGTAAGTCATGCGCATGGCCGAGCGCGGCCACAGGCTCTCGTTCTCGGCGTAATAGCCATAGAAGCTGGTCGCATTGCCCTTGCCCTGCGCCACGTTCTTGGTGGTGTTGTGCCAGTCCCACGCATAGGTCGCATCGAAAGCCTTGTGGTGCCACGCAGTCTGCTGGACCTCGCCGAGCATGAAGACCGGCTTGATTGCCTCGAGACGCGCACGCGCGGTCTCCCAGAAGTCGAGCGGGACATAGCCCGCAACGTCGGCGCGGTATCCATCGACGCCGAATTCGCGCACCCAATATTCCATCGCCCCGCCAACGTGCTCGCGCACGCCCGGCTGCGACCAATCGAGGTCGATGACGTCGGACCAGTCCCACCACGGGGTCGGGCGGAAATCGCCGTCCCAGGTCTTCTCGTACCAGTCGGGATGCTCGCTGCGCAGGGCGTTATCCCACGCCGTGTGATTGGCGACGAGGTCGAGGATCACCTTGAAACCCTGTTCGTGCGCGGCATCGACGAAGGCGCGGAATTCCTCCTCCGTGCCGAATTCCGGGTTCACTGCGTAATAGTCCTGCACCGAATAGGGGCTACCCAGAGTGCCTTTGCGGTTCTCCTCCCCGATCGGGTGGATCGGCATGAGCCACAATATGTCGACGCCCAGTTCCTTCAGGCGCGGCAACTGCTCCTGCGCGGCGGCGAAAGTGCCGTCCTTGGTGAAATGACGGGTGTTGATCTGGTACAGGACCGCATCGCCCGACCATTCGGGATGCTCGATCGTGACGGTCTCTCGCGGCTCCCATGTATCGCCGGCAGGCTCCTCGGGCGTGCCCGACATCGCATAGGCGCCGCCCGCGACGAGAGCTGCTGCGGCTGCTCCGAGAATGAGCTTACGCATTGGTCGTCTCCCCGGGCACGGACACCCTCAGCATGGCGAGTGCCGCCACCGTCCAACTCGCAGCGGCGAACAGCATCGTCCAGATCGGATCGGCCGGGAAGAAAGCGTTCATCACGCTGCCCATGACCGTCGCCACCAGCAATTGCGGCACCACGATGAAGATGTTGAACAGCCCCATGTAAATGCCGAGCTTGGCCTGCGGCAGGCTGCTGGCGAGGATGGCGTAAGGCATGGCAAGGATCGACGCCCAGGCGATCCCTTTCAGGACCTCGCAAACGATCAGCAGGTTGGGGTTGCGAAGGAAGAAATAGCCGAGGAAACCGAGCGCGCCCAGAAGCAGGCAGGTCATATGCGTGCGCGCCTTGCCGATACGCTTGGACAACAGTGGGAGGACTGCCAGCGCCGCAACCGCCGCCACGGCGTTCTGCACGGTGTAAATCAGGTTCCACCAGTTCGCACCCTCGTTATAGGCCACGGTGGTCGGATCGGCGCTACCGAAGAAATATTGCGAGACGATCGGTCCGGAATAGATCCACATGATGAAAAGGGACGACCAGCTGAAAAACTGGACCACGGCCAGTTTCTTCATCGTGTCCGGCATGCCGGAAAAATCGCCGACGATGCTGGACAGCATATTCGCGTGCTTGCCCTGCTTGGCCATCGAGATACCGATCGCGCTGAGCAGACCGTAAGCGACGAGCAAGCCGCCCAGGAGCAGGATTTCCTTCTCCAGACCGAGCGGCGAGACCGCAAGGATGACCGCACCGCCAGCGATTAGCCAAATGGCTGCCGAGGTGTAGGTTTTCGCAGCGAGGGCACGCACGCTCTGGCTTGCTTCGACCTCGCGCTCGGCCTCGAATGCGGCCATTTCCTCCGGGCTGTATTCCTTCGTCGAAACGACGGTCCATCCGATCGCCGCGAACAGGGCGGCGGCACCGGCCCAGAAGCTCCACCTGACGGTATCGGGGATCTCGCCTGCAGGTGCGACATTGCTGACGCCGAATTGCTCGAGCAGCCAAGGGAAGATGGCCGCGACCACCGCGCCCGCCCCGATAAACGCCGTCTGCACCGCATAGCCCGTGGCGTGTTGCGACTTGTCGAGCATATCGCCGACAAACGCGCGGAAGGGCTCCATCGAGATGTTGAGGCTGGCGTCGAGCACCCACAGCAAGGCCGCCGCAAACAGCAGCGGCGCGCCGAAGGCAGGCGCGAGCGGCATGAGCAGCAACGACAGCGCAGCCAGGATCGCGCCGGTCATGAAATAGGGCCGCCGCCGCCCGAAACGGTTCCAGGTCTTGTCCGACAGGTGGCCGATGATCGGCTGTACGATCAGGCCGGTGAGCGGTGCGGCAACCCACAAGGCGGGTAGATCGTCGAGCGATGCCCCCACGGTCTGGAAGATCCGGCTCATGTTGGAGTTCTGAAGCACGAACCCGATCTGGATGCCGAAAAAGCCGAAACTGATATTGGCGAGCTGTCCCCAGCCCATCTGCGGCTTGCGCGTCGGTAGTGGTGCGGCCGAAGTCGCCATCGTACATTCCTCTCCCCGGCCGGACTTGGTGCCCGGTCACGCTGCGATGGCTCGCACGAAGTAGGCCCTTTCGCAAACACGTATACGAATACGTAGCGCGTCAGTTTTGCGTGGTGCTGCCCCTGATCACCAGCTCGCCCGGCAGCTTGCGCGGTTTGACTTCGCGCTCGTCGATCTGGGCTAGGAGAGCCTCGACCAGCGTTTCGCCTGCGCCCTTAACGTCCTGAATCACGGTGGTCAGCGGAGGGGTCGTGAGGCTGGCCGCAGGAATATCGTCGAAACCGACGACGGCGATGTCGTGGGGCACGCGCTTTCCGGCTTCCGCAATCGCGCGCATGGCCCCGATCGCGATGAGGTCGCTTGCGGCGAAGATCGCATCGCAGGGCTGGCCGCCGGATAGAAGCGCCTTGGCCGCTGCGTAACCCGCCTCTTCGGTCGTGATCGCATCGAAGCGCGGCGGCGCAGGAAGTCCTGCCTCCTCCATCACCTTGCACAGGCCCGTATAACGACCGAGGAATTCGGGACAGGTTTCATCCGCCTCTCCCAGAAAGGCGATATTACGCTTGCCGATACCGACGAGATGCTTGCCGACCTTGCGGCCTGCGTCGACATTGTCGGTGCCCACCGTAGCACCGCTGGAATCAAGACTGACCGACCCCCAGCGCGCGAAGTGCGTGCCTTGCGCCACGAGCTTTTCCAGTTTCGGCGTATAGGTCGTGTAATCGCCATAACCGAGCAGGATCAGGCCATCGGCCCGGTGGCTGTCCTGGTATTTGACGTGCCAGTCGTCTTCCATGCGCTGGAAGGAAATCAGCAGGTCCAGCCCCCTGTCCGCGCAGGCCCGCGTGATCGAACCGAGCATGGCGAGGAAGAAGGGATTGATCATGCTTTCGTCGGGCGTGGGGTCCTCGAAGAACAACAAGGCGATCGTGTTCGAACGCTGTGAGCGGAGCGATGACGCGTTCTTGTCGACCGTGTAGTTCAGGTCGCGCGCGATCTGCTGGATCTTCTGGCGCGTCTGCTCGCTCACCGAGCGATCGCCGCGCAGCGCACGGCTGACGGTCGGCTGCGAAACGCCGGCGGCATAGGCGATGTCGAAACTGGTCGGGCGACCAGTCGGCTTGCGTCCCATCTCTCTCCTCCAGACAGGAAAACCTGCCCATGGCCCGACCATAGGACTATCCGGCAAAACTGCCAATCTCCGCCGGAATCTGCCCTGAAACGGCTGTGACATTTCCGCACCTCGAAGGTCCGGCGGCAGTATGCGTATACGTATGCTGTCTTCCGCCAGACCCCCGCCCGGACCTATCGATAGCCGCATACAGGCCGGTGTTCCGCCGCCTGTGGGGTATTCGAGCCGGACCTGGCAAAGACAACAGGACGGCCATCTGGGAGAGCACAGAAATGGCATTTCGCAAGCATCTTGCCGGGACCAGCAGCGTTCCGGTTCTGGCACTGGCACTGGTCGGCGGCATGTATCCGTCGATCGCCGCTGCACAGGACACGCAGCCGGCAACCACCGTCCAGGAAGAAGAAGGCCAGCCGGTCGACGAAGCCGACGAAGAGAACGTCATCATCGTCAGCGGTTTTCGCGAAGCGCTTGCAACTGCGGTCGCCCAGAAGCGCAACAGCGACCTGATCCTCGAATCGGTGACTGCCGAAGACATCGGCAAGCTGCCCGACGATTCGATCGGTGAATCGATCGCCCGCCTGCCCGGTGTGACGTCGCAGCGCCTCAACGGCCGCGCCAACGTCATCGCCATTCGCGGCCTCGGCCCCGACTTCTCGCAAACGCTCCTCAACGGCCGCGAGCAGACGTCGACCGGCGACAACCGTGCTGTCGAATTCGACCAGTATCCCTCCGAAGTCGTGAACCAGGTGCTCGTCTACAAGAGCCCGTCGGCAAGCCTGGTGGGCCAGGGCCTCGTCGGCACGATCGACGTACGCACCATCCGCCCGCTCGAAACGGGCGAGCAGATCTTCGCAATCGGGGCCAAGGGTTCCTACGCCGATCTCGGCGCGCTGAATGCCGGCTCCAAGGAATTCGGCTACCGCGCCAACGCGACCTATGTCGACCAGTTCGCCGACGACACGCTCGGTATCGCGCTGTCGGCCGCCTATACGGACGAACCTTACCAGCTGCAGGAATTCAACGCCTGGGGTTATGCCGGGAATGGCGAACCGGGCAGCCCCTTCGTCATCGGCGGCAGCAAGAGCTTCGTCACTTCCACCCAGCTGACCCGCATCGGCGTCAACGGCACGCTGCAATGGCAGGCTTCGCCGACGCTGATGGTCACGCTCGACGGATTCTATTCGAACTTTGACGATGACCAGTCCAAGCGCGGTATCGAACTGCCGCTCGCGTTCGGCACCACCTTCGACCCGAACACCGCAACGGTGGTCGACGGTCCCTTCGGCGGGTTTGCCGAACAGGGTACTTTCGAAAACGTCGAAGGCGTAGTCCGTAACGACGTCTTCCAGCGCGAAGCCGATCTCTATTCGGGCGGCCTCAACCTCGACTACGAGGGCGACGATGGCTGGAGCGCTTTCTTCGACTTCGGTTTCTCGCGCACCGACCGCAACGAGCTGAGCATCGAAAGCTACTCGGGCACCGGCTATAACGCAGGTGTCGGCGCCACCGACACGATCCAGTTCTTCTCGGACACCGAGGGCACCAGCTTCCAGCCGACGCTCGACTACAGCGATCCCAACCAGATCGTGCTGACCGACCCGTTGGGTTGGGGCGGCAGCCGCGTCCAGGCCGGTTACTACAACAACCGCATCATCGAAGACGAACTGTTCCAGTACCGCCTCGGCGTTGCGAAGGAACTTGAGGGCTTCATCTCAAAGGCGAACTTCGGCCTGTCCTACACCGATCGCAGCAAGAGCCTGACGCCGGACGAATTTTTCGTGATGCCTTCGGGCGGTGCGACCGAACTCGCGATCCCGAGCAGCGCGCTGCTGCGTCCGACCGACCTCGGCTATCTCGGTCTCGGCCCGATCGTCAGCTACGATGTGCGCGACCTGATCGCGGACGGTACGCTGATCCTCGAAGCGAACGACAGCAACGACATCCCGGCCAAGGCATATGGCATCACCGAAAAGCTGATGACCGCCTACCTCCAGTTCGACGTCCAGCAGGACCTCGGCGCAGGCGAGCTGACCGGTAATTTCGGCGTTCAGGCGGTAAACACCGAGCAGAACTCGACCGGCATCGCTTTCGTCGATCTCGACGGAGACGGCGGCCAGGAGCGCGTCGATCTGTCGCTCGGCGACAATTACTGGGACATCCTGCCCAGCGCCAACCTGTCGCTGCGTTTCGATAGCGGATGGGTCTTCCGTTTGGCGGCCAGCCGCCAGATCCAGCGCCCCCAGCTTGATGATCTTCGCGTCGCGATCGGCTACGGCCTCGTCGAAACCAATAACGGCCAGAGCCCGACCGGCCAGTATCCGTTCATCGACGGCAGCGGCGGCAACCCGGTGCTGCGCCCGTATCGCGCGAATGCGGTCGACTTCAACGTCGAGAAATACTTCGCAGGCGGTGCCGGCGTCGTCGCAGCCCAGCTGTTCTACAAGGATCTGGTCAGCTACATCGACGGCGACGTCCAGGTCTTCGATTACAGCGCCTTCCCGCTTCCGGCAGGCAACCCGCCCGCCACGACGATCGGCCTGCTGCGCTCTGAAGTGAATACCGGCGGCGGCAATTTCTACGGTGCCGAACTTTCGGCAACCGTGCCGTTCGATGCCTTCGTTTCGGGCCTTCAGGGCTTCGGTGCGACCGGCGGCGTCGGCTACACCAAGACCGAAATCGAAAATGCCCAGGGCAATGTGGACCAGATCCCGGGCTATTCGAAGTGGGTGGCCAACGGCACGCTCTACTACGATCTCAACGGCTTCAGCGCTCGCGGTAGTGTGCGTTATCGCTCCGAATTCCTCGCGGACTTCACCGGCTTCGGTGGCAACATCACGCGCCGCCTGGCTCGTGCCGAAACCATCGTGGATGCCCAGATCGGTTACGAATTCCAGCCCGGTAGCGCGCTGGAAGGCCTGTCGATCTACGTCCAGGGCCAGAACCTGACCAACCAGCCCTTCGTGTCGCAATTCGACGTGCCGGAACCGCGGGCAGTGATCGACTACCAGGAATACGGTCGTCGCTTCCTCGCCGGGTTTACCTACAAGTTCTAAGGCTCCTCCGATCGGGCGGCGGATATGCGCAAGCAGTTCCATCGTCCGGCCTCCCAGCCTGCCGGGAAAGTTGTCCGCCCAAGGATGGCAATCCCGGCAGGCTCCCATAGGGTGAGCTCGTGACCGACCAGGAAACCTTCGATATCTGCATTGCCGGCGGCGGGACCGCTGGCTGGATGGCGGCCGCGCTGCTGGCGCGGTTCCTGCCCGCCACGCACCGGGTCACGCTGGTAGAAAGCGCGGAAATCGGAACCGTCGGCGTCGGCGAAGCCACGATCCCTCAGATCCACCTGCTCAATAACGCCCTTGGCCTCGACGAAGCCGAATTCCTGCGTGAAACCAGGGCCACCTTCAAGCTGGGCATCGAGTTCGATGGCTGGAAGCGAGAGGGTGAGGCCTATATGCACGCTTTCGGCCCTGTCGGCCGAGCGCACGGCTTGCTCCCGTTCCATCATTACTGGCTGCGCGCAAACCAGGCCGGTTGGGCAAAACCGCTGGCCAACTATTCGCTGAACGAGATGGCAGCGCGCGCGCTCAAGATGCGCCGTGGCCCGCGCATCGCGCATACGCCCGCAATGCCCTACGCCTATCATTTCGACGCCGGTCTCTATGCCGCCTTCTTGCGCAGATATTCCGAACAACGCGGCGTAACGCGTGTCGAAGGCACAATCGCGCGGGTCGAACAGAATGGCGAAAGCGGAACCATCACCGCACTGGATCTGGGCGATGACCGCCGGATCGAGGCCGATTTCTTCATCGATTGCACCGGCTTTCGCGGCCTGCTGATCGAACAGGCGCTGGAGACCGGTTTCGACGACTGGTCCCGCTTCCTTCCCTGCGACCGCGCCATGGCCGTCCCATGCGAAAACGGCGGCGACTTCACGCCTTACACACGCTCCATCGCGCATAGGGCCGGGTGGCAATGGCGCATCCCGCTGCAGCATCGCATCGGCAACGGGCTGGTCTATTCGTCATCGCACCTCGACGATAACGAGGCGGTCCGCTTGCTCCTCGGCAATCTCGACGGCTCACCGCAGGCCGATCCCAAGCCGATCCGCTTCACGACCGGGAAGCGCTGCAAGCACTGGCACGGCAACTGCCTCGCGCTAGGGCTGGCAGCAGGCTTTATGGAGCCGCTTGAGTCGACCAGCATCCACCTCGTGCAAAGCGCGGTCAGCCGGTTCCTTTCCGTCTTGCCGGCCAAGACGCCCGATCCCGCGATCGTCGACTGGTTCAATGACCAGGCGCAGTTCGAATGGACGCGCATTCGCGATTTTCTGGTCCTTCACTACTCGGCCAACGAGCGCGAGGGCGAACCCTTCTGGGACGCAGTCCGGCACATGAGCTTGCCGGACACGTTGGCGGCGAAGCTGGAAAACTGGCGCGCCACCGGCTTCATCCACCGCGAACACGAGGAATTGTTCACCGAAGTGGGCTGGTTCCAGGTTTTCGCCGGACAGGGCGTCGAGCCGCGCGACTACAACCGCCTCGCCGACGCGCTTAGCGACGACGATTTGCGCAAGCTTCTGGACGGAACCGAAGCAGCGCTCGTCGAAGAAGCGCGGCAAATGCCCTCGCATCGCGATTTCCTCACCCGCTTCGCCAATCTCTCTCCCCAGCAGGAAGCTTCCGCATGATCCGCCTGACACTCCCGCTTCTCGCCCTCGGCCTCGCATCATGCGCCAGCGCCCAAACCTCGCTGGAAAGCACACTGGTCGCAGCCGAACAGAGCTTTCGCGACCGCCTGCCGAGCGAGGAAATCGTCTATTTCGTCCTGCCGGACCGCTTCGAGAACGGCGACACTTCCAATGATCTGGGCGATTTCACCGGCGGCCGGCTGGAGACGGGCTTCGACCCGTCACACAAGGGCTTCTTTCACGGCGGTGACCTGAAGGGGCTGACGCAGCGTATCGATTATCTGGAAAACCTCGGCGTCACGGCAATCTGGTTCGCGCCCATCTTTCAGAACAAGCCCGTCCAGGGGCCGGAAGGGGATGAGAGCGCGGGCTATCACGGATACTGGGTGACCGACTTCACGCGTCCGGACGGCCATTTCGGTACGCGCGAGGAGTTCAAGACCTTCGTCAATGCCGCCCATGCGCGCGGGATGAAGGTCTACATGGATATCATTACCAACCACACCGCCGACGTGATCCGCTATGCCGAGGGCGACGAGACCGGATATGCCTATCGCAGTCTCGGCGATTATCCCTATTCGACGCGCGGACCGGTCACCGCAGAAGCGATCAACCCCGGCTTCATGGGTCACGAGGACCGCAGCGACGCGAATTTCGCCAAGCTGCGCAATCCCGATTACGCTTATTCCCCCGTGGTCCCCGAGGCAGAGCGCGACGTGAAAGTCCCCGCCTGGCTCAACGATCCGATCTATTACCACAATCGCGGCGACACGACCTTCACCGGCGAAAGCAGCCGCTTCGGCGATTTTGTCGGGCTCGACGATCTCTTCACCGAACACCCCCGCGTGCTGGAAGGCATGGTCGATATCTATGCGGACTGGATCCGCAGCACCGGCATCGATGGCTTCCGCATCGATACCGCGCGCCACGTCAATCCGGAGTTCTGGCAGACCTTCGTGCCCGCCATGCTGGAGGCAGCACGCGAAAGCGGCATCCCGAACTTCCATATCTTCGGCGAAGTCTACCGCGACGACCACGACAACGGCTACATCGCGCAATATACCCGTCGCGACGGCTTTCCGGCCGTGCTCGACTTCGCCTTCCAGCAGGGCATTCGCGAGGTCGTGAGCCAGAACAAGGGCACTTACATCCTCAATGAACTGTTCGATGGCGATGTGCTGTATGAAGGCGGGGAAGAGGCCGCATTGGCCATGCCGACATTCCTCGGCAATCACGACATGGGCCGCTTCACCACCATGCTGCGGTGGGACAATCCGGATATCTCGAACGAGGAAATGCTGGCGCGAACCAAGCTTGCCCATGCGATGCTGCTGACGCTGCGCGGATCGCCCGTCATCTATTACGGTGCGGAGCAGGGTTTCGTCGGCGATGGTAACGACCAGGCCGCGCGCGAGGACATGTTTCCCAGCCGGACGGACAGCTACAACGACAACGTCCTGATCGGTACCGATGCAACCACTACGGACAGCAATTTCGACGAGAACCACCCGCTCTTCCGCCTGATTGCCGAATTCTCGCAAATGCGCCGCGCGCACCCGGCATTGCTGCGCGGGAAGCAGGTGATCCGTCACTACGGCCAGGAGCCCGGCATTTTTGCAGTGAGCCGTTTCGATCCCGATGAGGGGCAGGAATACCTTGCCGTGTTCAATACCAGCGGCGAGGCGCAGCAGGCAAATGTGACGCTGGGCTACGACGCCCGCTCGTTCGAGCAGCTTGCCGGGGCCTGCCCCGCTGGCGTCATAGCTCCAGGCAGCGCGGCTTTCTCGCTACCCGCATTCGGCTGGGCCGTTTGCCGCGTCGCGGAGACTGCCGAATGAGTGGCAAGCTGCCTTGGTGGAAGGGTGCGGTGATCTACCAGATCTATCCGCGCAGCTTCATGGATTCGAATGGCGATGGCATCGGCGACCTTCCGGGCATCACGCAGCGCCTGCCGCACATTGCCGAACTTGGCGCGGATGCGATCTGGATCTCGCCTTTCTTCAAATCGCCGATGAAGGATTTCGGCTACGACGTATCGGATTATTGCGATGTCGACCCGATCTTCGGCACGCTGGAAGACTTCGACGCAGTCATCGCCCGGTCCCATGAACTCGGCCTCAAGGTACTGATCGACCAGGTCTATTCGCACACTTCGGACGAGCATGACTGGTTTAGCGAAAGCCGCTCCAGCCGCGACAACCCCAAGGCCGACTGGTATGTCTGGGCCGATGCCAAGCCCGACGGCTCGCCGCCCTCGAACTGGCAATCGGTCTTCGGCGGTCCGGCGTGGACCTGGGACGCGAGGCGCGGGCAGTATTACCTGCACAATTTCCTATCGAGCCAGCCGCAGCTCAACCTCCACAACCGCGAAGCGCAGCAGGCGGTGCTGGACGTCATGCGCTTCTGGCTCGAGCGCGGTGTGGACGGCTTCCGCATCGATGCGCTAAACTTTGCGATGCACGACCCGCAATTGCGCGACAATCCGCCCGCCCCGCCGACGGACAAGCAGCGCACCCGGCCATTCGACTTCCAGCTCAAGACCTATAACCAGAGCCATGCGGACATCCCCGCCTTCATCGAGCGGATCCGCGCGCTGACCGACGAATTCGACGGTATTTTCACCGTCGCCGAAGTCGGCGGCGACGACGCCGTGCGCGAAATGAAGGCCTTTACCGAAGGCGAGACGCACCTCAACTCCGCTTACGGGTTCAACTTCCTCTATGCCGACGCGCTGACCCCGCAGCTGGTCTGCTCCGCCCTCGCCGAATGGCCGGAAGAGCCGGGCCTGGGCTGGCCGAGCTGGGCTTTCGAAAACCACGATGCGCCCCGTGCGCTCAGTCGGTGGTGCAAGCCGGAGGATAGAGATGCCTTCGCGCGCCTCAAGACACTCCTCCTGATGAGCCTGCGCGGTAACGCGATCCTCTATTACGGCGAGGAACTCGGCCTGACACAGGTCGATATTCCCTTCGACCAGCTGCACGATCCGGAGGCGATTGCGAACTGGCCGCTCACATTGAGCCGCGACGGTGCGCGCACCCCCATGCCATGGGACGATAGCGAATGCGCCGGCTTCGGCAGCTCCGCACCATGGCTCCCGGTTGGCGACGACAATCGTCCTCGCTCGGTTGCTGCGCAGCAGGGCGATGCGAACTCCTTGCTCGAATTCACCAAGCAGGCGATCGCATTGCGCAAGGCGAACCCGGCCCTGCACCATGGCCGCGTGGTGGAATGCAATCACGACGGCGACCTGCTGGAACTGGTGCGCGAAGCCGGCGGCCAGCGCCTGCGCTGCCGCTTCAACCTCGGCAGCAAGCCGGTACTTTGCGACGACTGCGAAGGCCGGACGCTGCTTGCGATCAACGGCGCGGAGCCGACCGCCCTCCCCCCCTTCGCCGCCATCATCCTGGAGACCGACACATGATCCGCCATATCGCCCTCTTCATCGGTGCCTCGCTCCTGCCGATCGCTACGGCGCAGGCGGAAACAGTCACGTCGCCCGACGGGCGTATCGCGGTAACGCTCGACGCGGACGGCGAAGGCATTCCTTATTACGAAGTCACGCGCGATGGCGTGCCGGTCATCGCCAAGTCGAACCTCGGCTTCGCCTTCACCGACGCGGACCCGATGCGCCGCAATTTCGAAGTGGTCGCCTTTCGCGAGGAAAGCCACGCCAGCACCTGGGAGCAACCCTGGGGCGAGCGCCAGTGGGTGCAGGACATCCACAACGAACTGGCCCTCACCTTCCGCCAGCGCGATGAGGACGCGCGCGAAATTACCGTGCGCATGCGTGTGTTCGACGATGGTCTGGGCTTCCGCGTCGAATTCCCGGAGACGGAGCGCCAGCCCGTCTATCGCATCGCGGAGGAACTGACCGAGTTCAATATTGCCGCCGATGGCAAGGCCTGGTCGATCCCCGCAGGCGACTGGAATCGCTATGAATATCTCTATTCGAAGACCCCGGTGAGCGCGCTTTCGACCGTGCACACGCCGGTCACCATGGTGCTCGACAATGGCCTGCACCTCTCTTTCCACGAGGCGGCACTGGTCGACTATTCGGGCATGTGGCTGCGCCGCGTGGACGACACGCGCTTCCGCGCCCAGCTGGCGCCGTCGCCGCGCGGTCCCAAGGTAATCCGCGAAGGCGCCTTCACCACGCCGTGGCGCACGATCCAGATCGCAGGCGGCCCCAAGGGCCTGTTCGAGAGCAATATCATCCTCAACCTCAACGAGCCCAACAAGCTCGGCGATGTGAGCTGGTTCACGCCGCACAAATACATCGGCATCTGGTGGGAAATGCACCTCGATGACAGCAGCTGGGCAAGCGGTGAGAAGCACGGCGCGACCACCGAAAACGCCAAACGGCACATCGATTTCGCCGCCGAACACGGCTTTCGCGGCGTCCTGATCGAAGGCTGGAACCTGGGCTGGGACGGCACCTGGTTCGGCAACGGCCGCGAGTTCGATTTCACCACCGCCTATCCCGATTTCGATATCGAGGAAGTGGCGCGCTATGCCGAAGAAAAGGGCGTGTGCATTATCGGCCACCATGAAACAGGCGGCAATATCAAGGTCTACGAGGAACAGCTCGAAGACGCGATGGCCTTCTATGAAAGCCTGGGCATCGACGCCGTGAAGAGCGGCTATGTCGCCGATGCTGGCGGCGTCATCGCACCCGCCGGTGAAGGCGGCATGGGCGAGACCTTCGTCTGGCACGACGGGCAGGAGATGGTCCGCCATCACCTGAAGGTTGTGAAGGAAGCGGCCGAGCACAAGATCGCCATGAACCCGCATGAACCGGTGAAGGACACGGGACTGCGCCGCACCTATCCAAACTGGGTCAGCCGCGAGGGCGCACGCGGGGCGGAATACGATGCATGGGCGGTGCCGAAGAACGATCCGGGCCATGTGCCCGAACTCATCTTCACTCGGATGCTGTCGGGTCCGATGGACTATACGCCGGGCGTATTCTCGCTCGAAGGGCGCGGCGCGACCGCTCCCGACCTCCCGAGCACGCTTGCGCGCCAGCTGGCCTTTTATGTCGCGATCTATTCGCCGATACAGATGGTCGCGGACCTGCCTGAAAACCTGGCGAAATATCCTCGCGCCCTCGACTTCGTGAAACGCGTTCCGGCCGACTGGGCAGAGAGCCTGCTTGTCGATGGCAAGGTCGGCGAATACGCCGTCATAGCCCGCCGCGATCGCGATACGCTCAACTGGTATGTGGGCGCAGTCACCGATGCGGATGAGCGCGTCGCCTCGGTCCCGCTGTCCTTCCTCGATCCCGGCAAGTCCTATGCCGCAACGATCTGGCGTGATGGCGCGAATGCCGATGGACTTGGCGCGGACCGCCATGCGATGGATGTCGAGACCATGACCGTAACAGCCGACCAGACGCTCGATCTTCGCCTTGCGCCCGCAGGCGGCTTCGCGATCGAGTTCGTGCCGCAGGGGTGAGCACAGGCTCCGCTCCTCGCGTCGTCGTCCTCGGCGGCGGCAGCGCAGGGTGGATCACCGCCTGCCTGCTGCACCACGAATGGGCTGCACGCGGGGGCAGTGTCACAGTTGTCGAAAGTCCCGCGATAGGGATCATCGGTGTCGGCGAAGGCTCCACGCCGCAACTGAAAGCGTTCTTCGACCACCTCGGCATAGAAGAGGCCGAGTGGATGGCGGCCTGCGATGCCACCTACAAGCTTGGCATCCGTTTCACCGGCTGGAGCGAGCGAGAGGGGTGCGAAAGCTATTTCCATCCCTTCCCCGGCCCGGTCGACCTCCATTCGGAACCGGGCTTCGTCAAGAATTGCGGGCTGCGCCGCCGGGGCATAGACTTGCCCGCGCATCCGGACGACTGGTTCCTGGCTGCGCATCTCGCCAAGTCGTGTCGCGGCCCGGTGCCGGAAGCGAATTTCCCCTTCCCGCAAAGCTATGGGTACCATTTCGATGCCCACAAACTTGGCGCTTTCCTGCGCGACTGGGCGGTCCCTCGCGGTGTCACGCATCGTCCGCTGAAGGTTGAAGATGTGGAGCTTGATCAGAGCGGCGATATCGCGGCCTTGCTGTGCGAAGACGGGGAGAGGATCGAGGGCGACCTGTTCGTCGATTGCTCGGGCTTTGCAGCACTGCTCGCACAGCAGAAACTCGGCGCAAACTTCCTCCCGTTCGCAGAAAACCTTTTCAACGATCGCGCGGTAGTGATGCCGACCTCCCACGCCGGGCCGATCGTGCCGCAGACCGAGAGCATCGCCATGAGCGCAGGCTGGCGCTGGTCGATCCCGCTCACCTCGCGGGTGGGCAATGGATATGTCTATTCGTCGCGCCACATCAGCGATGACAACGCCGCCGCAGAGTTGGCTAGCGCGCTGGGGGTAGCGGCCGACAAGGCGCAGCCGCGTTTCCTCAAGATGAAGGTCGGACGGCTGGAGAACAGCTGGGTCCGCAACTGCCTTGCCACCGGGCTCTCGCAAGGCTTTATCGAGCCGCTGGAAGCAACCGCTCTCCATATCGTCATCGCGACCGCGCTCGATTTTGCGAAGGCATACGAAAGCGGCGGATTTACCGACGCCCACCGCGAGACTTTCAACCAGAGGATCGCCGCGCGTTACGAAGGTATTCGCGACTATATCGTGGCGCACTATCGCATGAACCAGCGGACCGACACGGACTACTGGCGCGAGAATGCCACCAACCAGTCGCTATCGGACAATCTCAAGGCGATGATGACGGCCTGGTTCACGCACGGCTCGATCGAGGAGGTCAATGCCAAGGCCTATGGCCCAGCCGCACCCTACGCGCCGATGAGTTGGCATGCGCTGTTCGCAGGCTATGGAACATTCCCGCCGCCTGCCAAGATGCAGGAGCCACCACCCGGGCTGGACGTTGCGGATCGCGAGGCGACCGGCAAGATGCTGGCCGCCTGCGCGCTCAATTTTCCGGAGTACGCTCCGGTTTAGGCAAGCTCAGCTTTGCGGATCGGGCGTGTCGTCCGGCCCGGCCTGCGCTTGGCCCTGTACCACTTCACCCGACTGGAAAATCGGACCTTCGGTGGGCAGCGTCGACACCGTCTCTCCGGTTGCGTCATCCTGCGTCGCGACGATCACGGGCTGAACCCCTGCTGCGGGCGGCAGGTCCACCGGAGCCTGCGTTTCGCTGGCCACGGTAACGGGTGCCGTTGCGGGCATGGAATTCACGACGGTTTCCCCCGGTGCGATGTCGACATCCGGGCTAAGCGGGTTGGTGTAACCCTGCACGGTCGTGGTGACGGTGGGCGGACCATACTTCGAATCCCACGCGGCAAGGTTCACGCGGTACTGTTCGTAGGCACGGTAGAAATCGTTGAAGACGCTTTCGATCCGCGGCAGCGCGATAGCAGCGAAGCTATCGAGCGTGCCTACTTCCGCAGTCAGCGCATCGCGGCTCACGGCCAGCGCCGTATCGCAGAAGTTGCCCATGGCGGGCGGCAGGGCGAAATAGTTGTAGACCTGCGTCATGTAGGAATCCTGCACGTCGCGGTAGGTCGCACCGTACTTCTGGCGGAATTCCCCCTGCAGCGCGCGGTTGGTGGCCGAAAGCTGGCGCGCATTGCGCTTCAGGAAGGCACCGTAATTGTCCACCAGCATGGTCGCTTGCGGTTCGGGGCAGTTGAGCGCCGCGACATTGAGGGCCGAGCGCAGGTTCCACACCGTCTGTGCCGGGGTCAGGTTCGCATTCACCGTCTGGCGCACGCCATCGGCAGCAACCAGCGGAATGGTCATTCCCGTCGTCGCACCCATCGGCGGAACCGGGCGCGGCGGGATCACGACCGGCGCAGGCGGTGGCGGGGGAGGCGGCGGAGGAGGAGGTGGTGGCGGCGTCGCGCAGGCCGAAAGTGCAAGCAAACCGCCGGCGATGGCGGCGAAGCGGATGGTGATGTGCGAATTGCGGCTCACGGCGCGCGTACCCTCCTCAAGGAATTTTCTGTCTTCACCATGAAAGCGTCTTGATTGACCCGCGATGAAGCGTTTCACTCTCCTACCCCCTTGAGCGGACAAAGAAAATGCCCGGGGCGCGAGTTACGCCCCGGGCACGATCAAACGACTCGCTGTTGCGGTCGGCGGTTGGGATTATTCCCGGCTGCCGAGGAACTGCAGCAGGAACATGAACAGGTTGATGAAGTCGAGATAGAGGCTGAGTGCGCCCATCACGATCGCCTTGCCCGCATATTCGGTGCCGCGGACATAGTGATATTCATTCTTCAGGCGCTGCGTATCGTAGGCGGTGAAGCCTGCGAAGATCAGTACGCCGAGGATGTTGATCACGAGGCCCATCGCGCCCGACTGGAAGAAGAACGCGTTGAGCAGCATCGCCACGATGATGCCGATCAGGCCCATGAGCAGGAAGCTGCCCCAACCCGAAAGGTTCTTCTTCGTGGTGTAGCCGAACAGGCTCAGGCCCGCGAAGGCCGCGGCCGAAGCGAAGAAGGCGGAAGCGATCGATTCACCGGTGTAGGTGGCAAAAATCGTCGACATCGACATGCCGAACAGCACGGCGAAGCTCCAGAAGAAGACTTGCAGCGTGGTCTTGCTGAACCGCTGTACCCCCCCGAAGCTCAGCACCAGGATGAAGGCGAGCGGCGAAAGCGAGATGATCCAGCCAAGCATGGTCGGCTGAACCGCAGCACCGCGCGGCGTCTGAATGACCTGATAGGCCGCTTCGAACAGTCCGGTTTGGACGAACAGCAGGGCGACGATGCCGGTCAGCAGCACGCCCGAAGCCATCATGTTGTAGATCGACAGCATGTGCTGGCGCAGGCCAGCGTCGAAAGTGGTCTGGCGGGATACGGCATCACCCGCGCGCGGCACGGACGAGGTCGCCTGCCTCTGGTCGGTGTCGTTCCAATCGGCCATTTTCAAAAACTCCCAATTGCGGGGACAATTCACCCCGCTTCTTGGGGGAATATCGGCATTATTCCCGCCGATTTCAAGCGAAACCGGACGCGGTTTGACTAATGGAAATCAACCATTTGCATGCCGAGCAGCCACTAGCGTCGCTCAGGCTTCGCCCGCCGCGTCCACCATCGCGGCTTTCAAGGCATCGGCTGGGCTCTTGTCGCCCCACAGGACGAACTGGAAGGCTGGATAGAAGCGGTCGCATTCCTCGACCGCGATTTCGACCAGCGATTGCGCCTGGCCGAGGCTCAGTAGCCCCTCGTCCCCCAGCATTGTGCCATTGCGATAGAGAAGCACGCCGCCGTTCGACCAGATATCGAAATGGCCGAGCCACATCTGCTCGTTGACCATGGTGACGAGTTCCTGCGCAACCGCCCGTTTTTCATCGGAAATCCGGATTTCCGGAAGGCACAGCAATTGCAGGACCATATCCTCGGGACGCCAGATCCCGCGCAGCTGGTAGGTGGTCCAGCTGCCCTGCACTTCGCCGCTCATCTCGTCGCCGGTGGACCCGCACGGCCAGCCGCGCGCCTCGAACAGGGCGGTCAGCATTTCAAGCGGAGCTGCGTCCTCTTCTGCCTCGAAACGGCTTTCGGAGGTTCTCATCGTGGCGATCCCGTGGCTCTCATGCGAGCCTTGTGCAGGTCGCCCCGCCCGCTTGGCAATCGAAGGTCCCAAGCGGGTTGGGGAGAACGCAATCGGCTTGTGCAAAGCTTGTGCACAAGCCCAACTTACGGATGGGCGGACAGGCTAATCGAGCTCGGCGATTTCCTGACCTTCGTCGCTCGAAAACGGGAAGCTGTCGATTTCGAGAGCGCGCAAACGGTTTACCACCTCGCGCGCGGCATCGCGCGATTCGTAAGGCCCGGAAAGCAGGCGGTTGGCTTCCCCCCAGGGCGTGACGAAAGGCCCTTTGCCGTCCAGCAAGCCGTCGGCATTGCGGGCGATGCGGCGCCAGTCGAAGCGCAGGGCAGACGTATCGCGGCCCGTCGCGACCTGGACCCAGTGGCGCGCCGGGTGCGCGGGCGGCGGCGGCGCAGGCGGCTCGGCCACTTCGCGAGGCGCCTGGATGCGCGTGATGTCGACCGCACCCTGCCGCGGCGCCGCGCTCGCCTCTGCAAGGTCGAAGCCGGCGAAGGCGTCGGCAACGCTTACTTCTTCCTCGCGCTGGGGGAGCAGGGCCTCGGGCGGGGTCGTGGGCGAGACAGTTGCCACGGTGGTTGCCTGCCTTGGCGGCGCCGCTTGCGGCCGGGCAGACGGCGGCGCTACCGGAGCCGCGGCCTGGGCAGGTTGCTCCACCCTTGCCGGGCGATCCGCACTGCGGGCGGGCCGGAAGATCGAACGGTCTGAGCTGGTGCTCGGCTGCTCTGCACGTTCACGCGGCGGTGCCGTCCGCTGGCGCGTGGACTCCTCAGCCCTGCGCGGTACGCTCGGCTGACCCATCGCAGGACCGGTCGGAGCGAGTGCCACGTCGGCGGATCGCACCGAAGGGCTGTCATAGCGCGCGATGGCCGGATCATCGCGCCCGATCGCCGCCGTGCGCGGAAACACGCCGAGAGTACCGGCAGCTGCCTGTTGTGCAGCCGTAAGCTGCGGCATGTATCTGAGGTAGGGTTCGACCCTGCTCGCCATGCCGCGTGGCATCATGTCGCGGGCGATCTGGATCGCTGCGTCCGTTTCGCCAAGAACGGCAAGGCCAAAGGCGCGCGTGCGGAAAGCGGCATTGTCGCCTTGCTGCAAGAGCGGGAGCAAGGTCGCCTCGAAGCCCGCCTTGTCACCCGAAATTGCCTGGCTCAGCGCGAGGTTGCGACGCACGTCGGCATCTTCGCCTTGTTGGAGGGCAAGCCGGTAAAGCGACTGCGCACTGGCGGAATCCCCTACCAGGTCGAAGGCAAGCGCACGGGTTTTCGCCATGCGCTGCGGCTGCACGCCAGCCCGCTCTGCTTGCGCGAACAATTGCAGGGCTTCGACCGGACGGCGCGAATAAGTGTAGGCTTGCGCAAGCCCGAGGGTCACGCGGCTATTGTTGGGCGAAATGTCCTGCGCCCTGCCGAAAAAGCCGATCGCGGCCGGAATATCGCCGAGCTTGAGCGCCGCTTCCCCGGCATCGAGCAAGGCGCCGACATCGCCGGAATCGCGGGCCAGTCGCTGCAAAGCCGAATTCAACTCGCTCGTGCCTTCGGGCGGCAGCGGCTGGACGACTTCCTGCGCAGCCAACTGGCCCGGCACACCGAGCGCAAGAGCGCTGGCAGCCAGGCGCAGGGCACGATATGTCACGGAACTGGTCATGATCTCCCCTTGCAACGCCTGACGCGCCGCGAGAGTTTCAGGAGATTACTGGTTGTTCTGGCGACCGAGGAAGCGCGGGATGTTGAGCGAACCGCTGCTGCTGTTGTCGCCATCATCGTCTTCGTCGTCACTGTCGACTTCGCTTTCGGAAGAACCGGAACCGCGCGACAGGTTGGCCATGCGCTCGAACAGCGTGCTGCCCTGCGATGCGCCGCCTTCATTGCCGCCGCCAAGCACCGGCTGCTTCTTCGCGGGCTTGCTCTGCAGCGGGCTGTCGCCGTCGGCGAACTGGTCCGCACCGAGCTGGAGTTCGTCCTGGCCCGCACCATCGTCGATCGGATCGGACAGGTCGAGCGGTGAGCCCGATGCGCCCTCGCCTTCGTCGGTCCAGCCGTCGCCCGATCCGAACGAGCCGTCTTCGGCCGGTTCGGGTGCCTCGCCGCCGAAGGAATCGAACTTTTCGGTCTCTTCGTTGCGCAGGCCTGCGAGCGGGTCGACGATGCCGTCGACATCGTCTTCTTCCTCGCCCTCGTCACCGAAATCGTCGGCACTTGCGGCGGAGAGGCCGGTCGAGCTCACCCCGTTATCGTGGGTGTCTTCCTGCGGCTCGTCGTCGAGGCCGGCGGAGAGACCTTCGCTCAACTCGAACGGCTCGTCGTCTTCTTCGACACTGTCGCTCGGCAGGTCGAGGACCGGGCGCTGCGGTGCGCGCGCGTCGGACATCGAGAAGCTCTGCGACTGCGGAGCGGCACCGATGCCGGACTGTTCGATCCCGGTGGCGACCACGGATACGCGGATCTTGCCTTCGAGATCGGGGTTGAACGCACTACCCCAGATGATGTTGGCATCTTCGTCGACCAGTTCGCGGATGTGATTGGCCGCCTCGTCGACTTCGAGCAGCTTCATGTCTTCACCGCCGATGATCGAGATGATGACGCCCTTCGCGCCGGTCATGCTGACGCCGTCGAGCAGCGGGTTGGCAATGGCCAGTTCCGCAGCTTCGAGCGCGCGATTGTCGCCTTCGCCTTCGCCGGTACCCATCATCGCCTTGCCCATTTCGCTCATCACCGAACGCACGTCGGCGAAGTCGAGGTTGATGAGGCCGGGCATGACCATGAGGTCGGTGATCGAGCGGACGCCCTGCTGCAGCACCTCGTCGGCGAGCATGAAGGCTTCCTTGAAGGTGGTTTCCGCCTTGGCGACCAGGAACAGGTTCTGGTTCGGAATGACAATCAGCGTGTCGACGTGCTTCTGCAGTTCTTCGATACCTGCTTCGGCGGCGCGCATGCGGCGCGACCCTTCGAACAGGAACGGCTTCGTCACGACACCGACGGTGAGGACGCCCTTGCGGCGCGCAGCTTCGGCGATGACGGGCGCTGCACCGGTGCCGGTGCCGCCGCCCATGCCGGCCGCGATGAAGAGCATGTTGCAGCCTTCAAGCGCGTCTTCGAGGTCCTCGACCGTTTCTTCGGCCGCTGCCTTGCCCACTTCGGGACGGGCGCCTGCACCGAGGCCGCCGGTAATGTCGGGGCCGAGCTGGATGCGCTTTTCCGATGCGGAAGTGGAAAGCGCCTGCGCATCGGTATTCGCCACGAGGAAGTCGACGCCCTCGATCTGGGCTTCGATCATGTTCGCGATTGCGTTGCCGCCTGCACCGCCAACGCCGATGACCATGATCTTGGGGCGGAGATCGTCGCTGGATGCGGGACCGATATTGATGCTCATTGAGCTTTCCTCGAAGTAAAAAGTCGCCTGAAAACGGTTATGTCACACCTAAGCGCAAAAGCGAATCGCTGTGACCTTGGTAAATAGCCTTATCCACAAGGGCTGAAGCAGGGGTTACGCTACGTATCACCCCCTAAAAATACTCTCTCACTGCCTGCATGACGCGATTGACCAGTCCCAGCCCCGAATAGCGGCGGGTCGGTTGGTAACCCGGGCCAATGGACCGGATGTCGACCGGATCTTCCGCCGCGTAGAGGCACAGGCCCGCCAGCGTGGCGAAACCCGGGGTTGCGTGCGCTTCGGGCAAACCGCGCAAGGATGGCGGTTTTCCGATGCGAACGGGCATGCCTAGCGCACCCTGCATGAATTCCGCGATGCCGTGCAATTCCGCCCCGCCGCCGCTCAAAACGACCTGCCCCCCGCTCGCACCCGAAAATCCCATGCCCTTCAGGCTCTTGCCGACTTCGCTGGTCAGCGCACCGAGACGGTCGGTGACGATCGAGACGAGCTCGGCACGCGGGATGCGATTGTGTTCGTCCGCCCCGCGCGCAGGCTGGCCGCTCGGCTCTTCCTCCGGCGAATTGACGGGGATCATCTCGCGGTGGTCGCTGGGCGTGGCGATGGCTGAGCCGGACACGCATTTCAGGCGCTCCGCCTGGCTGCGCCTGATGCCAAGTGACGACGCGATGGCATCGGTAATGTCGTTGGAGCCGACGGCAATGGACCTCAGCCCCAGAAGCATGCCGCCTGCATGGACGGAGACGTTCGTAACCTGCGCGCCGATTTCGACCAGCGCGACGCCGAGATCGCGTTCCTCGGCGCTGAGGCAGGCATAGGCGGCGGCGAGCGGGCTGGCGACCACGCCTTCGACGTCCAGGTGCGCGCTCTGCACCGCTTCGATGAGGTTCCGTACCGGCGCGCCTTCGGCCAGCGTCACGTGGACATCGACGCCGAGCGATTCCGCGTGCAGCCCCGAAGGGTTCGCGATGCCATGCGCCCCGTCGAGCGAATAATGCGCTGGCTGTGCATGGAGGACCATGCGCCCGTCGGGCTGGATATGGTCGCGCGCGGCAAACAGCAGGTGTTCGATATCGTCTTCGTCGATCCGCCGTCCGCCGATGGCTATTTCCACGCTCGCGACCTTGCTCGATAGGCCTGCTCCCGCGCAGCCGATCCAGACGCTGGAAACAGACGTGTTCGCGTTCGCTTCCGCCTTCTCGACCGCATTGCGGATCGCATGCGTCGCAGCGCGCATATCGGTGACATAGCCGCGCTTGATACCCTCGCTCTTGCGGTGCGAGGAGCCGAGCACGACCATTTCGCCGTCTTCCGCCTGACCCATGATCATGGCCGACACGCGGAAGGAGCCGATGTTGACGGCGCCGAAGACGCGATTGACGCGCGGAAGGGGAGCTGCGGACGCCATTACTGTGCGCTCATCCCTTTGGGACACGGGCCGTCCTGGCAGCGCAGATAGGCACGGTCGGGCACCCGCATGTCGATCGCCACGGCCTTGCCCCCGATCAGGCGGTTGCGCCCGTCCATCTCCGCAAACTTCACCAGCGCGGCAGGTCCCTGGTCGCCTTCCGGCAGGGCCAGGAGCTGGCCGGTCTTGAAAGTCAGGTTCCAGCGGCGGTTGCCCACCCATTCGGCGGCCACGATCTGAGGCTTCAAGGCAGGCGCCGCATCCAGCAGCTTGCCGAGTTCGGCGACCTGTTTCTGCGCGCCGGGACCGGAAATGAGCAGCTGCCCCTTGGCATCTTCCGACGACACGGGCTCGAGCTCATGGCCCTCCGGGTCGACCAGGACGAGCCGGTCGGGCTTGACCAGGACGGCGTGAGGCGCGCGTTCGACAATGTCGATCCGCAAGGTATCGGGCAGCTGCCGCGAAACCCGCGCATCCTTGACCCAGGACAGCTCCAGCAGGCGTTCCCGCACCTCTTCCACATCGACCAGCGGCATGGGCCGGTCGGTTTCGCCAAGCACGCGCTGGTAGACCAGTTGCTCGCTCATCCGCTCGACGCCGGTGACGCGCACCGTGCGGACTTCGTAGCCTGCACGGCTGGCCGACTTCGCCAGTTCGGTGCGGGCAAGTTCCGGCACGCCCGCATAGCTCGCGACCGTCCAGGCTATGGCCAGCCCTGCCGCCGCGATCAGGAACAGGAAGAACTTGTGCCACTGCTCTTCTGTGAAGGGCAGTGCTGCCATGGCCCGGTCGAGGAAGCCGGACGTGTGCCGCTTGGCCGCGCGCGCCTTCTGGCTGCGATTGCGGGCGGCGGCAGAGCGCCGCACACCCGTCGGCTTGCGCTTGACCTTAGCCATCGCCGCCCCCTTTGCGCGCGGCGAAATCGCGCAGCGCGGCGGCAATTATGGTTTCTACCAGCTCGCCATATTCCATCCCCGCATAACGGCCCTGTTCGGGCACGAGGCTGAGCCGGGTCATGCCGGGCTGCGTGTTGGTTTCCAGCACGAACAGACCGTCTTCGCCCTGCGTATCGTCCCAGCGGAAGTCGGTACGGCTGGTACCCTTGCAGCCGAGCAGTCTGTGCGCCTTCAGGGCAATTTCGAGGCACAGTTTCTCGATCTGCTCCGGGATTTCGGCCGGGCAGATGTGGTCGGTCATGCCGTCGGTATATTTGGCATCGAAATCGTAGAACCCGCTCTTGGGTTTGAGTTCGGTCACGGCCAGTGCGCGCGGCCCGTCCTCGAAATCCACCACGGCGGAGGTCAGCTCAAGCCCGCGAATGAACGGTTCCGCCAGGAGCTCGTCGAAATCCTGCCACGGCCCCTTCGCGTCTCGCGCGATCGGATTGCCATAATTTCCGTCATCGGTAACGATGGCGACCCCGACCGAGCTGCCTTCGTTGACGGGCTTGAGCACATAGGGGCGCGGCATCGGATCGCGTTCGAACAGGTCCGCGCTCTTTACGATGCGCCCGCCGGGCATGGGGATACCGTGGGGGACAAGCGCCTGCTTGGTCAGCTGCTTGTCGATGGCGACGACCGATGTGGCGAGGCCCGAATGGGTATAAGGCACGCCCATCAGGTCGAGCATGCCCTGAACCGTCCCGTCTTCACCGGGAACGCCGTGGAGTGCGTTGAAAACGACGTCGGGCGCAGCCTCGGCTATCCGCGCGGCGACCTGCCGGTCCATGTCGATGCGCGTGACTTTGTGACCGCGCTCTTCCAGCGCTTTCGCAACGCCTTCGCCCGACATCAGGCTGACGGGGCGTTCGTTGGCCCAGCCGCCCATCAGGACGGCGACATGGAGTTTGGGGAGATCGGTCAATGCACGGATTCCGGTAGATAAAGAGAAGGTTGGCTATCGATGACGATCTGATCGCAGCCTTTGTCCCAAGGAAACAGGCGCTGCTGCACGCCTGGCCAGACGATCTGGTAGGCTTCTTCCATATCGCTGCCGGTGCGATATTTCTCGTACCAGATGGCAGAATTGAAATAGTCCCTTACGATGTTGTCGCTCAAGACCGATCTTGTGATGCAAGTGTACCCGTCAAGCAGGCCCTCGACCGTCAGCCCATCTTTTAAAGTCAGGCCTTGACGGCACTTGTCTAGAAGAACGTTGATCATGGCATGCATGACCTCGCGTCTCAGTCCAAAAATGATGACTTCGGGTTGACCGACCGTTTCCGGAAAACCGATCGAGTAACTGAAGGTTGGCTCAAAACCCTCTGGGTCGAAGATGGTATTCACCTGACATCCGGACTTCTCGATATTTTCGAGGATGCCCTGCTCGAACTCGCTGAGAGGACGCTCGCTCACGGCCTTCCTACCCGCTGGATTTCCCATTCGAGTTCGACGCCCGAATGCTCGTAGACGCGGCGCCGGACTTCCTCGCCCAGCCCTTCGATATCGGCGCTGGTGGCATCGCCGGTATTGATCAGGAAATTGGTGTGTTTCTCGCTCACCTGTGCGCCGCCCATGGTGAGACCGCGACACCCGGCCGCATCGACCAGTTCCCATGCCTTTTTGCCCGGCGGGTTCTTGAAGGTCGAACCGCCGGTCTTGGTGCGTAGCGGCTGCGAATTTTCGCGCGCTTCGGCGATCCGGTCCATCTCCGCGCCGATGTCTTCGGGATCGCCCGGGTGCCCCTGGAACCGGGCGGAGACGACCACGGCGCCTTCCGGTAGGGCCGAGTGGCGATACGTGTATTCGAGATCGGTCGCGGGCAGCGTGACAAGTTCGCCGCCCGGCAGGATGACATCGCAATCGATCAGCACGTCGGACACTTCGCGCCCGTAGGCGCCGCCGTTCATGCGCACGAACCCGCCGACCGTGCCAGGGATGCCGCGCATAAATTCGAGCCCTGCGACGCCAGCATCGCGCGCCGCGCTGGCGACGAGGATGCCGTGTGCACCGCCGCCGCAGCTTACGACCTGATCCTCGATCGAGACGTTCGCGAAGGGCTTGCCGAGCTTGATGACCACGCCCGGTACGCCGCCGTCGCGGATGATCATGTTGGAGCCGAGCCCCAGCGCCATGACGGGAAGATCACCGTCCAGGCGTTCGAGGAAGAGGCGCAGATCTTCGAGGTCTTCCGGTTCGAACAGCCAGTCCGCGCAGCCGCCTGTCTTGAACCAGACCAGTTTCGCCAGCGGGGCCTGCGCCGTCAGCTTGCCGCGCAGCCCTTGGGTCGAGACCGGCGCGGCAACGCTGCCCTCGACTTCGCAGTCCGGGGCCATACCGCTATCCCAATTGGGCACGTCATCGGGCTGCTGCATCACGCGGCGCGCTCCTCGATGATCGCGTCGGCAAGGCCAGCGGCCCATTTCGTGATGTCGCCTGCGCCGAGGCATACGACGATGTCGCCCTGCTCGATCTCTCCGGCGAGTTTCTGTGCAAGGTCGCCTTGGTCCTCGACCGTCGAGACGGCGCGGTGGCCGCGCGATTTGATGCCTTCGACCAGCGCATTGGCATCGACGCCTTCGATAGGGTCTTCGCCAGCTGCATAGACCGGCGTGACATAGACGACATCGGCCTCGTTGAAGGCGCTCTGGAAGTCGTCCATCAGGTCCTGCAGGCGGGTATAGCGGTGCGGCTGCATAACGGCGATCACGCGGCTCTTCGTCGCTTCGCGCGCTGCCGCCAGCACTGCGCGGATCTCGACCGGGTGGTGGCCGTAATCGTCGATGATGGTGACCTTGCCTTCGCGGCACGGCACTTCGCCGACCTTGGTGAAGCGGCGCCGCACGCCGCCGAAGCTGGAAAAGCCGTTGCAGATGACTTCGTCGGGACAGCCCATTTCGATCGCCACGGCGATCGCGGCCAGCGCGTTCTGGACATTGTGGCGGCCCGGCATGGGCAGGGTCACGTTCTCGATCCGGCGGTCTTCCTCACCGCGCTGGCGCACGATCACGTCGAAGCGGTTGCCGCCTTCGTGCGGCTGCACGTTCACGCCGCAGATGTCCGCCTGCAGGCTGAAGCCATAGGTCATCACGCGCCGGTCGCGGACCTTTCCGATCACCGCCTGCACTTCGGGATGGTCGATGCAAAGGATCGCCGCGCCGTAGAACGGCACATTGTGGATGAACTCGACGAAAGCGTCCTTCACGCCGTCGAAATCGCCGTAATGGTCGAGGTGTTCGGGATCGATATTGGTGACCACCGCGATCGTGCCATCGAGGCGCAGAAAGCTGCCGTCGCTTTCGTCGGCTTCCACGACCATCCAGTCGCTGTCGCCAAGGCGCGCATTGGAGCCGTACTGTTCGATGATGCCGCCGTTGATGACGGTGGGATCGACATTGCCCGCATCGAGCAGCGCCGCGATCATGCTGGTCGTGGTCGTCTTGCCATGCGTCCCGGCAACGGCGACCGTCGATTTCAAACGCATGAGTTCGGCCAGCATTTCCGCGCGGCGCACCACGGGGATGCGGTTTTCGAGCGCGTGCGCGACTTCCGGATTGGTCCGGCGCACGGCGGTGGAGGTGACGACGACAGCCGCGCCTTCCACGTTTTCCTTCTCGTGGCCGATCTTCACGGCAATGCCTTGCGAGCGCAGGCGTTCGACCGTCGGGCCTTCGTTGATGTCGGAACCCTGCACCGTATAGCCCAGGTTGTTCATCACTTCGGCGATGCCCGACATGCCGATGCCGCCGATGCCGACGAAGTGGATCGTTCCGATGTCGGTGGGGACACCCTTCATTCCGAGATCTCCCTGCTTGCGCCCTGCCCGGCGGGCGCGCCCTGCGTTGTGCCGCGGGCATTGTTTCCGCCGACGCGGATGACGTCCATCATGTCCGCCCCGCCGAAGCTTTCGACGAGATCGGCGAGGTCTTCGACCGCACGCGGACGGCCGCAATTCCATGCGGCATGCGCGGCATTGGCGAGACCCTTGGGATCATCGGCCAGCACGCGGATCTGTTTCGCCAGTTCCTTCGCCTCGAACCTGTCCTGCCGGATCATGCGCGCGCCGCCCGCCTTCACCATTTCGCGGGTATTGGCCGCCTGGTGGTCGTCGGTCGCGATGGGGAGCGGGATCAAGATGCCCGGCCGACCCACGGCAGTCAGCTCTGCGATGGTCGATGCACCAGCGCGCCCGATGAACAGGTGCGCATCGGCAAGGCGCGTGGCCATGTCTTCGAAATAGGTCGCGAGCTCTGCCGGAATGCCGTGGCTGCGATAACGTTCGCGCACGGTGTCGAGGTCTTCGGGGCGGCATTGCTGGGTGACCTGCAACCGCTCGCGAATGGCGGGGGGCAGCATGGCGAGCCCGTCGGGCACGATCTCGGACAGGACCCGCGCGCCCTGGCTGCCGCCGGTGACCAGCACCCTGAGCAGGCCGTCTTCGCCATAGGAAGGAAACGGTTCCTCGCGCAGGGACAGCACCTCTGCGCGCACCGGATTGCCGACGAGGTGGACCTTGTCGCCATGCTTGGGCTTCAGCCGCTGCACGTCGGGATAAGCGGTGGCGATAGCCTGAACGCGGCCCGACAGTAGGCGGTTCACCCGGCCCAGCACGGCGTTCTGTTCATGCAGCACCGTCGGGATCTTCGCCGAGGTGGAGGCAAGCACGGCCGGAAGCGAGGGATAGCCGCCGAAGCCGACGACCGCGCTCGGCTCGAAACTCTCGAACAGGCGCAGCGCCATCTTGCGACCTTCCAGCACCGCCTTGGTGCCCTTCACCCATTGCAGCGGGTTCTTGCCGAAGCGCCCGGCGGGCAGGACATGCGCGGGCATGAAATCGGCCTTGCCGGGAATTTCGGCTCCGCGCTCGTCAGTGATCAGCGCGACGTGATGGCCACGCCGGTCAAGTTCAGCGGCCAGCGCGAAGGCGGGCAGCAAGTGCCCTCCGGTGCCCCCGGCGGCCAGCACGTAATGTCGGTTCGATGTCGTCATTGGTAGATATCGCGCGACAGATGCGATGGTTTGTCGTTCATCCGGTCCGCCTGCCCGAAACCGATCAGGTCGCCAAGCCCCCGGGTGGACCTTTTCAGATAGGGATTGCGCCGCGTGATCGCGATCAGCAGCCCGATGGCAAGGCACACGGCGATGGTGGACGAGCCGCCATAGCTCACCAGCGGCAGCGTCATGCCCTTGGACGGAAAGAGTTGGAGGTTCACAAGCATGTTGATGAAGGCCTGCCCGCCAAGCAGCGAGACGAGGCCCGTTCCGGCCAGCAGCGCGAACAGATCGTCCTCGTCCACCAGCCTCATCAGCACGCGCACCACTATGGCGAGGTAGAGCAGCACGATCAGCGCACAGGCGATCAGGCCGAATTCCTCGCCGATGACGGAGAAGATGTAGTCCGTATGCGCTTCGGGCAGGCTCATCTTGCGAATGCCAAGGCCATATCCTGCGCCCGTCCAGCCGCCGGCCAGCAGGGTGCGGCTGGCAAGGTCGACCTGGTCGAAAGCGGTGCCGCCGCCGAAAAAGGCATCGATACGGTGGCGCGCATTGTCATAGAGGAAATAGGTCGCGGTGATGCCCGCGATCCCGCCGCCGATGACCGCGCCAAGGCGCTTCACCGGAACGCCCGAAAGGATCACCATCACGAACCACACGCCGCCGAACAGGATGGTGCCGCCGAAATTGGGCTGCAGCATCATCAGGGCCGCGATGAGGACCAGCAAGGCGGTCGAGATCATCAGCACCGGCAGGTTGGGATCGCGCATGCGCCAGGACAGGATCCACGCCATGGTGATCGCGAAGCCGGGCTTCAGGAATTCGGATGGCTGGAATTGCATGCCCAGGTTAATCCAGCGCCTTGCGCCGTTGATCTCCACCCCGATGAAGGGAACGAGGAAGAGGAGGCCGAGCATTGCGGCAGCCAGCACCACGCCGAGGCGCCGCGCATTTTCGCGGCTGAGCATGGAGACGCCGAACAGCACGCCCAGCGCAAGCGCCTGCCATACGACATGGCGATAGAAGAAATAGAGCGGGTCGAGCGTGGTGCTCGATGTGGACAGGCGATCCGCGCTGGCGGGGCTTGCGGCAGCAACCGCGATCGTGCCGAGCGTCATCACCAGCAGGACGAGGCCGAGCAGCACGCGGTCGATCTCGCGCCACCAGATCTTGATCTCGCTCCAGCGGGATATCTTGCCCGAAGGGATGTGCGCAGGCTTGCGTTTCGCGCCGGGGACGTAGGGCTGCATGGTGCTCATTCCAGCCCCTCCACCAGTGCGCGGAAATGCTCGCCGCGTTTCTCGAAATCGGAATATTGGTCGAAGCTGGCACAGGCGGGCGAGAGGAGCACGGTATCGCCATCTTCCGCGCTGTCAGCGGCGGCTGAAACCGCGCGATCCAGCGTTTCGCACTGCTCCACCGGCACGCGGCCTTCCAGCAGCGCTGCAAAGTCCGGTCCGGCCTTGCCGATCGTGTAGGCGGCTTTCACGCGAGGAAGTTCGGCCTCGCATTCGCCCAGCCCCGGCTCCTTGGCGAGCCCGCCGAGGATCCAGTGGATATTGTCGAATGCTGCGAGCGCGGGGGCAGAGGCAGCAGTGTTGGTGCCCTTGCTGTCGTTGACGTAGGCTACGCCCGCGATTTCGGCGACCCGCTCCATGCGGTGCGGAAGGCCGCGGTAGCTTTCGAGGCCTGCCTTGATCTGGCTCTGCGACAGGCCGAGAATGTCGCACACCTCGATAGCCGCAGCAGCGTTTTCATGATTGTGCGGGCCTTGGAGCGAGGGCCAGTTGGCCTGCTCTTCGGGAGCGATACCCCGGTTCTCGAAGACGTCTTCGAGGATGCTCGCAATCGAGCCCTCGGCGAACTTTCCGAGCGACCGCGCATCCTTGAACCGGGCGATGGAATTGTGCCCCCGCGTCTGCATGGAAAGCAGGCGAAACTTGCTCGCGGCGTATTTTGCAAAGTCGCCATCGTACCGATCCAGATGGTCCGGCGTGATGTTGAGCAGCACCGCCACTTCGCAATCGAGCGAATAGGTCAGGTCGATCTGGTAGCTCGACAGCTCTAGCACATAGACGCCACCCTCGGGTAGCGGCTCCTGCTCGAGGATCGGCAGGCCGATATTGCCGCCCATCGTGGTCGGCACGCCAGCTTGTTTCAGGATGTGGTAGACCAGCGCCGTGGTGGTCGATTTGCCATTGGTGCCGGTGATGCCGACGACGCGGTGAGCCGGTAAATCGGCGCGCGCCTGCGCAAACAGCTCCACATCACCGATCACGGGCACGCCGAAACTATCGGCATGAGGCTTGATCGGATGCGTGTTGAGCGGGACGCCGGGACTGACCACCACACCCGCATAGCCGGTAAGGTCAGCCTCCAGCGGATCGCCGATAGCGCAGCGCCCGTTGTAAGGCTCGCGCGCTTCGGGGCGGTCGTCCCACACGAGCACCTCCGCGCCAACCGCGAGCAAGGCCTCGACCGTCGCCCGGCCGGACCGCGCGAGGCCGAGCACCGCGTATCTCTTGTCCTTCCAGGCAGGTGAAGTGATCATCTGAGCTTGAGCGTTGCCAGCCCCAGGAGTGCGAGCACGATGGCGACAATCCAGAAGCGGATAACGACCTTGCTCTCGGACCAGCCGAGCTGCTCGAAATGGTGGTGGATGGGCGCCATGCGGAAGACCCGCTTGCCCGTGCGCTTGAACCAGAAGACCTGGATGATGACCGAAAGCGCCTCGAACACGAACAGGCCGCCGACGATGGCCAGCACGACTTCATGGTGCGTTGCCACGGCAATCGCGCCGAGCGCACCGCCCAGGGCCAGCGACCCCGTGTCGCCCATGAAAACGGCGGCAGGCGGGGCGTTGAACCAGAGGAAGGCGAGACCCGCGCCGATGATCGCCGCGCACATTATCGCCAGTTCGCCAGCACCCGCAACATGCGGAATGCCGAGATACTCGGAATAGTCCACCCGGCCCACGAGATAGGCGATGATCGCAAAGGTACCGGCAGCGATAATGACCGGCATGGTTGCAAGCCCGTCCAGCCCGTCGGTAAGGTTCACCGCATTTCCTGCGCCTACGATCACGAAGGCGGCGAAGACGTAATAAAACGGCCCCAGCTCGACCCCGAAATCGTTGATGAAGGGGACGTAGACGAAGGTGTTGATCTGGCTGACGATGATCCAGCTGGCCGCGCCTGCGACGATGAATTCGAACAACAGGCGGGTGCGGCCCGAAACGCCCTTGTGGCTGGCCTTGGACACCTTGTCGTAATCGTCGAGGAAACCGATCAGGCCGAACCCGCCGGTCACCGCGAGGCAGGCCCAGATGAAGGGGTTGGACAGGTCCATCCACAAGATCATCGAAATGAACAGGCTGACGAGTATCATCAGGCCGCCCATGGTCGGCGTGCCGACCTTCGCCAGGTGCGTCTGCGGTCCGTCTTCGCGGATCGGCTGGCCCTTACCCTGGCGCACGCGCAGCATATCGATGAAGCGCGGGCCGATCAGCAAGCCGATCAGCAGCGCGGTAAGCAGCGTCGCCCCTGCCCGCGCCGTCTGGTAGCGGACCAGGTTGAACAGGCCTTCGAAATTGAAATACTCGGCGAGGAGGTAGAGCATCGGGCCGCGCGGGGCCTCCTATTCAGGGCGGGTGAAACGGTCCACGAGCCGGCCGAGCCCGACCGAATTGGAACCTTTGACCAGCACCGCGTCGCCCGCCACGATGCCGAAATCCTCGAGCAATCCGATCGCCTCGTCGGCAGTCAAGCAATGCTCCCACTCTAGCGGCTTGCCAAGCGAGTTGAGGACGGGTTTCCCCAGTTCGCGGGCCAAAGCGCCCATCTCGTCGCCCACCAGCACCGCATAGTCGATATCCGCTGCAATGACGTGCTCTGCAAGCGCGGCATGGAACTTGGGAGCGAAGTCGCCCAGCTCCTTCATCGCACCGAGGACGGCGATGCGACGGGTCGAAGGCGTGGTGCCGAGTTGCGCCAGCGTTGCGCGCATGCTGGCAGGATTGGCGTTGTAGCTTTCGTCGATCATCAGCGCCTTGCCGCCAGGTGCATCGATGCCGTGCCGTTCGCCCCGGCCCTTCAGACCGCCCATTTCGGCAAGCGCGAGACCGGCTGCGGCCATATCGCCGCCCGCGGCGCGCACTGCCGCCATGACGGCAAGCGAGTTGGCGACCCAGTGCTCGCCCGGTTCGGCCACGGTGTAGCACAACCGTCCGGTGTCGAATTCGCAGGTCACGAGGCTGCCGCCATTGGCGCTCGGGATCGCATCGAGCAGGCGCATATCGGCATGGCGTGACTTGCCGAAGCTGACGACCTTCGCGCCGACACGCAGGGCGGCGAGTTTGAGCTGTTCGTAATGCTCGCTGTCGGCAGGGATTACTGCCGTGCCGCCCGGTTCGAGGCCGGAGAAGATTTCCGCCTTGGCGTTGGCGATCGCCTTCATCGAACCGAGGTTCTCGATGTGCGCGGGAGCGATGGTGGTGATGACGGCGACATGCGGGCGGACTTGCGCGGTCAGCCCTTCGATCTCGCCGGCATGGTTCATGCCCATCTCGAACACGCCAAAGCGGCTGCGCGCTCCCATCCGCGCGAGGCTGAGCGGGACGCCGACATGGTTGTTGTAGCTGCGGGTCGACCGATGCGCCGCACCGCGACTGGCACGTTCCAGCGCTGCAAAAATCGCTTCCTTCACGCCGGTCTTGCCGACCGATCCGGTGACACCGATGATCCGCGCCTCGGTCCGGCTGCGGGCTGCCCTGGCGAGCGCTGCGAGAGCTTCGGTGGTGTCGTCGACCAGCACGTGAGGATAATCGACCACGCGGTCTACGATGGCTGCCGCCGCGCCGTTTTCGAATGCCTTGTCGATGAAGCGATGTCCGTCCATCGCTTCGCCCTTCAGGGCTACAAAAAGGTCTCCGTGCACTACGTCACGGCTATCCATCTCTACACCGGAAACCTGAAAATCGCAGCTTGCCGTGCCGCCGGTGACTTCGGCTATCGTATTGGAATCCCACAGGGTCAGGGGCAGGCGATCGCGCGGATCGCTCGTCCATTCGACATAGGCGGGGTGGCGCAGGATAGCCGCGCTCATGCATCACCTCTGGCGATGGCAGCCGCACATTCGCGGGCGACTTCCACGTCGTCGAAGGGAAGGACCTTCATGTTTTCTCCCGATCCGATGATCTGACCCGTTTCATGACCCTTGCCCGCGACAAGCACGATGTCGTCGGGTCCGGCTTCTGCAATGGCGGCATGTATTGCTTCGCGACGGCCGCCTATTTCTCTGGCTTCGGGCGCGCCTTCAAGCACGGCGCGGCGGATATCCGCAGGATCCTCGCCGCGCGGATTGTCATCCGTGACGATAACCACGTCGCTCGCCTTGGCTGCTGCTTCACCCATGGGTTTGCGCTTGCCGTGATCGCGGTCGCCGCCGGCGCCGAATACGGTGATGAGCCGTCCGCCAACATGGGGGCGAAGCGCGGCGATTGCCGCCTCGATCGCATCCGGCGTGTGTGCATAATCGATATAGACAGGCGCTCCGCTGGGCGCGATGGCTGCTCGCTCAAGCCGTCCGCGAACCGGCTGGAGGCGGGCGACACCGTCCCATACGCGGCCCGCATCGATGCCCGTTGCAAGAGCAAGACCCGCGGCGGTCAGGGCATTCGACACTTGGTAGGCGCCGATCAGCGGCAGGTTGATCGTGTGCTCGGTCCCTTCGTGTGAGACCTTGAGGGTCTGGCCGAGCTGGGTGGGCTGGCGGTCGATCAGGCAGATATCCTCGCCCTTCTCGCCCACCGTCATTACATTGAGGCCACGGCCCTTGGCATGCTCGACCACGCGCGCATTCCATTCGCTGCCGTCGAGCCAGACAACCGCGGTCGCTCCGTCCGATACCACTTCGTCGAACAGCCGCATCTTGGCCGCGAAGTAATCTTCCATGTCCTTGTGATAGTCGAGATGATCGCGGCTGAAGTTGGTGAACGCCGCCGCCTGGACCGGAACGCCCTCGTTGCGCGATTGCGACAGGCCATGGCTCGACGCCTCGTAGGCGACATGCGTGACGCCCTCGCGAGCGAGGCCGCTCATGTTCGACAGGAAGGTTACGATGTCGGGCGTGGTCAGGCCGGTAGACACGCTCTCGTCGGGGGTCGTGACGCCGAGCGTCCCGATGCTGGCAGCCCGCTCGCCCGCCATGCGCCAGATCTGGCGCGTCATCTCGACGGTCGATGTCTTACCATTCGTGCCCGTAACCGCGACAATGTGTTCCGGCACCGGCGTGAAGAACTGCGCGCCGAGCTTGGCGAAATCCTTGCGCGGTTCTTCGCTCGCGATGTGGATCGCGCCTTCCACCTTGGCCTCTGGCCGGGCGACGACGGCAATCGCGCCCGCTTCGATAGCGGCGGGAATAAAGTCCTCGCCATTGACCACGCTGCCTTGGAAAGCACCGAACACGGTGCCGGGCGCGACCTTGCGGTTGTCGATGGCGAAACCGGTGACGTTGGCGCTACCGTCACCCGGGCAAGCGATGCCCGCTTTTTCGCAAAGCTTGTCGAGCCTCATTCCATGGCTCCCGGGATAAGCGGCTTGATTGCAGAAATGTCGATGTCGCGCGTGTCGTCAGGACGCACGCCGATCAGCGGGCCGATGCGAGGAACCAGGCGACCAACGATGGGCGCCGCGTTCCATGCCGCCGTGCGCTGGTAGGAACTGGCGAGCGTGCCGCGCGGCTCGTCGAGCATGGCGATCACGACATAGCGCGGGCGATCCATCGGGAAGGCGGCTGCAAAGGTCGAGACCAGAGCGGTCCGGCGATAGCCTCCCTTGCCGCCCGGCTTTTCGGCCGAGCCGGTCTTTCCGCCGACGCGGTAGCCCGGAGCGTCCGCATTGCGGCCCGTCCCGTAGATTGCCGTCGCTCGCAGCATCTGGCGCATCCGGCTGGAGGTCGAAGCCTTGAACACGCGGCGACCCTTGGGCGCTTCGCCCGCACCCAGCTTGTGCAGGGTGGCCGGGCGCCACACCCCGCCATTGACCATCGCTGCATAGGCGCTCGCAAGGTGAAGCGGGGTAACCGCGATGCCGTGTCCGTAGCTGACCGTCATGCTGCGCAGGCGCGGCCATTTCTCGCCCGGCCAGATCGGGAAACCCTTGGCCGGCAATTCGATATGCGGGCGCTCGTTCATACCCATGTCTATCATGTAGCGCCGCAGGCGTTCCGGGCCGAGTTCGTCCGCGATCCGCGCGGTTGTAGTGTTCGAGGAATGGATGAGCGTTTCGACCACGTTGAGGTCCGGCCCCATCGCGTGGCTGTCCTTGATCGAGAATCTGCCGACTTTCACTGGCGAGGCGTCGTAGCGTTTGCCCAGATCGCGCACGACGCCCGCGTCGATCGCGGCTGCGACAGACAACGGCTTGAAGGTCGAACCCAGCTCGTAAACCTGGTTTGTCACACGGTTGAACATCAGCGACTGGCCGTCCTTGTCGATCTTGTTCGGATCGAATTCGGGAAGCGATGCCAGCGCGAGGACCTCGCCCGTATCCACGTCGAGCACGATCCCCGCCCCGCCCTGCGCCTGCGTGAGTTTCATGCCGCGGCGCAGTTCGTCTTCGAGGGCGCCCTGAACGCGAACGTCGATCGACAGGGCGACGGGCGTTCCGCGCGTGTCGGGATTGCTCAAGTGTTCGTCGAGGACCTGCTCCATGCCGACGCGGCCGCTGCCATCGGCGGCCACATAGCCCAGCACGTGGGCCGCCATCTTGCCCTGCGGGTAGTGACGGTCCTCTTCCATCGGGATTTCAAGAGCCAGTTCACCGATTTCCTGCACCCGATTTGCTTCTTCGGGGAGCAACCTTCTGCGCAGGTAACCCTGCTTGCCTGCAGCGAGTTGCCGCGCGACCTTGGCCTGATCGAGATCGGGGAATATCTCACCCAGCTTCGCGGCGACTTCTTCGGGTGCACGCACCAGAGGTTCGCCGTCTTCACCCAGCGCCTTGGGATTGAACCACAGGGCATAGGCCGGGAAGGCACGCGCCATCGGCACGCCGTTGCGGTCGGTAATTTCACCGCGCGGGGGCAGCAGCGCGTCGGCCAGCGTGGTCGCCCGCGCCTCGGCACCGTTCATGCCGAGGTAGGAGATGCGCATCACCGCGATCAGGGCGAGGAAGGCGAATGCCGCAACGATCCACAGGACGCGCCAGCGCGCCAGGTCGAGCGAGCGTTCACGCAGGGTAACCAGTTGGACCCGGCCGCTGGCAACGGCCATGCTGACTGCGCCCGGTCCGCCATTGATGGCGGAAAAAGCGTTCACCGCGCCACCTCTGCCGACGCAAGGGAGGCGTTACCCGGCTCAGCCAGTCGCTGGGCGAGCGACGTGGCGAGACCACGCGCAGGCGTGGTGCTGGCGACGGCGGGAGGTTGTTCCTCCTCGCCGAGCCAGTCCCCGAAGAGGCTCTCTTCGTCTTCACCCTGGCTGACAGGGCGCAGCATCGCGACACGAATGGGCTGCGGGGCGTCGTGACCGCGCGGCGTTCCCAGCACGGCCAGTTGGCGCTCCTGCTCGACATACTGGTCGGCACGGGGCGCGGAATATCCGAATTCTACCTGGTTCCAGGCCGCCAGCTGGTGCTGGCTGGCACGCGTCTGGAATTCGGTTTCGAGCATGAGCTTGGAGCGTTCGGCAGCGATGATCTGGCGCTCGACCAGGCGCACGTCGCTCTTCACCGCATTCACCTTGAACGTGAGCGCAAGCAAGGCGGCGAGGCAGGCGCCAAGCGCAAGGAGCCAGCCGATCTGGCGGAGGCGGGAGGAGCGCACCATTACGCGGCCTCCCTTGCCGGGGTGGCGGTACGCGTGGCGTGGCGCAGGACCGAGGACCGCGCGCGCGGGTTGCGCTCCAGCTCGGCCTTGCCGGGCTTGATCGCCTTGCTGACTTTCGAAAAAACCGGATCGTCCTGCGTCACCATTGGGACATGACGCGAAGCACTCGGGGTTGAGGAGGCCTCGCGAAGGTAACGCTTGACGATCCGGTCTTCGAGGCTGTGGAAGCTGACCACCGCAAGGCGGCCCCCTTCGCACAGCAGGTGTTCGGCAGCCGACAACCCTTGGGACAGTTCGTCGAGTTCGCCGTTCACGTGAATTCTGATGGCCTGGAATGTGCGGGTGGCCGGGTCTTTCTTGTCATGCGGCTTGTGACCCAGCGCCTTGCGCACGACGCGCGCCAGCTCTCCGGTCGTCTCCAGGGGACGCGCAGCAACGATGGCGCGGGCCACGCGGCGCGACTGGCGCTCTTCACCATACTGGTAGATGACGTCCGCGATCGTGCTTTCGTCGGCGGAATTGAGAAAGTCGGCAGCGCTTTCGCCGTCCTGGCTCATCCGCATGTCGAGCGGCCCGTCCGAGGAAAAGGCAAAGCCGCGCTCCGCCTGGTCAAGCTGCATTGAAGACACGCCGATATCCATCACCACGCCATCGACTCGCGCCAATCCGGCCGACGTCATGACGTCGAGCATTTCGGAGAAACGATGGGGATGGAGAATAAGGCGCGGCGGGTTTTCCCCCGTCTCGCGCCATGTGCGACCAGAAGCGATTGCGTCGGGATCCCTGTCGAACGCATGCACGGTCGCGCCGCGCTCCAGCAACGCGCGCGTATAGCCGCCCGCCCCGAAGGTCGCGTCGATGATGACGTCGCCGGGCTGCGGATCGAGCGCTTCGATCACTTCGTCGAGGAGGACGGGGATGTGGGGCGCGCCGGTCATTTGCCCTTCGCCTTCGCGTCGGAAAGGAAGCTTTCGCAGGCAGCTTTCGCGCCGGCCCAGTCATCGCCCATCTTGGCGAGTTCGGCGGGGTTCCACAGCGTGAAGAAGCGTCCACCGCCCTGGAAATAAAGCCCGTCCTCGATCTTGCCGAGAGCGCGCAAATGTTCGGGCATCACGAAGCGACCGCTGTCGTCGAAGGGCATTTCAAGGAAGCCGAAAAGCTGGCTGGCGCGCGTGTCGCGGTCGAATTCCTTGCCGAGACGGACGGCCAGTTCTTCTTCGCGGTCGAGCTGTGCGTTGAGTTCTTCCTTGCGGGACAGGCCGAAGCCGACGAGGCAATCCCAGCTGGTGTGCTTCATCAGGCACAGCACGCGGCCGTCGCTCGATTCCTTCAAGGCCTTGCGGAAGATCGGCGGGAGCACAAAGCGGCCCTTGTCGCCAGCAGGCGAGTAGGCTTGTCCGCTATACCCTCCGAATTGCAACGCCTTGTCCCCGGCTTGTGTTCAAATCCCCCTCGGACACATCCTCCCCGTCCGCCCAAGCACGTGCTCGACCGGCTCGCCAACCCGATTGGGAGAGCGCGCAAAGACACTGGCTGTCCGATGTGGGAAAGATTTATCGCGGGAGACGCGGGGATGGAAGGGAAAATTGCGGGATTTTACGGGATAAACCCGCAAATATCTGATTTATATGGATTAATTTCTCTTCATGGCGACTGTCATTCTTACCATCATCCTAACGCAAGTGCCGGTTTTATACGGGGAATCGTCATCCGGCCCGTGCTTTCCCGGGTTCCTTCCCGTGAAATCCCGCGGGATATCCTTCAGTCGAGTCGCTTGAGCAGCCCGGACAACGCGGCCCGCCGCTGCGCATCGCCACTCTCCGTGTCGAGCACGGCGGCATCCGCGACCAGCAACACCCGCCCTGCGCCGATCGCGCAGTCCGCAACAAGCGCATCGGAAGACAGGCTGCAGCGCGCATCCTCTCCCCCGTCGCCAAGTGCGAAACGGCCTGCCAGCTGCACGGGAAAATCGCCGTCCGGCCCTGCGACGACCCGTTCGTCCTGGCTCTGCGTGTCGTCGAATTCGAGCGTCAGACCCCAGCGCGCCAGGATCGGCGAAACCAGCACGACGTCGAACGGGCGACGCGGATCGCCGAGCGCGAATTCGGAATGCTGGGTAAGGAACGGATCGGCGAACACCAGCGCCCTGCCCCCACCTCGCACCCATTCGTCGAGCGCTACGTTTTCGGACGGCGCCAATGCCCGCGGCTGTGCGATGACAAGCCGGTCGAGACCGTCGATGGCATCTTTTTCAAGCGTGTCGAGAGGCGTCAGATCGTATCGCTCTTCGAGCAGGGAGCGCACCCAGCTCGGCTCTTGCGAATTGCTTTCCAGCATGGCGGCAATGTCCTGCCCTTCCGCCCAATAGATCGGGAGGGAGGTAAACAGGCCCAGCGGTTCTTGTTCGATATCCGCCCCGCCGCGCGCCTCCTCCTCGCTGGCCGCGCAGCCTGCGAGCAAAAGGAAGGCCGAAAGAAGAGCCGCCTTATTCAGCAGGGGCATTCGGATCGCCGATACCCTGTTCGGGCACCACGGCAGGGCTCTGCGTGCTCGAAGGTACGGGCTCGGCAGGTAGATCGGGGACCACACCGGCTTCGACCAGGGGGTCGGCCTGCGTTGGCTCGGCGCTGGGTTCGGTGGTGGCGGCAGCCTGGGGTACGGAGGACGCGTCGACTTCGCGCGCGCGATCCTGCACCAGGCTCGCCAATCCGACGAGCAGGACCATGAGGACTACGCCGGCGATCCCGATCTGCAGGCGATGGACCGCCTGCGCTCGCGAACCGCCCAGCGGAGCTTCAGGTAGGCCGCCAATCTGCGGCTTGCTGGAGGAAAGATCGAAATAGCGCGGCATTTTCATGATTCTGCGCTCCTTCGAGCCTCTCGTCAATCGGAAGCCTTCAACCAGTCGAATACCGGCAGGCCCTTGGCCTCCAGCCACTCTGCATTGTAGAGGCTGGAAAGGTAGCGGAAGCCGGTGTCGCAAAGGATTGTGACGACTTTCGGACTTTCCCGTCCTTCCGCGACGAGCTGTTTCCCGAGCGCGACCGCGCCCGCGACATTGATGCCGCTGGACAGGCCGAGGCACAGCCCTTCCTCGCGCAGCAGGCGTGCGACCCAGTCGAGACCTTCTTCGTCCGAGATACGGAATTGCGTGTCGATCGGCGCGCCTTCCAGGTTGCCGGTGATCCGGCCCTGCCCGATCCCTTCGGCAACCGAAGAGCCTTCGGCCTTCAGCTCGCCGCTCGCATAATAGCTGTAGAGCGCCGCGCCGTGCGGATCGGTCAGCGCGATGACGACATTTTCGTCCAGCTCCTTAAGGCCCATGCCCACGCCGGCGATGGTGCCGCCGGTGCCTGCCGCGCAGGTGAACCCATCGACCTTGCCGCCGGTCTGTTCCCAGATTTCCTTCGCCGTGCCCTCGATATGGGCCTTGCGGTTCGCGGTATTGTCGAACTGGTTCGCCCAGACCGCGCCTTCGGTCTCCTCTGCCAGGCGGCGCGAGGTGTGCACGAAGTGATTGCTGTCGGCGAACTTAGTCGGCGGGACGGTAACCAGCTCCGCGCCCAGAGCGCGCAGCGTGTCCATCTTCTCCTTGGACTGGTTGTCCGGCATCACGATGATCGTGCGATAGCCGAGGGCATTGGCCACCAGCGCGATACCGATGCCGGTGTTGCCAGCCGTGCCTTCGACCACGCAGCCACCCGGCTTAAGTTCGCCGCGTGCCTCTGCATCACGAATGATGTAAAGCGCAGCCCGGTCCTTTACCGAGGCGCCCGGATTGGCGAATTCGCACTTGCCGTAAATATCGCAGCCGGCTTCCGCGCTCGGCCCTTCGAGGAGGACGAGCGGCGTGTTGCCGATCAGGTCGAGCGCATGCTCGCGAATGGGAATTTGTGTCATGCTGCGTGAGGTAGGCGCGGCCGACCTACCTCGCAAACAACATCAATCTTCAGGGGCGATAGTAACCTTCAACCCGTCCAGTTCTCCGGTGAAGGGAATCTGGCACGAAAGGCGCGAAGTCTCGACGCGGTGCTCGGTCGATTCCAGCAGGTCGTCCTCGTCTTCGCTCATCTCGGGAAGCTTGTCCTGAAAGGCGGGATCGACATGGACGTGGCAGGTCGCACACGAGCAGCAGCCGCCGCACAGTGCCAGCAATTCGTCGAAGCCGTTGTCGCGAATGGCTTCCATAACGGTCAGGCCGTCTTCGACTTCGATCTCGCTCGTCTCGCCTTCGCGGGTGGTGACGATCAGCTTGGGCATCGATTGCGTATCCTTGTTGCCTCGCCCGCCAAACGGGCCCTATGCGTTGCGCTGCTATTCAATAGGGAGCGGAAGCGCAAGGTGGGCCTGACCAATTCGCAACTGCGCGAGCATCTCGATGCCGTGGCCGTAAAGGACGCGGTGGTAGCAGCGGCTCTTGAGCGCTGCGGCTATCCGGAAGAACGCATCCGCCCGACCGGCTATCGCACCCTGCTTCGCACCATCGTGGGACAGCAGGTCAGCGTCGCTGCGGCAGCCTCGGTTTGGAACAGACTGGAGGCGGAACTGGGCGAGGACATGGCGGCGCGCGAACTGCTCGACCGCGACTTCGATACATTGAGGGCGTGCGGGCTTTCGCGCCAGAAACAGGGGTATGCGAGGTCGCTGTGCGAACTCGTCGAGAGTGGGGAACTCGACCTGGAGAGCCTACCGCAGGATGACGAGGAAGCCATCGCCGAACTGGTCCGCATCAAGGGCATCGGACGCTGGTCGGCCGAGATCTACCTGCTGTTCGCAGAAGGTCGGCAGGACATCTGGCCCGCAGGAGATCTGGCAGTCCAGGAAGCGGTGGGACGCCTGCTTGGCTTGCCCGAGCGTCCGAGCGAGAAACACACCCGCGAGTTGGGCGAACAATGGCGTCCCTATCGCGGAGCCATGGCCATTTTCACATGGCACACCTACAACAATGCCGCGCTTTGACGGGCGCGGGAGGGAGAGAGACATGAGCGAACGCAAAGCGATTTTCATCACGGGTGGCGGATCTGGCATCGGCCGCGCGATCGCGCTGAAATTCGCGGATGAAGGCTGGTTCGTGGGCCTTGGCGATATCGACCAGGCAGGCATGGACGAGACGCTATCCCTGATCGAGAACGGGTTCACCTTCGCCCACAAGTTCGACGTGCGTGATCGCGAGGCATGGGACCACGCACTCGACGGCTTTGCCACCGCGAGCGGTGGCCGGATCGACGTTTTGGCCAACAACGCGGGCATTCCGCTCGGCGGATCGCTGATGGAAAACTCGACAGCCGAGATCGAGAGATGCCTCGACATCAACCTGAAGGGCGTCCTTTTCGGCGCGCAGGCAGCCTATCCGCATCTCAAGAAGACCGCTCCGGGATCATGCCTGCTCAACACCGCGAGCGCTGCCGGGATCTACGGCACGCCCGGCGCAAGCGTCTATTCCGCGACCAAGTTCGGCGTGCGGGCGATTACCGAAAGCCTCGATGGCGAATGGGCGGAAGACGGTATCAACGTCCGCTCGATCATGCCGAGCTTTATCGACACGCCGCTGCTCGATCACACACCCAATGCACAGAGCAACGAGGGCATTCGCCAGCGCGTGAAGGACGCAGGGCTCGAGATCACTCCGGTGGTCGAGGTTGCGCAGGCAGCGTGGGATGCGGTGCACGGCGACAAACTTCACACGACCGTCGGCAAGACGGCAAAGCGTATCGCTTTCGGATCGCGCTGGATGCCCGGCCGCGTGCGCAAGCAGACACGCCAGTCGGCCCGCCCCCTCGGCCAGTAAGGACCCACAATCATGCGAGTTATCCTGTCGCTGGCAGCGCTGCTGCTTGCCACGCCCGTTAGCGCCCAGCTCACCGAGGCCGAGCCCTATGTCCTCGGCCAGACCTACACGCTCGAAAGCGCGATACTGAAAGAAGGCACGCGCAAGATAACTGTGCGTTTGCCGGCCGAGTACGATGTCGAGCCGGAGCGCGCTTTTCCCGTCGTGTACCTCCTCGATGGCGGACCGGAGCAGGACTTCGCTCACATCGCCGGCATCGCGCAGAGCCGCGAGATGAATTATTCGTTCGAGCCTTTCATCCTGGTTGGCATCCAGAGCGTGAACCGCAGGCACGAACTTTCGCCTCCCGCTGCCGATCCCGCGCCATATGAAGAGGCCTTGAGGGCCACCCCCGGTGGTTCGGCGGACTACCGGCGCTTCCTGAAGGAAGAACTCAAGCCGATGGTCGAAGCGCAGTTCCGCACCGATGGACGCGATGCAATCATGGGAGAATCTCTCGCCGCGCTGTTCGTGGTGGAAACGCTGCTCGAAGAGCCGGCGCTGTTCGACGATTACATCGCCATTTCGCCAAGCATGTGGTGGGAAAAGATGAAGTATGGCCGCGAAGCCGGTGGCTACCTTGAGACCATGGGCTCCGGTGCAAAACGGCTGTATCTTTCGACCGCCAACGAAGGCGACTGGCACCGCGAGGGGACCGAGCACCTGATCGCCGCACTACGGCTGCATGCTCCCGAAAACCTGACATGGACCTTCATCGATGCCGGCGAAAGCGAGACCCACGGAACGCTCTATCACCCGATGGCCCTCGACGCTTTCCGCGCCCTCTACGGCACGCCCAGCCGCGAATATCGCAGCTATCCGCTCATCGGCGGCCCGGAAATCAGGGAGCGCAGTGCCGAGGAAAATGCGCTTCTCGAACAGGAATGCACGCGCGAAAACAGCATCGCGATGACGCCAGGCACGGCGGAGCGGGCCCGCGAGGCGATCTATTACCGCTGCTTGTTGCTGGAGCTCGGCCCGACGCCGCGCGAAGGCAATCTAGGCGAGTAGCGCGTCGATCTTGCGGGCCATTTTCACGTCGCGCAGGCTCAATCCGCCTGCGTCATGCGTGGTCAGCGTGATCTCCACGCGGTTGTAGACGTTGAACCATTCGGGATGGTGGTCGCGCGTCTCGGCGATCATCGCGACACGGGTCATGAATGCGAAGGCCTTGGAAAAGTCGTCGAATTCGAACTTGCGCTCGATCGCGTCGCCGTCGCGCGCCAGCGACCAGTCAGGCAATGCCCGCAGCCAGCTGTCGCGTTCTTCCTGGGTGAGCTGTTCGACGGAACCCATTTGCGAATCTCTCCTGCTTGTCGCTGGCAGCGCTTTTGCCTATCGCTCCCGCCCATGCAAGCGCGCCTAGCAGCATCCGACCTCGCCTGCCGCCGCGGCGAGCGGCTGCTGTTCCGCGCGCTGTCGTTCGAGGCCATCTCCGGCAGCGCCATCCACATCGCGGGCGCAAACGGGATCGGCAAGTCGAGCCTGATCCGCATCCTCGCCGGCCTGCTGCGCCCCTTCGCCGGAACCGTGGAAAGCGATGGCGCAATGGGCCTGGTCGACGAGCGATTGGCGCTCGACCAGAACCTGTCGCTGGGCAAGGCGCTCGCTTTTTACGAGAAACTCGACGGGTGCCGCGATCCGGGACGCGCGTTCGACCTGTTGCAGCTGGGCCCCCTCATGGATGTGCCCGTTCGTTACCTTTCGACCGGTCAGAAAAAGCGTGCGGCCCTTGCCCGCCTGCTCAATGGCAATTGTCCGATCTGGCTGCTAGACGAGCCGTTGAACGGCCTGGACGCGCAGGCCGTCGCGAGCGTGGAAACGCTGGTGGCGCAGCACTGCGATACCGGAGGTATTGCAGTGGTGGCATCGCACCAGGCGATGGCCCTGCCTGACGTAAGGACCATCGACCTCGCCGAGTACGCGGCATGAGCGCTCTCGCCACTCTCCTTCGCCGCGATCTCGGCCTGCTGCTGCCCGGTGGTCGCGGCGGAGCGGGTGTCCTTCCGCTCCTTTTCTTCCTCGCCGTCGCCATGCTTTACCCATTCGCTGTCGGCCCCGATGCGCAATTGCTGGCCCGTACCGGTGGCGGCGTCATCTGGGTGGCTGCCCTGCTGGCTGCGATCCTGCCGCTGGAGAAGCTTGTGTCGGGCGATCTGGAAGCCGGTGTCTTCGACCAGCTCGCCCTGCGCGGCGTTGCCGAGGAATGGGCCATGCTGTCGCGCCTTTTCGCGCACTGGCTGGCCTTTGCGCCGCTGCTGCTGGTCGCAACGCTGCCCGCAGCGGCGTTGCTCGGCCTTTCGGGAGAGACCACCCGCACCGTGCTGCTGGGCCTGCTGGCCGGGACGCCCGGCCTTGCTGCAGTGGGCCTTGCGGTCGCAGCCCTGACTGCCAGCCTCAGGGGTGGCGCTGCGCTGGCCGGTCTGATGGTTATCCCGCTGGCAGTGCCGATCCTGATTTTCGGCGCGGGCACGCTGGCCCGCCCGGACCCGAGCGGCCTGTTGCTGACGGCAGCAATCAGTCTTGGGCTATGTGCACTCGCCCCGTTGGCAGCAGGTGCCGCGATCAAGGCAGCGCGCGAAAGCTGACGGGACCTACGACACGCAGTGTCGCAAGGGCGACCGCCCGCCCGAGCCATTGCGAGGTAGCCAAGCAGTGCGGACGCACTGCGCCCGGCGACTGAGGGCGCTTACGAATAAGGCGGCTTGTGGAGGCCCTTGGGGCTTTCGGTAAAGATCTCCACCCCGTTTTCGGTAATCCCGATCGAGTGTTCGAACTGGGCCGAAAGCGACTTGTCGCGCGTTACCGCGGTCCAGCCGTCACGCAGCAGCTTCGCGTGCGGGCGGCCGAGATTGATCATCGGTTCGATGGTGAAGAACATGCCGGGCTTGAGTTCCGGACCCGTGCCCATGCGGCCGGTGTGGATCACCTCGGGCGCATCGTGGAACAGGCGGCCGAGACCGTGCCCGCAAAATTCCTGCACCACGCCATAGCGGTGCTGGCGCGCATGCGATTCGATGACCGCACCGATATCGCCCAGCCGCGCGCCGGGCTTCGAGGCGGCCTCGATGCCGAGCATGAGGCATTCGTAAGTCACGTCGACCAGCTTGCGCGCCTTGAGCGGCACGTCGCCGACGAAGAACATCCGGCTGGTATCGCCGTGCCAGCCGTCGAGCAGCGGGGTCACGTCGACATTGACGATGTCGCCATCCTTGAGCGCCTTTTCACTCGGGATGCCATGGCAGATCACGTGGTTGATCGAGGTGCAGCAGCTATGCGCATAACCGCGATAGCCCATGGTCGCAGGAACCGCGCCGCCATCGAGCGTCATGGTGCGCACGAGGTCGTCGATCTCGCCGGTGGTGACGCCGGGCTTCACGAAACCGGTCAATTCGTCGAGGATTTCCGCAGCCAGCCGTCCAGCCTTGCGCATGCCCTCGAAGCCTTCCGCTCCGTGCAGCTTGATCGTGCCGTCACGATAGACGGTCTGGTCGCTCTCGATTACCTGATATTCGGTCATGCGCGCCCATGTAGCGATGATGCGCGCAAATTGCGAGGTCCGTCAGTTGCGGACGCGAAACGCTGCGGCATAGGCGGGCTTCACTGCGTCGAGCACCGATGCGGTGACGGGAAAATCCAGCTCGTAGCTGCCTTCGGCGTATGGACCCGCGACATAGGGACCGAAATAGATACCGATGCGGTCGAAATGCTTCCCGTCGGACGAGCCGATGAAGATGCTGGCTTCATCGAGACTGGGGCAATCCTCGAATATCGCATCGCTTTGCGGATCGACCGGGCTGCCGCGCCGCTCTTCGCGTTCCTTGTTGAGGGTCGCGCAAAGCTTCGCGCCGAGCGCGTTCTCAAGGGCCACTGCGGATTCGAAAAGCTCCACTCCTTTTATCCCGACTCCATTAGCACGGTCCCAGACCAGCGAGGTGCGGCCGGACATTCCGTGCGCGCCGCCGGTATAGAGATACATATCGCGGGTCAGGCTGAGCCAGCCGGGAATGTCGGCAGCGACCTTCCACGTGACTTCATAGCCCCGGCCCACGCAGCTCACGCAATCCTCGCCGGCGAACTCGGCCAGCGAGCGCTTCCACTCTGCCTTTTGCTCGGCCAGCGCTTGGTCCCGCTCGCTGCGCAGGATTTTTTCCAGCGCAGGAATAGCGGACACTTCCGCGGGCCAGCTGTAAGCGAATTCGCGAGCCGCATCCCCGTTGCGCGCATCGTCCTCGAAGATCACCGCGGCAGGCGCGGCGTCACTGGCCGGCGCGGCATCGGCGCTGGCTTTTGCCGTAGCCGCAGGCGCATCGTCCTGGACCTCGGTAAAGGCGGGCGATTGCGTACAAGCAGCACTCGACAGGGCGAGTGAAATCAGGAACAGGCGGTGCCGCATCTCATTTCCATGCCCGAGATCAAATTAGTACGGGGTGAATACCAATGGCCGAAACCGCAGCTCTCATCCAGCCCGACCAGGGCCAGGACGCAACGCTTATCCACCTTGTTAACAAGGACGGGTTCGAAAATTGGGCGAAAAAACTGTCCGCAGGCCAACGCGAGGCCCTGAAGGCGCAGAAATTCGATGGTGGCGGCTACCAGACCGCGATCGTGCCCGATGGTGACGGATGGTTTGCTGTCGGCGGTGTAGCGAACCCGGACGAGCTTTCAAGCTGGTGCATGGCCAAGCTGGCCGAGGTCCTGCCGGAAGGCACCTATCGCCGCGCCGAGGGAGAGCCCGGACCTGCCATGCATGGCTGGCAGACGGCGCAATATACGTTCGAACGCTACAAGAAGCCGGAAAACCCGACCGGGCCGCGCATCCTCCTGACCAAACAGGCCGGACGTATCGAAGGCGCGATCGCGGAAGCGAAAGCCGTGTGCCTCGTGCGCGATCTGGTCAACACGCCTGCCGAAGACATGGGACCAGCCTCGCTCGAAGCGCAGGCGGAAAAGCTCGCCAAGGCCCATGGCGCAGATCTCAAGGTCGTCCGCGGCGATGCGCTGGAGCAGGACTATCCCTTGGTCCACGCAGTCGGCCGCGCTGCCGAACGCAAGCACGCACCGCGTCTCATCCACCTCACCTGGGGCAAGGAAAGCGATCCGGTGCTGGCCGTCGTCGGCAAGGGGGTCTGCTTCGATAGTGGCGGGCTCGACGTGAAGAGCGCAGCCGGAATGAAGCTGATGAAAAAGGACATGGGCGGCGCCGCCCACGCGCTGGCTCTCGGCGGGCTGATCATGGGCGGCAAGCTGCCCGTCCGCCTGCACCTGCTGGTGCCCGCGGTCGAAAATGCCATTGCAGGCAATGCCTTCCGTCCCGGCGACGTGCTGTCGTCCCGCAAGGGACTGACGGTGGAAATCGGCAATACCGATGCGGAAGGCCGCCTGATCCTGGGCGATGCCCTGACGCGGGCGAGCGAGGAGAACCCCGACCTGATCCTCGATTTCGCGACGCTGACAGGCGCGGCCCGCGTGGCACTCGGTCCCGATTACCCGGCCCTCATGACCCGCCGCGACGAAACGGCAGACGCGCTGATCGAAGCCGGACGGGGTGTCGACGACGAGCCGTGGAGGCTGCCGCTTCCCGACGCCTACAAGGAATGGCTGGCATCCGACATTGCCGATACGAACAATGCGCATGGCAATTCCTTTGCAGGTGCCAGCGTTGCCGGTCTCTTCCTCGACAAGTTCGTGGGCGAGGGACTGGATTGGGCCCATTTCGATACCTTCGCGTGGCGACCCGCTGCCAAGCCCGGACGCCCCAAGGGCGGCGATGCCTATGGCCTGCGCGCTGCGTGGCACATGCTCAAAGCGCGCTATACGGGGACATGACCGGCGCATGTCTTGCGAGAACGGGCGCGCGCGGCTAAGCGCCCGAGCTTGTAACAAATATCAAGCCAGACAGGTTTCGTGAGCGAAGACGCACAGTATTCCCTGCCGGACGGTATTGTCGGACTGAAAGGTCCGGTGGATCGGCCTGCGCCCGGCACCCTGCCGCTCAGAGGCGACCTGGCGCATATCGCGCTGGCCGGTCGCTATCTGGCAGCGCATTATGTCGTTCCCGTGAAACGTGCGATCGGTGCCAGTGACGCCGTGCTGAAACTGGCCATGCGCGACGATGCGGACGATGGCTCCACTCTCGCGGCAAACAGCGATGTCGAATTGCTCGACGTGGCCGGCGACTGGGCCTGGATTACCAAGGGACCGGAAGGGCCGAGCGGCTATGTCCGCATGAACGCCCTCGCGCCCGACACCGGTGCATAAGGTCTTCATCGACGGCGCTGCCGGGACCACCGGCCTGGAGATCGCCGCGCGTCTCGAAGGTCGCCGCGAATTCGAACTCATCACTCTCGACGACGAGAGGCGCAAGGACACAGGTGCACGACGCGAGGCGTTGAACGAGGCGGACGTCGCCATCCTGTGTCTGCCTGACGATGCCGCACGCGAGGCTGTCGAGCTGATCGATCCGGTTGGCGGCACCCGCGTCATCGACGCCTCCAGCGCCCATCGCACCGCCGAGGGCTGGTGTTACGGTTTCCCCGAGCTTGTCGGCCGCGAACGCGTTGCCGATGCGCGGCGGGTGAGCAATCCCGGTTGCTATCCGACCGGCTTCCTCGCGCTCGTCGCCCCGCTCGTGAAGCAGAGCCTGCTACCTGCCGACTGGCCGTACACGATCAACGCGACGAGCGGATATTCCGGTGGCGGCAAGGCCATGATCGCGCAATTCGAGCAGGATGGCGCGCCTGCCTTGCAGAGCTATGGCTATTCCATGGCGCACAAGCATCGCCCCGAAATGAAAGCCCATGCAGGGCTCACTCACGGGGTGATCTTCGCGCCGTCCGTCGTCCCCGCCTATCGCGGCATGATCGTGGAAGTGCCCCTGCACCTCGGCGCAATGGAAGGCGATCCCACAGCCGACGCGCTGCGCGAGGCACTGCGCGAATTCTATGCCGACAGCGCGGTCGTCTCGGTGCGCGAGAGCGCCGGTGTCGACAAGCTCGTCCTGGAGAAAAATGCAGAGCCAACGGATGCGATGGAGCTGTTCGTATTCGGCAATGAAGGCGGCTGGCACGCACGTCTCGTGGCACGGCTGGACAACCTCGGTAAGGGTGCCAGCGGGGCCGCCGTGCAGAACCTGAACCTGCTGTGCGGTCTTCCTGAAACGGCGGGCTTGGCTCTTCCAGATGCCTAAAAATTAGGCAGCGCCAGACTGCGCATTGGGCAGTCGCTTCCGGCTAGGAAGAGGCCATCTCTCGCGGGACCACGCAATTACGCGATTCCGCCTGCCGAGACCTTGCCTCTCCAGCTTGGCACGATTCTTGGAACACCGCGCGCAGAGGCGCATTCGTTTATCGAGGGCGCACTCACACAAGCAGGCGGGAATCGGATAGACGTGAAAAAGATCGAAGCGATCATCAAACCCTTCAAGCTCGACGAGGTGAAGGAGGCGCTGCACGAAATCGGCGTGTCCGGCATCACCGTGACCGAGGCCAAGGGTTTCGGCCGCCAGAAAGGCCATACCGAACTCTATCGCGGCGCCGAATACGTCGTCGACTTCCTGCCGAAGGTGAAACTCGAGGTGATCGTTTCCAGCGATATCGCCGAACGCACCGTCGAAGCCATCGCCGCAGCCGCCCAGACCGGACGCATCGGCGACGGCAAGATCTTCGTTTCCGCCATCGAGAGCGCGCTGCGCATCCGCACCGGCGAAAAAGACGAAGACGCAATCTGAATTTCAAACCGGCCCAAAGCCGGGACCAACACGAACTACCCCTACAGGAGGCAATCTAATGGCAAATGCGAAGGACGTCCTGAAGCGTATCAAGGACGAGGAAATCGAATGGGTCGACCTGCGCTTCACGGACCCGAAGGGCAAGTGGCAGCACCTCACCATGGTCGCCAAAACGCTCGACGAAGACCAGCTTGAAGACGGCCTCATGTTCGACGGTTCCTCGATCGCCGGCTGGAAGGTCATCAACGAAAGCGACATGATCCTGAAGCCCGATCTGGAACGCGTCTATGTCGACCCCTTCAGCGCCGAACCGATGCTCATCATGTTCTGCGACATCGTCGAACCGTCGACCGGCGACTGGTATTCGCGCGACCCGCGCACCACCGCCAAGCGCGCCGAGAACTATCTCAAGTCGACCGGCATCGGTGACACCATCTACGTCGGCCCCGAAGCCGAATTCTTCATGTTCGACGATGTGCGTTTCGAAGATGGCTATGCCGGTTCGGGCTACGCGATCGACGACATCGAATTGCCGACCAACAGCGGCAAGGAATACGAGAGCGGCAACCTCGCACACCGTCCGCGTGCCAAGGGCGGCTACTTCCCCGTCGCTCCGGTCGACAGCGCCGTCGACATCCGCGGCGAGATGGTTTCGACCATGATCGAAATGGGCCTCAACTGCGACAAGCACCACCACGAAGTGGCCGCAGCGCAGCACGAGCTGGGCCTCACCTTCGGCACGCTCGTTGAAACCGCCGACCAGATGCAGATTTACAAGTACGTCGTGCACCAGGTCGCGCATATTTACGGCAAGACCGCGACCTTCATGCCCAAGCCCATCAAGGACGATAACGGCAGCGGCATGCACACCCACATGTCGATCTGGGACGGTGGCAAGCCGACCTTCGCGGGCAACCAGTACGGCGGTCTGTCGGAAAACTGCCTCTATTACATCGGAGGCGTCATCAAGCATGCCAAGGCGCTGAACGCCTTCACCAACCCGACGACCAACAGCTATAAGCGCTTGGTCCCGGGCTTCGAAGCGCCGGTCCTGCTGGCCTATTCGGCACGCAACCGTTCGGCATCCTGCCGTATTCCCTACGGCACGGGCGACAAGGCGAAGCGCGTGGAATTCCGCTTCCCCGACGCGATGGCAAACCCCTACCTTGCCTATGCGGCCCTGCTCATGGCCGGTCTCGACGGGATCACCAACAAGATCCACCCGGGCGAAGCGATGGACAAGAACCTCTACGACCTGCCGCCGGCAGAACTGGCAGAAGTGCCGACCGTCTGCGGCAGCTTGCGCGAAGCTCTCGAAGCGCTGGAAGCCGACCACGACTTCCTGCTCAAGGGCGAAGTGTTCACCAAGGACCAGATCGAGGCTTACTGCGAGCTCAAGTGGGAAGAAGTGCTGCGTGTCGAAACCACGCCGTGCCCGGCCGAGTTCGACATGTATTACAGCGCCTGATCTGCGCCGGCAAAACGATACATAAGCGCTTAATCTTTCAGCATTATAGCGCAGTGATCACCGAGTGGGCGTCCGGAGAAATCCGGGCGCCCTTTATTTTGGCCGCAGTATTCGTCCGGCACTGCGACAGCGCTTCGCTCGCTATTTTCCTACTCGGCTGGAATCTGCCTAATCCCTCGGCCTCACCAATCTGCGAGGTACGAGAAAAATGAACCGCAAACCGATATTCGATCTTGTCCGCCGCCTGCTCGGCCGGAGCTTTCGGCAATCCGAAGTCGAGGCTCTGGACCAGGCGATCGACCGGTCCTCGGAAGTTTTGTCCCAGGACCGTGTTCCACCCGTTCCAATCTGTCGGATCGGCGAAGCGGGAATCCAATTGATCAAGAGTTTCGAAGGCTGCGCGCGCTTGCGCCGCGACGGCATGATCGAAGCCTATCCAGATCCCGGAACCGGCGGAGCCCCCTGGACCATAGGCTGGGGGGCGACAGGCCCCGGGATAGGCCCCGACACCGTCTGGACAAAGGAGGAGTGCGACGCTCGGCTCGAAGCCGACTTGGAACGCTATGCGGTAGAAGTCTCGGCCGCCATCGGCGACGCATCGACCACGCAAGGCCAGTTCGATGCGCTTGTCAGCTTCCATTACAACACCGGAGCTATCCGCCGCGCCACCCTCACCCGCCTGCATCGCGCCGGTCGCTTCGACGAGGCGGCGCAGGAGTTCGCGCGCTGGAAGCATGCGGGGGGCAAGGTGCTGAAGGGTCTGGTCAGAAGACGCGCAGCAGAAGCACGGATTTATCGGTCTTAGGCTTCGCGGTTGAAAACCTTGCCGAAAAATGAACCGGAACCGGATGGGCCGACCCTCCGTTGAAGCTCGCAAAGGAGACTAACAAATGCGTATTTTGCTGGCAGGAGCAGCTGCTTTCGCGCTCGCCGCAAGCGGAGCTTACGCCCAAGGAAACGGCAACGGTAACGGCAAGGGCAATGGAAACGATCGCGGGGGCGGTCCGCCCGCGGCTGCCCAGAACAAGGGCGGCGGCAATGCAAAGGCTAATCGCGGCCCGCAGCAGCAACAGGCCCGTGGGAATGGAAACGGAAACGCGAAGGCCGACCGTGGCCCCGATCGCCGTCTGGTACAGTCCGCAAATTCCAACCGCGGCAACGGAAATGGAAACGGCAACGCGAACCGTAATGCCGTGCTCAGCTATGACCGCGGCAATGGTCAGGGAAACGGTAATAACGGCAACAGCAATGGCGTCCGCTATAATGATCGCGGCAACGACTATCGCGACGTCCGTGTCTCATACGACGGGCGCGGTTTCTGGCTCGAGCGCGAGCAGCGCGACCGCGGCCTGGTAGACGGGTGCCCCCCTGGCCTTGCGAAAAAGCGTAACGGCTGCAACCCGCCGGGACAGGTCAAGGACGACTACCGCCGCAGCCTCTTCGGCAACGAATATCGCCCGAGCCTGTTCGGCCTGAGCAATTACGGTCGCGGCGACTATTATTACCGTGACGGTTATCTCGTGCGTTACGGCGACAGCGGCATTTCCGGCTGGCTGCCGCTGCTTGGCGGTGCGCTGGGCATCGGGAATGTCTGGCCTAGCGGTTACGCCAGCTACGATGTGCCCGACTATTACGTCGACTATTACGGCCTCGGCAGTCGCGATCGCTATCGCTATGCCGACAATGTGATCTACCGCGTCGATCCGGAAGATGCAGCGATCATGTCGGTTGCCGCTCTGATCACCGGCGACGAATTCAGTGTGGGTCAGCCCATGCCAAGGGGTTACGACGTCTACAACGTGCCCGCGCCCTATCGCGATCGCTATTACGACACGCCGGACGCGATGTACCGCTATTCCGATGGCTATGTGTATCGGGTCGATCCCGAAACCCGGCTTGTCGCGGCCGCCATCGATTTGCTCACCTGAGGGATCTCAACCAATGACGAAGATACGAAACCGCTTCGCCCTATCGCTCGCCCTCAGTGGACTGGTCCTTTTGCCGGCCTGCGGTGACACCGGCAGCGATGTCGAAACTGATGGCGCCACACACTCGAATGGTAGCCAGACCATGGCTGCAACCCTCGGTGCGGCCTCCGATCTCTCGACGATCAACAAAGCCTTTGTGAACTCCGACCTCATGGGCGTTTTCGACGGGGTCGGCAGCTACACATTGCTTGCTCCCCGAGACGAGGCCTTTGAGGCCTTGGGCGAAGCAGGGGAACAGTTGATGACTGAAGAGCAGCGTCCGTTGCTCGTCGGCCTGCTGCGCGACCACATGCTGCCTGGGTACCTGCGTCCGGAGGATATTCTCTCTGCGATCGAGAGTCAGGGAGGCGAAGTGACGGTTACCACGATGGGCGGCGGTGATGTCGTTTTCAGCAGCGAAGGTGATACTCTCACCGTGACGCGAGATGATGGGACAAGCGCCACCTTTGTCGGCAATGCGGAAGCAGCCACCAACGGGGTGATTATCCCGATCGACGGCGTCCTCGCCCCTTAGTAGTCGCGGCTTACCTCGGCGACCACGCTGTCGCGCCCGATGGTCGAGACGCTGGCCAAGAGAGAAAGCCAGCTGGTGACGCGGAATTCCAGCTGTGTCGCGCTATAGCCGCGTCCGTCGGTGATGATCTCGACGTAGAAACGTCGTCCGATGTTCTTGCCTAGTGCGACACCGGTTCCCCGGCCCAGCGCGGCATCTGCGCCCACGATGCGCAACCGGTCGAGGCCGATTGCCGAGCGCAGCTGGTTGATCGGGTCCATCCCGCCGCCTCCGCGCAAGCTTGCGACAGCCGCGCCCAGTTGCAGTGCGTCGGTGGCGGAAAGGGACGTGATCGAGCCGCCGAACAGCAGGCGTGCGAGAATTTCCTCCTCCGGAAGTGCCGGATCGGAATTGAAAGCTACTTCCGGCTGTGTCGCGCTGCCCGTGATCGTGACAATGACGTTGACGCCGTTCGCTTCCGTCTCGGCGCGTATGTCGAGGCGCGGATCGACCGGCACGTTTTCATCGAAGTCGATTTCGCCGCGGGTGAGCTCGAACCGCGTCCCGGCAAAGGTATAATCCCCGCGCACCACCTCTGCCGTTCCGCCGATCCGTGGATCGTCGGTGGTGCCGCGCAGGATGATGTCCGCGCCCCATTCGCTATCGAGGCCCATCCCGTCGACGTCGATCCTGCTGTCCGCCCTGGCATCGATCAGGTACCGCCATGGCCTCGATGCTGCCACGCGGCGTCTCCGGTCCGCAGGCAGGTTCACTTCGCGGGTGCTGATGCGCGGCAGGCGCAGATCGTCGCTTGCAGTGCCCAGCTTCCAGCTCGCCCGGTTCACGCGAACCCGCCCCGCAATAATCCCCCCAAGGCCATTGGACACGATGCGAAGAGGACCGGTAATCGTTGCCGACAGTCCGTTCGCGTCGAGCAATTGGGCATTGTCGGCAGCCGCCCGCAAATCGAGCGAGGGACCCCGGATCTCGACGAACCTGCCCTCGACACGTTCTCCCAAGCCTTCGAGATCCACCGTGCCACTTCCGGAAACGCGGCCGCCATTGGCCGTCGTCCCCGCGAAACTACGCAACCGCAATAGCGACCCGGCGAAGGTCCCGCGCAGCTCCACCTCGCGGATGTCCGTCCCCGAAAGCGAGCTGCGCACGCGCAGGCTGTCGCTGTTTACGGTTCCCCTGACACGAGGCTCCGCGAGCGAGCCCGTCGCATTCGCCGCGATCGACACCGGCCCGGTAAGATCGAACGCGTCGATAGCTGCCAGCCTCCACAGGCTTTCGGCAGCGCCCTGGAAACGCATCTGACCATCGAGCCGCCCCGCTCGCAGCCGCTGAGTAATGTCGCCCTGCGCGGGGAGGTTCGTGATCAGTGCCTGGATCCGGCCGCGCTGAATGTCCTCGTTGTCCAGGGTCGCCCTCGCCTGGAAGCGGTCGGTATCGAGCCGCGCGACGAGTGCCATGTCCATCGGCTTTGACGAAAGCACGAGCCCCGAGCGTGTCAGATTGTCGACCTTCACTCGTGCCAGTCCGGTCGGCAGGGCGCCCTTCGGGCTCCTGTATTCGACAGTCCCGGAAATAGTGCCGCCAAGCCCGAGATCGGAAAGAGCGACATCGGCAAGCGAGAGCGGCATCCGCGCCAGTTTGAGGTCGACCGCCAGGTCGCCTCCGCCAAATCGGCCCGACGCGATCGCACCACCATCGCCGTAGGAAATCTGCGTCGGCGCGAGGATCCAGCCGCCCCCTTCCTGTGCCGTCAGAACGGCGCGACGCGGCATTTCGATCGAGCGACCGGCGAATTCGCCCTGTGCCGCCACCGCAATCCGTTCGGGCTGGAAACGCGCGTTGAGATCGAATGCGAAGCGCACCCCTCGCTGCCCGGTGATGCGTGCATCGACGCTGCCGACCCCGTTCTCCACTTCGCTTTGGGCCGCCAGCCTCGCGATGAAAATGTTTCCGTATTGCAGGCCCTGCGCATTTGCCGATCCGCTGAAATTAGTGGTTCCGCCGCCAATCAATCCTTCGGCGTCGACTTCCGCGCGTGCAACCGTGATCGGCGTGTCTCCACCGAAACTGGCGTTGCGGGCTGTTACATCGAGATCGACGAATTGCTGGTCGCCGCGCGGCGCGAGAGCGATCGTGCCGGACAGCCCGCCACCGGAAAGGTTCAGGACGCCGTCCGCACCGCCTTCGGCCAGGGTGAGGCTGCCCTCGACCGAAGTGTCGGACAGTGTCAGCCGCTCGACGTCGATGCGGGTAGGACCGTCGGCGGGAGCGAAGAGCGCGAGCGTCCCGTCGAACGGGCCGAGGACCGAACCGCCCCGCGTGTCGATAGCGAAACCTTCATCGGTGGGCGCGATCGCGACACGAACATCCTCCAGCCCCGTGAGCGGGCGCGCGAACACGAGCTCGGCAGTCGGTCCGTCATCGGCGATGCTCGCCTCGACTGTGAAGTCGCCATATTCGGTATGCGTGCCTGTCCCCGCCAGCTGCGTGGTCCCCCCGGCAATGGAACCGTCAAGCTGCATGCGCAGCTTCTCGGCGTTGACCCGCATGGTCCGGAAATCGAGCGCGGACCTGCTGCCCGTCGCGATACCGCCGCGCACACGGATGGTGCTGCCGGCGAGATTGGCGAGGGTGTCGTTGGTCACCGGCGCTACCCGCGCATCCAGTTCCGCGCCAAGTCGCCATCCCGAAGGCAGGAGATCGAAATCGATCATGGCAGTTCCGCCCGCCCTTCCGACATTTTCGAGCGGGAGGCCGTCGGCCCGCACAGGGCCGCGTATCTGGTATCGCCCGGCGGCAAGATCGCCTCTTAAAGCGAGGTTGGCGGCAAGACCCTGGAATGCGACCCGCAAGTCGTCCCCGGTCAAACGGTCACCTGCCAGTTGCAGCCGGCCCCTGAGATCGCCGTTGACCAAGCGCGGATCGACGAGCGCATTTCCGGTCGAAACGCGTTCGACGCTCACCGACAATGGTAACGTCCAGGTGCTGCCGTCGAAGCGGGCCGTGCCTTGCTGCGCGAGCCCGGTCAGTCGCGTCTCACCTGATACGAGCGCCCCCACACGCAAGTCATGGGCTATGTCCAGGTCGCTGAATGCACCGTTCAATGTTGCAGTGGCCGTCGTATTCTCAAGCCTCAGGCTCTCACCGAATAGGGCTGGGTCACGCAATCGAGCGGAAACATCGTAGTCGCCCAGCCTGTTCTCGGCGAGGTCGATGAGGCCTTCGCCATCGAGGTAGATTCCCCGCCCCGACACGATAGTGCGCCCGTCGAACGCCCGATTATCGATTGTCACTCGGGAACTCAGCGCAACATCGTTGCCAAGTGCATCGGCAGGGATACCCTCGAGAAAATCCGATGGGTCGATCTTGCCCAGCAGGCCGAAGGTGCCTTCGCGGTTCGACAGCTTGAGAGCAGCCACGCGTTCGCCTTCGCTTTCAGCGTAGAGATACCCGTTCCATGCAGACCAGGTGCCATCTCCGCTGATCCTCGCCTCGTAAGGAGCCGAAAGGCCAAGCAGGGAGGCGATGGCGCCTTCTGCGGATGCGGAGACATCGGCCTCTATATCGAAATTGTCCCCGTCAGGTTCCGCGTCGATCAGGACTGCGAGCCTGTCCGACTGTCCCAGGCGGGCATCTCCGTCCACGAAGAGGCGACGGTCCTCAACCTGGACTTGTGCCGTGAGGTCGACGCGCTGCGCCTCGTTACCGGCGATGCCGGGCGCTAGCATGAGATTGTCGATCTCGAGCTCGTCGACGGCAATGTCGAAACCCGGCAGGATCGGGCCTTCCTCTTCGCTCGGGAGGAATTCCGGCAAGCGCGCCAGGGTCGCACGCCGCGCCACGAAGCTGTCGATGTCGAGCCGGTTGTTGAGCCAGCCTCGAGGGTTCCAGTCGATCTCGGCACGCGGGATCGTCAGGAATACGCCTTGCGGATCGGACAGTCGCACATCGTGGAGCACCGCTTCACCGTAGATATTCCCGTCAATCCGGCCGATGGAAATATTGAGCCCGTTAGGGAAGGTCTGCCGCGCAATCCGGTCCGCGAGGAAACGCTCGCCGATGGGGGTGTTCAGGATGACCAGGGCCCCGGCGATCAGGAGCAGGGCTGCGCCAAGAAGGCCGAACAACCACTTACCCGCGCGCCCAACGCGCGAGCGGCGCTTCTGCGGCCTGGCCTCGGCCTGGGTTTCAACGTCCGACATCAGAATGCCTGGCCCAAGGAAACATACACCGCGACAGGCGCGTCGTCGGGTTCGGGATTGAGAGGTACGCCGACATCGAGGCGCAGAGGCCCGAAACCGGATTCATAGCGGACGCCGACACCCGCGCCGTATTTGATGTACCTGAAATTGGGAGTGGATTCGATGGATACCGACCCGACATCGAAGAAGGGAACCACGGACAGCGCTCCATCGAAAAAGCCGGTCCCGACCCGGGCTTCGACGGAAGCCTCCACGAGACTGCGACCGCCGACCGGTTCGCCCAGATCGTTGCGCGGACCGACGGCTTGATAGCCATAACCTCGTACCGATGCGCCACCACCGGCGTAGAGCCGGCGTGAGGGCGCGATGGCGAACAGCGGAGCCCCGGGAATGCTGGCGAAGCGCACCCGTCCGGCGAGGACGGTATCGCTACCTACCGACTGGTAATAGGACGCGTCTGCCTGGTTGCGCAGGTAGTAATACTGCTGTCCCGCAGTGCGGGAAGTTTCGGGTGCCAGATATCCGGTCAGGCGGAAACCTTCGGTCGGATTGAGGAGGGAATCCGTTGTATCGATCGTGGCGCGCCCGAAGACTGCCGCGATGAGATAGGTCTGCCTGGGGCGGGGAATACCCGAGATGACACGGTTGCGCTCATCCGTGGCAAGGATTTCCGCGCCGAGCGCCCACGCCAGCGGTTTCTGGAACAGCAGCGTCGATGAACGCTCGTAGGTCCCCGTTATGGCAACCGTACGAGCCTCGTAGGCGACATTGTCGACGTTCGACGCGTAGGCGTCCAGCGTAAGGACCTTGTCCCTGCCGCCGAAATTGTTCTTGCGGAAGGTGATCCCTGCCAGCTGCTCCTGCGTGCCCGCGATACCTCGAACCCTCAGAGAACCTTCCGGAGGGAAGATGTTCCGGTGCTCCCAGCTCGCCTGGACGCGGAAGCCTTCTTCGGAGCCGTAGCCGATTGCCCCGGCGATGGTCCGCAGCTTGGCGCGGGTCATCTCGACGTCCATCGCCACAACGCCGGGCTCGTCGCCTACGGGCGCCTGGACTTCGCGCGGCGTGACCGAGACTGCCGATACGAGGCCGGTAGCGGTCACTGCGCGCCGCAGGTCGAGAGACAGGCTGCGCTGGTAGGTTTCGCCCGGCTCGAAGCGCGCGATCGAGGCGATGTGCCGCCCCGAAAGGAAGTCGGGATCGCTGCTGACCACCTCACCGAACACGTATTTTCCGCCCGGCTCGACCGCGAGGGTAAGGTCGCCTTCATTCCGATCGTGATCGATCAGCAGTTCGGGCTCGTCGATTTCGGCAAAAGCGTATCCGTTCTCGCCCAGCGCGCGATCGAGGTTGAACTGCTCTTGCAGTATCTTGTCGCTCTGAAGGAAGTCGCCGGGCTGGATATCGAAAGTGTCACGCAGCAAGGCGTAATCTGGCGCTGCATCGAGATTGCCTAGATTGATCGTGCCGTAACGGAAGCGCGCACCGGGAATGATGTCGAAACGGACTGACGGGCGCTCGAGAGCTACTTCGTCACCCGGGGCAACAGTCCCGATCGATCGGATGATCTCGCCATCGTAATAGCCATAGACGCGCAGGAGATTGCCGAGCAGTTCCTCGTCTTCACGCGCGCGCGCTGCGAGCTGCGCGACGTTGGCATCGGAATCGTCCAGTTCCTCGATCGTGGAGAGCGCCTCGTACCGCGCGACGAAATCTCCGCGTTCGGAGAACGGTGGTTCGGCCTGAGGAAAGCCGAGGACCAGATTGTCGGCGAGCTTTTCGACTTCTGCATCTTCGAAGGCGATGACGGGCGCGCCGGTGTCGAGATCGGCAAACTCTATCTCTTCTTCGGGCTCGAGGGCTTCGAACCCGTCGATTTCCAGCTCGTCCGGCCATGCGATCTCGATCCCGATGGGATCCGCGATCGGGGTGCTCGGGTCTGGAATGTCCTCGGATGTATCCTCGGCGGGTGCATCTACGCCTTGCTGCGCCCAGGCTTCCGGATCCTCCAGCGCGCTGTCGGGAATTAGGTCTTCGAGACGCTCGGGCGCCTGCGGATCCTGCGCGAGCACGGGATAGCTGATCAAGGCCAGCGCAGCGGTGCAGGTTCTGAGGATCAGGCTTGGGCCCTTAGTCTGCGAGCTTGTATTCGCGCTGGCTTCCATCCTTTGCTGGAAGCGGTTCCGAATCGCGCTGCTCGCGCGGCCTGGTTGCTGCGGCGATGAGGCGCTTCTGTTCGAATTCGGGCATGCGCTCCCATCCGCCACGGGTAAGCCGTTCGAGCGGGCGGTAGCGAACCTTGTATTGCATCCGGTCAGAGCCTTCGACCCAATATCCGAGGTAGACATAGGGGAGGCCATGCGCGCCCGCACGGCGGATATGATCCAGGATGATGAAGTTCCCAAGTCCCGCGCGATCCTCGATTTCAGGGTCGTAGAAGCTGTAGATCATCGACAGCCCGTCACCCTGAATGTCCGTGAGGCAGGCACCGACCAGACGACCTGGCTCCGATCCAACTCCCGGCTCCCTATATTCAACCACATAGCTGGATACGGGCGTATGTTCCACCATATCTGCAAAGTCGGATTCGTCCATCTCGGCCATGCCCCCTCCCGGGTGGCGATGGGCGAGATATTTGCGCAGCAATTCGTACTGTTCGTCGGTCGCCCACGGACGGCATTCGCTGACCACGAGATCGTCGTTCGCCTTCATGGTGCGTTTCTGGCTGGACGAAGGCTTGAATTCGTCGGCTACCACACGGACGGACACGCAAGCCTGGCAATCGAGGCACGAAGGCCGATAGGCAACAGTCTGGCTCCGCCGGAATCCGATGCGCCCGAGCGCTTCGTTCAGCTCGTCAGCGCTTTCGCCGCGCAATTCGGTAAAGACCTTGCGTTCGCTCTTGCCCGGCAAATAGGGGCACGGCGCAGGGCTCGTCACGAAAAAGCGGGGGAAGCGGATCGGGGCCGTCACGAGTGCAAGGCATCCTTCGAATTGCGTGCGATTATTTATGTTTAACGCATTCTTTATGCAGGATCGAAGGCCCGGTTAAAAGTCTCTTAACCATGAAAAAGGATCCGCCGGCGGAAAAGCCTTGGGATTCCGCCGCTTGCGAGCCGATTCTATTCCAGCTCGGCCATTTCGACCGAATAGCCCTTGGCCTCCAGCGTCTTGATCAGGCCGTCGATCTGGCTCTGATCGCGCGCTTCGCACTCGATTTCGGTCACGAGTCCCTTGGCCGGCAGGGTCGTGAAAATCCGCTGGTGGTAGATCTCGATGATGTTGACGTTGTGGTCGTTGAACTCGCGCATCACCTTGTAGAGCGCGCCCGGCCTATCCTGCAGTGTCACACGGAGGCGCGCCAGGCGGCCGCTTCGCGCAAGGTCGCGGATCAGAACGTTGGCGAGCAGGCGGGTGTCGATGTTCCCGCCGCACAGGACCAGGCCGACTTTCTTGTCGGCGAATTTCTCCGGGTTCGAAAGGACCGCTGCCAGGCCTGCTGCGCCTGCCCCTTCCACGACCGTTTTTTCGATCTGGAGGAGGAGGGAGACGGACTGCTCCAGCTTGGGCTCACCGACCAGCAAGACCTCGTCCACCAGTTCGGCAATGATCTGGCGGGTGAAGTCGCCGGGCTTCTTCACGGCGATGCCTTCGGCCAGCGTATCGCCCCCGCAGGGTAGCTCGTCTCCGGTCACCGCGGAATACATCGACGGATAAAGTTGGGCCTGCACGCCGATCATCTCGATTTCGGGGCGCAGCGCCTTTGCAACGGTTGCCATGCCACTCATCAGGCCGCCGCCACCGATCGGCACGACGAGGCAATCGAAATCGTCTTTCGCGGCCAGCATTTCCAGCGCGACAGTGCCCTGCCCGGCCGCCACCTTGGGATCATCGAAAGGATGGACGAAGGTGAGGCCGCGCTCTTTCTCCAGCTCAAGCGCATGGCCATAGGCCTCGTCGAAAGTCTCGCCGAACAGAACGACATTTCCGCCAACGCTTTCGGTCTGCATGACCTTCACGCTAGGAGTGGTCGACGGCATGACGATCGTCACCGGCACGCCAAGGCGCCTGCCATGGTAGGAAAGCCCTTGCGAATGATTGCCCGCCGACGCCGCGATGACCCCGCGGCTGCGCTGCTCTTCGGTAAGGTGCAAAAGGGCGTTCAACGCACCGCGTTCCTTGTAGGCGGCGGTGAACTGGTGGTTTTCGAACTTGAGCCAGATATCCGCGCCGGTAATCTCCGACAGGGTGATGGAATGCATCAGCTCGGTCCGTACGACCGCGCCTTCGATGCGCTTTGCAGCTGCGCGCACATCGTCGAGTGTCAGGAGATCGGTGGCCTTGTCTCCGGCGGGCATGGGATTTGCCTGGGTCATACGGCAGGCCTACGTGCCGCCAAGGCAGCGTGCAATCGGCGAAAGGGTTTGCCCCTGCCAAGCTTTGCCTTATCGACGATGGCAGAAATTTACGGATTGGGATTGCCTGATGAAGACGAAGTACCTTGCCGCCTTGCTCGCTACGACCATTGCCGTCCCCGCTCACGCCGACGTCCTCGTCGACAACGTCTCGGGCATCACGATGGATGAAGAAGGCAAGGTGAAGCGCTTCGAGGCGCTGGTGATCGACGACGATGGCCGCATCGCGAAGCTGATCGAACGCGGGGAAGACCGGCCGCGCACGGATTATCGCGAAGACGGAGAAGGCCGCGTCATGCTGCCCGGCATGATCGACGCGCATGCCCACGTAATGGGTGTCGGCTTCGGTGCGCTGACGCTGGATCTGTCGGACACCAATTCGCTCGACGAGGCGCTGGAAAAAATCCGCACCTTTGCCGCCGAGAACGAGGCGCGGCACTGGATCCTCGGGCGCGGCTGGAACCAGGAGAAATGGGGTCTCGGCCGCTTTCCGACCGCCGCCGAACTCGACAGCGCGATTGCGGATCGCCCCGTTTATCTCGAACGGGTCGATGGCCATGCCGGATGGGCCAATACGCTCGCGATGAAGGCTGCCGGCATCACCGCCGCCAGCGAATCGCCCAGTGGCGGCAAGATCGAACTCCTCGCCGGCAAGAAGACGCCATCGGGCGTTTTCATCGATCTCGCCATGGACCTCGTGAGCAAGGCGGTCCCCGCGCCGCGCGCGGTGGAACGCGATCTCGCGCTGGCAGAGGCGCAGAAGGTCTTCCATCGCTACGGTATTACTTCGGTTGCCGACATGGGAACGACCATCGAAGACTGGCAATCCTTCCGCCGCGCGGGCGATGCAGGTTCGCTCAACCTGCGCATCATGTCCTATGCCTTCGGTCCGGAACAGATGGTGCTGATCGGCGGATCGGGTCCCTCGCTGTGGCTCTATGACGACAAGCTTCGCCTCAATGGCGTGAAGCTCTATCTCGATGGCGCTTTGGGTAGCCGCGGGGCGTGGCTGAAGCGCCCCTATGCCGACGATCCGGGCAATTACGGCCTTCCGCTCCAGACCCCTGCCCAGCTGCGCAACAACCTTGTCCGCGCCGCGCAAGGTGGGTTCCAGCCCGCCGTCCATGCCATCGGCACCGCGGCTAACGCCGAACTCCTCAGCGCGATCGACGAGATTGCGGAGAGCTTCGACGGCGACCGGCGCTGGCGTGTCGAGCATGCCCAGATTGTCGATCCGGCAGACCTGCCCAAGCTCGCCGACAATGGCATCATCGCCTCGATGCAGCCGCTTCACCAGACTTCTGACCGCCTGATGGCGGAAGCGCGTCTCGGCATGGACCGGCTGGACGGCGCCTACGCCTGGAACACCATCCTAGATCTGGGCGGCACCCTCGCCTTCGGGTCGGACGCGCCGGTTGAACCTGCCGACGCTTTTGCCGGCTATGCCGTCGCCATCACCCGCATGGACGCGAATGGGGAGCCCTTCGGCGGCTGGCTGCCGAGCGAACGCGTGAACCGCGAACAGGCGCTGGCAGGCTTTACCTCGAAAGCGGCTTATGCGGGTTTTGCAGAGGGGCGGTTCGGACGCCTTTTGCCGGGCGAGCGCGCCGACTTCATCCTGGTGGATAACGACCCCCTGCTGGCAACGCCTGAGGAAATCCGCGCGACCAAGGTATTCGAAACCTGGGTCAATGGCCGCAAGGTCTACGAGGCCGATTGATCGGCGGAAGCTTCGGCTTCTTCCGGCTTGTCCTTGGATGCGCGGCTATCGAACAAGCGCATGAGCAAGAGCGATCCTTCGTAAAGCAGGATCAACGGGATCGCGAGCAATAGCTGCGACCCTGGGTCCGGCGGCGTGATGATCGCCGCCAGCGCCACGACCAGCACGATGACGTACCGCCGCGCGCCCACCAGCTGTTCGCGCGTGACGATCCCTGCGCGGTGGAGGAGGAGCAGGAGGACGGGCAGCAGGAAGCTCATCCCGAAGGCGAGGATGAACTGCATGACGAGGCCGAGATACTCGTTCGCAGCGGGCAGCGCGTTGATGGCAAGCCCGCCCGCCTCCCCTTCGAAGCCGAGAAACCACTCGAAGGCGGTCGGCATAACGACATAGTAGGCAAGGGCCGCACCGCTCAGGAAAAGGAACGGGGTTGCCAGCAGGAACGGCAGGAATGCTTTCTTCTCGCGCGCATAGAGGCCGGGGGCGACGAAGGCCCACAACTGGTTCGCGATATAGGGAAAGGCAATGCAGAACCCTGCGAAAAGGGCGACCTTCAGCTCCACGAAGAAAACTTCGTAAAGCTTGGTGAAAATCAGCTGCCCCTGCCCTTCCGGAAAAGCCGATTTGAGCGGCTGGATCAGGAAGCCGAGGATCTGGTCGGCAAAGAACAGGCAAATGCCGAATGCCACCACCAATGCCGCGACGCATCTTACGAGGCGCGAGCGCAGCTCCACCAAGTGATCCAGCAGCGGAGCCTGGCTTTCGTCGATATCCTTCATCTCGAACGCCATCTCAATCGGCGTCCTTTACCGGCGGGGGCGCAGGCGGATCGCCCAGGGGAAGGCTAGGCTCGGCATCGTCGGAGCCACCGTGCTCGGGTGCCTTCTTCGGCGCGGCACGCTTGATCGCGGCTTCTGCTGCGGCATCGGCGTCCGGAACTTCCTGCGCCGAGGCGAGCGGCTGCATCTCGGCGCCGGGGTGGATTTCAGGACCACCGCCTGCCGCTTCGGAGCCGTTCGGGTATCTCGCCATGATTTCGGCGTTACGATCGGCCCACTTCTTTTCCATGTCCTCGATCTCGGCCTGGCGAACCATCTCGTCGATCCCGGAGCGGAAATGTGCGGACATGCGGCGCAGCTTGCCGATCCAGCGCCCCGCCGTGCGCATCGCGCGCGGCATTTCCTTCGGGCCAATGACGATGATCGCCACCACGACGATCAGCAGCAGTTCGGCGGCGCCGATATCGAACATGCGCGTGTGCGCCTTCTCGTGAAGTTACTTGGTGTCGGAGGGCGTGTCGACCTGGTCCTTGGTCAGGCCTTCGTCGGCAGGCTTCGCCTCGTGCTCGATCCGCTTGGAAGGAGCTGCGTCCTCTTCATTCATGCCCTGCTTGAAGCTTTTGATGCCTTTGCCGAAATCGCCCATCATCTCCGAAATCCGGCCGCGCCCAAACAGGACGAGGATGACGATGGCGATAATGATAAGCTGCCAGGGGCCGAGCGACATGAGAGTACCTTTTCGATAGTGTTGATACGGATATAGGCGCTCTGCGGGCGATACGCCAGTCAGGCGACGTCTTCCGCCTCTTCCTCGTCATCCCCGCTGTCGGTCAGCGCTTCGAAGGCATCGTCTACCGGGTCGAGCAGGCCGGTCGCCTTCAATTCCGCGATTCCGGGCAGGTCGCGGCGGCTGGTAAGGCCGAAATGGTCGAGGAATTCAGGCGTGGTGGCGTAGATCGTCGGCCTGCCCGGCACTTCGCGGCGGCCCGCGATCTTCACCCAGCCCGCCTCCATCAGCACGTCCAGCGTACCGCCGGAAGTCTGCACGCCGCGGATCGATTCGATCTCCGCGCGGCTGACCGGTTCGTGATAGGCGATGATCGCCAAGACCTCGGTCGCGGCGCGGCTGAGCCGGCGGACCTGTTCCTTCTCCTTGCGCAGCAGGTGCGCAAGATCGGGGGCAGTTTCGAAATGCCAGCGCTTGCCCCGCTCTACCAGGTGGACGCCGCGTTCGCTGTACATTTCTGCCAGCGATTTGAGAGCGTCCCGCACATCGGCATTGGCCGCATCGCCGAGGAACCCGGCAAGGGCCTCGACCGTCATCGGCTCTTCTGCAGCAAACAGGGCGGCCTCGATCGCGCGCTCCAGATCGGTCACGTGACCCGCCTCAGGCGCAAGGGACCAAACGTGTCTTCCTGCGCGATTTCCGCCTTGCCAAGGCGCGCCAGTTCGAGCGCGGCGACGAAGCTGGACGCCAGCGCGGACCGCCGCAGGCGCGGTTCTGCATGCGGGGGCAGGAAGTCGCGGATTTCCATCCATTCAAGCGTCACACCGAGCATGTTCGACACACGCTCGAGCGCGGAATCGAGGGTCATGACCGGTCGCTCGCGCACCATGTGGACAGCGGGTGCGGTGCGCGCTTTCACGCGGCCATAAGCCTCGATCAGGGCGAACTGGTCGCACTTCCACTTGGTCTTGCGGACGATGTCGAGCCCCTCGGGCGCGCCGCGCAGGAATACGTCGCGCCCGATCCGGTCGCCGCCCATCAGGCGCGCAGCGGCATCGCGCATTGCGCCGAGGCGCTGGAGCCGCAATTGCAGGCGCAGCGCCAGTTCTTCGGGGCTCGGGTCTTCCTGCTCTTCCTTGGGAAGCAGCATCGCCGATTTGAGATAGGCCAGCCACGCCGCCATCACGAGATAATCGGCGGCAAGCTCCAGCTTCAGCGCCTCTGCCGTTTCGATGTAGTCGAGATATTGCTCCACCAGCGCGAGGATCGATATTTCCCGCAGGTCGACCTTCTGGCGGCGCGCCAAGTCGAGGAGGAGGTCGAGCGGGCCTTCCCACCCGTCGAGCTCTAGATAAAGCGCGCCTTCATCGACCGGCGCTTCCGCTGCGATCCCGTCCCACTCCTCCTGTTCGGGAGCAGTATCGTTGAACAGCAGGCCGTCGCTCATGCAGTGGCCTCCGCAATGGCAAGCAAGGCGTCGCGCTTGGCGAGGAGCTCTTCCGTTTCGGCGCAGTCAGCAGGTTCGCCCATCATTGCGTGGACCCGATCCAGGCGGCCGGCGGTTTCGGCGGACATGGCGCCTAGGCGTTTGGCAATGGCGAGTTGGTCGTCCATTTTCGCCCAGCAGTTGAGGACGATATCGCACCCCGCGGCGAGGGCCTTCTCGCTCCGGTCGGGAATGCTCCCATCGAGCGCCTGCATGTCGATATCGTCGGTCAACAGGAGACCGTCGAAGCCGATGCGGCCGCGAATGACCTTGTCGATCACGGTGGGAGACAGGGTGGCGGGCCTTTCCTCATCCCAGGCGCTGAAGACGATATGCGCGCTCATACCCAGCGGGTGTGCGGCCAACGTACGGAACGGTTCGATGTCCGTTTCCAGTTCCGCATCGCTCGCCTCCACGCGGGGAAGAGCCTTGTGGCTGTCCACGGTGGCGCGGCCATGTCCGGGCATATGCTTGAGGCAGCCGACCACGCCTGCATGGCTCATTCCGTCGAGCACGGCGCGCCCCAATGCGGCAACCTGCATCGGGTCGCTACCAAGGGAGCGATCGCCGATCACATCATCGGTTTCGGGACGGCGGACGTCGAAAGGCGCGTGATAATCGACGCTTACGCCGACCAGCGCCAGTTCGCGAGCCATCGCCTCGGCATTCACTCGCGCCGCTTCGATCGCGCTGGCGGGAGCGATTTCGAACAAGCGCGCAAACGCCTCTCCCGCGGGGTACTTCGGCCATTCGGGTGGCTTCATGCGCACGACCCGGCCGCCTTCCTGGTCGATCGATACGATCAGGCTGTCGCGTCCGTGAATGCTTCGCAGATCATCCGTAAGCGCCCGCATTTGTTCGCGATTTTCGCAATTGCGGGCAAACAGGATGTAGCCTGCCGGATCGGCGTCCTTGAAGAAGGCGCGTTCGTCGGCCGTCAGTTCGAGGCCGGAAATGCCGAAGATTGCGGGCAACATAGGCGTAAAAGTGCGCTTCTTCCCGCCGACTGGCAAGCGACTTGGAGGCAGGAAGTGTGGAAATAGCGGCGCTTGGGCGGCTTATTTCACAAAACAGGGCAATCCGTCGGTTTTCAGCGCATTGCACAGGCGATTGGCCGAAGCACGGTCACCGGCAACCGCCTGGAGCCTGTATACCGTGCCGATATCGACCTTCGCTTCTACCACGCGGTGGCGCACGCCGTTCAGCGCCTCGGTCTGGCGCATCAGTCTGACCCAGGCATCCTGCGCATCCGAACGCGTGGGAAACGCGCCGACCTGCACCGCAACGCCGGATAGGGCCGGCTCTACAGGTGTAGAGGAGGTAGTCGATGGTGTAGCATCTTCATCGTTCAGCGTAGTCGCGATTGAAGGTCCGGCAGCAGATGGAGCCGGATCGTCCGCCAAGCGCCCTTCCCGCGTCTGGCCTTCGCCGACAGCGAAGCTGGTGTCGCCGGTTCCGGCATAGGTCTTGCCGCCGGGATTTTCCGGGCGAGTCTTGTAGGGTTCGTCCGGCGCGGCAATCAGGCTGCCATCGGCCGGCGGTTCGTCGGCATGGCTGCCGAGCCAGTACCACGCCCCGCCGAGGAACGAGCCGACCAGCAGGATCGCCAGCACGCCGAGCAGCACGATGCGCGAGGTGGCAAAGCCGGTGTCGCCGTCATCCTCGTCGTCCGCTTCGAGCCAGGGCAGCCGCTCGTCGTCTTCGAGCAGTTCGAGGTTCTCGCCCTCGTCCCAGTCTTCGTCCCGGTCGTATTCGCCGCCCGCCATGCTCACATCTCCTCGACCGCTTCGACCCCCAGTATCCCTAGGCCGTTGCGGATCACCTGTCCGACCTGCGCCGCCACGAACAGGCGCGCTCCGGTCAGTTCGGCATCGCCTTCCTGGATGATCCGCTTTGCCGGATCGTCGTTACCCGCATTCCAGTAGCTGTGGAAGGCGGCGGCAAGTTCGCCGAGGAAGAAGGCGATACGATGCGGTTCGCGGGCACGTGCCGCGGCCTCTACGATACGCGGGAATTGCGCGGCTTCGCGCACCAGCGCGAATTCGCCTTCGCCCAGCCGGTCGAGATGGGCATCGCTCGGCTCGACACCCGCCTTGCGCAGGGTCGAACGGATACGCGCATGGGCATACTGCAGATAGAAGACAGGATTATCCTTGGAGGCTTCCACCACCTTGGCAAAGTCGAATTCCATCTGCGCTTCGGGCTTGCGGGTCAGCATGGTGAAACGCACCACGTCCTTGCCCACTTCCTCGACCATGTCGGCGATGGTGATGAAATTGCCCGAGCGCTTGGACATTTTCACCGGCTCGCCATCGCGCATCAGGTTGACCATCTGCACCAGCTTGACGTCGAAGGGCACATCGCGGTCGGCACCCTGCGTGAGCGCGGCGACTGCAGCCTTGATCCGTTTCACCGTGCCGGCGTGGTCCGCACCCCAGATGTCGATCATGGCATCGGCCTTCTCGGCCTTCTGGAAGTGGTATGCGAGGTCGGCCCCGAAATAGGTCCACGAGCCGTCCGACTTCTTGATCGGGCGATCCTGGTCGTCGCCGAACTGAGTCGAGCGGAACAGCGGCAGCTCCACCGGTTCCCAGTCTTCGGGCGGCGCCTTGCCCTTGGGCGCTTCGAGCACGCCGTCATAGACATAGCCGTGTTCGCGCAGCCACTTCTCGGCGTCTTCCGGTTTACCCGCCGCCTGCAATTCGGCTTCGGAAGCGAAGATATCGTGGTTGATACCGAGCAGCGCCAGGTCGGCGCGGATCATGTCCATCATCGCGGCGACCGCCTTCTTCTTGAAGAGCTGCAACCACTCGGCTTCGGGGGCGGAGGCGTATTTATCGCCGAATTTGGCGGCCAGGGTCTTGCCGACCGGCTTCAAATAGTCGCCGGGATAGAGGCCTTCGGGAATGCCCCCGATGTCTTCGCCCAGCGCTTCGCGATAACGCAAATGCGCCGAACGGGCGAGCGTATCGACCTGGCCGCCGGCATCGTTGACGTAATATTCGCGCGTGACGCCGTGGCCGGAAAATTCCAGCAATCCGGCCAGCGCATCGCCGACGACGGCGCCGCGGCAGTGACCCATGTGCATGGGTCCGGTCGGATTGGCCGAGACATATTCCACATTGACCGTGCGCCCGCCGCCCATGGCCGAGCGTCCGTAATCCGGACCGAGGGCCGCAATCGCTTCGAGCTCGCGCAGCCACGCGGTGTCGGCAAGGCGCATATTGATGAAGCCCGGTCCGGCAATGCTCGCCTCGGTGATGTCGGGCTCGCGGCCGAGATGCTCGATAATAAGTTCCGCCAGCGCGCGCGGATTGGTCTTGGCCTGCTTGGCCAGCACCATGGCGGCATTGGTGGACAGATCGCCGTGCGAGGGATCGCGCGGCGGTTCGACTGTCACGTTTGCACGGTTAGCGCCCGCGGGAAGGTGCCCTTCCATCTCTAGCGCATTGAGAACGGCGTCGATTTTCGCCGCGAACGAGGCGTGGAGTGTCTGCATTTCAGCCATGTCCGCGCGCCTAAACGAATCAGGCGAAATGGCAAGATGCGAGGGCGTTGCCGCCCCCGGATCGCGCGTCCCTGCTACCGGGGATCAGCGGGTGGCGTTGTAGCCCAGCTGTTCCTGCGTCAGCTGGAAGCCGATTAGCAGTTCGAAAGTCGCGCGCTGGACGGCGGCCCGCACTTCGGGATCGGCCAGCGGGTCGAGCGCTGCATCGGGATCGCCCGCACGGCGCTTGCGCGTAATGCGCTCGCGAATGTCGGTGGGCAGGGTCGCTTCCGCGCGATTGACGAAAGCAGCCGCCTTGCCGCTTGCGCTGGCGCGTTCCTGTCCGTCAGCGAAGGTCAGCGTGACCGTGCCGACACGCTTGGAAATGACTGCACTGCCGCCGCGCAGGACGGTCGAGAAATAGGGCAGTTCCACCGTGCGCGCGCCTCGCACATCGGCGCGGCGTGCAACGACATCGAAGCTGGCTTCGGAATAGACCTGTTCGCCCTGTTCGTTGCAGGTCGAGGTGAGGTTGGTGATTGCCGCCGTCACGTCGAGATCGGAAAGCGTGCGGGAATCGGCGCTGCGGAACAGCGTTACGTCACCCGTATAATCAGGAATGCCCACGGCCGGACATGCCGTCCTGACCGCGGTGATACCCACCGCATTGCCGGCCACGACCAATTGCCCGTCGCTCTTGCATCCGGCGAGTGCGAGACCCATTCCAAGAGCAGTAAGGAGGCGAAAGCGGTTCATCATGTCGGCGGCATTCCTCATGTGTTCGTATTCAATGACCCTGCCGGGGCGTGCGTGCCCTAGCTTGGCGCGATGCAAAGCGCTAGAGGGGCGCGCATGAACGCCCCCTTTCCATCCACCGCTTCGGGTAACGACCCGCGCCCGCCGCTCCAATTGCTGATCGCCGCACCGCGCGGTTTCTGCGCCGGAGTAGACCGTGCCATCGAAATCGTGGAGCGCGCGCTCCAGAAGTATGGCGCCCCGGTCTACGTGCGTCACGAGATCGTCCACAACCGGTATGTCGTGGACAGCCTGAAAGCCAAGGGCGCGATTTTCGTCGAAGAGCTGGATGAAGTGCCGAACGATGCGCCGGTGGTCTTTTCCGCCCATGGCGTGCCGAAATCGGTCCCCGCAGAGGCCGAACGCCGCAAGCTGCTCTACGTCGATGCCACCTGCCCGCTGGTCAGCAAGGTGCACCGCCAGGCGGAACGCCAGATCGAAAAGGGCCAGCACATCCTTTTCATCGGCCACGAAGGCCATCCCGAGGTCATCGGCACGATGGGCCAGGTGCCCGACGGCCAGATCACCCTGGTCGAAACCGTCGAAGACGTGGCGACCCTGCCCTTCACGCAGGAAGACGATTTGTCGTTCCTGACCCAGACGACGTTGTCGGTCGACGACACCCGCGAAATCGTGGAAGCGCTGCAGGCGAAATACCCGCAGATCGTCGCGCCGAAGGCGGAAGACATCTGTTACGCCACCAGCAACAGGCAGGCCGCGGTCAAGGAAATCGCCAGCGGCTGCGATCTGGTACTGGTGATCGGCGCGCCCAACTCCTCCAATTCGCTACGGCTCGTCGAAGTTGCCCAGCGCATGGGGACCGATGCCCGCCTGATCCAGCGCGCATCCGAGATCGAGCCCAAATGGCTCGAAGGCGTCGGCACGCTGGGCCTCACCGCTGGCGCTTCTGCGCCAGAGAAACTGGTTCGCGAAGTTGTCGACCGGCTGTCCGACTGGCGTGTGGTGACCGAAGAGGTCATCACTACCACGGAAGAGAAAATGGTCTTCAAGCTGCCGCGCCAGCTGACGGAATAACTGGCCGGATAGCTTGGCTGTTTACACCCATCTCGGTGCCGAGGACCTGGCGGAGCTGATCGGGCATTATGATGTCGGTGACCTGGTTTCGGCCAAGGGCATCGCGGAAGGCGTGTCGAATTCGAACTGGCTGATCGAGACGACCGGCGGGCGCTACATCCTCACCATGTACGAACGGCGGATCGACACGGGAGAACTGCCCTTCTTCCTCGGCCTGCTCGATCATCTGGCGGAGCGTGATTGTCCCGTGCCCGCAACCATCCACGATCGGTCTGGCGCGGCGTTCCGCACCGTCGATGGCAAGGCGGTCGCGCTCATCGAATTCTTGCCCGGCGTTTCCCCCAACCAGCCGACCGCGACGCAGGCACAGGCCCTTGGCACGGCACTGGCCGAGATGCATCTTGCCGCGCAGGATTATGCCCTTTCGCGCGAAAACGACCTCGCGCCCGTTGGCACGCTCGCCATGCTCGAAGCGCTGGACGCCGATGCGCTGGCCGCGATCGATCCCGCGCTACCCTCTGCGATCGACAGGGGCCGCGAGGTCGTGGCGGCATGGCCCGACGACCTGCCATCCTCGATTATCCATTCCGACCTCTTCCCCGACAATGTCCTGATGCTGGGCGATGCGGTATCGGGCATGATCGACTTCTATTTCGCGTGCCAGGGCGCAATGGCCTACGACCTTGCCGTGACCCACGCCGCATGGGCGTTCGACGGCACAGGCCGCACCTACGATCCTGCAATCGGAAGCGCCCTCGTCGAAGGATATTGTGCAGTCCGACCGCTTGGCGACGACGAGCGCGCGGCCATGCCATTGCTCGCCCAGGCCGCCTGCCTGCGCTTCGTCGCCAGCCGCGCAGAGGACTGGATCGAAACGCCTGCGGATGCGCTGGTCACGCGCAAGGATCCGATGGATTTCGTGCGCCGGTGGGATTTCTACGCCGAAAACGGCGCCGCGCTCTTCGCCTGAGGCGCTTTGCACGCTAGGGCCGCGCCGATGAAACAGATCGAACTCTTCACCGATGGATCGTGCAAGGGCAATCCCGGCCCCGGCGGCTGGGGCGCATTGCTGCGCATGGGGCGGCACGAGAAGGAGTTGTCGGGCAGCGATCCGGAAACGACCAACAACCGCATGGAAATGACGGCCGTGATCCGCGGCCTCTCGGCGCTGATCGAGCCGTGCCAGGTCGATATCTATACCGACAGCAAATACGTGATCGACGGGATCACGAAGTGGGTACACGGCTGGAAGAAGCGCGGCTGGGTCAATGCCAGCAAGAAGCCCGTCAAGAATGCGGAGCTATGGCACGACCTGATCGAGGCCGTAGCCCGGCACCAGATCGAATGGCACTGGGTCAAGGGCCATTCGGGTCACCCGGAAAACGAGCGGGTGGATGCCCTCGCCAACGCAGCCGCGGATCGCGCGCTCGTCGACGAGGGCTGAATATCAGCAGTTGTCGACGGTTTCCGCGCCGGGGCCGTTCTTCTGGATCGAAGCGATGGCGTTCTTGGCGCTGTCCTTCGAGCTGTAGCCTTCGGTCGAGAACATCGTTTCCGAATTGTACTTGAACCGCACGCGGTATTCGCCAGCCTTGTCCTTATAGATTTCGAAATGATGTCCCATCGGCATTCTCTCCCTTGGTGGATTGGATTCGCCGCCCACACTAACAAATGATGCAGTCTTGGCTAGGGGAAGCGAGCCGGAGAGTAGATCGAGGCGTCGATCGCTTCTGTCATCTCGTCCCGCGGCCTGTCCAGAAGCAGCTGCGAGGCGAGCCGCGCTGCTGCAGGCGAGGTCTGGATGCCGAAGCCCCCCTGCCCTGCAAACCACGCAAAGCCTTCGACCTTAGGGTCATAGCCATAGACCGGGGCGCGGTCGGGCGCAAAACTGCGCAGGCCCGCCCATTTGCGCTCCACCGCCTGGACCTTCCAATCGACCACGCCCTGCAGCCGGTCGATCGCTTCTGCCACGGCCAGTTCCTCGGGAGCAGCATCGCAGGCCGCGCTCGGTTCTTCGTCATGCGGGCTCAGCCACACCCGCCCGCTCTCGGGCTTGAAGTAGAACTTGCCCAAAATATCCAGCACCAGCGGCTGGTCGGGCGCAGGCGCGGGATCGGTCCGCAGCTGGATCACCGTGCGCCTGTAAGGCTGGATACCGAGCGGTTTCGCCCCCGCGAGCGATGCGACCTCGTCAGCCCATGCCCCTGCCGAATTGACGAGGACCGATGCGGCAAAGCTGCCACCCCGTTCGGTTCGAAGCGTCCAGCTTCCGTCTTCGCGGGCAACTCCAGCCAGCCTCGACCGGCATTCGAGCGTTACGCCCGAAGCATTTGCCCGCGCGAGGTAATGCGCATGGAGCGCCGCCACGTCGATATCCGCGCACGCCGGTTCCCAGATCGCGTCCGACCATTGCGGCCTGATTCCGGGGATCTTGCCTGCCAGGTCCTCTGCACCGATCCGTTCGATCGTCGCCCCGGTGTCCTGAAAGCGCGTCATGAAGGCATCGAGAGCTGTCCGGTTTTCTCCGCGCCCGATGTAGAGCGCGCCGCGCGGCGAGAGAAACCCGTTGTCGCGCAAATACTTTCCCGATGCGAGCGTGAGCGGCACGATCTCCGGCCCGCCGTAGCATTCCTCCCAGAATGCCGCCGAACGCCCGGTCGAATGATAGCCCGGCCGGTCTTCCGCTTCGAGGATGAGCACGCTGGCGCCCGCCTCGGCAAGTTCGGCCGCGAGGCTCGCACCGGCGATGCCGGCTCCGACAATGGCGAAATCGTAGACGGTCACTGCTTCGCCGGTACTACCCGGTCGAGGAATTCCGCAATACCGGCGAGAGCCTTGTCACGCACCGCGTCGACTTCGCGCAGGATTTCGTGCCGCGCCTCGTCACCGAACACGAGGACCTCGCCGCGTGGCAGGCGCTGTGCGGCGCGCACCGCGGCCTTGTGGCTGACCAGCTTGTCGTTCGCGGTCGAGACGATGAATACAGGCACCTGGACCTTCTCCATAGCGCCGGGCGCCTCGATAACACGGGTCGAGGCATAGGCGCGTTCGACCCAGCCCCAGCTTCCCGGGCCCATCACCAGTTCGGGGCGGTGTTCGCGCCACCACAATTCGTCTTCATACCGATCGTCGTCATGGGTCAGCAGGTCGCGCCGTCTTGCCGGGACCTCGCCCGGCTTTTCGCTCCATTTCCATGCCGGACGCGTCGGGGCACCGATTCGTGTCATCAGCTTTGCAACGCCGTGGAGCACGGGCAGGGGTAGCGGGGGACCGCTCATGCCGAGCATGGGCGCGGACAGCACGACCGCGTCGGGCGATACCACCCCGTCGACCAGCGCGCGCATGACGATGTGCCCGCCCATGGAATGCGCTGCCAGCACGTGCGGCCCGGGCGTGGATTTCACCCAGTCCGACCAGAAATGGTCGAGATCGGCCACCCAGTCGGAGAAATCTTCGACATGGCCTGTGATGGGATCATCGCCGAGGCGGCCCGATCCTGCCTGTCCGCGCCAGTCGGCAGCGGTGACGCGCCAGCCGCCGCGGTGCCAGCCGTCCAGCGTCTCGAGGTATTTCTCGTAGAAGTCGCCGCGCCCCGGCAGGAACAGGATCGATCCGCGCTCTTCCCCGCCCGCTCCCGGCCAGTCGATTCGGCGCAGCGTGTGACCGTCGGCTGCCTGCCACACGCTTTCGCTGGCGCTGGCCGGAATGGCGCGCCGGTCGATGGCGGCGTTATCTGTCTGCAAGTCGGCCTGGCTGATGGGTGTCTCCCGGTTCTGCGCAAAGGGCATGGTTACTATTTGGTAAGCATGTTTGAGTAGCACGGGCCCTCGATACTTACGTTCGGGGACGTCATGCACGACCAGATTTTCACCTACGTTCTGCTTGCCGGATTGGCAATCGGCCTGCTGTGGGCGGCGTTTACCGACCTGCGCAGCCGCACCATCGGCAACCGCCTGAACATTGCGATCGCGGCCGGCGCTCCGCTGTTCTGGTGGGCTACGGGACTGGACCTGTGGCCGGGCGTTGCAATGCAGTTCGGGCTGGCTGCGGCGACCTTTGCGGTGTGCTGCCTGTTCTTTGCCCTGCGCCAGATGGGCGGCGGCGACGTGAAGCTGCTGACCGCGCTGGCGCTGTGGTTCCCGCCGACAAATTTCGTGGTCCTCGTCATCATCATGGCGATGGCAGGCTGGGTCCTGACGCTTGCCATGGGCATGTGGGGCGTTGCCCATTCGCGCGTCGTCGGCGGCAAGCCGGTCCGCGATACGGTACTGCTGGGTGCCTTCACCCTGGTCGCCGCCAATTTCGCCAGCGCCGTCCTTGGCGGCCCGAAGCTGGCCATTCCTTCCGCAATCATAGAGCCGCTGGCAGCCAATGGCGCGACCTCAATACTGGTCGCCCTGGTGCCAGTCGCGATTCTCGCATTCGTCACGCTGGCATCGATCAAGATCATCCGCCGACACGACCAGCAACCACGCATTCCTTACGGACTCGCCATTGCCGTCGCAGGGCTCTGGGTCGCCGGCGGCGGGTTCGTCACACAAATTTCTGAAGCCGGGATCGGGTGACAACCCGATTTTAACCAATCGGGGTCTAGACACGGAAACCATAGCTGTCCGCACATAGATCACGCGGGCCATATGAGGGGGCTTAAAAGCCATGGATAGGAAGAAGCTGGTTCTGCTGGTTGGTGCACTGGTCGTTGCGATCGGTACGGCACTTGTTGCCCGCAGCATGTTCGCAGGAGCATCCGCTCCGCAGGCCAACGCGGCATCGCAAGTCGAAGCTGCAGGGCCCAAGGTCCTGGTTGCGCAGCGTGCGCTGCCGACCGGTACGATCATCACTGCAGATGCCATCGGCTATCAGCTGTGGCCGGAAGAGCTGGTTCAGGATGCCTACTTCCTGGACGGCGAAGCCGACATCACCAAGCTGATCGGTACGGTTGTCCGCCATCCCGTGACTGCCGGTGAACCGGTGACCCAGGGTTCACTGGTGAGCCCGGGCGACCGCGGCTTCCTGGCTGCGGCCCTCACTCCCGGCATGCGCGCCATCACGGTGCCCGTCGATGCGAAGAGCGGCGTTGCCGGCTTCGTCTTCCCGGGCGACCGCGTCGACATGGTCCTGACCCAGACGGTCCAGGGCACCAACGGCCAGGCGCTGAAAACGTCGGAAACCATCCTTCGTAACCTTCGCGTGCTGGCAACCGACCAGTCGACCACGCAGGAGACCGTCGATGGTGTGACGCAGGTCAAGGCCTTCCGCACGGTCACTATGGAAGTGACCCCGAAGATCGCCGAAAAGGTCGCCGTTGCGCAGACGATCGGTACGCTGAGCCTCGCTCTGCGCGCCATTGCCGACAGCGAAGGCGAACTCGAACGTGCCCTCGCCGCGGGCGAAGTCAGCATCCCCGACGATGCGACGCCCGAAGAGGAAGAGCGTATCCTTCGCACCGCCATGGGTCGTCCCGACGACAGCCGCGGCACCTATGTCACGGGCGGCGATGTCTCGCGCTTCCAGCGCAGCTCGATGCCGCCGCGCGGCGGGGCTGCACCGCAGTCGAACGACGACGGTCGCACTTTCTCGAACACGTCGGGTGCCGCCACTACGACATCGGCTCCGGTGAGCCGCGGTCCGATGGTTCGCGTGACGCGCGGCAAGACCACCGAAGCGGTTCCGCTTTCGATGGGCAGTGCAGTGCGCGGCATGAACGCTGCAGTCGGTAACGGTGCAGGCCGCGTCGGGGAAACCGCCCCGGTCGCACTCAGCACCCTTCGCTAAGAATTCAAGAGCTCAGGAAGCCATTCAGGGGGCAATTCCATGAAACGTCGTCTCTCCACCAAACTGCTGCTTGCCGGACTGGCCCTCGCGCCGCTGGCTGCCGCTCCGACGACCACGGCCACGGCCCAGTCGGTCGTTAGCCCGAGCCAGGACATCGTCCTCTCGATCGGTCGCGGTGAGCTCATCAACGTGCCCGGCGCGATGACCGATGTGTTCATCTCCAACGAGAATGTTGCCGATGTCCAGGTCAAGTCGCAGCGCCAGCTGTACCTGTTCGGCCGTTCGGGCGGCGAGACCACGGTCTACGCCAGCAACGCTCGCGGTGATATCATCTGGTCGGCCAATGTCCGCGTCGGTTCCAACATCGGCAGCATCGACCAGATGCTCGCCCTCGCCATGCCGGAAGCGAAGATCAACGTCGCTACCATGGGCAGCAACGTCGTCCTTCTGACGGGCACGGTTGCCGCACCCGAAGATGCCGCCGAGGCCCAGGCTCTCGTCGAAGCATTCGTCGGCGAGGAAACCAACGTCATCAGCCGCCTGCGCATGGCGACGCCGCTGCAGGTCAACCTGCAGGTCCGCATCGCCGAAGTCAGCCGCTCGGTCGTTCGCGCTCTTGGCGTGAACCTCCAGTCGCTCGACAGCACCAGCGGTTTCAAGTTCGGCATCGGCCAGGGTCGTGCAGCCAAGCTGTTCTCGCCCGGCACGACGCTCGGCATGAACGCCGACACGGTGGACGTGTTTACCGACCCGGGAACAGGTGAAGTAATCGAAACTCCGGCTACCTCGATCCTCGGCGCCGACCTCGGCAGCACGCTCGGTTTTGCCGGCAAGCTGCTCGGCCTCGATATCGGCGGCGCGCTGGACCTTGCGGAAACGCAGGGCCTCGTGACCACGCTGTCGCAGCCGAACCTGACCGCGCTCTCGGGCGAAACCGCCGAATTCCTTGCCGGTGGCGAATTCCCGATCCCGCTCAACCAGGGCCTAGGCACAACGACCATCGAATACAAGAACTACGGTGTGAGCCTCGCCTACACTCCGACGGTCCTTTCGAACGGCCGGATCTCGATCCGCGTTCGTCCGGAAGTCTCGGAACTGTCGGCACAGGGCGCGATCGAGTTCGAAGGCTTCCGCGTTCCCGCGCTTATCACGCGCCGTGCGGAAACGACCGTGGAACTCGGCTCCGGCCAGAGCTTCATGATCGCCGGCCTGCTGTCGAACAACGCATCGAACCAGATCGAAAAGGCTCCGGGCCTCGGTGACATCCCGATCCTGGGCAACCTGTTCCGCTCGACCGACTATCGTCGCGGCGAAACCGAGCTGGTCATCGTGATCACGCCGTATCTGGTGAAGCCGGTCAATGCGAGCGACATCCGCCTGCCGACCGACGGCTTCCAGAAGCCGACCGAATTCGACCGCCTGCTGCGCTATCGCGAAGCCGACGGCGTAAGCGGTGGGACGGGCCGTCCGGTCCCGACCGTCAGCGGCGCTGCCGGTTCGGCACCGCAGATCTCCTACGAGGGATCGGAAACCGGTGAACAGGTCGCCATGCCTTCCGAGGCACGCCGCGACGAGAAGACCGCCGCTGCCAAGCCCGGCTTCAGCTTCGAATAAGGGGACGAGACATGCCTAAAGCAATCAATCGCAAGCTTACCGCTTCGTTCGCAGCCTCGCTCGCCCTCGCACTGGGCGCCTGTGGCGGCATGAACATGGACAACCGCACGCTCTACAGCGTGAAGCAGCCGGTCGTTGAACGCTCGAACTATACGCTCGACGTGGCCACCAACGCCGATGGCCTGCCGATCTCCGAACAGCAGCGTCTCGCCGGCTGGTTCGAGAGCATGGACCTTCGTTACGGCGACCGCGTTGCCGTCGAAGACGCCACCGCTTCTGCTGCCGTGCGCGAGGATGTTGCCGAACTGGCAGGCCGCTATGGCATCCTGCTCGCGGAAGGCACCCCGGTCACGACCGGCTACGCCGAACCCGGCCAGGCCCGCATCGTCATCACGCGTTCTACCGCTTCGATGCCGCAATGCCCGGACTGGTCGCACACGGCCGAAGCCAACGAGAAGAACGCCACCAATCCGAATTACGGATGCGCCGTTTATGGCAATCTCGCCGGCATGGTCGCCAATCCGGAAGACCTGATCCAGGGCCAGCAGGGCACTGGAGAGACCGTCGTTACCACCTCGACCAAGGCCATCAGGGCCTATCGTGACGCAGAGCCGACCGGCGTGGACGGCCTGGCGACGATCAGCACGACCGAAGGAGGGTCCTAAACCATGAGCGCTTCCTTGAAATCCAGCATGCCGGGCAATCGCGATCCGTTCGCCGCCTTCATGTGCGACGAAACGGCGCTGGATGTCCTGCGTCCGGTCGTCATCGAACTCGGCTGGCAGCCTGAGAAATGCAACAAGGGCGGTCTGCGTAACGCGATCCAGTCCCTGTCGGTTTCGGCCAGCCCGAATATCCTGATGGTCGACCTGTCGGAAAGCGGCGACCCGCTGAACGACATCAACGCACTTGCCGAGGTTTGCGAACCCGGCACGGTGGTGATCGCGGTCGGCCAGGTGAACGACGTGCGCCTCTATCGCGACCTGCTTGCCAGCGGCATCCACGATTACCTGCTGAAGCCGCTTTCGGCTTCGGTCCTGCGCGATTCCCTTAACGCTGCACAGGCCGTTTTCATGGCCCCGCGCGGCGGCGAAGGCGAACAGACCCAGCGCCATATCTCGACCGCAGTGGTCGGTACCCGCGGCGGTGTCGGTGCCTCGACGATCGCGACCTCGCTGGCGTGGATGTACGCGGAAAAGCAGATGCCGACCGCATTGCTCGATCTCGACGTGCATTTCGGCACCGGCGCGCTCACGCTCGACCTGGAACCGGGTCGCGGCCTGACCGATGCAATCGACAATCCCAGCCGCATCGACGGCCTGTTCATCGAACGCGCGATGATCCGCGCGAACGACAATCTGGCCATCCTGTCGGCTGAAGCACCGATCAATTCGCCGCTGATGACCGATGGCTCGGCCTTCCTGCAGCTGCAGGAAGAGTTCCGCCACGCGTTCGAAATGACGCTGGTGGATATGCCGCGCAACATGCTGATCAACTTCCCGCACCTGCTGAACGACGTGAATGTCGTGACGCTGGTCACGGAAATGACGCTGGCTTCTGCCCGCGACACGATCCGCATCCTGTCCTGGCTCAAGACCAATGCGGCGCACGCCACTCCGGTGGTCGTCGCCAACAAGGTCCAGCCCGGTGCCGCGGAAATCAGCAAGGCCGATTTCGAAGCGTCGATCGAACGCGAGATCGATATCTCGATCCCCTACGACCAGAAGGCCGCTGCCAATGCTGCAAAGCTCGGCAAGACCTTCGTCGACGCCAACGGCTCGAGCAAGGCCACCGCTGCGATCAAGCAGCTGTCGTCGCGCATCATCGGCCTTGGCGACGAGGACAGCGAAGAAGCGGCGCATGTCGGTGGCGGCAAGAAGTCGCTGCTGGGCAGCTTCGACATCAAGTCACTGCTCGCCAAGAAGGACAAGGGCCAGGTCGAAGAGGCCTGAACGGGGATCGAGGAGTGACCTGGCTCTGATCGGCCGCGTCACTCCATCCTCACGGTAAGTTTACGGTACGGGACGGAGAGACACGATGAACATTGTCCAGCTCATGCTGGTAGCCGGCGGGATCCTCGCGCTGCTCGTGCTCGGATACGTGGCCTTCGCCGGCCCCGATGCCGGCAAGCAGAGCCAGCGCCGTCTCCAGCAGCTGCGTTTCCGCCACTCGGAAAGCACCGACGCGAAAGTCGAATCCCAGCTGAAGAAAGCGATTGCAGCCCGCAAGCCCAAGCAGTTCAAGCAGGCCGGTTCGGGTTCGCGTATCGAAGCGCTCGCCATCCGCCTGGACCGGACCGGCAAAGGCTGGACGCTCAGCCAGTACGGCTATGCATCGCTCGGCCTCGGCCTCGTCGCCGCTCTCGCGATCTTCCTCAAGTCGGGTTCGCTCGGCCTGGCACTGGGCATCGGCGTTTTCGTCGGCGCAGGCATTCCGCACTTCGTGGTGAGCCGCGCGATCAAGAAGCGCACCAACCAGTTCAACGTGAAATTCCCGGACGCGATCGAACTGCTCGTTCGCGGTCTTCGCTCAGGTCTTCCGGTTACCGAAACCCTCGCCGTCGTGGCGCAGGAAGTTCCCGGCCCGGTCGGCGTCGAATTCAAGGGCATCGTCGAGCGCATCAAGATCGGTCGCACCATGGAGGATTCGCTCCAGCAGACCGCCGACCGCCTCGGCATCCCGGAATTCAACTTCTTCTGCATCACGCTCGCCATCCAGCGCGAAACCGGTGGTAACCTGGCAGAGACGCTGTCCAACCTTTCGGACGTGCTGCGCAAGCGTGCCCAGATGAAGCTCAAGATCAAGGCGATGAGCTCGGAATCGAAGGCTTCGGCCTATATCGTCGGCGCCCTGCCCTTCATCGTCTTCGGCCTGATCTGGTGGATCAACCCGTCCTACATCGGCGCGTTCTTCACCGACGATCGTCTCACCGTAGCCGGCCTTGGCGGCCTGGTCTGGATGAGCATCGGGGCCTTCATCATGGCCAAGATGGTCAGTTTCGAAATCTAAGGCACGAGGAAGCGATATCATGGAACCCGCAAGCGGCCCTACCCTCCTCGGCTTCGACGTTATCCTCGTCGGCTCGATCCTTGCCGGGATCGCAGCACTGGCCGTGTTCGTGGCGATCTATTCGGCCGTCACGATCAAGGACCCGATGGCCAAGCGCGTGAAAGCGCTCGAAGGTCGTCGCGAGGAGCTCAAGCACGGCCTCGTCACCACCAGCGCCCGTAAGCGCCAGAGCCTCGTCCGCAAGAACGACACGGCCGACAAGGTGAAAGACACGCTGGGCAGCATGAAGGTGCTGCAGCAGAGCCAGGTCGAGGACATGCAGCAGAAGCTGGCCTGGGCCGGCTATCGCAACAAGGAAATCGCGGTCGTGCTTATCGGCCTGCGCATGATCCTGCCGATCATCCTCGGCGGTATCGCCTTTACCTTGCTTTATGTCGTCGAAATCCAGCCTGACTGGCAGTTCAAGCGCGTGGCAGCACTCGCTGCAGCGGTCTTTGCTGGCTACAAGGGACCGGAACTTTTCCTGTCGAACAAGGCGGCCAAGCGTACCGATGCGATCCGCAAGGGCCTGCCCGACGCGCTCGACCTCCTGGTCATCTGTGCCGAAGCCGGTCTGACCGTCGACGCCGCTTTCAACCGCGTCGCCAAGGAACTGGGCCGCGCCTATCCGGAACTGGGCGACGAATTCGCGCTGACCGCGATCGAGCTGTCGTTCCTCAACGAACGCAAAACCGCCTTCCAGCATCTCGCCTATCGCGTGAACCTCGAGGCGGTGCAGGGCGTGGTGACCACCATGATCCAGACCGAACGCTACGGTACGCCGCTGGCCAGCGCACTGCGCGTCCTGTCGGCAGAATTCCGTAACGAGCGCATGATGCGCGCCGAAGAGAAGGCCGCGCGTCTTCCGGCCATCATGACCGTTCCGCTGATCATGTTCATCCTGCCCGTGCTGTTCGTGGTCATTCTCGGACCGGCAGCCTGTTCGATCGCAGACGCCTTCAGCGGCGGGGTCGGGAAGTAACAGAAACCAAACCCGAAAACGGGTCGCTATAGGAAAGCCTGGTCGACTGCCTAGTCGGCCAGGCTTTCTGCGTCGAAGTCCCCGGCATTGTCGCGTACGCGCGAGAGCATGTCGCGCAGCGCCACGCGCTCGTCTTCGCTGAGGACCGAGAACAGTTCCTGTTCGATCTTCAGCGCCAACGGCATGATCCCCGCGTGGACCGCCTTGCCTTCCGCGGTCAGGGCCAGCAGGTGCGAGCGTCCGTCCTTGGCATTGGGCGTGCGTTCGGCAAGCCCGCGGCTTTCCAGCGTCTTGCAGGCGCGGTTGACCGGCACCTTGTCCATCAGCGTCTGCTGCGACAGTTCGCGCTGTGTCAGCGGGCCGCTATCGCCGAGCACGGCCATGATGCGCCACTCGGTCGTCTTGAGCGCGAAACGCTTGCGATACTGTTCCGCAATCCGGGTCGAGACCGCATTGGATGCGACCGAAAGCTGGTACGGCAGGAAATCGGCGAGGCGTTTGGCTGGCTGGCGGCTTGGCATGGGCGTAGCTGTAATGCCCTCACCCGACATGACAAGGCCGTTGCGCGTGTGACTATCACATCTGCAACTACTCGAAGCCGGGCTCGTCCCACCACGGGTAGAAGTCGGGCATGTTCTCGCCGACCGTGTCCGGATAGGCGGGCGGCCGCTTTTCGAGGAAGCTCGCAATGCCTTCCTTGGCATCCGCACTGCGGCTGAGGCGATAGATTGCGCGGCTGTCGATGCGGTGGGCCATCATCGGATGATCCGTCGTCGACAGGCGCCACAGCATGGCACGGGTCATGGCCACCGACACGGCCGAGGTATTGTCCGCGATCTCGCGCGCGAGCCCCATCGCGGCATCCATCAGTTCGCCTTGGGGGTGGAGAGATCGCACCAGCCCGCGATCAAGTGCTTCCTGCGCATCGAACACGCGGCCCGTCATACACCATTCCAGCGCGGTCTGCATGCCGACGAGGCGCGGCAGGAACCAGCTGGAGGCCGCTTCGGGCGTGATCCCGCGCCGCGCGAACACGAAGCCGAAACGCGCATTGTCGCTCGCCAGCCGGATATCGAACGGCAGCTGCATGGTCGCGCCCACGCCCACGGCTACACCGTTGCAAGCACCGATCAGCGGCTTCTTGGAATTGAACAGGCGCAAGGTCAGCCGTCCGCCGCCGTCGCGCACGCGCTCGTCCGACAGGTCCTCGACCGGATTGGGGTCGGAGAAGACGTGACCCCCGCCCTCAGGCGTCAGGTCGGCTCCTGCACAGAATGCCCGGTCGCCATGGCCGGTCACGATCACCGCGCGCACGCTGTCGTCGGCATCGGTCACATCCAGCGCATCGATGAATTCCGCCATCATGGTGCGGGTGAAGGCGTTCATCTTCTCGGGCCGGTGCAGCGTGACGGTGGCGACGCCGTCGGCGATGTCGAGCTTGATCTGCGTGTAGTCGGTCATTTTGCTTTCCCTCGTGTCTCTCTCGAACGGGATGGAACACGGGGAACAGCGTCGTGGCAAGTGGGAAAGCCTATCGCCAAAGCAAACGAGGCGCGCCCGGTGGACGCGCCTCGCGAATTTGCGGGTGTTTCCTACGCCCGGATCAGAACGACTTGCGCAGCTCCACATGGAACTGCCTGCCGCGTGCGGAGTGCAGTTCGCTGAAGTAGCCATAGGTCTCGTCCGCCAGCGGCGGATCTTCACCGAACAGGTTGTTGATCGCAAAGCGCAGCCGCGTCCCGTCGAGCGCGGTGTCGTTATTGATCGTGTAGGAGATCGAGAAGTTCACGGTGAAGAAGTCGTCGACCCGATAGAAATTACCGTTCGGATCGTCGGTCTCGATCAATTCGTCGCGGGTGACGCTGGTGTCCCAAACCTCGCCGACATAGGAACCGAACAGGCCGACATCGACCGGTCCGCTCTCCCAGTTGATGGCGCTGCTGAACCGCCATTTCGGGCGTCCCTCGATCTCGAGCAGTTCGCCCAGGCCCTCTACGCTCACATCTGGCGGCAGCGTTCCGGCTTCGATTGCGTCGAGCAATTCCTGCCCTTGCGGACCGGCGGACTGGACGAAGCTTTCGAGGCGGGCGGCGTTGAAGCGCAGGCGGAAGTCGCCGAGGCCGAAGTTCGGCACGTCGTAGAACATTCCGAAGTCCCAGCCCTTCGACACGCGGCTGTCGAGGTTGAGGTAGGGATCGAGCACCTGGATGATCGCACCTGCCGGGGCAAGGCTCGTGCCGGTAAACAGGGCGATATCATCCGCCGTCGGATCTTCGCGGATCACGTTCGGATTGGTGCTGCCGTTGAGACGGCGCAGCAGGTCGAGCGCGATGGCATTGTCATCGCCGAAAGTGCCGACCAGCCCTTCCTGCTTCACGCGCCAATAGTCCGCCGTCAGCGTCAGACCGGGGATGAAGACCGGCTCCAGCACCACGCCGAGGTTGATGCTGGTGCTGTCTTCGGGTTCGAGGTCGCGTGCGCCCGAACGGAAGCTGATCGTCCCTGCACCCGGGCAGGCGCCGAGGTTTTCCAGCGTGCCCTTTTCGACGCGGGCCTGGCAGACCACGAAGTCGTCACGCGTGTTCGAACGCGTGGTGCCTTCATCGTTCACCTGTACGAGGTTCGGCGCACGGAAACCCTGCGACCATGCACCGCGCAAGGTGACGCCGGGGAAGGTGGTCCAGGACGCGGCAACGCGCGGCACGATTGCCGTCGCATCGATATCGTCGAAATGCTCGATACGGCCAGCAAGCTGGAGGTTCAGTTCCTCCACCAGCGGGATATTCATGTCGGGCGCGACCAGCGGGACGAAGACTTCAGCAAAGGCCGAATAGACATCGCGCGTGCCGTCAGTGTCCGGTGACGGGCTGGTGCCCGCGACATCGCTGCCGTTGAAATCGCCAGTCACGCTGTCGGTGAAGGTGACCGTCCCGTCGAGGCGCGGGTCGCGATCGTCGTAGAAAGTCTCGCGGCGGAACTCGATGCCTGTCGCCACGCCGACATCGCCGCCCGGAAGGGTGAAAAGGTCATCGCGGCTGAGCTTGAAGTCGGCAAGCGCGAGGCTGGTGCCGCCCTTGCGGAACACGTCGATGCGGAACGGATCGATCGAGGAAGCCGGATTGGGCGTGCAATCGCCCTCGCCCGGATCGTCCAGGCAACCGCCGTTGAAGGGGTTGTAGGCGTCGGGCGTCGTCAGGTTGATCTGCTGCTGCATCAGCGTGAGCGACACGCGGTTGCGGGCAAGGTCGATCAGGTCGGCCTCGGAATAGAGCAAGCCGGTGTCGAAGTCCCACGCTCCAAGCGACCCGCGCAAGCCAGCGACGAGGCGATAGGTATCCTTGTCGACCGTCACGTCGCGGTTGCCGACATCGACGAAACGATAGCGTTCCATGATGAGATCGGCCCCGCCTGCGGCAATGGTCGTGCCCGGCAGGCGATTGGGATTGGGCGAACCGTCCGCCAGCGTCGTCGGGCCGAAGGGATTCCAATAGGCATCGCGCGCAATGCCGACCGGCACCGCGCTCAGGATGGCAGAAGCCTCGATATTGCGGCGGTTTTCGGAGCGGTAGTAGCTGCCCTCGAAATAGGCCTCGACATTGTTCGACAGCTCGTAACTGAGCAGGGCCATCGCATTGTAGCGTTTCTTCGCGCTGATCAGATTGTTGCCGAAATTGGTGTTGTAACGGACCGCGGTGGTCGGCGTGGTGCCGTTGCGCGCGCAGATGCCGTTGCCGAAATCGAGGCGGCAGCCCGGGAAAGTGGAGGGCTGGAGGTAGAAGTCGTCATCGCCGATCGGGGTGCGGCTGGACGGGGCCTGGATGTCGAACTGGCCGAACGGGCCGAATGTGTTGCGGTTGTTGAACGAGGCATCGCCTTCGAAGTCCGTGCCCTCGACCAGCGGGAGGCGATTGTCCTCGCCCGCGTAATCGCGCTCTGAAGCCAGCATGCCGTTTTCTTTGAAATAGCCGCCGTAGACGGTCAGATTCCCGCGGCCTCCGCCGAAATCGAAGCCGTAGCCGCCGCTGATCGAGTAGTTGTAGAGGCTGGTGCCTTGCGACGCGCGCCAGTCGGCCTCCAGGAAGCCACCGGTGCGATTGCCGCGCAGCACGGTGTTGATGACGCCGGCCACGGCATCGGCGCCGTAGATGGCCGATGCGCCGTCGCGCAAAACTTCGAGGCGCCGTACGCTGCCGGGTGCGATTTCATTGGTATCGGCACTCACGACGGGAACGAGCAGTTCCGTCTGGAAACCCGGGTGCAGCGTCATACGCCGCCCGTTGATCAGCAGCAGCGTATTGCCCGTGCCGAGATCGCGCAGGTTGATCGAGCCGACGTCGCCGCGCGCGCTGTTCTGTGTGGTGGCGTTCTGTTCGTTGAAGGCCACCGTGCCCGCCTGCGGGATGGAGCGGAAGAGTTCGTCGCCCGATGCCGCACCGGTGTTCTCGATCGCGGTTTCGTCGAGCACGGTCACCGGCAGGACATCGTTGATCTGGGCACCCCTGATCTGTGTCCCGGTTACCACGATCTGGTTGGAATCGTCGGCTTCTTCGGGAGAAGCGGGCGCTGCCTCCGACTGCGCATATGCCGTTCCATGCATCAGCGCGAGAAAGGCAGTCGAAGTAACTAAAGAACGGAATTTTGACAGTTTCTGGGACATGACTCACCCCTGCAAAAGCAACCCGCATCAATGCTTGTCCCGGCGGATTTCTTCGGCAACAAAAAACGGCCGCAGTCCCTAGCGAATTTTCGCTACTTGTAATTTAACTTGACAATTTCTTGCGTTCGGCATCGCGCCTCGAAAGATCCAAGTATTGAGCAGGTGAGTCGGCAACTCCAATCAGGCGGACCGGAACCGTCCGGCTCCGAAAAACGCTTTGAATTCAGATTGGATTGTCAACCAACGGGGAAACCATGAACCAGGACAGCTCCAGCCACGGCGGCAAATGGACCACCTTCTTCGCCATGATCGCAACGTCGATCGTGACGATGTTCGTGCTGAAATATTCCAACATCTACGAGGCGGATCACGCATTCTTCAGCCAGACCCGCATGTGGATGGCATTGATGATGGGCATGGCGATGATCGTCATCATGCTGGGTTTCATGTGGGGCATGTACAAGACATTCATGACCAAGGTGCTGGTCATGATCGGCGCGATTGCGGGCTTCTTCCTCTTCCTGTTCCTCGCCCGCAGTCAGGCGACGGTCGAAGACGAAGCGTGGATGAAGGCAATGATCCCGCACCACTCGATCGCGGTCCTCACCAGCCGCCGCGCCGAGATCAGCGATCCGCGTGTGCGCGAATTGGCCGACGCGATCATCGAAGCGCAGGTGAAGGAAATCGCGGAAATGAAGCTCCTGCTCGCCGACATCGAGGCTAACGGGGAAATGGGTGATGGTACCCCCCTGCCCCCGCGCACGGCCAAGCTGACGCCCGAACTCATGGACGAGGCCGAAAAGGCGGTCGAGCGCGAGATTACGCCCGACATTCGCGAGGGAGTCGAAGTCGCGCGCTAGTTGCCGCTGGCCGGATAGCTCGACCAAACGAACCGCTTGTCGGGGCCGAAGGCTATGACCTGATAGGCCTGGCGCCGGTTGCCCATTTCCATTCCGGGCGAACCGAGCGGCATGCCGGCAACGGCAAGGCCCGTGATCCCCGCCGGGCGTTCTTCCAGCAGGCGCTCGATATCCGCTGCAGGGACATGACCCTCGATCACCATGCCGTCGACGATGGCGGTGTGGCAGGACACCAGGTCAGCCGGCACGCCATTGGCCGACTTGACCGCGGCGATATTCTCGCTCTCGACGGTCTTGGCTGCCACCGCGTCGCCATCGGCAGAGAAGTGCTCATGCGCATGCTTGAGCCAAGACAGGCAGCACCCGCAATTCGGATCGCGGTACATCGCGATCTCGGTCGCCTGCACTGCACCGGCACAGCCTGCAAGCGCGAGCCCTAAAGCGAGGCGAAGGTTGAGGCGTGTTGTCTTATTCATGGTCATCCCGATCACCTTTTCTTCTGTAGCAACTCGACCAGTTCCTCGAACTTCTGGCGCTGGTCTTCGGCATCTCCGCTCGCAATCGCTTCGGCGACGCAGCAGGCCGCGTGGTCCTTCAAGACCTGCGTTTCGACCTTGGCCAGCGCGGATTTGATCGCCTGGATCTGGGTGAGGATGTCGATGCAGTAGCGATCGTCCTCGATCATCTGCGCAACCCCGCGCACCTGACCCGCGATCCGGTTGAGTCGATTGATTTTCGCGGTCGAACTGTCGGCCATAATTCCGATCCCGTTGAAATACCCTGCGGGGGTATATATGTGCAGCGCGTCAACGGATCAACAGAGCCGGAAAATCTCCCCCGTCATGCAGATCAATCGCCGCCGTTTCATCACCAGCACAGCAGGCCTCGCCGCGGCCACTTCGCTATCGATGCCCGCATGGGCCAAAGGCGGTTCTCTGACCCATGCGAAACGCGGTTTCGGCGAAGTTTCGGGTGAAGACATCCGCCTTGCCATCGGCAATCATCACTTCATGACCGGCGGCCGGTCGGGCCACGCCGTGGCTGTCAACGGCACGGTTCCCGGGCCGCTGGTGCGCTTGCGCGAAGGCCAGAACGTCAAACTGCACGTCACCAACCACCTGGAAGAAGACAGCTCGATCCACTGGCACGGCCTACTGGTCCCGTTCCAGTTCGACGGGGTTCCGGGGGTCAGCTTCCCCGGTATCAAGCCGGGCGAAACCTTCACCTATGAATTCCCGATCCGGCAGAGCGGCACGTATTGGTGGCACAGCCATTCGGGCCTGCAGGAGCAGGCGGGGCACTATGGTCCGATCGTTGTCGAAAGCGCCGACCCCGATCCGCGTTACGACCGCGATTACGTCGTCCTGCTGAGCGAGTTCACGCCGATCCACCCGCACGAGATCATGCGCAAGCTCAAGGTCGGCGAGCACTATTTCAACCGCCAGATGCAGACCGCGACCGACGGCGAAATGTCCGGTGAAATGCGCCGCATGTGGGGTGAAATGCGGATGAACCCGCGCGACATTTCCGATGTGACAGGCACGACCTACACCTATCTCATCAACGGGCATGGCCCGGCCGACGATCTCCAGCTGGAATTCCAGCCGGGCGAGCGTGTGCGCCTGCGCGTCATCAACGGCTCGGCCATGACCTTCTTCAACGTCCGCATTCCCGGCGTGCCGATGACCGTGATCCAAGCCGATGGTCAGGATGTCGCCGATGTCGAGGTGGACGAATTCCAGATCGGCGTCGCAGAAACCTACGATGTGATCGTTACGCCGCCCGCAGGCAGCCATGCATTGGTGGCAGAGGCGATGGACCGCAGCGGCATGGGCGTTGCCAGCCTCACCTCGCACAAGGGACATATCGCCGCCCCGCCCGCGCTGCGAGAGCCGGTGACGCTGTCGATGACGGACATGGGCATGATGGACCATTCCGCCCATGGCGGCGGCGGTTCGATGGATCATTCCATGCGCGACAAGAGCGCGGTGCCGGACGATGTGAAGGTCGGCCCCGGCGTCGACATGATCGCGCCGATGCCGATGGACCGGATGGATTTCCCCGGCCTCGGCCTCGACACGGTCAAGCACCGCGTGCTGCGCTACACCGACTTGAAGGCCAAGCGGATGAACCCGCATCGCACGGTGGACCGCGAGATGGAGATCCATCTCACAGGCAACATGGAGCGCTACATGTGGAGCTTCGACGGCAAGAAGTTCACTTCCGTCACCGACGACCCGATCCGCTTCGGTTTCGACGAGCGGGTGCGCGTCAAGCTGGTCAACGACACGATGATGGCCCACCCGATCCACTTGCACGGCCATTTCTTCGAGCTGGTGAACGGGGCCGATCACATGAACCAGCCGCTTAAGCATACTGTCGTGGTCCAGCCAGGTGGGACCGCCACTTTCGACCTGACCGCGAACGAGCCGGGCGACTGGGCCTTCCACTGCCACCTCCTCTACCACATGCATGCAGGCATGATGCAGGTGGTGACGGTGCGTCCCTTCCCCGCACCGGGAGAAGCATGATGCGCGTTGTCGTCCTCCCTCTCGTGCTTCTTTCCGCGCCACTCGCCGCGCAGGATCATTCGGGTCACGCAGCTCATGCCGGTCATTCGGCAGAACCAACTCCTGCGGCACAGGAGCCGGATCACTGCGCGATGGGGCATCTGCCGCCGGAAAAGTGTCCGGCAAAGAGCGAAGCTGAACCAGCCGCCGAGATGGACCACTCGGCGATGGACCATTCCAAGATGGACCACTCGACCATGGATCATTCGGCGATGGGGCAGCCATCGGTCGACCACTCGGCCCATGGTGCGATGACCGACAAATCCACCCCCGGTGCGGCACCCGAAAGTGCCGTCCCGCTGCGCGCCCTGGAAGGCCCGCGCCACGCGGCCGACCTGATCTGGGGCGAGAGTGCCATGGCGCCCAGCCGCGCGCAGCTGGCCCATGAAAACGGTGGCATGAAGACCGGCATGATCATGCTGGAGCGGCTCGAGGCCCGCGTTCCGACAGATGGCGGCGACACCGGCTATGTCTGGGATGCGCAGGGCTGGTACGGCGGCGATCTCAACCGTTTCGTCTTCAAGTCCGAAGGCGAAGGCGAGTTCGGGTCAGAGCTGGAAGACGCGGAAATCCAGGCGCTCTATAGCCGTGCGATCGGGCCGTTTTTCGACCTTCAGGCAGGTGTTCGCTACGATATCGAGCCAGACAGCCGCGCCCACGCCGTGATCGGCGTGCAGGGTCTCGCGCCATACATGTTCCATGTCGACGGCGCGGTATTCCTGTCCGACCAGGGCGACCTTACGGCGCGCATCGAGGGCGAATACGACCAGAAAATCACCCAGCGCCTGATCCTGCAGCCGCGCGTGGAACTGGAACTGTCCGCGCAGGACATCCCTGAGCGCGAGATCGGCGCAGGCCTTACCAAGGTCGAGTCGGGCCTGCGCCTGCGTTACGAGTTCACGCCCGAATTCGCGCCCTATGTCGGCGTCGAATACGAAGCCAAGCTGGGCGAGACGGCCGACAGAGCAAAGGCCGCCGGGGAGGACCCCGACGGCCTTAAACTGTTGGTCGGCCTGAGGGCCTGGTTCTGACCGCTTAGCGCGGAGCCATGCGGATCGCGCCGTCGAGGCGGACGTCTTCGCCGTTGAAATAGCCGGTCTCGATCATGCACATGGCGAGCTTGGCGTATTCTTCCGGATTGCCGAGGCGCTTGGGGAACGGGACGCTGGCAGCCAGCGCTTCCTTCACCTGCGGCGGTGCGGCATTCATCAGCGGGGTGTTGAAGATACCCGGCAGGATGGTGTTCACGCGGATGCCTTCGCGCATCAGGTCGCGCGCGATGGGAAGCGTCATGCCGACCACGCCGCCCTTCGAGGCCGAGTACGCAGCCTGGCCCATCTGGCCGTCTTCGGCAGCGACCGATGCGGTGTTGACGATCGCGCCGCGATCGCCCTCGTCCGTCAGCGGGTCGAGGCTCATCATGCCTGCAGCCGACTTGGCGATGCAGCGGAAGGTGCCGATCAGGTTCACCTGGATCACGAAATCGAAGGCAGAGATCGGGAAGCTCTTGATCTCGCCGGTCTGCTTGTCGCGGCTGGCGGTCTTGATGGCGTTGCCGATACCGGCGCAATTGACGAGGATGCGTTCCTGGCCGTGCGCCTCGCGCGCCTTGGCGAAGCCTGCATCGACGTCTTCGTCGCTGGTCACATTGACCTTGCAGAACACGCCGCCGATGTCCTTGGCGACCGCTTCACCCTTTTCCTCGTTCATGTCGAAGATGGCGACCTTGGCACCCTTGGCGGCGAGTGCACGCGCGGTGGCTTCGCCGAGGCCCGATGCACCACCGGTCACGACTGCGGGGGTATTTGCTGAAACTTCCATGAAAAATCCTCTCAATTCAGGTAATTAAAGCGCCTCGACGATGGTCACGTTGGCGACGCCGCCGCCTTCGCACATCGTCTGCAGGCCGTATCTCTTGCCGCGCGCCTTCAGCGCATGGACCAGCGTGGCCATCAGCTTGGTCCCCGATGCACCGAGCGGGTGGCCAAGTGCAATAGCCCCGCCGTTGACATTGAGCTTTTCCGGGTCGGCGCCGGTGTGCTTGAGCCATGCCAGCGGCACGGGCGCGAAGGCCTCGTTCACTTCGAACAGGTCGATGTCGGAAATCTTCATGCCCGCCCGTTCCAGGGCGCGGTCGGTCGCAAACAGCGGCTCTTCCAGCATGATGACCGGATCGCCTGCCGTCACGGTCAAATTGTGGATGCGCGCCAGCGGGGTGAGGCCGTATTCCTTCAGCGCCTTTTCGCTGACCACCAGTACTGCGCTGGAGCCGTCGCAGATCTGGCTGCTGGAGGCGGCGGTGATGGTGCCTTCGGGGCTGAGCAGCTTGACCGACTGGATGCTTTCGAGCGTGGCATCGAAGCGGATGCCTTCGTCCACCGTGTGCATTTCCGTGCCTTCCGGGGTCTCGATTTCGACCGGCACGATCTCGGCCTCGAAAGCGCCCGAACGCGTGGCTTCGATTGCCTTCTCGTGACTCGACAGGGCGAAGCGGTCGAGATCGCCCTTGGTGAAGCCGTGCTTCTTCACGATCATTTCCGCGCCCATGAACTGCGACCACTGGATGCCGGGGTATTTCTCCTCGAGGCCCGGCGATTTGTAGTTCCCGAGGCCCTCCTTCATGTGGAACATCGCCGTCGAGCCCATGGGTACACGTGTCATGCTTTCCACGCCGCTGGCGATGACCACGTCCTGCGTCCCGCTCATCACGGCCTGCGCGGCGAACTGGATCGCCTGCTGCGAAGACCCGCACTGGCGGTCGATGGTGACGGCGGGCACGCCTTCGCCGAGGTGCTTGGATGCGAGCACGGCATTGCGTCCGACCTGCATCGCCTGTTCACCGCCCTGGCTGACGCAGCCCATCACGACATCGTCGATTGCCTTGGCCTCAAGACCCGAGCGCTCCATCACCGCATCGAGCGACTTCGCAGCCAGATCGACGGGGTGGACGCCGGCAAGCCGCCCCCCGCGCCTCCCGCCTGCGGTACGTACGGCTTCAACGATATAGGCGGCGGGCATAGTCCATCTCCGGATTCGAGTTGCTGTTTGCTACTGGCTACGTTCCGTTGACGTAAAGGTCAATCGGGAAAGGTCTACGGAGCATTGAACCTCTCTGCGAAAAATTGCCGCAATTCCGCCATTTCGCAGTTGTGTCAATTTCGCAACACACCATGCCCGAACGCATCGGCCCGGGATAAACATTTTGCAATTTGAAGACACATTTGAGCACATGCGGCATCCGCAAATCCAGGTGCCTCCCCGGTGCCTGCCGCGGTATAAATTTAGAGGGGTTTCTCACCGGGTTCCTTCCGGTGAGAGCAAGAATAAGGATTGAAGCATTATGAGAATGCAAAGCAAGCTTAAGCTGGCAGCGGCGCCCCTGGCGCTCGGTGTCGCGCTTGGTGCGCAGCCGGTCTTTGCTCAGGACGCCGACGTAACCGTCGCCGACGAAGAGCAGACTCCGCCTACCGCCATCATCGTTACGGGTTCGCGTATTTCGAACCCGAACCTCGAACAGTCGAGCCCCATCCAGCTCGTCACTTCGGAAGACATCGGCATTCAGCAGGTTACCAACGCTGAAGAACTGCTGGTCGACCTTCCGGGCGTGGTTCCCGGCTTCGGTAACAACGTCAACAACGGTTCGGGCGGCTTCTCGGCTCTCAACCTTCGCGGCCTCGGCACCAACCGTAACCTCGTCCTCGTCGACGGTACGCGCGTTGTTCCCAGCACGCTGACCAGCACGACCGACCTTAACATCATCCCCGTCGCACTCGTCGAGCGCGTCGAAGTCGTAACCGGCGGTGCTTCGTCGGTGTACGGTGCAGACGCTATCGCCGGTGTTGCCAACTTCATCCTCAAGGATGACTTCGTCGGTGCCGAATTCTCGGGCACGGCAGGCATCACCGAACAGGGTGACGGCGAGCGTGTTCGCGCAGACATCACCCTCGGCGCAGGCTTCGACGATGGTCGCGGCAACGCAACGCTGAGCCTCGGCTACCAGAACATCTCGCCCGTCCTGCAGGGCGATCGCGACGTTTCGAAGAAAACCTTCTTCGTCGGCGGCCAGGAAATCGGCTCGGGCACCTCGGTCCCGACCCGCATCAATGGCGACCAGTACGATCCGGAAACCGGAACGCTGGTTCCGACCTACAACTCCTTCAACTTCGCACCGTTCAACTACTTCCAGACCCCGCTCGAGCGTTTCAACGCTTTCGCGACGGCCAATTACGAAGTGTCGCCGGGCGTGGAATTCTACACGAAGGGCATGTTCACCAAGGCTTCTGTGAAGCTGCAGCTCGCCCCTTCGGGCCTGTTCGGTGACACTTGGCAGTTCCCCCTGAACAACCCGTTCCTGACTGACGCGATCCGCGACCAAATCTGTGCCGACAACGAGATCGACCCCGCAACGTGTATTGCCGCCGGCAATGCAACGAGCCCGGAAGATCCAAACTATCTTGAAGTTCCGACGATCATCAATCGTCGCCTCGTCGAACAGGGCGCACGTGAGACCGATTACACCACGAACCAGTTCCAGTTGTGGGCCGGTGTTCGCGGCGGTCTGACCGATCTGCTCGATTACGATGTTTACGCCACCTATGGCGAATCCGATCGTGCCCAGACCAACCTCAACTGGGGCCTCAAGTCGCGTGTCCAGCAGGCGCTTCGTGCAAACGACGCGACTACCTGTTCGGACCCGTCGAACGGCTGTTCGCCGATCAACCTGTTCGGAGACGGCACCTCGATCTCGCCAGAATCGATTGCCTTCTTCAACCAGCCTGCGGGCAACACCGTTTCCACTTCGCTTGCAGTCGTCAGCGGCAGCATCTCGGGCGACCTGACGGAAACCGGCTTCCTCGCCGCTGAAACCCCGATCGGTTTCGCAATCGGTGCGGAATACCGTGACTACGGTGCATCGCAGCGTTCGGACGTTTCCTTCGGCACGCAGGACGAAGTCCTCGGTACCGGCGCCCCGTCGCCGAGCTACTCGGGTGGCTACAGCGTGAAGGAAATCTTCGGCGAAGTCATCGTCCCGCTGATCGAGAATTCGTTCATCTACGGTGCTACCCTTGAGGCCGGTATCCGTGTTTCGGACTACTCGAACACCGGAACGAGCACGACCTGGAAGGCCGGTGGTAGCATCGAGCCGTTCGAAGGTTTCGTATTCCGCGGCATCTATCAGCAGGCTGTTCGTTCGCCGAACATTGCCGAACTGTTCCTGCCGGTTACGACCGGTCTGGCAACACTCGCTGTGGACCCGTGTCAGGGAGCGGCTCCGACGACCAACGCAACTCTCGCCAGCATCTGTCAGGCGCAGGGTGCACCGGCCAGTTCGATCGGCAGCATTCCCGCTCCGTCGGCAGGTCAGGTCAACGCCACCAGCGGTGGTAACCCGAACCTCGATGTGGAAACCGCGAAGAGCTACACGCTCGGCGTGATCTTCACCCCGAACTTCGTCCCAGGTCTCGCCTTCACGGCCGACTACTACAGCATCAAGGTCGAAGACGCGATTACCAACCCGACGACCAACGACATCCTCGACCCCTGCTTCGGTCCGAACGGCAACACGCCGGACGCATCGGCAGAAGAGTGCGGCCTTATCGGTCGTAACCCGCTCAACGGTTCGTTGAACGGTGGTGGCGATACACAGGGTCTGTTCCTGGGTCTCACGAACCAAGGCACGATCGAGACCAGCGGCGTCGACGCACGTCTGACCTACGACATGCCCACCGGCTTCGGCGGTCTCGGCTTCGACTTCGGTGTGAACTGGGTCGACGAGATCAAGTTCCAGGCGAGCCCGACCTCGATCAACCGCGAATGCGTTGGTCAGTACAGCTCGAACTGCAGCTTCTTCAACGGCGAAATCGTTCCGGAATGGTCGGCTAACGCACGCGTTACCGCAAACCTCGACGACTTCGGTGCGGTCTCGCTCCGCTGGCGCTGGATCGACGGTGTCAACTACGAAGAGGCGCTGTCCACCGATGGCATCCTTGAAGAGTATCTGTCGATCCCGTCGTACCACTACTTCGACCTGAACGTCCGGGCCGATGTGAACGACCGCATGAGCCTGACCTTCGGTGTCTTCAACCTGCTCGACAAGGAGCCGCCGAGCGTGAGCTCGTACATCGGTACGACCGCACAGAACTCGGGTAACACCTATCCGTCGACCTACGACGTTCTCGGACGTCGTTACTCGGTCACGGCAAATATCTCGTTCTAATCCTCACGGATTGACGAAAATAGAAGCGGCGGGCTCCGGCCCGCCGCTTTTTTTTCGCCCGTGACAAGCGTTGCTCAGTGCCATAAGCTTCACCCCAAGGAGAAAATTCATGAAGTATTCGCACAGTTTTTTTGCAGCGATCCTAGCCCTTATCGCGTCGCCCTTCCTGATCAGCGCGAGCAGCGCTTCCGCCCAAGCGACGCCCGCGGCTTCGAACCAGCCCGTCGAAGAAGAAGCGTCCGAGGATGCCGAGGTCGATCAGAATGAAGTGGACTGCCGCCGGATCAAGGTGACCGGTTCGCGCGTCCGCAAGAAGAAAATCTGTATGACCTTCGCGCAGTGGGAAGCCTACGGCCGCAACAGCCGTAACGCGGCGACTGAAATGCAGGATGCTGGCTCCATCGACCCCGCTGGCGATCCTGGACCCTGACCGGAAAGTTGTTTTCGAGATTGCACTAGATTGGCAATCTAATCCTTCTCTCCCTCCGATTTGGATCGGCTGCTTAGAAAAGACGGCGGGCTGTTGCCCGCCGTTCTCTTTTGCCCTAAGCAGAAGTGCGGACTGCTCAAGACATTCTTATTGTTAGGATTTTCATGCGCACTCCCACCACCTTCACGCTTTCTGCAATACTCGGCCTCGGCGCTCTTGGCCTTGCGAGCACAGCCTACGCCGACACGCCTCCTGCGGCCGTCGCACAACCTTCTGCCGCTCAATCCACGGCAAAGACAGATTCGGAAACCGGCGCGTCCGACACAGAAGAAGTCGTGTGTCGTCGCATCAAGGTGACGGGATCGCGCGTCCGCAAGAAGCGCATCTGCATGACAGTCGCCCAGTGGGAAGACCATGGCCGGATGAGCCGGGACGGGGCGACCAAGATGCAGGAGGCAGGTCTCGTCAACTCTCAACGCGGCGGATAATTCTTTGGCTTGCGGCGCTGTTCCTTCATAGCCGCAAGCATGGATAGCGAAGCCCTGATTCAGAATGCCATCGCGGCCCGCAATGCAGGCCTCGGCGGTGAATGGATTGCCAGGCTGCAATCGGGGATCGAGCTGGACGCGGCCAATCCCCGCCTGTGGCACACGCTCGGTACGCTGTTTCGTGCAGAGCTGGACAGCGAGCGGGCAATCGCGGCCTTCAATAAGGCGGTCCAGCTCGATCCAAGCTCTTTGGTCAGCCGCCACGCGCTGGCACGCGCGACCCTCGAATCCGGCCAGCCTGCGGTCGCGCTTTACGATGCTGCCTTGGCGCTGGATCCCGGCAACCAGGCATTGGTGCTGGGCAAGGCGTCTGCTCTTGCGGGGCTTGGAGAGGCCGATCGATCGATCGCGCTGCTCGAGAGTTACCTCAAAAACAGCCCCAACGATCTGGATACCCACCGCCAGCTGGTGGAGACCCGCGTCGCGAGGGGCGAAGGCCCGGCAGCGTTCAGGACCCTGAATGCAGCGATTGATGCAAGCCCCAACGACATCGGCCTGCTGACGCTGAAGCTCGACCTGTTGCACGCCGGCGAAGACTTCGAGCGCCTGCTGCAATTCGCCGATGAACTGGAGAGGCGCCTCGGGCCTGGGCCTGGCCTTGCCACCTATCAGGCGATCGCGGCTTCGGAGACCGGGCGGACTGAGCGCGCGGACCGCCATTTCTCCTCGCTCCAACCGGTGAGCGCCCCCGCCCTCGCCAGCCACGTCATGCGGCATCTCGTGCGGGATGGCAGGATAGACGCGGCGATTGCCCTCGGAACAGCAGTAACCGGCCAGGACGGGGACCAGCATGTGTGGCCCTGGCTTGGGCTCGCATGGCAAATGGCGGACGACCCGCGTGCGGACTGGCTGTTCGGCCAGCCCGGACTTATCGAAACCTACGATGTCCTCGATAGCGACGAGGTTCAGCAACTGGGCAGCATTCTAAGGGCGATCCATACTGCGCGCGAAGGGTTTCTGGGCCAGTCTGTCAGGGGAGGCACGCAAACCGATGGCCCTCTGCTGGCTCGATCGGAACCCGAAATACAGTCGCTGCGGCTTAAGCTCATCGATACCGTCGGCAGCCATATAGAGGCTCTGCCGATGGTGCCCGGCCATCCTGTCCTGCAGCGCAAACCGGATAAGGTTCGCATCATCGGATCATGGTCGGTGCTGTTGCGCGCAGGGTCTGGCTATCACACCAATCACGTCCACCCCAACGGCCTGTTCAGTTCGGCGCTTTACATCGACCTGCCCGAGACGCTCGGACAATCGAGCGAAGAGGGCATGCTGGTTCTCGGGGAACCACCGAAAGAACTCGGCCTAGAGCAAGAGCCGTTCCGCAAGATATTGCCGCGACGAGGCAGGCTTGCTCTCTTCCCCTCGATCCTTTTCCACGGAACTACGCCCTTCACCGAAGGAGAGAGGCTGAGCGTGGCCTTCGACATCGCTCCCTAGGCGCGCCCAAAAAAAAGGCCGGCATACCCGAAGGTATACCGGCCCTTTTCGCATTGGTGGCTGAAGATCAGATCAGAGGCCGCCCGGGCCGCAATCGTTCTTCAGGAAGTCGAACATCTTCGTATAGAACTGCTGCTGATGCTCGAACATCAGCGTCGTATAGAAGTGGTCGGCACCCTTGAGGGTCAGGAACTGGGCGTCCTGGATACCGGCCTTCTCGATCGCATCCTTATAGTCTTCGTAGTGGAAGTAGAGGACACGCGCGTCGACATCGCCGTGAACCATCAGGATCGGCACGTTGACGTTCGAGACTTCCTTGATCGGGTTGATGCCGATCATGCCGCGGCGCTGCGCCCAATCGTCGATCGCCTTGGGCGAATAGGGGCTGCGACGCTGCTTGTAGCTCTTTTCCGGATCGGAAACTGCCGCACCGGCGATCACGCACTGGTAGATGTTCGGCGAACGCGACGCTGCGACGAGCGCCGAGTAGCCACCGTAAGACCAGCCCATGAAGGCAACGCGATCGGGATCGACGAGACCCTTTTCGATGAGATAGAGCGCGCCGTCATCCTTGTCGTCCTGCATGGCCAGGCCGTGTTCGCCGTAACCTGCGTCGAAGTGCTTCTGGCCCCAGCCCGTGGAGATACGGTTCTGCGGACGAAGCACGGCGTAACCGGCGTTCACCAGCATCTGGTCCCATTCGTCGTAGCCGACCACGCCATTGACGTGCGGGCCGCCGTTGTGACGAACGATCAGCGGATAGGGGCCTTCGCCCTTCGGCCGCATGAAATAGGCCGGGATGGTCAGCTTCCCGTCACGCGACGGATAACGGATGAATTCGACATCCGCGAGCTGCTCGGGCTGGACCAGCGGGTTGCGGCTGCCGAGCTTGGTCATGGTGCCGTTGCGGACCAGCCAGTAGGAGCCGGGATCGCGCGGACCACGGTTCGATACGATCATCGTGCCGCCATCGGTAGAACGGCTGGTGATGCTGACCTGGTGGGCGTTGGGGATCTGGGCTTCGAGCGCTTCGTAGAGCGCCTTTTCGCCTTCATCGAACCAGATGGTGCGATACTTGTCCCACGGATAGATCGCGCCGACGAGCGTTTCGTCGCCCGGCATCGAACTGGTGCGAATGCCCATGATGTCGGCCTGGTCCGTGCCGGCGAGCTTTTCACCGAACTGGCCGGTGTCGAAGTTGAACTCCCACAGGGCAGCCTTGTCTTCGCCGCGGTTGTCGATGACATAACCGATGCTGGGGTTGTCGGGATCGAAACCGGCGAGCCCCATAAAGCCCGAAAGCGTGCGATACAGGTTCTCGTGCTTGTCCTGATCGTAGCGCATCAGTTCCGTCCACGAGCCTTCGCCAGGCTTACGGTAATAGGTGATCGCTTCCTTGGTGCCGCTATCGTAGCCGACGGTCCAACGCGGATTGCCTTCGTTGTCGAACTGCGCAGTCGGATACTTTTCGCTGCCCTTCAGCACCAGGCTCCGCGTGCCGCGTGCCAGGTTGACCTTGTAGTAGGAGCGCGGACGGAAAGCTTCGAACGGATCGACGCCCGAGGGATCGGGGATGGCCGTGCCGGTCTCGACGAGAATATGATCGGGGTCGTTCGGCAGGCGGTTCGCGATGCCGAAGTTACCGTCGATCTTCTGGAATTTGTTGGTCTTCAGGTCATAGGCGTAGCCGGCATAGTCATAAGTGCCCTGCTCCGGGCCGTTGACCTTGCTGCGGTTCTGCTGCCACGCCGATCCGAAGATATAGCGATCGCTGACCCAAGAGGCGCTGATGATTTCCATCGGGTCCGCATTTAGCACGCGGAAGGGCTTCGACATGTCCTCGGTCTTGTAGATCTTGAGGAGGTATTCGCCCTCCTTGCTTTCGACCACGTGGACGAGGACATGCTTGCCGTCCGGCGAAACCTGTACGGCGTTGACGACGTCGCGCAGCGCCCAGACCTCGATCGGAACGGTCGGCATGCCGGTGGTGTTCTGTTGCGCCGCGGCCGGGGCGGCGACAATTCCGAGAGATGCGACTGCACCGGCAGCCAGCAAGGCGGATTTGATGATTTTCATGAAGCGACTCTCACAAGATATTCAAAAAGGGTGACCCTCAATAGCAAAGGGCGGCACCGTGTCCAAAACACGGAACCGCCCTTTCCTATACTAACTCAGATTAACCGAATTAGAACTCATAGGTGATCGATGCGAAGAATTCGCGTCCATCGTAGTCGTAACCGTTACCGATTGCGGTGTTTGCAATCGCGAACACTTCGTTACCGTCCACCAGCGGCGGAGCAGTGTTGAAGATGTTGTCGACGCCCACGAGGATGGTGAACTTCTCTGCACGGTAACGCACCGAAGCGCTGTGCAGGAACTGGCCATCCGCGAAGCCGATGTCGCGGCAGAATACACCGTCGCCGGGCACGATGCCGTCGGGAATGAATTCGCCGGTGACCGGATCGTTCGAACCCGAACCGTTACCGAGGCAGGTGTTGCCGTCGAAGCCGGTCGGCTGACCGTCCGGACCGCGACCGAATGCATCGCTGAGCGGGTCGATACCGTCAGCCTGCTGTTCCACCGGACCGGTGTAACGAACGGCGTAGGTGACGCGGAACTTGTCGACATCTGCAGTGAAGGTCGAACGGCCGGTCCACTTCGGGAAACCGAATTCGCCTTCATCGTTGTCGATGCTCGGGTCACCATTGTCACCGATGAACAGGTTGCTGCGCTCGATGAGGTGGTTCGCACGAACGTTGATGCCGAGATCGACCAGCGTACCGAACAGCGCGACTTCCTTGCCGAAGTTGGCATTGATGTCGAGACCGCGGACGCTTTCCTGGTTCAGGTTGATGAACCCGGAGTCGATGTCCGAAATCAGCAGGCGCGTGTTGTCTGCATCCGTATCGTAGGTGATACGATCACAGAACGGGCTGCGCGTGCCATCCTGGCGCGTGAAGCAGTCGTTGACGATGAACTGCGACGACGGGCTGATGATCGAATCCTTCAGCTTGATGTCGTAGTAGTTGATGCCAAGCGCAACATCGAAGCCGTCACCGAAGGTTTCTTCGAACGCGGCACCTGCCGTGATCGAACGCGACGTTTCGGGATCGATGTCGAGGCTACCACCGGTGAGCACTTCCGGGCTCGCCTGCTGCGTCGAGTTGGTGCCGAGCGGGCTGATACCGACGCGGGTCGGATCACGGCCTTCACGGCGGCAGGCATCGAGCGTGGTCTGCTCGCGATCGTCGTTTTCTGCGTTGTAGCCGTCGCCAAGAGCGTCATACGCTTCGGGCGGAACGGCGCAGGGATCGATGATGCTGCCGAAGCCCGTACGACCGCCGAGGAAGTTTTCACGCAGGTTCGGCGCACGGAACGACGTACCATAGCTAAACTTCAGGAGCAGCGGATCGATCGGACGCCAGCCGGCCTTGATCGCATAGGTGTAGTTCGTGCCGTAGAATTCGTCATCCGTGATACGGCCCGACAGGTTCAGGTCGAGTTCGCGGACCCATTCCTTGCCTGACTGAAGCGGGATGTCGATTTCTGCGAACGCTTCCTTGGTCGACTTGTCACCGGTGGTGCCTGCGTCCGAAGCGAACTGGATGAACAGACCGTTGGTGGTGACGAAGTCAGCCTGCGAGTCGATCTTGTCGTGACGATATTCGACACCGAACACCGCACCGACCGGACCGGCCGGAAGCTCGAACAGGTCGCCGGTGACGAAGGCGCTGAACAGCTTCTGTTCGTAAACCGTGTCGAACAGCTTGGGGCTGAAGACATAGTCACGCTCCGCCTGCGTCGCGAAGTCGCCGAAGGGCAGACCGTAAACGCTCGGGGCGAAGATGTTGACCGGCACACAGCCTTCGAGAAGGTCGGGTGCTGCAAGCTCCGGATTGGCGAGGCCAGCCGCGTTACACGCGCCGCCCGTAAGAGGCGGGTTGGAGGCGTTGCCGTTGTAGTCGTCGGCAATGCCGTCACCGTCACGATCGGCGATGCCGTCATTGTTGAAGTCTGCGGTCGGATCGACGCCCAGGGCGAAGGCCAGCTTGTCTTCACGAATGCCAAGACGGACCGACTTACCTTCCGAACGCGAGTAGACGCCCGCCATTTCGAAGGTCCAGCTCGGAGCGATGAAGGGCAGGTCGCCCTTCAGACCGATAACGCCGCGGTACTGTTCCTGCGTGACTTCGACGTTGTCGCGGTCGCCAGCGATCGAGAAGAACGAACGCGCGGCAAGATCGCGGCCGGTCGGCAGTGCGAAAGAGGCGCCGGTGATGCCGAGGAACTCGTTGTCAGCAGCAGCACAGTCGACACCGTTCGGATTTACCGAGAAGTTACACGGGTTGAACGCGTTGTCGCGGGGTGCATAGACCGCGATGTTGCCGGCACCGTTGTTGTTCGACGTGATCTCGGCGCGGGTGTAGTTCGCTTCGAAGAACGGCGTGAGGTTCATCTCGCCGGGGAAGGTGTACTCACCGTAAGCCATCACATTGTAGAGGTCCTGGCCGCTCTGGAAAGTCTGACCGGGGTTGAGACCCGCTACGTTGTAGTCGGCATAGTCGACGTCGAGGATGCCGTCGTTGTTGTCGTCGCGGAAATCGCCGAACGCGTCGCTGCGGACGCTGAAGTTCGGGATGCCCGTGTTACCGCCCGGTACGCCGACATTGCCGTTGGCGTCCTGGAAGAACAAAACCGAGTCATAAAGGCCCGGAACGATGATCGCGGCAGCGCCGACGAACGACTTACACGGATCCTGGCGCACGCCGATGTCGCCACCGGTCTGCGAACGGATGATCGCGTCGTTACGGACGTTGACGGTACGGATCTCACCGGAATCGGTGATTTCATACTCGGTATCGCAACCTTCGAAGAAGTCGCGGTCACGCAGACGAATGGTGTCGCGGTGATCGAATTCTGCGCCCAGGCCGATGAAGCCGCGGTCGAAGTTGATGCCGTATGCAGCGCTGATGGTGTAATCTTCACCGGCGCCCATCGGGTTGATTTCGCCACGAGCGAAGAGTTCGAGGCCGTCGAAGTCCTTGCGCAGGATGACGTTACCCACACCGGCAACTGCGTCCGAACCGTAGATCGACGAAGCACCGTCGAGCAGGAGGTCGTAGCGGTCGATGAGCGAACCCGGCAGCAGGTTGATCGACGGGCTCGAAGGCGCGCCTTCCACACCGGCGGGAGCCAGGCGGCGACCGTTGAGCAGGAGGAGGGTACGGTCTGCACCGAGACCGCGCAGGTTCAGCGTCTGCGAACCCGGGCCGTTATCGAGGACGAAGCCCTGGAAGGTTGCGTCGATCTGCTGACCCGATGCGCTTTCCGAGCGCTGCAGGATCTGCGAGGGATCGAACAGACCAGCTTCGTTTTCGACTTCCGAGGTGATGACCTGGAGCGGCGAGATCGAGCTGTAGGTGTCGCGCTTGATACGCGAACCGGTAACGACGATGGCGCCCGGAGCGCTCTGGCCGGTGGCACCGGTGTCGGTTACGTCGACAACGTCCTGTGCGGTCGGATCGTTGGTGGTGACGCCGTCGGGGCCATCCGATTGGATGACGCATTCGCCGGCTACTTCTTCCTGGCCTTCGGGGCAGTCTGCGTCCTGCGCATATGCCTGGCTACCCGCAGTCAGCGCGAGCGCCGATGCCGAGAAGGCGAGACCCCGGATTGTTTTCGTGTGAATTTTTCGCATTGATTACTCCAGTCGCGACAACTGGAACTGCGTCTCCCATCCGGACGACGAAAAGGACGCACCCCTAGCGGCGTCCGGTTCGCTCGAATTGTCCGGGTGGATAGACCCCCAGTCCCAACACACGGGTTTCTGCGGGATTAACGATGCAGTGTCAAAGCACTGGAGCGCTTTAGAATCCCTTGTTGCGCAAATCCCACACATTTGCCGATCCGGCGTTGAGGCGTGAAATATTCAGTCGCGCGAACGGCTGGCACGCAGAATTTTGTTTCGCATGAAAACCTATCCAACGCTGTAGTCATTTGAACGACGGGCGAATCACCAGCGTCCGAATGCAAAAGAGGCGGGCCTTTTCGACCCGCCTCTTCTCGTTTCTTAGGTGACCTGCATCTCGAGCGAGCCGTCGCCCTCGTCGATCTTGACGGTCGATCCGTCCGGCACATTGCCCGACAGGATCATGTCGGCCAGCGGGTCCTGGACATAGCGCTGGACGGCTCGCTTGAGCGGCCGCGCACCGTAGACCGGATCGTAGCCCACCCGGCCGAGCCACTTCTTCGCCGCTTCGGTCAGGTCCAGCACGATCTTGCGATCCTTGAGCAGCTTCTGCACCCGAGCCACCTGAATATCGACGATCGGCGCCATGTGTTCCTGCGCTAGGCGATGGAACAGGATGATCTCGTCCAGGCGATTGAGGAACTCGGGGCGGAAATGCCCGCGTACCACGTCCATCACCTGGGGCTCGACATCCTCGACCTTCTGGTCGTCGTCCATGTTGGCAAGGTACTGGCTGCCTAGGTTTGAGGTCAGGATGATCAGCGTGTTGCTGAAATCCACGACTCTGCCCTGCCCGTCGGTCAGGCGTCCGTCATCGAGCACCTGGAGGAGCACGTTGAATACGTCGCTATGCGCCTTCTCGACCTCGTCGAACAGCACGACCTGGTATGGCCTGCGCCGCACGGCTTCGGTCAGGACGCCGCCTTCCTCGTATCCGACATAGCCCGGAGGCGCACCGATCAGGCGAGCGACCGCATGCTTTTCCATGAACTCGCTCATGTCGATGCGGACCATCGCCTGGTCGTCATCGAACAGAAATCCGGCGAGCGCCTTGGTCAGCTCGGTCTTGCCGACACCCGTGGGGCCGAGGAACAGGAATGAGCCGAGCGGACGCCCTGGATCCTGGAGCCCTGCACGTGCGCGGCGCACGGCCTTCGACACCGCGTCGATGGCCTGCGACTGGCCGATCACCCGCTTCGACAGGATATTCTCCATGTCGAGCAGCTTCTCGCGCTCGCCTTCCATCATCTTGTCGACCGGAATGCCGGTCCAGCGGCTCACGACGCCCGCGATATCGTCTTCTGTCACTTCTTCCTTGAGCAGCACATTGTCGGTGTGGCCACTCGCTTCCTCGAGCCGCTTCTCGAGCTCGGGGATCCTGCCGTATTGCAGCTCGCCCGCCTTCTGCAAGTCGCCGGCGCGCTGGGCCTGCTCCAGTTCGATCCGCGCCTGGTCCAACTCTTCCTTGACCCGCGCCTCGGCGTGGATCTTGTCGCGTTCGTTCTGCCAGCGGGTGGTCAGTTCGCTCGACTGCTGTTCGAGTTCGGACAATTCCTTGCGCAAGGCCTCAAGGCGGTCCTTGGACGCGCTGTCGGTTTCCTTTTGCAGGGCCTGCTCTTCGATCCGCAGCTGGATGATACGGCGGTCGAGGCCTTCGATTTCCTCCGGCTTGCTCTCCACTTCCATGCGGATGCGCGAGGCCGCCTCGTCCATGAGGTCGATGGCCTTGTCGGGCAGGAAGCGGTTCTGGATATAACGGTTCGACAGCTGCGCCGCGGCGACGATCGCCCCGTCGGTGATGCGCACGCCGTGGTGCAATTCGTACTTGTCCTTGATGCCGCGTAGGATCGAGATCGTATCCTCGACGCTCGGCTCGTCGATGAAGACGGGCTGGAAACGCCGCTGGAGTGCGGGGTCCTTTTCGACATACTTCTGGTATTCGTCGAGCGTGGTGGCACCGATACAGTGGAGCTCGCCGCGCGACAGCGCGGGCTTGAGCAAATTGCCTGCATCCATGCTGCCTTCGGACGCACCGGCGCCGATCAGCGTGTGCATCTCGTCGATGAACAGGATGATCTGGCCTTCGGCGCCCTTCACCTCGTCGAGCACGGCCTTGAGGCGTTCCTCGAACTCACCGCGATATTTCGCGCCCGCGATCAACGCGCCCATGTCGAGTGACATGAGCGTGCGGCCTTTCAGGCTGTCGGGCACGTCGCCATTGGCGATGCGCAGCGCAAGGCCCTCGGCAATCGCGGTCTTGCCGGTGCCGGGTTCGCCGATGAGCGCGGGATTGTTCTTGGTGCGGCGGGCGAGGATCTGGACCGTGCGGCGGATTTCCTCGTCGCGCCCGATTACGGGATCGAGCTTGCCGTCGCGCGCCGCCTGCGTGAGGTCGCGCGCGTACTTCTTCATCGCATCGTAGCTCTCTTCCGCGCCCGCGCTGTCGGCGGTGCGGCCACCGGTAACTTCCTGGATCGCCGCTTCGAGCGACTTCGCGTCGATGCCAGCCGACCTGAGCGCCTTGCCGGCATCGTTGTCCGCCAGCGCGAGTGCCTGCAGCAGGCGCTGCACAGGCACGAAGCTGTCGCCGGCCTTCTCTGCCAGCTGCTCTGCCTGGTCGAGCGCGCGCACGGCATCATTGTCGAGGCCGGGCGTCTGCTGTGCTCCCCCGCCGGATACAGCCGGAATCTTGCCCAAAGCCGTATCGATTTCGGTAATCGCCACGCCGGGATTGCCGCCTGCGCGCTGGATCAGCTGCGCGGCCATGCCCTCATTATCTTCGAGCAGGGCTTTCAGGATGTGCGCCGATGTAATGCGCTGGTGGTTCATGCGAATGGCGACCGTCTGCGCGCTCTGCAGGAAGCCCTTGGCGCGATCGGTGAATTTCTCGAGATTCATGCTGGTCCCTCAAAAAGAATTGCCGCCCGGATATGGTGTTGCCAATTTGCAACACAAGCCCTCTCCCGCAAAAATATGCGAGGTGTGTTAGTCGAATATAGGGGTGCCTGCGCGCTTGGCGAGAGGCAAGGCGAAATTTATTCCGCAGGGAGCCCTTCGAGGTCCGGCACCATGACCGTGCGGCCACCGCCGAAATCCTCGCGGACGACAATCAGGCCCTGCCGTGCGAGGTGGTCGAGTAGGCGGCGGATGCGTCCGGGCGAGCTGGTGCCATAGGCGCGGGCGAGTTCATCCTCGTCGACCTGCGTTTCGCCCGCATGGGCCGCCTTGGCGATCACCAGGAAAGGTCCCAGCAGGTCGTCGTCCACGGCGCTTGCGAGGTGCATAATCCGCGCCTGCAAATCCTCGCCCAGTTCGGCAAGGCCTGCGCCTGCGATAGCAAAGCGGCGGCGGAAGGTGTGCATATCCGGCATCGGCCCGATCAGCCGTTCGCGGCGGCAACGGGTGAGGAAGGTCTGGTACTGCGCGCTGGCCGACTGGAAGGCGATGCCTTCTTCGCCCGCCAGCTCGCCGATCAGTTCCTCGATCCGCTGCGCAACGGCAGAGTTGTCGGGCTTCTCGGCAGGCGCCTCGACCTGCCGCTCCTCGGCATGGGCGATGCTGTCCTCCATTTCCTCCAGTCGCGGTGCGGGCGGAGGGGCGGGAGGCGGCGGAGCCTTGGCGACATCGCTGGCAAGATCGCGCGTCAGCAGGTCGGCCATGTCTTCGGGCGCGGTATCGGGAAGCGCCATCAGCCCTTCACTGCGCGCCTGGTGGCCGGTCTTTACCGGACCGATCTTGCAGGCGACCGGCAACCGCGTGATCGCCGGGCCCAGCGCAAGGAAATGCCCGCGTTCGAGTTCGCGGATACGCTCCGCCTGCCGCCGCTCCATGCCGAGCAGGTCGGCCGCGCGCACCATGTCGATATCTAGGAAGGTGCGACCCATCAGGAAGTTCGACGCTTCTGCCGCGACATTCTTCGCCAGCTTCGCCAGCCGCTGAGTGGCGACGATGCCGGCCAGCCCGCGCTTGCGGCCGCGGCACATGAGGTTGGTCATCGCCGACAGCGTCATGCGGCGCGTGTCTTCGGCCATTTCGCCAGCTGCGGCAGGCGCGAACATCTGCGCTTCGTCCACCACGACCAGCGCGGGATACCAATGTTCGCGCGGGGCATCGAACAGGGCGGAGAGGAACTGCGCGGCACAGCGGATCTGCTGTTCGACTTCCAGCCCGTCGAGGTCGAGCACGACGCTGGCGCGGTGCTCGCGGATGCGGCGGGCGAGCGCTTCTATCTCGGGCGGGGAATAGGCCGCCCCGTCGATCACCACATGGCCGAATTCTTCCGCAAGCGAGGGAAAGTCGCCTTCCGGATCGATCACCACCTGCTGCACCATCCCCGCGCTTTCTTCGAGCAGGCGGCGCAAAAGGTGCGACTTTCCGCTGCCCGAATTGCCCTGGACGAGCAGGCGGGTCGCGAGAAGCTCCTCGATATCGAACTCGACCGGCTTGCCGGACGTTTCATGGCCGATGGTGATGTTGGCAGTCACACGCACATGGCTAGACAGCCGAATCCCCAAAGCGGAATAGGCCGCGACAGGTTTTGCCCAGACCGATTGCACCGCTCGTCGCACGACGCTAGATCGGTTGCGAGAGAGGACTGGATTTCATGACCAAATGGTTCGGGCGCATCGGTTTCGCCCTTTTGTTGCTCGTGCTTGTCGCATTCGTCGCGCTGGCAACCTGGGAACCGCTGTGGGCAGAGCGCGACGATGTTGTCGAGCCGCAGCGCGCCTACACCGCAGAGATCGTTCGTGACGAATTCGGCGTGCCGCATATCTATGGCGATACCGACGCGGACGTCGCTTACGGCGTCGCCATCGCCCATTCGGAAGACGATTTCTCGACCCTGCAGGACGTGATCGCCATGGCCCGGGGCCGCTATGGCGCGATCGCCGGCCAGGACGGCGCGGCAATCGATTATGTCTACCACCTGCTCGACGCGCGCGGCACGGCAGAGCGCCACTATCCGGACCTGCCCGAAGACACCCGCGCGCTGTTCGATGCCTATGCGGCAGGGCTCAACCAGTTCGCAGAAGAGAACCCAGACGAGCTGAAGCTCGGCAATTTGTTTCCGGTTGAAGGCGAAGACGTGGCGGCAGGTTTTGCGCTGCGCCAGCCGTTCTTTTTCGGCCTCAACGGCGTGATCGAACCGCTGGTCACGGGCGAGCCGCTGCGCCGCGAATACGGCCCCGACATTCCCGGCTTCCCGCGCCCGGCCGACACGGTCGATGCCGCCCTGCCCTCGCAAGAGGTAGCGATGTCACCGCTTGGCAAGGATAACGGCATGAGCGGGTCGAACGCCTTTGCCGTCACGCCGGAAAAGTCTGGCGGACCGACCATCCTCGTCTCGAACAGCCACCAGCCCTGGCGCGGCGGTGTGGCGTGGTACGAACTCGTCGTGGAGAGCGGCGAAGGCTGGCACTATGCCGGGGCCAATTTCCCCGGCTCGCCCTTCCCCTTCCTCGGCCACAACCGTGATCTGGGCTGGACCAATACGGTCAACACCCCCGACATGATCGACGTCTACCAGTTGGAAATGGACGCAGATGGCAATCGCTACCGCTTCGGCGAGGAATGGCGCGAACTCGAGCGCAAGACGGTGACCCTGCCCGTGCGGTTCGGCCCGCTCGTCCTGCCGGTCCAGCGCGAAGTGCTGCGAAGCGTCCACGGCCCGGTCATCAAGAACGACAATGGCTACTTCGCTTTCCGCTATGGCGGGATCGACAATCTCGGCCAGCTCGATGCCTATTACCGCCTCAACAAGGCCGAAACGCTGGAAGAATGGGAGGTCATCCTTGCCCGGATGGACATCCCCTCGACCAACTTCATCTACGCCGACAAGACCGGCAATATTGCCTATATCTACAACGCCGCCCTGCCCGACCGTAGCGAGGGGCCGAACTGGCGGACCGTGCTGGACGGGAGCGATCCGGCCCTCGTCTGGAGCGGTCTGGTTGAGTACGGCGAACTGCCGCGTTACCTGAACCCGGCATCAGGCTGGCTCTATAATGCCAACAATGCGCCCTACACCGCTGCAGGGGCGGGAAGCGATCTCTCGCCCGGAGACTTCGCGCCCGAACTCGGTGTCGAACTGAAACAGACCAACCGTTCGCGCAGGGCCTGGAAACTGCTGAGCGAAGCCGACCGGCTCGACCGCGCCACGCTGGAAGAGATCAAGTACGACACCGGCTATGCGCGCGAAGGCTATGTGGCAGACCTGTGGGACGAGTTGGAAGCACTCGACCTGTCGGACGAACCGCGCCTAGCCGAGGCCCGCAAGCTACTCCTCGACTGGGATTTCACCGCCGACAATATCGGGCGCGGCGACAGCCTCGCCCTGCTGATGATCCGCGAGTTCATGTCCTGCCGGTACCAGAACAAGGCCTGCCCCAGCGCACGCGACGAGCTGGTGAAATCGGTCGATCACCTGGAAAGGCATTTCGGCCGCATCGACCCGCCGATGGGCGACCTGCTTCGCCTGCGTCAGGGAGACGTGGACCTGCCTCTGGACGGAGGATCGGACACGCTGCGCGCATCGACGCTGTGGGATGTCGACGAGGATGGCAGGCTGTCGGTCCGCCATGGCGACAGCTTCATCCAGTGGGTCGAGTGGAACGCGGGCGAGCGGGTCACCTCGCGCTCGATCCAGCCCTTCGGTTCCGCCACCACGCGGCCCGATTCACCGCATTACGCCGATCAGTCTACGCTGTTCGTCCAGCACCGGTTGAAACCGGTCCATTTCTGGCGCGAAGACGTGCTGGAAAACGCGAAGAGCCGCAAAACCGTGACAAACCGTCGCTGAGCGTCCAGGCACTTCAAAGAAGAATACCCTTCGGAGCCCCCATGAAACGTATTATTTCCGCCAGCGTCATCGCTCTCGCCGTATCGGCCTGCTCGACCTATTCGCAGGAACCCGTCGACACCGCTTCCATCGAAGCCGCCGTTACCGAGCAGGCCGTCAGTTACGAGCCCGCCCCGCTCTCGCAGCTCGTCGCCGAAGTGGACATTCCCTACGACAAGTTCGTCCTCGACAACGGTCTCACCGTGGTGGTCCATGAAGACCGCAAGGCGCCGCTGGTCGGCGTATCCGTGTGGTACGACGTCGGCTCGAAGCACGAACCCAAGGGCAAGACCGGCTTTGCCCATCTGTTCGAACACCTCATGTTCAACGGTACGGAAAACGCGCCCGAAGACTGGTTCGAATATATCCAGCAGATGGGCGGCACCGATGTGAACGGGACGACCAACCCCGACCGCACGAACTATTTCCAGACCGTGCCGACCGGCGCGCTCGACCGCGTGCTGATGCTGGAAAGCGACCGCATGGGTCACCTGCTCGATGCGGTGACGCAGGAGAAACTCGATAACCAGCGCGGCGTCGTCCAGAACGAGAAGCGCCAGGGCGACAACAATCCCTTCGGCCTGCTGCGGTACGAAATTTTCGAAAACCTCTTCCCCAAGGGCCACCGCTATCATCACTCGACCATCGGCTCGATGGGCGATCTCGACGCGGCGACCATGGACGATGTGCGCAACTGGTTCATCGACCATTACGGCCCGAACAACGCCGTGCTGGTGCTGGCTGGCGATATCGACACGGCCACCGCGCGCGAGAAGGTACAGAAGTGGTTCGGCGATATTGAGCGCGGACCGGAAGTGGTCCATCCCGCCGTCGACGTACCCACGCTCGCCGAAGAGAAGACCAAGGTCACGACCGACCAGATCTCGACCACGCGCCTCTATCGCATGTGGACCGTGCCCGGTTCCAATTCGGCGGAGTCGGTCCCGATGAACCTCGCCTCTGCGGTGCTGGGCGGGCTGTCCAGCTCGCGGCTCGACAATTCGCTCGTGCGCGAGGACCCTGTCGCGGTCTCGGTCAGCACCTTCAACTACACGCTGGAAGATGCGGGTATCTTCGTCGTCCAGGCGGATGTGAAGCCCGGCGTCGATCCCGACCAGGTCGCCACCAAGCTTGACGCGCAGATCGCCGATTTCCTTGCCACTGGCCCGACGGAAGACGAGCTCCAGCGTGCCAAGGTATCGACCATGGCGGGCGTGATCCGCGGGCTTGAATCGGTCGGCGGCTTCGGCGGCAAGGCGCCGCAGCTTGCCTCGGGCGAACTGTTCGCGAACGATCCCGGCTATGTCGAACGCCAGCTCGACCAGATGGCCGCCGCGACGCCCGAGCAGGTCCACGCGCTGGCTCGCAAGTGGCTTTCGCGTCCGGTCTTCAACCTCGTCTTCAATCCGGGCGAACGTACCGAAGGCGGCGAAGACCGCGGCGGTGCCGTGACCGGGCCCGATTCCATAGAAGACATCGCGCAGGCCAATTACTGCGCCGAAGAAACCTGCGACCTTTCGCAGATCGCCACTCAGGCGCAGGCCGATCGCGACACCTTGCCGGAACTCCAGCCGCTACAAGGTCTCGACTTCCCGGATATCGAGCGTGCGACCCTGTCGAACGGCATGGAAGTCTATTTCGCGCACCGCGATGCCGTGCCGACCGTTTCGGTCCGCGTCGAATTCGATGCCGGCCGCGCTGCGGAAACTGCGGAGACGCTCGGCACGCAGCGCCTGCTTCTGAGTACGATGGGCGAAGGGACCGAGCGCCTCGATGCGACCGATTATGCGATCGCGCAGGAACGTCTGGGCGCGAATATTTTCAACGGTTTCGATGCGGACTACACTAACTTCTCGCTCGCCGCGCTGGCCCCGAACCTCGCGCCGTCGCTGGAACTGCTGGCCGAAACCATTCGCCAGCCGGGCCTGCGCGCCAATGTGATCGAGCGCGAGCGTGCGCAATTGCTCAACGCCCTCTCGTCGGAACTGAAGAACCCCAATTCCATCGCCGATCGCACCGGTCGCCGCGCGATTTTCGGACCGCATCCTTATGGCCTGCCAACCTCGGGCCTTGGTTCTGCAGCCCGGCTCGAAGCGCTGACCGAAGCGGACCTGCGCGCTTTCCATGCCACCTGGCTGCGGCCCGACAATGCCCGCATCTTCGTGGTCGGGGACACCTCGCTGGCCGAAGTGACGCGCCTGCTCGAGGCAAGCTTCGGCGACTGGCAGGCCCCTGCCACCGCCAAGCCGGAGCGCAATTACAGCGCCGCCATACCCGAGCCGCGCCAGCGCATCATTCTGGTCAACCGCCCCAACTCGCCGCAATCGGTGATCTACGGCGGCCAGGTGCTGGGCCTGACCGGCCGCGACGACCTCATCCCCCTCATCGCGTCGAACGAAGCGCTTGGCGGGGGCTTCCTTGCGCGCATCAACATGAACCTGCGCGAGGAAAAGGGCTGGTCCTATGGCGCCGGCAGCCAGATCGCGAGCGGCCTCGACCGCGTCTTCTACGGCGTGCGCGCTCCGGTCCAGTCGGACCGCACAGGGGATTCGATCAGCGAGATCCGCCGCGAGATCAACGATTTCGTGGATGCGCGCGGCGTCCAGCCGAATGAGCTGGAGCGGATCGTCAATTCCAATATGCGTGAATTGCCCGGCCAGTTCGAAACCGCGGGCGACGTGCTCGGCGGGCTGGTCAACATCGTGCGTTACGACCGCCCGGACGATTATTACGAGACGCTGGCCTCGCGCTACAACACCCTCACCGCATCGCAACTCGACCTCGAGGCGCGGCGGAACATAAACGAGGGTGACATCGTCTATATCGTAGTAGGCGACGCCGAAGTCGTCGCCCCGCAGCTCGACACGCTCGGCCTCGAAGTCGAGGTGATCGAACCGCAGGAATGAGCTTGTTGACATCGGTGTAAGTAACGCCGATGTCTGCACCACCAGATCCGGCCCGCACCAGCGGGTCACGCAAAAGGAGAATATGCATGTCCGTAGCCGGTACTTATGACACCGTCGTCAAGAGCCCGATGGGTGACCAGAAGGGCACCTTCACCGTCGTTCCGGGCGATGACGGCAAGACCTTCACCGGCTCGATGGCCGGCGGCATGGGTTCGATGGACGTCAAGGACGGCACCATCGACGGCAATGCGCTGAGCTGGAAGATGGACATGACCGTCCCCATGCCGATGACGCTGAACTGCAACGCCACGGTCGACGGCGACCAGCTGACCGGCACCGTCAACGCCGGCGCATTCGGCGACATGGCGCTGACCGGCGAACGCCAGGGCTAAGCCCGCAGGTCAAACCGAAAAAAAGGCCCGCCGGAGCGATCCGGCGGGCCTTTTCTTTTGCCTCGGTATGGGCGACGTTACTCTACGATGTCCATTTCCTCGATCAGGCCCTCGGCCCCGTCGACCTTGTCCATCACCCACAGCATGTAGCGGGTGTCGACATGGATCGTGCGCGTGGTGCGCGGGTCGAAGTCCCAGTCCGAGTTGACGCTTTCGAACGTGCCGTCGAAAAGCAGGCCGACCAGCTCTGCACGCGCGTTGAGCGTGGCCGAGCCGCTATTGCCGCCGGTGCTGTCGAGGTCGGACAGGAAATTCACCGGAACCGAACCGATGCTGTCGAGCGCATAAGGCCCGTAATCCTTCTCGCGGATTTCCTGCAGCTGCTTGGCCGGAGCGTTGAACGGGTCTTCGCCGGTGTCCTTTTCGAGGATGCCTTCCAGCGTCGTGAACGGCAGATAGGCCATGCCGTCCTTCGGCGATCCGCCCATCACAGTGCCATAGGTCACGCGAAGCGTGGAGTTGGCATCGGGATAGGTCGAAAGGCCCTGCGAACGCTGCCACTGGGTGATCGCCTTCATGTAGGCGGGGCGCAGCGCCTGCGCACGGCCTGCACGCTCTTCCGCTTCGGCTTCCTGCTCGCGCTCGTATTCGTAAAGCGCGACGGCAAGCTGGATGAACGGGTCTTCGCTCGCCTCAAAATCGGCCGGGCTGGCGTCCATCAGCGCAAGGCGCGTTTCGCTGTCGTCCAGCGTGGTGCCGGCATAATAGCTGTCGAGCTTGGCCGAGAGGGCCGCCGCATCGACATCGCCGGCGAGCCCCAGCGCATCGTCGAACACGGCCACGCGGTTTTCAGCGGGTTCTTCAAGATAAGTATCGAGGAACAGCAGCCACTGTGCCTTGTCGACCGAGGCCTCGTACCGGCGATCGAGCGCCTGCAGGCCTTGCGCAAAGAACGTCATGTCACGATCCTGGTAGCCGGGCTCGCGCTGCGCATCGGGCTTCAGCCGTTCCTGCGACAGGCGATAGAGGCGCTGCGCCGCCGAAAGCAGGGCAGGACGGGTCGCGAAATTGTACCAGAAGGCCTTCTTCGCGGCGGCCGCACCTGCTTCGTTCAGCGCCTGCAGGCCGGTGATCGCTTCGCCGTAATTCGCGCGCGAAGGATCGGCGGCAATCCACGCAGCCAGTTCCTCTTCACGGGCACGGCGGCGGTCGACGAGACCGACACGGCGCGCGCCTTCGAGCTGGCCGCGCGTATTCTTTTCGAAGTTGTTGAGACCGGCGAGCAGCGATTCATACTTCACCCGCGCGTCCGATCCTTCGGGAGCGGCCTCTTCGATGGTGTCGATCCAGTCGTTCACCAGCGTAACGTAGGTCGGATAGGTCCAGCTGAAGGTATTTTCCACCTCGGCCAGCGTCGCATAGCGCTGGGTCGATCCGGGATAGCCTGCAGCCATCACGAAATCGCCGTCATCGAGGTCGGCCGCGCTGACCTTGAGATGGTGCTCGGGCTGGTAAGGCACGTTGTCTTCGGAATAGTCCGCAGCCGAACCGTCGGGTGCGACATAGGCGCGGTAGAAGGCGAAGTCGCCCGTATGACGCGGCCACATCCAGTTATCGATATCGCCGCCATACTTGCCGATGGAGTCGGCAGGCGCATAGACGAGGCGCACGTCGCGCACTTCGAGGCGCTTGATCAGCGTATATTCCGCGCCGCCATAGAAGCTGGCGACCTGGCAACGCGATCCGGCATCCTGCTCGCACTCTGCCGTGATGTCCTTCATGCGCTGTTCGAGCGTGTCGTAACGCTCGGTCGCCGAAAGGGCATCGACGCCGTCGCGCATGCGGGCCGTCACGTCGGTGATCTCGGTCGTGACATAGATGCGCGAGCCGGGTGCGGCAGGCAGTTCGTCGCCCTTCGCCTTGGCGAGGAAGCCGTTCTCGAGATAGTTGTTCTCGGCGGTGGAGTTGTACTGGACCGAACCGCGCGCACAGTGGTGGTTGGTCACCACCAGGCCTTCGGGCGAAACGAAGCTGGCGGAACAGCCGCCGAGCGACACGATCGCACCCATCGGGAAGCCGGTCAGGTCGGTCAGCGTTTCCGGATCGATTTCGAGCCCGGTTTCCTTCAGGTCCTCGGCGATTTCCGGCAGCTGGCCGGGCGTGAACATGCCTTCCTTGGCGGCAATCGGCGCGGTCGCGGTGCAAGCGAGCAGCGCCGCGATGGTGGCGGTCTTACGCATTGGTTTTCAGTCCCTCACATGGCGCGCGAGAATGCGCGCGAAACGCGCAGAGGGCTAAAAGCTGGCAAGGGCTTGCGCAAGCAAGACTTCTGTCGGGGACATGGCCGACCGACGAACGGCGTTCAGATGTGGGTGCGAACCGCCTGGTACGCTGCAGCCGCCACCGTGTTCGCAAGGTTGAGCGAACGCACCTTGTCCGATCGCATCGGCAGGCCGACCAGCTGAGCCTCGTGGGCGGAAACTATGTCGGCGGGCAACCCCTTCGTCTCGCGGCCGAAGACAAGATAGGCGTCCTCGGGATAGTCGGGTTTGTAGAAACTGCGCTTGGCATATTCCTCGAACAGGAACATCTGGTCCGCGCGCGGATCACGCTCGGCCAGGAAGTCCTCCCAGCTGGCGAATTCGACCAGCCGGATATGCGGCCAGTAGTCGAGTCCGGACCGCTTCACCCGCTTGTCCGAAATCTCGAAGCCGAGGGGGTGGATCAGCACCAGCTCCATGTCGAGCGCCACGCAGGTGCGCCCCACCGCGCCGGTGTTGCCGGGTATCTCGGGATGGACGAGGACGATGGAGGTCATCGCCCTCCCCCCTGTTCTTGGCCGGGTGTTTAGCCCAGCTTGTCCTTGAGGATCTGGTTCACGACCGCCGGATTGGCCTTGCCCTGCATGGCCTTCATGGTCTGGCCGACGAAGAAACCGAACAGCTTGTCCTTGCCGCCGCAATATTCTTCTACCTTGTCGGCGTTGGCAGCGATAATTTCGTCGATCGCCGCCTCGATGGCGCCGGTGTCGCTGACCTGCTTGAGACCCTTCTCGTCCGCGATGGCTTCGGGATCGCCGCCGGTGCGAAGGACGTGTTCGTAAATTTCCTTGGCCTGACCGCCGGAGATCTCGCCCTTGTCCTGCATTGCCAGGATCTTCGCCTGCGCTTCGGCAGTGGCATTGGCCGGATCGGCTTCATCGCCCAGCGACTTCATGACGCCGGGAGCGACCGAAAGCGCCCAGTTCGCCACCTGCGTCGCGACCTTGACCTCGGGCTTGCCGATCTGGCCGGCCGTTGCGGAAAGCAGCGTCTCGAAGCGGCCGAAGGTTTCGACTTCTGCCGTCAGTTCGCGCGCATTGTAGGGTGTGAGGCCCAGCTCTTTCTCGTAACGCTGGCGCTTGGCGTCGGGCAGTTCCGGCAGGCTGGCGCGGCATTCCTCGATGAAGCTGTCTTCCAGCTCCAGCGGGAGGAGATCGGGATCGGGGAAGTAGCGATAATCGTGCGCGTCTTCCTTGCTGCGCATGGAGCGCGTTTCATTGCGGTCCGGATCGTAAAGCCGCGTTTCCTGCACAACGCTGCCGCCGTCCTCGATCAGGTCGACTTGGCGGCGCGCTTCCTGTTCGATCACCGCCATCACGAAGCGGACCGAGTTCACGTTCTTGGTTTCGGTGCGGGTGCCCAGTTCGCTGGAGCCGACCTTGCGGACCGAGACGTTGACGTCGGCGCGCATCGAGCCCTGTTCCATATTGCCGTCGCAACTGCCGACATAGCGCAGGATCGAACGCAGCTTGCGCACATAGGCGCCCGCTTCTGCAGGCGAGGTCATGTCGGGCTTGGAGACGATCTCCATCAGGGCGATGCCCGTGCGATTGAGGTCGACATAGGACATGGTCGGATGCTGGTCGTGCATCAGCTTGCCCGCGTCCTGTTCGACGTGGATGCGCTCGATCCCGATGACCTTGTCTTGCGCGATACCGGCCTTCTCGTCCGCCTCGATCACGAGCTGTCCCTCGCCCACGATCGGGTGGTAGAGCTGGCTGATCTGGTAGCCCTGCGGCAGGTCGGCGTAGAAGTAGTTCTTGCGGTCGAACCGGCTCCACTTGTTGATCTGCGCCTCGATCGCCATGCCGGTGCGCACGGCCTGGCGGATGCATTCGCGATTGGGAACGGGCAGCATGCCGGGCATGGCCGCATCGACCAGGCTCACCTGCGTATTCGGTTCGGCCCCGAATGCGGTGGAGGCGCCGCTGAACAGCTTGGCGTTGGACGTGACCTGCGCGTGGACTTCGAGGCCGATCACGACCTCCCATTCGCCCGTTGCGCCCTGAATTGTGTAGCTAGTCATGGTGCATGCCGATAAGCGTTTGCAGCGCACGATGGAAGGGGCTGGATGCGACCGATTGCAAAGTTTCTGGCACGCCGCCTGGCCGCCTTGGCCGGGAGAGAGCTGGTACCTGCCGGAACGCTTGCCGAAATGAGCGACAAGGTGCTGCTCGGTGAAAAGGCGCTGCTGCTCCCGATGGTGGAAGACGGGCGCTTGCGCGAGGCGCTGGATTTGCTCCCGCACAGTCCGTCGCAATTGAACCAGGACTTCTTCGCCCTGTCCGCAACCGGCTGGAAACGCAGCGGGTTCTTCGTGGAATTCGGCGCGACCGACGGCGTCACGCTCAGCAATTCCTACCTCCTGGAGAAACACTTCGGCTGGCGCGGCATCCTTGCCGAACCGGGCCGGGTCTGGCGCGGGCGGCTGGAGAACTCCGGACGCAGCGCGGCCAAGGACTACGATTGCGTGTGGGCTAAGACCGGAGAAACGCTGTCGTTTTGCGAAGCGGAATGGTCGGAAACGTCCACTATCGAGGCCTTCAGCGCGCGCGACCATCACGAGCGGCGCGCGGCGAAGCGCTATGACGTGCGCACCGTATCCCTCGGCGACCTACTCGACCGGCATGATGCGCCTGCCACGATCGATTACCTGTCGATCGACACAGAAGGCAGCGAGTTCGCCATCCTCGAGGCCTACGACTTCGCGTCGCGCCCTATCGGCTGCATCACGGTCGAGCATAATTACACGCCCGACCGCGAGCGCATCCACATGCTGCTGACATCGCAGGGCTACGAACGGCGCTTCGAGGACCTGTCGCAATTCGACGACTGGTACGTCCTCGTCCGCTAGGCGATTACCACCACTTGTCCGGCTTGGCTTCGAACCCGGCGCGCTGCTGGATAGCGAGACCGGCGTTGAGCACGCCCTGCTCGTCGAAGGGCTTGCCGACGATCTGCAGGCCGAGCGGGAGGCCGTCCTCGTTGATCGTGGCCGGCACACTCATCGCGGGAAGGCCGGCCAGCGATGCGGGAACGGCGAAAACGTCGTTCAAATACATTGTCAGCGGATCTTCGTTGAGCGAACCCAGCGGGAAGCTGGCGGTCGGCGTGGTCGGCGCAAGGATCGCGTCACACTGGCCGAAAGCCTTCTCGAAATCCTGTGCCACCAGCGTGCGGATCTTCTGCGCCTGCGTGTAATAGGCGTCGTAGAAACCGGCGCTGAGCACGTAGGTGCCGATCAGCACGCGGCGCTTCACCTCATCACCGAAACCGGCGGCGCGGGTGGCGGCGTACATGTCCTGCAGGCCAGCGCCCTCGGGCAGGTCGCGCAAGCCGTAGCGCACGCCGTCATAACGCGCGAGGTTGGACGAGGCTTCTGCGGGGGCGATGATGTAATAGGCCGGCAGCGCATACTTGGTATGCGGCAGCGAGATATCGACGATTTCCGCTCCTGCATCGCGCAGCCATGCCTTGCCCTGTTCCCAGCTGTAGAGAATGGCCTGGTCGGTGCCGTCCATGCGGTATTCCTTCGGGATACCGATCTTCTTGCCTTTGAGGTCCGCATCGAGCGCGGCTTCCCAGTTCGGCACGTCCATCTGGAGGGACGTCGCGTCCTTGGGATCGAAACCGGCCATGGCTTCGAGCATGATCGCGCAATCTTCGACGCTGCGCGCCATCGGGCCTGCCTGGTCCAGGCTGCTGGCAAAGGCGACGACGCCCCAGCGGCTACAACGGCCATAGGTCGGCTTGATGCCGCAAATGCCGGTAAATGCTGCAGGCTGGCGGATCGAACCGCCGGTGTCGGTGCCGGTGGCGGCAGGCGCAATGCGCGCAGCGACGGCGGAGGAGGAACCGCCGGACGAACCACCCGGGCTCATCGCGGTATTGGTGCCGTCCTTCTTCCACGGCGAATTGACATTGCCGAAGTAGCTGGTCTCGTTCGAGGAGCCCATCGCGAACTGGTCGAGGTTGAGCTTGCCCAGCATGCCCGCGCCTGCATCCCAAAGGTTCTGGCTGACAGTGCTTTCGTACTGCGGCTTGAACCCTTCGAGGATGTGGCTGGCGGCCGTGGTCTGGACGCCGTGGGTTGCAAACAGGTCCTTCATGCCGATAGGCACGCCGCCCATCTTGCCGAGGTCTTCGCCCTTGGCACGCTTCGCATCGACCGCATCGGCGGCTGCGAGTGCATGATCGGGCGTCGTGACGATGAACGCGTTGAGTTCGGCAGCGGCTGCGACAGCGGCGTTGAAGCTTTCGGCCACTTCGCGCGCGGTGAAATCGCCGCCGGCCACGCCGTCGCGGATTTCCTTCACGCCGAGATTCGTAAGGTCGTTTGCGGTCTCTGGCATTACTCGATCACCTTGGGTACGCCGAAGAAGCCGTGTTCGGCCGCCGGGGCATTGGCCAGCACATCGTCGCGCCGTCCGCCGGACGTTTCGGGAATGGCGTCGACCACATCGTCGCGCAGGCGCAGCGTGTTGGGAATGACCGCGGTCATCGGCTCCACGCCGGAGGTGTCGACTTCGCCCAGCTGCTCCACCCAGTCGAGGATGTTGTTCAGCTCGGGCACCATGCGATCCAGCTCCGCATCCTCCATCCGGATGCGGGCCAGAGAGGCGATTTTCGCCACTTCTTCTCGGGTAACTGACATGGGCGCGCGTTAGCCGTGTGGCGCGCGCGCTTCAAGCAGGCTTTGCGCCTTATTCGACGGGCGCTTGCTGAGGGGCACCCTGGGGGCCGCCGGGACCGCCCTGCGCACCCATCTGCGCCTGCAATTGCATGAAGCGCTGCTGCGCTTCTTCGAGCGACATGATTTCCGTCACTTCGACCTCGAAAATGAGGTCACTATTGGCCGGAATGTCCGATCCGGGAGGCGGCGTTGCGCCATAGGCCTGCTCTGCCGGGATTTCGATGCGGTACTTGCCGCCCTTCTGCGTCTGCATCAGGCCTTCGGCGAAGCCTTCGATGATACCGCCCTGCTCGTCGAGCGGGAACGGCGTGCCCGCCGGGAAGATCTCGGGCGGGAACGGGCTCGGCTGCGAACGGTCGAATTCGGTGCCATCGGGCAGCGTGCCGACGTAATTGGCAAAGACCACATCGCCCATCTGCGGCGAAGGACCGACACCCTCGGTCAGCGTTTCCACTTCCACGCCCTTGGGCACGGCAGCCCACGCCAGGCCTGCACCGAGCAGGATGGCGACGATGACGCCCAGCCAGAGCTTGGTGAGCGAGCCCTTCTTGATGGGGCGGAGCGGTACGCGGGTGATCTCGGTCATGTAAAATTCGCCTGTAATACGCAAAGGGCGCGGATTTCTCCGCGCCCTCATGGCTTAGCTTGCAGAAGCAATCAACGGCTTACTTGATGCCGTCACGCTCCATGCGCTTACGCTCCAGCTTGCGAGCGCGGCGAACTGCAGCAGCCTTTTCACGGGCGCGCTTTTCGCTGGGCTTTTCGTAGTGGCGGCGCAGCTTCATTTCGCGATAGACGCCTTCACGCTGCAGCTTCTTCTTGAGCGCGCGGAGGGCCTGGTCGACATTGTTATCGCGAACCATGATCTGCATAAAATTCAATACCTCGACTTACGGGCCAGAGCCCGCTTCTTGCGGGGTATGCCTCCTTGAATAGGGTTTCGCTTTATCAACGAAAAGCGCGCCGAATCCGTTCCGGACCGGCTCGAATGGCGGCCACATACGGATTCGAGCCATAAAAGGCAAGCGTGCAGTGCCGCCTTTCGCAAACCCGCGCGAGCGGCTAGGGGATCGCGCAATGTCCACCCTCTCCCCCCTTGCCGCAACCCTGCATGTCGCCATCGGCGGCGGTATCGGCGCGGCCATGCGTTACCAGACCGGGCGCGCCATGACGCAATGGCTCGGCGCGCCGATCATGGGCGCCTTCCCCTTCGCCACCCTCGCCGTCAATGCGATCGGCAGCCTGCTGATGGGCTTGCTGGCCGGCTGGCTGGTGCGATCGGGAGCCGACACCAGCGAGCAGACGCGCCTGCTGCTTGGCGCTGGCGTTCTGGGCGGCTTCACCACGTTCAGCGCCTTCAGCCTGGAAATGGTGATGCTGATCGAGCGCGGACAATATCTCTTCGCAACGCTATATGCCGTCCTTTCCTTCGCGCTCGGCATCACCGGGCTGATGGTCGGGCTTGCAGTCATGAGGATGGCAGGATGAAAACCTCCGACGAAGTACGCCAGTTCACGGTCGAGGCCGACGATGACGGCATCCGTGTCGACCGCTGGTTCAAGCGGCACCTGCCGCAAGTGGGCTTCGGCACCGTCAGCAAGTGGGCGCGCACCGGCCAGGTCCGCGTCGACGGCAAGCGGGTGAAGCCCGACGACCGGCTCGAACAGGGCCAGCAGATCCGTGTGCCCCCGGGCGGCGATGCGGCGCACAAGAAGCCTAAGACCAAGCGCGAGCTGAGCCAGGCCGAGATCGAACAGGCGCACGACATGGTCATCAAGAAGACCAAGTCCGCAATCGCGCTCAACAAGCCGGCGGGCCTCGCCACTCAGGGCGGCACCAACACCTTCAACCATGTCGACGGGTTGCTCGATGCCTTCGTCGAGGGCGAGGACGATGTCCGCCCGCGCCTCGTGCACCGGCTCGACAAGGATACCTCGGGCGTCCTGCTCGTGGCGCGGACGCCCGGTAGCGCGGCGTTCTTTTCCAAGCGATTCTCCGGCCGCAGCGCCAAGAAGATCTACTGGGCGCTGGTGGTCGGCGTGCCCGACATCAAGCAGGGCGTGATCGAGGCACCGCTCGCCAAGCAGCCCGGATCGGGCGGCGAGAAGATGCATGTCGACCATGAAGGCGGCGCGCCTGCCAAAACCAAGTACCGCGTGGTGGAAACGGCGGCCAAGACCGCCGCGTGGCTCGAACTCCAGCCGATGACCGGTCGCACCCACCAGCTGCGCGTCCATTGCGCGGCCATGGGCCATCCCATCGTCGGCGACGGCAAATACGGCGGGCGCGATGCCTTCCTGACCGGCTCTATCAGCCGCAAGATGCACCTCCATGCGCGCCGCCTGATCATCGACAGCCCGGATGGCGGAAAGCTGGATGTCACCGCCGACCTGCCCGAACACTTCGCTGCCTCGCTCGAACAGCTTGGCTTCGACGAGAACGCCAGCGACGCCACGCCGATGCGCGACGATCCGCCGCCCAAATCGCGCGAAGAGAAGAAGCAGCAGGCCCGCCAGCACGCCAAGAATTACCGCAAGTCCCAGCGCGGCCCGCGCAGGGCGCGTGGCGGAACCGGCGGAAAGGGCCCGGCAAAGGGCAAGGGCAAGCGCTGATGCATCCCAATCCGCTCTTCCGAACCGACGACCGGAAGCTGATCGAGAGCATCGTGGCAGAGGCCGGCTTCGGGATGGTGTTTCTGACCACGCCGGACGGACCGCGCGTCGCCCATGTCCCGCTGATCGCGAGCGGCGATGGCGCTCTGCAATTCCACATCGCGAGATCGAACGCGCTGGCCGCCCATCTCGACGGGGCGAAAGCGCTGATCGTCGTCAACGGGCCGCACGGATATGTCAGTCCGCGCTGGTATGCCGACCGCGCTTCCGTCCCCACCTGGGATTATGTCGCGATCGAACTCGAAGGCGCCGTGACGCGCCTCGATGACGAGGGGCTCGAGGCGTTGCTGCACACTTCCATAACGCAGTTCGAGGATGGTCTCAGCGGAGAACCTTGGCAGGCGAGCGAAACGCCGGACAGCCATTGGGCGAAACTGTTCAAGGGTATCGTCGGCTTCGAATTCGCATTGGAAACCAAGCGCCCCACGCTCAAGCTCTCGCAAAAGCAGCCCGCCCCTGTCCGCGAGCGGATCGCTGAGGAACACGCAGCGCACGGCAATCCGCATCTGGCGCGCTGGATGCGCAAGGTGCCGGCATGACCCGGCTCGCCGTATTCGACTGCGACGGCACACTCGTCGATGGCCAGGCCGCCGTGTGCGAGACGATGGAACGCGCCTTCGCGGCAATCGGCAGCCCCCCTCCGGAACGCAACGCCATCCGCCGCACCGTCGGCCTCAGCCTGCCGCTTGCCATGCGCCAGCTGATGACGGACGGGCGCGAAGCGGACCGGTTGCAGGTGGTCGAGGCCTACAAGCGCCTGTTTCGCGAAACGCGGCTGTCGGGCGCGCTGCACGAACCTCTCTACGACGGCATGGCCGACCTGCTTGCCCGGCTCGACGAGGATGGCTGGCTGCTCGGCGTCGCCACGGGGAAAAGCGACCGGGGCCTTCATTCCTGCCTCGAAACGCATGGGATCAAGCAGCATTTCGTGACGCTGCACGGCGCGGATCGCTATCCGTCCAAGCCCCATCCCGCCATGCTCGAAGCCGCACTCGACGAAGCAGGCGTGGGCGCCGACGACGCGGTCATGATCGGCGACACGAGTTTCGATATCGAGATGGCCGGGGCTGCGGGCGTGCGCGCCATCGGCGTCGCCTGGGGCTATCACGATCCTGCAGAACTCATGGCGGCGGGCGCGCAGTCCGTCGCCTCCACCATGGAAGAACTGGAGAATATGATCCGTGGCCGATGAAGAGACTGTCGCACGCCGTTTCTGGGTGATCCAGATGGCCCGCCTGAGCGCCTTCGTCATGGTGTTCATCGGCGCGCTGATCGTCAGCAAGATCATCGATCTGCCCGATTTCGTCGGCTACATCATCCTCGTGATCGGCCTCGCCGAGTTCTTCGTGGTGCCCGCAGTTCTCTCCAAGCGCTGGAAATCGGGCGAGTGATGAAACGCTTCTACAAGGACGTGAGCGTCGCTGAGACCGACCTCGGCTGGACGGTCCACCTCGACGGGCGGCCGATCAAGACGCAGGGCGGCCAGCCGCAGGTCCTGCCGAGCGAGGCGATGGCCGAAATGCTCGCCGCGGAATGGTGCGCGCAGGGCGAAAAGATCGACCCCTCCTCCTTCCGCTTTCGCGACATGGCGGACTATGCGCTCGACGTGGTCGCACGCGATGCGGAGAGCGTGATCGACAAGCTGGTCGGCTATGCCGAGACGGATACGCTGTGCTACCGCGCCGATCCCGAAGAGCCGCTCTACCGCCGCCAGCAGGAGGTGTGGGAGCCGATCCTTGCCGCGATGGAAGCGCGCGAAGGCGTGACGCTCCACCGCGTGAGCGGGATCGTCCACAAGGCGCAGCCCGCCACAAGCCTCAACACATTACGCCAGCGCCTCGCCGCGCTCGGCCCATTCCACCTCGCCGCGCTGGAACAGATCACCGCGCTCGCCGCATCGTTATGCGTTGGGCTCGAAGCGCTGGAAGAGGCCGCCGACGGCGAGGGCCTATGGGCCGCGGCCAGCCTCGAAGAAGAGTGGCAGGCCGACCTCTGGGGCCGCGAGGAAGAAGCCGAAGAACGCCGCGCCAAGCGCAAGGGCGATTTCCTCGCGGCGATTGAGTTTGCGCAGGCCGCCTCCTGATCATGATGTCTGGCGCGATAGCCGCCGGCAGCATATGGTCGTGACATGAGCACGAGCTTGTTCACGCGATACCTCGGCAGGATCATCGATCGCGGCACGCTGCAAGTCACTTTCGCCGACGGGTCGGTTTCCTGCTTCGGCTCTCCGGCAGAGGGCTTCCCGGACGTTGCAATCCGGCTCGCCGACAAGAAGGTCCCACGGGACATCGTGCTCGATCCGCGGCTGGGTGCGGCGGAAGCCTTCATGGACGGGCGCCTGGTCATCGAGCAGGGCGGGATCATGGAGCTTGTCGAATTGCTCCGTTCCAACCAGCCGTGGGACAAGGGTGGCACTATCGGCTCGCCGAAGCTTGTGCGACGGATCGCCAACCGCATCGGCTTCGCGCGCGAGGCGGTGAACGACCGCATCCGTTCGCAGCGCAACGTGTCGCACCATTACGATATCGGCAACGATCTCTATAAACTGATGCTCGACCCCGAGCATATGCAGTATTCCTGCGCCTACTGGGCCGACGGGGTAGAAACGCTGGGCGAAGCGCAGGAAGCGAAGCTCGCACACATTGCCTCCAAACTCGCGCTCGCCGATGGGCAGAGCGTGCTCGACATCGGATGCGGCTGGGGCGGCATGGCCATCTACCTTGCCAGGCATTTCGACCTGAAAGTGCACGGGATCACCCTGTCGCGCGAACAGCTGGAACTTGCCAGAGAACGCGCCGCACAGGCAGGCGTGGCCGATCGGATAACCTTCGAACTGGTGGATTATCGCGAGTTGACCGAGCGGGGCAGCCGGTACGACCGGATCGTTTCGGTCGGCATGTTCGAACATGTCGGCAGGCCGCAGTTCGATACGTTCTTCCAGACCTGCGCGAACCTGTTGGCTGACGACGGGGTGATGCTGCTCCACACCATCGGCCGCATCGGTGGGCCCGGCATGACGGATGCCTTCACCCGCAAGTATATCTTCCCTGGCGGCTATATCCCGGCGCTGTCCGAGACTGTCGCCGCGAGCGAGAAGTACCGCCTGATCGCCAGCGATACGGAGATGCTGCGCCTGCATTACGCAAGAACGCTGCGCGCATGGTACGCGAACTGCATGAAGCACCGGGAAGCGATTGTCGGCATGTACGACGAACGCTTTTTCCGGATGTGGACCTTCTATCTCGCGGGAGCGACGTCGAGCTTCGAGAACGGCGGCATGTGCAATTACCAGATCCAGTACTGCCGCGACCGCCGCGTTCTGCCGCTGACGCGCGATTACATGATGCAATGCGAGCAGGAGCTGGCGTCACGCTAGCGGCACTCGGACCGCCGCAAGCGGGTCGATGGCTTGGTTACATTATTGGTGCCGGAATAGGCTGTCGAAACAGACGCCTAACGTGCGAAAACCGGACGTCGTCTAATCGACCACTTTGAACGAGACTGTCGCCCCATCCGGCAAGTCCTTCACCTGCGCAAATAGGTCTCCGGTGACAGAGAACCGCTCGTCCCATGGTGCTACCCAAACGTTTTGCGGAATATACTCGCCACCTAGAATTGGCGGGACGGTGAACGCATAACATTGGCCATCCCGGAGGGTGAGACCGCTCGAGTGGCAGTCATCTGCCAGTTGGGTCATCAGCCAGCCCTGATCGTCGTTGCCTACACGATGCCAGAATTCCTCCTCGCTATCGGCTACACGTTCCGCGCAACATCCGGCCCTTTCGAGCAAATGGACGTAGCCATCTGCGCCAACGATAAAGGCGTCACCGAAAAGGTTGGTCCGAAGAATGCGAGGCTGGTCTGGCAGTATCGACGTCCATGCGCCGAGGTCGGCTAGATCTGCAGCTCTCGGTAAGAAATATCCGTTCACGTCCACATTGGCGGAATGAAGCAATTACTCGACTTCCGCAATCGGGTCGCGAGCGGACTTCAGCGACCTTACGGCCTAGCCAACCCACTCCGCGACCTGCACGGCGACATCGTTTGCCGCGCGGTTCAGCGCGGGGCCGACTCCTTGGACGTCTGGCGTCACGCCCGGGACCACGGCTTCGAAGCGGCGGGTTTCGACTGCACTGCCCTCGCCCGCGCGCACGGCGTCGAAGACGACCACCACGCTGGAGGTCGAGGCGTCGTAGCCGAACTGGCGCAGCGTTCCGGAAATGCGGTTGACCGCCATCGCGCCCGGATCGTCACCGTCGACGACCACGCGGCCCGACTGCGTGCGGATGGTTTCGGCAATCAGGCGGCGGAACAGGCGGGCGGGCTTTTCCACCCACACCGCATCCTTGAGATAGGCGAGCTCGGTGGCGTTGACCTGCACGGGCACACGCGTCACGTCGAGCGCGGCCGGCGCTTCGAACTCGGTCAGCGCAAGGGCGGTGCCCGCATCGCTCGAGCCGCCGGTTCCGGCAGGTGCGGTGGCCGTAGGCGTCAGGGTCAGCAGGCTTTCGGGCGGTTCTGCGCCGAAACTGATGCAGCCGCCCAGGAGCAGGGCCGGGGCAAGGATGGCGAGGGTTTTGGTCGTGTTCATCGCGCGATCCCGTCTCATGGTTCGTATTCCGGAAGCGGCTGGCTGGAAAGCAGCGAGCCTGCGCCCTTCTCGTCGATCTTTTCGGTCACGCTGCGCAGCGCCTTGCTGGTGGCGCGCAGGTCGCGCAGCGTCGCTTCGGCGGCCGGCAGCGTGCTTTCGGTCAGCTGCTTGGTCGCCGGGCGCGCTTCTTCAAGCGTCTGTTCCAGCGCCTTGGCCGCGCCGCCAGCCGAAGCCAGCGTCTTGCGCAGTTCCCGCGCCAGCTGCTCGCCCTCGGTGTTGATCAGGCGGTCGGTCGATGCCGTGACCTTCTCGAATTCGTCCAGCGCTTCGGCCGCTTCGCGCAGGGTGACCTGCAATTCGGCCATGGTCCGCTCGATCTGCGGGGCCGTTTCGGCAAGGCTGCGCGTCATCTGGTTGGTATTGGCAAGGATACCGGCGATCTCGCCCTGGTTTTCCTCGTCCAGCAGCTGAGTCAGGCGTTCGGTCAGCGTCGCCAGACGTTCAAGCAGCAGCGGCGCGTTGGACAGCAGCGCATTGAGGCCCCCGTCCTGCGGCGGGATGATCGGCACGCCTTCGGTACAGGCCGTGGTCTCGCAGGTGATGGGCGGCGCACCGCTGCGCGCGCCATCCAGCAGGATGGTCGAAACGCCGGTAAAGCTGCCCTGGATGGTCGCGGTGGTGCCGACCAGGATCGGCACTTCTTCCTTCACGCTGATGCGGACGCGGACGAATTCGGGGTCCTTGTCCCACAGCACGATCTGGTTGACCTGCCCCACGGGCACGCCCGCAAAGCTGACCTGGCTGCCATTGGCGAGGCCTGCGACCGACTGCTTGAAGAAGATGTCGTATTCCTTCTGGGCGCCTTCGCCCCAGCGCGCCAGCCAAACGATGAAGAGCGCAAGCGCGGCCAATACGGCCAGCGTCACAGCCCCCACCCAGATGTAATTTGCCCGCGTTTCCATTGGTTAGGCCTTATCCTTGCCCGGAGGCGTTTTGTCCAACGCTTTGACCGCATGGGCGGCGACCGGCCGGTCCATGTGCTGGCGCAGTTCGTCGAGCGCCTGCGCCGTCAGTGCGGCACGACCGCGCGGTCCGTTGAAATATTCCTGTATCCAGGGATGATCGAGTTCCATCAGGTTCGGCACCGTATCGACGGCGATGACCTTCTTGTCCGCCAGCACCGCCACCCGGTCGCAGATCTCGTGCAGCGTATCGAGATCGTGGGTGATGAGGAACACGGTCAGTCCCAGCGTTTCCTTCAGTTCCTTGGTCAGGCGGTCGAAGGCCGATGCGCCGATCGGGTCGAGGCCCGCGGTCGGTTCGTCCAGGAACAGCAGTTCCGGGTCGAGCGCCAGCGCGCGCGCCAGGCCTGCGCGCTTCTTCATGCCGCCCGAAAGCTCGCTCGGGTATTTGCTGACCGCCTCTTCGGAAAGGCCCGAAAGCATTACCTTGTAGCGCGCGATTTCGTGGCGCAATTCGTCGGAAATGTCGGGGTAGAACTGCTTGAGCGGGACTTCGACGTTCTCGCCCACCGTCAGGGTGGAAAACAGCGCGCCGCCCTGGAACAATACGCCCCAGCGATCGCGCACGCCCAGCACCTCGTCGGGCTCCGCCTCGGTGATCGACTGGCCGAACACCTCGATACTGCCGCCCGATGGCGGTTGCAGGCCGATGATCGAGCGCATGAGGACGGACTTGCCCGTCCCCGAACCGCCCACCACGCCGAGGATTTCGCCGCGCCGGACCTTGAGATCGAGGTCCTCGTGCACGGTCTGCGTGCCGAAGCGGTTGACCAGCCCGTCGACGACGATGGGATAGTCGCCGCGAAAGCGTTCGTGTGTGGCCTTGCTGCCCTCTGCCATCACGCCCACCCGATTTCGGTGAAGAAGACGGCGAAGAAGGCATCGAGCACGATGACCGCGAAGATGGCAGCGACGACCGACAGCGTGGTGCGCTTGCCGACCTCTTCGGAATTACCCTTCACCTGCATCCCGTTATAGCAGCCCGCCAGCGCCACGATCAGGCCGAACACCGGCGCCTTCACCAGCCCGACCCACAGATCGTAGGTCGGCACCACTTCCTGGATGCGGCTGAGAAATGTCCAGAAGGGAATGCCCAGCATGGTGTCGCCGATGACCGCACCGCCGATGATCGCCATGCACGAGGCGTAGAAGCCGAGCAGCGGCATCATCAGGACGGCCGCCAGGATGCGCGGGATGACCAGCGCCTCCATCGGGGAGATGCCGATCGTGCGCATGGCATCGATTTCTTCGGTCAGCTTCATCGTGCCGATTTCGGCGGCAAAGGCGCTGCCCGAGCGGCCGGCGACCATGATCGCGGTCATCAGCACGCCCAGTTCGCGCAGGGTGATTCGCCCGACGAGATTGATCGTCAGCGTTTCCGCGCCGAACTGCGCCAGCTGGACCGCGCCCTGCTGTGCGATAACGATGCCGATAAGGAAGCTCATCAGGCCGATGATCGGCAAGGCCGACACGCCCACCAGCTCCATCTGGCGGAACAACGCGACCGTGCGGAAGCGCCGCGGATTGCGGATCAGCGAACCGGCAGAGATCAGCAGCGCGCCGAGGAAACTGATGACCCCGATGATCCCGCTGCGGGCATTGAAGATCTTCTCGCCCATCGCATCGGGCACCCGGCTCCAGAACGGCAGGCGCGGCGCGCCGAGCTTTTCTTCGCCGCCAAGACCCGAAATCGCGTCCAGCAATCGCTGCGCACGCGAGCTCGCCCCGGTGATTTCGGCATCGTGCTCCGTCGCGAGCGTGCAGGCCAGCCATGCTCCCACCGTGTCGATTTCCGACACTCCGGACAGGTCGATCGTGGCCACGCCGCCATCCATGCCGCGCAGGTCGTCGTCGATCGAGCCGATCGTGGACACGAGATAGGGCCCGGTAAGTACCAGTGCGGAACCCCCGTCCCCCTCGACGATCTCGAATTGTGCAAGCCCTGTCATTCGGCTCCCCGTATGGGCGGATTTCAGTCGCCAAACAAGCACGTAAGCGTGCGAAGGCTATATCCCGTTGCATCGCACAATGCGCACTGGCATTGGCACCAGCATGTCCACCGAGCTTTCAAAGACCTTCGATCCCGCCGATATCGAGCAGCGCTGGTACGCGCACTGGGAGGAAAACGGCCTCTTCCGGCCCGAGCGGCCCGATGCCGAGCCCTTCACCATCGTGAACCCGCCGCCGAACGTGACGGGCTCGCTCCACATCGGCCACGCGCTCGACAACACGTTGCAGGACGTGGTGATCCGCTACGAGCGCCTGCGCGGCAAGGATGCGCTGTGGGTGGTCGGCACCGACCATGCCGGTATCGCCACGCAAATGGTGGTCGAGCGCCAGATGGAAGCACGCCAGGACAAGCGCACGAATTACTCGCGCGAGGATTTCGTGGGCAAGGTCTGGGAATGGAAAGAAGAAAGCGGCGGCACGATCACGCGCCAGCTGCGCCGTCTCGGCTGCTCGATGGACTGGTCCAGAGAGCAGTTCACGATGGACGAACATTTTTCCAATGCCGTGCTCAAGACCTTCGTCGACCTTTACAATGACGGCCTGATTTACCGCGACAAGCGGCTGGTGAACTGGGACGTCAAGCTCAAGACCGCGATTTCCGACCTCGAGGTCGAGACGGTCGATGTGAAGGGCGGCTTCTGGCATTTCCGCTACCCGCTGGCAGACGGCGTCACGACGTCGGAAGGCAAGGATTACCTCGTCGTCGCCACCACGCGTCCCGAGACAATGCTGGCCGATATGGCCGTGGCGGTTCACCCCGATGACGAGCGCTACAAGTCGGTTGTGGGCAAGGATATCCTCCAGCCAATCACCGGTCGCCGCTTCAAGGTGGTGGCCGACGAGCATGCCGATCCGGAACTCGGTTCGGGCTGCGTGAAGATCACGCCGGGCCACGACTTCAACGACTTCGACGTGGGCAAGCGCGCAGGGTTCGCTCCTGCCGAAATGCTCAACATGCTCGATGCGGAAGGCAATGTCTGCCAGACCGCCGACGGGCTGGTGCCGGACGAATTCCTCGGCCTCCACCGCTTCAAGCGGGACGGCGTCGACGGCGCACGCGAACTGGTCGTGGCGCGCATGAAGGAGCTCGGCTTCCTCATCCCGCACATCACCAAGGACAAGGAAGGCAACGAGGTCGAACACGACGCCGAGCCGCGCACCATCGCAACGCCCTTCGGCGACCGCGGCGGCGTGGTGATCGAACCGTGGCTGACCGACCAGTGGTATGTCGATGCCGAAACCCTCGCCAAGGCACCTATCGAGGCCGTGAAGGACGGCACGATCGAGATAGTCCCGAAGAGCTGGGAAAAGACCTTCTTCAACTGGATGGAGAACATCCAGCCCTGGTGCGTCAGCCGCCAGCTGTGGTGGGGCCACCGTATCCCGGCTTGGTATGACGCGGATGGCAATCCCTATGTCGCCATGACCGAGGAAGAAGCGCAGGCGAAGGCGGGAGAAGGCGCCGCCCTCACCCGTGACGACGACGTCCTCGACACGTGGTTCTCCTCCGCGCTCTGGCCCTTCGCGACGCTCGGCTGGCCGGACAAGACCGACCTGCTCCACAAGCACTATCCCAACGACTTGCTCATTTCCGGCTTCGATATCCTGTTCTTCTGGGATGCGCGCATGATGATGCAGGGCATGCATTTGACCGGCAAGGCACCGTGGCCGAGGCTTTACCTCCACGGCCTCGTCCGCGCCGCCGATGGGGCGAAGATGTCCAAGTCCAAGGGCAATGTCGTCGATCCGCTGGGCCTGATCGACCAGTACGGCGCCGATGCACTGCGCTTCTTCATGTCGGCGATGGAAAGCCAGGGCCGCGACATCAAGATGGATGAACGCCGTGTCGAGGGCTATCGCAACTTCGCGACCAAGCTCTGGAATGCGACGCGTTTCTGCCAGTCCAACGGCATCGGCGCGAGCACGAGCATCGCCGCGCCCGCTGCGACGCAGGCGGTCAACAAGTGGATCATCGGCGAAGTCGTCGAGACCAAACACGCGCTCGAACAGGCAATGGCCGACCTGCGCTTCGATGCCGCCGCAAACACGATCTACCACTTCGTGTGGGACCGTTTCTGCGACTGGTATATCGAGCTTATCAAGGGCAATTTCGACGAGGAAACCAGGGCCGTCGCCGGCTGGGCGCTCGACCAGATCCTCGTCATGCTCCACCCCTTCATGCCTTTCATCACCGAAGAGCTGTGGTCGAAGCAGGGCGACCGGCCCGCCTATCCGCTGATCACTGCCAAATGGCCCGATCCGCAGGCTGAAGTCGACGCGGGCGCCAAGGCCGAGATCGACTGGCTTATCGCGCTCACCAGCGCGGTCCGTACGGCGAAGAACGAACTCGGCATCGCGCCGGGGGCGAAACTGGAAGCCTATTGCCCTGCCCCGTCGGCGCTGGGCCGCAAGGTCGTGGAAGAGAACGCCGCCGCGATCGAGCGTCTCGCGCGCCTCACGCCGGTCCGCTTCGAAGAGGCACCCGGAGGCGCGGCCATGCAGGTCGCAGCGGGCGACGATGCCTTCATCGTGCCGCTCGAAGGCGTCATCGACATCGAGGCGGAAAAGGCGCGCCTGTCCAAGGCGATGGAAGCCTCCACGAAGGAAGCCAAATCGCTCGATGGTCGCCTGAACAACGCGAACTTCGTCGAACGCGCCAAGCCCGAGGCAGTCGAAAAGGCACGCGCCGACTTCGCGCATCATACTGCCGAGATCGAACGGTTGAAGGCAGCACTGGCGAGGCTGGGCTAGGAAATTTTCCTACCCGGCCCGGCTGTGGCACAAGACAGGCATGAACACCGCTCGTCCCGATATCCGCCGCGCCAGCTGTCACCCTGGCGAGGGCGCTGCATTTGTCAGCAAATCCAGTGCCTTGATGGCTGTTTCGCCGGGTGACACGGTGTCGCCTTCGTCGCCTTCTGGGAACGCCCGATGGCGCTAGTCCTCTCCACGGACGATACGGGCGGACCTGAAATCTTCGCCTCCGTGCAGGGCGAAGGGCCGAGCATGGGCCGGCCCGTCGCCTTCATGCGCCTGTCGCGCTGCAACCTTGCCTGCGTGTGGTGCGACACGGCCTACACCTGGCATTTCGAAGGCGATAATCGCCCGCACCGCGACGATCGCACCTTCGAGCGAAAAGCCAACCAGGTCACTCTCGACGAGGCCGAGGTCGCCGAACGCATACTGGCGCTGGGTCAGGACCGGCTGGTCATTACCGGCGGGGAGCCGCTGCTGCAGGCTCCGGCGCTTGCAAAGTTGCTGGACCACCTGCCCGATATCAGCGTGGAGATCGAAACCAACGGCACCACCAAGGCCCCGGTCCCGCTCGACATCCGCATCGACCAGTTCAACGTCAGCCCCAAACTGGCGCATAGCGGAAACCCGGCGGATCTCGCGCTGCTGCCCGAGCGGCTCGACGCTTACGCCACCGACCCGCGCGCCTTCTTCAAATTCGTGATCGCGGAACCTTCCGACGTGGACGAGGTGCTGGCTCTTCACGAACGCTATCGCTTCCGCCCGGGCCATGTCTTTTTGATGCCCGAGGGCACCGACAGCGAAACGCTGCGCACCCGCGAGAAATGGCTCGCGGACCTATGCTTGAAGCACGGCTTCCGCATGAGCGACCGCCTGCATATACACCTCTTTGGAGACACAAGAGGGACGTAGCCCTCTTGTGACCCTCAGACGCCGGGCGCCGCACCTCCGTGCGGCTTGGTTTCGCCGCAAAGGCTGCGACGCGCGGTCGCGCTTTGGCTGCCGCGACTTGGGATCGGGCCAGCGGAGGATCGATACGATCGCCAGCCCCCCCTTCCTTCCTAACCCTGGCTGCGCCAGCGCTGGACGGTCCGTTGGACGATGTCTTCCTCGCCGCCGCTCTGGCTCCACATCTCGACGAAGCTCGGATCTTCCGAAGCCGGGCGCTTGACCTCTTCGAGATTGTCGAAGCTGACGCGGATCGGAATGGCGACACCCTCGCCGCAGATGATGCACTCGCGGTTGCGGAGCGCGGGGATGGCATCGAGGAAACCGCGTGCACCTTCGGGCATCGCGGCGCGCACGAAGTCCTGGTCGCGGTCGTTGTTGAGACGCATGGAGATGATCGTACCGCACTGCGACAGCACGCCTTCGGCAAGGTCGGACGGACGCTGCGTGATGAGGCCGAGGCTGATGCCGTACTTACGACCTTCCTTCGCAATGCGCGACAGGATGGTGCCGACGGAGTTGCCGTCGGCGTTCTTCTCGCTCGGCACATAGCGGTGGGCTTCCTCGCAGACGAGGAGGATCGGCGTGGTCTTTTCCTCGCGGCCCCAGATCGCGAAGTCGAAGACCAGGCGGCTGAGCACGGCGACCACGGTCGAGGTGATATCCGAAGGAACGCCCGACACGTCGATGATCGAGATCGGCTTGCCGCCAGCGGGCATGCGGAAGATCTTGGAGATGAAGTCCGCCATCGTGTCGGCGACGAGCATCCCGGAGAACATGAACTGATAACGCGGGTCGGTCTTGAGCTCTTCGAGCTTGTTCTTGATCCGCATGTAAGGTGCGGAGTTCGTCGCCTTGTCAAGCTTACCCATCGCGTCCTGGATCGCGTTCGACAGGTCCGACAGCAGGTACGGAATGGGCGAATCCACCGTGATCTTGCCCATCTGTTCGGCAAGACGGCTCTTCTGCCGCGCTTTCAGCAGGCACCGGGCGAGAATGTCCGCATCGATCTGGCGGTCGTTGCCGTTGCTGGTGAGCAGAACTTCGCAATGCTCTTCGAAGTTCATGATCCAATACGGCATCTGGAGGTTCGAGACGTCGAGGATGACACCGGTCTGGCGGAACGCGGATGCATACTCGCCGTGGGGGTCGATCATGACGATGTGACCTTCGGGCGCTGCCTCGCAGATCCGGTGAAGGATCAGGGCGGCGCTGGTCGATTTACCTGTACCGGTCGAACCGAGGAGGGCGAAGTGCTTGCCCAGCATCGCATCGACAGAGATGCCGGCGCGGATGTCCTTTGTCGGGTAGACCTTGCCGATGGTGACCGCGCTGCGGCCATCGCTAGCGTAGACCTGTTTGAGATCGGCGGTGCTGGCGGGATATACCATCGCGCCAGGCACCGGGTAACGGGTCACACCGCGGCGGAACCCGTGGAGCCTGCCGGTCAGCTTCTCTTCCACGCCTTCACCGAGGAAGTCGATATTGGCGAGAATGCTGCCAGCCTTGCGGTCGCGCTTCTGGTTGCGAACGCTGGCTAGGAGCCAGCTGTTGCCGACGCGGATCTTGATCTGCGAGCCGACCTGCCCGGCCATGGCGACGGAAGGGTCCTTGTCGTCGGCACATTCGGTCAGGCGCTGGAGGTCGATGGCGACTTGCGAGCCGGAACCTGCGATTTCGAGAACTACGCCGATGGGCTGCATCGCGTTATCGCCATCGCCGGTCTGCTCGGGAGTTTCCTCGGGGCTGGACTGCTTTTCGGGAGCAGCGTCGGCAGGTGCTGCTACCGCTTCTTCCCGGGGTGCTGGCTGCGGCGCGGGGCGTTCGGCCTGTTCCTGGGCGGGTGCCGGCGCATAGTCAGGCTGCGGAGTGGCAGCTTCCTGAGGCGCGGCTTGCTGCGTGGCTGCGGGCGGATGTTCGACCTGCGGCTGCGGCTGGGGCTGCGCTTGCGGCTGGTGCACATAGCCGGAGCGCGACACAGCGGGAGCGGGCTGCTGGGCCTGTTCGGAACGGCGGATACGGTCGCGCAGGCTGTTACCGCGCGGCTGCGGCGGCTCTGCCCCGTCTTCCTTCGCCGGGTCGAAAGTCCGGAAGTTGCCCTTGCTCATGTCGTTCATAATTCGGCCCACATCCCTCGTGCAGATCACGCAAAATTGCAGGGGTGGAATGCCGCAGAACGGTTAAAATCGCGTCAACGATGAACTGGAAAGCGCCTCAGAGACGAGCGAAAAGTCGGCCTGCCCCCCAGCCCATCCCGACCGAGAGGAGCACGGCGATCAGGCCGTAGGCGAGCCCCCACTGGTTCGCGCTATCTTCCACGAATCGCTCGAAGCCGACCTTCTTTACCTCGACCTCGGAGACAGCGGACGCGATCACACGGCCCCGCGTTACGGCAAACGTCTCTGCGGTGTAGGTCCCCGTGGTCACGTTGGACGGCAATTCGATACGCGCCTGGTAGAGCACGCTCTCGCTGATCTGCACGCCGCCGAAATCCTCGCGGTAGAGGCCGAGCCTACGCTTCAGGTCGACGAGACCTGCTGCGAACCGCCGCTGCTCTTCGGGATCGATCGACCCGCTGGGCGACAGCTGGATATAGTCCGTGCCGAATTCGTAGATCGCGGCTGTCTTGTCGTCGACGATCTCGGTGATCGGACGCGAGGAAGCGACTGCGAAATAGCTCGGCACCGAGCGGAAGTCACTGCTCTCCGCATTGACCCAGACGCCGATGAAGCGCTCCTTCTCGCGCAGGCGGATCGGCTCGCTCGGCCCTTTGAGAACCACCACGATGTCATAGTCCTGGCCCGCACGTCCGGCCGGATCGAGCACGGCGCCGAACAGCAGTAATTCCTGCCCGACGAAACCCTGCCTCACCTGCACCTCGTGCTGCGAGACTTCCGGAACGAGAACGGGATCGCGCTGCCCCATCAGGAAGAAGGCCGCGAAGAGGAGCAGCATCGCCCTCACAGCGGGTAGACCGTGTAGATTTCATCGGGCCGGTAGAAGAGGCCGAGGAACATGCGGAAGGCAACCAGCAACACGATGGCGGCAAGGACGAGGCGCAGCGCTTCCGGCTTCGCCTTGACCGCGAATTGCGACCCGATCTGCGCGCCCGAGACCGATCCCAGCAGCAACAGCGCGACCAGCACGATGTCCACCGCCCGCGTCGTGACCGAGTGCATGATCGTGGTCGCGATGGTCACGAAGAGAATGTTGAACAGGCTGGTGCCAACGACGACGTTGGCGCTCATGCCCAAGATGTAAAGCATGGCGGGCACGAGGATGAAGCCGCCGCCCACCCCCATTAGCATGGTGAGTATGCCCACCACGATGCCCACGATCAGCGGCGCGAGCGGCGAGATGTAAAGCCCCGATCCGTAGAATCGCCAGCGAAAAGGCAGGCTGGCGACGAGTGGGTGATGGCGACGCCTTGCGGCCTGTGCACCGCCCGTCCCGCGCAGGGTCTGGATCGCTTCCTTCGCCATCAGCAGGCCAATCGATCCAAGCAGGACAACGTAAAGCGCGTTGATGACCACATCGATCTGGCCGATCGAGCGGAAGAAATTGAACAGGAGCGCGCCGAAGCCGGACCCGATCACACCGCCGCCGATCATCACCGCTCCCATGCGGTAATCGACGCCGCGGCGCTTGGAATGCGCGATCACGCCGGAAACGCTGGCGCCGGTCACCTGGGTCGATGCCGATGCTGCAGCCACGGTCGGCGGGATGCCGTAAAAGATCAGCAGCGGTGTCGTCAGGAAGCCGCCGCCCACGCCGAACAGGCCGGACAGGATGCCCGTAAGCGCCCCAAGCGCGACGATTACCAGTCCGTCGACGGACAGGTTTGCAATGGGGAGATAGACATCCATTGCCCCGCCCTATCGCAGCGTCACTCTCTATTAAAGCTGAACCGTGTCAAAAGCCCGTTGAAAGGGTGAATGCCGGTCCGTTCCCTGGTTCGGCATCGCCTGCAACCCGGACGCGGTAATCGAGCGAGAGGCGTGCGGACACCTCGCCCATGCGTACGTCCATGCTGGCGGTTGGCCCTACATCCAGGCGGCTCGCGCCCTTCTGCGCCCCGCCCCAAGCGCCGGCCCCCGCGTTGAGATCGGCCTCGACCTTTCCAAGGTCGAAGCGCGCCGCCTCGCGCTCCGCCACCGCCATCCCGTCTACGAAAGCGCTGGAATAGCTTCCTGCCACATAGCCGACCTGGCCATATCCGCGCACCGTCACGCCAAGCGGCAAACCGTTCCGCTCCACCCCTGCCGTAGCAAAGAGCGCGGGGCGGATTTCGAGTTGGCCCGATCGATCGGACAATCGCGCCTCTGCATGAAGCTGCACAGGCATGCCGGCAAACGGACGCGCGCGCAGTCCGAAAGCGGCCTCGCTTTCCCGCGGCTCCCGCAGCGCGGCGCTTGCCCTGAGATAAACCGCTGGCTGGTGACTTGATGAATGGGCCAAGCGATGGGAGAGCACGCCACCGACCTGGCTCGCACCATAGCTCGAGGGGCGGTCTCCGCCAGAGATCGAGCTACGGCCATTGCCGCGAAGCAAAAGCCAGCCGTCGAAACGCCAGGGCCTTGCTTTCCTTTGCGCCCCTTCCGGCAAGGGAATGGCAGCTTGCGCGCTACCCTCTTTCTGCTCGAGAGCCGCGGCAACACTCTGGGGCATGGGCAAGCGCGACATCGCGGCCATCCACATCAGATTGTGTCCAGTTACGCTGCGGTCCTGAACGAAATGCGGAGGCTGTTCCGCGCTGGCGGGCAGAATTTGCAGCGGCGGCGCATCCAGCGAGACAGGCATGTCGCGAGGCGCTATTTCAAGCAGGTCCGGGTCGCCTGCGCTTTCATAGGGCATTGCATGTTCGACTGGTTCGCCCGCGGCCATTTGCTCGACCACAGGCAATTCCAGACTACGGAGCAATTCCTGCGGCCAGGGATTTTCCCATGTCATGAGCCTCAGCGTCATCCATCCGCCTAGCAGCACGAACAGGAACACGAGCGGCTGCCCACGGCGCTTGGCCGATGCCCCGATCATGCGAATGCTGCCCTGGGCGTGCGAGCGAGGGGTGATCGTGATGTTCGGTCTTGTCCCAGACGACCGGCGCACCGCGCAGACTGCGCCAATAGGCGACCAATGCGCGTCGACCGCTCATGATGGCGATGACATTGGAAACGAGGACTCGCGGAACAGCGATTAGGCCCTGCTTCAGTCCAAACTCTCTGCCCGTGAACAACCCGCGCACCGCCAGCCGCCAGACCAGGCCGAACATGGTGAAAACCAGCAGGCCGCGCAGGATTGGTGAAGGCTCCAACGTCGCGACCAAGCCTGCAGCGATCGAAACCTGCGAGACTATCGCCGCGAGGACAAGGAGATAGGCGATCGCCAAGACCAAGGCTGCCAGGGGGCCACGCCGGTCGCGCAGCGTCATCCAGCGTTCTGCCACCGTCCCGCGCCAGCCGAGGCGATCCCACCCCTGAAGTGCGATGCCGTGGGTCCAGCGGGTCTTCTGGCGCAAGGCGGCGGAAAGATCACAAGGGAAAAATGCGCGGGTGGCAACAAGGCGGCCGTCAGGTGTCCTTGCCCTGAGGAACCGTCCGGTTCCTCCGACAGCGCAAATCCGCTGGCCCAGTTCGTAATCTTCGGTGAGCGAGGCGGAAGCGAAGGGCTCTCCTTCGTGGAGCCTGGCCAGTTCATCCAGCATGGGCCGCCTGATCGCGTAGCCGACACCACCTCCGGGAACGGACACGCCAAGCGCATCGCGAACTACCATCGCCTTGGCGTGCGATTCCGCGAATTCGTCGGAATAGTGGCCGGCGATCCACGGCGAATCCGATTGCGGCAGGGCCATGACCGGCAACTGGATGAAATCGTCATGCCATATCGCCCGGTCCAGCGTGACCAGCGCTGCTTCGTCGACCATGTCCTCGGCATCGTGCAACACCACCATGTGTGCCTTGACGCATAGGCGTGCCTCGTCGTCGCACAGGGCCCGATAGAGCCGGTTGAGGCAATGAGCCTTGCTGGTCGGGCCATCCGCCCCGACGATTACCACGCGGATCCGCTCATCGCTGCGCGCGGCCACTGCTACCGATGCGATCGTGGCCGCATCGTTGCGATAGCAGCCGACGTAGATCCGCACGTCGTCTTGGGGCCAGGCTGACAGCGCATGGGCCAGCGTCGGCCCGATCACTGCGTCCTCCTGCCAGGCCGGGATGAAGATCGCGGCCATTCCGGACAGTTCTTGACGGAAGTAGCCTCTCCCCCCGACTTCCATCGGTTTCGCCCTGCCCGTCAGCCTCAACCATAGATAGGTCAGGTCGATTGCAAGCTCATCGATCAGTCCAATGGCGAAGAACACCGCGGCAAGAAGCAACAGCTCGTGCTGAAGCAACGCAAGCCATTCGGCAGACGTAAATTGTGCGACCGGCAACCCTTTATCCCCCTGTCGCTTCCCTAACCTGCAGAATAGCCCCTTGCAACGCACGATGCTTTGCGAAAGAGAGCACGCGATATGAGTAACCGTCCTTCACCCATCCGCCTCGTTTTCGCACCGGTACGCGCGCTCTTTGTCAGCGATGCGTCCGCGGGTATCCTGCTGATCCTGGTTGCCATCGCTGCAATGCTGGCCGCCAACTCCGCTTTGGCAGAGGATTACCATCACCTGTTCCACGGTGAGCTGTTCAGCGCCGACGTGTTCAAGCTGAACACCCTGCACCTGTGGATCAACGACGGACTGATGGCGATCTTCTTCTTCGTCGTCGGCCTCGAGGTGAAGCGCGAGTGGATCGAAGGGCAACTGTCGGACAACGACCAGCGCAAGATGCCGGTCCTTGCGGCTGCTGCGGGGATGATCTTTCCCGCGCTGGTCTATCTGTTCTTCGTCAATGCCGAAGGCGCAGGCGAATTGACCCGCGGCTGGGCGATCCCGGCGGCGACCGACATTGCTTTCGCCATGGGTGTTCTGGGCCTGCTCGGCAGCCGGGTGCCCGCTTCGCTGCGGCTCTTCCTGCTTACCGTCGCCATCGTCGATGACATCGGCGCGGTGCTGGTGATCGCGCTGTTCTACACCGCCAACTTGAAGGTCATGTGGCTGCTGGCCGCAGCAGTGGTTGTCGGCATCATGATGGTCATGAACCGAGCGCGCATTTCGGCTTACACACCATTCATCCTGATGGCCGTCGTGCTCTGGTTCCTGGTACTCAATTCGGGCGTTCACGCCACGATTGCAGGCGTCGTCGCTGCGCTGACCATTCCTATGCGCGGCAAGGACGACGACACCATGCTCGAACATCTCGAGCATGGTCTCGCGCCGTGGAGCGCCTATCTCATCGTACCGGTCTTCGGTTTTGCCAATGCAGGTGTCGAGATTGGCAATCTGGGCATGGAAGGCATTATCGCACCGCTGCCGCTGGCGATTGCCGCAGGCCTCTTCTTCGGCAAGCAGGTGGGCATTCTATCGGCAATCTACGCAGCCGACCGGCTCGGCTTCGCGCCGCGCCCCGATGGCGCCAGCTGGACGGAAATATGGGGCGTATCGATCCTGTGCGGTATCGGCTTCACCATGTCGCTCTTCATCTCCGGCCTGGCATTTGTCGGAAATGCGCTGCTGATTGAGGAAGCCAAGATCGGCATCCTGATGGGCTCGTTCATTTCGGCAGTGGTCGGCTACACCATCCTGCGCATGACGACGGACCACCCGGACGATCAGAAGTCGCCCTATATCGACAAGGAAGATCTCTGAGGTCGGAGGTTTACCAGCTGCCGGTGTTCGGCATGCTGGCCCAGGGTTCGGCAGGTTCCAGGTAACCGTCCTGCAGCAGCTCGATGGAAATGCCATCGGGCGTGCGGACGAAGGCCATGTGCCCGTCACGCGGGGGGCGGTTGATCGTGTGTCCCGCATCGACCAGCCGCTGGCAGGTGTCGTAGATGTCGTCGACCCGGTAAGCGAGATGTCCGAAGTTGCGGCCGCCGTCGTATTGCTCCCCCTCGCTGCCGTCTTCGGGCGGCCAGTTGTAGGTCAGCTCGACCTCGGCAACGCCTTCTTCTCCCGGCGCGGCAAGGAAAATCAGGGTGAAGCGACCCTGTTCACTGTCCTTGCGGCGCACTTCCTTCAGTCCGATCAGTTCGAAAAAGGCGACAGTGGCGTCGGGATCGGTGACGCGGATCATGGAGTGAAGATATTGGGTCATGCGGCCTACTTAGGAAGCAGCCTGACCAAGAAAAAGGGGGCCCGCCCGAAAGGACGCGCCCCCGATTTGTTGGCGTGAAGCCTCGCTTTAGAAACTGGCCGTCACGGTTCCCACGATCGCATCGTCGGTAAAGCCGTCGATCGAGGGGCCTTCGACGCCGATATAGGAAATGCCGACTTCAAGCGGGCCTGCAGCATAGCTGGCACCGATCGACCAATCGAGACCGCTGTCGTCCGTATCGCCAGCGAGCAGCGGCGGCGCGAGTACGCCGTCGGTATATCCGAGGTGACCGGTTACGGTTAGCGGAGTTCCGGGCAGGCCGGTGCTGAGGTCTGTGTAGACGTAAAGGTTGTCGTCCCCGCCAAGCGAATCCTGTTCCCAGGCGTAGGCGGCACCCACAGTCGCTTCTGCCGGACCAAGGTTGAAGCCGATCGAGGCGTAAGGCTCCCAGTAGTCGGTATCGAGACCAAGTTCTTCGGAGGGGTAGAGATAGTAGAGCAGGCCGACATCGACGCTGACACCTTCGCTGAGCTGGCCCGACCAGCCGCCGTAGATGTCAAATTCCATCTCGCCGTAGGATGGGCCACCATCGATCGAAGACGCCCACACACCGGCGTAGAAGCCGCTGTCATGAGCCACATCGAGACCGCCCTGGATAGCCGGATCGCCGCCGGACAGCGAAACGCCGCGGAAACGGTAATCGGTCACGAGCGAGACATTCGCCGAAACGGTCACACCGTCAGTGTCGGCATCGTCCTGCGCGAGTGCGGGAGAAGAAAGGCCGCATGCAAGAGCGGCGAGCGAAACGGCCAATCGGCCGCGAAAGGACGTGAGCATATTCGAACTCCTTGGGTTCGGTTTGGTGCTTCGTCCCACCTGCGTTCTCGCCGGGTCCCGGTTTTTAAGAAGGGCTCCTCGGTCGAAATCGCAATGATCGTGCAGCAACGCTTGATTCGGCGCAAGATTACTTGAGATACTTTTGTCTATCGTGACGTTAAGCGTGGCTATTGTGCAACTGCGAAGGTGTTAAGCTGCGGCTCAGCGCTTGCTGCTATATCGGCTGTGCACTAGATGCGCACAGCACGAGCGTGCCGCCAGAGAAACCATGATCAAGTCCCTACGCAATCTCTTCCGCAAACCTGAAAAGGACCGCCGCATCGCGCGCGTCCCCGAGGGCGAGCGTTGGTATGTGATCGGCGACATTCACGGACGGCTCGACCTGCTCGAGGCGTTGCAGGCTGCCATCGAGGAAGACGATGCGCAGGCGGGCGCGGCAGACACGACGGTCGTCTTCCTTGGCGATCTCGTCGACCGTGGCCCCGACAGCGCGGGCGTCATCAAGCTTGCCCGCAAATGGGGCAAGAAGCGCAAGGTCCGCTATCTGGCGGGCAATCACGAAGAGATGTTCCTCGACAGCTTCACCGACAAGGAAACGCTGCGGCATTTCCTGCGTCATGGCGGGCGCGAGACGGTGCTCAGCTACGGAGTGAAGAAAAAGGAATACAACCGCATGCAGCTCGAAGAGGTGCAGAAGGTTATGCAGAAGGCAGTGCCTGCCAAGGATCGCGAATTCCTCGAAAGCTTCGAAGAAATCATCGTCGTCGGCGACTATGTCCTCGCCCATGCCGGGATCAATCCCAAGCGCGCCGTCGACGACCAGAAGCGCAAGGACCTGTTGTGGATCCGCGACCGCTTCCTTTCCCACGCAGAGCCGCTCAGCCATGTCGTGGTGCACGGCCATACGATTTTCGAAGAGGTCGAAGACAATGGCAACCGGATCGGGGTCGATACCGGGGCATTTCGTACCGGCCGCCTGACCGCACTCGTTCTCGAAGGTGATCAACGGCGCACGATCCAGGCCACGCAGGCCGAAGACGGCAGCATCACCGCTTCGTAAATCCGGTTAGTCGGTAAAAGCGCCAGGGGGCCTGTAAGCCGGGTTCTGTCTCCGCAGACGGTATCCGAAACCGGACCGTATCCGCGGCGGCAGCCATTCGTCTGGGCCGCGGATCGCTCCGCGGCTCAAGCAGCCAACCCGGGCGGTCGCAGCTGTTACACTCGGGGCGAAACACCCCGGCCCTCTTGCGAGAGCGCGCCACCCCTATTCGGCCTTGCTCCGGGTGGGGTTTGCCATGCGAGCGCTGTTACCAGAACCCCGGTGCGCTCTTACCGCACCCTTTCAGCCTTGCCTGATCTCCCGAAAGAGCCATCGGCGGTCTACTCTCTGCGGCACTTTCCCTACGGTTGCCCGCGGCGGGCGTTACCCGCCACCCTCGTTTCGTGGAGCCCGGACTTTCCTCGGATGCAAGCACCCGCGGCTGCCCGGCCCCCTGGCACGCGTTCATATAAGGAGGGATGACCAGAAGGGAAAGCGTCTTAGCGCGTCACGCCCCGGTCGCGGTCGAGCAGCAACTGGAAGAGGATCGCGCGCACTTCGCCGTCGATCTCGCCATCGATCTTGCGCGGACGCCAGCGGCGCTGGAAGGCTTCGACCGCCTTGTGTCCATCGGTAATGTCGTAACCGAACCGTTCGAGCGCGAGATAGAACGCGCCGTCATTGTCGAACGGATCGCCGAGTTCGATCTTGGGTGTCGGCAGGCACAGCCCGTATTCGGCCAGCCTTTCCCACGGGAAGAGCTCGCCCGGATCGATCTTGCGCGCCGGCGCGACGTCGGAATGGCCGACCACATTGGCGCGGGGAATATTGTGCTCTTTCACCATCCGCGCGACCAGCGGTACGAGGGCTTCGAACTGCGCTTCGCTGAAGTCCCTGTAACCGTGCAAATGGCCGGGATGATCCAGTTCGATCCCGATGCTGGCTGAATTCACGTCCTTGTGGCCACGCCAGTAGGACAGGCCTGCGTGCCACGCGCGCTTTTCTTCAGGGACGAGACGAGTCACCTCGCCCGCTTCGGAAATGAGGTAATGTGCAGAAACCTTGGCTTCCGGATCGCACATACGCTCCAGCGCGACATCGGGGCCGGTCATCTCGGTATAATGGATGACCACCATCGAGACCGGCAGGGTGCGCTCGTCGAAATTGGGCGAGAGACGCTCGTGGTGGACGAGTTCGTCTCCGGTCGAGCCGCCCTCGCCGCTCAACCGATCAGCCCTTCCGGCTCGGGCAGGACCGCACCAAGCACCAGGGCTTCGTCGGTGCGCGCATATTGCAGACCGCCACCCGATTCCTCGGCCAGCAGAGCGATCATGTGCGCTGCGGCAGTGCGGCTCGACAGCTCGGAGGACGGCAGGCTGCCTTCGATCGCCTTCCCGATGGTTTCGTCAAAAGCGATCTTGGGCCCGGTGGCGCGAACCACGATCTCGCAATTGCCGTCGCGCACTTCCGCGCCGACATCCAGCGTGCCGCCCCGCACCAGTGCATCGATTGCGATCTGGGCGAAATTGAGCAGGACCTTCACGGAAGGCTTGGAAAGATTGGCGGTCTCGATCGCCCAGTTGATCTGGATCTTGTCGTTATCGCCCGCCAGCGCCTCGATCAGCGAGCGCGGTTCCGCCACGTCGACGCGGTCGCCGAAGCCGCCTGCCGCACCGAACGCGAGGCGGAAGAACTTGAGCTTGTTGGTGGAAATCGTCGCGCTCTGTTCGAGCAGTTCCATCACGCTCTTGCGCATTTCCGGATCGGTTTCCATCGCCAGCAATTCGAGCCCGTTGCTCAGGGCCCCCACCGGGCTCAACATGTCATGGCAAAGGCGCGAGCAAAGCATTGCCGCAAGATCGGTGGGATTGCTGTCGGTCATTAAAGCCCCGTCGGGAGTGGAAATCGGTTGCGCTCTTCTAGCGTTCGCGAACCACATAGGGAAGCGCTGTGAAGCCGCCATCCCCTGCCCGCCAGAAGGTGACTCGATCCAGCGCGATTATCCCCCAGACCGCCCCGTCGCCTGCAGCCATGGCCGCATCTTCGGGTGAAGGGCCTTCGCGGCCGTTCGGGTGCGAGTGATAATATCCCAGCACTTGCCAGCCGCCGTTGCGGGCATCGCGGTGTGCGTCGACAAGCTGATGCGGGTCGATCTCGAAGTGCTTTTCGGGATTTGGATGGACGTTCGCCGCGGGGCGAATTTCGACGATGTTTTCGTCCTCGCCCAAGAGCAAGCCGCAGCACTCGCGCGGGTGCGCCCCGGCAGCTTCGGATAGCATGGCCTCGACAAGGCGGCTTGAGAGTTCGAGCGTCATCGCCCATGGCCGATAGCATGTCTTCGCCGGAAATCCTCACTGGAGTGCTGACTTCGCCCGGAAGGCTCGACAAGGCGCTGGCCGAAGCGTCCAGCCTGTCACGCGAGAGGATCAAGGCGCTGATCGCCGAAGGCGCGGTGACGATCGGCAAGACCGTCGCGAAATCGGCCTCCGCCAAGGTGCAGGGCGAGGAGAACTGGCGCATTGCCCTGCCCGCTCCGACGCCGCTCGACACGCCCGCGCAGGATATTCCGCTGGTGATCGTTTACGAGGATGACGACCTGCTCGTCGTCGACAAACCGGCCGGGATGGTGGTCCACCCCGCTGCGGGAAACCAGGACGGAACGCTGGTCAACGCGCTGCTCCATCATTGCAGGGGCAAGCTGTCCGGGATCAATGGGGTCGAGCGGCCCGGTATCGTCCACCGGATCGACAAGGATACGAGTGGCCTGCTGGTCGTGGCCAAATCGGATGCCGCCCACGAAGGGCTCGCCGCGCAATTCGCCGATCACTCGATTACCCGCCGTTACCTCGCGATATGCGCAGGCCACCCCAAACCTCCTTCGGGCACCGTATCGGGCAGGATTGGCCGCTCCGACCGTGACCGCAAGAAGATGGCGGTGCTGCCCAACACCTCTTCGCGCGGGAAACACGCGGTTACCCATTACGAGACGCTGCGCCTGCTCACCCACTGCGCATTGATCGAATGCAGGCTCGAAACAGGGCGTACACACCAGGTCCGCGTTCACTGTGCATCAATCGGTCATGCGCTATTAGGAGACCCTGTCTACGGCCGCACTCCCAAGCCCCTGCGAGCCTTGCTCGACGAACTGCATTTCGAACGCCAGGCCCTCCATGCGGCACGTCTGGGATTCAGGCATCCTATCAACGGTGAAACCCTGGATTTCCGCGCCGAAATGCCTGCCGATATGCGGGAACTTATCGACGAAACCGCACGTTGAAATCGACGAAAGACAGATGCATTTTTCCGCGGATTGCGGTATAAGTAACGCAGTGGCCCGATAGACCGGATGCCCATCAGGGGTCCGGCAAACGAGGTCGACGCTAGAAAGGTCAGGAATAAGTGAGCAACACCAAATCTTTGAGCGTTCCGGCGCTCGGCGGGGAGCAGAGCCTCAACCGCTATCTTTCCGAAATCAAGAAGTTCCCGGTGCTGACGCAAGAGCAGGAATACATGCTCGCGAAGCGCTACGAGGAACACGACGATCCCGATGCTGCGGCGCAGCTCGTGACGTCGCACCTGCGACTCGTTTCGAAAATCGCGATGGGTTACCGCGGCTATGGCCTGCCGGTTTCCGATCTCATTTCCGAAGGTAACGTCGGCCTCATGCAGGGCGTGAAGAAGTTCGAAGCCGACCGCGGCTTCCGCCTCGCGACCTATGCGATGTGGTGGATCAAGGCGAGCATCCAGGAATACATCCTGCGCAGCTGGTCGCTCGTGAAAATGGGTACCACCGCCGCGCAGAAGAAGCTGTTCTTCAATCTGCGCCGCATGAAGAAGAATCTCGACGCTTACGAGGATACGGACCTTCATCCCGACGATGTGAACAAGATCGCGACCGATCTCGGCGTGCCCGAGCAGGAAGTGATCAACATGAACCGCCGGATGATGATGGGCGGCGACGGTTCGCTCAACGTCTCCATGCGCAATGGCGAAGAAGGCTCGGGCGAATGGCTCGACTGGCTGACCGACGATCGTCCGCTGCAGGACGAGACGGTTGCCGATGCGGAAGAAAAGGAAGTCCGCCACGAAATGCTCGTGGAAGCGATGGACAGCCTGAACGACCGCGAAAAGCACATCCTCACCGAGCGTCGCCTGACGGACAATCCGCAGACGCTCGAGGAGCTGAGCCAGGTCTACTCGGTCAGCCGCGAACGCATCCGCCAGATCGAGGTCCGTGCTTTTGAGAAGCTGCAGAAGGCGATGAAGGCCATTGCCGGCGAAAGGCTTCTGCCGGGCGCCGCTTGAAGCGCGACCATATGACATCGAAACGGCGCGGGGCTTTCCTCGCGCCGTTTTTTTATCCAAGGGCAATCCATGCGTTTTCTCGTCCGCTTCCTGTTCAAGTTCCTGCTCGGCTTCGTCGCCCTCAGCCTGCTGTTGGTGCTGACGTTCAAGTTCGTGCCCGTACCGGTGACGGCGACCATGGTGATGAACGGTGACGGGATCACCAAGGATTGGGAGCCGCTGTCGAACATCGACCGGAACCTTGTGAGGGCCGTTATCGCGGCTGAGGACGGCAAGTTCTGTACGCATGACGGCTTCGACCGCGAGGCTATCGAGAATGCCATCGAGCAGAACGCCAAGGGTGGCCGGATCCGCGGCGGATCGACGATCAGCCAGCAGACCGCGAAGAACGTCTTCCTGTGGCAGGGTGGCGGCTATTTCCGCAAAGGGCTGGAAGCCTGGTTCACTGTCCTGATCGAGAATATCTGGGACAAGCGGCGGATCATGGAAGTCTACCTGAATGTCGCGGAGACGGGCATCGGGACCTATGGCGCCGAAGCGGGAGCACAGCGTTATTTCCGCAAGTCGGCGGCGAGCCTCACGCCTCTTGAGGCGGCACGCATGGCCGCTGCCCTTCCGCTGCCGCAGGAACGCTCCGTGACAAATCCCGGCGGCTGGCTGCGCAGGCACGGGAATACGATTTCGGCGCGCATTGGCGTTGTGGCGCGGGACGGGCTCGACAGCTGCATCTACGAATAGACTCTTTCTCCTGACAGGATATCTTGCTGTATTGTTTGCCTTTCGGGGCCAGTGATGGTCTGAGGGCAGGAAGCAACGCAAGGAAGGCACCGGCACTTGGGCATCGGCCACAGCCATGATCATACAGGCGGGCATGACCACGACCATTCGGGGCACGGGCATTCCCATGCGCCGAAGGATTTCGGCCGCGCATTCCTGATCGGCATCATCCTCAACACCGGCTTCGTCATCGTCGAGGCGGTGTACGGGTGGATTTCCGGCTCGATGGCGCTGATCGCGGATGCCGGGCACAACCTCTCCGACGTGCTGGCGCTGCTGCTGGCCTGGGGCGCGAGCGTTGCCGCCAAGCGTCCGCCGAACGAGCGGTTCACCTATGGCTACAAGAGCTCGACCATTCTGGCGGCCCTTGCCAATGCCGCACTGCTGCTGGTCGCGATCGGCGCGATAGCGTTCGAGACGGCACACCGCATTTCCGATCCCCAGCCGGTCCAGGGCATGACCATGGTCATCGTCGCGGGTATCGGCATCGCCATCAATACCGGCACTGCCCTCCTCTTCCTGCGCGGTCGGGAACATGACCTCAACATTCGCGGCGCTTTCCTGCACATGGCAGCCGATGCGTTGGTGAGCCTTGGTGTCGTCCTCGCCGGTATCGCCATCATCTATACCGGCGCACTGTGGATCGATCCGGCGGTCAGCCTCGTCATCGTCGCCGTTATCGCGTGGGGTACCTGGGGCCTGCTGAAGGACAGTGTCGCAATGAGCCTGCTGGCGGTGCCGAAAGGTATCTCGGAAAAGTCCGTGCGCACTTACCTCGCCTCGCTCGACGGGGTGGAGGCCGTCCATGATCTCCATATCTGGCCGATGTCGACCACCGAGACCGCGCTTACGGCGCATCTCGTGATGCCAGCCGGCCATCCCGGCGACGAATTCCTCTCCGAAGTCGCGGACGAACTGGAACATCACCACCGGATCCACCACGCCACGATTCAGATCGAGAAAACACGGTCACAGAAATCGAATTTCTGCGCCTAGAAAACCGCAGAATTCAGCCGTTTCTCCGGAACGTCAGTCCTGCCGAGTGCTTGTGTCACTGGACGGGCAGAAAATTCGGAGAGTTTCCTTGCCTATTTCTAAAAAAGTCAAAGCCGCTGCCGCAGCTTCGGTCCTGGCCATGGGCGGTTTCGCCCTCGCCGCCGGCGCGCCGGCCCTGGCCCATAATCACGGCGCGAAGAAATCGCAGCCCAACATCGTAGAAGCCGCCATGAGCACCGGCATCCACGAGACGCTGGTCACCGCCGTCGACACCGCAGGTCTCGTCGAGACGCTGTCGTCGCCCGGCCCCTACACCGTCTTCGCACCCACCGACGATGCGTTCGGCGAACTGCCGGACGGCACGGTCGAAAGCCTGCTGATTCCCGAAAACCGCGACACGCTGACCAACATACTCACCTATCACGTGGTGGCCGGCCGCATCCCGGCAGCACGCCTGTCGCAGGCCATCCGCCAGTCGGGCGGCAGCTATGAATTCGAGACGCTGGCCGGCGAAACGCTGACTGCCAGCTTCGACGGCAGCACGATCGTCGTCACCGATGCCGCCGGCCGCGAAGCCGAAGTCATCCAGGCCGACGTGAAGACCACCAACGGCGTCATCCACGTCACGGACAGCGTCTTCCTGCCCGGTTGATGCCAAGCTCCCGGCACTGCCGTGAGCGTTGCATCCCCTTCGCGCCCAGTGCCGACTGTCCCGCCCGGTTCCGCAAAGCGCCGGGCGGGACTTTTATTTGCCCTTGAGCGTCAGTGACCAGTTTCGCGGAGCGGTCGAGGCGACGCCGACCGGCGTTTTCGGCGCATAGGGATTTTCGAGGCTTTCCACCTCCTCTTCCGTCAGGTCGAGCGACATTGCCGCGACTGCCGCTGCAATGTGACCATCCTTGGTCGCCCCGATGATCGGCGCGGTGATCCCGTCGACTGCGAAATGCCATGCGAGCGCCACGGTCGCCCGCGACACGCCGCGCGCCTCCGCGATCTTGCCGACCGCTTCGACAATCGCGCGGTCGGCATCGACGTTCTGCGTGTAGAGCATCTTGCCGAAACCATCGGTTTCGCTGCGCACGGTGCTTTCGTCCCACGCCCTTGCCAGCTTTCCGCGTGCGAGCGGCGACCATGGAATGATCCCGACGCCCTGGTCCCGGCATAGCGGGATCATCTCGCGCTCTTCTTCGCGGTAGAGCAGGTTCACGTGGTTCTGCATCGAAATGAACGGCGTCCAGCCGTTCGCGCGCGCCACCTCTTGCGCCTTGGCAAACTGCCATGCCGCCATGGAGGACGCGCCTATATAACGCGCCTTGCCCGACTTCACGATATCGTGCAGCGCCTCCATCGTTTCCTCGATCGGGGTGCTCTCGTCCCAGCGATGGATCTGGTAGAGATCGACATAATCCATCCCCAGCCGGTCGAGGCTGTCGTCCATCGCCTGCATCAGGCTCTTGCGCGAAAGCCCGCCTGCATTGGGTGCCTGCCGCCACGGAAGGAAGGCCTTGGTCGCGACGACAATCTCGTCACGCTTGGCAAATTCAGGCAGCAGCCTGCCGACCACCTCTTCGGACGCGCCCATCGAATACATATTGGCCGTGTCGAAGAAATTGATCCCTGCCTCCACCGCCTCGCGGATGAAGGGACGGCTCTCCTTTTCGGACAGCACCCAATCGCCGTGCCAGCCCCTGCTGGTGTCGCCATAGCTCATGCAGCCAAGGCACAGGCGGGAGACCTTGAGGCCGGAGCGGCCGAGATTGACGTATTCCATGTTCACATCCTTGCCGGGTGACGAAGGCGACACTGTGTCGCCTTCACAAATCGGCCCTTAGTGTTTGTTTTAAGACATATTTTCAAAACGACATCCGGTTGACACCTCGATGTTTTCTTTCGTCCATACCCACTCATCAGGACTGGCATTTACCGCTCGAGTAGGAAAGGCAAAGGGCGCGGTCAGGCCAGCGACAAGCCGCCATCGACGCTGATTGTCTGGCCGACGACGTAATCGGCAAGCGGAGAGGAGAGGAACAGGGCCACCCCTGCCATATCCTGCGGCAGCCCGAGGCGGCCACGCGGCGTGCTCTTGATAGTGGCATCGCGGAACTTCTCGTTGCCGAGAAAAGCGTCGTTGATCTTGGTATGGACATAGCCCGGAGCAATGCCGTTCACGCGGATACCCTCCTCAGCGAAAGCCACGCCCAGCGATTTGACCATGCTGATCGCGGCCGCCTTGCTGGCTCCGTAAGCCGGATTGCCGATCAGTCCGCGATAGCCTCCGATGGAGCTGACGATGAGCAGCGAGCCGCCCGTATCGGCCAGCTTCACGCGCACCGCATTGGCGCAGTCGAGCAGGGAATCGAGATTGACCGCCATTACGGCGTCCCAGCCTTCGCGGGTGAATTCCTCGCGATTGTAGCGGGCGATGCCTTGGCACAGCACCACTACATCCAGCCGTTCGGGCCATTCGAACGCATCGACGGCTTCGCGGTCGCTGACGTCGAGCGAATGAAAGGTCAGTCCCTCCATCACGCTGCCGTCGGCCTCGGCATAATCTTCGGCTTTCGCGCGCGTGCCGGTGACGTGGACGTCGGCTCCGTGATCGCGAAAGCCGTGCGCGATACCGTTGCCGATCCCGCTCGTCCCCCCGATCACGAGGACGCTCTTGCCTGAAAAATCCAGCGGGTCGGTCATGCTATTCTCCTCAGATCGCGCGGCTCACGACTTCCTTCATGATTTCGTTCGTGCCGCCGTAAATGCGCTGGACGCGGGCATCGCGCCACAGGCGGGCAATGGGATATTCGTTCATGTAGCCCGCGCCGCCGTGCAGTTGCAGGGCCTTGTCGCAGCATTCCCATTGCAGGTCCGTGTGCCACAGCTTCGCCGCGCTGGCTTCGTCCGTGGTCAGCTTGCCTTCGAGATGGCGCAGGATCGCCCAGTCGAGATGGGCCCAGCCGACCTGCAGCTTGGCAGCGAGGTCGGCGAGCACGAATTTCGTGTTCTGGAATTCGAACACCGTCCTGCCGAATGCCTTGCGGTCCTTGGTGAAGGCGACCGCTTCGTCGAAGGCGCGCTGGGCACCGGCCTGCGCACCGACCGCGATGGAGAGGCGCTCCTGCGGCAATTCCTCCATCAGGTGGATGAAGCCGCGCCCTTCCCCGCCGAGTAGATTGTCCCTGGGCACACGGCAGTCCTGGAAGAACAGTTCCGAGGTGTCGGCGGCATGCTGGCCGATCTTGTCGAGATTGCGCCCACGCTCGAACCCGGGAGTATCGGCATCCACCAGGATCAGCGAGGTGCCCTTTGCGCCTTGCGAAGGATCGGTCTTGGCGACCACGATCACGACATCGGCATTCTGGCCGTTGGTGATATAGGTTTTCGAGCCGTTGATGACCCATTCGTCGCCGTCGAGGACAGCGGTGGTGCGCACGCCCTGCAGGTCGGAACCCGCGCCCGGCTCGGTCATGGCAATAGCAGTGATGATGTCTCCCGACACCATGCCGGGCAGGTATTTCTTCTTCTGCTCGTCCGTGCCGAGCCGTTCGAAGTAATTGACGGTAATGTCGTTCTGCAGGGTGAAGCCAGCGGACGAACCGAGGTAGCTCAGTTCCTCGGCGATCACGCAGTTGAAGCCGAAGTCGAGGCCGAGGCCGCCGTTCTCTTCGGCGACCGTGGGGCACAGCATTCCTGCATCGCCCAGGGCCTTCCATGCTTCGCGCCCGACAATGCCCTCTTCCTCGTGCTTGTCAAGGAAGGGGGTCATGTGTTCGGCAAAGACCCTGCGAACCGTATCGCGGAAAGTCTCGTGGTCTTCGTTATAGGCGAAACGTTTGGCGGTATCGAGCATGGCGTGCGGCTCCTAGGCGTCGATGAAGCCTGCGAGGCGCTGGCGAATGATCTTGTCCGCATCGGCCATGATGCCGTCGATCAGTTCCTTACAGGTCGGGATGTCGTTTATGAGCCCCGCAACCATGCCGCACGACCATGCACCTGCATCCATATCGCCTTCGGTCATGATCCGCGGATAGACGCCCGCGACCTGTTCGATGATGTCCTCGAACTTGAGATCGTCGCCCTTCTGCTTCTCGATCTCGAGCAGTTCCTCGACCGCGTCGTTGGTCATCACGCGTTCGGTATTCCGCAGCGGACGCATGACGAGGCGGGTGTCGAGCTCGCTCGCCGCGACGATTGCTTTCTTCACGTTCTCGTGCACCGGCGCTTCCTTGGTGGCGATGAAGCGCGTGCCCATGTTGATGCCGTCCGCGCCCATGGCGAGGCTGGCAACGAGGCTGCGCGCATCGGCCTGGCCGCCGCTGGCGACGAAGGGGATTTCCAGCTCGTCCGCAGCGCGCGGGAGCAGGATCATGTTCGGGATATCGTCTTCGCCCGGGTGGCCGCCGCACTCGAACCCGTCGACGCTGACCGCGTCGCAGCCGATCGACTGGGCTTTCAGGCTGTGGCGCACGCTGGTGCATTTGTGGATCACCTTGACGCCCGCATCCTTGAAGAAGGGCAGCACCTGCGCCGGGTTGTTGCCAGCCGTCTCCACGATTTTCACACCGCCTTCGATGATCGTGCGCACGAGGCCCGGATAGTCGGGCGCATTGACCGTCGGCAGGAAGGTCAGGTTCACGCCGATCGGCTTGTCGGTCATGTCCTTGCAGCGCGCGATCTCGTTCGCCAGCTTTTCGGGCGTGCCCTGCGTCAGCGCGGTGATGATGCCGAGGCCGCCCGCATTGGAAACCGCCGCCGCCATTTCCGCAAAGCCGACATAATGCATGCCGCCCTGGATGATCGGATGCTCGATGCCGAACATTTCGGTGATGCGCGTTTTCATGATGGCTGCCTCTCCTGCTGGTTGCTTTTCGCAACCGGTATCGGGGCGAGAGAGCCGAGTCTAGCGCTTCGACAGGCGTTGCAGCGCTTCCATCAGTTCCGCCCCGCGTTCCGTAAGGGCAAGGCCGCCGGAAGTTTTCTCCGCCAGGCCTTCATGCTCGAGGTCTTCGCCGGTGGGAGAGCGCATCACGCGGCCGTAATTGCCCGAATGATAGATCAGCGGCTCTGCATCGCGGCGTTCGAAATCGACCACTTCGCCAAGGAAGATGGCGTGATCGCCGCCCTCGTATTCGAAGCGCGCCCGGCATCCGAAGCGCGCGGCATACCCTTCGATCAACGGCGCGCCTTCCGGCCCGTCTGCCGCCTTCAGCCCGTCGAACTTGTCCTGCCCCGGCTGGGCGAAGCGATCCGACATGGCCTGCTGGTCTGCGGCGAGCACATGAACGGCCCAGCTCTTCGCCTCGCGGAAGACCGGCAGGCTCCCAGAATGCAGCGACAGGCTCCACAGGACCATCGGCGGGTCGAGGCTGACCGAGTTGAAGCTGTTCGCCGTCAGGCCGATGGGGCGCCCGCTCTCGTCCCGCGTCGTCACGATGGTGACGCCGGTAACGAAGGAGCCGAGTGCGCTGCGGAAAGCCTGCGGGTCGAACATTGCCGGTGAGCGCTAACCCGCGCGGTGGCCAAGGGCAAGGATTACGCCGGAGCGGGGCTGTATTTCTGGAGATACTGGCCGTGACCGGGCATTCTTTCCACCAGCCAGCGGATGGATTTCTCCATCTCGTCGACTTCGCCCGCCATATGCGTCGCGACATCGTCGGCCATCGGGCTGTTGCCTTCCATCGCAATGCCCTGACCCATCATGACCGCCGCCCAGCTGGTCGTGGTGAACAGCTCGTCCTCTTCGCGGAAGACCTGTCCGTTCGCCTTGAATATCTCGACCTTCTCGGTGAGCGTTTCGGGAACGTCCATCGTGCGCACGTAATCCCAGAAGGGGGAATCGGTCCGGCGGGTCGCGTTGTAATGCAGCACGAGGAAGTCGCGGATCCGCTCGTATTCCTTGCGGGTTAGGCGGTTGTAGGTGCTGATCTGCGCCTCGTTGACCCCGTCGAGCGAAAGCAGGGCGATCAGCTTGTTCACGCCCGTGTTGATGAGGTGGATCGAGGTGGATTCCAGCGGCTCCATGAAGCCTGACGCGAGACCCAGCGCGACCACGTTCTTGTTCCAGAACTTCTTGCGACGCCCGGTCACGAAGCGCAGGAAATTGGGTTCCGCCGTCGGCTTGCCGGCGAGGTTCTTGACCAGGATGTCGTGCGCCTCGTCATCGGACATGAATTCGCTGCAGTAGACGTGTCCGTTCCCGTTGCGGTGCTGGAGCGGGACCTGCCACTGCCAGCCTGCCGAATGCGCCGTTGCCTTGGTGAATGGCGGAGGCGGAGACCCGTCGTCGCGGTTGCACGGCAGTGCCACCGCACGGTCGCACGGGAGGAGATGCGTCCACTCCTCGTAACCCGTCTCGAGCGCTTGCTCGATCAACAAGCCGCGAAATCCCGAACAGTCGACGAAGAAGTCGCCTTCGATCTTCTCTCCGCTCTGCAGGGTGACGCAGGTCACGAAACCGGTTTCGGGGTGAAGCGCTACGTCATCGACCCGGCCTTCCTGGCGCACGACGCCGTATTTCTCGGCGTACTGGCGCAGGAAGCCCGCATAGCGCGAGGCGTCGATATGATAGGCGTAGTTCATCGGCGGCAGGTCGTCGCGGTTGTAGTCCTGCGTGCGCGAGAACCGGCCGAAATAGGCGGCCATGGTTTCGAGGTTGAAGGCCTGGATCGGGCGTTTGTCGCCGCGCTGGCGCATGGCGTGCCAGACCTGGTGGAAATTGATCCCCCCGATATCGTAACCGTAATTGCCGAAGGGGTGGATATAGCTTTCGCCGACCTGGCCCCAGTTGCTAAACTGGATGCCCAGCTTGAACGTACCCTGCGTCGCCGAAAGCATCTCGCGCTCGTCGATTTCGAGCGCCTGATTGAATTCGACGAACGGCGGGATCGTTGCCTCGCCCACGCCGACCGTACCGATCTGCTCGGATTCGAGCAGCGTGATCTTCAGGTTGCGCCCCTCGCGGATGCGCGAAAGGGCGGCGGCAGCCATCCAGCCAGCCGTACCACCACCGACGATGACGATATGTTCGATAGCCATTGAAACCCCATGCCACCAAAGAGCAGCTGTTGCCAGTCTACCACGATTGTTGTGAACGTTCATATTGTATGTTGTGAACGCTAACAAGTGGCGATATATGACAGAATGAATGCAGGATTCGTCCTGACATATCGCTTGGGACCAGGGAGGATACATGTCTCGCACCAAAACAGGTGGCGCCACGTTCGGGCGCCGGATTGCCGCACTGACGACCGCGTCGAGCCTTGCGCTCGTCGCCGCGCAGCCCGCCTTCGCACAGGATGCGGATGAAGATCTCACCGAAGAAAGTGCCGGCGGCACTCCGGAAGAGCTCGATCAGGATAACGTCATCATCGTTACCGGTATCGCTGCTTCGCTGCGCAGCGCACAGGACTTCAAGGAACGCGCCGACACCGTCGTCGACGTCATCACCGCAGAAGACATCGGCGCACTGGCCGACCGTTCGGTCGCAGAAGCGCTGCAGCGCGTCCCCGGCGTCAACATCGGCCGCTTCGAGAAAACCTCCGACCCGACCCGCTTCTCCGTCGAAGGCACCGGCGTCATCATCCGCGGCCTGCCCGACAATTTCGGCCGTTCGGAACTCAACGGTCGCGACATCTTCTCCGCGACCGGTGGCCGCAGCCTGAGCTTCGAAGACGTATCGCCCGAACTCGTCGGCCGCGTGGAAGTCTTCAAGAACGTCACCGCAGACATGATCGAAGGCCAGATCTCGGGCCTCGTCAACCTCGTCACGCGCAAGCCGCTCGACAACCCCGGCCTCAATGTCGCCGGCTCGATCGAAGCGAACTACGGCGATCTGCGTGAAAAGTGGTCGCCGACCTACAACCTGCTGGTTTCGGACACGTTCGACAGCGCGCACGGCACCTTCGGCGTCCAGCTGAGCTACTCGAACTCGAAGCTCAAGAGCCGCACGGACTCCTCGCAGGCGATCGATCCCTGCTACCGTCCGGCCGACCTGAGCGGCGGATGCCAGCGCGTATTCGACCTCAATTCCGGCGGCTTCGGTGACGAACCGAACTACCAGCCCAATGAATTCCCGCCCTCCGGCTCCGTCCTGGTGCCGCAGTACGCCGGTGTTCGTACCACCGACCTCGACCGTGACCGCGAAGCGATCTCGGGTGTCGCCCAGTTCGAAACGCTCGACGGCGGCCTGTTGATGACGCTGGAATACCTGCGTTCGGAAACGACTTTCTCGACCGAGGAATTCGCGCTGATCGGCCGCATGGACGACGGCGTCGCCTCGCCCGAACCGCGTTCGGACAGCAACTGGCAGTTCGAAGATGGCAAGTTCGTCAGCGGCATCCTCACCGACAATGTCGGCGATCCTTATGCGACGCCCTTCGGCCTCGGCGGCATCCCGATGGACAGCCTGCGCTTCCTGCGTGACACCAAGAGCGTCACCCAGGACATCTCGTTCGACATCGACACGATCTTCTCGGACCGCTTCCGCGGCAACTTCGAAGCGCAGTACATCAAGTCGGACCTGACCCGCGATTCCGTCTTCGGCGCGATGAGCACCTGGGCCGACATCGACCTCGATCTTTCGGGTGAAACCCCGAACGTCCAGTTCATCGCTCCGCTCGGGGCACCGGCAGACTACTTCAGCTCGGGCTTCTACACCTATTACTGGTTCGGCCTCGACAGCCGCGAAGACAACGATGCCGACATGTTCAGCCTGCGCGGCGACTTCGAGTACGACATCAGCGACGACGGCTTCTTCAAGAAAGCCCGCTTCGGCGCGCGCTGGGCTGCTCGTGAGCGGACGACGCGCAACACGAACTTCAGCACATGGGGCAATTTGTCGGCTCCGTGGGCCGGCCGTGGCGGCTGTGCGCCGTGGGGCGAAGGTCCGGGCTGCTTTACCGGTCCCCAGCCGTGGACGGCGGACTGGTCGGGCTTCACGCCGGGTCGTTTCTACACCGGCCTGCCGGATCAGGAATTCGCGATCGCCGGCGGTGCGTTCACGGATGAATTCCCGAATTATTCGCAGCTGCGTTCGCCCTTCGCGGACGGTTTCCAGCGCGGTGAAGTCGCGACCCCGATCCCGGGCGGCGAAGCCTGGTTCTACGGCGGCGACGACTTCCTGCAGGACTACCTCGATGGTGTGATCGACGGTCAGTGGGACGAGATCACGACCTTCTCGCAGACGCCGGAACGCTTCAACCTCGGCGTGAACGGCCGCCAGCGCACGCTGCTCGACGGCACTGTCGTCGATTGCGATCCGTTCTGCCCGTCGGAAATCTCCGACGTCGCCGAAACCACCACCGCTGCCTATGCCCGTGTCGATTACGGCATGGACTTCGACAACGGCTGGTCGATCGGCGGTAACATCGGCCTTCGCTATGCGGACACACTCGTACGCACCGATGCGCTGGTCGCATTCCCCGATCCGGCACAATTCGATGCAGTGGCTAATGGCGGCAATGGCGACGGTGTCGTCCAGCCGGACGAAATCTCCGGCTCCTGCCCGACCATACCGCCGGGCGCACCGGTCGACCCGGACACGGGTTCCGCATTCGGTCCGGAAATCCTCTATTGCGATCTGGAAGGCGCACGCCTCGCGGAATATGCCTCGCTGTTCACCGGCGAAGTCATCCGCGACAACCGCGATATCACCTTCGACCACTGGCTGCCGAGCTTCAACATCAGGCTCGACACCGGCACCGGCTTCGTCCTTCGCGGCGCTGTCTCGAAGGGCATTGTCCGTCCCGACCTGAACAACTTCAGTGCGGGCGGCGTGTTCGGCTTCAGCGGCCGTGTCGACAGCGGTCCGCTGCTGTCGATCACCACGGGTAACCGCGGCGTTCGCCCGGTCGAATCGTGGAACTACGATGTCTCGGCAGAATGGTACTTCGCCGAAGTCGGCTCGCTTACGGCGGCCTTCTTCATCAAGGACATCACCGGCCTGATCGACCAGGGTACGGGTCTGCAGACCTACACCGCGGAAAGCGGCACGACGGCCGACGTCATCATCACTGGCCCTGCCAATGATTACGACGGCACGCTCAAGGGCTTCGAACTGGCTTACCAGCACAAGTTCGACTTCCTGCCGGGTCCGCTCGACGGCTTCGGGGTGCAGGCTTCCTACACCTATATCGATGCCGGCGACTTCACGAACCCGACCCTGTCGGACATCGGCAACCCGTCGGTCGCAGACGGTGCCTCGCCGCAGAACGTCGGACCGTTCCAGGCACAGCTGCCGCTGCGTGGTTTCTCCGAATCCACCATCAACGGTGTGATCTTTTACGAGAAAGGACCGTTCTCGGCCCGTGCCGCCTACAACTGGCGCAGCGAGTTCCTGGTGACGCCGCGAGACGATCTCTTCCCGTTCTCGCCGACCTTCCAGGAAGCGGGCGGCCAGCTGGACGCATCGATCTTCTACACGGTCAACGAGAACCTGAAGATCGGCGTACAGGGCGTGAACCTGCTCGACGAAGTGACCAAGCTCTCGACAGTGGTCGACTACGATGGCACGCGCTTCATCAGCAACGCCTTCCGTAACGACCGCCGTTACACCTTCCTCGCCCGGTTCAATTTCTAAGCACCGGGGTTGAAGGCAGGAAAACACTACGGGCCCCGGTTGCGAGACCGGGGCCCGTTTGTCTTTCCTCTCTTGAAAAACGCAACCGGACCATTCCAAATCCTGACCGCTAGGATTAGGTTGGCTGCGGACCGGTCGATATCCAATTGACCATTCGGGGGTTTCGTTATGGGCAGGCGCCGTCAGGCCGTGACCATCAAGCATGTGGCAGCAGATGCTGGGGTTTCGCTCCAGACCGTCAGCCGCGTCATCAACAACGAGCCCAATGTCCGGCCGGCCATGAAAGAGCGGGTACAGTCGAGCATCGACAAGCTCGGCTATGTCCCGTCCATCGCGGCCCAGCGGATGAGCGGCTCGCGCTCCTACCTCATTCTCGCGATCAACGACCGCGACCTTACCATCGCCGACTGGCGTGCACGCGAAGGCCGCGACTGGGTCGACCAGATGCTGCTCGGCGGAATGTTGACCTGTGCCGAGCACGGCTACCGCATGCTGATCGAGCTCGTCGATACCCATAACGACCATGTCGAGCGCGAACTGGGTGCGGCCATCGCGGCCCTGCAGCCCGATGGCGTAATTCTCACCCCGCCCCACTCCGGCAATCCGCTGATCACCGGCCTTCTCGCCGAACGCGGCATACCGTTTGCGCGGATCGGCTCGACCGACCCGGGTCCGGGCATCCCCATGACCATGGGCGATACGCACAACGCGCGGATCGCGACCGAGCACCTGCTCGACCTCGGCCACGAAAGGATCGGCTTCATCGCCGGCCCCTCCGAATTCAGCCTTTCCGACTGGCGTATCGCCGGGTGGAAGGAAGCCATGTTCGCCGCGAAGCTCCCGACCAAGGGATTGTGCGAACGCGGTGACTTCGGGTTCGATAGCGGCTTGGAGGCGGCACGAAAGCTGCTTTCCCTGCCCGAGCGCCCCACCGCGATCATCGCCAGCAGCGACCAGATGACCTTCGCCGCCATGCAAGTGGCAAGGGAAATGGACCTGCGCATTCCCGAAGACCTTTCGGTCATCAGCTTCGACAATTCGCCAATCGTGCGCTTTACGCAGCCGCCCCTTACCGCGGTCGACCAGCCGATCGCCGCAACGGCATCTCGGGCGGTCGAACTGCTGATCGATGCGAAGAAGGGCCAGCTCCCGACCGAGCCGGTCCGCGTGAAGGGCGAATTGGTCGTTCGTGGATCGACCGGCCCTGCCCCAGCCTGACCGGATGGAACCAGGCGACACCCGTCACCGGCAGACCAGCCGCTTCCTGTGGCTTTACGCGCTGGCAACGGCAGGCGGTGCGGTCGCCTATGTGCCTTTCCTTACCCTGCTCCTCCCGGTGCGGGTGGGCGAGCTGGAAGCTACCGATACGATCGGCGCCCTGGCCTATATTGCGTTCGCCGGGGCCATTTCGGCCAGCATTTCGAACATCGCATTCGGCTGGCTCAGCGATATCACGCGCAATCGCCGCGGATGGATCCTGGCCGGGCTTGCGCTTTCGTCGGTTTTGCTTGTCGGCGTGCGCAGGACAGACAGCGCGGCCGAGCTGCTCGGTCTCATCGTGGTCTGGCAGATCGGCCTCAACATGATGCTCGCCCCCCTTGCCGCTTGGGCGGGCGACTGCGTGCCCGATGAACAGAAAGGCAAGCTTGGCGGCCTGCTCGCCTTCGCACCTGCGCTGGGCGCGCTATCCGGCGCGCTTATCACAATCCCCGGCTTGGCGGGTGCCGATGCCCGCCTGAGTCTGGTCGCTGCGATCGTGGCGCTATGCGTGTTGCCGGTCCTCCTGTTCGGAAAGCCGGTTGCCATGCCGCATCTCACCGCTGCACCGGCGGCGAGCGTAAGCGACGCGGCGGCGGCGCGCAGGCAGCCGCGGAGCACGGTAGCCCGGATGTGGCTCGCGCGCCTGCTCGTCCAGATCGCCGAGGCCGCGCTATTCGCCTATCTGCTGGTATGGTTCGCAACGATCGACGCCGATTTCGGCGACAACCGGACCGCAACGGTCTTCACCCTTGTGCTGGGCCTGTCGATACCCTTGGCGATGCTTGCCGGGCGCTGGTCCGACCGCAACGACAGGCCCCTGCTGCCGCTGGCAATCGGATCGGGGGTAGGCGCGGCAGGTTTGATCATCATGGGGCTCGCCGACACGCTGGCGAGCGCGATTTTCGGCTATGTGGTTTTCGGCCTGGCGACCAGCGTGTTCCTGGCTCTCCATTCCAGCCAAACCCTGCGTTTCCTGCCCAAGCCCGCGACACGCGGCCGCGACCTCGGCATCTTCAACCTGACGAACACCGTGCCCAGCCTCATCATGCCGTGGCTGACGCTGGCGCTTGTGCCCCTGTTCGGCTTCGATGCGCTGTTCCTGCTTCTGGCAGGACTGGCAGCCCTCGCGACCGTGCTTCTCCTCACAGCCAAGCGTTGAATCTGATGGCTTGATTTTCCTTTTAAGTCGTGTCACTTCTCGCGATTGATAACGTTCTCAATTAAAAGAGGACGCGGAGGGACACAATGAAGAAGGCGTTTTGGACGGCATCGGCGGCGGCCCTTGCCCTGGCTGGCTGTTCGGCAATTCCGGCAGAGGTCGAAACCACCCCAGTGGCAGTCGCCGAGGGGTCCGAAGACGCCCGTGTCGCCGACCTGCTTTCGCGCATGAGCCTTGAACGCAAGGTCGCGCAGCTCATCCAGCCGCAGATCAACTCGTTCACGCCCGAAGACATGCGCCGCTATCGTTTCGGCAGCTATCTCAACGGCGGCAACGGCGGCCCTTATGGCGAGGAATTCGCCCCTGCTTCCGAATGGCTGCGCTATGCCGACGAGATTTATCTCGCCTCGGTCCAGCCGCAGGAAAACGGCGAACCGATCATCCCGACCATCTGGGGCACCGATGCCGTCCACGGCCACACCAATGTCGTCCAGGCCACGATCTTCCCGCACAATATCGGCCTTGGCGCGACCCGCGATGCCGACCTGCTGCGCCGGATCGGCCATGCCACGGCCGTCGAGATCGAAGTGACCGGCATCGACTGGAACTTCTCGCCCACCGTGGCCGTCGCGCGCGACGACCGCTGGGGTCGTACCTACGAAAGCTATTCCGAAGATCCGAAGATCGTCGCCCCGCTCGGCGCGGCGCTGGTCGAGGGCCTGCAGGGCGCCAAGGGCGATCCCGACCGTCTGGGCGCAGGCCACGTCTTCGCCACCGCGAAGCATTTCTTCGGCGATGGCGGGACCGATCAGGGTGTCGACCAGGGCGAGGTCAACGGCGACATTGAGGATCTGAAGGCGCTGCACGCCTATCCCTATCCGGCAACGATCGACGCCGGTGTCGAAACGATCATGGCAAGCTTCAACTCGGTCAATGGTCGAAAGATGCACGGCAACGAAGCGCTGCTGACCGATTTCCTGCGAGGCGAACTGGGCTTCGACGGCCTGGTGGTCGGCGACTGGAACGGCCACGGACAGGTCAAGGGCTGCACCAACACCGATTGCCCGCAGTCGCTTCTCGCCGGTCTCGACATCTACATGGTCCCCGACGACTGGAAGGGCTTGCTCGAAACGCTGGTCGCACAGGTCGAAGACGGCACGATCCCGATGGCGCGCCTCGACGAAGCCGTGGGCCGCGTGCTGCGCATGAAGATGCGCGCAGGGCTGCTGGACGAGTTCGTGAAGCCTTCCGACCGTCCGAACGCAGGCAATTATGCGCTACTGGGCTCTGCCGAACACCGCGCCATCGCGCGCGAAGCGGTCGCCAAGTCGCAGGTCATCCTGACCAACAATGGCGTCCTTCCCCTGAAGGAAGGGGCTAATGTCCTCGTTGCCGGTAGCGCTGCCGACAGCATCGCGCAGGCTTCGGGTGGCTGGACGCTGACTTGGCAGGGCGGCGGCGACCTGACCAATGCGAATTTCCCGGGCGCGACCTCGATCTGGTCGGGGCTCGAAAGTGCCGTCGAAGCAAGCGGCGGTAGCGCCACGCTGTCGCAGGACGGCAGTTACACGGCCAAGCCGGACGTTGCAGTCGTGGTCTTCGGCGAAGAACCCTATGCGGAATTCGCAGGCGACCGGAAGCACCTCGGCTTCCCGGACACCGAAGGGCTCGAACTGCTGCGCAAGTTCAAGGCCGAAGGCGTGCCGACCGTGGCCGTCTTCCTTTCGGGGCGTCCCATGTGGATGAACCGCGAACTGAACATCGCCGATGCCTTCGTGGCATCCTGGCTTCCGGGCGGCGAAGGCGCAGGCATTGCCGACGTCCTGACAGGCGCCATGCCCGCGACCGGCAAGCTCGGTTTTAGCTGGCCCGCCACGTGCGATTTCGGTCCGCTCAACGGGCCCGACGGGGCGCTGTTCACCGTGGGCTATGGCCGCACGCTGGCAGACACCAGCGCATTGCCGACCCTCGATGAAACCTGCGCTCCGCTCGAACAGGGCGCCGCCAAGGACTGGTATGTCAGCGGCCGTCTGGCCGACGGCGTGCTCGCCAATACGACAACCGGCAAGCTCGACAACCTGCGCGGCTCGGCAGGCGGCATCACCGCCCGCGGGATCGACCGCACTGCCCAGGAAGATGCGCGCGAGCTTACGTTCAACGCAGGCTCCATCCTCGAGCTTGTGCAGGGGGACGGCGACGATGGATATGGCTATCGCATCGTCTACGAAGTCGAGAACCGGCCGCTTGCGCCATTCTATGTCAAGGTCGGCTCGGGCGAACCGCTCGACATCACGCAGCAACTGGCTGTCGCGGCAGGCAAGGGTTATCGCGAGATGATCATCACTTCGGCCTGCGCAACGGACCTCGGCCCGACGCTGGCACTGGGTTCCGAAGGCGATTTCACGATCAATATCGGATCGATCGTGCGCGAAGAATTTGCAGAGGGGACCGACTGCTCGTTCTGACGGGCATTCGTATTTGCTTTGCGCAGCGGCGCTGTGCTGGCACACCGATAGGGATAACGGGTCGCACGGCGTTTGACCGGCGATCATTGGGGAGAAAATTGAATGGCTTTGGCACCTGACGTTGCGTCAAGCACCGATCCCAATCCGATTGAGATCGACGATGACACTCCCCCGGTGGATGCACCGGGACTGCAATATTTCGTCTTCGGACTGTTTTTCATCTTCGGCGGGATCACGTCCCTAAACGATGTCATCATCCCGAAACTGAAAGAGCTCTTCACGCTCAGCTGGACCGAAGCGATGCTGGTGCAGTTCTGCTTCTTCGCAGCCTACCTCATCATCGGCATTCCGGGTGCAAAGCTGGTCAAGAAGTTGGGCTATATGCGCGGCGCGGTTGCGGGTCTCCTGACCATGATGGTCGGCTGCCTTCTCTTCATCCCCGCCAGCCAAACAGCGACCTATATCGTTTTCCTGGGCGCACTTTTCGTCCTCGCCAGCGGGGTCGTGATCGTTCAGGTCGTGGCCAATCCGCTGATCTCCCTACTTGGCCCGCCCAGCACGACGCATAGCCGTCTTACCTTCGCCCAGGCGTTCAACTCGCTCGGCACGACCGTTTTCCCGATCGTGGGTGCGGTGGTAATCCTCGGCAGCCTTGCAACCGTGAGCGCCGACGAATTGTCGGGACAGGCGCTGATGGAATATCGCCAGGCCGAAAGCGAAGCGATCTGGCAGGGCTATCTCGGCCTTGCAGCGCTGATCGCCGTCGTGGCCATCGCCGTCTGGCTGTTCCGCAACCGCCTGCCGCATGATTCCAAGATCATGGGCGATGGCGAACTGGTCACCTGGGGCCGCTATCTCGTCGGTCTCGCGCTGGTGATTGCCGGCGTTTTCTCGGCGATCCAGATCAGCCCATGGCTCGGCGTTGCGCTGATCCTGGCGGCTCCTGCCGTGTGGCTCTACGACAACCCCTTGTTGACCCGCACGCGTTTCAGCTTCGGCGCGCTGTGCATCTTCCTGTATGTCGGCGCCGAGGTCTCGATCGGGTCGGTGATCATCAATTACCTGTCGCAGGAACGCGTTCTGGGTGAGCCGGAAAGCGTCATCGGCTGGATGATCGGTCTTTACTGGGGCGGCGCAATGGTCGGCCGCTTCATCGGCTCTTACTTCCTGCGCATCTTCAGCCCGGGCAAGATCCTGGCCTTCAACGCGACGGGTTCGATCCTGCTGATCCTCATCAGCACGATGACCTCGGGCGAAGTGGCAGCCTACAGCCTGCTTGCAGTCGGCCTGATGAACTCGATCATGTTCCCGACCATCTTCTCGCTGGCCTGCGAAAAGCTCGGCCCGCGTGCGGCAGACGGCTCGGGCATCATCAATGTCGCCATTTTCGGCGGCGCGGTGGTCCCGCTGCTCTACGGTGTGGTAGCCGATGCGACCGGCGGCGACTTGGCCTTCGCCATGGTCATCCCGATCATCTGCTACGCCATCATTGCAGCCTTCGGCATCTTCGCAAGAAGGCCTGCCGTAGCCTGATACCGGCCATGACCGGCACTTTCGGGGGTTCGCATGGAGGCTTCGGTCTGCCATGCGGCCCCCGAACTGGTTTTCACTGACGGGATTTCGCATGACCGACGCCGAACTGGCAGCCCACCTCGCCGAATGCGCAGGCAAGATCCTGCTGGAAGTGCGCGCGAGCGGCATGTTCGAAGGCAAGGCGCTGGGCAATGCGGGCGACGAGACCGCAAACCAGTTCCTGTGCCACGCCCTGCGTCACCAGCGCCCCGACGACGGTCTCCTGTCCGAAGAGAGCAAGGACACCAGCGAACGCCTGTCCAAGCAGCGGGTGTGGATTGTGGACCCCGTGGATGGCACCCGCGAGTTCGGCGAAGAGCGTAGCGACTGGGCGGTGCACGTCGCGCTATGCGTGGATGGCAGGCCGGAAGTGGGTGCAGTCGCTCTGCCCGGCCTTGGCAAGGTGCTCTGCACCGGCAAACCGGGCGAACTGCCCGAAATGGCCGCAAAGCCCCGCATGGTCGTCAGCCGCACGCGCCCCGCAGCTGAGGCAGTTGCCGTCGCAGACGCCATCAGCGCTGAGCTTGTGCCCATGGGGTCTGCCGGAGCCAAGGCCATGGCCGTGGTGCGCGGCGAAGCGGAAATCTATCTCCACACCGGCGGCCAATACGAATGGGACAGCGCGGCACCTGTCGCCGTCGCCCTCGCCCATGGCCTACACGCCAGCCGGATCGACGGCAGCCCGCTCATCTACAACCAGGCCGACACCTACATGCCGGACCTGCTGATCTGTCGCGCGGAATATGCCGAAACGGTGCTTGCCGAAGTGGCGAAGCTTTCGTCCTAGCCTTCGATTTGCGCAAGCAACTGGCGCGCGCGGGAGAGGTGCGGGCGATCCAGCATCTTGCCGTTATGGCCGATGGTCCCTGCCCCCGGGTTCGCGTCGAACAGCGCCACGATTTCGCGTGCTTCGGCGATTTCCTCGGCGCTGGGCGAGAATGCCTCGTTGATGATCGGGACCTGCGCCGGATGGATCGCCAGCATCCCGCGATAGCCGTCGCGGCGCACCTTCTGCGCGCGGTCCTTGAGGCCTTCGAGGTTGCGGAAATCACCGTCGATGGTCTCGATAGCCGGGATCCCGGCCGCCGCAGCGCCGAGCAGCGTGAGGCTGCGCGCCAGTTCATAGGTGAAGGTATAGGCCCCGTCCTCGCCAAGGTTCGACACGGCACCGATGGAATCGGCGAGGTCCTCTGCCCCCCAAGTCATCGCTGCGAGCCGCGGGGCACCGGCATAATCGCCGGTCGTGAACATGGCGGCGGCAACTTCGGTCACCAGCGCGATTACCGGGGTTGAGCCCGGTTCGATCCCGAGCTCCATTTCCAGCGGCGTCATCAGCGCATCGAGCGCCTCCACATCGTGCCGCCCGCGCGATTTGGGCAGCATGATGCCGCCTGGCCTGCCGGGCAGGATTGCGGCAATGTCGTCTGCCGTGTGCGGTCCGTCGAGCGGGTTGACCCGCACCCACAGGCGCGAGCGCTCCTCTTCGCTGCGTGCCAGCAGGAAGGCGCGAATGGCCTCGCGCGCGGCGGGCTTGGCATCTTCGGCAACAGCGTCCTCGATATCGAAGATAACGATGTCCGCCTCGCCCTCTGCCGCCTTGGTCATCTTACGCTCGCTGTCGCCGGGCGCGAAGAGCCAGGAGCGAAAGCGATTGGGAAGCGATGGCTGGGTAGTCACGTGGGCAAACCTCTCGTCACATTCTGCATTCTACAGGCCCAGCTTGATGCCGGCCCAGACGGTGCGCGGCACACCGAGGTCGATGGAGCCGCCCTGGTTTCGGGTCACGATTTCCTCGTCGAACAGGTTCTCGCCGCGCAGCACAACGGCAAGGCGCCTGGTCACGGGCGCCTGCGCGTAAACGCCGAAGGTGGTCGTGGCCGGCAGCACGTCGGTCTCGAGATCGTCTTCGAACTGGTCGCCCGTATGGCGCAGGGATGCTGCAAGCAGCCAGTCCGCCGCGGGACGCCAACTAAGCGTCGCCCCGCCCGCCCACCGCGGCGTTTGCGCAGGCCGGTTGCCGTCGAAGACTGCACCTGCATCGCGTGCCTCTGCATCGGTATAGGCGAGCGAGAGATCGAAGCGCAGCGTGTCGAGGGACAGGCCAGCGGAGACCTCCACGCCGCGCGCCCTGATTTCGTCGATATTCTGGCGCTGGCGGGTGGTGGCATCGAGCGTGACGTTGGCGATCGCCCCTTCGACCTTGTTGTCGAACACCGTTGCCGACAGTTCCATGCCCTCTGCCGGGGTCAGGTCGAAGCCTGCCTCCACGCCCTCCAGCCGCTCGTTCCGCAGCGAGGCGTTGGCATTGGTCGTGACTGGGAAGACGACGAAGGGCCGGTAAAGTTCGTTCAGCGTGGGCAGGCGCAGGCCGGTGTATGCTGCCGCCCGCAGGCGCAAGGCATCGGAAACCCTGAAGAGCACCCCGCCGCGATAGGAATCCTGCCATCCGGAGCGATCCTCGAACCGGGTCGAGCGGATGATATTGCCCGAAGCATCGCGCGCCTCGTAGAAGCCGTCCGAAATTGCATAGCGGTCCAGCCGCGCACCGCCCGTCAGTGTGACGGGGCCGAGCAACCATTCATGCTCCACGAAGAAGCCGAGATCGGAATTGGTCCCGCCGGCATTGCGCCGCTCGTTAACCCTGCCGCTGAAGGCGCTGATCGCGGTTTCAAACAATTCCCCGTCGGAGCGGCGGTAATCCACCCCCAGACGCAGCACCTGGTCGTCCTGGACCGGCGGACGCACTTCGAGTTTGCCGCCCAGCCCGGTCGAGGGGGTGTTGCGCTGGTCGAGGACCGGCACGAACCGCGTCGAGCTGATGACCGTATTGGTGAAGTTGCGCGCCTGCACATAGGCGAGCGCTTCATATTGCCAGTCGCCCCGCCCGACGAGGCGAATGCTGGCATCCTGGCCGGAACTGGAACTGTCCGCTCCATCGAAGCGCAAGGTTCGGCGGTCGTCATAGACAAGGCCGCGCACCTGCAGTTCTGCATCCTCGCCAACGGGAACAACCCCGCGAAGCTGAGTGGACCAGCTGTCGTAAGCCGATTTGGCGCTCGCATCGACGCGGTCGGCCTTCGGCGTGGTGAAGAAGCCCGGCCCCCGGTCCCATCGTGCCGAGATCACACCAAACCCGTCGGACAATTGCGACGATGTGTGCAGCGCGCTTTCCGTACCGCCGCGATCGTTGACGAGAACCTGGCCGCCGAAGCCGTCGAGATCGGCAGCGCCCGCGCTCACCAGTTCGATGGTTCCGGCGAGGGCGCCGGCGCCGAACGAACCCGCACCGCCCCCGCGCGTCACCCTGATTTCGCCCAGGCGTTCGGGGGCGATCGCGGTGAAAGGAATGAAGCCAAAGAAAGGATCGGCCATCGGCACGCCGTCGAGCAGCACCAGCGCGCGGCTGGTCGCATTGCCGCCGAGGGCACGCAAGGTCGCGCCCTGTGCGCTGGGATTGGACGAGCGGCTGTCGGACCGGCGAAATTGCTGGAACCCCGCGACCGAAGACAGCACGTCCTCTATCCGACCTGAGGGAGCCGAGACGATCTGCTCGCGCTCGATGGTCTGTGTGTCGTAGGCGGGGCTGGCAGGCGTTTCCTCCAGACCTTCGCCGGTGACGACGATCACAGGTTCCTCGGCATCCTGTGCGATTACAGGCGTTGCGGCAGCGGCTGCCGCCCCGAGAAGGCCTGCACGGAGCGTGAGAGAAGCTGGAGCGAGCGATTTCATCGGCGGTGCTTTCGGGGACCCTCGCCAGCCGGTCAAGCCAATGTCCTCAGTCTTCTTCGGATTCGAGCACGGCGGCCATGGGCGATGTGCGCGGAAGGCTTTGGAAAGGTTGCTGGTCGTCGGCTGCAACGGGAGGGGATGCGGCCATACGCCAGAGGCCGAACAATCCGCCGAGCAGCGCCAGGGTGCCGATCGCGAAGAACAGGCCCGCCGGTCCGGCAAGGCTCATCGCGGTCGACCCGATGAGCGGTCCTGCAACCGCGCCTGCCGAATAGGTTAGCACCAAGCCGCTGCTCGCCCCGATCCTCTCGTCTTCTTCGAGGTGGTCATTGGTATGTGCGACACACAGGGGATAGAGCGCGAAGGCGAAGCCACCGAACATGGCACCGAGCAGGATCGTCCCCTCGTTCGGCAAATCGAGCAGGGCCAGCCCCGCACAGATCGCCGCCGCAATCAGGCTGCACCACACGATAACCTTGCGACGGTCGAACCGGTCGGACAGCAATCCGAGCGGGTATTGCAGCAGCACGCCGCCCGCGATCACGCTGAAGGTGAAAAAGGCGACCTGCGAAAGGTCCATACCGATCCGCTGCACGTAAACCGCACCCATGGCGTAGAACGCGCCCAGCATGGCGCCGGTCGTCAGCGTGCCGACGATGCCGAGCGGCGATGCGGTATACAGGCGCTTCAAAGAGAACGGCACGGTGCGTTCGATATGCGGCTGCTCCATCCGGGTCAGCAAGACCGGCAGCAGCGCAAGCGACAGCAGCACTGCCGAAACCATGAAGGGCAGGTCCGGCGAATTGTCGCCCAAATTCAGCAGGAACTGGCCGCCGGCCTGCCCGCAATACAGCGCGATCATATAGGCCGCGAGGATCGTGCTGCGGTTGTGCGGCTGGGCCTGCTTGTTGAGCCAGCTTTCGAGGCACACGAAGACGCCAGCCATGGCAAAACCGTCCACCAGCCGCAGCGCGATCCAGAGGTACGGGAAATCGACGATCGCATAGGTCAGGCTGCTGGCCGAAAACACGGTCACGAAAGCGGCGAAGGCGCGGATGTGGCCGATACGGGCAATCAGCGTTTCGACCTTGAGCGATCCCCAGGTGAGCCCTGCGAAATAGCCCGTACCCACGATACCGATCAGCAGCGCAGCCGCGCCCGCCTCTTCCAGCCGGATGGCGATGAGGGTCGAAAGGAAACCGCTTCCCGCCATCAGGATGAAGATGGCGAACAAGAGGGACCGGATCGGAAGGGCCGAAGATAACATCGAATCGCCCCTAACACTCATGGCACACGCTTCAAGGTGCTGCGGAAATCGCAGGCCCGGACCTGGCATAAAAAACGCGGCCCTGCGGGACTTCCCGCAAGGCCGCGCAAGGCGGGCCGGCTGGCGTGCGAGAGCCGGCCGATCCCTTTAGAAGCGGTAGGCGACGCCTGCGCTCAGGACCCATGGGTCGAGATCGTGTTCGGTCTGGATGGCAAGCGTGTCGCCTGCGTACCAGCTGGCCGTGGTGCCGACGAAATAGCGCTTCGCATCGACGCTGAAGGCGAGGCCGCTATCATTGACCGGAACATCGAGGCCGGCCTGCAGCACGAATCCGAATTCGTCCGAGAGATCGGTCCTGGTCACACCCAGCGGCAGGGTCGCTTCGCCCGGGTCCACGTCCACCCAGAGGAAATAGGTCGCGCCCGCGCCGACGTAGGGCTTCGCACCGCCGAGGTCGAAGTGGTATTTTGCCGTGACGGTCGCCGGGATGAGCTTGGCATCCGACACCAGCTCGGCGCCAGTCAGGCCCGAGACGGCGTCGACATCGTGCTGCGTCATGCAGCAAATCGTCTCCAGCGAGAAATTGGGCGAGACGAAATATTCTATCGCGAGCGTCGGCACGACATTGTCGTTGGCCTCGGTCTGCGTCCCGGCGGGCAGGCCGACGATATCGGTTTTCACCTCGGTGATCTTGCCATCGGGAAGCACGGCCGTGCCCAGCAGCTTCACCTGGATGGCGCCCTTGGCGTCCTGTGCCTGCGCCTGGGCGGGGATGGCAAGCATCGCGAGCCCCGCGACGGTTCCGGCAAGCAGTTTCTTCATTTCGCATTCCTTGGCGCGATGCAGCGGCCACCCCATGCGGCCCAGGTTGTTGCATCGCGTGGCAAGGCAACTGCACCAGCTTTCCATGGCGCTCCTTGATCTGGATCAATGAGATACGCTTTTCGCCGCGCGATAGGGCGTCCATGCACACTTGCACCGACGCCTTCGACTGCTTCGTAAGCCGCGTTCTGCCCAAGCGCACGGGGCCCGAAACCGTGCGCCTGTTCCGCACGCTCGGTTCGCACGTCCACCTCAAACCGGACCGGCACCTCCACTACCCCGACGACGAGCCGACCCTCGTCTTCCTGTGCGACGGTGCGACGAAACTGGTCGCCCATGCCTCGGACCATCGCGAGCAGGTGCTCGCCTTCCATTTCACCGGGGACCTGCTGACGCTGCCCGCCCATGGCGCGCACAGCTACACGTTGGAAGCGCTGGTCGATTGCGACCTGATGACTTTCCCCTACGCCCAATTTCTGCAGGCTGCCGAAAAGCACCAGCAGGTCCTCACGCAATTGCTTGAGCGCAGCACCGTCTCACTGCAGCGCAGCCGAGAGAAGACCCTCACGCTGGGGCGCAAGTCGGCGCTCGAACGCGTGTCAAGCTTCCTGCTCTCCATGGCAGAGCGGATCGGACGCGGTGAAGGGTCCGAGGTGAAGCTGGACCTGCCCATGTCGCGCAAGGACATCGCCGACAGTCTCGGCCTCACCATCGAAACCGTCAGCCGCCAGTTCACCTTGCTACGCGACCAGGGCCTGATCCGGACGCAGGGCCGCTCCGGAGTGACGCTGCTACGCGTCGACGAACTCGATCGCCGCGCAGGCCACCTCAGGGTCGCGGCGTGAAAAATCCTTCAAATTTGATCCACATCAATGCAGGATCCCGGTGGCCGCGTTAGGCGCGCAGGGATTGCACGGGAGGTAATATGCAAGCGGAAACCGCATTAGGCCGCACAATGCTGTGGTTTGTCCTGTTCCTGGTCTCGATCGTGGTCGTCGCCACGGCGGCCGACGGGGGCTTTGCCGCACACGCGGTAATCGTGGCGCTGGTGTGCTTCGTCCTGATGTGGATGAGCGCATCGCGATACGATCCCGCGGGCAAGCTCAACAGCTTCTTCAAGATGCCCGATACGCCGTCAAAATATGACGACGACCCCATTCGCTGGGGCGTGCTGGCGACCATGTTCTGGGGCATTGCGGGCCTTGCCGCCGGCCTCTTCATCGCCTTGCAGCTGGCCTTCCCGCAGCTCAATTTCGAGCCCTATTTCAACTTCGGCAGGGTTCGTCCGCTCCATACCAGCGCAGTGATTTTCGCATTCGGCGGCAATGCCCTGATCGCGACGAGCTTCTATGTCGTCCAGCGCACCTGCCGTGCGCAGTTGGCCTTCCCCGGCCTCGCCCGCTTCGTGTTCTGGGGCTACCAGCTGTTCATCGTGCTGGCCGCGACGGGTTACCTGCTCGGCGTCACGCAATCGCGCGAATATGCAGAGCCCGAATGGTACGTCGACCTGTGGCTGACCATCGTGTGGGTGGCCTATTTCATCGTCTTCGTCGGCACCATCGTACGCCGCCGCGAACCGCATATCTACGTCGCGAACTGGTTCTACCTCGCCTTCATCGTGACCGTTGCGATGCTCCACATCGTCAACAACCTCGCCATGCCGGTGAGCCTGCTCGGCGCGAAAAGCTACAGCGCCTTTGCTGGCGTTCAGGATGCGCTGACGCAGTGGTGGTACGGCCATAACGCGGTCGGGTTCTTCCTGACGGCGGGCTTCCTGGCGATGATGTACTACTTCGTGCCGAAACAGGCCGAACGCCCAGTCTACAGCTACCGGCTGTCGATCATCCACTTCTGGTCGCTGATCTTCCTCTATATCTGGGCGGGTCCGCACCACCTGCACTACACCGCGCTGCCCGACTGGGCGCAGACGCTGGGCATGGTGTTCTCGATCATGCTGTGGATGCCCAGCTGGGGCGGCATGATCAACGGCCTGATGACCCTCAACGGGGCATGGGACAAGATCCGCACCGACCCGATTATCCGCATGATGGTTATGGCGCTCGCCTTCTACGGGATGAGCACCTTCGAAGGACCCATGCTCTCGATCAAGAGCGTGAACAGCCTGTCGCACTATACCGACTGGACCATCGGCCACGTCCACTCCGGCGCGCTGGGATGGAACGGCATGATCACCTTCGCCTGCGTGTACTTCCTCGTGCCGCGCCTGTGGGGCCGGGAGCGGATGTATTCGCTGCGGATGATCAACTGGCACTTCTGGCTCGCGACCCTGGGCATCGTTTTCTACGCTGCCACCATGTGGGTCGCCGGGATCCAGCAGGGCCTGATGTGGCGCGAATACGGCCCCGACGGATATCTCGTGTGGTCCTTCGCCGACAGCGTCGCCGCGATGTTCCCGATGTACGTGCTGCGCGCCTTCGGCGGCCTGCTCTACCTCTCGGGCGCCTTCGTGATGACCTACAACATCTGGATGACGCTGGCCGGAAAGCTGCGCGACGAAGCGCCGATGCGCGACGCCGCCTACGACGCGGAGAAAGACCGTCCGATCGTCGACACTCCCACCAGCGCCGTTCCGGCCGAATAAGGGCTGACTGCCATGAGCATGACCGAACGCCACAAGAAACTAGAACGCAACATCACGCTGCTGGCGGTGTGCACGCTGATTACGGTTGCCATCGGCGGCCTGGTGCAGATCACCCCGCTCTTCTACCTCGACAACACGATCGAGAAAGTCGACGGGATGCGGCCCTATACCCCGCTGGAACAGGCCGGGCGCGACATCTACATCCGCGAAGGCTGCTATGTGTGCCATAGCCAGATGATCCGCCCGTTTCGCGACGAAGTGGAACGTTACGGCGCATACAGCCTCGCTGCAGAAAGCATGTACGACCACCCCTTCCAGTGGGGATCGAAGCGGACCGGGCCGGACCTTGCCCGCGTCGGCGGTCGCTATTCGGATGAATGGCACGTCCAGCACCTCATCAACCCGCAGGCCGTGGTGCCTGAAAGCGTCATGCCGCAATACGGCTTCCTGGCCGAAACCGAGCTTGCCGTAGGCGATCCTTCCGCGACCCTTACCGCACTGAGCCGCGTCGGCGTGCCCTACTCGCAGGAAGACATCGACAACGCCCTGATGGACCTGTTCCTGCAGGCCGATCCGGATGCGGAAGGCGATCTGGAAGACTTCCAGCGCCGCTATCCCAAGGCGCAGGTCCGCGATTACGACGGCGATCCCTCGCGCATTACGGAAATGGATGCGCTGGTCGCCTATCTCCAGATGCTGGGCACGCTGGTCGATGTCGACAGCGCCGCCGCGCAGCAGGAACTTGCGCAGGAGAAAGGCCGATGACCTCCTACGAAAGCCTGCGCCATTTCGCCGACAGCTATGCGCTGATCGCCACCGTCGCGCTCTTCCTGCTCCTGTGCCTATGGCCGTTTCGGCCGGGCGCCGGCAAGCGCAACGAAGAGGCAGCCAATTCGATCTTTGAAGGAAACGACGATGGCGAATAAGCGCATCGACCAGCCCACCGGCACCGAAACCGTCGGCCACGAGTGGGACGGCATCGAAGAACTGAACACCCCGCTGCCGCGCTGGTGGCTGTGGACCTTCTACCTCACCATCATCTTCGCCATCGGCTATGTCATCGCATACCCGGCCTGGCCGATGATCGACCGGGCAACGTCGGGCATGCTCGGCTGGTCCAGCCGCGGCGCGCTGGCTCAGGAGATGACCGCCGCCGACCGGGCCCAGCAGAGCTTCCGCGAACAGCTGGCCGCGATCGACGTGGTGAAGCTGCGCGACAATCCGGAACTCATGCAGCGCGCCGTCGCGGGCGGTGCCGCAGCGTTCAAGGTGAACTGTTCGCAATGCCACGGATCGGGCGCGGCGGGCAGCCAGACATTGGGCTATCCCAACCTCAACGATGACGACTGGCTGTGGGGCGGCGATCTTGCGGCGATCCACTATTCGATCGACCGCGGCATTCGCCAGCCGGACGATAATGAGAAGCGCCAGAGCGTGATGCCGGCATTCGACGGCGCTTTCGACAGCGCGCAGCTCGATGCCGTGACGCAGCACGTCCTGTCGTTGAGCGGCAATGCGGATCCCAGCGCGGCAGGGGCGCAAATCTACGCCGACAATTGCGCGGCCTGCCACGGTCCGGCCGGACAGGGCGACCGTGTGCAAGGCGCGCCGCGCCTCAACGACCAGATCTGGCTTCGTGGCGGAACCGCTGCCGACATCAAGCGCCAGATCCTCAACCCCAAGATGGGCGCAATGCCCGCATGGGGCGAGAGGCTGGACCCGGTGACGGTCAAGATGCTGACAGCCTATGTCTATTCGCTCGGGGGAGGCGAAGAGGCGCAAGCGGAGATTTCCGACAGCGCCGAAACCCAACCCGAAGCGGAAGCCGGAAACGATGGGCAACCCTGACCAACCGGACGATACGAAACGCGACTGGGCGGTGACCGTCGAGGACGGCATCGCCAAGTCGAACGAGCCCGTATCCAGCGCGGTTGCCGATCCGGCGGCAGCCACGCGGCGCCACGAACCGCATGAACCGCCGCGCGAGACCCTGCCGGAAAAGCTCTACGAAGCGCGCAAGTCGATCCATAACAAGCGTATCGACGGGCCTTTCAGGCGCTTTAAATGGTTCGTGATGCTGGTCACGCTGGGGATCTATTACGTCACCCCGTGGCTGCGTTGGGACCGCGGGCCTTACGCACCCGACCAGGCCGTGCTTGTCGACCTCGCCAACCGGCGGTTCTACATGTTCGGTATCGAGATCTGGCCGCACGAATTCTATTTCGTCGCGGGCCTGCTGATCATGGCGGGGATCGGCCTGTTCGTGATTACGAGTGCAGTGGGCCGCGCCTGGTGCGGCTATGCCTGCCCGCAGACGGTCTGGACCGACCTGTTCCAGCACATCGACCGCTTCGTCGACGGAGATCGCAATGCGCGCATCCGGCTGGAGAATGCGCCCTGGACCTGGGGCAAGGTCTTCCGGCGCGGCTTCAAATGGTCGATCTACCTCGCGATCGGTTTCGTGACCGGCGGTGCATGGATTCTCTATTTCGCCGATGCGCCCACGCTGTGCCGCGATTTCTTCGCCCTCGAAGCGGCGCCGGTCGCCTATATCACCGTGGCGGTCCTTACGCTGACCACCGTCACTCTGGGCGGCTTCATGCGCGAGCAGGTCTGCATCTACATGTGCCCTTGGCCGCGCATCCAGACCGCGATGATGGACGAGAAATCGCTGCTGGTGACCTATAAGGACTGGCGCGGCGAACCTCGCGGCAGCGTGAAAAAAGCCGCCAAGAATCCCGGCCAGTTCGGCGATTGCATCGACTGCACGCAATGTGTCCAGGTCTGCCCCACCGGCATCGATATCCGGGAGGGTCCGCAAATCGGCTGCATTACCTGCGCCCTGTGCATCGATGCCTGCGACAAGGTCATGAAGGATATCGGCAGGCCGCGCGGCCTGATCGACTATGCCACGCTAGAGGATTGCGAGAGGGAGGCCGCTGGCGAAGCATCGAAACCGGCATGGCGCGCGCTGCTCCGCCCCAGGACGATGGTTTATTTCACGATCTGGGCCGGCATCGGCGCGGCCCTGCTGTTCGCTCTCGGCGTACGCACGCATACGGAAATGACCGTCGCGCCCGACCGCAATCCGCCCTTCATGCTGATGAGCGACGGCTCGATCCGCAATTCCTTCACGCTGAAAATCCGCAATATGGAAAGCCGTCCGCGCGACATGGAAATCGCGCTCGATGGGCTGGATGGCGGCGTCATGTGGACCGATGCCATCGGCCGTGACGAGGCAGCCGCCACGCAGACCGTCACGGTCGCTGCCGACCAGGTTCGCACCATCAGGGCCTATGTGATGGCTCCTCGCGACGCAAAGACACAGGACTTTGCCTTCACCGTCACCTCGCTCGACGAACAGCGCGAAAGCGACCGCGTCGAAACCCGCTTCGATGCACCGGAGACACAATGATGCAGAAGGAATTCACAGGCAGGAAAATGGCCGCGATCCTCGTGGCGGGCTTCGGCGTGGTGGTGGCGGTCAACTTCACCATGGCGGCCATCGCATCGGGCAGCTTCAGCGGCGTCGTTGTCGAGAACTCCTATGTCGCCAGCCAGAAGTTCAACGGCTGGCTCGACCAGGCAGAGCGGCAGGAAGCGCTGGGGTGGAATGCCGAGGCCAGCCGTTCGGGCGACCGCCTGGTACTCGACCTTGAAAACGTGCCCGCCAGCGCAACGGTATCCGCACAGGTGCGCCGCCCGCTCGGCCAGGCCGACACGCGCGAGCTTACCTTCGTGCAAACCGGCGAAGCGCGGCTGCTGTCGGGCGAAGCCCTGCCCGCAGGTCGCTGGATCGTGCGCGTTTCGATCGAACGGGGCGATGACCGCTGGGTTTCGGAGGAGCAGATCGGGTGACCGCGCCGTTCCGCCAGCAAGATCTCGAGGATAGCGCGCTCGTCGACACGCGCCTGACTGTCCCGGGTATGCGCTGTGCAGGATGTATCGCCAAGATCGAGCGCGGCCTTGCCGAGATCGAGGGCATCGACGCCGCCCGCGTGAACTTTTCAGCCAAGCGCGTCGCGGTGCGGCACAGCCAGGGACTTGATCAGGGCGATCTAGTAGAGGCGCTGCGCCATCTTGGCTTCGAAGCGCAGGCCCTCGCCGAAAATCCGCTCGGCAGTGACGACAAGGAAAGCAGGGCCCTGCTCCGTGCGCTCGCGGTCGCTGGGTTCGGCATGATGAATATCATGCTGCTGTCGGTCAGCGTCTGGTCGGGCGCGGGCGGCGTCACCCGCGACCTGTTCCACTGGCTGTCGGCTATCATCGCGCTGCCCGTCGTCGCCTATTCGGGCCGCCCCTTCTTTGCCTCTGCCTGGATGGCGCTGCGCTACGGACGCACGAACATGGACGTGCCGATCTCGATCGGCGTACTGCTTGCGACCGGGCTGAGCGTGTACGAAACCTTCGCGGGCGACGGGCACGCCTATTTCGACAGCGCCGTAATGCTGCTGTTCTTCCTGCTCGCGGGACGGGCGCTCGATGCGACCATGCGGACAAAGACGAGGGCCGGCATCGGTGCGCTGCTTTCCAAGATGGGCAAAAGCGCGCGCGTGCTCGGCCCCGATGGCGGCACTTCCGAAGTAAAAGCGGAAGACCTCCAGCCGGGGACGATCATGCTCGTCGCGTCCGGCGATGCACTGGCCGCCGATGGGGTGATCGAGAAAGGCCGCGGGTCGCTCGACAACTCGATGCTGACCGGGGAGAGCGATCCGGCATCGGTCGAGGCGGGGTCCGTCGTTCATGCGGGTGCCATCGCCCTGTCCGGGCCGATGGAAGTGCGCGTCACCGCAGCATCTTCCGATACGGTGATCGCCGAAATCGCGCGTCTCATGGACGAGGCGGGCCAGAGCCGCAGCCGCTATACCCGCATCGCGGACCGCGCATCGCGCCTGTATGCTCCCGCCGTCCATTCGCTCGCCCTTTTGGCATTCCTAGGCTGGATGCTGGCTGGCGCAGGCTGGTACCAGTCGCTGGTCATCGCGATTGCCGTCCTCATCATAACCTGCCCCTGCGCAATGGGCCTGGCGGTCCCTGCGGCACAGGTCGTGACCTCCGGAGCGCTCATCAAGCGCGGCCTGCTGGTCAAGGACGGCAGTGCGTTGGAACGCCTTGCAGAGGTGGACATCGCGATCTTCGACAAAACCGGCACGCTGACGCTCGGCGAGCCGCAGGCCGACCTTTCCCTTCTCGGAGAGAAGCAGCGTCAGGTTGCCCTGGCGCTTGCGCAGACCAGCCGCCACCCGCTTAGCCGCAGCCTCGCGGATGCCCTTAAAAGCGAGGGCACGCGGCCCGCACAGGTCGAGGACATCGCAGAGGGCGAAGGACAGGGTCTTGCAGGAGTATCGCAGGGTGTGCCGGTCTCACTTGGTCGCCCGGAGGAAGAGACCACCGGCATGGCCTCCCTCCTTCGCATCGGCCCTGAAGAAACGATCATCACCTTCGCGGATGGCTTGCGCGCCGATGCGAAGGAAGCCCTCGCCAGACTGTCGCAGCAGGGCATTGCGAGCCGCATCCTATCGGGGGATCGCCAGGGAGCGGTCGAAACGGTCGCGAAAGCTCTCGATGTCCCGGCGACCGCCGAGGCCAAGCCCCAGGACAAGCTAGCCCTGCTCGAAGAGTTGCGCTCGGAAGGCCGCAAGGTCCTGATGGTGGGCGACGGCATCAATGACGGTCCCGCGCTCGCTGCGGCCCATGCCTCCATTGCGCCGGGCAGTGCCAGCGACGTCAGCCAGCAGGCGGCAGATGCGGTGTTTACCGGCAAAGCGCTGATGCCTGTCGCTCTCGCTATCTCCCACGCGCGGCGGTGCATGGCGATCGTGCGCCAGAACTTCGGCCTTGCTGTCGTCTACAACATCTGCGCCGTGCCGCTCGCCCTCGCAGGGGTCGTGACCCCGCTGATCGCGGCCATTGCCATGTCGGGCAGTTCGCTCATCGTGGTGGGCAATTCGCTGAGACTGGCGAAGGTGAAAAAATGAGCGGCCTCCTGGTCCTGATCCCCATTGCGCTCGGCCTCGGCCTTCTGGGCCTGGCGATGTTCTTTTGGGCCATGCGCGACGGCCAGTTCGAAGACCTCGACGGGGCCGCGCAGCGCATCCTCATCGACGACGAGGATGAAGAAGGATGAACGGGACCGTTCTGGGCCTGCTCGCATTGGTGCCTGCGATTGTCGGCCCCCTGCCCGAGCAGCAGCGGATCATCTCCGCGAGCATTTGCGGCAACGGGGCTACCGTCACTATCGAAATCCCCGTGCAGCCGAGGAAGTCTCCCCTTACCCAGCCGTGTCATGCAAAAGGCTGCCGCGGCGCGTCCCGCAAGCATAATTTGATCTGACGCAAAGACGGGCCGTCCGCGCATCGGCAATCGGGCGCTATGTGGACCTATTACCCCGACCTGCTCGCAACGCACGTGCCGCGTTATACGAGCTATCCGACCGCCGCCGATTTCGGCGAGCTTCCCGCTAATGCCTATCGCGAGGCACTGGAAAGTGTGCATGGCGACGTGTCGCTTTACCTCCACATCCCGTTCTGCGAGCAGATCTGCTTCTATTGCGGGTGCAATACCGGCAGGGCCAACCGGCAGCATCGCCTGGCGAGCTATCTCGATGCCCTTCACACCGAAATCGCCACCGTCGCCGCCCTGTTGCCGAATGATGCGCGCGTTCGGCGCATTTCCTTCGGCGGGGGCAGTCCCAATGCCATCGCGCCGGCCGATATGCTGGGCATCCTCGATGCGCTGTCCCGGCATTTCCATCTCGAAGCCCCGATCCTTTCGACAGAGCTCGACCCTCGGACGATGTCGCAGGACTGGGCCGACGCCATCGGACAGGCGGGATTCGATATGGCTAGCCTCGGGGTCCAGACCTTCGCCGCGCATTGCCAGAAGGCCATTGGACGCGTGCAGGACGAAGACCTGATCCTGAGGTCGGTCGACTGGCTGAGGGAAGCCGGTGTCGGCTCGATAAACTTCGACCTGATGTACGGTCTCCCGGGCCAGAGCGAAGACGATCTGCTCGACAGCCTGCAACGCACCCGCGCACTGGGAGCCGACCGGATTGCGCTGTTCGGCTATGCCCACGTCCCGCATATCGTTCCCAGGCAGCGCGCAATACCCGCGTCGCAGCTTCCCGATCAGGAAGCGCGCTTCGCCATGGCCGATCTCGGCTATCGCTACCTTTGCACGCACGGCTACACACCGGTCGGCTTCGATCATTTTGCCAAACCGGGCGCAGACCCGATGGCGTCAGCAGCGCTGGCGGGTACGCTGCGCCGCAATTTCCAGGGGTTCACCGACGATCAGGCCGCCAATCTCATCGGACTGGGCGCCTCCGCAATCTCGTCCTTTCCGGGGCTGCTCGCGCAGAACGAGAAGAATTCCGGCAGGTATCGGATGCGGGCCTCCCAGGGCCTGCTGAGTGCCGAGCGCGGTATCAGGCGAAGTGCACACGACCGTTATCGTGGCAGCGTGATCGAAGCATTGCTGTGTCACGGGCGTGCCCGGATCGGTGCAAGGCTGATGGCGCAGGTCCGCTGCGAAATCGCACCCTTCCTGGAGCGCGGCCTCGCATCATTCGACGAGGAATGGCTGACGATCCTGCCCGAAGGCCTGCCCTACGCACGCACGATCGCTGCCCTGTTCGATACCTATCGCGCCGTTTCGATGCGCCAGTTCAGCTCTGCCGTCTGACCCAAATCGGTCCATAGTCCTGCACTCAGGGTTAATAGGCTTGCAAGCACACTCTCTATTAACCATCGTGTTGCAGCGTGCGCAGTGAAGAGCTCCAATTCGGTGCATCCGACTGCTTGAAATGATTAGGAAATCCGGAACAGCCGCGTTCCACAGACCGTTCTTATGGGCATGAGCCGCTTGAAATCCATACGAGGAAATTCCGCTTTTTCAGCGGCCTGCGCGCTCGTCTGCCTACTCGCGGCGTCCCCTGCGGCAAGCAACAGCCCCCAGGTTTCCGTCCAGAATCCATCGGCCCTGAGGTTCGGCACTTTTGCCGTGCCGACATCAGGCTTCCGTGAGGTGTCCCCAAGGGGCGGAATTTCGAGCGGCGGTATCTTCGCTCTCGATGATACAGGTGTCGGCCCTGCCCGGTTCGTGGTACAATACGACCGTGGCAACAATGGCCGACGCGAACTCAATCTCGTCATCGAGATCGTGTTTTCCGCACCTTCGACCTATGTCCGGGGCGGCATCACGGCGCGCCTGTCGCGTTACCAGATCGACCTTCCCGGTTATGGTGCGGTGCGTCCGGGTCAGGTTATCCGGATCGAGATGCCCAATTGCAGGCAACGCGTCTGTTCGCGCGCTTTCAATCTTGGCGGCCGGATCGACGTCGATCGCAATTTCGGCGGCGGACTGGTCGAGATACCCATCGTCGTCGACGCAGCTGTCATTTCGGTCAAATGATCGGGCGAAGGCATCTCCACCTCGTAGCTTTTTCCCTGTTCCTAGCGGGCGTGACTGTGCCCCACACCTCTGCCTCGGCGCAGGATAGGGCGCAGGCGAGCGGCTCTGCAGCGGCCACCGTTGTCGCACCGATCACCGTCCGTGAGATCGAACCGCTTCGCTTCGGCACAGTTGCGACCGGCGATACGGGCGGCACCTTGACGCTTTCGCCATCCAGCGGAGCGACGAGCGTGACGGGCTCCTTGCGCAGTATCTGCCCGTCCGGCTCCAGCTGCACGGCCAGCCCCGGCATTTTCGATGTGCGCGGCGAAGCTGGCCGAAGTTACCGCGTGACCGCTCCGGCACAGGCCGTGGCGGCACGTGCGGGAGGAGGCGGAACGCTGAATGTGACTTCCATCACGATTGCGACGCAAAGCGTGCAGGGCCCCGGCACAAGAGGCACGCTGGACGATGCGGGCAGTGACCGGTTCAAGGTTGGCGGAACGCTGCAGGTGGCGCCGGATTCGACTGCCGGCACCTATGTCGCGGAGATGGAGATGGTAGTTTCTTATGACTAACCTGAGGTAAAGGTCCCCCGTAAGATCACGTAGTTCCGCGTTATTTCCCCGGTAATCTTTCCTTAAAGCCTAGGTTCTATCCCTTAGGTCGCACCGGCAATAGCTGGGCGCGCTATTGTACGAACCAGGGGACACCTAATGAAGAAGATCATCCTCGCGGCTGCCGCAGTCGCATTCGCAACTCCTGCGATGGCTGTTCCGGGCGACACCGCCACGGATTCGGGTACCGCAACCGCTGAAATCGTCGCTCCGATCACCATCACTCACGATGCTGGCGCTGCTCTCGATTTCGGTATCGTAATTCCCGGCACCGCTGCAGGCACCGTCGTCGTGTCGCAGACCGGCGCTGGCTCGGTTACCGGCGATGCACTGTTCGTTTCGGGCAGCACCAACGCAGCCGACAGCTTCACGGTCACTGGCGATGCCAGCCGTGCTTACACCATCGTGACCACTGGCGGTTCGGTTGCTTCGGGCACCAACACCATGTCGTTCACCACCGATGCTCCGGCTTCGAGCACGCTTTCGGCAACTGGCTCCGACAGCTTCTCGGTCGGTGGCACGCTGAGCGTCGGCGCCAACCAGGCTGCTGGCGTTTACACCGGCACCTACTCGGCAACGGTGACCTACAACTAATCGGATCGGGCAGTTGCCGGCACCGTGTCGGCAACTGCCCACCGAGCTTCCTGACCGATGAGCCGGCACATGATCAGGACATATCTCGGAGGGCTTTTCGCCCTGCTAGCCGGCCTTCTGGCTCCTCAGGCACATGCGCAATCGACCGATACCATGTCGGTGACAGGCGCTTCCAAGGTGCGTGTGGTAGAGCCCATTTCGATCGTGAACATTTCCGATCTCAGGTTCGGCACTTTGATGCAGCCGCTTACCAACGGGATCGTCGAAGTCGCTGCCGATGGCGCGGTGACCACCAATCTCGATCTTACGACATTCCCGAACGGGAGGGCGCCTGCCCGCTTCACCGTGCTGGGCGAGGCGCAGCGACGCTTCATCATCTTCCTGCCCAACCGCATCGATATATCGAACGGCACCTCGACCATGCGGGTCGATCGCTTCCGGACGAACCTCGACCGGGGCTTCGGCCGGTTCGATGCCGTGGGTAGCTATGACCTTTACGTTGGCGGAAGACTGCATGTCGACGCGAACCAGGAACCGGGCAGTTATTCGGGGACTTTCGAGGTCGCCGTTCTTTATCTGTAAATTAACCATGCCTAGGATATGACCCGGACTGGGCCCAGCGCCCATGTTTTCAAGGGCAAAGCAATGAAATCCGGGTCGAATTTCGCAAAATCCAAACTCGCCGCCGCTACGCTGGTCGTGGCCGGCACTCTGGCGATCGGCCACGGGACGTCGGTTGCACAGGATGCGGCTGCGCAAACTGCGCCCAGCCCGCCTGCCGGATCGGTCAGCGGACTGGGAGATGTGAACCTCTTCCCCAAGCGCGTGGTGATCGATGGCCGCCGCGCAATCGCCACTGTGGGACTCTACAACAAGGCAGTCGATCCGGGCGATTACGAAATCAAGATCGTCGATATGGCCATGACGCCGCAAGGCCAGCTGATCTCGTTCGACAACGGGCTCGACGAAGCTACCAAGGCCAAGGTCCGCACGGCCAGCCAGATGCTGCGATATTCGCCGCGGCGCGTGCGCCTCGGGTCGACAGAGTCGCAGTTGATCAGGGTGATGGCCCGCGGCTCCAGCGACTTGCCCGATGGGGAATACCGGTCGCACTTCATGGTCACCTCGGTGCCCGATGCGGAAGGCTTCAGCATCGAGGAAGCGACCGGCGCGCAGCAGGCCGACGGCATCGGCGTCACGATCCGTCCGCGTTTCGGCATCGCGATCCCGGTGATTGTCCGCGTGGGCGAAACCACGCTCGATGTCGGGATTACCGGTGCGACGCTGCTCACCGCGCGTGACGGCACCCAGGCCGTCGGTTTCATTCTCAACCGCTCCGGCACGCGCTCGGCATTCGGTGACGTCGTCATCAAGTCTGCTGGTTCGGCAGAGCCTATCGCGGTTTCGCGCGGGGTCGGCATCTATCCCGAAATCGATGCCCGGGAAGTCATCGTTCCGATCGATCCGGAAACCGATCCTTCGCTTCTGACTTCAGGGGCTCGCCTGCAGATCGAGTTCGTGGACGACGATTTCGCCCCGGGTAGCAAACTTGCAGAGCATAGCTTCGTAGTGCCGTGAACAGACGGGTTATCGTTGGTGGTGCCGGGACCGCATGCCTGATTACGGCGGCGGTGAGTTTCGGACTTTGGCCGGGCCCGGACCAGCAGCGCACGAAATTACCTCAGCCGAAAAAACAGAACGCGGACGCGGCCGGATCTTCGGTAAGCCTCCGCAAGCCCTTGCCCACCCCCACTTTCGATCCGGCAGCATCGAAGACCCCGAAAAGCGTTCCCCCGCGTTCAAGCCTGCTTGGCAGCGCAAGCACGCTGCCCTCAGTTGCAAGCAGCCCTGAAGCCAAGGGGGGCGGCGCGCCCAAGGCGTCGGTGCCAAGCGGCGCTACTCAGCTGACCGAGCTGACGCTTCCTGGACCGATCGAGCGGTATCAGCCCCTCGTCCCGCCTGCCGCAGAGCAATCACTCGCCGAAACGCAAGCATCCTCGCCAAACGAGGCAAGCGACGATCATCTGACGGCCCGCGTCGTATCGGTCGGAACCGCGACCGTTGACGAACCTTCCGGGTCCGCCAAATCCTTTGCTGCGTCCGAACCCGAGCAGAAGCTTCTGGGTTCGCGTAACCGATCCGTGATCGAAATCCAGGCCGCGCCGCTTGAACTGACAACCTCGCTTGCGCCGCTCACCCTAGAGCCCTTGCCGGAGTTCGAACCCGCTACGGCCATACTCGCCCAGCAGGGCGGGATCGGAGAAATTGCCAACCCTGCGGCGAATAACTTAGCAGCGCCGCCCTCTACCGAGATGCCTCAGCCAACCGGCGATAGCTTTGCTGCTCTCACGAAGCCTCAAGCCGCCGGTGGGGAAGTCGTTGGCGAAGAGGGACTGATCATCGGGTCAGACGCTCTCGCCCCGCCGTCGCCCGACCAGACCGGCGCCGCCGCGGCCATCTCCAATCAGGCTGCGGAGGATTACCTTTCGATCGCGCCGCTCCAGGAGCCCCAAGCGCAGAGCCTCTCGAATGCGCCGGCTAGCGCTGCAGCGCCGGAAACCTTCGCTGCTCCAGGCACGACAGCTAGCGATACAGGCCCAGATGCAGCGCAGCTCTCGCCGCGACCTCAACCGTCCGGACAAACGCTCGCAACCGGAATACAAGCGGGCCCTCCTACACTTCCAGCCTCCGATCCCGAGAAGCTGGAGCGCGTCGCCTCAGAAAAAGGCCAAAGCACGCCCCGGCCCCAACCGACAGGGCTGTCGGCAGACAATGTCGCTTCTTATGCGCCGCTGACGGCAGCATTGGTCAAGCGGCCCGCAGCCAAGGCAGGGAGCGCGCAGGGTATGCCGGGCATTCCCGAGCCCACAGCAACTTCGCCCGTCCTCGACGGCGGAACCGCTGCGACCGACAATGCCTTCGCCTCCGCACCGGGCCTGGCAGGCAATCTTGGAGACGACGGGCCGCTCATCTCCTACCAAGACGAGCTCATCCTCGAAGTTCGGGTGAACAACGCCAAGGAAAGCGACACGATTATCGGGTACGGCACCCGCTCGGGCCTGTACCTTCCTCTCGGCAGTATCGCCCGCATTCTGGACCTCGCCATAACCGTCACCGACGACGGTCGCTATGCGCATGGCTGGATCCTGAGCGAAGATCGCACCCTGACCATCGATCTGCGCGAAGGCACTATCGTAGCGGGCGACAAGACCATCGAGACCGAAGGCCTTCTGGCCGCTGACTTCGACGGCGAGATGTTCCTCCGGCTTGACCAGTTCGAGAGGCTGTTCCCGCTCGAGGTGGAACCGGATCTGAGGACCCAGACGATCCACATTACCACTCTGGAACGCTTCCCTTTCGAGGAGCGCTCTGCGCGCGAAGCGAGGCGGGCGAGGCTGGAGGCACGGCAGGACAATCCCCAGGCGAAGGCATTCGAGCGGGTCGACCTGGCATACGAACCGATTTCCTTCCCGACCGCCGATATCGAACTGCGCGCGGTTTCGGACCGGACCTTCGGAACCCGTGCGGAAGCGGATGTCTTCCTTGCCGGGGACCTCGCTTTCCTGACTGCCGAAAGCTACCTCAGCGGTGATACCGTGAACGGACTGACCGCGTCGCTGTTCAAGGTTGGCCGGGTGGATCCGGACGCCGACTTGCTGGGGCCGCTTGAGGCGACTTCCTTCAGTGTCGGCGATATCAACTCCACGACCATGCCGCTGGGCCTGCGCAGCGTCGCCGGACGAGGCTTTACCGTCACCAATGCGCCGTCGGACGTGGGGTCGGTGTTCGACCAGATAGACCTGCGCGGTATCCTGCCTGCCGGATACGAGGTCGAGCTTTATCGCAACGATATCCTCATCGGCTCGACCAGCGAGGCTTCGAACGGTCAGTACGAATTCCTGCAAGTACCGGTGGATTTCGGGCTCAACGTGTTCCGCCTCGTATTCTTTGGCCCGCAAGGCCAGCGAAGCGAGAAGGTCGAGCGCATCACCGTCGGCGACGGCAGGCTTGCGAAGGGCAAGCTGGTCTACAGCCTGGATGCGGCCCAACGGGACCGGAACCTGTTCGGCGTGAAGCCGCCCAACTTTTTCGAGCCTCGCGACTATGGCGCCTGGCGCACTTCCGGCCAGCTGTCTTACGGCCTCACCTCGGACATCACGACCATTCTCGGCGGCGCATGGTTCGAGCGCGAAGGTGAAGAGAGGTGGCTGGGAACGGCAGGTATCCGCACCGGCTTCGACGGGGTGGCCGTGCGCGCCGATGCCGGAATAGCCGACGGGGGCGCCTTTGCTATCAGCGGCGGACTGGGCGGACGGTTCGGGCGATCTGCCATCACGATCAACCACACCGAATACAGCGGCGAATTTCCTGACGAGACAGTCGCACTGGGCACGGAATTCCTCCGCCGCGCCACCGAAGTCGACTTCAACACCACAATCGGGCTCGGCGGGGAGAAGGCGAACCTGTCGATTCCCGTAAGCGCACGGTTCCGCACGTACGAAACTGTCGACGGCCGCAATACCCTCGCCGCGGGTGTGCGCGCATCGACACGCGCCGCGGGGCTGCTGGTATCGAACAGCATGGAATATTCGCGCATCAGCGGTGCGGGGCTGGAAACCAACAACCAGTTGTTCGGCAGCTTCGATCTCGCAACGCTCGGCCGGTCCAAAACACGCGGCAGATTGTCCCTCGGCTATTCCGTACTTCCGGACGCTGATCTCATCAGTACGAGCGTGCAGGTCGATCACGCCCTCGACGAACGGACTTCTCTACGCGGGCAGGCCGGATATGTTTTCGAAGAAGCCAAGCCCTTTTTCGGTGCGTCGGGCATTCGGGACTTCGACGAATTCACCCTGGCGCTTGATGCCAATTACTCATTCGTCGACAAATCCTATTTCGTCGGACTTCGCCTCGGTTTCAGCCTCGGCCGCGATCCGCTGCGCGGCGGGTTGTTCCTGGCCAAGCCTGGCATGGCAAGCTCGGGTGGTGCGACCTTGCGCGCTTTCCGCGACAGGGATGGCGACGGCGTCTATGGGCCGGTCGACGAGACGATCAAAGGCATCGACTTCGTTGCCTACAACCAGACGGGCACGTCAGATTCCGAAGGTGTCGCTCGCCTGATCGGGCTCGGCACAGGACAGCGCGTCGGCATCCAGGTCGACAGCAGCACCTTGCCGGACATCAATCTTGCGCCGGCCATGAAAGGCATCGACGTCGTTCCGCGCTCGGGCCGATTGCATGCGATCGACTATCCGATCGTAACTCTAAGCGAGATCGAGGGGACCGCCCGGTTCGTCGACGGGGGCACCGGGAAAGGGGTTTCCGGCGTTCGTCTGCGCCTGCTCGATACCGAGGGTAACGTGGTGAACTATGCCAAGACCGAGCTCGACGGCTATTACTTCTTCGAACGGGTCAAACCCGGAGAGTACCAGCTTCAGATAGATCCCGGTCAGGTCGAACGCTTGCGCCTCTGCCCGATCGATGGAGATACGATCAGCGTCTCCTACGACGGAGACGTCATCCAGCGCGATATCGCTATCCGTACTTGCGCAGGAAACGTCGCCTCGGCCCGGAAATAGGGGAACCACACAAGCCCACTATCCGGCCAACGCAGCTGGTGGAGAGCCCTGAAACGGAAAAAGGCCGCTACCCTTGAGGGTAAGCGGCCTTTTTCATGGTTGCGGGGGTTGGATTTGAACCAACGACCTTCAGGTTATGAGCCTGACGAGCTACCGGACTGCTCCACCCCGCGGCACCGTGACTGACATCTGGACATCTGGTCCAGAGACACAAAAGCCGCCGCTCGGTTAACACCGGCAGCGGCTTTTGAAACTGTGAATGGGTTTGTTACCAATGTCCGCCGGCTGCAATGCCTGGCGACGACCTACTCTTCCAGTGCTTGAGCACTAGTACCATCGGCGCTGTCCGGTTTCACGGCCGAGTTCGAGATGGGATCGGGTGGGTCACAGACGCTAAGGTCACCAAGCAATGAAGCAGGCGGACATGGGTTAAATCGATGCACGATACAGGGCGTTATCCGGCTAGAGTTTCCTCCACCTCGCGGACAACCCACAGGGCTGTCGTTGATGGTATGGATCCTACAAGCGCGAAAAGAACTATTAGGACCGGTTAGCTTCACACATTACTGCGCTTCCACACCCGGCCTATCAACGTCGTGGTCTACGACGGTTCGAAGATACCTTATCTTTAGGGAGGCTTCCCGCTTAGATGCTTTCAGCGGTTATCCCGTCCGTACATAGCTACCCAGCGGCACCCTTGGCAGGATGACTGGTACACCAGAGGTACGTTCACCCCGGTCCTCTCGTACTAGGGGCAACTCCTATCAAGTATCGACGCCCACGGCAGATAGGGACCAAACTGTCTCGCGACGTTCTGAACCCAGCTCACGTACCACTTTAATTGGCGAACAGCCAAACCCTTGGGACCTGCTCCAGCCCCAGGATGTGATGAGCCGACATCGAGGTGCCAAACGATTCCGTCGATATGAGCTCTTGGGAATCATCAGCCTGTTATCCCCGGCGTACCTTTTATCCGTTGAGCGATGGCCCTTCCACGAGGGACCACCGGATCACTATGACCGACTTTCGTCTCTGCTCGACTCGTCAGTCTCGCAGTCAGGCAGGCTTATGCCATTGCACTCTTGCAGACGGTTTCCAACCGTCCTGAGCCTACCATCGCGCGCCTCCGTTACTCTTTAGGAGGCGACCGCCCCAGTCAAACTACCCGCCATAGAGGGTCCCTGATCCGGATAACGGATCTAGGTTAGACATCAGAAAACAACAGGGTGGTATTTCACAGGTTGGCTCCACTCGGACTGGCGCCCAAGTTTCAAAGCCTCCCACCTATTCTACACAATTCTTTCCTAATGCCACTCTAAAGCTGCAGTAAAGGTGCACGGGGTCTTTCCGTCTAACCGCGGGTACTCCGCATCTTCACGGAGAATTCAATTTCGCTGAGCATATCCTGGAGACAGTGGGGAAGTCGTTACGCCATTCGTGCAGGTCGGAACTTACCCGACAAGGAATTTCGCTACCTTAGGACCGTTATAGTTACGGCCGCCGTTTACTCGGGCTTCAATTCGGAGCTTGCACTCCTCCTCTTAACCTTCGAGCACCGGGCAGGCGTCACACCCTATACGTCGTCTTGAAGCCGACTTAGCAGAGTGCTGTGTTTTTGCTAAACAGTCGCTACCCCCTGGCCTGTGCCCCCTGAAAAGAGTTGCCTCGATTCAGGGCCTCCTTCTTCCGAAGGTACGGAGGCAATTTGCCGAGTTCCTTCAGGATACTTCTCTCAAGCGCCTTGGTATACTCTACCTGACCACCTGTGTCGGTTTCGGGTACGGTCTATAGTGAAGAGGCTATTTCCTGGAACAGCTTGGCTGCCCAACCAATCCAATAAGGTTGAACAACTTCCACCATCCGTCACACATCTTCAGGCCCACGAATATTTACGTGGTTCCCATCGACTACCCCCTTCGGGCTCGTCTTAGGGGCCGGCTAACCCTACGCTGATTAGCATTGCGTAGGAACCCTTGGTCTTTCGGCGACAGGGCATCTCACCCTGTTTGTCGCTACTCATGTCAGCATTCGCACTTCCGATACGTCCAGAGTCGGTTACCCTTCTCCTTCACTCGCTTACGGAACGCTCCGCTACCGCTGCAGTAAACTGCAACCCTAAGCTTCGGTGCATATCTTTAGCCCCGTTACATCTTCGCCGCAGGAACCCTTATTTAGACCAGTGAGCTGTTACGCTTTCTTTAAAGGATGGCTGCTTCTAAGCCAACCTCCTGGTTGTTTTGGGATTCCCACATGCTTTCCCACTTAGATATGACTTGGGGACCTTAGCTGTAGGTTAGGGCTGTTTCCCTTTTGACGACGGACCTTAGCACCCGCCGTCTGTCTGCCGGATAAGACTCGATGGTATTCGGAGTTTGGTTAGGTTTGGTACCGCTCGCGCAGCCCTAGCCCATCCAGTGCTCTACCCCCATCGGCATACATCCGACGCTCTACCTCAATAGATTTCGCGGAGAACCAGCTATTTCCCGGCTTGATTGGCCTTTCACCCCTAAACACAGCTCATCCGAGAATTTTTCAACATTCACCGGTTCGGTCCTCCAGTGCGTGTTACCGCACCTTCAACCTGGCCATGCCTAGATCGCCGGGGTTCGGGTCTAATCCATCATACTCAGTCGCCCTATTCAGACTCGCTTTCGCTGCGCCTACACCTAACGGCTTAAGCTTGCATGGTAGATTAAGTCACTGACCCATTATGCAAGAGGTACGCTGTCACCCCCTATGGGGCTCCAACTGCTTGTAAGCATCCGGTTTCAGGTACTGTTTCACTCCCCTAATCGGGGTGCTTTTCACCTTTCCCTCACGGTACTGTGTTCGCTATCGGTCATGTGCGAGTATTTAGGCTTGGAGGGTGGTCCCCCCATGTTCAGACAGGATTTCACGTGTCCCGCCCTACTCGAGTCTTCTTCGATCATTTTCGCGTACGGGGCTGTCACCCGCTATGGCCACTCTTTCCAAAGTGTTCCGCTAATTAACGAAGAAGCACTGGCCTGGTCCCGGTTCGCTCGCCACTACTACGGGAATCTCTGTTGATGTCTTTTCCTCCGGGTACTGAGATGTTTCAGTTCCCCGGGTTCGCTTCACCAAACCTATATATTCAGTTCGGTGATACCCTATCCACCTCTTTCCGAGCCAGCCGAAGCTGACGCGAAAGGAAATGGTGAGGGTGGGTTTCCCCATTCGGAAATCGCCGGATCAAAGTTTGCTCACAACTCCCCGACGCTTATCGCAGCGTGCCACGTCCTTCATCGCCTGCACATGCCAAGGCATCCACCAAATGCTCTTACCTCACGCTTGAGAATCCACACCATCAACGACAGACCTGCATAAAAGTCAGTCGCTTAAAGATAGTGCGGAGGAATATCTCAGCCAGATAATCATTTTGATTGATCTTGTGTGATGCATAGCTCGCAAGATCTGCCCGAAGGCAAACCGTACAATCCATGCGCCACGGCATCGATTTAAAAACCCATTCACAATGTCAAAGAGCGATGGTCGAAACCACCTAACCGCCAGATGCGGTATCTGTTTTCGTTTCATTCAATCGGATGTCTGTGACCAGTTACCTGGTGGAGCCTATCGGGATCGAACCGATGACCCCCTGCTTGCAAAGCAGGTGCTCTCCCAGCTGAGCTAAGGCCCCGTAAGACCAGGTAAATGGTAGGCCCGAGTGGATTTGAACCACCGACCTCACCCTTATCAGGGGTGCGCTCTAACCAACTGAGCTACGGGCCTATGCGCCAGCGCAGGCCTTTCGGCCGCAGGCGGCATGAGCCAGCTCAGGCAAACAGCATCTAACGAGCAAGCCCGTTAGGCTGTATCCGATTGATGAAAGGACATGAGGACGACGGCAATGTTCTTTGAAAAGGTGCGAAGCACTTCCAGCGGCTAGCGCTGGCGCTTTCGTACCAATCCTTAGAAAGGAGGTGATCCAGCCGCAGGTTCCCCTACGGCTACCTTGTTACGACTTCACCCCAGTCGCTGAACCCACCGTGGTTGGCTGCCTCCTGCAAGCAGGTTAGCGCACCACCTTCGGGTGAATCCAACTCCCATGGTGTGACGGGCGGTGTGTACAAGGCCTGGGAACGTATTCACCGCGGCATGCTGATCCGCGATTACTAGCGATTCCGCCTTCATGCTCTCGAGTTGCAGAGAACAATCCGAACTGAGATATCTTTTGGAGATTAGCTAACCCTCGCGGGATCGCTGCTCACTGTAGATACCATTGTAGCACGTGTGTAGCCCAGCCTGTAAGGGCCATGAGGACTTGACGTCATCCCCACCTTCCTCCGGCTTATCACCGGCAGTTTCCTTAAAGTGCCCAACTAAATGATGGCAACTAAGGATGAGGGTTGCGCTCGTTGCGGGACTTAACCCAACATCTCACGACACGAGCTGACGACAGCCATGCAGCACCTGTCACTAGGTCCCCGAAGGGAAGGAGACTGTCTCCAGAAACCGTCCTAGGATGTCAAAGGCTGGTAAGGTTCTGCGCGTTGCTTCGAATTAAACCACATGCTCCACCGCTTGTGCAGGCCCCCGTCAATTCCTTTGAGTTTTAATCTTGCGACCGTACTCCCCAGGCGGATAACTTAATGCGTTAGCTGCGCCACCCAAGCTCTATGAGCCCGGACAGCTAGTTATCATCGTTTACGGCGTGGACTACCAGGGTATCTAATCCTGTTTGCTCCCCACGCTTTCGCACCTCAGCGTCAATAACTGTCCAGTGAGTCGCCTTCGCCACTGGTGTTCTTCCGAATATCTACGAATTTCACCTCTACACTCGGAATTCCACTCACCTCTCCAGTATTCTAGCCATCCAGTTTCAAGGGCAGTTCCGGGGTTGAGCCCCGGGATTTCACCCCTGACTTGAAAAGCCGCCTACGCGCGCTTTACGCCCAGTAATTCCGAACAACGCTAGCTCCCTCCGTATTACCGCGGCTGCTGGCACGGAGTTAGCCGGAGCTTATTCTCCAGGTACTGTCATTATCATCCCTGGTAAAAGAGCTTTACAACCCTAAGGCCTTCATCACTCACGCGGCATTGCTGGATCAGGCTTTCGCCCATTGTCCAATATTCCCCACTGCTGCCTCCCGTAGGAGTCTGGGCCGTGTCTCAGTCCCAGTGTGGCTGATCATCCTCTCAGACCAGCTATAGATCGTCGACTTGGTAGGCCATTACCCCACCAACTATCTAATCTAACGCGGGCCCATCTAAAGGCGATAAATCTTTGGTCCGAAGACATTATCCGGTATTAGCTCAAATTTCTCTGAGTTATTCCGAACCTAAAGGCAGGTTCCCACGCGTTACGCACCCGTGCGCCACTAACCCCGAAGGGTTCGTTCGACTTGCATGTGTTAGGCATGCCGCCAGCGTTCGTTCTGAGCCAGGATCAAACTCTCAAGTTTGTGTCACATACTAAGCAGGCACGATCCGAAGATCGCCGACCCGCTAGGCATGAGCTTCAAGGAGCCGATACCTGCACTGTCAAACGTAATGGATACGAATGAACATGCATCATCGCAACCAGACTGTGGAGCCTGGAAGGATGTGGCAATCGGCTTGAATTAACCGGTACTCGGAGCCTTGAGGTCCCCGGACCGGGCGCCGTCGCCCACATGTCCCTTCATCAAAAACTAACAATGTCAAAGAGCCGCTCAACAATCGTAGAGGAGACAGCTTTTGTTCCCCCGATTGATACCGGGGGGACCGGCTGTCTCTCTATGTTGGCGACCGTTGCGGTGGGCGGTGGAAGCCGCCAGCGCCGCGTCGGTGAGGGCCATCTAGGGGTGATGTTGGATTCGGTCAACACAGTTTTCGAAAGTTTTTTGAACTTTTTTCGAAAACCGCAGAATTCCGCCGTTTTTCACGTCCCGTCAGGCCTGACCAAGATGGGGTGTCCGGGCCCGGTTTCAAGGCTCCCGCCCGTTTCAGGGGTAAATTCCCCCTTTGAGAGGTCGATTCAGCCCTGAAAAAAGTTTCCGGTCCGGGTGAATCGGCCTGATTCCGATTCACAATCGCAGTGAATCGCCCCGAATCCGATTCAGCGGTCTGCGAGATTCGGGAATCGGCGATCGCGCAGCGCCCCTCCACGGGCGACTTTGGAAGATCGGGCCTCGGCGTGGTAGGATGCTCGCACAATATGGAGAGTGCCTATGTCGGTTTCGCTGGGTCTATCGATCGCCTTGTTCGCTTCGGCGGCAAGCTCATCCATAGTGTCGCTGTCGCAAAGCGAGCCGGCTGCGGCGCCGCCCGTCATGCCCCAGGCAGAAGAACTGCCTCAGATCGACGAGCTGCAACTCGACCGCGATCGCTACGAACGCCTCACCGTCCCGGTGACAATCGACGGACAGGGTCCTTTCCGCTTCTTTATAGACACTGGCGCACAGGCGACCGTCGTCACCCGCGCGGTGACCGATGCCCTGGCCCTCGAACCGAGCGGGCGCGCGTTGCTGGTCGCCATGGGGTCGACCGAGACAGTGGATACGGTGGAGCTCGACGGGCTCGAGTTTGCCGACCGCGTGTTCAACGGCATGGTCGCCCCATTGCTGGAAGGCCGTCATATAGGAGCCGACGGGATCCTTGGACTCGACAGCCTGCAGGACCTGCGCGTGGCGATGGACTTCAAGGAAGACCGGATCGCCGTCGCCGATGCAGAGCAGCTGGGAGGCAACCGCGGTTACGAAATCATAGTACGCGCGCGCAACAAACTGGGACAGATGATCATCACCGATGCCAAGGTGAACGGCATCCGCACGGCAGTCATCATCGACACGGGCGCCCAGCACTCGTTCGGCAACCCCGCCCTCCTCGACAGGCTGTCCCGCCGCAAGGGCGAACGCGACGAGCTCTTCATATCGGACGTCAACGGCGTGCAGCTGAGCAGCGACCTTGCCTATGTAAGAGAGATCGCAATTGGCGGCGTCACTATAAAGAGGGCACCGATCGGCTTTGCCGACAGCCCGGCTTTCCACGCGCTGGGCTATACGGACAAGCCCGCGCTAATTCTCGGCTTGCGCAACCTGTCCATGTTCGAACGCGTCGCGATCGACTTCTCCAGCCGCACGGTCTTGTTCGACTTGCCGCGCGAGACGGCACGGCCATCGCTCATGCAGAACGGCATCTTTCAGAACCGACCCGGACCCTGAACTTGTCGGCGAAGGCAGGGCGCCCCACATAGCGCCCCATGCCGCCAGACACGATCACATCCGACCAGCGGCACGACGCCGATAGCTGGGCGACCCTCAAGCGCTTCCTTCCCTACCTGTGGCCGAAGGACAATCCGTCCCTGCGGCGCCGGATCGTCATAGCCATGGGACTGGTCCTGCTGGCAAAGGGCACCGTCCTTGCCCTCCCCTTCGCCTATAAGAAGGCGGTAGACGCGATGACGGGGCCGGCGAACGAAGCGGCCATGGTCGCCATGGCGCTGGTGCTGGCCTACGGTCTCGGCCGGTTTGCCGGGACCGCGTTCGACAATCTGCGCAACATCGTATTCGAGCGGGTCGGACAGGAAGCGACGCGCCACCTGGCCGAAGACGTCTTTCATCGCCTGCATCGCCTGTCGCTGCGCTTCCACCTGTCCCGCCGCACGGGCGAGGTCACCAAGATCATCGAGCGCGGGACGAAGAGCATCGATTCCATGCTCTATTTCCTGCTCTTCAATATCGCCCCGACGATCATCGAGCTGGTTGCAGTCGGCGTCATCTTCTACCTGAACTTCGGCTGGGGTCTGGTAGCCGCAACCGCATTCACGGTCGTCGCCTATATAGTAGTGACCCGGCAAATCACGGAATGGCGCACCAAACTGCGGCGCGACATGAACGATCTCGACGGGCTTGCCCTCTCACGCGCGGTGGACAGCCTCCTCAACTACGAGACAGTGAAATACTTCGGCGCTGAACGGCGCGAGGAAGCGCGCTATGCCCGCGCCGCCAAGGCTTACAGCGAAGCGGCGATCAAGTCCGATTCATCGCTTGGCCTTCTCAACATAGTGCAGGCCTTCATCACCAATGCGCTGATGGCAGGCGCGATGGCTTATACAGTGTGGGGCTGGAGCCGCGGCGAGCTGTCGGTGGGCGACCTGGTGTTCGTGAACACTTATCTCATGCAGCTCTTCCGTCCGCTCGATCTTCTCGGCTGGGTCTATCGCACGATCAGGCAGGGCCTGGTCGACATGGCCGCCATGTTCGACCTTATCGATACCAACGTAGAAGTGGCCGACCGGCCAGGCGCGCCTGCACTCGTCGTTCGCCAGCCCTCCATCGCCTTCGAAAAGGTTTCCTTCGGATATGACGAGGACCGGCAGATCTTGGACGAGCTGTCCTTCGAGGTCCCTGCCGGAAGCCATGTCGCCATCGTCGGTCCATCCGGCGCGGGCAAGAGCACTATCGCCCGCCTGTTGTTCCGCTTCTACGATCCGCTCTCGGGCCGCATCCTTATAGACGGACAGGATATTGCGAGGGTTACGCAGGAAAGCCTGCGCGCCGCGATCGGGATCGTCCCGCAGGACAGCGTCCTGTTCAACGACACCATCGGTTACAATATCGCCTATGGCCGCGAGGATGCGAGCGAGGACGAGATAGTCGCGGCCGCGCGCGATTCCGCAATCCTGCCTTTCATCGACAGCCTGCCCGACCGGTTCGACACCGAGGTCGGCGAGCGGGGCCTGAAACTGTCGGGCGGCGAAAAGCAGCGGGTCGCGATTGCCCGCACGCTGGTGAAGAACCCGCCGATCCTGGTGTTGGACGAGGCAACGAGCGCGCTCGACACCAGGACCGAGCAGGACATCCTGCAGACGCTCGACCGGGTCAGCGAAAATCGCACCACCCTCGCCATCGCCCATCGCCTGTCGACGATTGCAAATGCCGACAGGATCCTGGTCCTCGATCACGGCCGCCTCGCTGAAAGCGGCACCCATGCCGAACTGCTGGCGCGCGACGGCCTCTATGCGGAGATGTGGGCCCGCCAGGCGGCAGAGCGCCAGGCGGACCCGGTTACCTGATCATTCGCCGGCCATGGTGAGGCTCGGCGTGGAGAGGTCGATCGCTTCGGCATCGAGAACCTCGACGTCGGGCCGAATTGCCTTGAGGTCGTCGAGAAACTCGCTCGCATTGCCCACCACGATGACGGTGGCCTTCTCCGATCCGACGTAATCGGCCGCTGCCTTGGTCGCAGCTTGCGGCGAAACGGCAGCAAGGCGGTTGGCATAGCGGGCGGCCTCGGCAGGCTCCAACCCGTCGAGCAGCAGGTTCGCGACGATCGAATTGAAGCCCGAGGAGGTTTCGAGACGACGGGCATAGCCGCCGCTGAGGTAAAGACGCCTTTTCCCGAGCAGCTCGTCATCGATGTCCTCATCACCCAACCGGTCGAATTCGTCGAGGAACACCTGCACGACCTCGTCCGCAGTGCTGTTCTGCGTTTGCGCGGAAGCAATCAGCATATCCGTGCCGAGCCCGCTACCCGCGCCATAACTGATAGAACGCTTGGTCCGCACCTCTTCGAACAGGCGCCCGCTCGAGCCGCCGCCGAGAATGGCATTGGCAATTTCGAGCGGGTGGTAATCGGCATCCGTGCGCTCGGGCGCGCGCATTCCGGCGTATACGGCCGCCTGCCCTGCATCGGGCATGTTGATGACGATAGTGCGGACGGGCTCGCCCTGCCCGGTCGGATCGGCGATTTCGGCAGGCGGCGCTGCTTCCACGCTCCAGCCGCCCAGCAGCATTTCGGTCAGCGCAATTGCCCGCTCGGGCGCGATGCCGCCGCTGACGATGACCTGCGTCCTTTCGGGGTGCCAATATTTGGCGCGGTGCGCGACCAGGTCTTCACGCGTCAGCGCCCCAAGGCTTTGCTGCGTTCCGCTGGGAATCGTGCCGAATGGCGCATCGCCATAGAGGACCGGTCGGGCAACCATGCGGGCGAGACCGCCCGGATCTTTCAATTGCACGGCGAGGCCATCGACCGCGCGCTTGCGTTCACGTTCGAACGCTTCTTGCGGATAGTCGGCACTCGTGATGATCGCTGCCAGAACCTTGCCAGCCTCTTCCATATTGTCGACCGGCGCGGTGAGGCTGAAGAAGGAGCCTTGCGATCCCGCTGTCGCACCGAAGCTCGCGCCAAGGCTTTCCAGGCGACGGGCGATTTCGCTTTCGTCCATCCCGCTCGCACCCTTGTCGGCCAGGGTAGCGGCCATTTCGGCGATCCCGGCCTTCGCGCGAGGATCGCTGATCGATCCGCCCGGGACGAGCACGGTCATGGTCGCAAGCGGGACATCGCCGGTTTGCGCGGCCACCACCTGGATGCCGTTATCGAGCGTGCGCTCGACGATCTCCGCCGCCTCGACCACCGGACGCTCGCCGGGTCCGGGCACGGGGTCGCGCTCGCCTTCGGGAGCAACCAAGAGCGGCTCGCCGTCGGCCGGCGGCAAGGTGCGGAACTGCGGCATCGGAACCGGATTGGCGTAGGCCGAAGGATCGTCCTCGCCAGCCGTATAGGTAATGTCCGTGCGCCTATCTTCTCTGTAGTAGACGCGCGCGACGCGCTGGACGTCCTCGACAGTAACCGCTGCAATCGCCGCCAGCCGCTTGTCAGCGAAGCCTGGATCGCCGGTGCTGACCAGCGCCTCGCCCAGTTCGAATGCGCGACCGCGGGCGGTTTCGCGCTGACGCAGGGCAGAAGCGATAAGTTCGTTCTTTGCTTCCGCAAGCTCGGCAGCGGAGACCGGCTGATCCATCATGCGCTTGCGTTCGGCGACCAGTATGGCGCGCACTTCTTCGGCATCTGCCTGCGGATTGGTAACGGCGAATTGCGCCAGCATCCCTCCTTCTTCCTGGAGATTGGCGAAATGGACCGCCTGGACCGCCTTGCCTGTGCGGACGAGGGCGGCGTGCATACGGCTGTTGTCCCCGCGCGACATGATAGCATCCATCACTTCGAGCGGCGCAGCGTCTGGGTGGGTTAGCGGGGGAAGCTTCCACACGGTCCCGACCAGCGGCAGCGGAACGTTGGGAGCCGTCGCATTGACCGTGCGCGGCGCGGTGCGCTCCATCGCTACCGCGTCGACGGTTACCTCGACCGGATCGGAACGGCGCGGGATATCTGCGAAATAATCCGAGACCATCGTGCGCAGACGATCCATCTCGAAATTGCCGGCAACGATCAGCGTCGCCGTGTCCGGCCCGTAATACGCCTGATAGAATGCGCGCGCATCGTCGAGCGTTGCGGCGTCCAGTTCCTCGATGCTGCCGATGCCGGGGCGACGATAGGGCAGCGTGTCATAGGCGCTCTCGGGGAGGACGAAACGGCTGAAGCGGCCATAGGGCGGCGCAAGCACGCGCTGGCGAAGCTCTTCCTTCACCACGTCGCGTTCCTTGTCGAACACCTCCTGGTCGATGACCGGGAAGCCCATGCGTTCGCGGTGGGTCCACAGCATCGCCTCGAGGTATTCGGCAGGGACGGTCTCGTAGTAATTGGTGCGGTCGGAGCTGTTCGAAGCATTACGCGTCCCGCCGACATCGGCGGTCAGGCCGTAGATCATATTGTATGGCATGTTCCGCGTCTTGCGGCTGAGGATATGCTCGAACAGGTGTGCAAAGCCGCTGCGGCCTTCGGGGTCGAGCTTCGAGCCGACTTCGTACCACATGGAGGTAGTCACCGTGCCGGTGGAAGCGTCGGGAATGGCGATGATCTGCAGGCCGTTGTCCAGCGTCCAGCGCTCGTACTCGATGGCGGGTGCAGAGATCGCTCCGCCGGTGCCTGCATGGTCGTCGGCGATGGCCGGACTTGCAGCGAGGATCGCAAGCGTCGCTACGCCGGCGCTCAGAATGGCGGATTTCATCATGTTCCTACCCCTGTCGATTGATTTGCCCGAATCTGGCTAGCAAGCGGCAGCCTGTAAACTGACCCCGGCTCGACGGAGGGGCGAGCAGGGTCTGCGAACCACAGGACGCGGCCTGTAGCCCCGAAGGTTGTGTTGCAGCGCAACATAGGCCAAAGGGGCATCACATGCAGGCCGCTGCCTGCCCCATTCCATGTAAGACGAACGGACAAACGCATGCTCGACCGCAGCGCGATCAAACGCGACTGGTTCTCCAACATCCGCGCAGACATCCTTGCCGGTATCGTTGTGGCCCTGGCCCTCATTCCCGAAGCGATCGGCTTTTCGATCATCGCGGGCGTCGATCCGCGCGTGGGTCTTTATGCCTCGGTCGCGATTGCCATGGTCATTGCGTTCACCGGCGGCCGCCCGGGCATGATAAGCGCGGCCACCGCCGCCGTCGCAGTGGTCGTCGTCCCGCTGGTGCGCGACCACGGGGTCGAATACCTCTTCGCTGCGACGATCCTGATGGGCATCTTCCAGGGCATCGCGGCGCTGCTGCGGCTCGACCTGCTGATGCAATTCGTCTCCCGTTCGGTGATTACCGGGTTCGTCAACGCGCTCGCCATCCTGATCTTCATGGCGCAGTTGCCGCAGCTCGATCCCACCGCAGCGGGCATCGGCTGGATGACCTATGCCATGGTGATCGCCGCACTGGCGATGATCTACATCATTCCGAAATTCACCACAGCCATCCCCAGCCCGCTCATCGCGATTATCGTGCTGACCGCGCTGACGATCTGGCTGGATGCGCCGGTCAATACCGTATCGGACATGGGCGAGCTGCCCGAAGGCCTTCCCTACTTCGCCCTGCCCGACGTCCCGCTGACCTGGGAAACGCTTGCCATCATCGCTCCCTACGCTGCGACCATGGCGGCGGTCGGCCTGCTCGAATCGCTGCTGACCGCGCAGATCGTCGACGACATGACGCACACTGGTTCGAACAAGCGCCGCGAGAGTGCTGGCCAGGGCGTGGCCAATGTCGTCGCCGCCATGTTCGGCGGCATGGGTGGCTGCGCCATGATCGGCCAGTCGGTCATCAACGTAACCAGCGGCGGTCGCGGACGCCTGTCGACCTTCACGGCGGGCCTGTCGCTGCTCATCCTTTTGGTGGTGCTGGGCGACCTCGTGGGTCGGGTGCCGATGCCGGCCCTGGTCGCGATCATGATCATGGTATCGATCGGCACCTTCTCGTGGAACTCGATTCCCAACATCTCGAAGCACCCGTGGCAGTCGAGCGTTGTCATGCTCGCAACCGTCGTGGTGGTGGTCGCGACGCACAACCTTGCGCTCGGCGTGCTGGCAGGTGTGATCCTGTCGGGCGTGTTCTTCACCCACAAGGTGATGACCATGTTCGAGGTGGTCCGCGAGCGCGAGGGCGACACGGCCATCTACCGCGCCAAGGGCCAGATCTTCTACGCGAGCGTCGAGCGCTTCGAAGCTGCGCTCGGCCCGGAAAGCACAATGCCCGACCCTGCGGATCACGTGATCATCGACGTGCGCAAGGCCCACTTCTGGGACATCAGCGCCGTGGGTGCGCTCGACAAGGTAGTGGAGCGAATGCGCCGCAACGGTCGAAGCGTTCAGGTCCGCGGCCTGAACCGCGCAAGTTCGGACCTGGTCGACAAGTTTGCCCTCACCGACAAGACCGGCGTGGAAATCGGGCTGGCCCCGCACCCGTAAAGCGGATGGGGCAGGCGCGAGCTTGAGCCAGCGCCTGCCACATCGGCAATTACATTTTCATCCGCAGCTCGCGAAGGATGTAGGTTCCCTTGATCTTGCGGATCTTGTTGTAGAGTTCGCGGACCGTCTGGTTGCTGCTTTCCATGTTGGAATTGCCCCAGGCTTCCATGAACTTGTCATACTCGGCCTTGTCGGGATCGAGCGATTCCATGTTCGGATAGTTGATGCGCAGGACGAGGTTCACCTCGTTGCTGCCGAAGGGCACGACATAGATCCCGTAATCTGTGATCCGGCCCAGATCCTTGGCCACTTCGTTGGCTTTCACCCAGGTCGACCTCAGCCCTTCGAGATAATAATCCAGCTGGCCTTCATCGACCTTCACATAGGTAAGTTCGATCACGGTTTCCTGGGGAGTGTAATCTTCCCAGACGTTGAGCTGCGCAGAGGCAGGCGCGCTCAAAGCCAGCGTTCCCGCTGCAGCCGCAATGATCGACGATTTGATGATACGCTTCATGTGCATTCTCCGGTTCAGGAGTTAGCGACCCTGATCCGAGGAAATGAGCGACTTGTTTTGGTGTGTTCCCCCGCCTGGATAATGCCACCGCGCAAAAACGGAGTCAAAGCGAGGGCGAGGAACCTGCTTCGAGGTCTCCGGCAGGAACCTAACCGTCTTGCTAGTCGACTGGAATCACACCCTTTCGACGAGATTCTCTGGCCATCGCACCGGCAATCAGGAGTGCCGGGCCGCCAGATTCTGGAGAATGAGAATCGCTTCGGCGCTTCTGGCGGCAGGCACGAAGGCATGATCGTGGTTCAAGGCGGCGACCATGTTGCAGGCAATGCCCGCCACGGCCAGCGCGGTCGCAACTGCGGCGGTAAGTCCCACGCCCTCCAGGTCGGAATAGACCTCCAGCGTGATCCGCGCCATGTCGGCGCCATCGATATCGGCCTGGTCGGCAATCGCCGCAGGAACTATTGCCGAGACACCTTCTTCTTCGCGAAAGGTGGCGATCGCCGCGCCAAGCAATTGCGCAGCGTTGGACGGTTCGATTTGCACATAGCGATAACGGTCCGGATCCAGCCGCGGCGATAGCTGCTTGAGCATCGCGGCAAGATCACGGACCGTTTCGCGCGTCACAGGATGTACTTGCTGAGGTCGGTGTCGCCGGCGAGATCGTCGAGCCGTTCGCGGACGTAGGCGGCATCGACCGTGATGGTCTCGCCCGTGTGCTCTTCCGCTTCGAAGCTGATGTCTTCAAGCAGTCGCTCCATGACCGTCTGCAGGCGGCGTGCGCCGATGTTCTCGACGCTCTCGTTCACCCGCGCGGCGATCTTGGCCACTTCGGCAATCGCGTCCTCGGTAATGTCGAGGGTGACGTCTTCCGTGCCGATCAGCGCGCGGTACTGGTCTACCAGGTTCGCCCGGGTTTCGGTCAGGATGCGCACGAAGTCCTCTTCGGTCAGTGCGCGCAATTCGACGCGGATCGGCAGGCGGCCCTGCAATTCGGGCAGCATGTCGGAGGGCTTGGCGACGTGGAATGCCCCGCTGGCGATGAAGAGCACGTGATCGGTTTTCATCGGACCATACTTGGTCGCGACCGTCGTGCCTTCGATCAGCGGCAGCAGGTCGCGCTGCACACCTTCGCGGCTTACCGAGCCGCCGCGCACGTCGCTGACCGCGATCTTGTCTATCTCGTCGAGGAAGACGATGCCGTTGGTTTCCGCATTCTCCAGCGCGACGCGGTGCACGTCATCCTGGTCCATGCGCTTTTCGGCTTCTTCTTCGACCAGCTTGTCCCAGGCATCGGGGACCTTGAGCTTGCGGCGCTTGGTCGGCGCCTTACCCATCGCCTTGCCGAGCATGTCGGACAGGTCGATCATGCCCACATTGCCCGGCATACCGGGAATTTCCATGTTGCTGGTCGGCTGGTCCTTTACGTCGATTTCGACTTCGGTGTCGTTCATCGCGTTCTGTACTATGCGCTCGCGAAAGGCCTCGCGCGTCGCTTCGCTGGCATTCTCGCCGACAAGCGCGTTGAGCAGGCGGTCCATGGCCGCCTTGCTGGCTGCCTCCCGCACCGCTTCCCGGCGGCGATCCTTCTCGAGACGGATCGCTTCTTCGACCAAATCGCGGGCGATCTGTTCGACGTCACGGCCGACATAGCCGACCTCGGTGAACTTGGTCGCCTCGATCTTGACGAAAGGCGCTTCGGCCAGCTTGGCCAGGCGGCGGCTGATCTCGGTCTTGCCGCAGCCGGTAGGGCCGATCATCAGGATGTTCTTGGGCGTCACCTCGTCGCGCAAATCCGCATCGAGGCGCTGCCTACGCCAGCGGTTGCGCAGGGCCACGGCCACGGCGCGCTTGGCGTCCTTCTGGCCGATGATGTGTTCATCCAGCGATCCGACGATCGCCTTGGGTGTCAGATTGTCCATGAAATCTCTCAGACCTCTTCGAGGGTCACATTGCCATTGGTGAAGACGCAGATGTCCGCGGCGACCTGCATCGCCTTGCGCGCAATCACTTCGGGGTCGTCTTCATATTCGGCAATCGCCTTGGCGGCGGCGAGTGCGTAATTGCCGCCCGATCCGATGGCCGTGATGCCGCCTTCGGGCTCCAGCACGTCGCCATTGCCGGTGAGGACGAGGAGGTTTTCCTTGTCCGCCACGATCATCAGGGCTTCGAGATTGCGCAGGTACTTGTCCGTGCGCCAGTCCTTGGTCAGTTCGACCGCAGCGCGCAGCAGCTGCCCGCTATATTGCTCGAGCTTCTTTTCGAGCCGTTCGAACAGGGTGAAGGCATCCGCCGTCGCCCCGGCGAACCCGGCGACGACTTTGCCGCCTTCACCGATCCGGCGGACCTTGCGGGCATTGGGCTTCATCACCGTGTTGCCCATGGAGACCTGTCCGTCCCCGGCAACGACGATCCTGTCGCCCTTGCGTACGCCGATTATCGTGGTGCCATGCCACTGGGTCAGCCCGTGGCGATTGTCTTGTTCACTCATGCCGCCGGATATGGGGTGCCGAGCGAAGGGGTCAAGCGATCAGCGCCCCGGACCGCCCTGACCGCCAAGTCCCGGCTGGCCGACCGTGCCGATATTGCCGAACAGGTCTTCGAGGAAGCCACGCTCGCGGCCGAGGGTCGGCGTCTCGTCGCCATCGGGCGAGAGGTAGACGACCTTTTCGATACCGCTGCGGTCGGCAGACACGACATTGCCTGCCGCATCGAACTTGACCGCCAGTACCTGGTGCTCGCGAATGGTGGGACGCACGAAGGGTTTGCGGCCCGTCGTGCTCGACACGTAATACCAGGTCGGCTCGCCGTACTGGCTGGTAAAGGTCGGCCGACCGAGCGTGTCTTCCACGCTGCGCTGGTTGTCGATGCCGGGCTGGACCGTGCCGAGCAGCAGCGAATCGACGATGTAGCCGCGCGGCTCGCGAATCGACGAGCAAGCAGTCGTTGCGAGACCCGCTGCGAGAATGGCAGCGATACCGAAAATCTTGGACCTGTTCATGGGAACAGCATGTCTCCATCCTGGTGCGCGCTTGGCGTGTTCGCCAGCGCATCCTATATGCGGCTCACGCCCTAAACCGAAAGGCGCGCGCCTTGCAACGTGCGTATCGCGAACCGGTGGGGATGGCGGCTTTAATTGCCGCTGAACGATAGTCGAAGAAAGCGCTTTACCCGATGACCTTTTTTGCCCGCCTGTTCGGCACCCAGGAAGACCCGCGCGAGCAATGGCGCCCGCTGTGGCACCGCGTGGTCGAGGAAGCACGCGACCCAGACTGGTACCGCATGTGCGGGGTAGCCGACACGCTGGAGGGCAGGTTCGACATGGTCACGCTGGTCCTCAGCCTTGCGATCCTGAGGATGGAAACGGACGAAGACCTTGCGCCGCACACCGCGCTCCTGACCGAATTGTTCGTGGAAGACATGGAAGGCCAGCTTCGCGAAGCCGGCATCGGCGATCCGACGGTCGGCAAGAAGATCGGCAATTTGATGAGCAGCATGGGCGGACGCCTCGGCGCCTACCGCACGGCGCTCGCCGCCGAAGACCGTGTCGCGTTGGCCGATGCGCTGAAGCGCAATGTCACCATGTCTCAGGAAGACGAGGCCGAGGCTCTCGCCGAACGCATGATCCGCCTGCACAAGCGGCTGGCCCGCACGGAAGCCTCGCAGCTTCGCGCAGGGGAGTTCGCCGCGTGAGCGCACCTGAGCTTTCCCGCCCGATCAAGCCGCGCGCCCTGCCCGCCGGCACCATGACCATTGAGGCGGACGAGGCAGAACGCGCCGCGCTGGCCAGTCGCTTCGGGATCACCGCAATCCACACCCTCACCGCAGAGGTCGAGTTTGGCGAAAAGGACGGAGCGGTGCTGGCGGAGGGAAAACTGGCCGCCACGCTCGAACAGCCCTGTGCCGTGACGCGGGAAGACTTCACCTACGAAGTGTCGGAAACCTTCTCGCTGCGCTTCGTGCCCGAAGGCCGGATGGGCGAGTACGAGGAAGACGCGGAATTCGAGCTCACCGAAGACGATCTCGACGAGATCGAATACGAAGGCGACAGTTTCGACCTGGGTGAAGCGATCGCTCAGGAGCTCGCTCTTGCTATCGACCCTTACCGCGAAGGCCCCGGCGCCGAAGAAGCGCGCGAGGAAGCGGGCATCGAAAGCGACGAGAATCGTAAGCCAAGCGGACCGCTGGCAGAAGCATTGGCAGCGCTCAAGAAGTAGGCGGCGCATGAAAAAGGGCCGCACAATGGCGGCCCTTTTCAAATCTTGGCGTTCTCCCGCTCAGAACGGGATGTCGTCGTCCAGATCGTCGTAGTTCGATCCGCCGCCGGAACCGCCACCCTGCGAACCGCCCGAAGAACCGCCGCCGCTGCGCCAGTTGTCGCCGCCACCCGAGGACTGGCCACCGCCCTGGTCCCAGCTGGAACCGCCGCCACCGCCACCGCGATTGCCGCCCTGGGCGCCGTCGAGCATGGTCAGCGTGCCATTAAGGCCGCGCAGCACGATTTCGGTCGAGTAGCGGTCATTACCGCTCTGGTCCTGCCACTTGCGGGTCTGGAGCTGGCCTTCGATGTAGACCTTGGAACCCTTGCGCAGGAAACGCTCGACCACGCCGATAAGACCTTCGGAGAAGATCGCGACGGTGTGCCATTCGGTGCGTTCCTGGCGTTCGCCGGTATTGCGATCCTTCCACGTTTCGCTGGTCGCGATGCGGAGGTTGGCGACCTTGCCGCCGTTCTGGAAGCTGCGGATTTCCGGGTCTGCGCCCAGGTTTCCGATCAGCATGACTTTGTTGAGGCTACCGGCCATCGAATCGTTCCTTCGTAACTGTTAGCCGTGGCCTAACCGAGCGAGCGCACAGGTTCTAGGTCGCAGGCGAGGTTTCCACCGAAGCGGAGCTAAAGACCTGCTGCCGTCGCGATCCAGTAGGTCGCCCCGGCGGACAGCCAGGCGAGCGCGAAGAGGTATACCACCATGACGGTCGGCCACTTCCATCCGTTCGTCTCGCGCCGCGCGACGGCAATGGTCGAAAGGCATTGCGGGGCGAACACGAACCAGGCGAGGAATGCCAAAGCGGTCGGCAGGCTCCACAGCGCAGCGATTTTCGCGGTCACGCCCTCGGCGGCGATGTCCTCGTCCTCTGCATCCACGGCATAGGTCGTCGCGAGGGCGGACACGGCGACTTCCCGGGCGGCCAGCGCCGGAATGATGGCAAGGCTCATTTCACGATTGAAGCCCACCGGTTCGAGTACGGGATGCAGCGTATCGGCTACTGCGCCGGCGAGGCTTGCGTCGAGCTGGCTTTCACCCGGCTCCGCCTTGGGGAAGCTGAGCAGCACCCACAGCGCGATCGTGGCGACGAAGATAATCGTACCTGCGCGGCGCAGGAAGACCCAGGCGCGCTGCCACAGGCCGATGGCAAGGTCCTTGAGGCGCGGCAGCTGGTAGCGCGGCAGTTCCATGATGAAGCCCGACGCCGCGCCTTTGGTCACCGTGCTGCGCAACACGAGGGCGACGACCATAGCGCCCACAATGCCTGCTACATAGAGCGCGAACAGGACAAGGCCCTGAAGGCCGATACCCGGCCCTACCGTCCTCTGAGGAATGACCGCGGCGATGACGACGGCATAGACCGGCAGGCGCGCCGAGCAGGTCATCAGCGGGGCGATCAGGATGGTGGTCAACCGGTCCTTGGGATCGGAGATTGAGCGCGTCGCCATGATGCCGGGAATGGCGCAGGCGAAACTGGAAAGAAGCGGGATGAAGCTACGTCCGGAAAGACCGACCAGTGCCATCAGCCGGTCCATCAGGAAGGCCGCCCGGGCCATGTAGCCACTGGCTTCCATCACGAGGATGAAGAAGAACAGGATCACGATCTGCGGCAGGAAGACGACCACAGATCCGACACCGGCGAGTACGCCTTCGACAAGGAAATCCCGGAACAGGCCTTCGGGCAGCCGCTCTGAAACCACGCCCGAAATCGCGCCCACGCCGCCTTCAAGTGCATCGGCGAAAGGCGTGGCCCACGCGAAGACGGCCTGGAAGACCACGAACAACAGGCCGAACAGTATGACCGGCCCGATCCACGGATTAAGGAGAACGCGATCGACACCGTTTTCGATGGTGTGGCGGGTCGACTTCGAGAGGATCGCGCTGCGGGCAATGTGCTTGGCCGTCAAACGCCGTTCGGGCAGAGTCAAATGCCAGCGTGTGTGCGCTTCCTCGTCCGCATGGCTGCGTGCTTCCGCGATCGCGTCGGTCAGCTCCGCGATGCCCTTGCGGCGCACGGCGACGGTCGGCACCACGGGCACGCCGAGCGCTTCGGACAGCGCTTCGGGATCGAGGGTCAATCCATCGCGCTCGGCAAGGTCGACCATGTTGAGCGCCACGACTGTGGGCTTGCCCAGTTCCAGCACCTCTTGTGCGAACACGAGATGCTGTTCCAGATTTGCTGCATCTAGGACGAGGATCAGCACATCGGGCGCCGCTTCCCCGTCGAAAACGCCCTTCACCACATCGCGGGTGACGGCTTCGTCAGGGCTCGCCGCATCGAAGCTGTAGGAGCCGGGAAGGTCGAGCAATTCGACCGGCGCACCACTGGGCAAGGTAAGACGCCCTGCCTTACGCTCGACGGTCACGCCGGCGTAATTGGCGATTTTCTGCCGTGCGCCGGTAAGCGCGTTGAACAGGGCCGACTTGCCCGAATTGGGATTACCGACCAGCGCCGCTGTACGTTTCGCGCTCATGCCGCTTCCACCTCGATGGCGCGGGCATGGATGCGGCGGATGGCGATAGTCATGTTGCCGAGGCGGAGTGCCAGCGGGTCGCGCCCGCCAAATACGCCGCGATGCACGACAGCGATCTCCGCGCCTTCGTCTACGCCAAGCGCCTTCAGCCGCTTGCCTTCGTCTTCGGCCAGACCGGCCCAGTCCACGGCGACGATGCGCGCCGGTTTTCCGCTGTCGAGAACGTCCAGAGTCATGCTGCCGCCCCTGTCAGAGCGGGCCGCTAATTGCAACTGGTTATCAATAGCGTCTTAGCGCGCGGGATAGCGCAAGCGACCAAGGAAGCGCGACAGGCTGAAGCTTTCACGATCGGGATTCAGCCATTTGGCCTTCACCTTTTCGAACTTCATCACACCTTCGATCCGGCGGTCGAGGAAAGCCTTCGTTTCCGACTTGCCCTCGCTCTCGTCCTCCACGAACACCGCGAGAGTGGCCCCATAGAGCGAGGCGAGGATCGCCCGCTTGGTATAGTGATTGTAATCGGTCGCCGTATCGCCAGCGAGCCGCCACATCAGGTCGGCGGTCTGCCAGCCGCGCTTGGCCGAAGCAGGGGCATTCTGCGGCATAGCCATGATTGCGAGCGCACGGCGAAGGGCCTCTTCCTGTCCAGCCACGGCGTCCAGCCGGAACTGGACGAGGCTCCGGATTCGCTCGCGGATTTTCATCGGCGCAACCACCTCTTCCGGAAAGGTGGCTGCCATCGCCATGTCGACCGCCTCGATCCAGGCGAAAACCATATCGATGGCGCCGCCCTTGAAAGCGAGGCGCGCGACATCGATGTCCGCGCCCATCTGTTCGGCAGCCATTTCGAGGGCCGCATCGCTCCAGCCGTCGAAAATCGCAGCATCCGCAATGGCCGGGGCCAGCGCGAGCCTGAGCTCATCCAGGGTGAGATCGGCGATATCGGGCGCTTGCGTATCGTCCATCAGCTCGGTCCGTAGGTTTCAGGTTCGGCTTCGCGCGCGGTTTCGGCCTTCTCGATGGCAGCCATCACCTTCTCGTTCGAGGCGAGCAGCTTGGCATAGTCGCGCGCCGTGCGGCCGCTGTTGTCGGTCCGGTCGAGATTCGCGCCTGCTTCGATGAGGACCTCGATCATGCCGGTGTCGCGGCGATGGATCGCAGTCATCAGAGGGGTCTCGCCGGTCGAATTGGCAACATCGACATTGGCCCCGCCCTTGATCAGGCGCGCAACGCCTTCGATGAAGCCCAGTTGCACGGCGATCTGGAGCGGCGTGACGCCGTTGTTGTCAGCAATGTTTGGGTTCGCACCGCGCTGGAGAAGAAAGCGCACCCAGGTCAGGTCGCGCCGCTGGACCACGGCGTGCATGGCGGTTTCGCCCGTGGTGATCTCGCGCGCATTGACGATAGTGCTGCCCGGCTGGTCGAGCAGGGCGGTCGCCTCGGTCCCGTCACGGTCGCGGACCGCCTTGATGAACTTGTACCCATCGGACTGCCCCTGCGCGGCAAGCGGCATCGCCACCAGGCTCGCCATGCCGATGGTGAGGGTCAGGAAACGAGTGACCGGATTTACGCGCACCTTAGGGAACTCCCGTGATTTTCCGTCTGAGAACAGGCTGCATGCCCTTGAATGCGGGCGCTTAGCAGACCATGAACCAACCTGTCATGCCCTACAAGTTTCCCGCCGCATTGGCCGCGCTCCTCCTGACCGCCTGCAACGCCCAACCCGCTGAAGAACCGCCTCTGGCAGGCGCGGCTCTTGGCGGCGATTTCACGTTGACGGGAGAAGACAATTCGCAGGTGAGCTGGAGCGACTTCGCCGGCAAGTATCGCATCGTCTATTTTGGCTATGCCTTCTGCCCGGACGTTTGCCCCACCGACGTGCAGCGCGCCATGGCGGGCCTTAAGCAATTCGAGGCGAGCGAGCCGGAACTCGGCGCTCAGATCCAGCCCCTGTTCGTGACTATCGATCCAGACCGCGATACGCCGCAGGTCGTCGCGGAATTCACCGACGCCTTCCACCCCCGCCTGATCGGGCTGACCGGCTCGCCCGAAGAGGTGAAGGCTGCAGCAGACAAGTTCGCCGTATATTATGCGCGCGGCGCAGATAGCGAAGCGGGTGGCTACCTTATGGATCACTCCAATATCACCTACCTGTTTGGCCCTGCTGGCGACCCGATCGCCATGCTGCCGACCGACGAGGGGCCCGATGCTGTGGCCGCGGAACTGGCGAAATGGGTGCGTTGAGGGACCGTTTCTGGGAACTTCCGCTGGCGAAGCTCAACCAGGAAGAATGGGAAGCGCTGTGCGATGGCTGCGGGCGCTGCTGCCTGCACAAGGTCGAATACGAGGACACGGGCGAGATCGAGGAGACGAATGTCGCCTGCACACTGCTCGACTGTTCGACGGCGCGCTGCAAGGACTACAAGAACCGCAAGGCCTTCGTGCCGGACTGCCTGCGCCTCACGCTCAAGCTGGTCGACAAGGTTCCCTGGCTCCCCGACACCTGCGCCTATCGCCGCCGCGCCGACGACCGCCCACTGCCGAGCTGGCATTATCTGATCTCAGGCGATCGCGAGGCCGTGGTCGCTGCTGGGGTTTCCGTGGCGGGCCGCGTAATCAGCGAAGACGAGGCAGGCCCGCTCGAACATCACATCGTCGAATGGGGTGACGGCGAGGAAGAAGCCGCATGATCGAATGGCTCCGGTCCGAAGCGCTCGAGCCGGCCATCGAATTGGGCGGCCGGAAGATACCCATAGAACTGCGTCGTCATGCGCGTGCCAAACGGCTGACGTTGCGCCTTGCCCCAGATGGCAAAACCGTGCTCATCACCCTGCCGCGATGGTGTGCCAGCAAGGAAGCTATCGCCTTCGCCCATGCCCGTGCGGCGTGGCTGAAAGCCCAGCTCGACAAGGTGCCCGAGGCCTTCGATCCGGTGGCCAGCCGCCTGCTCCCCTACAAGGGCGGCGAGATTGCAATCGACTGGCGTGAAGACGCGCCGCGCAGGCCGACGCTGGAAGCAGGCACGCTGCGCCTAGGCGGGCCGGAAGAAACGCTCGGCAAGCGTTTGCAGCGCTTTCTCGAAACCGAAGCACAATCCCATTTTGCCGATGATGCCGCTTTTTATTGCGGGCGCGCCGCCCTGCCCGTCGCGCCCGTCAAGCTGGCGCGTGCGAGGCGTCGGTGGGGCAGCTGTTCGAGCGAGGGCGTGCTGCGGCTCAACTGGCGCCTCATCATGGCTCCCGATTTCGTGCGCCGTTCGGTTGTCGCCCACGAAGTCGCCCATCTCGTGCATTTCGACCACAGCGAGGCGTTCCACGCCTTACTCGACGAGCTTTACGATGACGACATCGAGCGGGCCAATCGCTGGCTGTCTGCCAGCGGGCGCAAACTCTATGCCTGCTTCACCTAGCGCCGGGCGCACAAGCCTACTATCTGTATAGCATGCGCTATTTTCGCAGAGTGAACCCCGTCGGGGGCATTTCCGATTTCTGGAGCTATATCCGGCAGCCGCAGCCCTATCGCTGGGCGTTTCTGCTGGTATCGCTGCTTGCCTGCCTCGGCCTCATTTCCATCCTGACGCACGAACGGGTTTTCATGCCGCCGGAACAACCCGAGGTAGAATATATCCGCACCTTCGCAGCCGACCGGACGGACGAGGAAATTCGCCAGTCGAATCTCGAAAACCAGCGCCTGAAGGAAGAACGCCAGGCCGAACTCGACCGGATCGAAGAAGAAAAACGCGATCTCTATCGCCGTGTGGGAGCGGCGACGGGCGTCGATACGACCGCTGCCGAGGCGAAGGCCGAAGCGGAACGCGCCGCTGCCGAGCAGGCCGAGCGCGAACGGCTGGAGCGTCTCTTCGGCGAGCAGAACCAAGACACGGATGCAACGGTTGTCGACCAGGGGGAATGACACCCGCTGGCTGAATGCAACAGCGCGTCTGGCCGCGCGCGGGCGCCCTACGTCGCGCCCGAATCCGGCTGTCGGTTGCCTGATCGTAAAGGATGGGACAGTCGTCGGTCGCGGGTGGACCCGCGCTGGCGGGCGCCCACACGCCGAGGCTGCCGCGCTGGAGGAAGCAGGTGACTTGGCAGCTGGCGCGATCGCTTACGTTACGCTTGAGCCGTGCGCCCATGTCTCGCCGCGCGGTCCGGCCTGTGCCGACCTGCTTCGCGAAGCAGGCGTTGCCCGCGTAGTAGTAGGCTCGCCCGACCCGGATCCACGCACAGCAGGGGAAGGTGTCGCAAGATTACGCGATGCTGGGATCAAAGTGGATATTCTCCCCACTCCCGAGGTGGGGGACAGCCTAGCCGGGTATCTGACCCGTGCGCGTCTTTCTCGCCCATTCGTGACGCTCAAGCTCGCCGTCTCGCTGGACGGCCAGATCGCAACCGCTTCGGGCGAGAGCCAGTGGATCACCGGCGAGGTCGCCCGCGCACACGTCCATTCCCGCAGAGCCATGCACGATGCCATTCTGGTCGGAGGAGGCACGTGGCGCGTGGACCAGCCGAGGCTTGATGTTCGCCTGGCTGGCCTTGAGCACCAGTCTCCACGCCGCGTCCTGCTATCGCGCGGCATTGCGCCCGATGGCGTCACCGTCATCAACACCCCTTCGCAGATTGAGCGCCTCGACGAAGTGCAATATCTCTATGTCGAAGGTGGCGCTCAGACGGCCGGTAGTTTCCTTGCAGAAGACCTCGTCGACCGCATCGAGCTCTACCGCGCACCGATCCTGATCGGCAAAGGCCGCTCTGCCTTGGGAGACATCGGCCTCGAGAGCCTCGCGGATGCACACGGACGCTGGACACTGACCGAACGCCGCCAGCTTGGCAGCGATAGCTTCGAAGCTTACAGCCGCTCGCGCCCAGAGGAGAATTGACCGCAATGTTTACCGGCATCGTCACGGCGATTGGCACCATCGAAAAGATCGAGAAGCGCCAGGACACGCGTGTCACAGTCGCTTGTCCGTTCGATCCCGAAGCGATCGATATCGGTGCTTCGATCGCCTGCTCGGGCGTGTGCCTGACCGTGGTGGAACTCGCCGGTGAAGCTGGCGCGGCACGTATCGGCTTCGACGTTTCGGACGAAACCGTCCGCCGCACCGTCCCTCAGATGTGGCAGGAGGGTCGTACGCTCAACCTGGAGCCTGCCCTGCGGCTTGGCGACGAGCTTGGCGGGCACCTCGTCACCGGTCATGTCGACACGGTCGGTGAGGTCGTGGCCGTAAAGGATGCCGGCGGTTCGACCAAGCTGGCCATTCGCATATCGCGCGACTTCGCTCCGTTCGTGGCCGAGAAAGGCTCCATTACCGTCGATGGCGTCTCGTTGACGGTGAACGATGTTCGCGACCGGGAAGGTGGTGCGTGTGACTTCGCGCTTAACATCATCCCGCATACCGGCGAGGTCACGACGCTGGGCGCTCTTCGCCAAGGGGACAGCGTCAATCTCGAGATCGACGTGCTCGCCCGCTATCTCATGCGGATGCAAAGCCTGAAGGGCTGAGAAACCCTCTCCCAATGCAAAACGGGGCGGCCCATCGGACCGCCCCGCTCGATAAACCCGGTGGAAGCCGGAAATGGGTTACATTCCGTCGACGCTTTTGCTGACAAGAATGTTGACCGAAACGCGGCGGTTCTGCGCCTTGCCTTCGGGCGTGCTGTTGTCTGCCAGCGGATCCGAAGCGGCCATGCCCGTCGGGCTCAGCATACGCCAGGGCTGCCAGCCACATTCCTGCTGGAGGAAGTTGACCACGCGTCCGGCGCGGCGTTCGCTGAGTTCCTGGTTGATCTCGTAGCTGCCGGTCGAATCGGTGTAACCGACGACGAGGAGGAGAGCGTTGTCCATCGCGTTCGCCTGGTCGGCTGCAGCACACAGGTCCTGGCGGGCTTCTGCCGACAGGTTGTACTTGCCGGTGTCGAAGAACACGTTCGTCGAACCCTTGATGTTGTACTTGTCGATATCGCCCATGCGACCGCGCAGCGATTCAGCAAGCGCAGCATTGGCGTCGATATCTTCACGCTGTTCGGCGAACTGCTGCGAAGTACCGTTGCGGATCATCGCTGCGGTTTCGAGATCGTCGTCCTTCAGGCGCACGTCCGTCGCGATCAGGCCACGGCCACCCCACTGGACCGTCTTCACGGTAACCGGCAGGCCGTTGAGCAGCGACGAAGCGGCGAGCTCCTTGCTGCCGAGGCCGAGGAAACCGCCCTTGGCGCGGATTTCGGTACCTTCACTGATGACGATCAGCGTGTTCTGGCCGCCAAGCGTGGTGACCTGCATGCGGTTTCCGCTGCGCGCAGAGATGAAGCCTTCGACTTCGGGGCCTTCGGGCAGTCCTTCGAGATCGGTGGGCACGCTGCCCTCGACGATGGTCAGGACTTCGGCTTCCTCGGCTTCGGCCTGGGCTTCGCCGACGGGGCGCAGTTCCTGGGCCGAAAGGCTGGCCGAAAGCGGCAGCGAAAGTGCGGCAAGCCAGACAAGCGTCTTCGGCTTCTTGGAAATGGTAGTCATTGCAATCCTCCTTCAAACTCTGACAGCCGACCCCGCGAATACGCCAGTTAGGTCCGTTCGCCCCCTGATGGCGCACCCGGCTATCATGAATCCATGCGTTTGGCTGTAAGCGCCCGCGACCCGAATGCCGCACGTCGACGCTATGGATTTCGCCCCCTGTTCAGAGCCACCTTTCGCTCAGGTGAACATTTTCCGCGCCTCCCGCGAACTGGCAGGCGATCTGGGCGGAAGGTGCGATGAACCGTTAAATATCGTCAGAACGAAACACGTAAACGGCGTGGCAAGAATCGGTTGGATTGCGCCGATTCCTGCTTAATCAGCGCCCGAAAGCGGCCCTTCAGAGAAACTCTCTCGGGTGATTTCGTAGACCAGGTGGACGATCCGTTTGCCGTCATAGCGGCCCAGTTCGTACCGGTCCGTGCGTACGGCGCCGATCGCCTCCAGCGCGTTGCGCGACCGGTAATTCGTGTCGCCAACGCGGAATTCGACGAGGGCGACATTCGCAAAAGCGTGCCTCAGCAGCGCCGCTTTCATTTCCGAATTGATGCCCTTCCCCCAGCACGGGCGCTCCAGATAGGTCCAGCCGATTTCGACCACGCCACTTTCTTCGGGGTCATATTTGTCGAGACGCGTGTGGCCGACGATGCGGTCCTTGTCCTTGCGGATCACGGCAAGGCCGCCGCCGCTGGCGAGGCATTCGTCGAAGAAATCGTCGAAGACCTCGCGCCGCCAGCGGTCGTGCACGGGATGCTGTTCCCAGATCATCGGATCGCTGGCCACTTCGAACAGCGCGCTGCGGTCGTCCTCCTGCAAGGGGCGGATCAGCAGGCGCTGGGTTTCGATGACCGGCTGGCGATCCATGCGGGGATCAGCCCTTCGTCACATCCGCAAGCGCCGCGATGAATTTCTCGGTATTGCCCGCATGTAGCCCGGCAACGTTGATCCGGCCAGAACCCGCCATGTAGATAGCGTGCTCTTCGCGAAGCTTCACGATCTGGTCCTTGGTCAGCGGGAGCATGGCGAACAGGCCGTTCTGGTCGGCGAGCGATGCAAGGCCGAGACCCGGCGCTTCATTATCAGCCTGGGCCAGTCGCTCGCGGACACGGCGCATGCGCGAACGCATTTCGTCCAGTTCATCCTGCCAGACCTGCGTCATATGCGCGTCTTCCAGAGCGATGCGCACTGCTGCGCCGCCGTGATCGGGCGGCATGGACCAGTTAGCCCGGGCAAGCGCATTCGCATTGGAGGCGATCGCGGCAAGCTGATCCGGCTGCTCGGCCATCATGTAGAAAGCGCCCACCCGGTCGCGATAGAGACCGAAGTTCTTGTCGCAGCTGTAAGCGATCAGTGCCTCCGGTACGCGGTCGAGAACCGTGCGCACGCCGGCGACGTCCTCTTCCATGCCCTGCCCCAGCCCCTGGTAGGCGATGTCGAGAATGGGCAGCGCCCCGGAAGCGACGAATGCCTCTGCAATCTGTGCCCATTCTTCGGCCGTGTAATCAATGCCGGTCGGGTTGTGGCAACAGCCATGGAGCAGCACCGCATCTCCCGCGCCTGCCGCATCGATGGTCGCCAGGACGGCGTCGAGATCGGCCGTGCCCTTGTCAGTCGAATGTCTGAAAGTGACTGTCTCTACGCCCACATCATCGAGGATCTGGGCGTGGTTGGGCCAACTGGGCACGCCGAGATGGACGCGCTTCACGCCAGCTTTTGCAGCAAGGGCGACCGCAAGCCGAACCGCACCGGTCCCGCCGGGTGTCTGCATCCCTTCGATACGCGCTGCGAGCGTTTCGTCGTCGCCGAAGATGTAGGGCATCAGCGCCTTCACGAAGCCGCTGTCGCCTTCCGGGCCGAGGTAGGACTTGCTGTCCTGCTCGTCGATCAGGCGCTGTTCCGCCAGCTTGATCGATCGGAAGACCGGCGTCGCGCCGTCATTTGTGCGATAGACCCCGACACCGAGGTCGATCTTGTCCTCACGCTCGTCGGCGGCATACATCTTGATGAGTGCGAGGAGGGCGTCAGGCGGCTGGGCGTCTAGTCTGTCGAGCATGGAAAGCCCTTTCGCCCAACATGTCGAGGGCCGCAACCGAAATACGGTTGCGGCCCATCAAGATTGCCTATTTTTTCGTATCAGCAGCCGGTCAGAAGGGGAGCCAGCGCTGCTTCTTGGAGAAGCGGAGATAGCCCGCGTTCACACCCAGGCGAAGGCCTGCGCCCATCCTGATCGGAATCAGGACCACGTCGCCCTTGCGCACGTAGCTCGCGTGCAGGCCGCCGATCACATAGGCCTGGCCCTCCGCTGCCGGGAAGCGCTCGTAAAGTTCTTCGGTGTCGTAGAGGTTGTAGACCAGCACGAAGGTGCTGCCTGCATTTGCACCGGCATCGAAACCGACGGACGGACCCGTCCAGTAGACAGGCATTTCGCCTTCTACCTTATGGAACAGCGTGCCGGAACCGTAACGCGCCCCGACGACGAAAGCGCCGCCGGCCTCGCGCCCGACGATATAGCCGTTCGGTTCGCCCTGGTCGGCCAGCAGCTTGCGGATCATGTTGGCGACGCCTTCGGCACCCTTGCCGAAAACACCTTCGGCAGCGCCAATGAGATCATCTTCGCGATAGGTGGTGGCAGGATTGTCGACATCTGCACCTTCTACCACAGCAGACGCAGCCTCTTCCGCCTGCTGTTCCGACCAGACCGGCGGCGCTCCAGCGGCGTCTTCCTGCTCCACGCCATAGGCCGGGTCTTGCGGTGCTGCGGGTTCGTCAGCCGGTGCCTCGTAAGGTGAAGGCTCTCCTGGAGCTTCTTCGAGGTCGCCATCGATTGCTGCGTCATAGGCCGCATCCGGATCGACGGTTTCGACCTGCGCGGAAAGCGGGGCTGTCATCAGTCCCAATCCGGCGGCGAAACTCACCAGGAGCGTGCGTGCGGTATTCATCTCAAGATCCCTTCCATTGCCTCGCCTGCGTTCGAGCCGACAAGGCTGCGCCGGTGAGGAGAATCGCTTTGGAGCAGGCGGGCAATGACAGGGCGATGAACCGAATCGAATTCACGGCGAAGCGAGTCTTTGGCGCGTTGGAAAGAAGGCAGCGGATTCACCCTTGAAGGCATCCCAACCCCTAGCTATAGCGCGCCCCTCGCAGCCGAGGCTTGCGATGCGGAGACGTGGGTGAGTGGCTGAAACCAGCTCCCTGCTAAGGAGCCATACCTGGTAACGGGTATCGAGGGTTCGAATCCCTCCGTCTCCGCCATTCCCTGATGACCCCGACGGAATCCGGCCTCCACCAAGGTCGCTTCTTGGCATGATCGCTGGGGACGGGTATCGAGCAATGATGGAAAGCATCCAATCCGAAGCTGCCCTGAATTTCTGCCAGGCCTGCGCCGTGCGTAATCGCGCGATTTGCGCGGATCTCGACGATGAGGAAATTCGCATCCTCAATTCGATCGGCCGCCGTCGCCACTTGGAGGCGGGCGAACAATTGTTCTGGGAAGGCGATGAGGCCATCGTGGTCGCCAACGTCATCGAAGGGCTGCTGAAGCTGTCGACCCAGACGAGCGACGGCAAGGAGCAGATCCTCGGCCTTGCCTACCCCAGCGACTTCATGGGCAGGCCTTTCGGCAACTCGACGCCCTATGGTGTCGAAGCACTGACGCCCGCACTGGTGTGCACCTTCCAGCGCGCAGACTTCGACCGCTTTGCACGAGAGCATCCCAAGCTCGAACACAACCTTCTCGAACGCACCCTGTCGGAACTGGACCGTACCCGGCGCTGGATGCTCCTGCTCGGCCGGATGAACGCCGAACAAAAGCTCGCCACCTTCCTCCTCGACATGTCCGAACGGCTTGCCCCGAAAGGCTGCGCGCCATTCGAACAGAGCGCGGACGCTTTCGAACTGCCCTTGTCGCGGCAACAGATCGCTGACGTGCTCGGGCTAACAATCGAAACCGTCAGTCGCCAGTTCACGAAATTCCGCAAGCAGGGCCTGATCGATCTTCCGTCACGCCGCGAAGCCGTGATCCAGAAGCGCGAACGGCTCGAAGAACTGGCCCAATAGGCTGGCATCGCAGCTTTTTTGCGAAGGCGGTGGTGCCCCATAGACGACAAAAATGGGCACTCAAATCATTGGGAAATTTTTCTCGAACGCCGGTAACATCCGCGGGTATCCCGCTCAGTCCAGCCCAAAATTGGTCAAACAAACCCGGTCACCCAAGAGTAACTTTGCGCCGATAGGAAGGGCGCGTATCAAATGTGCAAAGGGGAGAATGATGACAGAAGAAGACATTCTGGATTTGGTCGAACCGCGGTTCGGTTCAAGAGACCTAGCACTCCAATGGTATGAAACACGGGCTCTCTCAGGATTCCGTGGAAAAACGGCAAAACAGCTAGTCGTACGGGGTCAAGCTTCCGAAGTCGCAAAATACGTTGCTGCGATCGACGCTGGCATCTTTGCCTAGCCTACGCAGTTGGCGGCAGCTTTTTGGGCCGATAGCGGTCTGTCGGGTATTAGTGGTGTGGCCCTGCATTGCCGACGTTCGGCTAACGACCCGATTGCGGACGAGCAGCAAATTTGGCACGGTTGAATTTAACGCCCGCAAATCTAACGAGAATTGCATGAATGGATCGATCTTAGCCTTCGTATTGGCATCGTCATTACCTGTTGCCGTTATTCAAGATGACGAAGCAAAGATGCGGGCGTTTCTTGCCGCGCTTATCGCAAGAGATACCGATCATCTTGTCGAAAACGCACATGCAGAGGTGCGTTATGATCCGGATTCTCGACTTGAGCGCTCACCAGAGCGAATGGAGAAGAATGTTCGTTCTATCTTCGAGAAGACCAGGAACTGCGACGTAGGTGCAATGATACGTGGTAAGGGATCACTGCAATACCAAGTCAATTGGTGGTGCGAGTATTATGCCGAGCCCGAAGGAAGTCCAAGCCAAGGAGCATTTGCTGTTCTAACCGTTGAAAACGGCCGCATTGAGATCAGCAATTTCAGCTGGCAGGGCCCCTATTACCCCAGGCCGCCACTCCTCCGATCGGAATGACCGCTTTCCACCCAGTTCGTGACTGATTTAGCGAGCTAACGTTGACCCAGGAGCAGACGGACAGCAAACGACCCGAATGTGGATACTGGTACCATATCTTGAAAGGTCACGACTGTTGCGGTCGTTGCAAATGACAGCGCATCAGTAGGCGGCTACAGTTCCTTCGATATGGTTGATCCATTGAGCTTCCTGCGTCAGAAGGGCGCTGCCCTTTTGGGCATGGCTCTATGCGTGTTGAGCCTGAACGTGATCATTCCGTCAGGCTATATGATCGTGCCGTCGTCGACCCATGTGTTCGCGGTCGTGCCCTGCCCTTCGTCGAACGAACTGGCGCGACTTACCGCGGCCAAACCTGGACATCACGAGCAGGTCGATCATGCCGCAATGGGCCATCACATGCCCGATCAGGCGGATCGGGACGGGACACCGCCCGATGCTTCGCAGCCTGATCCGGATTGCGCATTCTCCGCCCTGTCGATGGCAGCTCTGCTGCCTGGCACTGTCGCACCGGAAAATTCTGAATTCCCGGTCGAATTCCTCGATGAAGCGAGGCTTCCTACGCTGGCGGTTTCGCTTCCAAGATATCTGCGTCCACCCTTGCGCGCTCCACCTGTAAAGGGCTGATCCCCTCGACAGTTTCGGCGCTCGTTTCGGTCCTTTGCGGTCGACCTGCGCCTGTGTGCACAATGCAGATGCGAGAATACAATGAACTCTAGAATCCTACTCAGGACGCTCTTGATGGCGTCTTGTACGACCCTTGCTGCACAGCCAGCCCTTGCCCAAGAGCGGTCGACCCCTGAAAGCGACACGGCAATCCTCGTCGACACGATCGTCGTGACCGGCACGCAATTGCGAGATATTTCGCAGGACGGGGTCGAGAAACCCGAACAGATCGCGACGCCCGCCGATGCGGCTGCAATTGCAGCGAGAACGGCCGGGGGAGCACTGGTCGGCAACGGCGCACTTTCCGGGCAGCTTTCATATCGCGGGCTCGCCGGCGAGCGAGTGCTCGGGCGCGTGAACGACCAACGTTTTGCTTCGGGAGGACCGAATGCGATGGACCCGCCTCTCCACTATGCGCCGTCGGTTCTCGTCGAGCGGATCGAGGTCGCTCGCGGCGTCGCCCCGGTATCGCAAGGCCCATCGCTGGCCGGAGCCGTCAACGCCCGACTGGCCGAAGCCGAATTCACCGATGAAGCCCGCTTCTCGACGCAGGGCCGGTTTTCGGCCCAGTACCGCAGTGTCGACGACAGCTATGCAGTCGGCGGGCTGGCCGGTATCGCCAGTGACCAATGGCGCTTCGGGGTGATTGCCAGCCGCGAGCAGGGCGGCGACTACGAGTTCCCCGATGGAACCGCCGGAGGAACCTCTTTCGAACGCAACCTGTACGGTGCCCATGCGGGCTTCCGATCCGGCCCGGGCGAGATCTTCATCGAATATCGCCGGAGCGAAACCGATCCGACCGGCAATCCGCCGTTCGCGCTCGATATCGTCTATTTCAATACCGACTTCGTCCAGACAGGCTTCCGCGGCGAGGTTGCCGACAGGGTCCACCTCGATATGCGGCTTGGCCAAGTGGCGGTCCGGCACCTGATGGATAACCAGACCACAAGACAGCCGACCGCCACGCCCATGCAGGCTCGGGCTACTTTCGCCGAGGCCGATACGAATACCGCCGAAGTCGCATTGCGCTTCGGGTCCGACGGATCTTATTTCGCTATCGGGGGCGATGCGGAACTGACCGACAAGTTCGTTCGCATTACCAACCCTGTGAACCCTGCCTTCTTCATCGATGCACAGCCTGACCTAAAATCGGAAAGGGTAGGCGCTTTCGCACAGTGGCGCGGCGCGCTGTCTGCAATCGAGTTCGAGCTAGGCACGCGCATCGATCGGACCGATCAGACTGCTGGCATCCCGGCTCTCGGATCGGCGGTGCCGATGGGACCGGGTGGTCTGGCGGCGGCTTTTGCGGCTTCCGACCGCGATTATTCCACGACCACCATCGATGCAGTAGCGCGCTTCTGGATCCCGACGGGAGATGTCACGCCGCGCCTCACGCTTGCCCGGAAGGAGCGGGTGCCCAGCTTGCTGGAGCGGTTCGGCTGGTTGCCCACCGAAGCAAGCTTCGGTCTGGCCGACGGTAACATCTATGTCGGGAACCTCGCCCTCGATCCCGAAACAGCTTGGATTGCGGAGATCGGCTTCGATTGGGAAACGGACGCTGTCACCCTGCGCCCGACGGTATTCTATCGCCGGGTCGACGGTTTCATTCAGGGCACACCCGTCGATGATACCGTAAGCGTGGTGGACAGCCCGATCGAGATGATCGCAGCCATGAACGGGGACACCACACCGCTTCGTTTCTCGAACGTGGATGCGGAAATTTATGGCGCGGACCTCGATTTCGTCATCCGGCCGGTCGACCGGATCGAATTGTCCGGAACCGCCAGCCTAGTTCGCGGAAAGCGGCGCGACATCGACGATGACCTTTATCGTGTGGCACCGGCAAACCTTCGTCTTGCCGCTGCCTGGGCAGGCGATCGCCTGACCCTCGGTGCCGAAATGATCGCGGCGGCTGGCCAGGACAATATCTCCCGGTCGAACGACGAACAGCCTAGCGAAGGATACGCTGTCTTCGGCCTTTTTGGGCGCCTCGCCGTCAATGAGCTCCTTGCACTCGAAGCCGGAGTCGAAAACGTGTTTAATGCGGAATATCAGCCACACCTCGCAGGTCGCAGCAGGGTTGGCAATTCTGACGTGCCAACCGGCGAACGCTTGCCCGGTGCCGGCCAGGGAGGCTGGGTAAGGATCAACGCGAGGTTCTGATGCGATAGGAAAGGGTGGGCCGGCCTGTGGTTATACGGGTCGGCTCATTCCTGGCGTCGAGCGAGCCAACGAGCATTGCGCGAAGTCACCATTTCACCGATTTTCAAAGCATCACCGCGTCCGGCAGCAAACGACACGATCCGCTGCCGCCCTCATCGATCCAATCAGGTTATGTTCGAACCATCCCATATCATCGCGCGATGGGATTCGGCGTCGCTCGCACGCCCCTGAAACACCTCCACATATTTACTCGATTATATTAAACGATATATTGGATTCGCAGTTCTTCCGCAGTGCTCCTAGGTTGCCTGGGAAAGGAAGACGCAATGACGAAATCACCTCTCAGAATTTTGGGCACTACCTTTACTGCGTTTCTTGCGACCGCGTGCATGGCAGAGGTAGCCGAGGCCGAAACTCCGGCGCGTGTCACCTCGACAGACGTCAGCGCTCTGGCGATGGCCCTCGACGACGAATATCGCGCCGAAGCGATGTACGAGGCAGTCATCGCGTTGCACGGAGAGGTCCGCCCTTTCAGCAACATAATTACGGCGGAACAGCGACATTCCCAGCGTGTCCGGGAGGAAATGGATCGGCTTGGCATCCCTCACCGAGCGGACAATCCGTTCCTCGGAGAGATTTCAGCTCCTTCCAGCTTGCTCGAAGCTTGCGAGCAGGGCGTCCAAGCGGAGACCGAGAATATCGCTCTCTACGACGAGATCCTTCCGACCATTGTCGATGTGCAAGTCAAAGCCACCCTGAGCGACCTGCAATGGGCCTCCAAAGAGCGGCACCTCGCGGCATTCCAGCGCTGCGTTGATCGCGGTGGAGAGCCCGGAATGGGCCAGGGACATAACGGCCGTCGCGGGCGTCAGAACTAAATTCACTTACATAAAAGGATTAATTAAATGGGCCTTCATATCGGCGATACCGCCCCTGACTTCACGGTAGACACTCAGAATGGCGAGATCAGCCTCCACGATTGGGCTGGCGACAGTTGGGTATTCTTTTTCAGTCACCCCGCAGATTTTACCCCGGTCTGTACCACGGAGATGGGTCGCACCGCTCAACTTGCAGGCGAGTTCGAAAAGCGGAATGTGAAGCCGCTGGGTCTATCCACGGATACGGCAGAAGAACACGCAAGATGGATTGAGGACGTTAACGATACGCAGAACACAAACCTCACATTCCCGATTGTGGCGGATGCCGATCTCACGATCGCAAAGCTCTACGACATGATCCACCCGGATCAGAGCGAAACAGCGGCGGTCAGGTCCGTGTTTATTATCGATCCTGACAAGAAGATCCGGCTCACCATGACCTATCCCATGAGTGTGGGTCGTAACTTCGACGAAATATTGCGCGCGATCGACGCATTGCAGTTCAGCGACAAGCATGGCGTGGCAACGCCTGCGGACTGGCGCGAGGGCAAGGATGCGATCATCCCCCCGTCCGTCTCCGACGAGGACGCCAAATCGCGTTTCCCGCAAGGCTTTACTACGCTTCGCCCCTATCTGCGCACCGTCCAGATCGACTGAGCAAGATAGGAACTGAGTTTATCTAAGCGGGATCGGTTCGCGCCGGTCCCGCTTTTCTTATCTGAAGGAGGCATCATGCTACTGGAAAAAATCAAGACGCCGGGCCTGTCCCATCTATCCTACCTTGTCGGTTCGGGGGGAAAGGCCGCAGTCATTGATCCGCGGCGCGATTGTGAATGTTATGTCGAAATGGCGCGCGCCGAGGGCCTCGAAATCACGCACATTTTCGAAACTCACCGCAACGAGGACCTCGTTTCGGGTGCGCCGATCCTCAAGGAGCTGACCGGCGCCCGTGTGCTTCATGGTCCCAATCCGGCAGGCGCGATCAAATATGCCGATACCGCTCGCGAGGGCGAGGAATTCGAGATTGGTCAGCTTCGAATAAAGGTACTTGAGACGCCCGGTCATACGGACGACCACCTGGCGTTCGTCCTTCACGATGCAGCCTATCCCGACGGTCCGGTCGGAGTTTTTACCGGAGATGCTCTTTTTGTCGGTGATGTGGGTCGGACGGATTTCTATCCGGATCGCAAGCGTGAGGTGGCGGGCCTTTTGTTCGATTCCCTGCAGAAAATCCTGGGGTTGGGCGATCAGGTCATTCTCTACCCTGCACACGGAGCCGGATCGGTATGCGGATCGGGCATGGCTGAACGCGAGTTCTCTACGCTTGGCCATGAGCGTTTGAACAACACGCGCCTGCAGTTCGAGACCAAGGAAGCCTTCATCGACTTCAAGGTGGAGGAGAACCACTATCAACCTCCGTATTTCCGCCTGATGGAACGTCTCAATCTGGAAGGGGGAGACGCAGCACCGCGGGTGATGCGACCGCAGCGCCTGTCGCTCTCGGAATTGGAAGCAGTCGAGGTCGACCACCTCATCGACGTCAGGGAGCCGCTTGCATTCGCCTCTGGCCATCTTCCAGGGTCGATGAACCTGCCCGTCGGCATGATCTCCGCGTTCGCCGGCTGGTTTATCGGAGAGAGCGAGAAAATAGCCTTGATCGCGTCCGACGAAGACCAACTCGAAGCGGCAATGACGCATCTCGTCCGGATTGCGCTCGGCACGGTAGTCGGCGGCTATGTCGGGGTCGTTCCGGCGGCTGCCCAAGGCCGTACCTTGCGGACCATCCCGATGATCGGCACCGACGAGGTCGCGCAACGCCTGGCAAAGGAAGACGAGAGCTGGACGCTACTCGACGTGAGAGATGCCGACGAAAGGGCGCAGAGCGCGATTGAAGGTTCGCGACACATCTATGTGGGCGAGCTTCACACGCGCTATCGCGATCTCGATCGGTCGGAACGTTACACACTCATGTGCGCCAGCGGGATGCGAGCGACGGTTGCTGCAGGCTGGCTGGCAAGTCGCGGCTTCGAAAATCTGGACGTCTATCTCGGTTCCATGGGAGCGTGGAGCGCGAGCAGCAGCTGAATTGGTTCCCCGCTACTGTTCAGGAAGTTTTGGAGTGTCACTGCCGTCAATTTGGCCGACCGCTTTCCACCCATCTGGCGACGCTTTCAACGAGCTAGCGGTGTGCCAGGAGCGGACCGGCGGCTAACGACCCGAGACCGGACGCCACGTACAAACAATCTGTCGCTTAAAATCCCGCCCTCACCTCAAATTGGCAGGGCATAACGACATAATGTCAGGTTCTATTGACATTGTCAGTGAGTCGCGACATATAGTCACGACAACCTGACATGCGAGGTTGTTTCGCCCATCTGGACCCAACATCCAAGCTGGAGAATGACATGAACAAGAAACCACTAACACTAGCTGCTGCGACACTCGCAATTCTCGCAACTCCTGTTGCGGGTCGAGATTTGCCCACAGTTTCTATCAATATCAGCGATCTAGACCTCAATACGGAAGCCGGCCAACGGAAGCTGGATGAGCGGATCGATATTACAGCGCGGCGCATCTGCCGATCCGGAGGATTCGACCATGGGGCGCGCAAGGCCGAAGCCGAGTGCCGCCTTGCTGTAAAAATGAAGATCGCCCCGGACGTAAAACTTGCCATCGCCAATGCTCGTCAGGAGCGCCTCGCTACCATCCAGCTCGACGCCCAAGGCTAATCGGCTTCGTCGGGGCGTCACGCGCGACAATGGCGCCCCGACGGAGAATGCCACGGCATTTTAGAGTTCAGTACGATTATGGAGTTTTTTTTGGGGGGGGTAGCTCAAACTTCAGGACTGGTTTCGTCACGATATAGATGCCGTTAAAGGACAACTCACAGGGAACATGAAACGTGGATCTTAATTCGAACACTGGCCAAGGGCATGGACCCAACGAAAGGCGGTTTCGCCTTTACTTTAGATTGATGGACCTTTGCTTGTTATCTAGCATACTAATACTTTTATCTCTGCTTCCGATATTCGATAATGTAGTTTCACCCGATGGGACCGTGCCGGTTTGGTATCGAATATACGGATCAGTACTTCTATTTTTTGCGTTCTTTGTTACTCCAACTCTAATCCTAGCCCGGTTTATGAGGGACGAATACGCGGAACAGTTATTTCGCCGCACAACGGACGTGGTGGTCTATTCGGCTGTAGCAATGCCGTTAATCGTTTTTTGGGTGGCTACAATTGTATACTTGGTTACGGGCGCTGAAGAAGCACCGTATCCCTTTAGCCTTTTTATGGTCGAAGTGACTTGGTGGTCGGCAATTGCTGACCTTTTCAAGTATTTTTGCCTACTATTCGTCTTGGTTTTTCAGTTCATCCGCTGGAAGGACAGCCGATGAAAAACCGTCTCCGCGTCCTGAGGGCTGAGCGAGAATGGAGCCAGGCAGCGTTGGCTCAACATCTCGGGGTGTCGCGTCAGGCCGTAAATGCAATCGAGACTGGCAAGCACGATCCATCTCTTCCGCTGGCGTTCCGCATTGCACGGCTCTTCGACATGCCCATCGAAGCCATATTTGATGACTGCACAGATTAGCAGGACAGTATCATTGGGGACGGGGTGAAGCCCGATGAAGGGACGGCCGACGCCCATCGCACGTGAACCCTTATCCGTACGTCCGCTTTCCACCCATCTGACGACGCTTTCGCCGAGCTAGCTATGTGCCAGAAGCTGACGGGCCGCTAACGATCCGGTTGCGGCCATTCTAAACCCTTGTCATTCTGTATCCATGATCAGGCATTTTGCGTTTTTGGCCACTGCCGCATTAGTCTGTACTTCCTGCAAGAATTCGGAGGTGGACAGTGCGGAGAGCTTAGTAGGCGCTAAGACGCTTGCCTCGGCAGATATGCTGTCTCGCGAAACCCTCTACATTAGACGTGGGATGACCGATTGGTGCTGCCACTATTTGTCATACGAGTTGCGTCCTGACGACACTCTCATCGTCGAGCACACCATTTCGGAAGATGATGGGCTGACAGTAACCAAAGACAGCGAGACCATCAAAATGGCTTCAGAGATCGCGACAAAGGTGAGGTGGCTAATGAGGCGGGTTCGCCCCACCGAACTTGAGGGCCAGGGCATCGAAGAAAATGCGGTTCGCCCGATCGGATGCGAGCGACAGGGGCCGCACGACTTTGGCGAAGTAAGCGTCGCCTTCATGCACCAAGACCATGCGGTGAACGTCCAAAATGCTAAGTTCGCTGTATTTGAGTTGCCCTACGCGTCTAGCTGCGAAACACGAGTTGCCAAGGAAGCAAGGGAAGTGACGTGCTCCCCTGAAATGTGACCGGTTTTTGGTAGAGTCCGACGCAAAGGAGTCGGACGAGAATGAAACGAAGCAGGTTCAGCGAAGAGCAGATCATCGCGGTTTTGAAGGAGCAGGAGGCTGGGATGCCGACAGCGGAAGTGTGCCGCCGTCACGGGATCAGTTCCGCCACGTTCTACAAGTGGAAGTCGAAGTTCGGCGGTCTGGAGGTGTCCGATGCCCGGCGGTTGCGGACACTCGAGCAGGAGAACAGTCGGCTGAAGAAGCTGCTGGCCGAGGCGATGCTCGACAACGTGGTGCTGAAGGATCTGGCATCAAAAAAAT
>NZ_FOWZ01000002.1 GCF_900115585.1 Qipengyuania nanhaisediminis | reverse complement strand
GCGTGGTTCCGGCAAATACAACCGAGTTGTTGCCTCCTGCAAAGCGGGAAGAACTGACGTCGCAGAAGCGCTTGTAAGAGCGGGCTTAGCGGTGGCCCTTCCTCAGTTCAGCGACCAATACGTTTTTGCCGAGGCGCAGGCTAAGTCGCGAGGCGTTGGCATCTGGGCAGGAGAGTTCATGCTGCCTGCTGACTTCCGTGCGGCGAACCCAAGCTCTGTCCCCGTGGTCAGGATCGAGAAGCAACCCCAGGCACCAACAGTTCAATCTTCAAACAGTGTCTATTTCCGAGGATGCCGCGAGGCGCGAGCTGCTGGATATGCTCCGATGTACCGTGGTCAGCCAGGCTACCGGCCGGGGCTTGACGGCGACAACGATGGGGTCGCTTGCGAACCGTATCGAGGGCGCCGTTAAATTGGGAACAGCCTACCCAACAATCTTTGGTTAAGACCGCCAGAACCATTAAAACTGTGCGGACTAGCAACGTAGCTCGTCTACAGGCTGCTTACGTTACGAGACACTCCAAAAGCTGTCGTTCCGCTTGCGGCCCAAAAGCGGCCGCGCGGCAATGCGCTCTCAGGTCGGCCATTTAAGTTGTGACCAAGTGTGCCCAAAAGCAGTCACCCTACAAAATGAGGCAACGTCCGTTTGACTTTTTTGTAAGGGGCCTGACCATGTGCCGATTTGCTGCCTACTACCGCGTTTCTACCGACAAGCAGGGCCGCTCTGGCCTCGGGCTTGAGGCTCAGCGCCAGTCGGTTCGCGCCCTTTGCGAGGCGAGGGGCTGGGAGATTGTCTCAGAGTTTACCGAGGTGGAGAGCGGCAAACGCAACGACAGGCCCGAACTCAACGCTGCGCTGGACCATGCCCGCCTGACGGGGGCGAAGCTTGTTGTGGCGAAGCTCGATAGGCTCAGCCGCGATGCAGCGTTCACCCTGCAGCTACGCAATAGCGGCGTGGACTTCACCTGCGCTGATAACCCGGATGTCAACCGGCTCACCATCGGGCTTCTGGCGGTTATCAATGAAGACGAGCGCGAACGTATCTCTGAGCGGACCAAAGCTGCCCTTGCTGCTGCCAAGGCCCGGGGGGTGAAGCTGGGCAACCCGAACGGGGCGAAGGCGCTCCGCAGGGCCGGGAGGGGCAACTGCGCCTCCGTTGCGGCGATCCAAAACAACGCTGATAGGTTCGCAGAGAGCCTAAGGGGTACCGTGAACGCGATCCGCCGGGACGGGGTCACTAGCCTAGCCGGGACCGCTGCGGAGCTGATTGCGCGCCACATGAGGACCGCGAGGGGCGGCAAGTGGCATGCATCTTCCGTGAAGAACTTGCTTAAACGGCTGGACGGTTTGGTAGCCTAGGATTTCCCTTTCGGGCTTGATGCCCTGCTTTTTTCATTGCGCTTCTTCGGCTCGTCGGTGGGTGCTTCCAACGTTCTTCGCTCAGCAGTATCAGCTTCAGACCCAGCCGGGTTCTCTTGAAGTTCATAGACGCCCGCGAGCATCTTCAGGGGCTGTTCGCCTGACAGCACGTCGATTAGAAGCTTCCTAGCTGCAGCTTGCTCCAGAAACTCATTTTCCCAAGCACTGGGGGCATAACCCAGACGATGCTCCTCTTTCTTCGGCAGCTTGGCTCCCACCACGTCGCCAATCCGCTGAGTTAGGTTATGGCGCGCATCTGCCGCGCTCTTGTAGAACCCCTCTCTAACCGTCTGGTCTTCTGACCGCCAACCGGGGTTATTGAGCGCGTCCATTAGTTTGCCCCATTCGGACATTGCCTCGGTGTCGTCCGAGAAGAGGACGGGAACCATGTTTATGGCGGCGACATGGTCCGGCGATAGTTCTAGGCCCCGCGTTCTTCTGAGCGTTTCGAACAAATCCCAGCGCCGCTTTTTCTTCTCTTGGGCTGCATCAATCCAGCGAGTGATCCATACGCCGACGAGAGGTCCGAAAAATATCGCTAGGAGGACCAGCCAATCGTAAAACTGTGGGGACGCGGTCATTGGCCGCCCTCCAGCTCCTCTAGTCTCATCAGTATCGCTTTCTCGTGCTGATAGATATCGATAGGACCTTCCACGGGATGCCTTATCTCATCCTTTCCGGAGAAGGTGCCGAAGTGCCTGCTGGTTGCGCTGTTGAAGTGCAGGCGCGCAATGCTTTTTCGGTTGTTGTCGTCGAGTAGGACAGCGCAGTAGGACTTGGCGTCCCTCATCACGTTCCTCTTGGGGTCCACCTTCCGTGCCCCGATAGCCCTTACAATGTTATAGCCTTCGATCTCCTCGGGCGTCGTCTCAATCTCGTCCTGCGGCCCTGTTTTGATCTCCACTTCTTCGGCCCCACTATCCAGCGCAGACGTCAGCCGGGCATTCACCTTGTCCCGCACCAGTGTCGAGAACGAGTTGATGATCAGGCCCTCGAAGGTCTCCTTCACAGAGGCCGTGAGACGACCTGAATGCACTCGTCCAGCGATCATGCGCACGAGTTCCTCGGAAGGCTCCTGCATCTCCTTTTCGAGTTCTTTGTAGACGAGCGTTTGGAGCTTAAGCTTGCCCGCTTCCTGCACGATCCGCTCAATGTCGAAAGCGGCCTTCGAGAAGCTCTCAAGGGTCCGGTAGTCAGACTTGCGGAGGCTCTCCAGGTCCAGCGTAAAGAAGGGCCGCTCGTCCATTCGATTCGGTGAATCGATATCGGAGAAGAACTTGTAGATCACGCCGTTGGTCAGGATCGCCACGCGGGCTTCAGTGACGCTGAAATACCGGTAGAGCTGAGACGCGTGGTTTATGCTCAATTCTGAGTGCGATGGCTTGCATTCGACCAACATGGTGATCCTGCCACCAATGCTGACTGCATAGTCTACCTTCTCACCCTTCTTCGTGCCGACATCGCAGGTGAACTCCGGGATCACTTCGGCTGGATTGAACACGTTGTACCCGAGGGCCTGCAGGAATGGCATGACAAGCGCGTTCTTCGCAGCTTCCTCGGTTGCCAGTACCTCACGATGATCCCGCACGGTGTTGGCAATGTCACTGATTTTGGCTTCTAGCTCCACGGCTTACCCCTCTAATAGAATTGAAGCCTAAGTATACTTGCTATTCGTTACCACAAGCGTAGAGTTTTACCCGAGTGTCACGATATTTCTGTGACGGTGAGGGAGGCCGAATGTCATTTTTCAAAGGATTGGCTGATTCATTTCGCGCCGTGAACGAAGGGCGATCAACCGCTAAAGCCCACCAACTAGCGGAGCAGCTTTTGGGAGTAAGGCTGCCACCAGACGTCGCGCAAGACGGCTACACCGCTGTTGCAGATATGGCTGACTTTAGTTCGGTCGAGCAGATGGCGATGATCTACACTATCAAGTACGCGAAAAGACAGATCGGCTATTTGGATGCCGTAAACGCGACAGGCGAGTTCCGGCGAGAGGTTGCAATGAACGTTGCAAGAGCGTGCATCGGGCTTGCGGATCTTCAGCGGGGCGGGGCGGACTTCAATGCTGTTTACGTGCACCAATTGATCGGCGCAGCGAAGCAGCTTGGGGTGAAAACGGACAGTCCGAAAATATCTTTCGAGCTTTAAAGCGGAGCCGAGCTTTAGGCGGCGCTGGACGATAATGGTAAACCGGGGAAGTCGGCTTTAGGCGAAAGGCGTTCTCTCCCGGTTGAGTGTTGCGACCAGCTTTGTCACGGGGTCTTGTGGTCCCGGAAGTTAGCATGTTGTGACCGCTTTCGTTGTACAATCCGCGAATGCGGCCACTCCGCATACGGCCCAAAATCGACCAAATGCCCTGACACTGTTCGCCAGATACTAATCTCTCCGTGAGCCCAGTCGCTTGCGTCAAAAAGCTCAGTTCACATCCGAGAACAGCCAATCCAGATACGCCGCGAGGCGTACCCCGCCTTGTTGCAACCTTCGCTCCGCTGTTGGGAGGTGTTCGTACTGATAGGCGTACCCAAGGCGGGCAACGCCTTCTTCAGATTGAGGGTAGATCGTGTCGCGAATAGCGGTGCTTTCTCCGATCCAGATGAGGGGGTTGGGCTGCCACCAATCAATCGTCTCCGTAGGCTCGATCTGGCGGCCCATCCACTCTGCATATTCCGAATAGGACAGGTTCTGTCCTTCGAGCATTCTCGTGTCCCAGACCGCATGAAGATTGGTCTCTTGGCCGAACCAGAGAACGTCGACATCATTGCCGCCTCGATCGCTTCCGTTACCGGCATGAAGCGGTTGATGGAGGTCCCCGACGATGTGCACGATGAAGCGCAATGCCAGAGCCTTTTCTTCTTTCGTCGCTTCGGTGCTGCGCACCGTCTGAGTGAAGCGTCGAAGTGCGGTGAAAGCGTCACCTTCCTCCGGGCTTCCGATAGCCTCCAACGTTGTGCCAATGGGCACCGTCACATAGTGGTATGGCCCAGCTTCGGTCTGCCAAAAAGTGTCTGGGTTCGACCTCTCTTCGTCCGCCCAGGTCGAGGCCTCGGCGAGGTCTTCCTCTCCGAGTATTTGCTCGATCGATGCAGCTGTTCGGCCGTTCACTCGCTCTTGTGCGATCTGTCCAATAATCCTGTGGCCATCCTGCCCCCAGGCAAGCGCGGAAGATGGGATCGCAACGAGCATCGCGAAGCTCATGAGTTTGGCGAAACGGTGCATCAAATTCTCCAATCCTGCGTTTCGGCTTAGCGGCTCAAGTCAGCATTAGAAAGTCGCGGCGCTGGCTCCTTATCCGGCTATCGGAGACTTGCAGCTTGAGTGCGTGATTTACGCTCGGACTGATCGCCGATTTGGCTTCTGACAAACTCTTCAACCGGCCTTGAAAAATCACCATAAGCCCGGTGCTTTCTGCCTCACTGCTAACTTCATTCGAGCGCTGCATCCGCGGCTACGATAACGGCCAAATTCTCAAGCTCGCCAACGGCACTTTCGGAAATTCGGACAACGCCCTTGTATCGAAAACAAGGGACTTGGGCGGATCCTGACTTTGGATACAAACAGCGTCCCAAAATCGCAGATTTGTCCGAAGTGGAGGATACAGAACACATGGTTTGTATCCCTCCTTGGATTCAGCGCAATACCGCAAAAGTGCCGCAGGCACTTTTGCACGGGGTTTTCCGGCGCGAACCGCCGTGTGAAGCCCCTATGCGCTCTCCGAGGGTGCACTCCTAAAAAACCGAGAGACCGGTTTTGTATCCGTTTCGCCGCTCGCGCGGCGGGGCCTCTTGTGAGACTTCGCTCATTTCCGGCAGGCATTTGTAGTAGAGAGACAGCGCAGCTTTGTAAGTCGCAAAGCTTCGCTCCCGGCTCCTCGATCCAGATGGAAAATAGCTCCGCGTGAGGCCTGCCCCGATCACCTGATGGCTTCAACTCTGAAGGCTCGAAGCTCCTCGAAAATCAGCGCGAAGCATCCGCTGCAGGTGCGCCCGCGGAGCGGCGCCGACAAGCGGCGTCATGTGACTCAGGAATGAGAGAAAAAGGTCGGCATGAAGGCCGAGTAGAAATGAAAACAAAGGGGAGGGAGAGCTCGGCTGGAGCGGCCTCCTCAAAAGGAAATTCTCAATGAATATGATGACACTGAACCGTCTCCTCGAGGGCGAGCCCTTGTGTCCGCCTGCGACACATCGGACGCGCAGCCGTCTTGGCTCCCTTATCCGTGCCTCCGGACTTGCCGGTGGCGATAGTTCTGGCTTGGACGAGCGCATTTCGAGTGGCTACTTCACTGATCCGAGCGCGGGAATTGCGTTGCTCGCGACCTCCTGCAATCGCCCACTGTACTACCCCGAGGGGGAAGCATTCGCAGTGATCACGCAGATGGATCTGGTCCTGCTGCGCTTCGATCCTCTCGAAGGTGTAAGCTTCGATTTGCTGCTGAACGGGAGCCGTTTCTGGCTCTGCAACTATCTCGCTTGGCGCCGTAGCGGCGAAGCCTTGTGGCTCGTGCCCTCACACTCCGCCGGGGCTTTCTTTCGCCTGAGTAGTGGGGGGCTCGAAGCATACGATACTGCGCCGTACGCGAATGGCTATCAGCGCTTCGCCGGGATCATCCGCGGCATCGAAACTCCCTTGTTCGAAGGGAGCTACTGACATGTCCATGCTCGCTTCCAAAGAAGCCGTTTCCGATCAGGATGAAGGCGAACAGCCACGCACCAGGATGAGCGTTTTTGTTCATCCGTCTACTGACGAAGTCCCTGAATTCACTTGGGCCCGCCATTACTACAAGGGTAGCGAAAACCGCGACGGCATCAGGCCGTGGCTGGACAAGAAAATTTTTCCCGGGAGCGACCCTCGTTTCGGCTGCGCAGCCAAACTCGATGTGCTGCTTCCCGCGGCAGCTTCCGGCGATCTCGCCAGGAGCGGGACGCTCGTCGACCGCTACGACGAAACCCATCCGCAGTATGAGAAGCACGTAATGGTGCATGTGAAGATCATGCTCGATGATCATGAGCCTTGGCATGCCGGGTTCGAGCGGGTCCGTAGCTTTGCGCGCGCTCATTTCGCGGATCGGTTTGCGACGGTCCTCATCGCTCATGTCCCAGCCATGGGCGGTCTCACAGGGAAGGGTAACCATGTGCATTGCGCGGTGCTCGCTCGCACTCTCAGCATCAATGGGTTCGAAGGCGCCTGCCGGGTCTTGTGTAGCGATCAAGGCTATGAAGCAGCACTCACTGCCTGGCGCGATCACAAAGAAAGCTGGGACGCGGCCGCATGAGCAATTCTCAGAACGCTACCGCTTCCAATGTTCTCGCCAAACATTGGGCCCGGAAGGGACGCGAAGAACTCGATATGCTGGAAGCCACACTCAACCTCGCTCGCCGGCTTTTGGCGAGCGGGGAGGTCCAGCCTTACGTGGAGGGTGAAAATCCCTTCGAAGTGCCTCCGTTCGACTGGGAGGCCAGTGAGCCGAAGGCCGATGCCCCACGGCGCATCTGGCTTGGGACTGTCAGCGACTTGGAAAGCGGAACGGGTCACACAGTATATTTCGCGGCTGGTCTTGCGCGAGATGCGGACGAATTTCGTCGACAACTGGCCTCAAATCTCGGTCCCACGCTCGCGAACGGGGCGGAGGTGAGCTTAGGCTTGGAGGAGTTCAAATTCTCACGGACCTTCATTTCGCCGCCTCTGCGCCAGGTTCTCACAAAGTTCGACGAAGGGAAGGGGGCGCCGAGCCAATTCTTTTTTCTCAGCCGATGGTCTGAGAATTCATCATGATGAAGAGTGTCGACCGCACAATTGCGAGGATCAATCCTGCTATGATCTCGCTTCTGGGACTAGCAGAACAAGGTTCAAAATAAAAAACTTTGTCGATGCGCCCGAACGCTCAGAAATCTTCCTAGAATAAGAAGACCATGTGCTTCTCAGGACCGGGAATGACTGCCAAATCGCGTTTCCTACAGGCCGATGTGACCCGCGCGCTTCGAGCTGTGAAGCAGGCGGGTTGCATCCCTGCCAGCTGCAAAATCGACGAAGACGGTTCGATCACTGTCGAGCTTATCGGCGAAGCTGGAGTGGCGCCAGATGATAACCCTTGGGATAGAGAATTGAATAATGGCCCGCCGTCGTTTCCTACCTAAATATGTGACTGCTTTCTCCTATCGACACGGTAAAATTCGCTATCGGTATCGGAGGAAAGGGCGGCAGGGCGGCTATTTCAGCAGTTCTCCTGGCTCGGAAGAGTTTCGGGCTGAATATCATGCCTTTGAAAACAAAAGCTCCAGTCGTCAGGACGCTCAGATCCAGCGCCCGAGACGCGGTACCATCGGCGATCTGAAGCATCGCTATATGTCGGTTCCCGATCGGCTCGGCCCCACCAAGGTAACCCAGCAGAAGGTCGGTGCGGTCATCGAAGATTTTTGCAAAGGAAGGGAGGGACGCCTGGTCTCACAGCTCACCTTCGAACACCTTGATGCGATCATAGCTAAGAAGAAGACGAAAACGGTCCGGGATACCCCTTCTGGACCACGAGAAGTCGGAGGGTACTTCGCGGCGAAAAAGCTTCGCAAAGAACTGATACGCTTCTTTCAGTTCGCCAAAAAAGCAGGCTTTTGTGATCACAACGTCGCGAAGGACACTTCCCCAGTGCAGCGTGGGCGCGGTGAAGCATCGGGTGGCTTTCACGCGTGGACAGAAGGGCAGATTGCTCAGTTTCAGCGTCACTGGCCGCTCGGAACCCGTGAGCGAGCAGCCCTAGAATTGCTTCTGTGGACTGATCAGAGAAGATCCGACATCGTAAAGATGGGCATGGCACAGACACGCGACGGATGCCTTCCTATCATTCAGGCCAAGACCGGCACCAAGCTTTGGTTGCCAATGGCCGATCAGCTAGTTGAGGCAATCGTTGCGTTGCCGCCCGAATTCTCCGACCCATCGTGCTTCCTCATCACACACAAGGGCAAGCCATTCACAAAAGAGTCGTTTGGGAACTGGTTCGCGAAGGCGTGCGATCAAGCCGGATTGCCATCAAAGTGCCGGGCGCATGGACTACGGAAGGCTACTTTGCGGAGGATGGCGGAACTCGGCATGTCCAACAAGGAAATGAAATCTGTCAGCGGTCAGAAGCGCGATGCCACACTCGCTTTATACATCGAATCCGCAGACCAACGAGCCCTGGCAACGAATGCAATTCGCCGCTTGTCCGCATGGGCAAGCGAAGCTGAGTGTCTAACCTCTTCAAGAAAGTTAGACATGGGAAACGCTGAAGATGGCTGATTTGCGTTACTTCTGAGAAGTAAATGGCTCCCCGAGTTGGATTCGAACCAACGACCAAGTGATTAACAGTCACCTACTCTACCGCTGAGCTATCGGGGAGCAGCCTGTACGGCAGGGGTGCGCCTATATGGGCGGGGATTTGCTTTGGCAAGCGGGGTTTTGCAAAAAATTGCGGGTCTCTGCCCCGGCGTCGCTTCTCAGACCTGGAATTGCTCCGCCACAATGCGTTCGTCGAGGGTGTGGCCAGGATCGAACAGCAGCGTGAGGGTCTTGTCGCGCGCGATCTCCAGCCGGACTTCGGCGACATCGCGCAGCTCGCGCTGGTCGGCCACGGCAGCCACAGGGCGCTTCTCCGATTCTAGCACGCGGAAGGTGATGCAGCTGCGATCCGGGAGGATCGCGCCCTTCCAGCGGCGCGGCCGAAACGCGGAAATCGGCGTGAGGGCGAGAAGCTGGGAATCGAGTGGCAGGATCGGCCCGTCGGCAGACAGGTTATAGGCGGTGGAGCCGGCGGGGGTCGACAGCAGCACGCCGTCGCACACCAGTTCCTTGATCCGGACCTTGTCGTCCACCAGCACTTCGATCTTCGCGGTCTGGCGGGTTTCACGCAGCAAGGACACTTCGTTGATGGCGCAGAACCGCTCCGTGCGCCCGTCCTGCGTTTCCGCTTCCATCGCCAGCGGGCTGATATTCAGCTCCTTGGCGCGCGCGAGGCGGCTCAGCAGCTTGTCCGGCTGGCGGTTGCGATTCATCAGGAAGCCGACGGTGCCCAGGTTCACGCCATAAGCGGGAATGATCCGCCCGGAATCGAGCATGGAATGCAGGCTCTGGAGCATGAAACCGTCGCCGCCCAAGACGACAACCGCATCCGCCTCTTCGATAGGAACCCAGTCGGCAAGCGGGCGATAGACTTCCGCCGCAGCTTCCTGCGCGCGGTCCGAATCCGAAACCAAGAGTGCCAGTCGGTTATAGTCGGCCATTGCCTGTCCCGTTTTCGACCGTCTTCGGACGGCCCTTGAAGCGAACCCCTATGGGCGAGCGTCCCATTTGGCAACAAATGCGGAAATTCTGGCAATATTTGCCGCGCGAGTGGATAAGCAGGTCCCATGGGTCGCGCAGATGAAACGATTATGGACGAAACGAAGGACATCCTGACGGGCCTTGCCGACCCGGCGCAACTGCGCCGCACGGTCGCGCGCTGGCAGTCGGAATGGCCGGAACCGGGCGGGACCTGCCCGATCCACGCGATGCTGATCACGATCGGCCGGATCGACACCGTGAACGTGGCCTTCGGCGAAAGCGCGGGCGACGTGGCCCTTGTCGAAGTCGCCCAGCGCATCCGTCATTTCGCTTCCGACGAATTGGAAAGCGGCGTCTGGCTCGCCGCGCGGCTCAACGGCGGCAACTTCATGCTGCTTGCGCGCGAGGAATGCAGCCGCGAACGCTGGCAATGGCTGGCCGAGGCGCTGGCCGACGCGATTGCAGGGCCCATCGTGAACCCCGAAGGCGGATCGAACCTGCGCCTCTGGCCCCGGATCGCGCTTATGCGGGCGAGCGAGCATGACGATGCCGACACCATCCTCGACCGGTTGTCGCACCTTGCAGAGCGTACCCGTCAGTCGGCCGGATCGCGCATAGCCTGGTCGAGCGGGGTCGTGGCGCAGGGCAAGCGGTCGAGCCACGAGCTGGAGGCCGACCTGCTGGCCGCAATCGACCGCGACGAGATCGAGATCCTCTTCCAGCCGCAGTTCTCGCTGGCAGACGACGCCATGATCGGCGCAGAGGCGCTGGCGCGGTGGCACCACCCGGTCATCGGCAAGGTCGGGGCGGGTGCCCTGTTCCAGATCGCCGAACGGGCCGACCACACGGCGCAGCTATCCCGGCATATTGCAGAGCGTGCGCTGCAGGGTGCGCGCAGCTGGCCGGAAGGCCTGCGCCTGTCGCTCAACATCACGCCGGCGGACCTTGCGGTAGAGAACTTCGCCCTCGATTTCGCGCGCCTGTCGGACACGGTCGGCTTTCCGATGGAGCGGGTCACGCTTGAAATCGTCGAACAGGTGCTGCTCGGCGATCTGGACCGGGTGAAGAGCGTGCTCGACCAGCTGAAACTGCTCGATTGCCGCATAGCGCTCGACGATTTCGGCGCGGGCTTCTGCAATTTCCGCTACCTGAAGGTCCTCTCGCTTGACTGCATCAAGCTCGACCGCTCGATGGTCGACGGTGTGATCGACGACGAGCGCGATCAGGCAGTGTTCCGGGCCATCATGGGCATGGCCCGCGCGCTGGATCTCAGTGTGCTGGTCGAGGGCATCGAGACCGAGGCGCAGCGGGACTTTTGCGCGCGCGAAGGCTGCGAATACTATCAGGGCTTCCTGCGGGCAGAGCCGATGACGGCGTCGGAGTTCGATCTTCTAGCCCGGGACTAGGCCTTCTCGCGCTTGCGAGCCTTGCGTGCGATCCCGGATAGGCCCTTCGTAAGCTGGAACAGGCCGTTCAGCCTGCTTTCGGGCGAATTCCACGCCCTGCTGATGACCAGTTTCATATCCGGACGCAGCTTGGCTGTGCCCTGTAGCCGGTCGACATAGGCGATGAGGCCCGGACCGTCGGGAAAATTATCCTGGTGGAACGTCACCAAAGTGCCTGCCGCGCCGACGTCGATCTTGGCGATGTTCGCCTCGATCGCCTGCAGCTTGATCCTGATCAACCTGACGAGGTTTTCCGTGGCCGAGGGGAGCGGACCGAAACGGTCGATCATCTCGGCGGCGAGCGCTTCGATCTCGGCGGCGTTCTCGGCATCGTTCAGGCGGCGATAGAGCGCCATGCGGACCGCGAGGTCGGGGACGTAGTTTTCCGGGATCATGATCGGGGCATCGACCGTGATCTGCGGGCTGACAGTCTCGGGCTTGGCTTCGAGGCCCATCTCGCCCGCCTTGGCCGCCAGGATCGCGTCTTCCAGCATCGACTGGTAGAGTTCGAAGCCGACCTCGCGGATGTGGCCCGACTGTTCGTCGCCCAGCAGGTTGCCCGCGCCGCGTATGTCGAGGTCGTGGCTCGCAAGCTGGAAGCCCGCACCGAGGCTGTCGAGATCGCCGAGGACCTTGAGGCGCTTTTCCGCGACTTCGGAAAGCTGCGTGTCCTTCTCGTAAGTGAGATAGGCGTAGGCGCGCAGTTTCGACCGGCCCACGCGTCCGCGCAGCTGGTAAAGCTGGGCGAGGCCGAAGATATCCGCGCGGTGGATGATGATGGTGTTCGCGCTCGGCAGGTCGAGCCCGCTTTCGACGATCGTCGTCGCCAGCAGAACGTCGTATTTGCCCTCGTAGAAGGCGCTCATGCGTTCTTCGATTTCGCCAGCGCTCATCTGGCCGTGCGCGGGGACGAATTTCACTTCGGGCACGTTCTCGTGGAGCCAGTCCGAGACCGCCTCCATGTCGGAGATCCGAGGCACGACGATGAAGCTCTGCCCGCCGCGATGGTGTTCGCGCAGCAGGGCTTCGCGCATCACCATGTCGTCCCATTCCATGACGTAGGTGCGCACGGCGAGCCGGTCGACGGGCGGGGTCTGGATGGTCGACAGCTCGCGCAGGCCCGTCATCGCCATTTGCAAGGTGCGCGGGATCGGCGTGGCGGTGAGCGTCAGCATATGCACGTCGGCGCGCAGCTGCTTGAGCTTTTCCTTGTGCGTGACGCCGAAGCGCTGTTCTTCGTCGACGATGACGAGGCCCAGTTCCTTGAACTTGGTATTCTTCGATAGGATCGCATGGGTGCCGACGACGATGTCGATATCGCCTTTCTCCAACCCCTCGCGCGTTTCCTTCATTTCCTTGGCGGAAACGAGGCGCGACAGGCGTCCGACCTTGAGCGGGAAGCCGTTGAAGCGTTGGCTGAAATTCTCGAAATGCTGGCGCGCGAGAAGGGTGGTCGGGGCGACCACGGCGACCTGCTGCCCGTTCATCGCGGCGACGAAGGCGGCACGCAGCGCGACCTCGGTCTTGCCGAAGCCGACATCGCCGCACACCAGCCGGTCCATCGGCCTGCCGCTTTCGAGGTCGGACAGAACATCGGCGATGGCGCGGTCCTGGTCGTCGGTTTCCTCGTACTGGAAGCGGTCGAGGAACTGGTTGTAGGGCCCTTCTTCAACCTCGAGCACCGGCGCTTTCTTGAGCGCGCGCTGGGCTGCAACCTGCATGAGTTCGCCCGCAATCTCGCGGATTCGCTCCTTCAGGCGTGCACGGCGTTTCTGCCATGCCTCGCCGCCGAGCCGGTCGAGCTGGACCGCCTCTTCGGAAGAGCCATAGCGGCTCAGCACGTCGATATTCTCGACCGGGATGAACAGCTTGTCGCCGCCGCGATATTCGAGCTGGACGCAGTCGTGCTTCGACTTGCCCACCGCGATCGGTTCCAGGCCGAGGTATTTGCCGATGCCGTGTTCGGTATGGACGATCAGGTCGCCGACGGAGAGCGCTTGAAGCTCCGCCAGGAAGGCGTCGGCGTCCTTGCGCTTCTTCTTGCGCCGCACGAGGCGGTCGCCGAGGATGTCCTGCTCGGTAAGCAGTTCCATCTCGTCATTGGCGAAGCTGGCCTCCAAGGGGAGGACCATGGCGGCAGGCTTGCCCTTGGCCGACAGGCCGAGCGCTTCCTGCCAGCTGTCTGCGAGCGCGACGGGCTGGCCCGCTTCCTCCAAGATCGAGGCGATGCGCGAACGGCTGCCTGTCGAATAGGCGGCGAGCAGGGGGCGCTTGCCCGCCTTGCCTAACGCCTTCAGATGATCGGCCAGGACCGGATAGACATTGTCGCAGCGCGCACGCTCTGGTGCGAAATCGCGTCCCGAGCGGAAGCCGAAGCCGACGACCGTATCGCTCTCCGGCTCGTCGAAAGGCGTCGCGCGGTGGGCGGGTGCGTCGGCGAGGGCGGATTTGAACTCGTCCTGCGTCAGGTACAGCGCTTCGGGCTTCAATGGCCGGTAATTGCCCTTGGCCTGACCCGTGGTCGCCGTGCGCTGCTCGTAATAATCGGACACGTCCCCGATGCGCTCTTCAGCAGCGGCAAGCGATGCCTGGTCGATCACGACGAGATCGTCTTCGCCCAAGTGATCGAACATTGTTGTCAGGCGCTCTTCGAACAGCGGGAGCCAATGCTCCATCCCCGCGAGCCGCCTGCCGTCGCTAACCGCCTCATAAAGCGGGTCCTGCGTCGCATTGGCGCCGAACATCTCGCGATAGCGGCTGCGGAAACGCTTGATGCTGTCTTCGTCGAGCAGGGCTTCGCTGGCGGGCAGCAGCAGGTGGCTGTCGAGCCGCCCTGTGCTCATCTGAGTATTGGGATCGAAGCTGCGCAGCGATTCCAGCTCGTCGCCGAAGAAATCGAGGCGCAGCGCCTCGTCCATGCCGGAGGGAAACACGTCCACGATGGAACCGCGGATCGCGTATTCGCCCTTGTCGATCACCGTGTCGGTGCGGCTGTAGCCCTGGCGTTGCAGGAGCGCGGCAAGGCTTTCGCGGCCGATCTCGGTGCCGGGTTTGAATTCGCGCACGCTTTCGCGAATCCGGAACGGCGTGAGGACGCGCTGGAGCACTGCATTGGCCGTGGTGACGACCAGCTGTGCCTTCGCCTTGCCCGTCTGCAAGCGGTGCAGCGCGGCAAGGCGCTTGGCGCTGACCGACAGGGCCGGGCTGGCACGGTCGTAGGGGAGCGAATCCCATGCGGGGAATTCGATGACTTCCAGTTCCGGCGCGAAGAAATGTGCGGCATCCGTCACCGCCCTCATCGCGGCATCGTCGGGCGCAATGAAAACCGCGCGTCCGGTGCTTGCGCGGGCGAGGTCGGCCATGACCAGCGGCTGCGCGCCGCGCGCGACCTGAGCCAGCGTCAGCGGCTGCTTGGCTTTGAGGATGCGGGAAAGGTCGGGCATTGAAGGGACAGCGCGATAACGCGCCGCGTGTTCCCGTCAACGCACTATTGCGCGCTCAGCGCGGAATATCGACGTAATCGAGCTCTTGCATCTTGGCCATCAGCGCGCCTTCGAAACGCGGCGGCGTGGGCTGGGTCTTGAGCGCCCAGGCCATAACGTCGACATCGTCCTCTTCCAGGAGGGCTTCGAACCAGGCCAGTTCTTCCGCGCCCCAATCCGCGTGATAGCGGTCGAAGAAGCCGCCGATCATGTAATCGGCTTCGCGGGTGCCGCGGTGCCAGGCGCGAAACCGGGCGCGCTGTTTCCTGCCTTCGAAGGTGAGCAATTCTGCCATGGCTGCGCGGGTAGGGCACTCGCCAAATGCGCGCAAGCGGCTATAGCGCAAATCACTATGCGGCCCGACGTGCTCAATCCCCTGTTCGCCGAAACCGACACGCTGGACGGCGTGGGTCCGAAGCTGAAGAAGCCGCTGGAGAAACTGGGCCTCACGCGGATCAGGGACGTCGCCTATCACCTGCCCGATCGCTTCGTCACGCGGCGCGCGGTCGAAACGCTGGATGAGGCCGGCGAGGGCGAGAATATCGTCATCCGCCTGATGGTGACCGAACATCGCGGCGGCAGGTTGCCGCGCGCGCCCTATCGCGTGCTGGCGCAGGACAGCATCGGAAATGTACTGTCGATCACTTATTTCGGGCGGGCTTCCTATACTGCGAAAAAACAGCTGCCGGTGGGCGAGACCCGCTGGGTGGCGGGCAAGCTGGAACGGTACGGCGACATGCTCCAGATGGTGCATCCCGACCACGTGGTGGAAGAAGGCGGCGATACTCTCCAGCGGTTGTGCGAGCCGGTCTATCGCCTGTCGGAAGGCCTGACGCAGCCGAAAGTCGCAGGGCTTGTCGGGCAGGCGCTGGACCGTTGTCCCGCTCTGCCGGAATGGATCGAGCCGACACAGGTCGACAAGCACGACTGGCCCGCCTGGCAGGAAGCCATGCGCCTTGCGCACAAGGGCGAGCACAAGGCCGCGCGCGACCGGCTGGCTTACGACGAACTGCTGGCCAATGCGCTGGCGCTGATGCTGGTCCGGGCGGACAACCGCAAGCGCAAGGGCCAGCCGCTGCAGGGCGACGGCAGCTATCGCGGGAAACTGGACCTGCCGTTCCCGCTGACGGGCGCGCAGAAGCGGTCCATTGCCGAAATCGAAGGCGACATGGCGCAGGAAGCGCCCATGCTGCGCCTGCTCCAGGGCGATGTCGGTGCGGGTAAGACCGTCGTCGCGCTGGAGGCGATGCTGATCGCGGTAGAGGCAGGGGCGCAAGCCGCCTTGCTGGCCCCGACGGAAATCCTCGCTCGCCAGCACTACGAGAGCCTGCGCCGCATGGCCGAACCGACCGGAGTACAGGTCGCGCTGCTCACCGGACGCGACAAGGGCAAGGCGCGCGAAGCGACACTGATGGGGCTGCTGGACGGCAGCATCGACATCGTCGTCGGCACCCATGCGATTTTCCAGGACAAGGTGGCCTATCGCAATTTGGCCATGGTCGTGATCGACGAGCAACACCGCTTCGGGGTCGGGCAGCGGCTGATGCTCGCGAGCAAGGGCAAGCGCGCACCGCATGTGCTCGCCATGACCGCCACTCCGATCCCGCGCACGCTGACGCTGGCGCAATATGGCGAACTCGATGTGAGCAAGCTGGACGAGCTTCCGCCCGGCCGCCAATCGATCGACACGGTGGTTATGGGGCAGGACAGGATCCCCGCGCTGGCGGAGCGGCTGGCCGCGCAGTTCGAGCAGGGAAGGCAGGCCTTCTGGGTCTGCCCGATGGTGCGCGAAATGGACGGGCCGGAGGAAATCGCCGCGGCCGAGGCGCGCTATGCCTCGCTGAAGGAGCGGTTCGGCGACGACGTGGTGATGGTCCACGGCCAGCTGGCACCGGAAATGAAGGACGCCGCGATGGAGCGCTTCGCCCGCGGTGATGCGCGCCTGCTGGTGGCGACCACGGTCATCGAGGTCGGGGTTGACGTTCCCAATGCGACGCTGATGGTGATCGAGCAGGCCGAACGCTTCGGACTGGCGCAATTACACCAGCTTCGCGGACGCGTCGGGCGCGGGAGCGAGAAGAGTTTCTGCGTCCTGCTCCACGGCGAAAACCTGTCCGAAACCGCGCAGAAACGGCTGGCGCTGATGCGGGAGACGCAGGACGGCTTCCTGCTTGCCGAAGAAGACCTGCGCCTGCGCGGTGGAGGCGAATTGCTCGGCACGCGGCAATCGGGCGATACGCCGTTCACCATCGCCAGTTTCGAACAGATCACAGAGCTGCTGCCCAAGGCCCACGACGATGCGCGTCTGTTGATGGAGCGCGACGGCGGGCTGGAAGGCAAGCGCGGGGAGGCGGCGCGGATCCTGCTCTATCTCTTCGAACGCGACTTCGGCGTGAAAACCCTGCGCGGAGGCTAGAAGCCGAGCGTATCGAGCTCGCGCTCGACGGCGGGCCGGTAGCTGACGCCGAACAATCTCACGTGGAGCAGCCACATCCACAGCCGGTAGACCGGCTGCCGTTCGCGCCACCCTGCTTCAAGATCGAGCGCGGCGAAGAACCTTTCGGGGGGATGATCGAAAACGGTTAGGCTCGCCGCGTCGACCTCGCGATCGCCCCAGCAGGCGCAAGGATCGATCAGCCCGGTTATCCGGTTGCCCGACGCCAGCACATTCCCGCCCCACAAGTCGCCATGCACAAAGGAGGCGTCAGGGTTCGCCGGAATAATTGCGTCCAGCGCAGCGGCAAGCTTCTCGATCCGCCTGCCGAGCGATGCCTCGAGGTGCGGAAGATGGCAGGCCAGACGTCGCTCGGCCCAGAAGCGCGACCAGCTGTCCGCCGGCGCGTTTTCGACGCGGACGTGACGCAAGACATAATCCTCGTGCCAGCCGTAAGTCTCGCTGGTCAGCTCGCGCAATCCGTGGAGCGCTTCGGCAAGGCTATCCCACGCATCGCCAAGCCCGCTTCGCGCTACAAGATGCTCGATAACCATTACATCATCGCGGCAGCCGATTACCCTCGGCGAGGGGGTGGAAGCTGCCTCCATCGCGCGCAGCATTCCCGCTTCTACCGAGACGACGGGGCCGGATTTCGCCACGAATTTGCGGCCATCGGCCAGTTTTACCGCAGAGGCTCCCGATATGTCGCCGCCGCGAAAGCGCTCGATACTCTCGACCGCCGCGCCGCAAATCGCTTCGATTGTCACGCGCAGCTCCGGCGTCACGCGGTTTCCGCCAGGATGCGCTCGACCGTGCCGCGAACGTCCACGCGGGCGCCCAGTCGCGCGCCGAGCAGGGCGGTGCCGCTGACCTTGCGCTGGACGAAGAGAGTTTCGGGCGGAGGGAGGTGCCAGCTCGCCTTGTCCTTCGCGATCGGCATCACTTCCTCGCGGATTTGCGGGACGAAAGCGCGGTCGCCGAAGTCGAGTTGTCCCTCGCGCGACATTTCCGTGACCACGATATCGATCGCGCGGTCGATGCGCTCGGGATGGCGTTCGATAGCCTGCGGGGCAATGAAACCCGCAGCCACCGCTTCGTCGCGCACGCGCGGGCGATCTTCGGCAAGGCCAGCCTCCAGCAAGCGTCGGTAATCCGCCGATATTGCGGGATCGACTTTCCTTGCCGCGCCGAAATCGAGCAGCACGATCTGGCCGGTGTCAGCACGATAGCGATAGTTGGCGAAGTTGGGATCGGTCTGCATGAATCCGAAATCGAACAACTCGCGCCCGACCAGTTCAATCAAATTGGCGAAGGCCGCGTCGCGCACATCCTGCGGTTCCTCCGCCAGCGCCTCGATCGGACGTCCTTCCTCGAAACTCATCGCCAGGATTTGCGAGCGGGTAAGTGCGGGATCGAGCGTGGGAAGGGCAAAGCGATCGTCGCCTTCCAGCAATTCGGCATAGCATTGCATCATGCGGCCTTCGCGCTCGTAATCCGCTTCCTCGCGCAGCTGGGCCTTCGCCGCAGCTAGCATCGGCGCAATGTCGAGTTCCTCAGGTAAAAGTCCCGTCATCCGCAGCAGTCCGGCGACGTTATCGACGTCGGATTCAATGCTCTGCGCGACGCCGGGATACTGGACCTTGATGGCCATTGTCCGCCCGTCGCGGGTGAGGGCGCGGTGGACCTGACCGATCGATGCCGCGGCAATCGGTCTCGGCTCGAACCGCCGGAACTGCTTGCGCCAGTCCTTGCCCCATTGCTTCGCAAGAACCTTGTCGAGCTGGCGCGGCGGCATGAAATCGGCCTGTTCGCGCAGGCGGGCGAGGATGGCGGCAAGCTCGGGCGGCAGGACATCTCCCGCATCCATGGAGATCATCTGGCCCAGCTTCATCGCCGCACCGCGCATATGGGCGAGCCTGTCGGCAAGACGTTTGGCGTTGCCCGGCGTCAGCAGCATCTGGTCCATACTGGGCCGCTCACCCGCAGCAAGACGCCGTGCCCCTTCGCCCAGCGCACCGGCGACCATTCCTCCGGCAAGACCCCCGAAGCCTGCCAGCCTCCCTAGGCGGGACGAGGGAACCGAGCGCGCGCGGCGCTTGTCTTCATCAGCCATTTTCGGACAACATCACCGCGACCAGCGCCTGGGCCCCGGCATCGACCTCGCTCCAGGTAACGGCAAATCCGTCGGCGCCGCCGTAGTAGGGATCGCCGACCTCGCGTCCTTCCTGCCCGGGCACGATATCGAGCAGCATGGCGGTTTTCGCCTTGCCATTACCCGGATCGCGCCGTGCGATGTCCTGCATGTTCGACCGGTCCATGCCGATGATGAAGTCGAACTCGTGGAAGTCTTCCTTCGACAACTGCCTGCCGCGATAGCCGGTGATGTCGATCCCTTCGCTGCGGGCCTGGTCGATGCTGCGCGGATCGGGCGGCTCGCCGACGTGATAGCCAGCGGTCCCGGCACTATCGACCTTCACGTCGAGGCCTGCATTTTGAGCGGCGCGCCGGAAGGCCGCTTCGGCAAGGGGGGAGCGGCAGATGTTGCCGAGACAGACGAACAGAACGGATTGGGAAGCCATATCGCTTGAACGAGGCAGGCAGGCAGGGGTTTCCACCCGGCGGCGAATATCCGGTACGCCTAGGAGAAAGGTCGCAATGCGCATTCCGTCTTAGTCTGCTATGCTCGCGCGATGGCGAGCGAACTCAGCGAGATCGAGAGTTTCCTCAAGGCGACCGCTCCTTTCGACAGGCTCGGCGATGAGCTGGTTCGCGCCATCGTCCGCAAGATCACCGTGCGCTATTACCGGAGCGGCGATGAAATCCTGCGCAGCGGTGAGCACAATAACTTCCTCTTTGTCGTGCGATCGGGCGCGGTGGAATTGCGGCTGGCCGGCGACGAATTGACCGCGCGGCTGGAGCGAGGCGGGTGCTTCGCTTTCCCCTCGCTGCTACGCGGCGGCGAGGTACGTAATACGACGACGGCGCTGGAAGACACGCTCGCCTATTTGCTTCCGGCGGACGACTTCCATGCCTTGCGGGAAAGCTCACAAGGCTTTCGCGACTATTTCGCCGATAGCGAGCAGGAACGCATTCGCAGCGCGGTCCGCGATCTCAAACGCAATCGGTCCCACACGCTCGAACAGATCACGATCGGCTCACTGGTCCCGCACCGCGATCCGGTGTCGTGCAGTCCCAATCTTTCGATAGCCGATGCCGCCTCGCTCATGAGCGACCGGGACGTCAGCACATTGGCCGTGTGTAGCGACGGGCGGCTCAAGGGCATCTTCACGGATAAGGACCTTCGCAACCGGGTCGTCGCCATGCGCAGGTCGCTCGATGCGCCGATTGCCGACGTCATGACGCCGTCTCCGCTGACACTGCCGGAAGGGGCCAGCCTGTCCGAGGCGATGGGAATGATGGCTGCAGGCGGCTTTCGCCACATTCCGGCACTTGGCCCGACAGGTGAACTGCGCGCGATCCTGAGCGCGACCGACATCCTCGCGCATCTCGGCGATAGCGCGATCGATACCGGCATGCTGGTGTCCAATTCTGCGACGCCCGAGGCCTTGATAGCGGCCTCGAAACAGATCCCCGAAGGCTTTGCGCGGATGGAGGCGGGCGGTTTCCATGCCGAACATACGATGCGGTTCACTTCGGCGCTCGGCGAAGCGGTGCACCGGCGTGCAGCCCAGCTGGTAGAGGCGGAATTGGGATCACCGCCGGTCCCCTATGCCCTGCTGGCTTTCGGCTCGCTTGCCCGCGGCGAACAATTGGTGGGATCGGACCAGGATAACGGCATCGTCATGGACGACGCTGTGGACGGGGCAGGGCGGGAATACTTCGCGGCTCTGGGAGCGCGTGTCTCGGACATCCTGAATGATGCCGGATATGTCTATTGCAACGGCGGGATCATGGCGAAGAACGCCGATCAGCGCCTCACCATCGGCGAATGGCGTGACCGCTATTCGCGCTGGATATCCGATCCCGACGAAGACAGCATCCTGCGCGCGACGATCTTCTTCGATATGCGCGCCGTGCACGGCTCTGCCGAGCTTGCGGCGAACCTGCGCGGTCCTGTGCTGGAACAGGCGAAGTCCAGCCCGCTGTTCATCAGCTATCTGGCGCGCGACGCCCAGCGAAGCCGTGTGCCGCTGGGCATATTCCGCAACCTGGTGCTGGAAAAATCGGCGGACGGCGAGAAGGTGTTCGACGCCAAGGCGCAGGCAATCCTCCCGGTCATCGATATCGCCCGCAGCCTTGCATTGTCCGAAGGCATTGCAGCCGTCGGCACGCTAGAACGGCTGGATGCGCTGGCCGAGGCAGGCAAGATGGCGCGGGGCGATGCGGAGAGCCTGAAGGACGCATTCCTGCTCGTGAACGAGCTTCGCATCGCACATCAGGCAGCGCAAGTGCGCGCCGGCATCGCGCCCGACAACCGCATCGCCCCGGCGACGCTTTCGCCCCTGGAGCGCGATTACCTGAAGGATGCATTCTCCGTCGTCCGGGCTGGGCTGGAATCGCTCAAGCGCAATCTGGCGGGCGGCATTGCGTGAACGGTTGGGCCGCTGGCGTTTCGCACGCGGCCTCAAAGCCTGTACTGCGGCCGACGACGAGGTCCTGACCCAGTACGCCGGTGCGGCATGGCCTTCGCCGGACATTCCCGCACGCGAGGCGCCGCTGCTTGCGCTCGATTTCGAACTCGATGGCCTAGCGCGAAATGCCCACGTCCTGCAGGCGGGTTGGATCGGTTTCGATAGCAGCGGGATTGCCCTCGCAGGAGCGCGTTCGGTCGATGTGCGCAGTCTCAGGCAGTTGGACGATAGTGCTGTCGCGGTACACGGCATCGGCGAAGAACGGGCGCGGCAGGGCGTCGCATTGCAAGAGGCGGCACGCAGCTTCCTTGGCGACCTTGCGGGCAGGATACTGGTCGCCCACGGCGCATCCATCGAGCGCGATGTCATCCGGCGGATATCCAAGGCGATGTTCGGTATCGAAGCGCCGGTGTGCTCGATCTGCACGTTGCAACTGGAACGAAGGATCAGCCCCAATCTGGTGGGTAGCGATGCCTATCGCCTGTCGGCCGCGCGCAAGCGGCATAATCTGCCCGGTTACGCCCAGCACGACGCCTTGTCCGACGCCCTGGCGGCTGCCGAACTGTTCCTTGCGCAGCTGTCCAGGCTGCCGGCGGACGTCAGGTTGGGTTCGCTCGAAAGCTGGTAGCGCGCCCTATTAGACTTATGTCGCTCTCGCCCTTGTGACGCCTCTTCCATAGCCTCGTGAAGAAGCTCCCGAATCTGCGGGTGCTCGACACATAGGAGGAAGGGGGAGGCCATGGCCGAAACAAACGAAACCCATGAAACCAGCGAAGCGGAGGGCGCCTACTGGCGCGACAATATCCGCCTGCTGGTCAGTCTGATGGCGATCTGGTTCGCCTGTTCCTTCGGGGCGGGCATCCTTTTCCGCGAGTGGCTCGACCAGTTCATGCTCGGCGGATACCCGCTCGGCTTCTGGTTCGCCCAGCAGGGTTCGATCTACATCTTCATCGCACTCATCGTCTTCTACGTCGTCAGGATGAAGAAGCTCGAGCGCAAGTACGATCTCGACGACTGAGGAGGCGATCGTGGACACACAGACCCTGATCTACATTTTCGTCGGCCTCAGTTTCGCACTGTACATCGGTATCGCGATCTGGTCGCGCGCCGGTTCGACGAAGGAATTCTACGTTGCCGGCGGCGGGGTGAACCCGGTCGTCAACGGCATGGCGACAGCGGCCGACTGGATGAGCGCGGCAAGCTTCATCTCGATGGCCGGCCTCATCGCATTCCTCGGCTATGATGCGTCGGTCTACCTGATGGGCTGGACCGGCGGCTACGTGTTGCTGGCGTTGTTGCTTGCGCCTTACCTGCGCAAGTTCGGCCAGTTCACCGTGCCCGATTTCATCGGCACGCGGTACTATTCCAAGACCGCGCGCGTGGTGGCAGTGATCTGCCTGATCTTCATCAGCTTCACTTACATCGCAGGCCAGATGCGCGGCGTGGGAATCGTATTCTCGCGCTTTCTGGATGTGCCGATCACGCTCGGAGTGATCATCGGCATGGGCATCGTCTTCGTCTACGCCGTGCTCGGCGGGATGAAGGGCATCACCTATACGCAGGTCGCGCAATATTGCGTGCTGATCTTCGCCTATATGGTCCCGGCCTTCTTCCTGAGCTTCATGATCACGGGCAATCCGATCCCGCAGATCGGCCTGGGGTCGACGGTCGACGACGGGTCCGGGCAATACGTCCTGCAGAAACTGAACCTCGTGCTCTCCGACCTGGGCTTCGGGAATTATACCGACGGCTCCAAGAGCATGATCGACGTGTTCTGCATCACGCTGGCCCTGATGGTTGGTACGGCAGGTCTGCCGCACGTCATCGTGCGCTTCTTCACCGTGCCCAAGGCATCGGACGCACGTAAGTCGGCGGGCTGGGCGCTGGTCTTCATCGCCCTGCTGTACACCACCGCTCCGGCAGTCGGCGCCTTCGCCCGTCTCAACTTCATCGATACGGTAAACGAGACGAGCTATTCCGAGGCACCCGGCTGGTTCAAAAACTGGGAGCGTAATGACCTCATCGCCTTCCAGGACAAGAACAATGACGGCGTAATGCAGTACCGCAGCGGCGACGCCTTCGAAGGCGCGCCGGAATTCGCGGAAGGTACCGGCCCCTCCGGCGAGCGTGTGGTGACCAACGCTCCTGTCACCGACAGCGAGAACGAGGTCTATGTCGACCGCGACATCATGGTGCTGGCCAATCCGGAAATCGGCAATCTGCCGGGATGGGTGATTGCGCTGGTCGCAGCCGGCGGCCTCGCCGCGGCCTTGTCTACGGCGGCAGGACTGTTGCTGGTGATTTCCAGCTCGGTCAGCCACGATCTGCTCAAGTCCACCTTCAAGCCGAATATCTCGGAGAAGGGTGAGCTGCTCGCGGCCCGTGTCGCGGCGACGGCGGCAATCGTGGTGGCGGGCTATCTCGGCATCTACCCGCCGGGATGGGTGGCACAGGTCGTGGCCTTCGCCTTCGGACTTGCCGCAGCCAGCCTGTTCCCTGCGATCTTCATGGGCATCTTCTCCAAGTCCATGAACAAGGAGGGCGCCATTGCCGGCATGGTTGTGGGTCTGGTCTTTACCTTCGGGTACATCTTCTACTTCAAGTTGATGAACCCGGCGGCGAATGTCGCGGGCAACTGGCTGTTCGGTATCTCGCCCGAAGGCATCGGCGTGGTCGGCATGGTGCTGAACTTCGCTGTCGCGATCGCGATCTCGAAGGTCACTGCCAGCCCGCCGGTCGAAATCCGCAAACTGGTGGATTCGATCCGCGTACCGCGCGGTGCAGGCGATGCCCACGCGCATTGAGCGTGACGGGTCGTAGATGGAAAGGGCGGTGCCGACAGGTACCGCCCTTTTCGTTGCATAATCGGGCGCTTGCGATAGCTTCGATACCGGAGGGAGGAATGCGATGCTGTTCGGCGCCGCGATTGCAGCAGCGACACTGTATCTGATCGCCCTGTTCTGGCTTGCCGCGCGCCAGGACCGCCGGGCGGAAGAAGGGTACGCGCCGTCGCGCCGCCGGACGGATTGGATCTACGGCCTCAGCCTTGCGGTCTATTGCACCAGTTGGACCTTTTTCGGCGGCGTCGGATCTGCCGCGAATAGCGGGCTCCATTACCTTCCGATCTACCTTGGCCCGATCCTGGTTTTCACCTTCGGCTTCGGCCTGGTGCGCCGCATCCTTGCCCAGGCCAAGGCGCAGCATTCGACCTCGATCGCGGATTTCCTGTCCGCTCGATACGGCAAGAGCGCGAGCGTGGCGGCGCTGGTCACTATCATCGCAACGGTCGGATCGCTGCCCTACATGGCCCTGCAATTGCAATCGGTCGGCAGTTCGCTGCTTGCGCTCGATCCCGAATTGCAAGCGAGCGTTTCGGCGCAAGAGCTTGTCCTGCTGGTCGCTGCCAGCATGGCGTTGTTCGCCATCCTGTTCGGCTCGCGGCGCGGAGACAGGGCAGGTGACAATGCCGGTCTCGTCCTGACAATCGCCGTAGAATCCGTGGTGAAAATCCTGGCGCTGCTGGCAGTCGCTGCGCTGGCCGTGGCGGTCCTTGCAGGTGTCCCGGCAGAAGCCACGGTGTCTCCCTTTTCGATGGCGCAGCTGGACGCGCGTTTCGTCATCCTGACGATTATTGCTGGGTGCGCGGCCCTGTGCCTGCCGCGCCAGTTCCACATGGCCTTCGTCGAAGCGCAGACCGATCGCACGACGCGAACCATGCAGTGGCTATTCCCCGCCTATCTGGTCCTAACGTCGCTGGTCATCGTGCCCATCGTGCTCGCAGGACTGGCGGTGCTGCCACAAGGCACGCAGGCCGACATGATCGTGATGGCCTTGCCGCTTGCGACGGGCAGCGAGGCTTTGGCGCTGCTTGTGTTCATTGGCGGATTCTCGGCGTCCACCGGAATGATCGTGGTGGCCAGCGTGGCCCTGTCGACGATGATCACGAACGACCTTGTTTCCCCGCTGCTGTTCCGCAGGGAATTGCGCGGCACGGGCGATCGCACCCGGCTCGCCGCACGCCTCCTCATGGTGCGCCGCCTCATCATCGCGGCTCTGCTGTTCCTCGCCTATCTCTTCTATCTCGGCTTCGGAGCGGTGGCGGACCTTGCAGGGCTCGGCACGCTGGCATTTGCCGCCATGGCACAATTCGCACCCGGCCTCGTGCTCGGGGTCACGAGCCGCCACGGGAACAAGGGAGGCATGGTTTCCGGCCTGGTTGCAGGCTTTGCATGCTGGCTGGTCCTCCTGATCGTGCCCGCAGCGACGGGCGAACCGGCAGTTTTCGCCATCCATCCCGATCCGCTGGTTTCGGGCGTATTGCTCAGCCTCGGGGTCAATATCGCGGCCTACTGGATGGGGTCGGCAGTGAGCCGCGAGACACTGGTCGATGCCGCGCAGGCTGCCGCTTTCGTTGGAACGACGCCGCCGGGCACGCGGCCGGGGTTCGTCACGGCCAAGCGCGTGGCCGACATCCGCTTGCTGCTCGCCCAATTCGTCGGCCAGAAGCGCGCGAGTGCCGCAATCGAGGCGATGGGGGCGGGCCTTCGCGACAGCGATCCTGCGGACCAGGAGATGCTGGCGATGGTGGAGCGCACGATTGCGGGCGTTGTCGGCACTTCGTCGGCGCGCATGCTTTTGTCGAGCTGGTCGCAGGGTGATCCCGTGCCGCTCGAACAGGTGGTCGCCATGTTCGACGAGACCAATCGGCGTCTTACCTTCAGCGGAGACCTGTTGCAGCTCGCGATCGAGAACATAGACCAAGGCGTGGCGCTGGTGGACAAGGACATGAACCTCGTCGCCTGGAACAGCCGATACCAGGAGATGTTCGCCCTGCCGGATGAATTGGCGAGCGTTGGCACCCCGATCGCCGACCTGATCCGCTTTAACCTGCGGCAGAGCGGCACACCCGACGCGGAAATCGAGCTCCAGGTCTCTCGCCGGCTAGAACACATGCGCGCAGGCCGCCAGCACCGGATGGAACGCGAACAGCATGACGGGCGGATCATGCGGATCGTCGGCAATCCGGCGCCCGGCGGCGGCTATGTGACCAGCTACAGCGACGTGACAGCCGACCGCAGGGCAGAGCAGGCGCTCGAATCCAAGGTGGCGGAGCGCACGCAGCAATTGAGCGAGGCCAATGCGGCGCTCGAAGCGGCTACGCGCTCCAAGACGCGCTTTCTCGCGGCTGCCAGCCATGACCTGATCCAGCCACTCAACGCGGCCCGCCTGTTCGCCTCGGCCTTGGGCGAAGAGGTGCGGGGCAGGGACCAGCTGGTGCGGCTGGTCAAGGATCTCGACGGCTCGATCACCTCGGCCGACCGCCTGATCCGCGCCTTGCTCGATATTTCCAAGCTGGACGGTGGCGGCATCGAACCCCGCATGGAACCGGTCGCGCTCGACGATATTTTCGACGAGATCATGCGCGAGTTTGCCGTGCAGGCACACAGCAAGGGCCTGCGGTTTGCGCGCGTTCGCAGCAGCGCATGGATCCTGACCGACCGCGCCCTGATGGCGAGCATCGTGCGTAACCTCATGAGCAATGCGATCCGCTACACGCAAAGCGGCGGCGTGCTCTTGGGCGCAAGAAGGGTTGGTGACGGGATCGATCTATGCGTTTGCGACACGGGTCCCGGCATTCCGGAAAAGGACGTCGAGCGGTTGTTCGACGAATTCCAGCGCGGGGAAACCAGCGACAGGGAAGGGCTGGGGCTTGGCCTCGCGATCGTCAGGCGCATTGCGGCCTTGCTGGATGTAGAGGTCGAGACGCGCTCCGTGGTGGGGCAGGGCACCACTTTCGCGGTGCGCCTGCCGGTTCTGCGCTGGGGTGCGCGGACAGCGGCCCCTCCGAGACGCAAGGCCTCGACGCTGGCCAATGCGCGCGTGCTCGTGGTCGATAACGATCCCGCCGCCCTCAGTGCGACCACCGCATTGCTGAAGAGATGGGGACTGGAGGTTGACTGCGCGCACGGCGAAGAAGAGGCGCTTCGTGCCGCGCCCACGGCGCCTGACGTCGCGCTCATGGATTTCCGCCTCGATGGCGATGCGCGCGGCGATGGCGTCTACGAAAAGCTGTCCGCGCACTGGGGTACACGCCCTCCGGCCATATTGCTGACTGCCGAAGCGGGAGAGGAGACGGAGCAAGCCGCACGACGCATGGGGGCCAATCGCCTGCTCAAGCCATCTTCGCCCGCCGCATTGCGAGCGCTGATCTCCGATTGCGTTGCCCGCAGCGGGACCGCCAGTCAGCCCGAGGCGGATTCCGCCGCTTCCTGATCCACGACCAGTTTCGCCGCCAACAATACGGCCTGCGTACGGTTCACCACGCCAAGCTTGCGGAAAATCGCCGTGATGTGGGCTTTGACGGTCGCTTCGCTGATATTCAGTTCGTAAGCGATCTGCTTGTTGAGCAGGCCCTCGTTGAGCTGTGCCAGGATACGCCGCTGGGCAGGGGTGAGCGTCGCGATCTTCGCCAGGTCTTCGTCAGGTTCGGCATCGGTCTCGGGAAACCATTCATCGCCGTCCCTGACGCAGGCGAGGGCATCGCGCATCTGCTCCAGCGGCGCGGATTTCGGAATGAAGGCCGCAGCGCCGAGCTGGCTGGCCGCCGCATAGACGCGCGGATCCTCGCTCGCCGAAACGATAGCCACGGGAAGGGCGGGGAAGTCCTGCCGGAAGTCCATCAGCGCGGACAATCCGCGCGAATCTTCCATGTGCAGGTCCAGCAACAGCGCTTCCGCACCGGTTTCCACTTCCGCGCGCGCCTGTGCGGCAGAAGAGGCCTCCACGATCTCCGCATCGGGCCAGACCTTGCCCACCGCATGGCTCAACGCCGTGCGGAAAAGCGGGTGGTCATCGGCGATGATAATGCGCTGCGTCATGGGCAATCAGCGGTTCTGCCGTCCCTCGATCAGCCGCTCGACTAGGCTGGGATCGGCGAGGGTGGAGGTATCGCCCAGGGAACCGTAATCGTTCTCCGCGATCTTGCGCAGGATCCGGCGCATGATCTTGCCGGACCGCGTCTTGGGAAGGCCGTCGGTGAACTGTATGTGGTCGGGCGAGGCGATCGGGCCGATTTCCGTCCGGACATGGTTGCGCAGTTCGGTATAAAGCGCGTCGGACCCGTCCTCGCCCGCGTTGAGCGTGACGTAGCAGTAGATGCCCTGGCCCTTGATGTCGTGCGAGTATCCGACGACCGCGCTTTCCGCGACCAGCGGGTGCGAGACCAGCGCGCTTTCCACCTCGGCGGTCCCCATGCGGTGGCCGGACACGTTGATCACATCGTCCACGCGGCCGGTGATACGGTAATAGCCGTCCTCGTCGCGCTTGCAGCCATCGCCGGTGAAATATTTGCCGGTGTATGTGCTGAAATAGGTCTGCACGAAGCGGTCGTGATCGCCGTAAACGGTCCGAGCCTGGCCGGGCCAGCTGTGGGTGATGCACAAATTGCCCTCGTTCGCGCCTTCCAGAACCGCACCGTCGTTATCGACCAGCTGGAGCCGGACGCCGAAGAAAGGCAGTCCGGCGCTGCCCGGCTTCATGTCATGCGCACCGGGCAGGGTGGTCAGCATGCAGCCGCCCGTTTCAGTCTGCCACCAGGTGTCGATGATCGGGCAGCGCTCTTCCCCGACCACTTCAAAATACCAGCGCCATGCTTCCGGGTTGATCGGCTCGCCGACTGTCCCGAGCAGGCGGAGCGACGAGCGGTCGTGCCTGGTCACGAAGTCGTCGCCTTCGCGCATCAGCGCGCGGATCGCCGTGGGTGCGGTGTAGAGAATGTTGACCTTGTGCTTTTCGACCACCTGCCAGAAGCGGCCGTGATCGGGATAATTCGGCACGCCTTCGAAGATGACCTGCGTGGCCCCATTCAGCAGCGGCCCGTAAGCGATATAGCTATGCCCGGTGACCCAGCCGATATCCGCTGAACACCAGAAGACTTCACCCGGCTGGTAATCGAAAATGTAATTGAACGTCGTTGCCGTCCACACGCCATAGCCACCGGTCGTATGTACCACGCCCTTGGGCTTTCCGGTGGAACCGGAGGTGTAGAGGATGAAGAGCGGATCCTCGGCATCCATCGGCTCGCACGGGCAATCCGCGTCGGAGCGTACGTCGTGGTACCAGTGGTCGCGGCCCTCGGTCATCGGGACGTCTGCGCCGGTGTGTTTCACCACCAGCATCCCGTCGAGCGGAGTATCGTGATCCGGCTCTGCCAGGGCGGCATCGACATTGGTTTTCAGCGGCACCCGCTTGCTACCGCGCAGGCCTTCGTCTGCGGTCACGACGAAACGGCTGCCGCAGCCCTCGATACGGCCGGCCAGCGCCTCGGGCGAAAAACCGCCGAACACTACCGAATGGATCGCCCCGAGCCTCGCGCACGCAAGCATCGCCAGCACGCCTTCGATGATCATCGGCATGTAGATCGTCACACGATCGCCCTTCTTCACACCGATGGCCTTGAGGGCGTTTGCCATAGCGACGACTTCGGACTGCAGTTCGCGGTAGGTGAGGGTGCGTCCCGCGCTCTGGGGATCGTCCGGCTCGAAAATCAGGGCCGTCGCATCAGGTCGCGAGGCGGCATGGCGATCCACTGCATTGTGGCAGAGGTTGAGCTTCCCGTCGGCGAACCACGCGATGTCGACCGGGTCGAAAGACCACTCACCGCCCTTGGTCGGTGCCTTCACCCAGTCCAGCCGCTCCGCCTGCCCGAGCCAGAACGCATCGCTGTCTTCCACCGAACGGCGATACATCGTCTCGTAGTCGCTGCTGGTGCAGTGCGTGGCTGCCGAACTCTGCGGGCGTTTGACGGTGTCGAGCATGAAAGTGTCTCCCTTCAGCGACGGCATAGCAGGTAAGCGGCCAGTCGCGCTTTCAGACGAAGGTCTTACGACCAATCGCCCATTTATCCAGTCCAGCCTTGCCCACCATAATCGCCCGACAAGAAAAAGAGGGAGGTTGGAATGACTGGGAAGTCCTTGAAATTGGCGCTGCGAACCGGCTTGCTCACTTCGACCTGCCTGTTTGCCGTGCCCGCTTCGGCGCAGGATGCCGACGTCGAACAGCGGCTCGAGAGGCTCGAAGCCCTCGTCATGCAATTGGTGGAACGCCTCGACGCCAAGGATGGCGAAATGGATGCGGCCCGTGCGGAAACCGTCGCGGCCACACAGCAGGCGCTGGCCGAAACCCGCGCGCTGCAGCTGCGGCAGGAAGAACTCGCTGCGCAGATCGACGAACCCAAGAAGCAGGAAGACAAGGGCTTCCGCGTGGGCAACACAACGGTTTCCTACGCCGGCTATGTGAAGCTCGACGCGATCAGCCAGCGTACCAGCGGCGGCCAGGTCGCCTCCGGCAGTATCGTGCGCGACTTCCTGATCCCCGGGGCCATCCCCGTCGGAGGAGACGGGTCGGGCTGGGACACGGATTTCAATGCGCGCCAATCGCGTTTCATCTTCAAGACCGCGACCGATGTCGGTGCCGAACATACGCTCAATTCTCAGATCGAGCTCGACTTCATGGTCACGCCCGACGGCGACGAGCGGGTTTCCAACAGTTACACACCGCGACTGCGCCAGGCTTTCATCACTTATGACAACTGGCTGTTCGGCCAGGCCTGGACGACCTTCCAGAATGTCGGCGCCCTGCCGGAAAGCCTCGATTTCATCGGCACGACGCCGGGCACGATCTTCGCCCGCCAGCCGATGATCCGCTACACCGACGGCGGCTTGATGCTGGCGGTGGAGCAGCCCGAGACGACCGTGACATCGAGCACGGGCGCACGGGTGATAGCGGGCGACGATTCGCTCCCCGAACTCGTTGCCCGCTATAATTTCAGCGGCGACTGGGGCTCGCTGTCCGCATCGGGCATCCTGCGCAATCTCAAGATTTCGGAAGACGATTTCGGCACCGATGGCGACAGCGCCATGGGGTACGGGGTCAGCCTGTCCGGCAAGCTCAAGCTGGGCGAACGCGACGATTTCCGGTTCATGGGAACGGTGGGTGACGGGTTGGGGCGCTATATCGGCCTCAACATCGTCAATGATGCCGCGCTGGACCTCGACGGCGAACTCGACCCGATCTTCACCTATTCGGGCTTTGGCGCATACCGCCACATGTGGTCCGACAAGGTCCGCTCCAACATTGCGGCGTCCTATTTCAAGGCCGACAATCCGGTATTGCTGACCTCCGGTGCGGTGACCGACGAAAGCTGGAACGTGCTGGCGAACATCATCTATTCGCCCGTCGAACCGGTCGATATCGGGATCGAGTATATGTATGCCGAGCGCACGCTGGAAAACGGCCAGTCGGGCAATCTGCAGAAGATCCAGGTCTCGACGAAATACTCGTTCTGACTTCAGCGCATATAAGCCCGAAAACGAAAACGCGCCGCTGGTGGCTGGATGTTCCCGAGGGAATGCCAGTCCGCCGCGGCGCGACTTTCGTTCGTGATCGAAATGGTCGGGGAGAGAGGATTCGAACCTCCGGCCCCTGCCTCCCGAAGACAGCAATCTCAGGTGCAGATGGCGGGATACGGTGCTTTTCTCTTATCTCCAAACATCGGAAAACACCATAAATGCCCACATGATAGTTCGTTAAGGTTCAAACTGAACCGCCGACCCCTGTCTACCTTATGGGCCCAGATGGCGACTATTTGATGGTTGTGGACCTGCGGAAAGGGCAAGGGGGTGTGGCGGTCCCATGACGGCCCGGAATGAAGTCATTCTAACTCGAGAATGACACCAGAGGCACCAATCTCGGCTGGACCGTGGCTTCCGGAGTCGGCCAACGCCCCGATAGTACCCTCAATTCTTAACTTCCGACCGTAGTTCATGACATCGCCATTCACGACGCCGGTTATCAGGACATTTCCTCCAGCGCCGATCCAGATGCCCTGTCCAACGAAACCCGAAATGATCACGAGCTTTTGAGTATGCACATGGATCCAAGCTGTGGTCGTCCCAGCAAATTCACACGCCTCATCAATGGTGATGTCATCCTGAAATTCACCGACAATCCTCTTCAAATGCCCCTCCTATGAACAAGTTTAGATGTTTGAGCCTTGAACTGCGGCAACATAAGTGGATCCATTCAAGGGGAATATCACTGGTCAAAATGAAATTCCTGCTGATTAAGAGTCCATGGCGAACCCAATGTTTTCAACCCGCATTCCGACAAATCGCTCCATTTGGAGCTTTAGCACTATCAATGGGTTACGAAATTTGTCGGAACACAGAAGTCCATCGTAGAGGGTCAGCAACGGTCTATTGCGTGATGCTTCCGAATCAATCGCTGAGCTCCTCGCTCACGCCCCGAAAATGCTCCAAAGCTGCTTCAAGGTTCTCGACGATCTCTTGTGCCAGCACATCGGGTTCGGGCAGGCTGTCGATGTCCTCCAGGCTGTCGTCCTTCAACCAGAAGATGTCGAGGTTCAGCTTGTCGCGTTCGATCAGCTCGTCATAGGTGAACCGCCGGAAGCGCTCGGTTTCTACACGATCCTGATAACATTGGACGAAGTCTTCAAGATCGGCGCCAGTCAGGCGCTTGGTCTTGAGCGTCTTGTGGACATTCGTGCGATAGTCATAGACCCACAGCTCCTTCGTCTGCGCTTCCTTCGATGCAGGGCGCTTATCGAAGAATAGGACGTTGGCCTTAACGCCGGGACTATACCAGATGCCTGTGGGCAGACGAAGAAGCGTATGGAAGTTGAAACCTTCCAGCAAACGTTTCCTGATTCCCTCTCCTGCGCGATTGGCCTCGAACAGTACGTTATCAGGCAGCACCACGCCGGCGCGTCCGCTCGCTTCCATGATCGTCATAATGTGCTGAAGGAAATTCAGCTGCTTGTTCGAGGTGGTGAACTTGAAATCCTCACGCTCGTAGTTTTCGCGTTCGCTACTGACGGTGCCATCCTCACCGACGACCTTGTAGCTCGACTTCTTGCCGAAGGGCGGGTTGGCGATCACCACGTCGAAACGCTCGCCGGGATCACTGGCCAATGTGTCAGCCTGCTCGACCGGGCTGCCGCCATTACCAACGCCGTGCAGGTAGAGGTTCATGGCGCAGAGCCTGACGACCTCATCGACGATGTCGTAGCCTTTGAACGAGTTGTGTCGCAGTTCGCGCAGCTTCTCGCGGTCTTGGCTCTGCCCCTTCATGTGGTCATAAGCCGCGAGAAGGAAGCCGCCAGTGCCGCAGGCGGGGTCGCAGACCGTCTCGCCGATCTTCGGACCGACACATTTGACGATCGCCTCGATCACCGGCCGCGGTGTGAAGTATTGCCCTGCTCCGGACTTCACCTCGGAAGCGTTTCGTTCGAGCAGCCCCTCGTAGATCTCGCCCTTCACATCGACGCTGTGGCCGATCCAAGGGCCTTCCTTGTCGATAAGGCTCACGACCCGTTTCAGTTTGGCCGGGTCGGACAGTTTGTTCTGCGCCTTGCGAAAGATAGTGCCGATCAGGCCATCGGCCTTGGCGAGAGCTTCAAGTGTGTGGCGATAGTGTAGCTCAAGCGCGTCGCCGTCTTTCCCGGCAAGCGCGGGCCAACGCCATTCGGGCGGGATCGACGACGCTTCGTTCAGCAGTTCGTCTCGCTCATGATCCATCTTGAGGAACAGGAGGAACGTGATCTGCTCGACATAGTCGCCGTAGGAGATGCCCTGATCGCGCAGGACATGCGCATAATTCCAGACCTTGGAGACGAGTTGGTCGTTGCTCATCAGCTTTCCTCGTAGGAGCGAAGGACCAGCGGCTTTGCCCGCTCCAAATCCTCATGTGAAGAGATCGTGAGTTCGAGATCGCCGGTGCCGAAGTGGCCGATCTTGCGCACATCGCGCGAGAAGCCTTCTTCCAAATCGACCGTGTCGGGATCGATCTTCAGGTACATCTTCAGCTGGTTCAGGGTAGGGCGCACCTCCACGCAAGCGAAGTTCTTGATACGGCGGTAGGCGAGATAGAAGCGCGTGACTTTTTTCGTCACGTCGTCCCCGCGGCCAAGCAGGAAGGTCTCGACGTCCAAGAACAGTTCAGCCAGCTGCGGCGACATGTCATCCATATATTCAGAGACGGTCTTGTAGCTCGAACCACCGCCACCTGCCTGCTTGGTTGGCGAAGCTGCCTTGGTCGATACCGAAGCCGACACCGCCGTCAGCAGTTCGAGAAGCAAGAGGTCATCGCCGAACTTTCGGTAGCGCACCAGTTCGATATTGCGGCCCATCTGCTTGACGGCGTGTTCGTCATATTTCGTGAAGTCCGCCGCGATGCAGATTAGGCGCGGGGCACTCCACTCGATTTGTTCGGCGACCTCCTTGCCGTAGCGGTTGAGTACCAGCAGCTCGAAATCGCCGCGGTGGTCCATCAGCCAGTCGAGATAGAAAAGCCCTTGATTGATGACGTTCTCGGACCGGTCGCGCTTATATTCGATGATGACCGGGTAACCGTTCTCGTCGATCCCTAGTGTGTCCATGCGCCCGCCATGGGTCGTGGCGTATTCACTGGCGAGGAAGCGCACGCCAAGCAGAGTATCGAGATTCGTCTCGAATTGCGTCTGGAGTGCCTTTTCGAGCGGCGCCGACGAGCTTTCCAGCTCGCTCATGGTTCCTGCTTGGGTTTGGAAGAGTTTCAGGTCGCTCATCTAGTTCACCGTCGGCCTTCCGGCCTCTAAACGTTTGAGAAGCCAGCGAGCCGTCACTACGACCAGTTGTAGCCGGAACATTGCATCATGTTGCGTCGATATGCCCGGATGCGCACCATCGGGATGCAACAGCTTTGCAAGGCCAGGAAGAAACGTCTGCCCATTGCCGTCGCCGAACTCGTGTTTCTCGCGAGAGAGGAAACCGTGCTTCGCCAGTAGTTGCCGTTTTGATAACCCAGCGGGCAAAGACGCAGCCTCGTCGGGAAAGAGCAGATCGGCAATGCCATCCGTCAGTGCTTCAAGAAAGGTGCGGCATTGGCTGTTTGCGGCTTCCCAGTCCTCCTGGGTGATGTTCTCCTTCGCGCTCGACAGGTGTGTCTGGGAGACATACAGCCCGTAACGATCCAACAGCTGATCAACTTCGCTCACAGCTTCCGGCAGCGCGACAAAGCCTGGCATCGCAATAGTGATGCCTGTGATCACGACATCATCCTTGAACATGCCAGCGGTCACCCGCTTCTGAAGGGCAAAGCCGTCGAGATTCAGATAGCGTTCGAGCTTCTGCCAGAGCGGCAAATCCCCCCGCTGTCCAGCGACATTGATTGCGGCATCGATCAAGGCGACAGGTAGGGGCTTTGATCCAAAATCAGTCTGAACAATGTGATCGGGATGGGCGACTGCGAACCTTTTTAAGTTCAGCACGGTTTTCGCGATCGACCCGCCGCTTTCGATATGATCTGAAAGGCCATATTCCAGCAACAGCCCTTCAATCTCGGCATTGGTCTCAACGCCTTCCAGCAAGTCGCAAGTGACCGCGATGGCACCTCGACCAATTGAAGGAAGCCGCGGGTTCATGCGCTCGCCTTCTTGCGCTTCGCGTTGGGCTTGTCCTCGCGCGCAGCGTGGATGCGTTCGAGCAGTTTGTCTGCGGGTTCGTCGGACGGGTCTTGCGGGACGAGTTTGCCGGAGAAGGCGTCCTTCAGGATGGACTGCCGTAGGGCTGCGGAGCGTTTGAGTTCGGTCTCGCACCACGCTTCGCCTTGCTCGATCCTGCTGATGGCTTCCTCGACAGCTTCGATGATCTCTGCCTGTGTATCGACGTCCGGCAGATCGAAGGCGATGGCCTTGGTTTCGGCACTATTGAGGTTGTGCACGCCGCTTGTGGACTTTGCCTGCCGCTCGATGCGCGCTCGGACTGCGGGTGAGTTCAGAACGATATGGAGAAAGGCAGGGAGGATCCGCTTGCAGTCCACCCGCAGCCGAATGAGGTATCCGGCGTAAGCCATGCCCACGGCATCGGCTGTGACAATTGCTCCCCGACCGACCAGATTTGCACTGCCGTTCGAGCGGACGATCAGCACATCCCCCTCGCGAAGAGAGAGCTTTTCGAGTTCCTTCTCCGTCAGCTCGGTGAATTTAAGGTCTGCCAGGTCGATGCCGCCACCGACTACGTTCGGAATACGAAGGACAGGCGTTCCTGCGACGCCCGGCCGACATTTCTTTGCCGTCCCATAACGAATGTCGGCGAGCAGATCGCCCAACACCACCGGCACCCATTCGGTCGGTCCCTTTGCGGTGAGGGTTCCGGTGACGGCGGCTTTCAGGACCGACTGGCGGTAGCGCGCGAGAAGCTTCTGCACCTCGCGCAGCACCTCCTCGCCCTTGTCGAGTTCGGCGAACAGCGTCTCGATCTTCTCGACGATGCGCTGCTGTTCTGAAGATGGCGGTAGGAGAAGAGGTTGAGACTTCACCTGCGTGTCTTTCACCGCCGGATAGCTGGCCCCGTATTGAACGCGAGTGAGTGCATCTACGAACGACTGGGACGTCGCCAGAAAGAACAAAAAAAGGGGCTCTACGCCGTTTGCGCCGCGTATGACCGAGAAGCCGGTGGAAGCAATCTCGTTGTCGAGCTTATCTGGAACCAGCGCGATATTGCGCAGATATGGTCGGACAGTGGAGAAAACTGTATCGCCTGCCTTGACGATCTGCCGTGCGCGAGAAGGAGCTTCTCCAAGCGTGTAGCGTTTTGTCTCTACGATCCGGTTTGACTCGTTGTCGATGCCGGATATGTCGATGTAAGCAATCTCTCGTTCGGGTTCTTGTTTTTGGTCGATCTTATCAATCGACATCGTGATGTCATCGAGTTGGCAGCGCGCCCAACCAGCCGGAAGCTCATCACTCTCCATCACGCCACCAGCGCCGTCTGAAGCTCATCAAGCGTTTCGGCAAAACGCGGGTTGAACAGCTGGCGTGCTTTCAGGATGCCGCCCTTGTCGGACAGGCTGGGCGCTTCCATGAAGTCGGTCGGCGCGATCTCGGCATTGGCAGCGATGAAACTGGCGATCGTGCGCAGCCATTCCTCTTGTTCTGATGTGTAATCGCGCCCCGCCTTCTTCTCGCGGCCAAGCCACAGGTTGAAGCGCTGTTCGACCACGTTGGAGAACGGCTCCAGGGCGTCCACTTGCCCTAGTGCAAAGCGCACCAGGCTGACCACCTCGGTCAGCTGTTCGTCCACCGGCGCGCCGCGCACACTCGCTGCATCCAGCCGCTTATATGCCTGCCAGACATTCGCAGTGGTGAGGTAGGGCGGCTTGTCGCTCATCGCCGTCACCAGCTCGCGGACCGCGGCATAGGTCAGCTTCTGTTTGCCGAGCGGCTGGTTGTAGAGAATTTGCAGCGCAGTCAGCTCGTCACGATTGTCTTCGATGAACTGCTTGAAGCTGGTGATGGTCTCTTCAGACCGCTTGAGGTCGAAATCAGCGCTGATCACCTCGTCGGTGGTGATCTCGTCGATCACTATGTCGGTCTTCGCCTTGATGTCTTTCAGCAGGTTTCGCACCGCGGGTTTGTCGAATGGCTCGCACGCCGTGTTGGCGAGCTGTTCGATCACCGCGTCTTCCTGTTCCTTGGACGCCATGGGTCCATGAATGGCGGCTATTTCTTCTGCCTGCTTGTCAGGATCGATTGCATCGAGCATCGCGTTAGCGAGGTCCCGAGGCGTGCTTCCTCCAGTAGCCTCGGCAATGCGTTGGCGGTCTTCTTCACCCAGCTTGCGATCGAAAGCGGCCAGCCGTGCAGCGAGCGAGGACATGGCATCCTCGTCACGCCGCCCCATGGCAATCTGCTCCATCAGCGCCTCGAAGCTGACGGTGCGTTTGCGCTCCAGCGGCTGGCTGGCGTTTTTCTTGGTCTCGGACACGCCGACCGCATCGATCAGGACGAAACGAGTCTTGGTCTTTGCGTCAGGCGTGACAGCCTTCAGGTCGGCATCGGGGATGGTGCGCACCCCGCGGCCCTTCATCTGCTCGTAATAGCCTTCCGACTTAACGTCCCGCATAAAGATCAGCACTTCGACCGGCTTGATGTCGGTTCCGGTGGCGATCATGTCTACGGTTACAGCGATGCGCGGGAAGGGATCGACGCGGAACGCCTTGATCATCGCCTTCGGGCTTTCGCCGGTGTTGCGGTAGGTGATCTTCTTGGCGAAGTCGTTCCCCTCGCCAAACACCTCGCGCGCCGCCAGGACGATCTCCTCGGCATGCGCGTCATCCTTGGCAAAGATCAGCGTCTTGGGCAGCCATTCGCCGCTACGGTCGGTGAACAGCTCGGTATAAACGCGATCCTTATAGGTCTGGAGCACCGTGCGGATCTGGTTCGGGTTCACCACCGAGCGGTCGAGGTCCTTGCCCTCGTATTCGAGATCGCCGTCGAGTTCCTCGTAGCGCACCTTCCGCGTGCGTTTGTCACGCACCGGGACGGGGAAGCCTGGTTGCCCCTCCAGCGTCGCCCCTTCCTCGGTCACCTTGGTGCGTATGCGGTAGACCTCATAGCCGACGTTCACCCCATCCGCGACCGAGCGCTCATAGGGGTATTCGGCCACGAGGTTCTGATTGAAGAAGCCCAGCGTGTGCTTGGACGGCGTGGCGGTGAGGCCGATGATGGTGGCATCGAAATATTCCAGCACCTGCCGCCACAGACCGTAGATCGAGCGGTGGCATTCGTCGGTGACGATGAAGTCGAAAGTCTCGATCGGGATGTCGGGATTGTATTCGACCGGCGGCTGCTCGGCGTCGGCCCTTTCCCATTTCTCGAATGCGGATTCCTCCTCGTCCTCCGCATCCAGCTCTCTTCCGCGCAGCATCGAATAGAGCCGCTGGATCGTGGTGATGACGACCTTGGCATCGGGGTCGAGCCGGTGCGAGTGCAGGTGCTGCACAATGTAGGTATCGGTAAAGCGGTTCGCTGCACCAGGCGGGTGGAAGTTCTGGAACTCCTTCAGCGTCTGATCGCCGAGGTTGTTACGATCGACCAGGAACAGGATGCGCTTGGCCCCTGCTTCCTTGATAAGTCGGTAGGAGAAGGAGCAGGCTGTGAAGGTCTTACCAGCGCCGGTAGCGAGCTGGATCAGCGCACGCGGCTTGTCTTCGCCGAGCGACTTCTCCAGCCCTTCGATCGCTTCGATCTGGCAGTCACGTAGCCCCGTCTTGATGAGCGGGGGCATGTTGCGCAGCCGGCCTCGTAGAGTGTCAGGCTGGAGCAGCCATTCGCGCAGGGTGGCCGGTTGGTGGAACGCGAAAAGACGCCGCGACCGTGGCTTTGGATCTCGCATGTTCCTGAAGAAGGTTTCGTCGCCGGTGCTCTCGTAGTCGTAAACGAGGATGTCGTCCCAGCGAGCGAGATGGTCCGGCAGCCTAGCCATGTATTTGTCAGACTGCTCGGCAACACCGCTCAAGGTGACGCCGGTCTTCTTGGCTTCGATGACACCAGCCGCTTTGCCGTCGATGAAAAGCAGGTAGTCGCAGGGGCCAGCGGGGAGCTGAAATTCCCGCACTGCCACGCCGAGCGAAGCGTTGCGGTCGAACTGGTCCCGGTCCTGCACGACCCAACCTGCCTCCGCCAGCAATCCATCTATTGTCTTGCGCGCTTCTTCTTCTGGCCCCCCCATACTCGCCTAATGCCTCTCAAATTGGTTCGCCGCAAGAAATTGATGTCACTGAAAATTCTACAAGACATTCTCGATGGCGATATTGCCTGATGCGTAGGAGGTAATCACCGGACATCGAATCAATGCGCTATGTGAGCTACAAGGAAAGAGTTACCTTCAGGGCAGCGTTAGAGCGAAGAGCGGCACCAGTACGAAACGAGGACCTTATTCGCACTAAGGATCCTCGCAGTGGTCTCAATGTCATTTGAGAAGTTTTGTGGCTGAAGCCGAAAGGTGAAAATTCCACCACAGGTGCGCAGACTGCAGCCAGCTGCGCGCCGCTTAGAGACTCTCATGACAAAGAAACAAGTGAAGGGCGCAGCGTCCTATGAAGGCGCTCTGCTCATCTGCCAGAACCTCGCCGAACTGACCGCCTACGAAGTCGCCGGTGATCAGGTCCTGATCCCCGATAGTGTCGGCAGCCCATCCGAAATCTCACGATCGCTGATCCTTATGCCCGGTGTGAGGCTGGCCTCCACCGAGATGGCAAGAGGCATAGCGACGCTGGGGACAAGTGCCCTTGGCGTGAGATGCCTGCGTTACCCTGACAGCGAGCGCATCGGCGACTTCTCGGTGCTGTTTGCAGAGAACGGCGGTGCCGAGCGCTTTGCGGCAATGCGCGCATGGGTCGATCAAGATCACGGCCTCTATCTCATACCCGGCGAGGACGCCGCCGACTCAAGAGAGGCCTCCTTAAAGTTCGATCGAGGACTGCGAAAGGTCGATCAGCCGTGGGCTGACGAGGCCGACCGGCAGCGCGGTCTCGCCGAAGCGATGGCCCTGCTCCTGGCTGAAGGGCCCGAGCGCCGGGCCAGCTGACCCCTGAATGAACTGAAGGCTCGGCTTGTAGGCCGAGTAACTTATGAAAATAGAAGGGGGAGGGCGAGCTCGGTCAGAGCGGCATCCCTCAAAGGAAAACTCCAATGAACGCTATTTCTTTGCACCGCCCTCTCGAGGGCGAACCCTTGCTGCGGCCTATTACTCATCGCACGGGTAGCCGCTTCGCCTCGCTGCTGATCTCGTGCGGTCTCGTCACCGTTGAGACGGCCCGCTTCGACGAACGTATTAGGGGAGGCTTCTTCAAGAGCGAAGACGCCGGAGTGGTGGTGACCGCTACCAGCTGCGATCGCCCACTGTTCTATCACGAGTGCGAGGTACTGGCGCATTTTGCACAGAAGGATCTTGTGCTGTTGCGGTTCGATCCGCTCGAAGGGGTCTCCTTCGACGTCCTGCTCGAAGATAGCCAGGTCTGGCAGTGCAACTACCTCGCCTGGCGCCGCGATGCTGACGATCTCTGGCTCATTCCCGCTCACACCGGAGGACCCTTCTTCCAATTGAACGAGAAGGGGCTCGATATCTTTCAGGGGGCTCCTTACGAAAACGGCTATCAGCGCTACGCCGGCATTATTCGTGCTGTCGAAGCTCCCTCGTTCGAAGGGAGGTTCTGATCGTGGCGAAGGCAAAATCCAAGAAAGTCGAACTCGATGAAGCGACGGCAGCGCCGTCCAAGGTGAAGTTGAAGGTCTTCACCCACGATCCGTGCGACGAGCACCCTGACCTGGGCTGGTTTCGCTATTGGTACGAGACCGAATTCGAACGGCCGACCGTGACCGATTGGATCGCGAAGAAGTGCTCACCCGGAGACGATCCGGAGTTCGGTCGTGCCGCGCGTATCGAGGTCCTGCTGCCGCCCAGTGCGCCAGCTGATTATACGAACCTCGAGTTTCTGACTAAGCGGTTCGATGAGACTTTGCCTCCCTTCGAAAAGCATGCGCTGGTCCAAGCCAAGTTCTTGCTCAACGATGATGAGGCCTGGCATATTGGCTATGAGCGGGTTCGCAGCTTCGCTCGTTCCCAGTTCGCCCACCGGTACGTGGTCGTTCTGATCGCTCATATCCCGGGGACGGCCGGCCTGAAGGGCCAAGGCAATCACATCCACTGCGTGGTTCTCTCGAGGACGATCAACATCAATGGCTTTGGTGGTGCGTGCACGACCCTGTGCAGCGATCGCGGCTATAACGCAGCGGTCGCTGCTTGGCAGAAGCATAAGGATACCTGGGACGTCACGACATGAGTGGAGAAGAGAACCATGAGCCTATCCATGCCCTAGCAGAGCACTGGGCTCGAAAGGGGCGCGGTGAAGTCGATAAGGTACAGGCAACCGTGAACCTCGCCCGCCAGCTATTGGCGGGCGGGAAGGTCCAGCCATATGGCGAGGGAGAGAACCCGTTCGAAGTGGCTCCCTATCCGTGGGAGACGAGTAAGCCTCCCGCCGATGCTTCGCGGCGTATCTTCCTTGGGACCGTCAGTGATTTAGCCACAGGTCAGGGGCACACCGTGTGGTTTGCAGCCGCCCTCGCTAGAGATGAAGATGAGTTCCGGAGGCTGCTAGCTGTTCACATTGGGCATACACTTGCCAATGGCGCCAAGATAAAGGCTGGCTTGGGAGAGTTTCCGTTTTCGCGGATCTTTCTATCTGCGCCTTTGCGTGAAAAGTTGGAGAAGCTCGACGAATTTAGGGACACGCCGGCGGGGTTCTTCTTTGTCAGCCGATGGCACGAAAACCGCTCATGAACCCTGAGCAATTGTTGCTTATGGCGGAGCTGGGGCAGAGGCGGCAGCTTCGCGCCCTCATCTCAGCCATTTGGTCGCACGTCTGAGATGCTCGAAAGCAGACGTCCAGCAGTGGGAGAGACAGGATAGCGCACTGAATGCTTAGTGGTGTTGCAGACCAGTATCGGGCGCGAGCCCGACCATCACATGTCCCCGCGCAATTCCAGAACAGCGCCTTCGCACCAAGTCGTGATGATCCAGTGCGCCTGAAACAGCGCATCTAGATCGACCGAAAGCCCGACATAACGCGCGCCGCCGCGATCGGCAGGATAGCGAAAGCGATCGGCCGAGGGATCGAAGGATTGGATATGGGCTATCATGGCCACCACTTCACCGGTCAGGTCATCGTCGTCGCAACAGCCTTCCTGCGATCGAAGATCGAGCAGTTGCTTGTACAGCTTGCCGAGATCGTGACCTGGACTGCCCGCAATCGCGCCGGCGAGTTCGACGATGGCCGCTTTGATAGCCAGTTCGACGCTCTGCCGCCAGAGCGCTAGCAACGGCCTGTCGAGCAAACCCGAGTGGTCCTTGCGCGCGACATCCCACAACGCCTCGAATCCACGTTGAAAGCTGTATGAAACGAGATCCCACGATCCTGCCGTCAAGTCCGAGGACAGATCGCGCACCAGTGCACCCAGCGAGGGCTGCGACTGGACGATCTGCTCGACAAGTGCGTCGCGATGGTGCTCCGACATGACAACCACTCCCAAACAGTTCAATTTCAAGTAACGAGCGGCAACCCGGTATGCCAGCTCTCGAGGACCAGCGTCATCGCGCGGTCGGCTGGCCGGTTTCGCTCCGCTCAAGCGCGCGCGCCGTTTCCAGAGCCCGTTCGCCATGGCATGGATGATCGAGCCATGCCTGGGCCAGCGCCAAGTCGGTCGGTCGGCCCACTTTAGCCAATAGCTGAAGCGCGGCATCTATATGCTCGTCTTCTAGCGATCGGTCTGACCGGAACGCTGGGAAAACGGATTTGCCGACATAGTCGCCTGCCAGCACCGCACGGACAAGTCCTCTTACCATGTCCGGCCACAGGCTCTCGAAGGCAACGTCGAGATGGTTGTCATAGTCCAGAATGCGCACTTCGCGCTTGAGGCGCTGGATGACGTCGAAGGCCTCGGCGACGCCGCATGCGACGAACGCATCGGTCGACGGTTTCGCATTGCCCCCGCTAAGAGCGTGAATGAGGGGGGCTGCCTCGTGCCAGGCGCGTATGGCCGGATCGTCCGGTACGCCTTCTGTAGCCTCGACCGAGAGATCCAGTTTGGCGAGCAAGCTGATCGCCTCAGCATAGGCGATGACCGCATATTGGTGCGAATGGCTATCGAGGCGCGGCCCGCGCGCGAGTTGCTGGAGCTCGGATGCCGCCTCCGGTGTGGGATCGCGGCGCAGCGCCCGCAGGATGTCGCTGGTGAACCACAGATCGCCCGGGCGGTCGCGCAATCCGCGAAGCAGTAAGGCTTGCCGCTTCTCCACCTCCAAGACCTCGTAAAAGGCTTCCCAGTAGATTTCGCAGAAAGGATGATCGTAGGTGCGGGTCACAGCGCTCACCGCTATCGAGCAGGCCTCCGGTGAATCGGGAATGGCGAGCATCGCCTCGTATTCCTTGACCGCCGCCTCGATCGTAAAACCGTGCTCGATCCCGCCGACCCCGGCAAGTGCGTCGAATACCGAGCTATTCAGGAACAGATTGTCGTCGGTCAGATAGCTGTTGAGTTCCTCGCGGACCGCTACGCGATCTTCCTCGCCGAGCTCGCCGCCGCGGAAGCGGATGATGTCGCAGATGAGAAGGCGCAGGTGATAGACCTGTGTGCGCCAAACGCGCGGGAGAAGCTCGGGAAAGCGGGCGGGCATGCGTTCGAAGCGGGCACAGCGGAGTGCCGAGACCAGAAGGAAGAGCTGTCCCACGCTCAAATATTCGAATGCGTCGAGGTGGGATGCGACATCGAGCTTGGTGGCATCCTCAACGCGGGTTGCCCAAGAATTCTGGATCGCGTGGAGAAGAGTCTGGAGATGCCGCGCGCCGCTAAAATGGTGCATACCGTAGACGGTACCAAACGCCGCGGCACGCCAGGCGAGACGTATGTCGGGACGCTGCTCCTTGAGCCTCTCGGCCTCGGCAAGCAGTCTTCGATCGACTGAGGCAAAAAGATCGAGCAAGTCTGCGAGCAGTCCATCACCGAGCGCGGCTGGAATGAGATTGAGGTAAAGTTCGTCGATCGGATCGTCCTCGACAGTGTCCGTGAAGCCGGGCACTAGCGACGACAGCTCGCGTGCGCTCTTCACCCCGTCGGGCAGCGCCAAATCAATGTCGCTATAGCGCCGTTTGAGTTGCGCGATCAGATCGCGCATCCGACTGAGGACGAAGGCCTGCGCCTTTGCGCCGGCGCGGCCCGACAGAGCGCTTTCGAGCAGCCGGGAGTCCGGTGCATTGGTGAGCAGCGTTTCGATTTCCTGCGTCGTGGCGCACCCGCCCAGGATGAACTCGCGCAGCTCCGCATGGATCGGCTGGGAGGCCAGAGCACGAAGGTCTTCGGGTGTTCCCCCGCGGTGCAGGATCGCATCGGCGGCGTAGAAGTCGGCGATCAAATCGTGGCGAAATCCGATGCGGCCTCCATCACTCCACAGCAGACCTGCCGCGCGAGCCGCGTCGACTGTCGATCCGTCGCTTCCGACGATTCGCTCCGCCGCCGACTTGGGCATCGCGGCGACGTACCCGATCCGCATCGCCGTCGCTAGTTCTGTGAGCCGTCGATGGTCTTGCTCAGTCGGCGCGGAATTGAGCCTGGCCCGGGTGAAGGCGTAATAAAGCGAATAACGGCCATTGATGACGCTGGCTCGATCCAGCACTGCCGCCAGGATCACCGCATCGTGCGCGGTCGCAACGACCTCGAGCGCGGCGATTTCCGGCAGTGCAAGCGCGCGGCCCAGATGCGCCTCCACGATGCGCTGGGCTTGTGCCGACCCCGGCTGATTGAGTTTGATCGTGGAGCCTGCGAGGCTGTTCGGTAGGCCGATTTCCTCTTGCCCCGTGATCACGATGCGCATGCCGTAGTTTATGCGCGCGGCCTGCAAGGCAGCGACCAGTTCGGCTCGTTTATCGGCGGGGCATTCGTTGATCGCATCGACATGGAGCACCAATTCGGCACCGGCCTCGGCGGAAGCGCGAAACAACGAGGGGATCTTCTCGCGCGAATAACGCGCCGCATCAGCGCGCAGGAGCGGTCCGATGTCGCGAGCGAAGTCACGGCCGCGGACTAGAAGGGGGATGTTGCCGCGCGCCGCGCATGCAGCGGCGAGACGCTTCAAGAGCTCGGTCTTTCCGCTTCCCGATGGACCGACGATTTGCAGCTGCTCTCCTTCGGCGATGCGACGAGCCAGCTCCGCCGTGCTGTCCTCCCCAACGAACTGAGGTTCGACGTAGGGGCCGAGCGTGGCCCGCCCAAAATCAGCATGGGCTGTCAGATATTGGGCGACGAGCAGGTCAGCCGAGCTGGGCGGCTGCATGCTTTGGTCAACGAGTCCCTGCGCCAGTGCAAAGGCTCTCCACTGGTCAAGGGAGAGCGCGTTCGCGCGAGGAACCTTGAGCAATGCGACGAGCTCGGCATAGCCTCCGATCGCCAGTTTGAAGTCGCCTGCGGGTATGTTCGATCCGGCCGGAGCCCTAGGATAGAGGCACAGCATACCCGCCACGGCATCCTTCGCGTCCCGCCCGTCCTGTCGGCGCAGGCTGTCCGTTACCGTAAAGCGGTTTTCCAGCGCCTGCTGGTAGGGATTGGTGCCACCAAGCTCGCGCCTGCCGCCATTGTTCTGCTCGACCGACCAGGGCCCATTCACGCCGCCATGGACGGGATGTACATAGGCCTTGATCTCGACCACGACTGCGGTGGTTGCGGTCGCGACGATCAGGTCGATCTGGCGACGCCTGGGGCCGAGCGTGACATTGGCCAGAAGAACGGCTTCGACACCCTCCGCTTCCAGATCTCGTTTCAAGTTGCGCGCGAAGGCAATCTCGGCCGGATTGGTGACGCGATCACCGTGGAAAATCTGGAGCGAGGCACTGCTGGGCGACATGGCTCAAAACTATACGCGCGCGCGCTCCAATCAAGGCAGCCATTCGATTATCGACGGCGCTGAGTAGCTTGCGAGCCACTCCTTGTGCGATTGCGGGCTAGTTTCGTCAGCCTGCAATTGCGCCGACAAGCCCTGCGGGGAATGTTTGGGACAGTGGGTTCAAAATGTTAGGAAATGTAATCAGCACACTATCAAGGGGATGGGTTCCTTGGTATTCGGTCCGAACGAGGTCTCCCCTCGCATACGCGCTGTAGCAACTGCGGCGTAAGAGCAAATGTCTAGACATGTCGTGCGCGCCATGACGATTGATGATTAACCGTGGCGTGATTGGAAGGGAGACCTCGTGACTAATGGCTGGCTAGGCTTCGGCATCCCTACTTCAATCCATCTACCCATACCTCCAGAGCTTTCGAGCAAGACAGCGCTTCTTTCCTATCTCGGCGTCTCACCAGCAGAGATGAAGAAGATTTGGTATCACAGGGAGAAAATGTACCATTGCTTCGATGTTGCCAAGAAAAGCGGCAAACCGAGGCTTATCAACGCTCCCGATCGGCGCCTCAAATTCCTTCAGCGCCGAATCGCTAATCTGCTCGACCAGCTTTACCGGGTTCGCAATCCGGTCCACGGCTACGTTCAAGGCAAGTCGGTGAAGTCTAACGCTACTTCGCATCTGAAGCAGCGCTTTATCCTCAATCTAGACATAAGAGACTTTTTCGGTTCGATAAGTGAGCGAAGGGTTTTCGGGGTTCTCCATGCAATTGGTGTCCCGCGGGATGCGGCGGAAACGGTCGCACGCATCTGCTGCTACAGCGGCCATCTGCCGCAAGGCGGTCCCGCCAGCCCAGTCCTCTCAAACATGGTATGCTTTCGGCTCGACCGGGCGTTGCTCAAACTCGCGAAGGACTCAAAGTGTATCTACACGCGCTATGCGGATGATATCAGCCTCTCGAGCTTGCGACCGCTCACCGCGCTATTCGACGGTACTTTGCCGACAACGGGCCGCGTCGACCCCGAGCTCTTGTCAGCTGCGCTGCAGGCGGCCTTTACCAGCAACGGTTTCGCGCTCAACCCCGAGAAAATTCACTACGCAGACCGGCACTCACGGCGCGTAGTGACGGGGTTAAAAGTCAACGAGGGACTGAACGTTGACCGGCGCTTCGTCCGCAATATTCGCGCGGCACTTTACGAAGTGGAGAAAGACGCAGTTGCGGCTCAAGCTCGCTATGCCGCCGACTTTGGTGGCAAGGCTGACATCAGTTCCCATCTTAAAGGAAAGATTGCGTGGCTTGGCAATGTGAAAGGTCTTGCTGATCCGGTCTATCGCGCACTCGCTCTCCGGTTCAACACCGCCTTCCCCAAACGGGCCATCAAAGTCCAACCGACCCGTCACGAACGACTGGACAGGTCTGTCTGGGTGATTGAGCATCACCTCAACGATATAGAAAAATACGCGCAGGGCAGCGTGTTCTTTCTCGCAGGTGTCGGATTAGTTACAGCGGCGCATTGCGTTGCTGGGGTCAAGGACGCGATCGTTCATCACCCATCGCGGCCCTCGAATAAGTTCAAGGTCTCGGTAGCGCACTATTCAAAGCATCGCGACCTTGCGATCCTGACGCATTCAATTCCCGCAACCGATTTTTACGAGCTGAGCAAGAGTGCGGCCGCCGCTGTGACTGGCGATCCCATTGTCGCGATCGGCTATCCCGACTTCAGTCCAGCTGACAAGGTCAATTTCCGCGAAGGAACCGTCAGCTCCACGACAGTGAAGAGTTTGATCAATCTACTCGAAGTGAACTTCAAGTTCATTCAGGGCATGTCTGGCGGTCCGGTGATCAACTCCAATGATGAGGTCGTCGGGATCGTCCACAAAGGCGGCCCGAAGGAAAAGCGCGACTTTGCGATCGTCATCGAAGAGTTTGATTCTTGGAACGCCGCCGGCCTGCCTTCAGACTATTGACGGCGGCCATTTGGCCAAAGCTGTTTAAGCAAGCTGATGACTAGAATAGCAGCTTTCCTCATTTCGTGAGCTATGACCCCACGATCTCTTCCCGGCCCCCGAGCTGTCATCGTTGAACCAAACTCCGTCATCGCTGAGCCTCCCGCAGTTGGGAAAATGTTGGGCGCTGCAATCTGCGGCGGGCGCTTATCCTAGCTTGTTCCGGTGGCCGCGTGACGTAGGTGCATGAAATAGGCGCACTTACGCAAAGTTGAGGCTCAACTTTGCTGGCGGACATAAAGGGACCGAGGCCGGCGGTGCGGCTACTCTCATTTCTGGCATGAGCCAGGGTCCAATCTTCGATCGAAAATAAATGTGAAACAGGGGTTCCGAGCACTGATTCTCCATGGCTAGACTATTGCCATACAAGGAGAATGTTATGCAGACGGGACGCTTCAAGGTCATCACTGCGAAACTGCGCCGCCTTATCGAGATCGAAGAGGATGAGGCCATCAAGGGAACGATCAAATTCGGTCGCAGGGAGCGCGAACCTGATGAAGCGGGCAATCGCTTTTCCCGAAGTCCCAACTTCCTCATCCCCGTTCCGCCTTCTGAGCGGCCCGTATCTGCAGAAGGCCGAGTGGCGTTCCACTTCAAGCATACGTTCGTCGTCAAGAAGGCTCGGTACTCAAATTCGACTGCGCTCTCGACCGGAACCCTTGTTACGTCTGGCGACAAGGAAAGCTTTACCACCGATGCCGGCAACCATGAGCGATACATCAGTCGCGAAAGCGCCGTCGCTGCCATCACCCCCGGAGACTACGACCAGTATATCGAGGCGGGAGGGATGGAGAAACGGTCTGAGGCCGTATTCACAAATATCCATCCGGACCTCGAAAAACGCGTGGAGTTCTGGAATGCGGTTACCCGCTCCGAGCGAACACCGTCGCCGGATGTCGTGACCTTGCATGTGGAACGACTGCCCGCTCACCGATTGACCGAACTGCTTGACGCCGCAACCTCGGGCTCGCAGCTTTCATCTCTCTCCCGCGTTTACGAAAATGAATGTCTCAATACGAAGAAGCCGGCCAGCCGCGTCAAATGCGAGTTAGAATACTCCGAGTTTGCAAAGCTTCGTAAGTCGCTCCGGGAATCTGACGACTGGATTGAGAACGATCCGCCCATTACGATTAAACGCGGCCGTGGTGGCCGGGTTCAGCGACGTATCGTGTCTGAACTTCCCGTGGGTCTGGATGATGCCGCCCGTATCAGGATTGCGGGACAGTTTCTCGAGTGGCTTGGGTCTCGCGGTGTCATGTATACGGGCGTCATTCACGAACCCGATCACCATAACGATGCGCGCAATCACCATTTTCATGCGGCGCTCTATGACCGGCCGTGCAGATACCTCCCGGCACATGATTGCTGGGACTTCGAATATCGCGAACCTGTAGAGGGGCAGCACAAACGCACCCGGGCGACCAAACGCCAAAAGAAGGTAGCTGCCTTCACTCGCTCTACCGATGGGCGCGACCGGCGAAAGCATGGCTCTGACTTGCTCGTCGAGATGCGAAAGAAGTTTGCAGACCTCTGCAACGTCGAGTTGAAGGCGCTCGGCATCAATCGCCTCTTCGACCATCGATCATTCGCTGAAATGGGCATCAAGCAAATGCCTGGAAAACACCTCGGCACGAGAGCTGCATCGCTGGAAGCTGCTGGTGTCCCTACGTCACAAGGCATCGAGAATGCAGAGAGAAGCTGGCAAGGCTCATTCGATCGGGCTGAAGAAAACCATCTCATTCAAAAGCGAATGCAATCGGACGTCCGCGCGCATGCCAGAGAGATGCTCTCTCGTTTGCTGGAGCAGGGACTGGCCAACCCCGTCGTGGGAGAGCTCGACAGCTTGATCAAAGATTTTGATCGGCGGGTGCAACTTCTTGGAGATGAGGAGCTCGAGCTTGCTCGGCTGCACCTGACTCAGGAAATGGCATACTCCAGGGCAGATAAGACTGCCGAGGTCTGCAACCGTCTTGTCGAGGCAATCGAGAACGGAAGCGCTTCCAAGTCCGAACGCGCACAAGAAGCGAACATCCGCGCTAGGCTTCAACTTGCAGAAGCTCATGCTGAGCGGATCTGGGATGCGACCGCGAAGGACGTGCAACTAGCCCGGGATCTCGCGCAGGAGCTGTTCGAGGAAAAGAGGCAACTCGAAGGCATCATACAGTCGATGCGCAGTTCAATCGAGGTTGCAGAGGAGCTGCTGCTTCAGGATAAGCGTCAGCGTCTCGAAATGGATATGTATGCTCGCGAAGAGCATTCCTACGATTTCGGCAAAAGGTATGATCGCCAGATAGCTGCGTATTTCGAAGCTCCGCAGGATTTCGAAGATAAATGGGACCGTGCGTTTATGCGCATCCAGTACGAAGAACTGGAGATTAGGCCGCCATCCGAGAAGGTCCCCAACTATCACGTGGTCGGAATCTCCAAGGAGGATCTGGAGCGGTTAACGCACCCCTTCTTCAAAAAACGATCACAGGCCCGCTTGCAGGCGCTGCTCGAAATTCGCGAGACGAACCATCGTCGAAAGCTGCAGCGTGGCCAGCGCGCCGAAACTAGGTCTGTCGAGGCTGTTAAGCCGACCAGGAGTGAACCAAAACAAACTGTTTCATCGTCGGACCATTCATCGAAGACGGCCGGTCTGCAAGCCGCTGGGAAACAACCGGTCGTAGACCGCTCATTAGAAGTGCCCCTGACCAACTCGGTAAGTCACTACCGGCAATTGCAGGATGAAGCTGCGCGACGTCACCAGTCGGACCAAGACGAAGCCATCATGGAGTTCAGGTCGTGGTTTGAAGAGGAATACGCCGGACAGCCATTTCCGGTTATGTTCGAGAACGGAAATCTCCACATTGAGATCGAGCAACTGCCAGCCGACCGCCGACAGTTCGCTGATGTATTTTCCGTCACGATAGCCGAATGTATCTCGGAGAAGCTCGATCCTGAGAGGGTGGCATTGCGGCATTTGCTGCTTGGAACAGACTCCCCGCTTGTCGAGCTGGAGGGAAAGCAAGTTATCTACGACGTCCAGGATCGGCGGCTCAACGTTGGTCCAAATGCACACCTCCTTCTTCAGAATGATCCGGAAGTGCGTGAGTATATCACCGAGCACGTCGAGCTCTGCGCTAAGAGGGACACTTCCATGGTCCAGCGGAATGCACCTAAGGATCGCGACCAGGCTGTGCCAGCGGCAGTAGTGGTCCGAAGCCGCGCGAACCGGCCCGAGAAGGCTATTGCTGCGCCGGAAGAAGCGACAATCATCGAACAGGCGTGGCATGCGTCCCAAGGTGGGAAAGGGAGGTGATACTAGCGTCTCCTTTGCCGCATTAACTCACTTGTGGAGACGGCTGGCCCTTTTCACAGTGGAAGCACTTATGTCGAAATGACGTGCCGTGTCGGAAATGCTGGCACGGTTAGCGATCCGCCATTGCGCGACATCCTTAGGGTTGACGATCGGCTGTCGACCTAAGCTCTTCTTGCCACGGTGTGTCGTACCTCGTTCGGCAAGCGACGCTTTCGCTGCCGCGCGTCCTGCATCACAGCGCTCGAGAATTCGGTCACGCTCCATCTGTGCTATCTGAGCAAGCACAGCGACGACGAGTTCTCCAACGCCTTTGGCGATGGGGCCTATTCCGCGAACGTCTACAACAACCCCCTTGCCGATGAGGGCATGAACGTTCTTCTGTACGTCCAGCGCATCACGTCCCAGCCGATCAACCGCCGCAACGCACAAAGTGTCGCCTTCTCGTACATACTCGAGCATTGCCGAGAAACCGGGCCGGTCGGCCGCCAACGTGGCGCCGCTTACCCGCTCATCGGAAAATTCTCGATCAAAGCTTCCCCCCAATACAGCGCGCTGTGCTTCAATTGATTGATCCCGGGTGGACACACGGAAATAGGCAATGCGGCTCACTTACTTTTCCTCTTAGTTCAAAACCTACCTGCTTCCTTCTGGTCCTAGGCCAAAACCGGTACCGCTAGGTACTGACCCGGCCAGGTCTGCCTAACGACAGGTGGGTCAGAATTTGGAAGTTCTGACCTTATAGGACGAAATGCAGAAGCTAAGGCGAGAACGTCCGAAAGAAAGGATTTTTACCCAAAAGCCGACATTCCGCTAACGACCCGATTGCGGACATCTTGATAGGCTGGCTATTACAGCAAGGCCGTGTCTATAAATTAATTTATGAAGGCCTAAATTCGGCGGATGAGCACCACTTCTCGCCGCACATTTCTCGCGTCAGGCCTCGGGGCCTTAGCCCTAATACCGTTTTCGGGTTTGCGCGCATGTCTGTGGGCGGGAGATCACGCGACAATTCTTTTTCACGATCTGCCTGAAAACATACCGGCAGAACTGACTGCCACACACTTTCATCTAACTAATCAAGTCAAAGCATTTGAAGAGTGGCGAGCGCCTCGCGAATTAGACTTCAAAGAGAAGGTCAATATGCGCCACTTCAGCTTCATCGGTGTTGGCGCCGAGATCAACCCTTGGACGAATTGGCTAATCAACCTGCTGCCGGATTGGATGACCCCGAAGCGCGATTATGTTCCGGTTTTTGCCCCTACCAGCTCGTGCACAAGCAATATCCAACCGTTCGAATACGAGGTCGATATGGACATCCTGCTCGTAGGGAGAACTCTCCATTTGATCACGGGAGAGAAAGCGTTCTGCGCGGCGAGCTATCGGCCAAGGGATGGCCGATGGGATGCAGGTTTGCCGCGCACCTGACTTCTAATCTTGGGTTCGAGTTTTGGCGGTCGGATCTCGAAATATCTCAGTGTCTCCTGACCACCCACTTTGTGACAGCTTCACCCAGTTAGCGATGTGCCAGGAGCGGACCGTCGGCTAACGACCCGATTGCGGAATTTTCAGGGCCTCACTAATCAGCCCAGTACCTGAGAGAGTGATTGGCTTTGCAAAATAGTCCAAACGATAATCAACCTGCGTTCGAAACCTTTATGGAAGGCTATTGGAACCAGATGGCCGATGAGCTTTATCCAGATTTTGACGCTGGTCTATCCGACTTCAAAGACACAGAGGGTGAACGAGCATTCCGTTCTTTGAAGTTGGAGTTGCTCGCAATGCACAGAACCGGACGGTTCCCCCCACAATCCGAGATCAAAGCACATTATTCGGACTCATTCTGGAAGCGTTTTGATCGCATCGTTACCGCTGATCAAATTGAGAAGAGTCGTCTCTTGTCAGGTGGTAAATGCGCTGTCCGCTAACCACCCATCTGACGACAGTTTCACCGAGATAGCGATCTGCCAGAAGCGGACGGCCTGCTAACGAACCAATTGCGGACGTTCGAGTGGCGAACTAATGTCAGACAGGAGGCATGAATGTCGCAAGACGACCGTATGAATTCCGCTGCAAACGCTTGGGAAGCTGACCCATGGGATGCTTCCGACGAAATAGCGGACGCCCAACTCGCCGGTTTTCTAGAAAGAGCGACCAAGCCCATTCGCTGGGCATCTATAAGACAAGCTGGATCGTCGGTGTTTGGTATCGAAAGAGAAAAGCTGACGGGATACGATGTCGAGTATTATGCCACGGAGAATGGCGAAGACCTGTTGCTGATGCAGCTGGCGTGGCATGGCTTTCCCGACCCGCCAGAGTGGCGGTTGTCGAGCCGACCATCCGGCAGCGAAAATTCCTGGCAATCATGGGGTTATTTCGCCGATCTACCAGAAAACTGGCGGCTTAAACCGAACGGCAGCTGACCACCCCAGTTTATGACTGAATTGCCGAGCTTGCGCAGTGCCAGGAGCGTACGGTCAGCTAGCGACCCGATCTCCGTCATAAGTGCGGAACACTTTGATTGCTAAGAGCAGACGCTATTGGGCTGGGTCGTAATGTCGTAGAATGGGGTGAAAACGGAAATTTTTGAGAGCCAGGTTTTGCCTCCAAAATCGGTCAGCGCCTTTTGATGTGGAGCAAGGCACCATGGCCAACATCGACAACCTTCTCTTCTCCGCGCTCTAGATCAACGTGGCCATGAAAGCTGTGGTTGACGTCCTTCGGCCGCTGCCATTCGCATGGATCATTGTTGTGATCGTCGACTTCCCTTCGCTCTTCGATATTGAAATAGAGACCAGCCCTTTCCTCCGGGCGTCCATTTTCCCTCACATAAAGCGTGATCTTCCGATACCCGAATTCAACCGCCCCCTTGTCACAAGCCGGAGGAAAAACGCGGGTACGTGTCTCGGTTGCGTAAACGCCCGTGCGGACCTCTTTGCTACCCTCGACGATGGTCTCACCGTCGAGTGTGACCGTGAAATCGACCAGATAAAACGGCTGCTGCTCAGGGCTCGGAACAGGAGGAGGCGGAGCAGAAGCGGCAAGCACGAATGCAAGAAAACCGATCATTTGCGCTCCAATGTGATTTGAAAGCCCGAATAAGGCGGAAGGATCACACGCTCACCTGACTTGATGTAAAGCCTGTTGCTCATTGTCGTGATCCGGACATCAGATCGACCGTGGCAAGGGTTCCCGTTCAGCACTGAACGTTCATATTCAAAGGAAAAATCAAAGCGTTCGGGATTGGCCGCTCTAGAGTTATACGGCCGGATGTTGATCTTGAGCTTGGGCACACCAGCGTCAGCAAGAGTGTGCGATGGCGTGATCCCACCAAGGGCAGTCAGAATGATAATGCAGCCTGGATTTTCGCTGAAGCCCGACGATATCTCAATGCTATCTTGTCTTCCGTCGACTTGCCCTCTCCAGAAAAACTCCCCGTCTTTCTCGATCGTAACGCCAATTTGAATGGGTTCTTGACCCGGGTTAGTCTGTCCCCACGGCCTATGCCCAAAAGGAGCTGCTCTCATCTCTGCCTCGCTATCTTGCGCGGTCGCAGTGAAAGGTGCTGTGCAACTAAGCGCTACAAAGAGGACAAGATATCGCATCATTTGGGCGTAACCTTAAGATAAAGACCTTCATCGCCAAAGAGCGTCACTGATTGCTGCAAATCGATAGGGACCTCGCGCGCGAACGAAGTCGAATATCCCACGGTCGGAAAGCGCTTGCACGATGGAGTATCCAACCCGGTACCTTCCGGCATCCCTTTATTGGTGCGCCAGGATGCTCTTACGCTCATTAACCGCGAACGCTCGGTTTCCTCGTGTTTGCGGCGCAGAGGTGTCAGGCTCACTCTCACGCTCTGCGTTTCCGCCATACGCCGGACGTCGCGTGGCAAATCAGCTCGCCTTGCGATGCAAAATTCTTCAGCGATCAGCGGCCAAGTTCGATCATAAGTGGCATCCTCTTTGCCTGCGATTTGCAGATCAACGCGTGCAAGAATTTCGTCATCTTTGCCCATCTCAATCTGGTACGTCTTGACGTCGTTCCAAGTAAGAGATGAAGAGCCGGAATCCGATTGGAGCGACGCGCAGCTGGCTGCGAATACAGAAATACAAGAGATGAAGATTAGTCGATGCTGCAATTCGGCCTTTCCTCGCCTTGATGGGTTGTTTCCCATCGCGTTACACGCCGATGAATACCAGAGCCTTAATCAACAACAAAGTCTGAGAAATGGAGCCAATAACATTATCGGCTTCTCGCCGCAGTCCTTGCCAGCAAATGGATGAAACTGGGCCGTTTGCAGTCATGCCAGTTTGATGGCGAACGCGTCTTCTTTCTCGGGTTTCGTTTCCAGAACCGGACTTTCCGCTTCCCACCCTAGTTCTTGACGTAATCGCGGAACGCGAAAAGCACCAAAAGCGGACCGGCGGTCGCCAATCTATGTAAGGCCAATAGGCCTGAAGTTGGAATTGGGGCTCGTAAGGTCGAGCTGGTGTGAAGTGAGGGTTGTCGAACAAATGGCGCTATTGGGATAAGCGACGTACTCTGCTCTAACACCCTGTTGCCGTTCTGCCGTTTGAACCATCAAAACGCCAGATACGCCAACTAGGCTGTTATCGGAATGAGCAGAGCCCAAGGGCAGTTCGATTGGAACCGGCGAGGCCCCGACCAGCGACAAACCTTCTTTGCAATAAATTTTCGACAAAATGTGTCGTAAATCAGTCGAATAGAAATTTGCAGGCAATAGAGAGGGTTGCTAAGTCCCGCGCCCCTAGCTGGTCGCGGAGGTAAATATTGACTGATAATAGCCGAAACCTTTGGATATCAAAGGCGAAGAGCGGCGCGTTCCGTGCGGGAGCCGCTGCATCCGCTGACGAATGCCCAAATTTTGCAATCGATGGTCTTCTACCTGCGACTGGTGTCTCAATGTGGTTTGGCCCCGGGTCCACCGGGAAAACGCAACTCCTGCTTTGGATGGCCGCTAATCTTGCTTCTCCAAGCGACACCGGTCCAACGGCATGGCTCGAGAGGCCCATAAGAAAGCGAGGACACATACTTGTGCTCTCTGCGGAAGATTTGCGTGAGCACTTGTTCTCTCGCATCGGCGGGATTGCGCGGCGACTGAAATCCGAGTTCCCTCAAATTGACTGTCAGAAACTTTGCGACCGTCTTCATGTAATACCCTTCCTGAGTTTGTCAGAAGAGGAATTCTGCGAGAAGAATCCATCGCTTTACCAAGGGAAGACATCACAATGGCAAGGGTCCATGACGTTGAGCGGTATCGAAGAGTTCATCGAAGATTGGAACTCCGAAGCACCAGAAGATGACAAGATTATCGGCGTCATCATGGACTCCGCCGTATCGATGGCTGGCTTCGAGTTATCCAATAGCGAGGCTACCACGAACTTTCTATTCCGCCTCAACCGAGTCTCTGAGCGCCAAAGTGTATTCTGGGCGATTGTAGGTCACAGTCCAAAGGCAGCCGTGATCAGGGAGGGCGATCCTCTTGAGGGCGCGGTGGATCGGTTAAGAGGTGCGGCCATGTGGTCGACAAGCCCTCGCACCGTTGTTGAGTTACGATTAGCTGGCGAGACTGAGCAGCTGGGCGATCTGCAATTCTTATACCCGGATCTAGGTCGGAGAGACATCGTCATCGCTAACGTCGTCAAATCTAACTCCAAAGACGCGGATTTTAAACCGAGAGTGCTCCGACGCCTACGGGAAGGAGCCTTTGAGGATCTTACAGGCAGATTTCCCAACGTATGCGCTTCGTGGGATCCTACATTGCCCAGGGGCCAGAAGCCCCAAACATTCACATCAGCGGATAGTCAGGATGCCGTACTGACTATAATTTCAGAAATGTCTGGCGGGGGCCCCGAAGAGGAAACCATCAAGAGCCAGGATCTGGTGGCCGAATTTAAGCGGAGACAGGCTGAGTTCCCAGCTCTGCAGGACATCATCCCAGCAACAGGGGGAGAATTTAAGACGAGGCGCGGTCATCTGGCGTTCTTGTTGAAGGCTCTCGCTAATGAGGGACACATTAAGATCAATCGAGCAGGGAATCTGGAAAAGGCGAAACCCGCCGCAGCTCTAGTCCGCACTGCATAGATCAAGAGAAGAAAGAGAAATGATTTCCTGGGGGTGTGTGAAGTCACTCCCAGGAGGAAAAATTGAGTTTTCACGACAACCTACTCAGTCGCAAAAATAGATCTCGTCCGGTCGAAGCTGAAATTCAGCCAGCCACAAACGACAACGCCACTTGCGGTTCGAACGTAAAAGGGGCCGGCGCGATCGGAGAGAAGCTTTCAAGCGACAGAAATGTTTCACTCGACAGAGAGAGGCAAGAGTGGAGAAGCCAAATCGATGGACCTCCGCAGGACGCAGGCCTCGAAGATGCCCGCCCGTATAGCGTGCCAGCTTTGGCTGCCCGTTGGGAATGTTCAGAAGGGATCATTCGCGGCTTAATTCGCAACGAAACCCTCGGGCATTTTCGGATCGGAACCTTGGTTCGGATCCGGGCTAGTGAAGTGGAGCGGTTCGAATGTCGGTGAAACTTCCTTATGCGATTCAGAAACTCAGAGGCGGTTTTGCACTGGTTTGGTACGAAGGCTCGCAACGCCACCGACGCAAGCTGGATTCTCGCGACCGTAAAAGTGCAGAAGCTGAAGCCAGGCAATTATGGGCCAATGCCGACACCTCACCTTGGACAGTCGGTCGCGCCGTTACTGGTTATATTGAAGCGTTGGCAGAGGATTCGCCTCCCTCCCTGCAAAGGAGAATTGATGCGTGGAAGGCCATGAAGCCATTTTGGGAAAAAGTGCACCCAGCGCTCATCGATAAGAAAATGTGCAAGGAGTATTACGAACAACGCGGAGTCAGCGCTGCAACAGCTCGCTATGAACTTCAGCTGATATCCACTTCATTGAATTTTGCTCCCAAAGAAGCTCGCTTAGCCTCTCAAGCCGAGATTTGGATGCCTCCAAGTCCACCGCGTAAGGTGCGCCACCTGACACAAGATGAGTTCGAGCTGTTCTATAGCTCTATTAAAGCTCCGCATGTGCAGCTTTATGCACTGATCGGCCTCTACACTATGGCGCGACCATCGGCGATTTTGGAGTTGCGCTGGAAGCAGGTGAAATTCGATATGGAACAGATCGAATTCAACCAAGACGGTCGCGTACAAACCGCCAAAATTCGTCCGACAGTTCCCATCAATCCCGAACTTCTGGACGCATTGCTAGCTGCGTTTAAAGCTCGTCAGAGCGACTATGTAATTGATTATGCGGGCAAACCCATTCGAACGGTCAAGAAAGCCTTTCAAGCGGCTAGCAAACGGTATGGCAAGAAGGTTACGCCATATATGCTGCGGCATACGGGCGCTGTATGGGCAGCTGAGTCAGGCACCCCGATGTCGGAATTGGCTCAGTACATGGGCCATGATGACGATAAAACGACGCAAAAACATTATGCGCGATACTCGCCCCACTATCTGAAAAAGGTATCGAACGCAGTCCGTAGGCGGCCTCGTTAACGGTCGGAGGTTCAGAATGAACCTCCGACCCCTGTCTCAAAAGAGAGAATTTCAGGGCGAAAACCTTGGATTCCTGCTGTTTCTCGTGACGAAAATTGGTCGGGGAGAGAGGATTCGAACCTCCGGCCCCTGCCTCCCGAAGACAGTGCTCTACCAGGCTGAGCTACTCCCCGACCGGATCGGCCCGCAGTGAACAATCGCTGCGGGTGCGAAGCAGGCGCGCCCTATAGGTGTGGATTGCGGCACACGCAAGCAGGCATTTTGCCGAAAATCGGGATAGGGCTTCCGCCGTGTCACATCAGCATTACGAACAGCAATATCTCGACCTCATGCGCCGCATCTGGCGCGAAGGCGACGAACGTCGCGATCGCACGGGCGTCGGCACGCGATCCGTGTTCGGTGCGATGCTGCGCTTCGACCTTGCCGATGGCGCGATGCCGCTGATTACCACCAAGCGCGTTTACTGGAAAACTGCCACGCGCGAGATGCTGTGGTTCCTCACCGGGGACACCAACATCCGCCCCCTGGTGCAGCAGGGCGTGAAGATCTGGAACGAGTGGCCGCACGCCAAATATGTGAAGGCCACCGGGCAGGATATTCCGGTAGAGGACTTTGCCCAGCGCATTGCGGACGATGAGGACTTTGCCGCGAAATGGGGCGATCTTGGCCCGGTCTATGGCAAGCAATGGGTCGACTGGCCGGTCTACACTCCCACGGGCGATGGCAGCTATGCCCGCACCGGCAGCGTCAACCAGGTCGCCGAGGTCGTCGAATCGCTTAAGGCAAATCCGGGCAGCCGACGCCACATCATCGAAGGATGGAACGTCGCCGAACTCGATTCGATGGCGCTGCCACCCTGTCACAAAACCTACCAGTTCCATGTCGCAGGCGACCGGCTGAACTGCCTGCTGTATCAGCGCAGCTGCGACGTCGCGCTGGGCCTCCCGTTCAACCTGTGGTCGGCGGCCCTGTTACAGCGAATGATCGCGCAGCAGGTCGACCTCGAACCAGGCGAACTCGTCTGGACCGGAGGGGATACGCACCTTTACCTCAATCACGAGCACCTGGTGGAAGAGCAGCTGTCGCGGGAACCGCAAGGGCATCCGACCTTTGAGATTCTGCGGCGTCCGGCCTCGATCTTCGACTATCGCATTGAGGATTTCGCGGTTCACGACTACACGCCGCACGGGCCCATCAAGGCGCCCGTCGCAGTGTGATCCGGCTCTCACTTGACCGTTTCACTCCTGTGAAATAAAATAACGCGCAAGCGTAAGATTGCGTCTGGAGAGAGTTTATGGCCGAACGGCCCCCCGCCGAGGGAGATCGGAATGCCGCGAGCGCGGGCGACAACCGCCCTGCGCTTTCGCTCCATGTCCCCGAACCCAAGTACCGCCCCGGCGATGCGGTCGATTTTTCGCACATCCAGGTGCCCGAGGCGGGTGCCCAGGCACGGCCGGACGAAACCGTTGATCCGAAGGACATGCTCGACCTCGCGCATGACCTGATCCGCGTGCTGGGAGACGATAACAAGGCGCACGGTCCCTGGGATCCCAAGCTCGATCCCGAGACCTTGCGCACGATGCTTGGCCACATGGCCATGACACGCGCATTCGACGAGCGCATGTTCCGCGGCCAGCGCCAGGGCAAGACCAGCTTCTATATGAAGTGCACCGGCGAGGAGGCGACCAGCGTGTCTGCCTCGATGGCGCTTGCCGCGGACGACATGATCTTCCCCAGCTATCGTCAGCAGGGCATCCTGATCCAGCGCGGCTATCCGATGATCGAGATGATCAACCAGATCTACTCGAACCGGGGCGACAAGCTGAAAGGCCGCCAGCTGCCGATCATGTATTCCAGCCGCGAACACAGTTTCTTCTCGATCTCGGGCAATCTCGCAACGCAGACCCCGCAGGCGGTCGGCTGGGCGATGGCTAGCGCGATCAAGGGCGACAGCCGCATCGCCGCCACTTGGGTGGGCGAGGGGAGTACGGCGGAAGGCGATTTCCATTCCGCCTGCCTGTTCGCGACCGTCTATAACGCGCCGGTCATCCTCAACGTCGTCAACAACCAGTGGGCGATTTCCAGCTTCAGCGGCTTTGCCGGGGCAGAGCGTTCGACCTTCGCAGCGCGCGGGGTGGGCTATGGCATCGCATCGCTGCGCGTGGACGGTAATGACCCGCTCGCCTGCTATGCGGCGGAGCAATGGGCCGCCAATCGCGCCCGCGCCAATGCCGGGCCGACGCTGATCGAGTTCTTCTCCTATCGCGCGGAAGGCCATTCGACCTCCGACGATCCGAGCGGCTATCGCAGCGCGCAGGAGCGCGAGGAATGGCCGCTGGGCGATCCTGTCATGCGCCTCAAGAACCACCTCATCGCCATCGGCGAGTGGGACGAGGAGCGTCAGGAAAAGATGGACCTCGAGGCGGCGGAATACGTCAAGAAGGTCACCAAGGAAGCGGAAGCCAACGGCATCCTCGGCCATGGCCTGCACCATCCGTTCCGCACCATGTTCGAAGACGTCTTCGAAGAGCTGCCCTGGCACCTCCAGGAACAGAGCGAACAGGCGATCCGCGAACGCGAGGCCAAATTCCCCGAAGGACTCCCGAACGGAGGGAAGGGCGCATGAGCGACACGCAAACCAAGACTGCGCCTGCTTCGGAAGAGGGCACTGAACGCCGCCTCAACATGATCGAGGCGATCAACGAAGCGCTCGACGTGACCATGTCGCGCGACGACAATATCGTCGTGATGGGCGAGGATGTCGGCTATTTCGGCGGGGTTTTCCGCTGTACCGCCGGCCTCCAGGAGAAATACGGCAAGAGCCGGGTCTTCGACACGCCGATTTCCGAATGCGGCATCATCGCTGCTGCCGTCGGTATGGGCGCATACGGCCTGCGCCCCGTGCCCGAAATCCAGTTCGCCGATTATATCTACCCCGGTCTCGACCAGCTGATCTCCGAAGCGGCGCGCCTGCGCTATCGTTCGGCAGGCGAATATACTTCGCCGATGACGGTCCGCAGTCCTTTCGGCGGCGGCATCTTCGGCGGTCAGACTCACAGCCAGAGCCCGGAAGCGATTTTCGCCCACGTGTCAGGCCTGAAAACGGTCATCCCGGCCACGCCTTACGATGCGAAGGGCCTATTGATATCCTGCATCGAGGACAATGACCCTGTCATCTTCTTCGAGCCGAAGCGCATCTATAACGGCCCGTTTTCCGGCTATTACGACAAGCCCGTGCAGCCGTGGAAGAAGTTCGATGCGAGCATCGTGCCCGAAGGCCGCTACACAATCCCGCTGGGCAAGGCGCGGCACGCGACAGAGGGCGAGGAACTCACCATCCTCGCCTACGGCACGATGGTTCACGTGGTCGAAGCGGTCTGCGCAGAGAAGGGCATCGAGGCCGACATCCTCGACCTTCGCACGATCGTCCCGCTCGACATCGAAGCGATCGAGGAAAGCGTGAAGAAGACCGGCCGCTGCCTGATCGTCCACGAGGCGACCCGCACCGCCGGTTTCGGCGCGGAACTCTCGGCGCTGGTGACCGAACGCTGCTTCTACCATCTCGAAGCCCCTGTCGAACGCGTGACCGGCTTCGACACACCCTATCCCCACAGCCTCGAATGGGCCTATTTCCCCGGCCCGATCCGCATCGGCGAGGCCCTCGACAAGATTCTGGCGGAGTAACCGCAATGGCAAAGTTCGTATTCAACATGCCCGACATCGGCGAAGGCATTGCCGAGGCGGAAATCGTCCAGTGGCACAAGAAGGTCGGCGACACGGTTCGTGAGGACGAGGAATTCGTCGACATGATGACCGACAAGGCGACCGTCCCGATGGAAAGCCCAGTAGACGGCAAGATCGTGGAGATCGCCGGTGAAGAAGGCGACATGGTTTCGATCGGCTCGATGCTCGTCGTGATCGAGGTCGAAGGCGAAGTGCCCGAAGATGTTGCTGAAGACGTCGAACCTGCGCCTGCTCCGAAGGCTGAGAAGGTCGAAGAGCGCATCGAGGTGGAAACCTCCGACGCGAGCGATGCCGACGATGCGATGGCGGCCGATCCCAGCCCGCCGCCGGCTCCGACACCGACGCCCGCGCCCGAACCTGCTCCGGCACCTTCGGCGAAGGTTCTCGCCACGCCTGCCGTGCGCAAGCGCGCAAAGGACCTCGGCGTCGACCTCTCGCAGGTGAAGCCTGCCGAAGATGGCCGCGTGCGTCACGGCGATCTCGACCAGTTCCTGTCCTATAACTCCGGCTATTCTGCCGCAGCGCCGACCCGCGAGGACGAGGAAAAGAAGGTCATCGGGATGCGCCGCCGCATCGCCGAGAACATGGCGGCTTCCAAGCGCAACATCCCGCACTTCTCTTATGTCGAGGAAGTGGACGTCACCGATCTGGAAGTCCTGCGTGCGCAGCTGAACACCAATCGCGGTGACAAGCCGAAACTCACGATCCTGCCGCTGCTGATCACGGCTATCTGCAAGACCTTGCCGCAATTCCCGATGATCAACGCCCGCTATGACGACGAAGCGGGTGTGGTGACGCGGTTCGGTGCGGTCAACATGGGCATGGCGGCACAGACCGACGGGGGCCTCATGGTGCCGGTCATCAAGAATGCCCAGGGCATGAACCTGTGGCAGCTCGCCAACGAAATTTCGCGGCTTGCAGAGGCGGCCCGCAACGGCACGGCCAAGAAGGAAGAGATGGAGGACGGCACGCTCACCGTGACGTCTCTCGGCCCGCTTGGCGGCGTGGCGACCACACCGGTCATCAACCGGCCGCAGGTCGCGATCATCGGACCGAACCGGATCATCGAACGCCCGATGTATGTCAGCGACGGTGCGGGCGGCGAACGGATCGAGAAGCGCAAGCTGATGAACATTTCGATCAGCTGCGATCACCGGGTCGTCGATGGTTACGATGCGGCGAGTTTCGTCCAGGAGCTCAAGAAGCTCCTCGAAACGCCTGCATTAATCCTGGTCGACTGATCAGGGCGCGGGCGCCTGGTAACAGTCGTACTGGATATCGATCGCCGATTTCGCGACCAGCGCGCCGCTTCCAAGCAGCGCCAGCGATGCGGCGAGTAATGCGCCCTGCAACATGCGACTTCCCCCGTTACCCCACGTGGAAATGCGTGGGTCACTGTCGCGCGCGAGTGGTTACTTTCGGGTAAATTGCACCGCGGGAAAAAGAAGCGAAAAAAGGCGAGAAAACTGCATTGACAGGAATCGGACCGCCGCCTAGATGCGCGGCTCCCAAGAGGCACAGCGCCTAGATGCGCGGGTGTAGCTCAGTTGGTTAGAGTATCGGCCTGTCACGCCGAGGGTCGCGGGTTCGAGTCCCGTCACTCGCGCCACTTGGGACATTCTTCGAATGATGAATGCGAAAGCGGGGCTTCGGCCTCGCTTTTTCGTTTGGGCCTATCGAGCCGCTGCGCCTTCGCGAAGGCGGCGCAGGTTCTCCTCGTGCCCGCGCTTGTCGATCTTGTAGCGCGTGACGAAGAACAAGGCCCCGAGATAGAGCACCAGCAAGGATGGGGCGTACCAGGCGCCCAATTGCCACACGGTATCCGTGTCGACAGTGCCGGGGTCCGCACCTTCGGGGAAGCCGATACCGGACAGGATCAGACCCGCGGCCAGCACGCCGAGGCCTTGCGTGGTTTTCCGCGTGAAGGTCATCGCGGCGTAATAGACGCCCTCCGACCGCCGGCCGGTTTTCACCTGGTTCGCCTCGACCAGGTCGGCGATCATTGAGAAGGATACCGCCTGGACGGCAATGATCAGCGCCAGATCGATGACATTGACGCCAAGGACGATCGGGAACAGCAGCGGATCGCCGTTTTCGGGCATCATTCCCACGAGACGCAACAGGACGGGGGCGGGCTGGATTGTGAAAGCAAGCAGGCCGAGCACGATGACCGCCGGCTTCTTGCCAATTTTGCGCGTGGCCCAGGGTGCCAGCAGGAAGCCGAACAGGGCCGACAGGACCACCGTGCAGGTCCACAGGAAGATCTGGTAGGACGAGAATTCCCAGAAATAGGTCAGCAGCAGGTAGTTCAGCGAGGCCGCAAGTCCCGTCGCGATGGCGAAAAGCACGGTCGCGAAAAACAGTGCGATGAAGCTCTTCTCGCTCAGCGTCTCGATCATCTCGCGGAAGATCCGGCCGACGCTGTATCTCTCGGACCGGGTTACGGGGCGATGCAGGTGCGGGATGCGGCTGTGCGTGCCGACTGTGGAGATCATGATGAAGATAAAGATCATCGCACTGCCGATCATGCCGTAGGTGGCGTAGGCATCCCGATCGAGGAGCCCTTGCGGGCCCGTCAGCAGCGCACCGAACATGATCACGCTCATCAAGGCGCCGAAGGTCCAGCCGAAGAACAGGCGATAGGATTGGAGGCTCGTGCGTTCTTCGTAATCGGTCGTGAGCTCTGGGATCAGCGCCGAACTCGGCGTCTCGTAAAAGGTGATGAAGGTGCGGATCAGGATCGCGAGGCTGGTGAGGTAAAGGAACAGCGAGGTCTGGCCCATTTCGGGCGGGTTCCACAGCAGGAAATAGCTCAGCGCCACCGGTATCGCGGCCGCATACATGAACGGGTGTCGCCGTCCCCAGCGCGATTGCAGATTGTCGGACCAGTAGCCGACCAGCGGGTCCGATATTGCGTCGAATACCAATGCGATGAGGATGGCGAGGCCGACCAGTGAAGGCTCCAGCCCGATGACCGTGCCGTAAAAAATCAGCAGGAAATAGTCGAAGCCGTTATTCTTGATGCCGAATGCCGCGGCTCCGGAACCATGCGCCAGCTTCAGCCAGACCGGCATCTTCTCGCTCGCGTCGACGGGCACTGCCGTCGCCGTTGTCTCTTGCGTCAAGGGGCTCTCCTCCCGTTACGGGGAGGGTAGGGCACTCGGGCGTGAGGTCAATCTTTCTCGGGCGGGACCGTCCAGCGGCCGGTTTCCATCCAGATGAGGAAACGTCGCAAGGGCATCAGCCAGATCAGGCCGAGGAAGAGATATATCGCGGTCTGTACCAGCGCGTTCCAGTCACCGATCAGGCCGGGCAGGTAGCGCGCGATCAGGATGCCGTAGACTAGCAGGGCAAGCAGAAGGCCGAGCAATCCGACAGAGATGCGCCAGGTGGGTTCGTCTCTCATGCGAAGGGTCCGTAGAAGCGAGTCGTGGTGACGATAGCGTCGAGGCGTGCGTCGTGTTCCTCGACAGGCAGGCTGTCGACGCGCTGGCAGTCCCAGGCGAGGCCGATCGTGCGGGTGTCCGGATGTGCCGCCAACCAGCGGTCGTAATGGCCACCGCCCTGGCCGAGCCGCTCACCGGTTTCGGTGAAGCCTATGAGGGGCACGATCAATACGTCGGGCTGCAGAACAGGTGCGTCGGCGAAGGGCTGGAGCAGGCCAAAGGGGCCGACTTCCAGGTCTTCTTCGTCGAACGGGTCGGAATGGCGGGCAAATTCCATCGGTGCATTGCTGCTGGCAAACCGCGGCAACGCGATTTCGTGGCCCCTGTCGAGAAAGAACTTGGCGTAGGATGCCGCAGGTGCCTCGCACGGGTTTGCCCGGTACAGGCCGATCGTCGCACCTTCGGGGAGGAGTTCCAGCAAAGGGGCGGGCGGACGGTGGAAGACAAGCGCACGCATGCTGTCGGGCAACGCGGCGACCTGATCGCGGCGCGCGGTCCGCAAATGCTTGCGAAGTTCGTCTTTGGTCAAATACCCACCTGCTTTCCCGGACCAGTATTTTTAGCGCCCATCCGCGCTCAAGCAGCGAAGCGGTAGCGCAACAAATCAGGTGACGGGACCGCCATGGGTCGTTGCCGGAAAATCCTCTGACGCCTTCACGTCAGGTGGGCGCCATATATCCAGATCGCCAGGACGAACCCGCCAATCCGGTAGGGACGGCTCCCTTGGATTGCTTATAGCCTCAGGGATGTTCATGCGGCTCGTGCCGGGCAGCCCCGTCGCCGCCTATTTAGGAGGCCGCAGGTCCACCCTCAAGGGCCGATGCAGCGTTTTCGAATGCAGTGGCCAGGCGCTCCAGGCGCGCGGCAATGGCATCGCCCTGTCCGGCATCGGTATTCGCCGAAGCAGGCGAAGCTTCCACGGGTGCTTTCTTGCCCGCCTCGTCCACTTCGTCCGCCAGCATCAGTGCAGCGAACAGGAGATTCTTCGCCTCGTTCGCGGTGAGGTTTCCGCCCATGGCCTTGAGCTTGGCGTCGACCATGCCGGCGAGATGTTCAACATGCTGTTCCTGCCCGTCTGCGCAGGAGACGGTGTAGGAGCGTTCGCCGACGGTCAGCTTGACGTCGCTCATCGCTCCATCTCCGCGATCAGCGTGTCGAGTTCGGCAAGGCTGGCGCTTACTTGGTTGCGCAGTGCGTCATGCTTCGCGGCGAGATCGCCGGATTGCCCCGGACTGCCTGCAAGAGCGGCCTGCGTCTCGATTCGCGCGAGCGCTTTTTCAATCCTGTCGATGGCAGATAAGATGCGCGCTTCGCTCATGGCGGGAAGAAATACCAAGATTGGCGTTGCAGCGCAAAGGTTTGCACCGTGCTGTTGATAAATCGCTCCAAAACCGGGCGGCGGGGCATCTCTGGCGCACCGAGGTTGACCTCGCGCGCGGCGTTCGCGAAGGGTGCGCGCGCGTCGAATCGACCCCTCTCGCGGAGATACAAAGCATGACAATCGACACTGCCCGCATGGTCCAGATGGCCAACGCCATCAGGGCTCTTTCGATGGATGCGGTGCAGGCGGCGAATTCGGGACACCCCGGCATGCCGATGGGCATGGCCGATGCCGCCACCGTGCTGTGGTCGGAATACCTCCGCCACGATCCCAAGGCGCCCGACTGGGCAGACCGCGACCGTTTCGTGCTGTCGGCGGGTCACGGGTCGATGCTGATCTACTCGCTGCTCCACCTTGCCGGGTACGAACAGCCCAAGATCGAAGACATCCGCAATTTCCGCCAGATCGGCAGCCCCTGCGCCGGACACCCGGAAAACTTCCTGCTGCCGGGCGTGGAATGCACCACCGGCCCGCTGGGCCAGGGCCTGGCGATGGCAGTCGGCATGGCCATTGCCGAGCGTCACCTCAACTCCGCCTTCGGCAATGCGCTGGTCGATCACAAAACCTGGGTGATCGCGGGCGACGGCTGCCTCATGGAAGGCATCAACCACGAAGCGATCGGTATCGCCGGCCATCTCAAGCTGGGCCGGATGAACGTGCTGTGGGACGACAACAATATCACCATCGACGGTTCGACCGACCTGTCGACCAGCGAAGACATCAAGGCCCGCTACGAAGCGACCGGCTGGCACGTCACCACCTGTAATGGCCACGATTTCGACGATATCCGCCGCGCGCTGGACGAAGCGCAGGCCGACGAACGCCCCTCGCTGATCGCCTGCAAGACGGTCATCGGCAAGGGTGCTCCGACCAAGCAGGGCACCAGCGCAACGCATGGTGCGCCGCTTGGCGATGAAGAGATTGCAGCTGCGCGCGAAGTGCTGGGCTGGGATGCCAAGGCCTTCGAAATTCCCGAGCAGGTCTATGCCGACTGGCGTGCGAAGAACGCCGACCATGCCAAGGCCCGCGACGAATGGCAGGATCGCCTCAATGCGAGCGGCCAGCGCAAGGAATTCGAACGCCGCATGGCTGGCGACCTGCCCGAAAGCTTCAGCCTCGATAATTACATCCAGAAGCTGATGGCCGAACCGCAGAAGGTCGCCACCCGCAAGGCCAGCGAAATGGCGCTGGCGCAGATCAACGGAAAGCTTACCGAAACCATCGGCGGCAGCGCCGACCTCACCGGTTCGAACAACACCAAGGCAGGCGGGATCGGCCCGCTCACGGCTGACGATTACTCGGGCCGCTACATCTATTACGGCATTCGCGAATTCGGCATGGCCGCAGCGATGAACGGCATGGCGCTGCATGGCGGCGTGATTCCTTACGGCGGCACCTTCTTGGTCTTCACCGATTATTGTCGCGCAGCGATCCGCCTGTCGGCCCTGCAGCAGACCCGCGCGATCTATGTCATGACCCATGACAGTATCGGCCTTGGCGAAGACGGCCCGACGCACCAGCCGATCGAGCATGTGCAGAGCCTTCGCATGATCCCGAACCTGCTCGTCATGCGTCCGGCGGACGTCGTCGAAACGGCGGAGTGCTGGGAAATCGCGCTGCGCGAAAAGGACCGCCCGACGGTCCTGGCACTGACGCGTCAAGGCCTGCCGCAGCTACGCAATGCACCCGATGAAACGGACATGTGTTCGAAGGGCGCATATCGCCTCAAGAAATCGAGCAACGCCCACAAGGTCACGCTGGTGGCCAGCGGTTCGGAAGTGCACGTCGCTCTCGAATGCGCAGAGCGGCTTGAGAAGGAAGGCATCGGCGCCAGCGTGGTTTCAATTGTCTGCACCCAGCTCTTCGACGAGCAGTCCGCAGACTATCGCGCCGACATGATCCCGGCGAACACGCTGCGCGTCAGCGTCGAGGCGGGCACCACCTTCGGGTGGGAACGCTACACCGGGACGGACGGCCTCAACATCGGCATCGACCGCTTCGGCGCATCGGCACCGGCTGGCGATCTCTTCAAGAAATTCGGTCTCACGGCGGACGATATCGTTCCGCAAATCATGAACAAATTAAACGGTTAAGCAGGAGCTTTTCGCATGGCTACCAAGGTTGCAATCAACGGTTTCGGACGCATCGGTCGCCTGGTGGCGCGCGCTATCCTGGAGCGTGACGATCACGATCTCGACCTCGTGTCGATCAACGATCTGGCCGACACCAAGTCGAATGCCCTGCTGTTCCAGTACGACAGCACGCACGGCCGTTTCCCCGGCACGGTGGAAGTCGGCGACAATGCCATCATCGTGAACGGCAAGTCGATTGCCGTTACTTCCGAGCGCGAACCCGGCAAGCTGCCGCATGGCGAACAGGGCGTCGACATCGTCCTCGAATGCACCGGCTTCTTCCAGTCCGACGAAGCCTGCCGTCCGCACCTCGACGCAGGCGCGAAGCGTGTCCTGATTTCGGCCCCGGCGAAGGGCGTTTCGGCAACCATTGTCTACGGCGTGAACCACGATGTCCTGACCGCCGAAGACGTGATCGTCTCGAACGCCAGCTGCACCACCAACTGTCTCTCGCCGATGGCCAAGGTGCTGCACGATACCGTCGGCATCGAGCGCGGTTTCATGACCACGATCCACAGCTACACCAATGACCAGCGCATGCTCGACCAGATGCATGGCGACATGCGCCGTGCCCGCGGCGGTGCGCAGAACATGATCCCGACCACCACCGGCGCTGCCCGCGCGGTCGGCCTGGTCCTGCCGGAACTCGCCGGCAAGCTCGACGGCAGCTCGGTCCGTGTGCCGACGCCGAACGTCAGCCTTGTCGACCTCGTCTTCACGCCGGGCCGCGACACCAGCGCGGAAGAACTGAACGCAGCCCTCAAGGCCGCTGCCGAAGGTCCGATGAAAGGCGTTCTCGACTACACCGACCAGCCGCTCGTCTCGAGCGACTTCAACCACTATCCCGCAAGCTCGACTATCGACAGCCTCGAAACCAGCGTCATGGAAGGCAAGCTGGCCCGCGTGGTTTCGTGGTATGACAACGAGTGGGGCTTCTCCAATCGCATGATCGACACCGCCGGTGTCATGGCGAAGTTCCTCTAAGGAACGCGATGATGGCCAGCTTCAGGACCCTCGACGACCTCGGCGACATTGCAGGCAAGGTCGCGCTCGTGCGCGTCGATCTCAACCTGCCGATGAAGGACGGCTCCGCTACCGACGTGACGCGCGTCGAGGCGGTCAAGCCGACCATTCTCGAACTGACCGAGAAGGGCGCGAAGGTCCTGCTGCTGGCTCATTACGGCCGTCCCAAGGGGCAGCGCCATTCGACCATGTCGACCAGCTTCGTGCAAGGCGACGTGGAAGAAGTGCTGGGCAAGGAGATCATGTTCATCCCCGAGGTCATGGGCCCGGTGGTCGAACAGTCGATCGGCATCTTGCGCAATGGCGATATCGGCCTGCTGGACAATGTCCGATTCTGGCCGGGCGAAGAAGCCAACGATTCCGAATTTGCCAAGGGCATTGCCGCCCACGGCGACTTCTACGTCAACGACGCTTTTTCTGCCGCGCACCGCGCCCATGCCTCGACCGAGGGACTGGCGCATCATCTTCCGGCCTATGCGGGACGCGCGATGGAGGCCGAACTCAAGGCCCTCGACGCCGCGCTCGGCAACCCGGAAACGCCGGTCGCAGCAGTGGTGGGCGGGGCCAAGGTCTCGACCAAGCTCGACGTTCTCGAAAATCTGGTCGGCCGCGTCCAGCACCTGATCATCGGCGGCGGCATGGCCAATACTTTCCTCGCCGCGCGCGGTGTGGATGTCGGCAAGTCGCTGTGCGAACATGATCTGACGGCTACCGCGAACAAGATCATGGACACGGCCGATCACGCCGGTTGCACCGTGCACCTGCCCTACGATGTCGTGGTGGCGAAGGAATTTGCGGCGAACCCCGCATCGCTGCGGACCTGCAACGTCCACGAGGTCGGCCCGGACGAGATGATCCTCGATGTCGGCCCGCAGGCGGTCGAAGCCTTGGGCGATGTGCTCAAGACCTGCCGCACGCTGGTGTGGAACGGCCCGCTTGGGGCCTTCGAGACTGAGCCTTTCGATGCAGCGACCGTTGCGCTCGCGCGCACCGCTGCTGCACTGACGCAGGACGGTTCGCTCACCTCGGTCGCAGGCGGGGGCGACACCGTCGCAGCGCTTGCCCATGCCGGGGTGAAGGACGATTTTACCTTCGTTTCGACCGCAGGCGGCGCTTTCCTCGAATGGATGGAAGGCAAGGACCTTCCCGGCGTCGCTGCGCTGACGGCCTAGCGGTATTCGGGGTTTGGCGCGTCGAAGCGGCGGCCCTCGTTCCACAGATCGACCGAATTGCCGTGGCAGGGGACGCCGCCTGCGTCCTTCAGCATGCGCGCCATGTGCATCAGGTTCCAGGTCATGAAGGTCGTGTTGCGCTTGGTGAAGTCGTTGTCGAAACCGACATAGCCCGATCCGTCTTCCTTCGCGTCGCCATAGCTCGGACCGGGCCCTGCCTCGCCGATCCAGCCCGCATCGGCTTGCGGCGGGATAGTGTAGCCGACGTGCTGCAATGAATAGAGCACGCCCATGCCGACGTGCTTGATCCCGTCTTCATTGCCGGTGACGATGCAGCCCCCGACCTTGCCGTAGAAGATATACTGACCCCGATCGTTGCGCTGGCCGGAGTGGGCATAAAGCCTTTCGATGAGGCGCTGGCAGACGGATGATTTCTCGCCCAGCCAGATCGGCGTGCCGATCACCAGAATATCGGCGGCCTCGACCTTCTCCCAGATTGCCGGCCAGTCGTCATTCGGTGCGCCATGCTCCGTCATGTCGGGATAGACGCCCGGCGCGATGTCATGATCGACCAGTCTTACCTGCTCGAGCGAGACGTCGTTTCGCACCAGGATCGTCTCGACCACGCCAAGCAGCTTCTCCGTGTGCGAGCCGTCGGGCGATCGCTTCAGCGTACAGTTGATCGTCAGCGCCTTGAGATCGGAAAAGTCCGTCTTGTTCTCGGCGCACAGGCGCTCTTGCGTATCGTCCAGCATTGTCTCTCCTTTGCCACTATTACGAACGAGGGCGGGTAAAGTTACCGGCAGGGCGTTGCGGCAGGGCGAAGCCCTTTGTATGGGCCGCGCATACCTATGCATGCACCAGCGAGGACGGACATGAATTTCGAGGAAATGACGGCGAAAATGCGCGACGGACAGGGCTTTATCGCGGCTCTCGACCAGTCGGGCGGTTCCACTCCCAAGGCGCTCCGGGCCTATGGCGTGGAAGACGGCGAGTGGGACGGCGATGACGAGATGTTCGCCAAGATCCACGAAATGCGCTGCCGGATCGTCGATTCCCCGTCCTTCTCGAATGGCAAGGTGATCGGTGCGATCCTGTTCGAAAAGACCATGGAAGGCTGCAACGCCGAAGGTTCGCCCATTCCCGAACTTTTGAGCCGCCGCGGCGTGGTCCCTTTCCTCAAGGTCGACAAGGGCATGCACGACGTCGAGAACGGCGCGCAGCTGATGAAGCCGATCCCCGAACTCGAAGCGATGTGCAAGCGCGCCAAGGAACTGGGCGTCTTCGGCACGAAAATGCGTTCGGTCATCCACGAAGCGAACCGCGAAGGCGTCGCTGCCAACGTCGCGCAGCAGATGGATTACGGCCTCGAAATCCTGTCCTTCGGTCTCGTTCCGATCCTCGAGCCGGAAGTCAGCCTCGACAGCGTCAGCCGTCCGCAGGCCGAAGCCCTGCTGCTGTCCAACATGCTCGACCAGCTGGAGCGCGTTCCGGAAGGCAAGCAGGTCATGCTCAAGCTCACCATCCCGAGCGAGCCGAACCTCTACAAGCCGCTGATCGACCATCCCAAGGTGCTGCGCGTGGTGGCACTGTCGGGCGGTTACAGCCGCGAGGACGCCTGCCGTGAACTGGCGAAGAACGACGGCATGATCGCCAGTTTCAGCCGCGCGCTTCTCGAAGTGCTTCAGGCCAAGATGGACGACCAGCAGTTCGACCAGGCGCTGGGCAATGCGATAGACGAGATCGCCTGCGCCAGCACCGGCGCCTGATCCGATAGACGATCTGCTTGGCCTATCGGTCATGCGGCGATAGAGCGCGTTGGATGACCGAAACACCGTGCCAGCTTTACCTGATCTCCCCGCTCGAAACGGGCGGGGATTTTCCCCAGCGTCTCGAACGGGCGCTCGATGCCGGCAAGGGCGTCGTGACCGCGTTCCAGTTCCGCGTGAAGGGACTGGACCAGCACGATGCCGCCGCATTGGCAGAGCCGCTGCAGGAAATCTGCGCGGCGCGTGAAGTCGCGTTCATCGTCAATGACGACATAGCGCTCGCCAAGCGGCTCCGCGTCGATGGCGTCCATTTGGGGCAGGGCGATGGCGACCCGCGCGAGGCGCGCGAAGAATTGGGCCGCGACGCGCAGATCGGCGTGACCTGCCATGGCTCTCGCCACCTTGCCTTGGAAGCGGGCGAAGCCGGTGCAGACTACGTCGCATTCGGAGCCTTCTTCCCCAGCACGACCAAGGAAACCGAGCACACGGCGGGCACGGACCTGCTCGAATGGTGGCACGAGATGGTCGAAATCCCCTCGGTCGCGATCGGCGGCATCACGCCTGCCAATTGCAAGCCCCTGATCGAGGCCGGCGCAGACTTCCTGGCCGTGTCGGGCGCGGTCTGGTCGGGCGATGAAGTCGAGGCAGTTCAAGCCTTTGCGGAGCAAATCGCCGCTGCGTGAGTTGTAACTTCCGAAAGGGGCGGTCTGCGCCCCGTTTTTGGGGAGCACTCATGCGCCAATTCCTGTTTATCGCCGCCTCGTCCCTCGCTCTTGCCGCCTGCGGCATGGATGGTGCGGAGGACGACACCGATACGAACACCGCTTCGGCAGAGACCCGGTCCGCGCCCGACCAGGGCTACGAGACCTATAGCGACGACAATTACGCCGACAGCATGGCATCGAACGACGATGCGAGCGACACGTCAGGCAATTCCGACGCGCAGATCGAAGATCCCGAAGATCGTCCCGTAATGCAGGCACAGGTCGTGCTCGACCGGATCGGTTTCGGTCCCGGCGTGATCGACGGCAAGATGGGCATGAGCACCGAGAACGCTCTGACCGGCTTCCAGGAAGCGAACGACCTCGAAGTGACCGGCAAGCTCGACGAAAAGACCAAGAGCGCCCTTGCCGAATGGGACCGCATTCCCGCTACGCGTGTCGTGACGATCCCGGCCAGCTGGGGCGATATCGAATTCAAGGAAATTCCCGAAGACACGGCCAAGAAGGCCGAGATGGAAAACCTCGGTTACACCTCGCTCGACGAGAAGCTGGCCGAGCGTTTCCACACCACGGTCGAGGTGCTGCGCCAGCTTAACCCCAACGGTCGTCCTGCGGGTGCTTCGGATACGGACCAGTCGAACACGAATGATGCAGAGGCCGATGCGCCCCCGACCAAGCGTCCCGGCGATGGCTATTTCCGCGCAGGCCAGCAAATCCGCGTTCCGAATATCGGCGGCGACGCGATCGAGCCGGGTGCGATCACCGACAAGGGCTGGCAGCAGACGCTGGCCGCGCTCGGCGTCGGTAGCGACCAGCCCGAGGTCGATCGCATTGTCGTGAGCAAGTCCGAAGATACGCTCAAGGCGTACCAGGGCGACAAGCTGGTCGCCATGTTCACCGTCAGCTCCGGCTCCAGCCAGTTCCCTCTGCCGATCGGCGAATGGGATATCCTGGGTGAAGCCTATAACCCGCCATATTCCTACGATCCCGAGGTGCTTGGCGAAGGTGAGGGCGAAACCTTCCAGCTTCCCCCCGGTCCCAATGGCCCGGTGGGTGTCGTGTGGATCGACCTGTCGAAGGAACACTATGGCATCCACGGCACGCCGGAGCCGGAAACCATCGGCCGCGCGCAGAGCAGCGGCTGTGTTCGCCTGACCAATTGGGACGCTGCTCGGCTTGCGCGAATGGTGTCGCCGTCGACACAGGTGATATTCGAAGCCTGATCGGCTAGGGAGGGGACATGAATATCGTCGACCGCATTCTCACCATCGTCGTCACCGCCACGATTACCAGCATCGTCTGGATCGTGGCGGGGGGGAGCCTGATCGAAAACGCGACCAGCGAAAGCCAGCGCAAGAACACCCGCCCTGCCGAAGTCGCGCCGAGCCCGGAGGCCACTCCCACCGGCGATGAAACTGCGGAAGAAGCCGCCGGCCTCGATACGGCAATGCCGACATCACCGGCGCAGAATGCCAGCAACAGGCTGCTGATCCCGGTCAAGAACATCCGCATATCCGACCTGACCGATACCTTCAGCGATTCGCGCGGGGAAGGCGTGCGCCTGCACGAAGCGATCGACATCATGGCCCCGACAGGGACCAGTGTCGTGGCGGCAGCCCCCGGTACGGTGGAAAAGCTGTTCCGCTCGGATGCGGGCGGAAATACGATCTACGTACGCTCGAACGATGGCGAGACGATCCATTACTACGCCCATCTCGATGAATATGCGGAAGGGCTGAAAGAGGGCCAGCGCGTGCGCCGCGGTCAGCGGCTCGGCACGGTCGGCTCCAGCGGCAATGCCTCGGAAGAGGCGCCGCATCTGCATTTCGCGGTATTGCAGACGACAGCCGATGCGGAGTGGTGGGAGCCCGCCAACGCGGTGAACCCCTATCCGCTGCTCACCGGACAGCAGTAGGTCAGTCTACGAGCGGGCCGGAGCGGTGACAGCGCAGGCGGCCCAGCTTTCCGTCGCGTTCCAGTTCCTGCAGCAGGCCGGATGAAAGCAGCATCATGCGATGCCCCTTCATCGGGCCGCGGGTAAAGGTGACGCGCTTGCCTTCGAGCAGGTAGGTGCCGACGCCCTTGTCGGTGCGATAGCTGGAGGCCCCGGTTATCGCGAAATTATGCGCTTCCATCTCCTGCCAGGCAGGCCCGGTCGCGCTTCCGGGCAGGGCGCAGACATATTCGCCCTGTTCGAGCAGGCCCAGGCGGCCCTGCGCCTGTCCCGTGGCGGGGACGAGCGTGCAAAGCGAAGCAGTAGCGATGCCGATAGCGATGCGGCGTATCATGACCAATTCCTCCGCCAACCCATATAGGGCGGACAAGCTGAATTTTCCATTGCCTTGCCCCTTGGCCCCGGCTCGGGTAAGGCGCGCGGCGCACGACCGCCCCGCACGAATCCGCGTGTCATCCAAGGGGCGGCGCTCTTTCACATCGAAGGCAGGTTCCTCATGAAGATCAGCGGCGTGGACATCCGTCCGGGCAACATCATCGAATACGAAGGCGGCATCTGGAAGGTCGCCAAGATCCAGCACACCCAGCCCGGCAAGGGCGGCGCCTACATGCAGGTCGAGATGAAGAACCTGCAGGATGGCCGCAAGACCAACGTCCGCTTCCGCAGCGCCGACACGGTCGAGAAGGTGCGCCTCGATACGCAGGAATACCAGTTCCTCTATGAAGACGGCGACATGCTCGTCTTCATGGACCAGAACACCTACGAGCAGATCAACCTGCCGAGCGACCTCCTGGGCGATGCCCGCCCGTTCCTTCAGGACGGCATGCAGGTGAAGCTGGAGCTGTGGGAAGAAAAGCCGATCTCGGTCGAACTGCCCGCACAGATCGAAGCCGAAATCGTCGAGGCCGATGCCGTGGTGAAGGGCCAGACCGCTTCGTCCAGCTACAAGCCCGCCGTGCTCGACAATGGCGTTCGCATCATGGTCCCGCCGCACATCGAAAGCGGCACGCGCATCATCGTCGACGTCTACGAACAGAGCTACGTCGGCAAGGCGTCCTGATCCGTGGGCAAGTCCATCGCCAGCCGGTTCGACAATGTCGATATCGCCAGGAGCACCCTGCGTGCAGTCATCATCAACGATGACGAACTGACGCTGGAGATGGATTTCTGCCTCGAGCCCGAGCACCCCGAATACGAGGCGCCGGGTGAGGGCGAGGAATGCTGCTTCCACCCCGGAATGCTCAAATTCGCGGGCATTTCCAAGCTTAGCCTCGACCGCCGCGAAACCGGTAGCGAGGCCAAGCAACGCCGCTTCGCAATCGACAAATTCAACATTGAAGGCACCAAATTCGACATGGCCTGCGAGTGGGGAGACATCCACCTGCAAGCCCGTTCGATCCGCGTGCTCACCGAGTAAGAGATACCCATGGCCGCAATTTCCGGACTGATCCGCGTGATGGAGAAAGCCGCGCGCAAGGCGGGTGGCCGCCTGCGCCGCGATTTCGGCGAGATCGAACACCTCCAGGTAAGCCGCAAGGGCCCCGCCGACTTCGTGTCGAAGGCCGACATGCGCGCCGAGCGTACGATCTACGACGAACTGCTCCAGGCGCGTCCCGACTGGGGCTTCGAAATGGAAGAAGCCGGCACCATCGAAGGTGCAGACGGCATGCCGCGCTGGATCGTTGATCCGCTCGACGGCACCAGCAACTTCCTTCACGGCATTCCGCATTTCGCGATCAGCATCGCGGTGCAGGAACGCAAGCTGGGCAGCGACGACTGGGGCGATGTGACCGCTGCCGTCGTCTACAACCCCGTCACCGACGAAACCTTCTGGGCGGAAAAGAGCCGCGGTGCATGGCTGCACGACGGCCGCCTGCGCGTTTCTTCGCGCCGCAGCCCGTCGGAAGCCCTGATCGCCACCGGCATTCCCTTCCAGGGCCATGGCGACTTCTCCGAATGGTCGCGCATTTTCGGTGCGATCGGCCCCAATGTCGCAGGCATCCGCCGCTTCGGCGCTGCCTCGCTCGACCTTGCATGGCTTGCCGCAGGCCGGTTCGACGGCTTCTGGGAAAGCGGCCTCAACGATTGGGACACTGCAGCCGGTTGCCTGATCGTGCGCGAAGCGGGCGGCTTCGTCTCCGACTTCCGCGGCCGTTCGCAGCCGATCCATTCGAAGCAGGTGCTCGCCGCGAACGACGTGCTGCACTCCAAATTGCACAAGATGCTGGCAGGCGCGCTCAAATAGAGCGAAAACAGCGCTTGATGGCATGGGCGAGCGGGGCTAATCCCCGCCGTCCATCATGGGCCTCCGTGGCGGAATTGGTAGACGCGCTCGACTCAAAATCGAGTTTCTTACGAAGTGCCGGTTCGAGTCCGGCCGGGGGTACCACTCTCTCTTTGCTGTAACTTTCTTGCCTGCCGGCACGAACGGTGGTGCATGAAAGCCCTCAAGGGGCGGCGAAGGGACCGATCATGAAAACACCATCACTGGTAGGCGCTGTCGGCGCAGCGCTTCTGCTCACCGTGGCGAGCCAGATATTCTACATCACCGTCGTGTCGGGATCCGAGAACGAGATGCTGCGGCCGCTCACGTGGTTCACCGAGCTTTTCGCCTTTGCCGCAGTCTCAATCCTCGCGCTTTCGCTGGGGGTGCGCAGACCAGAGCAATCGGTGTTGTGGGCCGCCATCGGTGTTTCGGGCATTCTCAACCTGCTGCAAGTGGGCATGGGCCTGTCCATGTTCGCACCGGCAATGGAAGCCAACGAGAGCGAACCGCAATTGTTTGCGGCCATCCTGGCAGGCGCGTTCTTCCTCTATTTCCTCGCCAAGCTCATTATCGGTGCGGCGGCATTGGGCGTAGGGGCAAGCCTCGCGCGCAGCGGATCGGGATGGGGCAAGGGCCTTGGCGTACTGGCGGCAATCGCGGGGTTTGGGGCGATAGGCCTCAACCTTCTCGCGCTGGTGGATGCGAAGGCGTGGACTTTCCCGGCAGGCGGGGCAGGCACTGCGGCAACAGCCTTGCTGGCACTGACCCTGCTATGGGCGGAAAGGTCGCACAGCCAGGCCTGAGAAGCGCGCCAAAGCGCGAAAACCCTTGATATTCCTGCGTAGCGGTGGAATTCATCGCGGCGAATGATCGGCATGCCGTCCTATCACGCGATTGCCGCAATGGCGGTTACCCTCGCCATGTTCGTCGCCTTTGCGCGCGGGCGAATGTCTATTGAAATCATCTCGCTGCTGACAATCGCGGTCATTGCGGTCGGCCTCTATTTCTTCCCGCTCGAAGGCAATGCGCCGACCGACGGGCTGCAGCTCGCATTCTCGGGCTTTGGCCATTACGCCCTGATCACGATCTGTGCGCTCATGGTCATGGGGCGCGGACTTGTCGTTACAGGCGCACTTGAGCCCGCAGCGCGCTTTCTCGAGCGGGTGTTCAAGGTAAACCTGCAGCTGGGACTGCTGTTCTCGCTGGTAGTGTGCTTCGTCCTTTCGATGGGCGTCAACAACACGCCTGTCCTGGTCCTGCTCATCCCGATTTTCGTCGCCTTGGCGGAACGTGGGCTGATGCCTGCATCGAAAACGCTGATCCCGCTCAACGCGGCATCGCTGCTCGGCGGTCTTGCGACCACCATCGGGACATCGACCAACATCCTCGTCGTTTCCATCGCGGTCGACCTGGGGATGGAGCGCATGGGCGTGTTCCACTTCACCCCGATCGTCATCGTCGCCTGCCTGGTCGCTTTGCCATATGTCTGGCTGGTCATGCCGCGCATGCTGAAGAGCAACCGGATCGAGCAGGTCCACGCCCTGCGCAAGTTCGAGACGCGCCTGCGTATTACCGAGAATTCTGTCCTGAACGGACGCGAATTGTCCGAAGTGGCTTCGCGCCTTCCCGACGGGATCGAGTTCCATGATGTTCCGCCTGGCCTTCTGAGGCCGCAGCATCGCTTGCTGATGACCGGCACCCACGAAGCGATCGAAGAAGCTATGTCTGTCCTTCGCGGCGACGCGGCGCCCAGCTGGGTGATCGACCGTATCCGTCGCAATTCGCACGAGAAGGGCGTCGACATCGCGGTCGTTGAAATGACCGTGACTGCGGATTCGCGCCTCATCGGCCGGACGCTGCCGAGCTCCGGGATTGCAGACCTTTACGGGGTTGCCGTGATCGGCACGCACAGGCCCGAACGGTTGATGGGCGAAAAGGACCAGTATTCGGAAGGCGGCGACATGCGCCTGATCGAAGGCGACGTCCTGCTCGTGATGGGTCTGCCTGCGGATATCGAGCACTTCGAACGCGCCGACGGCCTGCTTACCCTCGAAGGCCGGCGGGAATTACCGCGTCGTTCGAAAGCCGTGCTGGCTGCCACGATCATGGGCGCTGCAGTGGCTCTCGCATCGGTGGGCCTGCCCTTCTACGGCGCGCAGGGGTTTTACCTGCTGAAGGTTCCGATCGCGATTTCGGCGCTGCTCGGCGCGATCCTGATGTTCGTGACCGGATGCGTAAAGTTCGACCGCGTGGGTCGCGCATTGTCGGCCTCGGTCATCGTTCTGGTCGCGGCCAGTATCGCGCTTGGCCGTGTGATTCTCGAAAGCGGGGCAGCGGACTGGATCGGCCTCGTGATGGCCAGCGGGTTGCAATATCTGAGCCCGGCGGCGGCGCTTGCCGTGATCATGCTGACGATGACAGTGATTACCAACTTCGCGTCCAATGCCACGGCGGCCACGGTCGGGACGCCCATCGCCTTTGCGATTGCGACCCAGCTGGGCCTGCCGCCGGAACCGATGGTGCTGGCCGTGCTGTTCGGCTGCAACCTTTGCTACGCTACGCCGATTGCCTACCAGACGAACATGCTGATCATGTCGGAAGGCAGCTACGAATTCTTCGATTACGTGCGCACCGGTGTGCCCTTGGTGATCATCATGGTCGTCGCGCTCTCGGGCGCGCTGGTCTTCACTTACGGGCTGTAGGCCTTCCCTACCGACGCCCGGCGTGCCAGACAGGCGCGCAACCGAACGCCGGATGCGGACCGAGGGATTCCTTTCCCAGGACCGTGTTCCACATGTTCCACTCTGTGGGGGAGATACCAATGAAGTCCAACTCGCGTCCAACACTCGCCGCGCTCGCCGTGATGGCTTTCGCAACGCCCGCCTCGGCGCAGGATCTGCGCGCTTCGCTGGCCGAGGATATGCCCGGCCTGATGGAGCTTTACCGCGACCTGCATGCGCATCCGGAATTGAGCTTCGAAGAGCACAAGACCGCCGCCAAGCTGGCCAAGCGGATGCGCGATCTCGGCTTCGAAGTGACCGAAGGCGTCGGCCAGACCGGCGTCGTATCGGTGATGAAGAACGGGGACGGTCCGGTGGTCATGCTGCGCGCGGACATGGACGGGCTGCCGGTGATCGAACAGACCGGGCTTCCTTTCGCCAGCAAGGAAACGGCAACGCCTGCCAGCGGCGTGACGACCGGCGTCATGCACGCCTGCGGCCACGATACGCACATGGCCGGCTTCATCGGCGCCGCGCAGCTGCTGGTGGAGCATAAGGACGAATGGCAGGGCACGCTGGTGATGATCCTGCAGCCGGCGGAGGAGCTGGGCCTTGGCGCGATCGCGATGATCGAGGACGGGCTCTACACGCGCTTTCCCAAGCCGGACTACGTGCTGGCCTTCCACGACGCCGCCGCGCCCGCTCCGGCAGGTACCATCGGCTATACGCCGGGCTATGCGCTGGCCAATGTCGACAGTGTCGACATCACGGTGAAGGGCATCGGCGGACATGGCGCCTATCCGCACACCACGGTCGATCCGATCGTGCTCGGCAGCGCCATCGTGATGAAGGTCCAGACGGTGGTGAGCCGCAATTCCTCGCCGCTCGATCCGGCGGTGATCACGGTGGGCAGCTTCCATGCAGGCGCCAAGCACAACATCATCTCGGATGAAGCCAAGCTGCAGCTGACCGTGCGCAGCTATTCGGATGAAAGCCGCCAGCTGCTGCTCGATGGCATTCGCCGCGTCGCGAAGGGCGAGGCGATTACTGCGGGCCTGCCCGAAGAACTGCACCCGGTGGTGACGGTGGAAGATCCGTATACGCCCTCGACCTTCAACGATCCGGAGTTCTCCGAAGAACGCGCCGCATCCTTCCGTGCCCGTTTCGGCGAGGAGCGCGTGATGCAGTGGCCGGCGGTTATGGGGGGCGAGGACTTCAGCCAGTTCCGCCGCGCTTCGCCCGAAGACGTGAAGAGCATGATCTTCTGGATCAGCGGCACGACTGACGAAATGCTGACCGCGCTCAACGAGGAAGGCAAACCGCTTCCCTCGCTGCATTCGCCGTTCTGGGCACCCGATGCAGAGAAGGTGGTGGCGACGGGGGCCGAAGCGCTGGCCGGTGCCGCGCTCGACCTGATGCCACGCAGCGGAGGCTGACTCATAAATTGACGGCCGCCGCAGCATTGGGGGTGCTGCGACGGCCGTTTCTCCTCCCCAGGAGAAAGTATGGTCCGCGCTATCGCATCGCTGCTTGAGCGCGGACGATCGGTTTAACCGTCCGAGGGAACGTAGGTCCCCAGACGATGGTGCAGGGCGTTTATCTTCGCCAGCTCCTCGCGGTCTTCGGTCTGGCGCGCGTAACTCGTGAGAGCGGTGCGCAGGAGACGGAAATCGGCGGTCGAGAACAGGGCGCGTGCGCGGCCCGGCTCGGTCTTGGGAGTGTCTTCGGTCATCGTAGTCATCCTTCCTCTCCGTTAGGCTGCAGCGAACTGGTTCATGGTGTTGTCCTTGCCGCCGGCCTTCAGGGCCGCTTCGCCGGCAAAGTATTCCTTGTGGTCATCGCCGATGTCCGAACCAGCCATGTTCTGGTGCTTCACGCAAGCGATACCCTGGCGGATTTCCTCGCGCTGCACGTTCTTGACGTACCCGAGCATCGCCTGTTCGCCGAAGTATTCCTTCGCGAGGTTGTCGGTGCTCAGCGCAGCCGTGTGGTAAGTCGGCAGCGTGATGAGGTGGTGGAAGATACCGGCACGCTTCGCGGCATCGGCCTGGAAGGTGCGGATCTTCTCGTCGGCTTCGGCGGCCAGTTCGGTGCCGTCGTAGTCGATGCTCATGAGCTTGGTGCGGTCGTAACCCGACACGTCCTTGCCCTCTGCTTCCCACTTGTCGAAGATCTGCTGGCGGAAGTTGAGCGTCCAGTTGAAGCTGGGCGAGTTGTTGTAGACCAGCTTGGCGTTGGGAATCACTTCGCGAACACGATCGACCATGCCGGCGATCTGTTCGACATGCGGCTTCTCGGTTTCGATCCACAGCAGGTCTGCGCCCGCTTCCAGCGCGGTGATGCAGTCAAGCACGCAGCGGTCTTCACCGGTTCCGGGGCGGAACTGGTAGAGGTTGCTGGGCAGGCGCTTGGGCGCGAGCAGCTTGCCGTCGCGGCTGATGAAAACCTGGCCGTTCTTGATGTCGGCTGCGTCCACTTCGTCGCAATCGAGGAAGCTGTTGTACTGGTCACCCAGATCGCCCGGTTCCTTCGAATAGGCGATGGACTTGGTCAGGCCTGCGCCGAGGCTGTCGGTGCGGGCAACAATGATCCCGTCGGGAACGCCGAGTTCGAGGAAGGCGTAGCGGATCGCACGGATCTTCTGGTGGAATTCCTCGTGCGGAACCGTGACCTTGCCGTCCTGGTGGCCGCACTGCTTTTCGTCCGACACCTGGTTTTCGATCTGCAGGGCGCAGGCACCCGCTTCGATCATCTTCTTTGCGAGCAGGTAGGTCGCCTCGGCATTACCGAAACCTGCGTCGATGTCCGCGATGATCGGAACGACATGCGTTTCATGCTCGTCGATTTCCTTGAGCAGGCGGTGCGTGTTGACCGCGTCGCCCTTGGCCTTTGCTTCGTCGAGTTCGCGGAACATGCCGCCCAGCTCGCGAGCGTCGGCCTGGCGCAGGAAGGTGTAGAGTTCCTCGATCAACGCCGGAACGCTGGTCTTCTCGTGCATCGACTGGTCGGGCAGGGGACCGAATTCGCTGCGCAGAGCGGCAACCATCCAGCCCGAAAGGTAGAGGTAACGACGCTTCGTGCTGCCGAAATGTTTCTTGATTGAAATCATCTTCTGCTGCGCGATGAACCCGTGCCAGCAGCCGAGCGACTGGGTGTAGTTCGCCGGGTCGGCGTCATAGGCTTCCATGTCTTCGCGCATGATCTTGGCGGTGTAACGCGCAATGTCGAGACCGGTCGGGAAGCGGTTCTGGACGGCCATGCGTGCAGCGCTGGCAGCGTCGATCGCGCCCCACGGCGCGCCGTTTTCCGAGATGGTCTGGCCGAGTTCGGCGATGCGGCTTTGATAGGTCATGGCGAATCTCCTGTAAGTTCTGGCGCGGTGGCCTTGCTCATGAACTTGGGGCGATTTGACGCTCCGCGACAGGAAAATTTACAGAATTTGTTGTCTAAACCGTGCTGATCTGCCAGATCGATGTGTAATGATGTAAAGGAATTTACAAATGGCGGACGCCGCTCTCATGGCAGGACCGGCTATTCGCCGACTGCGTAAACGCGAAAACCTGACCCAGGCGGCCATGGCGACGCGGCTGGCAATCTCGCCGAGCTATCTCAACCTGATCGAACGCAACCAGCGTCCGGTGAGTGCCCGTGTTGTTATGGCATTGGTCGAGAAATTCGACTTCGATCCCCGCTCTCTTAGGGAGGATGAGGCGGTCGGTGGCCTCGATGGCCTTATGCGCCGGCTTGCCGATGAACGCTTCTCCGATCTCGATATCGACCGCGACGAGGCAGAAGAGTTCCTGTCCACTGCGCCCCAGGTCGCGGCGGCCTTCGCCCGGCTGTACGACAAGGCCGGTCCCGGTGCCGATATACATGACGATGCCTTGGCGGCGTCGCGCCGGGAAATCGAACGGTGGCGCAACCACTTCGCCGACCTCGACCATTCGGCGGAAGGACTGGCGGATGAAATGCGGTTGTCGCGCGGAGACATCGGGCTGGCCTTGACCGAGCGACTGCGTGAGCGCCACCAGCTTTCGGTTCGTATCCTGCCTCGCGATGTGCTCCCGGAAAGCCTCAGCCGCTTGGACCTTCACGCAAGACAGATCCAGCTGTCGGAAATGCTCGGTCCAGCATCGCGCAATTTCCAGCTCGCACTAAAGGTGGCGCAGTTGGAAAAACGCGACGAGATCGAAGCGGTGGCTCAGGGCGCGGAGTTCGAGGACGAGGCCGCTCGCGCCCTGTTCAGGCGCCATCTCGAAGGCTACTTCGCGGCGGCCCTGCTGATGCCTTACGGCCGCTTCCTGCGCGCCTGCGAGGCGACAGGATATGATCTTCCCGTCCTGGAGCGGCGCTTTTCGGTGAGCTTCGAGCAATTGGCGCATCGTCTCACTACTCTCCAGCGAGTAGGGCAGCGGGGCTTGCCGTTCTTCATGGTCCGCATCGACCGGGCGGGACAATTCTCCAAGAGCTTCATCGGCGCGAGCACGGCGCATTTCGCCAGTGCGGACGTATCGTGTCCTTTGTGGGATGCGCATCGCGCGTTCGAAACCGGCGGCGAACTCGTCACGCAATTCGTCGCTCTGGAACAGGCCGGAGAGGGACAGGCGGGCGGATGGCTGACGATGATGCGTAGCGTGGAGGGCAGCGGAGCGCCGGGTGAGGCGCGCTTTGTGGTCGCAGTGGGGATCGAGGCAGTGCTGGCCGCGGACCTTGCGCAGGCGAGGGGATTGTCGCTCAATCCCGCCGATGCGCAGCCGATCGGGCCCGGGTGCGCGGCCTGTCAGAGGCAGAATTGTCGCCAGCGTTCGCTGCCCCCGCGCGGCAGGAAATTGCAGTTCGACCGGATGCGTCGCGGTAACACCCCGTTCGAATTCGGCGAGCGGTAACCATGATGCCGGGAACGCTGCGGAACCATCGCGCGTTTGCGCCGCAGTAAGACATGGATGGGAAAGGATTTTTCCATGGCAGAAGAACGTATTACCGAAACGCGCACGCCCGACGGCAACACGCATACCACTCACACGGTCGTCACTGACGAACCGCGTCGCAGCGGCGGCTCCGGCTGGGTTATGGCTATCATTCTCCTGGTTGCCGCAATCGCAGCAATCGTGGTTTTCACGCAGATGGGCGGTGCGGAAGTTGCCAAGGACGAGGCGATCACCGATGCCGCCAACCAGGTAGGCGAAGCGGCCGGGCAGGTCGGCGATGCTGCCCAGGACGCTGGCGAAGCGGTTGGCGACGCCGTCAACAACTGATCCCGGCTCCTATCGATTCAAGGCGGCGCTCCGGTAATTCGGGGCGCCGTTTTCTTTGCTGTAAAGTTTACCGACAGTTCACCAATCGCATGGTAAGGAAAGGCTTAACCAACCTTCGGGGTATCGCCGCCTGCCATGATCAGAGTCTTCAAGCACTACATCCCCAAGGAGGTGATGCTGCTTTGCCTGTTCGACCTGCTCTTGCTTGGTCTGGCGGGGGAAGCAGGCTGGCAGCTGCGGACTTTCCAGCTTTCGATCGGTCCGGGACCTTTCTCGGAACGGGCCGTGGCGATCTGTGGTTTCGCCGTGATTGTCTGGCTCGCAGTGATTGCGGTCGGTACCTATACGCCGCTTGCCTTGCGCTCGATCCGGTTCGCGACCGCGCGGTTGTTCGTGGCCTTTGGCCTCGGCATCCTGACGATCTCTTTCGTCAATCTGGTCATGCCGGGTACGGCGCTGTGGCGTTCGATCCTGCTTTACGCGATGGCCCTGGGTCTGGCGTTTCTGGTCCTGAACCGCTTCATCGCGACGCGAATGCTCGATGCGAAGGTCTTTCGCCGGCGGGTACTGGTGCTCGGGGCTGGACCGCGCGCCCAGCGCCTGCTCGACCTTTCCAACCGGCCTGACAGCGGCTTTCGCGTCCTGACCTTCGTCGCCATGGGCGGCGCCGTCACAGAACGGGTGCCGGGGGCAGTCGAGCGCGAAGAGATCGGCGATCTCGGCAAATATGTCGAGCGGATTCGAGCGCAGGAAGTCGTCCTCGCCATGCAGGAGAGGCGCAATTCCCTGCCGCTGACAGACCTGGTCCGGGTCAAGACCAAGGGCGTCGATGTCAGCGATCTGTCCGGCTTCCTGGAACGCGAAACCGGCAAGCTCGATCTCGACACGCTCAATCCGAGCTGGTTGATCTTCTCCGACGGTTTCATCGCCGGGCAGCGTATCTCTACGGTCGCGAAACGTATCTTCGACGTCGTGGTAAGCCTGGCCGTGTTGTTGCTCACCCTTCCACTTATCGGTTTCTTTGCCTTGCTGGTGAAGCTGGAGAGCAAGGGACCGGTATTCTACCGGCAAGAACGGGTCGGCCTCTACGGGCAGACCTTCCAGATACCCAAGCTGCGCTCGATGCGTCAGGACGCCGAGGCGGATGGGATCAAATGGGCGGAAAAAGACGATCCGCGTATCACCCGCGTGGGCCGCTTCATCCGTCTCGTCCGGATCGATGAATTGCCCCAACTGTGGAGCGTGTTGAAGGGCGAAATGAGCTTCGTCGGCCCGCGTCCGGAGCGTCCGCAATTCGTGGCCGAACTCGATGAAAAACTTCCGTTCTATGCCGAACGCCATATGGTCAAACCGGGCATCACCGGTTGGGCGCAAATCAACTACCCCTATGGTGCGAGCATCGAGGACGCCCGTGGCAAGCTGGAATACGACCTCTACTACGCGAAAAATTACTCGCCATTTCTCGACCTGCTGATCCTGCTGCAAACGGCTCGGGTCATCATCTGGCCGGAGGGCGCGCGCTGATGACGTGGCTGGCAAACATCGGCTCGGTCAGCTTCCTGCTCGGCGCTCTGGTGAGCGGACTTGCTGCCTTGTGGATCGCGCGTTCCGGCGCGGCCGAGCGTTCCGATCGCTGGGCTGCAGTGGCAGCCTTGGCCCTTACAGCAAACTGGTGCTTTGCCGCCGCCAGCTTCGGGGCGGAGCAGCCAATCGTCGCATTGACCGAAGTCGCAAAGAACCTGGCCTGGATTTACGTCTTGCTGCGGCTGTTCGCAAACGACGGGCGCGATGAGACCCTGCGGCTCGTGCGACCGGCAGCGATTGTCCTGGCGCTGGTGGAATCCTTCCAGATCGTCCTTGTCATGCTGGCCTTGCGCAATGCGAACGCTCCGGGCGCAGCGACGCTGATATTCGAAACTTCCGCGATCCTGAGAGCGCTGACGGTGGTCGGTGCTCTGGTTCTCCTGCATAACCTTTATGTCGGCGCTGCGCTGTCTTCCCGGCGCATCCTGCGCTGGAATGCTGCGGCTCTGGCGGGGATGTGGGCGTTTTCGCTGAACTTCTACACGCTGAGCTACCTCACCGGAGAGATTCCGGTGGAATTGCAGGCCATTCGCGGACTGGCTGCGGCAATTATCGCGGTGCCATTCGCTGTCGGCTTCAACTCAAACGCAGCCGGCCTCGAGTTTCGCCCCTCCCGGACGCTGACCTTCCGTTCGCTCTCGCTGCTGGTCATCGGCGCCTATTTCATCCTTATGCTGCTGCTGGCGAATTCGCTCGACATGCTGCGCGGCGATATCCGCGCGCTTACGCAGGTGGGGCTGATCTTGGCGGCAGGGGCTCTGGCGCTGATCTGGCTTCCGTCCCAACGCGTGCGCGGCTGGTTGCGGGTGACCGCGGTGAAGCATCTGTTCAAGCACCGCTATGACTATCGCAACGAATGGATCCGTTTCACCAATACTATCGGTCGTTCGGGATTTGACGAAACCACCCTGCAGGAGCGGGCGATCAAGGCGCTCGCGGATATTACCGACAGTCCGTGCGGCCTGCTGCTGTTGCCTGAAGATGACGGTGCGCTTGCCCTCGGAGCACAATGGAATTGGCCCACTGCGGATTTGCCCTCGAGTGCGATGAATTCGGATCTCGCGGCGATCCTTGAGCGAGAGGCGCTGATAATCGATTTCGACGAAGTCCGTGCGGGAAAGGAACATCACGGCGAACTGGCGCATATGCCCGACTGGCCCTTCGAAGAACTGCGTGTCTGGGCGGCCGTGCCCCTCCTTCACTTCGATCGGCTCGTCGGCGTAGTCATCCTTGCCCGGCCCGCGATCGAGCGCGAACTGGACTGGGAAGATTTCGACCTTCTGGGCATCGTTGGCCGCCAGTTGGCCAGCTATCTCGCCGAGCAAAGCGGTCAGGCAGCGCTGTCCGAAGCAAGCCGCTTCGATGAATTCAATCGTCGCATGGCGTTTGTCATGCACGACATAAAGAACCTGTCGAGCCAGATGTCTCTGCTTCTCAGGAACGCCGAGAAGCACGCCGACAAACCGGAATTTCGCAAGGATATGCTGGTCACGCTCAAGAACAGCGCTGACAAGCTCAATCTCTTGCTTGCCCGACTTGGACGGTATGGCACCGGGGCCCGCGAAGAGATGCAGCATTTCGACCTGGCAGAGATTTCGCGCGAGGTCGCGGCCCGCTTCGAAGGCAGCCACCCGGTCAGACTGGCGCGGTGCGAAGCTGTCGAAGTGGTGGGCGATCGGGAAGGGCTGGAGCAGGCCCTTGTACACCTCGTCCAGAACGCGATCGATGCCAGCGAGGCGGACATCCCTGTCATGATCGAAACCTTCAGCAACGGTATCAGTGGGCAATGCCAGGTCATCGACAACGGCAAGGGTATGAGCCCTGCCTTCGTTCGCAACGGGCTGTTCAAGCCGTTCGTGTCGTCGAAGGAGGGCGGCTTCGGCATTGGCGCTTATGAAGCGCGCGAAATCATCCGGGCGATGGACGGGCGCCTCGACGTGGAATCGCGCGAGGGGCTTGGAACGCGCTTCGCTGTCAGCCTGCCCTTGCGCTCTGCCAAGGCAATTTACTCCGGCCCGAAAGATCTAATCGAGGAGACGGTCTGATGGCCGAGGACAAACGCAAGCTTCTGGTGGTGGAAGACGACGAGGGTCTCCAGGCACAGCTGAAATGGGCTTACGAAGACTATGAAGTCCTGATCGCCGGCAACCGCGACCAGGCGCTCGCATTGCTGCGCGCGGAAGAGCCCGCAGTCGTTACGCTGGACCTGGGCCTGCCGCCGGATCCCGACGGTACGAGTGAGGGCTTTGCCGTGCTCGACGCGATCATGGAAATGAAGCCTGATACCAAGGTTGTCGTAGCCAGTGGCCATGGCGCACGCGAGAGCGCCCTGCAGGCTATCGAGCGCGGGGCCTATGATTTCTACCAGAAGCCGGTCGACATCGAACAGTTGGGCATGATCGTGGATCGGGCTCACCGGCTACATACGATCGAGGCAGAAAACCGCCGCCTTGCCGAGAAAGTGGGTGAAGAGAAAACGGTGCTCGGCTCCATGATCACTGCGGCGCCCGAAATGGCCAAGGTCGCACGCACGATCGAGCGGGTCGCGCCGACGAACGTGTCGGTCATGTTGCTGGGTGCCAGCGGGACCGGCAAGGAATTGCTCGCAAAAGGCCTGCACGAGTCCAGCGATCGCAAGCATGGCGCTTTTGTCGCCATCAACTGCGCTGCCATTCCCGAAAACCTGCTGGAGAGTGAGCTTTTCGGACATGAGAAGGGTGCCTTCACCGGTGCCGTGAAGACGAACGAAGGCAAGATCGAGCTCGCCGATGGCGGCACGTTGTTCCTCGATGAAGTCGGCGATATCCCGCTTCCGCTGCAGGTCAAACTGCTGCGCTTCCTGCAAGAACGCGTCATCGAGCGGATCGGCGGACGCAAGGCAATTTCGGTCGATACAAGGATCGTCTGCGCGACGCACCAGAACCTGGAAGCCATGATTGCCGAGGGCAGTTTTCGCGAAGACCTGTTCTACCGTTTGGCAGAGATCGTCGTGAAGATCCCCTCGCTGACCGAGCGTCCCGGGGATGCTGTGCTCCTGGCCAAGCATTTCCTCGCGAAATTCGCGGGCGAGATGAATTCGCGAGTGAAGGGCTTCACGCCCGACGCATTGGCAGCGATCGACAATTGGGGCTGGCCGGGCAATGTCCGCGAGCTTGAAAACCGGGTCAAACGCGCCGTCATCATGGCCGACGACAAGCTGGTAAGCGCCGAAGACCTGGATATGGATGCAGACGAAGAGGGCGGCGAACTGGCGCTAAACCTGAAGCAGGCGCGAGAGGAAGCGGACCGCAGGATGATCCGTAAGGCCCTGGCGAGGACACAGGGCAACATTTCCAACAGCGCCAAGATCCTCGGGATAAGCCGTCCCACGCTCTACGATCTCCTCAAGCAGTATGACCTTCAGGCGTAGCTTTCCGTTGCGCCTTGCCCTGGGGCTGACGGCGGCGTCCGCCATGCTAGTCTCATGCGTGGACGAGGCGACGCCTGCCAATGATTTGCAACAGCTGCGAACGCAGATTGCCCGCGGGGATGCCGCCGCTGCTGAGCTCACCATCGATCGCTTGGTCGAAAACAAGGTGGAACGCGGCTCGTTCTCCACATTCGCGGGAGAGGCAGCCCTGCTGCGCGGCGATTTGGTCGAGGCCCGCAAATGGCTAATCGAAGGCAATTTCGACAGAGAAACCGCGCCGCTTGGTTTCAGGATGCTCGCCGAACTGGAGCTGCGCGAGGGTAACCTGGAAGCAAGTGCCCGAGCCCTGGCCAAAGCGCGCGCGATAGCTCCCAACGACCCGCGAGTGTGGGTGGATATCGGGCGGCTACGGTATCGCCTCGGCAATCATCGCACTGCAATCGAAGCAGCCGAGCGAGCGGTTGAATTGGGACCGGACGATGTCGAGGCATTGCGTTTTCGCGGGCAGCTTGTGCGTGACATCGAGGGAATGATCCCCGCGGCGAAATGGTTTGCAGCGGCGATCGAGAAATCCGGCGGCGATACGGCGTTGGAACTCGAATATGCAGCGAGCCTCCTCGACGCGGGAAACTTCGAGCAGGCCCAGGCTATCCTGTCACGGACCGATGATCCATATTTGAAGGCGGTTGCTCTGGCGCGCACTTCCGATTTCTTCGCGGCCCGCGAAGCGCTGGAGCGGGCTGACAAGAACGATCGCCAGACTGCCGCCGCACGGTTGCTCTCTGCCATAATCGATGTGCAACTGGGCAACCTCGAAAGCGCCGCACAAAATCTCGACCAACTCTCTCGTGAACACCCCGCAAACAGGCGCGTTCGCGACCTGCTTGCCTATGTTCTCTCACGCAACGGCAACGAGGACGAGCTGATCTATCGTTTCGCCGATCAAGCGCGTGGACCGCAAGGCTCGCCATGGCTTCGCACTCTGGTCGGGCGCGCATACGAGACGCAGGACAACCGTGAGGAAGCGGCCGAATTTCTCGACCTTGCTGCCTCGGACCAGTCGGCGCTCAGCCTGATCGACGGAGACGACGCAAGAGCAGCAGGAAAAGATGCTTTCGCGAGGCGTAACAGCATTCGCGCAGCCTTGTCGGCAGGCAATGTCGATCGGGCAGTCCAAGAGGCGCGGCGCTTTTCGGAAGAGTATCCGCAATCCGTCGACGCTGCATCGCTCTTGGGAGATGCGCTTCTGATGCGTTCCGATCTGGTTGAGGCGCGCAAGACATATCAGCGCGCCGCGCAAATGCGCCGCAACTGGCCTCTCGTGCTGAGAATGGCTGCTACTCTCGACCGGCCCGAGGCAGCCAGGCTCGTGGCCGAATATGCCGCAGCGAATCCGCTAGATGCAGAGGCCGCAGCAATGGCTGCCGATGGCTACGCGGCGGCTGGCCAATGGCGTGAGGCCGCGGCTTCGCTCGATCGCGCGATGGAGAACGGGATGCGGGATGTCCCATGGGTCCTTGCCGCGCGTAGCGTGGCTGCGCGGGAACTGGGCGAGGGCGATGGGGTCGATCAACTGGATTGGGCAATCGAGGCCTACGAAACCCAGCGGATGAGCCAGCCGGCGACTGCGGCGCTGCTTGCGGCGCTGCCGGAAGAGGACGTCCAGTTGCGCTCGGAGCTGGCCGCCAAGCTGCAAGCGCTGGCTGGGAACTAGACAGGATTGCCGCAGCGCGGCAGTGCGACAGGCAATGGCCATGCGCACCATCACCAAAGATCCGATGTTACGCCTTCTGCTCCTGGCAATGGTGCTTGCAGCGCTCTTGCCGGCGACAGGCCAGTGGCGCGGGGTGGCCCAGATGGCTGCAAACGCGGGTATCTTCGCGCTCTTCCTCGCCAACGGGATGCGTATTCCGCGCGCAGAGATAGCTTCTGGCATCGCAAACTGGCGCTTCTTCCTGCCGCTGGCCTTGTGGATGTTCGGCGCGATGGCACTCGTCGGACTTGGGTTATCGCATGGAGGCCAAGCGATGGTACCTCCGTTAGTGGCGATCGGCTTTCTCTACCTTGGGGTCCTGCCCACGACCGTGCAATCCTCCACTTCCTACAGCTCGCTCGCCCACGGAAACGTAGCACTCTCGGTGATTGCCGCGGCTTCCATGAGTATTCTCGGCGTGTTCATATCCGTACCAATTTTCCTGGCGCTTGGCGGCAGCGGAGAGGGGATGGTGGGGAGCGATGCGCTGATAAAGATCATCCTGATCCTGATCCTGCCCTTCGCAATCGGGCAAATCTTGCAGCGCCGGACGGCGACCTTCATCGCGCGCCAGAAGGCAAGGATCGTCTGGCTCGACCGGTTCGTGATCGCCTTTGCTGTTTATGTCGCTTTCTCGGGCGCAGTCGAACAGGGCATCTGGGAAAGGATCGACGCGGCAGAATGGGCAGCCACTCTCGCTCTTGTCGCAATTTTCCTCGTGGTTGGCCATGCCGGAGCCTGGCTGGCATCCGGAGCGCTGTCTCTGGCGCGCCAGGACCGGGTCGCTTTTCTTTTCGCAGGTGCGCAGAAATCCGCAGCGATCGGAGCGCCGCTCGCAACCGTTTTGTTCGAGCCCGCAGCAGCAGGCTTCATCGTCCTGCCGCTGCTGCTCTACCATTTCTTCCAGCTGGTGCTGGCCGCGCCGCTCGCTACTCGGCTGGCAGCTCGGTCCGCTCTTCGCCCGGATGCTTCCGGTTATGACGCACCGACCACCAGAAGCTGAGCCCGATCAGCACTGCGCCAAGCAGACCCGTAATCGTCTCCGGAATATGCCAGCGCGCTGACAGCAGCATGATGATGCCGAGCACGATGATGGCCCAGAACGCGCCGTGTTCGAGGTAGCGGTACTGGGCGAGTGTACCCGTGCGCACGAGATGGATCGTCATTGAACGCACGAACATCGCGCCGACCGACAGGCCGAGCGCAATGATGATCATGTTGTTCGACAGGGCGAATGCACCGATTACGCCGTCGAAGCTGAAACTGGCGTCCAGCACTTCGAGGTAGAGGAATCCGCCAAGGCCCGATTTCACGATCTCGCCAGCGGCTTTCTTGCGGGCCTCGCGTGCCTCGATGATGGCGGCAATGGCGTGGACTGCGATAAAGGTGACGAGGCCGAGGATCGCCGCCGTCAGGAACACGATCGCATCGTCCGGTGCCAGCATCGTGGAGACGAAATAGACGAGGATGAGGACGAGGCCGATCTCCACTGCGGGCACGTTGGAGAATTTGTTGATCGTACGCTCCAGCACCGCGATCCAGTGAATCTCCTTGTCCTCTTCGAAGAAGAAGGTCAGGCCGACCATGGCAAGGAACGCGCCGCCGAAGCCGGCGATGCCGATGTGGGCATCGGAGACCAGCCGTTCGTATTCCTTCGGATCGTTCAACGACAGGTTGATCGCCTCCATGGGGCCGATCTTGGCTGCAATTGCCACGATCGCGATCGGAAAGACGATCCGCATGCCGAAGACGGCGATCAATATGCCGATGGTCAGGAAGCGCTGCTGCCAGACCGGGTCCATGTCACGCAGTACGGTGGCGTTCACGACCGCGTTATCGAAGCTGAGCGACACCTCCAGTATCGAGAGGACGAGCACGATCCACAGGATGCCGAGCGTCGCGGAGATCGAGCCTGTGCTGGTCCATCCGTACCATCCCGCGAGAGCGAAACAGATTGCCGTGAAGACGAGCGAGAACGTGTAGTACTTGCGGAGCGTTTCCATCGATTTTTTGAGGTCCTTAGCCCTTCTTGGGCTGGTAAGTCTGATCTGCGGAGGGGAAGCTGCGTGCGCGCACTTCCTCTGCATACTGTGCGACCGTGCGGTCGATCACTTCGGCGATGTTTTCGTATTTCTTCACGAAGCGCGGGACACGTTCGAACATACCGAGCATGTCTTCGGTTACCAGCACCTGTCCATCGCACTGCGCCGAGGCGCCGATCCCGATGGTGGGGCAGGAGACTGCCTTGGTAGCCTCGATGGCGATGGGTTCAAGCACCCCTTCGAGGACGATGGCGAACGCGCCAGCCTCATCCAGCGCCTTGGCGTCTCCGACGATCTTCCTGGCCTCCGCATCGTCACGTCCACGGGCCATATAGCCGCCAAGGACGTTGACCGCTTGCGGGGTGAGGCCGACATGGCCCATCACGGGAATGCCGCGCTGGTTCAGGAAAGCGACCGTTTCCGCCATCTGCTCGCCGCCTTCCAGCTTCACCGCTGCCGCACCGCTTTCCTTGAGCAGGCGAGAGGCGCTTTCGAATGCCTGTTCCTTCGATGCTTCGTAGGATCCGAATGGCATGTCGACTACCACTACCGCGTGATAGCTGCCACGAACCACCGCGGCGGCATGGTTGGCCATCATGTCGAGCGTAACGGGAATGGTCGAAGGCAGGCCGTAGATCACCTGCGCCAGCGAATCTCCCACCAAAAGGATGTCGCAATGCGCATCGAGCAATTGTGCCTGACGGGCCGTGTAAGCTGTCAGCATGACCAGCGGTTGCTTGGTTTCACCGTCGGCCTTGTGCGCGCGAATCTTCGGCACCGTGAGCCGTTTCATCGGCTGCGGGGTAGGGTTCGCGCGGCTGGTGCTCGTATCGAGCTGGAAAGTGGTCGACATATGCGTCCCGTAGCAAGTGCTGGGAAGAAGGCAAAGCAACGCTTGGACAGCGACGGGTTTCCGTGCTTTAAGCCCACCCCGAGGAGCGGCACGGGAGAGCGCCGCTGGACACAAGGGAATCTAACGACACATGGTCGCTACTTCGCAAACTACGGGCGAGGGTTGGTCCTCGCGCAGCGCATTCATTCTGGCAGCCGTGGGTGCGGCCGTCGGTCTCGGCAATATCTGGCGTTTCCCGACGCTAGCCGGCGAAAGCGGGGGCGGGGCCTTCGTCATATTCTACATCGCCTGCGTTTTCCTGCTCGGCCTGCCGCTGGTGCTGGCTGAAATCTTCATCGGACGCGTCGGCCAGACCGATGCCGTAGGTTCGATCCGCAAGGTTTCGCAGGAATCGAAAGCTTCGCCGAGCTGGTCGATCTTCGGCGGTGTGGGCGCGATTGCAGCTTTCCTCATCGTTTCGTTCTACTCGGTCGTGGCTGGGTGGGTCCTTTATTACGCGGGCGTAATGGGCCTCGACCTCATCCAGGCAATCGGCGCTGGTGAGCCGTTCCGCGGTGCGCTGGCGGGCGAAAGCCAGGAGCAGATCCAGCAGCGCCTCGGCGATATGTTCGCCAGCCCGAGCCTGCTTCTGGCCATGCACTTCGCCTTCATGGGCCTGACCCTCTACATCGTCGCACGCGGCGTAAGCTCGGGTATCGAGAAGGCGGCGACCTACCTCATGCCGATGTTCTTCGTGCTGCTTGTCGGCCTCGTGGTCTACGGGGCGATCGAGGGCGACATCGGCGATGCCATGGCCTTCCTGTTCACCCCCGATTGGTCGAAACTGACCCCGCAGGTGATGAATAGCGCACTTGGGCAGGCCCTCTTCTCGCTATCACTGGGTGTCGCAGGTCTCATCACCTACGGTTCCTACATCAAGGAAAAGAGCAATCTGGGCAGTACTGCAGCGATGATTGCGGTCGCCGACACCAGCGTGGCGCTCCTGGCCGGCCTGATGATCTTCCCGATCGTCTTTGCCGTCGGCCTCGATCCTGCTGCCGGTCCGACGCTGGTTTTCCAGACGCTGCCTTTCGCATTCCAGACGATGCCGGGCGGTGCTCTCTTTGGCTTCCTGTTCTTCGTCCTGATCCTCGTCGCGGCAGTGACGAGCTCTATCTCTCTGCTCGAGGTGCCGACCGCATGGGGTATCGGCGAGCGTGGGTGGAGCCGCACGAAATCGGCGCTGATCTTCGGCATCGGCGCGTTCCTCATCGGTATCCTTTGCCTGCTCGGTTACAACGTCTTGTCGGACGTCCGCCCGCTCGGTTTCTGGTCGCTGTTCGAGAATACCGACATCCTCGACACGGTCGACGGCTTCACCGGCAAGGTGATGCTGCCGGTCGGCGCACTGCTGACCTCGCTCTTCATCGGCTGGAAGGCGGATACCAACCTGCTGCGCACGACCACGGGTCTGTCGCCGCTGGCATTCAATGTTTGGCGCTTCCTGCTTGCGTGGCTGTGCCCGCTCGCAGTGACGGTTATCCTGGTGACCGGCTTGTTCCCCGGCATTCTGGGGGCCTGATGCAAGAAGGGCCGCCTTTGCGGGCGGCCCTTCTACGTTTTCGATATAGTCCGACTTAGAGGTCGACCTTGTCGGCGTGGCGTTCTTCCGCCTCGTCATGGACGTTCATGCCCAGCGCCATCTTGGCGGTGTTGAGGAGGCCAAGGTCTCCGCTCCAGATTTCGGCATCGCCGAGATCCATGCGCAGGAACAGGATGTCCGGATCGTCCTTGCCGCCATCGTACCAGGCTTCGACGAAATTGTTCCAGAACTGGTCGAAGCGTTCCTTGCTGGTTTCGACCGAGAGTGTGCCGTCGAAGCGGGCGAACATGTCGTGGTCCTTGCCGGCAAAGCTTGCCGTGACCTTGCCGAGCTGGGCGAAGGTCGAGTTCTTCTGGGTGAAGAACCAGATCGAGCTGTCGGCGTCCTTGTCGAGCTGGGCGGTCATCGGCACCGCAGTGTCGGAACGACCGTCGAGTTCGAGGAAGACGAACGGCGAATCGGACATGGCGAGCCAGAACTTCTTCTTGAGCGCGTCGGGATTACCTTCGGAATATTTCATGAGTGACCTCTCGTGTTTGCGTTTGCCTATTCTACGCTCGGGGGAGGTCCTGCGTTCCGCGAAGCGCGTCGGAACGAAGCCGTGAAGGGATGAATTGCGCAAGCGGCGATATTGGAACATAATGAGAACTAACGAGTCGATTCTCTCATGTCCCATGCCGATCTTTCCTCCCTGCCGATAACGGCCTTCGAAGACGTTGCGGCGCTGTCCGCGCGGCGCAGCGTGCGTTGGCGCCCGGGCCTTGCAGCAGTGCAGGGGGCCGCTCACCACACTGAAGTGTTCACCGCTTCGGGCGATGCGGCCGGGGCAGGGGTGGCGCTGGCGCTGGCGCTCGACGACTTGCAGCACCTGCCGCGCGCCGATGGCAGCGAAGCCGACGACCGGCGCAACGTGCTGTGGGTGCAGACCCGCGATGCGGCGCGCCTGAACGGGCGGCCCTATCGCGCAGGCCTGCCTCAAGGGCTGCAATCGCGGCTCATCCATGTCATGGCCGAAAAGGCCGAGGATGCGCTCTTCGCCTTAGAAGAAGGGCTGCGCTGCCGTGATTTCGCCTTCGTGATCGGCGAGATGGCAGGCAATGCCAAGGCGCTCGATTTCACCGCCTCGCGCCGTTTGACGCTGACGAGCGAGCGACATGGTATCCCGCTGTTCCTCGTGCGGATCGATGCCGCGCACGACCTGTCGTCTGCCCGGATGCGCTGGGAAGTGGCCAGCGCGCCGTCTGCTCCGCCTGAATGGAATGCGCAGGCTCCCGGCGATCCGGCTTGGAAGGCGGAGCTTTTCCGCGCGCGCTCCCATGCCCCGGGCACATGGACGCTGAGTGGCGGAGAAACTTCGCTAACCGCCAGCAAGGCGCGTGAAGACACCGATCGCGCGGTGGCGGATTGGACGGCCGGGTTGCAGCATCGCCGCTCGCCCCGTGCCCGATGAGCGCGAAGACGCCGGATGCCGTGTCTTCCCGCCGCATCCTCTCGATCTGGTTGCCCGCAATGGCGATGGATCGCTGGCGCAATGCGGGGGGCGATGACCGCCGTGCACTAGACAGCCGGCCGCTGGTCCTGATCGCCGATACCGCACACGGACCGCGGATCGAGGCGGCAAACAGCGCAGGCATGGCGGCAGGCGCCCGTCGCGGTATGATGCTGGCCGATGCGCGGACCCTGTGCCCCGACATCGTCACCGCGCCGAGCGATCCGGCAGGCGATCTCGCCTTTCTCGAAAAGCTGGCGATCTGGGCGCGGCGCTGGGGGCCGTGGTCCGCCATGGACGCGCCCGACGGCCTGCTGGTCGACGTTACCGCCGTCCCGCACCTGTTCGGCGGCGAGGAGAAGCTGGTCGCCGACGTCGAGGCGGCATTCGCGCGGCGCGAACTTGGCCTGCGCTGTGCCATTGCCCCAACGGCGGGTGCGGCCTGGGCGCTGTCGCATTTCGGCCCGCAAGGCGCGATCCTGGAAGGGCAGGGCGATTTCGAGGCCCGGCTGGCGGACCTGCCTGTCGCAGCGCTACGGCTCGACGACGATGTGCTCACGGTCCTGCGGCGGCTCGGCCTCAAGCGGCTGGGTGACCTGACCGGCATCGAGAACGGAGGCAGCGGGCGCGATGCCATCCAGCGCCGCTTTCGCAACCGCAAGTCGCCTGCCGCCAACCCGCTTATCCGTCTCGACCAGATCCTCGGCCGGGTGCCGGAGCCCTTGCTGCCCGTGGTCCCGCAGCACATGCCGCTGGTGCAGCGCCGCCTGATGGAGCCGATCCGCCACCGCCAGCTGCTGGACAAGGTCGTCGAAGACCTCGCGCAGGACATGGCGCGCGAACTGGAAGGGCGCGGCGAGGGGGCAAGGCGGCTCGAACTGGGCATGTGGCGTGTCGATGGCGAAGTCGTCGTGCGCCGCCTGGAAATGGCCTCTGCCTCGCGCGAAGCGGCGCATATATGTCGCCTCTTCGCCGCGCGGCTGGACGACGTCGATGCGGGTTTCGGGATCGAGATGCTGCGCCTGCGCGCCAGCTGGTCCGAACCGCTCGCGCTGGAGCAGGGCGATATCGAGGCGGCGGTCGAAACGCATGGCACATCGCTGTCGGCCTGCATCGACCGGCTGACCGTGCGGCTCGGGGCGAAGGCGGTCAGCCGTCCCGTCGCTTTTGCCAGTCATATCCCCGAACGCGCACAGCGCTGGCAGCCCCCGCTGGACCCGGAACCCGCTTCACAAGGAGAGTTGGCTTTCCACAAGAGGCCATTGAAAATGCTAGACAAACCGGAAAGGATTTCGGTGCTCTACGCAACGCCCGACGGCTATCCCAAGCGCTTTCGCTGGCGCGGCGGCGTGCATGAGGTGACGCGCGTCGAAGGGCCCGAACGGATCGCGCCGGAATGGTGGCGCGAACGCGGCAGCACGCGGCTGCGGGACTATTACCGGATCGAGGACGACCGCGGCCGCCGGTACTGGATATACAGGCTCGGCATCGTGGGGGACGGGCGCGGCGGCGCACCCGACTGGTATTTGCAGGGGTTGTGCGCCTAGGCGGGCTCGGCTGCGGCTTCTTCGCCAGCTTCTTCCTCGTCCGGGAGCAGGGCCTCTTCAGGCCCGTGCTGGAGTTCCGAAAGTTCGGGATTGAGCGCACTGGTCTTGCACACCAGGTCGCCCGCCAACATCGTCGCCGCGATGCGCGACTGTTCCATCGCTTCGGGCGTGTTGTTGAAGGTCGGCACGATCACTTGCGGCGCGATGCACTTGCGCACTTCGCGGCTGTCTTCCTCGACCGGGGCATCGGCATCCTGGGCAAGCGACGGGGTAGCCAAGACGGCAAGGGACGACACGAAAAGGGCAGCACGCATGGAAATCTCCTACGCGCGGTCTTCTACCGCCGCGCGCTTTCGCGTGCCTGAACCGTCAACCTTCGGAAACCAGCGAAGCCCTGCGCGAGCGCTTCTGGCCAAGCGGGATCTTGCCGAAATTGGCCACGGGGCCGGTCTGGACTTCCACCTGTTCGACGGTCTCTTCCACGATATGCATGGGGATGGGGCGTTCGAAGATGATGCCGCAGCTCTTGTCGTTGGCCCAGACGATCTTGCCGAAATGTTCGTGACCGTTCCACGAAAGCAGGCCCGACACGCCTTCGCTCGGAGGATTATTCGTTTCCAGTCGCGCACCTGCATCCGATAGATCGGACAGCCGCCCGACCCGGTCACCGCCCAACATCTTGAGAGTAGCAGGACAATCGACGGCATAGCGGGCTGTCGTGCGCCGTTCCTGTGGCGCTACGGCCTGGTTCCTGCGGAATAGCCCCACACGTTTTCTCCCCTTGGTCCCGCCTTGTGCGCTGCGAAGGGTAAATGCCGCGCTTCCCGAAAGGATTACCGCGCCATTAGGAAACGGGCCGAAAGCGGCAAGCTTCCGACCCGTTTCAAGAGTTTATTCGCTGTTACTCGGGCGCGACGAGGAGGCGCGTTCCCAGCGGCTGGATCGACCGAGCGGAGGGGCCGAGATTGGCTTCCATAGCGGCGATCTGGTCCGCGCTGGCTGTCATGACCTCGTCGGCCACATGCCAGTTCACGCCTTCGCTGCACGGCGGCGTGGTGAGCGAGCCCATGTAGCGATAGATGCCGGTGTCTTCGGGCACCATGTCGTTCACGTCGAATTCGACGGCGGCACCCGTGCCGGCACCGACACCGGCTACGATCGTCTCAAGCGCGGGGTTGGCGTCGCCTTCTTCGAACATGACGCCGAGAACGCCCAGTTCGCCACTTTCGGTGGCGTGGACGAAGTGCGCGACGAGGGGATAGCGCTTGCCGCTGATCGCGTGTTCGGACGGTGTGTGGAAGTGAACCTGGATCAGGGCGAATTCCTTGCCACCGGAATTCATGCCTAGGCCGGCGGGAAAGTTCACCTGGACCTGTTCCTTGCCGAGCACGATCGTGCCTTCGGTTTCTCCGAAATTCGTCTCCAGTTCGAGATCGCCGCGGGCATTGGCGGCACTGAGATCGATCGGCGACTGGTTCAGGCCTGCATCGCACATGCCATAGGCCGCGTTCACGGTAGCCCAGCGCTCAGGTGTTACGCCGTCGCTGAAGCTCCAGTCTTTGTCCTGCGCAGCGAGAGGCGTCGCAGCAAGGCCGATCAGGGCGAGGGAAGCGAGATATTTCATTGCATACTCCAGACTGGCGACCAGAGGGTCGCTGAATGTAGGTATGCCGACGATGTCGTAGTTTCGTATCTGACAGGCCGTCGGCGTTACTTACGTCCGACATCACGTGCGGATGCACGCCAGAGGGGCCCGGTCCGTGGTGAAATTACGAGGATAATGCGCGAAGGTTCCCGCTCGGTTATCTTTTGATATTTGCGAATCCTACAGCGGAACGTATAGTGAACATATGGCCGCGCAAACGATCCTCCAGAAGCTCGAGATTCTCGCCGATGCGGCGAAATACGATGCTTCCTGTGCGTCGTCCGGAACGGCGAAGAAGAACAGCCTCGGCGGGAAGGGTATCGGCTCGACCGAAGGGATGGGCATCTGCCATGCCTATGCGCCCGACGGCCGCTGTATCTCGTTGCTCAAGATCCTGCTGACCAATCACTGCGTGTTCGACTGCCATTACTGCGTCAACCGCAAGAGCTCGAACGTGGCGCGGGCGCGCTTCACGCCGCAGGAGGTGGTGGACCTGACGCTCGCCTTCTACCGCCGCAATTATATCGAGGGGCTGTTCCTCTCTTCGGGCATCGTGAAGAATTCCAATCACACGATGGAGCAGATCGTCGAAGTCGCGCGCATCCTGCGCGAAGAGCACGATTTTCGCGGCTATATCCACCTGAAGACCATCCCCGAGGCGGATGCGGAAATCGTTCACCAGGCGGGGCTCTATGCCGATCGCGTCTCGATTAATGTTGAACTGCCGACCGACAGCGGCCTGACCCGTCTCGCGCCCGACAAGGATGCGCGCCAGATCGAAGGCGCGATGGGCAAGGTAAAATCCGACCTCGTCGAGGCGAAGGATGCGAGGAAGCGCTTCAAGCACGCTCCGCGTTTCGCGCCCGCGGGCCAGTCGACTCAGATGATCGTCGGTGCCGATGCCGCGACCGATGCCGATATCGTGGGCAAGGCCAGCCGGCTCTACGACAATTTCCGCCTGCGCCGCGTCTATTACAGCGCCTTCTCGCCGATCCCCGATGCCAGCGCCGTGCTGCCGCTGAAGCGCCCGCCGCTGATCCGCGAACACCGGCTCTACCAGTCCGACTGGCTGATGCGCTTCTATGGCTACAAGCCCAGCGACGTGATGCAGGCGACCGAGGCGGATGGAAACCTGCCGCTCGATATCGATCCCAAGCTCGCCTGGGCGCTCAAGTTCCGAGAGGCCTTTCCGGTCGACGTGAACCGCGCGAGCAAGGAGCAATTGCTGCGCGTGCCGGGTCTCGGGGTAAAGGCGGTGGGCAAGATCCTCGCCAGCCGCCGCCATCGCGCGCTGCGGCTGGACGACGTGGCACTGCTCACCCAGTCGATCACCAAGGTGCGACCTTTCATCTGCACCGTCGACTGGCGGCCTATCACGCTGACCGACCGCGCCGACTTGCGCAGCCTGCTCGCGCCCAAGGCAGAGCAGCTTGAATTGTTCGCGGCATGACTGCGCTCCAGCACGTCAAGCTCGGCACCTATTACGTGGTGCATTTGCCCGAAGCCGATGACTTCGACTTCTGGCGCGAGAGGGCGCGGGCGCTGGTCCAGTGCGATGTCCCGCCCGATCGTATCGCGTGGGTTGAACCGGGCGGAAGTGGCGACCTGTTCGCTCACGGGGAACGGCGCATGCCCGTGCCGCCGATGGATGCGAAGCCGGTGCGCGCCAACCGGCGCTTCGTGAGCCTGGCGAGGAATGCGATCCTGCATTCCGACCCCGAGCGGTTCGCGCTGCTCTACCGCCTGCTCTGGCGGCTCCAGTCTTCCCCGCGGATGATGGAAGACAAGGCCGATCCCGATGTCCGCCGCGTGGAAGAACTCGACAAGAACGTGCGGCGCGACAGCCACAAGATGCACGCCTTTGTCCGTTTTCGGCTGGTGGAGAGCGAGGACGAGGAAGTGGGCGAGCATTACGTCGCCTGGTTCGAGCCCGAGCATCACATCCTGCGCGCCAATGCGGGTTTCTTCATGCGGCGCTTCTCCAACATGCGCTGGTCGATCCTGACCCCGCGCGGCAGCCTGCACTGGGACGGGGAGACCATGTCCGAAGGTCCGCCTGCCGAGCGCCACGATGCGCCCGGCGGCGATCCGATGGAGGACCTCTGGCGCACCTATTACGCCTCCATCTTCAACCCCGCGCGTCTGAAAATCGGCGCGATGCTAAAGGAAATGCCGAAGAAATACTGGAAGAACATGCCCGAGGCATCGCTCATCCCCGAGCTGGTCGCGGGCGCGCAGGGACGCGAGGCGAAGATGGTCGAGAAAGGCGCGCTCGAATTCGAGGAGCGGCCCGATACGCTCGCCGCGATCGACAAGGCGATCCATGCCTGCCGCAAATGTCCTATCGGCAGCCTCGATAACCATGCGGTCATGGGCGAAGGACCTCAGGACGCTGCGCTGATGATTGTCGGCGAACAGCCGGGCGACCAGGAGGACCAGATCGGCCGTCCCTTCGTCGGTCCTGCCGGTCAGCTGCTGGACGTGCACCTGGAAAAGGTCGGGATCGACCGGCGCGCTGCTTATGTCACCAATGCGGTGAAGCACTTCAAATATGTCCAGCGCGGCAAGCGGCGGCTCCACCAGAACCCGGGTGCGAAGGAGATCGACACCTGCCGCTGGTGGATCGAGAGCGAGCGCGCGATCGTAAAACCGAAACTGGTGCTCGCCATGGGGGCGAGTGCGGCGCGGGGGCTGCTCGGCAAGACGGTGAGCATTTCCAAGGTCCGCGGCGCGCCCATTCCGCTCGAAGACGGCAGCGAGCTGTGGGTCACCGCGCACCCCTCCTATCTCCTCCGCCTCGAAGGCCCCGCGCGCGAAGAGCAGGCACGGCTGTTCGATGCCGATCTCGCCGCAGTGAAGACGCGGCTGGAGGAGCTGGCGTGACATGCCCGAGAACGACCTCCAGATACCCAAGCGGACGATCGATCTCGACCCTGCGGGCATAGACGCCCCTCCGCGCAGCCCCTTTGTCGAACTCGGCCTTGTATCCTGTTTCAGCTTCCTTCGCGGCGCGTCGGACGCGGTCGACCTCGTCCTGCAGGCGCGCGCGCTGGGCTATGACGCGGTCGGGATCGCCGATGCCAACACCATGGCAGGCGTGGTGCGCGTCCATACCGAGGCGAAGACACTCAAGCTGAAGCCCTGCATCGGCTGCCGGATCGAAACGGTCGAGGGGCTGGCCTTCCTCGCCTATCCCAATAACCGCAAGGCCTATGGCCGCCTGTGCCGCCTGATTTCCGCCGGGCGCATGCGCACGCTGTCGGGCGAATGGCAGGAGAAGGGCGAGTGCGACATCTCGCTTCTCATGCTCGCGCGACATAGCGAGGGCGTGCAACTCATCCTGCTTCCCCCGCGCGACCTTGCGCGCGAATTCACCGTCCCCGCATGGGCAAGCAATGTCGTCGGGCTCGGCGGCGAGAAGGTGCAGGAACTGGTCGCCGCCCCCTTCGAGGACATCATCCCGCACCTTGCCGCGGGCCTGCCGACCCTGCGCCATATCGCTGCGGCCTTTCTTTATACCGATAGTGACATCGCGCGGATCGAGCGGCTCGATGCGCTGGCCCGTGCGAACGGCCTGTCGATCCTTGCCACCAACGATGTCCATTACGCGACGCCTGACAGGCGGCCGCTGCAGGACGTGATGACCGCGCTCCGGCATAAGACCACCGTGGCGCGGGCTGGGCACCTGCTCCACGGCAATGCCGAGCGTTACCTGAAACCGCCCGAGACCATGTGCCGCCTGTTCGAACGCTGGCCGCACGCCATTTCCGCCGCGCGCGAAGTGGCCGATGCCTGCGATTTCAGCCTCGACGAGCTGAAATACGAATATCCCGAAGAACTCTATCCCGGCGGCGTCGAACCGCAGGAATATCTCGAAAGCGAAACGTGGAAGGGTGCCGAGTGGCGCTATCCGGCAGGCATTCCCGATAGCGTCACCGAAACGCTGCACAAGGAACTCGCGCTGATCGACAAGATGGAGCTGGCGCGCTACTTCCTGACCATCAAGGACATCGTCGATTTCGCGCGCGAGAAGGTCGACCCGCCGATCCTGTGCCAGGGACGCGGCAGCGCGGCCAATTCGGCCGTCTGCTATTGCCTCGGCATCACCAATGTCGACCCGGCACAGCACCAGCTGCTTTTCGACCGCTTCATCTCCAAAGACCGCAAGGAGCCGCCCGATATCGACGTCGATTTCGAGCACGAGCGGCGCGAGGAGGTGATCCAGTATCTCTACCGCAAATACGGCCGACACCGCGCCGGGCTATGCGCCACGGTCATCCATTACCGCCCGCGCATGGCGATCCGAGAAGTGGGCAAGGCGATGGGGCTGACCGAAGACGTCACCGCCGCGCTCGCCAAGACGGTGTGGGGCGGGTGGGGCCGCGAGATCAGCGAGAAGCACGCCCAGGAAACCGGCATGGACGTGACCGATCCGCACCTGAAGCGGGTTCTTAAACTGACCGAGCAAATGATTGGAATACCGCGCCATTTGTCGCAGCATGTCGGCGGGTTCATCCTGACCGAAGGCGCACTGACCGAGACGGTGCCGGTCGGCAATGGCGCCATGCCCGATCGCAGTTTCATCGAGTGGGACAAGGACGATATCGAGGCACTGGGCATCCTCAAGGTCGATGTGCTGGCGCTGGGCATGCTGACCTGCATCAGGAAATGCCTCGACTTGCTCGACGATCATCACGGCCGCACGCTGACGCTGGCCAATGTCCCGCGCGAGGACCCGGAAACCTATGCCATGTTGCGCACAGGGGACTCGCTCGGCGTCTTCCAGGTCGAAAGCCGGGCGCAGATGAACATGCTTCCGCGCCTGCGCCCGCGCCAGTTCTACGATCTCGTCATCCAGGTCGCCATCGTGCGTCCCGGGCCGATCCAGGGCGACATGGTCCACCCCTATCTGAAGCGCCGACGCGGAGCCGAACCCGTGGTCATCCCGGCGCCAAGTCCGCAGCATGGCCCGCCGGACGAATTGTCGAGCATTCTCGAGCGCACGCTGGGCGTCCCGATCTTTCAGGAACAGGCGATGAAGATCGCCCTCGATGCGGCGAAGTTCTCCTCCAAGGAAGCGAACCGGCTCAGGAAGGCCATGGCGACCTTCCGCAGCCGCGGGATGGTGGACGAGCTTCAGGACATGATGGTCGAGCGCATGGTGACGCGCGGTTATGATCGCGACTTCGCGCAGCGGTGCTTCAACCAGATCCGCGGCTTCGGCGAATACGGCTTTCCCGAGAGCCATGCGGCGAGCTTCGCGCATCTCGTCTACGTATCGAGCTGGCTCAAATGCCACTTCCCCGCCGCCTTCGCCTGCGCGCTGCTCAATTCGCAGCCCATGGGCTTTTACGCGCCTGCCCAGATCGTGCGCGATGCGGCGGAACACGGCGTGCGTGTGCTCCCGGCGGACGTGAACCTGTCGCAGTGGGACTGCACGCTGGAGCGGACCGGCGAAGGCGGTGCGGGTGCGGGCGATAGCGGACGGCTCGACAAGCATATCGCGCTGCGCCTTGGCCTGCGCCAGATCGACGGCTTACCCGAGGCGGTGGCGGCGCAGCTGATCGCGGAGCGCGAGGCGAACGGCGCCTATGCCGATGTGCGCGCCCTGCGCGACCGTGCCCGCACCGGTCCCGCCCATGTCGAGCGGCTGGCGAGTGCGGATGCTTTCGGCTCGATGGGCCTTACGCGGCGGCAGGCCCTGTGGGATGCCCGCAGCCTTGTCGGCGGACCGGACCTGCCCTTGTTCGCTGCAGCGGTTGCGCGGGACGAAGGGGCGGAAAAACAGCCTACGCGCCTGCCGCAGATGCCGCTGTCGGAAGAGGTCGTTGCGGATTACCAGACCACGCGCCTCAGCCTGAAAGCGCATCCCATGGCCTTCCTGCGCGCCAGCCTTGCAGAGCGCGGCTTCGTGCGCGCCTGCGACCTGCGCGCGAAGAAATTCCGCTCCATGGTCCATGTCGCAGGTGTGGTGCTGATCCGCCAGCGTCCGGGCAGCGCCAAGGGCGTGTGCTTCATCACGCTGGAAGACGAGACGGGCGTGATCAATCTCGTCGTCTGGCCGGACCTGAAGGAAAAGCAGCGCCGCGTGGTCATGGGCGCGCGCCTGATGGAGGTGCGCGGGCGTGTCGAATATGATGACGAGGTGATCCACGTGATCGCGCATCACATGACCGATGCGACCGACCAGTTGCACAGGCTGTCCGACGACATGCTCAACGCCCCGCTTGCGCGTGCGGACCATGTCTCTTCGCCGCTGCCGGACAAGTTCAATCCACGCGACAATCTGCGCGAGGGCAGGGACGATCCCTACCAGCCCGTCGAGCCGTGGCAGGAACCGCCGCCGGGCAATCGCGAATGCGGCTGGCATGGCAGCCACCCGCGCGATGTGCGCATCATTCCGAAATCGCGCGACTTCCATTGAGGCCGCGGTTAAGGGCGCTGGCGTGATCGGCACCGAAACCCTCCTCGCATTCCTGATCGTCACGGCCACGACCAGCATAGTGCCCGGCCCGTCGATGATGTTCGTCATGGGACAGGCCATCTGGCGCGGGCCGCGCTCGGGATGGGCGGCGCTGATGGGTATGCAGGTCGGCTATTTCGTCTGGTGGGCTTTCGCCGCGCTCGGCCTTGGCGCCTTGGCGAGCGCCTATCCGCTGGCTTTCCGGCTGCTCGCGATTGCCGGCGTCGCTTATCTCGCGTGGCTCGGCATCAAGGCTATCCGCCATTCATTTCACGCGGACGAAGGCGAGGGCGAAGCGCCGCCGCGCAAGGTATCCAACCACGCTTTCCGTGACGGTATCGCGGTCGCGATCGGCAATCCCAAGTCCCTTGTCTACATGGTCGCAATCATCCCGCCCTTCGTCGATCCTGCGCGCAGTGTGCCGATGCAAATCGTAGTATTGGCGGTGGTCGCCCTGGTGGCGGACCTCGTGATCGGTTGGCTCTACATTGCAGCGGGAAAGCGGCTCGCCCGCCTGATGGAGCGCGCGGCAACACGCGTCTGGATCGATCGGAGCATCGGAATCGTATTCGTCCTGATAGCGATCGCCATCCTGGTCGATCTCATGGGTACGCAGATTTGAAGTTCACGCTTTCGCGCCACATCGGGAAGTTCGTAGGAGACCGGCGGGTGATCGCCTTGCTGATCCTGATTGGATTGGCTGTTGCTGGCCGTGCCTGGCTGGCCGCGCATCCAGAGCATGATCCGTGGGCACCGCTAGACCTGAACGACCCGGTTGGCTGGGCTACCGAAGCGAAGCTGTTGGCCCTGCGCGGCGATGTCCCGCAGTGCCGGGCCGTGCTGGAGCGGAGCGCCGTTGCGTTCAACGCGCTCGAACCTGCCGGCGAGGGGCCGTGCCGGCGCGAAGACCGCACGCAACTGTCGGATTTCCCCCTCAGCCCGGACACGCCACCCACGACATGTCCGGTCGCAATCGCATTGCAGTTATGGAAGCGCGACGGCCTCGATCCTGCGGCGCAGGAGATTCTCGGCAGCGAAGTGGCTCAGATCGAGCATTTGGGCGCGTATTCCTGCCGCCGCCTCTATGGTCGTGGTGAAGGGCCCTGGAGCCAGCACGCCACGGGCAACGCGCTGGATATCGCAGGCTTCGTCCTCGCCGACGGAACGCGCATCAGCGTTCTGGGCGACTGGGAGGGGGAGGGGGACAAGGCCCGCTTCCTGCGCGAAGTCCGCGACCGCGCCTGCGACAGCTTCGGCATCGTGCTGTCACCCGATTACAATGCCGCCCACACCGATCACTTCCACTTCGACATGGGAGCTCGGCGCGGGGGGCTGTGTCGCTAGACCGCTTCGAGCGAGTATCCGGCGCTGCGGACGGTACGGATCGGGTCTTTCAATCCTTCGACCTCCAAGGCCTTGCGAAGGCGCCGGATGTGCACATCGACGGTCCTGAGTTCGATATCGCTTTCCGTGCCCCAGACCGCGTCGAGCAGCTGGTTGCGGCTGAACACACGGCCCGGGCTCTCCATGAAGAACTTCAGCAGGCGGTATTCGGTCGGCCCAACCTTGAGCACCTTGCCGCGGCGCATGACCTTGTGCGCGACCGGATCGAGCGAAAGGTCGCCAGCCTCGATGGTCTCGCCTGCCAGAACCGGCCGGATGCGCCGCATCACGGCGGCGACACGGGCGAGCAGTTCGCGCGGTGAGAAAGGTTTGGTGAGGTAATCGTCGGCGCCGGTCTCGAGGCCGCGCACTCGGTCGTCCTCGGTCTCGCGCGCGGTGAGCATGATGATCGGGACATGCGCCGTCGATTTGTCGCGTCGCAGCCTGCGGCAAACCTCGATCCCGCTCGTCCCCTCGATCATCCAGTCGAGGATGACCAGATCAGGCGTTTCCTCACTCGCAAGCAGGATCGCTTCATCACCGTCCGGCGTGGTCCGGACGTTGTAGCCTTCATTCGAAAAGCGGTATTCCAGAAGCTCGGAGAGGGCGGGATCGTCCTCAACCAGAAGAAGTTTGGCAGCCTGCACTTTCGCGTCTCCATGCGAGCGTGGTTTCTCGTTGGACACGTCTTTATGACCCCCAGGCTACAGGAATGTGTCAGCCGTCCTCGTCTACCGGATATTGTCCGGTAGCTGCAAAGTGCACCATTTCGGCTACGTTAGTCGCGTGATCCCCTATACGTTCGAGATTGCGGGCTACAAAAAGTAGCTGCGCCGCGCTCGAGATCATCGAGGGATTTTCGACCATGTGGCTGACGAGGTTGCGGAAGATCGAGTTGTAGAAGGCATCGACCTTCTCGTCGGCCAGGATGACTTCCTTGGCGAGTTCCGGATCCCGAGCAGCGTAGGCAGTCAGCACATCGTGGACCATCTCGCTGGCGACTTCGGCCATGGCGGGAAGCAGGGTGAGCGGTTCGAACTTCTTGCGATTGTCGCCGATCTCGCGGCTCGCCTTGGCGATGTTCTTGGAATAGTCGCCGATACGTTCCACCACTCCGGCGATCTTGAGCGCGGCGATCACTTCGCGAAGGTCGTCCGCCATGGGTGCGCGCAGGGCAATGATGCGCACGGCAAGCTTGTCGATCTCGCTTTCCAGCGCGTCGATCTTCTTGTCGCCTTTGACGACCTTCTTCGCCAGATCATCGTCGCCGCGCACGAGTGCGTCGAGCGATTGCTGGATCGCGACTTCGGCCAATCCGCCCATTTCGGCGATCAGGCCGCGCAGGCGCGTGATGTCTTCGTCGAAGGCTTTTACGGTATGTTCTTGCATCTTTTCCAAAGCCTTATCCGTACCGGCCGGTGATGTAATCCTGGGTCCGCTGTTCGAGCGGATTGGTGAATATGTCAGAAGTACGACCATATTCCACCATCTTTCCGAGGTGGAAGAAGGCCGTGCGCTGGCTGACGCGCGCCGCCTGCTGCATCGAGTGCGTGACGATCACGATGGCATATCGGCCATTGAGTTCGTCGATCAGTTCCTCAATCTTCGCCGTGGCGATCGGGTCGAGGGCCGAGCAGGGCTCGTCCATGAGGATGACTTCGGGATCGACCGCAATGGCTCGCGCGATGCACAGGCGCTGTTGCTGGCCGCCCGAAAGCGCGGTGCCGCTGTCCTGCAGGCGATCCTTCACTTCTTCCCATAGACCGGCACGGCGAAGCGATTTCTCGACGACCGCGTCCAGTTCGTCTTTACCTTCGGCCAGACCGTGAATCTTCGGACCGTAGGCGATGTTCTCGTAGATCGACTTGGGGAAGGGGTTGGGCTTCTGGAAGACCATGCCGACGCGGGCGCGCAGCTGCACCACGTCCATGCCTGATTTGTAGATATCTTCGCCGTCGAGCATGATGTCCCCTTCGACGCGGGCCGAAGGGATGGTGTCGTTCATGCGGTTAAGCGTGCGCAGGAAAGTCGACTTGCCGCAGCCCGAGGGGCCGATGAATGCCGTGACGTAGCGCGTGGGGATATCGATCGACACTTCGTCGATCGCTTTCTTGTCGCCGTAGTAGACGGACACGTCCCGCGCGCTCATCTTGGCGTCGGTATCTTCCAGGTTTTCGTGAACTACGGTCACCACTTTTTCTCGAACTTGTTGCGCAGGTAGATGGCGAGGCCGTTCATCAGCAGGAGGAACAGCAATAGGACGATGATAGCCGCACTTGTCCGTTCCACGAAACCGCGGTCGATTTCATCCGACCAGAGGAAGATCTGCATGGGCAGGACGGTGGCAGGCGATGTAAAGCCGTCGGGCGGGCTGGCGACGAATGCGCGCATCCCGATCATGAGCAGCGGAGCGGTCTCGCCGAGCGCGCGGGCCATGCCGATGATCGTACCCGTCAGGATACCGGGCAAGGCCAGCGGCAGGACGTGGTGGAACACCACCTGGACCGGCGATGCCCCGACGGCCAGCGCGCCGTCGCGAATGCTCGGCGGCACCGCCTTGATCGCGTTGCGGCCTGCGATGACGATGACCGGCATCGTCATGAGCGCGAGCGTCATACCACCGATGACGGGGGCGGAACGCAGGTTGGGGAACAGGGTCAGGAATACGGCGAGCCCGAGCAGGCCGAAGATGATCGACGGCACGGCCGCAAGGTTGTTGATCGAAAGCTCGATCAGGTCGGTCCAACGGTTCTTCGGCGCGTACTCTTCGAGATAAAGCGCGGCCAGAACGCCGATCGGGAAGGCCAGCAGGAGCGTGACGATCATCGTCAGCATCGAGCCCTTGAGGGCGCCCCAGATGCCCACCTGCTGCGGGTTGGTGGCATCGGCGCGGGAGAAGAAGCCGGCATCGAAATTCTTGTCGATCTTACCCGCTGCATCGAGCTCTGCGGCCAGCGCTTGCAGGTCTTGCGACCCTTCGCCCGAATATCCGCTCGCGAGGTCTGCACTCGCGGGGAGCCAGAAGGTTTCCTGTCCGCGAACGATCGACGGATCGTCGATTATTGCCTGCGCGACGTCACGCCAGGCCTGTGCACCAAGCTCTTCGGCTCCGGCTTCGCCCAAGGATTCCTGCGCGAAGTACTGAACCACTTCGGGAAGTCCCTGACCTTGCAGCGATTGCAGCGCTTGGGGGGAATCCATCGTCGCGGGGTCTGCGGATAGACCTGCTTGGGTAAAGTCGATCGGCACTTCCAGCTCGGCGCGCTGGAAGCCGCCGATGCCGTTCAGCGTCATCGTGCCAAGCAGGTAAACCAGCACGGCGACCGAGAAAACGATCGCTGCAAGGCCAAGCGACCGGAAGCGCTTCTCCGCTGCATAGCGCTTTTTGAGACGCGCCTCGAAAGCGGGCGTACGCGTGGGGGCGATGTGCTCACTCATAAGCTTCGCGGAACCTCTTAACGACGCGCAGGGCGATGAAGTTGAGACCGAGCGTGACCATGAACAGGACAAAGCCGAGCGCAAAAGCGCTGAGCGTGGCCGGGTGGTCGAAGCTGCCTTCGCCCGTCAGCATGGCCACGATCTGCACCGTGACGGTGGTCATGGAATCGAGCGGGTTGGCGCTGAGGTTGGCCGCGGTCGATGCGGCCATCACCACGATCATGGTTTCGCCAATCGCGCGGCTGATCGCGAGCATCACACCGGCCACGATGCCGGGAAGGGCTGCCGGAACCAGAACACGGCGAATGGTCTCGTTCGTGGTGGCGCCCATCGCAAGGCTGCCGTCGCGCATGGATTGCGGCACGGCTGCAATGGAATCGTCGGCCATGGAAGACACAAACGGAATGATCATGACACCCATGACCAGGCCTGCAGCGAGCGCACTTTCGGAAGACGGGTTCGATGCGCCTAGGTCGACGGCCAGGTCGCGGATCGCAGGGGCGATGGTGAGCGCGGCGAAGTAACCGTAGACCACGGTCGGCACGCCAGCGAGGATTTCGAGGGTCGGTTTCACCCAGGCGCGCAGGCGCGGGTTGGCATACTGCGTCAGGTAGACAGCGCTCATCAGGCCGAGCGGTATCGCCACGATCATGGCGATGATCGCACCGATGAACAGTGTGCCCCAGAAGAGCGGGATCGCGCCGTAGCGGGTGGCATCCGGGTTCTCCGGATTGCTCATCGGGTCAGGTGCCCAGTGCGTTCCGAAAAGGAAGTCGATCGGGTTGACCATTCCGAAGAAGCGCAGAGTCTCGAAAACGAGGCTGACGAAGATCCCGATGGTCGTCAGGATGGCCACCAGCGAAGCGCCCAGCAGGATCGCCATAACGATACGTTCCACCCGCGTGCGCGCAGTGAAATCGGGCTTCAGGCGCAAGAAGGCGAAGGCCCCGCCGAGGAAGGCGATGACCAGCGTCGCGGCGATGCCGATCCAGTTATAGAACGACAGGGCTTCACGATAAGGCTCGACGAACTCGCGGGCGAGGGGGTTGAAGACACCCTGGGCAGCCCCGGTGGCAACCGCACGCGCTTCGTTGAGGATCGTCTGGCGCTGGAAGCCGAAGGCAGGAAGCTGGTCGGCCGCGGGCGCAGCCAGCACCGATTGGGTCACGAGACCTGGCGCAACCGCACTCCATATAGCTATGAAGACAAGGACGGGCAGGACTATCCAGAGCGCGACGTACCACGCGTGATAGCTCGGCAAGCTGGCGAGCCGCCCGGTCGGGCTCGCCTTGCGGAAGGTCCACGCACGCGCACGAGCCGCCAACCATCCGGCGAGCCCGAGCCCGAGGGCCAGGAGGAGCAGAATGGTTAGCGACATTGTGTGCGTGGTTACCCTTACTTCAGCTCGGAACCGTCGAGCGTGGTGTACTCGGTGACAGCAGCATTGGCTGCAGCTGCCGCATCATCGGGATTGGCGACGAGGCCGATCTTGGCGAGCGGTCCGTCCTTGCCCCACATGCCTGCCCACTGGCCGAGGAATTCCTTCAGGCCGGGGATGGCGTCGAGGTGCGCCTTCTTGACGTACATGAAGAGCGGACGTGCGCCGGGATATTCGAAGCTGGAGATGTTCTCGTAGGTCGGGTCGACGCCGTTCATCGGCAGGCCCTGCACCTTGTCGAGATTCTCCTCAAGATAGGAATAGCCGAAAATCCCCACGGCATTCGGATTGCCTTCGATCTTCTGCACGATCAGGTTGTCCTGCTCGCCCTGGTCGACATAAGCGCCGTCGCTACGGACTTCGGTGCAGACCTGGTCGTAACGGTCTTCGTCGGTTTCCTTGAGAGCCTTGGTGGCTTCGTCGGTCTTGCAGCCTGCTTCGAGGATCAGTTCCTTGAGCGCGTCGCGCGTGCCCGAGGTGCTCGGCGGACCGTAAACGAGGATCGGCTCGGCCGGGAGCGAGGGATCGACATCCGCCCAGGTCTTGGTGGTCTGCTCACCGCCATAGGGCGACGCAGCAAGCGCTTCGTACACCATCTTGGGCGTGAGGTTCATCATGATGCCACCCTTGGAGGAGGCAAGGGCGATGCCGTCGAGGCCGACCTGGACTTCGATGATGTCGGTCACGCCATTGGTCTGGCAAGTCTCGAACTCGCTGGCCTTCATGCGGCGCGATGCGTTGGCGATGTCCGGCGTTTCGGCGCCGACGCCGGCGCAGAACAGCTTCATGCCGCCGCCAGTACCGGTCGATTCGATGATCGGCGATGCGAACTGGGTGCCGCGGGCAAAGGCTTCCGAAACGGCCTTCGAGAACGGGAAGACGGTCGAGGAGCCGACGGCCTTGATCTGTTCGCGCGAACCGCCACCGGCGGAATTGTCACCACAAGCGGTGAGCGCGAGAGCCGAAGCGGCGGCGAGAGCAATCTTGAAAGTCTTGGTCATGGTAGAACCCCTATGTTGTCCAACTAGCCGCGCAAGAGCGCGGGATTGTTACAAGGTGACGACAAAAGTGTGACTTCCGCTCCGGGGCACCGAATCGTTGTCGATGCCCCTAGCGGGATATGGATCAGAAATCGACCTGAGCGCGAATTCCGAAAGCATCTACGGTGTAATCCGTGTCGCCATCCGCCTTGGCATGGACTGCATCGGTGTAGTCCATCTTGCCGTAGTTGAGGCTGAAGAGCGTGTAATCCGTCGGTTTCCAGATCAGCGACGCGAGGTAGCCGTTCTGGATTCCGCCTACGATTCCTGCGCTGTTGAGGTCGAGATAGTCATAGCGCAGGTTCAGCTGAACCGAACCCATGCCGCCTTCGCCGACGGGGCTTTCAGGCTTTGTGCGATCGAACTTACCGCCCTTGTAACCGCGGCTGTCCCCCTCGGTGAGGAAGTAGCCGACTTCGGCATAGCCGCCGAAGAAAGTCGGGTTGTCGGTCATCGCGGGCATGTCGACGTTCTGCCAGAAGCCTTCGGCAGCAGCATGGAAAGGACCGGAGATTACGGCGCCTTCGAGCCCGACGCCGAACTCGCTGTCGGCATCCAGATTGCCGGTGTTAACGAACCGCTCGGAGGTGAAGTGCACGAGCGGGCGCTGGCGATAACGTACGCTGGCGTCATCCTCGCCCAGATCGTTGTAGTGAAGCGATCCGCCGAGGTGGAACTGGGTGTTGCCGCTTTTCGGCATCACGACCACGCGACCGTCGAAGCCGCGATTGTTCGTCCCGGTGTCATCGAAATTGTCGGTGAAGACACCGGCCTGCGCCAAGACGATGCCGGTGCTGTAACTGACCGATGCGCCGATGCGGCGTTCGAACCCGAAAGCATCCGTGAAAGCGGCACGTTCGATGAAGGTCGTGTGCAGGCTGCTGGTCAGTTCCTCGAGGGACTGGAAATTGTTGTGGTGGCCGATCGCGATGTCCAGCCCGCCGTCCTCGTAGGTCAGGATGGCATCGGCCGCTTCGACTTCGTTTCCGGCGAAATCGAGCTCGAACTTGTAGCCGAAGCCACCGCCAAGCCCACCGGATGCACCAAGGCGCGCGCGGCGCACTTCGTTTCCGAAGCCGTCGTCGCGGCCCGTCGATTCGGGAACGCTCGTGAAACCGACATCATACATCAGGCGGCCGCGCGGCTTGAAGCTCCAGCCATCCTTCTTCTCAAGGGTAGCAACCTGCGGCTCTGGTGCGGGGGCAGGAGCGGCGACGGCTTCCGCGTTGGCGGCGATCGTCGCGTCCTGCGCAGCGTTTGCAGCCTTCTCTTCAGCGAGTTCGCCTTCGAGCTGGTCGATACGCGAGACAAGCGCAGCAAGCTGGGCGCGCATCTCTGCCAGTTCCTGGGCAGCCGAAGGGGCCGTCTCGGCCTGAGCAAATACGGGTGTGGCGATGGTGCAGCTTAGTGCGGCGGCAATGACGGAGAGCCGGATTGGCGAATTCATGTGACGAATCCCCTACAAGGTTACGATCCGGAGACGCCTCTATGACCCGATAATTACGGGTTTGTGACACAAGTTCACACGACGCTCCAAGCCTGTGGATTACATGTGCATAGCTGTGGGAAAGCCCGGAAAACGGGGCATTGGGCGCGCTCAGTCGGCAAGGGGAAGGGTGATCTTCACCCGCGTTCCTTCACCTTGCTTGCTCTCGATCACAAGCTTGCCGCGATGCCGTTCGACGATGTGCTTCACGATGGCAAGGCCGAGCCCGGTTCCTCCGGAGGCGCGGCTTCGCCCGGGATCGGTACGGTAAAACCGGCGCGTGAGATGCGGAATGTGTTCCGGAGCGATACCGTCGCCCCGATCGGTTACGGTCATCAGCACTCGTGCATCGCCCTGAGGCACGAGCCTGACCGTGACCGGCGTACCCGGCGCGCCGTATTTCATGGCGTTGTCGACCAGGTTGCGGACCAATTGTTCAAGCTGCTGTTCGTCGCCGCGGACGAGGAAGTCGCCATGGGACTCGAAATCCAGGCGATCCAGGCGTTCTGCTCCGGCGCCATCCTGGGACGCGCGCTTGGCAAGATCTGCGAGCGCAACCGTCTTGGCGGGCAGGTCGTGTTTCTCAGCCTCGATACGCGACAGCGACATGAGATCGCTGACAAGGTCCTGCAGGCGCTTCGCCTCGCGCTGGATCGTCGCGAGGAACTTCTCAGCCATCTTCGGTTCGATATCCGGCCCGTCCTCGCGAAGCGTTTCGACATATCCGAGGATTGCTGCAAGCGGCGTGCGCAATTCGTGACTGGCGTTGGCGACGAAATCGGTGTGGGCGCGACTGATATCGGCCTCGGCCGTCTTGTTGACCAGTTCGATGACAGAGAGGTTCTTGTCCAGCTTCTTGCGATTGATTCGCCAGATGTCCTTGCGCCGAGCGAGGCCTCTCACAACGGCGGCACCGTCTTCCGGCTTTTCCAGCAGTCGCACCGCTTCCGGCTGGCGCAAGGCCATCTTCACATCCTGTCCAAGGATGTGTGCCCCCAGCAGCCTGCGCGCGGCAATGTTCGCGATGATGACCCGTCCGCCCTCTGTGAGCAGGACTGGCGTTTCTGAGTGCTCGAAGAGATCGCCCATGGAATCGCGCGAGATCGCGCCGTCGCTGTTCTTTTCCGCAGGAGGGGGCGGCGTCGAGCCGACAAGCCAGAGTGACCCCGCCCAGACGAGCAGGATGACAGTCACAACAAGCAAGGGAATCTCGAGCACGAGAAGACCGATGGCCGTCGCAATCGCCAAGGCAAAGGCGGACCAGGGGAAGGAGCGCGCGCTCATGCCAAGCCGCTTAGCTTGGCGCGATTGCCTGCGCCAGCCGTAATCGGAGCGAAATTTGGGAGAAGTGGTGACCCGTACGGGAATCGAACCCGTGTTTCAGCCGTGAAAGGGCCGCGTCCTAACCGCTAGACGAACGGGCCACAGAAGTGGCGCTTTGCGCGGATTGCAGATGCAATAACGCCACCGTGGTGACCCGTACGGGAATCGAACCCGTGTTTCAGCCGTGAAAGGGCCGCGTCCTAACCGCTAGACGAACGGGCCACACCCGTTGCCGGGTCGGTGGCGTGGCGCGGCACTTAGGCGGGGGCGTCGAAAGCGTCAAGCCTCGAATTGTGCAACTTGCCGATCAGTCTGCGAAAGCGGCGTCTTCGAGGTGCAGTTCCGCTTGCGGACGGCTGCCCCAATCGTCGATCTTCGCGCGGCCTGCCAGCCACAGTCGTCGTCCACGCGAGCCATGGAGCAGGGCCTGGCCCATCTCGCTGTCGGCGGCCCGGAATGCGATTCCCTTAAAGCTTTTTCCGTCATCGCCGCTGGCGATCAGGCGGACATGGTCCGTGCCCACGATATCGCATTTTACGAGCCTGACGGGACCGACTGCTACACGCGGACCGGGCCAACCAACCCCGTAAGGTCCCCCGGCATCAAGCGTGTCGACCAACTCGGGCGTGAGACCTCCCGGAGCGACCGCGATATCGAGCAGCATCTCGAGGTTGTCGGAAGCGCGTGCGACCGCCTGCTCGAGATGGCTGTCGAGCCAATCGGCCAGGGCATCGATCTTGCCGGCCTCTACCGTGAGGCCTGCGGCCATCGCGTGTCCGCCTCCCTTGACCAGAAGGCCTTCCTCGCGCGCACGGATAATGGCAGCGCCCAGATCTACGCCGGAGATCGAACGTCCCGAGCCTTTGCCTTCTCCTGACGCTTCGTCCACCGCGATGACCACCGAGGGTTTGCCGGTCTTTTCCTTGATCCGCCCGGCGACAATGCCAATCACGCCGGGATGCCATCCTTCGCCGTTGAGGACGTGGACCGCACGATTGTGCTGGGCGCCGAGCTGTTCTTCCGCTGCCTGCTGGACTTCGGCCTCGATGGCGCGCCGTTCCTCGTTGAGTGCGGAAAGCTGGGCGGCAATCTGCGCAGCTTCCTCCGGATCCTGCGTGGTGAGCAATCGCACGCCCAATGTGGATTCGCCGACACGCCCACCCGCGTTGATGCGCGGTCCCAACGCAAAGCCCAGGTCGGAGCAGACCGGGCTGCGCTTGAGGCGGCTGGCATCAATCAGTGCCGCCATGCCCGTATTGGCGCGCTTGCCCATCACTTTCAGACCTTGTGCGACGAATGCGCGGTTGAGGCCATGCAAGGCGGCGACATCGGCAACGGTGCCAAGCGCGACGAGGTCGAGTAGGGCCAGCAGGTCGGGGGCGGGACGGTTCTCGAAGTATCCGCTTTCGCGCAGGGTACGAACCAGCGCGATCGCTAGCAGGAAGGCCACGCCAACTGCCGCGAGGTGGCCATGCGCTGCGGCAAGGTCGTTCTCGTCGAGCCGGTTCGGATTTACGAGCGCGACCGTGCGCGGCAACTCGGGCGAGCATTTGTGGTGATCGACGACGATCACGTCCACGCCCGCATCGCTCGCCATGGACAATGCGTCATGAGCCATTGCGCCGCAGTCGACCGTAACCACGAGGCTGGAGCCGGATTTACCCAGCTTGACCAGCGCTTCGCCAGACGGACCGTAACCTTCCAGCAGGCGATCCGGGATGTAGTAGTCCGCATCGACCCCGAGTTCCCTAAGCAGCCGGATCAGCAGCGCGGAACTGGTTGCGCCATCGACGTCGTAATCACCGTAAACGGTGATTTTCTCATTCGTCAGAATGGCCTGCGCAATACGTTCTGCGGCCACGTCCATGTCATTGAATTCGGACGGATCCGGAAGGAAATCGCGCAGGGTCGGGGTCATGTGGCGATCGATGTCGTCGGAAGCCACCCCGCGCGCGAGCAGGATCTGCCGCAGGATGTCCTTGCCGCCCGCGAAATTTCCTTGGCCCAAGTCCATATTGCCGCCGCGCCAACGCCAGGCTTTGCCGGTGAGCGAGCGCGAAACGCCATAGACATAGGGAAGTGCAGATGTAGCCATCCTGTCGTTCTACCTCTTCCCGACAGGTCGCAGCAAGCAGGCGCCATTGACAATCGACAGCCATGCTGGATGGTTCAGCGCGAAATGGAAATAGGGCCGCTACTCATAATCTGGCATAGCCGAACAGGCACGAGCGAGGCGCTCGCCAAGGCCGCCAAGGATGGCGCCGGAGAAGCTGCAATCATTCTTGCCGCGGGCGAGGTGGAACCGGCCGATATACTCAAGGCGGGCGGGTATCTTTTCGTGTGCCCGGAAAACCTCGCATCGATGAGCGGCTGCATGAAAGAGATGTTCGATCGCTGCTATTATCCGGTGCTGGGAAAAATCGAGGGTAGGGCCTTCGCCACCATCATAGCCGCAGGTTCCGACGGGGAAGGTGCGCAGCGCCAGATCGATCGCATCGCGAAAGGCTGGCGGTTGAAACGCGTCTTCGATCATTTCATCGTCAACACGGATGCCCAGACTGCCGAGGCGATATTGGCATCGAAGGTCGTGCCTGAAGATCATTTGAGGACCGCGAGAAGTCTGGGGGAGGCATTCGCCGAAGGCATCGGGCAGGGTATTTTCTAGACGCAGTAGAATCATCCAATCTGGAAGTAATTCGGCGCAAGAGCCTCGACGTCATAGAGCTTTTCGCTAAAGGCATTGAAGGAGTGGGATCGGGGGTTTGGGACGCAGTATGGGGAAGGGGTCGGACAAAGCGAATGATCGCTCGGCCCCCGTCAATGCCCTGTTCCTGATATTCGAGCGCGACTGTCGGCCACATCGGTCGGATTTGACCGATGCTATCTCGACTATCCAAGACATTACGATCAGTCATGACCCTTTCCAGCGCGATGCTGCGCACCGCCACGCTCGAGAAGCGTTGGGGGACATGCCGGAAGGTACGTGGCTGGAACTGCTCAAATGGGGCATGACTTTCGACTGTCTCGGGCTCGCCCCGGGACCGAAGCTCGTATTGCCCCCTGTCAGGCACCGGTTGAGCCTTTCCTCCGACATCGACCTGGCTTCTCATGACGCCATTGCACTTACGCCGGGGCCTCACCTCGCCGATGCTTCGAGCAGTATCCCTGTGGTGCGAGCCTTGCTTGATGCCGCAATGGCACTGATCGAGGCCCTCGGAGGCGTTCAAGCCGTATATTGGGGGCCGAGTGGTTCGGCGATGTCCCGGGCTGTCTTCACCTCGCTCGCTTCTTCCTGGATGGAAGGGGGGGCATTTCCCGCTCTCGGAATGGTTGGACACATTGTCGATGGGCAGGGGCGCCTCTGCACAGATGGGCTGCGGTGGTTTGTGGGACGCGAGCTTGCACTCTCGCCGGAGCTCTCGCTCGATCGAAGTGCCGCAATGCGCATCGCGATAAGATTGATCCACGAACTGGTCCCTCTCGGGCGGCTGGATCAGGAGACGCGGTTCATCCTGGATGATGGGGTCGAGCTGGGTCTTATGCCTGTCGATGACGCTCTGATCGAGGTTCGGACGATGTAAGGAATTCGCTTTGGGTCGCCATCTCTACCTGGAACAGCGCTTCCGCGTTCCCTTTCGTGCGGTTAACCGGCGAGGTGCGCAAGGCCATGATCCGGCAATGCAACGCCATCATCTTCTCCCGCGGCAATTGCTGAATCGATCATGCTTCGGCTCGATGTTCGCTGCCTTGGGACGAGAGCGCATCGGTTTCGACGACTTCAGGATAAACGGGATGCTGTTGCCGTCGTGCGAAAAGGCTGCACGGCGCACGGCCCTGCCTCTCCATCGCGGTCCGCATCAGGACTATAACGCAATGGTCATAAACCGGGTCGGAGATATCGAGGCACTATGGCAAATTCGTCGCAAATCCGATTGCGACGCAGCCGGTCAGGATGCGATTGCCGAGTTGCGACTGCTCCAGAAAACCCTTCGTAAACAGCTATTGGACGAAGCGCGCCCAATCCGTCTCAATCGCAAGAATCCAGCTGGCCAGGGCATCGATTTCTCCGAACTCGATGCTCTGGCCGATGATCTGTGGGCGGCCGCGGCCTAGGCGGTCGCTTCGGCGAGCGCTTTCTTGGCCGCGGTATATTCGGTTTCGAGCCGGGCAACCATGTCCTCTACCGGCCCGACGCTCTTCACCGTTCCGATACCCTGTCCCGAACCCCAGATGTCCTTCCACGCCTTCGCCTTGGTATTGCCGCCGCTGCCGAAGTTCATCTTGCTGGGATCGCTTTCCGGGAGGTTTTCCGGATCGAGGCCTGCCTTCTCAATGCTCGAACGCAGGTAATTACCATGCACCCCGGTGAAGAGGTTTGAGTAGACAATGCCGTCTGCGCTGCCTTCGACAATGCCTTCCTTGTATCCGTCGACTGCGTTTGCTTCCTCGGTAGCGATCCACGGCGAACCGATATAGGCAAAATCCGCTCCGAGAGCTTGCGCTGCAAGGATGGAGCGACCGTGAGCGATCGAACCGGATAGCGCGACCAATCCATCGAACCACTCGCGGATTTCCTGCATCAAAGCGAAGGGGCTGAGCGTACCGGCATGGCCGCCAGCGCCTGCGGCGACCGGGATGAGCCCATCGGCGCCCTTCTCGATGGCTTTGTGAGCGAAGCGATTGTTGATGACGTCATGCATGGTGATGCCGCCCCAGCCGCGGACCGCGTCGAAGATTTCTTCCCTCGCGCCTAGGGAGGTGATTACCAGAGGAACCTGCCATTTCGCGCAGGTCGCCATATCTGCTTCGATGCGGTCATTGGATCGATGAACGATCTGATTGACCGCGAATGGCGCTGCCGGGCGATCCGGGTTGTCCCGGTTGTGGGCTGCCAGTTCTTCGGTAATACGATGAAGCCATTCGTCCAGCTCGCTTTGCGGACGCGCGTTGAGAGCCGGGAAGCTGCCGACGATGCCTGCCTTGCATTGGGCGATCACCAACTCCGGCCCGGACACGATGAAGAGAGGCGAACCGATTACCGGAATACGCAGTTTGTCGAACGGGGCAGGCAGGCTCATGCTGGAAGGCTCCTCTACTCTTCTGAAGCAGCGTGCCTATGGCGCAGCATCGGACTTGTCGAGTGTGACGTTACGTAAACGTTAGGCCCCCTCCAGCAAGTGCTCGACCCCATATACGCGTGCCGCGGTTCCAGCGAAGAGCGCGCGCTTCTCATCGGCGGAATGGCCTTGTGCCAGGCGCTTGAATGCATTCCACAGGACAGGATAGCTCGCACCCCATCTGTCGACAGGATAATTGCTTTCGAACATCGCGCGATCCGGGCCAAAGCTCTCGATGCAAGTCTCGACATACGGGCGCCAGAGCGCTGCCAGATGCTCCGACCCGAGACCCTTCGCCGGGCCTTCTTCGGGCATGCCGCAAAATGCCATCGCCAGGCCTCCCAGCTTCACCGATACGTTGGAGCATTCGGCGAGAGCGTGGATCGATCTGCGCCAGCGATCAAAGTTTTCATGCAGTTTGCCGCGATAACTCGCGATGTTGAGCGGTGTACCGCAATGGTCGAGGATGATTGCCTGGTCCGGAAACCTTTTCGCCAATTCGATGACGTCGCCAAGTTGCGGCTCGAGAAGCCAGGCATCGAAGGTCAGTCCGTATTCGGAATAGGCTTCGAAACCGGACAGGAATGCGTCACTGCGATACAGGCCTTCGGGGGCGTGGAAAGGCGGGCCCAGCACCTCCGGGTCGGCGTCCCACGCACTTGCATGCCGTATGCCTCTGAAGCGGCCATTGCCTGCCGCGACCAAGGCTTCGATGACGGGGCGAACCGCATCCCCGAGCGTCAAATCGGCATGGCCGACAATCCCGGCACAAGGGCGAATGTCTCCGTAGAGTCCGCTGGCACCCTGCGCAGCTACGCCGTTCACAAACTCGACTTCGCCGACGCTTTTGAGCGCATCATCCCGTGCAGCATCATAAAATGCACCGCACTCCATGAAGACGGTGCCGATGATGTTGTGGCCTGTGCTGGTGTCGGCCAGCAATTCGTCGAAAGTGTAATAGGCTGCAACTGCGATCGCTTCGATAAAGTCGTGGCGAGGTTCGGGAAAGGCAGGAACGAGCGGCCTCAGGTCCCACAGGTGATGATGGGGATCAATGATTGGCAGTTCGGGTTCGAGAATTTCTTCCGACATCTTCAATCTCCTGCAAAGGCACTAGGATAGGCCGCCAGATTCAAGTCCTGCCGTCTTGCCGCCGGCTTCGTCGAGCGTCTTGTGGATCTTGGCCGGATCGCAATTTGCATCGACGCAGTCGACCGATACGAAGACGCGTCCTTTCCGAATTTCCTGTTCGTATAGAGTGGCAGCAACACCATCCACATCATGGTCGGTCAGCATCTTGGCAATCCCGCTTCCGGTTGCGCCGACAATCCCCGAGAATGCAGCCACGGAAGAGAACGCAGAGGCAGTAAGCGCCCCGGCAACCGCGACCGGTCCGACGCCGGGAATGATAAGGATTGCCGTTCCCAGCATCGCACCTGCAATACCACCGCCAGCCATGGCAGAGGCAATGCCGAGATAGCCATGCCCCTCGCTCGGCTTGTAATCCGCATCGAGATATTGGCTGGTGCGCCACACCATAGACACGGCTTTGTCCGGAATACCTTCCTCACGCAGCTTCTCTACCGCCGCTTCCGCACTTTCGGAGCCCTCGAAGACCGCCGTTACTATTCGGGCGGAGTTAGACCTCATGTGACGCCGCGCTTCCAGGAAGGTGCGGGCGAACTTGTCTCTTTCGGACTCGCCAGCGAATGTAACCCTCAGTCCGGAGGTTTCGTGCAGTTTCTTGACGCTTGGCGAGCGTGGATGCCTGAAAAGGGTGCGCAACAGCATATCGACCGTGGACGGACGCAGCACCGAATTGGTGCCCCGATTGATCCATTCCATACGACGCGGGCGAGGGTGCGAACGCTCCAGATAATAAAGCGCCGGCAGATGGTCAGCCTTGATGACGTAGAAGGGGTCTTCCAACGGGATTGCTACTCAACCAGCGGCGATAACAGCCTGTTTTATTGCGATAGTGACCCTTCCTCTACCATACACGGTATGATGTGCTTGTATAGAACCAGCATGTAATCCCGCTATGGGACAAGTTTCCTCTCAGGGCGTCTTCGCCACTGCGGAGTTGGCCGCACTCAGAACCGACCGGACACTGGCCGTCGCGACATCTTCATCGATGCCGCACCCCCATATGGTGTTGCCCTCTCCGTCGCGGCATTCGAGATATGCTGCGGCCTGGCTGTCGCGACCGGTGGTCAGTGCGTGCTCGCTGTAATCGACGATTTCGAGTTGCAGGCCAAACGCCTTTTCGATGGTCGAAAGCACCGAGGAGATCAGGCCGTTGCCGCGGCCGGAAACGCTTTGCTCGACACCATCGACCGCGATCGTCCCGCTGAACAGCCTGGTGCCGTCCGACGCGCGCCGCTCGTCATAATCGACAAGCTGGAAGCGCTTCTCGCTGGTTTGGACGTGGTAAGCCCGTTTGAAGGCTTCCCAGATGTCCGCTGCACCCAGTTCGCGGCCGAGTTCGTCGGCCATGCGCTGGACATGCGGGCTGAAATCGGCCTGCATTTTCTTCGGCAGCTTGAGGCCCTGATCCTGTTCGAGAACCCATGCGAAGCCTCCCTTGCCGGATTGCGAATTGACGCGGATGACCGCCTCGTAGGTCCGCCCGAGATCGGCGGGATCGATTGGCAGGTAGGGGACGCGCCAATGAGGATCGTTCTGCACCTCATGGGCCGCGAAGCCTTTCTTGATGGCGTCCTGATGGCTGCCCGAGAACGCGGTATAGACCAGCTCGCCGCCATAGGGATGGCGCTGGTGCACGGGCAATTCGTTGCAGTACTCCACCGTCTCGATAACCCGGTCAATGTCGGAGAAATCGAGGCGGGGATCGATACCCTGCGTGTACATGTTGAGCGCCATGGTCACGAGGCAGCAGTTCCCCGTCCGCTCGCCGTTCCCGAAAAGACATCCTTCCACCCGGTCGGCCCCGGCCATCAGGGCCAGTTCGGCTGCAGCAACGCCGGTGCCACGATCGTTATGGGTGTGAAGGCTGATGACCGCACTATCCCGATTGGGCAGGTTGCGGATGAAATACTCCACCTGGTCTGCGTAGATATTCGGAGTGGCCGCTTCCACCGTCGCAGGCAGGTTGAGGATGATCGGATGCTCGGGAGTAGGGGCAAGGACCTCCATCACAGCTTCGCAAACCTCGAGGCTGAAATCGAGCTCTGCGGTGGAGAATGTTTCCGGCGAATACTGGAAGTACCAGTCGGTGCCCGGTTGCTGCGCCGCCTCGTCCCGCATGACCTTTGCGCCGCGAACGGCGATGTCGCGCACCTGCTCCCGTGTCATGCCGAAAACGACTTCGCGCCATGCGGGGCTGACCGCGTTGTAGAGGTGGACGATGGCCTGCTTCGCCCCCGTGAGGCTGGCGAAGCTCGTACGGATCAGGTCTTCCCTGCTCTGGGTGAGGACTTGCACCAGCACATCGTCCGGGACGCGGCCTGATTGGACGAGGCCGCTGATGAAATCGAACTCCGTCGCGCCCGCGCTGGGAAAGCCGACTTCGATCTCCTTGACGCCGATCTCGACGAGGAGATCGAAGAAGCGGTTCTTCTTGTGCGCATCCATAGGGTCGACAATCGCCTGGTTGCCGTCCCGAAGATCGGTCGACAGCCAGCGGGGCGGGGCGGTGATTGTTCTGGTCGGCCACTGACGATCGGTCAGGGGGACCTGGGGAAAGGCCGAGTATTTGGCGCTGGGATCGCTAAGCATTGGCATGGAGAAACTCGTATCGGGGTTCGGCTATCTTCGGAAAGGCCCTTGGGTGCGCGGTGCACCCTGATGGCACACCGAGTTCACGCCCAAGGGCGTGTAAGTCGCAGAAGTAGTCCGATGCGGTTCATGCCATGATGAATTGCGCAATTTTTCGCGCAGGACAAGGTGAAGTTTTCTTTTCTATCGCCAACGCAGGCGATCGCGGGTCAATTCTTGCACGTTTGTAACACCCATGAGGCGCATACCCCGCTCGATTTCGTCCTGCAGGATGGCAAGTGCGCGCTCGACACCTTCCTGGCCGGCCGCGGCAAGAGCATAGAGGTAGAGCCTGCCACCGGAGGCAGCGGTTGCGCCCATCGCAAGGCTTTTCAAAACGTGGGTGCCACGCCGGACCCCGCCGTCGCAGATGATTTCGATCTCGCCTCCGACGGCATCGACGATTTCCTGCAACTGGTCGAAAGGGGCGCGGCTGCCGTCAAGCTGCCTGCCGCCATGGTTCGAGATCATGATCGCGTCCGCTCCGATCTCGACTGCGCGCCTTCCATCGGCAGCGCTCATGACGCCCTTGAGGCAGAACGTGCCGCCCCAGTCCTGCCGTATCCTCGCCGCAGTGTCCCAATCCATGTTCGTGTCGAGCATGGTGTTGAAATAATCCTGAATGCTCACGGCCTTGCCGGTCCCCTCCTGCACATGGCCGTCGAGGTTGGGGAGGCGGAACTTGGGGGAGAAAATGTAATTGAGTGTCCAGTACGGCCGCGTCGCGTAACTCCACAGCGATGAGGCGGAGAAGCGGGGCGGGGTTGTGAATACCGAGCGCAGGCAGCGCTCTCTCTTGCCCGATACGATCGTGTCGACTGTCAGCGCCAAAGCGTCGAAGCCGCTCTCCTGGCAGCGTTCGATCATGCTTGCATTCAGCCCCTTGTCCTTGTGCACATAGAGCTGGAACAACTTGGGGCCGCTGGTCAGGCCGGCGATTTCCTCGATCGAGTGTGTCGCCAGGCTGGAGATACCGAACCACAGGCCGAATTTCTCCGCAGCCAAGGCAACCGCACGCTCGCCGTCGCGGTGAAAAGCCCGCTGCAGGGCTGTCGGGCTGAGCATGAGGGGAAGCGCGCTCTTCCGCCCCATAATCGTGCAGCTGGTGTCGATTTTGCCGACACCGGCAAGCACGTCCGGCACCAGGTCCACATTGTCGAAGGCGCTGGTATTGCGGGCCTTGGTCAGCTCGTCGTCTGCCGCACCGTCGATGTAATCGAAGACCGGCCACGGCAGGCGTGCCTTGGCCAGTTTGCGGAAATCATCGATATTGTGACAGTCGGACAAGCGCATGCGGACCGTCGTGAAGGCTCGCGATGCGCTTGTCGAGAGGCCTTACTGCAGTTCGAAGGCTGCGCTTATGTCGAGGTTGACTTCGCTGCCGACTACTGGCGCGAGGTAATCGATGCCCCACTGCGTCCGGTCGATCGTCGCGCGCGCATGGAAACCAACTGTGCGCGCCTCGTTCATGGGGTTCTGGCCTGCGCCGGTGAAGTCCACGAGCATGGTGACCGGACCGGTGTTACCGTTCATCGTCAGCTGTCCGGTGACGACCGCCGATGTGTCGCCAACCCGGCGAACGGAGGTCGAAACGAACCGTGCAGCTTCCGGATCGGGACCGAAGAAATCCGGTTCCGCCCCGTCCTTGCCAGGGCGCAGGAGATGGTCGCGCAAGCCCTCGCTGGGTACGGCGACGCTGGTGATGGGGATCGAGATGTCGAAACTGCTCGCCTCGATATCGGAAGGATCGAAGGACATCGTCCCCTCGATATCGCCGAACAGGCCGAAGTAGTCGTTGAAGCCGAAGTGGCTCACGCTCCACTGCACGAGGGTGTGCGCAGGATCGAGGGCGTAGGTGCCCGCAGCGACGCGGCTGGCATCGACTGCGCCCGGCACCTGACCTTGTCCATGGGCAGAGAAAGAAGTGACGGCAAGGCCTGCGCTGGTGGCGAGGGCTAGGGCGAGGATCGGCTTTTTCATGTTCGGTCTCCTGCGGGATTGCCCTCTAGGAAAACCGCAGCGTCAGCCTCGTTCCTGAACAGGCGACACGAAAATCCGATCACTCTAACCGAGTGTGCGACGTTCTTCCGGTGTGAGTCTTCGCGGAGTGGCTATCGGCTGCAATGTCGTCGGATCGAACAGCGGATTGCGCCTGCGGTCGCCGGAAAAAATATCGCGGATCAGCCGCTTGAAAAAGCTGCGTAGCAGGGCGTTCATGGAAAGTGGCTTCAGGCCGTCGGTATTGCCCGGAGCGTCTTCCAGGAAGAGGTGTCCGCGCACCGGCCCCAACGCCGATCGGCCGCTCGCCTCGCAATTCGCGACAAGCACGGTGGTATAGGGAAGCTTCCCGTTCGCGTAGGTGTTGAACATCGGCGTGTCGCAGCACTTTGCAAACCAGCGCAAGGTCGGCTTGTCGGTCATGCGAAGACCGGCAAGCTGGTCCTTGCCGGACTGGAATGCCAGCCGGGCGCAGCGGGTCTGGTAAAGCTCGGTCCCACCAGCCTTGTCCAGGATGCGGTCTTCGGCACCAAGGAACTTGGGCACGGACTGGCAATCGGAACAGTGACAATAGACGTGGTCCCCTTCACCGGGGCCGACATCTTTCACGACACCCGTCACGGTGCCGCAAGCGCAAGAGAAGGCGAGGTCCGTCATGACCTCACCCTCTCCGTATCGCACTGAACCGCAAAGGGTTTTCGACTAATTGCGTTCTTTGTCGACGAGCTTGTTGGCGCCGATCCACGGCATCATGGCGCGAAGCTGCGCTCCGGTCTTCTCGATCGGGTGGGCTGCTGCGGCCTTGCGGCTGGCCTTGAGTTCGGGCTGTCCTGCCTGGTTGTCGAGCACGAAGTCCTTCACGAAGCGACCCGACTGGATGTCCTTGAGGACGCGGCCCATCTCGGCCTTGGTCTCTTCTGTGATGATGCGCGGGCCGGTCTTGATGTCGCCGTATTCCGCCGTGTTCGAGATCGAATAGCGCATGTTCGCGATGCCGCCTTCATAGAGCAGGTCGACGATCAGCTTGGTTTCGTGGAGGCATTCGAAATAGGCCATCTCGGGCGCGTATCCGGCCTCGACCAGCGTTTCGAAACCGGCCTGGATGAGGTGGGTGATCCCGCCGCACAGAACTGCCTGCTCGCCGAAGAGGTCGGTTTCGCACTCTTCCTTGAAGTCGGTTTCGATAATCCCAGAACGGCCGCCGCCGACTGCGCTGGCATAAGAGAGCGCCAGTTGCTTGGCGAAGCCGTTGCCGCCGGACTGATTGCTTTCCTGGTGGACCGCGATGAGGCAGGGGACGCCGCCGCCCTTGATGTACTCCCCGCGCACCGTGTGGCCGGGGCCCTTGGGGGCAATCATGATGACGTCCACGTCAGCGGGCGGATCGATCAGGCCGAAGTGGATGTTGAGACCGTGCGCGAAGGCGAGGGCGGTTCCGGGACGCATCTTGCCCGCAACTTCGTTGGCGTAGATCGCCGCCTGGTGCTCGTCAGGTGCGAGGATCATGAGCACGTCGGCCCATTCGGCGGCTTCAGAGACCGTCTTGACGGTGAAGCCGGCACCTTCGGCCTTCTTTGCCGTGGCCGAGCCTTCGCGTAGGGCAATGACGACTTCGCCCACACCGCTGTCGCGAAGGTTCTGCGCGTGAGCGTGGCCCTGGCTGCCGTAACCGACAATGGCGACCTTCTTGTCCTTGATCAGCTGCTGGTCGCAATCGGCGTCGTAATAAACTTGCATTTCTAACCCCATATTAGGCGCGGTCTGGCCCGCGCATCATACCAACGATCCCCGAGCGCCCGACCTCTACGAGGCCGAGTTCACGCATCAGGACGATGAAACTGTCGATCTTGTCCGGCGCGCCGGTCAGCTCGAAAACGAAGCTTTGCGTTGTGGTGTCGACGACATTCGCGCGAAACAGCTCTGCAATGCGTAGCGCCTCGACCCGGTCGTCGCCCTTTCCGGCGACCTTCACCAAAGCCAGTTCGCGTTCGACGTGCGCGCCGTGTTCGGTCAGGTCGATGACCTTGTGAACCGGCACCAGCCGTTCCAGCTGGGCGCGGATCTGGTCGATCACCGGCTCGGGACCGCGGGTCACGATGGTGATCCGGCTGATCGCATGGTCTTCCGATATGTCGGCCACGGTCAGGCTGTCGATATTGTACCCGCGCGCGGTGAACATGCCCGATATCTTCGCAAGGATACCGGCTTCGTTGTCGACGATCACATTGAGTACGTGACGTTCGCTGGACTGTTCGGCGATTTTCACGGCTGGCGCTCCTGCCAGACGGGTTCGAACATTCGGCCTTCGCCGTCGTAATCGCGCAGGAAATCGCGTCCGCGGCGGACAGCTTCGAAATTGTCCGTCTGGCGCGAGAGATCGAGCTGGTCCAGCAGCAGGACCCAGCTGCCGTCATCGCGCTTTTCGGCGACATCCATGCCGATGAAACGGTGACCGTCATCCTCGAGCCAGTCGAGCAGACGCTCCGCATCTTCGCGCGCGAACCATTTCTTGCGTTCCGCGCGCTGCGCGAATTCGGTGGGAATTTTCATATGCATACCCATCACACCAGCGCCTTCGCTTCGTCGTCCATCGTGCCCCCGACCTGGTCGCCATAGAGAAGCATTTCCGTGTGCGCCGCACCGCTCGGGATCATCGGGAAGCAGTTGGCATCCTTGGACACCTGGCAATCGACGATTACCGGCCCGTCATGGGCTAGCATCGCCTCGATCCCCGCATCGAGCTGGCTTTCATCTTCGATCCGGATCCCCTTCCAGCCGTAGGCTTCGGCCAGCTTCACGAAATCGGGCAAGCTGTCGGAATAGCTGTTCGAATAGCGGCTTTCATAGGTCAGTTCCTGCCACTGGCGGACCATGCCCATATACTCGTTGTTGAGAATGAAGACCTTCACCGGGAGACGGAACTGGCTTGCGGTGCCTAGCTCCTGGATATTCATCTGGATGCTCGCTTCGCCAGCGATATCGATGACAAGGCTGTCGGGGTTGCCCAGCTGCGCGCCGATGGCTGCGGGAAGGCCATAGCCCATCGTGCCGAGGCCGCCGCTGGTGAGCCATTTGTTCGGGCCCATGAAGCCGAAATACTGCGCCGCCCACATCTGGTGCTGGCCGACTTCGGTGGTGATGATGGGATCACGGTCTTTCGTCAGGGCAAAGAGGCGCTCGATGCTCTTTTGCGGCATTATGACATCGGAACGTTCTGGATAGGCGAGGCAATCCCGAGCTTGCCAACCAAGGATACGCGCCTGCCATTCCGACAGGTCGTTGGGTTTGCGCGCGCCCCATTCCTGCAGCAGCTGGTCGAGCACATTGCCGCAGTCGCCCACGATGCCGAGATCGACTGGCACGATCTTGTTGATCTGCGCGCGGTCGATGTCGATGTGGATCTTCTTCGCTTGCGGAGCGAATGCGTCGAGTCTGCCGGTCACGCGGTCGTCGAAGCGCGCTCCGACTGCGACAATCAGGTCAGCCCGGTTCATGGCCATGTTGGCCTCGTAAGTGCCGTGCATGCCGAGCATGCCGAGCCAGTCGGGATGATCGGCAGGGAAGGCGCCCAGGCCCATGAGGGTGCTGGTCACCGGGGCGCCGGTTGCCTTTTGCAGTTGGCGCAGGCGTTCAGTCGCCTTGGGTCCAGCGTTGATGACTCCGCCGCCGGTATAGAAAACCGGGCGTTCCGCCTGCGCCAGCATCTGGATGGCCTGCTCGATCTCGCTCGCGCTGCCGTCGACTTCGGGCTGGTAGCGGTGCGAGGGCAGCGGGGCATCGTCCTGGTCGCCCCACGATGCGAGCGCGATCTGGACATCCTTGGGAATGTCGATCACGACCGGTCCCGGACGGCCGGTGGTAGCAATACGAAATGCTTCCTCGATCGTCGCGCGCAGGCGTTCCGGGTCTTTGACCAGATAGTTGTGCTTGGTGCAGTGGCGCGTGAGGCCAACAGTATCGGCTTCCTGGAAAGCGTCGGTGCCGATCAGGCCCGTGGGGACCTGTCCGGTGATGACCACCATAGGAATGGAATCCATGTAGGCATCGGCGATGCCGGTGACTGCATTGGTGGCGCCCGGACCACTGGTGACAAGGACGACGCCCGGTTTGCCGGTCGATCGCGCGTAGCCTTCAGCCGCGTGGGCAGCGCCTGCTTCATGACGAACGAGGATGTGCCGGATATCGTCGTCTGCAAACAGCTCGTCATAGATCGGCAGCACTGCACCGCCGGGGTAGCCGAATACAAATTCGACGCCCTGCCGTTTCAGGCATTCGATCAGGATTGCGGCGCCGCTGCGCTCTTCCGACACGGGTATTCCTCCACTTCCAGTCACAAATCGGCCCGGCGCTGGGGTCATAGCACCGGGCCGACAGGAGCCTCCGTATGAGTAACGAATAGCGCGTTGTCAACTCGATTTGCGTAACAAATAAACAAAATGATCCGCCAACGCGGCATTAATGTTACTCGTCCGCGGCCATGTTTCCGGCGGCTGGTGCCTGAACCACGTGTATTGCCGTTTGGCGTACCGACGTGTCGCAATCTGGCCAGCGATGATGGCTTCATCGCGCGATAGTTCGCCTTTGAGATAGCCCGCGATTTCACGCACCCCGATTGCGCGCATGACGGGAAGCCGGGGTTCGAGGCCTCGCGCGAGCAAGCTTTCCACTTCCTCGACCGCTCCTCCCTCCATCATCAAGACGAAGCGGCGATCGCAGCGTTCGTAGAGCCATTCGCGCTCGGGCAGCAGGACAAGCGGGGAAAGGGTGATTTCGCCACCGATGCCGCCGGTCTTGCGCGCCTGCCAATCCTTGAGCGTTCTGCCGGTCGATCGCACCACTTCCAGCGCCCTGGCGGTGCGCGCAACATCCGCCGGCGCAAGGCGGGATGCGGCCTCCGGGTCCTCTGCCTCCAGCGCTTCGCGCGCCTCTGATTGGGATAGAGCTCTTACCTCATCACGTAGACTTTGTACGATAGGAGGTACGGGCGCGATGCCTTCCAATAGCGTGCGCATGTAAAGGCCAGTACCGCCGCACAGGATCGGGACCGCGCATTCGTTATGAAGTGCGACAATTTCCCGTTTGGCGGCTTCGGCCCAGTCGGCTGCCGAGCATGCGGTCGCACCGTCCCAGGCGCCGTAGAGGCGATGTTCGATGCCTTGCATCTCCTCTTCGTCAGGCCGGGCGGAAAGGACCTGGAGATCGGCATAGACCTGTGCGCTGTCCGCGTTGATGACGACGCCGCGGCCGCCGCGCTCTTCGATGGCCTTGGCCAGGCGTACCGCGAGATCGCTCTTGCCGCTTGCGGTCGGCCCTGCGATGAGCGCCACCGGTTTTTCAAGAGACGGTTCTTCAGGAGAATAGGCAGTGCTCATCGCGCGACTGATAGCAGAGCAGGAGGGACTGGAAACCCGCTTGGAAAATGCGCGGGCGCAGCTGGGCCAGGCGGGAATGCCGCTGGCGTCCGCTGCCATGCTGGATTTCTGCGGCGAGGTACTGGAAATCACCTTCCCCGACGGGCAGGCCGACACTGTCACGCGCATCCTGTCCGAAAGTTTCGGCGGATGCGACATGCTGGTCGCCGACCATGCCATTGAAATTCCTCGGCTCTTCGTGTCCGACATGGATAGCACCATGATCGGGCAGGAATGTATCGACGAGCTGGCGGACTATGCGGGCATAAAGCAGCACGTCGCCGAAATCACCGAACGTGCTATGCGCGGCGAGCTCGATTTCGAAGCGGCGCTCAGGGAACGCGTAGCTTTGCTCGAGGGGTTGGACGAGACGGCGATCCAGCAATGCCTGGATGAACGTATTCGCCCGGTCGCAGGCGCACGCACTCTGGTGCAGACGCTGAAGAGCCACGGTTGCCGTCCAGTTCTCGTCACCGGTGGGTTCCATCATTTCGCGGATCCTGTCGCTGAAACGCTCGGCTTCGATCGGGTGGTCGGCAATCGACTCGCCGTTGCCGAGGGCAAGCTCACTGGCAAGTTGGCAGGGCCCGTAAGCGATGCGTCGACTAAACTCGCCACGCTGGAGGAAGAGCGGGACCAGCTGGGCGAGGGAGCGCGCGTCCTGGCGACCGGAGACGGTGCCAACGACATACCCATGATTGTCGCCGCGGATTACGGCGTTGCGTACCGGGCGAAGCCCAAGGCCCGCGATGCGGCAAGCGGCCGGATAGTCAGCGAAGACCTTAAAGTCTTGCTCTCGCTACTTGGTATCGCGCGATCCGATTGGGTAGAAGGCTGAAAATGATACGGTTTTTTGGCGCATCCTTCCAATAGGATCGCACAATAGGGCGCTACGGTCCCAATAGGGATCAAAAGTGGTAGGCGAAGCAACTCATATGGCCGGACCGGGCGTGGATCACGCGGCAGACGGAATCCCGTTTCGCCATCCAGTGCGCCCCTATCGCAAACGCAATCTTCGCCGGGCCCTTCACCACTACCGCAAGCTGGTCGAAAACAAGGAAGATACCTCCCACGTTTTCCATATCTACGACGCCCTTCCGTCCGAGCATTTCGAACCGGATGCCGAGCGGCTTGCATTAAGCGATCATGGGGAGATGCTCCGCAAAACGGAACCCTATCTTCCGCACATTCTAGACGATCGCGAAGCGCTGCGCGCTATGCCCACCGGGTCGGTCGGACAGGCCTATTGCGATTTCATGGAAGAGCAGGGCCTGACTGCAGAAGGCCTGGCGAGGAAAGGCACATGGTCCGGCAGGCCGATCTACGGCGATATGATCGAATGGTTCGGCTGGCGACAGCGCGATACGCATGATCTGCTGCACGTGATGACAGGCTATGGCCGGGACACTCTGGGAGAGGCGTGTGTCCTCCTCTTCACGCACGGCCACTCGCCAAGTCCCGCGCACCTCCTTCTCGGCTATTCAGGCGCTCTGAAGATCAGGCAGTCGGTACAGACACAGGCACCCGTAATCGATGCCGCACGTGAAGCGCGGCGCGCGGGGAAAGGCTGCGAGGGGCTTGTCGGCCACCCCATCCGCGAGATCCTGCATATGGACCTCCATCACGCTCGCGAGGTGCTGGGGTTCTCGGCACCGCTTGCCTATTTTCGCTGCCACGAGATCTGGCAGGACGAAAATATCGACCCGCACCGTCTGCTGTCGCGTCGGGCCTGAAAAGTCAGAGCCAGGAACTGATCGTCGACAGCGGTTTCTTTTCCAGAGCGTGTTTGGGCACCGTGGCTCCCTCTGCCGGTAGCCCTGCTACGATGACCATCAGCGGCTTCTCGTATTCCGGCCGCTCACAGATTTCGCGCAGGAAACCCATGGGCGAGGGGGTGTGGGTCAACGTCGCGAGGCCCGCTTCGTGCAAGGTCGAGATCAGCATTCCGCAGGCGATCCCGACACTTTCGTTGACGTAGTAGTTCTGCGTTTTCCCGTCTTCGGCGATCCCGCCCTTTCGCTGGGCGAAGACGACGATCAGCCAAGGTGCGGTCTCCAGGAACGGCTTGTCGGCATCGGTGCCCAGGGGCGCCAGCGCATCGAGCCATTCCTCGCTCGCCTTGCCGGCATAGAATGCGCGTTCCTCTGCCTCGGCAGCTTCGCGGATGGCGCGCTTTTTTTCGGGCGATGAGACGACGGCGAAATGCCACGGCTGGTGGTTCGCGCCATTGGGTGCCGTGCCTGCCGCCTCGATCGCGGCTTCGATCACCTCACGCGGAACGGGCGCGTCGGAAAAATACCGGCAGGTGCGCCGCTCCTTCAACCTGTCCCGCATGGAACGCGCGCGCTCGATACGCTGCGCATCGTCCATTGCAGGCAGGGAATAGGCTACTGTCTCGTGATCTTGCATGGTCCCTCCTATCCCTGTTCCGACCGTGAAAGGGAACCCGTTACATGGACAGGCAATTTACAGTATTGTAAGTTGCTGCCTGCAATGGAGTCTCGCATGGCGCTTTCTGATCGACCTCTCGTTCATCCGGACCGCAAGACCAGCGGCATTCGTCCGCTCAAGGCATGGCGGCATTTCCGGAAACTCGTCGCCGACAAGGAAGACACCGCGCAGGTGTTCCACATCATCGAATCGCTGAAGGGCAAGCGTAGCCACCAGCAGGCATGGAATTTCGTGCAATCGGACGAAGGACGCCGGTTCCTGGACAATGGCACGGACATTCCTGCCATGCTCGACGATCATGAACGCTGGGCCGATTGCGGGCCGAATACGGTGGCCGCGAAATACATTGCCTTCATGAAGCGCGAGGGATTGTCCGCAGCGGGCCTGGTCGCAGAGTCGCACAAGTTCAATCCGCCGGAAAACCGCCATGACGACCTGACGGAATGGTATTTCTGTCGCCTGCGCGACACGCATGATCTCTTCCATATCCTGACCGGTTACGGACGCGACGCCCTGGGCGAAGCAGCGCTCTTGGGCTTCAGTTACGAGCAGAATCTCAATCCGGGCGTGCTGTTCATCGCGTACGCCGGTGCACGCCAGATCAAGAAGGGGACAAGCACCTCGGCCCCGATCTTCGCTGCGATCAACGAAGGACGGCGCCTGGGTAAGGAAGCCAAAAAACTCGCGCATATGGATGTCGAGCAGGTGATGCGCGAAGACATCGATGTCGCGCGCAGGCGGCTGAATGTCGGCAGGCCGGAGACCTATTTCCGCTGCCTGGAAATCATGCGGGAAGAGGGTCTGACCGAAGACCAGATCATGCCGCCGCAGCAGCAGGCTGCCTGAGTATCAGCGCAAATCCTTGCGGATGGCGAATTTGAGGCCCGACCAGGTCTCGTCCACCGCGCATTTCTTCGTATCAACGAATCCCAGCGCCAACCCCGCTTCGCGCACGGCGTGTTCGTCGATTTCGGTGGCGACGCCCGACGCCTGTTTGGGCCAGCTGACCCAGACATGGCCGTTTGGCGAAATCGCGTCGCGCAGCACGGCCAGCTTCTCTTCAAGGGCGGCCTGATCGGTCACGAAGATATGGGCGGCGTCCGGCCCGGCTTCCGGGCCCGGTACGAAGGTCAGTTCGAGCGCATATTCATCGATCTCGTCGAGGATGCTTTCGGGCATGCCGTCGAACCAGACGGTTATCCCGTCCCTCAGGGAAAGCTTCTTGGCGAGGGGTGTGTCCGAATAGCCAGCGCTCATCGTGTCAGCTCCAATTCTGCATGCCGCAATCGCCAAGATCGACCGCAAGATGCCATAGCGCGCCCACCGCGAATGCGCGAACCCACCACTTGGGCATCAGCAGCATCGCGCAATAGACGCCTGCCGCAAGCCAGCCGTGGAGTGGATGGAAGCCGATACTGCAACGGTCCGGATCGAACATGGGGTCGGCCAGCAAGTGGTCGAGGTCGATCAGATTTGCCGAAGCGACAACCAGCCCCGCTCGCAGCCAGTTCTTCGCCCGCAGGGCGCGGGCGATCAGGAAGGGGACGAGCCAGTGCCCGCCATAGTGCAGGGCAATCTGCAGCAGCGCCATTGGCGCCGCTTCAGCCCTCCATCCACTTGCTGAAGAAGCTCTTGTGCGCTTCGCGCAGCTTGGTCACCGGAACGCCGAACAGCTCGTTGCCGCCGACGGTGCCAAGACGGCGGAAGCCGACGCGGGCGGTGTCTTCGTTTTCCGTACCCTTGGCGAGATAGGCATTGAACGCCTCTGCATCGGGGACGGTGATGACATAGCGGCCCTGGTCTTCGCCGAACCACCACTGCGCCTGCGTGTAGTCGTCATTGCCGATGGTTTCGGCGCCCATGCCGCTGGCCATCGCCATTTCGGCGAGCGTTACGGCGAGACCGCCATCGGAGACATCGTGTACCGCGCTGACCAGTCCTGCCTCAATCAGTTCGCGCACACCTTCGCCCGCGTTCTTTTCGAGCGTCAGGTCGACCGGCGGTGCGCGGCCTTCGTCGCGGCCGTGGATTTCCGCGAGCCACAGCGACTTGCCGATATGCGAACGTTCAGGATCGGGGGTCGCCCATTCTTCGGGCCAGATGAGGTAGATCGCCTCGCCTTCGGCCTTGAAGGGCATAGTCATCATCTTGGCGTAATCGTCGATCAAGCCGACGCCGCCGATAGCCGGGGTGGGCAGGATCGCGCTGCCGCCGCCGGTCGCCTTGCTCTCGTTGTATAGGCTGACATTGCCCGATACGATCGGGAAGTCGAGCGCGCGGCAGGCCGCGCCCATGCCTTCGAGGGCGTGGACGAACTGCGCCATGATTTCGGGGCGCTGCGGGTTGGCGAAGTTGAGGCAGTTCGTGACCGCGAGGGGACGCGCGCCGACTGCGCATAGGTTGCGGTATGCTTCGGCGATCGCCTGTTTGCCGCCTTCATAAGGGTCTGCGTGAACGTATCGCGGCGTGCAGTCGGTGCTGATCGCCAGCGCCTTCTTCGTGCCGTGCACGCGAACCACGCCTGCATCCCCGCCGGTCTGGAGCGTATCCGCGCCGACCTGGCTGTCGTACTGCTCCGAAATCCAGCTGCGCGAGGACAGGTTGGGGGAGGCCAGCAGCGTGAGCAGATCTCCGCCGACGTCGCTGGTGTCGGGACGATCGGCCATCGGCTTGATCCCGGCCCAGGCGGTGTATTCTTCCTTCGAGAGGTACGGGCGGTCGTATTCGGGCGCATCCGCTGCGAGCGGGCCGAGTGGAATGTCGCACACCACTTCGCCGCCGAATTCGAGCACCATGTGCTGCGTGTCGGTGACTTCGCCGATGACTGCGAAATCGAGTTCCCACTTCTCGAAGATGGCCGCCGCCATTTCTTCCTTGCCGGGCTTCAGCACCATGAGCATGCGCTCCTGGCTTTCGCTCAGCATCATCTCGTAAGGCGTCATGCCCTCTTCGCGGCAGGGAACCTTGTCCATGTCGAGGCGGATGCCCGCCTTGCCGTTGGTCGCCATCTCGACGCTGGAGGAAGTGAGGCCCGCTGCGCCCATGTCCTGGATCGCGACGATAGCGTCCGTCGCCATCAGCTCGAGGCACGCTTCGATCAGCAGCTTTTCGGTGAAGGGGTCGCCGACCTGCACCGTGGGGCGCTTGGCGTCGGCATCTTCCTCGAAATCCGCGCTGGCCATGGTCGCGCCGTGGATGCCGTCGCGGCCTGTCTTCGAGCCGACATAGACGATCGGGTTCCCGACGCCGGTCGCGGCCGAGTAAAAGATCTTGTCGGCGTCAGCGACGCCCACCGTCATCGCGTTGACGAGGATATTGCCGTCATAGGCCGGGTTGAAATTGGTCTCGCCAGCCACGGTCGGGACGCCCACGCAATTGCCATAGCCGCCGATGCCCGCGACCACGCCCTGCACGAGGTGCTTCATCTTCGGATGGTCGGGCCGCCCGAAACGCAGAGCGTTGGCATTCGCCACCGGACGCGCGCCCATGGTGAAGACGTCACGCAGGATGCCGCCGACACCCGTCGCCGCGCCCTGGTAGGGTTCGATGTAGCTCGGGTGGTTGTGGCTCTCCATCTTGAAGATGGCGGCCTGGCCATCGCCGATGTCGATCACGCCCGCGTTTTCGCCCGGTCCGCAGATCACCCACGGTGCCTCGGTCGGCAGCTTCTTCAAGTGCAGGCGGCTGGACTTGTAGGAGCAATGCTCGCTCCACATGACGGAAAAGATGCCGAGTTCGACGAGGTTCGGTTCTCGTCCAAGTGCGTTCAAGACGCGCTCGTATTCTTCTTCGGACAGGCCATGCTGGGCAACGACGTCGGGGGTGATTTCGCTCATGGCCCGCGCCCTTACGGTGCTGCGCGCCGAGGCGCAATATGCTCGGCTACCACAATGGTGGGCTTGCTACCCCGAGGCCGACCTCGTTGCGATGCCAGCGTGTAGTGCCGACCCAGTATGCGAGCGCCGTGAGTAACCCGAAGGCGAACAGGGCGGTCAGCGGCAAGGCTATCGAATATTCCATGGGTTGCGGACCGAACCAGCTGATCGCCTGGAAAACGAGCATGAACCCCATGAGGATAAGCGGGGGTACGATCGGCCCCTTGGTCGCGCGCATGAACCAAATGAATGCGCCAAGGGTTATTCCCAGTTCGAGCGGGATTTCGATCCAGGGATAGTTCCACAAGCCCCAGCCCATCTTCTCCTCTCCACCTGCGAGGGTCAGATCCGGCCGGTGGACGAGGAGGTCGAGCACCCAGTGGCTCATCACGACGATTGCCGTCCAGGTCGCGGCCACCGCGTTGCGCAAGGTGATGCCGACCACTGCAGCAAAAGCGACCGCGAATACGGCCGTACCAAGCAGGCTGTGCGTATAGGGCATGTGATACAGGTCCAGCCCGTTCATCACTGTAATGCCGGGCTCGATGCGCGCCTGCTCTATGCCGACCATGAAGAAGGCCATAAAGGCCCAGTCCACCAGCTGCGCGGCAATGAACAGCGTGCCCAGCTTGGGCGCTTCGCTCGTGATTGCGCTTGCGGCGAAAGCCGGTGCGAAATGACCTATGAACATGGGGCCGCTCTATCCTTCAGGCGAGCTTGCTCGCAGCATAGGTGGCAACGGTTGCGGCAACCGATGTGGCAAACGCGCCCCAGATGATGTCGGCGATCGTGACCGTGGTGGACCATTGCTTGAGCGTCGCCTGGTTCGTCAGGTCGTAGGTCGCGTAACAGATCGCGCCGAGCAGGGCCCCGTTGAGTGCGGCATTGCCGAGCCCTGCGGAAAGACCCGGGCGGACTGCGAACCAGACCATCGCGGCCACGTAAGCGGCGTAGAACACGAGGGCAGGGCCCATGCGGAAGCTATCGGCAAGCATGTCGCCAAGGCGCGGCCTGTAGAAATTATTCCCGGCCCAGCCCAGCCAGAGTGCATCGAGTGCGCCGAATGCCAGCGCCGCCGCGACAAATGCGATAATCCACGTCATACCTGCTCCCCCGGTTTTGCATCTTCTTGACCGCGCGGCTGTGCGCCGTCAATGCTCACCCGATATGACAGAGGGTCAAGACAAGCCGATCGGCGAAATGAGTTTCGAGGAAGCGCTCCGCGCCCTTGAGGGTGTCGTGCGTAACCTGGAAAGCGGCGACGTACCGCTTGATGAAAGCATCGCGCTTTACGAACGCGGCGAGGAATTGCGCAAGGCGTGCCAGGCACGGCTGGATGCAGCGCAGGCGCGGATCGAAAAAATCGTGCAGGGAGCCGACGGGAAGCCATCGGGCACCATGCCTTTCGATGCGGAAAGCTGAGGCGTGAACGCGATGACCGCAATGCCCGATCTCCTGGCAAACGCCTTCGACCAGATCCAGGCCGAGGTCGACGGGGCATTCGATGCTTTCCTTCCCGTGCCGCAAGACACGCGGGCGCGCCTGGTAGAGGCGATGCGCTATGCCGCGATAGGCGGGGGCAAGAGGGTCCGCCCGCTGCTAGTCTGCGCAACGGCGCAATTGTTCGGGGTTACGCGACAGGCCGCCGTCAACGCGGGCTGCGCGGTCGAGGCGATCCATTCCTATTCGCTGATCCACGACGACTTGCCCTGCATGGATGATGACGACCTTCGTCATGGCAAGCCGACGCTGCACAAGCAGTTCGACGAAGCGACGGCAGTCCTCGCCGGCGACTGCCTCCACGCGCTTGCATTCGATATCCTGACCATGCCCGACACCAGCAGCGATCCCTTCGTTCGCGCAGAGCTGGTGGCCGCGCTTGCCAAGGCGAGTGGCCATGAAGGCATGGCAGGTGGCCAGATGATGGACATCGTTTCGGACGAAGAGGATTACGACCTGCGCCAGGTGACGCGCCTGCAACAGCTCAAGACCGGCGCCTTGCTGGCGGCCAGCGTCGAGATGGGTGCCATTCTTGGCCGGGTGCCGCCGGAAGGGCGCACACACCTTCGCGCCTATGCACGCGATATCGGTCTCGCATTCCAGATCGCCGACGATCTTCTCGACGTGGAAGGCGACGAGGAGAAAGCCGGCAAGGCATTGCGCAAGGACGAGGGGCAGGGCAAGCAAACCTTCGTGACTCTGATGGGCCGCGATGCCGCGCGCGCGCAGGCCGAAATGCTGGTCGAACAGGCGGGGCAGCACCTTGCCAGCCACGGTTCGGACGCGGCACTGCTTGTTGAACTGGCACGATTTGTCGTGAAGAGGGATCACTGATGGGCGAACGTATCGGCATTTATCCGGGGACCTTCGATCCCATCACGCTCGGCCATGCGGACATCATCCGCCGTGGATCGAAGCTGGTCGACAAGCTGATCATCGGCGTAACCACGAACCCGTCGAAGAACCCGATGTTCTCGACCGACGAACGCTTCGCCATGGTGGAGCGCGAGATTGCGCGCATGGGCCTCGACAATGTCGAGGTGGTGGGTTTCAACGCGCTGCTGGTAAAATTCGCTCAGAAGATGGGCGCCAACGTCCTTATCCGCGGCCTGCGCGCCGTCGCCGATTTCGAATATGAATACCAGATGGCGGGCATGAACCAGCAGCTCGACGACGATATCGAGACGGTTTTCCTCATGGCCGACGTTTCGCTCCAGCCGATCGCGTCCAAGCTGGTGAAGGAAATCGCACTGTTCGGCGGCGATATCACACCGTTCGTAAGCCAGGAGGTTTGCGAGGATGTCGTCAAGCGTGTGGATGAAAAGGGACGGCTGGGCGACTATTGATCCTGCCAAAGCTATTCATTGAACCGACAGCGCCCGCTCGCTAGGGCGTTCTGCATACCAGACAATTCGACGGAAACCCGATGCTCAAGACCTCGCTTGCCCTTGCTGCCGCCGCCCTGACGGCTCTCGCTCCGCTATCCGCGACAGCGCAGGATGCCGAAGTGCCGGCTGAGCGCGCACCTTTCCAGCCGATCAATTACAGCGTGCAGGAAGATCCGGAGAATATCCTGCTGCTCGACCTTTCCAATGGCGAGCGTGTGGCGATCCGCCTGATGCCGAGCTGGGCGCCCAATCATGTTGATCGTATCAAGACGCTGGCCCGCTCCGGCTTCTATGACGGCGTGATCTTTCACCGCGTGATCGACGGCTTCATGGCGCAGACGGGCGATCCGACGGGTACGGGCCAGGGCAGCTCCGAGCTTCCCGACCTCGAGGAAGAATTCAACATTATGCCGCACGTGCGCGGCACAGTGTCGATGGCCCGCGCAGCCGATGAAGACAGCGCGAACAGCCAGTTCTTCATCGTCTTCTATCCGCGTTTCAACCTGGACAAGCGCTACACCAATTTCGGTCGTGTCATCTCGAACATGGCAGCCGTGGACGCGATCAATCGCGGCGAACCGCCGCAGGACCCGACGCGCATCCTCCAGGCGTCGATCGCGGCTGACAATCGTCCGGTCCCGGCTGCTCCGCGTATCATGGCGGATCCCGAGGTGACTGCCGACGATCTGAACGCCCCGATCGGCTAAGCGCTTTTCCTGACACCGTCCTGCGTCTAGAGGCGCTGGCGATGAAGGTAGACCTGTTCGATTTCGATTTGCCGCCCGAACGCATAGCCTTGCGTCCGGCGCGCCCGCGCGATGCCGCCCGCATGCTCGTCGTCGAGGGTGCCGAAGGGGCAATGCGCGACTGCGGCGTGCGCGATCTCCCGTCCCTGCTGAAGGCGGGCGATGTGCTAGTCTTCAACGACACCCGCGTCATCCCGGCACAGCTCGAGGGGCGCCGCGGCGAAGCGAAGATTGGCGCGACCCTTCACAAGCGCGTCGACCTGCGCCGGTGGCAAGCCTTCATCCGCAATGCGAAGCGGGTGCGGGCAGGGGACCTGATCGAGTTCGGCGGGGGCGTTTCCGCCATTGCCGAAGAGCGCTTGCCGGACGGTTCTTTTATCCTGGCCTTCCAGGGAGATGAACCGGTTGAAGTCCTGCTCGAACGCGCAGGCCGCATGCCCCTTCCGCCCTATATCGCCAGAAAGCGCGAGACCGATGCGCAGGACCGGGAAGACTACCAGACCATGTTCGCAGCCGAGGACGGTGCCGTGGCAGCACCGACGGCGTCACTGCATTTCACCCCCGAACTCGTCGCTGCGCTGGATGATGCGGGCGTGGGCAGGGAAACCCTCACCCTCCATGTCGGGGCCGGGACCTTCCTGCCGGTAAAGGCGGACGATACGGACGATCATGCCATGCACTCGGAATGGGGCCGGATCGAACCCGAGGTTGCAGACCGGCTCAACGCCGCGCGCGCATCGGGCGGCCGGATTATCGCCGTCGGGACGACGAGCCTCCGCCTGCTCGAAAGTGCGACGCAGGACGATGGCGTGATCCGCGCGTTTGCAGGCGACACCGACATCTTTATCACGCCCGGATATCAATTCCGCGCGGTCGACGGCCTGATGACCAATTTCCACCTACCGAAATCGACCCTGATGATGCTGGTGAGCGCGCTTATGGGCAGGGACCGCATGATGGCGGCTTACGCGCACGCCATTGCCAACGAGTACCGTTTCTACAGCTACGGCGACTCATCGCTTCTCATTCCCTGAGCCGGGGATCGGTCCGCAGTCCGAACTTGGCTCTTCCGATCCTTGGCCTATGGTGACCGCGAGGTCCGAATCGCGACCTCAATTCAACGGAGGGACGCAATGAAATTCACCGGTCTGGCAGCGCTAGCCGCAGTCGCCATGAGCACACCGCTCGCGGCGCAAAGCATGGTTGCAGCGCCGAACGAAGCATCGGCCAAATTGGGGCAGTGCCTGGTCGACAGGACCACCGGCAGCGATCGAACGCTGGTCGCTCGCTGGATGGCAGGCAGCATGGCGTCCTCACCGATGATGGAGGGCCTGGTCGAAGTCGATACCTCAGCGAAGGAGCAGGTCGATCGCGAGATGGCCGACCTATTCGCGCGCCTGCTTACCAAGGATTGCAAGGCGCAGGCCAAGGTAGTCATGCAGAGCCGCGACCGGATGGGTATGCAGGCTGCGGGCGGTCGGCTCGGCGAGATCGCGATGGCGGAACTGATGATGGACCCGGCGGCCATGCAGGCGCTGATGGCGTATATCCAGTATATCGATCCCGCTGCCATGACTGCGCTGGCCGAGTAGGAGCGCTATCCTGAGCTCGGACCCGATCCTCGAACTTCAAGGGCTGACCAAGGTCTACCCAGGCGGCCTGAAGGCGCTCGACAATGTCGACCTGACTATCCGCCGGGGAGAGATCTTCGCCCTGCTCGGGCCGAACGGTGCGGGCAAGACGACCCTGATCGGCGCGGTTTGCGGCCTTGTGCGGCCCACATCCGGCACAATGCGTGTATTCGGGCATGACCTAGCTACCGAGTGGCGCCAGGCGCGTAGCCGGATCGGCCTCGTGCCGCAGGAACTGAGCACCGATATGTTCGAGCCGGTGAAGCGGGCTGTGGCCTATTCCCGCGGGCTGTTCGGACTTCCCCCCAATCCGGAGCGGATAGAGGAAATCCTGCGCTCGCTCAGCCTGTGGGACAAGCGGGACGAGCGGATCATGGCCCTGTCGGGCGGAATGAAGCGCCGCGTCCTCATTGCCAAGGCGCTTGCGCACGAGCCGGACCTGTTGTTTCTCGACGAGCCCACTGCCGGTGTCGACGTCGAACTGCGCAAGGGCATGTGGCGGATCATCGACGAGATGCGAGAGCGCGGCGTCACGGTAATCCTCACCACCCATTACATCGAAGAAGCCGAGGAAATGGCCGACCGCGTCGGCATCATCAGCGGCGGCCGCATCCTGATGGTGGACGAAAAAGACGCGATGATGTCGCGCCTCGGCCGGACGGAAGCGCACATCACGCTAGCGAAGCCGCTGGACGCTTTGCCGGAGCAACTGAGCCAATTCCCCGTCGAATTGGAAGATGGCGGCAACAAGCTTTGCTACCGCGGCGGTGACGGGACCGGAAAGGGGAAGGAAGAGGTCGCAGCCCTGACCAAGGCCCTTATCGCATCGGGCATCGACTATACCGGTATCGACACGCGCGAGAGCAGCCTGGAAGACATTTTCGTCACCCTGCTGGGTGAAGACGGGGAGGCCGCATGATCAACTGGCGTTCGACCTGGTCAATATACACGCGCGAGCTGATGCGCTTCCTGCGCACGGCTTTCCAGTCCGTCCTTGCGCCGGTCCTGACCACCTCGCTCTATTTCATCGTTTTCGGAGCGGCCATCGGCGGGCGGATGCCTGACCTTGGCGGGGTCGATTACGGCGCCTTCATCATTCCGGGACTGCTGATGCTGACTTTGCTGGGCGAGACCACCAGCAATTCCAGTTTCGGCATCTATATGCCGCGCTTCACCGGCACGATCTACGAGTTGCTCAGCGCGCCTGTCGGCGTTGGCGAGACCCTGATCGGCTTCGTCGGCGCGGCCATGACCAAGAGCCTTATCCTTGCGGCAATCATCCTCCTGACCGCGCGCCTGTTCGTCGACTATTCGATCGCGCACCCGCTGCTCGCGATAATCTACATCATGCTGGTCGCTGCAGCATTCAGCCTGTTCGGCTTCATCCTCGGGATCTGGGCCGACAATTTTGAGAAGCTGGGGATCATCCCGATGCTGTTCCTGACGCCGCTGACCTTCCTTGGCGGGACGTTCTATTCGATCGATATGCTGCCCAAGCCATGGGACACGATCGCGCTGGCAAATCCGATCGTTTACCTCGTAAGCGGTTTGCGCTGGACCTTCTACGGCAGCAGCGATGTGAACATCTGGATCAGCTTCGGGATTACGCTCGCTTTCCTGGCGGCATGTACCGGCGTGATCGCCTATATCTTCAAGACAGGCTGGCGACTGCGCGCCTGACGCGCTAGGCGCGGGCGCCATGAAGAACCTGCGTCATATCCTGATAGCCCTTTTGGTCGGGTGCCTGGCTGTGCCCGCCAGCGCCGAGCTTCCCGAAGCCGCCCGCACGATGATCGAAAACGCAATCGCGACCGGCGATGCGGCCAAGGTGGATGCCGTGATCTCGGTAGCCCGCTCGAGCTTTCCGGACGATGCCGGTGAAATCGACACGCTGGAGAACGGCTGGAAGGCTACCCTTGCGAAACGCAACGCCGAGGCCGAGCAGGCGCGGATTGCCGCGATAGAGAATGCCGGAGCGCTCGACCTGTGGTCTGGCGAGGGCGAGATCGGTGGCTTCCAATCCTCCGGCAATACCGACAGCGTCGGCATCGCAGCGTCGCTCAAGATGAAGCGCGAAGGGATCGACTGGAGCCACCGCCTGCGCGCGCGCCTCGATTACCAGCGCCAGAACGGCCAGACGAGCCGCGAGCAGTACCTGCTCGCCTATGAGCCCCGCTGGCAGTTCAATGACCGCATGTTCATTTACGGCCTCGCCCAGTACGAGCGCGACAAGATCCAGGGCTTTTCCGGCCGGTATGCGGTCTCGGGCGGCGTTGGATACAAGCTGGTCGATAGCGACACGCTCAACCTGTCGGTCAAGGCCGGACCCGCATACCGCGTGACCGAATATACCGACGGCCGGACGGAAAACAGCATCGCGGCCCTCGCAGGCCTCGATTTCGACTGGCAGATTTTCGAGCGGCTTTCGTTCACTCAGGATGCCAATGCGCTGGCCGAAACGGGCGGGCAGGCGCAGCTCATCGTCGACGGATCGAACACCAGCCTGACCTTCGTCAGCGGCCTCGATTTCGAAATCAGCAATCGCCTCCGCTCGCGCCTGTCTTACCAGATCGATTACGACAGCAATCCGCCGGTCGGAAAGGTGTCGACCGACACGCTGACCCGCGCCACCCTAATTTACGGTTTCTAACATGGCCAATCGGTTCGACTTCACGATCGACGCGACGGACGGCGCTGCGCGTACCGGGCGGATTTCCATGCTGCGCGGTGACATCCGCACGCCGGCGTTCATGCCCGTAGGCACCGCTGCGACGGTGAAGGCGATGAAGCCGGAGACAGTGCGCGCAACAGGCGCGGACATTATCCTTGGCAACACCTACCACCTGATGCTGCGCCCGGGTGCAGAACGGGTCGCCAGGCTCGGCGGCCTCCACAAGTTCATGAACTGGGACCGGCCGATCCTGACCGACAGCGGCGGTTACCAGGTGATGAGCCTGTCGGACCTGCGCAAGCTCACCGAAAAGGGTGTCGAGTTCCGCAGTCACATCGATGGGTCGAAGCATATGCTTACCCCCGAACGCTCGATGGAGATCCAGAGGCTTCTGGGGTCGGACATCGTCATGGCATTCGACGAGTGTCCGCGCGCCGATCGTCCGCGTGACGAAATTGCGGCGAGCATGGAAATGTCGATGCGCTGGGCGCAGCGTAGCCGGGACGGGTTCGATGCTGGCGGAGAGCACGCCGAGCGATCCGCGCTATTCGGCATCCAGCAGGGCGCCCTCGACGAGGAATTGCGCAAGATCAGCGCAGAGAAACTGACCGATATTGGCTTCGATGGTTACGCGATCGGCGGACTTGCCGTGGGCGAGGGGCAGGAGGCGATGTTTGCCACGCTCGATTTCGCGCCGGGCCAATTGCCGAATGACCGGCCGCGCTACCTCATGGGCGTCGGCAAGCCGGACGACCTGGTCGGCGCGGTCGAGCGCGGGGTCGACATGTTCGATTGCGTCTTGCCGAGCCGGTCGGGACGAAACGGGCAGGCATTCACCTGGCATGGCCCGCTCAACCTGCGCAATGCGCGGTTCGCCGAGGACACGGGACCGCTGGACGAGAAATGCACCTGTTCGGTTTGCGCGACCTATTCGCGTGCCTATCTCCATCACCTGCAGAAGTCGGGCGAAATCCTCGGAGCCATGCTGATGACCGAACACAATATCGCATTCTACCAGCAGCTGATGCAGGCCATGCGCGATGCGATTGGTGGCGGTACTTTCGCTGCCTTTGCGGCTGATTTTCGCAGGGATTACCTCGGAGACGCCAAGCAGTGACATGGCGCCGCGCAGCTGTGATCGGCGCATCCGGCGGCATTGGCGCAGCGATTGCCGAAAAGCTTGAGGCGGGTGGAACCACGGTCCTGCGATATGCCCGCTCCGGCGATAGCGCACGCATCGACATCGAGGACGAAGGCAGCATCGCGGCTGCCGCGGATCGAGCTGGCGAGAATGGGCCGGTCGACCTCGTCTTCGTCGCTACTGGCTTTCTCCACGAGGAAGGCAGTGGTCCTGAAAAGGACTGGCGACACCTCGACGCGGAAAACTTCGCGCGCAATTTTGCGATCAACGTCACCGGTCCTGCATTGGTCGCCAAGCATTTCCTGCCGCTCCTGCCCGACGATCGCCGAGGCGGCTTTGCGGCGCTGTCGGCGAGGGTGGGGAGCATCTCGGACAACCGGCTCGGCGGTTGGTATGCCTATCGGGCGAGCAAGGCCGCACTCAACATGATGGTGCGCAGCCTGTCCATCGAACTGGCGCGCAAGAAGCCGGAGGCTTTTTGCGTCGGCCTCCATCCCGGCACGGTCGACACGCGGTTGAGCGAGCCGTTCCAGCGCAATGTGCCGCAAGGCAAGCTGTTCACCCCGGACTATTCGGCAGGAATGCTGGTCGATGTGCTTGCGTCGCTGGAGCCTTCGGACAGCGGCAAGTGCTTCGCCTATGACGGCGAGGAAATTCCGGCGTGATGGCTGCGAGAGGCTCGACATGACGAGATGGCGTTCGGGGGGAGGGCTTGGCTCCAATGACCGCAGCGAGATAACCGCGCTGGTGGTGATGGCGATCATTACCATCCTCCTCTGGCATTCGCCTTACGGCGGATATCTGCTCTACCCGTTCACGATCCTGTCGACCTGGTTTCATGAAATGGGCCACGGCCTTGCGGCGATGGCATTCGGCCACGAGTTCGAGCGCTTGGTCATTTTCCCCAACGGTTCGGGCTATGCTGCGCACCTGTCCGAGGGCGAGCCGTCCAGATTGTCGAGTGCTCTGATCGCAGCAGCCGGACTTCTGGGGCCGACATTCGCAGGATGCGCGCTGATCCTGTCATCGCGCACAAGGCGCGCTACTCGGAATGCGCTGGTCTTGCTGGGCGGGGTATTGTTGATCTCGACGCTTATCTGGGTGCGTTCCCTCACGGGATGGCTGGTCCTGCCCGCAGTCGGGCTGGCCTGCCTGTGGTTCGCTTTCAAGGCACGGGCGAACCAACGCCATTTCGCGGTCCAGTTCCTCGGCGTGCAGGGCTGCATCAGCATCTATCGCGACTTCGGCTATTTGTTCAGCCAAGGCGGCATGCTCGGCGGGCGGCCGCAGCTATCGGACACCGGTCATATCGCGCAGGCGCTGTTCCTGCCGTACTGGTTCTGGGGTGGCCTCATCACAGCGATTATCGTCGCGATGATCTACTGGTCCTTGCGCTTGGCCCATTCGCGCTGACCCGGCTTTTCCTGCATTTCCAGGATCGTCCCGCGATAGGCCGTGAAGCTGCCGCCGGGCCCTGTGAAGCCGGCGCCGATCGCGTTTGCATTGCGCTGTGCGTCGGTGAGCGAGGCATACCATTTGCCGATGCGATTGCGTGTCACGAAGCGATAGAAGACCATAGCATCGACACAACGCCAGACCCGGGTCTGGTTCCTGCAACTTCTTGAAAATGCGACCAATCGAAACGAAAAAGGGCGGCCCCGCAGGACCGCCCTTTCGTGTTTCGTTGCCGAAGTGATCAGCGCGAATAGAATTCGACGACCAAGTTCGGTTCCATGGTGACCGGGTAGGGCACTTCGTCGAGCTTCGGCACGCGGGTGAAGGTCACCTTGTCGTTGCCGTCGGGCGCGACGTAGTCGGGAATTTCACGCTCGGGCAGGCTCTGCGCTTCGATGACGAGAGCCATTTCCTTGGCCTTACTGCCGAGGCTGACGACGTCGCCGACCTTGACGCGGGCCGATGCGATGTTGGTCTTCACGCCGTTGAGGTAGATGTGGCCGTGGCTCACGATCTGACGGGCGGAGAAGATGGTCGGAGCGAACTTGGCGCGATAGACGACCATGTCGAGACGCTGTTCGAGCAGGCCGATCAGGTTCTGACCGGTGTCGCCCTTCATGGCCGACGCTTCCTTGTAGGTGCGCTTGAACTGCTTCTCGGTCACGTCGCCGTAGTAGCCCTTGAGCTTCTGCTTGGCGCGCAGCTGCAGGCCGAAGTCGCTCATCTTGCTCTTGCGGCGCTGACCGTGCTGGCCGGGGCCGTAGGAACGCTTGTTGACCGGGGAGTTCGGACGACCCCAGATGTTTTCACCCATCCGGCGGTCGAGTTTGTACTTGGCGCTCTTGCGCTTCGACATAAGTCTTTCCTTCAATTTGCTGAGCGAACCCAATGTCCGCCATCCAACCCGGCATCGCACCGCTGGAAGAGTGTTCCAGCGCGGCTACCGCTTCACCGGGGTGCGGAGCCAATTAGCGAAGGCGCGCGCATAGCAGGATTGTGCAGCGCGTCAAGCGTTGCGCGCTGCATCGCAGAAGGCGCGGATCAATTCCGGGTCCTTCTGGCCGGGCGCGCTCTCTACACCGGAGGAAGTGTCGAGCAATGGCGCGCCCGTCCGCTCCAGCGCATCTGCTACATTTGCGGGAGAAAGCCCGCCTGCAAGGCCCCATCCGGGCCTGCCGCGCCAGCTGGCCAAGAGCGACCAGTCGAAGCTGAGCCCCATGCCACCCGGGAGCGCCGCGTCCTTCGGCGTTCGAGCGTCGAACAGAAACAGATCGGCAATCCCTTTATACGCCTGAGCTTTTTCGACGTCTCTGCCGGTTGCGACGGGAATCGCTTTCCAGACTGGTAAACCGAAACGATCCTTAACCTGCGCGACGCGTTCCGGCGTTTCTTCGCCGTGCAACTGGATGACATCGAGGCGGCCAGCCTTGACGCTCTCGGCAATGAGACCGTCGTCTGCGTCCACGAACAGGCCGACGCGCCCGATGGACGAACCTGCACGCGCGGCCAGTGCCGCCGCAGCATGGCCATCGACGTTGCGCGGGGATGGCGGGAAAAACACCAGTCCAATGAAATCCGCACGGGCCGCAATCGCCGCGTCGAGGGCATCAGGGGTTGAAATCCCGCAAATCTTGATGGCTACGCTGGTCATGAGCAGAAGCTAGGTGTTCGCAAGCCGCTTTGCCAGCACGGCGAATTCCAGCGGTGGATCGCGCGGAACCGGGAAAGGGCGCGTTTCACCCGTCCGCTCATATCCGCGCCGCTCGTACCATGATATCAATGAGGAACGCTGCGTAATCACGGTCATCTCCAGCGTTTCTATGCCGCGTTTCAAAGCTGCCAGTTCAGCCGCTTCGAGCAGCATTCCGCCAAGCCCTCCCGACTGCATCGTTGGCGCGACGCACAGCATTCCGAGATAGCCGCATGTCGCGTCGAGCTGTGTCACGGCAACGCAGCCGGTCGGCGCTCCGGCATCGCCCCGGGCCACCTGGAAGCTGACTTTCTCGTCTTTGATGAGGCGCTCGATCTCTTCGAGAGAAGTGCGTTCGTCGTCGAGGAGGTCGGCTTCGTGGTTCCAGCCCTGCCGCGCGCTGTCGCCGCGATAGGCGCTCTCTATGAGGAGCTTGATCTCGGCGGCATCCGCAAGGGATGCCTCGATAATGGAAGTCAAAGAGTGGCCTCGATCGCGCGGGCCGCTTCTGCGGGGTCGTCCGCCCGGCTGATGGGGCGTCCGATGACGAGGACGCTGGCGCCGTCGTCGCGCGCCTGGCGCGGTGTGACCACGCGTTTCTGGTCGCCGACCGCGCTGCCTGCCGGACGCAGGCCGGGGACGACGAAATAGCCGTCTTTCCATTGATCGTGCACGGCTTTCACCTCGTGACCTGAACACACGATCCCGTCGAGTCCACTGTCCTTGGCGAGTTCCGCGAGACGCATGACCTGGTCGTGCGCCGTGCCCTGGACGCCGGTGCGCTGTAAATCGCGGTCATCCATGCTGGTGAGCATGGTGACGCCGACCACCTTCGTGTTCTCTCCCGCAGCAGCTTTCGCGTCTTCCATCATTGCGCGTCCGCCGCTGGCATGGATGGTAACAATGGAAGGTTCGAGCTGGTGGATCGCGTGCATGGCGCCGGCCACCGTGTTCGGGATGTCGTAAAGCTTCAAATCGAGGAAGATCGGCAGGCCGAGCTGCCCGATCATGTGCACCCCGTGCGCGCCATGGGCGCAGAAAAATTCCAGCCCCAGCTTGATCCCGCCGACGTGCGCCTTGACCTTTTCTGCCAGTGCAACTCCATCGCGCAGGCGAGGGACGTCGAGAGCGAGATAGACAGGGTTGCTCATGACCGCGTGTCGGGTTCCGGATCTACAGGATTTGCAGGCTCGGCGACTGTCGAGGCCGCCGGCGTAGGGGCAGGTGCAGGTGCAGGTGCAGGGCGATCATCGGCACGCGGTGCCGCCATCTGAGAGGTCGCTTGCTCAAGTGCGGTAATCCGGCGCGTGTGACGCCAGCGTACCCCGCGATGATAGAGCCACATCGGCACGATCCCGATCAGGAAAGACACGATGACGAGGGCAGGCACGCGCGTGTCCCACACGATGCCGGGCCAGATGCGCACATCGATCTGCTTGTCCCAATTGCCGAAGGAAAAGGCGAGGATCGCCACCAGCAGTGCAATCCACAGGATCGTTCGGACGATTTGCATTTCTTAGCTACCCCTCACCGGTTTTCCGGCAATGCTAGGCGCACACCAGACGTGTCGCAAGGCTCAGCCGAAAACGCGGTCGAAGATCGTGTCGACCTGCTTGAAGTGGTAATCGAGGTCGAAGCGCTCCTCGAGCTGCTCGTTCGTCAGCGCGGCGGTCACCTCCTCGTCCTGCTTGAGCAGGTCGAGCAGCATCAGCCTGCCATCCGATTCCCACACCTTCATCGCGTTGCGCTGGACGAGGCGATAGGCGTCCTCGCGGCTCACGCCGTTCTGGGTCAGGGCAAGCAGGACGCGCTGCGAATGGATGAGGCCGCCCATGCGATCCATGTTGGCCTGCATGCGCTCGGGATAGACGAGCAGCTTGTCGACTACGCCGGTCAGGCGCGCGAGCGCGAAGTCGAGCGTGATGGTCGCATCGGGACCGATGAACCGCTCGACCGAGGAATGCGAGATATCGCGCTCGTGCCACAGCGCCACGTTTTCGAGTGCCGGCAGGGCGTAGGCGCGGATCATGCGGGCCTGGCCGGTCAGGTTCTCCGTCAGGATCGGGTTACGCTTGTGCGGCATTGCCGACGAGCCCTTCTGCCCCTTCGAGAAAAATTCCTCGGCCTCGAGAACTTCGGTGCGCTGCAAGTGGCGGATTTCCACCGCAACGCGCTCTATCGATCCGGCGATCACCGCGAGCGTGGCGAAATACATGGCGTGGCGATCACGCGGAATGACCTGCGTGGAAACCGGCTCTGGCTTGAGGCCGAGCTTTTCCGCGACATATTCTTCGACGCTCGGATCGATATTGGCGAAGGTGCCGACCGCGCCGGAAATCGCGCAGGTCGCGATTTCCTCGCGCGCAGCCAGCAGGCGGGTCTTGCAGCGGTCGAATTCGGCATAGGCCTGCGCAAGCTTGAGGCCGAAGGTTACAGGCTCTGCATGGATGCCATGGCTGCGACCGATGGTGGGGGTGTATTTGTGCTCTTCCGCGCGGCGCTTGATCGCGGCCAGCAGTTGGTCGAGGTCTTCTAGCAGCAGGTCGGTCGAACGCGCCAGCTGGACCGCCAGTGTCGTGTCGAGCACGTCGGAACTGGTCATGCCCTGGTGCATGAAGCGCGCTTCGTCACCGACGTTTTCCGCGACCCATGTGAGGAAGGCTATCACGTCGTGCTTTGTTACCGCCTCGATTGCGTCGATCGCTTCGACGTCGATCTTGGGGTCGGTTGCCCACCAGTCCCAAAGGGCCTTTGCCGCGCTTTTGGGGACGACGCCAAGCTCGCCGAGTTTCTCGGTCGCGTGCGCCTCGATCTCGAACCAGATGCGATACTTCGCCTCCGGCTCCCAAATGGCGGTCATGGCTGGACGGGCATAGCGGGGGACCATCGGTCGACTCCGAGTCTTGTGATTGGGGTGCAGGGCAGCGCGCTAGGCAAGGGCGCGCGCGCTGGCAAGGGGAGCGGCGGCATGCATTCGAAATATTGGTGAACAGGCGGTTTCCCAGCCTCACTCACTGTGATTGCATGTAGTTCCAATTGCGGTAAGTTGTTCTGCATGAACGATCAGACGATACTTCCGATTTCTCGAACAAGCCTGGCTGCATCGGCCGCGATGGCCATTATTCTGGCGGCTCCTGCCAATGCGGGTGAAGCCGTTCTTTATGGACCGGCGCCCGATTGGGTTGACGCTGCAACGCTTGACCTTGTCGACGTGGAGGATGCGCCGTCGACGCTGATCTACGACTGGCAGCAGCGCCTCGAGGATGGTGTCGTCACCGAATACGAAGATGCCGCGATCCGCATCGACAATCCCGAGCTACTCATGGACCACGGGACTGTTTCGCTTTCCTGGCTGCCCGACAAGGGCGACCTGACTGTGCATCGGGTCGAGATCATCCGCGCAGGCCAGAGCATCGACGTTATCGGCGGCGGGACACAATTCGAGGTTATCCGCCGCGAACGTGGCCTTGAGCAGCGTCTGCTCGACGGACAGCTTACCGCAACGCTTGCCGTGTCGGGCTTGCAGGTGGACGACATTCTGCGGGTAACCCACTCGGTAACGGTAGATGACCAGGCGCTCGGCGATGAAATGCAGGCGTCGCAATACCTTTTCCAGGAGCCGTGGCAGGTCGGCTTCTCCCGGGCCATCGTCAGCTGGCCGGAAGATAGTGAAGTATACTGGCGAGCCGAAGATGTAGCCGGTGTAGAGCCTCCTGTAGTGGTCGACGGCTATAAGACGCTCACTATCGCGCTGCCGATTGACGAGCTCCCCGATATGCCGGGCGATGCCCCGTCGCGCTTCAATCGCGATCCGGTTCTGCGGGTCGGGACCTTCGCCAACTGGCAGGATTTGTCGCGCGCCTTCGCTCCGCACTACCAAGTAGCGGCCCAAGTGGCTGATAACAGCGACGTCGCCGCCAAGGCTCGCGAAATCATGGCGGCTACCCGCGATCCGCTTGAGCGCACGGCCTTGGCAGTGCGGCTGGTTCAGGACGAGGTGAGCTACCTCCTCAACGGTCTCGATGGCGGCAATTACATGCCGCAGTCGGCGGAAGAGACGTGGGAGAAGCGCTACGGAGACTGCAAGGCCAAGTCGGTCCTTTTGTACTCCCTGCTGTCGCAAATGGGTATCGACGCGATCCCGGTGCTTGTCTCCACCAGGGGAGGCGATGCGATCCCCGAATTGCTGCCGATCCCTGGCAATTTCGATCATATGATCGTGCGCGCAAACATCGACGGCACGGATTACTGGCTCGATGGCACCAGTACCGCAACGCGCCTGTCCAACATCGGCGAAGTCCCGGCATTCTTCTATGCGCTGCCGTTGCCCGTAGCGGGGGCGGACCTCGTCCCGATGACTCAGCGGCGCAAGGCGTCGCCGGACATGGTGATGGAAGCCACCTCCGATTATTCGGCCGGGATCGATTTTCCCGCGCTCTTTTCGCTGACGATGAAAATCTCGGGACCGCAGGGCGCCACGCTCAGGGCGGCTGCGGATGAAGCCGACGAGGAGCAGCTCAAGCGTTTCGCCTCGAGTTTCGCGTCCGGGCCGGGCGGGGCGCTGACTTCGGTTTCCCTTTCCTATGACGACGACCGGGCCTTAGGAATCCTGACCGCCGAAGGAATCATGGCTAGCGACTTCTCCTGGGCTGACGGGCGGATGCGTCTCTCGTCCGACCAGACCGACAAGTTCGCCTTCAATCCCGACCGTGCGCGTCCGGAATGGCGCAACATTCCGGTCCAGACCGGCGGCCCGCAATACAATCGCGTCAACGCCTCCGTCATCCTGCCGGAGGGAATGGACGATTTCGAGGTAACCGGCGATGCCGTAATCGACGAAGGCTTTGCGAATACCGCCATCTACGGCACTCGCGCTATAGAAGGGAATGTCATCCGTTTCAGCGTCGACGTATGGAACGACCTGGGCGAAATCCCCGCGTCCGAGCTTCCGGCGCATAAGCGCAAGGTGCGCCAGCTCAACGCACTGGAGGCCGAGGTGCTTGCGCCAGAGGATTTCGCATGGCGCTGGGAAATCGATAGCGCCACGTTGGCCAAGCGCGTGAAACCGCTCCTCGATGCCTATGACCGGGCCGTGGATTTCTCGGCCGCCGACGACTGGGGGCCGCTTACCCAGCGAGCAACTTTCAAGGCGCAGATTTTCGACTGGGACGGGGTGCTTGCCGACCTCGACACACTCATCGCCAATCAGCCGAGCGCATATCTGCACAGCTGGCGCGGCGGAGTCCACGAGGCGCTCGGCGACCGCGAGGCCGCAATTGCCGATGCACAGGCCGCCTACGACCTGGACCCGAGCACGTATTTCGCGCTCAATCTCGCAGAGCTGCTGGCTTACGGCGGGAAGCGTGACGAGGCACTCGACCTGCTGGCAGACCTTCCCGTCAGCGACGATGAGGAAGGGTCATACGCCAGTACCTTCGCTACGGTCGCCGGTCTCGCCGGTCGTACGGACGATGCGATTGCAGCGCTGGAAGAGCAGGTGGCGGACAAGCCGACCAATGCATCGGTCCTGAATGCAGATTGCTGGTTCCGCGGACTTTTCAATGTCCAGCCGGAAGCTGCCTTGTCTTCCTGCACGAAAGCCATCGAACGCGCGACAAACAGCGCGCCGATGCTCGATAGCAGAGCGATGGTCAGCTACCGGATGGGCGATTACGACGCTGCGCTCAGCGACCTCGACAGCGCTCTGGAACTGGCGCCGGGCCTGTCCGCTTCGCTGTACTTGCGCGGGATCGTGCGGCTCGAAAAAGGCGACAAGGCCGGCCGTACGGATGTCGAGCGGGCGCTGCGCATGGCACCGGAATTGGCTGCCAAATATGCGATGCACGGGGTCGTCCCCAAGAATTGAGGCTATAGCCTAGATCAGGCCCTTGGCGCGCAGCGATACATGGCTGCCGCGCCCCATGATCACGTGGTCGTGCACGGTGATGTTGAGCAGCCGGCCTGCCTCGGCGATCCGGTTGGTGATCTGGATGTCGGCGCGGCTGGGTTCGGGGTCGCCGCTCGGGTGGTTGTGGACCAGGATCAGGGCCGACGCACCGATATCGAAGGCCTTGCGGATCACCTCGCGCGGATGGATCGCCGCTTCGTCCACCGATCCTTCTGCGGCGAGATGATCGAGGATCAGCCGGTTACGGGTGTCTAGGTAAAGCACACGCACGCGTTCGTGCTTCAAATGGCTCATGTCGATGGCGAGATAATCGATAAGGGCCTGCCAGCTGCCGAGAACGGGCTGCTGTTCGATTTCGCCGCGCGCCATGCGGCGGGCCGACAGGGCGATGGCGTGCAATGTGGCGGCGCTGGCATCGCCCATGCCCTTTACCTGCGCCAAGGCACCCGGGTCCGCATTCAACACGCCGGAGAAGGAGCCGAAGCGTTCGATCAGGCGCTTTGCCAGCGGTTTGGTGTCTCCTTGCCGGAATGCGCCGAAAAGGAGGTATTCGAGCAGCTCGTAATCGGCCAGCGCCTCTGCGCCGCCATTAAGCAGGCGGCTTCGCAACCGCTCGCGATGACCGGCGCCTGCATGCGGTTTTGCATTGCTGGTTTCCTGCGACAAATTCGACCCCCGAAGCGCGACCTTTCAAATGCTTGCATTGCCTTCGCGCCGCGATGGGCGCAAGTGTGCACGCGATGGAAGAGGTCGCACCGCCCCCACATTCCGATTCCCGGCCGCGGTGGCGCAAGAAACGCTATGCCGCGCCCGGCCTCACGCTGCTGTTGCTGCTGGCCCTGTCCCTGACCGCGTGGTCGAGCCGCGAATCCATCGCCGACGACTTCATCCGCGACCAGCTCGATGCTTACGGGGTCGAGGCGACTTACGAGATCGAACGGATCGGCGGGCAGACGCAAATCCTTCGCAACGTGGTGGTCGGCGATCCTGACAGGCCGGATTTCACGGCCGAAAAAGTCATCCTCCAACTGCAGCACCGGATCGGATTGCCATCGGTCGGCAGCGTCGAACTGGTCGCGCCGCGTTTGTTCGGAACCTATCGTGACGGGCAACTGAGTTTCGGTGCACTCGACCCGATCGTTTTCGACGATAGCGGCGAATCCACGGGATTGCCCGATTTACGCCTCTCCATTCGCGACGGGCGCGGCCTGCTCGAAACCGACTTCGGCAATGTGGGATTGAAGCTGGAAGGCGCAGGCCCGCTGCGTGACGGGTTCGCGGGGGTCCTTGCGGCCACCGCGCCCGATTTCACCGCATCGGGCTGCGACCTTTCGGGAGCGACGCTGTTCGGGGAAATCACGACAGCAGCGGGAGCACCCGGTTTCGACGGTCCTCTCCGAATCGAAGAGCTTGCCTGCGGGGATCAGGGCGTGACAGTGGCGAACGTCGTCGCACAGCTGGAAGCGGACCTCGAACCCTCGCTGGCGGATCCGAAAATCGCTGCCCGTTTCGATAGCGATGCAGTCTCGCTTCCGGGCGTTGCGGCCCAGTCCCTGTCCGGCAACCTGCGCGTGCAGCTACGGAATGACGATCTCGCCGGAAGCTATACGATCGCTGCCCGCGGCCTCGCCAACGAACAGGTCATGGCAGCACTGCTGACCGCCGATGGGGATGTGCGCGGCAGGGATGGCTTCTCGCGCATCGAGATCGACAGCGCTGTCGAAGGCAACGGCCTGCGGCTCGGGCCAGCGCTGATCGCATCGGTGGAGAGCCTTGCGAGCACCGGCGAGGGTACGCTGGTCGAACCGGTCGCGCGGAAAATCGCTGCCGCATTGCAGGCGCAGACCCGGGGCAGTTCGCTCCAGGGTCGCATTCGTGTGAGCCGGACGGACGATGCGCTGACCCTGCTCGTTCCTGAAGCCGAAGTTCGCGGGGGGCAGGGCGCAAGGCTGCTGTCCGTGTCGCGGTTCGAGGCGAGCAGGCAGGGCGATACGCCGATGCGCTATTCGGGCAATCTCGCGACCGGCGGACCCGGCATCCCGCGCATTTCTGGACGGATGGAGCGACGGACCGAGAGCGGACCTGCATTCCGCCTGTCCATGGCCCCCTATGACGCAGGCGTGGCGCGCCTTGCCATACCAAGCCTGTCGATCGTCCAGTCCGATCGCGGCGCATTGGGCTTTTCGGGCGAAGTCGAGGCAAGCGGGCCGCTTCCGGGCGGCGCGATCGATGGCCTGTCGATGCCGGTGTCGGGCCGATATGAGCCCGGTGGCAGCCTGGCACTGTGGCGGGATTGCACGCGCCTGTCCTTCCGCCGACTAGCCGTGTCGAACCTCAATATCGAAGGTCCGGGCCTGACCCTGTGCCCGCCCCCCGGCAAACCGATCCTCGCTTACTCGGCCAGCGGGTTGCAGCTTGCTGCAGGCGCACCGCAACTGGATGTGAGGGGAACCCTCGCGGATACGCCGATCCGCATTGCCAGCGGGCCGATCGCCTTTGCCTGGCCCGGCGTGGTGAAGGCGCGCGATCTCGATGTCGTGCTCGGCCCCGAGGAAACGGCAAGCCGTTTTGCAATCACCGATCTGGATGCGCGGCTTGGCGAGGATATCGAGGGAAGTTTCTCCGATGCCGAGATCACCCTCGCATCCGTGCCGCTGGATATCCGCAACGCCCAAGGAAACTGGTCCTATGCGGGCGGGGTCTTCGCGATTGCCGATGCCGCCTTCCGCCTCTTCGACAGGGCAGAGCCCGACCGGTTCGAACCACTAGAAGCGCGCGAGGCTTCGCTTGCCTTGCGCGACAATATCATCACCGCGCAGGCTGACCTGCGCGAACCGGAGAGCGACCGTCTCGTCACCGCAGTGGACATCGACCACAATCTCGGCACGGGAGCAGGATCGGCGCGGCTGGTGGTGGACGACCTGCTGTTCGACGATCGCCTGCAATTTGCGGACCTCATGCCGCTCGCGCTGGGCGTGATTGCCAATGCGCAAGGGTCTATCGACGGGGTGGGGCGCATTGCCTGGTCCACCGATGGTGACGTGACCAGCAGCGGCGAGTTTTCGACCGACAGCCTCGACTTTGCGGCCGCCTTCGGCCCGGTAAAAGGCGCAAGCGGGACCATCCGTTTCACCGACCTCCTCAATCTGACGACCGCTCCCGGCCAGAAGCTGCGCGTCGCGTCGATCAATCCGGGGGTCGAGGTGCTGGACGGCGAAATAGAGTTCGCGCTGCGCAACGGCGAAGTCCTTGCCATTGCAGGCGGCAGCTGGCCCTTCATGGGCGGACGCCTTGTCCTGCGGGACTTCGACTTCAACCTCGGTGTCGAGGAGGAGCGACGCTACGTCTTCGAGATCATCGGGTTGGAAGCGGCGCAGTTCGTCGCCCAGATGGAGCTGGAGAACATCTCCGCCACCGGCACATTCGACGGCACGGTGCCCATCGTGTTCGACAGCGACGGCAACGGCCGGATCGACGAAGGCATCCTTATTTCGCGGCCGCCGGGAGGCAATCTCTCCTATGTCGGCGACCTGACCTACGAAGACCTTTCCGCAATCGCCAATTTCGCCTTCGATGCGCTACGAAGCATGGATTATTCGCAAATGCGCGTGGTCATGGAAGGGCCGCTTGCGGGCGAGATCGTCACCCGCGTGCGCTTCGATGGCGTGCAGCAGGGCGAGGGCGCGAAACGCAACATCATCACGCGCCAGATCGCCAAGCTGCCGATCCAGTTCCGGATCAACATCCGTGCCCAGTTCTACCAGCTGCTGACCTCCATGAAGGCGCTCTACGACCCTTCGGCCGTCCGCGATCCGCGCGAGCTGGGACTGCTGAGCGACGACGGACAGCGCCTGCTGCGCCGCTCCATCACCGGCGAGGAAGCCGCACCCGAAATCGACCCGGAAGATGTCATTCCGGATGAACCCACCATTCAGGACCAGGAAAGCGAGGATGCGCGATGATACGAGCATATTTGACTGACCCTTCGCCCCTTGCGACAAGCGAATTCATGCAGATCACGGGGGCCACGATGGGCAGACGGTTATTGGCGATTGCGGCGGTTCCGCTCGCGCTGGGAGGGTGCATCACAGTCGAGGCACCGACCGAGCCGATCGTGATCGAGTTGAACGTCAATATCCGCCAGGAAGTGATTTATCGTCTAGCCGAAGATGCCGGCGATACGATCGAGAATAATGCGGATATCTTTTGATGGGTGAGAATATGACCAGGTCGATTATCAGGACTGCACTCGGTGCGGCAGCCGTCGCAACCGCTCTAGGCGGCATCGCCGCGCCCGCTTTCGCCCAGCGCGACCCCGCCTATGCCGCGGCGCGCGCGGCCGGACAGGTCGGTGAGAAGATGGACGGCTACCTCGGCATCGTCGGTGCGGAGACCGCCGAACTGCGCCGTGTCGTCAACGATATCAACATCAAGCGCCGCGCCGTTTACGCAGAGCGTGCGCAGGCGAATAACGCAACTCTGGAAGAGTATGCGCTGACGGCCGGTTGCCAGGCGATTCTCGCCACTACCCCAGGCGAAAAATACCAGGCGCCCGACGGCACCTGGCAGACCCGTACCAGCGCCGCACCCCTGCGCGATTCGCGTTGCCCGTAAGGCCGATTGGCGGGTGCACGAAGCGGGCTGCCTGCGGAACGCTAGTCACTAAGTCCTAGAAACACGCAATTCACACCCCCTTCGTGTTGACTCGCCAATGCCCCCCTTCTAAGGGGGCGGCGCCCTTGGCGGGCAAGTCCCTGCGCGTGCCGCGCAACCCCCTGTAGTAAGGAGCAAGGCATGAGCGAAGACGAACCCGCACGGGAACCCATCGAGGAGGATGCGCGGATCGACGCGCTGGAAAAACGGCTAGCAGCCGCCCAGCAGCGCGAAGAGCAGCGTAACCGACCCCAAGGCTCCGGAGCCGATGCGAATTATCGCAGTGGAAACCGGGTATTGGCGGATCTTCTTGGCGGGCTCCTTGGCGGTACGGTGATCGGATATGCCATCGGCTATTTTACCGGCACCAACCCGTGGGGTCTGTTGGTCGGGCTGTTCCTCGGGATAGTCGTGGCTTTCAGGAACATCATCCGCGCGGCAAATCAGGGCCCCGGCGAATAATCCGCAAGGATTTCCGGGGCTTTCGTTACAGGATTTGAAGGACTAACTGACGTGGCAGCCGAACAGGCCAAAGTCGATCCGATGTACCAGTTCACCATCAAGCCGCTCGGCGGTTCGGATGAGTGGGTGCTGGGCGAAGGCTTCAACATCGCCTTCACCAACAGTGCAATGTGGATGCTCATCACGACCGTGGTGCTCTTCCTCTTCGTGCTGGGCGGAATGAGGCGTCAGCTGGTCCCGGGCCGCTGGCAGATGATGGTGGAAACCTTCACCGGCTTCATCGACAACATGCTCGAAGCGAACATCGGCAAGGCAGGGCGCAAATACGTGCCTTACGTCTTCAGCCTGTTCATGTTCATCCTCTTCGCGAACCTGCTCGGCCTCCTGCCGCTCGGCGTCGTGGGCGTTCACCCGTTCACCTTCACGAGCCACTTCACCGTTACCGGCGTGCTCGCGATCATCAGCTTCTCGATCGTCCTGCTGGTCGGTTTCTGGAAGCACGGCTTCCATTTCTTCAGCCTTTTCGTGCCGCACGGCACGCCGCTGCCGATGATCCCGGTCATCGCACCGATCGAATTCATCTCCTTCATGGTCCGTCCGTTCAGCCTGGCCCTGCGACTTTTCGTTGCAATGATGGCCGGCCACGTCCTGCTGGAAGTCCTTTCCAGCTTCGTGATCGACGGCACCAATGCCGGTGTAGGCTTCGGCCTCCTCGTCGGCCTGCCAAGCTTCATCCTGATGATCGGCATCTGCGCGCTCGAACTGCTCGTCGCCGGTATCCAGGCCTACGTCTTCGCGCTGTTGACTGCACTGTACATCAACGACGCTGAAAATCTTCACTAAGACCTTTCAACAATACACGTTTTTCCCAAAGGAGTTTGTCATGGAAATGGAAGCTGCAAAGCTCATCGGTGCGGGCCTCGCGGCGATCGGTGCCGGTATGGCTGCGATCGGCGTTGGTAACGTCTTCGGTTCGTTCCTCGAAAGCGCGCTGCGCAATCCGGGTGCTGCCGACGGCCAGCAGGGTCGCCTGTTCATCGGCTTCGCCGCTGCCGAGCTTCTCGGCCTGCTGGCGTTCGTCGTTGCCATGATCCTGATCTTCGTCGCCTAATCGACGACAATCGAGATCGCGCCGGTCGGGTCTGACCCGGCCGGTGCATTGAATTTCCCGTACCCGCTTTTCGAGAGCTGCAATGCCACAGATAGCACAGCTTGCCGATACATGGTCCAGCCAGGTTTTCTGGTTGCTCGTGTTCTTCGGCATCACTTTCCTCGTTGTCGGCAACCTCATGGTGCCCAAGGTGATGAGTACCGTCGCTGAACGCGATGGCCAGATCGCTGCCGACCTCGCCGCTGCCAAGGCCGCGCGCGATGCTGCCGACGAGCAGGAAGAGGCATGGCGGGTGCGTGAAAACGAGAACCGCGCTGCCGCGCAGGCAATCGTTGCCAAGGCCAAGGACGAGGCTGCCGCCAAGTCCGAGAAGAAGCTGAAGGCGGCGCAGACGCGTATCGACAAGAAGCTGGCCGATGCGGAAGCTCGGATCGGCGACGCCCGGACGGAAGCGCTGGCAGAAGTCGAAAGCGTTGCCGTCGAAGCTGCGCAGGACATCGTCAAGACGCTTGCAGGCGTCAAGGTGACCAAGCCTGTCGCAACCAAGGCGGTGAAGGAGGCCATGGCAAATGGCTAACACGACTGTTCCCGAAGTGTTTGCGACAGAGACGCCCGAAGCGACTGTCGAAATCGATGCCGGTGCCGGCAAGCATGTAGAGCCGATGCTGTGGGGCCTTGCGCCCTACCAGTGGGTTTCGATCTCCATGCTGGTCCTGCTCCTGTTCGCTTTCTTTGGTGCCAAGGTGCACAAGACGATTGCAGGCGGCCTCGACGGCAAGATCGCAGCGATCAAGCAGCAGCTCGACGAAGCCAAGCAACTTCGCGCCGAAGCGGAAGCGCTTCGCAAGGAGTATGCCGACAAGATCGCCGGTGCCGAAAAGGACGCCGAAGCCATGCTGGAAAATGCCCAGCATGAAGCCGATGCGATCCTGGAAAAGGCGGAAGCCGACAGCAAGGCGATGGTCGAACGTCGCAAGCGCATGGCGGAAGACAAGATCGCCGCTGCCGAACGCGAAGCCGTCGAAGACGTCCGCAATCGCGCAGCACTGGCGGCCACTTCGGCCAGCCGCAAGCTGATCGGAGAAAAGCACGATGCGGAAGCGGACAAGGCACTGGCCGACAAGGTTATCGCCGGGATCTGATCTCGCTCTTAAGCGACACGGAAATAGCGCGTGAAGCCTCGGGTTTCGCGCGCTTTTTCGTCGTCTGAAGGGAAGGGGCCGGGCTGACGGTCCGTGGAGCGCAGATCAGGGTTCCAGCACAATCTTTCCGAAGACTTCGCCCGACTGCATCGCCTCGAAGGCTTCCCGCCAGTCCGACATCGGCAAGACACGGTCGATATGCGGCGTGATCTTGCCGGTGCTGGCCAGATCGTCGAGTTCTCGAGCTATCCGCGCGCCTCGCTCGGGGAAGCGGCGGCTGTATTCGCCCGCTCTCACACCAACGACCGAGAAGCCCTTGATGAGGGGGATGTTGACGGCGATTTCGGGAATCCGTCCCGCCACGAAGCCGACGACCAGCAGCTTGCCGCCAAAGGTGACGCAGCGGGTGCTCTCGTCGAAGACATCGCCACCGACAGGATCGAAGACGAGGTCGCAAAGCCGCCCGTTCGTGAGCGCCGACACATCCTCACGAAATCGGCCCTGATTGCTGATGACGGAGTCGGCACCGGATGCTGCAGCCAGGCGGTCCAGCTTGCCTGCGGAGTGGGATGCCGCGATCACTTTCGCTCCGAGCGCCTTCGCTAGATCGCATGCAGCCAGGCCGACCCCGCCGCTTGCCCCATGTACCAGGATCGTCTGGCCAGCCTCCAGTTTGCCCAATTCGACCAGGGCGACATATGCGGTCTGATAGGCGGCACCCATCGCTGCAGCCTGCGGGAAGTCCAGCCCCTCGGGCACATGCCTGAGGGCGGAGGGGGGTAGCGCGATGGCCTCGGCAAAGGCGCCGGTCTTGGCACCGCCCATTACCCGGTCACCCGGTACGAACCCGCTGTCCGGCTCCGCCTTGATGACCTCGCCGGCCATCTCCAGGCCGGAGGTGAAAGGAAGCTCCGGTTTGAACTGGTACTTGCCCTGCGTCATCAGCAGGTCTGGATAATTGAGCGATGCAGCGCGCACGCGAACCAGCACTTCGCCTTTTGTGCGCACAGGATCTGGAATGTCGACCAATTCGACGCCGGACAAGTCGCCCGTCAGGTCTTGGACGCGAACTGCCTTCATTTCAGGCGAAGATCGATAGGTCGAGTGCTTCGGAAGTGCCGAACCAGATGACGTGCTGCGTATGATCGGCCAGGTCGTCGCCGCTGAGGCCATGCACGAAAAGAGTAAGGTCGCCGCGGTTCTCTACGGCCCAGGAGGCGAAAGGACCGAACTGGTCGGCCCTGAGTGTGAGCTGGCACGATCCGCGCGGATGGGGGCCGACCGGCCTGGTGTGGAAATGCCCGACCGGAACGCCGAATGCGGCGCGTGCCGCAGCAGCGAATTCCTGGGCCTGCGCCAGCTCGCTCTCATCGAAATAGATGTGAGCGTGGTATCCCTTGATGCTCATCGTCAGAAACTGTCCTTGGCTGCGCGAAGTGCGGCGAAGGTTTCCGCGGGCGAACTGCCACCCCAGCGGTCACGCAATTCGGCGCTGTCCGCGCGCAGGAACGGGTTGGTAGCGAGCTCTCGCGAAAGCACAGTCGGCACTGTCGGCTCGCCCTTGGCGCGCTTCTCTTCGACACGCGCGGCGTAGAGCTGCAGTTCGGTATTGTCCGGATCCGCATGCAGGGCGAACTTCGCGTTCGCGGCGGTGTATTCGTGTGCGCAGTAAAGCTGGGTATTATCGGGAAGCTGCCGGATGCGGTCGAGGCTGTTCCAGAATTGCTCCGGCTCGCCCTCGAACATCCTGCCGCAGCCCAGCGCGAACACGCTGTCACCCACGAAGGCGGTATCGGCTTCGGCGATATGGTAAGCGATGTGGCCGTTAGTGTGGCCCGACACGTCGATCACCCGGGCCTTCCACTCGCCGAGCTCGACGCTGTCGCCATTACCGACTACCCGGTCGATCGGGCTCAGTTTCTCGACCTCCTGCGGAGCGATGACCTTCGCTCCGGTAGCCTCGACAATAGCCTTGTTCCCGCCTGCATGATCGGGATGCCAGTGGGTGTTCCAGATCTGGGTGATGGTCCAGCCCTTGGCCTCGGCCTGCCGCAGGTATTCCGCCCCGTCGGGCGTGTCGATCGCCGCGGTCTCTCCGCTATCGGGATCGTGAAGAAGGAATCCGTAATTGTCGGACAGGCAGGGGAACTGGTGAACTTCTAGCATGTGTTTCGGTCTGTCCTAACGCTGCGCTACTTTAGGACAGGGAACGTAAGCTCCCCGGCGCCAAAGGGAAAGGCCCGCCTGCTCCTGAGAGCAAGCGGGCCTTCCTTATTAGCCTTGAGAAGGCAGGAAGAGTTTAGTCTTCCTTCTTCTTCAGTGCTTCGCCGAGGATGTCGCCGAGCGATGCACCCGAATCCGACGAACCGAACTGTGCAACCGCTTCCTTCTCTTCCGAGATCTGGCGAGCCTTGATCGAGAAGGTCGGCTTCTTCGAACGATCGAAGCCGGTGACCATGGCGTCGACCTTCGCGCCGGGCTGGAAACGGTCGGGGCGCTGTTCGTCACGATCGCGGCCGAGGTCCGAACGCTTGATGAAGCCGGTTGCGCCATCTTCGCCGACCTGGACTTCGAGACCGCCATCGCGGACTTCGAGGACGGTGACGGTGACGACCTGGTTCTTGCGGAGCGAGCTGCCTGCGCCTGCTTCGGTCGGAGCGCCCTTTTCGAGCTGCTTCATGCCGAGGCTGATGCGTTCCTTCTCGATGTCGACATCGAGAACGACGGCTTCGACTTCCTCGCCCTTGCGGTGCAGGGCAAGCGCGTCTTCACCCGAGATGCCCCATGCGATGTCGGACATGTGGACCATGCCGTCGACGTCGCCCGGAAGGCCGATGAAGAGACCGAATTCGGTGGCGTTCTTGACTTCGCCGGTGACCTTGGCGCCAACGGGGTGCGCTTCGGCGAATTCTTCCCACGGATTGCGCTGGGCCTGCTTGAGGCCGAGCGAAATGCGGCGCTTTTCGCTGTCCACTTCGAGGACCATGACTTCGACTTCCTGCGAGGTCGAGACGATCTTGCCGGGGTGGACGTTCTTCTTGGTCCAGCTCATTTCCGAAACGTGGACCAGGCCTTCGATGCCCGGCTCGATTTCGACGAATGCGCCGTATTCGGTGATGTTCGTAACCGTACCGGTCATCTTCATGCCGACCGGGTACTTGGCTGCGACACCGTCCCACGGATCCGATTCCAGCTGCTTCATGCCGAGGCTGATGCGCTGGGTGTCTTCGTTGATGCGGACGATCTGGACGGTCACGGTCTGGCCGATTTCGATCATCTCGCTGGGGTGGTTGACGCGCTTGTAGCTCATGTCGGTGACGTGAAGCAGGCCGTCGATGCCGCCGAGGTCGACGAATGCACCGTAGTCGGTGATGTTCTTCACGACGCCGTCGATGACCTGGCCTTCAGCCAGCTTGTCGATCAGTTCGCTGCGCTGTTCCGCACGGGTTTCTTCCAGCACGGCGCGACGCGAAACGACGATGTTGCCGCGACGACGGTCCATCTTCAGGATCTGGAACGGCTGCGGCATGTCCATCAGCGGGGTGACATCGCGCACGGGGCGGATGTCGACCTGCGAACCGGGCAGGAAGGCTACGGCACCATCGAGGTCGACGGTGAAGCCGCCCTTGACGCGGCCGAAGATGCGGCCGTCGACGCGCTTGCCTTCGCCGAACTCGCTTTCAAGCTTGTCCCAGGCAGCTTCGCGACGTGCGCGATCGCGCGACAGCATGGCTTCGCCGTCGGCGTTCTCGATGCGGTCGACGAAAACTTCGACTTCCGAACCGACCGAGAGGCCGTGGTCGTCTTCGCCGCGCATGAATTCCTTGAGGTCGACGCGGCCTTCGCTCTTCAGGCCGACATCGATATGCGCCATGCCGTTTTCGATGGCAGTGACGGTGCCCTTGACGACGCGACCTTCGAAGCCGCCGTCATCGGCGCCACCGAGTTGCTCGTCGAGCATTGCCGCGAAATCGTCGCGGGTGGGATTGGCTGAGGTTGCCATAGGTTGTGTAGTCCTAACGTTCGTTTTGCTACCGGCCACCGGTTTTACCGGGGTCTTTCTCCGTCTGCCTGTGCACCATTGCACGGGCCGTACGGGGCAAGAGGGCCGTGATCTCCGCAGAGCCGTATGCCGCTGCGAAGGTCCATCGAATCCAGCAGGTTTCGTGAACGGGCGCGCGCCTAGGCCAATGTGGGCCGGAAAGCAAGGAAATACGGCGCTCTTACGGCGTCTTTGCGCTGGCCGGTCGAGGTGATACGAAAAGCTCTATGACCGCTCTTGTCCAATCGCTCGCCAGCTACCGCGAATTCCATCGCGACCATCGCAATGTCCTCACGCACGCGCTCGGAATCCCGATGATCGTGCTGTCGGTGGAAGTTCTGCTCTCTCGGCCCGTCTGGGACGTGTCCGGCATAGTGCTGACACCGGCGATCGTCGCGAACGTCCTCGCGGCCTTGTGGTATCTCAGGCTGGACCTGAAGTTCGGCGCGCTGATGACGTTGCTTCTTGCCGTCTTTGCCTTCGCAGGTCACCAGATAGCGCAGGTGTCCGACCTTGCCTGGCTTGGCGGGGGGATCGGCCTGTTCGTGATCGGATGGCTGTTCCAGTTCGTCGGCCACCATTACGAGGGGCGCAAACCGGCATTCGTCGACGATATACGCAGCCTGCTGGTCGGGCCGCTGTTCATGGTGGCGGAAGGCCTTTTCGCGCTCGGCCTGTGCCAGGACTTGCAGCGCAAGGTCGAGCAGGGCCCGGCGCAGGCGCCGGTCAGGAGCTGATTGCTTCTTCGACCGCCGCGATTGCCGCGGCGATCGCCTCGTCGCGGTCGAGCGAGCTGGTATCGATCACCATGGCATCCTCTGCCGGGACGAGCGGAGCGACGGCCCGGTTGCGGTCGCGTTCGTCGCGACGGCGCAAATCGTCCTGTATCTCCAGCAGTGTAACGCCCGCACCCCGGTCGCGCATTTCCAGGAAGCGGCGGCGGGCGCGCGCTTCCACACTGGCCGTCACGAACAGCTTCGCGTCTGCCTCGGGAGCGATCACCGTGCCGATGTCGCGTCCGTCGAGCACTGCGCCGCCGTCGCGTGTGGCGAAAGCGCGCTGTCGCTCGAACAAGGCCTCTCGCACTGCGGGATGGATGGATACGCGGCTTGCAAGGCCGCCGGTCGCCTCATCGCGTAGATGCGGATCGCCCAAGAGGCTGTCTGGAAAGCTGGCGGCCGCCAGCGCGTCGGCTCCGTTGTCGGGATCGCCTCCGTCCAGGAAGACCTGTCGGCCGACTGCGCGATAAAGCAGTCCGGTATCGAGATGGGGAAGGCCGAAATGCTGGGCGAGGGCCTTGGCAATCGTGCCCTTGCCCGAGGCGGTCGGTCCGTCGACGGCGATGATCATTCCGTGATTTCCTTCGCCTCTTCTTGTTCGATCCGCCTGCGTTGGCGAGCCTTGTCGCGTTCATCCCACCACATCTTGATAATTGGACCGGCGAGAACAACGAAGAAGATTGCGGCGGCGGCCCGGCCTGGCTCGATCTCGCCTCCACCACGGAAAACATAGGTGAGGACGGCGAAACTGCTGATCGCCGCGTAAATATACAGCAACTTTCGGCTCATGCGCTTTTCCTGCGCGTCTTGAGCGCTTTCGCCAAGCCCCAGACGGCGATCGCTGCCCAGAAACCTTCGAGCACCAGGCTCGGCCAGTTGGTGTGCACCACCAGGGAGACGGTCAGCAGGGCGGCGCCCGTCAGGTTGGTGCCATGCAGGATGAACGGGTTCGGCTCTTCCTTGTAGGTCAGGTAGGCATAGGCGCCGATGATGCAGGCCGTGCCGACGAAGCCGACCATGGACGCCCAGTCGAGATTGATCATGCCGATGCCTCGTCGATCAGCGCAGTGAAGTTGGGGAAGCTGGTTGCGATGGGTTCGGTGCTGTCGATCTCGACGCCGGTTTCGCTGGCGAGGCCCGCGACCGCCATACTCATCGCTATGCGGTGGTCGAGATGGGTGGTGACCGTGCCGCCTCCGGGCAGTGGCTCGCCGCTCGAACCGGTGATCAGCAATCCGTCTTCGCGCTCTTGCACTTTCGCTCCGGAGATTTTGAGCGCGGCTGCCATGGCGGACAGACGGTCGCTTTCCTTGACGCGCAGCTCCTCCAGCCCGCTGGTAATCGTGGCCCCTTTCGCCATAGCGGCTGCTACAAAGAGGACCGGGAATTCATCGATCATGCTCGGCGCGATATCGGGATCGACCTCGATGCCGGTGAGGGGCGCATGCCGCACCTGCAAATCAGCGACAGGCTCGCCGCCGACTTCGCGCGGGTCGAGATAGTCGATGTCGGCGCCCATCTGTTTCAGCACCCGGAAGATACCGTCGCGCGTCGGGTTGAGGCCGACATTCTCGATCAGGAGATCGCTTCCCGGCACGATGCTTGCCGCCACGGCGAAGAATGCTGCCGAAGAGGGGTCGCCCGGCACTTCTATATCGCAGGGAGACATATCTACCGGTCCGGTGACGGAGATGTGTTTTTCGCCGTCGATCTCCTCGACCGTGACTTCGACACCGAAGGCGCGCAGCATGCGTTCCGTGTGGTCGCGGGTTGGAACCGGCTCGATGACAGTGGTCGTGCCGGGAGTATTGAGGCCAGCCAGCAGCACGGCACTCTTCACCTGCGCGCTGGCGACAGGAAGGCGATAGGTCATCGGGACGGCTGGCTGCATCCCCTCCGTGATGAGCGGCAGCGTGCCGCCGGGGGAGGGGGTGAAGCTCGCGCCCATGTCCGACAGCGGATCGATCACGCGGCCCATCGGGCGCTTGGAAAGGCTCGCATCGCCGGTGAAGGCCGCTGTAATGCCGTGGCTCGCGACGAGACCCATGAGGAGGCGTGTCGACGTGCCCGAATTGCCCATGTCCAGTGCGCCTTCGGGTTGCAGCAGCGTGCCGACCCCGACGCCATCGACGCTATAGGTGCCATCGTCCGCCTTGCGGACCTTCGCGCCCATTTGCTCGAGCGCGCGGCCGGTCGCCAATACGTCCTCGCCTTCCAGCAAGCCGCGGATGGTGGTGGTCCCTACCGCCAGGGCCCCGAACATGAGCGAGCGGTGGCTGATCGATTTGTCGCCCGGCACGCGAATGCGTCCGGTCAGCGGGCCACGGGGAGTAAAGCGATGGGCGGTCAAGCGGGCTTCCGGCTGGAATTGCAGGGATGGAGCGCGGGTCTTTGACAGTGGCAATGGCTTCTGGCAAGGCGCGCGCGCAGTTGATTCCTGCCCAGCGGGATCCCATCAATACAATTACGAATTCACGGCGACCCGGCCCGATGCCGGGGCGGCAAACATCAAGGATTACACATGGTCAAACCTGAATGGGGCACCAAGCGCACTTGCCCGAATTGCGGCACTCGCTTCTACGATCTGAACAAGGAAGATCCGGTCACCTGCATCGAATGCGGTGAAGAATGGACCCCCGAACCCGTTCTCAAGTCCAAGCAGCCGATCCTCGCCGAGGAAGAGAAGAAGGACAAGAAGGGCGAAGCCGACAGCGATCTGGGCGGTGACGACGATGACGATCTGGATATCGACATCGACGAAGACGACGATTCGCCCGACAATGAAGTCGATCTGGGCGGCGACGACGACCTCGGCGTCGAAACCAAGTCCAAGGGCGACGACGACGACGCCGACGATTCTTGATTGACCCTCAAACGCCGGGCTCACGCCGTCCGGCGTGCTTGGCTTCGCCGCAGTGGCGGCGTCGAGCGGTCGCTCGCTGACTGCCGTGACCAGGAACCGGGCCGACGGAGGCCCGGCAAGGCCGACTGGCCGCCCGCAGGGGCCTGTAGCGAAGCGGAAGAATAGCCCCAAGGACGCTCGCACGGAGGTGCGAGCGAAAAACAAAAACTCAATCTTCGGAGGCGAAGAAAAACCTGTTGCAATGGGAGGTCACCCCTTATATTGGGCGCCTCCCGCAAGGGTGACGCACCTCCCAGGATGCGTCGTTTGAAAATGGCTCGGGGCCTTAGCTCAGCTGGGAGAGCGCTACAATGGCATTGTAGAGGTCAGCGGTTCGATCCCGCTAGGCTCCACCATTTTCCCGGATTTGATGGTAGCAGGCCGTGGCGACGGCTGCGGCTTGCTTCCACCACACCCGGGCACACGTTTGGGTTTCATAGGGGTTTGACCCCACGCTGGCCGACGAGTTTTCGTCCGCCGGCGTTTTTCGCGTTTATCCGGTGCCCAGGCATCGGGAAGGAGTAGAACGGCCATGTTCGACAATCTGTCCGACCGGCTCGGCAATGTCTTCGACAAGCTCAAGGGCCGCGGCGCGCTGTCCGAAAGCGATGTGCGCGAAGCCATGCGCGAAGTTCGCATCGCGCTGCTGGAAGCCGATGTCGCGCTGCCCGTCGTCCGCCGTTTTATCGATGCCGTCACCGAAAAGGCGATCGGCTCGGAAGTCCTGAAATCCGTCACTCCCGGCCAGCAGGTCGTCAAGATCGTGGACGACGAGCTGGTCGACATGCTCGGCGGCACCGAGGTCGAAGGGCTGAACCTCAACGCCAAGCCGCCCGTCGTCATCATGATGGTCGGCCTGCAGGGTTCGGGTAAGACGACCACGACGGCTAAGCTCGGCAAGCTGCTGCGCGAAAAGCACGGCAAGAAGGCCATGATGGCCTCGCTCGACGTCAATCGTCCGGCGGCGCAGGAACAGCTCAAGGTGCTGGGCGAACAGGTCGATGTCGCGACCCTGCCGATCGTGCCCGGCCAGCAGCCGGTCGATATCGCACGCCGCGCCATGGAAAGCGCAAAGCTCCAGGCGGCAGACGTCCTGCTGCTCGATACCGCGGGCCGCCTCCACGTCGACGAAGCGCTGATGGCGGAAATGAAGGCGATCAACGCCGTATCCGCGCCGACCGAAGTGCTGCTGGTTGTCGACAGCCTGACCGGCCAGGACGCGGTCAACGTCGCGCAGAGCTTTACCGGCGAAGTGCCGCTGACCGGCGTGGTGCTGACCCGCATGGACGGCGATGCGCGCGGCGGTGCGGCGCTTTCGATGCGCTATGTCACCGGCAAGCCGATCAAGTTTGCAGGTACGGGCGAAAAGCTCGACGCGATCGAGGCCTTCGATCCCAAGCGTGTGGCCGGCCGCATCCTCGGCATGGGCGATGTCGTCAGCCTCGTCGAAAAGGCTGCGACCGCGATCAAGGAAGAAGAGGCCGAAGCGCTCGCCAAGAAAATGGCGAAGGGCGAATTCGACCTCGACGACCTTCGCATGCAATTGAAGCAGATGCAGAACATGGGCGGCCTTGGCGCGCTTGCAGGCATGATGCCGGGCATGAAGAAGGCCAAGCAGGCGATGCAGGCCAGCGGCATGGACGACAAGGTCCTCGTCCACATGGACGCGATCATCTCGTCCATGACCCCGAAGGAGCGCAAGCATCCCAAGCTGCTCAACGCCAAGCGCAAGAAGCGCGTGGCAGCAGGTTCGGGCACGCAGGTCCAGGAAGTGAACAAGGTGCTCAAGATGCACCAGGAAATGGCCAAGGCCATGAAGCAGATCAAGAAGATGGGCGGGTTGAAGGGTCTCGGTGCCCTGTTCGGCAAGGGTGGCCTCGGTGCCGCCATGCCGGGCCTCGGCGGCCCCGGCGGGCCCGGTCCCATGGGCGGACTGCCCGGACTGGGTTCGGGCGGCGACAAGGGACCGAGTGTCGATCCCGACACGCTCCCCGCCGATCTGCGTGACATGTTGAACAAGAAATAAACGAAATTACCGATATTTACATTCGAAAGGTGAAGTAAAATGGCAGTTGCAATTCGTCTGTCGCGCGGTGGCGCGAAGAAGCGTCCCTACTACCGCATCGTCGTGTCGGACTCGCGCAGCCCGCGTGACGGCAAGTATCTCGAGCAGATCGGCACCTACAACCCGATGCTGCCGAAGGATTCGGGCGAGCGCGTGAAGCTCGACGAAGACCGCGCACGTCACTGGCTGAACGTTGGCGCCAAGCCGAGCGATCGCGTGCTGCGTTTCCTCGACGCAGCCGGCATCCTCGAGCGTGCGCCGCGCAACAACCCGAAGAAGGGCGAACCGGGCGAAGCCGCCAAGGAACGCGCTGAAGAGAAGGCTGCGAAGGCTGCAGAAGCTGAAGAAGCTGCCAAGGCTGCTGAAGAAGAAGCCAAAGCAGAAGCCGAAGCTCCGGCTGAAGAAGCTGCTGCTGAAGAAGCGCCGGCCGAAGAAGCTGCTGCAGAAGAGTCTCCGGCTGAAGACGCAGCCGAAGAAAAGGCCGAGTAAGCCTTTTCCATGCAGGACAAGCCCGCCACCCTTGCCGCCGTCACTGGTGCGCATGGCGTGGCGGGCGAAGTCCGTCTGAAGCTGTTCGGGGAGGGCGTCGATGCCCTGAAAGCCCATAAGAGCTTCAACGACGGTACGCTGACGCTTTCCAAGGTGCGCAGCGACAACAAGGGCGGCGCAATCGCGCGCTTTGCCGAGATCACCAGTCGCAACGATGCCGAGGCCCTGCGCGGCACGGTGCTGACGGTTCCGATCGATGCCCTCCCGCCGCTGGAGGAGGGCGAATTCTACTACTCCGACCTGCTCGACCTGCCGGTGGTGACCGATGCGGGCGAGGCCGTGGGCCGCGTGTGCGCGGTCGAGAACTTCGGCGCGACGGATATCGTCGAGATCGAGAAGCCCGACGGCAAGAAGTTCATGGTCCCCCTGACCGAGCAGGCGGTGCCCGGCTGGGACAGCGAAAAGCTGACGATCAGCGCCGACTTCGCGGAATAGCCGCTCGCAGATCGCTGTATTGCTTATGTAGAGCGCCTGTCGACCTGGCGGTTCGGCGCGGACACGGTCCTGACCTCGTTAGAATGCCATTCCCGGGGTGACCGCCATGTTTGATTCCGTACCCTTCCTTATCGCCTATTACGCCGCCATGAGCGCGGGGATGAGCCTCGCCGTGCGCAAGGTGTCCCCGACGATGGGTCCCCGGTTGCGGCACCTTTTCGCGGGTGCGGCGCCGCTTGCAGTCCTTCTTGCGATCAGGCTCGAAGGCGGGCCGAGCACGACGCTGGATGGCATGGATCTGTTCGGCGCAGGCGGCCTGCTCGCCCTCGGGGTGGCCACCTCCAGCCTTGTCGGGAGGTACCTCCCGACGCGCAAGGCAGGTGCAAGCCAGCTTCCATCCCGCTGAGTATCGCTGGAGCGTAAGACCGCGCGGGATAGCCAAGCGGTTCCACCCGCGCTAACCGCGTCGGCATGACGACGCTCAAGGTAGCCATTGTCCAGGCCGCGCCGATCCCGCTCGCGATTGACGACGGGATCGAGAAGGCCGTGCGCCTTGCGTGTGACGCGGTGGAGGGCGGGGCGCAGCTTGTGGCGTTCGGAGAGACCTTCCTCGGCGGCTATCCGCTTTGGCTGGACGAAGCGCCCGGCGCGGCGCTGTGGGACCATCCGGGAACCAAGGCGCTGCACCGCATCATGCTCGAACAAGCGGTAGTGGCGAATAACGAGCGGCTGCTGCCCTTGCAGGAACTTGCCGACGAGAGTGGTGCGGTCCTCAGCATCGGCGCGCATGAGCGTAGTCGCCAGAGCCTCTACAACAACCAGATGACCTTCCGGCCCGGCCTGCCGGTGCTCGACCACCGCAAGCTGGTGCCCACACATGGCGAGCGCCTCATCTGGATGCGCGGCGACGGTTCGACGCTCGGCGTGCACCAGGCGGAAAGGGGCAACATCGGCTCGCTGATCTGCTGGGAGCACTGGATGCCCTTGGCACGCGCGGCGATGCACAATCTCGGCGAGAGCGTCCATGTTGCGGCGTGGCCCACCGTGCGCGAGGAATATGCGCTCGCCTCGCGGCACTATGCGATGGAGGGGCGGTCCTTCGTGCTGGCGGCGGGGCTGGTGCAGGCGAAGGACGATTTGCTCGACGGACTGGAGCGCGTTGGCGGCGACGTGGCGGCTAAGGAGTTGATCGAGGCGATTGAGGGCGATGCGCTCAATCGCGGCGGTTCGATGATTATCGCACCCGATGCGCGGATTGTGGTGCAGGCGGGCGAGGGTGAGGAGACGCTATTTGCTGACATCGAACTCGGCGAGATCGGGCAGGGACTGGCGAGCCTCGATACTGATGGCCATTACTCGCGGCCGGATGTGTTCGAGCTTCAGATCGATACGCGGGCAAAAGATGGCATCTTATGGAGCAGTACATTGTGAGCGATTTTGTGGGCTGGTTCGGGATGCTTCTCGGTTATGGCTTGCCCTTAGCCATGTTTTCCATGGGGATTGCGTTCTGGTTGAGCACTGCTCCTCGCATTGCGTCGGTTCGAAAGCGTGCGACAATCTCGGGCACAATTGCTTCAGTCATCCTCACCCTGATTCCCATCGTCATAGTGGCTACCGAAGAGTTAGGAGCCGAGCTTTTGATTGTTGGGATCGTTCTCGTTGCGCTTGGAGCGTTCATGACTGCTGTGGCGGGTTTTCCCGCAGCATACTTCGCCTCTCAGCGATTTGACCGACGGCGTAGTGGCGAAGAATTGGCAGAGTAATGACCTTCGCAGCCACCATCCTCACCCTCTATCCCGAGATGTTTCCCGGGCCGCTGGGCGTGTCGTTGGCGGGCAGGGCGCTCGATCGGGGGGACTGGTCGTGCGAGACTGTCCAGATCCGCGACTTTGCCACGGACAGGCACCGCACGGTAGATGACACGCCCGCCGGCGGCGGGGCGGGCATGGTGCTCAAGGCCGATGTCCTTGGCCCCGCTATCGAAAGCGTGGGCGAGGGAAGGCCGATCCTCGCCATGACCCCGCGCGGCAAGCCGATTAGCCAGGCGCGCATCCGCGAGATCGCGGCCGGACCCGGGGTTGCCATACTGTGTGGCCGGTTCGAAGGCTTCGACGAGCGGATATTCGACCATTACCCACAGATCGAAGAGGTCAGCCTTGCCGATATCGTCCTGTCGGGCGGAGAGACCGCCGCGCTGGCCATACTCGACGCTTGCATTCGCCTGCTTCCCGGAGTAATGGGCGCGCCCGATAGCGGAGTCGAAGAGAGCTACGAAAACGGCCTCATCGAATATCCGCAATATACCCGACCTCAGGAATGGGAAGGGCGCACGATCCCTGAAGTGCTGCGATCGGGGGATCATGCGAAGATCGCTGCTTGGCGCAAGGCAAGGAGCGAGGAAGACACACGGTTACGCAGGCCGGACCTTTGGGATCGCTATAGTGGCGATCGGGACCAGTCTGCCTCTGGCGCGCGGCGAAAAGACTAAGGAAACGGTTCGATGAACCTGATTCAGCAGCTCGAAGCAGAAGCTATCGAGAACCTCGGCAAGGACGTTCCGGAATTTCGCGCCGGTGACACTGTACGTGTCGGCGTGAAGGTCAAGGAAGGCAACCGCGAGCGTGTCCAGAATTTCGAAGGCGTTGTCATCGCCCGCTCCAACCGCGGCATGGGCAGCAACTTCACCGTCCGCAAGCTTTCGTTCGGCGAAGGCGTGGAACGCGTGTTCCCGCTCTACAGCCCGATCGTCGACAGCATCACCGTGGTCCGCCGCGGTATCGTGCGTCGCGCGAAGCTCTACTATCTGCGTGGCCGTACCGGTAAGCGCGCTCGTATCGCCGAGCGTCGCGACAACGCCCCCAAGGCGTAAGGCTCGCAACAGCGAATTCGAAGGGCGGTCCTGCGGGGCCGCCCTTTTTCGTTTGGCCAAAAAAGAAAGGGCGGTGCTCCTGAAAGCACCGCCTCCCAAGAACCCAAAAGAAAGGGCGGTGCTCCTGAAAGCACCGCCTCCCAAGAACCCAAAAGAAAGGGCGGTGCTCCTGAAAGCACCGCCCTTGTCACGTGGGGATCATGATGAGCCTTGCGGCCCGTTCTGATGCCTCCGGAAGCCGTTGAGCCGGAAAGTGGCTCCCGATGACAGGGACCCTTCTGCAGGACAGGCGTTAAGGGGATTTAAGGAAGCGCGCTTAAGGCGAAATTAGGCATGAATTGCGCGCTTTTTTCCAAGGCTTGCTTTCCACCCCGCAGCTTGCGAGAGCATGGCACCGCAATCAGGGAGAGAAAATTGCGCGTTTTGACCTTTGCCACGGCCCTGGCGCTCGGCACCTGCCTTGCAGCGCCTGCGCTGGCCGACGATCACACCACTACAACACAGGCGGCCCCCATGGACCTGACCTTCGAACGCGTCTTCGCCTCTCCCTCGCTCGATGGCCCCGCGCCGCGCCAGGCGAAACTCTCGCCGGACGGGCGTTACCTGACCTTGCTGCGCAACCGCGAGGACGACCGCGAGCGCTACGATCTGTGGGCCTATGACCGCGAGAAGGACGATTGGTCGATGCTGGTCGACAGCGAGAAGCTGTCTTCGGGCCGCGAATTGTCAGAGGACGAGAAGATGCAGCGCGAACGTGCGCGTGTCGGCAGCCTCAAGGGCATCATCGACTACCAGTGGACCAAGGAAGCCGATGCCGTGCTCGTGCCGCTCGACGGCGATCTTTACCTCGCCCGGATCGGCGGCGAAGTCGTCCAGCTTACCGATACTGAAGAAAGTGAGCTTAACCCCTCGCTCAGCAGCACGGGTGCCTATGTCAGCTTCGTGCGCGACAGGCAGCTGTGGGTCGGCGACGTGGGCGCCGAGGCCAGCCCCGTCACCCCGAAGGAAGGCGAAGATATCCGCTGGGGCGAAGCGGAATTCGTCGCGCAGGAAGAAATGGCCCGGCTCACCGGCTATTGGTGGAGCCCCGACGACCGCCGGATCGCAGTCCAGCGCTTCGACGAAAGCGGGGTGGGTATTGTCACCCGCGCAGCCATCGGCGCGACCGGCACCAAGGTCTTCGACCAGCGCTATCCCGTCGCCGGCAGCGCCAATGCGATAGTCGACCTGTTCGTCATGGATCCGAACGGGCGAAACCGCGTGAAGGTGGACTTGGGCGATAATCCGGACATCTACCTCGCCCGCGTGGACTGGGCACCTGACGGATCGGCGCTTTATGTCCAGCGCCAGAACCGCGAACAGACGCTTCTCGATGTTCTCAAGGTCGATCCTGCCACCGGTGCTAGTGAAGTGGTCTTCACCGAGAACGCCGCGATGGAAGATTACTGGATCAACCTGTCGGACGACTACAAATGGCTCGACGATGGCAGCCTGATATGGTGGTCGGAACGCGATGGATATGGCCATCTTTATCGCTACGCCGAAGGAAACTGGCAGCAGCTGACGAGCGGCGACTGGGTGGTGACGAAGCTGCTCGGCGTCGACCAGGTGCGGGGCCGCGTCTATTTCCAGGGGACGAAGGACGATGTGCTGGCGCAGCAGATCTACATGTTCGACCTTGCCGATCCGGCGCAGGTTACGCGCCTCACCGACCTGTCCTATGTCAATTCGGGCACCATGGATAACAAGGCGCAGACGCTGCTTGTGACGCGCTCGAATGACGACCGCCCGCCGCAAAGCTACCTCGCCGATGCGGAGGGAACGCGTCTCGCGTGGATCGAGCAGAACGAGCTCGACGCCGATCATCCCTATACGCCTTATTTGGCCAGCCACAGGCCCACCCAGTACGGCGTCCTACCGGCCGAGGATGGCACGCTGCTCTATTGGGAAATGGTTGCGCCCGACCTTGAGCCGGGCAAGAAATACCCGGTCTATTTCTACCATTATGGCGGTCCCGGCCCGCAGATTGTCACGAAGGGCTGGAATGGCGCGCTACGCCAGGCGATCGTCGACAAGGGCTACATCTGGTTCGCGCTCGACAATCGCGGCAGCGCCAATCGGGGGGTCAAGTTCGAACAGCCGATCTACCGCGCCATGGGCGGCGTCGAAGTGCGCGACCAGAAGGCGGGCGCGGAATTTCTCACCCAGTTCGATTTCGTCGACCCGGACAAGATCGCAATCGATGGCTGGTCTTATGGCGGCTACATGACATTGAAGCAGCTCCAGGCCGACCCGGGTCTCTATGCCGCCGGTATCAGCGGCGCGCCCGTCACGCGGTGGGAACTTTACGACACGCATTATACCGAGCGTTACATGGGCACGCCGCAGGACGATGCGGAGGCTTACGAGGCCGCTTCGGCCATTCCGGACGCAACGAAGATTACGGATCCCATGCTGCTGATCCACGGGATGGCGGACGACAACGTCGTGTTCGAGAACGCGACCGAGCTGATTTCGGCGATGCAGGAAGGCAATGTGCCTTTCCAGATGATGCTCTACCCCGGCTACACGCACCGTGTTTCGGGCGAACAGATTTCGCCGCACCGTTACAACACCGTGTTCAGGTTCCTCGAACATCACGGTGTAACCCCGCCGGAGTGACGCTTTACCGCCCGCAATCGAATGTGCGCTTGCGGGCGCGGCGGCAATCGCTATCTCGGCGGCAGATTGATTTTGGAGAAGTGATTTGGGCTATCGTGTTGCCGTAGTCGGCGCGACCGGGAATGTCGGACGCGAAATGATGATGGTGCTGGCCGAGCGCGGGTTCCCCTGCGACGAGGTGGCGGCCGTTGCCTCCAGCCGTTCGCACGGCACCGAGGTCGAATTCGGCGACACCGGCAAGATGCTCAAGTGCAAGAATATCGAGCATTTCGACTGGGCGGGCTGGGACATTGCCCTGTTCGCCGCCGGTAGCGGTCCTGCGAAAGAATATGCGCCCAAAGCCGCTGCAGCGGGTTGCGTGGTGATCGACAACAGCTCGCTTTACCGGATGGACCCGGACGTGCCGCTGATCGTGCCGGAAGTGAACCCGGAAGCGATCCACGACTATTCCAAGAAGAACATCATAGCGAACCCCAACTGCTCGACCGCGCAGCTGGTTGTCGCACTCAAGCCTTTGCACGACGCAGCGACGATCAAGCGCGTCGTGGTTTCCACCTACCAGTCGGTTTCCGGCGCGGGCAAGGCGGGCATGGATGAGCTGTTCGAACAGAGCCGCAATATCTTCGTCGGGGACTCTGTCGAGCCGGTGAAGTTCACCAAGCAGATCGCCTTCAACGTGATCCCGCACATCGATGTCTTCCTGGACGATGGATCGACCAAGGAAGAATGGAAGATGGTGGTCGAAACCAAGAAGATCCTCGACCCGAAGATCAAGCTGTCGGCGACCTGCGTGCGCGTGCCGGTCTTCGTCGGGCATTCCGAAGCGGTGAACATCGAATTCGAGAACGAGCTTTCGGCAGAACAGGCGCAGGACATCCTGCGCGAAGCACCGGGATGCATGCTCGTCGATAAGCGCGAAGATGGCGGCTACACCACACCTGTCGAAGCGGCCGGCGACAGCGCGACATACATCAGCCGCGTGCGCGAAGACGCCACGGTCGAGAACGGCCTTGTCTTGTGGTGCGTATCCGACAACCTTCGCAAGGGTGCGGCGCTCAACGCAGTACAGATCGCCGAACTGCTGGGTCGCGAGGTCCTGAAGAAGGGATGATCAGAGCGGTTTCTCTTGCGGCGCTGCCGATCGCTATTGGCCTTGCGGCTTGCAGTGACGAGCCTGCCCCCGAACCCGCACCGACGCAGGTGGTCGACCGGTTCGAGGAAGCGCGCATCATCGTCAATGCCAACGGATTGGCCGCGGCAAGCGACAAGGGTGCTATGGTCATGCGGTTCGGCTCGCCTCGTGCGGAGGTCGACGCCATGGCTGAAAGTGCCTGGGGCGAGGCTGGCGAACAATCGCGTCAGGAAGAATGCGGTGCAGGCGCTATGGATTTCACCTCCTACGGCCCGCTCCAAATCGCTTACCAGGATGATCGCTTTGCGGGATGGTTCGTGCGTGGGGGCGACGGCGTCGTCACGTCGGATGGCATCCGGACAGGCGCGACACTTGAAGCGCTGAAATCAGAACGCCAGGTGCGCGAGATCGACAGCACGTTACCCGGCGAATTCGAATATACGACCGGTGATTTCGGCACGATCAGGGGGTTCGCGGAGGACGGGACGATAACGGCCCTACAGGCCGGATTGAGCTGCTTCTTCCGCTGAGGCTGCGCGTCTGTATAAGGCAGGCATGACCCTTACCGCAGAGCTCTATTTCAGCTTTCGTTCGCCCTACAGCTATCTTTCGGTCGGTCGCTATCGAGGGATGACCGAAGAGTTCGATCTCAAGATCGCTCTGAGGCCCGTCTACCCGCTTGCGATCCGGCAGCCAGATTTCTTCGAACGGAACCACCCGAACTGGCTCGGCTACACCATGCGGGACATGATCCGCGTGGCTCAATTCCACGAAATTCCCTTCGGCGCGCCGCGGCCCGATCCCATCATCCAGGACATGGCGACGCGGCAGATCGCCGACGACCAGCCCTATATTCGCCGCGTGACGCGCATGGGGCAGGCCGCCGCCCGACGCGGTGCCGGGCTGGTTTTCGCAGCCGAAGCGGGCCGGATGATCTGGGGCGGGCAGGAGAACTGGCACGAAGGCGGACACCTCGACCGCGCGCTGGAGGCGGCCGGGCTGGGGGTCGAGGAAATCATCGCCGAGGTGCAGGGCGATGCAGAGACGCTCGACGCCGAGATTGCCACCAACCAGGAAGCGCTCGAAGCCGCCGGCCACTGGGGCGTCCCCACGCTTGTCTTCGACGGAGAGCCTTTCTTCGGGCAGGACCGTATCGAGATGGTCAAATGGCGGATGGAGCAGAAGGGATTGGAAAAGCGGTGAAGGGAGAATTGACCGGCGGGTGCTTGTGCGGCTCGGTGCGCTATGTGCTCAAGGAAGGCATGCGGCTCGCGCCATATGCCTGCCATTGCACCGACTGCCAGAAGCGGACCGGCACGGCGTTTTCGGAACACATGCTGTTCGCGGAGAAAGATATCCAGGTCGAAGGTGCGCTCGATACTGCGGAATATACGCAGCCTTCCGGCGCGAAATCTACGATTTATGGATGTGGGACCTGCAAGGCTAGGATCTACGCGGTAAACGACCGCCGGGCGGGCTTCGCCAGCTTGCGGTGCGGAACACTGGACGTCAGCAGCGACATCGTCCCCGCGGCACATGTCTGGGTGAAGAGCAAGCAACCGTGGATCTTGATCCCGAAGGATAGCAAGACGATGGAAACGCAGCCGTCCTCTACGGAAGAATGGGTCTCGCTGGTGGGGCTGGCATGAGCGCCGAACATTTCGAAAGCTTCGACGGTACCCGGCTGGCCATTCACCGTGTCGGCGAGGGCAAACCGCTGGTCTTGCTCCATGGCCTGTTTTCAAGCGCGCAGATGAACTGGATCAAGTTCGGGCATGCCGAGGAGATCGCCTCGCGTGGGTACGAGGTCATCATGCTCGATTTTCGGGTCCATGGTGACAGCGACGCTCCAGAGGAGCCGGAGAAGTACCCGCTAAACGTCCTCGTGCGCGATGTGGCGGCGCTTGTCGATCATCTAGGGCTCGAGGACTATGACCTCGGCGGATTTTCTCTGGGGGCGCGGACATCGCTGCATGGCGTGGCGCATGGAATCCTCTCGCCAGAGCGGCTGATCGTGGGAGGCATGGGCACGGCGGGTCTTGGCGAATGGGGCAAGCGCAGCGCATTCTTCAAGCGCGTGATCGATGAATTCGACACGATCGAGCGCGGTGACCCCGCCTACTTCTCGATGCAGTTCCTGAAGTCGCAAGGCGTCAATCGCACCGCGGCGCGGCTCTTGCTCGACACGATGCCGGATCTCGATCTCGCGATGCTGGACAATGTCTCCATGCCGACGCTGGTCGTTTGCGGTGACGAAGACCGCGATAACGGCTCTGCAGAAGCGCTGGCCGAACTCTTGCCGAACGCCGAATATGCCGAAGTCCCGGGCACACACATGGGGAGCGTTACCAAGCCCGATCTCGGACTGGCCATGGCCGACTGGCTGGATCGGACCGCGTGAATTTGCTTGTCCGTTACTGGTGGATCATCTGGCTCCTGGGCCTGCTGGTGTTTGCCCTGTTGCGTATCCCGCACGGGCCCTTGGCCATCCCCGAGGTTCCCGGCGGCATATTCGATCACCAGGCTGCGGGTAGTGCAGCCGAAGTCAACCGCATCCAGCAGGCGTGGAGCGAAGCAGGCCTGCTTGGCCATGCACGATGGGGGATGATCGGCGATTTCCTCTTCATCGGGCTCTACGGCATCGGTGCGACCTTGGGCGGCATCGCCATGCGCCGTACATTTCCCACTGCGGGCCTGGTCGTAAGTGCAATGGGCGGGATTTTCCTCATCACCGATTACGCTGAGACGATCGCACAGTTCATCCAACTGACTTCCATGCAAGGGGATGACGGGCTCGCTCGCCTCGCCGCAACAATGCAGCCTATCAAGATGGCCGCGTTTGGCGTGAGCTTCCTCGGCATATTGGCCTTGCTTGTCGTTCGTCGAATGAGAAATCGAGCGGGTTGATAAAGCCTCCAGACAGGTGCAATCCGGTGACATACGAAACCGGATTACCCTGTTCGAGAGGATACACATGAAATTCGCACCCGTAGCGCTGTCCGCGCTCGCCATTTCGCTTGCTGCCTGCACCACCGCAAATGCGGAGCCGATGCCTTCCGCACCGATCGCGCCGGTGGAAGATGCCGATCCTTACCCGATGACGCCGACAGGGGCGGCTGCATGGGTCGACATGGTCGAGAAGGACCTCTTCGATTTCGGCGTCGAATACGCGCGCGTTGCCTGGCTCAACTCGACATATATCGTTCACGACAGCGATATGCTCGCTGCGAAATACGGGGCCGAAGCGACCCAGAAATCGGTCGCCTATGCGAACAAGGCGGCTGAATATGCACGCGTTGCCGGCCTCGATGCCGAAGTGGCTCGCAAGCTCGATATCCTGCGCAACGGCATCGTCATGCCCGCTCCGGTCCGTGATGGCGCCGCAACCGAGCTGTCCGACATCGCGACGCGTCTTGGTTCCGCCTATGGCAAGGGCAAGGGCACGCTGAACGGCGAGGAGATCAACGGCTCCGATATCGAAGCCGAGATGGGCAATCTGGAACGCACTCCCGAAGAACTCGCGGAAATGTGGGCCAGCTGGCACGACAATGTCGGCGCGCCGATGCGCAGCGACTACCTGCGCATGATCGGCATTGCGAACGAGGGTTCGAAGGAGCTTGGCTTCAACGACCTGGGCGCAATGTGGCGCTCCAATTACGACATGGACCCCAACCAGTTCGCCGCCGAGACGGAACGGATGTGGCAGGAAGTGAAGCCGCTCTACATGGCGCTGCACACCTATGTCCGCTCCAAGCTCAACGAGAAGTATGGCGACGCTGTGCAGCCCGCGACCGGACCCATTCGCGCCGATCTGCTTGGCAATATGTGGGCGCAGGAATGGGGCAATATCTACCCGCTCGTCGCTCCCGAGGGCGCCGGCGACATCGGCTATGACCTTACCGAGCTCATCGAAGAAGACGGCGTGGACGAGGTCCAGATGGTCCGCGTGGGCGAACAGTTCTTCTCCTCGCTCGGCTTCGAACCGCTCCCGGAAACCTTCTGGGAGCGCAGCCAGTTCACCAAGCCGCGCGACCGCGAAGTTGTCTGCCACGCCAGCGCCTGGGACGTGGACAATGTCGACGACCTGCGCATCAAGATGTGCATCAAGCGCAATGCGGACGACTTCAAGGTCATCCACCACGAGCTTGGTCACAACTACTACCAGCGCGCCTACAACCAGCAGGATTACCTGCATCTCAACGGCGCGAACGACGGCTTCCACGAAGCGATCGGCGACATGATCGCCTTGTCCATCACGCCGGAATACCTGGTGCAGATCGACATGCTCGATCGTGCAGACGTGCCGAGCGCGGACAAGGATATCGGCCTGCTGCTGCGCGAAGCGATGGACAAGGTGGCCTTCCTGCCGTTCGGCCTGATGGTCGACCGCTATCGCTGGGGCCTGTTCGACGGGTCGATCCCCGCCGAAGGCCTCAATGCCGGCTGGAACGACCTGCGGCTCGAATACCAGGGCATAACGCCACCCGTTGCGCGTGACGAGACGAAGTTCGACGCGGGCGCGAAGTACCACATCCCGGGTAACGTGCCGTACACGCGCTACTTCCTCGCGCGGATACTGCAGTTCCAGTTCTACAAGGCTGCGTGCGACCAGGCAGGCTGGGAAGGGCCGCTTCACCGCTGCTCGTTCTACGGCAATGAGGAAGTGGGCAAGAACCTCAACGCCATGCTGGAAATGGGCGCGAGCAAGCCGTGGCCCGATGCTCTGGAAGCCTTCACCGGCGAGCGGCAGATGTCCGGCAAGGCAATGGTCGAGTATTTCGCCCCGCTGATGGCGTGGCTGGAAGAGCAGAACCAGGGCAAGCCGCAGGGATGGTAAGAATGCGGATCGCGGCTCTCCTCTCCATCCTGCTCGCGTCATGCGCGCCGGTGGCGGAGGACGGGCCGCGTGCCGTATCTGACAGTCCTGCAGATGGCGCGCTGTTCGTGGCGGGCAAGTTCGGCAACACGCTGGCCAAGATCGACCTTGCCAGCGGGACCGAGGTTGCGCGGGTGGACAGCTGCGCCAACCCGCACGAACTGGCGACGTCACCCGACGGCAAATACGTGGCACTCGCGTGCTATGGCGGAACCAGTCTCGACATTTTTCGCACCAGCGACCTCGGCCGCTTGAAGTCGGTGGAGCTTGGTGAAAACGCCCGTCCGCACGGGATCGTGTGGCACCCGAACGGCGATCTTTACGCAACCGCCGAGGGGCGCCAGTCAGTCTTCTGGATCCGCTCCCCGATGGGCGAGCACGAGACGTTCGAATATTCGACAGGGAAGGAAGGCAGCCACATGGTTGCGTCTCGCCCGATGCGCGTCACGCCTGGACGACCGATCTCGGCTCGAAAACAGTCACGATGGTCGATTTGAAGACCCGCCGCGCCCCGCTTTCGGTCGAAGTGGGCGAGGAACCAGAAGGCATTGCGCTAAGCCCCGATGGCGAGACGCTGTGGGTCTCCGCACGCGGCTCGAACAAGGCCTTCGCGCTTGATCCCATGTCCCTCGCGATCCGCAATGAGATCGACACCGGACGCTTCCCGCTGCGTATCGCGGTCCGTCCGCAAGGAGACTTCGCGGTGACCAGCGACCTCGCCGATGGCGGTCTGTCGGTGATCGATACTGCGATCGGAGAAGTCGTGCGCAATATCGCGGTGTCCAGTCCCGAAGAAGCGCAGACCCGCTTTCAGGTCACGATCCTGTGGTCCCCCGACGGGGAACGGATTTACGCCGCTGAGACACGTTCGGACACGATCGCGGAAGTCGATTTCGCTAGCGGAGAGGTCTTGCGCCGCCTACCGGGTGAAGGAGGTGGAGACGGACTGGCGATAATTGAATGAGTGATATTAAGGTTTTGCCCGTAGTGGGGTGGCGGGAGCTGGTACACCTGCCTGAGCTTGGTCTGCGGGGTATTCCCGCGAAGATCGATACCGGAGCGCGCACGTCCTCCTTGCACGGCGTGGTGCTCGACGAGTTCGAACGTGATGGCGAGAAATACGTCCGTTTTGCCGTCGACTTCGAAAAGCCCCATGTGCGCCAGATATGCGAGGCCGTTCACGTCGACATCCGCGGGATCACCAGTTCCAATGGCGAAACCCAGTATCGCTATGTCATCAAGACGCCGCTGAAGATCGGCGACGTTAAATTTCGTGCGGAAATCAGCCTGGCCGACCGGTCGGACATGAAGTTCCCGATGCTGATCGGTCGCTCGTCCCTACGTCGTAGATTTGTCGTGGATTCAGGGTATTCCTGGCTCCAGACGCCTGAAATGAAGGTCAAGAAAGGCCACAAACCATGAAAATCGCCATGCTTGCGCGCAATCCCAATCTCTATTCGCACAAGCGCCTCAAGCAGGCGGCGGAAGAGCGCGGACACGAACTCGATATCCTCAACACGACGCGTTGCACGGTGCACATCGCGAGCCACCGGCCCGAGGTGTATTACAATGGCGAGGCCTGTGTCGGCTATGATGCGGTCATCCCGCGTATCGGCGCCTCGATCACGAACTACGGTCTCGCAATCCTGCGCCAGTTCGAGATGCGCGGATGCTGGCCGCTCAACGAAAGCGTCGCCATCGGCCGCAGCCGCGACAAGCTGCGCTCCATGCAAATCCTCGCCAAGCACGGCCTCGGCCTGCCGCTGACGGCCTATGCCAATGATCCCAAGCAGGCCGAGGAGATCATCAAGGCGGTGAAGGGCCCGCCGGTGGTCATCAAGCTGCTGGAGGGCACACAGGGCATTGGCGTCGTGCTTGCCGAAACCATGTCTTCGGCCAAGTCGGTGATCGAGGCCTTCCGCGGGGCCAATGTGAACATCCTCGTCCAGGAATTCATCAAGGAAGCAGGCGGCACCGACATTCGCGCGCTGGTGGTCGGCGGCAAGGTCGTCGCCGCGATGAAACGCACCGGCGCAGCGGACGACTTCCGCAGCAACCTCCACCGTGGCGGCAGTGCAGAGCTGATCAAGATCACGCCTGCCGAACGCTCGACAGCGGTGAGCGCGGCAAAGCGTATGGGTCTCAATGTCTGCGGCGTGGATATGCTGCGCAGCAATCATGGTCCGGTCATCATGGAGGTGAACTCCTCGCCCGGCCTCGAAGGCATCGAGAATGCCACGGGCAAGGACATCGCCGGGATGATCATCGATTACATGGCGGCCAACGCAAAGGTCGGGAAGACGAAGACGAAGGGTAAGGGTTAGCGCAAATCCAGCAGGAGGTTCGATGGACCGGACAACTCACAATCCCACCGAATGGCTGACGCATTTCGGTGTGAACCACGCAGTCGAAGTGAAGGGTGGGGAGCGAACGCTCTACCTATCCGGCCAGACGGCTTCCGATCCGGACGGCAACGCCATGCATCCCGGTGATCTCGTCGCTCAATACGAGGCAGCGTGGGGCAATCTGCTTGACGCGTTGAAGTCCGCAGGCATGGACGCGACGAACCTTGTCCGGCTGAACTTCTATACGACCGATGTGCCGCAATTCATGGAAAAGGCCGAACACATCGTGAAGTGGCATGTCGGAGCCGGAGCGCAGGTTTGCAGCACCCTGCTTGGGGTGAAAGAACTCTACGATCCGGCTCTCATGATCGAAATCGAAGCGACTGCCGTCGGCTGACGGGCCCTTGATTTACCTGAACGGCGGCTCGTTGAAGGCGCGCAGCTTGCGGCTGTGCAGTTTCGGGCCTTCCTGGCGTAGCAGGTCGCAGGCGGTAACGCCGATCTGCAAGTGGGCCGCGATGGCTTCCTCGTAGAACTTGTTTGCCTGGCCTGGCAACTTGATCTCGCCGTGGAGCGGCTTGTCCGAAACGCATAGCAGCGTGCCGTAGGGGACGCGGAAGCGGTAGCCCTGGGCAGAGATGGTCGCGCTTTCCATGTCGATGCCGACGGCGCGGCTGAGGCTCAGGCGCTTTGCCGACTGGGTATAGCGCAGCTCCCAGTTACGATCGTCGGTGGTGACGACGGTACCTGTACGCATGCGCTTCTTGAGGTCGCTGCCATGCTCGCCGGAGACAGCCTCCGCCGCTTCGGCCAGCGCCTGCTGGACTTCTGCGATGGCGGGAAGGGGGATTTCCGGCGGGAGAACCGGGTCGAGCACGTGATCGTCGCGCAGGTATGCATGGGCGAGCACGTAGTCGCCGATCTTTTGGCTGGGGCGCAGACCACCGCAGTGGCCGATCATCAGCCAAGCTTCGGGGCGCATCACCGCCAAGTGATCGCAGATCGTTTTCGCGTTGGACGGACCGACGCCGATGTTCACCAGCGTGATGCCGCCGCCGTTCTTACCGACAAGGTGGTAGGCGGGCATCTGGTGGCGACGCCACGCGGTATCGGACAATTGGCCGCGCGCATTGTCGGTCGCCTCGGTGATCATCAGGCCACCGGCACCAGCCAGCGCGGTGTAGCCGTTCTTGCCAAGCTGCGATCCTGCCCAGTCGACGAACTCGTCCACATAGCGGTGGTAATTGGTGAACAGGATGAACCGCTGGAAATGCTGCGGATCGGTCCCGGTGTAATGCGCAAGCCTAGCAAGGCTGAAATCCGTGCGCAGGCCGTCGAACAGCGACAGCGGGATGGGATCGTCGGGATTTTCCAGCTCGATGCCGTCGGCCAGCTCGTCGCCGATATCGGCGAGGTCGGTGGAGGGGAAGTGGCGAGCGATCTCGTTGGGATCGATACCCGCCAGTACCGCGCCTGCTTCGCCGTCGAGGACATAGGGGAAGGGGATTTCCTGGCGCGATGAGCCGACCTCCACCTCGATCTCGTAATTCGATCCGATCAGTTCGAGCTGTTCGCGCAGGTAATTGCGAAAGAGGCTGGGACGGGTGACGGTCGTTGCATAGAGCCCTGGCATGTTCAGCCGGCCGAATGCGCGGTTGGAACCGTCGGGCATCTGGCCGCCGCGGAACAGCAGGCGGAGTTCGGGATAGGCGTAGCTGCCGTCTTTGCGCCGTTCGGCGGCGGGCAGTTCGCGGGTCTTGCCGAAAGCGATCACATCTTCCCGCAGGCGGGAAATCGCCGCGTCATAGACGGTTTCGAGCTTGTCGAGGATCTGGTCGATTGATTCCATGGCTGGATTTTCTCCTGGCTTCTTGTTGTTTTGATGACACCTCCTGCCACAGGAAGGGGCCTGTTACAAAAAGGGCGCGGAGACCGAAGTCGCCGCGCCCTGTTTGTTCGAGGTCGATGCGCTTACGCGTCGTCGCCTTCCGGCTTGGTAGCTTCGATGAGGGCTTCGCTTTCGCTGGTGCCTTCTTCGGTGCTGACGCCGTCTTCGAGCATGTCGGCGGGGATTTCACCCGGCTCGAGGCCCGTGTCGATGCGGTTGGCTTCGGCCTGCTCTTCGATTTCGCGCTGTTCTTCTTCGAACATCTGCGCGAGCACGTCGACGCCCTGGCTCTGCAGTTCGGCTTCGTCGTCCGAGCGGGCGACGTTCGCCTTCACGGTGACGGAAACCTCGGGGTGGAGGTCGATGCGCACGTCATGCATGCCGATCGTCTTGATCGGGTTGCCCATGATGACCTGCTTCTTGTCGATCTCGTGACCCTTGTCGGAAAGGCCGTTCACGATGTCGCGAACGTTGACCGAACCGTACAGCTGGCCTGCGTTCGAAGCGGCGCGGATCAGCACGACTTCGACGCCGTCGACCTTTTCACCGGCCTTTTCGGCTTCGGCGCGGCGTTCGGCGTTTTCCTTCTCGAGGCGTTCGCGGTTGGCTTCGAAGACCTTCTTGTTCGCAGCATTGGCACGAAGGGCCTTCTTCTGCGGAAGGAGGAAGTTACGCGCGTAGCCGTCCTTCACGGTGACGACGTCACCGATCGTGCCGAGCTTTTCGATGCGCTGGAGGAGAATGATATCCATGGTCTCTGCTCCTTACTTCACGATGTACGGAAGCAGGCCGATGTGGCGTGCGCGCTTGATCGCCTTGGCGAGTTCACGCTGCTTCTTCGCGCTGACGGCGGTGATGCGGCTGGGTACGATCTTGCCACGCTCGGACATGAAGCCCTGAAGGAGGCGAACGTCCTTGTAGTCGATCGCGGGGGCATTCTTGCCAGCGAACGGGCAAGACTTGCGGCGGCGGAAAAACGGACGGGCCATCAGTTACGCTCCTCGCGTTCGCGGCGCTTCTTGGAATCGCGCTCGTTCTTGCGCATCATTACCGACGGACCTTCTTCGTGTTCGTCGACACGGATGGTCATGTAACGGATGACGTCTTCGTTGATGCGCGTCTGGCGTTCGAGTTCTGCAACAACGGAGCCGGGGCCCTCGATGTTGAGCATTACGAAATGCGCCTTGCGGTTGCGGTCGATCTTATATGCGAGGCTCTTGAGGCCCCAGGTCTCGGTCTTGGTGACCTTGCCTTCGTTCTTTTCGACGATTTCGGTCGCCGTGGCTGCGAGCTGGTCAACCTGAGCCTGGCTCAGGTCCTGTCGCGCCAAGAAAACATGCTCGTAGAGAGCCATGCTCTTGTCCTTTCAACTGTCGGCCGATCGCTGGCTTGTCCGCGGGATTGCGGGGCCCCTCCGGCTTTCTTCATTCCTTCGCCCGGAAGCGAGGGATGCGCGCACATAGCCGGATTCTGCGCGAATGCAAGGCAAACTGTCCCCTTGCGCGGGTGGAACGTGCAAGGCAGGGGGCCGTTGGCAGTGGAAACACAGGAGATTTTGCGTGCCCGGCGGACTTGTAGCGCTTTTGGACGACGTTTCGGTAATCGCGCGGGCGGCCACCGCATCGGTAGACGACATCACCGTCGCTGCGAGCAAGGCCGGGACGAAAACCGCCGGTGTGATCATCGACGATGCCGCTGTGACGCCTTCTTACGTCACTGGCCTCAGTCCGGCACGTGAACTCCCGATCATCTGGAAAATCACCAAGGGGTCGCTGAAGAACAAGCTTCTGTTCCTTCTTCCTGGCGCCCTGATACTCAGCTGGCTGCTGCCCTCGGCCATTATCTTCATCCTGATGCTGGGCGGGGCTTACCTGTCCTACGAAGGCGCCGAGAAGGTCATGGAGAAGCTCGGCGGCGAGAAGCACGGCAAGACACTCGAGGACGAGATTGTCGATCCAGTCGCCTTCGAGAATCAGCGCGTCGCAGGGGCGATCAGGACAGACCTCATCCTGTCGGCCGAGATCATGGCGATCACGCTCAACGAGGTGGCGTCGGAAGACTTCATCGTGCGGGCCGGAGTTCTGGCAGTCGTTGGCATCGCGGTTACGCTGTTCGTCTACGGCGCGGTGGCGATCATCGTGAAACTGGACGACATCGGTTTGCATCTTTCCGAACGCAAATCGCAAGCCGCCGAGCAGTTCGGTCGTTTCCTGGTGCGTTCGGTACCTTACATCCTCACGGCACTCTCATTCATCGGCACCATTGCCATGCTGTGGGTCGGCGGAGGGATCATCCTGCATGGCCTGCACGAGCTCGGCCTTCACGGCCCGTCGGACTGGGCGCATGGAGTCCAGCACGCTGTGGAGACGGTCACAGGCGGATTGTCAGGCCTGCTTGGATGGGCGACCTACGCCGCGATCTCGGCGCTTGTCGGCCTTGGCCTGGGCTTCGTGATCGTGATCCTGCTGCATAAGGTCTTCAAGATGGGCCATGGCATGGGCGAGGGCGCCGAAGCCCACTGATCTGTCAGGACAGGCGCTGGAAAATCCGCAGCGCAAATTCGCTCAGCGTGTCGTCGCGCGCGCCCATGATCACGATCCGGTCACCGGGACGGGCGAGCGAGACCAGGCGGTCCTCGACATCCTTGCGCGACGGCACGTGTTCAGCCCTTGCGCCGCCCTCGGCGATGAGTTTCACGATCCGCTCGCTCCCCTCGCTGCGGTCGACAGTACCGCCGAAATAGACAGGGTCTGAAAAGATTACGCGATCATCCGCTCCCATGACGTCGATGAAGGTCTCGGCCAATTCGGCACCCATCTGGCGCAAAGGGCCATATCCGTGGGGCTGGAAGAAGGCGAGCACCCGGCCGTCGTGGGATTTAAGCGTCTTCAGCGTGGCAGCGCATTTCTCGGGATTGTGTCCGAAGTCGTCGATGACGGTGATGGCAGCGTGTGTCGTGCCTACAATGTCGAAACGCCGGGCCAGCCCGTCGAAACCGGCCAGCGCCTGTACTGATTCCGCAACCGGCACACCGGCTGCGGCCGCGCCGGCAATCGCCGCAAGGGCGTTCGAGAGGTTGTGGCGACCGGGCATGTTCAACCGCAGCGCGTGCTGGCTGCCGTCATGCCGGTCGACGACCATGGCGGCTTGCCGGACGGGCCCCTCGGCGATGCTTCCCGGCTCAATGCCGATTTGCGCTTTTTCCTGATCGATCCCGAAGGTGATGACCTCTTTCGCATGAGGCAGGAGGGCGAGCGCTTCCGGATCGTCCGCATTGAGGACCGAAATTCGGCTGCGCGACAGATAATCGCCGAACAGTTGGCGCAACTCTTCCATGCTCTTGTGATCGAGCGAGACGTTGAGAAGTATGCCGACCGCGGGTTTGTAGAGCGCGATCGACCCGTCGCTCTCGTCCACTTCGCTGACATAAAGGCTCTGCGAGCCGACGACAGAACTGGCGAAGGGGCGCTCCGGCGAGACGAAATTCTTCATCACCGCGCCATTCATGACCGTGGGCGCGCGACCGGTTGCTTCGAGTATCCACCCGAGCATTCCGGTTACCGTCGATTTCCCGCTGGTCCCAGCGACTGCCAATCCTGCGCCGCTGGTGTTGAAGAGGATCGAATTGAGTTCGGCGCGCGTCAGGCGAAGGCAATCGAGATCGTTCGCCTGTTTGATTTCCGGAACGCTGTCTTCAATCGCGGCAGACGCGACGACGATCTGGTCGCTCGACACGATCCCGCTACCGTCCTGGGGATGGAGTTCGAAACCTTGCTTTTCGAGGGCGGCGAATTTCTCCGGAGTTCGACCCTGGTCGAAGCTGCGGTCGGATCCGGCTACCTTGCAGCCGCGGCCCTTGAGGATCTGCGCAAGCGGCAGCATGCCTGATCCGCCGATGCCGACGAAAAAGAACGGGCGGGCGAATAGTTCGTCGGGGCTGGGGAAGTCGCTCATCCCAGCCTCGCTATGCAGTTGCAGCCGTCAAGACAAGCAGGCATGACCGCAGATGTGCACCGTCCGATCCGAAAAGTGGCCATTTGCGCCCCCGCAACCCCGCTCAAGCGCAAATATGCGCAGGCCGTAAGCAGGCTCGCGAGCGACGAATTTCCTGAACTCGAATTACATTTCCACGAGCAGTGCTTCGTCGAGGAAGGCCACTTCGCAGGCTCCGACGACACGCGCCTGGCGGCGCTGCTCGAGTGTGCGAACGACGCCAGCAACGACGCGGTGTGGTTTGCCAAGGGCGGATATGGCTCGAACCGGATCGCGGCTCAATTCCTCAAACAGGCTGGTGATGCTGCGAAGAACAAGCCGTTCCTGGGCTATTCCGACTGCGGGACGCTGCTGGGTGCACTTTATCGGGCCGGGATCGGCAGCCCGGTCCATGCGCCCATGCCAGTCGATATCAAGCGCGAGGGAGGCGAGGCGGCCATTCGCCGGGTCCTCGCCTATATGTCGGGAAATCCGGACGGACTGGAGCCTTCGCTCACCGATAGACCGGTCGCTGCGTTCAATCTCTATACGCTTGCCATGCTCGTCGGCACTCCGTTCATGCCCGACCTGACAGGACACGAAGTCCTCATCGAAGAAGTCGGCGAGTACGAATACGCCATCGACCGCCTGCTCTTCCATGTGACCGCCCAGATCGGTGACATCGCGGGAATCAAGCTGGGCGAGGTGACGGCGGTTCCCGAAAACGATCGGCCATTCGGCGCGAGCGCGCAGGAAATCGTGCAAGACTGGTGCCGCCGTAGCGGCATTTCCTACCTCGGCCGGGCGGAGGTCGGGCATTCCTCTACCAACAAGATCGTGCCTTTCGGTCTTGAGGGACGGACCTTGCGCGCCTAAGCGCCGCTCCCAACAGGAGAGAAACATGACTGCATTCATTTTCCCTGGTCAGGGAAGCCAGAAGGTCGGCATGGGAACGGAACTGGCCGATGCCAGCACCCACGCACGCGAAGTCTTCGAGGAAGTGGACGACGCGCTGAACCAGAAACTGTCTTCCGTCATGCGGGACGGCCCTGAAGGCGAGCTGACGCTTACCTCGAACGCACAGCCGGCCATCATGGCAAACTCGATCGCCACTCTGCGCGTCCTGGAAAAGGAATTCGGCGTCGTTCTTGCGGATAAGGCCAGCTGCGTTGCGGGCCATTCGCTGGGTGAATACTCCGCGCTGTGTGCCGCCGGCGCGTTCGGCCTTGCCGAAACCGCGAAGCTGCTGCGCCTGCGCGGCATCGCGATGCAGGATGCCGTGCCGATCGGTGTCGGCGCCATGGCGGCCTTGCTCGGTGCGGACATCGAGAAAGCCACCGCGCTGGCAGAAGCAGCAGCCGAGGGGCAGGTGTGCGAAGTCGCCAATGACAACGATCCGACGCAGGTCGTGATTTCGGGCCACGCGGAATCCATCGATCGCGCAATCGAACTCGCGAAAGAGCACGGGATCAAGCGCGGTATCAAACTGCCGGTGTCCGCGCCCTTCCACTGCTCGTTGATGGAACCCGCCGCACAGCGCATGAAGCTGGCGCTGGAAGAGACATCGCCCTCGGCTTTCTCCGTGCCCCTGTTCGCCAATGTGACGGCATCGCGGGTCACGGACCCCGCCGAAGAGCAGCGCCTGCTGGTCGAACAGGTCACGGGCCGCGTTCGCTGGCGCGAAAGCGTGCTCGCCATGCGTGAGGCGGGCGTCGAACGCTTCGTCGAGCTCGGCGGCAAGGTGCTCGGACCGATGGTCGGCCGCATCGACAAGGAGGTGACCACTATCAGCCTCGTCACCATGGAAGATCTCGAGAATTTCGCGAAGGAGAACGCATGATGTTCAGCCTCGAAGGCAAGACCGCACTCGTTACCGGCGCCAGCGGCGGCATCGGTTCGTCCATCGCCTATGCTTTGGCGCGCCAGGGTGCGCGTTTGGCGCTGTCGGGTTCCAATGGCGACAAGCTACGCGCCTTCCGCGAACAGCTGAACTCGGATACCGGCGGTGACCACGTCGAGATTACCTGCAACCTGTCCGACACGACGCAGGTGGAGGAGCTTGTTCCGGCGACTGTCGATACGCTCGGCAAGATGGACATCCTCGTCAACAATGCCGGGATCACGCGCGACAATCTGACGATGCGTATGAAGGACGAGGAGTGGGACGAGGTGATCCGCATCAACCTCGAAGCCAGTTTCCGTCTCATGCGAGCGAGCGCGCGTCCGATGATGAAAGCCAAGGGTGGCCGCATCATTTCGATCACCAGCGTCGTGGGCCATACCGGCAACCCCGGGCAGATGAACTATGTCGCTGCAAAAGCCGGCCTCACCGGCATGAGCAAGAGCCTCGCCCAAGAGCTGGCCAGCCGCAATATCACCGTCAATTGCGTCGCTCCGGGCTTCATCCGCACGGCGATGACCGACGCACTTACTGACGACCAGAAGGCCGCCATCAACGGCCGGATCCCGATGGGCCGGATGGGCGAGGGCGACGAGATCGGCGCGGCTGTGGCCTATCTCGCCAGCGACGAGGCTGCCTATGTCACCGGCCAGACGCTGCACGTGAACGGCGGCATGGCGATGATGGGCTAAATACCCCTTTATCCCCAAGGAATCGATCAGGGGGCGGGTTCGGGACGTGACGGAGCCTTGCCCCCGTAGGCGGCCTCGCTAAGGTCGTTATCCGTATTCCGGCGCGCGGGGGCGATTCCGGCCCTTGCTTCGCCCAACAGGGACGAAAGAAGGACCCATGAAGGCCACTATCGAACGCGCTACGCTGCTGCGCTGTCTCTCCCACGTTCAGTCCGTCGTCGAACGGCGCAACACCATCCCCATCCTGTCGAACGTCCTCATCGAGGCGGAAGGCGACGGTCTGCGCGTGATGGCGACCGACCTCGACCTGCAAGTGGTCGAACATATGGAAGCCAGCGTCGAAAGCGACGGGTCCGTGACCGTTTCCGCGCACCTCCTGTTCGATATTGCGCGCAAGCTGCCCGACGGCAGCCAGGTCAGCCTTGAAACCGCCGACAACCGTATGGCGATCAAGGCGGGCCGCAGCCGCTTCTCGCTGCCCACTCTGCCGCGCGACGACTTCCCGGTGATTGTCGAAGGCGACCTGCCGACCAGCTTCGAACTTCCGGCCAAGACGCTTGCCGAGATGATCGACCGCACGCGATTTGCGATCTCGACGGAAGAGACCCGCTACTACCTCAACGGGATCTTCCTGCACGTGTCGGACGAAGACCAGCCCGTGCTGAAGGCTGCCGCGACCGACGGCCACCGCCTCGCACGCTTCACCCTGGCGCGTCCCGATGGCGCGGAAGGCATGCCGGACGTCATCGTGCCGCGCAAAGCCGTCGCCGAACTGCGCAAGCTGCTGGAAGAAAAGATGGACGGCAACGTCCAGATCGACCTGTCGGCCAGCAAGATCCGTTTCACCCTCGGCGGCGAAGGCGGAATGGTCCTCACCAGCAAGCTGATCGACGGTACCTTCCCGGATTACTCGCGGGTCATCCCCACGGGTAACGACAAGCTGCTCAAGATCGACCCGCGCACCTTCCACGAAGGTGTCGACCGTGTCGCCACGATCGCGACGGAGAAGACCCGTGCGGTGAAGATGGGGCTCGACAAGGACAAGGTGACACTGACCGTCACTTCGCCCGACAATGGCACCGCAACCGAAGAACTTTCGGCCGAATACGGTGCCGATGGCTTCGAGATCGGTTTCAACGCCGGGTATCTCAAGGACATCCTTGGCCAGATCGACAGCGACACCGTCGAGATCCATCTGGCCGATGCCGGTGCGCCGACGCTGATCCGCAAGGATGATGACAGCCCGGCGCTATACGTCCTGATGCCGATGCGGGTTTAACGCTCGCATTCGGGTTCTTGCTTGGCTAGCGTCTCTCTCAAAGAGGGAGATGCGCCATGCAGCAGGTTCACGTCGAAAAATCGCAACTGACCAACGCCGATCTGGTGGAGGTCGACGCTGGTCCGCTGGCCGCCGGCGGTGTGCGCCTCGCCATCGAGAGCTTCTCTGTCACGGCAAACAACATCACCTATGCGGTGGTCGGCGACGGGTTCGGCTACTGGAATTTCTTTCCCGCGCCCGATGGCATGGGCATCGTCCCGATGTGGGGCCACGCGCGCGTGATCGAAAGCAGACACCCGGAGTTCGCTGAAGGGGAGCGGGTCTACGGCTATCTCCCCATGGCGACCCATCTGGATGTAATCCCGGGCAAGGTATCGCCTTCGGGCTTCGTTGACATGGCCGAGCATCGCCAGCCCATGAGCCCGATCTACAACCAGTATTCCCGACTTGCCGCAGACCCGGAGCATGATCCCGCGCGCGAGGGTGAGCGCATGATCTTCGGACCGCTCTTCAAGACGGGCTTCCTCATCGAATACTTCATGCGCACGCAGGACTGGTTCGGCGCAGGGCAAGTGATCCTCACCAGCGCAAGCTCGAAGACGGCTATGGGCCTAGCCAGCGTGACCAAGCGGCGTTCGCCCGAGATCAGGCGCATCGGCCTGACGTCGGCAGGCAATGTGGAGTTTGTGAAAGCAAGCGGCCTCTACGATGAAGTCCTGCCCTACGATGCTGTCGGGCAGATCGCCGCCGAGCCCAGCGTTACGGTGGACTTTGCCGGGAATGCCGGACTGCTAGGCGATCTGCACAAGCACTTCGGGGATGCACTCAAATATTCCTGCCTCGTTGGCGCGACCCATATCGAGGAACGAGGAGCGGGCATGGGCGGCGCGGCGGATCTGCCCGGGCCGACGCCCACGCTCTTCTTCGCCCCGGACCATGCAGTGTCGCTCTTCAAGGAGCATGGCCCGGAAAAGGCAGGCGCGATGGTCGCCGAAAGCTGGCGCGGCTTCCTGGAAGACGCAGGCGATTCCATCGAGATCGAACGCCATTCCGGGCTTGCCGCAGCCCGCGACATCTTCGTGGAAATGGTGAGTGGCAAGGTCGATCCCGCGAAGGGGATCGTGATCGAGCCTTAGATCTCGATAGCGATCTTGCCGAAGTGTCCGCCGCTTTCCTGGTGACGGAAAGCGTCTGCCAGTTCGGCCAGGGCGAATGTGTCGCTGATAACGGGCTTGATGCCGTTGGCCTCGATCGCGGCGATCATGTCCTGCTGCATCGCACGGCTACCCACGGTCAGGCCCTGCACCTTCAGGTTTTTGGAGAATAAAAGGGCGGTCTGGACGGGACCGGCGAAACCGGCGAGCACTCCGATCAGGGCAACATGGCCCCCGACCCTGGTGGCCAGCATCGATTGGTCCAGAGTGCCTGCGCCGCCGATCTCGACGACGCAATCTACGCCGCGGCCGCCGGTCAGTTCCAGGGCTTTCGGACCCCAAGCCTCGACTTCCTTGTAATTGATGAGGTGGTCCGCACCCATCGATTTTACCCGTTCCAGCTTTTCGTCGGAGGAACTGGTGGCGATGACGGTGGCGCCCGCAGCCTTGGCGAACTGCAAGGCGAAGATCGAAACGCCGCCGGTGCCCTGGACGAGCACGGTATCGCCCGGCTTCACCGCGTAATCGACGAATAGAGCGCGCCATGCCGTCAGCCCGGCGCAAGTCAGCGTGGCCGCTTCCGCGTGACTGAAACCGGCAGGGGCGCGGGTGAACCAGTGGGTCGGCGCGGTGATGCGTTCTCGCGCATATCCGTCGATCCCGTCACCGGGAACGCGCGTGAAAGCGGATTGTGGCGGCCGCCCGTTGAGCCAGTCGGGAAAGAATGTGCTGACGACATGATCGCCGACAGCGAACTCGGTCACGCCTTCGCCCACTGCAGTGACCACTCCGGCACCGTCCGACATGGGAATGCGTCCCTGCTCGGTCGGTATCATTCCTTTTACGACCGCATAGTCGTGATAGTTCAGCGAGCTCGCCTTGATCTCCACGCTGATCTCGCCCACCGACGGGGGAGGGGGCGCGTCCATATCGACGAGTTCGAGAGCGTCCAGCGTGGATGGTGTGGCAGTAGTGCGGATAGCTTTCATTCTGCGGCCTCCGCCAGTTCGGCACGCTGCGGCCCGCGGATCAGTCCTCCCGGCGTCTCGCCAGTCCACTCTCCTTCGCGGAACGTCACGACGCCATTCTTTATCGTCGCGACATATCCATCGGCCTTTTGCAGCAGTCTCTTGCCGCCAGCGGGCAGGTCGAACGCGAGCCAGGGCTTGCCCAGTTTCAGGCGTTCCATGTCGATGATGTTGATGTCCGCGAGATAGCCCGGTGCGAGTACACCGCGATCTTCGAGGCCGTAGAGGCGGGCCGTGTCACTGCACTGGCGCTTGATTGCGTTCTCGAGACTGATGGTCCCGCGGGAACGGTCGCGCACCCAGTGCTGGAGCATGAAAGTGGGCGAGGCAGCATCGCAGATCGTACCGCAATGCGCGCCGCCGTCCGACAGCGAGTTGACCGTGTCGTCGGCGTGCTGGAGGTCGTGGAGGAAATCGAGGTTGCCGTCCGCGTAATTCAGGATGGGAAGGTAGATGAAGCCCTTGCCATCGTCGCGGCAGAGCAGGTCGTAGGCATATTCGTCACCCGAGACGCCCGCAGCCTTGGCGCGTTCGAGAATGCTTTCCTCGGCGGTCGGTTCGTAATTGAAGTCGGGGTCCATTTCGAACTGCTTGTTCCAGCCGCCGCACACGACCATGATCAGGCCGATAATGTCCTGGTTGACCTCGAAAAAATCGTGTTGCTCGCCAAGCAGCCTAGCCTTGAATTCGGGTTCGAACAGCTTTGCCTTCTGCTCTTCCCACGGGAGGTCCTCGATCTCTTTCCAGCTCGGCTTGAGGCGGAAAGGATGGACCGTGCCGCGCCATGCCATGACGATGCCGTTCCCGCGTAAGGCGATCTGGGCGACGATGTTCGCGCCATTGTCATTCTCGGCGCGCATGGAGGTAATCTGCTCGTCGAGCGGCATCTCTTTGGCGATCGACTGTAGCGCGGCATAGGTGCAGGGTAGGCCCGTTTCTCGGCTCAGCGCGCCCATCCAGCCGAACTCGTCCCAGTCGCGCTTCATGTCGCTGGCCATCTCGAATACGCCGTGACCCGCACGGCCCATGGCGCGGCCGATCTCGATCAGTTCTTCCTTGGTAGCCGTGGTTCCCGGCACGACCTCGCCGTCGACATCGCGGTGCAGGACGGTGCGCGAGGTCGAGAAGCCCAAGGCACCGGCGCGCACACCTTCCTCGACGATGGCAGACATCTTCCTGATGTCCTCGTCGGTCGGAACAGCACCGGGGCGTTCGCGGTCGCCAAGCACGTAGGCGCGCACAGAACCGTGCGGGACGTGGGTTCCGACATCGACAGTTCGTGGCAGCTTTTCGAGTGCGTCGAGATATTCGGGGAAGGTCTCCCAGTCCCAGCTCATACCCTCGGCGAGTGCGGTCCCGGGAATGTCCTCGACCCCTTCCATCAGGCCGATCAGCCATTCATGCTTGTCGGGCTTGGCGGGCGCGAAACCCACGCCGCAATTGCCCATCACGACTGTGGTGACGCCGTGCCAGCTGCTGGGGGCCATTTCCTGGTCCCAGGTCGCCTGTCCGTCATAGTGGGTGTGAATGTCGACGAAGCCTGGCGTCACCAGCAGGCCGGAGGCGTCGATTTCCTCTGCCGCATCGCCTGATATCTCGCCGACTGCGGCGATCAGTCCGTCATTTACGGCGACATCTCCGGTAAAGCGATCTTCTCCGGTCCCGTCGACGATGGTCCCGCCGCGGATGATCAGGTCGTATGCTGGCATGGTGTGGCTCCTCTCTCGAATGAGAAAGTTCCACATTGCAACCTATGAGTCCAGCGGCGACTAGTCGGGACGACGTGCCATTCGCACGCTCAACAGCGTTGCGACCCCGACGAGGAAGAGCAGGTTGATCGAGAGCATGCCGATGCGCTGGTCGCCCGACCACAGGGTGAACTGCTCGACCAGGAGAGGGCCCATCCCGACCGTGATCGTACCGGCGATCGCGTATAGCCCGAAGAATTCACCGCTCCGGCCTTCGGGTGCGAGTGCAACCAGCATGGTTCGGCTCGAGGAGATGCTGGCCGTCGCAGTGACAGCGATGATGCTGATAAGGCCGAGGTATGCGAGATCGGAAAGAGTGGGGAATATGATACCGTCCCAGACCTCGAAATTCGCAACGAGGCCGAGGAAAAGGCTCTCCTGCGTGATCGACAGCTGGACGAGGCCGGTGACAATCATAGCCCCGATTTCCAGCGCCAGAGCGCGCTTCACGCCGGCCTTTTCCTCCAGCCACCCGCCGAAGATTCCGCCCCCGAACGCGCAAATGCTCGCAAAAATCGCGTAGCAGAGCATCTCGAGAAAATTCCATTCGAGGAACAGCGCGACATAGACCGCGCCGAGTGCCAGCAAGGCTGCCATCCCATCGGCATAAAACATGCGGGCGAGGAGGAATTTCATGAGTTCGCGGTAATGCGCTGCCTCGCGGACCGTGCGAATGACGCTCTTGGCGCCCTCGCGAAAGGCCTTGGGCCAGCTCGCACCGGGCGTTCCTGGGTCCTTTGCGTTAAGGAAGAAGGGAATCGAAAAGCCGGCCAGCCATGCGGCACAGACCGGTCCTGCCAGCCGCGCGTGCTCGAATTTGGTGAGGTCGACGCCGAACTGCGCTTCGGCGAAGGGCCAGCCAACCAGTGCGGGAAGGACGAAGAGCAGGGCGATGGCGATGAAGATGAGCGAAGCGGCGAGGTTTCCGAGGCCGAGGCCGAGACCCGATATCATCGCCAGCCGCCGCGGTTCACCCGCAACGCTCAGCATCGCATTATGTGTGACCTCGGAGTAGGTGTAGCTGACATAGGCGATTACCAGCAGTGTCATGATTAGCGGCACCGACAGGCCCTGTCCGCCGGGCATTGCGAACCACAGCAGAGCCGAGGAGATCGTGATGGCGCCGAGGAAGATGGCAAGGATTGGCTTCAATCTGCCGCCCCGGTCCAGAGCCGCCCCGAGGAACGGTGCTGTAAGCGCGGCTATGAATCCCGCCCATTTGGTGACCGAAGCGATGGTCGCTTGCCCGCGTGCATTTGCCGCTGCCTGCGCATCTTCGGCGGCAAGTCCATCGAGCTCTCCGCTTGCGAGCAGGTCGGCCCCGATAATGTCGCTCGCAAAATACGGCGCGAAAATGTAGATGACGATCAGGATATAATAGGGGTTGCGGGCCCACTCGAACACGGCCCAGGCAAACCCGGTCTTACCCAATGCGCCCCCGGTCCCCCGTGGTTCCCGCACCGCCAGAGGGCGGACGAGAGGATCGGGAGCGGCGCTGTCCATCAGCCGCCTAAACGGGCATCAGGCTGCGGCACGGTCCTCGCCTTCCGGAGCGTCGAGGAACTCGCGCAAGGCTGCCACGCTTTCATCGGCGTGGGTGAGAAGGAAGAGGTGCCCTCCGCCCTTCATGACTTGCAGCCGGGCATTGCGGATCGCGGAGGCCAGAATGCGGCCATTGATCAAGGGTACGATCTGGTCGTCGTCGCCCATCATGATCAGCACTTCCTTGCTCAGGAAGGGCAGGGCGGGCAGGCTCGTCCAGCCCAGCATCGCCAGGAGCTGGTACATGTAACCACGCGGAGAAGGCGGCTTGAGCCGTCCGATGTGGCTGTCTTTCTGATGCGCCTCGCCATCAGGATCGACACCGCCATACAGCGTGGCGAAGTGTTCGTTCATGAACTCCGGATCGATGTAGCGGCGCGGATCGGCCATCTTAGTGAGCGCTGCCGGATTGCCCGGTACCATCAGCATGCCTGCGGTGGTTGCCGCAAGTACCAGCCTGCGCGTGCGCTTGGGGTGCTGGAGCGCGAAATGCTGAGCCATGGCACCACCCCAGCTCACACCCATCACGTCCACTGTCTCGACGCCAAGGCGGTCAAGGATCTGGCTGGCAGTCCAGCACATCGTGAAAGGATTGTACGGCAAGACCGGATCCGGACTTTCACCCGTGCCCGGCATGTCGAACATGACGAATGCGCGTTCCGTCAGCATTTCCGCCAGCGGTGCGACGGCTTCGATATTCGCCCCGATGCCGTTGAAAAACAGCAGCGGCGGATGCTCGCTTTGCTGGTCCAGACGCCAATGCGCGACGCGCAAGGTCCGACCGCCTGCCTCGATCATCTCGATAGTGGCGGTCATGGGTTCGTCTTTCGATGCGGTCACGCGCGTATCCTGTTGCTTGCCGACGAGGGTGTCAGCACTCTTCCATAACGTAGAGACCGGGGGCAGGGTCCAGCGGCTGGTACGCTTTGTTCCCCAATTTCGCAGGCGCTTTCTTCTTCTCGCCGGCGCGGTTCTGCACCCATTCCATCCAGTATGGCCACCAAGAGCCTGAAACTTCTTCGGTTCCTTTGAGCCATTCGTCGGCAGTTTCGGGCAGCTTTTTCTTTTCGTCCTGCTGGATGTAGTAGCGCGCTTTCGGATTGCCCGGCGGGTTGAGGATGGCCTGCATGTGCCCGGAATGCGACAGGACGTAGGTTACGTCCTTCGAGCCGAACAGGCGTGTCGAACGGTACGTCGCCTTCCACGGAGTGATATGGTCGGTCACACCGCCAAGGATGAACAGGTCGCTGGTCACCTTCGAAAGGTCGATTTTGTGGTCGACCATTTCGACTTCGCCCTGCTTGGTGAAAGCAAGCGTTTCGAAGACGGTCAGAAAGTCACCCATGAGGGCAGCTGAAAGGTTGGTCGCGTCCGCATTCCAGAACAGGACGTCGAAGGCTGGCGGGTCCTGACCGAGAAGGTAGTTGTTGATCACGTAGTTCCAGATCAGGTCGTTCGGACGCAGCCAGGCAAAGCCGCGCGCCAGATCGTCGCCCTTGATCACGCCCTTCTTGGATGCGCGACGCTTGGCGAGAGCGAGGCCGTTTTCCGACACCAGCGAACCGGCTTCGATATCGTTCTGCTTGGGATGCAGGACACAGACCATCAGCGTTAGTGCACCGAGCAGGTCGTCCTTGTCGGACGCCATCTTGCTGGCCAGCATCGAGGCAGTCTGGCCGCCTGAACAACCGGCCGAGACATTGACCTTCTTGGAGCCGGTGATCTTGCTCACCGCTTCCATCGCTTCACGGCAGGAGCGGACATAGTCGGCCATGTCCCAGTGGCCCTGTTCCTTGGTCGGGTTCTTCCAGCTGATCACGAAGGTCTGGATGCCGTTGTCGAGCTGGTACTTCACCACCGATTTTTCCGGCGAAAGATCGTTGATGTACATCTTGTTGATCTGCGGCGGGATGGTGAGCTGCGGGATCTCGTAAACTTCGTCTGTGGTCGGTGCGTATTGCACCAGTTCCATCATTTCGGTGCGCAGGACCACCGAGCCTTTCGACGTGGCGATATTTTCGCCCAGCTTGAACGGCTTCTTGTCGACCTGGCTGACCATGCCCTTGTTGTGGACCATGTCGTCGTAAGCGTTCTTGAGCCCCTTGATGAGGCTAAGGCCGCCGGAGTCGATAGCCATCTTCTGTGCCGTCGGATTGCCGACCAGCGTATTCGTAGGGGCGAGCCCGTCGATGATGATATTCGAGATGAAGCGGGCGCGGTCGCGCTCCAGTTCGTCGAGTTCAAGGTCTTCGAGCCAGCGGGAAGCGCCCTTCTGGACAGCCAGGTAGTACTGCATGCCAGCCCGCATGAACGGGTTGTACTGCCATGCAGGATCGCGGAAACGCTTGTCCTTGGGGTCGGGTGCCAGTTCGCTCTTGCCGGTCATGATCTTGATCATGTCCTGGCCGACTTCCTGGCTATGCTTCATCAGTCTTTGGGGATCGGATGCGGTCTCGCGCAGCATGACGGCAACCGCACCGAAGATATCCTCCCGCGTCAGGCCGATAAGCGGGCCAAGTGCGCTAGTGGATTGTGCGGCTTCGTCTTCGAGCTGTGCCATATCGTGGGGATCCTCTTATTATTTGTTCTTGCTACTATTCCAATGCAGCGCGCCGCGCCAGTGTTCCGCTTATTTGCGCGCGGCAATCATGCTTTTGATATCGACGAATTTCTCGCGTGGGGCACCTTCACGCGCTGCGGCGGCTTCCGCTTCCTCGATCTTTTGCCAATCGCGGAAGGTGACGATGTCGAGACCGCGATCGCGCGCGAGTTCATCGAAACCTTCGCGGCCACGTTTGCGCCCGCCTTGCCCGATATCCTCTGCCACTTTCTCGATCACGCCGTAACCGTCCGGGCGGTTCGTCCCGATAGTGCCCGTGGGGCCGCGCTTGGCCCACCCGACGCAATAGAGGCCCGGCAGGATGCGACCCTCGTCATTGGCGAAGCGGCCCTGCCTTTCGTCGAATGGAACACCGTCGATGGCGGACGAACGGTAGCCGATGCATGTCACCGCCACATCGGCCGGCACTACATAGGTCTCGCCGGTGCCGGTGGCGCGTCCTTTCTCGATGGTGGTGCGTTCGACTTCTACTCCGGTGAGTCGACCGCCTTCGCTTATGAAGCGGACCGGGTTCGCGAAGAAATCGAATTCGATGGCAATCGCCTTCTCCCCGTGAATGCTTTCCGGAATCGCGGCGAAGTCGCGCAGGAGCGTCACGGATTTGCGCAGGCCGGGTTCGAGTATCGCGTCATCATCGACGGGAGGAAGATCGTCTCCGTCTACCCAAGGGCTTGCACGGTCCAGGTGCATCAGCTCGCCCAATTCCTTGGGGGTCATCATGATCTGGTGCGGTCCGCGCCGCCCGAGAATGGTGATGGTTTCGAGGTTGGACCCGCGCAGCATCGCGAGGGCATGTTCGACGATGTCCGATCCCGCCAGCTCGGCTTCGGTCTTGGAGAGGATGCGAGCCACGTCGAGAGCGACATTGCCCATGCCGATCACGACCGCGTGGCGCTTCGACAGGTCCGGATCGATGGAGGCAAATTCGGGGTGACCGTTATACCAGCCGACAAAGGCAGCGCTTCCGAAGATATTCGCGGAATCCTCGCCTTCCAGCCCGAGCGACCGGTCCTCGGGGGCGCCGGTGGCGAACACGACGGCATCGTATAGGTCCTGCAACTCTTCCACGGAAACGTCTTCGCCGACCGTCACATTGCCTACGAAGCGGACGTTGTCGCTCAGTGCGGTCTTTTCGTACCTACGAGCAACTCCCTTGATCGACTGGTGATCCGGCGCAACGCCGGTCCGGATGAGGCCATAAGGAACCGGGAGCTTGTCGAAAACATCAATGCGGGCATCATCCTCCCACTGCTTTCCTGCAGCTTCGGCCGTGTAATAGCCGGCCGGACCGGACCCGATGATTGCGATATGACGCATGAGCGGTTTTCTCCCCCCGCAGTTCTGTCGATGACAATGCCTTGACGCATGCCGTGACGCAAGCGCCCTCGCGAAACCCGCAAAAGCAGCGCCTCTGATGGTTATGCATTGGGTAACGATTTCCCGCTAAACGAGCGCCTCAACCGCGGAAATAGCGCGGATCAACAGGGCAATCGGGTTTTACATATGAGTGGATTTTTCTCGAAGCGGGGCAAGAAGCCCTCCAAGGCAAAGGTTGCGGCCAACGAAAATCCGGGCGGCGAAACCAATGCGCCCGAGGCATTCTCGCGCATCCAGATGCTCGACAGCTTCGAGAACGCAGGGCTGGGATGGTTCTGGGCGACCGACGCCGAAAACCGCCTGATCTACCTCTCTCCGTCTGCCGTCACGCAGGCCGGACTGACCAAGGGTGAAGCGATCGGTCGATCAATCGCTGACTTCTTCCATCAAGATGAAGAGCACGTTCGCGAAGGCCGCCCTTTGAAGTTCCTCGTCAGCGCCCGGAACTCGATTTCGCATCACCCCGTAAAGGTTGCCGCGAGTAGCGAAGAAAGCCCGCAATACTGGGAAGTGACCGGCGTACCGCAATACGATGAGGATAAGAACTTCATCGGCTATCGCGGAAGTGCGAAGGATGTAACCGCCAGCCGTGCTTCGCGTATCGACGCCGAGCGCATGGCGCAGTACGACTCCCTCACTGGCCTCGCCAATCGGCACCGGATGACCAAGCGGCTCACTTCGACGCTGAAGGCATTCCACGCATCCCAGCGTAGCTGTGCGCTGCTGATGCTCGATCTCGATCGGTTCAAGCAGGTCAACGATACGCATGGCCACCCGGCTGGCGATGATCTGCTCAAACAGGTTGCAAACCGGATCGAGCGCATCGTCGGCAATAAGGGCGAGATTGCGCGACTTGGCGGCGATGAGTTCCAAGTCATGCTTCAGGACATGGATGACCGCGCCGAACTGGGCGAGCTTGCCGATCGCCTGATCAAAATGATCTCCCAGCCATACCAGGTGAACAACACCCGCGTGACCATCGGCACTTCGGTTGGCATTGCGGTTTCTCCGTTCGACGGCGTTGAGCCAGACGAGCTGGTCAAGGCGGCCGACCTTGCGCTGTATGCTGCGAAGAACAAGGGCAAGGGCTGCTATCGCTTTTACAATGTCGACATGCGCGACGGGGCGCAGAAGCGTAACCAGATCGAGACGGATTTGCGTCGTGCAATGGAAGACGGCGAGCTGCGAATGTATTACCAGCCGATCGTCAGCTCCAAGGACCACAATCTCAAATGTCTCGAAGCGCTGATGCGCTGGGAGCACCCGGAACGTGGTTTTATCCCGCCATCGCAGTTTATCCCGGTCGCCGAGGAAATCGGCATGATCAACGAGCTTGGCGATTGGGCATTGCAGCAAGTCTGCAAGGAAGCAGCTGGCTGGCCTTTCGAACTGCGTGTCGCCGTCAATGTGTCGGCTATCCAGTTCGCCCAGGATAATTTCCCTCAAAAGGTCAAGGAAGCTCTGCGCGAGGCTCGTATGCCTCCAGGCAGGCTTGAGCTCGAAATCACGGAAAGTGTCTTCGTCGGCGACACCGGCCGGACACAGGAAATGTTCGAAGATCTGAAGCGAATTGGGGTCCGACTGGCTCTCGACGATTTCGGGACCGGCTATTCCTCGCTCAGCTATTTGCAGAAGGCGCCGTTCGACAAGATCAAGATCGACCAGGCGTTCGTACGGGGCGCGACGGAGAAGGGTAACAACAACCCTGCGATCATGTCGGCAATCGTCAGTCTGGCTGAATCGCTTGGAATGGAGACGGTGGCGGAGGGCGTCGAAACGAAAGACGAGCTCACGCTGGTCAAGGAACGCGGCGCAAGCCACGTGCAGGGCTTCATTTTCTCGCCGGCAATCAGCCACGAAGAGCTTCTCGAACGGCTGGAGAGCAAGGAACTGAAGTATCAGGCGCGTGGCCCGGAACGGTTCCGTTCCGAACGCAAGAGCGTTTTCCGCAGGGTCGGGCTCATCCACGAAGATCACCGGTATCACGTGACCATGCGTGACCTGTCGAAAACGGGTGCCAGGGTCGAGGGCCTCCTCAACGTGCCGGTCGATACGCAGGTCGTTCTCGATCTGGGTGGCGGACAGCTTGCAGTCGCAGTCGTTCGCAGGTCCGAAGAGTACACGCAGGGTCTCGAGTTCGAGACGCCTCTGATCAGTGACGGCGCGGACGGCCTTTGCACGCGTCATCGCGTATCGCCTTACGAGATAGCGTCCGCGTCCAACGCGCCGCTGGCCAGCCTGCCGGAGGACCCTTACGCACTGCTCATGGCGGAAAACGCCGCAAACGGCACGCGAAAGCAGTTTCTCGAGGTGGATATCAGCAATTCGTCCCGCAAACGCAAAGCTGGATGAAGGCGATTACAAGCCCGGCGTTAGGGTAAAAATAACCATTCCCGCCTAGACCCGAACCTGCAAGTTCAATGTAGTAGAGGTCTACCCGCCATGGGGGCCATGCCCTTTTCCAACCTGTTCTCGTCTCGTGGCGAAGCACCTGCGTCTGCGGTCCGCCAGGGGATCGCTGCGGAGGACAAGCTTCGAATCATCGACGAAATCGAGAGCAGTGGAGCGCTGGGTTTCTGGTCGACTGATCGCAACGGGAATATCGCCTATCTGTCGCCTGCTATTGCGGAGCGACTGGGTGCCTTGCCCGAAGAACTGATCGGCACGCCGCTCCAGCAGGTCCTGATCCCGGTCGAAGGCGAAACGGATGGCCGCTCGCTTGGGCTCAAGCTCAACACCCGCAAATCCTTTTCAAACCTTTCGGCGCAGGCACAAGCAAGCGACAATGACGCCGTGCTATGCCTGTCGGGCAGGGCGCTCTACGACGAGAATACGGAATTTGCCGGCTTCCGCGGCAGTGTCGTCGACATCACCGAAGACTTCCGTGCTGAGGCCGAAGCGAACCGGCTCGCTAAATTCGACTCCCTCACCGGGCTCGCCAACCGGCACCGGATGGAGCAGCGCATCGATTCCACGCTCAAGACATTCTGCGCGGCCGAACGTACCGCCGCTTTGATGATGCTCGATCTGGATCGATTCAAGCAGGTCAACGACACCCTCGGGCACGCCGCTGGCGACCAGCTTCTCCAGCAGGTCGCAGACAGATTGCGCAGCGCCGTTGGCGGCCGCGGCGAGATAGGTCGACTTGGCGGTGACGAGTTCCAGGTCCTGATCCCCGACATGGACGATCGCGGCGAACTGGGCGAAATCGCCAAGAAGATCATCCAGATGCTCTCGCAGCCATATTCGGTCGAAGAAGGGCGCTGCACGATCGGCTGCTCCGTAGGCGTGGCGATCGCGCCCTACGACGGCCTTGAACGCGACGAACTGTCACGTGCCGCCGACCTCGCGCTGTACGCGTCGAAGAATGGCGGCCGCGGTCAGTTTCGCTTTTACGGCGCGGACCTCGAGCACGAGGCCAATCTGCGCAAGCGCATGGAAGACGATCTTGCTGCGGCGATCGAGGCAGGTGATTTCGCCCTCGAATACCAGCCGGTTGTCGACCTCGGCTCCAATACGGTTATCGGGTTGGAAGCCAAGTACACTTGGGAAGATGAAGATCGCGGTCGGGTGGCTCCCGAAACGTTCCTCCCTATTGCCGAGGGCAGTCGTCTCATCGTGCCGATTGGCGAATGGGCGCTGCGTCGTGCGTGTGAGGATGCGGTCCAGTGGCCGGGCAACTTGCGACTTTCCATGAATATCTCGCCTGTCCAGTTCGAAGCCAACGGATTTGCCGAGCTGGTCGAAAAGATCCTCGAAGAGACTGATCTCGACCCGGCGCGGTTGGAGCTTGAGCTCAATGAGAGCGTCTTGCTGGGCGATGCGTCGAAGGTTGATGCGACGCTCGGCCACCTCTTCAAACTCGGGGTGCGGCTGACGCTTGATCAGTACGGGACTGGGCGTTCCTCGCTGGCCTACCTGCGCCGCGCACCCTTCAATACGTTGAAAATCGGAGCGAACTTCTTCGAACCCATGTTGGGCAACGACCTTGGCGACATGGAACTGGTTCGTGCGGTGGTTGCGCTCGCAAATGCGCTTGGCATGGAAACTGCCGCTTCGGGCGTCCATGCGCTCAAATTGATGCAGGAACTGAAGCACCTGGGTGTCGGGCAAGTCCAGGGCTTCGTCTATTCCGATGCCGTCAGCCACAGCCAGGTTCTCGAAGAGATAGATAAGGGCGTCTGGGTCCTTGAACCGACCGACCAGGGCAACCAGCGCGCCAATCGCAGGACGGTCTACCGCAAGATCGGTGTGATCCACGAAGATCACTACTACGATGTGACCTTGCGCAATCTGTCGCGCTCGGGTGCGATGATCGAAGGGCTCGAGGATGTGCCTGTTGGCACCATGTTCGTGCTGGATTTCGGCGGCGGACAACTTGCCGTCTGTACGGTTCGCCGGACCATGGGCGATACGCAGGGGCTCGAATTCGAACAGGAACTGGTCGACGACGGGGCAGGTGGCTTGTGCACGCGGAACCGTGTCAGTCCATACGAACTGGCGGCCGCCGGGGCTCCGCTCGAAGCACTGCCTGCCGGCAAGTATGCGATGGCCGCTCAATCGTCTGCGCCGACGAGCTATCCCAAGTTCAAACTTTCCGAAAACGCATCGGGAGCGAGCAAAGGCTAGCTCGAACACTATTCGCGCAATTGCGGCTGACACGCATTCAAAGCGCGGCTAAAGGGCGGTCGCAATGACTGACCTTTCCAAGATCCGTAACTTTTCGATTATCGCGCATATCGACCATGGTAAGTCCACGCTGGCCGACCGGTTGATCCAGCATTGCGGCGGGCTGACCGATCGCGAGATGTCCGAGCAAGTCCTTGATAATATGGACATCGAAAAGGAGCGCGGCATCACCATCAAGGCGCAGACCGTGCGCCTCAACTACACCGCCAAGGATGGCGAGACCTATGAGCTCAACCTCATGGACACGCCCGGCCACGTCGACTTCGCCTACGAGGTCTCCCGCAGCCTCGCTGCGTGCGAAGGCGCCCTGCTGGTCGTGGACGCGGCGCAAGGCGTCGAGGCCCAGACCCTCGCCAACGTCTACCAGTCGATCGAGCACGATCACGAAATCGTCCCCGTCATCAACAAGATCGACCTCCCCGCCGCCGAGCCCGACAAGGTCCGCGCGGAAATCGAGGAAGTCATCGGCCTAGACGCATCCGACGCCGTCCTCACCTCCGCCAAGTCCGGCATCGGCATCGAGGACACGTTGGAAGCCCTCGTCGCCCGCATCCCCGCGCCCTCGGGCGACCGCGACGCGCCATTGAAGGCCATGCTGGTCGATAGCTGGTACGACCCCTACCTCGGCGTCGTCATCCTCGTGCGCGTCATGGACGGGGTCATCAAGAAGGGCCTCAACGTCAAGTTCATGCAGGGCGGCACCCAGCACCTGATCGACCGCGTCGGCTGCTTCACCCCCAAGCGCACCGACCTGCCCGAACTCGGCCCCGGCGAGATCGGCTTCATCACCGCGCAGATCAAGGAAGTCGAACAGGCCCGCGTCGGTGACACCATCACCACTGTGAAGGGCGGGGCGGACAAGGCGCTGGCCGGCTATAAGGAAGTGCAGCCCGTGGTCTTCTGCGGCCTCTTCCCGGTCGACGCTGCCGAGTTCGAGAAACTGCGCGAAAGCATCGGCAAGCTGCGCCTCAACGACGCCAGCTTCAGCTACGAGATGGAAAGCTCCGCCGCGCTCGGCTTCGGCTTCCGCGCCGGCTTCCTCGGCCTGCTGCACCTGGAGATCATCCAGGAACGCCTTAGCCGTGAATACGACCTCGACCTCATCACCACGGCCCCGTCCGTGGTTTACCGCGTGCACCTCGCCCATACGAAGAACGAGGACGCCGCCGTCGTCGACATCCACAACCCCGCCGACTGGCCGGACGTGAACCGGATCGACGCGGTGGAGGAACCGTGGATCAAGGCGGTGATCTACACGCCCGACGAATATCTCGGCGCCATCCTCAAGCTGTGCCAGGACCGCCGCGGCATCCAGACCGACCTCACATATGTCGGCGGCCGCGCACAGGTGAGCTACGAGCTGCCGCTGAACGAAGTGGTGTTCGACTTCTACGACCGCCTGAAATCGATCAGCCGCGGCTATGCCAGCTTCGATTACGAACAGATCGGCCTGCGCGAAGGCGACCTCGTGAAGATGAACATCCTCGTCAATAACGAGCCGGTCGACGCGCTATCGCTGATCGTTCACCGCTCCGTTGCGGAAGAGCGCGGCCGCGGCATGTGCGAACGGCTAAAAGATCTCATCCCGCGCCACCTGTTCAAGATCCCGATCCAGGCCGCGATCGGCGGCAAGATCATCGCCCGCGAAACCATCGCTGCGCTCCGCAAGGACGTCACCGCCAAATGCTACGGCGGCGACATCAGCCGCAAGAAAAAGCTGTTGGAAAAACAGAAAAAGGGCAAGGCTAGGATGCGCGAGTACGGGAACGTGAGCATCCCGCAGGAGGCGTTTATAGCTGCGCTGAGGATGGGGGAGGAGTAGCGAGCTACTTTCGGGAAGAAACTGCAGAGAATTTAGCTTTTATTGATAAGGTGATTATTTGCCCGATGGCGGGTCGGAACCCGTTCAAATTATTTTGGGCTGAAGCCGGGAATTTTGGCTAATTTTTCAGGCCAACGGGTCTCTGCTTCACGGATCAGCTCGCTCAGGTTTTCCCGTTGCCAAGATGTTTCGAATGGCACTGTTGAGACAGTAAGGTCTTCCTGACGACCAACAATCATCGATCCGAGGCCTTTGACTTCTTTTTCACTAATTTCCTTGTGGATGTGTGCAATAAGCCCGTCGAAATAGAACCGAAAGATTGGATAGCTTGGTCCATTGTTTAACCAAGGATGTTTCGGCTTCCGCTGCTCTAATGGGGCAAGGTTGTGGATCGGACCAACCGTCGAAAGTTGAACGAGCACTATTGGAAATCTTCCAGAAGGGTTTGGGTCGCCGTCGCACACCATTTTGCGAAGGCGACGGACATCTGACGCGTGCAGCCTCACCTTTTTGAACTCGACCATCTCACTCACCGCTGCTCGCCAAAGAAGGCTGAGGAAAAATAACCTCAATCGACGACCATCGATTCCCTTGATCTTCCTGACGCCCCAACCATCAGAATCGGGAATTTTCATTACTTCCGCCGGCAGCGTTTTGCTTTTCCCCCAACCACTCCAAACTAACTTACTGGAGCGCAGTTCACGAATTGCCCAATCGTCGTATGCCTCGAGTATCGTTTCGCCAGCTTGCGTAACCATCCGCTTATCGTACCAACTGTCCCAGCGCTTAATTGGTGCGATATCCCGACCAGCTTGAGCGAAGGGGAATTGATTGTTTGCTCCATATGTCAAAGCCTTCGGGATAATGTGCGACTTGACGAAAGGTCCCTTGTCGCCCGTTAGCTTACATGTACCATTTGCCATTCCGTGATGATTCCTAACCTGGTTCCACATCTAGCGGTGGTTATTGAGAGAGATTGAATGGTGTAATTCATTGGATAAATTACCGACTGTGTCCGCAAAATGTAGTTATATTTCGATTTCAAGGCAGTGAGGAATTTTGATGGCACGTAGTTCCAGTGGGCGCAGTCTGGAAAGAATAAAGCGAGAAATCGCAGACCAAAGACTACGCCGGTCGAGCGATATTAGGGAAAGCGATAAGTGGGATGCGCAGCGACGGATAACGTCTCTTCGAGCTTCGCTTTTCAAGTTCCCCGATGAGAACGAACTGTGCCGCCACGCAATTGTAGGTGGTGTCGCGGCACTTCAAACATATCACCGTGGTTTTCTCGCAGATGTAATGGAGAAGGAAGCCGAGTTTCGGCTAAGAGGCGCAGAGATGCTGGGAGAAAAGTACTTTCTCGGAGACACGCTGAGACACATTGGCGATGAGCAGTTGAGCGCGGCTGAGTTAATTGCGCACGCAGCTCCTGCGAATTCGGTAAACGATCTAATGAATTGGTTGGACCACATTTTCGGAGCGAGTTTCAAAGACCTACTCGCGAACGCTGTGCATCCCTCGGTCAGAAAAAACCCAAGAGGCAATCCTCCTATTCTTGAGAACGTCGATGAAGTGCTATCGGCGCTGTCAGACATATTTCAAAAGCGACACATCCTCGCCCATGAGGCTGCAGTCGGATATGAGATTAGCGCGGACGCTGCGCTGACGGCACTCGATGCAATTCAAAAATGGATCGATGCAACAGATGGAGTTCTTTGGCAGACCATTTTGATTAATGAACCTTATACGCAACTTAAGATGAATTTCTCAGCGTCCGATTCACTTTTCGCTGCGCGGAAAAGGCTTGCAGAAGCCATGATGAGATGCCGTGATCTTAGTGACCGACAACAAAACGCTGCCCTGCTTCGCAATCACGTTGCTTGGAAAAATGCGACGCTTGAATTTGGCGAGATTAGTTTCGGTCGGCTTGACGGCACGATGTGGCCTGCAGTTCGCGCGGGCGTATTGACTGCTCTGTTTGAAGCCCGATCGAGCGCGCTAGAAGAGTGGTCGTCTTACCTGGATATGTAGGCATTACGTCGAGAAGAGGGAATCGAAATGACTTTCGGCGTTTTCATGCACAAGGATGGGTCGATCTACGACGACATTCCTGAGGTTCATTACCAGTTTCCGAAAAGCTATCTCAGCCGCGCGAAGCAGATGGTCGGCGACTGGATTGTCTATCGCGAGCCGGTCAAGATTCCGAACTCCAAGGGCTTCTTCGCCGTGGCGAAGGTCGAGGAAATCATTCCTGACCCGGCAGAGCCTGACCGCTATCGTGCGATTATCGAGAAAGGTAGCTATCTGCCTTTCGAGCCGACCGTTCCGCATATCGTGAATGGCGAGCAGGTCGAGCGCGGTGTTCTCAATGAGGAAGGCAAAGTATCTGGCCGCGCTCAAGCTGCCGTCCGCCCGCTTTCGCATTCCGACTTCGCACGCATCATTTCGCTCGGCCTGCCTGATGAAGACTTCCTGCCTCGCAGCGATGACGAAGTAGTCGAAGACAACCGTGTCCGCGAGCATCAGACTCCGTTCGAGATCGAGCGGCCTATTGTGCAGTCGCTCGTTTCCAAGCCCTTTCGCGACCGCGCCTTCCGCCGCGCCGTGATGCACGCCTATGATGGCCGCTGCGCTGTGACAGGCTGGAAGCTGGTCAATGGCGGCGGTCGCTTGGAAGCGCAGGCCGCGCATATCCGCCCGGTCGAGCATGGCGGCCCTGACAGCGTGCGCAATGGTCTCGCGCTATCGGGGACCGCACATTGGATGTTCGACCGTGGGCTGATCGGCTTCAGGGACGACCTTGAGATTATCGTGCACAGGAAGGTCAATGACCGCGAGGGGGTTGAGGCGATCATCAACCCTACCGGCAAGCTCAAGGCGCCGGAGATTGAGTCCTACCGACCGCATCCCAAGTTTCTGTCTTGGCATCGCGAGTTTCATGGGTTCCAGAGTTAATCGGGTAAGCAAGGGATCAGAAGAATGAGCGGCCAGAACGAGATGTATGACTACCATCGCGAGATGACCGACGCTGTTTCGCAAATTTCCGGCGATGAAGAAGAATGGGTGTGGGTGATGAATGAAGAACATCGTCGACGCTATCGATACTTCCTCGAGCATGTGATGGGCACCTATCCTGACGACAGCGAGAACTTCGGTATTGGGATAATGACTGGCGAACCCTCGAACGGTGAGCCTTTTGAACTGGTTCGGCGTCATTGGCTCGGGTTCGATGAGGACGAAGAGGCCTAATCCAACTCTAATCCCACCCATCATCCTTGAGCGTCCGCGTGCGAGGGGTTTCCTCCTGCTGCGGCTCCGGGGGGCGCTTTTGCCAGTGGGGCGGGGGTAGGGGAATGGAGTCCTCGGCACGGCGTGCGGCGGGGTCGTCGGGGGCGGTGCGCTTCGCGTAGTGGGGGTGGTCCGGGTCATCCTGGGCGCGGTAGCCGTTCGCTGCGTCCTCTGCCCTGATGCGCTTGTATTCCTGCCATGCGGCCCAGGCGCGGGGGCTGTGGTTGCGCTCCATCTGGGCCAGCGTGTCCTGCACCTTGCGCTCGATACTGGCGCGCACCTGTGCAGGAGTAACGCGGGCCTGCTCGGCCTCCCATTCGGCTCGCCACTCCTTCTTCTTGCGTTTCAGATCCATCTTGCCGATCGCGTTCATCGCCTTGGCGCGGCCCTCGCCAAACCGCTCGGGCGCGCGGTTTCTCAGCATGAACATGAGCAGGCAGTCGCTATAGGAAATGCGCGTGCCGACGAGCTGGCCGTATGAGTATACGGGCACCTCCACGCCGTTGAGCGCGCGGTCCATGGCGACGTCCTCGATCCGCTTCATGCCGAAATCGAGCGCGGCCTCCCATGCGGCGGCGAATTCCTCGGCTCCGGGCTGGCGGCGCAGGCTGTAGGCGCCGTGGGTGGACCGGTTCACCGCGCGGCAGGCGGAGGCGACGCTGCCGGTATCGGCCAGCGCCTCGATGAAGGCGCGCTGGACATGCGGTTTCCATCCGTTGCTGCGGTCCCTCTGGCGCGGGACGGGGGTGAAGTCGGGCAGGTGGGTAGCAGGTTTGGTGTCGGACACGGCGGCTCTCCCATGCGAAAAGGGCCGGGGAATGCCCCGACCCTTCGCAGTAGGAAAATGGTTTGTGCCGGGCCCTCAGGCCCACAGCTTACGGCCGCGTCTGGCCGTCGCCGTGGACGAGGTATTTAAAGCTGCACAACTGCTCGAGGCCGACGGGGCCGCGGGCGTGCATCTTGCCGGTGGCGATGCCGATCTCTGCGCCCATGCCGAATTCCCCGCCGTCGGAGAACTGGGTGGAGGCGTTGTGCATGACCACCGCGCTGTCGACCGAGGTGAGGAACTGGCGGGCAGCATCCGCGTCTTCGGTCAGGATGGCGTCGGTGTGGTGGCTGGAGTGGTCCTCGACCCAGGCGATGCCTTCCTCGAGGCCGTCCACGATCTTCACGCTGGCGATCGGATCGAGATATTCGGTGCTCCAGTCTTCCTCGCTTGCGGGCTTGAGCCGGTCGTCGATGGCAACCGCTTCCGCGTCGCCGCGCAATTCGCAGTCTGCCGCCATGGCGTCGGCGATTTTCGGCACGACCTGGTCGGCGATGGCGCGGTCGATCACGATGCTTTCCGTCGCCCCGCAGATGCCGGTGCGGCGCAGCTTGGCGTTGCGGATGACCTTCACGGCCTTGTCGACGTCTGCCGCGGCATGGACATAGGAGTGGCAGTTGCCGTCGAGGTGGAGGAGGGTGGGCACGCTCGCCTGGTCGCGGACCAGTTCGACGAGACCGCGGCCTCCGCGCGGGATGACGAGGTCGACGAATTCATCGGCCTTGAGCAGCGCGGCAACCGCAGCGCGGTCGGTCGTCTGGACGGTCTGGACGGCATCCTTTGGCAGGCCTGCCGCTTCGAGGCCCTTCTGCATCGCTTCCACGATGACGCGGGTCGAATGACGGCTTTCGCTACCGCCGCGCAGGATGATGGCATTGCCGCTCTTGAGGCACAGGGCAGAGGCGTCCGCGCCAACGTTCGGGCGGCTTTCGTAGATCATGCCGATCACGCCGATCGGTACGGCAACGCGCTCGATGCTGAGGCCGTTGGGGCGTTCGAAGGTCGCGAGCTTGCGACCGACGGGGTCGGGCAGTTCGGCGATTTCTTCCAGCGCCTTGGCCATGCCTTCGATGCGGTCTTCGGTCAGGCGCAGGCGGTCGATGAAGCTTTCCGGCTTCTTGCCTTCCACGCTGGCGACGTCCTTGCCGTTCGCATCGAGCAGGTCCGGCGTCGCATCGCGCAGCGCCCTGGCGGCTTCGCGCAGGGCGGTGTTCTTCGCCTCGGTGCTGGCGGTAACCAGGCCGCGCGCTGCCTTGCGGGCGCGCTGGCCGAGATCGTGGATATGGATTTGCGGGTCGAGTGTCTGGTCGGTCATGATGTCTCTTCTATCAAATTATTGTGGCAGGCGGGAGGCAACGCGTTCAGCGCAGCTCGACCGCCCGGTCGTAGCAAGCCTGCAAGGTCGCACGCAGGCGTTCGGTTAGGCCGCCATCGCCATTGAGCGCATTGAGGCCGGCGGCCGTGGTCCCGCCCTTGCTGGTCACGCTGTTGCGAAGCTCTTCGAGCGACAGCGCGCCCGGTTCTGCGGCCATGTCGATCGCACCGCCCATGGTGCCGAGCACCATGTCGCGGGCCTGTTCTTCGGTAAAGCCGTGTTCCATGGCGACCTCGACATAGGCGCGGGCGATTTCGAACACATATCCCGGTCCCGAGCCTGCAACGGCAGTAACCCGGTCGAGCTGTTCTTCGGTGTCCACGGTGACGGTCGTTCCCGCGCGGGCCATGAATTCCTGCGCATGGGCGAGATGTGCTCCGCTGGCTGTGGGGGAGGCGAAAATGCCGCTCACTCCGCGGCCGATGGCGGCGGGCAGGTTGGGCATCACGCGAATGACGGGCGCATCGCCCATCGTCGCGGAAAGGCGCGCGGAAGAATAGCCGGCCGCAATCGAGATGACGTAGCCATCCGGTGCGAGGTGTTCGACATAGTCCGGCATGATGTCGTCGATCATCTGCGGTTTGACGGCAACGATAATGCAATCGAAGCGTTCATTGTCCAATGCAGCACGATCGGAAACCAGCCTGGCGCCGCCCGGCACGCTTTCTTGTCCGGGATCAACGACCGTGATGGTCTCCGGGCCCTTGGACCATTGTTCCAATAAAGCGGATCCCATCTTTCCGCATCCGACTATCAGGACTGTATTTGTAATGTTCGCTCACCGTTTCCGCGCTGCTATCGCGCCTCTGCAAGTATTAAATTCTTCAAGGGACTACAAATAGTTTCCCAGTAATACAAAATACGAAACCCGAATTAGGGTCATAACTTGTCGCCCGGGAAAATGTTCAAATTCCTATTGTGCACTGCACCATTACTATCTATATAGGTTTCCGAAAATTTCAAGGCTGAATAACTTTTTGATTATGACCAAACCCAAAACCATCGTTGTAAAGATCGGCTCCGCGCTGCTCGCAAACCAAGAACTTCTGACCCCACGCTATGGTTTCCTCCAGCGGATGATGGAGGATATTACCCATCTGCGGTCCGAAGGGTGGAATGTAATCGTGTGTTCCTCCGGGTCTGTCGCGCTTGGCCTGCGTATCATTGGTGAAACGCCCGAAAGCGCTGGCGTTTCCGATAAACAGGCCGCTGCCGCTTGCGGCATGCCGCTCCTCCTGAATGCGTACAAGCAGGTCGGTCACGAATTCGGCTTCGAGATCGCACAGGTTCTTCTGACGCTGGGCGATTTTGAGGATCACCGCCGCTTCCTCAATACGCGCAATACGGTTCACCGCCTGCTGGAATCCGGGATCATGCCGATCGTCAACGAAAACGACACGATCACGACGGAGGAAATCCGCGTCGGCGACAACGATCGGCTCGCGGCTAAGGTCGCGCAGATGGTCGGTGCGACCGATTTCATCATCCTGACCGGCGTCGATGGTCTATACGACCGCAACCCCGACGATCCCGACGCGCAGTTCGTGGCTGAAGTCCACGATGTGAACGAGTACATGGATGCGACGAAGGGCAAGTCCACACTGGGCACCGGTGGCATGGCCACCAAGCTGCAGGCCGCCAACATGGCGCAGGAAGCCGGTGTCACCACCTGGATTGCCCAGGGCGAAGTCGATCGTCCGCTGTCACGCGTGCTCGACGGAACAGGCCGCGCCACCAAGGTCATTCCCAATCCCGAGCCGCTTTCGGGCTGGGACAGCTGGATCGCGAACCGCCTGCAGATGGCCGGCAGCATCGTGGTTAGCGAATCCGTCGCGGCGAATATTGCGAATGGCGACAGAGCGATCCGCCGTTCCGATGTCATTTCCGCCGATGGTGATTTCACCCGCGGGGACGTGCTGCACATCTACGATAACAAGGGGATCGAACGGGCACGCGGCCTTTCCGACTTCACCTCGGAAGAATTGCGCGTCATGATCAACAACCCCGATACCGATGCCGAACAGCTGTTGGGCTATCGCACGAAGGGCGAAATCATCCGGAGCAATAATCTGGTCGCCCTGGATACGCGGCACCTCTTGTGGGACGCGCCTGCCGCGCTCAGCGAGGGCTGATCCCCTGTGCATTGGACGGCTCACCGATTTATCCGGTGGGTTAGGCGCGAACTTCACTTGGCGTTCAGCGGGGGTCTGGCTATAGGCTCGCCACCATGACGACCCATTCGCGTTTCGCTCGCAAGCTCGCCCTCGGTGCCCTCGTCGGTGCCACCCTTGTCACTGCCGGTTGCGCAAGCCGCGGCGGGGGCGGGGCGGAAGACACCGCTTACATCGCGCGTGACGTCGAAACGCTCTACGCCGAGGCGAAGGAACGGCTCGATCGCAACCAACCCAAGCTGGCCGCCGCGCTGTTCGACGAAGTGGAGCGTCAGCATCCCTATTCGCCGTGGGCCCGCCGCGCCCAGCTGATGAGCGCATTCAGCTATTACGTCGCGCAGGATTACAACAAGACGATCACCACAGCGCAGCGCTTCCTGTCGATCCACCCGGGTAACAAGGATGCGCCTTACGCCTATTACCTGATCGGGCTCAGCTATTACGAGCAGATCAGCGATATCCAGCGCGACCAGAAGGTGACCGAACAGGCGCTGACCGCGCTGCGCGAAGTCGACCGCCGTTTCCCGCAGACCGAATATGCTGCAGACGCGCGCCTCAAGGTCGACCTTGTGCGCGATCACCTTGCCGGCAAGGAAATGGAGATCGGCCGGTATTACCAGCGTTCGGGCAAGTGGATTGCATCGCAGATCCGTTTCCAGAACGTGGTCGAAAATTTCGAAACGACCAGCCACGCTCCCGAAGCGCTTTACCGCCTGACCGAATCCAGCCTCGCGCTCGGCATCCCCAGTGAAGCGGTAAAATACGCGGCCGTTCTCGGCGCCAACTATCCGGGCAACGAATGGTATGAAAAGGCTTATGAACTGGTCCAGGACCACGCCGCAGGCGTCAGCGCCAGCTAGGGCAGGGCACACCTCCATCGAAAAAGGCGCCACGGCAACGCGGCGCCTTTTTTCTTGCCTGATATCGGGCGGTTATCGGCGAGACGGAAAAAATCTGCGGAATCCTTGAAACCAGATCGATCCGTTCGCATTTAATTACTGCGGACCGGGCCCCTCTGGCGTGCGCGAGAAAGTGCACGTGATGTCGGACCGCATCGGACAACCGATGCGCGCTGGCAGGCCTTTCCCCTCCCCCCTCCCAGCCTGACAGCGCCATCGGGTGTCCGATCGACATAAGCCTCGATTTCGGAGACTACGATGACGGCCCGTACTTACAGACTGACCCAGATCCACCAGCGGATCGACGAGCGCCTGCGCCTCGAATTGCGCAAGCGGACGCCCGACTGGCTGGAAATCTCCCGCCTCAAGAAAATGAAATTGCGCGCGAAAGACGCGCTCCACCGCATGGCCAAGCGTGCCAGGCCTGCCTGACGGCAGCTAAGGGGGCCGTCGCCGCGCAGCCATCCCCATGCGCAGGCGGCGGCTGCCCACTCGTTTAAAGAATTCCGGAGTTACCCATGGTCAAAGCTATCGCCCCCATGTTGCGAGACTTCCTGCAGAAGGAATCAGCCGGCGGCATCGTCCTGATCTTTGCCGCGCTGCTCGCCCTTGCGGTAGCCAATTCTCCGCTGCTTTCAGCCTATCAGGATGGGCTGGCGACGCCCGTGGTGTTCGGTATCGGCGGCTTCGTCATCGACAAGCCCCTGTTGCTGTGGATCAACGACGGCCTGATGGCCGTGTTCTTTTTCCTCGTCGGCCTGGAGGTGAAGCGCGAGATTTTCGAAGGCCAGTTGTCCAGCTGGGACAAGGCCTCGCTCCCGCTGATTGCCGCGATCGGTGGCATGGCGATCCCGGCAGTGATTTTCCTGTCGCTCAATGCGAACTCGCCCGAGAGCATCAACGGCTGGGCCATTCCCGCTGCGACCGACATCGCATTCGCGCTCGGTATTCTCTCGCTACTTGGCTCGCGTGTCCCCGTTGCACTCAAGGCGCTGCTGCTGGCCATCGCCGTGATCGACGACATCGGCGCGATCGCGATCATCGCGCTGTTCTATTCGGGTGAGCTCGACACCGGCATGCTCGGCCTTGCCGCGATCGTCTTCGTGGTGATGCTGGCGATCGGCCGGGCGAAGGTCCAGTCGACCATTCCCTATATCCTGCTCGCGATCCTGATGTGGGCATTCGTGCTCAAGTCTGGCGTCCATGCCACGCTCGCCGGTGTCGCTGCGGCGATGACCGTCCCGCTCGATGCGAAGAGCGATCACGGTCCGCTCGAGACGATGGAGCATGCGCTGCACCCCTGGGTGGCATTCCTGGTGATCCCGATCTTCGGCTTCGCCAATGCGGGTGTGACCCTGTTCGGCCTGTCGCCCTCCGCGCTGCTCGAACCCCTTCCGCTCGGCATCGCTCTCGGCCTCCTGATCGGCAAGCAGATCGGCATTTTCGGCTTCGCATTTGCAGCCGTGAAGCTGGGGCTGGCAAAACTGCCGGAGGAAGTGAATTGGGCGCAGGTCCACGCGATGAGCCTGCTGGCTGCGATCGGTTTCACCATGAGCCTGTTTATCGGCAATCTTGCCTTCGCTTCGCCGGAGCAGATCGACGCGGTGAAGATCGGCGTGCTGTCCGGGTCGACCATTGCGGCGCTGGCCGGATATCTCCTCCTCAGGCGCGCCCTGCCTCTGGGTGAGCAGGCCGCGGATGAAGCTGTTGCTAACGGAACAAAGGGTGGATGACGCGAGGCTTCTGGTGGGCTAGGAGGTCTCCTGATGCTCACCCGGCTGGCCATCCGCAATATCGTACTGATCGAAGCGCTCGACCTCGATTTCGGGCGCGGGCTCGGCGTGCTTACGGGCGAGACCGGGGCGGGTAAGTCGATCCTCCTGGATTCGCTCGGCCTCGTGCTCGGCAACCGTGCCGACAGCGGCCTTGTGCGCGGCGGCGAGGACAAGGCGAGCGTTAGTGCCAGCTTCGAATTCGCTGCTCTGCCCGATCCGCTCGCCGAATTGCTCGACGATGCCGATATCGAGATCGAGGAGGGCGAACCGCTCATCATCCGTCGCCAGCTGAAAGCCGACGGCAAGAGCAAGGCCTTCGTCAACGACCAGCCGGTCAGCGTCGGCCTGCTGCGCGAGATGGCGGGCCACCTCGTCGAGCTGCATGGCCAGCACGACGACCGCGGCCTCGTTAACCCGCGCGGTCACCGTGCCCTGCTGGATCGCTTCGCCGGGGGCGATACCGCCAAGGTCGAGCAGGCCTGGGCGACCTGGCGCGATGCCGAAGACAAGCTCGCCGAGGCGCGCGGCAATCTGGAACAGGCGAAACTCGACCAGGATCTGCTGCTGGCCCACCTGTCCGAACTGACCGCGCTCGAACCGCAGGCGGGCGAGGAAGCGCGTCTCGCCGAAACGCGCGCCGCGATGCAGAAGGGCGAGAAGCTGTCAGGCGATCTCGAGGAATTGCGCCACCTGTGGGAAGGCTCGGACTCGCCGCTCGCATCGATGCGGGTTGCGGCACGCCGCCTCGACCGCATAGCGCCCGAACACCCGCTGCTAGCCGAAGCGCTTGCCGCCCTCGACCGCGCTGTGATCGAGGCAGGCGAGGCGGAGGACAAGCTGCAGGCTGCGGCCGAAGCGCTCGAACACGATCCGCAAGCGCTCGACGCTGCTGAAACGCGCCTGTTCGACCTGCGTGCAATCGCCCGCAAGCATCGCTGCGAGGTGGACGAACTACCCGAGAAGATGCGCGAGATGCGCAGCCAGCTCGACTCGATCGAAGGGGGCGAGGCCGAGCTGGACGCGCTGGAGCAGGCGGCCAAGACCGCTGGCGCGCGCTACACGGCAGAGGCAGAGGCGCTGCATGCCAACCGGGTCGCCGCGGCCATGCGCCTCGACGAGGCGGTGGCGCGCGAACTCGCTCCGCTCAAGCTGGATGCCGCGCGCTTCAAGACGGCTGTCGCCGCGCTCCCGGAAGAGCGCTGGGGTCCGCACGGGATGGACAGCGTCGAATTCCTCATCGCCACCAATCCGGGCGCCGATTTCGCACCGCTCAACAAGATCGCCAGCGGCGGCGAACTGTCGCGCTTCATCCTTTCGCTCAAGGTCGCGCTGGCCGAGCAGGGCGGGGCGGCAACCGTGATTTTTGACGAGATCGACCGCGGCGTGGGCGGCGCGGTGGCAAGCGCAATCGGCGAACGTCTCGCCCGTTTGGCAAGCGACGGACAACTGCTAGCCGTCACCCATTCCCCGCAGGTCGCGGCACGCGGCGGCATGCATTACATGATCGCCAAGAGCTCCGAAGGCACGGTCACCAAGACAAGTGTGACCAGACTCGACGAAGCGGGGCGGCAGGAAGAGATCGCCCGCATGCTCTCGGGCGCGGAAGTCACGCCGGAAGCGCGCGCGCAGGCCGACAGGCTGCTGGAAAAGGCCTGACCGGGGCACTGGTCGGCATTTCGGGCGTTATTCGCCGTAATGCCTTGGATACGAACCCTTTGTGCGACGTTGGCGCTTACCGCCCTTGCGGGCTGTACGACCTATTTGCCGCGCTATGAACCGCAGAAAGGCGCGTTCGCGACCGGTTATTACGAGAACATCCAGACGCCTCGCCTCGCGCTGCTGGAATACCGGTTGGCGAATTATTTCGCGCAATCGAAGCGCCCTTATCCCGTCGTATGCGCGGCAGCTGAAAGGGTCGATCTATATAACGAGGCGTCGCGCGCCCGTCCGCTGGATCCGGAAGTCGAAGTCAAGCTGATCGTGCGCTTTCCTGCTCTCTCGCCTTTATCTCGCTGCGAGCGGGACGGCTTGGATATCGTGGCAGGTGACACCGGACAGCCAGCCGCTATCTTCGACGTGCACGATCTGGTGTGCGACACGCCGACAGTCTGTCTTGCATGGGCAGGCTATTATGCGAACGGCCAGCACGGCTGGAGCTACTTCCGGATGACCTTCGCGGATGGCGAATGGCGTATAGAGCGTGAGGAACTCGACATTGTCCTTACCGCCGCCGACCCCGCTCCCCAACCGATACCCGAACCCCGTGTAGAACTGCCGGACACACCGCAGATGGCAGTGCTGAAAACCCTGCTGGACGAGCAATTCGCCAATCCCGAACGCTATGCCACGACCTGTGCGACGATCGTGCAGGGAAACCAGACCTCACAGGCATTGCCGGACGAGGTCGAAGTCGCGCTGATCCAGCACTATCCCGAGCTTGCCCCGTTCGACCGCTGCGTGTGGAAGGATGATGCGCTTGTCGTGGATGCCATCACGGGCGAACGGGCGGTGATCTATTCGGTGCGCCGGACGGTCTGCCCGACGAAGGACGAATGCACGGCATGGGGCGGGTGGATCACGGCAAATCTTGGCGCGCAGGCATGGGAATACCGCATTCGTCGCGTCGACGGCAGTTGGACCGTCGAACGCACCGGCAATGGGGTGATATCCTGAGCGAAATGGAAAATGGCGCACATCGGCAAGGGCGGCATAATCCGGCGCTGTCTCTCCTCTGCGCGCCGCTTTTAGCTGTCGCGCTGACGGCCTGTTCCGGGGAAAGAGACGGGCGGACACCTGAAGTGCCCGAAGGGAAATTACCGGCGGATCAGCCAGGCGAGGTAATGCCGGCACTGCTAACCTACACCAACATCGGTGCGCTGGAGGCGATCCAGGCGGGTACAGTGGTCCAGCGCGGACCATGTTTCTACCTGTCCGGCGCTCCGGAAGAGGCTGTGATCCTCTGGCCCGAAGGCACGCAAATCGTCCGCGACGCGGAACGCAGCGCGGCCGTCGAATTGCCGGATGGCTTGCGCATAGCGGTGGGCGACAGGATCCGCGGCGGCCGTGGCTCCTTGCCACCTGCTCAGCCGATCTCCGACTTTGCCAGTCAGGAGGTGCCCGAAAGCTGCGCAACGGGGCCTGCCGTGCAGCTCCATAGCGTCGAATTGGTAGAGCGCGTTTATGTGCAAGACGAAAACTTCCGTCCGCCACCGCCTCCGCCGCCGCCACCTGCACCAGACTTCCTCGATAGCGTGAGAAATCATCCAGCTGACAGCGGGAGCGATGCGATCGAAATTCTCGGTATCGACGATCCGCGAGAGGCCTTGTTTGCCCACATGATCGCAGGATTACGCGAAGGAGAAGCCTTTCACGATCGCCCGGTTTGCCTGCGCGAAGTGGACGACGCCCTGTTCTCGCGCCTCTCGATCAGATTCGAGCACGTCTATCGCGCCGGTGCATGCCGCTGGCAGGACGGGGGTGTGAGGCTGCGTGCCGATGACAGTCCCGCGGTCTTCTTGGAAGCGCGGCTCGATTGCGACGGGCGCAGCCGCTGTGTTGCCGAAGGGGCCCGCATATTCGGCAACGTGGGCGGCGAAGGGCAGGGCTACGTCATGAAGCCGATACCCGGTGGATGGTCGCTCACCACCTCGGGAATATCGTGGATCTCATGACTCTGACTATCGGCTTGCCCGCCTACGCAGGTTGCTCTTCCGGCATGCTGACATAGATCAGCGTCATCATGGCCATCCCGCCATAGACCCACGACCCGTCGAAGGGCCCTTGCCCGAGCGGCATCTGCCAGAGCTGGTATCCCGCCACGGCCACGCCCTGAAACAGTCCCCACCAATTCAGCACCGCTGCACCCATGGCGATCTTCGTCCATGTCTTGCCTGCCTGGAACTCTGCGCTCGAAGCCTTGCGGAGCGTGAAGAGCTTCCAGGCACCGTAAAGGCCGCCAAGGCCCGCGATCAGTTCCAGCGAAAAGACCAGGATGATGCCTATGACGATGAGAAACGACGGCGGGACCGGGAGCAATGTGACGGGATAGGCTTCCTGGTCCGCATGGCTCGTCGTGTAGACGAAGAAATCGTAAGCCTGCGGAAGGTTCGCGATATTGTGCGCGACATAGAGCAGCGCCATCAAGGCGACGCTGGCGGTAATTCCTGCTTTGAGAAGGCGGTCGATCATCCCATTTCCCCCAAATCGGTGATGCGACCTTGCAGCACTTTTCCCCGTGCCTGTGCTGGGGCATAGCGCAGGATATGGGAATCGAGCAAACCGTACCTGTGGACATGAGCGAGGCTGACGCTGCCAACGAGCTTATGCGCCTCGCGAAACAGATCGCACATCACGACCGGCTGTATCATGCCGAGGATTCTCCCGAGATCACCGATCCGGAATATGATGCGCTGGTGCGCCGCAATGCCGCGCTGGAAGAAGCATTCCCGCATTTGGTCCGCGAGGATTCCCCTTCGCGTAAAGTCGGCCACGCAATCGCCGCATCGCCCTTGTCGAAGGTGACGCACGAGGTTCGCATGATGAGCCTCGACAACGGCTTTTCCGACGAAGAGATCGGCGAGTGGGTGGCGCGCGTGCGGCGCTTCCTTTCGCTCGACGACGATGCGCCGCTCGCCTTCACTGCCGAGGACAAGATCGATGGCTTGTCCTGTTCGCTCCGTTACGAAAACGGTGCCCTGACAGTCGCGGCCACGCGCGGTGACGGACAGGTCGGTGAAGACGTCACTGCTAATGTGCAGCATATTGCGGATATCCCGAAAATGCTGCGCAGCAATGCTCCCGAAGTTTTCGAGGTGCGCGGCGAAGTATACATGGAAAAACAGGCTTTTGCTACGCTCAATGCTGCGCAGCAAGAGGCAGGCGGAAAGCTCTTTGCCAACCCGCGAAATGCTGCGGCGGGATCGCTGCGTCAGAAGGATGCAAACGTCACCGCACAGCGTCCCTTGCGCTTCTGGGCGCATGGCTGGGGTGCAGCATCAAAGGTGCCGGGCGTTACGCAGTCCGAGGTGGTCGAAGCCTTGCGCGAATGGGGCTTTCCCATCTCGCCGCTGTTCACCCGTGTCGAAAGCCTGGACGGCCTGCTGGCCCACTATGCCGCCATCGGCAAGGCGCGGCCCGACCTGCCGTATGAAATCGACGGCGTCGTCTACAAGGTCGACCGGCTCGACTACCAGCAGCGGCTCGGCTTTGTCGCCAAGGCTCCGCGCTGGGCGCTGGCGCACAAGTTCCCTGCAGAGCGCGCGGAAACGACGCTGGAGGCGATCGATATCCAGGTCGGGCGCACGGGCAAGCTGACACCCGTCGGCAGGCTCGCCCCTGTGCTCGTGGGCGGCGTTACCGTGACCAACGTCACGCTGCACAACCGCGACGAGATCGAGCGGCTAGGCGTGCGTCCCGGCGACCGCATCGTCGTCCAGCGCGCAGGCGACGTCATCCCGCAAGTGGTCGAGAACCTGACGCGTGATGCCGAGCGCGAACCTTTCGTTTTCCCGGACCACTGTCCTGAGTGCGGTAGCGAAGCCGTGGCCGAGGAAGGCGAGGTCGATGTGCGCTGCACGGGCGGTCTGATTTGCCCCGCCCAGCGCACCGAAAGGCTCAAGCATTTCGTCAGCCGCGGTGCGCTCGACATCGATGGGCTGGGCGAAAAGACCATCGACCAGTTCTTCGCGCTCGGCTGGCTGGAAAGCCCGGCGGATATCTTCCGGCTCAAGGACCGTCGCGAGGACATCCTCGCGCTGGAAGGCTGGAAAGAGAAGTCGGTCGACAACCTCCTCGCCAGTATCGAGGCGCGGCGCGAACCCGATGCGGCACGGCTGCTGTTCGGGCTGGGTATCCGGCATGTCGGCGCGGTCACTGCGCGGGACCTGTTGAAGAATTTTCACGAACTGCCTGCCCTTCGCGATGCGGCTGAGAAGGCGAGGGCGGGTGACGAAGAGGCCGCCAATTCCCTGACCTCGATTGACGGGATCGGCAGCGCTGTCGTCGAGGCGCTCGGAGACTTCTTCCATGAAGAGCACAACCGTGCGGTGTGGGACGATATCCTGGACGAAGTTTCGCCGCCGCGGTACGAGATCGAGACCCGCGACAGTCCGGTTGCGGGAAAGACCGTCGTATTCACAGGCAAGCTGGAAACGATGAGCCGCGACGAGGCCAAGGCGCAGGCGGAACGGCTTGGCGCCAAGGCCAGCGGCTCTGTCAGCGCCAAGACCGACCTGCTCGTGGCGGGGCCGGGTGCTGGCAGCAAGCTCAAGAAGGCCGCCGATCTCGGCATCGAGGTGATCGACGAGGCCGGGTGGGCGGCCATCGTGGCTGCCGCCGAATAATCCCGACTTTCCGGAAACTTATGCGCGCGCCTTTGTTGGCATTACCGTGACCCGACCGCTTGTAACCCTCACGCTCCTGATCGTCTCCGCGTTCTTCCTGCTCGGTACCTGCGTGCAGGGTCCGGCAGAAAGCGCTGCGGAATTCACAGAGCGGGTCATGCCCGAAGAAGTGGTCAAGGAGGAACCGGAACTGGACGCCCGGCAAGAGATGCTCGAGGCGAGGCTGCAGCAAATCGGCGAGGGCTTTGCGGGCGAAGTCGGCATCGCTGCCGTCGAAGTCACAAGCGGCGCGACCATGGCGTACAATGGCGACAGGCCGTTCCCCCAGCAAAGCGTCAGCAAGCTGTGGGTCTCGCTGACCGCGCTCGACCTGGTGGATGAGGGCGCTCTGGACTTGTCCGAACCGGTCGCGATCCGGCGCGGGGACCTGACCGTTTTCTACCAGCCGATCCGCGACATCGTGCGCACGCGCGGCGTGTTCCGCACCGATTACCGCGACCTCATGGAGCGGGCCCTCACGCAGAGCGACAACACCGCCAACGACCGGCTCTTGCGCCGTGTCGGCGGCACGCAGGCGGTCGAGGCCTTCATGCGCCGCAAGGGAATCGAGGGCGTGCAATTCGGTACCGACGAGCGCAGCAAGCAGAGCGCGATCGCAGGGCTCGACTGGCGACCCAGCTATTCCATCGGGCGTAATTTCTACGAAGCGCGCGACCGCGTGCCGGACGACAGGAGGCGCGAGGCCTTCGAGGATTATCTCGACGATCCCATAGACGGGGCAAGCGCTTCCGGGATGGCGCAGGCATTGGCGCGCCTGGCGCGGGGCGAATTGCTGTCATCGCGGTCTACCGAATTCATCCTGTCGACACTGGAAAATACGAAGAGCGGTCCGCGGCGGCTCAAGGGCGGGGTGCCCTCGGGCTGGTCGATTGCGCACAAGACCGGCACCGGCCAGGTCTTCGATGGCGACCATTCCGGTTACAACGACGTGGGTGTGCTGACTGCGCCCGATGGCACGCAATATTCGCTGGCCGTGATGATTGCGCGGACCCGCACTTCCTACGCGGCGCGCTTCGAGATGATGCAATCGGTGACGCGCTCGGTAGTCGAGTATCATGAAGCCATGATGGCGAGCGAGACTACTTAGTTTGGTACGGGCGAGGGGATCCATTTCATCACCCCTCCGGCCAGCGGCGTCCAGTGACCCATCTTCACCCCGGCCTTCGCCAGCGTGTCACCGACCCACTGGTTGCAGGCATTGGCCAGCGTATAGCGACCAAGCGCATCGTAATTGCGCGCGCCGTGTTCGAAACTGTCGTGGCTGAACCGTTCTTCGCCACGCGGCACATGGGGTAGGGCAGCCTCCACTTCGGCTACCAATACGCGGTATTCCTCGGGCCTCAGCACAAGCGGTCGATGATATTCGGAAGGCTGCGGCCAGGCATAATGACCGACCCGCATCAGACCGTCGCCGCCCTGAAAGACAATGCGCAGCGCAGTGCTGGCCTTCAGGTCGCCCCAGGTCGGGGTGTTGAGGAAAACCTCCTTCTCGCCCCACCCGATTGCGACATGGGTCGGCATCCGCCCGTCCGACCGGGTCATTCCTGCCGAGGGGAAAGTCTGCCGCCAGTCCTTCACATCGGTGACGACGGGCATGACAATTCCGGTGTGAATGCCATTGGTCTCTACCATGATGACAATCCCGTCATCGGCTTCGGCCCAGTCCGAATTGCGCGGCACGGAACTGCCGATCCACGCCGAGGCGAGGAAAAGCGCGACGACAAGCAGGGGCAGGGCGAGTAATGCTGCCGTCAGCTTGAAGGCGCGCCGACCGGTCACCGGATGCGGCTCTTGCGTAGCCAGAGAATGGACCAGTCGCCATTTGTGACGCGCCGCGCCAACCGCAGGCCCTTTGCCTGATAGGCGCGCCGGACCTCGGCTTCTTGGGTTTGCAGCAGTCCTGCCAGAAGGAGGCTTCCACCCGGCGTAATCGAAGATGCAAAGTCGGGCGCGAGCTCGACCAGCGGGCCGGCAAGGATATTGGCGATCAACAGGTCGTAGGGCGCGCGTGCCTGCAGCAAAGCGTGATCCATGCCGGGCGCAATGATCATCGTCAGCTGGCCGGACCTGTTACCCATCGCGACATTGTTGAGGGCTGCATTGTCCTCCACCACGCCGGCACAGACGGCATCGATGTCCGAAGCCGTCGCCAGCGCATGGGGCCACAAATGCATTGCCGCGAAGGCGAGCAGTCCGGTGCCGGTGCCGATGTCGGCGTGGTTGCGAACCGTGACGCCCTCGCGCTTCATCAGGTCGAGCATGGCAAGGCAGGCGGCGGTCGTCTCGTGCTGGCCGGTGCCGAATGCCTGGCTGGCGGGGATGATGAAATCCACCATGGAGGGGTCGGGATCATGTTCCGGTGTGCGCACGTGAAAACGGCCTGCGCGGATCGGATCGACGCCCTGCTGGCTCAAAGTTACCCAGTCCTGATCGGGCAATTTTTCCGCATCGAGTTTCGGTGCTTTGCCTTCGAACAGGCCAGCTACGGCTTTCTTGTCCGCCGCAGTCGGCTTGCGTTCGAGCCAGACCTCCAGAATCCAGTCGTCCGGCTTGTCTTCTGCGATTTCGCGACCGGACACGACCAATTCTTCGGGGAAGTCCCAGGCCTCGTCATGCTGGAGCAGGGCGGCCTGCACCACCGGTTTCGACGCTTCTGCCGAGAGTTTCCAGGCGCTCACTCGGCAGCTTCCTTGGCAAGGCGTTCATCGAGGCGCTTGCTCAGCCGCTCTGCATAAAAGCCGCATCCCTTGTGCAGGTAGAGCCCGTATTCGCCGCTCATCAGGTCGAGCATGGACCCGGCCGAAGGGTGCGGCGTCACCAGAAACTCACACTGGAGCATGCGTGCCTTATCGATGCTGGTCCGGAATGCGCGGACCATTTCCGGGTGATCGGTGAAGCGGAAATCGTCTGCGGAAACCGCGGACAGGCTGTCGATATAGGCGAAGCGGTTGCACACGGGCGGCTCGCCGGGGAGCGAACACGACCACCATGTCCAGCTGAGCGCCCCGGGCGAATGGCCGGGGGTTTCATGCGCCGTAACACGTAGGTTGCCGAGATCGAGCATTTCTCCATCGCCGACCACGCGGTCGACCTTTACCGGGACCATGTCGGGATGGCCGGACGCGGCCTGCGGATCGTCGGCGGCGACTTTCCCCGTTTCGAGCACGGGCTTGGCTCTTGCCGACGCCACGACTTGCGCACCTGTCGCTTCCTTGATGGCAGCATGCGCTCCGACATGGTCGAAATGCTCGTGGCTCATCAGGAGATAGCGCACATCCTTCGCATCGAAGCCGAGCGAGGCGATGTTCGCGAGGACCAGCGGGGCGGCTTCGGGCACGCCGCTGTCGATCAGGATATGTCCTTCATCGCCGGTAATCAGGACCGCCGAGATGCCGCAAGTGCCGACATACCAGCTGTTGCCCATCAACTGGAACGGTGGAGCGGGCTTGTCCCACTCGTCCCACGGCTCGCACGCGTCGAGAAACGCCATCTGCATTTCGTGGGCGTTCACCGGCTTTGCCGTTGGCGCGGGCGAGGGGGGCGTGTCTGCATCCTCAACTTGCGGTGCAGGAACCGCCGCACACGCAGCGATGAGCAAGGGCAGGGCCGCGACCAGCGCTTTAACGGACATAGCTTGCTCCATTGGCGTCGAGTGTTGCACCGGTAAGCGATGGCGGGGCATCCAGCGAGAGGAATTCGACGATCCGGGCGATCTCCTCCGGTTCCGCCACGCGGCCAAGCGGAATGTCGGCCAACAGGCCCGCGCCGCCCCGGCTGTCCAGGTAATCGCCCGCCATGGCGGTGTCGGTGAAGCCGGGCGTGATCGCGAAGCTCAGGATACCTTCTGCGGCATATTGGCGCGCGATGGTCTTGTGCATCGCCAGCATCCCGCCCTTGCTGGCCGCATAGTGCCAGTGCGCCGGCGAATCGCCGCGGTGGCCTGCCCGGCTGGCGACATGGACGATCCGGCCCGTGGCCCCGCGCTCCTGCCAATGGCGGACCGCCAGCCTGCTCAACTGGGCGGAGGCAGTCAGGTTGATGCGCATGGTTTCTTCCCATGCCTCCAGCCAGTCACCGTCCGGTTTCTCGATCGGATTGGGATCGAACAGGCCCGCATTGTTGACGAGAACGTCGATTTCGCCGCCTGCCTGCGTGAGAGCGGCCTGCCACAAGGCCTCCGGCGCGTCGGGGTCGCGAAAGTCCGCCGCGAGGGTGCCGAAGCCTTCGCCCGAGGTCGATTGCCCAATCACTTTCGCGCCGCGCGCTTCGAGTGCCGTACGGGAAGCGGCGCCTATCCCGCGAGAGGAGCCGGTGAGAAGGATGCATGTCATGCATCACGCTATTCGAAAATTTGCGCCTTTTGTCGAGGCCGCACGCCTTGCCTTGCACCGGCAGTTCGCTAAGGAGGCGGCACGAATTCAGCGATATGGAATAGATGCATGGCCAACCGCCCGCTTTCACCACACCTGCAGATCTGGAAATGGGGACCGCATATGGCGGTATCCATCCTGCACCGCATCACCGGTGACGGACTGGCGCTGGTCGGTCTCGGCGTGCTGCTGTGGTGGCTCGGTTCGATGGCCGCTGGCGAAGCGGCCTATTCGACCTTCGCAGGCATCATGGGTTCGCCCGTCGGCATGATCGTTCTGGTCGGTCTGACCTGGGCATTCTTCACCCACATGATGAGCGGGCTGCGCCACTTCGTGCTGGACATCGGTGCCGGTTACGAACTCGACACCAACAAGACGTGGTCGATCCTGTCGCCCGTCATCGCAATTATTCTCACCGCCCTTTTCTGGGCCGTGATCCTGCTTAAGTGAGGCCGCGCAATGGGTAACGGAACTTCCATCGGACGCGTGCGCGGGCTCGGCCCGTCGCATGAAGGCGCGCATCACTGGCTGGTGCAGCGCTTCACCGCCATCGGCAACCTCGTGCTCATGCTGTTCCTCGTGGTCAGCCTGGCGATGCTGCCGTCCTACGATTACGCCTCCATGACCGGCTGGGCATCGCAGACGCTGCCCGCCACCGCACTCGCGCTGCTGATTGTCAGCGTGTTCTGGCACGCGCGCCTCGGCCTCCAGGTCCTGATCGAGGATTACGTTCACGACGCCGGCACCAAGTTCGGCGTGCTCACCCTTCTCAACCTTGCAACAATCGGCGGCGCAGCCTTCGGTCTCGTATCGATCGCGCGCCTTGCCCTCGGAGGAGCCGCCTGATGGCCCGCACCGAAACTTTCGAAATCGGCGGTCGCAGTTACCCAATCATCGACCACACCTATGACACCGTCGTCGTCGGCGCCGGTGGCTCGGGCCTGCGCGCCACGATGGGCAGCGCGGAAAGCGGCCTGCGCACGGCCTGCATCACCAAGGTTTTCCCGACCCGTTCGCACACCGTTGCAGCGCAGGGCGGCATCGCCGCTTCGCTCGGCAACAACACGCCCGACCACTGGTCGTGGCACATGTACGATACGGTGAAGGGCTCCGACTGGCTCGGCGACCAGGATGCGATCGAATACATGGTCCGCGAAGCCCCGCAGGCGGTCTACGAGCTGGAGCACGCCGGTGTGCCCTTCAGCCGCAATGACGACGGCACGATCTACCAGCGCCCCTTCGGCGGCCACATGCAGAACATGGGCGAAGGCCCGCCCGTGCAGCGCACCTGCGCCGCGGCCGACCGTACGGGTCACGCCATGCTGCACGCGCTCTACCAGCAGAGCCTGAAGTACGACGCGGACTTCTTCATCGAATATTTCGCGCTCGACCTGATCATGGAAGACGGTCCGAACGGCAAGGTTTGCCGCGGCGTCATCGCCATGTGCCTCGACGATGGGACGATCCACCGTTTCCGCAGCCACGCGGTCGTGCTGGCGACGGGCGGTTATGGCCGCTGCTATTACACCGCGACCTCGGCCCATACCTGCACCGGCGACGGTGGCGGCATGGTGCTGCGCGCCGGCCTCCCGCTGCAGGACATGGAATTCGTGCAGTTCCACCCGACCGGCATCTACGGTGCTGGCGTGCTCATCACCGAAGGTGCGCGCGGCGAGGGCGGTTACCTGACCAATTCCGAAGGCGAGCGGTTCATGGAACGCTATGCGCCTTCCGCCAAGGACCTTGCATCGCGCGACGTCGTGTCGCGTTCGATGGCGCTGGAAATGCGCGAGGGACGCGGTGTCGGCCCCGATGGCGACCACATCTACCTGCACCTCGATCACATCGATCCCAAGGTTTTGGGCGAGCGCCTGCCGGGCATCACCGAAAGCGGCAAGATCTTTGCCGGTGTCGACCTGACCAAGCAGCCTCTGCCGGTCACGCCGACGGTCCATTACAACATGGGCGGCATCCCCTGTAACTATCACGGCGAAGTGATGGCGGGCGATCCGAGCGATCCGGAAAAGATCGTCCCCGGCCTATTCGCCGTCGGCGAAGCGGCCTGTGTGTCGGTCCACGGCGCGAACCGCCTCGGCTCGAACTCGCTGATCGATCTCGTGGTCTTCGGCCGCGCGACCGGCCATCGCCTGAAGGAAATCGTCAAGCCCGGCGTCAGCCATGACGAACTTCCCAAGGACAGCGCCGACCTCGCGCTGACGCGCCTCGACCACTTCCGTCATGCCGACGGCAGCATCCCGACCGCTGTCCTGCGTTCCGACATGCAGAAGAGCATGCAGAAGCACGCTGCCGTGTTCCGCGACAGCAAGCTGCTTTCCGAAGGCGTCGAGCTGCTCCGCGACGTTAACAAACGGATGGAGGACGTGAAGGTCCACGACCGCTCGATGATCTGGAACAGCGACCTCATCGAAACGCTCGAACTCGACAACCTCATGGCGCAGGCCAATGTGACCATCGCTTCGGCCGAAAACCGCAAGGAAAGCCGCGGTGCCCACGCGCACGAGGACTTCCCTGAGCGTGACGACAAGAACTGGATGAAGCACACCATCGCCTGGTTCGACGGTTGGGGCGGCAATGGCGGCGGCGTGAAGATCGATTATCGTCCGGTCCACGAGTACACGCTGACCGACGACGTCGACTACATCGAGCCGAAAAAGCGGGTCTACTAAACCCGCGGCAAGCAGGTCATGCCGTTTCGTGTCGCCATCATCGGAGGCTACGGCAATTTCGGTGGCTACGTCGCACGCCAGCTGGCTGCGGACAGAGCGATCGAACTCGTCATCTGCGGACGTAACCTGGCAAAGGCACAGAAGTTCGCAGCTGGCTTGCAGGCTGCCAATCCGGCGCACGCGGCCCGTGTCGATATCGCGGATCCTCCTGCCGTCATGCTTGGCGAGATTGCGCCGGACCTCGTTATCAACATGGTCGGCCCGTATCAAGGCCAGGGGTACGGCGTAGCGAAGGCGGCGATCGCGGTCGGCGCCCATTATTGCGACATCGCGGATGCGCGCGCATTCGTGTGCGGCATCGGAGAGCTGGATTCAGTCGCGCGGGAAAAGGGCGTCACGGTCCTCTCCGGCGCCAGCTCGGTCCCGGCGCTGACGGCTGCCTATTGCGACGCGGCGCTTGAAGACATGACGGAACTGCGCCGTGTCGAATACGGGATCAGCGGCGCAGAACAAGCCAATCGCGGCGCGGGGACGGTGGCTGCGGTGCTGTCCTATGTCGGAGAGCGGTTCACGCGCCTTCAGGCTGGCCGGATGCAGGAAGAGATCGGATGGCGCGGCGCTATCCCAGTCGACTATCCCGATCTCGGGCGCCGCTGGTTTGCTACCGGCGATGTTCCGGACCTCGAACTCTTCCAATCGCGATACCCGGGATTGCAGGACCATCGCTTCCTTGCCGGACACGAAATCGCACCCCTACATTTCGGGCTGTGGGTGATGGGCGCGCTGCGGAGGGTGCGGTTGATCCCGAACCTGTCGCGCTTTGCCGACCTGTTGGTCAGCCTGTCGAAGCCTTTCAATGTCCTCAGCCGGGGGCGCAGCGGTTTCCACATGGTGATCGAGGGGGTGGACGCTAGAGGCGCTCCGGTCATCCGGCGACACTGGATCATCGCCCGCAGTGGCCACGGGCCGAACATCCCGGTCATCCCGCCGATCCTGATTGCCCGCAAGCTTGCTCGTGGAGAGCAACTGGCACCCGGAGCGCGGCCATGTCTCGACGTGATTTCCCTGGATGAATACCGCGCGGCTTTCGCGGGCCTCGATATCGAGTGTATCGACGAATGACGCATCCACCATACAGCTATCGCGACGATCCGCAGGTCCCCGACTTCGACGACAGCCGTCCACTATTCGTTTTCGATAATGTCTGCGTCCTCTGTTCGGGCGGAGCGCGGTTCATCATGCAGCATGACCGGAAGGAAAGGATCGCGCTCACCAGCGCGCAAGGCGAACTGGGCAGCGCGCTTTACCGGCATTACGGGTTAAGGATGGATGACAGCTACCTGTTCCTGGCGGATGGGCAGGCATATGAAATGAGCGAGGGATACTTTCAGTTGGCGCGCCGCTTGGGCGGCCTGTGGCGGCTTGCCGGGGTTTTTCGCATCGTCCCGCGGCCCCTTCGCGACGCAATATACCGCTTCGTTGCGCGCAACCGCTATCGCTGGTTCGGCAAGACCGAAGCCTGTGCATTGCTTACGCCCGACCAAAGGGCGAGGTTGCTGTGAAGGGTTACTTGTCGCCTGCATTGATTCTCGCACTCGCGGCCTGTGCGGTGACGCCCGCCGCACCGCCTTCGTCGATTGGCGCCGAACCCTTTTATGCAAAGCACGTCGACGCCTCGGGCATTCCGATCCTGTCGTCGGCCCGGGTATCCGACGAGGCGCTCCTTTCCGCGCGTGACATGGCACGCGGGATGCTGGCGCACCGACCTGACTTCGCGACATGGCTGGCGGCGAACGACTATCGCGTCGCGATTATCGCCGAAGACGAAGCATTGCTCGACCTGCCCGACAAGGCGCATTGGACGAAGCCTGCTCGTGACGATCCGCGCCTGACGCGCTGCGAACTCAAGCATTACGACGTGCGCATCGGTGCCAAGTCCGATCGCGAATATTGGGACGAGCGCGCAAGAGGGATTGGCGGCGAGCGCACGGTCGGATCGGAAGAGGACGTCCTCGGCCTGCCGACGTCACGCTATTTCGGCGAAACCATTTTCGTCCACGAGATGGCGCACAATGTCCTGTTTGCGATCGAAGCGGTCGATCCCGCGCTATTTGCCGAAATCGAGGCTGCCTATGCCCATGCGCTCGCCAACGATCTCTGGCTGAACGAATACGCGACCACGACCATCCAGGAATACTGGGCCGAAGGCACGCAGATCTGGTTCAATTCGAACCGTTTGGTCGTCGTAGACGGGCTGCGCATCCTCGATCACCCCGATCTTGCGGCATATGATCCGAAGCTGTTCGCCGCATTGGGCGCGGCATACGGTATGCGGCACCGGCTCAAATCCGACCCCTTCCACGCCAGCCCGGCGCGCGTACCGCCGGGACCAATTCCGGAAAACACCGCCGAGGTCTGTTAGTCCTCGCTCGGAGAGGCGAGGCGGCGCGCCTCTATGAGCTTGACCGGCTCGGCCAGCATCTGTCCTTTCATCCAGCCTTCTCCCTTTTCGGGATCGGTGGGCATGGCATGGATTGCGGCGACCACGTCCATCCCTTCGACGACATAGCCGAACACCGCATAGCCGTTCTGCCATACGGGGTCTTCGGACTTGGGATCGGCGTCCATGCCGGTCGAATCCTGAAGGAAGATCGAGAAGTCTCCATTGGCCGTTCCCGGTTCGCCCATCGCCATGGAGAGCGCACCCTTGGTGTGGCTGAGGCCGGTTACCGTCGTCGGTTCATGTGGGATGCCGGGCAGCACCCTGTCCGGGTCCCACTGCGTGCCGCCCTGGATCAGTCCGTTGGGCTGGTCGCCCCAGTCCAGCGTCATCGCGCGGTAGAAGACCGTACCGTCGAAGCGGTCTTCATCGACATAGCGCAGGAAATTGCCCGCCGTGATCGGTGCCCGCTCGGTTTCAAGCTCCACGGTAATGTCGCCTGCCGTCGTTTCGAGGACGACGCGGACGGTTTCGGGTTCGCCAGGCTGGGGAGGGGCGACTTCCGCCTCCTGCGCGCCAAGCGGTGCGGCAATCAAGGCGAGGGCAGGGAGGAAAATCTTCAGCATGCAAGGCAGGCTACATCAGCATTGTGCGTCGTCAATCCCGAGCTTTGTTGCCGTTCATCGATAGTCGGGCGTCCCGTGCAGAGCCTTTGTTGCAACCCGTGCCTCGATACTTTCTGCCAGATGCGGGTGCGGGAATCGTTTTATGTTTACACGCGTAGTCAAACTGTCTACAGCCGTAAACGAAATCAGCGAATTCCGAGGGAAGAGGTACGTTATGGGACAGCGCAAGCAATCGCCGGGTGACCGGATCAGCGAAGCTGAACACGCGGTCATGGAGGCCCTGTGGACCGAAAGTCCGCTGTCGGCTGCCGAAGTGTGCGAGCGGGTCTGTGCCGATAACGACTGGTCGATCCCGACGGTAAAGACGCTGCTTGGCCGCCTGGTGGCAAAGCGCGTTATCGGTACCGAACCGCAGGGGCGCAAGTTTCTCTACCACCCGCTCATCGAGCGTTCCGACTATGTCGGCGGCGAATCGCGCAGGCTGGTCGACCGCCTGTTCGGCGGCCGCGCCGCGCCGCTGTTCGCCCATCTGGCCGAGAATGAAGCGCTCACGGATTCCGACCTCGAAGAGATCGAGGCGCTCCTCAAGGAGATGCGGAAATGATCGAGCTTCTTCGCGAATATTGGGAGTGGTTCCTGTTCGACACGCTGGTGTGGACAGGCGCCCTGATCGCGATGGTGATGGTGCTTCGCCGTCCCGTTGCCAAACACTTCGGCTCCGGCGCGGCCTACGCGCTGTGGTTTATTCCGCTGGCGCGGCTCTTCGTTCCGCCATTCACGCTTCCGGCATGGATGAACCTCACCCCGCGCGAAGAGGTGTCGTTCGAAACCGCGCCGCTCGCCCTGGACGAGGCCGCGGTAGAGCCTGCCACCTTCTTTGCCGATATGGCCGCTCGTTCGCCTGCGCCGCAAACCTTCGCGGACCCCACCGACTTCGTGCTGCCGCTGGTGGCAATCTGGCTGGTCGGTGCTGCGGTCATGCTGACGCGCCGTTTCTATCTCTATTTCGAACTGCGCCGCGATTTGCTCGACGATGCGCGCCCGGTGGGCGATGTCGGCAGCGTGCGCCTGATCGAAACGCCTGCCATTTCGGGGCCGATGGCATTCGGTGTGCTCGACCGCGTCATCGCCTTGCCAGCAGGCTTCATGGCCAGCCGCGACCGGATTTCGCGCGACCTCGCGATTGCGCACGAGCTCGCCCATCATCGCGGCGGGGACCTGATCGTCAACATGGCCGTCCAGCCGCTGTTCGCGATCCACTGGTTCAATCCGCTTGGCTGGCTGGGCTGGAGCGCGCTGCGCCGCGACCAGGAAGCTGCCTGCGACGCGCGTGTCGTGGCCGCCCGCCCGCGTGAAGAACGCGCTACCTATGCCGGCATCATTGCCGATTTCGCTCGCCATCCGCAGGGGACGCCGCGACCGGCGCTCGCCGCGCCGATGGCGTGTCCAGTTCTGGGGGACAAGTCGATCATCCATCGTTTGAGGAGTTTGAACATGTCCGATATTTCGCCGCGCCGCCGTATTGCCGGCCGCGCAACGCTGGCCGGCGCCTTCCTCGCCGTGCCGCTCACCGCCTCGGTTTGCTTTGCGGAAGTGTCGGCCATGCCGACTTCGGACGAAGTCGCCGTCGTGGAAGCAGCGCCGCTGGCAGACTTCGCCTATCCGGTCGCCCCTGCAGCGCCCGAAGCACCGCTGCCCGCAGCCTATCCGGAGGCGCCGCTGCCGCCCATGGCGCCCGAAGCTCCGCTTGCACCGCCTGCGCCCGACCACGAACGCGCCATGGCTGACGCCGCCCGCGCGAAGGCCGATGCGCGCCGCGCCTTGGCCGAGGCAAAGCGGGTGGAGAAGCGCTGGACTTCCCGCGACTATGACGAGGGCCGCAAGGCATGGGCGGAATCCCGCATTGCCTATGCCGAAAGCCGTCAGGATTGGGCCGAAGGCCGCATCGCTTATGCCGAGGGCCGCAAGGACTGGGCGGAAGGCCGCGTGGCCTATGCCGAAGCCAAGCGGGAGAAAGCCGAAGCCAAGGCCGAAGCGCGCCATGCGAAGCTCGAGGCGGAAACCGAAGCAGCCGTCGCACAGGCGGTGGCGCAGGCCATGGCGGCGGTGCCTGAAGTGATCGAGAAGTGCGTCTATCCCGACCAGCCGGTCACCACGAAGGTGAAGTCCAACGGCAAGACCGTGATGTATGTGTGCGAGACCGCTGGTGACCGCATTGCGCTCAGTGCAATCCGCGGGGCGCGGACGGCGATCGCAAAGGATCGCTCGCTGGATGCAGAAACCCGCGCGGAAATCCTGCGCGACCTGGACGAGGAAATCGCCGAACTCGAATCCTCGCTCTCCTGAGTTAATACAAACTCCTGAGAGGCCGGTCTCCGCGTGGAGGCCGGCCTTTTGCGTGCCCGGACGGGTTCACAAGGCATTCAGTTCGTCGCTCACAAAAAACGTTTCATCGCAATAGATGGAGATGAAACGATGCGAGACAGATCCCCCACAGTCAAACTGGTCATAGCGGGGCTGATCGGCCTCGTGCTGCTGATCCCGATCATCATGGTCTATGATCTGGTCAACGACCGGCAAAACCAGGCCCGCATCGCGGAATCGACCATCACGGCGGGCGCGGGAGGATCGCAGGTGGTCTCCACCCCGATCCTTGCCGTCCCCTATCTCGCCCAGAAGCAGGTCCCGGTTCTGGTCGATGGCAAATCGGTCATGCAGACGCAGCAGGTGCGCTCGGAAATCCTTATTGCCCCGGTGCAGCATTCGCTCGAAACGCAGCTCGATACGGAGCGCAAGAAGAAAGCGATCTACGAAACGGTCTTCTTCTCTGCCGACATGGCTGGACAGGCGCGGTTCGAATTGCCCGACGATCTTTCCGGCTATGATGTGACGCGTGACCAGCTCGTCCTGTCCGAGGCGCGGCTGCGCTTCGGGGTGAGCGATGCACGCGGTTTGCGCGGCGGCGCGAAAGCGAGCCTCGGCGGAGAAGCGGTCGAGCTGTCACCGGGCCAGCGTGCCCGCGGCGAGGGCAGCGGCTTCCACGGCACCTACGACTGGAGCGAGGGTGACGCGCTCGACCTCGAATACAGCTATACCCTGCGCGGTAGCCGGTCCCTGTCACTGGCTCCGGAGGGCGGCGACACGCGCTGGAACGTGACCTCGTCCTGGCAGCACCCCGGATTCGAAGGTCGCTATCTGCCGGACACCAGCGACATCTCCGACGAAGGCTTCAGCGCGAACTGGTCGATCGGGACGCTCGCTATTGGCCAAGGTCCGGCAGACGGACCGGCTGACGAAGCCGAAGCGGAACTGGAACGTCGCATGATGTCGGAATACGGCGCCGTCGAAGAAGCCTCGAACGTTGCCTGGGCGACAATCGCCCTGGTCGAGCCTGGCGACATCTACTCACAGGTCGACCGCAGCGTGAAATATGGCTTCCTCTTTATCGGCTTCACATTTCTTGCCTTCCTGCTGTTCGACGTGATCGGCGGAGCCCGCGTGGCGGCGGCGGAATACCTCCTGACGGGGGCAGGGCTGGTGCTGTTCTTTGTGCTGCTTTTGGCCTTCGCCGAAGTCGCGGGGTTTGCCTTGGCGTATCTGATCGCCAGTGCAGCCATTATCGGGCTGCTGACCGCCTACAGTGCCGCAGTTCTTGGCGGGTGGAAGCGGGCAGGCTTTATCGGCGGTCTGCTGACGGCACTCTACGCCGGACTTTACGTGCTGATGAGCCTCGAGGAAGCCTCGCTGATCGTTGGCTCGGTCGCGATGTTCTTCGCGCTGGCGGGCGTGATGTATGCCACCCGCAATCTCGACTGGTCGCAGGCCGTAAGGGAGCCTGGAGAACCGCTGGAAGCCTGACGCCGCGAGCGTTGGAAAAAGAAAGGGCGCGGGCCGAGAGGACCGCGCCCTTTTCTGTGCCTTGGCTGGACTATCAACCGATATTGGTGATCGCGTCGCACTGGCGGTCATCGCCCTGCAGGCCGAGGCGCAAGGCCTGGCTGCGCTGGGCGCTGGTGCCATGGGTGAAGTTCTCGCTCGACACGCGGCCGCCGGTCAGGCGGTCGTCACCGATGGCGGCGGCAGCTTCCATGCCTTCCTCGATATCGCCCGGCTCGATGAGGTTGCGGTTCTTGCCCGCCCATACACCGGCATAGCAATCGGCTTGCAGTTCCATGAGTACTTGCAGCTGGTTCGCCTGACGGCGGTTCTGCGCCTGCGCACTGCGAATCTGCTGCGACACGCCGGTCAGTGTCTGGATATGGTGGCCGTATTCATGGGCAAGCACGTAATAGCGCGCGAAATCTCCGCGATTGCCCGCCATTTGCGCCAGCTGGTCGTAGAAGCTGGTGTCGATATAGATCGTCTCGTCGGCCGGGCAGTAGAACGGACCGGCGGCCGAAGTCGCGCTGCCGCAACCCTGCGTGGTGACGCGGCCATTGCGGAACAGGTCGAGCGTGGGCTGGCGGAAACTGTCGGCGTACCCCTGCTCCTGGAAAGTGCGCGCCCAGGTTTGGTTGAGCGATTGGAGGCCGTTGCACGCCTCGCGCGCATATTCGCTGGAGTTGCAGATCGCCTCTTCGTCGGTGTTGGCGGGGCCTGCCTGCTGCGAGCCCTGCTGCACGCTTTCGACCGTGCTTGCAGTCTGCATCGGATCGAGGCCGAAGACGAAATAGCCGATGGCGGCGATGATGATCGTACCGCAGCCGATGCCGCCTGCCTTGCCGGCGCCCCCGCTGGAGCGAACCTGGATATTGTCGGTATTGAATGGATTTAGCCGCATTCCTGCATCCCCCGCGATTGACCGTTCAGCGCTGCTGCGCAATGGCTTGCATGTTAGTCACAACACTTGAGGCCACAAATGTTTCTCGAAGGAAAGCGCGCATTTGTCACCGGATCGACTTCGGGCATCGGTCTGGCGACCGCACGGGCCCTTGCGGCAGAAGGCGCCGAGGTGGTCCTGAACGGCTTCGGAGACGAGGGCGAGATCGCAAAGTTGTGCGAGGAACTGGGCGCGACCCACTCGGGCGCGGACCTGACCGATGTCGCCCAGATCGAGGCGATGATGGCCGACAGCGGCGGGATCGACATCCTCGTCAATAACGCCGGGATGCAGCATGTCGCCCCGGTCGAGGAGTTTCCGGTCGACAAGTGGGACACGATCATCGCGCTGAACCTGACAGCCGCCTTTCACACCACGCGGCTTGCCGTGCCGCACATGAAAGAGAAGGGCTGGGGTCGCATAATCAACACCGCCAGCGCGCACTCCAAGGTCGCCTCTCCCTTCAAGAGCGCCTACAATTCGGCCAAGCACGGGCTCGACGGATTTACCAAGACCATCGGCCTCGAACTGGCGCCGCATGGCATCACCGCCAACTGTATCAGCCCGGGCTACGTCTGGACCCCGCTGGTCGAAAACCAGATCCCCGACACGATGAAAGCGCGCGGGATGACCCGCGACGAGGTCATCAACGACGTGCTATTGGTGAAGCAGGCCACCAAGAAGTTCGTCCAGCCGGAAGAGATCGGCGCACTGGCGGTATTCCTGTGCCGCGACGAGGCGCAAAACGTGAACGGCGCGAACTGGAGCGTCGATGGCGGTTGGACGGCGGAGTAAACGTCCCCGAGCCACTAGCTAATCCCGCGAAGCGTCGTTACATGGGCCGCCACATTTACTCCGGCAGGCGATTCTCAACGTGGCATCCATCGACATCCCCCTCGGCCTCACTTTCGACGACGTTCTCCTGCGTCCGGCAGAGAGCGATATCCTGCCTTCGATGGCCAAGACGATCACGCGGTTGACGCGCGACATCCAGCTGAACATCCCGGTCATCTCCAGCGCGATGGACACGGTGACGGAAGCCGACATGGCCATCGCCATGGCGCAGCTTGGCGGCATCGGTGTGTTGCACCGCAATTTCGAGGTCAAAGACCAGGCAGCGGCCGTGCGAGCGGTGAAGCGCTATGAAAGCGGCATGGTGGTCAACCCGATCACCATCAACCCGGAAGCCACGCTGGGCGATGCGCAGCAGATCATGACTGCCAACCGCATCAGCGGCATTCCCGTGACCGATCGCGGCGGCAAGCTGGTCGGCATTCTCACCAACCGCGACGTGCGCTTCGCCGAAAATCCCAACCAGCCGGTCAGCGAGCTGATGACCACCGAAAACCTCGCCACCGTGCCGCTCGGCACCGGGCAGGAAGAGGCGCGCCGAATGCTGCACCAGCGCCGGATCGAGAAGCTGCTCGTGGTCGACGATGACGGGCGCTGTGTGGGTCTCATCACGGTAAAGGACATCGAGAAGGCCGTGGCCTATCCCGATGCGACCAAGGATCTTAGCGGGCGGCTGCGCGTCGCCGCTGCATCGACGGTCGGCAACAAGGGTTTCGAGCGCACCGAAGCGCTGATTGATGCCGAAGTCGACGTGGTGGTGATCGACACCGCCCACGGCCACAACAAGGAAGTTTCCAAGGCCGTCGAACGGGTGAAGAAGCTGTCCAACAGCGTGCAGGTGATCGCAGGCAATGTCGCGACCGCCGAAGCCACGCGCGCCCTGTGCGATGCGGGTGCGGACGCAGTGAAGGTCGGCATCGGTCCGGGTTCTATCTGCACCACGCGTGTTGTCGCGGGTGTCGGCGTGCCGCAGCTGACGGCAATCATGGATTGCGCCGAAGCGGCAGAAAAGGCCGGCGTGCCTGTCATCGGCGATGGTGGTCTTCGCACCAGCGGCGATGCGGCCAAGGCGCTGGCTGCAGGCGCATCGAGCATCATGATCGGTTCGATGCTGGCAGGTACTGAAGAAGCGCCCGGCGAAACCTTCATCTACCAGGGCCGCAGCTACAAGAGCTATCGCGGCATGGGCAGCGTGGGTGCGATGGCGCGCGGCAGTGCCGACCGCTATTTCCAGGCCGACGTCAGCCAGCAGAAACTGGTGCCCGAAGGTATCGAAGGCCAAGTGCCCTACAAGGGTGCCGCCGCCGCCGTGGTCCACCAGCTTGTCGGCGGGATCAAGGCCGCCATGGGCTACACCGGCAGCGCCACGATCGACGATCTGCGCAAGCGCGCGCAGTTCGTGCGCATCACCAACGCCGGTCTCACCGAAAGCCACGTGCACGACGTTTCCATTACCCGCGAAGCGCCGAACTACCCTTCGCGTTAAACCATGGAACTCTTCGTCCCTTTCATGCTGTTCGTCCTCAAGATCGTGGACGAGCAGCCGGTGCACGTCGTTCTCGAACGCCAGGCTATCCTGTTCGAGAGCCAGGAAGAGTGCTTCGCCGCTGCAGACGCGATGCTCGATGAGATTGCGCGCGAAGCCCACATGGAGCGCGACGACTTGCGCCACTGGTGCCTTCCGATGCCCGATCCGAGCGAGTTCGAGCAATTGATCGAACGGCGCGATACCGCGAAACGCGAAGGAAAATGACCCCCGCCGCCAGAGTCCAGACCTCGATCGAACTGCTCGATGCGATTATCGCGTCGGCACGGTCGAAAGGTGCGCCTGCCGACCGCATTCTCGCGGAGTGGTTTCGTAGCAACCGGTTCGCCGGGTCCAAGGACCGCCGCGCCATTCGCGAGCTGGTCTATGCGGCCATTCGCGCATGCGGTCCGGTCCCGGAAACAGGCCGCGCCGCGATGCTGCGCCTTGCAGAGACGGACGAGCATATACGCGACCTGTTCGACGGTTCGAATTACGGTCCTGCAGAACTCGTCAACGAGGAACCGGTAGCGGCAGGCGGAATTGCGCCCGACTGGTTGGACCGAAAGCTCGCCGGATCGGACATCTCGGGCCCTGAAGCGCAAGCCCTGCTGGATCGCGCACCCCTCGACATCCGCGTCAACACGCTGAAAGCCGAGCGCGCCACCCTGGCGCTCCCGGTCGAAGGCACACCCACCTCTGCGCCGAATGGCCTTCGCCTCGAGGCTGGCACGCAGGTCGAACAATGGCCGGACTGGCGCGAAGGCAAGGTCGAGATCCAGGACACCGGCTCCCAGATCGCCTGCCTTGCCGTCGGCGCGCAGCCCGGCGAAAACATCATCGACCTATGCGCGGGCGGGGGCGGCAAGACCTTGTCGCTTGCAGCAGCGATGGACAATCTCGGCCGCCTTGTCGCGAGCGATACCGACCGCAATCGCTTGTCTGCCCTGATGCCGCGGGCGGAGCGTGCCGGGGCGACCAATATCGAGACGGCGCTGCTCAATCCCGGACAGGAACTTGATGCTCTCGCTAGTCTCGAAGGTCAGGCGGATGCAGTCCTGATCGACGCCCCGTGTTCGGGCGTCGGCACATGGCGACGCAATCCCGAAGCGCGCTGGAGGCTGGACGAGAAGGAACTCGCGCGCCTGACCGACCTGCAGGCTCGCCTGCTCGACATCGGCGCTCGTCTTGTGAAGCCCGGTGGGCGCTTGATCTACGTCACCTGCTCCTTGCTGGACGAGGAGGGTGCGGAGCAGTTCGACGCTTTCATTTCGCGCAGCGCAGGTTTCAGCGCCACAGCGATGGACCTCCCCGCCGGACTTGCACGAGGGCAGGGCATCCGCCTCACCCCGCACCATGACGGGACGGACGGTTTTTTCATCGCCCGTGCAGAAAAGTCGTGATAGCCTTGTGACATGGCCGACCCGCGCCCAACTGCGACTACGCCCCTGACGGAGACGATAATGCGTTTTGCTCCCGCCGCTGCTGCCCTTTCGCTAGCTCTCGCGCTTACGGCGAGTGTCAGCTGGGGGAACGAGCGCGATCCGGCGCCGCGGGCAGGCGTTTTGATTGCGGAAGGCCAGTCTGCGCTGGATGCCGGCGATACGCAGGGCGCAATCGACGCGTTCGAGGCCGCACTGGCAGTCGATCCCGGGTACACCCCCATTTTCATCCACCTCGCCGAAGCGGCGCGCGCGGATAATCTTCAGGGCAAGGCGATCCGCTATTATCGCGAAGCGCTCGACCGCGATCCGCAGAACCTCGTCGCCATGGCTGGCGAAGGGGCCGCGCTGGCAGAGAAGGGCGCCCTGGAAAAGGCGCGTGAAAAGCTGGCGGCGGTTCAGTCGCTATGCGGCGAAACCTGCCCCGAAACGCAGCAAATCGCGGCCGCCATCGCCGCGGGTCCGCGCACTCCTGTGATGACCGCCGAAGCGACCCTGCCGGAAACGCAGGGCGTGCAAGCCAACTAAGCGGTCAGACCAGTTCGCGGAACGCCTCGACTACGGCGCGGTAGACGCGCTTCTTGAACGGCACGATCAGCTCGGGAAGCTGCTCGGGTTCGGCCCATTTCCAATCGCAGAATTCCGCCGGATCATGGGCGTTGAGGTCGATATCCTCGTCGCTGCCCGAGAAGCGGGCGAGGAACCACACCTGCTCCTGACCGCGATACTTTCCGCCCCATAGCTTGCCGATCAGTTCTTCGGGTAGGTCGTAGCGCACGGGTTCGGCCATGCGGTCGATGATGGCGACGTGTTCGGGCCGTGCTCCGGTTTCTTCCGCCAGTTCGCGCAGGGCGGCCTCGTCCAAGTCTTCGCCTTCGTCGACACCGCCCTGGGGCATCTGCCACCAGTCGCCTTCCTTGTTGTCGATCCGACGACCAACGAACACGCGCCCGTCGCCATTGACCAGCATCACACCGACGCAGGGCCGGTAACCCAATTCACTCACCTGTAACGCTCCACCATCAGCTTGATCGCATCGAGGAAGGCATCGAGATCCTTCTGCCCGCTCGGTATCGCTTTTCTCAGCGTGGTAAAGCCGTGAATGATCCCGGGAAATTCGAGATAGATGACTTCCGTGCCTTGCTGGATCAGGTGCGAGGCATATTCGCGGCCGGAATCGCGCAAGGGATCGAGACCTGCCGTGCACACCACCGTGGGCGGGGTGTTGCTGCAATCGCCGACCATCGGCGTATTGCGCGGGTCCTTGGGGTCGCCGCCATATTGCTCGGTGAACCAGGCCATCGCCGCACCGGTGAGGAGGAACCCTTCGGCGAAGTCCTTGAGGCTGCGATGCTGCGACACGTCGCTCGCCACAGGATAGATCGGTGCCTGGACGATGACCGGCACGTCGGCAGGTTCGTTCACGAGCTGGTTGGTGGTGACGATGGTGAGGTTGCCGCCCGCGCTGTCACCCGTGATGACGAGCCCGGTGATCTTGCGGCCCAGCGCTTCGGGCGAAGATGCCACCCAGCGCGCCGCGGCTTCGCAATCGTCGGGTGCTGCGGGGAAGGGGTGTTCGGGGGCAAGGCGGTATTCGACCGACACGACGGGCAGGTCGAGCTGGTGGGCGATTTCGGTGCAGAGCGAATCGTAAACCTCGATATCGCCGATCACGAAACCGCCGCCATGGATGAAAATCACGCAGGGACCGGCTTCGCGCGTGTCCTTGGCGTCATAGAAGCGCAGCGGGATATCGCCTGCGGGGCCGGGGCAGGTGAGGTCCTTCTTGACCGCGAGGTCGCGGGGCGGGGCTTCTGCCAGCTGGCCCATGGTCTTCATCTGCACACGGCCTTCGACCGCGCCGACTTCCTCGACGCCCTTGCCGCCGATCTGCTCCAGCATGTCCAGGAAGCCGCGTACATCGTCGCGCACAAAATGTTCGGTATCGGCCATGGCGTCTCTCTCCTCTTTCGTTGCGAAAAGAGACTTAGCGTGTCGGCTACGCTTTTCCACTGCGCTTTTTACCGCTAGCAGAGAAACTTCATTGCGAGAGGAGGGAGCGGGTCCTAGGTGGCGCTCCCATTGACAATGCGCCGTGAAACTCGGTGCGCGACAAGGAATTGACCGGATGGCAACAGCCGCCCCGAGCGACGCCGACCGGCCGCATAGCGGCCTTCCCGCAAGCCCCGAAGCCGTGGTTGTGCGCTTCGCCGGAGATTCCGGCGACGGCATGCAGCTGACCGGCGGACAGTTCACGCTCTCCACCGCACTGGCGGGTAATGACCTTGCGACATTCCCCGATTTCCCGGCAGAAATCCGCGCGCCGCAGGGCACGCTGTTCGGTGTTTCGGCTTTCCAGATCAATTTCGGCAGCCGCGAGATCAATACCGCAGGCGATGCGCCCGATGTGCTGGTGGCGATGAACCCTGCCGCGCTGAAGGTGAACCTCGCTGCCCTGAAACCCGGCGGCCTGATCATTGCCGACACCGGCGCCTTCACCAAGCGCAACCTCGACAAGGCGCATTACGACGCCAATCCGCTTGAGGACGGCAGCCTCGCCAAGTTCGACGTGCTGGCCTTCGACATTTCCGAAAAGACGATCGAGGCGGTGAAGCCCTTCGGCCTCGGCAACAAGGATGCGCTGCGGTCCAAGAACATGTGGACGCTGGGCCTTGCCCTGTGGATGTTCGATCGCCCGCGCGAGCCGATCCATGACTGGCTGAAGGCGAAGTTCAAGTCGAAGCCCGATATTGCCGATGCCAATATCGCCGCGCTCGATGCTGGCCATGCCTATGGCGAGACGGCGGAACTCGCCGGTCCGCTCAAGCAGGTCCACATCGATCCGACGCCGAGCGCGCCGGGTCTCTATCGCACCGTCACCGGCGCGGAAGCCGTCAGCCTTGGCCTTGTTGCGGGTGCGCAGCTGGCCGAACTGCCGATGTTCTTCGGCGGCTATCCGATCACGCCTGCTTCGGCGATCCTCCATCACCTCGCGCGGCTGAAGGAATTCGGCGTCACGACCTTCCAGGCGGAAGACGAGATTGCCGCGATCTGCGCAGCCATCGGCGCGAGCTATGCCGGCCAGCTTGGCGTGACCTCCTCCTCCGGCCCGGGCATTGCGCTCAAGACCGAAGCCATCGGCCTTGGCATCATGACCGAGCTTCCTCTGGTGATCGTCAATTCGCAGCGCGGCGGCCCGTCGACCGGCCTGCCGACCAAGACCGAACAGAGCGACCTTTATCAGGCCGTCTATGGCCGTAACGGCGATGCACCCATGCCGGTGATTGCGGCGCGCAGCCCGTCCGACGCGTTCGAAGTCGCCATCGAGGCCTGCCGCATCGCGACCCAGTACATGACGCCCGTCATGCTGCTGACCGACGGCTATATCGCCAATGCGGCTGAGCCGTGGAAGGTGCCCAACCCGGCCGATTTCGAGCCGTTCCCCGCCCAGTTCCTGACCGAACCGCGCGGAGAGGAACTGCTACCCTACAAGCGCGACGAGAAGGGCGCGCGTCCGTGGATCAAGCCCGGCACGCCCGGCATGATGCATCGCATCGGTGGAATCGAAAAGCACGAGCTGACCGGCAACATCGATTATTCGCCTGACAACCACCAGCGCATGACCGACCTGCGCAAGGCCAAGGTCGACAATATCGCCGTGCCCGACCAGGACGTCTGCCTCGGCGAGACCTCCGGCAAGCTGGCCGTGGTGGGCTGGGGTTCGACCTATGGCCCGATCCACCGCGCGGTCGACAATTGCCGCGCAAACGGCATGGACGTGAGCCACATCCACGTGCGCCACATCTGGCCCATGCCCAGTAACCTCGGCGACCTGTTGCGCGGGTTCGACCACGTCCTCGTGCCGGAAATGAACACCGGCCAGTTCAAGACGGTGCTGCGCGACCAGTTCCTCGTCGATGCGCAGCCGCTCACCAAGACCAGCGGCCAGCCCTTCCAGATCGCCGAACTGGAACGCGAGATCGGCAAGTTCTTCGACGGCGTCCCCGGAAACGAAGGCGGACAGGTCCCCGCCAACGACCAACAGCTTCCGAGCACGGATGGAGGTGCGAAATGAACGCTCCCGTTAAAATCGAAACGACGCTCAAGGACTGGGAAACCGACCAGGAAGTTCGCTGGTGTCCGGGGTGCGGTGACTATGCCATCCTGAAAGCCGTGCAGCGCACGCTGCCGCAGCTGGGGGCAGATCCGGCGAACACGGTGTTCATTTCGGGCATCGGCTGTTCGAGCCGTTTTCCCTATTACATCGAAAGCTACGGCTTCCACACCATCCACGGGCGCGCGCCTGCTTTCGCCACGGGTGCTAAGCTCGCCAATCCGGACCTCGACGTGTGGCTCGTGACCGGTGACGGTGACGGCCTGTCCATCGGCGGCAACCACTTGATGCATGTTCTGCGCCGCAACGTGAACATGCAGATCATGCTGTTCAATAACGAGATCTACGGCCTTACCAAGGGTCAGGCCTCGCCGACCAGCCGTGAAGGCACCAAGTCGCCCTCGACCCCGATCGGCAGCTACGACCATCCGGCACGCCCCGCGGCATTCGCCCTCGGCAGCGGCGCGCGCTTCATCGGGCGCGGGTTCGATGTGTCGAAGCACCTGCCCGACGTGCTCAAGGCGGCGCATGCCCACAAGGGCGCGGCCTTCATCGAGATTTTCCAGAACTGCATCGTCTACAACAAGGACGTCTTCAACGACTTCGCAGCGCCCAAGGGTGCGGAAGATCGCCAGCTCTGGCTGGAGAATGGCAAGCCGATGCTGTTTGCTGGCGACACCAAGGGCATCGCGCTCAATCGCGAGACGCTGAGCCTGGAGGTCGTCGATGTGACGGATGGCGATTGGGAAACGGCGGGAGTGATCGTTCACGACGTCACCAATCGCTCGGTCGCGCACATGCTGATCGAAATGCCCTTCGGCCCGTTCCCGATGGCGCTCGGCGTGCTTTACGACGATCCGCGCCCGACGTTCGAGGACGCGGTGATCGAAGAGCGCAAGAAGGCGAGCGAAGGCAAGGAAGCCAATCTCGCCAAGCTGCTCGGCAAGGGTCAGACCTGGACCGTCAGCGGTACGGCGCAGGACCCGGTTTAAAGCTTTTCCTCGGATTCGGTCGTATCGTCGACCGGTTGTTCGATCTGGCGGCGTTTCTGAAGGGTGATGGCGATCATCCCCATCAGCAGCGCCCACGCGAGGCCGACCAGCCAGCCGGCCGCGACGTCGGTCGGCCAGTGAACCCCAAGATAAAGCCGTGAGAACCCGATTGTCAGCGTTGCCAGCGCCGCGAGGCCGACGATGAAACTGCGCGTGCGGGGGTCTTCGTAACTGCGCGCGATCAGCACGGCGACCGTGAGGTAGATGATGGCGCTGTTCATCGCATGTCCGCTGGGGAAGCTGCCGGAACTGACCTCGGCAAGGCGCGGCACGACATCCGGACGCGCACGGGAGAAAAGCGATTTCAGGATGCCACTGAGGATAGCCCCGCCGCCGACCGCTGCCGCCACCAGCAAGGTCTGCCGATAGCGCTTGCGCAGGAGGAGGAACCCCAGCGCCATCAACGTGACAAGCGTCAGGATCGTCTCGCTTCCCATGGCGGTGATGTCCACCATGGCGGTCTGGATGAAGTGCGGCCCGATCGGAGTTGCGAGGTCATCCGAATGACGGAGAGCGAGAAGAAAATTCTTGTCGAAGGCACCGAAGTCACCCTCCAGCATTTCTCCAGCCAGAGCTCCGAAGGTGACCGCGAGACCAATCGCGGCAACAAAGCCGAGAAGCAGCCGGTATTCGTCCTGGATTTTCTGCCAAAGGCCTTGCGCGAGGCGCAGCAATTGCGGAGTGGTCATAACAGTCCAACTCACGAAGCAAGCTATCGGGTATCGGCGGGAGGAAATGCTTGGACAATCTGACTCACAGCCTGGTCGGTGCATTGATCGGACAGGCGGGGCTTAAAAAGAAAACCGGGCTCGCCATGCCCGCGCTGATCATCGGCGCGAACCTGCCCGATGTGGATGCGGCGTGTTTTTTCTGGCTGGAGGGTGTTGAGCATCTCGGCTTCCGGCGCGGGATTACGCACGGGCCGCCTGCGCTGATATTGCTGCCGTTGATCCTCGCGGGGCTGCTCTACGGCTTCGACCGCTGGCAGGCGAGTCGCGGGAAGCGGCCGGACGACCGGTTGCCGGTCAGCTTCAAGTGGCTGTTCCTGCTTAGCTTTATCGGCTGCCTGACCCACCCGGCGCTCGACTGGCTGAACGTCTACGGCATCCGCCTGCTCGAGCCGTTCAGCAGTCAGTGGTTCTACGGCGACACTCTGTTCATCATCGACATCTGGTTGTGGCTCGGGATGGGCTTCGCGACATGGTTTTCCCTGCGGCGCGAGAAGCGGGGCGGGGAATGGAAGCAGCCTGCGCGCATCGCGCTTTCGCTCGCGGGCATTTACATCGCTCTGCAAGGCTTCATCACTGGCAATGCCGAGCGCGGTGTCACCGGCAGTCCGACCGGTACCGAGATCGTGATCGCCAGCCCGCCGCCGCTGTGGTCGTGGAAACGCGACATGATCACAGGGGGCAACGGGCTCTACACACTTGGCGAGGATACCACCTTTCCCGGTGTGCCGCTCGACCGCTGCGATCTCGAGCGTGCTCGCGCCTCCGACAGCCAGATCGACGCCTTCCTGTTCTGGGCCAGAACGCCCTATATCGTGCCCGAAGAAGACGGCACGCTTTGGCTGAGGGATGCGCGCTTTTCCGATCCCCGCGCGACGGGTCGGTTCGAGGTCCGGTTACCGTCCGACATTTGCGACGGCGTGAAAACGGAACCGTCGGGAGGGAACGGCGGTTAGGTCCGCATGAGCTCTCCCCAAATCGTCTGGCTGCGGCGCGACCTGCGCATGGCCGACCAGCCCGCCCTCCATGCTGCCGCCCAGGCCGGTCCAGTCATACCAGTATTCGTCCTCGACCAGGACCGGGCCAGCGACCATGCCTATGGCGGCGCCTCGCTGGTGTGGCTGCATTACTCGCTGGAAAGCCTCGGCAGGAGCTTCGGTAGCCGCCGCTGGAAAATCGTCCTGCGCAAAGGCGATGCGCCGCAAATCCTCGCCTCGATCGCCGATGAAGTCGGGGCAAGCTGCATCCACGCCATGCGCCATTACGAGCCGTGGTGGAAAGAGGCAGAGGACGAGCTTCGCGATGCGCTGGGCGAAGATCGCAAACTGTGCCTCTACGATGGCAATTACCTGTTGCCGCCCGGCTCCGTCACAACCGGATCCGGCGATCCCTACAAGATCTACACGCCTTTCTCGAAGGCCATGCTGGAAGTGATGCCCCCGCGCGATGTGCTGGGTGAGCCGGAGACTATCTCGTCACCCGAAACCTGGCCGGAGAGCGATGAACTTTCCGATTGGGACCTGCTTCCGACAAAGCCCGACTGGGCGGGCGGTATCCGCGATTTCTGGGAGTTCGGCGAGGCTGCCGCACACGACCGGCTCGACTGGTGGACAGACGAGGTCGCGGACTATGACGAGGGCCGCAACCTGCCGTCCAAGGACATCACCTCGCGCCTCTCGCCGCACCTTCACTGGGGCGAAATCAGCCCGGCGCAGGTCTGGCACAAGCTCAAGGACAAGCGCAACGACGGTTGGAAAACCTATGCCAAGGAGATCATCTGGCGCGACTACGCGCAGAACGTGATCGACCAGTTCCCCGACTATCCGCGCGAGAGTTACCGCGATTACGACGAGCGGACCTTGTGGCGTAATCCGAATGCCGGGCACCTCATCGAAGAGGATCTCAAGTGCTGGCAGCGCGGGATGACCGGCTACCCAATCGTCGATGCGGGGATGCGCCAGCTGTGGCAGACGGGCTGGATGCACAACCGCGTGCGGATGATCTGCGCCAGCTTTCTCGTCAAACACCTGCTGATCGACTGGCGCTTCGGCGAGCAGTGGTACTGGGATTGCCTGGTGGATGCCGATTACGGCAACAATGGCGTCAACTGGCAATGGATCAGCGGCACAGGCGTCGACAGCAATATGTTCAGCCGGATCATGGCCCCGCTTACGCAAAGCGAGAAGTTCGATGCCGCGGACTATATCCGGGAATATGTTCCCGAACTTGAAGGCCTGTCCGACGACAATATCCACGACCCGCCCGACGACAAGCGCGGCGATTATCCGGTCAAGATGATCGGTCACAAGGAAGCGCGCGAACGGGCGCTGGAAGCGTATAGGGCAAGCAAGTCGTAGCGGGCTTGTCGCCCGCTTCGCCGCACGGCATAGCGGCGCCCATGGATATGCCTACCAGCCAGCGCGGACGCGACCTGCTCGACGGGGCGAAACCCTTCGCCCGCAAGCCGGGGTTTCTGGCACGGCTCGTCGCTCCCGGCTTCGGCAAGATCCTCGATCGTATCGACGAGGCAATCGTCTCAGGTGCGATCCGCGCAACTTTGCCAGATGATACGAAGCGTGTCCTTGGCGGCTGCAATCCCGGCTTCGAGTGCGACGTCGAATTGCGCAGCTGGAATGCGCTGGTGCGCCTCGCCAGCAACGGCTCGGTAGGTTGGTACCAGGCATGGGAGGCGGGCGAGTGGTGGAGCCCCGATCCCGTGCCACTCTTTGCCCTGTTCATGCAGCATGCGTCCCGCCTCGGCGACACGGCGAGGGCCAAGGGGCCTTTCCGCCACGGATTGAAACTGGCCCATCTGATCAATCGCAATACGCATGAAGGTGCGCAGAAGAACATCAGCGCGCATTACGATCTCGGAAACGATTTCTACGCCGCCTGGCTCGATCCGACGATGAGCTACTCCTCCGGACTGGGAGTCGCTGAAAACGATCTCGAAGCCGGTCAGAGACGCAAGTGGGATGCCTTGGCGTCACGGCTCGGCGATCACGAGCGCCTGCTCGAGATCGGCTGCGGTTGGGGCGCCCTGGCCGATTTCTTTGCATCACGAGGCAGTGGCGTCACGGCGATCAGCCTGTCCGACGAACAGCTGCAATGGGCGAGGCAGCGCCACGATCCGGCGGTCGATTTCCGCAAGCAGGATTATCGCGACACCGCGGGCAGATACGATGCAATCGTCAGCGTGGAGATGGTGGAAGCGCTTGGCCGGGAATACTGGCCCACCTTCATGGACTGCATCGCGCGCAATTTGAGACCGGGCGGACGCGCCGCAATCCAGTACATCTCGATGCGCGACGAGCTGTTCGACGAGTACGCAAAGAGCGCCGATTTCATCCAGGCCTACATCTTCCCCGGCGGCCTGCTGATCAGGACGAGCGAGTTCCGCAAACTCGCAGAGGAGCGCGGCCTTGCGTGGCGCGACCAGGCCGATTTCGGGCTCGACTATGCGGAAACCCTGCGCGTCTGGCGCGAGGAATTCGACCGCGCCGCACGTGATGGCGAATTGCCGCAAGGCTTCGATGCGCGGTTCTGCAATCTGTGGCGCTACTACCTGATGTATTGCGAAGGCGGCTTCCGCGGGGGCGGCATAGATGTGCACCAAGTAACACTGGTGAATGAGGGAGAGAGATGATGCGTGCGATACTTGCTTCGATGACCGCCTTGGCCGTGGCCGGATGCTCTGCAGCCTATTCGGGTCCGGTCGAAACGATCGATGCCGCGCCTCCCGCCGTCACGCAAAGCATGCCCGAACAGATGGCCAGCATGGACCCCGGCGATTCGATCCTGTTCTGGAGCGACGAACGCCGTTCCGCTGCTTTTCGCGATATGGAGTCCCTGTTCCCGGGCCTGGAAGTTGCGCCGGCCAATACGGTGCGCGCTTTCCCCCGCGGAGAAAGCCTCGATGCCGAAACCGTCGCCGCAATCCGCAGCTTCATGGCCGACACGCAGGCCGGCGGGGTGATGGTGCTCGAAGACGGCAAGGTCCGGTTCGAGGAATATGGCCTGGGCCTTGGCGCGCAGGACCGCTGGACGAGCTTCTCCGTCGCCAAGAGCTTTACCTCATCCTTGCTCGGTTCGGCGATCGAGGATGGCTATATCGAAAGCTTCGACACGCCGGTGACGTCGATCATTCCCGCTCTCGCGGGTACCGCTTACGATGGCGTCACGGTTGGCCAGATCGCCACGATGACGTCGGGCGTGGCTTGGAACGAGGATTACACCGATCCGGACAGTGATGTTGCGAAAATGCTGGCCATCGCGCCGGTTGCAGGGGAATCGCAGGCAGTGACCTATGCCCGCACGCTGACGCGCGAGGCTCCGGCGGGTGAGAAATGGGTCTACAAGACGCTGGAGACCAATTTGCTCGGCCTCATCGTCGAGGAAGCTACCGACAAGTCGCTTGCTGCCTATGCGGCGGAGAAGATCGTGGAGCCCGCAGGCTTCGAAGGCGGGCTGTTCTGGATGCAGGACCTGACCGGCGGCAATATCGGCGGCTGCTGCCTTTCGCTGCGCCTTTCGGACTATGCCCGTTTCGGCCAGTTCGTGCTCGAAGGCGGGGAGGGTGTCGTACCCGAAGGCTGGTTCGCCGATTCAGGCGCAGCGCAGGTTTCCTTCGCTCCCAATGCACCGGGCTTCGGATACGGTTACCAGTGGTGGGCTTACCCGCAGGGCGCCTACGGTGCGCAGGGCATTTTCGGCCAGGCGATTACCATCGTACCGGAAAGCGATCTGGTTGTGGCCGTGGTCAGCAACTGGCCGATGGCAACGAGCAACGCCTACCGAGGCAAGTTCCGCGATCTCGTCTATGGCATTGCTGCCGGATCGGACTGAGCCTGAATACGAGTGGTGGCGGAGGCCGGTAGGGCGCACCGCCACCGACGACGAGATACCGGACGAAGGTTCAGGCCAGCGCCCAGCGGTCGCCGCCATTGCGTCGGCACTGTCGCCTGTCTTGCGTAATCAGTAGGGGCGGTAGGCGCCTTCGCCGCTATAACGGGCGAGGATGTTATCATGGACGATCGGCGAAAGCAGTTCGCTGAATGCGCAACCGACCATGCAGTTTTCCCACCACACGACCTGCGCCTGCAGCGATTCCAGGCCGGGCAGTGTGAGCCAGCACATCTGGCCTTCGTGCATCCGGTTGATGGCCGCTGCCGAGAAGCCGGAGATCGACAAATCGTGGACCACCGTCTGGAACGCGCGGCCACCGCTGGCGCGAAGCTGGCCGGGGATGGTGAGCTTGGTACGCGGTGCGCACCGGTCTTCCTGCGCTGCTACCGAGTAGCGATCCTGGGTCTGGTAGGTCATATCCGGCACCTTGCTGAGACTGAATTATTCCGAAACTGCACGTCCGGGTAAAAACGCGCGTGTTGTTTAGCGGAATCTCTCTCAGGAGGATTACGGAAGAGTCGCGGTTTAGGGTTAACCTAGCTTTCGATCCGCTCTCGGTGACGGGTCTCGAAATCGTTAACAAGCAGCTCCACGAGGCGCGCGCCGACCGCTTGGGGCGGCTTGACCGTCTGCGGGTCTTCGCCGGGGTAGGCCTTTGCCCGCATCGAGGTACGCGTTGCGCCCGGATCGACGATCGCCACACGCACGCCGGAGATTTTCTCCACTTCCTGCGCATAGGAATCGAGCAGGTTGTCGAACGCGGCCTTCGTACTGCCATAGGCCGACCAGTAGGCGCGGGGCGTATCGCCGACACTGCTGGTCAGCCCGATCACGCGGGCGGCGTCCGCTCGCTTCAACAGCGGGTCGAAATTCGCCAGCAGCGCCTGCGTTGCCAGCACGTTGACCGTGACCGCCTGGCTCAATTGCTTGCCGTCGATCTGCGTAACCGGTGTCAAGGCCGGAAGGTAAGCTGCAGAAATAACAAGGATATCGAGCTTGTCCCACCGGCCCGAAATAGCCGTCGCCAGGCGAGCGATGCCGTCGCTTTCGGCCAGGTCGACAGGGGCGATGGTCGATGCCCCGCCAACGGCATGGATCTGGTCCTCGACCTGTTCGAGCGCCCGGACATCCCTGCCGGTAAGGACCACGTGGGCCCCCGCTTCGGCAAGGGCGATGGCCGTTGCGGCGCCGATACCCTTGCTCGCACCCGTGACCAGGGCGAGTTTTCCATCGAGCGGTTTCGTCATGTCAGGCGACCTTGTTTACCGGAAATGCGAGCTGCTTCTGCTTGTCGTCACGCCGATTGAGATCGGTCAGCGAGGTGGGATAGTCCCCGGTGAAGCAGGCGTCACAGAATTGCGGACATTCCTTCACGCGCGGCTTTTCGCCGACAGCGCGATAAAGGCCATCAATCGAAACGAAGGCGAGGCTGTCCGCTTTGATGAATTCGCGCATGGGTTCGACATCCATGCGTGCGGCCAGCAGCTTGGAACGCTCGGGCGTATCGACGCCGTAATAGCAGCTGTGTGCGGTCGGCGGGCTGGCCACGCGGAAATGCACTTCCTTGGCGCCCGCATCGCGCATCATCTCCACGATCTGCATCGAAGTGGTGCCGCGCACGATGGAATCATCGATGAGGACGATACGCTTGCCTTCCACGAGCTTGCGGTTGGCGTTGTGCTTGCGCTTCACGCCGGCATGGCGCGCGCCGTCGGAAGGCTGGATGAAAGTCCGGCCGACATAGTGCGAACGGATAATGCCGAGTTCGAAGGGGATGCCCGCTTCTTGCGCATACCCGATGGCGGCAGGCACGCCGCTGTCCGGAACAGGGACCACGAGATCGGCCTCGACCGGTTTCTCCTTGGCGAGTTCCGCGCCGATGGCCTTGCGCGCTTCGTAAACGCTGCGGCCTGCGAAAAAGCTGTCGGGACGGCTGAAATAGACGTGCTCGAAAATGCAGGGGCGCGGCTTGTGCGTGCCGAAGGGGTGGAGCGAATCCACATTGCCGTCGTAGTCGACCCTGATCAGTTCGCCCGGCTCGACCTCGCGCACCATTTCCGCGCCGACGACGTCGAAGGCAACGCTTTCGCTGGCAAAGGCGATGGCATCGCCGATCCGGCCCATGACGAGCGGACGGATACCGAGCGGGTCGCGGCAGGCGATCATGCCTTCCGGCGTCATCACGATGAGCGCATAGGCTCCTTCGAGCAGGCGCAGCGCGTCGACAAGGCGATCGACGATCGTGGGATAGCGGCTCGTCGCGACGAGATGGATGATGACTTCGGTGTCGGAGGTCGACTGGAAGATCGCCCCGCGCTGCACCAGTTCTTCGCGGAGCTTGCCCGCGTTCGAGATATTGCCGTTATGCGCTACCGCGAAGCCGCCGCTCGCAAGGTCGGCATAGAGAGGTTGCACGTTGCGCAGACCCGCGCCGCCCGTGGTCGAATACCGCACGTGCCCGGCTGCCATATGGCCCGGCAATTCGGCGATTGCCTCTGCGGAAGAGAAGTTTTCGGCGACATGGCCGAGGCCGCGACGGGCGCGGAATTCTGCGCCGTCCCAAGCGACGATACCGGCTGCTTCCTGGCCGCGATGCTGCAGAGCATGAAGTCCGAGCGCGGTGGCCGCCGACGCGTCCGCCGCGTTGATAACGCCGAATACGCCGCACTCTTCGCGCAGCTTGTCGCCATCCTCGTCGAGGAAAGGGTGGGTGAGGTTCCCAAGGGGCGTTTTCACAGGGTGCTGTCCGCGCTGCCAACCGATGGCGGTCCAATGGCGATGTTACGGCCCGATTACAAGGGTATTGGTCAGGAGAATGGTGGACCAAACGGCGCAATTCATTGCGCGGCCAGATTTGTCTGCCTAAACGCTCTGGCCACGGACAACGACAGACAAGAGCCGCCTTGATCCTTTCTCCATTCGAACGTGCCATTGCCAAGCGCTACCTGCTCCCCGGCAGGAGCGAAGCATTCATTGCGCTTGTCGCAGGCATTTCCATCACCGTGGTCATGCTCTCGGTGGCCATGCTGGTCATCGTGATGAGCGTTATGAACGGCTTCCGCGCCGAACTGCTCGACAAGATCGTGGGCCTGAACGGCCATGCCATCGTGCAGGCCTATGGCGGAAAGCTGGATGACTGGGAAAACGTGCTTCAGGAAGTGCGCGAGACCCCGGGCGTGGTCGAGGCTTCTCCGCTGATAGAACAGCCCCTGCTGGTGACGTTCAACGGCCGCGCCAAGGCCATCCTGCTGCGCGGCAACACGCTAGAAGACCTGCGCGAACTGGGACAGAAGACGCTCAGCGGCAATATGGACGCGCTTCAGCCCGGTGCGGGCAAGGTCGCGATAGGCGTGCGGCTTGCAGAAGATATCGGCGCGCGCGTCGGCGATACGATCACGGTCATCAATCCGCAGGGACGCTCGACCCCTTTCGGCACGGTCCCGCGCCAGGTCGGCTACGAGGTGGCAGCCATCTTCGAGATCGGCGTCTACGATTATGACGGCGCTTTCGTGGTCATGCCGATGCAGGACGCGCAGACGTTGCTGTTGATCGGTGACACGGTCGGCATGATCGAGGTGAAGGTAACCGATCCGGACGAGGTCGAAACCATTCTCGAGCCAGTACAGATGCAATTGGCGGGCAGGGCAGTCGTCCAGGATTGGAAGACGATAAACTCGACCCTCTTCGAAGCGCTCCAGGTCGAACGCGCTGCGATGGCTTTCGCATTGAGTTTCATGGTCTTGGTTGCCGCTTTCAACATTCTTTCGAGCCTGGTCATGCTGGTCCGTGCCAAGACGCGCGACATCGCGATCATGCGCACGATGGGTGCGACGCGCCGCAGCCTGACCAAGATTTTCGTGACGACCGGCTTCACTGTCGGCGCGCTCGGCACCCTTGCGGGTCTGCTGCTCGGGGCGCTGGTTCTCGCATTCAGGGAGCAGATCGTGAAGGGCATCAGCTGGCTGACCGGCGCGGACCTGTGGGACCCGCAAGTGCGCTTCCTCAGTACCATTCCTGCCAAGGTCGATCCGGTCGAGATCGCCATGATCGTCGGGCTTGCGCTGGTGATGAGCTTCCTCGCCACCCTTTATCCGGCGCTCAAGGCGGCGAGCACGGACCCCGTACAGGTGCTTCGCTATGAGTAATCCCGTCGTCGAACTCAAAGGCCTGACCCGCAGTTTCGAGCAGGGCGGTGAACGGATCGACGTGCTTCGCGGGGTCGATCTGAAGATTATGCCCGGCGAGATCGTGGCACTGCTCGGACCCTCGGGGTCGGGCAAGTCTACGCTGCTGCAAGCTGTCGGCCTGTTGGAAGGCGGCTTTGGCGGTGAGATCGTGATTGCCGGGAATTCGGCAGAGAAATCCGACGCCAATGCACGCACGAGCTTGCGCCGCGATCATCTCGGCTTCGTGTACCAGTTCCACCATCTCCTCCCGGACTTCGATGCGCGCGAAAACGTGGTTCTCCCGCAGCTCGTAGCAGGACGGCCGCGAGGCGAGGCGGAAGAGCGTGCGGAGCAATTGCTGACCGCGCTGGGCCTCGGCCACCGCCTTACCCACCGGCCAAGCCAGCTTTCCGGCGGCGAACAGCAGCGCGTTGCGGTCGCGCGCGGTCTCGCCAATCGGCCGGCGCTGGTCCTTGCAGACGAGCCAACCGGCAATCTCGACGAGGCGACTTCCGACAAGGTGCTGGAGCAGTTCCTGCAGCTTGTCCGCGGGGAAGGCAGCGCGGCGCTGGTCGCGACGCATAACGAACGCCTCGCCCAGCGGATGGACCGCGTCGTCCGGTTGCACGAGGGCGTGTTGGGTTAGCGGACCCGAAGGTCTTCTCGCTCGTTAATCGGGAAAGGAGACAATCGATGACCGACCACCCAAGCACTTTCAAAGCGGAAGACACGCACACGCCCGGCATCCAGTGGGATGACAGGGCATCCTTGCATCGCACCGGCGATGGCGACGGTGTCCTCGACGCAGCCAAAGGCTTGCGCTCCGGCACATTCGCCGACCTCGTGAAGCATTTGATGCTGCTGCCCGCAGAAGAGCGGGCCGGCTATTACATCGAGAAGGCCGGCGACCGTGAGTACCATGCTGAAGAGATAGCGGAGCTCTCCAAACGTCCGGATTTTCCACGCTCGTAGGGGTTACTTGCCAGTCGGTCGAAAGCTTGTGACCTGGCGGAGCGCCTCAGGCTACGGCGGGATCAGGGAGGACCTTTTGCATGATCACGACGAGTATCGCGCTGCTATTCCTGCAAGCCGCCAGCACCGACGCGCCTCAACCAGCAACGCCACCTCCGCCACCGCCTCGCTGCGAGGGGGAGAATTACGAGGCCTTCGATTTCTGGGTCGGCGAATGGCAGGTGACCCCTGCTGCAGGAGGCGATCCGATCGCCGACAGCCGGATAGAGAAAGTCAGCGCAAACTGCGCAATTCGCGAGACCTGGATGCCCTATCGCGGCGGTCACGGGACGAGCCTGTCGGCCTATGATCCGCAGACGAACAACTGGCACCAGCTATGGGTCGGTGCGCGCCCGGGGCGCGTTTTCTTCGACGGTGGGCCGCACGAGGGCAAGATGATCCTCACCGGCTATTGGGGCAAGGATGCGCAGGGAAATTCGCAGCTTGTGCGTATGACCTACAGCGTGCAAGGCGACGGTTCGGTCCGCCAATATGGACAGGCCAGTGTCGATCACGGCCAGACCTGGACCGACAGTTTCGACCTCATCTATCGCCGCAAGGACGCAGCCGAATGACAACCATCGCCGATTTCACCGTAGCCAACAACAAGGGCGAGGAAGTCGACCTGTCAGAAAAGCTCGGCAAGGTCCTGCTGGTGGTGAATACGGCCAGCAAATGCGGTTTCACGCCGCAGTATGACGGGTTGGAAAAGCTGTTTCAGAAATACTCGGACAAGGGGTTCGAGGTCATGGCCTTTCCCTGCAACCAGTTCGGCAACCAGGAACCCGGCGACGCGGAAGAGATCGAGCAGTTCTGCAAGGTGAATTTCGGCCTGACATTCCCTCTGATGGCCAAGGTCGACGTCAACGGCGATGATGCCAGTCCGCTGTTCGACTGGATGAAGAATGAAAAACCCGGCCTCATGGGTTCCCGCTCCATCAAATGGAACTTCACCAAGTTCCTGATAGATCGTGATGGCAAGGTCGTGAAGCGCTACGGTCCGAACGATGCGCCCAAGGCCATCGCCAAGGATATCGAGAAGCTGCTGTAACCGCGCGGGCGTAGCGAGCGAAGGATAGGCCATGCTTGCCGATATCAATCAGTGGTTTCTGTCGCTTGGCTCCGAATATGGCGTCAATCCGTACATTTTCGGCGCCATCTATGTTGGCGCGATCCCCTTCTTCCTCGCCTCGATGGCGTGGCTCGTGAAGCGGGCGAGGGCGAAGAAATCCACGGTCCTCCCGACGCTGTGCGCAGGGTTTTGCTTCGTGTCGGCCTATCTCTATCTCGCCATCGCGGGCCGAAATATCCCGGTCTGGGTGTGGGTCTTCCTCGGCGTGCTGGTCGCCTATGGCGCGTGGTCGACCATCCGCGACGCACGGCGCAAGATCGCGGCGGTGAGGGACGACTGATTTTCTCCACCGTCTGTGGAGAATAAGACTTCCCGCGCTCTTCCGAATTGGTGGGAAATCACTAATTTGTAGCGATGCCCTACAAGCCCTTCGTTCCCCTGCGTGTCCTGTCCGCCTATTCGATGCTCGAAGGGGCCATCGACCCCAAGGCAATGGCCAAGCTGGCGAAGGAACGCGGCTTTCCCGCGATCGCGATTGCCGACCGCAACGGGCTTTATGGCGCGGTCATGTTTGCCAATGCCTGCAAGGCGGAGGGCATCCAGCCGATCACCGGCACACTCCTCGGCGTCGCGCGTGACGAAGAAGGGCGAGTGGTCGATTACGTGCCGCTCTATGCGCAGGACGAGAAGGGCTATGACAATCTCTGCCACCTCGTCAGCCGCGCGCATCTCGATCGGCCGCTCGAATTCGAGCCGCATATCAGGATCGAGGATTTCGAAGGCCACACCGACGGTCTGATTGCACTTACCGGTGCCAGCGAAGGCGGCGTCACGCGCTTGCTTGCTGAAGGTCAGGTAAGTCACGCGACAGCCATGCTCGACAAGCTCGAAGCGCTTTTCCCGGGCCGGCTTTATGTCGAACTTGCGCGCCGCGGAAACGCGGTGGAGGAGGCCGCCGAGGCGGCGCTGATCGATCTGGCGTATGACCGCGACCTGCCGCTGGTCGCCACCAATCCGGCCAACTTCGCCGAACCGCACATGTACAAAGCGCATGACGCCATGCTGTGCATTGCCAATTCCACGCATGTCGACGCGGAGGAGCGGCCCAAGTCCAATCCGGAAGGCTATGTTAAGACCGCGCATATGATGGAAGAGGCCTTCGCCGACCTTCCCGAGGCGACGGCCAATTCGCTCGTGATCGCGCAACGCTGCGCCTATGCGCCGCCCTATCGCGATCCGATCCTGCCCAGCCTCGCGGGCGACCTCGAAGGCGAGGCGCGCATGCTCGAAGCCGATGCCCGGAAGGGACTGGAAGCGCGCCTCGAACCCTATGGCGAAATGTCGGAGGAAGAGCGCAAGGTCTATCTCGACCGGCTCGATTACGAGGTCGGGATCATCAACCAGATGGGCTTTCCCGGCTACTTCCTGATCGTTGCCGACTTCATCAAGTGGGCCAAGGATCACGATATCCCGGTCGGGCCGGGCCGTGGTTCGGGTGCGGGCAGCCTGGTCGCATGGGCGCTGACGATTACCGACCTCGACCCGATCCAGCTGGGCCTGCTGTTCGAACGCTTCCTCAACCCGGAACGCGTTTCGATGCCCGACTTCGACATCGACTTCTGCGAAACGCGGCGCGGCGAGGTGATCCGCTATGTGCAGCAGAAATACGGGCACGATCACGTCGCGCAGATCATCACCTTCGGTAAGCTGAAAGCCCGCGCCGTGCTGCGCGATACGGGCCGCATCCTGCAGATGAGCTACGGCCATGTCGACCGCATTTGCAAGATGGTGCCGAACCATCCGACCGACCCGTGGACACTGCCGCGCGCGCTCAACGGGGCAGCGGATTTCAAGGCGGAATACGACAACGATAACGAGGTCAAACGCCTCATCGACCTCGCGATGCAGCTGGAAGGATTTCCGCGCAACAGCTCGACCCACGCGGCCGGCGTGGTGATCGGGGACCGTCCTCTGGCGCAGCTTGTCCCGCTTTACCGCGATCCGCGCTCGGATATGCCGGTCACGCAATACGACATGAAGAATGTCGAGAGTAGCGGCCTCGTCAAGTTCGACTTTCTCGGGCTGAAGACGCTGTCGGTGCTCAAGAAGGCGACCGACCTCCTCAAGAAACGCGACATCACGATCGACCTCTCGCAGCTCGAACTGGACGATCCGGCCGTCTACGAACTGATGAAAGCGGGTAACACTGTCGGTGTCTTCCAGCTGGAATCGGAAGGCATGCGCCGCACGCTGACGGCGGTGAAGCCGACCAACTTCGGCGACATCATCGCACTCGTCTCGCTCTATCGTCCGGGCCCGATGGACAACATCCCGCTCTTCGGCAAGCGCAAGGCGGGCGAGGTGCCGATCGAGTATCCGCATGAGAAGCTGGAGGGCATCCTCGCAGAAACCTACGGCATCTTCGTCTATCAGGAGCAGGTCATGCAGGCCGCGCAGATCCTCGCCGGATACTCGCTCGGCGATGCCGACTTGCTGCGCCGCGCGATGGGTAAAAAAGTCCAGGCGGAAATGGACATCCAGCGCGAACGGTTCGTGACCGGGTGCAAGGAAGTCTCGGGCATCGAGAAGGCCAAGGCGAATGAGCTGTTCGACTTGATCGATAAGTTCGCGGGCTACGGTTTCAACAAGTCGCACGCTGCCGCTTACGCACTGCTCGCGTACCAGACCGCATGGATGAAGGCGCATTACCCCGAGGAGTTCTTCGCCGCTTCCATGTGCTTCGACATGCACCAGTCGGAAAAGCTGACGATCTTCGTCGACGATGCGCGGCGGCAGGGTATTGCGGTCGAACCGCCGTGCCTCAACAAGTCCGAGGCCGAATTCACGGTCGAACAGACCGACGACGGTTATGCCGTTCGATATGCGCTGGCAGGCATCCGCAATGTCGGCGAAAAGGCGATGGATGCCATCGTCCATGAACGCGAGGTTTCGGGCCAGTTCGAAAGCCTGCAGGACCTCTTCCAGCGCATCCCCAAGGGCTCGCTCAATTCGCGGCAGCTGGAAGCGCTGGCGAGTGCGGGCGCGCTCGACGCGTTGGAGCCCAACCGTGCCAAGGTCTTCGAGAATGCCGACCTCCTCTTGGCCGTGGCCGATGCCGCGGAACGCGAACGCTCGAGCGGGCAGGCGGGCCTGTTCGGCGGTGAGGAAGAACAAAGCGACACGCTGCGGCTGAAAGAAGTTGAGGATTGGCCGCGGGTCGAACGCATGGCGCGCGAACGCGAGAATTTCGGGTTCTACTTCTCCGCCCATCCGGTGGCAGCGTGGAAGGACGTAGCCTCTGCCAATGGCGCGCGGACCTACGCCTCGCTCATGGCGGGCGGTGCGCCTGCTGGTGGCCGCTCGAACGCGGTCATGGCGGCCATGGTGGAGAAAGTGAACAAGGGCACCACGCGGCGCGGCAAGCCGTTTGTCCGCGCGGATTTCTCGGATGCCTCAGGCCAGTTCAGCGCGGCCTGCTTTGAAGAAAGCATGGTCGACAAATTCCTCACCTGGGCGGAAGAGCAGACCTGCATCCTGCTGCAGGTGGAGCTGGATTCCCCCAGTCCCGACGAGCCGCCGCGGATCACCGTTCGCGGAGGCACGCCGCTTGCCGAAGTGCGTGGGTCCATGCCGATGATCATGACGCTGGACGTGCACGATGCGGCAGCGCTTGAGGCCCTGAAAGCAGAATTGCTCGAGGCCGTCGGGGGCAAGGACGAAGTGCTCGTGACGCTACGGACTGGCGAGGCTGCCGATCCCGTCATGCGTCTTGGCCGCAATTTCGCGCTCGACGGGGAGCTAGCCGAACGCTTGGCAAGCGTGCCGAGCCTTGCCAAGGTGCAGCTCGACAAGCGGCGCGGCGGAGCACACCTCCGACTCGTCAGCTAATTCGGGCTCGCGAAGACGGGCCGGGGACGAGAGAGGAGAGACGAATGCTCGGAGCGATGCAGGACTGGACCATGCGCGTGACCCACGTGATCGATCACGCGGCGCGCGAAGCACCGGATCGCGAAATCGTCACACGTTGGGCAGATGGAAGCGAAACGCGCACGAATTGGGCCGGCATTCGCACCGATGCGCTGAAAATGGCGCAGGCCCTGCAGGCACTCGGCCTGAAGAAGGGCGACAAGGTTGCCAGCCTCGCGATGAACCACTCCCGCCACCTCGTCAGCTGGTATGGTGTCGCGGGGATGGGCGGCGTCCTCCACACGGTGAACCCGCGCCTGTTCGAGGACCAGCTCGAATACATCGTCAATCACGCCGAAGACCGCGTGATGATCTACGACGCCGCCTTCCAGCCGATCGTCGACAAGATGCGTGACCGGTGGAAGACGGTTGAGCATTACATCTGCTTCGACAGCGGCGAGCATACGACTTCCTTCGAAGACTGGATCGGCGAGCAATCGGGAGACTTCGAATGGGTCGAAGGCAACGAGCGCGATCCCTGCATGATCTGCTACACCAGCGGTACGACGGGCAATCCCAAGGGCGTCCAGTACGAACACCGCAGCACGGTGCTGCATGCGCTTGCGGGCCTTCAGCCTTCGACCTTCAACTTCAGCGCATCCTCGGTGATGCTGCCGGTGGTCCCTATGTTCCACGCGGCCAGCTGGGGGCTTCCCTATGCAGGCGCGATGGCGGGCATCAAATTCGTGTTCAGCGCGGTCAACGACCCTGCGGTACTGCACGAAATGATGCTCAAGGAAGGAGTCACTGACAGCGCGGGCGTTCCCACCGTCTGGCTCGCCCACTTCCAGTATTGCGATGCAGAGGGCATCGACCTGCCGCCGCTCAAGGCCGCCACCATCGGCGGTTCCGCCGCACCGCGGTTCATGATCGAGCGATTGATGAAGAACGGCACGCGCGTACAGCACGCCTGGGGCATGACAGAGACCTCGCCCATCGGCACGGTCGGCGGTCCGACGCATGACTGGGACCAGCTCAGCTTCGAGGAAAAGGTCCTCAAGACCATGAAGCAGGGCCGTCCGATCTTCGGCGTCGAGCTGCGTACTATCGACCTCGACGATCCGACCAAGGTCCTGCCGCGCGATGGCGAGACCTCGGGCGCGTTGCAGATCCGCGGTCCCTGGGTGGTGAAGCGCTACTTCAAGGCCGAAGAGGATGCGGTGACCGAGGATGGCTGGTTCGACACCGGCGATGTCGGGATGCTGCATCCCGACGGCACCCTGCAACTGACCGACCGGACCAAGGACGTGATCAAGTCGGGTGGCGAATGGATCAGCTCTGTGGAGCTTGAAAACGCGGCCGTGGGTCACCCCGGCGTCGCCGAGGCCGCCTGTATCGGCATGTACCACCCCAAGTGGGACGAACGCCCGGTCCTGTTCGTGGTCAGGAAAGAGGGACAGGACGTTACTGCGGAACAGGTCGTCAACTTCCTGTCTGACAAGATCGCCAAGTGGTGGCTGCCCGATGCGGTCGAATTCGTGGACGACATCCCGCACACTGCCACCGGCAAGATCAGCAAGAAGGACCTGCGCGACCGGTTCGCCGACTACAAGCTCGAGACGTGAGCAGGCTTATCCTGCTGAACAAGCCCTTCGGTGTGCTGTCGCAATTCACCGGGGGCAAGGAAGGGGTGGACGATACGCTGGCGCATCTGGTCGATGTGCCGGGCGTCTATCCTGCGGGCAGGCTCGACAAGGATAGCGAAGGGCTGCTCCTGCTGACCGGCGACGGTCGGCTGCAGTCGCGTATCGCCGAGCCGCGCTACAAGATGGCGAAGACTTATCTCGTGCAGGTAGAGGGCGAAGCGGTTGACGAGGCTTTGGAGAAACTGGCGCGCGGCGTCGAACTCAAGGACGGCGTGACGCGGCCAGCCCGAGCGAAACGCATCGAACCGCCGCCCGTGTGGGACCGAGACCCGCCAGTTCGCTATCGCAAGAGCGTGCCCGATAGCTGGATTGCGCTGGAGATCACCGAGGGGCGCAATCGCCAGGTCCGTCGGATGACCGCCGCCGTGGGCCTACCGACCCTGCGCCTGATCCGCTGGCGCATCAGGGATTGGAGCGTCGACGGCATCGCACCCGGCACCTATCGTGAAATCGAAGTCTGAGGAGAGAGACGTGAGCGCAACCTACATCGACCCGAGCCCTGCAAACTTCCAGGCGTTCAAGGACCTCCCGCGCGACGAGCCGATCCATATGCTCAACCTCCTTCAATATCGCGATGAGGCAGATTACCCCGACGGGCACGAGCATCACGGCAAGGGCTGGAGCGGCCGCCGCGCTTACGAGGAATACGGCAAGACGAGCGGCCCCATCTTTCGCCGCGTCGGCGGCAGCATCGTGTGGCGCGGCGCGTTCCAGACGGTGGTGACCGGGCCGGAAGCGATGCAATGGCACGACGGTTTCGTCGCGCAATATCCCAATGCAGGGGCCTTCTTCGAGATGATCAAGGATCCCGATTACCAGAAGGCGGTGGTCAATCGGACAGCGGCTCTGGCAGACAGCAGGCTGGTGCGGTTCGCTCCGGGCGACGCGGGAGAAGGGTTTTGAGGAACAGAGATTGTCTGCTCTTAGCGAGTGTCTTGGCCCTGGCCGGATGCGCAACGACAGAAAAGCCGGTACACTTCACCGTATCGGGTGACGAGATCATATCGGCGACGATCCGCGCCGACACCTCGAATTGCGATCCGGTGCATGGCAGTTGCCCATGGCCTGATGACTATGGACCGGCTGAATGCAGCTACGTGAACTCCTATTTGCTCGAGGCGACTTGCGAGCAGAAGGCGATGGACATCTACGGCAAGCCATTCGTCATCGTCACGAGACTTGAACGGGAAACGCAGTATTCGGAGTGGTTTACCAAGGGGCCTGCAACGACCTACCGCCCCTAGGTAGCTCCCTAAAGTAGCCGTAGCTGACCGCCCACCGCAGGCGGCCTGAACTGCGTGCAATCCAGCTCGAATTTCGCCTTACCCAGTCCTGCGCGCTTGCAGGCCACGCGGAACCTGGCGCGGAAGAGGTCGGCCCAGACGCCAGTGGGCCTTAGGCGAGAGAAGAAGTTCGGATCGTTGTCCTTTCCGTTCCGGATAGACTGGACGATGCTCATCACCTTGTCGCCGCGCTCCGGATAGTGGACCGATAACCACTCGCGAAACAGCGGGGCGACTTCGTGCGGCAGGCGGAGCGGAATCCAGCCTACGCTGTCGACCGCGATGGCGGCGGCGCGCTGGACGATCTCTTCCATAAATTTGTCGGTAATGGCCGGGATTACAGGCGCAACGGAGCAATGGGTGGGAACTCCCGCTTCGGCCAGTTTCTGCAATGCGGAGAGTCGCTTGGCAGGCGATGCTGCGCGCGGTTCGAGCTTTCCCGACAGCTTCGGATCGAGGCTGGTCACCGAAATCGCGACCGCGACAAGCCTGCGCTCTGCCATCTCTGCCAGCAGGTCCAGATCGTCGCACACCCTGTCCGACTTGGTCGTGATCGTGACGGGATGGCGCGCGTCGAGGCATACTTCCAGCACCTGCCGCGTGATGCGATAGCGCCGCTCGATCGGCTGGTAGGGATCGGTGTTGGTACCCATCGCGATTGGTTTGGGGCGGTATTTCGGCTTCGACAGTGTCGCGCGCAGAAGTTCCGCCGCGTTTGGTTTCGCAAACAGCCGGGTCTCGAAATCCAGTCCGGGCGACAGGTCGTGATAGGCATGGGTCGGGCGGGCGAAGCAATAGACGCAGCCATGCTCGCACCCTCGATAGGCGTTGATCGAACGGTCGAAAAAGATGTCGGGCGACTGGTTGAAGCTGAGGATGGTGCGCGGCTTTTCCTCCGTCACATGCGTGCGCAGCTTTACCGGCGGACCATCCAGAGCTTCCATGTGATCGCGCCAGTCGCCATCCGCCTCGCGCGTGGAAAGGCCGAAGCGGGTAGGGACCGCGCGCGACTGCGCACCACGTTCCGCGACGGGCGACTCAATGCTTCGTTCCATGAGTTGAACATAAGAAGAACATAAGGGCGCGTCCAGACAAAGTGTGGCGGTGTCTTGTATCGGCTCGCGTGATGCGCGAAGTTGTCGCCGATGGCTTTGAACGGACCCTATACCTATCGCGTCGCCGAGGCAGACCTTGCCGAGGCGGGGCGACATTATTTTCAGCGCCGCGTGTTTCAGAAGCCGATGCGCTACCTCTTCATCGCGGTCATTTTGCTGGCGGTCGTGCTGGTGGCACTCGATCTATACGAGGATGGCGCCTTGCGGTTGACCACCGTTCTGCTGGTAGTCTTGGGTATCCCGCTGATCTGGCTGATCCCCTATCTGATCGCGCCCATCATCATGCGCCGGCAGTATCGGCAAAGCGCCGCGCTGCGTGACGAAAACCAGATCGAATTCGATAACGAGGCGGTCCATTTCTCAAACGCGCGCGGCCATGCCCGCATTCCGTTCGAGGAGTTCTATGCCTGGTCCGATACCCGCACGATGATCCTGCTCCACCAGACCGAGGCCTTTTTCAATCCGGTCCCGAAAGCTGCACTGGGCGAGGATCATCGCCTGCTGATCGCCGCGCTAGAGGCGGCTGGAATCAGGCGCTTCTAACGCTCCCGCAGGCGCGGCATGATGTCAACGAAATTGCACGGACGGTGCCTACTGTCGAGCTGGTAGGCGAGGATCTTGTCCCACCCGTCTTTCACCGCGCCGTTCGATCCGGGCAGGGCAAAAATATAGGTGCCGCGCGCCAGCACGGCGCAGGCGCGGCTCTGGATGGTGCTCGTCCCGATGCTTTCGATGCTGATGTAGCGGAAATATTCGCCGAAACCGGGAATGTCCTTGTCCTTGACGCGGTCGAGCGCTTCGGGGGTCACGTCCCTGCCGGTGAGGCCGGTGCCGCCGGTCGTGATGACGGCATCGACGTTCTCGTCGTCGATCCAGCGGTGGAGGTGCGCTGCTATCTCGTTCTTGTCGTCCTTGCTGATCTCGCGCGCAGCGAGGCGATGGCCGCTCGCCTCGATCCGGCCGGCAAGAATATCGCCCGACGTATCTTCGGCGGCGCTACGGCTGTCGGAGATCGTCAGCAGCGCGATATTCACCGGCTTGAAATCGAGGCTTTCGTCGATCGCCATCAGCGTGCCCTCTTCATCGCGTCCGGGGGAACTGCGGCCAGTCATTCTGGGCCAGCGCAGTGCGGCTTTCCGCCATGGCTTCGGCCTGCCGCAGGTACATCCAGTAATTGCGCATCACGATGGCGACATACCCGCGCGTTTCCCAATAGGGGATCGATTCCATCCAGAGCAGCGGATCGCCCTGGTCATTGATTTCGCTGTTCCAGCGCGAAACCGGCGTCGGGCCGGCATTGTAAGCAGCCATGACCTTGGGCAAATGACCCCGCGTGTATCCGGCATCGGCCAGCGCCTGCAGCGCGCGCTGACCAAAGGCGAGATTGGTGCGCGCATCCTTGAGGTTGGCGCTGGCGCTCATGTTGATCGAGGCGGCATATTCACGCGCGGCGATCGAGCGGATCTGCATCAGGCCGATGGCATTGGCCGGGCTGACCACGGTCTCGCGGAAATTCGATTCCTGTAGCGCATGGGCGAAGGCGAGGGCGGGATCGACGCGCCAGCCGCCGGTCGGTTCGTGATAGGCGATTGGGTAGCGCAGGTTCGGCGGCGACGATGCCCCGCGCGGCGCGTTGTACGCCATGAAGGTCTGTGTGCCTGCGAGGCCGAGCGCGCGGGCGAGGCGGGTGAGTGCAGGGTAATCGGATGCCTCGATATGGCGGGCCTGCCAGCGCAGCGCCTCGTCTGCGAGATCGCGGCGACCGACCTCGGCTAACATGACAGCTTCGCGCACGGCAGCCTCATCCTGCAACCTGCGCCAGTCGTCGGACGTGAGATCGGGCGAGGCGTGGTCACCGGGCAGTTGCTGCGACAACTGCTCGTGCGCGAGCATGCCGTACAATGTTTCGTCGAAGCGCGCGGCCCCGCGTAGCTGCTCGTCAGCCTTCTCCGGTTGGCGGCAGCGGACCAGTGCTCGCGACGCCCAATAGTGGGCCGCCGCAGTCAGAGAGGGGTTGGTCGAACCGGCGGCGCTGCGACGGAAGAAATCGGCCGAGTTCGCACAATCGCCGAGGCGCCAGGCGGCAAGCCCCGCGACCCAGTCACCTTCCGCGACCCATGCGCCCGAGCCCTGCGCGACAAGCTGCGCCATTCCGAAAGCTTCGCGGTCGCGGTTCTCGATATAGTAGGACCATGCGACGCGCTGACGCCATTCTGCGCGCGCCTCGCGCGAAAGCGATGCATCGACGCCGTCGAGGAGCAAGCGCGCTCCATCCGGATCGTCGTTGGAAATGCGATCGAGGATGGCGCTCTTGATGTCGTCGCGCATGGTGCCGTCATCGACGGTGCGAGGCAGGATCCGCTTCGTCGAATAGGGCTGGCGCGACAGCTGTTGTGCGCGCGGGAGGGAAGGCGGGTTTTCGAGACCTCTGGTCTGGCCCAGGCGGATGATTCCCGCCGCCTCGGGTAAGCGGGAATAGCGGTCGAGCCAGGCCTCGATGCGCGGCAGTTCGATCCGCGGGCTTTCGGGATGCAGATAATAGGCCGCAAGCGCGGAGCCATGGAGCGGCCCGTTATCGCGTTGCTGGAGCATGACTTCGACGCGGTCCCAGTTGCGCGCCTCGATCGCTTCGAACAGCGAGCGGTAGTAAAGCTGGTCGTCCTGCGAAAGCAGTTGCGGCAGTGCTGCCGAGTGCGAGCGCGTGAAATAGCGCAGGCTGTCGGACGACTGCGCCATCACGGGAGTTGCGAGCGTGCCTGCAGCCGATGCAAGGCAGGCGAGGATAAGCAGGCGTTTGGTCATGCGGTCCATTCGAGCCAGCGGTTCCAGAAATTACGGCGGCGCTGCGGCGAGCGCGAAAGTTCGGCGAGATCGGGTGCGAGCAACAGCGGCACCTTGCGACCTGCGATATCGAGCGAACCGGCCTCGCGCGCCTGTGCCGCGTCGATACCGAAGAGCGGGGCAAGTCCGCGCCCGAAGGCAAGCACGCGCTCCGGCTCGGCAAGCTTGATGTGATGTGCCAGCACTTCGGATAGGCCGCTGGATGCGAGGGCATTCCAGCCGGGATAAGCCGTGGGCGCGGGCAGGGCGCTCGCCAGATAGGCCTCGTGCGGGGCGATATTCATTGCCCGCAGGATTGCGCCTGCAAAGCGTCCAGCGCCGCCCGAGAGCAATTCTCCAGCATCATCGCCATAGGGTTCGGCCACGATAATCATCAGGCGCGACTTCGCGACTCCGCGCGGGGGAAGCCGGTCTTCGACCCGCGCTTGGCCAAGCGAAGGCTCGCTCAGCCACCATTCGCGAAATTTTGCGAGGTCTTCGGGCCAGCCTGTCCGATCGCCTCCGATGGACACGGGTTGCGCGGCTCCCTCGAATGCCCGTTCGACGGGTGTCTGCTTGGGCTCTTCGACGCGTTTGACGGGCTTTGGCGCCGCTACGGCTTCTTCGACTTCGGGTTCTGCCAGCCAGTTGGCGGTGTCATCGGAATAATCCATGTCGACACCCGCCTCCAGCCACCAGTCGAAGGCCGCTTCGAGAGCTTCTGCGGTGGCGAAATCGCCGTTTTGCTTGGGATTTTCGTGCATCATCCGTCCAGCGCAGGTCTTGACCTCGAACGCTCCAACAATCAAGGCATCGCGCAAGCGAATAGCGACGAAAAGAGAGAGACATGAGCGAACGTGAATCCATGCCCTGTGACGTCGTCATCATCGGCGGCGGTGTGGCGGGCCTTGCAGCGGCAATCCGGCTGAAGCAGATCAACGAAGAACTCGAAGTCGTGGTGCTCGAAAAGGGCAGCGAAATCGGGGCGCACATTCTCTCAGGCGCGGTGGTCGATCCCAAGGCGCTCGACGAGTTGCTGCCCGAATGGCGCGACATGGACTGCCCGATGGCGCAGACGCCGGTTACGGAAAACCATCACTGGGTCCTCTCGGCCACCGGCAAGTCGGACCTGCCGGAATTCATGATGCCGCCGTTCATGTCGAATGAAGGCAAGTACACCGGTTCGCTCGGCAACCTCGCTCGCTGGCTCGGCGAACAGGCCGAAGGGCTTGGCGTGATGGTCTTTCCGGGCTTCCCGGCCTCAGAAGTCCTGTTCGACGACAAGGGCGCGGTAACGGGCGTCGTGACGCAGGACATGGGCATTGCTGAAGACGGCAGCCACAAGGGCGATTACCAGCCCGGCATGGAAATCCACGCGAAATACACGCTCTTCGCTGAGGGCGCGCGCGGCAACCTCACCAAAAAGATGAAAGCCAAGTACGACCTGGAGGCGGATTGCCAGCCGCAGGTCTACGGGCTCGGCATCAAGGAATTGTGGGACGTCGATCCGGCAAAGCACGAACCGGGCAAGGTGATCCACACGCAGGGCTGGCCCCTGTCGGAAAGCGATACCTGGGGCGGCGGTTTCATCTACCACCAGGCTGCAGGTCAGGTCGCGATCGGCTTCGTTACCTCGCTCGACTACAAGAACCCCTATGTTTCGCCCTATCAGGAATTCCAGCGCTACAAGCATCACCCGGCCATCGCCGAGCTGCTCGAAGGCGGGAAGCGCGTGGCCTATGGCGCGCGCGTCATCAACGAAGGCGGCTGGCAGAGCGTGCCCAAGCTCGCTTTCCCGGGCGGCGCACTGATCGGCTGTGCGGCCGGTTTCGTGAACGTGCCGCGCATCAAGGGCAGCCACACCGCGATGAAGAGCGGCATGCTGGCAGCCGAAAGCATCGCAGCCGCCGTCGCGGCGGGTAGCGAACACACCGAACTGATGGATTACGACGAGGCCGTGCGCTCCAGCTGGATCGCGGACGAGCTCAAGCTGGTGAAGAATGCCCAGCCTGCCGTTGCGAAATACGGCGGCGACATCGGCACCGTGCTCGCTGGCATCGACATGTGGATGCGCACGCTCAAGATCGGCCTGCCGATCACGATGAAGCACCATCGCGACTACGAAACGCTCGAGCGGGCCGACCTGCACAAGAAGATCGCCTATCCCAAGCCCGACGGCGTGCTCAGCTTCGACCGCCTGACCAACGTGGCATACAGCTACACCAACCATGCGGAAGACCAGCCGGTCCACCTCAAGGTCTGCGACCGCGAATTGCAGCGCGAAAGCGAGCTGGAAGTCTTTGCCGGTCCTTCGACCCGCTACTGTCCGGCTGGCGTTTACGAATGGATCGAGGAAGAGGGGCAGGAGCCCAAGTTCCAGATCAATTCGCAGAACTGTGTCCACTGCAAGACCTGCGACATCAAGGATCCGAACCAGAACATCGAATGGACCACGCCCGAAGGTGGCGGCGGGCCGAACTATCCGAATATGTGATCCGCGCCCCGCGTGACGATCGCAGAAACCGCATACGCCAAGATCAACCTCGCGCTGCATGTCCGCAAGCGGCGCGAGGACGGCTATCATGAGCTCGAGACACTGTTTGCCTTCGTCGATGCGGGTGACAGGCTGACCGCAAGCCCGGCAGACCAAGATACGGTTTCATCTGTCGGGGAATTTGCATCCGGGCTGGACGATCCCTTCGACAATCTCGTCGCGAAGGCCCTCGGTAAATTGCCGCGCAATGGCGGGCTGGCTGTCACGCTGGAGAAGAACCTGCCCGTCGCGGCTGGCCTGGGTGGCGGCTCTGCCGATGCAGGTGCCGTTTTCCGCATCGTTCGCGAGCTACACGGCCTCCCGGACGATTGGCATGCGCGCGCAACCGCTCTTGGTGCGGATGTACCCGCTTGTGTCGAAAGCCGGACGTGCATCGGACGGGGGACCGGAACCGACCTCGAACCGGCCGACGACAGCCTTTCTGACACACCCGTATTGCTGGTCAATCCGCGCCAGCCGCTCGCGACGGGGCCGGTCTTCAAGTTGTGGGACGAGAGCGATCGTGGTCCGTTACCGCAAGGCGATGCACGGGAAATCACGCTTGCCGGCCGCAACGACCTCGAAAAGCCGGCGATTGAATTGTGCCCGGTCATTGCCCAGATACTAGATGAAATGCGCGGAACCGACCCGTTTCTGGCCCGTATGTCAGGCTCGGGTGCAACCTGTTTCGCACTCTACGACAATATTCCCGCGCGGGATGCGGCAGCCGAAACCATCGTTGCCTCATATCCCGACTGGTGGCAGATGAAGGGCCTTCTCAGATGATGATCGACAATTTGCCGTATCGCCAGGTCGGCACGGACGACCTGCGAGCCGGCGGACTGCTTTGCGTTGCCGACCACGCGTCAAATTTCGTGCCCGAGGATATCGAACTCGGCATCGATCCTGCGCTGCTGGACCAGCACATCGCCGTCGACATTGGGGTGGAGGGCATCGCCGACCGCCTGGCACGTCGTCACAATATCCCTGCTCACATCGCCTGCGTCAGCCGCCTGGTCTGCGACTTTCATCGAACGGAAGACGACCCTGCCGTAGTTCCGACCGAAAGCGATGGCCGCCTTATTGCCGGCAACATCGGCGCAAATATCGAAGCGCGCCTGGAGCGTTTCCACCGCCCCTATCATGACGCCCTGAGCAAGCTCATTTCCAAGGTGCAGCCGCGGATGATCGTGGCCCTGCACAGCTTCACACCGAAAATGAAAACCAGCGACGAGGACCGTCCCTGGGAGGTCTCGCTGCTCTACAACCAGGACGACCGTGCAGCACGTCACGCGATCCGCCTGTTTGGCGAACAGGGTCTGACCGTCGGCGATAACGAGCCCTATTCGGGCAAGGAACTCAACGCCACGATGGATCGGCACGCCGAAGCTGCGGGCATTCCTTATTGCACGGTCGAGATCCGCCAGGACCAGATCGCCAACGAAGCGGGTCAGGCACGCTGGGCTGTAATGCTCGCTGATGTCATGGGCCGCGTCGCTCTCGAAGTCTGATAGCAGCGCGCGCATAAAGCCCAACTTGGGCGATCTGCGGTAAATCTGCCGCCGAATACCCGTTATCCCGCATCGATCTGTCTGCTAGGGCTAGGGCTCCAGACGGAGAAGATTGCCATGCCCGCCTATCGTTCACGCACCACCACTCATGGCCGCAACATGGCCGGAGCGCGCGGCCTGTGGCGGGCGACAGGCATGAAGGACGAGGATTTCGGCAAGCCGATCATCGCCATCGTCAACAGTTTCACCCAGTTCGTGCCGGGCCACGTGCACCTAAAGGACCTGGGCCAGCTGGTCGCGCGCCAGGTGGAGGAGGCCGGCGGCGTCGCCAAGGAGTTCAACACCATCGCCGTCGATGACGGGATCGCGATGGGTCACGACGGGATGCTCTATTCGCTGCCCAGTCGCGATCTGATCGCCGACAGCGTGGAATACATGGTCAACGCCCACTGCGCCGACGCGATGGTGTGCATTTCCAACTGCGACAAGATCACTCCGGGCATGTTGATGGCGGCGATGCGGCTTAACATCCCTGCAGTGTTCGTCTCTGGCGGGCCGATGGAGGCGGGCAAGGTCGTGCTCGATGGCAAGGAAAAGGCGCTCGACCTCGTGGACGCGATGGTGGCCGCCGCCGACGATTCCTATACTGACGAGCAGGTGACCGAGATCGAACGCTCCGCCTGTCCGACATGCGGATCGTGCTCCGGCATGTTCACCGCCAATTCGATGAATTGCCTCACCGAAGCGCTTGGCCTTTCCCTCCCCGGTAACGGTTCCACACTCGCAACCCACGCCGATCGCCAAGGCCTGTTCGAGCGGGCAGGGCGGCTGATCGTCACGCTTGCGCGCCGCTATTACGAGGAAGACGACGCCAGCGTCCTTCCCCGCAGCATCGCCAGTTTCGAAGCCTTCGAAAATGCGATGAGCCTTGATATCGCCATGGGCGGGTCGACCAATACGGTTCTCCACCTTCTTGCCGCCGCGCACGAGGCAGGGGTCGATTTCACGATGAAGGATATCGACAGGCTCAGCCGCAAGGTGCCGTGCCTTTCCAAGGTCGCCCCTGCGAAAGACGATGTCCACATGGAGGACGTTCACCGCGCTGGCGGCATCATGTCGATCCTCGGCGAACTCGAGAAAGCAGGCCTGCTGCACACGGCTTTGCCCACGGTGCACAGCCCCACGATGGGCGATGCGCTGGATGACTGGGACATCGGCCGCACGCAGAACAACAAGGTTCGCGAGTTCTTCTCCGCGGCGCCGGGCGGCGTGCCCACGCAGACCGCCTTCAGCCAGTCGCGGCGGTGGGAATCGCTCGACCTCGACCGCGAGAAGGGCGTCATCCGCAGCGCAGAGCATGCCTTCAGCCAGGATGGCGGCCTTGCCGTTCTGTACGGCAATATCGCCCGCGACGGGTGCATCGTGAAGACCGCCGGTGTCGACGAGAGCATCCTGACCTTTTCCGGAACGGCGAAAGTCTACGAAAGCCAGGATGACGCCGTCACTGCCATTCTCACCGAACAGGTGGTCGCAGGAGATGTGGTCGTCATCCGCTATGAGGGGCCGCGCGGGGGGCCGGGGATGCAGGAAATGCTCTACCCGACCAGCTATCTCAAATCCAAAGGGCTGGGGGCAGCCTGCGCCTTGCTCACCGACGGTCGTTTCTCGGGCGGAACCTCCGGCCTGTCGATCGGCCACGTCTCGCCCGAAGCGGCAGAGGGCGGTGAGATCGCACTCGTCGAAAATGGCGACCGGATCGAAATCGACATCCCGAACCGCACGATCAACCTGATGATCGACGAAGGCGAGATGGAACGGCGGCGTGCGGCGATGAATGAGCAGGGCGATAATGCCTGGCAGCCTGCGAACGAGCGTCCCCGCGCCATCTCTCCGGCGCTGAAGGCCTATGCCGCAATGACGACTTCGGCTGCGCGCGGTGCAATTCGCGATGTCGATCAGCTGAGGCGCCGCTGAGCCGAGCACGCTTGCACCTTGGCGCCCGAAGTGGCAGCGCCGCCAGCAATGAGATTTGTGCTCCCGACCCTCGCCATCGGTCTTCTCGCGGCCTGTTCGCCCGAGCCAGAGGCTGCTCCCGGTATTGCCGAACAGGGCGGTATCGCGATCGAATGTGCTCTCGACGGCTCGGACGAGTTCGTTCGTCAATGTCGCCTCTCCGAGGAAATACCGGGCGCAAATGCCGAATTCGTCGTGCGCCATCCCGACGGGGGTTTCCGCCGTCTCGCCCTGTCCGAAAGCCCTGCCGGTTTCGACGTAGGTGACGGTGCCGGGGAAGCGAGCAGCGAGCGGCAAGGTGACTGGGTCGTCCTCACGATCGAGAATGACCGATATCGCTGGAAGGAGCCGGTCGGTGAGTGAAGCCGTCCTGACCGTCGCGCAAATGGTTGCGGCCGAGAAAGCGGCGATGGCTGCTGGAACCAGCGAATGGGAACTGATGCTCAAGGCCGGGCAGGGCGCCGCCCAATGGGTGCACCGCGCGGCAGGCGGAAGGCCGGTGACCGTCCTGTGTGGTCCGGGAAACAATGGCGGCGATGGATATGTGATCGCCGAGGATTTGGGGTCCCGGGGATACGATGTCGACGTCATCGCACCGGTCGAACCCTCGACGGATACTGCCCGAACGGCGCGAAGCCAGTTTGGAGGCGACACGCGCGAGCAGGGTCCTTTCGAGCATGCAATCGTGGTCGATTGCCTCTTCGGCTACGGCCTGTCGCGGCAAGTCGAGGGTGTGTATCGCGAATTGCTCGAAGAACTATCTGCAAGTGATTGTTTTAAAATTGCAATCGATGTCCCAAGTGCTGTGCGAAGCGATTGCGGTTCCACTCTCGGACCTTTGCCGCGATACGACCTGACGCTCGCATTGGGTGCGTGGAAGCAGGCGCATTTCCTGATGCCCTCCATGGCGATGATGGGCGCGAAAGAGCTGATCGATCTTGGCTTGCCGCTCGACGACGCGCATGGCGTCCTCTCCAGCCGGCCAGCGCTCTCGGCACCGGCAGCGGATGCGCACAAATATACGCGGGGCCTCGTCGCCGTTGTGGCCGGCGAAATGCCCGGTGCGCCGCTCTTGTCCTGCGAAGCGGGGATGCGCGCGGGTGCGGGTTATGTGAAGCTTTTCAGCGACCGATCGCACCCGGACGCACCGGCCGACCTGGTGATCGTCGAAGACGATCTGGATGAAGCACTGGAAGACGATCGCATCGACGCTTTGCTGGTCGGACCAGGGCTGGGTCGAGGCGAAACCTCGCGCGAACGACTGGCAGCGGCTTTGACGTCAGGCAGGCAATGCGTACTCGACGCCGATGCGCTTCACTTGCTCGACGACGATCTTCTGGAAGGTGTCGATCCGTCCCGCATTCTGCTGACGCCGCACGAGGGAGAACTGGCGGCATTGTGCGAATCCTTCGGCGTCGAAGCGGATGGCAAGCTCGATCGGGCACGCTCATTGTCGGCGGCGACAGGCCTGACGGTCCTAGCCAAGGGGCCGGACACGATCCTGGTGGGCGAGGGCACTACGCTGTTCTTTCCGCAAGGAAGCAGCTGGCTGTCGGTGGCCGGGTCCGGGGATGTGCTCGCCGGGATATGCGCGACGCGCCTCGCCGGATCGCGTAGTCCCATGGAGGCTGCCCAGGACGCAGTCTGGTTGCATCACGAGGCAGCGCGCCTCGCCGGTCCGGCTTTTACCGCCTTGCAGCTTGCACATTGCGTCAAACCGGCCATGGCGTCGTTCTTATGAGCGAGACAGAGGAAATCGTCCGTATTGCCGCCAAGGGCGACGGCGTCACACAGTCGGGCAGGCACATTGCTGGTGCCGTCACCGGAGACACAACGACGCCGGATGGATCGATCGAGGCCGGTCCACATCACGTGACGCCACCTTGCCGTCACTTCGGCAAGTGTGGCGGGTGCCAGCTCCAGCACGCGGATGAAGCGGCCCTCATGCAATTCGTGACCGACCGTGTGGTCAATGCCGCGCGGGGCCAGGAGATCGAGATCGGGGAGGTCTTGCCGACCCACCTTTCGCCGGCGCGCTCGCGGCGGCGTGCGACCCTCCATGCGCTCAAGGCGGGAAAGGGCGCCGTCATCGGTTTCCGCGAACCGCGCAGCAACCGCATCGTCGACATGCAGCAATGCGAGATCCTCGATCCACGTCTGTTTGCGCTGGTCGCACCCCTTCGAAAGCTGGTTGCCAGCCATGCCGAACGGGGTCCGGTGGATGTTTCGCTGACCCTTGCCGATCAGGGCATCGATTGCGCAATCAAGGGGATCGAGGCTGACGGACTGGCAGCCACCGAAGCCCTGCTGGACTTTGCGCGGGACCATTCCCTTGCGCGTCTCTCGCTGGACCAGGGGTTCGGCCCGGAAGCAGTCTGGGAACCGGAACCCGTGACCATAACGCTCGGCGACGTTCCGGTCGGCCTGCCGCAAGGCGCATTCCTCCAGCCGACGACGGACGGCGAGGAGGTGTTGCTCGCCGATGCGAAGCGCTGGCTGGCAGGGGCGAGCACGGTAGCCGACCTATTCTCTGGCCTCGGGACATTCGCATTCGCTCTCGCAGGTCCGGCCAAGGTTCTTGCTGCAGAAGCGGCGCGCGACGCGCATCTCGCTAGCAAATCGGCCGCCAACAGCCGCGGCATCGCTGTGCACGCCATGCATAGAGACCTGTTCAGGAATCCATTGCAAGCTGCGGAGATATCGAAGTTTTCTGCCACCCTCCTCGATCCGCCCCGTGCAGGAGCACGGGAACAAATCGCGCAAATCGCCGCGAGCGAAATCGAACGGGTGGTGTATGTGAGCTGCAACCCGTCAAGCTGGGCGCGCGATGCGAAGACGCTGATCGATGCCGGCTTCAAGCTGGAAGCGCTGCGTCCGGTCGGTCAATTCCGCTGGTCGACCCATGTAGAGCTTACCAGCTACTTCACCCGCTAGGACCGCAGCGCGGCCAGCACCTGCGTCCGCAGCCATTCCCGGGCGTGCGGTTCGGCATAGGCATGGCCGGCCGAACTGCAGATGGCAATACGTTCGTCATGCCCCCAATCGGCAGCGAAAACCTGCGCAGTGCGGTCGTTTTCGGCGATGAGGAAGCGGACCTTCCCTTCGAATTGGGAAAGACCCTCGCGGAGCGGGGCAATTAGGGGATTGGTTGTCTGACCGCTTCCCGACGCGTGCCGGATGCCGGTTGCCAGCTTCTCAAGGTCGACCTTGCCGCTCAGGAGGCGCCAGATTTCCTTCGGCTTGCCGAGTTTTGCGAGATAGCGCGATCGTACAGTGGCGGCAGGCGGTAGCGTCTGCGAACTGTCAGCAATCGCCCAGGGGTTGCTCAGCACGAGACGATCGAACCCGGCACCCTCTGCCAACATGAGCGCCGAGGCACCATCGCAATTGCCGAAACCGACCACGCGGTTCACTTGGGGCGAGAGCGCGCGAAAGGCCTGTAGTGCGGAGGCGATGTCCTTGCGCGACTTCTCGTATCCGCGATCTTCGCCTTCGCTATCGCCGATCCCGCGCCTGTCGAAACGGAATACCGGAAAACCAGCTTTGGCGACTTCGGCAGCAAGTCGTGCCTGCCATCCGAACGCCCCCGCGCGCGGCTCCTGACCTCCCGTCACGATCAGCAATCCGGTCGTGCCGGGCGCATTGTCGAGCGTTCCGCCGAGGCTCAGCCCGCCGCAGTGGAAGGCAAGATGGAGGCGGCTCATAAGGCTCCAGCCTCTTTTGCGACGACAGCGGCGAGGGCTTTCGCCTGCTTCTCATCTATGCCGCCCTCACTGCTTAGCCAGAGTGCGCGCCCTCCGATTTCCTCTTGCGCGATAGGTGTGACCCCATCGCTCTGATCCGTTTGCGTTTCGCAAAGCTGCTGCGCCATGGCAGGCCCGATCTGCCAACCGGCAATGGTGCCTCCGCTTGCGCGGGCGCCATCGAGAATTTCCGAGGGGCTGCGGTGGTTGCCTGCCTCTTTCTCGGCAAGGCTCTGCGCACGTACCATGGCGCGCAGCAGTTTTGCGGGATCGTGCGAGGCGTAATGGAAGGCTGGAACCGCGCCCGTACCGAGCGCGCATGCCGATCTTACGAAGAGTGCGCGGCTGACACCGAAATGTTCGGTCGCTGAAATGACTGCCGCACGCCATGCCGACAGGGTTTGCGCGGCCTGCGGCTGGAGGCTTTCGTTCGTTCCCGGCAAGTCCGGCATGACGCTGGTTACGCCGAGATCCTGCAAGGTGCGCATCATCAGAACGAGCTGCGCGCGCATGCGGTTGGCCTCGTCGAAGAGCGGCGGGATGATCAGCAGGTAGGGATTGGCCTTGCGGGCAGTGGAGACCGCCATTTCCATGCTCGTCCCGCCATCGGGAAGCGGGGCGGGCCATTCAAGAAACATGGAAAAGCGCGCTCAGCCTTCGATGACCTTGGCTTCGGCAAAGGCCAGGAGAGCGCCGTAGGTCTCCAGCATTTCTCCGTCGACGTCGTCGTCTTCGATGATGATATCGAGGCGGTCTTCCATCTCGGTAAGGAGAGTTGCGACGGCCATGGAGTCGAGTTCCGGCAGGTGGCCGAACAACCCGGTATCGCCGTCGAATTCGGCAACCTGCTCGGGATCGAGTGCCAGCACGTCGGACATGATGGACCGCAAGGCGGTATCGATGGCGGTGCGGCTCGGACCGGTCGGCTCGGATGTGGCGGTTTCGCCCATAGGTCTGAAAGGTTCCCCTCTTGAAGCGGAGGCCGCCTTAGCCTCGCGCCTTGCGCGGTGCAAGGCGGCCCAGCATCCGCTTGGCAAGGGCCGGCCAGGCAGCCGGTTGCCGGATGTCGAGGCAGGTAAGGTGGAAGCGAGGGCGGCACTCCTCCATCCAGTCGCGTTTGTAGGGGTCCGAACCCGTCCCGAAGTCGATCAGGTCTACGCGATCGACGTCGATCGCATATTCGAACAGCGCCGCGGTGAGGACAGTGCCTGCCGAATAAGGCTCCGCGCTCTCGAGGTGGGCGAGCTTATGGATGGAGGCGACACCGTTTTCGACGCTCCAGAACTGCGCTGCAACGGGTTCACCGTCGACCCGTGCGATGCCTAGACGGTAGGCTCCGCGACTGTCTTCCTGCCGTGCAAATGCCTTCAGGATGTCGGCCCGCACCTCACGTGGTTTCCAGCTCCTGTCATAGATTTCTTCGTAAGTTTCCCACTCATCTTCATGGAATGAATGTGAAATTTCGATATCGACCTTGGCTGCCTTGCGCTTGACTGTCGTTTTCATCCGGCCCGGACGCGCGTTCCAGTATTGGGCGAAGCTGCGTCCCTGGACGTTTAGGATGTGGTTCTTATCGCACTGCTCGCCATGCACGGACCAACCTGCATGCTCGAAAGCTTCGCATAGCTCTTCGTAGCACCCGTCTTCCGCCGCTAGCGGGTACAGGTCGAGGCGATGCGTGGTCTTCTTCAGGTCGTGGGCGATCTCGACGAGAATGCGCGATGTATCGCCGCTGCTGGCAAGCGGTTTCCAGGAAAATGCGAACCAGTTCGTGAGCGGCTCGAGACCCTTTTGCCCGCGCGTCAGCGAAAGGGCGACGGTCCTCTCCCCGTCGGTGCCGACAGCGACCAGCGACGCCGCGCCATGCGATTCCAGCAGGCGGTACCATTCATATCGGTCGAAAGGTCCGGCTTCCGGGCTGCCGAGCCCTTGCAGTTTTGTAACCGTGTCGTGATAGCTGACCGTGATGACCACCGGTAACTCCCCGCCTGGATCGCCCAAGCCTGATCCCACGTCGCAACCGTTGGATCAACTCGCCGAGCTTGGCGATGCACAGTCACGCGCTCTCGTATTGCGGGACAAGGTCCTGACCTATGCCGACTTGCGCGCAGGTGTAGCGCTGCTTGCAGGATGGCTGGCGAGCAAATGCGAAGTGGGATCGCGTGTCGCAAGCTGGGCCGCGAAGGGAGAGCTGACCTGTCTCCTGCCACTCGCGGCAGCGCGCGCCGGCATGATCCATGTACCTATCAATCCCCTGCTCAAGCATGGGCAGGTTGCGCATATCCTGCGGGACAGCGGCGCCTGCCTGCTGATGGCGACGCCTGCGCGGCTCAAATCGCTGGAAGAAGGCGATATCCCGCCGAATTGCGAAGTAATCGCGGAGGACGATGTTTTCGGGCTGGCCAGTGCTGCCGGCCAGTCGCTGGGTCCTTCGGCTCGCGACCCGGAAGACCTCGCTGCGATCCTGTACACCAGCGGATCCACCGGAGCGCCCAAGGGCGTAATGCTGAGCCATGCGAACCTGTGGCTGGGCGCGGTTTCGGTCGCCCACTACCTTGGCATGGAAGCGGATGATGTAACGCTCGCCGTGCTTCCCTTGAGCTTCGACTACGGGCAGAACCAGCTGCTCAGCACCTGGTACGCAGGCGGCTGCGTCGTCCCGCTCGATTACCTGTTCCCCAAGGACGTGGTGAAGGCCTGCGCCAAACATGCCGTGACGACCCTTGCGGCCGTACCTCCGCTCTGGGTGCAGCTTACCGAGGTCGAATGGCCTGAAGAGGCTGTCGCATCGATGCGCCGGATGACGAACAGTGGTGGGGCATTGACCGAAGACTTGGTCGCAGACCTGCGGGCGATGTTCCCCGAAGCAAACCTGTTTCCGATGTACGGCCTGACCGAAGCGTTCCGGTCGACATACCTCGATCCCTCTCTAGTAGACACGCATCCGACCTCGATGGGCCGGGCCATCCCGTTCGCGGAGATCCTGGTGATCGACGATAGCGGCGCTCCTGCGGCTCCTGGCGAAGAAGGCGAGCTGGTCCACTGCGGCCCCCTTGTTGCCCAAGGTTACTGGCAGGATCAGGCCCGTACCGCCGAACGGTTCAAGCCGGCTCCCGCTTTTTCCAGCTTTGGCAGCGTTGCCGTTTGGTCCGGCGACAGGGTCAGGCGCGACCATGACGGCCTGCTGTATTTCGTCGGTCGACGCGATGCGATGATCAAGAGCGCGGGAAACCGCATCAGCCCGCAGGAAATCGAAAGCGCGGCGCTGGCGACGGGACTGGTCGCAGAGGCGGTCGCTTTCGGTATCGCTGACGCCAAGCTGGGCCACGCGATACACCTTGTTTCGCGTCCCGAGGGGGAGGGGGCTCTCGATGAACTGGAGAAGCAGTTGAAACGCCAGCTATCGCGCGAATTGCCCAATTTCATGCAGCCTCACGTCTATCACTGGCGGGATACGATGCCGCTCAACCCGAACGGCAAGATCGACCGGACCGCGCTGAAAAGGAAGCTGGAGGCATGAAGCCGACCGGTCCGATACCCGCAGGCTTCGAAGCCCTGGACGGTGAACTTGCCCTCGGCGGTGTTCGCGTGTCGGAGATGGAAGCAAGGGCAGGGCGTACGCCGTTCTTCGCCTATTCCAAGTCCCTGATCGCGCAGAGGATCGCGGATCTGCGTGCATCTCTGCCCCAGCGTATCAAGGTCAATTACGCAATCAAGGCAAACAGTTACGCACCACTTCTCGAATTGATATCGGACCTTGTCGATGGTCTCGACATCGCCTCGGGCGGCGAATTACAGATGCTGCAGGACCTCGGTGTCGACGGTCGCCGCATCAGCTTCGCCGGACCGGGCAAGCGCGACGCCGAACTGGAAGCTGCGATCGCCGCCGGGGTAACGCTGAACCTGGAAAGCGAGAATGAGGCATCGCGCGCGCTGGCCATTGCGGAGCGTATCGGGAAGACGCCCCGACTCGCAGTGCGGGTCAATCCGGATTTCGAGCTCAAGGGATCGGGTATGAAGATGGGGGGCGGAGCCAAGCCCTTCGGTGTCGATGCCGATCGCGTTCCCGCGCTGATCCGGACGATCGTCGACGCAGGCTGCGAATGGCGGGGGCTGCATATCTTCACCGGCAGCCAGGCCTTGAGTGCGGATGCCATAATCGAGGCGCAGGCCAATATCCTCGCCCTGGCCGACAGGTTGGCGCAAGAGGCTGATGTCGCCTTGCCCAAGCTCAACATGGGCGGTGGCTTCGGTATTCCCTACTTCCACGGTGACGAGCCACTCGATCTCGATCCTGTGGGAGAAGCCTTGTCCAAACATCTGCAAACACTTCCGAAATCTTTGCAGGATGCAGAGCTTTTCGTGGAACTTGGCCGTTATCTGGTGGGGGAAGCCGGGGTCTACGTCACCCGCATCGTCGACCGGAAGGAAAGCCACGGACAGACCTACCTCGTGACCGACGGTGGCTTGCATCACCAACTGGCCGCATCGGGCAATTTCGGCACCGTCGTTCGGCGGAACTACCCCGTCGCGATCGCCAGCCGTTTCGACGAGGAGCCTACGGAGGATGTGAACATCGTGGGTTGCCTGTGCACACCGCTCGACAGGCTGGCCGACAAGGCTTTCCTCCCGCGTGCGGAAGTGGGCGACCTGGTGGCGGTGTTCTGTGCGGGCGCCTACGGAGCGAGCGCTTCTCCTAGCGCATTTCTTGGTCAGGGCCCGGCTGCAGAAGTCCTGATTTGAGACACTCTGATAATTCGTGCTAAATCCTAGCGATTCCGCGCGTTCGCGGGTCTATGACTAACGGTATGTTCACCTTTTTCGCGCAAGAAGCGGGGCGAATTTGGGAAGGTGCGTTTGTAGCGTTCGCTGCAGGTGCATCCACTATCAGGGATTTTCGGAATGCAATCGTCGCGATCTGCCGCTCTCGCTCTCGTCCTTGGCGCAGGCGTTTCCTTGGGCGGCTGTGCCACCACCGGTGGTGAAGAGCTGCCGCCGGCAACCTTCGTGTCCGCCCAGGAAGAGCCGGGTGCGGAATACATCATCGGACCGCTCGACGAGCTGACCATCCACGTGTGGCGCAATCCGGAACTGGGTGCGGAAAACATCCAGGTGCGCCCCGATGGACGTATAACGATCCCTCTGGTCAAGGACCTTGCTGCAGTCGGCAAGACGCCTTCGGAGCTGGAAGAAGACATCCGGGCGCAGCTGAGCCAGTATATCGAAGAACCGCTCGTGTCGGTCATCGTCAACGAGTTTGCGGGCACTTTCAGCCAGCAGATCCGCATTGTCGGCGCGACGGAGAAGCCTGCTTCGCTGCCGTATCGCGCGAATATGACCGTGCTCGACGCCATGATTTCGGTCGGTGGCCTCAGCGAATTTGCCGCGGGCAATCGCGCCAAGCTGATCCGGTTCGACAAGAACGCCGGAACGCAGCGGGAATATGCGTTGCGCCTTACGGACCTGCTCAAGCGCGGCGATAGCGATGCCAACGTGCTGCTCCAGCCCGGAGATGTCATCATCATACCGGAAAGCGCCTTCTAAGGCGGAGCAGGGGGCATGCAGGACATCATCGACCAATTTCGCAGCGCGCTGCACACGATCTGGAACCGCCGCTGGATAGCGCTTGCGGTTGCCTGGGGCGTGTGCGTGCTGGGCTGGATGGCTGTCGCCCTGATCCCCAACAGCTACGAGAGCCGTGCGCGCATTTTCGTGGAACTGGAAGATGTGCTGGGTGAAGAGCTGCAGATCGCAAATGGCGGCGAAGAAGCGATCACGCGGGTTCGCCAGACCCTGACCAGCACGACCAATCTTGAGAAGATCATCCGCTCGACGCGATTGGGCGACAAGATCCAGACCGATCTCGAAATGCAGAACGCGGTTGCGGACCTGTCCGAAAATATCCGTGTCAGCCTGCAGCAGGAAAACCTGTTCGAAATCACCGCGACCATCGGGCGGAGCGGGTTCTCCGATGCGGAAAATGCAAAGCTTGCGCAGGAAGTCGTCCAGCGCATGATCGACCTGTTTCGCGAACAGAACATTGCCGACAACCGCGGCGATGTGGCGCAGACGATGATCTTCCTCGAGCAGGCCCTTGAAGAGCGCAAGGCCGAGCTCGAAGCGATCGAGGAGCGTCGCCTCGCCTTCGAAGCTGCAAATCCCGAAGCCGTTGCCGGAGCGGGTGCGAGCGCCATGCGCCTCCAGACGATGCGTAGCGAGATGCGCAATGTCGATTCTGATATCGCCGCTGCGCAGAGTTCGCTTGCCGCCATCAACGGCCAGATCGCAGGCACTCCGCGTACTATCGTGACCGCAGGCGCCGGGGGCGGCCCGCAGGGCGCGTTGATCCAGGCGGAATCGCAGCTCGCAGCGATGCGCGCACGCGGCCTGACTGACAACCACCCCGACGTCGTAGCCCAGCTTCGGCAGGTAGAGGCGCTGCGGCAGCAAGCTAGCGCAGCACCGGCCAATTCCGGTGGCACGATCAATCCGGCCTATAGCTCGCTGGTATCAATCCGTGCAGAGCGACAGGCCAACGTGCAGGCTCTTCAGGCCCGCAAGGTTGCCCTGCAGTCCGATATCACGGCCCTGATCGCCTCGCAGGCCTCCGAACCGGCAGTCGCTGCCGAGGCCCGCCGCATCAGCCGCGATTATGAAGTCCAGAAAGAGAAGTACGACGAGCTTCTGCAGAGCAGGGAGCGCATGCGTGTCCGCGGCGATTATGAAACCAACCGCAACTCGTTCCAGTTCGACGTGATCGACCCGCCGATCCTGCCGCAGACACCTGCAGCACCCAACCGGCCACTTTTGCTCGTGGGCGTCCTGATGGCCGGTCTTGCAATCGGAGCGGGCGTCGCCTTCATCCTTGGCTTGCTGCGTTCAAGCTTCACCACGGCCGAACGGCTCGAAAGTGCCCTGGACCTGCCGGTCATCGGCACGATTTCGCGATCCATGACCGATGCAGCTGCAAGGCACCAGAAATTGAGACTGAAGCAGTTCTTTGCCGGTAGCGGTGCGCTTGCCGCACTGTGCCTGCTGCTGCTGGTCGTCGAGATCGTGCAAGTAAGCTCGGTTGCGTGAGGAGATGAGCGTGAACAAGCCCACCAAGCTTTCTCCTGACGGCAAGGCTGACGCGAAGGACAAGCGCGATTCGCTGCTCGAAAGGGCGAGCGGTGCCTATGGCTTGGACAAGCTGGCACCCGCTGCCGTTCCGGTCATGCTCGACGCCAATGCCAAGAAGAAATTCGCGCCTGCGCGCAAGCCCGCACAGGAGCCCGCGCCGGTGGAGCGGCGAGATGAGACGAGGACACAGGCAGAGCCGAGGGCGCAGGCGGAGCCCGCAATGGAAGGTCGGCGCCGTAGCGATGCGCACCCTGCGGTCCAGTTTAGCGGTGAAAAACATCCCGTTTCGCGTGAGCTTCTGCGCGAGCAGGGCCTTATCGATCCCGACGGCGGCGCCTCGCGTCTGCTGGAGGAATTCCGGATCGTGAAGCGCCAGGTCCTGGCTTCCGCACGCTCCGAAGGGACTTCCGTCGCAAGGCGCGTGCTGCTCTGCTCGCCGCATCCGGATGAGGGCAAGACCTTCTGTGCGCTGAACCTGGCGCTGGCCATGGCCGCAGAGCGTGACAGCGAAGTCCTGTTGATCGATGCCGATTTCGGGAAGCCCAGCATCCTTTCCAAGCTCGGCCTCTCCAGCGATACCGGTTTCATGGACGTGCTGGCCGATCCTGCCAGCCACGTGGAAGATCACGTAATCGGCACCGACATTCCCGGCCTCTGGGTGCTTGGGGCAGGCGCGCGTACGGGGCGTGACAGCGAGTATCTCGCAAGCGAGCGGACGTGGGAAGTCCTCAACCGCCTCACGCGCGGTACACCGAACCGCATGATCGTTTTCGACAGCCCGCCGGCACTGGCGGCGACGCCTGCGAGCGAGCTGGCGAAGCACGTCGGTCAGGCGCTGCTGGTCGCCCGCGCCGACGTGACCGGCCAGGTTGCGCTCGAAGATGCGATCGACCTGCTTTCGGCGTGTCCCGACATCCGCCTCTTGCTGAACGATGCCACGTTCAGCCCGAGCGGCCGCAAGTTCGGTAGCTATTACGGGTACGGGGATTAAAGGCGTGACCCGCCTCTTCGCTCTTCTTGCGACAGTGCTTGCGCTGTGTGCGGCCCCTGCGGCTGCACAGGGCTATGGCAATGGCGAGCGCGAGGAAGAACGCTCGGGCGCGGTCGAGCGGACACGGATCGATCCCTACATCGAAGCCTCGCAGATTTTCACGTGGCAAATGTCGCCGGGCGACGATGTCGTCACTTACACGCAGGTCGCTGCCGGTGTGGACGCCCAACTGCGCGGACGGAACAGTGGGGCTGCCGTCTCTGTGCGCTACGAGCGTAATTTCGCCTGGGATGACAATGCCCGCGATACGGACCGCATTACCGGGATCGCGCGCGCCTATACGGCCATCATCCCGCGCACCCTTCAGGTCGAGGCGGGCGCTCTAGCCAGTCGGACGCGCACGGCCGGGGCGGGCGGGTCCGTTATTGCCCCGATTATCGGCGACGACGACACGACCACTAAGACCTATTCGCTCTATGCAGGACCTACGCTGACGACGCGCGTGGAGGATGTTCAGATCGATGCGAATTACCGCATCGGCTATACCCGGATCGACGGTCCGGATTTCGTGACATTGCAGGGCGACGAAGTCGATCTGTTCGATGAGAGCGTCTCTCACTCCGCAATGGTGCGTGCGGCAACCTCGCCGGGAATGCCTTTCCCTGTCGGCGTGGGAGTGGGCGCAGGCTTCTACCAGGAAGATATCGACAATCTCGACCAGCGGGTGAGGGATGCCTTCGTGCGCGGCGACGTAACCATTCCGGTTTCGCGCACGCTCGCGATCGTGGCCGGTGCCGGCGTTGAAGATGTCGAGGTCTCGTCGCGAGATGCGGTGCGCGATGGCGATGGCAATCCGGTTATCGGTTCGAACGGCCGCTACCTGGTCGACGAAGGCAGCCCCCGTCGCATCGCCTACGAGGCCGACGGCCTCATCTGGGATGTCGGCGTTATCTGGCGCCCCAGCAGCCGCACGCAGCTGCAAGCCAGTTTCGGCCGTCGCTATGACAGCGATACCTTCTACGGTAGTTTCAACTGGCAGCCGAACAGCAGGTCCAACGTGTCCGTAGGTGTTTACGATTCGCTGCAGGGTTTCGGCGGGCGCGTGAACGATGCGCTGGCCGCGCTTCCGACCGATTTCGATGTGCTGCGCGATCCCGTTTCGGGCGATATCACCGGCTGCACCAGTCCTACGGTGGGCAGCAATTGCCTTGCCGGCCTGCTCGGCTCGGTCCGCTCTTCGGTGTTCCGCGGACGCGGGGCGGTCGCCAGTTACTCGCACCGCGTCGGGCTGATGATCGCCGGGATCGCTGCCGGATACGACAATCGCAAATTCATCGCCGCGCAGGGCACCGTGCTGGCTGCGGCGAACGATGTGGTGGACGAGACCTATTACGTAACCGCCGGGGTCAGCGGACCTATCTGGGAAGGCAGTTTCAGCGTGAACACCTTCGGCAGCTGGTTCGACAGCGGTGTTGGCGAATTCGGCGATACCTTCTCCTACGGAAGTTCCGCCTCCTACTACCAGTCGATCTGGCAAAACCTTTCCGCACGTGCGGCGATTTCCATCTATGCCGTTGATTCCGAACTCAGCGAGACGGATATTCGCGCGGCAACCGCGCTTCTCGGCCTGCGCTACGATTTCTGATAAGGACGCCCTGATGTACGAGGAATTCTACGGCTTAACCGAGCGCCCTTTCCAGCTCACCCCCGATCCCGCTTTCTATTTCGAGAGCATCACCCACAAGAAGGCGCTGAGCTATCTCGGCTATGGCCTCAACCAGGGTGAAGGCTTCGTTGTCATCACGGGTGAAGTCGGCGCAGGTAAGTCCACGCTGGTTGCGCATCTCAAGCAGAAACTCGACGATCGCCGCATGACGGTGGGCGAAGTCGTGACCAGCGCACTCGACGGCGAGGAGATGATCCACGTCGCAGCGCGTAGCTTCGGCCTCGATGTCGAAGGCGGTGACAAGGCGAGCGCGCTCGCCGCAATTGAGCTGTTCCTCCATGAAGAAGCGCGCGGCGGCCGCCGTGTCCTGCTAATCGTCGACGAAGCGCAGAACCTGTCCATTGGCGCGCTCGAAGAATTGCGGATGCTGTCGAACTTCCAGCTCGGTTCGCACCCGCTGCTGCAAACGCTCCTGCTGGGCCAGCCGGAATTCAAGCACCTGCTTGCCCAATCGGACGAACTCGAACAGCTACGCCAGCGCGTGATCGCGGCACATCATCTGGAGCCCATGCAACCGGGCGAGATGGAGCCTTATGTCACCCACCGGCTCGAGCATGTTGGCTGGACTGGCAATCCCGAGTTCGCCAGCGCGATCTGGCCGCGCCTCCACAAGGCCACGCTGGGGATCCCGCGTAAGGTCAACCAGGTTATGAACCGCCTGCTACTGATGGGCTCGCTGGAAGAGCAGTCGATGCTCGAAGTCGATATGCTCGACGCGGTGATCGAAGAGATGAGCGGAGACGCTTCTCCCGAAGTGCAGGAGGCCCCGCAGCGTGCGCGTCCGGATCGTAACCTGCCCGCGTCGGATGCGATCGCCAAGGCACGGACGGAATCTGCCCCGGCGATGACCCAGGCCGATACGGCGGCGCGCAAGAAGGGGCTGCTCGATCACCAGATCGAAGCGATCGAAGGCGCATTCGCCCAACGGGACAAGCACATGGCGGCGCTGCGCCGCGAGGTGGAAAAACTTGCCGCCGCCAAGGATAGTGGCGGTGCTCTTCCGGAAGACATCGACCAGCGCCTCTCCGCCATCGAACAGCGCCTCGACGACCAGGAACGTTCGCTGCGTCACGTGCTGACGATGATGATCGACTATTTCGAGTCGACCGGAACCCGCGAAGCGGCGTGACGGCGTCGGAGGGGGCGTCCATGAAACCGGGAAAAATCGTCAACGGCCTGTCGGTCGACGTCGAGGACTGGTTCCAGGTGGGCGCTTTCGAAAAGACCCTCAAGCGCGAGGACTGGGACGGGCTGGAATTGCGCGTCGGCGACAATGTGGCGCGCATCCTCGACCTTTTCGACGAAGCTGGGGTCAAGGCGACCTTCTTCACGCTTGGCTGGATCGCCGAGCGCAACAAGGCCGCCATGCGGGCTATCGTCGAGCGTGGTCACGAACTCGCCAGCCATGGCTATGACCACACGCGCGTGTTCACCTTCACGCGGCGGCAGTTTTCCGACGATCTCGTGAAATCGCGCGCCATCCTCGAGGACGCGGGCGGGTGCACGATCACCGGCTATCGCGCGCCGAGCTTCTCCATCGATGCGCGCAACGCCTGGGCTCACGAGGTTCTGGCCGAGCATGGCTACGCCTATTCCTCCAGCGTCGCGCCGGTGGTCCATGACCACTATGGTTGGCCTGACGCCCCGCGCTTCGCCTTCAATCCGGTAGCGGGTAGCGACCTCGTCGAAATTCCGGTGACTACTGCCGTACTCGCCAACCGCAGGCTGGCGGCGGGAGGAGGAGGCTTTTTCCGCGTGCTTCCCTATGGGTTCAGCCGCTGGGCCATCCGGCAGGTCAATCGGGAGGAAGGTCGTCCGGCGATCTTCTATTTCCACCCATGGGAAATCGACCCCGAGCAACCGCGCGTTGCCGAGGCGCCGCTGCGCTCGCGGCTGCGTCATTACACCAATCTTTCGCGGATGGCGGGCAAGCTGGGCGACCTGCTCGGGGATTTTGCCTGGGGTCGCATGGACGAGCTCGCCCGGATCGAACGCCCGCGTGCCATGGATTGGGCTGCGTGAATGCGCCTGTCGCCATGAATGTATCGGTCGCGCTTGCAAATCTCGCCAGCGCGCAGGATTGCGCGCGTATCGAGGATTTCGTGCGCGACCGGGAAGGTACCATCTTCCAGCGTCCCACTTGGCTGGCCGCGATAGAAGCGGGTACCGGGCAGACGGCCTTGGGACTGGTCGCCGAGCGCGGCGGGGTGATGTGCGGGTGGTTGCCGCTAAGCGATGTCCACTCGCCGCTCTTCGGCAGGGCGCTGGTATCGAGCGGTTTCGCGGTCGGGGGAGGTCCCCTGTTTGCCGATGAGCGGGTGCTCGAGGCGCTGCTCGCTTCCGCTGCCGAACTCGCCATGCGCAACAGCGTCCCGACCATAGAGCTACGCTCATCAGAAGCGGTCGAAGGCTGGGACCGGATCGAGGGTCGGCACGCCGGCTTCGTCGGAAAGCTGGCAAGCGACGACGACGCACAATTGCTCGCCATCCCCCGCAAGGCGCGCGCGGAGGTTCGCAAGGGCTTGGCGAACGATCTGGAGGTCACTGTCGGTCGCAGCGAGCAGAATCTGGAGGCGCACTACCGGTGCTATTCCGAAAGTGTCCGCAACCTCGGCACGCCGGTCTTCCCGCGCAGCCTGTTTGCGGCGGTAATCAAGGCGTTCGGGGACGACGCGGATATCCTCACGGTGTCGCACGAAGGCCGCCCGATTTCGAGCGTCCTGTCGCTCTATCACGATGGGGCGGTCATGCCCTACTGGGGCGGCGGGCGCTGGGAAGCGCGAAGCCTGCGTGCGAACGAGCGCATGTATTACGAACTGATGTGTCATGCCCGTCGCAAGGGTATGGAAAGGTTCGATTTCGGCCGCTCCAAGACCGGTAGCGGTCCCTTTGCATTCAAGAAGAACTGGGGCTTCGAGCCGGAGCCGCTCACCTATCGGCGCTGGAGCGCGCCGGGGGTTGAGGCCCGCAATATCGACCCCACCGACGAAGGCTATTCGGCCAAGATCGAGCTTTGGAAGAAACTGCCCCTCCCGGTCGCGAACCTGATCGGCCCGTGGATCGCACGCGGATTGGGTTAGGCATGGGCGAAATCCTCTTCCTTGCGCACCGGATGCCCTTTCCGCCCAATCGCGGTGACAAGATCCGCTCGCATCACCTTCTCAAGGCCCTGGCGCGCCTTGCGCCCGTGCACGTCGGCACCTTCGCCGAAACTCAGGAAGACCGCGATCATCATGGCGAGCTGTCTGCTATCGCGGCGTCAATCCATATGGCGGACAGGACCAAGCCCCTGGTGCTCGCGGGCATTCAGGCGGTCTTGTCGGGCAAGCCGGTGAGCCTTGCAGCCTTCCATGACCGCGGCTTGCAATCCTGGGTCGAACAAACACTTGCCGCGCAACCCATCGACACCGTCGTGATATTTTCGGGTCAGATGGGCCAGTACCTCCCCGATAGCTTCGATGGACGCGTGATCATCGACCTTTGCGATGTCGATAGCGCGAAGTTCGAAGCTTATGCCGAGGCGGGAAACATGGCCTGGATCAACGCGCGGGAGGGGCGCTTGTTGGCCGCCGAGGAAGAGCGTCTCGCCCGACGCGCCGATGTGACGGCCCTGATCAGCGAGAGCGAAGCGGCTCTCCTGCGTTCGCGAATTTCCCCTCGGGCGGAAGCGGATATCCGTGTCTTCGGCAATGGCGTCGACACGCAATTCTTCGATCCGGCGACCGGTCTTGACCAAGCGCCATATGACCATCGAGGGCCAAATCTGGTCTTCACGGGCCAGATGGATTACGCCCCGAACGTAGCGGCGGTGGAGCGGTTCACCCACCGAGTGCTGCCGGAACTCGCAGCCAGGTACGACGCGCAGTTCCACATCGTCGGACGTGCGCCGACCGATAGCGTTCATGAACTCGGTAAGCTCCCCGGTGTCACGGTTTGGGGCGGGGTGCCGGATATGCGACCGTTTCTCGGCGCGGCAACCGCTGTAGTCGCGCCTCTGTCCATCGCGCGCGGGGTGCAGAACAAGGTCCTGGAAGCGATGGCGATGGCACGGCTGGTTGTCCTGTCGGAAGAAGCCGCAACCGGCATTCCTGCGCAGGATGGTCAGCATTTCCTGATCGCGCGAGATGACGCTGCCATGGTTTCGAAATTACGGGATCTGCTCGAAGGTCGTCGCGATGGCAGGGCAATCGGGGCAGAGGCGCGGCAATTCGTCGCGAACGAAATGAGCTGGGAAGCGATCTACGAGCAGGTGGCCACTCTCGTGCAGCCCGATGGTAAGAACAGCCGTGCAGCTTGACGTCGCTTCTGCCGAAAGCCCGACACAGGAAGGGCGGAGCTGGTCGGGCGTGGTCCTGCGCGTGCTTGTCGCATGGGCGGCCCTCTTCGCACTCACATTCCGCGAATGGACGCGCATGGCGCACCAGTGGTGGAACATCGACACATACAGCCACATCCTCCTCATCCCGGCGATTATCGCGTGGCTGGTGTGGTTGCAGCGCGAGGAATTGCGCAAGATTCGCCCCTCGGCGGGCTGGATCGGGGTCGCGTGGCTGGCTCTCGGCCTGGTCGTCTGGCTTGCAGGGCGTGCACTCGACATCAATCTGATTGCGCAGGCAGGGACGCTGGCCGCATTCCAGGGCGCAGCTATGGCCATGATCGGCACGCGCGCCAGCCTCGTCCTCGCCTTTCCGCTGTTCTATTCCTCATTTCTGGTGCCCTTCGGCGACGAGATCATCCCGCAGCTTCAGGCGATTACCGCACACATCACCACTTGGCTGACGGTCGCGAGCGGGATCGAAACGGTCTCGGACGGTATCTATATCGACACGCCTGCCGGACTGTTCATCGTTGCCGAGGCCTGTTCCGGGGTGAAGTTCCTGATCGCGATGGTAACGCTCGGCATTCTGGTGGCACACGCCTGTTTCACCAGCTGGAAGCGGCGGTTCTGGTTTCTGTTTGCCTGCGTAGTCGTGCCGATCATCGCTAACGGCGTAAGGGCGTGGGCTACCATCTTCATCGCGCAATATGTCGGCGCGGAGGCGGCGGGCAGCTTCGACCACATCGTCTATGGCTGGTTCTTCTTCGGCATCGTGATCGCGCTGGTGCTGGGCGTGGCGTGGCGCTGGTTCCAGCGCGACCCGGAAGATGCAGGGTTCACTGCTGAAGAGGCTACCGGATTCCTGGCCATCGTGCGCTTCGACGGCGCACCCACGGCCATGCATGTCGGCCTGGCTATCGCAGCGGTGCTAATCGCTTTTGCCGTTCTGGTGCGTCTGGTCTAGGGCACTCCGCCATGTGCGGGATCGCGGGTATCTTCCATTACGAGACGGTGAAGCCGGTCGATCCAAAGCGGGTCGAGGCGATGACCCTTGCCCTGGCCCATCGGGGGCCGGACGGGGCGGGCGTATGGACTGCGCCCGGCGTAGGGTTGGGTCATCGACGGCTTTCGATCATCGATCTCGAAGGTTCGCCGCAGCCGATGCATTCGGCAGATGGCCGAGCGACCATCGTCTTCAACGGCGAGATCTATAACTACCGCACGCTGCGCCGCCAGCTTGCGCAGGACGGGGCCAAATTTCGCACCGAAGGCGACACCGAGACCATCCTCGCCGCGTGGCAGAAATGGGGGCCGGATTGCCTGTCGCGCCTTGATGGGATGTTCGTTTTCGCACTCTACGACCATGACCGGCGCCAGCTGTTTATCGCGCGCGACCGCCTGGGGGTAAAACCGCTCTATCTGGCGCAGCTTCCCGGAGGCGCACTCGGCTTTGCGAGCGAGTTGAAGGGCCTGATGGCACACCCGATGATGCGGCGGGAGATCGATCCGCTCGCGATCGAGGATTACATGACCTGGGGCTATGTCCCTGATCACCGCGCGATCCTGAAGAATGTCACCAAGCTGCCGGCAGGGCATTTCATGCTGCTCGACCATGGACGCCCCCTGCCTCAGCCCAAACAGTGGTGGGATGTGAGCTTCGAGGGGAGGGCGAAGGGCAAGACCGCCGACCGCTCTGCCGAATTGCTGCACCTGATGCGCGAAGGCGTAACCAGCCGCATGGTCGCAGACGTGCCGCTGGGCGCCTTCCTATCCGGTGGGGTGGACAGTTCTTCGGTCGTTGCCCTAATGAGCGAGGCGAGCAATCGCGCGGTGACGAGCTGCTCGATCGGCTTCGATGTCGAGAGCGTCGATGAAACGGCACACGCCCGGCAGGTGGCGGAGCTGTTCGCGACGGACCATCACGAGCGCATCGTATCGTCCGACCAGTTCGGCGAGATCGACCGCATCGCCTCGATCTTCGACGAGCCCTTTGCCGATGCCAGCGCCCTTCCGACCTTGCGGGTCTGCGAACTGGCGCGGGAGCACGTGACGGTTGCCCTGTCCGGCGACGGGGCGGACGAGGCCTTTGCAGGCTACCGCCGCCACCTCTTCCAGGTGAGGGAAGAACAGGCACGCGCGGTTCTGCCGGCAGGTCTTAGAGGCGCTGTATTCGGCGCGCTCGGCAAGGCGTGGCCCAAGGCGGACTGGGCGCCGCGCCCCCTGCGCGCGAAAACGACTTTGCTGTCCTTGGCCGAAAGCGGGGAAAGCGGATATGCGCGCGCCCTTGCGATCCTTTCACCGGAGCTGCGCGAAGGCCTTTACGGAGACGCGCTGCTCAAGGCGCGGGGTGATTACTGCGCCGAACAGCCCTTCGAACAGTTGATGCGCGATGCACCGGCGCGCTCCGGCCTCGACCGGGCGCAATATGCCGACCTCAAATTCTGGCTGCCCGGCGATATTCTTACGAAGACTGATCGCACCAGCATGGCAGTCGGCCTCGAAGCACGCGAGCCGCTGCTGGATCATCGCCTCGTCGAGTTCGGTGCCACACTACCGCAACGTGAGCGCATCCGTGGCAATGACGGCAAATGGCTGATGAAGCACACGATGGAGCGCTATCTCCCTCACGACATCCTTTATCGCAAGAAGCAGGGGTTCGTGACTCCGCTGGCGCAGTGGTTCCGCGGCCCGCTGGCCGACGAGGCGCGGCGTATCGCTTCGAGCAGCCTGCTGGTGGACAGCGGTTGGTTCCAGCGCAATGCGCTTGTCCGCCTCGCGGAAAACCATATCGAAGGGCGGTCCGACAACGGTCGCACCCTGTGGCAATTGCTGATGCTGGAGCGCTCGCTGCGCCACCTGCGGCCGAGCGCCTAACCCGCCAAGCCGTGGCCCCGCGCCATGTAATCCGCGCTCTGCATTTCCTTCAGGCGGCTGACGGTCCGCTCGAACTCGAACGATCCATCGCCAGATGTGTAGAGGTCTTCCGGCTCCGTGGCGGCGGTCGCGAACAGCTTAACGCTATTCTCGTAAAGCGCATCAATCAGCTTGGTGAAGCGTATCGCTTCGTTGCGGTTCTCCGGTGACAGGCGCGGGATGCCGACGATGATTACCGAGTGGTATGCATGCGCGATGGCAAGATAATCGGCAGCGCCACGATTCTCGCCGCAAAGGCGCTTGAAGCTGAACACGCCGACGCCCTTGAAGCTTTTGGGCACATGCAGGGTTCGCCCGCCGCCGAGGTCCAGTTCGCCGCTCGGCACGTGCTCTGCATCTTCGGGAGCGTAATCGGTGAGCCGGAAGAACGCTTCCCGGACCTGCGCTGTAGCGTCGTCGCCAAGGGGAGTATGCCAGGTGGCTAGATCGCCGAGGCGGTCGAGGCGATAGTCGGTCGGCCCGTTGAGTGGAACGACATCGAGCTCTGCCTGCACCAGATCGATGAACGGCAGGAAGAGGGAGCGGTTGAGACCGTCCTTGTAGAGGTCGCTCGGCGGGCGGTTCGAGGTTGTGACGATGGTCACGCCCTCGTCGCAAACCAGGGCGGTGAAGAGGCGCGCCATGATCGCCGCGTCCGCGGTGTTATTGACCACCATCTCGTCGAACGCGAGGCAACGGACGTCGTTAGCGATCCGGGCGGCCACAGGCGCGATGGGATTGCCCGCTTCCTTGGCCCGCTCGTCGCGGATCATGCGGTCCACCTCGAGCATGAACTCGTGGAAATGGACGCGCCGCTTTTCCGCGATCGAAAGGCTTTCCACGAAAAGGTCCATCAGCATCGACTTGCCGCGTCCGACGCCGCCCCACATGTAGACGCCTTGCGGCCGCGTTTTCTTTGCCTGGAACAGTCGCGAGAGGAGACCGCCGGGTTCGTCGGCCTCAAGGTCTTTCTGTAGCCTGTCGAGCCGCTGGGCAGCGCGCCTCTGGTCCTGATCCGGCTGCAATTCGCCTGCCGCCACCAGGCGTTCGTAGCGGGCGAGCATTCCGGTCATTGGGAGAGGGGGCGCGGGCGCATCTTCTTCACGATGCCGGAGAAGGCGCAGATGACATCCTCTTCCTGCACGACTGAACCCCGTACGAACACGAGACTGCCGGTCTCGCGAACGATCTCGCACACCGCGTCCAGCGGCCTTTTCGGATCGCCACCGCCGACAAATTGCGTCGACAGTTCAAGCGTGACCGAAGGGCCTGCATTGCCTGTCCCGATCGTATGCATGGTCGTGAACAGGGAGATGTCGATCAGGGACAGCGAGACCGCCCCGTGAATGATGCCCTGCAAATTCTCGTGCCGGCGTTCCGGGAACATCCGGAGGCGAGACCGCCCGTCTTCGTCGACGCGCGTGATGAGCTTGCCCATCACGGCGCCGTTGAAAAGGGTCTGGTCTTTCAGGTTCCAGTGCCGCCAACCCGGATTTTCCGGATCGGGGCCATGTTCGAATACGGTGTCGGGCAGCACCACGTCAGATAGCGCGTTCGGCCATCATCTTCTTGGTTTCCGCGATTGCCTTTGCCGGGCTGAGACCCTTGGGGCAGACATTCGCGCAGTTCATGATCGTGTGGCAGCGATACAGGCGGAATGGATCTTCCAGCTGGTCCAGGCGCTCGCCGGTCATTTCATCGCGGCTGTCTGCGAGCCAGCGATAGGCCTGCAGGAGGATGGCGGGGCCAAGGAACTTGTCCGAATTCCACCAATAGCTGGGGCAGGCGGTCGAGCAGCAGGCGCACAAGATGCATTCGTACAGGCCGTCGAGTTGTTCGCGCTGTTCGGGGGTCTGGAGCCGTTCCTTGCCGCTGGGCGTCGGGCTGACGGTCTGCAGCCAGGGACGGATCGAGGCATATTGTGCGTAGAAGTGCGTGAAATCGGGTACCAGGTCCTTCACCACTTCCATGTGCGGAAGCGGCGTAATGCGGATTTCGCCTTTCAGATCGTCAATCGCCGTGGTGCAGGCGAGGCCGTTCTTGCCGTTGAGGTTCATCGAGCAGGAACCGCAAATGCCTTCACGGCAGGAGCGACGGAAAGTGAGCGTGGGATCGATCTCGTTCTTGATCTTGAACAGGGCGTCGAGGACCATCGGGCCACATTCGTCGAGATCGATCTCGAACGTGTCGTAGCGCGGGTTTTCGCCGCTGTCGGGATCGTAGCGATAGATCTTGAATTTCTTTACCCGCGTCCCGCCGTCTGCCGTATGCGCACGGCCCTTGCCGCTGATCTTGGAGTTCTTGGGGAGGGTAAACGTAGCCATTTTCAAGCGATCCTGTTGCTTTACGCAACCCATCTAGCGGTTCGTGCGAGTGGCGCAAGGCCCGGAACGGCCAATTTTCAGCGGACTTGCGTGCAAAACACGCACATGGCAGCGCATCGAAGTGCACATCGCGATTTACGACCTCGACCGGACCTTGACCCGCCGTCCGACCTTCACCCCGTTTCTCGCCTTCGCGGCGCGGCGGCATGCGCCTTGGCGACTTGGCCTCTTGCCCGTCTGGGTCATAGCCATGATCGGTTACCGGATGGGTATCTACTCGCGCACTGCGCTCAAGCGGTTCGGGATGAAGCTGATGCTCGGCAATGTCCGGCTCGACCGGTTGGAGGAACTCGGCGATGACTATGCCGGGGCACGCATAGAGCATCCGGGCCTGATGCCGGCAGTCATGAAACTGGTCGAAGAAGACCGCAATTCCGGCGCCAGAATCATGGTGGCGACGGCTGCGTTCGGTTTCTACGCCCAGTCCTTTGCCACCCGTCTAGGGTTCGAGGATTTGATCGCAACACGCTGGGACGGCTCGCAAATTCCGGGCGGGAACTGTTATGGCGAGGTGAAGAAGGACCGCGTCCTCGCATGGTTTGCCGAACAGGCCATTGACCGGGATGCGGCGCATGTGCGGTTTCTCAGCGATAGCTTCGCCGACGCGCCCCTGCTCGACTGGGCGGACGAGCCCTTGTTCGTCACCGCTTCGCCGGCGGAGGCGGCGAAGGCGAGGGCACGTGGCTGGCAGGTTATCGACCCGCTTGCTCCTTGACGGCGTCGGCAATCGCGTCTGCCGCGCGCTCGCTGGCCGGCCGATCGCCGAGGTCGATGGTATAGGAAAATAACTCGACCTGCTTGTCGCGATATTCGGATGCGATGCGCTCGTAATCGGGCAAGAGGGCCGCAAGATCGGCGGTGGTTTGGACGACGGGGCCGGCGTCCCAGAACAGGTGCCATTCGTCGTCTTCCTCCAGCTTCTCGCGGCGGCTGTCGTAGAAGAACGCGGCGCGCGGTCGGGCGAGGAACTCGTAAATCTGGCTCGACACGTCACCGATATAGCCATCGGCAGCGAGCGTGTAGCTCATGTCGAACAGGCGCGGTGAATTGACGTCGATTAGGACGTTTTCGGCTTCGAGTGCCACTTCCGGCACATCCGGACGCTTGCGCGCAATCTTGTACTCGGGCGAGACGTGGAGCTCTTTCTTGAAGAGCATGACGTGCGGCGCAAAGATGAGGTTGAAGTCTTTCCCTGCATCGCTCGCGAACCATCTCAACAGCTCCGGTCCCTCGTCGTACCAGCTGGACAGGTTCGGGTCGAAGTGCGGGTTGTAGACGAAGGTCGGATTGTCGTTGTCGAAGAAGCTTGGCTTGGCATCGAGGTCGATGCCTTCGAACTTGGGATAGCCGACGATGACGAGCCGTTCGCGCGAGACGCCGTGGGCGACAAGCTGGTCGACGACCTTTGGACCGGCAACGAAGCTGCGGTCGAAGCGCGTGTAATCGGGATGGTAGGCCACGCTGCGATCCCCGGCGCCGTGCGGCACCTTCGCAAAATAGGGCATGCTGTCTTCCGGAAGGTGCTTCTTCAGCCGCAGGCAGGTCCGCTCCGTCGAGATGATCATGTTCGCGCTCGAAAACAGCGCAATGTTGGCGCGCAGGCGCATCAACCGGCTTGCAGGAAGCACGCGGTCTAAAATCGTAGCGACAGCCCTGCGCCAGCCGGGCAATTTCAGTTCTTCCCAGCGGATCAGCTGAGCCGAGGCGGGCTCGATCAGTTCCTCCAGGCGGCTGCGTATCTCGGGCGTCGCATAGGCAACGACCGTCTCGATATCGGGATGCAATCTGGCCGTCGCGGCGGCGATACCGGCAAGGTGAGCAACCTGGTGACCTGCGTCGTGATTGAAAAGGAAAATGGCCCGCATGGCAGGCGCCATAGTGCGGGCGGTGGGTAGTCGCAAACCATGCAATTGCGCCGCAAGGACAATTCGTTCAAAGGTCCGCGCCATGCAGCCGGCTTCAGAACCCGCAAAAAGACGAGACGGGTTGTCCAATATCCTGCGCAACCTGGCCTGGATTCTCGGTGGCAAGGGGTTCGGCGCGGTCTGCAGCTTTTTTTATCTCGCCATCCTTGCCCGTTCGCTTGGACTGAAGGATTTCGGCCACTTCTCCCTGATCTTCGGTACCGCGCAGGCGCTGGTGGCTGTCGCCGGTTTCCAGACCTGGCAGACCCTGGTGCGGTTCGGCGCGCAGCCCGTTCTCGAAGAAGACCATCCCCGGTTCGGTCGCCTGATCTGGTTCTGCACTTCTGCGGATGTCCTCGGAGCGATCACGGGCTGCGTGATCGCGGCCTTGCTGTATTTCGGGTTCGCCGAAATACTCGAGCTGAACCCCGAATATGTGACGATGGGCTTCCTGTTCGCCTGCGCCCTGATGTGGTCGCGCCTGACCACGCCGAGCGGCATCGTCCGGGTTCTCGGGCGTTTCGACGTGGGCATGTATATCGAAGCGGTCGTTCCCACCGGCCGCCTAATCGCCAGCGGCATCATCCTCTGGACGGGCGCGAGCGTGGGGAAGTTCCTTTTCGCTTGGGCATTCTTCGACCTGCTATCCGCCGCATTGTACTGGATCGCGGCAAGGCGCCTTGCCCCGCAAGCGTTCCATCGCAGGCACTTCGGACATTGGAACCAGATGCTGCGCGAGAACGAGGGGGTACGGAGCTTTTTCGGCGTGACCTACGTTGCAACGACGCTCGACGCGGCCGTGCGGCAGGGTCCGCTCCTTGCCGTCGGTTACTTCCTCGGGACGTCGGCTGCGGGTCTATACCGGCTTGCAGACCAGCTGGCCCAGGGGGTGAAGCAGTTCGCCGTCCTCATCGCGCGCGCCGTCCTGCCGGAATTCGCTATTTCATCCATGGCTGACGAGGCCCATCGCTTTGAGGGACTTGTGAGGAAGGTCACCCGGATTGCTGCCCTGGCGGGAGTAACCGTGCTTGTGCTGGCGGTGTTCCTCGGTGAACCGCTGCTCGTCCTTATCGGCGGTTCCGACTATGCGCGCGGAGCGGTGGTGCTCATTCCGCTGGCCGTCGGTGCCGCGTTCGAATTGGCCAGCGTATCCTACGAACCGATGCTCTATTCCACCGGCCATGCGAAGTACGCCCTGCGCGTTCGCGTGCTGGCCCTTGCGGTGCTGGTCGGCGCAATCCTTGCGTTCGTGTCGTCGGGCCCGGTCGGGGTCGGATGGGCGGTGGCGCTCGCTATGAGCATTTTCTACCTCGCCATGAGCGCGACCGTGTGGGTCATTCTCCGCCAGCTTCGCAGGAAGGCAGCTGCGGCGTGACCTGGTCAGCATTGATCCTCGCGGGCACGCGGCCGGGCGGGGACCCGCTGGCCGGAACCGAAGGAAAGCCGCACAAGGCGCTGATCGAGCTCGAGGGCACAGCGCTGCTTGAGCGCGTATCGGGCGCGTTGCGAGAAGCAGGGGCGGACCGCATAGCGGTATCGTGCGATCACCCGGATGTCGTTGCCCTGGCTCGCTCGCTCGATCTGGAGGTTCTCCCTACCGGGCAGGGGCCGAGCGAAAGCACGGCGATCGCATTTGCAGAGCTGGGTGCTCCGCTGCTGGTGACCACCGCGGACCATGGCCTGCTGAAGCCCGAATGGGTCAGGCACATCGTCGAAAGCACACCGCGAGCGGCAGACCTGTCGATCATGCTGGCAGAGCGTGGTGATATCGAAGCGGCCTTGCCCGGTTCGAAGCGGACCTACCTTCGCCTGGCGGACGGGGCGTGGTCCGGGTGCAACCTGTTCTACCTCCAGCACGAAGGGGCAGGGCGGGCCATCGAAAGCTGGAAAGCTGTCGAGGCCGACCGCAAGCGCCCGTGGCGTATCGTTCGGCGTCTGGGTGTTTCCACGCTCGTCAAATATGCGCTCGGCCGCTTGTCGATGGCGCAGGCTATCGAAATGCTAGGCCTGCGGATGGGGGTGCGGGCAAGTCTCGTGAAAGCACCTGACGGCCTTGCCGCAGTCGATGTCGACAAGCCGCAAGACCTCAACGATATCCGCGAGTTACTCCACGAGGGACGCGCTTAGACGCCAAAAGCGGTTTTCACCGCCATTTTTTCAGGCATAGTGCGGTCAAAACGTGGGGAGAGAGCGTTTGGGCTTGCGCAGTCTTTACGACCGGCATGTCATGCCGAGGATGATTACCCTTGCCTGCGGGCAGAAGGGAATCGAGGACAGGCGCAGGCAGGTAATTCCGCTCGCCGAAGGCCACATTTTTGAACTGGGGTGCGGCGGCGGCCTCAACCAGCCGCTTTATGATCCCGACCGCGTGGAAAGCTTCGCGGGCATCGACCCGAACGAGAAACTGCTCGCAAATGCTCGAGACAGGGCGCGCGAGCGTGGCTGGAATGCAGATATTCGTGAGGGCGTCGGGGAAGATATTCCGTTTGCAGACAGCACGTTCGATACGGCGGTGTACACTTACACGCTTTGCAGCGTCGAAGATCCCGCAAAAGTGCTGGGAGAATTACGCAGGATATTGAAGCCGGGAGGGCGGCTGCTCTTCCTCGAGCATGGGCGGGCGCCCGATGCAACGGTTGCCAAGTGGCAGGACCGGATCGAGCCGGTCTGGAAGCCGCTGGCTGGCGGATGCCATCTAACGCGACCGATCGGCTCTGCCCTGCGCGGCGCAGGCTTTGAAGTGGAGCCGCTGGGCCAGGCCTATCTCGACCATGCGCCCAAGGTGATGGGTTGGATGGAATGGGGCGTGGCCCGCCGGGCCGGGGTCTGAAAGAAAACCGCCCACCTGACAGGAGCCAGGCGGGCGGTTAGCTACAAATTATTCGCCGAAAGTGCGTTGCCACCAGCCGCGCTTGGGCTTGCCGCCTTCGTCGGATGACTGGTCGTCCTGCTTCGCTGTCGCCTCGGCAGTTTCGGGAGTGCTTTCGGGACCGGCGACGACGGGCATGTCTTCCTTGACCTGCTCGGCTACGTCTTCGGTCACCTTCTTCTTGCGCGTACGCTTGGGCTTGGGCTTCTCTTCAGCCTCCGCAGCGGCTTCCGCAGGTTCTGCCGGAGCCTCGTCTGCCTTCTTCTTGCGCGTGCGCTTGGGCTTCGGCTTTTCCTCGGCAGCATTGTCGCTGGAGGTTTCCTCCGCAGCCTTGTCGTCGGCCTTTTTCTTGCGCGTACGTTTGGGCTTCTCGGCAGGAGCTTCCTCGGCAACGGCCTCGGTGTCTTCTGCTGCCTTCTTCTTGCGCGGGGCCCGCTTCTTCTTGGGCTTTTCCTCTTCGGCGGCCTGCTCGGCAGTTTCCGGAGCGTCCTCCGGACCGGCGACGACCGCCATGTCCTCGGCCATCTGTTCCGAAACCTGTTCGAGCTTCTCGGCGTCCTCAGCCGTTACCTCGTCAGACTTGCCGCCACGACCGCGACCACCGCGCCGGCGTCCGCCGCGACGGCGGCGCTTCTTCGGCTTGTCGCCACCCTCGTCGTCTTCGGAATGCGCTTCGTTATCGCTATCCTCGTCGGACTCGTCTTCGTTGTTGCCGTCCGAATCCTGCTCGCGGTTCCGGTTGCGGCCGCGTCCACCCCGGCGACGACGGCGCTTCTTGCGCGGACGGTCATCGTCCTCGTCTTCGTCCGAGGTGTCGACGAACTCTTCTTCATCGTCGTCCTCGTCATCAACGATAGTGTCGAATTTCGGCGCGTCCTTCGGCTTGGGGCCGTGGCTCGACACCGTCATCTTCGCGCCTTCGTCTTCGCCTTCCGGCACGACTTCGGCGATGACGCCGTAACGCTGTTCGATCTCGATCAGGTCGTTGCGCTTTTCGTTGAGGAGGTAAACGGCGGCCTCGGTGCTGGCAGCAAGGCGGATGCGCGATCCCTTACCCTTGGCCGCTTCCTCTTCGATCAGGCGCAGCGCCGAAAGACCGGCAGAGCTGGCGGTGCGGACGAGGCCGGTACCGTCGCAGTGCGGGCATTCTCGCGTGGTCGCTTCGAGCACGCCGGTACGCAGGCGCTGGCGGCTCATTTCCATGAGGCCGAAGCTGGAGATGCGACCCACCTGGATACGCGCACGGTCACTCTTGAGCGCATCCTTCATGGCGCGCTCGACCTTGCGGGTGTTGGAATGGTGCTCCTGGTCGATAAAGTCGATCACGACCAGGCCGGCCATGTCGCGCAGGCGCAGCTGGCGGGCGATTTCCTTGGCCGCTTCCAGGTTCGTGTGGAGCGCCGTCTGCTCGATGTTGTGCTCCTTGGTGGAGCGGCCCGAGTTGATGTCGATCGAAACCAGGGCTTCGGTCGGATTGATGACGAGATAGCCGCCGCTCTTCAGCTGGACGACCGGATCGTACATCGCCTTCAGCTGGTCTTCCGCGCCATAGCGCTGGAACAGCGGCACCGGGTCGACATATTGCTTAACCCGCCGCGCATGGCTGGGCATCAGCATTTTCATAAAGGCCTTGGCGGATTTGTATCCTTCCTCGCCTTCGACCACGACCTCTTCGATCTCGCGATTGTAGATGTCGCGGATGGCGCGCTTGATCAGGTCGCTGTCCGAATGGATCAGGGCGGGCGCCGCAGAAGACAGCGTCTTCTCGCGAATTTCGTCCCACAGGCGGGCGAGGTAATCGAAGTCGCGCTTGATTTCGGTCTTGGTGCGCGAAAGGCCGGCGGTGCGAACGATCAGGCCCATGGTCTTGGGCAGGTTCAGATCACCGACGATCTGCTTCAGGCGCTTTCGGTCGCTGGCAGAGTTGATCTTGCGCGAAATGCCGCCGCCGTGGCTGCTGTTCGGCATAAGAACCGTGTAACGGCCGGCGAGGCTGAGATAGGTGGTGAGGGCAGCGCCCTTGTTGCCGCGCTCTTCCTTGACGACCTGGACGAGCAGCACCTGGCGGCGCTGGATGACGTCCTGGATCTTGTATTTCCGACGAAGGGCCATGCGCTTGGCGCGGGCTTCATCCACTTCCTTCGCGCGGCTGCGACCTTTGCCCTGGCGGCGGCCACGACCACGCCGCGAGCGGGACTTGGACTTCGAGCCGTCGTCCTCGCTCTCTTCATCGTCGTCGCTATCGTCCGAATCGTCATCGTCTTCGCCGTCGAGATGGCCTTCCTCGATCGTGGCGACCTTGTCCTTGTCGGACGTGTCCACTTCTTCGAGGCCGTCTTCGGCGAGGTCTTCCGCAAGCGCTTCGGAGCTTTCATCCTCGGCGTCGTATTCTTCGCCGGGAAGTTCGCCGCGCTCTTCCTCTTCGGCGCGGAGGCGCTGTTCTTCCTCGGCAGCTTCCGCTTCGGCGGCGAGCAGCGCGGCGCGGTCTTCCTTGGGAATCTGGTAATAGTCTGGATGGATTTCGCTGAAGGCGAGGAAGCCGTGACGGTTGCCGCCGAAGTCGACGAATGCCGCCTGCAACGAGGGTTCGACCCTCGTAACCTTGGCTAGATAGATATTTCCTTTGATCTGCTTCTTGTCGGCAGATTCGAAATCGAATTCCTCAATCCGGTTTCCCTTGAGGACTGCCACCCGGGTTTCTTCCTGGTGGCGCGCGTCGATGAGCATGCGCGTTGCCATTAATTATTCTCCATGCGCGGCGGGGCGGGGCGAGCCCGTCCTTCCTGCTGCGCGATTGTGTGTGAAATCCGCGTCCCATGCGTGGAATCGCGGCATTAGCGGTCCGGTTCAGAACACTGCGATCGTCTGTCCGGATATTCGTGTCTGCATCCGACGCACTGCGCAAAATCTGCGCCCCTGCATCCGTCGCGGCAGCCGTCTTGCCGAAGATCGGCGCAGGGACTGCGGAAAGGGATGAGTGCGTTCTGTGCATCAACCTGTACAAATAAGGGCCACGCCAGGATGGCGGGGCGAATACGATATCGGCGACCCTCTTCGTCGCGACTTACGCGCCGATCGGAGGCACCGAACCGATATGAGGAGCGCTAGCACCGTGGGTTTCGATCGGCAACTATATTGCGCATAAGGTGCACGAAGCCTTAAGGTTTTGGTGACCATGAAATCGATCATGCATCTCGCCGCGCCCCTTCTCGTCACGGTAACTGCGCTTGCCGCAACGATCGGTGTCGTCGCTGGCGGCGGTTTGGCCGCAGCCGAGCCCGGGCTGGTCTTGAGGGCGGCTTTGCCGGGCAAGGCGGACGAGCCCGAATTGCCCGAGGTTCGCGGTCAGGCGGAATTGCCGCTGGTCGTCATCGACCCCGGTCATGGTGGCTTCGATCCCGGCGCCACCGCATCGGGTTATCGCGAAAAGACGCTCGTGCTCGGACTGGCGCGGGCGCTTCGCGACGAAATCGAAGAAAGGAATATCGCGCGCGTGGCCCTTACCAGGGACGATGACCGCTATCTTCTCCATGCGGAGCGCTACGGTTTGGCCCGGCGGCTGAATGCGGACCTGTTCATCTCCATTCACGCCGACAGCGCAGGGGACGCAGGAGAGGTCGAGGGGGCGAGTATCTACACGTTGTCCGATCGCGCATCGAGCGCGGCAGCGGCCCGGTTCGCCGCGCGCGAGAACGCCGCCGACACGCTGAACGGCGTATCCCTTGGCGGGGCCAGTGCCGAAGTGAACGAAATTCTCGTCGAATTGTCCCGGCGGCGGACCCGCGCCGAATCCGACGAATTTGCAAGGCTTATCCAGCGGGCAGGCGAAGGAAAGGTGCAATTCCATCCACAGCCGCGCCATTCCGCCGACCTCCTGGTGCTTCGCGCGCCCGATATTCCCTCGGTCCTTTTCGAAAGCGGCTTCATCACCAATGAGGAAGACGCGAAAAGGCTCGCGTCGGCCGAGGGACGGGAGGACTTTGCCGAGGTGATGTCCCAGGCAATCGGTCTGTATTTCGCCCGCCAGCAGCAGCGCTCGTCGCAAATGCAAATGTAGGTATAGCGCGCCGGATAAACGGCGTGCTAGAGGCCTGCGTTGATCATGGATTACGCCAGCCACCTCCAGTATTATCGCGAGCGCCTCACCGGCGATCCCGTGCGCTTTGTCAATTGGATGCGCGAGAACTGGCACGACAACCAGCGCCTGCGGGTCATGACCTACCTGACCGGCATTGCGCTGATGCTGCTGGTGCTCTTGTGGGCCTCGCTCGCGCGCAACCTTCCGGACGCCGAATCCCTGCTGGAATATGAAACGCCGCTTCCTTCCGTGGTGCGCGGCGTGGACGGGGAAATCGTCCATTCCTATGCCCGGGAACGGCGCGTCCAGTTGCAATATGTCGATTTCCCGCAGCCGATGATCGAGGCTTTCCTCTCGGCCGAGGACAAGACGTTCTTCAGCCACGGCGGGGTCGATTTCACCGGCACGCTGAATGCCGTGTTCGATTATGCCACTAAATACGGCTCTGGCGAACGGGCGGTCGGCGGTTCGACCATCACCCAGCAGGTGGCCAAGAACCTCCTGCTTGGCGACGAATATTCGGTCACCCGTAAGCTCAAGGAGATGATCCTTGCGCAGCGGATCGAGCAGGTTCTGACCAAGCAGGAAATTCTCGAACTCTATCTCAACGAAATTCCGCTCGGGCGGAGAAGCTTCGGCGTACAGGCAGCCGCGCGCGCCTATTTCGACAAGGATGTCGACGAGCTGGACCTGCATGAGACCGCGTTCCTCGCGATCCTTCCGAAGGCGCCGGAACGTTACGGACGCGAGCGCTACCGCGATCTCGCCGTGACGCGCCGCAATTTCGTTCTCGACCAGATGGTCGCCAATGATTTCGTCTCCGCCGCAGAGGCGAACACTGCCAAGGCGCAGCCGCTTGGCCTCGTCCAGCAGCGCAGCGAACGTTCGGCCGATGCCGGCTATTTCCTCGAAGAGGTACGCCGCCAGCTGATCTCGGAATTCGGCGAAACCGCCGATGATGGCGGGAATAGCGTTTACGCCGGCGGCTTGTGGGTGCGCACGTCGCTGGACGTGGAGCTTCAGGATGCGGCGCGCGATGCTCTGAGGGCACAGCTGCTGAGCTATCACGGCAATCGCGGTTTCACGGGTCCGATTGCAACGCTGAACCCGGAGAATGGGAGCCTGCACTCGCAGCTCGCCTCTTCGAACCTAAGCATCAACTACGAGAATTGGCGTGTCGGCGTCATCACCAAGGCAGGCAGTTCGCCGACGATCGGCCTGACCGATGGCGAGGACTATGCACTCTCGGGCGCCCCGAGCACGCTCAAGATCGGCGACGTCGTTGCTGCGGAGCCGTCGGGTTCCGGTTACCGGCTGCGGGTCGTGCCCGAGGTGTCGGGCGGCTTCCTGGCGGAGGCCCCACAGACTGGCCGGGTCCTCGCAATGCAAGGCGGGTTCGACAGCCGCCTGGGCAGCTTCAACCGCGCCACGCAGGCCGATCGCCAGCCAGGTTCGACCATCAAGCCCTTCGTCTACGCCTCTGCGCTCGACAACGGCATGACGCCTGCCACGCAGGTTCCCGACCAGACGTTCTGCGTTTGGCAGGGCGCACAGCTTGGCGAGAAGTGCTTCCGCAACTTCGGCGGTGGCGGCGGCGGTGAACATACGCTGCGCTGGGGTCTCGAGCAGAGCCGTAACCTGATGACCGTCCATATCGCCGACGACACGGGCATGCAGAACGTCGTCCAGACGATCTCGCGCGTCGGTATCGGCGACTACGAACCCTATTACTCCTTCGCTCTCGGAGCGGGGGAGACGACCGTGGCGAAGATGGTCAATGCCTATGCCGCGCTTGCGAACTGGGGACGCCAGAACGAAGGCTCGGTCATCGACTACGTGCAGGATCGCCGCGGAAAAGTGATCTACCGCACGGACAAGCGCGAATGCACCGGCTGTAACATGGCGGAATGGGACGGGCAGCCGATGCCTCGCTTCGAACCGTCGGGTAAACAGGTCCTCGATCCGCGCACCGCTTTCCAGATGGTTCATATGCTGCAGGGCGTCGTAACGCGCGGTACCGCCGTGCGCCTGCGCAGCCTCGAACTGCCGCTCTTCGGCAAGACGGGGACCACCAATGGCCCGACCAATGCATGGTTTGTCGGGGGCACGCCCGATATCGTTGCGGGCATGTATGTCGGCTTCGACCAGCCACGGAACCTTGGTGGCTGGGTGCAGGGCGGCAATACCGCGGCGCCCATCATGAAGCGCTTCGTCGAAGCCACGAAGGACCGCTGGACATCGCCCGATTTCGTCGCTCCTCCCGGCATTCGCATGGTCAAGATCGACCGCCGCACGGGCAAGCGAGTGTTCGACGGCGAGCCTTCGAACGATCCCAAGGCATCCGTGATCTGGGAGGCTTTCAAGCCTGATACCGAACCGCCGCGTTCGACCCGTTCCGACGAAATGGCCGCGCAAAGGGCCGAGATTCTCGAGCTCATCAAACGGGCTCGCGAAGGGGTCAGGGCGAACCGTCGGGTCGAAGCCGAAGGCCGCGAGGATTCCGCCGGAGACTTCGTCGAAGAGAACGAAGGGCTCTACTAGCCAGTCCCCTCCAACCCGGCCCGCGCAGCTTTACAATTGCGGCCTGCGCGCTAGGTGGGCGAACCAACGGAATACAAGGAATTCGACTTATGCGTGCCGAAGGGCAGGCCAATATCGACCGTATCGAAGCTGCTCTCGCGCTTGTGCGCCAGTCGCTCGACTGGGACCATGCGCTGCGCCAGCTGGACGAGCTCGACGCCCGGGTCCAGGACCCGACCCTGTGGGACGATCCCAAGCAGGCACAGGCCATCACGCAGGAGCAGAAACGCCTCGAGACCGCGATCAATACCGTTCGCGAAATCGAGAGCGAGATGGGCGATGCCATCGAGTTCGTCGAAATGGGCGAAGCCGAGGGCGATGACGATATCGCCAATGAAGGGCTCGCGAGCCTTGCCGCGCTCGCCGACCGGGCCGACCGCGACAAGGTGCAGGCGCTTCTTTCCGGTGAGGCCGACGCCAACGACACCTATCTGGAAATCCACGCAGGCGCGGGCGGTACCGAAAGCAACGACTGGGCGGAAATGCTCTTTCGCATGTACGTGCGCTGGGCAGAACGCCGCGGCTTCAAGGTCGAAACGGTGGAATACCAGGCCGGGGACCAGGCCGGGATCAAGTCGGCGACGCTGCTGCTCAAGGGCGAGAACGCCTATGGCTATGCCAAGACCGAAAGCGGCGTCCACCGCCTCGTCCGCATCAGCCCCTACGACAGTTCGGCGCGGCGCCACACCAGCTTCTGTTCGGTCTGGGTCTATCCGGTGATCGACGACAATATCGACATCGAGATCAACCCGGCCGACCTCAAGATCGACACCTACCGCGCATCGGGTGCTGGCGGCCAGCACGTCAACACGACCGACTCTGCCGTGCGTATCACCCACCAGCCGACCGGTATCGTGGTCGCCAGCCAGAACGACCGCAGCCAGCACAAGAACCGCGCCACCGCGATGAACATGCTCAAGGCGCGCCTGTTCGAACGCGAGATGGCGGAACGCGAAGCGGCTGCATCGGGCGAATACCAGGAAAAGAGCGATATCGGGTGGGGACACCAGATCCGTTCCTACGTCCTGCAGCCGTACCAGATGGTCAAGGACCTCAGGACCGGCGTGACCTCGCCGACGCCTGACGACGTGCTCGACGGCGCGCTCGATCCGTTCATTTCGGCAGCCCTGGCACAAAGGGTTACGGGCGAAACCGTCGAGGTGGAGGACGCCGAGTGAGACGCGCTCCGCTCATCCTGATTGCATTCGGCGCCCTTGCCGGATGCGATGCGGTCATGAGCGACGCCGATGGTGGGGCGGTATTCCCCGAGCCTGACCGGCCCGTATCAGAGGTAATCTCCTACCAGTTCTCGACCGAAGACGCCCGCGACAGCCGCGGCGAAGCGCAGAAGGTCATGGACCTGGCGGAAATCGAGCCCGGCATGACCGTGGCCGATATCGGTGCGGGCAATGGCTATTACACCGTCCGCCTCGCGCCGCGCGTGGGCGAATCCGGGCGTGTGCTGGCGCAGGACATCGATCCCGAAGCGATCCAGAGGCTGGGCCGACGTGTCGAGCGCCAGCGGCTCGACAATGTCTCGATCAGGTTAGGTGAGCCGAACGATCCGCGCTTGCCGGACAACAGTTTCGACCGGATTTTCATGGTCCACATGTACCATGAGATCCAGCAGCCCTACGAGTTCCTGTGGAACATGTGGCCGGCCTTGCGGGACGGGGGACAGGTGATCGTCGTGGACGTCGATCGCCCGACCGACCAGCATGGGATCGATCCCCTGCTGCTGTCGTGCGAATTCCGCCGCGTCGGCTATGAACTCGTGGCATTCAAGGACGCGCCCGAGCTTTCGGGGTACTATGCACAGTTCAAGGCAGCGGCTAACAGGCCAGAGCCGGAAGAGATAACGCCCTGCCGCGCAGATAGCGGCAACGAGGGCTAGGCACGATAAAGTGCCCAATCAGGGAAAGAGGATTGCATGAGTTTCAAGGGTCTTAGCCCGATCGTCTATGGTGGACGCGAAGTCTGGCCGCTTATCGAAGGCGGCAAGGGCGTCTCCGCGACCAACCACGCAAGCTCCGGCGCCTGGGCGGCAGCCGGGGGCATCGGCACCGTCAGCGCAGTTAATGCGGACAGCTATGACGAGGATGGCAACCCGATCCCGCAAGTCTACCCGCAGGCGACCCGTGTGGAACGCTTCGAACAGCTCGTACGCTATGCCATCGACGGCGCGACCGAGCAGGTGAACCGCGCCTACGAGATTTCCGAAGGCCGCGGCGCGATCAACATCAACGTCTTGTGGGAACAGGGCGGGGCGCAGCAGGTGCTCGAAGGCGTGCTGGAAAATTGCGCCGACAAGATCACCGGCGTCACCTGCGGCGCAGGCATGCCCTACAAGCTGGCCGAAATCGCCCAGCGCTATAACGTTCACTACCTGCCGATCGTCTCGTCCGCGCGCGCCTTCCGCGCCCTGTGGAAGCGCAGCTATTCGAAGGTTCCGGACCTGCTCGCCGCCGTGGTCTACGAAGACCCGTGGCTGGCGGGCGGACACAATGGCCTCTCCAACGCGGAAGACCCGACCAAGCCGGAAGATCCCTATCCGCGCGTGAAGGCGCTGCGTGAAACGATGCGTGCCGAAGGTGTCTCGGAAGATACGGCAATCGTCATGGCGGGCGGCGTCTGGTTCCTGCGCGAATGGAACGACTGGATCGATAACCCGGAATTGGGCAAGATCGCCTTCCAGTTCGGCACACGCCCGCTGCTGACCGAAGAAAGTCCGATCCCGCAGGTCTGGAAGGACATGCTGCGCACGGTCGAGCCGGGCGACGTCCTGCTGCACAAGTTCAGCCCGACCGGTTTCTATTCGAGCGCGGTGAAAACGCCGTTTCTCTACGATCTGATGCACCGTTCGGAGCGCCAAATCCCGATCTTCAAGCGCGACGAGGAAGACGGCACCATCCCGCTTTCCGACCACGGCAAGGCGAAGTACTTTTTCGTCCACCCGGGTGACCAGCGCAAGGCGCAGGCCTGGATGCACGAAGGCTTTACCGAAGCGCTCAAGACCCCGGACGATACCGTCGTCTTCGTGACGCCCGAAAGCGCGGAGCAGATCCGTGCCGACCAGCAGGGCTGCATGGGCTGCCTGTCGCATTGCCAGTTCTCGAGCTGGAAGGATCACGACAACCACACGACCGGCCGTCTCGCCGACCCGCGCAGCTTCTGCATCCAGAAGACGCTGCAGGACATCGCCCACGGCGGCGACCCGGACGAGAACCTCGCCTTCGCGGGTCACGCTGCCTACCGGTTCAAGCAGGACCCTTTCTATTCGAACAACTTCACCCCCACGGTGAAGGAACTGGTCGAACGGATTTTGACGGGGGACTGAGGTTCCGGCCTAGCGCCAGAGCTGCATCGACCTGATGGCGTCGGGCATCTTGGCATCCACGTCGGGCCGCGAGATCGTGCGTTCGACGATCCGCCATTTGCGGCGCACCTTGCCCTTTTGCCACAGGTCCATGAGCCAGGTTTCGCCCGACCAGTCATGGTCGCCCATGGTCGCGTCGAGCGTCATGCGGGTGGCGAAAACCGCGATGTTGCCATGGCGGCGGACGTAGACTTCGTCGAAACGATAGCCGTTGCAGCGAAAACGCGTGGTCGCCGCCTCCAGCCAGCTTGCGCGGTCGAGGATCGCGGGGCTGTTCGATCCGAGCAGGAAGATGAAGTCCTTCGACGCGAGCGCCTTCATCACATTGCGGTCGCGTTGGGCCCAGGCGCGCATCCACTGGTGTTCGAGCGCTTCGATCCGGCTTGAAAATTCATCCATGGGGCGGAGCGCTTAAAGCCACTCGCCGACAATGCAAAGCCGGTATCGGTTGCGATTGGGGAACAAGGTTTTCCTACTCGCTCATATTATGCTCGCTAGGCCCAGATGCATTCCCGCAAATTCTCGAAACCACTTCCACTCGCGGTTGCCACTTCGGAGCTGTGCAACTCGCCGAGATTCGACATGGCAATGTGTCACCTTCGCGAGAGGAAAGAAAATGCTCGTATTATCATCGAGTTACTAGGCGAATTTGAAGGCGACACACTGTCGCCTTTGTCACCTTCGGCGTCAGAAACCGCTCAGCACTTGGTCGGGCGGCCGATGGCCGTCGGCCCACATGCGGATATTGGCGATCACCTTGATGCCCGATTCCTCGCGGCCTTCGCGGGTGGCGCTGCCGATGTGGGGCAAGGTCATGACATTGGGGTGCCGGATCAGCCGCTGATCCACATTGGGTTCGTCCGGATAGACGTCGAGGCCTGCGCCGGCGAGCTGGCCGCTCTCCAACGCGGCTATCAGCGCCTCGTAGTCGACGAGGTCGCCGCGCGCGGTGTTGATGAGGCTCGCACCCTCTTTCATCAGGCCGAGCCGGCGGGCGTCGATCATGTGCCGGTTTTCCGCATCGGCGGGGCAGTGCAGGGTGAGGATATCCGCTTCGGCCACAAGCTCGTCGAGGGTTTCGACGTAGCGAGCGCCGAACATCCGCTCGATCGCCTCGGGGAGGCGCTTGCGGTTGTGATAGATCACCTCCAGCCCGAAAGCGCGTGCGCGGTGCGCAACGGCCTGCCCGATCCGTCCCATTCCGACGATGCCGAGGGTCTTTCCGCCCAGCTTGCGGCCGAGCATGGCAGTGGGTGCCCATCCGGTCCACTTTCCGCTCCGGATAAGCTCGACACCCTCGCGGATACGCCGCGGAACGCCGATAATCCCGGCCATGGTCAGGTCGGCGGTATCGTCGGTGAATACGCCGGGCGTATTGGTGACGATGATGCCTTTTTTCGCCGCCGCCTTGAGATCGATATGCTCGGTCCCGGCGCCGAAATTCGCGATGAGGCCGAGGTCGCTACCCGCAGCGTCGATCATCTCCGCATCGATCCGGTCGGTGACCGTGGGAACCAGCACGTCGCAGTCCTGCATTGCGGCGACGAGCGCATCGCGGTCCATCGGGTGATCATCCGTGTTGAGCCGCGCATCGAACAGTTCGGACATGCGCTGTTCCACCGCCTTGGCGAGGTGGCGCGTAACGGTTACGCGCGGCGTCCTGTCGAGGCGCTTTTCGGGTCGGTCGAATGAAGTGTCGTGCTCGCTCATGTTGTTCACATCGCTACGCTTACGTGCGGGAAACGGTCAAGCGATGCTTGATGCGAAACCCTCGCCATTCTACAGCTATCGCCATGTCGCGAGTGCCGCTTCTCCTCCTGCTTGTCTCCATGCTCGCATTCGCGTCGCCTGCCTCTGCGCAGGATCGCGAAGTGCCGTACTGGGCAAGCATTCGGGCCACCGAACTCAATATGAGAGTGGGGCCGAGTGCGGACTACAAGATCGCGTGGGTCTACCGGCGCAAGGGACTTCCAGTGAAGGTCCTGCGCATCATGGAAGGATGGCGCCTGATCGAAGATCCGGACGGATCTCGCGGATGGGTCGTCTCGCGTTTGCTGACACCCGATCGCGCAGCCATCGTTGTCGGCGAAGGTGAGGGGGCCATTCTCGCAGATCCGGAGGCCGGAGGTTCGGTCAAATGGCGCGTGGAGCCCGGTGTCGTCGGTACGCTTGGCGATTGCGACGAGGGCTGGTGCGAATTCGCCGTGGGGAACCGGGCGGGATATATCGAGCAAGCCCGCCTCTGGGGTGCGGGCGAGCCCTGATCACTCGGGGGTCGGTGCGTCGGCTTCGATCCGTTTCACCGAGGCATTTGCGCCCTGGTCGTAGCAGGCTTCGGGTTCGCTGCCTTCGGGATCGTAGCAAAGCTGCGTTCCTTCCAGCCGCCAGTTGCCGTTTTCGACCGGGTTCCCATCCGCATCCGTGTCGAGATAGGTCCCGTCGGCATTCAGGGTGTGTCGGATGGTGGAGCCATCCGCCAACGTCGCCTCGTAAGTCCCGGCGATTTCCTCGGGAGAGGGAGCTTGCTGCGCTGGCTTGGGTTCGGACTGATCCTGATTGCAGGCTGCAAGCAGGAGCACGGCAGCGATCGGAAGGCAGGAGGCGCGTCGGCCCCTCCTGCCGTCCCGTTCGCTATCGTAAGTCACTTCAGGCCAGTTCGACTGCAACGGCAGTCGCTTCACCGCCGCCGATGCACAGCGATGCGACGCCGCGCTTCTTGCCCTGCTGCTTGAGCGCATTGAGCAGGGTGACGATGATGCGGGTGCCGCTTGCACCGATGGGGTGGCCGAGTGCCGTGCCGCCGCCATTGACGTTGATCTTGTCGTGCGGGATGCCGATGTCGCGCATCGCGAACATCGCGACGCAGGCAAACGCTTCGTTCACTTCCCACAGGTCGACATCGTCGGCCGACCAGCCGGCCTTTTCGAGGACCTTGTTGATCGCGCCGACCGGAGCGACCGTGAATTCGGAAGGCTCTTGCGCATGGGCGGCCATCGCGACGATCTTGGCGATCGGAGCCTGGCCGTTTGCCGAGGCCACGCTCTCGCGGGTCAGGACCACGGCAGCTGCGCCGTCGGAGATGGAAGAGGACGTCGCGGCGGTGATCGTGCCATCCTTGGCGAAGGCAGGGCGCAGCTGCGGGATCTTATCGGGGCGGCCCTTGCCGGGCTGCTCGTCGTGTTCGACCGTCACGTCGCCCTTGCGGGTCGAGAAGGTGACGGGGACCACTTCGTCGGCAAAGGCGCCGCTGTCGATGGCTGCATTCGCGCGGCGGAGCGATTCGATGGAATATTCGTCCATCTGCTCGCGCGTCAGCTGGTAGTCGTTGGCTGTATCCTGTGCGAAAGTGCCCATCGCGCGGCCTTCCTCATAGGCATCTTCGAGCCCGTCGAGGAACATGTGGTCGTAGGTCGTGTCATGGCCGAGGCGCGCGCCGGAGCGGTGCTTCTTGAGGAGGTAAGGCGCATTGGTCATGCTCTCCATGCCGCCGGCCACGACATAGTCGACCGTGCCGCTGGCGAGGGCTTCGGCGCCCATGATGACGGTCTGCATGCCGCTGCCGCAAACCTTGTTGACCGTGGTTGCCTGTACGGATTTCGGCAATCCCGCCTTGATCGAGGCCTGGCGGGCAGGGGCCTGGCCGAGACCTGCGGGAAGGACGCAGCCCATGTAGGTCCGGTCGAACTTGTCGGCTGCGACGCCCGAACGCTCTACCGCGGCCTTGACTGCCGTCGCGCCGAGATCGGTAGCGGATACGTCGGCAAGGGCGCCTTGCATGCCGCCCATGGGGGTGCGGGCGTAGGAAAGAATTACGACGGGATCGTTTGCGCTGAACTGGGTCATGCTTGTGCTGGTCCTCTGGTTCTGGAATATCTTGCCGCCGAGATAGGATAGGCGTCGCTGCGGCGCAACACAGACCAAGGGAGAATATCATGGCTGATGAGCGACTGAACCGGATGGAAGAGGTCCTTCGCAAGCAACGCGCGGCTCATCACCAGATGCGGCCCGAGCCCATGGCGTTGCGCAAGGATCGTATCGAGCGTTCGATCAAGCTCCTGAAAGATCACGCTGACGACCTGTGCAAGGTCATGAGCGCAGACTTCGGCAACCGCTCTCCGCAGCAATCGATGATGACCGACATCGTCGGCACCATCAATTTCGGGAAATATTGCCTGAAACGCATGGATGGCTGGGCCAAGGCGGACAAGCGCCACGTGCAGTTCCCGCTCGGCCTGCTGGGGGCAAAGGCGGAGGTCCGCTATGAACCCAAGGGCGTGATCGGCATCCTCAGCCCGTGGAATTTCCCCGTGAACCTCACGTTCGGTCCGCTGATGCAGATTTTCGCGGCCGGGAACCGGGCGATGATCAAGCCCAGCGAATTCACCGAGAAAACCAGCCTGCTCATGAAGGAGCTGGTCGAGGAATATTTCACCGAAGACGAATGCGCCGTTTTCACCGGCGGCCCGGAAATCGCCGGAGCGTTCTCCGAACTGCCGTTCGACCACCTGGTCTTCACCGGCTCTACCGCAACGGGCCGCAAGGTGATGGAGGCGGCCTCCAAGAACCTGGTCCCGGTTACTCTCGAACTGGGTGGCAAAAGCCCCGTGTTCATGGGCGAGAGCGCCGATTTCGCGAAAGCTGGCGAACGCATCGCGATGGGCAAGATGATGAATGCGGGCCAGATCTGCCTCGCGCCCGACTACCTCTACGTTCCAGAAAGCAAGCAGGACGAGGCGATCCACGGTGTCTGGCAGGGCACAGCCAACATGTACCCCACGCTGCTCGATAACGACGACTATGCGAGCGTCGTCACCGACCGCCATTTCGATCGCCTCCAGGGCCTGGTTGCCGACGCGCGCGACAAGGGTGCGGAGGTCATCGAGGTCAATCCGGGCAACGAGGATTTTTCGAACACCAACAGCCGCAAGATGCCGCTGACGATCCTCAAGAACGTGACCGAGGACATGAAGGCGATGCAGGAGGAAATCTTCGGGCCGGTCCTGCCGGTGAAGACCTATCGCCACATGGACGAGGCGATCGAATATGTGAACGAGCACGACCGTCCGCTGGGTCTGTATTATTTCGGGCAGGATTCCGACGAGCAGTCGAAGGTCTTGACGAAGACGATCAGCGGCGGCGTCACCGTCAACGACGTGATTTTCCACGTTTCCATGGACGACCTGCCATTCGGCGGGGTCGGTCCTTCCGGAATGGGAAGCTATCACGGTATCGAGGGCTTCCGCGAATTCAGCCATGCTCGCAGCGTCTACACCCAGCCGAAGATCGACGTTGCCAAGCTGGCCGGTTTCAAGCCGCCATATGGCGACGCCACACGCAAGGCGATCGACAAGATGATGAAGTGATGGGCGCGTTCCGGCGGACCGTTGGCCCTTTCGGCCGTCGGTGCGCCGGACGATAGCTCTGCGCCCGGACAGTTGTCCGTAACAGGGGCTATGTGCATCCGTTGCAACCATGCTTACGGGAATTGCGCCTTTCGCACCCTTGCACCTGTCACGCGAGGGGCCTAGAGGCGTGCCCGAACCAAGCCCCGCTTAGGAATCATTCGTGGTCGACCTCGAACAATATCTACCGATCCTGATCTTCCTCTTCATCGCAGTCGTCCTGTCGACTGCCTTCGTGTTCCTGCCGATGGGCGTATCCCGCCTTACCGGCGCGCACGCGCCCGATGCGGAGAAGCTCAGCGAATACGAGTGCGGATTTCCCGCATTCGACGACGCCCGCAGCCAGTTCGACGTTCGCTTCTACCTTGTCGCGATCTCGTTCCTGCTGTTCGACCTCGAAGCCTCGTTCCTTTTCCCGTGGGCTGTCAGCCTCGACATCACCGGGTGGACGGGCTGGATTTCGATGGTGATTTTCCTTCTCATTCTGGCGATCGGTCTCGCCTACGAATGGAAGATGGGCGCATTGGATTGGGACTGATATGAGCCAGCAAATGACCTCCAGCCCGCACGGACGCGACGCCCTGCTGCAGCCGACTGCCCAGCCGGGTGACGTGCGCCAGCCCGACCAAGACTATTTCAACGCGCTTCAGACGGAAGTGAACGACAAGGGTTTCCTCGTCACCAGTACCGAGGACCTGTTCCAGTGGGCGCGTACGGGTTCGCTGTGGTGGATGACTTTCGGCCTCGCATGCTGCGCGGTCGAGATGATCCACGTGAACATGCCGCGTTACGATATGGAGCGTTTCGGCGTCGCTCCGCGTGCTTCGCCCCGTCAGTCCGACGTGATGATCGTCGCAGGCACGCTCTGCAACAAGATGGCTCCTGCGCTGCGCAAGGTTTACGACCAGATGTCGGAACCGAAATACGTTATCTCGATGGGCAGCTGCGCCAATGGCGGCGGCTACTATCACTATAGCTACAGCGTCGTTCGCGGCTGCGATCGCATCGTGCCGGTCGACATCTACGTGCCTGGTTGCCCTCCGACGGCAGAGGCACTGCTTTACGGCGTGATGCAGCTGCAGCGTAAGATCCGCCGCGTCGGCACGATCGAGAGGTAAGGGCGAAGAGATGGCAACGCTTCATTCCGCGCCCCGGTTCACCCAGATCGACGGCCTCAAGAACACGATCTCGAATGCGCTTGGCGATCATCTCGTCGAGGCACGCGAAGAGCATGGCGAGCTGCTTTTCCATGTCCAGCGCGGCAGCATCGAAACTGCGCTGCGCACCCTGCGCGACGATTTCGAGTACCAGCAGCTGATGGAAATCGCCGGTGTCGACTACCCGAACCGTAATGAACGGTTCGAAGTAGTCTATATGCTGCTTTCGGTCACCACCAACAATCGCATCATGGTCAAGTGCCGCGCATCGGAAGATACGCCGGTACCGACGGTGACGACGCTCTGGCCAAATGCGGGCTGGCTCGAGCGCGAAGTGTTCGACATGTACGGCGTGCTGTTCGACGGTAATACCGACTTGCGCCGCATCCTGACCGACTACGGCTTCGAAGGTCACCCCTTCCGCAAGGATTTCCCGCTCACCGGCTATGTCGAGTTGCGGTATTCCGAAGACGAAAAGCGCGTCGTCTACGAACCCGTGAAGCTGGCACAGGACCTGCGTCAGTTCGATTTCATGAGCCCGTGGGAAGGCGCGGATTACGTCCTTCCGGGCGACGAAAAGGCGGATATGCCGCCGATCGACGATCCCAAGACTACCGAAAGCCCCAAGCAAACGGGTGCCGGCGAGAAGGCTGATGATAAGGCCGCTGAAAAAGTCAGCGCCGATGCGCCGGCCGAAAAGGACGGCGGACCCGATGCTCCGCCGCCGGAGCCGACGGAAGATCAGCCGGGGCGCAAGAAGCGGGTCGGCAAGACGACCGATACCGCGAAGGCCACCAAGCCGAAGAAGGGCACCGATTGATGCGCGCGCTTATCCTTCCTCTGACTGCGCTCGCGCTCGCGGCGTGCTCTTCCGAGCCCGCGCCTCAGGAAAGCGCGGATGACTTCGCCAGCCGTATCAACGGCGGGGAGCAGGGTGCTGCTGCGCCTGTCGATGCCGATGCGCCGAATGTCGCTGCGGAAGCCCCTCCGGCGGATGCAAATGTCACGCAGCTCGAGCAGCTTCGCGATATTGCCAATGTCGACATGGGGCCGCGCGATGGCGGCTGCACCTTCATGGACGGCAATCGCGAACTCGTCATGGCGAGCGCGCTTAAGGAACCGACCTTGCCGGGCAAGGCCGTGATCCGTGTTGGAGGCGGTCTGACGCTGCTCGACACGGGCCCCGGCGGCCTCGACTTGCTCAAGGCAGGAGCCACATTTTCGGGTGAGGGCGTGACCGTCCAGGTCGCACCGCAGGCAGGCGATGCGGCTTCGCGTCCCGCCAACCTCACCGTTAGCGCTGCCGACGGCAGCACCGCCACCTACTCCGGCAAGTGGATTTGCGCATGAGTACCGGTTTCCAACTCGAAGAATCGCCGACCACCGGCGACGAAACGATCACCAACTACACGATCAACTTCGGGCCCCAGCATCCTGCGGCCCACGGCGTGCTGCGCATGGTCATGGAGCTCGACGGCGAGATCATCGAACGCATCGATCCGCACGTCGGCCTGCTGCACCGCGGCACCGAAAAGCTGATCGAGCACAAGACCTACCTGCAGGCGCTGCCGTATTTCGACCGGCTCGACTACTGTTCGCCGCTGGCGCAGGAATACAGTTACGTCCTCGCGATCGAGAAGCTGCTGAACGTCGAGGTGCCCGAGCGGGCACAGTACATCCGCGTACTGTTCGCCGAGCTGACCCGCATTTGCAACCACATGCTCAACATTGGCGCGCACGTCATGGACGTTGGCGCGATGACGCCGAACCTGTGGGTTTTCGAGCTGCGCGAAGATTGCATGAACTTCTTCGAGCGCATGAGCGGCGCGCGCATGCACCACGCTTATCTGCGCCCGGGCGGTGTCCACCAGGACGTGCCCGAAAAGCTGCTCGTCGGCATCGGCGAATGGATCGACACGCGCCTGCCCGAACTGTTCGGCGATGCGATGAGCCTCGTGCTCGACAACCGCATCTTCAAGCAGCGCAACGTCGATATCGCGGTGGTCAGCAAGGAAGACGCGCTGGCCTGGGGCTTCTCCGGCCCGATGATCCGTGCTGCCGGTATCCCGTGGGATCTGCGCAAGTCGCAGCCCTATGACGTTTATGACCGGATGGAGTTCGACATTCCCGTCGGCACCAATTCGGACTGCTACGATCGCTTCGTGGTGCGCGTGAAGGAAGTTTACGAGAGCGCGAAGATCATCAAGCAGTGCCTGCGCGATATGCCGACCGGCCCCATCGCCAGCAGCGACCGCAAGGTCTCGCCGCCCAAGCGCGCCGAGATGAAGCAGTCGATGGAAGCGCTGATCCACCACTTCAAGCTATATACCGAGGGCTTCCACGTGCCCGCGGGTGAGGTTTACGTCGCCACCGAAAGCCCCAAGGGCGAATTCGGCGTCTACCTCGTCAGTGACGGCTCGAACAAACCCTATCGCTGCAAGATCCGCCCGACGGCCTTCAGCCACCTGCAAGCAATGGATTTCATGAGCAAAGGCCACATGCTGCCCGATGCCACGGCCATCCTCGGCGCCATCGACGTCGTGTTCGGGGAGTGTGACCGCTAATGGCTGACCGTAATCCCGCACCCGATACTCCCGAGCTGCGCGAGCGCTGGGGTGCTTTCGAGTTTAACGAAAGCTACCGCGAGCGTGCGGACAAGGCGATTGCGCGCTATCCCGAGGGACGCCAGCGTTCCGCGGTGATGCCGCTACTCGACCTTGCACAGCGCCAGGTCGGTGAGGAAACGAATACGCAGGGCTGGCTGCCGCTGCCGGTGATCGAATATGTCGCCGACTATCTCGACATGCCGGTCATCCGCGTGCTCGAAGTCGCCAGCTTCTACTTCATGTACAACATGAAGCCGGTGGGTAAGTACCACGTGCAAGTCTGTGGCACGACGCCCTGCATGCTACGCGGTTCGGACGGTCTGTTCGAAACCTGCAAGAAGCGCGGCATGAAGAAGGGCCACGTGTCGGAAGACGGCCTGTGGACCCTCACCGAAGTCGAATGCATGGGCAATTGCGCCACCGCGCCGATGGTCCAGATCAACGACGACAATTACGAAGACCTTACGCCCGAGCGCCTCGACACCATCCTCGATGCATTGGCAAAGGGTGAGCAGCCCAAGGCTGGAACGCAGGAGCCGGGCCGTCACACCAGCGAACCGGCCAACGCGCTGAGCTCGCTCGAAGCGATGGTCGAGGAAAACCACGATTATCGGAGTGAGTGGTCATGAGCGCCGACTGGCTCACCATCATCCTCGCGCTGGTCGCGATCGTGGTCGCGTGGAAAGTCTTCAAGGGCGTCGTGAAGACGATCGCACTGGTCGTGATCCTGATCGCGGCTGCCATTTTCGTATTCGGAGGTCTCGCCTGATGCTCGCCGACAAGGATCGCATCTTTACCAACCTCTACGGCTTCCAGGACTGGGGCCTGAAGGCGGCGCAGCAGCGCGGCGACTGGGATGATACCAAGTCGCTGATCGCGCGCGGACATGACAACATCATCGAGGAAGTGAAGGCTTCCGGCCTTCGCGGCCGTGGTGGCGCAGGCTTCCCGACCGGCCTCAAATGGTCGTTCATGCCGAAGGAATCGAAGGACGGCCGTCCGAGTTTCCTCGTCATCAACGCCGACGAATCCGAGCCCGGTTCCTGCAAGGACCGCGAGATCATCCGCCACGATCCGCACAAGCTGATCGAAGGCGCGTTGGTCGCCGGCTACGCCATGCGGGCGAGGGCGGCCTACATCTACATTCGCGGCGAGTACATCCGCGAGGCAGAGACTCTGCAGGCCGCGATCGACGAGGCCTATGACGCTGGCCTGATCGGCAAGAACGCCTCGAAATCGGGCTATGATTTCGACGTCTTCCTGCACCGCGGCGCGGGCGCCTACATCTGCGGCGAGGAAACCGCGATGATCGAGAGTCTCGAGGGCAAGAAGGGTCAGCCCCGTCTCAAGCCCCCGTTCCCGGCAGGCGCGGGCCTCTATGGCTGCCCGACCACGGTCAACAATGTGGAATCGATCGCCGTCGTCCCGACCATCCTGCGTCGCGGCGCGAGCTGGTTCGCAAGCTTCGGCCGCGAGAACAACAAGGGCACCAAGCTCTTCCAGATCAGCGGCCATGTGAACAAGCCCTGCGTGGTCGAGGAAGCGCTCTCGATCCCGTTCAGCGAGCTGATCGAGAAGCACTGCGGCGGCATCATCGGCGGCAAGGACAACCTCCTCGCCGTGATCCCCGGCGGTTCCTCGGTACCGCTGGTCCCGGCAGAGCAGATCTGGGACGCGCCGATGGACTTCGACGGGCTCAAGGACTTGGGTTCGGGCCTCGGCACGGCCGGCGTCATCGTCATGGACAAGTCGACCGACATCGTGCGCGCGATTTCCCGCTTGAGCTATTTCTACAAGCACGAGAGTTGCGGCCAGTGCACGCCCTGCCGCGAAGGCACGGGCTGGATGTGGCGCATGATGGAGCGCCTGCGCACCGGCGACGCGGCGATCGAGGAAATCGATATGCTGCAGCAGGTCACCAAGCAGGTCGAAGGCCACACCATCTGCGCGCTGGGTGACGCGGCCGCATGGCCGATCCAGGGCCTCATCCGCCACTTCCGCCCCGAGCTTGAGCGCCGGATCGAAGAACACAACGCAAAGTTTGCCCCCGATACTCTGGAAGCAGCTGAATAATGCCCAAGGTTACAGTAGACGGACAGGAACTCGAAGTCCCCGAAGGCGCAACCGTCCTTCAGGCGTGCGAGCTTGCGGGCAAGGAAATCCCGCGTTTCTGCTATCACGAGCGGCTGAGCATTGCCGGCAACTGCCGCATGTGCCTCGTCGAGGTGAAGCCCGGGCCGCCCAAGCCGCAGGCGAGTTGTGCGCTCCCGGCCACCGAAGGCCAGGAAATCCGCACCGATAGCGAGATGGTGAAGACCGCGCGCGAAGGCGTGATGGAATTCCTGCTCATCAATCACCCGCTCGATTGCCCGATCTGCGACCAGGGCGGTGAATGCGACCTGCAGGACCAGTCGGTCGCTTACGGCCGCGGCGCGACGCGCTATGAGGAAAACAAGCGCGCCGTCACCGAGAAATACATGGGCCCGCTGATCAAGACGGTCATGACCCGCTGCATTCACTGCACCCGTTGCGTGCGCTTCAGCGAGGAAATTGCTGGCGTGGACGAAATCGGCGCGGTCGGTCGCGGCGAGGACATGCAGATCACGACCTACCTCGAGCAGGCAGCCGAGCACGAGCTTTCGGCAAATGTGATCGACCTCTGCCCGGTCGGCGCGCTCACGTCGCGCCCCTACGCGTTCGAAGCGCGTCCGTGGGAGCTCAAGAAGACGCTCAGCATCGACGTTTCCGATGCGGTCGGCGCGAATATCCGCCTCGACAGCCGTGGCCGTGAAGTCATGCGTGCACTTCCGCGCGTCAATGATGCGGTCAACGAGGAATGGCTGTCCGACAAGGGCCGCTACATGGTCGACGGCTTGTCCAAGCGTCGTCTCGACAAGGTCTTCATGCGCAAGCGCGGTAAATTGCAGCCGGCGACCTGGGACGAGGCTTTCAAGGCCATCGCCAAGGCCAAGCCCGGCAAGGCCATCGCCGCCGTGGCCGGTGACATGGTTGATTGCGAAACGATGTTCGCCGCCAAAGCGCTGCTCAAGGCGTGCGGTTCGAAGCTGATCGAAGGTCGTCAGACCGGCATGGATTATGACGTGTCGAACCTGGCCGCGGTCAACTTCAACTCGACTTTCGAAGGTCTCGAACACGCCGGCGCGATCCTGATTGTCGGCAGCCACATCCGCTGGGAAGCCCCGCTGGTCAACGTGCGCATTCGCAAGGCCGTGAAGCGCGGTGCGAAGGTTTACGTTGTCGGACCTTACTGGGACACGACCTATCCCGCTGAATTCCTCGGTGAAGACCTTGGCGTTCTCAACAAGCTCCCGAAGGACGTCGCGGACGCCTTCAAGAATGCCGAACGCGGCGCAGTCATCGTCGGCGGCGGTGCGCTCAAGGGTGCGCATGGCAAGGCAATGGCGCTCGCCAGCGATTGGGGAGCGGACTTCAACGTCCTGCATTTCTCCGCCGCGCGTATGGGCGGCCTGATGCTCGGCTTCGCGCAGAAGGGCGGCATGGCGGACATCGTCAAGGCCAAGCCCAAGGTCCTTATCAGCCTGGGCGCTGACGAAATGGACTACGAGCCGTTCACCGATACGCTGAAGGTCTACATTGGCCATCACGGCGACAAGGGCGCGCATTCGGCCGACATCATCCTTCCGGCAGCTAGCTATGCCGAAAAGGACGGGACCTACGTCAACACCGAAGGCCGCGTGCAGTTCGCCGAAAAGGCCGTTTTCGCACCGGGTGATGCACGCGAGGACTGGACGATCCTGCGTGCGCTTGCCGATGCCCTCAAGGTTGAAGTCGGTTTCGACAATTTCGCTCAGTTGCAGTCTGCGATGATCGCTGAAGTCCCGGCTCTCGGCGAAGAAGGCCTGGCCGATTATGGTGCGCTTCCCAAGGTCGACGCCAAGGCGAAGGCGGAAGGCACCATGAGTGCCTATCCGATCAAGGATTTCTACCTCACCAACCCTATCGCGCGTGCCAGCGAAGTGATGCAGCGCTGCTCAAGCGAACTCCTGCATGACGGCGAGCTTGCGGAGGCGGCGGAATGAGCGATCCTTTCACCCGCGTGGTGGCGCGTTTCACGCCGCACTTCCTGATCCTGTTCTTTGTTGCGGCTGTCGCAGCCACCATCATTACCGGCGGTCCGGTAATCGATAATGTCTTTTACGGCAGCTGGTTGCTGATTGCCGCTGCCGCCCTGGTGCGCTTTGATATTCACATGGAAGGTCGCAAATGACCGAGTTCTTCCAATCCCTCGGCATGAGCTACGAATGGGCGTGGGGCGTAGCCACCGTTGCCGGCATCCTGCTCATCGCGCTGCCGCTGATGCTGGCAGTAGCCATGATCATTTACGTCGACCGCAAGGTCTGGGCGGCGATCAACCTGCGCCGCGGCCCCAACGTGGTCGGACCCTTCGGCCTGCTGCAGAGCTTTGCCGACGGTCTGAAGGTGTTCCTCCAAGAAACCATCATCCCGAGCGCGGCAAACAAGGGCATCTTCCTGCTCGCCCCGATCGTGACATTTACCGTCGCGCTGGCGGCATGGGCGGTCATCCCCTTCGATGCAGGCATGGTGCTGGCCGATATCAATGTCGGACTGCTCTACATCCTCGCGGTAAGTTCGCTGTCGGTCTACGGCATCATCATGGCCGGTTGGGCTTCGAACTCGAAGTATCCGTTCTTCTCGGCCATGCGCGCTTCGGCACAGATGATCAGTTATGAAGTCTCGATCGGCTTCATCCTCGTCTGCGTCGTCCTGTTCGCAGGTACTTTCAATCTCAACGACATCGTGCGGGCGCAGGAAGGCTTCGGCCTCGGCATCGTGAACGCCTATGTCGTCCACCCGCTGATCTTCCCGATCTGGGTGATGTTCTTCATCTCCTGCCTCGCGGAAACGCAGCGTGTCCCGTTCGACCTTACCGAGGCGGAATCGGAACTCGTCGCCGGTTACCAGACCGAATACAGCTCGATGAGCTTCGCGCTCTTCTGGCTCGGTGAGTATGCGAACATCCTGCTGATGTGCATTCTCAACGCGCTGCTGTTCTTCGGTGGCTGGCTGCCGCCGCTAGATATCGACCTGATCCCCTGGTTCGATATTCCGGGCATCGTCTGGCTGCTGCTGAAGGCGTTCTTCTTCTTCTTCATGTTCAGCTGGGTCATGGCGACCGTCCCGCGCTATCGCTACGACCAGCTGATGCGCCTGGGCTGGAAGGTGTTCCTGCCGTTGAGCCTCGTTTTCGTCCTTGTCATTTCCGGTTACCTGATGGCGACCGGTCACTTCGGAGCCGCCGCATGAGCGTCGCCCATCTGATCAAGTCGTTTACCTTGTGGGAGTTCGTGAAGGCGCACGCCCTCACGCTGAAGTACTTCTTCAAGCCCAAGGTCACGATCAACTATCCGTTCGAGAAGAACCCGCTGAGCCCGCGTTTCCGCGGTGAGCATGCCCTGCGCCGCTATCCCAACGGGGAAGAGCGCTGCATCGCCTGCAAGCTGTGCGAAGCTGTCTGCCCGGCGCAGGCTATCACGATCGAGGCCGAACCGCGTGAAGACGGCAGCCGCCGTACCACGCGCTACGACATCGACATGACCAAGTGCATCTACTGCGGTTTCTGCCAGGAAGCCTGCCCGGTCGATGCCGTCGTCGAAGGCCCGAACTTCGAATACGCAACCGAAACCCGCGAGGAGCTGCTTTACGACAAGGCCAAGCTGCTCGCGAATGGTGACAAGTGGGAGCGGGCCATCGCCGCGAACCTTGAAGCCGACGCACCCTATCGCTAACCGCGCCGCAACCGTAACCGGGGCAACATGATCCAGACTATCGCCTTTTACATGTTCGCGATCATCATGATTGCATCGGCCGTGATGGTAATCACGGCCCGCAATCCGGTGCATTCCGTCCTGTGGCTCATCCTCGCCTTCTTCAACGCGGCCGGCCTCATGGTGCTGGTCGGTGCCGAGTTCATCGCGATGCTGTTGGTCATCGTCTACGTCGGGGCAGTCGCCGTGCTTTTCCTGTTCGTGGTCATGATGCTCGATATCGATGTCGCGGCCATGCGCGCGGGCTTCATCCGCAATTTCCCGCTGGGGATCGTCGTGGCGCTGATACTGCTCGCAGAGCTGGTGCTGGGCATCGGTGCCTATAACGTGGGCGCGATCAACCTCGGTACGCCGCCTGCAGGCGATGCGTCGGTCGTGGCCGAGAGCAATACTGCCGCCATCGGTGCGCTGCTCTACAGCAAATATGTATTCCTGTTCGAGATCGCCGGCATCATTCTGCTCGTCGCGATGATCGGGGCGATCGTCCTAACCCACCGTCCTTCCAAATCGAAGCGCGGACAGCAGGACATCGGCAAGCAGGTCCGCCGCAATCCCGACGAGGCAACCGTCATGAAACAGCCCGAAGTGGGTAAGGGAGTCGAGCTGTGATTGGCATCGAACACTATGTCGTCGTCAGCACGATCCTGTTCGTGCTCGGCGTCCTGGGGATTTTCCTCAATCGCAAGAACATCATCGTCATCCTGATGGCGATCGAACTGATCCTGCTCGCAGTGAACATCAACATGGTCGCATTCAGCGCTTTCCTGGGCGATCTGGTCGGGCAGGTCTTCGCGATGTTCATCCTGACCGTTGCTGCTGCCGAAGCCGCCATCGGTCTGGCGATCCTTATGATATATTTCCGTGGCCGCGGCACGATTGCGGTCGACGATGCGAACCGGATGAAGGGGTAAGCAACCGTGCAATCGATCCTCGTCATCGTATTCCTGCCGCTGCTCGCGTCGATTGTCGCGGGACTGGTCAACAAGAGCGCGCCGAGCGTGTTCGCCAAGAGCATCACCACGGGCGGCCTGTTTGTCTCCTGCGCGCTGAGCTGGCCGATCTTCCTGTCGTTCTGGTCGGGTAATGCCGAAGCGACAGTCGTCCCGGTCCTCACGTGGATCCAGTCGGGTGCGCTGAGCTTCGACTGGGCACTGCGCGTCGACACTCTGACCGCCGTCATGCTGGTGGTCATCACGACCGTTTCGGCGCTCGTCCACCTCTATAGCTGGGGTTACATGGACGAAGACCCGGACCAGCCGCGGTTCTTCGCCTACCTTTCGCTGTTTACCTTCGCCATGCTGATGCTGGTGACCGCCGACAACCTCGTCCAGATGTTCTTCGGTTGGGAAGGGGTGGGCCTCGCCAGCTACCTGCTGATCGGTTTCTGGTTCAAGAAGCCGAGCGCGAATGCCGCCGCTATCAAGGCTTTCGTGGTCAACCGGGTCGGCGACCTTGGCTTCATGATGGGCATCTTCGGCACCTTCTGGGTATTCGGCACGGTGTCGATCCCCGAAATCCTCGAAGCGGCCCCCGGCATGAGCGGTGCGACGATCGGCTTCCTGGGCCTTCGCGTCCACACCATGGATGTCCTGTGCATCCTGCTATTCATCGGCGCGATGGGTAAGTCGGCGCAGCTTGGCCTGCACACTTGGCTTCCCGATGCAATGGAAGGCCCGACGCCCGTTTCCGCGCTGATCCATGCCGCGACGATGGTCACCGCCGGTGTCTTCATGGTCTGCCGCCTGTCGCCCATGTTCGAGACCGCGCCGATTGCGCTCGCGATGGTGACCTTCGTTGGTGCTGCCACCTGTATCTTCGCGGCGACCGTCGGCACGACGCAGTGGGACATCAAGCGCGTCATCGCCTATTCGACCTGTTCGCAGCTTGGCTACATGTTCTTTGCCGCAGGCGTGGGCGCTTATGGCGCGGCCATGTTGCACCTGTTCACGCACGCTTTCTTCAAGGCGCTGCTGTTCCTCGGTGCTGGCTCGGTCATCCACGCGATGCATCACGAGCAGGACATGCGGTATTACGGCAATCTGCGTAAGCACATCCCGCTCACCTTCTGGGCGATGATGATGGGCACGCTCGCGATTACCGGCCTCGGCATCTATCACCTTGGCGTAGGTTTCGCAGGCTTCTGGTCGAAGGACGCCATCATCGAAGTCGCGTTCGCGCGCGGCACCGAGCTCGGCAACTTCGCGTTCTGGATGGGCGTGTTCGCAGCGCTTCTCACCAGCTTCTACAGCTGGCGCCTGATGTTCCTTACCTTCTGGGGCAAGCCGCGCTGGATCGAGAGCGAGCACATCCAGCACTCGGTCCACAAGACCCCCGAAGAAGCGGGTGCGGACACGACCGGTGGCTACCACCCGCATGAAAGCCCGATCTCGATGCTGATCCCGCTCGGGGTGCTGTCGATCGGTGCGATTGCCGCAGGCCAGGTTTTTGCGCCCGCCTTCCTCGATAGCGCAGCGTTCTGGGGTGGTTCGATCTTCTATAACGAAGCGTTGATCCACGCGATGCATGCGGTTCCTTGGCCTGTGAAATACGCTGCTTTCTTCGTGATGCTCATCGGCCTTTTCGTCGCCTGGCTTGCCTACATCAAGGATACCTCGATCCCCGGCAAGGCGGCCGAGCAACTCGGTCCGATCTACCGCTTCCTCTATAACAAGTGGTATTTCGACGAGCTCTACCACTACCTCTTCGTGGTGCCGGCCTTCTGGCTGGGCCGCCAGTTCTGGAAGCTGGGCGATATCGGCACGATCGACCGCTTCGGCCCCAATGGCGTGGCCTGGGTCGTCGAGAAGGGTGCCGTGGGCGCCAAGAAGTTCCAGACCGGATATTTGTATAGCTATGCGCTGGTGATGCTCCTCGGACTTGTCGCCGCCGTCACTTGGGTGCTGTTCTGATGGAGTTCCCCATCCTCTCGCTCATGCTCGCCGTGCCGCTGGTTGCGGCCATCGCCTGCCTGTTCCTGAATGCCGGCAGCGCGCGAATGGTCGCGCTGTTCGCGACGCTTTTCAATCTCGCTCTCGGCATCCTGCTGTGGCTTAATTACGAGATCGGCGGCGCACAGTGGCAGTTCGTCGAACGCGCCGAATTGTTCGCCGGCTTCAGCTATGCCCTTGGCATCGACGGCATCGCGCTGATGCTCATCATGCTTTCGGTATTCCTGATGCCGATCTGCATTCTCGCCAGCTGGGATTCGATCACCAAGCGCGTGGGCGAATACATGGCGGCCTTCCTGCTCATGGAAGTGTTGATGATCGGCGTGTTCGCCGCGCAGGACCTGTTCCTGTTCTACATCTTCTTCGAAGCCGGCCTTATCCCGATGTACCTGATTATCGGTGTTTGGGGCGGCGATAACCGCATCTACGCGTCGTATAAGTTCTTCCTCTATACGCTGCTCGGTTCGGTGCTGATGCTGATCGCCATGCTGTGGATGGTGAACGAGGCGGGCACGACCGACATTCCCACGCTGATGCAGTACGATTTCCCGGTCGATGCGCAGCTGTGGTTGTGGCTGGCCTTCTTCGCCAGCTTCGCAGTCAAAATGCCGATGTGGCCGGTGCATACTTGGCTGCCCGACGCCCATGTCCAGGCACCGACGGCGGGTTCGGTCATCCTGGCTGGCGTCTTGTTGAAACTCGGTGGCTACGGCTTCATCCGTTTCAGCCTGCCGATGTTCCCCGATGCCAGTGCCGATCTTGCCTGGCTGGTCTTCGCGCTCTCCATGGTCGCCGTGATCTACACCTCGCTCGTCGCGCTGGTGCAGGAGGACATGAAGAAGCTCATCGCCTATTCCTCCGTCGCCCACATGGCGATCGTGACCGTCGGTCTCTTCGCATTCAACGTGCAGGGTCTGGAGGGCGCGATGATGGTCATGCTCGGCCACGGCCTCGTCTCGGGTGCGCTGTTCCTGTGTGTCGGCGTCATCTACGACCGCCTGCATACTCGTGAGATCGCCCGCTACGGCGGCCTGTCGATCAACATGCCGAAGTACGCGCTCTTCTTCCTGCTGTTCACCATGGCCTCCATCGGCCTGCCGGGGACCAGCAACTTCGTTGGCGAATTCCTCGCCCTTGCAGGCATCTACAAGGTTTCGACCTTCGTGACGCTGGTCTGCACCACCGGCATCATCCTTGGCGCTGCCTACATGCTTTATCTCTATCGCCGCGTGGCATTCGGCGAGCAGGTCAATGCCGACGCTGCCCGCATGCCCGATCTCAATGCCCGCGAATGGGCCATGCTCGCACCCATCGCCGCCGCCGTGCTGTGGATGGGCGTCTATCCGGAAAGTTTCCTCGCCCCGATGCGCCAGGACATTGCCACCCTTGAAGCCCGCCTCGCCAGCGTCGCGCCCGAATATGACAGCGCACTGACGGTAGGCACGCCTGACGAACACGCTGCGAACTACATCGCTGCAGAGCACGGATCGGAGGGAGAGCACTGATGTCCTACGCTAACTCGCTCTACCTGACCGGTGCGGAAATCGGGCTGTCGATTGCCGGCCTGGTCCTGCTGCTCGCCACCGCCTGGACGACGCGTTCTTCGGCCCGCGCCATTACGATCGCCGCGGTTACCGCACTTTTCGGCGCCCTGATCTTCAACCTCTCTCTCGCGAATGATGGCGTAGGCGCTGCGGCATTCGGCGGCCTGCTGGAAGTCGATGCATTCAGCATCTTTGCAAAGTCGCTCGTCTACATCGCGACCATCGCCTGCCTGATCGTGGCCCCTCGCTACTTCGAGGATCGTGGCCAGTTTCGCGGTGAATTCGCCGTACTGATGCTGTTCAATGCAGTTGGCATGGGCATCATGGTGTCCGCGGTCGACCTGATGACGCTGTATATCGGTCTCGAGCTGTCGAGCCTCTCGTCCTACGTCCTCGCGAGCTTCGCGCGGCGTGACGACAAGTCCAGCGAAGCCGGCCTGAAGTACTTCATCCTGGGTGGTCTCGCCTCGGGTATCATCCTTTACGGCGTCAGCCTCGTCTACGGTTTCTCCGGTACGACGAGCTATGACGGCGTCAGGGCTGCATTCGATGCCGATTTCTCGACCGGCGCGCTGTTCGGCGTGGTGTTCGTGCTCGCCGGCCTTGCCTTCAAGGTCGCGGCAGTTCCGTTCCACATGTGGACGCCGGACGTTTACGAAGGCGCACCTACACCGGTCACTGCATTCTTCGCCAGCGCTCCCAAGGTCGCTGCGGTGGCCATGCTCGTACGTATGGCAGCGGTCCCGTTCGGCGGTCAGGCTGAAGCGTGGCAGCAGATTGTCATCTTCGCGGCCCTCGCTTCGATCGTTGTGGGTGCGCTTGGCGCCATCGGGCAGCAGAACCTCAAGCGCTTGCTGGCGTATTCGTCGATCAACAATGTCGGCTTCATCCTTATCGGCCTTGCAGCGGCGACACCGGCCGGGATTTCCGGCGTGCTCGTCTACCTTTCGATCTATGTGTTCATGACCATCGGCAGCTTCGTTGCCCTGCTCATGCTCCGTACCGAGAAGGGTGAGGCGCTTGCGACCTTCGACGATATCTCGGGCCTTTCGACCAGCAGTCCGGCGCTCGCTTGGTGCTTGCTCGCGCTCATGTTCAGCCTTGCGGGTATTCCGCCGCTGTTCGGGTTCTGGGGCAAGTTCGTAGTCTTCCAGGCAGCCGTGCAGGCCGACATGATCGCGCTGGCCGCCATCGGTATCGCCGCCAGCGTCATCGGCGCGTTCTACTACATCAAGTTCGTCAAGGTCATGTTCTTCGACGAGCCGAAAGGCGATGCACCGGCTAAGGCGCCGGTATCGCACTGGGTTGTTCTGGGCCTGTGTGTCCTGGTCATTTCCCCGCTCGGATACCTGCTTACGCCGTGGCTGGGATCGGTAGCTGACGCTGCGGCCCAGGCGCTGTTCTTCGCAGCTTGATCGAGTACCTAGCCGAAACCGGTTCGACCAACGCGGATCTGCTGGAGCGCGTTCGTCAGGGCGAGCGCGTCAGTGAAGGCAATTGGCTGGTGGCCGAGCGCCAGTTGGCGGGGAAGGGCCGTCAGGGTCGCACGTGGTTCGACGGCGCGGGCAACTTTATGGGTTCTACCGTCGTAGAGGTCCGCGCGAGCGACCCTCCCCCGGCGAGCCTTGCGCTAGTTGTCGGCCTGGCGGTCTATGAAACCGTCGTCGCGATTGTCAGCGAACCGGGCGCTCTGGCTCTCAAATGGCCCAATGACCTGCTCCTGCGAGGTGCCAAGCTTGCCGGCATCCTTTTGGAGCGAGAGGGTGATGCTATCGTTGTCGGCATCGGTGTGAACCTAGGCAAGGCGCCCGACCTTCCAGACCGAGAGACCATCGCCCTGTCGGCCCTGGGACCCGCTCCCGATCGTAACCAGTTCGCGAATTCGCTTGCCCGGCAGCTGGATACCGAACTCGAACGCTGGCGGACTTTCGGCCTGCCACCCATGATCCGGCGCTGGGAACTCGCGGCGCACGCCCTGGGGACGGAGCTTCGCGTCCAGCCACCGGGTGAAGATGTATTGCTGGGTGCTTTCGCCGGATTGGACGACAGCGGGGCATTGCAATTGCGGTTGCCTGATGGCGAAGTGAAGGTCATCCATGCTGGTGACGTGATGTTGGCACGAGAGGAGGGCTGATCCATGCTGCTTGCAGCCGATGTCGGAAATACGAATGTGGTCTTTGCGCTTTTCGAAGGGCGGCAGATCAAGGCGCGCTGGCGCATCGCGACCGACCCGCGTCGGACCGGCGACGAATACGCCGTCTGGCTGCTCCGCCTGCTCGAACTGCAGGGTTATGCCAAAGAGGACATCGACCAGATCATCGTGGGATCGGTGGTGCCCCGTTCCATCCATAATCTCACCGTATTGGCGCAGAAATACTTCGGGATCGAACCGCTGATCGCAGGCCAAGATGCGGCAGATTGGGGCATCGCCATCGACGTAGACGACCCGCGAACGCTGGGCGCCGACCGTGCTCTCAACACAATTGCGGCCCATGCGAAGTACGAGGGTGATTTGATCGTAATCGACTTCGGCACCGCCACGACCATCGATGCCGTCGATTTCACCGGTGCCTACAAGGGCGGGATCATCGCGCCGGGGATCAATCTTTCGCTTGATGCGCTTGTCGGAAACACGGCCAAACTGCCGCGTATCGCGATCAGGAAACCCGACGACGAGAACGTGATTGGGCGCAACACGGAAGACCAGATGTTGATAGGCGTATTCTGGGGTTATGTAGCCCTTATAGAGGGTCTTGTAGACCGTATGCGCCGCCAGATAGGCCGACCGGCCAAAGTTGTCGCAACCGGCGGACTGGCTCTTTTGTTCGACGAAATTACCGACCTGTTCGATGAGGTGGATAGCGACCTCACCCTGGATGGTCTCGCCATGCTGGCTGAAAGGGCCTCCGCTTGAAAAAGAATTTCACCCCCGAAGACGAACTGTTGTTTCTCGCGCTCGGCGGCTCAGGCGAGATCGGGATGAACGTCAACCTCTACGGCTGCAACGGCAAGTGGTTGATGGTCGATCTGGGCATGACTTTCTCCGGCGGCGAGTATCCCGGCGTGGACCTTGTGTTCGCCGACCTCGAATTCATCGAGGAGCGGACGAAGCAGCTTGAAGCGATCGTTCTCACCCATGCGCATGAAGATCACATCGGCGCCGTGCCTTATTTCGCAGCCGACCTGGGCGTGCCGATCTATGCGACGCCCTTCACGATGGAACTTGTGCGGCGCAAGCTCGAGGAAGCGGGACTACTTGGCGAAATCGAGCTGCATGAGATCGAAGAAGACCACGGGAGTTTCCAGGTTGGCCCCTTCGAGGTCACTTACATCCCGCTGGCCCATTCGATCGCAGAGGGCAATGCGCTGCTGATCGACACGCCGCATGGCAAGATCTTCCATACCGGTGACTGGAAGCTGGACGACGATCCGATCATTGGAGAGCCCGCGACCGACGAAGAGCTTGCCGAGATCGGCGACGATGGCGTACTCGCGCTGGTGTGCGACAGCACCAATGTCTTCAACCCTTCGCCTAGCGGTTCGGAAGGCGCGGTCTACAAGGGCCTTCTCGAAGAAGTTCAGAAGCACAAGGGCAAGCGGGTCCTCGTGACGACCTTCGCCAGCAACGTAGCCCGTTTGCAGACCCTCGGAAACGTCGCGCGCGAAACCGGGCGACAGCTTTGCGTGGCCGGTCGATCGCTCGACCGGATCATCGAAGTAGCGCAGCAGAACGGATACCTCGAAGACCTGCCGGAACCGGTGGATTTCGACACCGCCATGGGCCTGCCACGAGGTGAGGTCATGATCCTGGCAACCGGCGGGCAGGGTGAGCCGCGGGCGGCACTTTCGCGAATTTCCGAGGACAATCACCCGCTGGAACTCGTGCCGGGCGATGTTGTCCTTTTCTCCAGCCGCCAGATCCCGGGCAACGAACTCTCCATCGGCGCTGTCCAGAACCGTCTTGCCGAAAAGGGTGTGACGATGGTGACCGACCGGCAGAGCATGATCCACGTATCGGGCCACCCTGGCCGTCCAGAGCTCGAGGCGCTCTATGGCTGGCTTCGTCCTGATATCCTCGTGCCGGTTCATGGCGAAATGCGGCACATGCAGGAGCAGGCGAGGTTCGGACGCGAAAACGGCATTCCCGATGCCGTGGTCCAGCAGAACGGCGATATCGTGCGTCTTGCGCCCGGTGCGCCGGGCACGATTGCCAAGGTCAGGGCAGGGCGCCTTGTCCTGGACGGTGACATCATCGCCCCGGCCGATGGCGATGCGATCGTCATGCGCCGGCGGATTATGCATGAGGGCGTAGTGATCGTCGCGCTCGATGGTGACCTATCCCCGCGCATCGACAGTATCGGCTTGCCGCTCGACGAGGACTACGGTGATTTCACCGAAGAAGCGCTGGCCGACATCCGCCAGGCCATAGCCAAGCTCAAGGGCATGGACGCCCGCAGCGCCTCGGCAGTACATGAGGCGGCGCGGCTTGCAGCGCGCCGCGCAGCGCAGCGCTGGTCGGGCAAGCGTCCGCAAGTGCGCGTCCTCCTGCCAGAGAACCTGGGGTAAGCGGCATGGAACTGCCGATGCAGTGGACCTCGATCCTTGCGATCTACGTTCTGTTCTGGGTCGTCAGCGCCTTCGTGCTGCTGCCTTTCGGGGTGAAGACGCCGGACGAGATCGGGGCGACAAAAGTACCCGGCCAAGCCGATAGTGCACCGGTGAACTTCCGACCCGGCGTGATTGCAGTGCGCGCCACGATCCTGTCGATCGTCCTCACCACCCTTTACGTACTTAATTACGCCTACGGGTGGATCGAGGCGGAAGACCTCATCTTCTGGGGGCCGACCGTCAACCGGTGAGCCTTTAGTTGCGCAGGCGTTCCAGAGCCTGTGCCATCGCCACGTAAAGCTTGCCCATGTCGCTCGACAGCAAGGTGACGCTGATCGCGTTGCCGTCGCGCGTGGACAGCAGGTTGCGTAGCAATGCCTCGAAATCGTGGATGTAGCGATTGGCGTGTTCGCGGAAGTCCGGATCCTCGTCGTAAAGTTCGGCGATCTCGCGGGCTTCGCCATTATCGATCAGGCGGACTGCGCGGCGCGTGAAAATCCCGCGATCCCCGCGAAGATAACTCGCCCAGGCGCTGTCGGTCACCTCGGTTGAAAGGGCCTTGGAGATATCGATGGCGTTCGAGTTGAGGCTTTCGGTGATGAGAGCGACGCGGCGCGCGAAATCGCTATCGACGCTGTCGGTGGCTTTTTCGCGTGCATGGGCGATGCGGGCTTCGAGGTTGCCCGTCAGGTCGTTGAGCCGCTTCAACTGGTCGCGCAGCTGCTTGGTCGCGTCGCGCGCAGCATCGCTGGACCGCTTACGAGCCTCGTCGAGGCGGGCGAGGGCGGTATCGGTGTGTTCGGCCAGGGCGTTGTCGATCGCCTCGGCGCTGCGTTCCGCAACCGACTTGGCGAGATTTTCGACGCGCGCCGTCTCTTCGCTTTCGATTGCCGTCATCGCATCGCGCGCGCTCGTCTCCAGCGCTGCAATTGCTGTGCGCAACTCGCCCTGGACGCGTTCGGCGAGCTGTTCGCTTTCGGCCGATAGCGCAGTGATACCCGAGCGCAGGCGCTCGACGCTGTCGACCTGGGCTGCAGCTGTCTCTCCGAAGCCCGACTGGAAGTTTTCGAACCCTTCCATCGCTTCACGCGTACGGCGTTCGACCTCGGCCATGCCCTCGGTAAGCGTGTCTCCGGACCTGCGTGCCTCGCCAAGCAAATCGCGGATTTCCGAAGTCCGACGTTCGATCTGCGCGAGGCGATCCTCCGAAGCCTCCATGGCGACGGGCAGATCCTCGCGGCTCTGGCGCGCGCTGGCCTGGATGAGTTCTAGCAGGCGCACGCTGGCGTCGGTTAGCGATGCCACGGCTGCGTCAGTGCCATCGAGAGCCTCGCGGCTGCCGATCAGTTTCTCGTTCAGGGCATCGATTGCGGTCGCTAGCGTTTCGTTCGCTTCACGGCCCTGATCGGTGACAGTTTCGAATGTCGTGCCGAGATTGGCGATCTTTTCCGCCAGTGCGTCACCTTCAGCGGCGATGACAGTCATCTGGCTGCGCTGGGCTTCGCGGCGCTCCGATATCGCTGCGTCAATCGCGCCCAGTTTCTCGGCCAGCTCGCGGCTGATGCGATCCTGCGCTTCGCCGAGAGCGGTAAGGCGCTGCTCCGCCCCGTGATCCAGCGCTTCGCCATTGGCTCGGATTTGGGTGTTGATGGATTCCGCCCGTTCGAACAGGACGTTGAGCCGTGCGGTCGCCGCTTCGATAACGGCAGCGTCCATCTTCTCGATCTCGCTTACGGCACTGGCAAGACGGTCCTTCATCTCGGCGACCTGGGTGTTCCAGGCATCCATGGCACCTTCTTCACCCTTGCGGATCGCTCCCGATGCCTGCGCGGCTTCGACCCGCAAGGCGGTGAAACGTTCGCGCATCGAGGACAGTGCCAGCTCTTCTTCCGCATTGGCGGTCTGTTGTGCTTCGGCCAATTCACCGCGCAGCGTTTCGGAACGCGTGCGGATAGCGGCAAGGGCCTCTACCTCGCGGCTGTCGAGGTCTGCGCGGGCTGCCTCGCTGCCTTCGCGAAGAGCCGCAAAGCGTTCTTCTGCAATGCGTTCGAGATCGCCAGCCTGTGCCGAGAATGCCTCGACCGCTTCGTCGACCCGCTCGCGCAGGGAAACGACCTGGCGTTCGCTGGCGGCACCGAATTCGTTGAGCCGCTCGAACCCTTCGACCAGTTTGTCGAGTTGTTCCTGCGCATTCCGGCCGGCTCCGCCGATCTGGTTCGTCACATCCTTTGCCGAAGTGGCGATGACCGGAAGGCTGTCCCGCAGGCGGGTCATGTTGTCGAGCGCTGTAGTGCTGACGCTGGCAATGGCGTCGACCTGCTCGCCGTTGTTACGAACGAGGCCTTGCAGGCGGTCAGCGTGTTCCGACAGGCGCTCGCTCGCGGAGCGGCCGGCAAATTCGAGTTCGCGTGACTGGCTTTCGAGAAATTCGCGCGCAAGGCTCAGTTCGCGGTTCACGACCGCAAGTTTGGCTTCAAGCCGAGCCGATTCCTCGGAAAGCGACCGTGAAACTTCGCCAAAACGGCGCGCCTCCACTGTGGAATTGCGACGCGCCAGCATCAGAAGGGAAACGATCAGGAGGACCGGGATTGCCCACGCGGTGATCCAGCCGCTCCACTGCTGGGGCGTACCGCCAGCAAGGATCTCGCTCCGGTGGGCCCAAGCGTAAAAGCCGCTCCATGCAGCAGTCAGCAGCGCGGCAAGGGCAGGGGCGATCCATCCGGCGCGGGAAAGCGGTTCGGGCTCTTCATCGAACCATTCCTCGGCCTCGACAAATTCCTCTTCAAGTTCAAGAGCTTCCGGTTCCTGAACCGTTTCGGTTGCAGGCTCACCCTCGACGACACTGATGTGCGAACGCTTTCTCATAGTCGGCAAGGCTACCACTTTTGCCGTATCCTTAAAGCCTCTTTAACTCCGTTCGCCGTATTTCGTGGCTCCATGGCCTATCATTCTGCCAGTTTTGACAGTGCCTTGGCGAAGGCGGCGGGGGAGGATGCCCGGATCGCTGCCGAATTGCGTTCGGCGTTCCTTGGCAGCGTCGAACAGCGGTTGGACCTGCTCAAGAGAGCGCGCTGCGATGCCAATTGGTACCAGGCGGCGGAACGACTGCGCGGCCTTGCGGCGAGCTTTGCGGCAGACGAGCTGATGACGCTCGCCGAAAGCGCCCTGGATGCAGCGCCCGGAGAACCAACCGTGGTTCGCTCCATCGAGGCGTTCATCGATAATTTCGGGGAATAGGCGAGGGCGACATTTGTCGCTCCTTCCAACTCAGGCACTGTGCTCCTAAGGTCGACTGACGTCGTCGGAGAACAAAAGTCGTGCGCATTGCCTTGCTGTCTACTCTCGACCGGGCCCCCAAGCCCGGACGGACGAGACCGGCATTCGTCCCCTTTGCAGGCGCACGCGTGATTGATCGCCAGCTGGACCTCGCCCTTTCGCTCGGATGCGAGGCGGTCGCCTGCATGGCCGACGGTATAGGACGCGAAGTCATCGAGTTGCAGCACCGTGCCGAACGTGCCGGAGCCAAGTTCATGGCCTTGCGCGAGCCTGCCAAGCTTTCGGGGCTCGTAACGGCAACCGATGAAATATTGGTCATCGCTTCCGGCGTCTTGCCCGACGCACAAACGACAGAGCGCCTGCTGACGAAACCTGCCGTCATCGCATTTCCGGCCGATATTGCCGTCCCGGCCGGGTTCGAACGTATCGATCCCGAATTCGCCTGGAGCGGCGTATTGCTCACGCGGGGCAATCTGGTCGAACGGCTTGTCGAGATGGAGCCGGACATCGATGTACCCTCGGTGCTGATGCGTCTCGCGTTCCAATCCGGGACGAGGCTGGTCCCCGCAGAACGCAAGCTCGTCGACCAGAACGACTGGACGATCGACGCGACACGTGAAGGGCTGGCCGCAAGGGAACTGCGGTGGATAGAGGCGCAGCGGGAACCGGTTTCCTTCAACGCGCCGGGGATCGCGGTTGCCGAGCGCGCAGGCACGCGCCTTGCGCGCGATGTCGTCGGCGGGCGGGGCGAGAACGGGCCGGTGGTCGCTTCGGGTGTGTTCGCGCTCTCCTCAGTGGCCGCCGGTGCGCTCTCCATGCCGGCTGTCGGCCTGGCGCTCGTTACACTGGCCGCCCTGTTCTCCCGGATGGGCCGCGTGGTGGAGCGCGTCGCAAACAAGGGACAGGTGGCTGCCAAGCGCAGCCCGCTGCTCAAGTTCCTCGAAGCCTCGTTAGATATCCTCTTTATACTGTTGATATATCTGTCGGCGCCTGACGAAAGTGACCTGACACGGATATTCGTTCCGCTTGTCCTGATGGGTCTGCTGAGGCTCGGGGAACGTCACGGCAGCGAGGTTTGGAAGCGAACCTATGCTGACCGGATATTGCTCGGATTCCTTCTTGCGCCTGCTGCATTCTTCGGTTTTGGCGTGCAAGCAGCCGCCGTCATCGCGCTGCTGGTCTTGCTGACGAGGTTTTTCGGCCCATTTCGCAACGACTAACTCCGAATTAACCAAGTCACTGCTACGCGCGGAGAATGATGATGGCGAAGGACTTTGCTGGGGCCAAGTATGGGGGCGAGGCCGACCTGCGCGCCGCGCTTTCCCGCGGCGACCAGACACTATCGCGCATCGAGCCAATTCTGGGCCATCTCCTGTCGACGCCCGACCACTCCCTGTTCAGTGACGAGATACTTGCCCGCCTTCGCGGCATGCTCAACGACCTTGCGTGGCAGATATTGCGCGTGCAGGCCCAGGCGACGGGCCAATCGGGTAGCGAGGCCTTCGCCGAACGCCACGGGGAAGCGCTTGCGATGCGATTGCAGGAAAATTCGGCCTTGCTCTCGCATTGCCACGCGCATGCGGTCGAATGGCAACTGACGGAGCGGCTCGAAGCCCAGTTTGGCGTCGATCCGGTCCTCTCGCCTCTCTTGCAGGACCTTATCGCCAGCGAGGATACGGGGACAGCCAGTACGGCCATGTCGGCCCTGGCTGCGCAGGCGCGCTTCGTGCAGGCGCAGCGGCGCATGGAACTGCCCGTGTCGGAGCTGCCAGGCGACCTCTTCCATAGCGTCCTCCTGACATGGCGTGCATACAACGGGGACCGCGCTTCGGATGCCCTGACGAGGGCCGAGGCCAAGTTGCGCAGCGATTTCGACGAAGCCTCTGGAAGGCTGGCGCTGATGGCGCGGCTCGCCACGGGTGTGGAACGGGGTAACGAGAATGCCCTGCTACCGGAAAAAGCCGGGGTTGCCCTGTTCCTGACGATCCTCGCAGCGAAATCGGGGCAGGACCGTGGCATGGTCGTCCTGGCGACCAATGCGAGGCAGGTTACGCGTCTCGCGGTGAGCTTGAGGTCCGCTGGTCTGGCAGCGACGCAAATCGATGAGGTCCTGCTGCAGTTGCATCCCCAGGCCGCGCCTGTCGCAGGCTTGGCGAACCTGAGCCCCAACGAAGCGCGCTCCATGCTGGGCGATACGAGGCCGGATTTCGGGCAATGAACGTAAAAACAGATCATATCGCTAAGGGCCGTAGCGACGAAGCCGACCGCCTGACCGAGGCGACGGGTGTGCTCGCCCAGCTTAATCGTGATTGCGGCGGAAGTATCGGCTCGACAATCGCTATTCCGGGCCTGCTTTCCCTTGTCGAGAAAGCCCGCTCATACGGCCTCAAGCTCGCCCGCCAGTTCGAGGCAATCGACGGTGAAAACCGAATTACGGCCTGGGCCGAGATTACCCCTGTCGATGGGGGTAAGGGCGGCTGCGAGATCGCTATTGCAAGCTGGCAGGCAGAACAATTGCCGCCAGAAAACGAGATCGATGCCGAGCGGCGCAGGATCGAAGTAAATCGCCATCTCGCTGAATGCACTGCGCGGCTCGATGCAAACCAGTCCATTCTTTCGGTAGAGACCGAGGCACCCGATCTCGAAGAGTTCCGTTCGCGCTCCTTGGCCGCAGTCGGCCAATCGTGGACCACCCTGGTCGACATGCCGACCAAGGATTACCAACAACCGCTGCATTGGCGCCTGCTCGACGGTGCCGAATGCACGATACCGGGTTCCAAACGGCAATGGACGGCGCATCTCGAGCCTCTGGGAAAGGGTGAACCGGGCAGTGCGGGCTTTGTCCTGTATCTCGCGGCCAGCACACCTCTTTCCGAGCACTCCGGCGATCTTCAGGCGGACACGCCTTCGCTCGGCAAGGACCTCACGCCGGTACTACGACAACCGATCAATCGTATCATTGCAAACGCCGAGACGATCCGGACCAAGCTCGCAGGGCCATTGGCGGAAGAATACAGCCAGTATGCGGCGGATATTGCGAGTGCAGGGCAGCACTTGCTGGCGCTGGTGGACGATCTTTCCGATCTGGAAATCGTTGAGTCTGACGATTTCGTAACCGCACCCGACCGGATCGACCTTGCCGATGTGGCACGACGTGCTTGCGGTATTCTCGGGGTCAGGGCGCAGGAGCGCGGGATCACCCTGGTGCCGCCTGTCGAAGGCGAGAGCCAGCTGGCGATCGCCGAATTCCGCAGGGTGCTGCAGATACTCCTCAACCTTGTCGGCAATGCCATCCGCTACTCGCCGGAAGACAGCCAGGTCTGGCTACGCCTCGACCAGATCGGGTCGCGCGCGCTGATTACCGTCGCTGACCAAGGCCACGGTCTGGAAGAGGACCAGCAGGCCCGTGTGTTCGAAAAGTTCGAACGGCTCGGCCGCAGCGGCGACGGAGGTTCGGGCCTTGGTCTCTATATTTCCCGCCGGATCGCGCGCGCGATGGACGGGGATCTGACGGTGGAGAGCGCTCCGGGCCTTGGCGCGCGCTTCACCCTTTCGGTCCCCGCTGCCGAAGACCTGCGTAGCGAGCGGCGCGATGGCCCTGGTTCGACTGTCCCTGACGCCGACAGCTAATACGAAAAAGGGGCGCCGAAGCGCCCCTGATCCAATCTATCAATCCGTCGCTTAACGCTGATCCATCATCGGATAATCGCGCTGCGTCGGGCCGGTGTACAGCTGGCGCGGACGACCGATTACCTGTGCAGGATCGGAAATCATCTCGTTCCACTGCGCGACCCAGCCCACGGTACGGGCGAGGGCGAAGAGCGCGGTGAACATAGTCGTCGGGAAACCGATCGAGTTGAGGATGATCCCGGAATAGAAGTCCACGTTCGGGAAGAGCTTCTTTTCCTTGAAGTAATCGTCGTTCAGCGCGAGCTCTTCGAGCTGGAGCGCGGTTTCGAAAACCGGGTCGTTGACGTTCAGCGCGTCGAACACTTCACGCAGGGTCTTCTGCATGACCGTCGCACGCGGATCGTAGTTCTTGTAGACGCGGTGACCGAAGCCCATCAGGCGGAACGGGTCGTTCTTGTCCTTGGCACGCTCGATGTAGTGCGGGATGCGGTCGGGCGATCCGATTTCCTGCAGCATGTTGAGCGCCGCTTCATTGGCGCCGCCGTGTGCCGGACCCCAGAGGCAGGCAATGCCGGCTGCGATACATGCAAACGGGTTCGCGCCCGACGAACCGGCAAGACGCACGGTCGAGGTCGACGCGTTCTGCTCGTGGTCGGCGTGGAGGATGAAGATGCGGTCCATCGCGCGTTCGATCGCGGGGTGGATCTCATATTCCTCGGCTGGAACACCGAAGGTCATGCGCAGGAAGTTTCCGGTGTAGCTGAGGTCGTTCTTCGGCTGAAGGAACGGCTGACCGACGGCATACTTGTACGCCATGGCTGCGATCGTCGGCATCTTGGCGATGAGACGGTGGCTGGCAATCTTGCGCTGCTCGGGATCCGCAATATCGGTGCTGTCGTGATAGAAAGCCGACAGTGCACCGACGACGCCGCACATGATCGCCATCGGGTGCGCATCGCGGCGGAAGCCCTGGTAGAACTGGCGCAGCTGGTCGTGGACCATGGTGTGGCGCGTAATCGTATAGACGAAATCGTCGAGTTCGCCCTGGTCCGGCAGTTCGCCATTCAGCAGCAGGTAGCTGACTTCCATGAAGCTGGAATGTTCTGCCAGCTGGCCGATCGGGTAACCGCGGTGAAGCAGGACGCCTTCTTCGCCGTCGATATAGGTCAGTGCGCTTTCGCAGCTGGCGGTCGACTTGAAACCGGGGTCGTAGGTGAACTTGCCGGTCGTGCCGTACATCTTGCGGATGTCGATGACATCCGGGCCGATGCTTCCTTCGAGCACGGGGAATGTCTGGCTCTGTCCGCCCAGATCGAGAGTTGCCTGTTTATCGGCCACGCGAGTCTCCTCAGTCAGTTTTGCCCGTGCCTGCCGGGGAGGCCTGCGCGTCGATCCGCGCGAGAGATTCCTCCTTGCCCAACAGGACCAGAACATCGAAAATTCCGGGCGACGTGGTTGTGCCCGTTAGTGCGGCGCGCAGGGGCTGCGCGAGCTTGCCGAGACCCAATTCAAGCTCTTCGGCATACGATTTCGTAGTGGCTTCGAGAGCCTCGATTGTCCAGCTATTTTCCGCGCTCAAACGCTCCGAAAGGCCGGCGAGGCGGGTGCGTGCGTCGTCATCGAGCAGGCCAGCAGCCTTTTCGGTAAGTTCCAGAGGGCGCGTCTTGAACAAAAAGGCAGCACCTTCAGCAAGTTCGTGCACGGTTTTGGCACGCGGTTTGAGGACCGGCATCGCTTCGGCGAGCACGGAGGTCTCGACTGGCTTGCCGATTTCCTGTGCTACCAGTTCCGCCAGCCGATGGTCGTCGGCCTCGCGGATGTAATGCGCGTTCAGGTTCTGCAGCTTCTTGATGTCGAAGCGGGCGGCGCTCTTGCCGACACCGTCAAGGTCGAACAGCTGGATTGCCTCTTCGCGAGTGATCTCTTCGCGGTCGCCATGTCCCCACCCAAGGCGGAGCAGGTAGTTGAACAGGGCTTCGGGCAACACGCCTTCCTCGTCGCGATAAGCCTCGACGCCGATGGCCCCGTGTCGCTTGGACATCTTCGCGCCGTCCGATCCGTGGATCAGCGGGACGTGGGCATAGACCGGATCAGGCCAGTTGCCTTCGATCTCCTCCATTGCACGGATGATCGGCAATTGGCGGAAAGCATTATTGAGGTGGTCGTCCCCGCGGATGATATGGGTGACGCCCATGTCATGGTCGTCGACCACCACCGCCAGCATGTAGGTCGGCGTGCCGTCCGCGCGCAGGAGGATGTAGTCGTCGATTTCCGCGTTCTGGACGGTGACATCGCCCTGCACGGCATCTTTGATCGTGGTCGCGCCTTCGGTCGGGACTTTCAGACGGACGGTGTAGGGCGCGCCTGCCGGAGCTTCCGCCTCGTCGCGGTCGCGCCAACGGCGGTCGTAACGCATGGGCTGTTTGTTCGCCCGCTGTTCGGCGCGCATCTGTTCGAGTTCTTCGGGCGTGGCGAAGCACTTGTAGGCATGGCCGGCTTCGAGCAACTTTTGCGCGACATCCGCATGGCGTTCTGCGCGGTCGGACTGAAAAACCGGCGGCTCGTCATAGTCGAGGCCGAGCCAGTCCAGTCCTTCGAGGATCTTGTCGATCGCTTCCTGCGTGCTGCGCTTCTTGTCGGTGTCTTCGATCCGAAGCAGCGCCTTGCCGCCGTGATGACGGGCGAACAGCCAGTTGAACAGCGCAGTCCTTGCCCCGCCGATGTGCAGGAATCCGGTCGGCGAGGGGGCAAAGCGGGTCACGACTTGCTTTGCGCTGGTACCTGCCGCGGTTTCACTTGCCATCTGCTTTTCTTTCCTTTCAAAGACTTCCATGGCGATAGAGGGAACGCCACAGGTGCCGTTTGGCGAGCCGGACGGCATCGCCGATGTTGCAGTGCAGCGCCCTTGGCGCATGCGCGCTGTCTTGTCCAGAACGGGTGAGGCCGCAGAGAGGTTTCTGACAGCCTCGTCATTCGACCGCGGGCCCTGGATTACGGTAGCTTTTGCAGCAGGGATCGGGGTCTGGTTCTTGCTTGATAACCGCTGGCAATGGTCGGTTGCCATGGGTGCTGCCGTGCTGGCGGCCCTGGCTGCGATAGCCGTGTGGCGTGGGCGGGATGATCGCGCGGCCTTACGGCTCGCCGTTACTGTCCTTTCCGTCGCTTTCGCCCTTGGCATGGCGACTGTGTGGAGCAAGTCGGAACTTGTCGGCGCAGCTGCAATCGAACGTCCGGCCGTAGTCAGTCTCGATGCCCGCATTCTCGAGCGCGAAGAGCAACCGGCCGAAGAACGCGTTCGCCTGACCCTTGCGGCAAGGGATGCAGAGGCTGGCCGGCCGATCAAGGTGAGGGTGAACGTACCTCTCGAGAAAGACATGGGCGAGCTTGAGGAGGGCGCTCGCGTTCGCCTCAAGGCTCAGCTGATGCCACCTCCTGCGCCGATCCTGCCCGGCGCCTATGATTTCGCGCGCGCGGCTTGGTTCAAGGGGCTGGCGGCGACCGGCTCCGTGGTCGGGGAGATAGAACTGGTCGAACAGGCCGGTAATCGCAATTCGCCGATCGCGCAGGCACAACGCTTCCTTTCCGACCACGTCCGATCCAGGCTCGATGGAGCGCCGGGCACGATCGCAGCGGCATTCGCAAGCGGCGATCGCGGCGGCATATCAGCCGTGGATGAAGACGCCATGCGTGACGCGGGCTTGACCCACTTGCTGTCGATCAGCGGGTTGCATGTCAGTGCAGTTATCGCGGCTGCCTACTTCCTCGCCAGCAAGCTCTTTGCCTTGTGGCCATGGTTTGCCCTGCGGGTCCGCCTGCCACTGGTTGCGGCGGCGGTCGGCGCGGGGGCGGGGATCGCCTATACCTTGCTGACCGGCGCGGAGGTCCCGACCGTGCGCAGCTGTATTGGAGCGATGCCGGTGCTCGGTGCGCTGGCCCTGGGACGTGAACCCTTATCGATGCGCATGGTCGCTGTGGCCGCTGCGGCCGTCCTGTTCGCTTGGCCAGAGGCGCTGGTCGGACCCAGCTTCCAGATGAGCTTTGCGGCGGTTATTGCGATCATCGCGCTGCACAATTCAGAGCCGATACGGGCTTTTCTGGCGCCGCGGGAAGAGAGCCGCGCGAGGTGGCTGGCGCGGCGTACAGTGATGCTCTTCGTGACAGGGCTTGTCATCGAAATTGCCCTGACACCCGTGGTGCTTTTCCACTTCCATAGGGCAGGCCTCTACGGCGCGTTTGCCAACGTTCTCGCCATTCCGCTGGTCACCTTCGTCTCGATGCCCCTAATCGCGATCGCGCTGTTGCTCGACATGGTCGGGGCAGGGGCACCGTTCTGGTGGCTTGTAGGCGTGTCGCTCGACCTATTGCTCGACCTCGCTCACTTCACTGCATCCCAACCAGGAGCGGTGAAACTGGTGCCGCATATGGGGCTGGGTATCATCGCCCTCTTCGTAGCAGGAGGGCTGTGGCTGGCGCTGTGGCGGGGCAAGGCGCGGCTATGGGGCCTCATCCCGGCAGCACTGGCTGCGCTGGTTCTGGCTGTATCGCCCGTGCCGGATATTCTCGTGACGCGCGATGGCGGAAACCTAGGTCTCGTCGATGAAAGGGGCAATCTCTTCGTCCTGCGAGGTGCACCGGGCACCTATGCGCGTACCAACATCGTCGAGCTTGCCGGGAGCGAGATAGAACCCCGGAATATCCGTGCCTATGAGGGTGCCAATTGCAGTGCCGATTTTTGCACGATCGGGCGGAAGACCAGTGAGAGGGAGTGGATTGTTCTTGTTGCGCTAAACAAGCAGCGCATCGACGAGCGCCAATTGGCCGCAGCGTGCGAACTCTCGGATATCGTTGTCGCGGACCGCTGGTTGCCACGTAGCTGCATGCCGCGCTGGCTGAAAGTGGATCGGCGCTATCTCGAGCGTAATGGCGGCGTCTCGATCTACCTGGAGGACGAGCAAGTCCGCACCGTGGCATCATCGCAAGGCGATCATGGCTGGTGGCAACCCGCCCAAGATTGACGAAACCCAAAGAGAAAGGGCGCCTTGCTGGACGCCCTTTCAAAAATTCAAATTATAGATGGGTCTCAGTGGTAGCGACGCAGGAGGCCTGCCAGCTTGCCCTGAACCTGCACACGGTTCGCTTCGTAGACTTGCGGGTCGTAGGCTCCATTGGCCGGATCCAAGCGGATCATCGGTCCTTCTTTGCGCAGGTACTTGAGAGTGGCTTCCTCGTTATCGACCAGTGCCACGACGATTTCCCCGTCGCGGGCCGAATCGGCCCTGCGGACGAGGGCAAAGTCGCCATCGAAGATACCCGCTTCGATCATCGAGTCGCCCGACACTTCCAGCGCGTAGTGATCGCCCGGTCCGAGCAGTGCTGCGGGTACCGGCATGCTCGACTGGCCTTCAATCGCTTCGATCGGGGCGCCGGCCGCGATCCGGCCGTGCAGCGGAACTTCGATGATATCGTTCGCAGGTGAGGGCGCCACTGTCTTTGCGGCGTGGGCCGCGAGAATAGAGTCGTTCGCCGCGGGAGCGGGCGAGGGTGCGGGAGCATTCGATCCTGTCACCGCGTCTTCGGGCAGCTTGATGACTTCCAGGGCGCGCGCACGGTTCGGCAAGCGCCGAATAAAACCGCGTTCTTCCAGGGCCGAGATCAGCCGGTGAACGCCAGACTTGCTCTTGAGATCGAGGGCTTCCTTCATCTCTTCGAACGAAGGCGAAATACCGGTGTCTTCCAGCTTTTGCTGGATGAAGCGGATCAGTTCATGCTGCTTTGCGGTCAGCATAGGTCACTCCCATATTCCTGTTCACAACCTTGTGAACGAATGTGGAACAATTAGGCAACCAATTTTCGCAAGTCAAGCAATTCAGCCATTTCGGAGGTGATTGCAGCGGAACAACCGTTCCCGTTTCAGTCCCGGGCGTGCCAGTCGCCGGATTTGCCACCGGTCTTGGCGATCAGGCGGATGCCGTCGATCCGCATTCCCTTATCGAGCGCCTTGCCCATGTCGTATAGGGTGAGCAAGGCGACGCTCGCGGCGGTCAGCGCCTCCATCTCCACTCCGGTCTTTCCGCTAAGCGAGGCTGTAGCAACGACCCGTATGCCTTCGTCTTCAGGGTGGAACTCGATCGACACAGCTTCGAGACCCAGCGTGTGGCACAGCGGGATCAACTCACCGGTCTTCTTCGCCGCCATGATACCCGCAATGCGGGCGGCGGCGATTGCGTCACCCTTGGGCAGATCGCCTTGCGTGATCGCTGCAAGGGCTTCGGTTGTCATGAGGATACGGCCTTCGGCTGTCGCGGAACGCCGCGTCACCTGCTTGTCCGATACGTCGACCATGTGGGCCGCGCCGTCGTCATCGAGATGGGTAAGCTTGCTCATGCCTTTGCCGCTTGTTCGCCATGTAACAGGCGCCGAGTAGCCAATTCCACATCGGCTTGTCTCATGAGGCTTTCTCCAACGAGGAAGCTCTTTACGCCCGCTTGGGCCAGTCGCAGGCAGTCGTCATGCGTGAAAATGCCGCTTTCACCGACAAGCAAGGCGTCCTGAGGCGCCAATGACGCCAGCCGTTCGGTGGTCGCGAGATCAGTCTCGAAGGTCTTCAAATTGCGGTTGTTCACGCCGAGCAGGCGCGACTGGAGGCGAGCGGCACGGGCGAGCTCTTCCTCGTCATGTACTTCGACCAGAACATCCATGCCGCGCTCGATTGCCGCAGCTTCGATTTCTTCCATCTGGCCGTTTTCCAGCGCAGCCACGATGATGAGGATGGCGTCGGCTCCGAGTGCGCGGGCCTCGGCGACTTGCCAAGGGTCGACCATGAAATCCTTGCGGAGCACAGGCAGGTCGCAGGCTGCGCGCGCTTCGATCAGGTAGTCTTCGTGGCCCTGGAAATAGGGCGCATCGGTAAGGACCGACAGGCAGCTTGCCCCGCCGGAGGCGTATGCACGGGCGTGATCCGCAGGAGAAAAATCGGCACGTATCAGGCCCTTGGACGGCGAAGCTTTCTTGATCTCCGCGATCAGGCCGAAGCCGGTTTGCTGGGCCGTTTCGAGAGCTCTCATGAACCCGCGCGGTTCGCTCCGCTCGCGTGCACTCTTGTCCAGATCGTCGAGCGAGGCGGCCTTGCGGCGATCCGCCACCTCCAGTCGCTTGGTGGCGCAGATTTCGTCGAGCTTGTTCATTGGGCGAGCTCGATCCAGTCGGTCAGCAGCTTGCGCGCACGACCGCTGTCGATGGCCTCGGCCGCCATTTCGGCAGCTTCGGTCCAGTCGTCCGATTTCCCCGCCACGATCAGGGTAGCGGCGGCATTGAAGAGAACCGCGTCGCGATATGCTCCGGGGGTCCCGAAGAGAAGCGCTTCCAGGGCTTTCGCATTATGCAGCGGATCGCCTCCACGGATGGCTTCGACCGGGGCATGGGCGAGGTTGGCCTGAACTGCGACGACGCGGCGCATTTCGAAATCATGGTCGCGCACATCGGCAAGTTCGTTACCGCCGGCGAGCGAGAGTTCGTCGAGGCCTTCGTCTCCGGACACGATAAAGCTGCGCTCGGTGCCGAGAGTGGCCTTTGCGCGCGCATAGATCGGGACATAGGCTGGACGGGCGATGCCGATAAGTTGGCGCTTAACGCCAGCCGGATTGGACAGCGGTCCCATCAGGTTGAAGATCGTGCGTACACCCAGCTTTTGGCGGATGGGCTGGATACGCCCCATCGCCGGGTGGTGGTTCTTCGCGAACAGGAAGCAGATGCCGAGTTTCTCAAGCGTCTTCTCGGCGGTGCGGCCGACTGCATCCATGTCGAGGCCGAGAGCTTCCAGCGTATCGGCTGCGCCGGACTTGGAACTTGCGGCGCGATTGCCATGCTTGGCGACGGGCACGCCGCAGGAAGCGACGACCAAGCTGACCGCGGTCGAGACATTCAGCGTGTGGTGGCCGTCACCGCCGGTGCCGCAGCAGTCGACAGTGCCTTCGGGCGCTTCGATCGGGATCAGGCGGGCACGCAACGCACGGGCCGCGCCTGCGATTTCCTCCGCCGTCTCGCTCCGCGCGGACATATCTACGAGAAAGCGAGCGATCTCGTCGTCGCTGGTTTCGCCATCGAGGATCCAGCCGAAAACCTCTTCGGACTGTGCCGCATCGAGATGGGTATCTGCAGAGGGGAGCTGTTTCATGCCGGAACCTTGGCGGGAATACCGCAAATCTTGAGGAAGTTCGCGAGCAAGGCATGGCCGTGCTCCGTCGCAATGCTTTCAGGGTGGAACTGGACGCCGTGAATGGGGAGCTCGCGGTGGCGGAAACCCATCACGCTGATCCCGTCGAGGCCCGGGGTTTCGCTATGCGCATTCGCTAGCAGGGTGTCGGGAATGTCTTCTACCACGAGCGAGTGATAACGGGTCGCGAGGAAGGGCGAGGGCAGACCTTCGAAAACACCTGTAGCGTCGTGCGTGACCGGGCTGGTCTTGCCATGCATCAAGCCGCCGCGAACGACCTTGCCGCCGAAATGCTGACCGATGGCCTGATGCCCGAGGCACACCCCGAGGAGGGGTTTTCCCGCATCGGCCGCAGCAGCGACGAGATCGAGGCTCACGCCCGCCTCGTTCGGGGTGCACGGGCCCGGCGAAATCAGGAAACCGGCAGCACCGCTATCCAGCGCCTGGGCAGCGGTGATCGCATCATTGCGAACGACTTCGACCTCGGCCCCCAGCTCCATAAGGTAATGGACGAGATTGAAGGTGAAGCTGTCGTAATTGTCGACGACGAGGATAGAGCGGTTTTCGGTCATTCGGCTCGTCAATGGCTGGGCAGGCGACGGGTTTCAAGCAAGCTTTGCGTCGCGCGGCGTCAGGCCTGCTTGCCGGCCAGTTCGTCGGTCGCGCGCACGAGCCCGTCGACTATGCCCGGCTCGCTCGCGCTGTGACCGGCATCGTGGACAATGTGCAGCTTGGCTTCGGGCCACGCTTTCTTGAGTGCCCAGGCGCTGGTCGGCGGGGTACAGATGTCGTGACGCCCTTGCACGATGATGCCCGGTATCCCGGCAATCTTGCCGAGATCGCGGAGCAGCTGCGCTTCTTCGAGGTAGAAGTCATTGAGGAAGTAGCGCGCACAAATACGTGCGAAGGGCAGCGCCTTGGAAGCATCGGCAAAGCTTTCCAGCAGGTCTTCGTTGGGAAGCAGCGTTGCCACCTGTCCTTCCCAGATCGACCATGCTTTCGCCGCGGTGAGACGGGTTTCTTCGTCTTCGCTGGTCAGGCGTGCGTAATAGGCTTTGACCAGGTCTTCGCGTTCGTCCTCGGGGATGATGGAGATGAAATCGTCCCAGGCTTCCGCCATGATCTGGCTCGCGCCGTAACTGTACAGCCAGCTCTTTTCCTGCGCACGGGCAAGGAAAACGCCGCGCAGGACAAGTTCGCTAACCCGCTCGGGGTACTTCTGCGCATAGGCGAGCGCCAGCGTAGAACCCCAGCTGCCACCGAATGCCTGCCATTTCTCGTGGCCGCACATTTCGCGCAGGCGCTCGATGTCCTCGACGATCCGCCAGGTATCGTTGTTTTCGATCTCGGCGAAGGGAAGTGACTTTCCGCAGCCGCGCTGGTCGAACAGCAAGACGTCGTAAAGTTCCGGGTCCCACTGGCGCCGATGGTCGGGACTCATCCCGCCGCCCGGTCCACCGTGGAGGAATACCGCAGGCTTCGCCCCCGGTGTGCCGACGCGCTCATAATAGAGCGAATGGCCTTCGCCCACGTCGAGCATGCCGGTCTCGTAGGGCTCGATCTCGGGATAGAGCGTCCGCAGATCATTCCTCATCGGGAATATCCTTTCTCTCGACCAGCACGATGGGACCGATCGGAGCGCCGGTATCGAGCCGATCCGTCGCGGGGTTCCACAGTGCCGAGACGTTTCCGTCCAGGAACAGCGCGTTGGTTGCGTTGAGTTCGTCCTTGAAGAAGCGGGCCAGCTTCCCGAACGAAAGCGGGGCGTTGGAAATCACGAAGTGCGCGCGCCCCCGTTCGTCGACGCCGACGCCATTGCGAACGTAGCGCGACGGTCCGTTCTGGGTAATTTCGGGATGTATCTTGCCATCGATGACCAGCATCGGCCCGGATTGGGTGCCGAATTCGGGGCGGTCGGACACATTGGCGAGAAAATCCTCGGTCGTGCGGATTTCCCACTTGTCGCCGCTACCGAAGAAGACCCCGTTCGGCTTCATGTGGAAGTTGCCTTCCCCGTCCGCCGTATTGAGGGTCTTGAGACGCTGCGAATTGACGACGAAGTAGCCGATCGGCCTGCCGTCATCGCCAAACATTCCCGCATTCATCGCGAAGGCGAGCCCGTCGGCCCCTCGAGACCGGGAGTAGGCCGTCAGGCTGCGATAGGGTTCTCCACCGTCAGGCCCAAGCGTCATGGCAATCCGGTGACGCGACGGCACCGCGAGGCAATGCGTAAGCGAGGTGTCTTCGAAGATGATCGAACGGCACGCGCTTTCGACTTCCGATGCAACGGAAGGCGCTTCGGACGGAGAGGCAGTCGCAGCGGGCGACGCTCCGGGCTGACCGTCGATACGCGTACGCGTTACCGGCTCACCTGCCGGCGGCGGTTCGCAAGAGGAAAGGATCAGGGCTGGAAGTGCGACCAGAAGATATTTCATTGACCGTAACCGGGTTCCTTGGCGAGGCGGATGGCATCGCGTGCTGCTGCAAATAGCGCACCTGCCTTGGCTTCGCATTCTCGTTGTTCGTAGCGGGGATCGCTGTCGGCCACTATTCCCGCGCCGGCCTGGACGTGCATGGTCCCGTCCTGGATGACTGCGGTCCTCAGTACGATGCAGCTGTCGAGCGTGCCGTCGGGTGCGAAGTAGCCGACACCGCCGGCATATGCGCCGCGCTTGGCAGGTTCGAGGTCTGCAATGATTTCGCAGGCACGGACCTTGGGCGCGCCGCTGACCGTTCCGGCGGGAAATCCTGCAAACATGGCGTCGAGCGCGTCGAACTTGCTGGCCAGTTTTCCGGTTACGTTGCTGACGATGTGCATGACATGGCTGTAACGCTCGACAGTATAGCTGTCAGTCACGGTCACAGTCCCGCTTTCCGCAACACGGCCCACATCGTTGCGGCCCAGATCGAGCAGCATGAGGTGTTCGGCCAGTTCCTTAGGATCGGCAAGGAGCGAAGCCTCGGCCTCGCGGTCGAGCGCTGTTGTCGCTCCCCTTGGCCGCGTGCCGGCGATCGGTCGGATCGTAACCTCGTCATCGCGCACGCGTACAAGGATTTCGGGACTTGACCCGACGATCGCGAAGCCCGGCATGTCCAGGAAATAGAGGAACGGCGAAGGGTTCACCCGCCGCAGCGAGCGATAAAGAGCAATCGGCGGCAGCGGAAAAGGCGCGGTGAATCGCTGTGACAATACGACCTGGAAGATGTCGCCTGCCGCGATGTATTCCTTGGCGCGCACAACCATCGCTTCATAATCGTCCGCTGCCATCGTTGACTGCGGTTCGATATCGGGAAGGGCGGATGTGTTCTCGCGAAGTTGGGCAACGGGCGCACCGAGGCGCGCAAGAGCCGTGTCGATCCGGTCCGCAGCGCGGGAGACGGGATCGTCCTCGCCGGTCTGCTCGGGCCACAGGGGCGCGATACAAAACAGTTGGTCCGACAGATTATCGAAAACAAGGATGAGCGTCGGACGGACGAACAGCATATCCGGCACTTCGAGCGGTGCGGACTTGGGCTGCGGAAGCTTCTCGACGAGACCGATCGTCTCGTAACCGAAGTAGCCGACCAGGCAGGCGAGCGCTGGCGGCAGCTCTCCGGGGACGTCGAAGCGGCATTCCGCCAGCAGGCTGCGCAACGCGTCCAGAGTCGACGTGTCACAATCGTCGAACCTGCTCCGGTCCCGCTTCCAGTCGCGATTGATCGCTGCCTTCGCGCCCTCGGCCCGGAAAACAAGATCTGGGTCGAGCCCGAGCAGGCTGTAGCGCCCGCGGACTTCCCCGCCTTCCACGGATTCGAGGAGAAAGTCGCCGCGACCGTCTTCCATCAGGTTCAGCGCCGCACCAACCGGCGTCACCGTATCGGCAACGACCTTGCGCCAAACCAGCGAGGGTCGCCCGGCCTCGAGTTCAGCGCGAGCGTTTTCGACCCCCTCGAGATGCCTGGCCAAGACCGGTCTCAGTTCGGTTCGCCGAGCAATTGACGGCGCACGGCCGCGATTGCATCGGGATTGCGCTCGACACCGACTTCTGCGCGCATCGCGGCGATCATCTGTTCCGAAAGCTCTGCCGCCCAACCCTGCGAGATCTGGCCCTTAGCCTGCGCGATAAGCGGGTCATTCTCCTCCAGCTCGCCGAGCGAGATGTCATCGAGCGCGACGATATACCAGCCCTGGTCCTGGCTGCCTTGAAGCTTCTTCGTGGTGCCCTCTGCCATCGAGAAGAAGAGTGCCAACGGCGCGGGTACCCTCGCATTACGCATCTGCGCGATTTCCTGGCGGGTGATGTTGACACCATCCGGATTGGGAAGTGCAACGTCTTCGGCGGAAAGGGCCGCTGCCAGAGTGGCACCACCCTCTACCCGCTTGAGGACGCGGTCTGCCGCAGCACGCGCGCCTTCGTTGCCGCGTACCCTGCGCCATTCGGCGATCACATTGTCGCGAATTTCTGCCAGAGGTGCGGTTGCCGAAGGCGTGATCGTGGCAACTTCGTAGACAATGAAATTCTGGCCGTCGGGAAGTGCGGCGATCTCGGGTTCGCCTTCATCGATCTGGAAAGCGAAATCGAGAGTTGGAAGCAGTGCTTCAGGCGCGCGCTGCTGCGTTCCGTAAACGAAGCCGGACGCCGTCAGTGCGGGGGTGGACTGGATTTCAAGGTCCAGTTCCTCTGCAACAGCCGTCAGCGAGGCTCCGTCCGCAAGGCGATCCTCGATCGTGGTCGCAAGCTCGGCGATACCGCGCTGACGATTACGTTCGCGCAAGACGTCAGCGATTTCGCCGCGGACCGAAGCAAGGCTTTTTGCTGCTTCCTGGTTCACGTCGTCCACGCGGGCGATATGCCAGCCGAGCGGGCTGCGGGCAGGAGCGGTCAGACCGCCTTCGGAAGCCGAGAAATACGCGTCCGCCACTGCGGCACTCGCCTGCTCACGGACGGTTTCGCGCTCCTGGTTCTCGAGCTGGGCTGTGCGGAAACCCGCCTCGGCAGCAGCAGCGGCAAAGCTCTGACCCGACGATACGCGCTGCGCGATCGCCTCTGCTCCTTGGCGGGTGGAGACGATCAGCTGGGTGAAGCTGCGGGTTTCACGGGCGGCGTAGTCTTCCGCATTCTCGCGGAAATATTCCTGGATCTGGGTATCGCTAGGCTCGATGGTCTCGCCAAGCGCATCTGCACCGAAGCTCGCATAGCGAAGACTGCGGCGTTCCGGACGGACGAACCGCTGGCCGTTTTCGGCATAGAATTCACGAAGCTGCGCATCGGTCGGGTTGCCGGTCGGCGCAAATGCGGCGGCGGGAATGGCCGCTACGAACCCGCGGCGGCGTTCCTTGAACGTACGCGCATAGGTTTCGGCGATGGAATCCGGCACAATCGTTCCGTAGGTGGCCGGAATGACCGATTGGCGGAAGAACAGCGACGTGCGGACCTGCTGGCGCAATTGCGCATCGGTCAGGCTCTGCGCGCTGAGAAACGCCTGGTAGGCACTTTCTTCGAAATTCCCGCTCGGGCCGCGTGCTCCCGGGATCTGCCTGATCTCGCTGTTGACCAGGTTTCGCCCTGCACGCAGGCCGTTTTCTTCGCCCCACGCGATAAGCACATAGCGGTCGATGAGGCCGCCAAGAACATTGTCGAGGCCGTCGCCTGCCAGCAGGGTCTGGATGGTCGCATCCGGATTCTCCTCCCGCACCCGGCGCAGCGCTTCGCTTGCCGCGTCATTGAGCGCCGCGGTGGAGACTTTCTCGTCACCGACAACTGCAACACGATCACCACCTGCAACGCCGCCGAAAGCGCCCGTGCTGGAGACATCCATACTGGCGAAGGCGAAGCCGATCAGGCCGAGAAAGGCGAGGGCGATGGCGAGGCCGACCTTCGTCTTAAAGAAATTCCGGAAAAAAGTGAGCATGACTTGCGGGAATGCCTCTTCGATGCTTTGGAGCGCGCCGCACCCGACTGGGGCACGAAGCGATACCGTTTCGAGCAGGGCGCTTTATCCGCCATGCGACCTCCCCGCAACAGGTGCTGTCCGCTTTTGACGCAATTACAAGCCCGGTCTGGCGATTGCGCGCGCGCTCTCTATATAGCGCCAGCCAGATCTGATGACGTGACAGGAAATTTACATGGCCGATCGGCCCTATATTGTTGGCAATTGGAAAATGAACGGCACGCGTGCCATGCTCAGCGAAGCACGCGCGATCGACCGTGCTGCCCAGCGTTACATGAAGGCGGAAGTCGCCGTCGCACCTCCGTACACGCTGATCCATGCCGTTCATCGCGAAGCGGAGCAGATCGGTGTGGGCGCCCAGGATTGCCATCCCGGAGCAGAAGGCGCGCACACCGGCGATATCTCCGCCACCATGCTTGCCGATGCCGGTGCGAAATTCGTGATCCTCGGGCACAGCGAACGGCGCGGTGCCCACGGCGAATCGAACGATCTTATCAATGCGAAGATCGAAAGCGCCCTGGATGCAGGTCTGCGGATCATCCTGTGCTGCGGTGAGAGCCTGGAGCTTCGCGATTCGGGAAAGGCTGAAGAATTCGTTCTCGGCCAGCTGCGTGCGAGCCTGCCGAAAATCGAAGACGCTGCGGAACGCGTAACCGTCGCTTACGAACCCATCTGGGCGATCGGCACCGGGCGCACTGCCACTCTCGAAGACATCGCTTCGATGCATGCGGCAATCCGCAAACTGCTGGACGAAACCTATGGGCCGGAGCAGTCGGCCGAGGTCCGCATCCTCTATGGCGGTTCGGTCAATCCCGATAATGCGCGCGACATCCTGTCGACTCCGGAAGTCGGCGGCGCACTTGTCGGTGGGGCAAGCCTCTCGGCAGAGAGCTTCCTTGGCATCGTGGTCGCCGCATCCGAGGCAGAGGACGCCTAAGTCGCAAACCTTGCTGTTTCACGTGCGCACGCCTAGATGCTGCGCGTCAAATTCAATTCGATCGAGATAGATACCCATGTTTCTCTTCCTCACCGTCGTTCAGGCGATCGTCGCGGCAGCGCTCGTTGGCGTAATCCTCATGCAGCGCAGCGAAGGCGGCGGATTGGGTATCGGCGGTAGCCCGTCGGGAATGCTTAGTGCGCGCGGTGCGGCGGACTTCCTTACCCGCTCGACTAAGTGGCTGGCGGTGGCATTCGTCGTACTGTCCATCGCATTGGCTGCCATGGCTGTCGAAGGCGTTGGCGTGGACGGCGTGGAATCGACCCTCGATCGTTCGGTCACACCTGCCGAGACCGTTGATCCGCTGGGCGGCCCGGGCGCGGCACCGGCACCGGACGCTGCACCTGCAGAGCCGGTCGACCCGCTGGCCGACTAAGCCAAAAACAACCTATTTCGCTGGCGTCTGTGGACGGCGCGCATTTCTGCGCGTCTTTATCCTTGCGCCGACTCACTCCCCACGCTTAAGGCCCAACTCCCATGGCGCGGTATATTTTCATCACCGGCGGCGTGGTCTCCTCGCTCGGCAAAGGTCTCATGGCTGCGAGCCTCGCAGCGCTTCTTCAGGCGCGCGGGTACAAGGTCCGCATCCGCAAATTCGATCCCTATCTCAATGTCGATCCGGGCACGATGAGCCCGTATCAGCATGGCGAAGTCTATGTAACGGACGACGGGGCTGAGACCGATCTCGATCTCGGTCACTACGAACGCTTCACTGGCGTTTCGGCCCACCAGGGCGACAACATCACCTCTGGCAGGGTGTACCAGCAGATCATCGCTAAGGAACGCCGCGGCGATTACCTCGGCGCGACGGTGCAGGTGGTCCCGCACGTGACCGATGCGATCAAGGAGTTCGCGCTGGCAGGGCAGGACGATCACGATTTCATCCTGTGCGAAATCGGCGGCACGGTCGGCGATATCGAGAGCCTTCCGTTCATGGAAGCGATCCGCCAACTGCGTAACGAGCTGGAGCCGATGCAGTCGCTCAGCGTTCACGTGACGCTGGTGCCTTACATCGCGGCTGCAGGTGAATTGAAGACGAAGCCGACGCAGCACTCAGTGCGCGAACTCGCCAGCCTCGGGATCAAGCCCGACGTGCTGCTCTGCCGCGCGGAACATCCCATTCCCGACGGCGAACGCCAGAAAATCGCGAACTTCTGCAACGTGCGCAAGGAAGCGGTCATTCCCGCTCTCGATGCGCCGTCGATCTATTCAGTGCCGCTGCAGTATCACGGGGAAGGTCTCGACACGGAAGTCCTGCGCGGCTTCGGCATTACCGATGCGCCCGAACCGGACCTGTCCCGCTGGTACGATGTGGTGGACCGCCACTCCAATCCCGAAGGCGAAGTCACGATCGGTGTGGTCGGCAAATATGTCGGTCTGCAAGACGCCTACAAGTCGCTGAACGAGGCGCTGGTCCATGGTGGGATGGCGCACCGCGTCAAGGTCAACATCAAGTGGATCGATGCCGAGGTCTTCGAACAGGGCGACAGCGATATCGCAGCCCAGCTCGAGCCGATGCACGGCATCCTGGTGCCCGGCGGCTTCGGGGAACGCGGCAGCGAAGGAAAGATTGCCGCCGTACGCTTCGCTCGCGAACGCAAGGTGCCGTTCCTTGGCATTTGCCTCGGCATGCAGATGGCGTGCATCGAAGGCGCGCGTTCCGCCGGGTTCGAAAAGGCCAGCTCGACCGAGTTCGGCAGCACGGAAGAACCGGTGGTCGGTATCATTACCGAATGGATGACGCAGGAAGGCCTGGAAAAGCGCGAAGCGGGCGGGGACCTGGGCGGAACCATGCGCCTCGGCGCCTATGACGCTAAGCTTGCTGCGAACAGCCACGTTTCGGCGATCTATGGCGGGAAGAACGAAATTTCCGAGCGGCATCGTCATCGCTACGAGGTCAACGGCGCCTATATCGAGCCGCTGGAAAAACAGGGCCTCATTTTCTCGGGCATGTCACCCGATGGATTGCTTCCCGAGATCGTCGAACGTCCGGACCATCCGTGGTTCGTCGGCGTGCAGTTCCATCCGGAGCTGAAGTCGAAACCCTTTGATCCTCATCCACTTTTTGCCGGATTTATCGGGGCGGCACTGGATCAGGAACGCCTCGTCTAAAAAAAATTTGCGACTACTATGTGAGCGTAAACACTTGTTTTCTCACATGTCGTTTTTCTACAAATTGTATGGGCGCGACACTAAGGCTCCCTCTCTGCCGAGAGGGGGTCTTTATCTTTTGTTGCATTTGATGCAGACCCTACTGAGTACAGAGGTCGCGGACCCTTGAATTTACAGACTAACGCTGCGCCAGCAAGCGGTGGGCTTGCCTCGAGTTCGGTTGTCTTCTGCGACCCGGACGGCCGAATTAGGGGCTCGGCGGCGCTAGACGTCGCGGGGGCGACACCTTCGGGTGCCGCCCCCTTTCGTTTCAGACGTTCAAACGAAGGATCAGGCAGCAGCGCTGTCGTCGTCATCCTTGACGATTTCGAGCGGCTTCTGACCGCCGATCGCGATCTTCTTGGGCTTCATCGCCTCCGGCACTTCCCGAACGAGATCGATGACGAGCATGCCGTCCTTTAGATCGGCATTTTCAACGCGCACGTAATCCGCGAGGTCGAAACGGCGTTCAAAGCCGCGGTTCGCGATGCCGACGTGCAGCATGTCGCCTTCGGGCTGGTCGTCGCGCTTGCGTCCGTGGATCGTCAGCAGGTTCTGTTGCGCGGTGATATCGAGGTCTTCGGGACGGAAGCCCGCGACTGCCAGCGTGATGCGATATTCGTCATCGTCGCGGCGCTCGATATTGAAAGGGGGATAGTTATCGCCGCCGGCATTACGAGCCTGGCGTTCCATCAGGTCGAACAGGCGGTCGAAACCGACGGTGGAACGGCGATAGGGTGTGGTATCAAAACGGTTCATCGAAACAAATCCTCTGTTGAGCAATTTGACAATATGAGGAGCCCGAAACCGGCGCTCCGATATCGCTACCTCGTGCAGCGACAGAACCAAGATAGTCAGCGACCAAACGCTTTCAAGCCGCCCGCCTGTCAGCTAAGTCGTTCTTCCACACAAGCCCTGAAGGACACCCGATGAGCCACCCCAAGATCGATATTTACACCAAGTTCGGCTGTGGCTTCTGTTATCGCGCGAAGAGCCTGCTCGACAGCAAAGGTGCCGAATACGCGGAACACGACATCACGATGGGCGGCCCCAAGCGCGACGAGATGCTCGAGCGCGCGCCCAACGCGCGAACGGTGCCGCAGATATTCATCGGCGAAACCTACGTCGGCGGATCGGATGAACTTGCCGCGCTCGAGCGGGCGGGCAAGCTGGACGCGCTGCTGGCTGCAGAATGACCCGGATCGCCCTGTTCCAGTCGACTACCGGTATAGACCCGTCGCGCAATGCTGCTGCGTTGGTCGAGGCGGTCGGTTCGGCAGCCGGGGGCGGGGCACAGATGCTTTTCACTCCCGAAATGTCGGGGCTGCTCGATCGCGATCGCAAGCGAGCTGCGGGCAATATCGTGCATGAGAGCAGCGATCCGGTCCTCGCCGCTGTGAGGAACGAGGCAGCGAAGCGCGGGCTTTGGGTCCATCTCGGTTCGCTTGCAGTCGAGGCGGGGGAAGGCAAGTGGGCCAACCGCGCCTTCGTGATCAATGAGACCGGCGAAATCGCGGCGCGTTACGACAAGATGCACATGTTCGACGTCGATCTGGATAGCGGGGAGAGTTGGCGGGAATCGAACGCCTACCAGCCCGGCGACAGGGTCGTCACCGTCGATTGTCCGGTGGGTAAGCTGGGCCTGACGATCTGTTACGATCTTCGCTTTCCCGCACTTTACGAGGCGCTCGGCCGCCTACAATGCGATGCAATCGCTACTCCCGCAGCATTCACGGTTCCCACCGGGAAAGCACATTGGCATGTGATGCAGCGCGCACGCGCCATCGAAGCCAGCGCTTTCGTCATCGCCGCGGCACAGTCGGGCAAGCACGAGGACGGTCGCGAAACCTATGGGCACAGCCTCGTCGTGGACCCCTGGGGCGAAGTCATTCTGGACATGGGTGAGGGCGCAGGTGAACTTGGTTTTGCTCAGATCGATCGCAGCCGCATAGAAACCGTGCGTGCACAGGTGCCGAGCCTTGCCAATCGGCGAGAAATCGCCATTTAGGCGCCCATGATCGTATTCGACCTTCATTGCGACAATGGCCACCGCTTCGAGGGATGGTTCGGGTCTTCTGCCGATTACGACCAGCAGAGGGAACGCGGCCTCCTCGACTGTCCGGAGTGCGGATCGTCCGTGGTGGGCAAAGCCCCCATGGCCCCCGCCGTTCCGGCCAAGGGCAATGCCTCGCAAGTGGCAAGGCCGGTCGAAGAGCCGAAAGCCGAGGCGCAGCTTTCCAACGCACCTATGCCGCCGGAGGTGAAGAAGGCGCTTGAGACGCTTGCGAAAGCGCAGGCCAAGGCACTGGAGAAAAGTACCTGGGTCGGAGACAAGTTCGCCGAGAAAGCGCGGTCCCAGCATTATGGCGAGATCGACGAGACACCCATCCACGGGAAGGCAACGCGTGAAGAGGCAGAGGACCTGGCTTCGGAAGGCATTGCGGTGGCGCCGATCCTTTTCCCGATCGCCCCTCCCGACGAACTCAACTGATTGCCACGAAAAACTCAGGCGCTATACGAAGCGCCGGGGCGCCCGTAGCTCAGTCGGATAGAGCACCAGATTCCTAATCTGGGGGCCACAGGTTCGAATCCTGTCGGGCGCACCATTTCAGCGATTTTTCCTGAAGGAATACGCTGCCAGCGCGGTCAGCACTGCAGAGGAAATCACGAGCGCGAGGCACACGCCGCCCCAGCCGAAGGTGTCATAGATTGCGGTGGCTGTGATGCTGCCGATCCCGCCTCCAACGAACATCAGGACGATGTAGATCGTGGTGAGCCTCGTCCGCAGGTCCGTGGCCAGCGAAAGGAAGGTCATGCGGCCGGTGACGTCGATCCCCGGGCCGACCAGGTTCACCAGTACCAGCGGCACGATCAGCCCCCAGAGCGAACCGCTGAGCGGATAAAACAGGGCGATGCCTATCAACTGGATGCCTGCGAATACCAGTCGTGCCTTGCGCGCTCCAACCACGTCCGCCCAGCGGCCCAGCCGGGGCGTCGAAAAAATGGAGACGGCAGCAATCGCAGCGAGATAGCCCACCGTATCGGTGCCGTATCCCACCTCCGGAGAGGTGAGATAAAGCGCGAGAGCCAACCACAGCGCAATGAATTGCGCGAAATTCAGCGCCTGGATCGCACCGGAAAGAACTACGTCGCGATGCTGCCGAGCGAGCGGGAATACCGAACCCACTAGCGACCAGTACCTGGCCTTGCCTCGCTCGCGTTCTCCGCCCTCCATCAGGTAGGGAAGGGCGATCGTAACGCTGATCATCAGGCCCGTCGCGATCCAGTATACCAGCCGCCAGCCATAGTGCTCCGCTATCCAGCCGGCGCCGACGCGCGCGATGAGAATGCCAAGGATGACCCCAGCCGTCAGCAAGGCGGTGACCTGCCCCAGTCGCTCGGGGGCGACGCGCTTGGATGCGTAAGCGGGCAGGAGGTAGGGAGCGATGGTGAAGAAGCCGAGAGCGGTGGAACCAGCAAGGAACTGCCCGAAAGTGCCCGCCACAGTCATGACCCCAAGGCTGACGGTCTGACCCACCGTAAACGCAATGGTCAGGCGTCTGTTCGAGTACCTGTCGCCCAAGGGGAGCAGGAGCAGGATGCCGAGCGCCAGCGCGAGCTGGTTCAGGGCTGGCACCAGCCCGATCCTTGCCTCGCTGACCCCGAAATAGTCGGCGACCTCGCCGATGATCGGGTGGATGTAATAGGCGTTGGCCGTCACCACCGCCGCGGCGATGGCGAGAAAGTATTGTTGCGAGCGCGTCATCAGCGCGGGCGAGGTCACCCCAGATGGCCCGCTTTACGAGCCATTGCGATCAATCCGGCCGCCAGCTCTTCAGGCTGGTCCTCCTGGCAGAAATGGCCGCAGGTCGGGAGCGTCCGGTGGTCCAGCCCCTTGGCGCCTGCAATGCGTTCGATAAGAAACTTTTCGCTACCCTTTGTGATGGGATCGTCTTCGCCGAATAGCGTGAGGAACGGCCCCTGGAATGCCGCGAGCGCCGGCCAGGCTCGCTTGTTATCTTCCACTCCCGGCATCCCGTCTTCTACCGGGACCAGGCTTGGAAAAGCGCGCGCTGCGGCTTTGGACGGTTCATCTGGAAAGGGAGCGTCATAAGCGGCGATTTCGGCTTCGGTTCGCTCCGTCGCAGTTGCGCGGTCGAGCAAGGCGCCGATGCGAAATTCGGGAGATGACCGGGCGAATTCCCGCCATGCGAGAAATGCCGGGGAGGGGGTGCCGCCAGCTGGAAGGAAGGTATTGCTCGCCACGACGCAGGTGAAGAGGTCTGGATCATGAGCAAGCATCCGCAAGCCTAGCAAACCGCCCCAGTCCTGCACGAACAGGGCAGCCGGGCGCGGTTCTACGGCTGCTCGCCACTGTTTCAACCAATCGACGTGTCGTTCGTAGGTGAAGAACTCGGGATCGTCGGGCTTGTCGCTCTTACCGAAGCCAATGAGGTCCGGAGCGAGTACGCGAAAGCCTGCATCGACGAGGATGGGGATCATCTTGCGATAGAGAAAAGACCAGCTCGGCTCGCCGTGAAACAGAAGAACAGGAGGAGCCGATTTATCGCCTTCGTCGACGTAATGCTGACGCGCGGTGTACCCTTCGCCGAGGTCTATATCGCTCCAGTTCTCGGCGAATGGATAGTCGGGAATGTCGGCGAAGCGATCTGCTGGTGTGCGAAGGATTTTCATCGGGCTCTCCCATCGCCGAAGAGAACGGAAGGCATTCTCAATCGGTTTCTGTTCGCAACCCTTAGGGCGTCGGCTTGCCGCTGTCACCAAGCTGGCTAACCGGCACCGTCTCCTTGAACGTGTGCGTCACATAAGGGAACGGGATCTCGATACCCGCATCGTCCAGCGCTGCCTTGATCGCACGCACCACCTTGTCCTTGCTTTCCCAACCCGAGCGCGGTGTCGAGCCGGCCCACCAGCGCACCAGGAAATCGACCGAGCTGGAATTGAATTCCTGCGCGAAGATGTCGACGCCCTTGCTGGCGAGCACGTCCTCCACATCTTCCACAGCGCGGCGGATCACGTCGGCGGCATGATCGAGATTGGTATCGTAGGAAACTCCGATCACAACATCATGGCGGCGCTGGTCCTCATCGGTAAAGATTTCCACCGGGTTCTTGAACAATATCGAATTGGGAACGACCGTGAGTTCACCAGACAGCTTGCGAACATGGGTTTCACGCAGGGTAATATGCTCCACCTTGCCGGTGATGCCTTCGCACTCGATGATATCGCCGATACGCATTTTCTCGCGCAACATGATGAGAACGCCGGCGAGGAAATTTTCGAAGATGTCCTGGAAGGCGAAGCCGATGGCGACGGCGCCGATCCCTAGGCCGGCGAGCAAGCTGGCCGGCGTGAGGCTGGGGATGACGACGACTGCGGCAATGAACAGACCTACCAGCCAGATGCCGAGGCGCACCAGCGTATCAATGAGGTTCTTGAGGCTGGCGCGGATTTCAGTGCGACCGACGATCGCATCCGAAATCTTCACGGCAAAACGCGCGACAATCCATGTCACGAGCAAGATAATGAGCGCGATTGCGAAGCTGGGCAGCGCCTCTACCAGGCCAGTGCCCATTTCCTGCAGCTGGTCGCGCAGCGTTGCGATGTAATTCACCCGAAGAACTCCCTTTGGGAGGCAACGTCATGCCTCCGGCAGGGTTCCGGAATTGCAAACTATTAGGGTTTGCCAGCCTTAGGCTTAATTGTTGCCGTGTTCTTTGCGCGCGATTTCATGCAGCCAATCGGCGTGGCGAGGGGCCTTTTTCGTCTCGCTCCATTCTTCCAGCATCATCGGGGCAACGCGCTTGAGTTCGGCGTATTGTTCGTCGGTGCCGATATCCGCAGCCAGTTCCACACGGTGACCGTTCGGATCAAAGAAGTAGATCGACTTGAAGATACCATGATGGGTGGGGCCGAGCACATCGATGCCGAGGCTTTCGATGTGGTCCTTGGCCGCCAGCAGTTCCTCTTCCGAGGCGACCTTGAATGCAAGGTGTTGTACCCAGGCCGGAGTGTTCTCGTCGCGGCCCATGTCTTTCTGGTTGGGCAGTTCGAAGAAGGCGAGGATGTTGCCGTTACCCGCGTCGAGGAACACGTGCATGTAGGGATCATACGCTCCGGTCGAAGGCACATGATCCTCGGCGAAGGCAGTGGTGTAATCCATGCCAAGCACCTTGCCGTACCACTCGACGGTCTCTTTTGCGTCCTTGCAGCGATAGGCGGCGTGGTGGACGCCGCCCAGCTTTACGGGATGACGGGCTACGTCGCTCATTCGGCAGGCTCCGCTTCGACGGTCTGCGCGTCCTCTACGCTGAGCACGCCGCGCTTGATCTGGTCGCGCTCCATGCTTTCGAACAGGGCCTTGAAATTGCCTTCGCCGAAGCCGTCGTCGCCCTTGCGCTGAATGAACTCGAAGAAGACCGGACCGACCTGTGCTTCCGCAAAGATCTGGAGCAGGAGGCGCGGAGTGCCGCCTTCGGTGGTGCCGTCCATCAGGATGCCGCGCATCTTGAGGTCTTCGACCTTTTCACCGTGGCCGGGCAGGCGCTCTTCGAGCATTTCGTAATAGGTTTCGGGCGGGGCCGTCATGAAGGGAACGCCGAAGTCCTTCAGCTTGTCCCAGGCCTTTACGAGATCGTCGCAGATAAGTGCGATGTGCTGGATGCCTTCGCCGTTGAATTCGCGCAGGAACTCCTCGATCTGTCCCTTGCCGCCTTCACCTTCTTCGTTGAGCGGGATGCGGATCTTGCCGTCCGGTGCGGTCAGCGCCTTGGAGGTCAGGCCGGTATATTCACCCTTGATGTCGAAGAAGCGGATTTCGCGGAAGTTGAAGAGCGTTTCGTAGTAATCCGCCCAGTACTTCATGCGGCCGTTGTAGACGTTGTGCGTGAGGTGATCGATCACATCGAAGCCGGCGCCTTCCGGGTGCTTCTCCACACCGGGCAGATATTCGAAGTCGATGTCGTAGATCGACATGCCTTCGCCGGCTTCGCTGGAATAGCGGTCGATCAGGTAGACGATCGCTCCGCCAATGCCGCGGATCGCGGGGATGCGCAGTTCCATCGGGCCGGGTTCGTTCGCGACCGGTTCAGCACCACGCTCGATCAGTTCGTCAAAGGCTTTCTTCGCATCGCGGACGCGGAAACCCATGCCGCAGGCAGACGGGCCGTGTTCGCGGGCGAAGAACCACGCGGCACTCTTTGGCTCGTAGTTGAGGATCAGGTTGATCTGGCCCTGGCGCCATAGTTGCACGTCCTTGGAACGGTGGTTCGCCACGTGCGAGAAGCCCATCGCTTCGAAAACCGGCTCTATCACGCCTTTTTCAGGGGCGCAGAATTCGACGAATTCGAAGCCGTCGAGGCCAATGGGGTTTTCGAAAAGATCGGGCATCTCAATCCTCTGTCATCTGAGTTAGTTTCAATAGAAACCAAATACGGGGACGCGCCCCGAAAGTCAAGAAACCAACGGAGCGCAAGATGGCCTGTTCCGACGGATTGCCTTCCGGACGGGACGAGTCCATGTGTCGATCGATGGCAAAAGAAGACCTAGATGAAATCCGCCGCGCCGTGAGCGCAGTCTGCTCCGATTTCCCTAGTGAATACTGGAGAGAGAAAGACCGCGAGCGCGCCTATCCGGCAGAATTCGTCGATGCGATCACGCGGGCTGGTTTTCTCGCGGCGCTCATCCCGGAAGAATACGGCGGCAGTGGTCTCAGACTCGATTCCGCGGCGGTCATCATGGAGGAAATCCAGGCATCCGGCTGCAACGGCTCCGCCGCCCATGCCCAGATGTACGTGATGAATACGCTGCTTCGCTACGGCAGCGAGGAACAGAAGCGCAGCTATCTTCCGGGCATCGCCAACGGAGACCTGCGCCTGCAGGCATTCGGCGTTTCCGAACCGACGAGCGGAACCGACACGCTTTCCCTGCGCACCTTCGCCAAGCGGGAAGGCGACGAATATGTGATCAACGGCCAGAAGATCTGGACGAGCCGCGCCGAACATTCCGATCTCATGGTCCTGCTGGCACGCACGACATCGCGTGACGAGGTGGCCAAGAAGACCGAAGGCCTCTCGCTCTTCCTGGTCGACATGCGCGAAGTGGTCGGGAACGGCATGACCATCAAGCCGATCCGCACGATGATGAACCATTCGACGACCGAGGTTTTTTTCGACGACATGCGTATCCCGGCGTCGGCGCTGATCGGGGAGGAAGGGAAGGGGTTCCGCTATATCCTGTCGGGCATGAACGCCGAGCGTATCCTGATCGCCGCCGAATGTATCGGCGATGCGAAATGGTTCATCGAAAAGGCGAGCGACTACGCCAAGGAGCGCCAGGTATTCTCGCGACCGATCGGCCAGAACCAGGGCGTGCAGTTCCCTATCGCGCGCTGCTACGCGCAGATGCGTGCCGCCGAGCTGATGGTCCACCATGCCGCCGAGGTTTACGACGAAGGCGGGAATGCAGGGGCTGAAGCCAACATGGCCAAGATGCTCGCCAGCGAAGCTAGCTGGGCGGCTGCCGACATGTGCGTGCAGACGCTGGGCGGTTTCGGATTCGCCGAGGAATACGATGTCGAACGCAAGTTCCGCGAAGCTCGCCTGTACACGGTCGCCCCGATTAGCACGAACCTGATCCTCAGTTATCTGGCAGAGCATGTGCTCGGACTGCCGCGCTCCTACTGACGGGACTGCAAATAGCCCTTGCGCGTAAAGGTTAACTGTGATTCTGTGTCCCTGATGAGAGGCAAGGTCAGACTCAACACACGGCAAAGGCAGAAAGCGTCGCACACCGCGGCGCTTGCGGCGTTGCTGGTGATGGGCGGAATTGCCGTGGCCGGACCATCCGGCCTGTTGGCGTGGAGCGAGAACCTGCGCCTCCTCGACCAGCGTGAAGCGCAGTTGGCCGCTTTGCAGAGAGAACGCGCCGCGCTCCAGAACAAGGTCGCTCTGCTGCATCCCGATCACGCCGATCCGGACATGGTTGGCGAACTGCTCCGCAGCCAGCTCAACGTCGTCCATCCGGACGAAGTGGTCATCAAGCTCGACGACTGAGTGGGCTCCAAGCCCTCAATTCCGTAAGGTTTTCGTATGCGCGCAGCTTGGGCGTTGCGCGGCACGGGCCGCTATGCCTATAGGCTGAGCCATATTCCTCCCCGGAAGATAAAGGAAGCTGTAGTTTGGCAAAGGCCCCCAAGAGCAAAGCAGCCGCAAAGGCCCCCAAGAGTCCCGCTGAAGATACGGATTTCGTCCTGCACTCCCTGCAGGAAGAACTGGAAAAGAAGCAGCGCTTCGATGCCAGCACCGACCAGATGATGCACTTCTACGAACAGATGCTGCTCATCCGTCGGTTCGAAGAGCGGGCAGGCCAGCTCTACGGCCTCGGCCTCATCGGCGGTTTCTGCCACCTCTACATCGGGCAGGAAGCCGTTGCCATCGGCCTGCAGTCCGCGCTCGACGGGGACAAGGACAGCGTGATCACCGGCTACCGCGATCACGGCCACATGCTCGCTTACGGTATCGATCCCAAGGTCATCATGGCCGAGTTGACCGGTCGCGAAGCCGGCATCTCCAAGGGCAAGGGCGGGTCGATGCACATGTTCTCGACCGAACATAAGTTCTACGGCGGCCACGGCATCGTCGGCGCGCAGGTCGCGCTTGGCGGAGGCTTGGCGCTCGCGCATCAGTACAACGAAGACGGCGGCCTGTGCCTTACCTATTTCGGTGACGGGGCGGCGAACCAGGGCCAGGTTTACGAAACCTTCAACATGGCCGCGCTTTGGAAGCTTCCCATCGTATTCGTCATCGAGAACAACCAGTACGCCATGGGCACCGCGGTCAGCCGTTCGTCCGCGGAAACCGAATTCTTCCGCCGCGGCACTGCGTTCCGCATCCCGGGGATGAAGGTCAACGGCATGGATGTCCTCGAGGTTCGCCAGGCGGCCGAGATCGCGTTCAAGCACGTGCGCGACGGCAAGGGCCCCGTCCTGATGGAATGCGAAACCTATCGCTATCGCGGACACTCCATGTCGGATCCTGCTAAATACCGCACGCGCGAGGAAGTGCAGGACATGAAGGATCACAAGGACCCGATCGAGGGCTTGAAAAAGGTCCTGCTGGAAAACGGCGCGAAAGAGGAAGACTTGAAGGCCATCGACAAGGACATTCGCAAGGTCGTCAGCGAGGCTGCCGACTTTGCCGAGAATTCGCCCGAGCCGGAGGCTTCCGAACTCTACACCGATGTCTTGGTGGAGGAGTATTGAGCCATGGCTATCGAACTGAAGATGCCCGCGCTGTCTCCCACCATGGAAGAAGGTACGCTCGCCAAATGGCTCAAGTCGGAAGGTGATGCCATCGAGATCGGCGACATCATCGCCGAGATCGAAACAGACAAGGCTACGATGGAATTCGAAGCGGTCGATGAAGGCACGCTGGGCAAGATCCTGGTCGAAGAAGGCACCGAAGGCGTGAAAGTCGGCACGGTCATCGCCATGCTTGCAGGCGAGGGCGAAGACGCCTCCGACCTCACAGCTCCTGAAACCGCCGAAGTGGATGACGTTCCGGGCGAGGGCAAGGACGTCGGCCAAGACGCTTCGGAAGCCGAGATCACCAAGCCTGCCCGCAAGGCGGACGTGAAGGATCCCGAAGTTCCGCACGGCACGAACATGGCCAAGGTCACCGTCCGCGAAGCGCTGCGCGATGCCATGGCCGAGGAAATGCGCCGCGACGAGCGCGTCTTCGTGATGGGCGAGGAAGTGGCCCAGTACCAGGGTGCCTACAAGGTCACGCAGGGGCTGCTCGACGAATTTGGCCCCAAGCGCGTGATCGATACGCCGATCACGGAATATGGCTTTGCCGGCATCGGTGCCGGTGCAGCGATGGGCGGGTTGCGCCCGGTGGTCGAGTTCATGACCTTCAACTTCGCGATGCAGGCCATCGACCACATCATCAACTCCGCAGCCAAGACCAATTACATGTCCGGCGGACAGATGCGCTGCCCGGTCGTCTTCCGCGGCCCCAACGGTGCGGCAAGCCGCGTCGGCGCGCAGCACAGCCAGAACTACGGTCCCTGGTATGCAAGCGTGCCCGGCCTGATCGTCATCGCGCCGTTCGACAGCTCGGACGCCAAGGGCCTGCTCAAAGCGGCTATCCGCTGTGAAGACCCGGTGGTCTTCCTCGAGAACGAACTCGTCTATGGCCGCACGTTCGAACTGCCTGAACTGGACGACCATGTGCTGCCGATCGGCAAGGCCAGGATCATGCGCGAAGGCAGCGATGTGACTATCGTGTCCTATTCCATCGCTGTCGGCCTCGCGCTGGAAGCGGCAGAGGAACTGGCTGGTGAAGGCATCGATACCGAAGTGATCGACCTTCGCACCTTGCGCCCGCTCGACAAGGAGGCGGTGCTGAAGAGCCTTGCCAAGACCAACCGTGTCGTCATTGCCGAAGAGGGTTGGCCCACTTGCTCGATCGCTTCGGAGATCACGGCGATCTGCATGGAGGAAGGCTTCGATCATCTGGATGCTCCTGTCACGCGGGTATGCAACGAAGATGTGCCGCTCCCCTATGCCGCCAATCTGGAAAAGATGGCGCTGATCGACAGCGCGCGCATCGTCGAAGCTGCGAAGAAGGTTTGTTACCGGGACTAGGGATCACGCCTCCGCCACCTGCCGGGCTGATTCGCTTTTGCCGCTAGGTTCTGTGACGCGTTAACCTCTCTCCCAAAGTCAGGGACTCGCTGCGTTCTCCGTGTTCCGGAAAGGCGCGGCATCTCATTTTAACCTGTCCTTAGGGCTGTTGTTTTACCTCGCCGACATCCGGGGACCCTAAGAGGGAGCCTCGACATGTTGGATATGGGGTACGCAATGCTTCGCAAAGCGGTGCAGTTTCTGAAGCAGGTTCGCGACGATGCGCGTGGCAATGTGCTCGTGCTCGTGGCCGCTTCGCTTGTTCCCATGGTCGGCACCATGGGCCTTGCCGTCGACGCAGCCCAGTGGATCAGCTGGCGCCGCGATCTCCACAGCGCCGCCGACGCGGGCGCGATGGCTGGTGCGCTTGCCATGAAGAATGGTGAAGACGTGAAGACCGTCGTCACCAAGGTCCTCGGCGAAAACTACCAGCACATCTACACCATCGATGCGATCGAAACGCCGCCCACTGCCGGTGACTTCGCAGGCGACAACAGCATGGTCCGCGTCGTGCTCAGCACTTCGCGCGAACTGCCGTTCTCCAGCCTGTTCCTGGCGAATGCTCCGACGATCAGCGTCGAGGCCGTTGCGCAGTCGAGCTCGGAAGTCCCGAACTGCATGATCGCGCTCGATACGAGCGGTACAGGACTGACGATATCCGGATCGGCGAGTGTGGACATGAACTGCGGTCTGGCATCGAACTCGAACTTCGACGCGACAACTTCGGATCACATCCGCGCAGGTGCGCTGTCTGCAGTAGGATCCGTCAACGCAGGCGGGTCGATCACCACCGACACTGCGGTCCACAACGGCATCTCCCCAGTCAAAGACCCATTCGACGGAATAATCTTCGACCCTGCAATTTCGTCGTGCAACGCTGCCCAGCGCATCAAGAATACAACGATATTGGGGCCGGGATGCTATGAGGGCATTACGATCAATGCCAAGCAAACTCTGACACTTCTCCCAGGTACATATTACATCGGAAGTGGCGGTCTGGTCGTGAACGGGCAGGCTACTCTAGAAGGCGATGGTGTTACGATTGTTTTCACGAGTACGTCTATTCCCTTCAACGACAAGAAGGTCGGAACATTCACCGGTAATGGTACTGCGGAAATCAAGCTGAGTGCTCCGGACACCGGCCCGTATGAAGGGGTCGTGATCCATCAAGACAGCCGAACTCCTCCTGGCACCTCCATGTTCATTACCGGCGATAACGGTTCTATTTTCGACGGCTCCATTTACGCCCCTTCGACCACGGTAAGCTTCAGCGGAAACTCCGGCATGAATACCGACTGCCTGCAGATCGTTAGTCAGTTCATCACCTTCACCGGCAACACGAAGGTTGTGAACCGCTGCCGCGCCGGTCGCGGTGTGGCCTCTTTCTTCGGTGACGACGTCTTGAGGTTGCGCAAATGATCTCTGTTGTTTCAAAACTCATCCGCAGCACGCGCGGCAACGCGACGATCGAGGTTGCTCTGGTCATGCCGCTCGTCCTTGCGATGGCTCTCGGCGGCATCGATTTTGCCATGGGCTATCGCCACAAGATCGAAATGCAGCAAACTGCACAGCTGGGCGCGGAATATGTGATGGGCACCCTTGAGGATGTCCCGGCGGATCCGATCGTGGCAAAAGCTATTAGTGACGCAACGGGCATGCCCGGTGGCGCAATCAAGGTTCAGACCCGGATCGAGTGCGATGGAAACAAGCAGACCATCGGCGCTCCGTTTTGCGTCAATCCCACAGCCGTCGAAACGAAATACATGACGATTACGGTCACCGAGGACTGGGAACCGATGCTCAACATCAAGGGCATCGCGGATTACGCCACCAAGCAAACGCATGTCGGTTCGGTAACGATAAGGACGCAATGATGCTGAAAAGGATCAAGACCTTCCTGCGCGACAACCGTGGAACTGCCGCGGTCGAGTTTGCACTCGTACTGCCGCTGACCGTGACGATGCTGCTCGGCACGCTCAACATGAGCATCTACCTGTTCTTCCAGAACTCGCTTTCCTCGGCTCTCGACGAGGCATCGAGGGCGGTTTCCGTCTGGCCGGTGCCGTCCGATGCCGAATTGCAAACCGAATTCACCGATCACTTGCTCAGCGCACAGCAATTCGGGAATGCCCAGCTCGCCATCACGCATGGCACCGATGTGTCGGGCAGGGACTATGTCGATCTGGAAGCGACAGGCGGGATCTATGTGAACCTCGTCTTTGTCGACCTGGGCACCATTCCTGTGCGCCTGACAAAGCGGTCGTACCCGCAGCTCTGACGCCCATTCAGACGTGCCAGGAAGGGCGCGTCTTGCGCCCGACCTACATGTTCGTCATGGCGAGGGCATGGTCGAAACAGCCCAAACCCGCCAACAGGATCTTGCTGAGGAAGTTCAGCTAGCCCTTGCTTATGCACGCCCGGCTGACCGACCTCTGTTGAGGTCCATGTTCGAACTGGATCGACGGCTTGCAGGCGTTGTGGCCACAAGCAGCGAAACCGTTATCGGCCAGATGCGGCTTGCTTGGTGGAGGGATCTTCTCTGCAAGCCGGCAAGCGAAAGGCCATTGGGCGAACCCTTGGTCACGAGCATTAGTGATGCTTGGGGCGAGGAAGCGGAAGCGCTCACAAAGCTTGTCGATGGCTGGGAAGCGCTACTGGTTGCAGAAGCCCTCGAACCCGAGACCCTGGATCAGTTCTGTAAAGGACGTGCCAGTGCATGGAGTGCGGCTGTTCGCGGACTAGGCTTTGCCGAAGCCGAGCAAGATAACGCGCGCCTTGCGGGCTATCGATGGGCTCTGGCGGATCTGGCTGCGCATCTATCCGATGAAAATGAGCGCAACCTAGTCCTCAGCCGTGCGGACACAACTCCGGGACATGGGGCAATGCACCGTCGCGCGCGCCCCTTGGCAATCCTGTCAGGACTGGCCGAACGCTCACTAACATCGGGAGGCAAGCCTTTGCTTGAGGGGCGGGGGGCAGCACTACTGGCCTTGCGTATAGGGATTTCCGGCCGCTAGACAGTGACTTAACGCAGAATTTGGGGGCGCAGGGATGAAGCATGCAATTACCGGGGCCTTGGTCACGCTCGCCGCGATGGGCCTGGGACTTTTCTGGTATCAGGGCAGGGCAGAAGTGGAAGAAGCCGCGCCCCCGCCAGACCTTTCCTCGCTCCTGATCGAAGACGCCGCACCCGAGGGACTGCCGATTGCCGATGCATCCGACATGATCGGGCCGACCCCACCGGAAGCCAGCGAGTTGACCAAGGAGCAGCAACGCTTCTTCCGCTACGATAGGGACCGGGACTGGCGCATTTCGCGCACGGAGATGCTACCCACCCGCAGTGCCGCGTTCAGGAAACTGGACAAGGATGGCAACAACCTGCTGACCTTCGAGGAATGGGCCGTGACCACGGTGGACAAATTTGAGGGTGCCGACGCCAATGGCGACAACGAGCTGACCCCGGGCGAATTTGCCACCACGCGGCCGAAACCCAAAAAACGGAAAGCGCGCTGCGCCTGCTGATCAGGCAGGCACAGCGTCCAGGCTGGCGATCCATTCGCCCATCTCGGCCTTTGCACGAGAGGTATAGGCTTCCTTGCGCTGCTTCTTCTTCACATCGTGTAGCGGCGGGAAGAGCCCGAAATTGACGTTCATGGGCTGGAACGTGTCGGCTTCCGCATCACCGGTAATGTGGCTAAGCAACGCCCCGAAAGCGGTAGTACGCGGAGGCGCCGTCCATTGCGCACCATTGAGTTCGGCCGCCGCCATCATCCCGGCCATCAAACCGACCGCGGAACTCTCGACATAGCCTTCGCAACCGGTGATCTGGCCAGCGAAGCGGATGTGTTCGGCTCCGCGCAACCGCAGCTGGCGGTCAAGCACGAGCGGCGAATTGATAAAGGTATTGCGATGGAGACCGCCCAACCGCGCGAATTCGGCGTTCTCCAGCCCCGGAATGGTCCGGAACAGCTTAATCTGTGCTCCGTATTTCAGCTTCGTCTGGAAGCCGACCATGTTCCATAGCGTGCCGAGCTTGTTGTCCTGGCGAAGCTGTACCACCGCATAGGGCCAGCGCCCCTGCGGATGCTCTTCCGTGGTGTCATAGGGATTGTCCAACCCGACACCCTTCATAGGACCGTAGCGCAGCGTTTCCACACCGCGCGCCGCCATGACCTCGATCGGCATACAGCCATCGAAATAAGGCGTGTCGGCCTCCCACTCGCGAAACTCCGTCTTTTCGCCGTCCATCAGGCCCTGGTGAAACGCGAGATATTGCTCCTTCGTCATCGGGCAATTGATGTAATCGCCGTCCTCGTTGGAGGCCTCGGTCCGCTTGTTCCAGCGGCTCTGGATCCAGCATTTCGACATATCGATGCTGTCCCGGTGGACGATGGGCGCGATGGCATCGAAGAACGCAAGCCGGTCCTGGCCTGTTGCTCCGACGATGCTCTCGGCTAGCGATTGCGCGGTGAGGGGGCCTGTCGCGACGATGGTCGGGCCGGAAGCGGGGAGGGCATCGACCCGTTCGCGTACCACGGTAACGTTAGGATGTTCGTCGAGCGTGCGCTGCACTTCGGCCGAGAACACATCGCGGTCGACCGCCATGGCGCTCCCCGCAGGAACCCGCGCAACTTCGCCCGCACGCATGATGATGCTGTCGAGCCTGCGCATCTCATCATGCAGCAGGCCGACCGCGTTCTTGTCGCTATCGTCCGAACGGAAGCTGTTGGAGCAAACGAGCTCTGCCAGCCCGTCGGTCTGGTGGGCAGCGGTCATGTCACCGCTGCCGCGCATTTCGGACAAGCGCACCTTGAAACCGCGCCGCGCCAATTGCCATGCCGCCTCGCTGCCCGCGAGACCGCCGCCGATAATCTGGATGTCGTGCGTCATTGCGATGCGCACCTAGTGCTTGCACATGCCCTCTATCAAGGCTTACCGCCCGGCTAAGAGGGGAATCCATGCCGAAACGCGCTTTATCCGAACATCGTCCCTACCTGCTGGCCAGCCTGATCGCTGCTGTGAGCTACTATTTCGTGGCGAACGATCCGATCGGCGGGATCTGGTTGATGGGATGGAAAGCAGCAGGGGTCGGATTCCTCGCGCTTTACGCCGCGCATCGCGGAAAGGGCTTCGATGCATGGCTTATTGCTGCCGTGATGGCCTTCGGAGCGATGGGCGACGCGCTGCTGGAGGTGAGCTTCCTCATCGGCGGGGGGCTTTTCGCGATAGGCCACCTCATCGCGATATGGCTGTACTTGCGCCATCGGCGTGCGGCGACAGCCGGAAGCCAGAAATCGGCGGGGTTAGCCTTGCTGATTTTCACGCCAATCCTTGCCGCGCTACTTACCTATCCGCTTCCAAACTGGGAACTCGCCGCAGGCTACAGTTTCCTCGTCGGCGCAATGGCGGCGGCTGCCTGGACCAGTAATTTCCCGCGTTACCGAGTGGGTGCTGGCGCGGTGTTGTTCGTCGTCTCCGATTTGCTCATCTTCGGTCGGGAAGCGGGCAGGATACCGAACGAGGTCGCGGAATGGCTCATCTGGCCGCTATATTACGGCGGGCAATTCCTGATCGCGACCGGTGTGGTCCAGACCCTGCGGCATCCGGAGCTCAGGGCTGGAAAAGCCTAGGCCTGCCACGCCGCAATGGTCGTGCGGTGCAGTTCGCGCCGCTGTCCCTCGTAGCCCCCGGATGCCTTGTGCAGCACGGCGCGATTGTCCCACATGACGAGCATGTCGGGTTCCCACTTGTGGCGATAGACGAATTCGTCGCGCGACTGCCACTCGGCAAGTTCGGCCAACAGGGCAATCGCTTCTGCCTGCTCCATTCCCTCGATGCCGATAATATATCCAAGCGTTGAATAGAGGCACTCCTGACCCGTTTCCGGGTGTTTCTGGACCAGAGGATGCGTCCTGGTTTCTCGCGCGTCTCATTGGGGCGGATCGCCATCGATCGGCCCTGATCCCTCTCCCCATATGTTCCCTCGGGAGCATAGGCGAGCTGGGCGCTGTGAATGGCCGTCAGGCCTCTCAGGAAATCCTTCCGGTCCTCGGAAAGCGCCTCGAAGGCGGCTTGCTGGTCCGCGAACAGGGTGTCGCCGCCGGTCGATGGAATGTCGACGGCAAGGAGACATGTACCGGCAGGCGGATATTCGAGAAAACTCCAGTCGCTATGCCAGTTCTCCGCGAATAACGGACTGGTTTCATCTGCCTCGCGCAGAATCGCGGCAATGTTCTTGCGGCCTTCGATGGGGTCGAAGAAAGGGTCTTCTCCGAAGCCGCCCATGGCGATGGTGAACCGTTCCAGATCGTCGTCGTCCATGGCCTGGCCAGGAAAGGCCAGCACCTTGTGCTCGAGCCAAAGCTCGCGGATCCGTTGGATGTCTGCTGCGGAAAGAGCTCGGGACAAGTCGACGCCGGTCACCCTGGCGCCGAACGGCCCATCGCTTCTTTCCGCAGTGACAGTCATCCGCCCGGCTCGCCTTCGATATTCTTGTCGGAATGGGCGGTGGTGTAAGGTTCGGTCGTCTTCGCGGCATTGTCCGCGATTTCTTCCGCTATAGCCTCTTCCGCCTCGTTCTCCGGTTCTTCCGTCTCGTCGATCAAAGCCGCACCGACGATCTTCTCGCCCTTGGCGACGTCGAAGATGCGGACACCCGATGATCCGCGACCGGAGATGGCGAAGCCCTTGTGGTCTTCGAACCCGTTGGGAATCTCGTGACGGAAATCGATCGGCAGGCGGATCAGCTTGGCTTGGTCGGTAACGAGCATAAGCTGCGCGCCGTGCCTGACCGGGAAGCTGCCGACTACGGGGCCGTTACGCTCCGGATTGCTGTCGGGCGTGCCAATGTTCGTCAGGCCCTGACCACCGCGCCCGATGGTGCGATATTCGTAAGCCGAGGTGATTTTGCCATAGCCGTTTGCCGTCAGTGTGAGGATGAACTCCTCCTCCTCTTCCATCGAGGCGACGGTATCGGCATCGAGCGTATGGACCGCGTCGTTGTTCTTCCAATGGGCGGCGCGAAGATAGGCCTCGCGGGTCTCCATATCGGCAGTCAGCGGATCGAGCACGGCCATGGAAACAACCTTGGCATCGTTCTTGAGCGTCATGCCGCGAACACCGATACCGGTCCGGCTCTTGGTTTCGCGAGCATCGGTGGCCGCAAAGCGGATCGCCTTGCCGGCGTCGGATGCCAGGAAAACCTCCTGGTTCTCGCTGAGCAATTCGACACCGATCAGACGGTCGCCGCTGCCCTCGACGAAGCCCATGGCGTATTTGCCGTTGCTGGGCACATTGGTGAAGGCATCCATCGAATTGCGGCGGACCATGCCCTGTTCCGTTCCGAAGACGATGTTGAGCTTGGACCACTCGTCCTCGTTCTCGGGCAGGGCGAGGACGTTGGTCACCCGCTCTTCGTCGCCGAGCGGCAGGAGGTTGACCATCGGACGTCCCTTTGTCTGGGGGCTGCCCTCCGGCAGTTTCCAGACCTTCATGCGGTAGACGCGGCCGGTATTCGTGAAGAAAAGCACGGGGTTGTGCGTTGAAGTGACGAACATTTCGACGACTGCGTCCTCGTCCTTCGTCGCCATGCCGGAACGACCCTTGCCCCCGCGTGCCTGGGCACGGAAGGCTTCGAGCGGCGTGCGCTTGATGTAACCGCCGTGAGTAACCGTGACGACCATCTCCTCGCGCTCGATCAGATCCTCGTCCTCGATCCCGTCCCATGCAGGCGCGATCTCGGTGATACGCGGCGTGGCGTAGGTAGCACGAATCTCGTCCAGCTCTTCGCGCATAACGCCGTAAAGCTTCACGCGGTCGGCAAGGATCGAGAGATACTCTTCGATGGCGATCGAGAGCTCCTTGAGCTCGTCACCGATTTCGTCGCGGCCGAGCGCGGTCAGGCGGTGGAGCCTGAGGTCGAGGATAGCCTTCACCTGCCGTTCGGACAGGCGATAGGTTCCGCCGTCCTGTTCGTCGGTCGGTTCGATCGCTTCGACCAGCGCGATATACTGGCCGATGTCGCCAATCGGCCATTCCTTCGCCAGCAACTTGCCGCGTGCTTCCGCCGGGTTGGAGGAGCCGCGGATCATCGCGACCACTTCGTCGAGGTTGGAAACCGCGACCACGAGGCCGAGCAAGATGTGAGCCCGTTCACGCGCCTTGTTCAACTCGAACTTGGTGCGGCGTGTGATGACCTCTTCACGGAAGGTGATGAAAGCCTGGATGAATTCACGCAGCGTCAGGACTTCCGGTCGTCCGCCGCGAATGGCGAGCATATTGGCCGGGAAGCTGGCCTGCGCCGGGGTGTAGCGCCAGATCTGGTTGAGCACGACCTCGGGCGAAGCATCGCGCTTGAGGTCCACGACCACGCGCACGCCTTCGCGGCTCGATTCGTCGCGAATGTCCGAGATGCCTTCGATCCGCTTGTCCTTGGCGGCCTCTGCGATCTTTTCGACCAGCGCGTTTTTGCCGACCTGGTAGGGGATGGCGGTGAGGACGATCGACTGGCGATCCTTTGCCTTGGTTTCCACCTCGTGACGGGCCCGCATAAGGATCGAACCGCGACCCGTGGTGTAGGCAGCACGTGCGCCGCTCTTGCCGAGGATCAGCGGAGCGGTCGGGAAGTCGGGACCGGGGATGATCTCGAACAGTTCCTCGCTCGTGATCCCGGGATTATCGATATAGGCGAGGCAGCCATCGATCACTTCGCCGAGGTTGTGCGGCGGAATGTTGGTCGCCATGCCGACCGCGATACCGCCAGCGCCATTGACCAGCAGGTTCGGGAAACGGGCGGGGAGCACGGTCGGCTCCTGCCGCGAACCGTCGTAGTTGTCGGTGAAATCGACCGTATCCTTGTCGAGATCGTCGAGCAGCGAGTTGGCGACGCGCGCCAGCCTCGCTTCGGTGTAGCGCATGGACGCAGGCGGATCCGGGTCCATCGATCCGAAGTTGCCCTGGCCATCGACCAGCGGCACCCTCAGCGACCAGTCCTGCGTCATGCGGGCCAGTGCATCGTAGATCGCAGCGTCGCCGTGCGGGTGATAATTACCCATCACGTCACCGACGATCTTGGCGCTCTTGCGATACGGCCTGCCGGCGACGAAGCCGCCTTCCTGGCTGGCGAAGAGGATACGGCGATGGACCGGTTTCAGCCCGTCCCGAACGTCGGGCAGGGCGCGGCTGACGATGACGCTCATCGCGTAATCGAGATAGCTGGTCTTCATCTCATCGACGATGTCGATGCGGGTGTATTCGGAGCCCGGAGCCGGGTTTTCCATCAATTCGGTTTCGTCAGACAAAACGCTGTGTTTCCATGATCTGCGATCGAGGGATCAGTTCAAGCCGCCACCTTAGGGGAAGCGGCGGATTCATGCCAATTTCGAAGGGGGAAACGGGGCCGGAATCGGCGCTTTTTCCACATATGTCTTGAGGCCTCTCGCATCGGTTTGCTGAATGGCCGGTCAGGGCGTCATTCAATGTCCATTCAGCGCGAAAACCCTACAAGATTTGCAATGAGAGCGTTAAAAGGCCAATTGCCGCACCGTTGAGTGAATTCGGCGCCCCCGCGCTCATTCCCCCTATCCACTCTTGGGAGTTACATATGATTTTCACCCGTCTTTCCAAGGCATCGAGCACGTCGTCCGCGCTCGCCCTTGCCATGATCCTCGGCGCAACCGGGACAGCTGCGACCGTCGCACTGGAGCAGCCCGCTTTCGCGCAGAAGAAAAAGAAGGACGATAAGGCCGACGCGAAGAAGTATTCCGACGGATTTATCGCAGTCTATCAGCCGATCGCCGCCCAGGTGAACGGCGATGCGCCCGACTGGACCGCGATTGCGGCACAGCGCCCCGCAGTGGTGGCCGCTGTAGAAACCGATGATGACCGCATGATCGCGGGCAACCTCATCTACAGCATGGGCAGCAACCTCGAGAACCGCGAACTCCAGCTTGAAGGCGTCGAACTGATGCTCGCAAGCGGCAAGGTCGCGCCCGAATCCCTCGGCCAGTACAACCTGCTCGCGGGCCAGCTCGCCTATAACTTCGACCAGTATCCCAAGGCGCGTACCTACCTGATGAAGGCGGTCGAGCTTGGTGCGATCGAAAGCCAGCCCGAAGGCCTGATCGCCGAATCCTATTTCAGCGAAGAAAACTACAAGGCAGGCCTCGACTATCTGGCGTCCGCCATCGCCGCGCGTGAAGCCGCCGGCGAGCCGGTCAACGAGCAGTGGGTCCGTCGCGGCCTGCAGATGTCCTACAACAACCAGATGAAGGCCGAGCTGACTGACTTCGCGCAGCTTTTCATCACGCATTTCCCGACCCAGCAGAACTGGGGCGAGGTCGTTGCGATCACCGCATATGGTGGCGGTTGGCAGAACCCGGAAATCCTGGATCTCATGCGCCTTGCACGTGACGCGGATGCCCTGCGCGACGAGCGTATGTACGCTGACTACATCGACAGCGCCGATTATCGCCGTCTCCCCGGTGAAGTCGCTGCCGTCATCAACGAAGGCTACACCAAGGGTACGCTGAAGCGCACCGATACCTATGTCTCGGAAATCTTCGGTATGGCGACTGATCGTGCCAAGACCGACCGCGCCGATCTTTCGGGTATCCTGACCGGTGCACGCGGAGCTTCCGATCTTCGCACCGTCATGACAGGCGCCGACCTCGCGCTCAGCTATGGCGATTACGCAGCTGCCGAAACGCTTTACACGAAGGCCTTGGGCCTCGCCGGCGTCAACTCCGATCTCGCTCACACGCGTCTCGGTATCGCGCAGCTGGAGCAGGGCAAGAGTGCGGAAGCTATCGAGAGCTTCAACGCCGTTGCAGGCCAGCGTGCTGCCATTGCCAAGCTGTGGGCGATTTATGCCGAACAGCAGGGCGGCATGTAAGACTGCAATCTTCTGATTGAGGAGCGGCGCGGATCCCACACGGGGTTCGCGCCGTTTTCTTGTCTAGCGCAGACGCTTGACCCAGACCGTGTTGTCGCGGCGCTCGACCTTGAATTGCTCGATAGCCTCGAACAGGTCCGAAAGTCGCTTGAAACCGTAGTTACGCACGTCGAAGCTGGACCGGTTGCCCGCGATCTGGCCGACCTCTCCCATCTGGGCGAAACCTTCGTCATCTCGCCGGGCGGCTTTCCATGCCGTGCCGAGCAGTTCGACCAGCTCTTCATCGATGCTGCCTTTGCTCTTCTTCCCGTTCTGCTTGGGAGCATCCGCCTCGTCCGAAGCGCCCTTGATGAGGGCATCGATATCGATGAAGCGCGTGCAGGCGCTCTTGAACGCATCCGGTGTCTTGTTCTTGCTCCCGAAGCCGTAGACGAGCAGTCCGTCCTGCCTGAGACGGGTGGCCAACGGCGTAAAATCGCTATCCGAACTCATGATCCCGAAGCCGTCGACCTTCCCTTGATAAAGGAGGTCGATCGCATCGATCGTCATCGCCATGTCGGTGGCATTCTTGCCCGCCGTCATGTCGAATTGCTGGTAGGGCAGGATGCCGTACTTGTGGCTGAGCGGACCCCAGTTTGCCAGGTTCGGCTTGGTGAAATTGCCATAGGCCCGCTTGATGTTGACCTGCCCCAGTTCGGCCATGACAGTCAGGACCGGATCGATCCCCTTGGGCGAGGTATTGTCTGCATCGATCAGCAGCGCGATGTTTTGCAGCGGTTTTTCAGGCATGAAAGCTCAATCGGTTCCGAAAGGGAGGGGCGGCTTATTCCGCTGCGGTGAATTCGCCAGTCTCGGGATCCAGCAGGCGCAGGATGCCGTCGGAGATGGCAAAATGCGCGCCTCTCAGCGAGAGCGCACCGCTGTTTACCTTCTCGTCGACATACGGGAAGGTCATGAGGTTTTGCAGGCTGATCTTCACTGCGGCCAGTTCCATGGCGAGTTCCGCCTCGCGGCCGGTCGTACCAAGCTTCTCGGCAATCGGGCCGCGAACATCGTCGAGCATATCGACCCAGTGGGCCACAAAGCCGCCTTCGCCGATCTCGTTGCCGTGCAGGTCTTGCGTGAGGGCGGCCTGGCAGCCCCCGCACAAGCCGTGGCCCATCACGACGATTTCCTTCACCTTGAGGAACTGGACGGCGAACTCGACTGCCGCAGACACGCCATGACGGCCCGGCGTGGTTTCGAACGGCGGGACGAGCGCTGCGACATTTCGCAAAACGAAAATTTCGCCCGGCGCGACGTCGAGGATCTGCGCAGGATCAACCCTGCTGTCGGAGCAGGATATCACCATCACTTGCGGGGATTGACCTTCGGCCAACTGCGCCCAGCGTTCGCGCTGCTCCTGCCAGTCCGAGCTGCGGAAGTGGCGATAGCCGTCGATCATTTGGTCGAAAGTCTTCATGGCTGGCGTAGCTGCCTTCAAATCGAACCGGAGGCAAGAGCACGAATCGCTTGCCGGATAAGACATACCCAAGGTTGCGGGATACCCTCTTCGCGACTAGATGGGCGGCGCAATGAACGACCTTTCCTCCGCTCCCGCCCCCGAAGACGAACGTCCGCGCAAGCAGCGCAAGCCGGACTGGATCCGGGTGAAGGCACCCGTCAGCAAGGGCTATCAGGAAACGCGCAAACTCATGCGCGACCTGAAGCTCAACACCGTGTGCGAAGAAGCGGCCTGTCCCAATATCGGCGAATGCTGGGACAAGAAGCACGCAACGGTCATGATCCTTGGCGACGTCTGCACCAGGGCGTGCGCGTTCTGCAACGTTAAGACCGGCATGCCGCGCCTCGTCGATCCGATGGAGCCGGAGAATGTCGCGATTGCGGCTGGCCAGATGGGCCTGCAGCACATCGTCATCACCAGCGTCGACCGGGACGATCTTCCCGATGGCGGCGCTGGCCAGTTCGTGAAGGTGATCAAGGCCCTGCGCCGCGAGACGCCCGACACCACGATCGAAATCCTCACACCCGATTTTCGTGGGAAGATGCGCTCGGCGGTAGAGGCGATCTGCGAAGCGGGTCCCGACGTCTATAACCACAACCTCGAAACCGTTCCGCGACTCTACCCCACGATCCGGCCTGGCGCGCGCTACTATGCCTCGCTGCGGTTGCTGGAAGAGGTGAAGTCGCATGATCCGATGATCTTCACCAAGTCGGGCATCATGCTCGGCCTCGGCGAGCAGCGTCTCGAGGTGCACCAGGTGATGGACGACATGCGCAGCGCCGACGTCGATTTCATCACCATGGGCCAGTACCTCCAGCCCACGCCGCGCCACGCCAAGGTGGAAGATTTCGTCACGCCGAAGGCGTTTGCGGCATATGGTTCGATCGCGCGTGCGAAGGGCTTCCTGCAGGTCGCCTCGAGCCCTCTGACGCGATCGAGCTATCACGCGGGCGACGATTTTGCGCAAATGAGGGCGGCGCGCGAAGCCAAGCTTGCGAAGGAGCAGGCGAGGGCGTCCGCCTGATGCCAGGCATCTCGGAGACCCGGCGGCTACCCTATAGCTGCGAGCAGATGTTCGACCTTGTCGCGGACGTCGGCAGCTATTCCAAATTCCTGCCCTGGGTCGTCGCGACGCGGGTGCGCAGCGATAGCGAGACCGAAATGGTCGCCGACATGCTGGTCGGCTTCAAGGCTATCCGCGAAAAGTTCACCTCCCGCGTGGTGAAGAGCCGCCCCGATTTCATCGAGGTTTTCTACGTCGACGGCCCGCTCAAGGATCTCGACAACAAGTGGACGTTCCGCTGCCTGCCCGATGGCGGATGCGAGATCGATTTTTGCGTCGATTTCAGTTTCCGCAATTCAGTCTTCGAAGCGCTGGCAGGCCAGTATTTCGACCGCGCGTTCCGCAAGATGGTCGAAGCGTTCGAAAAGCGCGCCGACGACCTTTACGGCCGCGAAAACGCCGCAGCTAACCTTTAGGGTAGCAGCAGGTCCAGCGCGCAGAGCGTCGCTTCCTTGCGGATGTCGGCACGCGATGTCGGCTCGAAGCGTTTCAACTCGCCTTCCGGTTCACCCTCGTCGCCGCGCACGACCTTGGCGAAGACCACCGTGCCAACCGGTTTGAGCTGCGTTCCCCCGCCGGGCCCCGCCACGCCGCTGATGGCGACGGCGACATCCGCATTGCTGCGTGCAAGCGCGCCCTTCGCCATGGCCCAGGCACAGGCGATCGAGACAGCTCCGAACGTCTCGATAATGTCGAGCGACACATCGAGCATCTCCATCTTCGATTCGTTGGAATAGGTCACGAACCCGCGATCGAGGACTGCAGACGAGCCGGGAATTTCGGTCAGCGCGCCCGCGACAAGCCCGCCAGTGCAGCTTTCCGCCAGAACGACCTTGCGTCCGATGGCCGAGTTCTCCTCGATCACGCGCTTCGCAAGATCGTCGACTTCCTGGGGGAGTAGGGTGTGGAGCGTCATGCTCACCTCTTGAACTAGTTGCGGATGACCGTCGCGATAGCCTGCGCCGCGATACCTTCGCCGCGGCCGGGAAACCCGAGCCTTTCGGTGGTGGTCGCCTTCACCGATATGCGGTCGATGTCAACGCCAGCGAGTTCTGCAATCCGCGCCCGCATTGCTTCGCGATGGGGGCCGATCTTGGGTTCCTCGCAGATAAGGGTGAGGTCGATATTGCCGATCCGGTATCCTGCCTCGCCCACCAGTTTGACGGCGTGGAGCAGAAACTTGTCGCTGCTGGCGCCCTTCCATTGCGGATCGCTCGGCGGAAAATGATCGCCGATGTCGCCGCGGGCAACCGCGCCGAGAAGCGCATCGACAATGGTATGGAGAGCGACGTCAGCATCGCTATGGCCGGACAGGCCCTTGTCGTGCTCGATCCGAATGCCGCCGAGCCACAATTCCTCGCCAGCGACAAGGCGATGCACGTCGAAGCCCATTCCAGTTCTTACGTCCGGGGTCTGACTCACGAAATCCTCCGCAAATGTCAGTTTTTTCAGGCGTTTGTCACCCTCGACCAGCGCCACTTCGCCGCCGTGTGCGCGCAGGACCTGAGCATCGTCGCCGGCATCTTGTCCGCCGGTCCACGCCTTGTGCGCATCGCGGATCGCAGCGAAGCGAAAGGCCTGCGGTGTCTGGACGCGCCGCAAGACGTCCCGGTTTGCAGCCCCGGTCATTACGCCATCAGTGTCGATCGCGAGGCTGTCTACGACGGGGAGGGTGGGTATTGCACCTTGGTGTCGATCCAGCGCCGCCAGCAAGCCGGCGATCACCGCGCGGGGCACATCGGGACGCGCGGCATCGTGGATCAGGACGAATTCGGCCGCATCGATAGTGCCTAGCGCCTTCGACACCGATTCCTGCCGCGTAGTGCCGCCCTCTACTAAGGAGACTTCCATTCCCACCAGGGCCTCACGAGCGAGTTCTTCGCCGCCCGGAGGGATAGCAACGATAACCCGACTGGCACCCGCGGCAATCAAGGCCTCGACCGAGTGCCGCACTACGGGCTTCCCTCGCCAGATAGCGAACTGTTTCGGAAGCGGCTGGCCGGCGCGCACGCCTTTGCCGGCAGCGACCACGATCGCGGCGAAAGAGGGAAGGGGAGGATGGTCTGCCATCGCCTTGCCCGCTAGCCGCTTGCCGTTTTCGCTGCAACGCACTATGTGCCTGCCCAATTATTAGGCACACGCGAAAATCATGAGCGCCCATCCCAAACCGCCCGTAGCACCTGCGCCGATCGATATCGGCAATGTCCGGATCGACACGCCTGTCGTTCTGGCCCCGATGACGGGTGTCACGGACCTGCCCTTCCGGAAGATGGTTCGGCGGTACGGGTCGGGCCTCAACGTGACCGAGATGATTGCGAGCGAGGCCGCAATCCGCGAAACCCGCCAATCCGTCCAGAAGGCCGCTTGGGACCCGACGGAAGAACCGGTTTCAATGCAGCTCGTCGGCTGCGACCCGTCCAGCATGGCCGAAGCGGCCAAGCTGCAGGAAGGAAACGGCGCCGAGATCATCGATATCAATTTCGGCTGTCCGGTCCGCAAGGTCGTCGGCCAACTCGCCGGATCGGCACTGATGCGCGAGGTCGGCCTTGCGACCAAGCTGATGGAAGAGACGGTCAAGGCGGTGAACGTGCCGGTAACGGTGAAGATGCGGATGGGCTGGGACCACTCCGATCTCAATGCTCCGGAGCTGGCGCATATCGCCGAGGATTTGGGCGTGAAGATGGTCACTGTCCACGGCCGCACGCGCAACCAGATGTACAAGGGAAGCGCAGACTGGGCCTTCGTGCGCAAGGTCAAGGACGCGGTTTCCATCCCGGTAATCGTGAACGGCGATATCTGCACCGTCGACGATGCCGCCAAGGCACTCGACCAGTCGGGGGCCGACGGCCTGATGATCGGCCGCGGCGCCTATGGTAAGCCCTGGCTGCTTTCGCAGGTCATGCATTGGTGGCGCACCGGGGACGTGCTCGAAAGCCCGACCTTCGACGAACAGTACGAAGTGGTGGTCGAGCATTACCGCGATATGCTGGAGTTGTACGGCGAGGACGTCGGCGTGAAGATCGCGCGCAAGCACCTCGGCTGGTACACCAAGGGGATGCACGGCTCCGCAGAGTTCCGCAATCGCGTGAATTTTATCGACCAAGCCCCTGTTGTTCTTGATGAACTTGAGCAGTTCTATGAACCGTTCCTCAAACGGCGAGCAGCGTGAGCGAAGCGCCCTCGGCGTCGGTACAGCTTGCAGGAATGGTCTTTGCCGTCCTGCTGGTCGATCCGGAAGGGCTTGTGCATGAAGCCAATCCTTCGGCGGAAGAATTGCTCGGAAGGAGCGCCCGGCGGATCATCGGCTGCAGGCTTCTCGACCTGATGAGCATTGCTCCAGAGCGGGTGGAAAAGTCGCTCCTCGAGACCGACACCCAGCTGATCGCGCGCGGGCTGACCGTCAACGCAGCGGGTCGTGACCATCTCGTCAATCTGAGTTGTTCGCCTTTGCATGCCCATCCGGGTTGGCGTGTCATCACCGTTTCCGAAGCGGGGCAGGGTGGCAACGAGAACGAGGACGACGACCGCACCGAGCTTCGTGCGCCTGCAGTACTGGCACACGAGATCAAGAACCCGCTTTCGGCAATACGCGGCGCAAGCCAGCTTTTAGCGAAACGGGCGAGCGAGCGGGACAAGCCCCTGGCGACCATGATCGAGGGCGAGGTTGCCCGTATCGCCGAACTGATCGACCGCATGCAGCAATTGGGAAGCTCCAATCCCGTCGAGACCGAACCCTGCAATTTGCACGAGGCAATCCGCGGCGCGATGGCCACGGTCAGGGCGGGGCGGTCGAACGCCTGCGAGCTGGTGGAGGAATTCGACCCCTCGCTTCCGCAGGTCCAGGCGGATCGCGGCGCTCTGGAACAAGTGCTCATCAACCTCCTCGCGAATGCCTGCGATGCGAGTGTCGGCGTCGAGGATGCCCGTGTCGTGGTGCGTACCCGCTTCGTTAGCGGGCTGGTCTTTTCCGCCATCAGGCTGGGCAAGCCGGTTCGCCTGCCGGTTGAAATCACCGTCACCGACATGGGCAGGGGCGTGCCGCCGGAATTGCGCGATCAGATCTTCGAGCCCTTCGTATCGGGAAAATCGCAGGGTCAGGGCCTTGGCCTCGCCCTGGTACGCAAGCTGTTGCGCGATATGGGCGGAAGGGTCGCGCATGAACGCGACGAGCGCGCCGGCCTGACCCATTTCCGCATCAACCTGCCAGTCGCGCAGAAGGAAGACTGATCCATGACGAACCGCGTCCTCCTCGTCGAAGACGATCGCGCGATCGCCACCGTCATTACCGAGGCTCTCAGGGATGAAGGCTTCGACGTCACGGCGTGCAGCAGTGTAAGCAAGCGTGACGCCTTGCTCGCAAACCACGGGTTTGACGTCATGTTGACTGACGTCATGCTGGAAGACGGCGATGGCCTGGCGTCGATCTCGAATGTTCATGAAGCCGCCCCGAACATGCCGGTCATCGTTCTTTCTGCGCAGAACACGCTGGATACGGCCGTGAGGGCGAGCGACAGTCACGCCTTCGAATACTTCCCCAAGCCCTTCGACCTCGACGAACTCACGCATGCCGTACGCCAGGCGACCAAGCGTTCTGCTGAAAGCGCCGAGAGCATCGATGGGGAAGGCGAAGGCTCGCTACCTCTCATCGGGCGCAGCAAGGCGATGCAGGACGTCTATCGCATGATCACGCGGGTCCTGCGCAACGATCTCTCGGTACTTGTCACGGGCGAAAGCGGCACCGGTAAGGAACTGGTGGCAGAGGCAATCCACGAACTCGGATCGCGGCGCACCGGCCCGTTTATCGCCGTCAACATGGCCGCCATCCCGCATGACCTCCTAGAAAGCGAATTGTTCGGGCACGAACGCGGTGCTTTCACCGGGGCGGTGTCCCAGCAGATCGGCAAGTTCGAACAGGCAAATGGCGGCACCTTGTTCCTCGATGAAATCGGTGACATGCCCGCCGAGGCGCAGACGCGCCTGCTGAGGGCGCTTCAGTCAGGCAAGATCCGCCGCGTCGGCGGGCGCCAGGAGATCGGTGTCGACGTCAGGATCATCGCGGCGACCAACAAGGACCTTGGCCCGATGATCGCGAACGGATCCTTCCGCGAAGACCTCTACTATCGCCTCAACGTGGTCCCGATCCATCTGCCGCCGTTGCGCGAGCGCCGCGAAGATGTCGGCGCGTTGGTCAAGCACTTCCTCGGACAGGCAGTGGCCGAAGGGCTGCCCAACCACCGCATTTCCGATGCCGCAATCAAGCGTCTGGAAGCGCAGCGATGGAAGGGCAACGTGCGCGAATTGCGTAACGTCGTCTTCCGCCTGGCTTTGACTGCGCGCGAGGACGTTATCGATGCGGACACTGTGGACGATGCTCTGCCAGCCACACAGGAAATGGCGAGTGGAAGCGAAACGCCCTTCGAGACCGCATTGCAGGCCTGGCTGTCGGGAAGCTCCAGCGCGCCCGGCGTCCTTTATCACACTGCGCTCGCCGCGTTCGAAAAGCCATTGTTCGAACATGCCCTGCGCGAAACCGAAGGAAACCAGCTGCGTGCTGCGCAGCTCTTGGGGATAAATCGCAACACCCTTCGGAAACGGTTAAGCGACCTGGAAATAGAGCCTGAACGCTACGTCCGACGACGTTGATGTTCATTTTGTCGTTTTTGACCTTGCATATTTGCAACAGAGGTGTCGTAAACAGGCCACGATGGCGACTTTAGCCGGTTCTACGCAGAAGCGCACTCCGCGCTGGTGGCGACGTTTTGTCGTCGCGTCCCGGCGCGCCAACCTGTTCTCCCTGGTCGAAATCATGGCGGTGGCGATCTTTGCCATCATGGTTGCCACTACGTGGGCCGCATTCACGAGGGCGCCTCCGACGGGCGAGCTCTTGCCGAGCCGTCAGGTCGCGGTCTTGCTTATCGGGACACTTATCCCCGCAATGGCCCTGTTGGTCCTTGCGGGACGCCGGCTTGCCTTGCGCAGGGCTGCGGGAAGCACGGCGCGATTGCATGTGCGGCTCGTGTTTTTCTTCTCGATGATTGCCGCCGTACCGACGCTGCTGGTGTCTGCATTCGCTGCGGTCTTGTTCCAGTCGGGCGTCGACTTCTGGTTCTCCGACAACTCGCGCGGGCTGATGGAAAATGCGAACCAGCTTGCGGAGGTCTATTACGAGGACAACCAGCTCGACCTTGGGCAGGAAACCATCTCGATGGCGATGGATATGCGCTCCATCCTGCAGCAGGTTTCGATTACCGATCCGGATTTCCAGCTGGCTTACCGTTACCAGGCGGAACCGCGTGACGTCATCGAGAGCGCGATCATGCAGGCCATGCCCGACGGGACCTCGCGCGTTGCCGTGGTCTACGGCATCAACCAGGCAAGCGATCCTGTGAGCTTCACCGAAGAGAGCCTGCGGGCGCTTCGTGGAGGCGAGCCGGTGGCGATCAAGGGCAGCCCGGAACGCATCGAGGCCATAGCGCCCATCGACCGGACCGCCGGCATTTATCTCTACACCGCGCGCAACGCCGAGGCGGCCAGCTTCCGGAGTTGGGAAAGCGCGCGTTCTATCTCGACGGCCTATGAAGAACTGACCAAGCGGGCGAGGGCGCTCCAGCTTCGCTTCAACCTCGCGCTGTTCTTCGTCAGCCTTGCCCTAGTCGGATTGGCAGTCTGGTTTGCCCTGCGCTTCGCCGATCGGCAGGTCGAACCCCTGACCGATCTGGTGGCTGCGGCTCGCAAAGTCGGTGCGGGCAACTTTGCACTTCGCGTCGAAGGCCGCACGGGAGCCGACGAAATCGGACTGCTGAACCGTGCCTTCAACCGTATGACCGCACAGATCGAGAAGCAGACCGATGCGCTTGTCGGCGCGAACGAGGAACTGGAGGACCGCCGCAGCTTCATCGAGGCAGTGCTGGAATCGGTCAGTGCCGGCGTCATCACCATCGACGGCAAGCGCCGCGTCCTCCTCATGAATGCGCCGGCCCAGAACATGTTGCTCGAAGGTGGGGAGGGCAGCGAGCATCCCGAAACTCTCGACGCCATGGTCCCGCAAATCGCGGTCCTTGTCGAAGCGGGCCTCGATCGCGGCGTGGTCAGCCATTCGCGCCATGGCGAATTGATGACGCTCGCTGTGCGCCTTGTTCCGGAAGGCGACGGGCATGTCATCACCTTCGAAGACATCACACGCCAGCTCCTCGACCAGCGCCAAGCAGCCTGGTCGGATGTCGCACGCCGGATTGCGCACGAAATCAAGAACCCGCTGACCCCGATCCAGCTGGCGACCGAGAGGCTCAAGCGCCGCTATCGCAAGCAGATCGAGCAGGATGGCGAGCTGTTTGACGAGCTGACCAATACGATCGTCCGGCAGGTCGGTGAACTGCGCACGATGGTGGACGAGTTCTCGTCCTTTGCACGGCTCCCTAAGCCGGTTTTCCGGCAGGAAGACATTCTCGATCTCGTGCGGCAGTCGATGTTCCTCCAGGAGGTGGCTAACCCCCAGGTCAATTACGGATTGACGACTGAAATCGACGGTCCCCTGATGGTCGAAGCGGACCGCCACCAGCTGGGTCAGGCGGTCACGAATATTCTCAAGAATGCCGCCGAGGCGATCGAGGCCCGCGCGGCGAATGCGGAACCTGACTATCGAGGCCGCATCGGCGTCGAAGTGGCAGAAGATGCCAAATTCATCGTGATTGCGATCAGCGACAACGGGATCGGCCTGCCTCAAGACCGTGAACGGATCGTCGAACCGTATGTGACAACCCGAGAGAAGGGCACTGGGCTCGGCCTCGCGATCGTGAACAAGATCGTCGAAGAGCACGGCGGCGAAATGAACTTCTCTTCGATCGAAGAAGGCGGAACGCGGGTCACCCTCAAAATTGCGCGGGATCCGCACCGCGGTCCTGGCATGGGCGAAGAGCGTCCGAATACCGAGAAAGCAGGAAGATAAGATGGCACTCGACATCCTCATCGTCGACGACGAACGCGATATTCGGGAGCTCGTGGCCGGCGTCTTGAGCGACGAAGGCTACGAATGTCGCACGGCGGCCGACAGCACCTCGGCACTTGCCGCGGTCGATGAAAAGCGGCCCAGCCTGGTACTGCTCGACGTCTGGCTTCACGGCAGCCAGATGGACGGTCTCGAAGTGCTCGATGCCATCAAGGTTCGCGAGCCGGAATTGCCGGTCATCATCTTCTCAGGTCACGGCAATATCGATACCGCTGTTTCTGCCGTCAGTCGCGGCGCAATGGACTTCATCGAAAAGCCTTTCGAGGCGGAACGCCTGCTTCACCTAGTAGAACGGGCGACCGAAACGGAACGTCTCCGGCGCGAAAATTCCCGCCTTCGCGAAGGCATGGGCGAGGGGGGCGAGTTCACAGGCAACTCCGCTGCCATCAACGCAGTACGCGCGACGCTGAAGAGAGTGGCGAATACAGGCAGTCGCGTCCTGATCAGCGGTCCTGCGGGGTCCGGCAAGGAAGTCGCCGCCAGATTGTTGCACAGCTGGTCCACCCGTGCCGACAAGCCGTTTATCGTGGTCAATTCTGCCCGGATTACCCCGGAACGTTTCGAAGAAGAGCTGTTCGGGGAAGAAGCCGAAGGCAAGCTGGTGCGTCCCGGCCTCCTGGAAACCGCCGACGGAGGCACGCTCTACCTCGACGAAGTGGCGGACATGCCGCTTTCAACGCAGGCGCGGATCCTGCGGGTCCTCACCGACCAGAGCTTTGTGCGCGTCGGCGGAACGCGTCAGATCGGGGTCGACGTGAGGGTCGTCTCTTCCACCGCCCGCGACCTGGAAGCGGAAATGTCGGAGAAACGCTTCCGCGAAGACCTCTTCTACCGCCTCAATGTGGTCCCCGTCGAAGTGCCGTCCCTGTCGGAAAGGCGTGACGACATACCGTCATTGGCGGAGCATTTCTTCGCACGCTACGCGATCGAGCAGGGCATCCGCCCTCCGGAAATCAGCGAAGAAGCGATGGCGGCGCTCCAGGCATACGACTGGCCCGGCAACGTCCGCCAACTTCGCAACGTCGTCGAGCGAACCATCATCCTCACCCCGCGCGAGAACCTCGACACCGTCGAAGCCGACATGCTCTCCGAAGAAGTGACGGGCGGGAAGCTGGGTGACAGCGGCGGCATGGCACAGCTGATGGGTGCCCCCTTGCGCGAAGCGCGCGAAAGCTTCGAGCGCGAATACCTTGCCATCCAGATCCGCCGTTTCTCCGGCAACATATCGAAAACCGCGAGCTTCATCGGGATGGAGCGTTCGGCTTTGCACCGGAAGCTCAAGCTCCTCGGCATGGCCGAGCGCCGAAACAACGAACGCAAATAGGCCCGGCCACAACCTGCGCTTTTGCGACAGTAGAATAATCCTGTTGCCGAAAAAGCGCGGAAACGTCACATTGCCCCTGGTTGCGGGACTCGTTGCCCGAACCCCGGACGCCGCAAGAGCGTCCAGATTGCGTCTGCCGATGCAGGCGCCAAAAAGAAGGAGCGATGATTATGGCCGGCGAACGCACCCTATCTGCGCGACCACGCGCTGCCCAGGAACCCCAAGGCAAGGGCAAGGCCCCGAGCTTGCAGGACGCATTTCTCAACCTGCTGCGCAAGAACAAGGCCCCGGTGACGGTATTTCTCGTCAAGGGCGTGAAGCTGCAGGGCATTGTCACCTGGTTCGACAATTTCTCGATCCTGTTGCGGCGCGACGGACAGTCGCAGCTCGTCTACAAGCACGCGGTCAGCACGATCATGCCCGGACAACCGGTGGATGCCGAGCAGTTCGCCAGCCAGGGATCGGGCGCAAAGCAGCGGTTGTTGCAGGACGTCTTTCTCAGCCGGGTTAGCGAGGCAGAGGCGCAGGTGACGATGTTCCTCGTGAACGGCGTCATGCTCCAGGGAAAGATCGCCGCCTACGACCTTTTCTGCATGATGCTGGAACGCGATGGCTATGTGCAGCTTGCATACAAGCACGCCGTATCCACTATCCAACCTGCTACCCCGGTCGATCTGTCCGAGGATTGGGACGAGGACGAACACTGAGCTTCGATGACGATCTGATGGGCGAAGTCTCGCGCGGTGCGCGGGCCCTCGTCGTGTGCCCCGACATCAGGGGTATGGGCTATGACCTCGATGCGGAAAGCCGTCTCGAGGAAGCGGAAGGCCTTGCGCTTGCCATCGGCATAGTCGTGGCTGACAGCTTCGTGCTGCCCGTCCGCGACGTGAAACCAAACCTCCTGTTCGGGTCGGGGCAGGTGGAAAACATCCGCATCGCTTGCGAACAGAACGAGGCGGAATTGGTCGTCGTCGACGGTGCGCTCAGCCCGATCCAGCAGCGCAATCTAGAAGACAAGCTGGCGCGCAAGGTCATCGACCGGACGGGCCTGATCCTCGAGATTTTCGGCGAACGTGCGGCCACGGCCGAGGGGCGCTTGCAGGTCGAACTCGCCCATCTTGATTACCAGCAAAGCCGCCTTGTGCGCAGTTGGACCCACCTTGAGCGCCAGCGTGGTGGCTTCGGCTTTCTGGGCGGGCCTGGTGAGACGCAGATCGAGGCCGACAGGCGTATGATCCGCCAGCGCATGGGACGCCTGCGCAAGGAACTGGAACAGGTTCGCAAGACCCGCGGCCTTCACCGTGAGCGGCGCGAGCGTGCCCCGTGGCCCGTCGTAGCGCTTGTCGGCTACACCAATGCGGGCAAATCGACGCTTTTCAACCGGCTGACCGGCGCCGAGGTAATGGCCGAAGACCTGCTGTTTGCAACCCTGGACCCGACGATGCGGGCGATCGCGCTCCCGGGGGTCGAGAAGGCTATATTGTCCGACACGGTCGGCTTCATTTCGGACTTGCCGACACAGCTCGTGGCAGCATTCAGGGCGACCTTGGAAGAGGTGACCGCGGCGGACCTGATCTGCCATGTGCGCGATATGTCGAACCCTTCGGCGGACGCACAAAAAACACAAGTTCTCAATGTTTTGCGCGACCTAGATGTGATCAGTTCGGAGGACGGAACTGAAGCGATCCCGATTCTGGAAGTGTGGAACAAGTGGGATTTGCTCGACGAAGAGACAGCCGAAGAACTCGGCGGGCTGGCCCAAGCTTCCGATGACGTAGTCGCCCTATCGGCGCTAAGCGGGGCAGGGGTGCCCCAATTCCTCGAGCGGGTGGGGGAAATCCTGACGTCCCAAGCCACGGTACGCCAGTTTGAACTACCGGCCAGCGACGGACGCCGGATCGCGTGGCTTCATGCTCACGGCGACATTCTGGAGGAAGAGGCGCTGGAGGAGGGGGCCAATGGGCCCATGAGGCGCTTCACGGTCAGGCTCAATCCCAAGGAACTGGGCCAGTTCGAAAGCCTCTGATCAGGACTTTTCGGCGCGTTTGACCGCCTGCCAAAGCTCCTCCTGCGCTTCGAGTGAACGCGTGTCGAAATCTCCGCCGGCCAGGTCTTCCATCGAACGGAACCGCCGTTCGAACTTGGCATTTGCGGCACGCAAGGCCTGTTCCGCATCGATGCCGTAAGCGCGCACGAGATTAACAGCGGCGAATAGCAAATCGCCGGCTTCCTCTTCGCGCTCTTCGGGTGATGCATCGCTTAGCTCCTCGATTTCCTCGAGTACCTTTGCGCGCGGACCTTCGGCGTCCGGCCAGTCGAAGCCATGACGAGCCGCACGCTTTTGAAGCTTCTGCGAGCGCATCAGCGCCGGCAGTGCCTTCGCGACACCGTCCATGGCGCTGTCCGATCCTGCCTCACTGCGTTCCGCAGCCTTGAGATCTTCCCATCGGGTCTCTTCCATGACGCCGCCTTCGTTCCCGAAGATGTGGGGGTGACGACGCTCCATCTTGTCCGAGATCGTCTCGACGACCGCTCCGAAATCGAAATGATCGTCCTCTGAGGCCATCTGAGCGTGAAAGACGACCTGGAAAAGAAGGTCGCCAAGTTCACCTTTGAGATCCTCATAGTCTTTGCGCTCGATCGCATCGGCAACCTCATAGGCTTCCTCGATCGTGTATGGTGCGATGGTTTCGAAGCTTTGGGCCGTATCCCATTCGCAGCCGCGCTCCGGGTCACGCAGACGTTTCATGATCGTCAGGAGGCGGTCTATATTCTGGGTCATAATGTCTACCGGAGTGGGGATAAGCTCTACATGGAGATGCTGAAGCGACGGATGCCTATGTTGGTGTGATAATATATATTATGTTAAGGCCGGGCCATTTCGTGCTTGTAGCAATTCCTTCAATCTAGTCCGTTCTCCGAGTCAAGTTTAGCTCACTTTGCCAGACGATCACCGCGTTCACCGCAATCCATGCGGCTAATCCCAAAACCGGCCCTCGAAATCCTCAAAGATCCTCCAAACAGGAAAAATACGCGCACTTCGATCTTTGAGATCGATCGATTGCCTGGAAGATCCAGCAACATATTTCCGGCTGCCATTCATCTGACCGGCACCACCATTCGCCGCATTTCAATCAATTAAAGATCCTGAAAGATCCTGATCGCAGGAAAATATATTATTTATAGCTAGTTGAGGTCCTTAGCTCGCATTGATTCCCGAATTTTGCGCGGCGATAAACGCTACAGGATTCGGGAGCTGAACATTGAAGCAGATACGTTTGAACTCGCCACTGGTCCCGCCCTCACTTCGCGGGACAGTCGGATGCGATGATAGGCATATCCCTCATTTCTGGCTGACCAGATGGATCCAGTTGTGCCTATCCGCTCATGCGCGGTCTACTCGGGAGGCTGCGACCAGAGCACTGCTCCAGCTTCACGCCACTGCCTACGAAGTCAATGGGACAAGTCTCGACATCACGTTGATGTCGCTGGATTTCCCAAAGATCAGAATCTGCCTCAACAGTCATCTGCAGAAGCTCAATAACGATGCAACTCGGCGAAAGGTCGATCTGACGAAACGCTGGGCTTGGTGCATCACGTTTATCGAGTACGTCTTGGAGGACCTTGGAAAGATAGAGGACGACCGCTGGCTTGAGATAAAGAGGCAAGTCAGATTGCTTCAAACTGCTTACAGTAATTTCTCTTTTGATGGTCGAGACAAACAGCCTGCGCCCCTCAGATCTTTGCCATCCATAGTCGTATCGGACCTCTATGAAATTTTTAATCCTGGCTCGGCACGAAATCCATTTCGGTGCGGACGAACCCGGTCTCGTAACTACCTCATTTTCCTGACACTGCTGCAAACGGGAATTCGTCGCAGTGAGATGCTTCTTCTTTACGTGAATTCCGTCAACTCCGAGTTCGACGATAGCACTGGACGGCTAATTTCGTGGATGGTGCTCAGCGACCTCGAAGATGACCAAAACCCCAAGTCGCTCATTGATCCACGGTCTCCGCCACCCAGTCTCAAGAACCCCATCGCTCGTCGCATTCTACCTATAAGCGAAGAGCTATTGGAAGCTTACGAAGAATATCTCGAGGCCCGACCGGTTAGTAATTGGCCTTTCCTCTTTCTTTCGCAACGCGGTCGTCCGCTCTCTGTGCGGCAAGTGAACGAGATATTCCAGATGGCGAGCGGCGAGCTCAGGGCAGATGCGGTTCGAGCCTTACAACGGCAAGGTAAAGCCAACGTCCAGCCACATGACCTGCGCCACACCTGCGCTGTGCGGCGGCTTGTTGGTTACTGCCCGAATGGAAACCTCGATGCCAAAGCTATAGAAAGGCTCAGAGTTTTCTTTGGCTGGAATGAAAAATCTGTGATGCCCATGCGGTATGCTCGGGCGTACTTCGAGACTGAATCCGACACCGTCAGGCAGGACAACTATGACAACTACGTCGCCGCTATCCGCACCTTGGAGCACCTGGCGTGAGTACCCTCCCTGCCAAATTTGCCAAAGCCTCGTTTCCCGAAGGCAGAAGCGAGCCTCCCCTGCCCCCACTGCCCCGCGCAGTGAAATATTGGGATGATTTTGAAGAGAAGGACCGAATTCTTAGATTCGATAGCGCGTCAAAAGAAATTATCCTTCACGACGACGGGAGGATTTTTCAATATGACCTTGCGCCTTTGTCCGAATTTCAAAGTGGGGTCATAGTATTAATTACTGCCCATCTGCTACAATCCGGTGATCCGTCCAGCGCGAAAATCTGGCTCAACCATATTTTCGCACTCGTGGAGAAAGCCACACCGAAAATTGTAAACTTCTTAGCCCATCAAACGCCGCAAAAGGTTCTAGATGTTTGGTCAACAGCTTTGCTGCCAGAATTCACGCATGCGTTTGAGGCAAGCTGCCTAAAAAAGGTCCTTCACTGCTTTTGTCGAGAAAGTGTGGGTAGCTGGGCGCCTCCCTACCATTCCATGGTTTCGAACCTGCCTTCGCCTCGTCAAGATCCCTTTGCAATCGTCCGATCAGGTGAGTGCTTCATCCCCGTCGCGGACCAAAAGGCAATCTATAGTTTCATTGATGAGACCGCGAAATCGCTATCGAGCAATGATAGCGTAGACCTCCGCAGGTTGATCGATGCGACCGCGATAATTCTTGCCGATCAACACGCGTTTCGATGTGGAACAATTGCTCGTATCAAGGTGGCCGATGTCCGAGTGCACAAAGGTGGCGTGGTCCACATCACAGCCGCTGTGATCAAGAAGCAACGACACTCCCAGCGCATCCATATCACTCGTAAAGTAAGGCAAGATTGGGCTCAAATAGTTCGATCGCTTCTTGAGCTCAGAGACATGGAAGATACGGCCGCAGATCCGAACCCAAAGCTTCTTGGTCTTACCCCCGATGAAGTTACCAGGTGCATCGCAGATCGAACTCAATCTCTTACCGGTACGCGCTGGACCGCTACTGACTTTCGTCACACAAGTGCACAGCGCCAAGTTGATATGGGCGCTTCAGCGGACGAACTAGCTGACTTCATGCAGCACAATAGCGTTTTAGTCGGGAACGTCTATTTCGATCAAAGTCCGAACCAAGCCAAACTTGTCAACGATGCCTTGGCAATCTCGCCAGTTTACTCGGTTCTACCAGAGATTCATCGAACAAGATTAATCGACAAAAGAGCTTTGATGGGCATTCCCGAAGAGCGTCAGATAGGAGCAATGCCTCATGGCTCACCGATCGCCGGGATCGGAGCGTGCGACTCACCGCAATCGCTATGCCAAAAAAATCCGGTTCTCAGCTGCTATGGGTGCCGCAAGTTTCTAGCGGTAAGCGACGTTAAAATCCATCAGCATGTTGTCGATACGCTTCGCACGGTGGTGATGGATTTCTTCAAGGCTGGTCTCGGTGATGAGAGGTCGCCCGCTTACGTGCAACTTAAGCGAACAATATCCATCGCCCAGGCTTTCGTTGACCAATTCAAAGAGCAGCCGTCATGAACCAATTCTACGCTAATTGGCTAGAGCTCGCGCGATCCACAGCTATCGGACGGGGCCTCAGTTGGAATCCCGATTTTGACAATGTGACTGGCAAGGTTGCCAAAACTCAACGCTGGGGTCTGAATTCGGCGGTCGGTTTGCCTCCAGACAGAGAAATTTGGATGTCCAATTTTGGGCATCTACGTCGAGATATTGAGTTGCTTCGCAAGGTCTCAAAATGTCCGAAGACTAATTGTGAACCACCCGAGTTAATGTCGGAGGATTGGCGTGAGTTTCTGCAGGCCAGCATTTCACATGAACTATTTATCAAGCAAAACAAAGTTTCGAATGCTTCTGCGCATGCGCGAGCAATAAGGACGATTTCCCTTTGCGCAGGTCAAACTCCACCATGGGAGTTGCGCCCCGATGATCTCCAACAGGCCTACAACGTTGCGTTGCTATCGGGAGCCTCGGGTAAACTCGCGATGAACTTGTCGATGGTCGCTAAGGTCCTATTCGATGCGAACCACCTGAGTGAATACTGCCCTCTGGTGACCTATGCAAAACCATATGAGAGTGCCAGCGCTCTAGCGGGGGAAGAGAGGGTCTCTCGTCAAAAATTACGTGAGGGAAACAACTACAATGTGCACGCCAAGCGGAGCGAGCTGAATGAACGCAAATCTGCGGAAAAGCTTCCTGAGACGGCCGCCTTCTGGGAACTGGTAAGGATAGTTTTCACAGAGAGACCAAGGACGTTTACTGATCGTATCCGCTTCGCCGTCATCAAGCTGCAGATTCTGACAGGTCTTCGCATTGGTGAAGTCGTTATGATCCCGGAGCACTGCTTACGGTGGAAGGACTACTACGCTGTCGATGGTCGCTCCGCAGGAGAACTTGGCGGATTTTCAAAGTCGCTGTCGCTACGATATTTTGCACTAAAGCAAGGTAGCCAGACTGGTGCGTAGTCTCGTCTTGTTGAGAGGTATCAGGAAATCCCTCCTCACTTTGCTGATATCATCGAGGATCTCGTAGGTGAGATAAGCGAGGCAACCGCGCCATTGAGGGCGCGCTTGAAACTTCAATCAACTTCCGGCCGGCTGATCCCGGAATATTTGCCAACAGCGTTGGTCGGTGCGGCTGAGATGTACACCCGGATTGCGGGATCTGTTCAAATCTCGAACCGAGCGATTAGCCCGGACCTCAAGGATTCGTACCTGCAAGATCACAATAGCGAACTCTTAAATCCGATTAGGGCGGAGCAAGCTGCCCACTATAGCACCACATCATGCAAGCCAGTTCGGCAGTATTGGAAAAGCCAGAAAGGCGGCCCCCCGATCAGAGACCAGAAAGGCAAAATAATCTCTGGCCCGATTGATAGGCGTTGCTATTTTCTGGTGAGCGAGATTGAAGAATTTGTGAAGAGGGAAATGCCCACGAAACTGCCTGATACCAGTCCATTTATCGCGACAGACGGCAACCCCTTCTATCCACACCAACTCCTGTTCCTTCAGCCTTCGCGTGCGCTCATTGAGGATCGGAATGGCGGGATTGTTGATGTCACAAAATATTTCTCTGTCGGGCGACTAGCAGCCGACGACATCATCTTGCAACTTTCCGGAAAAAAGAGCGGGCTGTTTGATCGCTATGGAGAGACGGAAGATGACAAAAAGCTTTCCCTGAATACCCATAGCCTTCGGCACCTCCAGAACACCGAGCTATTCCGGCTAGGCATAACCGATGCCATGATCACAAAGCGATATGGCAGGCAGAGCACGGCCCAAAGCGGCGCTTATGATCACAGGAGCTTGCGCGAACAAATCCTCGAGCTTGAACTTCCCCCGGAAGCATCCGGGCTTCCGGAGAGACTTCACGACACCGCTAAATTGATGCTGACTAGAAGGATGCGAGGCCCCATTGTAGAAGAATTTCTCGAGATTCAGCGTGAGTCAGGTGACGCACAGGCCTTTCGATACCTTGCTGCAGAGGCGGATGGTTTCCACGCTACTCCGTATGGATTTTGCCTTTCGAGCTTCACGGTTGATCCTTGTCCGAAGCACCTCGAATGCTTCAACGGTTGCAGAAATCTCACCAGAACCGAAAATCCTGTAGAAGAGCAGAATCTTAATCAACTGCTCGATCGGATGGAGCAGCACCTCTTTGAGGCCCAGCGCCGGCCCGGTGACAGTCCGGGCATCAGGAATCAGATATCTCATGCATCTACGGTCATTGAGAATCTAAAACTGGCAATTGCCGCGAAGCCCGGCAGTCAAGTGTTCCCGAATGGCCATGATCTCGCCAGGCCGATAGACCGCCCAGCAACGGTGATAGATACTGCGATCCGGTCACAGCAGTAAGGGTTGTACGTGTCATTATCGGATCAGGATCTGGAAAAGCTTGGAGCGGTGCTGGAGAAAATGCTCCTCGAGGACGAGAACATAACCACCCGGAACATCATCGCCCGCTTGCCCAGATTGTTTCGCCATCCCACGGATATCACGAGACCCCCTGCCATCCGTGAACTATACATAGAGGCTAAAGAAGGCCAAAAGAACATACGGCTTGCTGCAGCAAAATTAAAAGATTCCAAGAACACGCTGGCTGCAAAGATTGAAACACAGGCACAGAAGATTGCCTCCTTGGAAGCGGACCTGCAACTCTTAGTGGCTTCGCACAAAGCAATGTACGCGGCGGTCGGCGAAATAGGCGCACTGAAGGCCTGGCTCGCTTTCTTCGAACGGCATCAGGACTCCCTTGATGCACTCACCAGATTGAAAGCGGTGCCGCCAATGAGCTCTCCCAAGAAAATCAAACCTTAGCATTGGCTCATTCCCTCAAATGGAGTGGCCCTGCCCTCCCCTTCCTGGCGAACGAGCATTGGAACAAATCAAATACTACGATAACGACCAAACTCACGATAACGTTCTTTATCGTGATATCTCCAATAATGGGCTAATAGCGCGAATTTGAGCGCGCTCGGAATTAGGTCGATGTCGCGGATCGATAGGTGAATAGATCGTTCGGTTTGTAGGGCATTCTTGGCCAGAATTAACGGCGATTCCTGCACATTATTGTTTGGCCTCAATGGTTTGACCAAATGGCACGAAATGGGACGAAAACGAAGGTTTTTCGGCGATATTTCCCCTTACAGGAAGATTCGGGAAGGCCCTTGCATCGCCCCAAATGTTCTGCGACGCATCAGACATCGCTGGTGAGTCCCAGCGGTGGGGCGTCGTAACCCCAGAGTTCTCGGCCGGTCACATATCTGTGGCCGGGTGGCCGTCGCGCATGTCCAAGGCTCCGCCTAAAGGCGGCGGCGCCTTGGCGAGAGCTCAGGTTACGAACACCCGGCTCTGCCGGTCCGCCCCAATCAGATGGAGGACTGGCATGTATTTTTCTTTTAATGGCTTTTTCGCTGTCGACGAGTTGGAAAAACTCTCTCTCGCATTGAGCGATCTTCTGCAGGCAGAAGGTCTCGACACGCTTAGCGATGTTTCTGTCTCTTTCCTTGGATGGAGAGGCAAGGAACGTTGCCAAATTGTCGACCCGGACGGGTTCGTCACAACAATCTCTACGGACTGGGAAGAGGTGGGAAGAACCCGCGGGAGTTCCAAGGTTCAACTCCATCTGCCTGCCGGAATAACTATTCGTGACCGACCTCAGGATCTTGAATGGAGCCCCTTAGCGGTATTGGCGCGACGTGATGATTGAATTCCTGAGCGCACAATGCCGGAGGCTACTTCTATTACCTCTCCGTAAACCTTGATCGAGACAGTAGTCTCGGAAAGACTGCTCCTGCGGCTCTTAATTGGAGCATGCCATGCAAAATGAGCTGAATCTGGCGGTACTTCTTGAAAGTGGCCGCACATCAGAAGCGCGAAAGATGCTTCAGAACGGAGTACAGGTCGTCGGGGGCATCGGCGCCCGCTCAACTCAAGCAGCTATCGAAGCCGCCACTCGTCTATATGCCGGCGACCTGATCTCCACGCTTCTATTCATGAACAAGTCCCATCCCTGGCTGGATGGCCAAACACCTATCGAACGTGCGGAGCAGTCGGACGAAGGTCTTGAGTTCGTGATCGATATGATCGGTGCAATCGAGTCCGGGGTTTACATCTGATGGGCACGCCCTCGGTCGGATCGGAAAGTACGAAAAGAGATAGCGCTTGCCTTCATGCCTTCGGTAATATCGCAGCGCATTGGGACATGACCGCTTCAGAGCAATGCCACCTCCTCGGGGTCGGCGACGAAAAGGTCCTGCAGGACTGGATGGAGCGTCTTCGAGCCGGCGATAACGTGTCGCTAACCAAGGATGTACTGGAAGGCATCGGCTGTGTCCTCTCAATCTACGCATCGCTTGTGATCCTGCTCAACCATGATCGATCGAAAGGCTGGGTGCGCGCGCCCAATCGAGCTCCGCTATTTGGAGGCAGGTGCGCGATGTCTCTGATGACGAGCGGAAAGCGCAAGGACCTGGAAGATGTCGCTCGGTACTTGCTGAGCGAACGCTACAGATGATTAGGCCATTTACATGCTCGCCGCCTACCACCCTCGCCCTGTCGCGTGAGCGTGTGCAATGAAGACTTCACTTCCCAATACGCCAGCAGCATCAGGACAAGGGTACGATGCCGTCTTGCATGATTGGATCATTTTACCGCTGCCCGACTATCCCGGCACGCCCCTTCTAGTCGGGATCGTATCCAGCGACCGCAAGAACCGCTTTGCCGATGGAAGATGCATTCACACATCCGCGATCGTCACTCCGCTCGACGAAATCGTCGAAGGTGCGGTCGCCGAGGCCCTCAACACCCGATACCTGCTCGGAGAAGAACGCTAACGCAACTGAGCTTGCGCCAGACAGCACGCGGTCAGACGGGCCAAGGATCGCGGATATCGATAGAAGGGCTTTTTTCATGGCGGTAGAATTGCACGAGAGCTTTGCGATCCATCCTGGGCCATGGCTGCGCGAACATTTAATCAAATCCTATGGGATGACGGTACCGAGTGCCGCTGATCACCTACAGGTTACTAGGTCAGCTCTGACCCGAATGTTGGATGGTAATGCTCGTCTCACTCCTCTCATGGCAATGCGCTTCGAAAAGGCATTTGGGATTTCGGCAGCAGCGTTGCTTCGGATGCAGTTGTCGCACGATTTAGCGAAGGCGAAGCTGGAGGCATCGTCGATCATCATCAGTCGAGTTCCACCTCCAGTGACGTAGCACAGACCCTGACTCCGGCTGTCGTTTGATCGGGGCCAGTTGCCAAGGCCCGGCAATTTGGCGCCAGCCGATCTCATGACTTCCGCTTTGCGCCCCCATTTCGGACGTTCAGGCTTTCCCTGCGTATGCCTGAAAGCAGACCGGCAGCTTTGCTCCGGTAATGAGCACCGCCAATGTCCGAGTATGGGTGGTCAGCGGTCATAGCCGCTGAGCTGAAAGCCCCTGCGATTTGGCAGATATTTCCGAATGCGATCCGTCAAATTGCAACCGAGATCCCAAGAGCCGGGACGGATCAAAAGCGATGCGTAAGCCCGATGCGTGCTTGAAAGTAATCGTATCCCGAACCCACGACGGTGTTGGTACCTGGCGTCTGAGAATAGATCGCCTCGCCGGATACAAACCAGTTGCCTTGGGTCGGACTGATCACGCGAGCTTCGGCGTAATTGGCCTGTTTCCAGTCGGTACCGGTGCTGCGCTGGATGCCGATGCCGCCAACGGCTAACAGCTGCCAGCCATCAACGAAGCGGCGCATTTGGAGGATCGGCAGGATCTGTCCATAATCCTCTGGCGAGAAATAGTCGTACTCCTCGGGCACCGTGCTGTGGAAATAGCGCGTGCGTAGTTGGGCACTGAGGCCAGCATCGCTATCCAGTACATGTACGAAATTGCCACGCAAATGCAGCCGGACGTTGTCGCCCGTGAATTCCTGAACGCCTGCCAGTAGCGTGAAGACGTTCTTCTCGTCCGCCGGCAGGTCGATTGCCGCCCCCGCAAAGGTAGAATAGAGACCTTGCTCAAGGCCAATTGGCGTTTCCACGATATCACGCTCGATGAATGCTTCTTTGCGAAAAGTTTTGTTGTCGTTGATCGAAGCCGAACCGATGAGCGTGTCGCCATCGGTGCCGACGCTCACGGACCAATTCACATTGCCCGATCCGTCGGCAGCCTGCAGGAATATACGCTCGCGCTCGTGCGCGCCCAGCCCCAGCGGATCGTACCACGCTTTTTCTACGCGCACGCCTATGCGCGAACCATCTGGCGCATTCCGGAGGTCGAAATTGCCTGCGACCCGCCAAACGGTGGTTTCGTCGCTGTCGGTGGAAACGAAAACTTCGGTGCCGATGGCTGGGCCAGACCCCTCGGTGCTCTGAGCAACGACCGGCGTGGTCACTAAAGCGATTGCAAGGCTGAATAGGTTTATAAGGCGGCGCATCAATGCCACTCCTTCTTTCGCCCGAATAGTTCTGCGGCGTAGCCCCAGACAGATACGGGTTGCATGATAAAGGGGTAAACGAAGGCGAAAAGCACGAAGCCTGCCACGCTTTTCTTCATCTTGATTTTGTTCCGTCTCAGCATGCGCATCTGGATGCGGAAGATCACAATATTCCACAGCGCGGCCAGCGGAAGCACAAGCAGAGTGATCGGACCTGCGAGCCAATAAATGCCGAAAACCGCCAACAGCAAGCCAGGAATGAAGGCCAGCGTGAAGGCAAGGTCGATGCTAATGAACATCAGGTTCCAATAGATAAACATCGTCGATAGCCGAAGCTTCGAAAGCAGGCTCTTGTGGATTGCCAGCGCCTCAATCATGCCGCGCGCCCAGCGCTTACGTTGCCGGGAAAGCGCGCCCCAACTTTCGGGCGCGTGGGTCCACGCCACGGCGTCTTCGGCATGACGCACGATGTAACCGCGGCGCAGGAAGGACCACGTCAGGACAATATCTTCCCCTACCGTATCAGGCCAGCCGCCAGCTTGCTCCAGCGCTTCGCGGCGGTAAAGCGAGAATGCGCCCTGTGCCACCAGTGTGCCGTTGAAGTTGCCCTGCATGCGCTTGACTGCGGAGATGCCATGAAAATAGTCCCATTGCTGCGCGCGGGTCGCCCAACTCTCCATCGGATTCGCGAGTAGGATCGCACCTGCAATCGCCGCAGTTTTAGGCGGCGCGGCGTACAGGTGAGCGACCATTGATCGAAGGCTTCCTGGCTCTAGCAACGTATCGGCGTCGATGGTGACGATTAGCTCGTGGGCGGCCATTGCGAGCCCATGGTTGAGGGCCTTAGCCTTCCCGCTGTTGCGCTTCATTCGCTCGACCCGCAGCGAGTAATTCGGGTTCGCGGCGAAGTGAGGCTTACAGAGTTCGGCTACGCGGAAGGTGTCGTCCTTCGACCCATCATCGATTACGATCACCTCCACCTTCCCCGGGTAGGTCAGTGCGCTGAGGTTCTCGAGCGTTTGCGCGATAAGCTGCTCTTCCTGGTACGCAGCGACAAGAACGGTAAGGCCAGGCCAGTGCTCTGGCTCTTGTTTCAGTTGCGAAGGACGCAGCGCCAATGTCGACAGCAGGAAGGCGTTCATAAAGCCCGGGACGTAGGCGATAAAGGTCAAGACAGTAATCGCGATCGCTGGATGGGTCAGTTCGCCCAGATCGCTTAACCACGGGACTGATAACCAGATGCTGAAAAGCATCCATGCGGTGGCGAAAGCCAGCGATGCAATGAAGATGAAGTTCCTGCGAACGGCGCGTTTGCGCCAATAGGAAATCTCTTGGCGAAGGCCGAAAGCACGCCGATCGGGGCCCTTGTAAGTCGGCGTTTTGACGTCGTCCGGAGAGACCGTTTCGAACGTGTTAGGGGTAACTTCAGCCATGTTCATGCGATCCATAGGCGGCAAGAAGTAAATAACGCGGTAAGGATGTGCCGAAGGTGTTCTTCAAGGTCCTTCCGGCAAGACCGCTGGACCGTGACGGAGAACAGCCCATGGCAATCGACATTTATGACCGCCTCGGCGACATCGCATTCACCTTTGGTATTTTTGCTGCCAAGGCGTACTTCGCCATTGCGCTTATCTGATCGTGGATTTGTTGCCGATCCGGTAAGAATTAATCGACGAGACCGCGGAGGCGCGGGGGCTGCGGAATAAGGCCTACATCGATCGACAGACTGACGATAACATAGGCGAAAAAGATTATCGCTACTGCGAGTAAGCCTGCAGCGAGTGCTAACAGGAAAACGAGTTTCGGGTTGGTATTTTTGAACTGGTAAGAATCGGCCTTGTCCGCGGCATCTTCCAATTTCCACTCAGGAACAGTCATTGTGCATCCTTAAGCGCTCTGACTTGGCAAAGTTCCTAAAAAGCCTCACGAAATCGCAAAATATTTTTGCTTGTGAATCTAGGCAAGCGTTTTGCCATACCGCATTGCCAGAAACTTCAGCCGGGTTCTAAACTCCGCTATCGGGTCGTTAGCCGCCCGTCTGCTCCTGGCACATCTGTAACTCTGTGAAAGCGACTTCAGATGGGTGGCTTGCTGCCGTTCGATGGCACTGTCACGTAGAACGACAATACCTCGAAGTATGGTCAAACCCGACCACCTTTCCAAGTCGCATTACTCAGAAATCACGCGCTCCCTGGGAGCCACGAATTGGCACTGCAGACCCTTTGGATCGAACTTCAAATCGACCTTGCATCCGAACTGCGAGGCCAGACTTTTTTCGATCATATATGAACCGAAGCCCGTTCTCGACGGAGCGACTACTTCGGGCCCTCCAGTTTCAGTCCATGTCAACTTGAGACATCGTCCCTCAGCCACGTCGACTTCATCCCAAGCAATCGCGACGCATCCAGACTTAGTCGAAAGCGCGCCGTACTTCGCAGCATTGGTCGCGAGTTCGTGCAAGGCTAAGCCGAAACCTTGTGCCGCTGTCGCTTTAATCCTCGTGGGTGGGCCGGAAACTGTGATTCGATTTCCGAGCAAGTGCGCGAAATGGCCCAATTGGGACCTGATCAATTCCTCGAAGGGCACATCCTGCCACGAGCTTTGCACGAGCACGTTGTGGCTTGCTGAAAGGCCCGCGATCCTGGCCTCGAGTTGCGCTACGTAGTCCTCTGGATTCTGTTTTGCGGTTTGCCGGGCCAGAACCTGAACGACCGCCAAAACGTTCTTCGCACGATGGTTCATCTCGTTGAGGATCAATTTCTCGCGCTCTTCTCTCGCCCGCCGCTCTGTCTCGTCAGTGATGGAGGCAAAAAACACACCCCCTACATCAGGGAAATACTGGAGCTGCACAGATACGGGATAGGTTGACCCATCTTTTCTCATGTGCACGGTTTCGAACCGAAGAACTTCAACCTCACCTCTGAGCAGTGGCTCTACAAAAGCGAGAAAATCCTCTTTCGAATACTCGGGTTTGAGATCCCATGGCGTAAGCTCCCGGAGCTCCTCCATAGTGAAGCCGAGATTTTCACGAGCACCTCGGTTCACGAGTTCAAACCGAAAGGAGCGGCTGTCGAAGACGTAAGCTTCGCTAACTGACGCTTCGACTATCTTGCCAAGCCGCTCATTCAACGATGCGCTGGCTAAGCGTTCTAGCTCGGCAGCCGCCCTCGCTGAAAAAAGCTCGACTATCTCAGAGACTATTTCAGGATCGGAAAACGGTTTGTCGTCCATTACGGCGACCAAGCCTAAGACGCGACCATCTAAAGATCTGAGGGCGGTACCCGCATAGCTCTTGGCGCCAATTTCGGCGAGCATCTCGTCGAAAGGATAGAGCTTTGTAATATCGTCTGCATAACAGCAGACACCTTGAGAGGCGACGTCAGCGCATGGTGTGTTAAGCAGCTCGTATACGAAGTTCTCGGCCGGACCGCGATCCCAGAAAGCTACGGTAGAGGCTTGATGAGGGGTTGCCGGATCGAAGTGGCAAACAAACGCCCACCGGACATTCAAGGCCTTTGCCAATCCCTCAACCACAACCGGGAAATAGGCTTTGCCGACAACTCGCGACGTCTCAGCGATGATCGAAAGGGCATTTTCGACCGTGGGCGTTTGCGTAACTGTCCGTCGTCAGAACATTTGGCACAACTTGCGGCGTAGGCTTACGGAGTGTGGGCCTCGTCTGGGATTGATGTTTAGGCGGCGAGCTTGCGGTGTTGCAAGCGCCGATGTTCGAGTGTCTTTCGCTTGATCCTTTCTCGTCGCTTCACGATAGCAGGAGCCCTGCCGAAGTAGGCATCGGCAGGCGTCACGTTGTCGAGGCTCTCGTGATAGCGCCGGTGGTTGTAGTGCTCGACGAACGCCGCGATCTGCTGTTCGAGATCGCCGGGCAGGAAGTAGTTCTCCAGCAGCACACGGTTCTTCAAGGTCTGGTGCCAGCGTTCGATCTTGCCCTGGGTCTGCGGGTGGAAGGGCGCGCCGCGCACGTGGCTCATCTTGTTGGCCTCGATGTATTCGGCCAGCTCGCCCGCGATGTAGCTCGGGCCATTGTCGCTGAGCAGGCGCGGCCTGTGCAGCACATTGGCATGGTCGCAGCCTGAAGCTTCCAGCGCCATGTCGAGCGTGTCGGTAACGTCGCTGGCGCACATGGTGGCGCACAGCCGCCAGGCGATGATGTAGCGCGAGAAGTCGTCGAGCACGGTCGACAGATACATCCAGCCCCACCCGATGACCTTGAAGTAGGTAAAGTCGGTCTGCCACATCTCGTTCGGCCGCGTGGTCTTTGTGTGGAACGCCTCGGCTGCCTTGATCACCGTGTAGGCCGGGCTGGTGATCAGATCATGGGCCTTGAGCAGACGGTAAACCGTGGCTTCGGACACGAAGTAGCACCGCTTGTCGGTGAAGCGCACCGCCAGTTCGCGAGGGGACAGCTCGGTCTGTTCCAGCGCCATCTCGACGATCTGCTGCTGGATGTCCTCACCGATGCGGTTCCACACCCGGCTTGGCGCAGAGGGCCGGTCTGCCAGTGCCTCCGGCCCGCCTTCGAGGTAACGATCATACCAGCGGTAAAAGGTCCGTCGAGCAATGCCGAGCTGGTCCAGCGTCCGTTTGGTGGGCAGGTGCGACTGCTCGACGATCCGGATAATCTCCAGCTTTTCGGATGCGGGGTACCTCATTCGTCGTCTCCCCCATCCGCGATCATGCTTTTTTTGAGCAGACGGTTCTCCAGCGTCAGGTCGGCCACACATTCCTTCAGATCGCGCGCCTCACGGCGCAAATCCTTCACCTCGTCCGTGGTCGCGGCACGGGCTGTATCGCCAGCCAGGCGGCGTTTGCCGGCCTCCATGAACTCCTTGGACCAGGTATAGTACAGGCTCTGGGCAATGCCTTCGCGGCGGCATAACTCGGCAATGGAGTCATCCCCGCGCAAACCGTCAAGAACGATCCGGATCTTGTCTTCGGCAGAGAAGTGTCGACGGGTCTTGCGGCGTATGTCCTTGACCACCCGCTCGGCAGGCGATTTTGCATTGGAGGATTTGGGCTTCATCTTCGTTCCTTCGTCACTACGACGAAGCCCAAATCCTCCTTAAATCACAACCTCAAATCTGTGCCATAGGTGCTGACGGGGGACAGCAATACCGTCCGTGACCGGCGCGCGATGAGGGCTCAGGGTCTGCGAACGGTCGGGCAGGAACAGGCCAGCGAAAGCTTAATCACCGGCCGTGTCTTTCCCGTTGTTGGGTGCCGGGTGGGCAGGGATCAGCGCATCATCGCAGTCCGTAGCGAGGCAGGGCTCGAAAGTGGCATGTGCGATGCCGAAATCCTTTTCCAGCATCGCCCGCGCGCGTCGCTTGACTCCCTCGAATGCTGTTTGGGAGTAATCAACAAGAGTGAGATGGGCTTCGAGCGCCCGGTGATGTTCTCCCAGATTCCAGACATGGACGTGGTGAATATCCTGCACGCCGCCAAGCGCGCGCAGGTTTTCAACCATCTGATCAAATTCCACCTCGTCCGGCACTGCTCCCATCAGCAGACGAACGGTTCGCGGTAGGAGCGTCGCGCCCTGCCAGATGACATAGGCCGCGATGATGAGAGTGATGATGAGATCGGCGACGACGAGATCGTATAGAATGATTAGCACTCCGGCGACGATCACACCGATCGAGGCCAGCGCGTCCGAAACATTATGCAGGAAGGCAGCCTTCATGTTAATGCTGTCATGCGCGCCGCGATAGACAATGAATGCGGTGACGAGATCGATGACAAGTGCGATCCCGGCAACCCAGATCACGGTCCAGCCTTCGACCGGCTGCGGCGCGGCGAAACGGTTGATCGCCTCAACGATCAGATAGAATCCGATGATCAGCAAGGTCGTCAGATTGATGAGCGCGGCGACGACTTCTCCCTGGGCGTAGCCGAAGGTCATCAGCTTGTCCGCCGGCCGCCGGCCTATGCGCCGCGCAAACCATGCAAGACCAAGAGAGGCCGCATCGCTGAAGTTGTGCAATGCATCCGCGATAAGCGCCAGTGACCCCGAAAGGATGCCGCCGACGATCTGGGCAAGGGTCAGGAGGACATTGATCGCGACCGCGAGGATCAGCTGACGATCGCTAAGGTTTTCCTCGCCGTGACTGTGGCCAGTATGATCGTGCGAGTGCGCCATCACTTCTCTCCGCTATTTACGATTTCGTTGCCGGCGGTATCCGGATGCTGAAGGATCGCATCGGAATTATCGATTGCTCCGATCGCGGCGTTAAATCCGACTGCAATCATTCCGAACATCGCAAGCCCGGAGATGAAGGCCGCGAGTGCTGCCAAATTCAAACCTCCCAGTCTGCCCGGGATTTGCAGCAAAAAATGAACCGACCAGATAAGAAAGTATCCTGCGAGTAGAATTGCCAACCGCGCGTCGGTTGTTTCGCTCATGCCGTGGAGAAGCCAAAACCCGGCTACCGCTGCGGCAACAAAGGCGAGTGACAGAAAAACATGGATCGCCAGACGATCCATGCGTTTCATCGCGCTGTCGCGAAATCCGGCTGTTGTCTTTCGCCCCACCAGGAAAAAGGTGATTCCAACCCCTAGTGTTGCTGCGAAACCGGCGAAGACAGACACGGCTGCTGCTGCACCCAGAGCGATGCCACCAAACCCCAGCGCAATACCGCCTTGAAGCGCAATGGTCATCTTCGGCCCGCGTCTTCCCACGGCGTCGGACAGGGTTCCAACTGAGTCGCGATGCGAAGCCCAGCCTCCGATCAGCACCGCCAGAAGATAGAGAGTCCCGCCAGCGGGGAGCAGGGCTGCGTCTATGAAGTCACCCCTTGCTTGTCCAACTGCAGGACCGGTCAAAACAAGCGCAAGTGCGGCAAGGGCGCCAGAGTGGACGGCCGCCGCGAACCCATTTTCGTTCGGGGTAGGCCCGTGCTTTTCTTCCCAGACAACGCCAGCACCCAGGCCGAGGCTTGCCAGCATCGCCAAGGTCAGGATCGCCGACAAATCCTCAGTTACAAATATCTCGTGGACGAGGCTCATTCCCGTGTTTCGCCATGAACCGTTCCCGCTTCGTCGTGCTTGTCACTGTGCGCGTCGCGCAGGATATCGATCCCGCCGTAAAGAGCTATGCCAGCCACAGCGATGCCGACCACAAGGTCCGGCCAGTTCGCGCCTGTGATCATAACGATGACGCCAGCGATGATAATCCCGCCGTTCGAAATGAAGTCATTGAAGCTGAATGTGGTGGCGGCCCGCATGTTGACGTCCTTGTTCTGCATCTTTTGCAACAGGCGAAGGCAATAGAGGTTCACTATGCCCGCGACGGCAGCCATCGCGATCATCAGGATGCCACCCGGCTCAGAACCTTCAACAAACCGCCTGACGGCATCAGCAATCACTCCGCCGGCAAAGATCAAAAGCATGACGCCAGAAAAGCGCGCTGCGCCTCGCTTCCAGGAGCGCGGTCGACTCAGCGCAAGGAGACTGAGAGCGTAGACAAGCGCGTCCGACGAATTGTCGAGTCCGTTGGCCAGCAGCGCATTCGAGTCGCCAAAGTAGCCCATGACGAAAAACCCGACCGCAATCGCAACGTTAAGCCATAAGACGATCCATAATGTGCGGCGCTTGTCAGACGTATCCAGATTGAAGTTATCATCGCCGCTCATGCTTGCGTCTCCATTATCGCCTTTGCACCGCTCTTCTCTTTATACGCCAGAAGCCGGAGCGCGTTGGCGACCACGATCAATGTCGAACCTTCATGAACCGCGACAGCGGGGCCTATCCCGAGACCGAAAATAGTCGCCGGAATAAGCACAGCGACAATTCCGAGACTGACGATCATGTTCTGCCGGATGATCGAGCGGGTCTGCCGGCTCAGATCGACGGCGAAAGGCAGCCGGGCAAGATCATCAGCCATAAGGGCGACATCGGCTGTTTCCAATGCAACGTCCGAGCCTGCAGCGCCCATTGCTATCCCGACAGTGGCATTCGCCATGGCAGGAGCATCGTTAACCCCGTCTCCGACCATCGCAACCTTGTCCTGACCGGCAAGCTTGCGGATGGCCTCGACCTTGTCGTCGGGCATGAGATTACCCCAGGCCTCATCGAGGCCGACATCCTTTCCAACCGCATCGGCCACTCTTTGATCGTCGCCCGAGATCATGATCATTCGGGTGATCCCGAGGCCGCGCAGCGCTTCGAGCGTCGCCTTTGCTGCCGCCCGCGGCGTGTCGAGCAAACCGATCGCTCCAAGATCGCGCGTTTCCGAACGAACGCCCATTGTTGTCCGCCCACGCTCGCGCATGGCCTCGATTTCTCCCGACAGGCCCTCACTGAGCGAAGGAACGCCGTCTTGGCCAAACATTTCGAGCTTGCCGATCCACACCCGCTCCCCGCCAACAATTGCGGTGATGCCCTTGCCTGTGAAGCTTTCAAGATCGCGCGCTTTGGGTAGTGTCTCATCGCCGATCTGCTCGCGGCCATCCTTGACGATCGCCTGTGCCAGAGGATGATCGCTCAGGCTTTCGGCGGCGGACGCAATCGCAAGCAACTCTCGTTCCGCTACGCCGGGCGCTGCCACAACATCGGTAATCCGGGGCTCACCTTTTGTAAGCGTACCCGTCTTGTCGAACGCGATGGCCTTTAGCGCACCAAGATCTTCGAGCGGCGCTCCGCCTTTTACCAGAATACCGCTGCGTGCTGCTCTGGCTACTCCGGACAAGACCGCGCTCGGGGTGGCGATCGCCAAAGCGCAGGGGCTGGCAGCCACAAGCACCGCCATCGCCCGGTAAAAACTGTCGCGGAACGGCTCGTCGATGACAACCCAGGCGAAAAGGAGCAGGCCGGCCAGAGCGAGCACGGCGGGCACAAAAATTCGCTCAAAGCGCTGCGTGAAACGCTGGGTAGGAGATTGCTGAGCCTCGGCTTCGCTCACCATTTGGACGACCTTGGCGAGCGTCGTATCGCTCGATCGCCGGGTCACTTCCACTTCGAGCGCGCCCGATCCGTTGATCGTCCCTGCAAAGACGCGATTGTCATCCGCAAGATTGTCAGGATTGGCGCGCGCAGAAGCGATATTCGAAACCGCGCTCTTGTCGACCGGCACGCTTTCACCGGTCACCGGAGCCTGATTGATGGCACTGACGCCGTCCAGGATGAAACCATCGGCCGGAAGGCGTTCATTCGGACGCACTATGACCACGTCGCCAATCGCAAGCTTCTCGACCGGAACCTCAACGACGTCAGTTCCGCGCTTTACTCGTGCCGTTTCCGGCGCGAGCTCGGCGAGCGCCTCGATCGCCCTCTTGGCGCGGCCCATCGCGTAGTGTTCGAGCGCGTGGCCGAAACTGAACAGGAACAGCAGAAGCGCGCCTTCGGCCCATTCCCCAAGAAAGGCGGCGCCCGCAGCAGCGACAAGCATGAGGCTGTCGATTTCGAACCGGCGGAGGCGCAGATTGTCCCACGCCTCTCGGACGGTAAAGAATCCGCCAAAGAAATACGCTGCGAGATAGCACGCGAATGGCAGCCATCCGGGATGCCCAGACCATAGTTTCTCAATCCCGAACCCGGTCGCGAGAAATGCGCCCGAGGCGAGCGAGAAATAGAGTTCGGTGTTCGCGCCGAAGATTCCGCCATGACTGTGTCCGGCATGATCTTCATCATCGTGACTATGGTCTTTGGAAGAGTGCTCGGCGTTCCTGACGACATCGCCCGCCAGAACCGACACGCCGAGGTTCTTGAGCTCGCCCGCAATCCTAGGCTCATCGGTTAGCTGACGGTCGTATTCGGCGATGAACCTCCCGCTCGCATCAGCATTTGCTTCGAGGATACCGGGTTTGCTCGCCAGCAGGTCCGCGACCGTTTGGGCACGGCGGGTGGAATTGATGCCATCGGCTTGCCAGACAACGTGTCCGTAGCGTTCGGAGATTTCCGCTCCGGCCACATGGGCCAACTCCTTGATGCGGGGGACAGTCAGGCGATCGGCATCGTATGATATCGCTAGTCGGGCGGATGCATCTTTCTCGCCGGGCAATATCGTGACTTCGTGCACGCCGATCCGCGAGTTGAGCAAAGACTGCAAGCGAGCGATGCAATGGTCGGTTTCGCTGGGGATGTCGGGAAGGAGCGGTGAGACTTCGAGTTCGATGGTTCGTGTCATTGCCTATTGCATCCCATTGGAAATTGACCGCTCCCGGTGCCGCAGACCCGTAAGCTTGCAGGTTCGCGAAACCCGAATAGGGACTAGCGAAGCCCGCATATTGCGTAAAGAAAGCGTCAATGTGCGTCCTGACCTGCCGGCACTTTCAGCGAATTCGCTGGACAGCGGTGAAACGTGCGCGTGACACCGCGATAGTTGCGGGTTGTAAGTTTTTCGGCGGTGCGCTCTTCGATGGTAAGATGACGAACCCGCATCGGCCGTTCATGACCTTCAAATGGCATGTGCGCGTGGGTGTAAGCGATGGCATCGCCCTCGTCTCGCCAAATTCCGACGGCGGCGGGGGCACCGTCCGGAAGCTGCACTTCGGCATAATAGCCATCTGCGAAAAACACCCAGGCCGGTCCGCTATCACAAGACCGCGTTTCACCAAGGCTCCAGACACCGGCGATCGGAACAAGCGTGCTCTGATCCTGCGCCGATGCTGGAACACTTGAAAGTATCAGGGCGCCGGCAAGGGTCACTCTGAGCTGGCTAGTAATCATTGATACTCTCCATTCACGTAACCTCTTGCAGCTCTTGCCGTTCCTCGGGAGTGACGTTGCGGCGCAGGCGGTCCCACCAGCGTTGACGCCACGTCCGGTCATCCTTTCTGGTGGCGAAGACGAGCTTTAGGATCGCGGGAAGGACGAACAAGGTGAGCGCAGTGGCGGTGATCAGACCGCCAATGACCACCGTTGCCAGAGGCCGTTGAACCTCCGCTCCAGTGCCGGTCGCGATCGCCATGGGGACAAACCCGAGCGACGCGACCAGAGCCGTCATCAATACTGGACGCAAGCGCGCCAGTCCGCCTTCCACGATGGCCTCATCGAGCGCCATCCCCTTGTCCAGACGCTGGCGTATTGCAGTCACCATCACGAGACCGTTGAGGGTCGCCACGCCCGAGAGGGCGATGAACCCGACTGCCGCCGAAACCGAAAACGGCATTCCGCGCAGAGCCAGCGAGAAGATGCCGCCAGCGAGGGCGAGCGGGATCGCGCTGAAAACAGCCAGAGCGGGAACCCAGCCTCCGACTGCCATATAGAGCAACAGGAGTATAACCGCGAAAGCGATCGGGATAACGATCTGCAACCGTTCCTGCGCAGCCTGAAGGTTCTGGTACTGGCCGCCCCACTCGATGAAGGCTGCAGCGGGCAATTCGACCTGCGCCTCGACATTCGCCCTCGCTTCCTCAACGAAGGAGCCAAGATCGCGCTCGCGCACATTGGAGGAAACGATCACCAGCCTGCGTCCCTGTTCACGGCGGACTTCGGCAAGGCCATCCACAACCCGGAATTCGGCGACCGAGCGCAGCGGTATGGTCGCTCCGTTCGGAAGCAGCACCGGCAATGCACCAAGCTGATCGAAATCATCGCGTGTCGCATCCGAAAGCCGAACGACGACCTCGAACCTTCGATCGCCTTCAAAGACCAGCCCGGCAGGCCGCCCGCCCAAAGCAATTGCGACGGATTGAGCGACGTCTTCGACCTTCAGCCCATATCGAGCGATCGTTGGACGATCGAAGGCAATATCAAGCGTTGGGAAACCGGTGACCTGCTGGACTTTAACATCCGCAGCTCCCTCGACCTCGCGCAAAATCCCGGCGACCTCGTTCGCTGCCGAGGTCATGGCGGTCAGGTCGTCGCCGTAGATCTTGACCGCGACATCGCCGCGCACGCCAGCGATCAGTTCGTTGAAGCGAAGTTCGATTGGTTGGCTGAACTCATAGAGATTGCCAACCAGGCCTCCCAGAGCACTCTCCATTTCTGCCACCAGATCATCTTTCGAAAGATCCGGGTCAGGCCATTCATCGCGCGGCTTCAGGATCACATACGCATCGGAGGCGTTGGGCGGCATCGGGTCGCTGGCCACTTCCGCAGTACCGGTACGTGAGAATACAAGCTGCACTTGCGGAAATTCCTCCAATCGATCTTCTACTCGCCGCTGCATCGCCAGAGACCGCTCGAGAGATGTGGAAGGGATTCGCAATGATTGCACCGCGATATCGCGCTCGTCGAGCTGCGGTGTAAACTCGCTGCCAAGGAAACTGAACACCAGAGCAGCAACGGCAAAAATGCCGGCACCGGCCCCGATCACCGGCCAAGGGCGGGCGATGGCTTTGCGGACAAGAGGCCCATAGCGTTCCTTGGCGATCCGGATCGGTTTGACTTCCTTCTCCGTCAGTTTTTTGTTCAGCAGGATCGCGATCATCGCCGGGACGAAAGTCAGCGAGAGTACGAATGCCGACGCGAGCGCCAGCATGACCGTGATGGCCATCGGCGAGAACGTCTTGCCCTCGACTCCGGTGAAGGTCAGCAACGGTGCGAACACCAGAAGGATAATCGCCTGACCATAGACAGTCGGCTTGATCATCTCCTGCGCGGCAAGCCGCGTTTCCGTCAGCCGTTCGCCAAGTGTCAGGAGCCGGCCCTCATGCTCCTGTCTGGCCGCAAGACGTGCCACACTATTCTCGACGATAATCACGGCCCCATCGACGATCAGACCGAAGTCAAGCGCGCCCAGACTCATCAGATTGCCTGACACTCCGAGCCGGTTCATGCCGATCGATGCCATCAGCATCGAAAAAGGGATAACCAGAGCGGCGATAATTGCGGCCCGTATGTTGCCGAGCAAAAGGAACAGGATGGCTATGACCAGCAGCGCACCCTCGACGAGATTCTTCTCGACGGTCGCGATCGTTGCATCGACGAGAGACGAACGATTGTAGACGATTTCGGCTACCACACCTTGCGGCAGGGAGGCGCGGACTTCGTCAAGCCTCTCAGCGGCCTGGGCTGAAACAGTGCGGCTGTTTTCTCCTGCCCGCATGAGGACGGTACCAACCACAGCCTCGTCGCCATTCAGCGATGCAGCCCCGGTTCTGAGATCACCGCCAATGCTGACCGTTGCGACATCTCCCACGCGAATGGGAACGCCTCCACGTGTAGATATGACTGCTTGCTCGATGTCCTGGACACTGCCGAGCCGTGCATCGACACGAGCCAGCAGGGCTTCTCCTGATCGCTCGACGAAATTCGCGCCTTCGGCAAGGTTGGCGGCTTCCAGCGCATCGATCACCTCATCGAATGAAAGCCCGTAGCCTGTCATGCGAGCAGGATCGGGCTGTACGAGATATTGCTTTCGGAAACCCCCGATGGAATCGACACCGGCGACGCCATCGACCGACCGCATGAGTGGAGCGACCACCCAGTCCTGAATGGTACGCAGATAAGCAGCCTTAGCGACATCGCTATCCAGCCTGTCACCGCGTTCGGTAACGAAGCTTCCGTCGGACTGCCAACCGACCGCATTGCCCTTCGGTGCTTCCTTGCCCCCCGGATGCTCGAACTCGATCGTATACATGAGTACTTCGCCCAGACCGGTCGAGATAGGTCCCATTACCGGTTCTGCTCCTTCGGGCAGCGAAGCGGTGATCGGCGTCAGGCGCTCATTGACCTGCTGCCGCGCGAAATAGATGTCAGTACCTTCTTCGAAGATTGCAGTAACCTGGCTGAACCCGTTGCGCGAAATCGAACGGGTCATTTCCAGACCATCGATCCCGGCGAGACCGGTTTCCACCGGATAGGTTACCTGCGTTTCGACCTGGGAGGGGGAAAGGGCGGGCGCTTCGGTATTGATCTGCACCTGAACGTTCGTAATGTCGGGTACGGCGTCAATGGGAAGCCGAAGAAGGTTCATCACGCCATAGATGGCAACACCGATCGTCAAAACGACCATGGCCCAGCGAAAACGCACGGCCATGTCTAGGATCATGCCGATCAGGCCGTGGCGGTGCGAGTGCTCCGTTTCCTGCATGCGATCAGTGTCCATGTTCGGCTTCCTCTTTTTCGAGTTCGGCTTTGAGCAGGAAGGCATTCTCGGTTGCGATCCGCCAGTTCGCTTCGAGACCGGATTCGATCACCACGCGGCCTGCGGAACGTGCGCCGGTCACCACCGGACGGGTCTGGAAGCCGCGGCGCGTGCGCACGAAAACCACTTCCTGGCCGTCGAGTGACTGCACCGCGCTTTCGGGCACCGACATGCGGCCCGTGTCGACCTCGCCCGAAGGCCGGATGCGCGCTTGCAGGAAGGCACCTGGTTGAAGACCGGGGATGGACCGCGTGAGCGAAAGGACTGCCGTCGCGCTGCGGCTCTCAGGATCGAGCGATGGCGTGACGGAGCGGACCCGCGCTCCGATCTCGCGGTTTTCTGCAAGTTCCAGCGTGGCTTCATCGCCTGGCTGAATACGGCTCGCTTCTGCAGAGGGGAGCGCGACTTCGATCTGCATCGCATTAGGATTCACGATTTGGTAGAGTTCCTCTCCCGCATCGACAAACGAACCAAGGACAATAGGCGCCGCCGTTACCCGTCCTGCAAGAGGGCTGGTAACCGCCAAAGACCGACCGTCGCCACTCACGCCCGCTGCCGCAACCGCTGCCTGCGCGCGGGACAGTTCTGACTGGGCGACCTGGAGATTGGCGCGCACCGCTTCGAGATCCTGCCGCGCCGTAACATTGGCTTCGAAAAGCCGGCGTTCGCGCTCATAGGCGGCTGACAATTCGTTGACGCGCGCGCGCGCCGCGCTTAATTGCGATGCCAAAGCTGCCGCTTCCGCACTTTCGATACGCGCAATGGTTTCACCCTGCCGGACGTAATCACCCAGCGTTTTTTGAACGCTCCGCACCACGCCCGCCGCTCGCGCATCGATCCGCGCGCTGCCTGTGGGGCTAGCGGCGATTGTGGCTGGGAACACTAGCTCTACCGCCGAGCCCTCACCAACGGTCTCGACCATGATTTCGGAGCTTCGAATCTGCTCTTCGCCGAGTAGGACCAGTCCTTCCGGGAGATCGCTTTCTTCGGTTTCCTCTTCGCTGTGCGGTTCTGCGCCGTTGTCCGGCCACAGCATTACAGCAGCCGCAAAAACAAGAATGATCAGGCCGATCAGTACGGCCAAACGCTTACGGTTCATGGGTATTTTCCTCATTGGGCGCCAAGCCAGATCAACTGCGCCGCCAGGCGACCGCGATCTTCCTGGGCTTGGATCAAGGCTTCTCGGATTGCATCGCGGGCTTCGGCCGCAGCCAGAACCTCGATCAGCGGGAACCTGCCGTTGCGATACCCAATCCGGACGAGGCGCAAGGCTTCTTCCGCTTGAGGCAGGGAGGTTTGGGACAGAGTCTCTACACGAGCCTCGGCGGCGAGAAAGCGGCCGCGCGCCTGGGTTACTTCGAGTTCGAAATCCGCGCGGGCGACAGCCTCGCGTGCGGAGGCCGCGCGGAAGCGGGCCTCGGCAGCGGCGATGTTACCCTGATTGCGATTGCGGAAAGGAAGGGGAATCGAGACGCCCACTAGGAAGGCCTGATCCCTGCTTTCCTCGAACCGCCTGACACCGGCGGAGATGGCCGGATCGGGAACACCCAAAGAGCGCTCCCTGTCGATCGCAGCGTCCGCCGCCTCGCGTTCGGCACGCGCGACTTGGAGACGCAAAGCAGAAGGCGATGCAAGAAGCATCGCAGGAGGTTCGATCCCGGGAAACGCCGATGGCACGTCCGGGGGAGGGGACGTTTCACCCCAGAGCGCCACCAACGCGCTCCGCGCCGCTATCTCTGAAGCTCGCGCGGCTTCAAACTCCGCCTCGGCTTCAGCAAGGGCCGCTTCTGCACGAAGCGAGCGCAGCGGCGGCTCGCGGCCAACTTCGACAAGCAGGCCAGCTATACGCGCGAGTTCGCGATTGCGTTCGACTACGTCGCGGGCAAGTTCCAGTCGCGCAGCTGAAGCGACCGCCTCGATGTAGCGTTCGCGCACCATGCGACTCAGCTCAGCGACCGACAATTCTCCAGAAAGCATTGCCACGCGCGCCTCGGCCTCGGCCGAGCGAATGCGTGCGCCCCGCTTGCCGCCTAGCTCGAGGCGCTGACTCAAAGACAGCGTATATTCGGTTGCTTGCAGCCCTGAAAAGGCACCGCTTCCTGCGATGTTCTCCGCTTCAAAGGCAAGCTCAGGATTTGGCCGAAGCCGTGCCTGATCGATAAGCGCGCGTGCCGCGTCCGTTTCGGCCTGCGGCCCGATCAAACGCGGATTGTCTGATTGCACCTGCGCGCTTTCGTCCACCCCCGCACGCGCGAGAGCTTCGTCGAGCGTCAACACCGCGCGTTCTTGTGCACGCACCGCACCGGGCAGTACTGCGAGGCTCAGCCCTGCAAAAAGGGCGCCTCGCCAAATAATGGCAAACATGAATTGATTTTTCCTCTACTGACATGCCGAATGCGCGCCGACATTGCGGCGGCAATACTGGACGTCAGATTCGAGGAGGGGGCGTCAAAATCGCTTGCTGGACTGCAGTCAGGCCGACGGGTTCGAAGAAATGCTGTGCACCGGATGAACGCTCACCGGCCCCGATATCCGCATTGCCTGCAAATTGGACTCCATGATGGCAATGGCCGTGGGCGCAGATGCCATGCTGCTCATTCGGGCTGTCCGGCAAGTCTTGACCAGTCTCGCTACTTGCAGCTTTGACACTTGTAAGTTCGCCAATTTCAGGCCCGCATACCGCCGCGTCCACGCTTACGCTGAACACCAGGCCGAAGAGAATCAGCATGGCGAAAACCGGCTTCAAGGCAAGAAGGGGCATACGGAGGGTCATGACACTTTGGCCCCGCTAGCAGGACCAATCACATGGCACAAGTCGATATTCTCTTCGAATGCCGAAGCCGTCGCGCAGCTCAATGCATAAGAACGAACAAATGCGCTATTCATGTACCGACCTGGGTCGACACAAACGCCGTAATAGAAAGATATATTATCACACTGCATCGCGTTACCGGTCATTGTTTGATGCTCGGGTGTGATTAATCCAGAAACCAAGTAAAAGTGCGGATGCCATTGCAAATTGAGCGCCAATCACTTGGAACGTCGGATAAACTCCAAGCATACTTAGTCGCGGACCGCCGGCTATCGGTGCAATTCCGATCACACCCGCTTCCTGCAAGCCCGCGATCCCTTTGCCAATCAGGACAATCGCAAGCAGGGCGATGAGCACCGAACTGTAGGCAAAGAACTTTCCGATCGGCAGCGTCCGGCTGTAGCGCAGCAGCAGCCAGGCGATGACGACAAGGAGCAAACCGGCCGTGGCAGCGCCCGCCAGCAGATAGCCCGTACTTCCCTGAGCGGACAGCGCAGCGTAAAAAAGGATGGTTTCGAAGACCTCTCTATAGACGACAAGGAATACGATCCCGAACAGGAACCAGAGCGATCCGCGCGAAAGCGCCTTGCCAAGCTTGTCGCGGATATAGCGCTGCCAATTGTCTGCCTGTGATTTTCCGTGCATCCAGACGCCAACCGACAGAAGGACCAGCGCTGCAATCAGCGAACCGAATGCCTCGATCGATTCCCGGCCGGCACCGCTGATGTCGAGAAGATAGGTCGCCGCAAGCCAAGTAAACGCGCCTGCTACCAGCGCACCGGTCCACCCGCCATGGACAAATCGCAATGCCCGATCCTGTCCCGCCTTCCTCACGAAAGCGATCATGGCGATCACGATCAGCAATGCCTCCAGACCCTCGCGGAGGAGGATCGCGAAAGATGCCACAAAGGTTGACCATCCCGTCGCAGATTCCGGCGTAAGGACATTTTCAGCCTGTACGAGCAAACCCTCGATGGCCCGGATCCGTTCGCTTATCGCAGAGGTCGGCAGATCTGCGTCGATGGCTGCACGCAAGTCCATCATCCCGCTCTCGATACGCACCAGAAGATCCGGATTGCGTGTCGCCAATATCGGTTCGACGGGTTCGAACCCGTCCAAATATGCCGACAGTGCGAGCTCCTTGGCCCGGGAAATATTCCCGTTCGCGTGGGCGCGTTCAGCTTCTGCGAGCCGGGTACGTGTGATGCCAAGAGGCCCCGCTGCATCGGCGATCGCCGACGGGTTGGCCCGAAGATAGGCCATGAGCGCGTCCGCGCGCTCTTGCCCGATCTCTCCTGCCAGTTCGTCCGGCGTGATCTTCGTGAGAGCGGCAAGATCGGGAAAGCGTTTACGTAGTTCGGAATCTGACTTCCATAGACGCGCCCCTTCGTCCGCCGCCTCAAAGGCGACGGATCCCGAATAGAAGGCCAGGGCCCAACGATCGTCGGAGGAGAGCTGTGAGAAACCGGGCATGGCGGTGCCATCGATCCCTTGGTCGATAACCTGATAGAGACCCATAATGCTACGCTGGCGCGCGCGATCGACGTCGGTAAATGCGATCGGCGGTGGATCAAGGCCCGCAGACGCCGGCCCGCGACCGTTTCCTGACACCCCGTGGCAACTGGCACAAGTCTCCTGGTACAGCAGTCTTCCGCGCTCAAGATCGGGCGCCCTCGAAGGCGAGAGCGTGATCGGATAGATGGCTAGGAGATCCGCAGCGAGCTTTCTGGCTGCCGTGGCAACTTGATCAACGGGGGCCATCGAGAGGATATCGGCTTCAAGTTGCTTCGCGTTTGCCTCTAGCCGAACGCGACCGGGGCTTTCAGGCAATTCCGCAATACCCGATCGTACCGAACCGGCGAATTCGACCATTTCCTCATATTCGAGTTCGTTGACGACTTCGCCGTCCTCGACGGCAGCTGCATAATCTACCGCCATGTAATCGAGCAAGCGCCAGATCGTGTTGGGTTCTGCCGCCAACGCTTGCGCGCTGCCGAACGACAACAGAAGGGCCAGGCAAATGCCGGACAGGCGCGCCAAATATTTCATCATGCAATCTGCTGCGTCTTCATATCGCTGCGCGCATGGCGGATAATTTCGAGAGCCGAATGGAGGAACAAAAACGCAATCGCAGCGGCCACGATGATATCAGGCCATGCGCTTCCCAACCAATAAACCAAACCGGCTGCGACGATGACCGCGACATTGGCCAGGGCATCGTTGCGTGAAAATAGCCATATCGCGCGCGCTTGAGCATCGCCTCCTTTGCGAAAGCGAGCGAGCACAAAAACGGCGGCAAGGTTGATAAGCAGGGCGACAAACCCCACCCAGCCCATGATGCCGGCTTCCGGCTGCACCATATCGAACATGCGCCAGATCGCCGCGCCGATCACACTCACACCAAGCGCCGCCAGAAACAAACCTTGCGCGAGCGCCACCCGAGCACGCGTCGATGCCGTCCATCCGAGCGCAAGCAGTCCGATGAAGGTGATCGAGCCATCGCCAAGGAAGTCTAGCGCGTCGGCTTTGAGCGCCTGGCTCGCGGCTAAAAACCCGGCGGCCAGCTCGATCATGCCGAAGCCGACATTGAGGATAATCACGATCCAAAGCGCGCGGCGGTATTGCGGATCGTCAACCGCCCTCTCAGGGTCGCCGGTGCAACCACAGTCTTCCGAATCATCTAAACTCATGGTTTCTAAGCTTTACAATCTCCAGTTACTGGAGGATCAAGGACTTTCTGCGAACTTTTCGCAGAAAGTCTGACGGCCGATGTGCGATTGCGTCGCGGAGACACACACCCTGCGATGGCCATCATCGAGGATTAAAGAATGCAGATAGGAAAAATTGCCCGCGCGACCGGGACCAAAGTCAACACCGTTCGCTATTATGAAGAGATCGGTCTTCTGAAGCCCGCTCCGCGCTCCCAGTCGGGACGAAGGATTTACGCAGACGCCGATGTCGAACGGCTCGTATTCATCCGGCGGGCTCGGGGTTTGGGCTTTTCGGTGTCCGAAGTTCGCTCGCTGCTCGAAGTGTCGGACGCACCAAACCGGGATTGCAAGGACGCTGCGAATTTGGCACGAAATCATTTGCGCCGGGTGGAAGAGCAGATCGAACAGCTGCAGGCGATGAGACAGGAACTGATCGGCCTGGCACGGGCCTGCGATGGGGGCACTGCCACCGACTGCGGCATCATCGGCGGGCTTGCTAGAAAATCCGCCTAAAGATTGCCTCGGCAAAAGCGCAGAATCTACACTTTCGGCGCGGTGCCATCGTCGCGCTGCGTTTCTCCGGACCACCAGGTAACGAGAAGCAATGCCACTCCAAGGACTATTCCGACATCTGCGAGATTGAACGCCGGCCAGTGATAGCCGCCGACATAGAAGTCGAGAAAATCGGTGACCGCTCCGTCCGCCAGTCGGTCGGCAACGTTACCCAATGCACCGCCAATGATCGAACCTATCGCGGCGGATTCGAGGCGTACGGTACTGCGCCAGAGCCATCTGGCCAGAACGCCCACGACAAGAAGCGCGAACCCGGACAGCAAATAGGGCGCGATTGGATTGCCGGAACTCAGAAGGCCGAATGTAACACCGCGATTATATCCGAGCACCAGATTGAAGAATGGAAAAACATCTATCGTGCGGGCAGGGTCCATGACCACATTCACAATAAGCCATTTTGAAATGAGATCGCTCGCGAAGACTGCAACGGCGATCGAAAGACCAAGACTTCGGTACATATTGGTTCCTTGGATGATCGGCAGATATCTCTGATTCTCTGGACGATAGAAATCAGGTCTGGGCCCGGTACTCGTCGATCATGTCAATGCAGATAGGTCAACTGCACCGCCGATCACTGGCCTAGCCATTCAGGCATCCGAATGTCATCGGCACGTGATTCCAGCGCGGGAAAATATCTGTCTCCGCCATGCCTTGATGGGCAAGCAAAACATTTTCGCCGATGTCGCAAATTGCACCGGTTTCGCGTGGGGGCACACAAGGTGGATCGCGGACTCATACTGCGGCGGTGGGAATGTCAAGAAACGCAGTCCCTACCTTCCTACCAAACCCAAGGGCTATGATTTTTAGGATACTTTTTGCGGCTACGCGCATTTCAGAACATTCGCTGAACGGCATGGTGCGAATGAGGCGGGGCTCCTTGCGTCTGTGACTCTCTTTGCGGTTGTAGTGAGAAAGCATTGCCGTAGGGCATTCATGCTTCTGAAAAGGGAATATCGAAAATGAAAGCCTCTGACTTGTTTATCGCTGCATTAGAGGCTGAAGAGGTGGAATACATCTTTGCCGTTCCCGGCGAAGAAAACCTCGACCTGCTGGAATCCCTGCGCACGTCCTCAATCGAATTGGTATTGACGCGCCATGAGCAAGGTGCGGGCTTCATGGCGGCGACCTATGGCCGTCTGACCGGCAAGGCGGGGGTTTGCCTCGCAACTCTCGGGCCTGGTGCGACGAACCTGACAACTCCGGCAGCCTATGCCGCGCTCGGGGCCTTTCCGCTCATCATCATCACCGGGCAGAAACCGATAAAGACATCGAAACAGGCGCAGTTCCAAATTGTCGACGTTGTTTCGCTGTTTACGCCGCTATGCAAGGCTTCGACCCAGATCGTGAACGGCAATCGCATCCCCTCGCTCGTTCGCGAGGGTTTCCGCCTGGCGCAGGAAGAAAGACCGGGCGCTGTGCTGCTCGAGCTTCCGGAAGATATCGCTGAAGAGGAAACGATCGAACCGGTCATACCGCCGCATCACAGGCGTTATGCGGTCGCCGGAGATGCGGCGCTCGACGAAGCGGCCGAGCGGATCATCGCGGCTGAGCGGCCATTACTGCTGATCGGAGCCGGAGCAAACCGCCGCCGCGCTTCGAAGGCGTTGCGCAAATTCGTGGCCGATACCGGCTTTCCCTTCTTCGACACCCAGATGGGCAAGGGCGTGGTCGATGAAGATAACGAGCTCTATCTGGGCACCGCGGCGCTATCGTCGGGCGATTATGTTCACTGCGCGATCGAGAAGGCCGATCTGATCGTCAATATCGGTCACGACGTGGTGGAGAAGCCGCCCTTCTTCATGGAGCCGGGCGGGCAGACCGTCATCCATATCAATTACAAGGCGGCCGAAGTCGATCAGGTCTATTTCCCGCAGCTGGAGGTAATCGGTGACATTGCCGGTTCGGTCGAGCGGCTGGGAAACCGCCTGGATGGCAAGCTGCAGTGCGATCGCAGCTATTATACCGCCCTGCATCACGAGATTGCTTCGCACATTTCCGAAACCAGCGACGACGAACGTTTTCCGATGGTCCCCCAGCGCGTGGTTGCCGACGTACGCAGCGTAATGGCGCGCGATGATATCGTTGCGCTCGACAACGGTATCTACAAGATCTGGTTCGCCAGAAACTACATTGCGAATGAACCGGGCACCATCCTTCTCGACAATGCATTGGCGACGATGGGCGCGGGCCTTCCATCCGCCATGATGGCGGCGATGCTGTCGCCCGGGCGCAGAGTTCTCGCGGTATGCGGCGATGGCGGGTTCATGATGAACTCGCAGGAGCTGGAAACGGCCGTCAGGCTGGGCCTGAACCTCGTCGTACTCGTCCTGAACGATGCGGCATACGGCATGATCCGCTGGAAGCAGGACCAGCTCGGCTTTCCGGACTACGGCCTGACCTTTTCCAATCCCGACTTCGTCACCTACGCACAAAGCTATGGAGCGACCGGTCACCGGGTCGAACGGAGCGCAGATCTTGTGGCGGTCCTGAACGACGCATTCGAGGCGGGCGGCGTGCATATCGTCGATCTGCCCGTCGACTATTCCGAAAACAAGAAGGTGCTGATCGACGAACTCGGCGCGAAGGTGTGCGAGCTATGAAAACGATCGTTCACAATCCTTTCGACCGCTCGCCGATTGCAGAAGTACCGCTTGTTGACTGGGCTCAAATCGATGAATGGCTGAATGAAGCGCAGTTGCTCCACCGCGACCGCAGTTGCTGGCTTGCCGTGCACGAGCGTATCGCCATCCTCCGGCGGGCGGCGGATATCATGCGCGAACGAGCCGAAGAACTGGCTCTCCAGATCGTCAGGGAGGGCGGCAAGCCCTTGGTCGATGCGCGCGTGGAAGCCGGTCGCGCGATCAACAGCGTCGACTTGTGCGTTCAGGCGCTCAGCGATGGCGGCGGCCACGAGATCCCCATGGACCTGACAGACGCGGGTGCGGGACGGACGGCGTATACCTTCCGCGAACCGATCGGTCCTGTCGCGGCGATCTCGGCATTCAATCACCCCCTCAACCTGATCGTCCATCAGGTCGGACCGGCGGTAGCAGCCGGGTCCCCCGTTCTCATCAAGCCTGCGCTGGAAACGCCTCTGTCATGCCAGAGCTTCGTGAGCATTCTCCATGAAGCCGGCCTGCCCGAGGCCTGGTGCCGGTTCGCTCCGTGCAGCAACGATGTCGCCGAAAAAATGGCAACCGATCCGCGCACGGCGTTCTTCTCATTCATCGGTTCTGCGAAAATCGGCTGGATGCTTCGCTCGAAGCTGGCGCCGGGAACCCGCATTGCTCTCGAGAACGGCGGCGCGGCGCCGGTCATCGTGGACAGCGGCGTGGAGCGCGCAGCAGTGATCGCCTCGTTGCTCAAAGGCGGGTTCTATCATTCGGGTCAGGTCTGCGTTTCCGTGCAGCGCGTATTCGTCCCTGCTGCAGAATTGAAAGACTTCGCCAATGACCTGGGGCGAGCTGCCGAAAAGCTGGTCGTGGGCGATCCCGCCGATGCTGAAACCCAATGCGGCCCCTTGATCCGGACGGAGGAAGTCGACCGCGTCGAACGCTGGGTCGATGAAGCCATCGCAGCAGGCGGTACCCTGGTGTGCGGGGGAAGCCGTCTGAGTGACACTCTTTTCTCCCCGACCGTCATTGTCGATCCTCCCGAAAGTGCCAAGGTATCCCAGGAAGAAATCTTCGGCCCCGTGATCTGCGTGTATGGCTATGACGATATCGACCTGGCTATCGAGCAGGCCAATGCCCTGCCTTACGCCTTTCAGGCCGCTATATTCACCGATCGGCTGTCAATCGCCAATCATTGCATACAGTCTCTGGCGGGATCGGCTGTGATGGTGAACGACCATACGGCATTCCGCGTCGACTGGATGCCTTTTGCAGGGCTGCGCCGCTCCGGGCTTGGCGTCGGCGGGATCGCCTATACGATGGAGGATATGAGCCTTGAGAAAATGGCCGTCTGGAACTGGCCAGAGGATGGTTTTCGATCAGATCGATAGGAGCGTTCGATGATTGTCCCGCACACGGACTATTGAAAAAGCAGTTACTTATCGCTGCTACCCGATCTTCAACATCATGAAGACTGAGACGAGAGATGGCCGCGAATTCTTCATAAAGCGGGCAGACACTTGCATTAGGGCGGCTATCGCTGCGGAGACTGTGAAGAGCAATGAAGCGGGCCGGTGCCTGTGCCTCACGCCTCTCGGCGGACCCATACTTCTGTATTCCTGGGCTTCTGGGTAAGGCCTATTCAGATGCTAGCGCCTTCCATGAGGTGGCGAATGCCATTCTACAGCTTTCGTTCGGCATGACCGTGCCCGTTCGTCCATATCGATTTCATCCGGAAATGCGAGAGGAACATTATCCGGCGCCTCGCCGTTGCAATGGTACGCAAATATTCAGGTATTTAATAGAAATTGGAGACATATCATGGAAGCCAAGAATGTGATGACCTCGAATCCTGCATGCTGCAATCCTTCGACCAGGGTACGGGAGGCCGCTAATCTCATGGTGAAAAACGACTGCGGCGAAATTCCGGTTGTAGATGATTCCGGCACACTGGTCGGAGTGATTACCGATCGTGACATTGCTTGTCGCTGCGTCGCAGACGGCAAGTCTTCTGACACGTCGGTAGAAGACGTGATGACAAGCTCTCCGATTACTGTCACACCCGACACGAGTGTCGATGATTGTCGCAGCAAAATGGAGGACAACAAAGTTCGGCGGCTTCCTGTTGTGGACGAGAGTGGCAAATGTTGCGGCATCGTTTCACAAGCCGACATTGCTCGGCACGCGAACGAAAAAGAGACCGGCGATCTGGTGCGTGAGGTATCGGAACCCACCGAGGAAGCGTCAAAGTCAGGTTGCTGTTAGGCAAATTTGAGCAATAGGTTTGGGCTTCGGGTTTGCTGAAGCGAAAACATAAATCTGACCTTTGTCTTCAGCCTGATAACCGACTTGCACATCGTATGCGTTCGGACTATCCCAAACCGGTGACGTATATTCGTGCTCTTACTTTGATCTGCTTCAGCTTCGGCCTGTTTGTGCAGGACGCAGCACAGGCAGCTGTTCCGCAGATTGAAGTGGCCGGAACGACTGATTGCGCTGAAATGGTGCAAGGCATGCCCAATCACACAATGCCCGAGCAGGTGATGGCCGATAAGGACAATGCCGAGCAGCACGGGCCTTGCTGCGAGATGACACTCGATTGTCTCGTTGCGATGAATTGTTTTCCGCCCCTGGCGCTTACCGGCTCGGGACTGGCGCATACAGAACCGCTTTTTGTTGCGCCTCAGTACCTTTCCGCGAGTGCCAGCAGGCTCGAGAGCCAGCCGCTACCGCCGGAATCGCCACCTCCACAACGCCAGCTCACCATCTAGCATTTCCCGGGCGGTGCATCGCATCGCTTGCGAGCTTGACGGATAAACAGGCCCAGCGCCCGGTCGATTGACCGCGTGCGCCGTGGACCTTCCCGGTCAGCTTGCTTTGAAAGAGTGAGAATTATGGATTGGCGAATTGGCTGGGTGCCGTTTTCGGCCCTGCTCGCCGCGCAGACTGCACAAGCACAGTCTGTCGGATACGAGGAAGCACTTGCAGCGGTACGGGGCGAACAGCCCGTTCTGGAAGCTGGCGCGCTGCGTGTTCAATCACGGCGCGAAGCAGCAGAGGCGGCGGACGAGCTTCCCGATCCGCGTGTGCGTGCAGGGATCATGAACCTTCCTGTGACCGGACCTGCCGCGTTCGACCCAGACCGGCAACTCCCCACGCAGATCGCAATCGGTATCGAGCAGGAAATCCCCAATCTCGCCCGTCGACGGGCGAGGTTCGGCGTTGCCAGTTCGGAAGTGCGCCTCGCCGAGGCACGCCTTGGCATGGCCGAGCGTATTCTTCTCGCCGATGCGGGAACGGCCTGGGTCCGGCTCCATTATGCGCAAGCGCGGCTTCATCTTGCCCAAGGCGCGCTCGACGAACTGAGAGCATTCGTTCCGGTGGCCAACAGTGCTGTCGCTTCGGGGTCGGCCCGCCCGGCAGAGAGTCTGGCCATCCGGCGCGAGCTACTCGGAATTGAGGATGCGATTACCGCTATCGAAGCCGAGCGCGACGCGGCGCAAGCGCAGATTTCCCGATATGTACCGCTCGCAGATCCGGTTGCTCTGGGTGCCGCGCCATCGGCTGTCCTCGATCAGGAACGGCTGCGGTTCGAGCTCGAGAGCAATCCCGAAATCCTGCTGGCCGATGCCGAACGAGGCCGGGCCGAAGCCGGTGTCGCGCTCGCACGCGCCGAGAAACGACCCGATTTCGGCGTGAGCGCCACCTATGGTCGCCGCAACCCCGATTTCGGCGATGCGGTGTCGATCATGGGGTCCATTACACTACCGATCTTTACCGACCGGCGGCAGAATCCGCGCATTGCCGCAGCCGAATCCGAGGCCGCCGCCGCATCGGCCGAGCGCGAGGATCGCAGGCGCGCCTTGGTTGCCGGCTTCGAAGCCGATCTGGCCACTTGGCGCAGCACAGTGCGGCAATGGGAACGCGCGCGTGACGAGCTTCTCCCGCTGGCGCGCGACCGCGCCGACCTCGAGACAGCCAGCTTCGCGGCCGGGCGTGCCGATCTCGTCGATGTCATTGCGGCGAAATCCGCGCTCGCGCTGCTCGAACTGGAGATACTCGAGCGCGAACAGGCAGCTGTCGAGGCGGCGGTGAGGCTGCGACTCACCTACGGGGAGAGCAGGCCATGAACTCCGCGCTCGAACGATTCACACCGCGCCAGCGCATGTATGCGGCTGGGCTTGGCATTGCTCTGGTCAGTTTGTTGGCGGGCTATGGTTTGTCCACGCTCGGCGGCGAGAGCGGCGGCGGCGATGCAGCGACCGATACGGGCTGCGAGGACGTGCTCTACTGGTACGATCCGATGGTCCCTGATCAGCGCTTCGACGAGCCGGGCAAATCTCCTTTCATGGACATGCAGCTTGTTCCCAAATGTGCGGGCGGCGACGCGCAGGGCGCCGGGGGTGTGAGCATCGATTCGACGCTCGTCCAGAATTTCGGGATCCGGACTGCTGAAGCGGAATATGGCGTGCTGGAGCCCGAAATCAGCGTCACCGGCACGCTCGCTTATAACGGCAGCGAGATGGCGATCGTTCAGCCGCGCGCCGGCGGCTATGTTCAGCGGACCTACGGCCATGCACCGCAGGACCTGATTGCCAGAGGCGCTCCGATCGTCGACATTCTGGTGCCCGAATGGGGCGGCGCACAAAACGAGTATCTTGCTGTTGCCGCAACCGGCGACGAAGCGTTGACCCGGGCCGCTCGCGAGCGCCTGCGGCTGCTTGGCATGCCGGACTCGATGATCGCCTCGGTCGCCCGAAGCGGACGGCCGCAAACGATCATCACCGTCACTGCACCGCAATCGGGCGCGATCACGTCGCTCGGGGTAAGGCCGGGCATGACCGTGGCGGCGGGCCAATCGCTGGCCGAGATCAGCGGGTACAGTCCGATCTGGCTCGAGGCGGCGGTACCCGAGGCACTGGCTGGCAACGCGCGTGTCGGGCAGCCGGTGAGCGCCACGCTCACTGCCTTTCCCGGCGAACGGTTTGCCGGACGCATCATCGCCATTCTGCCGAGCGCGCAGGATGCGAGCCGCACGATCACCGTGCGGGCAGCGATGCCCAATCCGGGCCTGCGGCTCAAGCCTGGCATGTTTGCCCAAGTGATGCTCGCGCCTGAACGGCGCGAAGCGCTGCTGGCCCCTTCGGAAGCTGTCATTCGCACCGGCGAGCGGACCCTGGTGATGATCGCGCAGGAAGGCGGCGGCTATCGGCCCGCCGAAATCCGTATCGGCCGCGAAGCGAACGGACGGACCGAAGTCCTTGCCGGGCTGGCTGCAGGAGAGAGAGTGGTCACCTCGGGCCAGTTCCTGCTCGATTCCGAAGCCAGCCTTGCCGGCATCGACGTGCGTCCCGTCGATCAGGCACCATCCGGTGCGAGCGAAGACCGAGGATCGGACGATGCAGATGAGCCACAGACTTATCGCGCGACCGGGACGATCGAGCGCATAAACGCCAACAGCGTGACCTTGCGCCACGGTCCGGTGCCTGCGCTCGAATGGCCGGCGATGACCATGCCCTTCGCCAGCGAAGGACCGGAACAGCTGCGCGGTTTCGCGCGCGGCGACCGGGTCTCCTTCACATTTGTGCAAGCCAGTACGGGTCCGCGCATCGTCTCGATCCGGAAAACCGGGCAATGATCGCGCGCATTATCGATAGCTCGATCGCCAATCGCTTTTTCGTGGTGCTGGCAGCGATAGGGTTGGCGCTGGCCGGTTTCTGGGCGGTACGGACAACGCCCGTCGATGCCCTGCCGGACCTTTCCGATGTACAGGTGGTGATCCGCTCGAACTATCCAGGTCAGGCGCCCCGTATCGTCGAGGACCAGGTGACCTATCCGATGGCCACGACCATGCTGTCGGTCCCCGGTGCCAAGACCGTGCGCGGCTATTCCTTTTTCGGAGACAGCTACGTCTATGTGATCTTCGAGGACGGGACCGACCTCTACTGGGCGCGCTCTCGCGTTCTGGAGTATCTGAACCAGGTCCAGAACCGCTTGCCCGACGGGGTTCAGAGCACACTCGGCCCTGATGCAACCGGGGTGGGCTGGATCTACGAATATGCGCTGGTCGACCGCAGCGGCGGTCACGACTTGGCCGGGCTCAGGAGCCTGCAGGACTGGTTCCTGCGCTACGAGCTGAAAACCATTCCCGGCATCGCCGAAGTCGCCAGCGTGGGCGGCATGGTCAAGCAGTACCAGATCGTGCTCGACCCCTATCGCATGGCTTCGCTGGGCGTGACGCACGCGCAAGTGGTCCGCGCGGTGCAGGCAGGCAATCAGGAAACCGGGGGCTCTATCGTCGAAATGGGCGAGGCCGAATATATGGTCCGTGCCTCGGGCTATCTCGGCACGCTGGCGGATTTTCGCAGCATACCCTTGCGCGCCCAAGCGGGCGGCACTCCGGTAACGCTGGACGATGTGGCCAATATCCAGATCGGCCCGGAGCTGCGGCGCGGCATTGCGGAACTCAACGGCGAAGGCGAGGTTGCCGGCGGTATCGTCATTCTGCGCCAGGGCGCCGATGCGCGCAGCGCAATTGCGGCGGTCGAAGCGAAGCTCGAACAATTGCAGGCAAGCCTGCCCGAAGGGGTCGAGATCGTCACCACCTACGACCGTTCGCAATTGATCGATGCTTCGGTCGAAAACCTGACCTCCAAGCTCATCGAGGAATTCATTGTCGTTGCCCTGGTGTGCCTGCTGTTCCTGTGGCACGCGCGCTCGGCACTCGTCGCGGTCGTCACCCTTCCGCTCGGCGTGCTCGCGGCCTTCATCGTGATGCGCTTTCAGGGCGTAAACGCGAACATCATGTCTCTTGGCGGGATCGCCATCGCGGTCGGCGCGATGGTCGATGCTGCGGTGGTGATGATCGAGAACGCCCACAAGCATCTGGAGCGCTGGGCCGAGGAGAACCCTGACACGGTTCTGTCCGTCCAGGAGCGCTGGCGGATCGTCGCGGATGCCTCGAAGGAAGTCGGCCCGGCGCTGTTTTTCAGCCTGCTGATCATCACCTTGTCGTTTCTGCCGGTGTTCACCTTGCAGGCGCAGGAGGGACGGCTGTTCGCACCGCTGGCCTTTACCAAGACCTATGCCATGGCGGCTGCTGCGATCCTGTCGATCACTCTGGTTCCGGTGCTGATGGGATGGCTGGTGCGCGGAAAGATTCCGGCAGAGGACAGCAACCCGGTCAATCGCGTGCTGACCCGGGCCTATCGGCCCGGGCTAGACTGGGTGATGCGCCGCCCGAAGACCGCTTTGGTCATCGCTGGGCTGGTCTTCCTGACCACGCTCGTTCCCTTCTCGCGGCTTGGCGGCGAATTCCTGCCGCCGCTCGACGAAGGCGACCTGCTCTACATGCCCAGCGCCCTGCCTGGATTGTCTCCCGGAGAGGCGTCAGCGCTGCTACAGCGCACCGACCGGCTGATCATGACCGTACCGGAAGTCGAAACCGTGTTCGGCAAGGCCGGGCGCGCCGATACCGCCACCGATCCCGCCCCTCTCACAATGTTCGAGACGACCATCCGCTTCAAACCACGCGATGAGTGGCGCGAGGGCATGACACCGGATATGCTGGTCGAGGAACTGGACCGCGCCGTGCAGGTGCCTGGCCTTGCCAATGTCTGGGTGCCGCCGATCCGCAACCGGATCGACATGCTCGCAACCGGGATCAAGAGCCCGATCGGGGTCAAGGTTTCGGGCGAAGATCTCGGCGAGCTGGAACGCGTCGCGCTCCAGATCGAACAGGCGGCAAAGAACATTCCCGGCGTCAGTTCTGCGCTGGCTGAAAGGCTGTCGGGAGGCCGCTATGTCGATGTCGATATCGACCGGCTGGAAGCGGCCCGCTACGGTCTCAACATCGCCGACGTGCAGCAGATCGTCTCCGGCGCAATTGGCGGTGCCAATGTGGCCCGTACAGTCGAAGGCCTCGCAAGATACCCGATCAATGTTCGCTATCCGCGCGAGATCCGCGACAGTGTCGACGAGCTGCGCAATCTGCCGGTGCTGACCCCGTCTGGTCAGCAGATCACGCTTGGTACCGTTGCGCAGGTGCGTGTGACCAGCGGCCCGCCCATGCTCAAGAGCGAACAGGGCCGTCCCACAAGCTATGTCTATATCGATGTGCGCGGGCGCGATCTGTCTTCTGTGGTTGGCGATCTGCAGGAGGTTATCGCGGCCGAGGTCGATCTGCCTCCGGGCGTCAGCCTGTCCTATGCCGGGCAGTTTGAATATCTCACGCGGGCCTACGAACGTCTGCAGATCGTCGTTCCGGCTACGCTCGCGATCATATTCCTGCTGCTTTACCTGATCTTCCGCCGGTTCGACGAGGCGCTGCTCATCATGGGCACCTTGCCGTTCGCGCTGACAGGCGGCTTCTGGCTGCTTTACCTGATGGGATACAACCAGTCGGTCGCGACCGCCGTCGGCTTCATCGCGCTGGCCGGGGTGTCAGCCGAATTTGGCGTCATCATGCTGATCTATCTGAAAGCTGCGCTGGAGCGGCGCGGTGAGGACCCGGATGCGGAGGAAGTCTCCGCCGCCATCCGTGAAGGGGCATTGTTGCGCGTCCGGCCCAAGGCAATGACCGTCGCGGTCATCCTCGCCGGCCTGTTTCCGATCCTGATCGGCACTGGGGCTGGCTCCGAAGTGATGAGCCGCATCGCCGCGCCGATGATCGGCGGGATGATCACCGCGCCGCTCCTGTCCATGTTCGTGCTTCCCGCAGCCTATCTGTTGCTGCGTCGTCCCCGGCCGGAACGGCCAACCCAACCCCAAGGAGAAGAAGAATGCGTCACACAACCCTCATAACCCTATTGGCCGCGCCGCTGGCGCTGGCAGCCTGCGATTCTGGCCAGGACACTGCCGAGATGGAGGACATGCCGATGGCTGAAGATGCAATGATGATGGACGGCCAGGATATGCCGATGGCGGATACCGGCAACGCAATGCAGTCCGCGAGTGCGCAAGGCACCGTCACCGCCATCGACGCCGAAGCGGGTACGATCACCGTCGACCACGGCCCGGTTCCCGCAATCGAATGGCCGGCAATGACCATGGCGTTCGAAGCCGATGAGCAACTGCGCAGCGAAGTAAGCGTCGGTGAGGGAATTGCCTTTGAATTTCGTACTGGTTCTGAAGGCAGTGTGATCACGTCGATCACGAAGGAGTAAATCGGTTGGGTGGTGCCAGGCAAATCTGGTGCCGCCCATCGCGAAACAGGAGGAGCATGATCCGGATACCGCGCATCACCCAGGCATTCCCCGTGGACCGCCGCACACTGATCAAAAGCGCTGGTTTTGCTGCTGCAGGCTTTGCCGCGTTCCCGCTTGCGGGATGCAAGGCGCAAGACGCATCGATGCTGGACAGCACTCCAGGGTCCAATCCGCTCGCTATACCGCCCTTGCAGCGTGGCGAGATTGAGCAGGGCGCACGGGTTTTCCGCCTGTCTTTGACACCGGGCCAGAAGGAATTCGTCCCCGGTGTTGCTTCGCCCACCATCGGCATCGACGCACCCTATCTGGGACCGACGCTTGAAATGCGCCGGGGCGAGTGGGTGCAGTTTCATATCGACAACAAGCTGGCCGAAGGCGCTACGGTCCATTGGCATGGTTTCGAACTTCCTGCCGCAGCCGATGGCGGACCGCATCAGTTGATCCGTCCCGGCGAACGCTGGAGCCCCTCTTTCGAAGTTCGCCAGCGGGCTTCGCTCTACTGGTGTCATTCGCATTTGGAACGCGAAGCCGGGCCGCAGGTCTATGCCGGGCTTGCCGCGCCGATTTTTGTTCGCGATGACGAGGAAGAGCGCCTCGACTTGCCGAGCGACTATGGCGTCGACGACATTCCGCTGATCGTGCAGGACCGCGTCATCGATGGATCCGGCCGCTTGGTGTACCCGCTGAGCATGCACACGCGGATGATGGGCGTGCGCGGGAGCCGGATATTCGTCAACGGCACTGAAAACGCTGTGTTCGACGCACAGACAGGCCAATTGCGGCTGCGCATCCTCAATGGATCGAACGCCCGCCTTTACGATCTTTCGCTCGAAGGTGATCGTTCGATGCAACTGATCGCGAGCGATGGCGGCTTGCTCGATCGTCCGCACATCGTCCGCTCGGTCAGGCTCGCCCCGGGGGAGCGCGCGCAGGTAATTATCGATCTCTCGGAAGGACGCCCGCTTCGCCTTCTTGCCAGCAGTCCCGAAAACGCCATGGACATGATGGGCGGACGCGGAATGATGGGCGGCGGGATGACGGGGCGCGGCGATAGCGGCGATGCTTCCGCAGACGTGTTTCAAATCCTCGATATCAGGCCGGCAAGTTCGGCCCAGCGCATCAGGGTGCCGACACAACTGGCATCGCTTGCTCCACCCGACCTGTCGTCAGCCGTCCGAACCCGGCGTTTCGTTCTCGACATGGGCATGATGGGCGGCGGAATGTCCATTAACGGTGCGGCGATGGACATGGATGTGATCAACGAACGTGTGCCCGTCGGCCAATGGGAAATCTGGGAGATCGCCAGCGCTTCCATGATGGCCCACCCGTTTCATATCCATAACGTCCAGTTTCGTGTGATCGACCGCGATGGCCGAGCGCCCCCACCATTGGAAACCAGTTTGAAGGATACCGTGATCGTCAACCCGCGCGAGCAGGTACGCCTTCTCCTGCGTTTTGAAGAACACACCGACCCAGACCTGCCCTACATGTATCACTGCCACATTCTCGAACACGAGGATGCAGGCATGATGGGGCAGTTCGTAGTCGTGAAGAGCTAGGAAGGACAGGCGATGAGCAAGAACGAGAGCGTAATCGAGGGTACTGCGATCGACCCGGTTTGCGGCATGAGCGTTGCAATCGACGGGGCTCAGCATATCGCGACGCATGATGGCGCGAAACACTATTTCTGTTCGCCGCGCTGTCACGACAAGTTCGTCACCGATCCCGAGCTCTATCTCTCGGGCGCGCATCTCGACGCGGTCGAGGATGTGCCCGAAGGCACGATCTACACCTGCCCGATGCACCCTGAAATCCGCCAGCCCGGGCCAGGTTCATGCCCGATTTGCGGCATGGCGCTCGAACCGGAAACGGTTTCGCTGGGCGATGGCCCCGACCCCGAACTGGTCGACATGCGGCGTAGGTTCTGGTGGAGCGCACTGCTTACGCTGCCGCTGTTCGTCTACGCGATGAGCGACATGGCACCGGGGCTCAGTTTCGACGGGCTGATCGAACCTGCCTGGGCGCAATGGGCGCAGTTTGCCCTTGCCACACCGGTTGTTCTTTGGGGAGCCTGGCCGTTCTTCGTTCGGGCCATCCAGTCGCTCAAGACGCGCAATCTCAACATGTTCACGCTGATCGGGTTTGGCGTTGCCATCGCCTATCTGTTCAGCGTGGTGGCGACGGTCGCGCCCGATCTGTTCCCTGCAGCGTTCCGCGACCATTCGGGACGGGTCGGGGTCTATTTCGAGGCGGCAGCGGTCATAACCACGCTTGTCCTGCTCGGACAGGTCCTCGAGCTCAAGGCCAGGGGCTCGACCTCGAGCGCCTTGCGCGCATTGCTCGAGCTGGCACCGCCCAGCGCGGTCAAGATCTTCGGCTCCGGCGATGAGCGCGAGGTGCCGCTCGACCAGCTGGCCACAGGCGATCGTCTGCGCGTCCGCCCCGGCGATAAGGTTCCGGTCGATGGAGAAATCGAGGAGGGATCGAGCGCGATCGATGAATCCATGATCAGCGGCGAACCGCTTCCGGTCGCCAAACAGGCTGGCGACACAGTCATCGGCGGCACAGTCAACCAGACTGGTGGGTTCATTATGCGCGCAACCGGCGTGGGCAAGGACACGATGCTGTCCAAGATCGTCCAGATGGTGGCCGAGGCGCAGCGCAGCCGCGCACCGATCCAGCGACTGGCGGATCAGGTGGCGGGCTGGTTTGTGCCTGCGGTGGTGGTGATAGCCATCGCCACCTTCGTGGTCTGGGGAATCTGGGGTCCCGCACCTGCGCTTGCCTATGCGCTGGTCAATGCCATTGCGGTCCTGATCATCGCTTGTCCCTGCGCGCTTGGTCTCGCTACGCCGATGTCGATCATGACCGGCACGGGCAAGGGTGCCCAGCATGGCATCCTGATCCGCAATGCCGAGGCGCTGGAGACACTCGAGAAGATCGATACGCTAGTGGTCGACAAGACCGGCACGTTGACGATGGGCAAGCCCGATCTGGTGGCGGTGACGCCAGCAGAAGGAATCGACGAAGCCGATTTCCTGGCTGCGGTTGCAGGCGTCGAAATGGGGAGCGAACATCCGCTGGCCCACGCCATCGTCGAAGGTGCGCGGACGCGCGGGGTCTCGCCCGCCAATGCCACGGATCTCGCTTCGACGACCGGGGAAGGTGTTGAAGCCAATGTCCAGGGCCGCCGGGTTGCGATCGGCAATGAGAAGATGATGCGGCGCGTCGGGATCGATGACGAGGCCTGGCTCGGCACGGCCGAAAGTGGCCGCAGGCAGGGTCAAACAGTGATGTTCGTGGCATTCGATGGCCGTCCGGCAGGGCTCATCGCGGTGGCCGATCCGATCAAGCCTACCAGTGCAGCGGTCATTGCGGCGCTGCATAAGCGCGACATCCGGGTCGTTATGCTCACGGGCGACAGCCGCGGCACTGCCGAAGCGGTCGCCCGTGAAATGGGAATCGACGAAGTGCATGCGAATGTCTCGCCCGAAGACAAGCACCGCAAGATCGAAGAGCTGAAAGCGCAAGGTCGCCGGGTCGGCATGGCCGGGGACGGGATCAACGATGCTCCTGCGCTGGCTGCCGCCGATGTTGGTATTGCGATGGGGACCGGCACCGATGTCGCAATCGAAAGCGCAGGCGTGACGCTGGTTCGCGGCGACCTGACAGGAGTGGTGCAGGCCATCGTGCTGTCGCGTGGGACGATGCGCAACATCCGGCAGAACCTGTTTTTCGCCTTCGCTTACAACACACTCGGCATTCCGGTCGCGGCAGGCGTGCTGTATCCCTTCTTCGGAGTGCTGCTCAGCCCGATGATTGCGGCCGCAGCCATGAGCCTCTCTTCCGTATCGGTGATAGGCAATGCGCTGCGGCTGCGGGGTCTGCGCCTCGAAGTCTGACAGGCCAAACTTCAGCCATGCGCGTTTTTCCAAGCGCCCATGGAACCGAGATAGATGTCGAGGCGCTTGAAGCCCTGGCTTGCGAGCCAGCCTGCCGCAACGCTCGCCCGCATGCCGCTCGCGCACATCAGCGTGTAGTGGCGGTCGCGGTCGAGCTCTTTCCATCGCTTGTTGAGCTCGCCAACATAGATATGCTCTGACCCGTCGATGCTTGCATCTTGTCGTTCGTCCGCGTCGCGCACGTCGAGCAAAGTCCATTCGCAGCTGTCTTGATCGAGCCTGCGCGCGACTTCCTCGGTGCCAATCATGGGAATGCTGCGCATCGCTTTGCCCTGAGCAGCGGCTGGAACCACGCCGACATAGCCGCCGACAACATTATCGAGACCGATGCGCACCAGATGGGCCATGGCGTGGGCTAGCTGGTCTTCCTCGGAAGCGACGAGGGCAATCCTGTCGCCTTCACCGAGGAACCATCCGGCAAAGGCCGGTATCATTCCCACCGGAAGGCACATGGCACCCGGCATATGACCGGCGGCATAGGCGAGCGGCTCGCGCACATCGACCAGGTGATCGGCGCCGCTCTCGCGAAGGTCGTCCAGCCCCAGACGCCTTGGCCGCATAATCCGCGGCGCGGCATCGGCCCCTTCGAGGTTAAGCCGTTCCATCAGCCGGAAATAGGGAGGTTGGTAGTGGTGTTCTGCTACCTTCGCCTTGATGAACTCATCGCGGTCGGAGATGCGCAGGCGCGGGTTGTTGCGCCGCTCGTGGCCGATTGTCGAGAATTCCCGGTCCGCCATTCCCGACCCGCAGACCGAGCCCGCACCATGCGCCGGGTAGATGATCGCCTGGTCGCCGAGGCGGCAAAGTTTCTGCAGGGAGTCGAAAAGAAGGCCCGCGACTTCTTCCTTGCGCTCGGGATAGAAATCGGTGCGTCCGACATCGCCGACGAACAAGGCATCGCCGGTAAAGACGCCGACCGGTCCCTCGGAATATTCGCTGTCATGGATGACGAAAGCGAGATGATCGTCGGTGTGTCCAGGTGTTTCAAGCACTTCGATCTTCAATTGACCCAGCTCGAAACAATCGCCTTCGCGCGTAGTGTTGGCGAAGGCCACGTTTCCGGCCGGATTGGGACCGTGGTGAACCGTCGCACCAGTCAAGTCCGCAAGGATCGGCGAGCCGCTGAGCAGATCCTCATTGCGATGGGTTTCGAAGATATGCGTTATCTCCAGCCCTTCAGCCCGGGCCCTTTCGACATAGACCTCGAAGTCCCGGCGCGGATCGATGACCGCTGCCTGTCCGCCCGAACCGATGATGTAGGAAAGGTGCGAGAGGCCAGGGGTTTTGATCTTCTCCAGAAACATACAATTTTCCTTGTCTGTTGCTCAAAACTTGTAACGTTCGGGCTTGTTACAGAACGATAAATGATACGACGCTCAATCGATACCGAGTTCGGCCTTGATGGCACCAGGACTTTCGAAACGTTCGGCTTCGGGCCTGCCGATGGCAGGCTTTGCGTTGATCCAGGTGTCTTCGCACACGAATTCAAGCAGGCTCGCCGCGAGATCAGCATGACGGCACCGGAAACAGCCTTCCGCCAGCCGCTCGTCCGTAATCACGGCGTCGCCAGTGTAAGGCTCATCCAGCAGCCAGCCCGGCCGTGCGGCCGTCCATTTAATACCTTGGGCGTCGCTGAGCATCACTTCCATGGAGCGCATCTGCTCGAGTATATTGAACAATGCAGGCTTGGCAGTGAGTTCAAACCAGGCCGGGACGCTCGACTGATGTTCGACGAAGGCAGCGGAGATTACGGCAATGCGGTCGATCTTCGCTTGTGCCATCGCCTCGAGCAGGTTGCGCGTGCCATCGGTATAGAGCGGCGGTGGATCGATCGCATTGCCCGGACCGAAAGCGACACCGAGGGTCGAGATAACCGCGCGGCAGCCATCGAGATCGCCCGCGAAATTATCCGACAGCACATCGCATTCGATATATTCGAAGTCGCCCACCCGCTCGCCTGGCCCAGGCACGGTGTGTTCAAAGGCGCGGATCGGTATGTCTCGGGCAATGGCACGCCTCAAGAGCTCGGTGCCGGTCTTCCCGCCTGCGCCGAAGACAGCGATGGGCCTCGTATCGGTCATCTGCTTGTTCCTGTAAAAATGGTGAGGGCGACGAAGGGCGGAGGCGCGGGCGCATGGGTTAGCCGACGGCCCGCCCATGCGCCCTGCCAGTATCAGGCTCCGTCGGCCGGACAGGTGGTATAACCCCAAAAGCCGAACTCATCCTTGGCTCTTGGTGCTGCCACGATCATCTCCTGCATTTGCAGGCCCGCATCGCCTTCATCATCCAGCATGCGGGTTTTGATCCGAAGCTCGCCGTTCGCATAGCTGCCAGGGCCATCGGCGGTCACGGGGATCAATTTGCCATTGATCTTGATCGCTCCGCCCCCGTCACCGTCATAGACAAACGAGGGAAAGGCCACTTCGGTCAGGCGGAACTGGCAGGCCTGTCCTGCGCCCAGAGCAGCAAGGTCCGCGTCATTCATGGTCCCGGGAAGCATGAGGCCCGGGTCAACATTTGCCAGTGCACTGGCCGCGTCCTCGATCGGCGCGGCAGTGGCAGGCGGGTCGAGCTGGGCTTCGCGGTCGTTGCCCGGAGCGGTGTTCGAATTGCAGGCGGCAAGCGGCAGCGCGATGAGCGCCGTGAAAGCTATCTTGTTCATGGCTGCATCTCCTCGGGCAGGCGTTCTTCGGTTCGAGGACCGTTCTGCTCGATATCGTCTATGAGGTATTTCATCTCGGCGATTTCGCGGCGCTGTGCGACAATGATGGCCTGCGCGAGTTCGCGCACGCGAGGATCTTTCAGGCTCGCGCGTTCGCTGGTCATGATCGCGATTGAGTGGTGCGGGATCATTGCTGCCATATATTCGGTATCGTCAACGGTGGTCTGGCTGCGCACCAGCCATAGTGCGAGCGCGAACACAAAGGCCCCGACGCCCAGGATGATCAAGTTCTTGGTCCGGTCCTTGTACATGCCCCACATGAAGAGCAGCATGACAACCATCATCATCGCGCCCATGACGAACATCATCCAGAAGCGCGTTTCGCTCCAGAAAAGATCATCGACGGTAAAGGTGTTGGCATACATCAGGAAGAACATGATCACGGTCGAGGTCGACACCATGGCCATGAATCGCCAGTAGCTGCCGCCCCCTCCCTTGTCCGAGTGGGAGGTCTTTTCGGTCATGCTTTTTCTCCTTTTTGCATCATGGTCCAGAATAGCTGCGCCGAGCAGCTGATGAGAGCGAAGCCGGTAAGGGCCTCGACGCCGGCGAGAACTCTCAGGTGCTCGGTCGGATAAATGTCGCCCAGGCCCAGTGTGGTCACGTTGATGAGCGAGAAATAGAAGTAGTCCATCCAGTCCATGGAAGGCGCCTTGTCGAACCCTCCCAGGCCCCATTGCGCGCCCAGCCAGAAACCTGCGGCAAAAAGGATCGCGACCAGGAAATGCGACGCGAGCACGAGTAGCGAGACTGCAAGCTTTCCCAGCGTATCGCGGCGGCGATCGAGAAGCCGGTGGCCGACACCCAGAATGGCAAGGTGGGAAGCGACGGCTGCAAGGAACAGAAAGACGGCGAGAAGGAGCGCGGTGATCATGCGAGAAGCTTCGCGCCCATCCACAGACCCATTCCGATCATGAACAGATTTTCGGTCAGCGAGACGAAGCCGAGCGGCACATTGCTGCCCCCACCGACGCAAGCGCATTTGAGCTCACGCTTGTCGATGTAGACAGCCTTGAAGACGCTGACAGTGCCGACGGTGCCAATGAACAATGCCAGCGGGGCCGAGAGCCAGGTCAGCGCGCCTGCGGTCATCAGAATGCCGGCAGCGGCTTCGCCGAACGGGTAGACGAAGCCATAGGGCACCCAGCGCCGTGCGAGCAGATCGTAGTTGAGGAACATTGTCGAGAAACTGCGCACGTCCTGAAGCTTCTGGACGGCGAGCAGGGTCATCGACAGGCTGACGAACCATTCCGCGGCCCGGACGGTGAACAGATCGTCAAAAAACGCCCAGCTCAGCCCTAGCGCGAGCAGCAGCGCGACCGCGAAAATCGCAATGACCGGCTGATAGCTGGTCTCGCCTTCCTCTGGCTGCGAACGGCTCTTGCCGAAGAACTCGCGGACATCGTCATAGCCGCCAATGCGCTTGTCTTCGATAAAGGTCTGCGGGGTGGTCTCGACGTTGTGCTTGTCCTTGAATGCGTCGGTTTCCTCCCTGCTGGTCAGGTGATGATCCTCGACCTCGAAGCCTTGCCGTGTGAGGAGATCGACCGTCTTGATGCCATAGGGACAGACATGGTCCTCCATGACCATACGGTAGACCGCCGCTGTTCGGGTCGTCATGAATCGCTCCATCTGTTTTGCCTGACGTTTCTCGTGCTCAACGCCGGTTTTCGGTGAACGGTTTCGAAAAAGCCCGGCGTAAAAGCGGCAAAGCTGGTTGAAGAAGTTGCCATCACCTTTTCTCTCCTGACCCATCATCTTCAGGAGATGCGGGCGCTTCGGAATTGCGCGAGAGGTAGATCCATTCTCCCACGAAGACTGCGACGATGCCGATCGCCGCGTAGGCGACAACGGCAGGATCGCTGCGCAATTTGGCCGCGGTAAAGGCTGCGAGGACCACGCCATCTGCCGCGAGCGCTGTCAGAAGTATTGTTGCGCGCGCGCCGACTTCCTTGCGCAGGTGGCGCAGGACGCCCCAGTGAACCAGCATATCCATGACGAGGTAGAAGAAGGCGCCCAGCGAGGCGATCCTTGACAGATCGAACAGGACCGCAAGCGTCCCGGCAATGACCACCGTATAGACCAGCATGTGGCTGCGAATCCCGCCGCTCATGCCGAAATGGCTGTGCGGGATCATCTTCATGTCGGTCAGCATCGCAAGCATGCGCGACACGGCAAATACGCTCGCTATCACGCCCGAAGTGGTGGCGGCGATCGCGATCGCCACGGTGAAATAGAAGCCCAGTTCTCCCAGCGCCGGACGCGCCGCAGCCGCGAGCGAATAATCGCGCGCCTCGACGATCTCGGATATGCTCAGGCTCGAACCCACCGCCACTGCGACAAGCAGATAGATCACGATGCAGACGGCTATCGAGATCATGATGGTTCGGCCGACATTCTTGTGCGGGTCAACGATTTCGCCGCCGCTATTGGTAATCGTGGTGAAGCCTTTGAAGGCGAGGATCGAGAAAGCAACCGAGGCGAGCAGGGCTTCTGCATTGGTCAGCGAAACGGACTGCGAAAATGCGCCTGATGAAAATCCGCTGGCCCAGATCGCCGCGACTGCGAACAGCGCGATACCGCCGATCTTGATGGCGGACATGATGAGCGAGAAGCCGCTTACCGACTTGTTGCCCGCTGCATTGACGAGATAGGCGAAGATGATGAGTGCAAGCGCTGCCAGCGAAACGAGCCACCCGCTGCTTTCGAGGCCAAACGGGCGCAGCGCGTAAGTCGCAAAGGTGCGGGCCACGAGGCTTTCATTGATGACCATCGACAGAGCCATCAGGAGCGATGCCGACGCGGCAATGACGCCGGGTCCGTAGGCCTTCTGCAAGATCATCGCGATGCCGCCCGAAGACGGCCATTTGTTCGACATCTTGATATAGCTGTAGGCCGCCAGCGAAGTTACCAGCGCGCCGGCGATGAAAGACAGGGGGAAGAGCGGACCGGCGAGCTCGGCGATCTGCCCGGTCAGCGCGAATATGCCGGCACCGATCATGACGCCGGTACCCATCGCAACGCCGCCCAGCAGGGTTATCGAGCCAGCCGTTTCGCTTTGATTCTCGTGCTCATGGTCTTGCAAGACTTTCCCCTGTCGATGGTCTCCCGTGAAAGAAAGATTATGTCGACCAGTACGTTCGCCCTTGCCGCGTCCCTCAAAAAACTTTCAGGACAAAGCCGGAGAGTTGCGTTTTGCTCGGGGCGCTCGAGCAAATTGCGGCCTAAAGCGGACTGCCTGCGCGACCGAAAAACGCTCCGCGAGTTTCAAGGCAAGCGGCCATCGCCGCCGATCTGCTACGTCCTGAATCGGTTCCGGAAAAATCGCAGCATTGGCACCCCAATGATCGCGATGTACCAACCGTACAAAAAGCTGCCGAGAGCGCCTGCCAGAAAGCCCGAGATGGTCAGCCATTCGAACCCGGGAAGCAGCGGCGCCCACGCTTCGTGCATGTGCGCCTGTTCGGGCGCGAGCAGGCCGAAACCGATGCAGATCAGGTAGCTGAAAAGCAGGAAGAGGCTGAGTGTCCAGCCCCATATCAGTATTGAGGTTTTGACCGAATAGTCTGACATGATGGTCCTCCGTTAGAGTTGGCGCTGAGATGGCTTGTCCATGGTCACGGGTAGGATGCGAAAACGCGCTGCCCGCCTGAGCCGAAGGCGATGACATCATACGGCTGCACCCGGTCCCCGGCTTCCATTCCGGGCGAGCCAAGCGGCATTCCGGGCACAGCCAGGCCTGCCACGCCTTCGGGGCTTTCGCGTAATAGTTTCGCGATGGCATCGGCGGGCACGTGGCCTTCGATGATATAGCCATCGACTTCCATCGTGTGGCACGACCACAGATCCTGCGACACACCCCTGGCTGTCTTGAGCGCAGCCATGTCGTCGGTGTCGACCGAGGCGACCTCTGCTTCGAGTCCGTGTTCTACGTGACCGGCCCAATTGAGACAGCAGCCGCACCCTGCGTCGCGGAACATGGTGTAGGTCGCGGCCTGGGCCGCATTCGAGCAGGCTGCAATGGCGAGGAGGAGCGAGGCCGCCAGCGAACGGCGTAGCGGTCTCGAATCTTTCATGAGGTTCATTGAGCATTGCCTTTCTTGATGCCGCCCAGAGAGAAATGGTTCCGGTCGCGGTATGGATACGATCGAGCAATTCGGCGTCCGCGAAAATCTCGGCGAGCAATTTCTCGACGGCTCCGTCGGCGCTCGGCTGGGTGTCCTTGACGCCGTCGAGAAGCTGAACGCTCGAACGGAACAGCGCGCGCATGAGTGGAGCATCCTGCCGCATATAGTCGGCAATCAGCGCCATGCCCCCGGGGGCGAGCAGGTTCTCGATCTGGTCGAGGATCGCGCGCTTTTGCGATACGGGGACCTGGTGAAGGACGAGGCTGCTGACGATCTTGTTTGGCCGCCAGCCGTCGGAAAGCTCGAGACTATCGAGAAAGCCGTTGTGCCACCGGACCATATCGGCTCCGGCACCGAACTTGCGCTGCGCGATAGCCAGCGCTGCGGGGTCGGGCTCAACGCCGATGAAGCCGGCTTCGGGGCAGTTGGCCATCAGCGCCCTGAGCAAGGTCCCGGTGCCGCACCCGACATCGATGACCTTGTCGCCGGGCAGCAATGCGGCCTTTTCGACGATTGCGCGGCGCCACCGTCTCTCGCGCGTAAAGACTGCGATCGCGCGATCATAGAACGGCGTGAGCCAGCTTTTGCCCAGCGGCGGAGTGAACTCGCGCTCTTTTGGCGGAACTGCCGCGCTTTTCATGCCATGGCTCCTATTCGACGCTGGTACTTGCCGCTGTTGCTTGACTTACTCCTCTTACGCGTCGCCGACCCGCACCCCTCAAAAAAGAAACTTGAGGGTTTGCGCGAAGCATCGCGTATAGGAACCGTGCAACCGACAGGAGCAAGGGATGCGTGACAATCAGACACTCGATGCGATGCTCGGCACCATGGCCTCGCAGAAGGCTGGCGACGTGCCGCCCGACTTCATGAACGGCGTCTGGCAGCGCGCAGGGCAGCTGGGGGAAATTGCCGATCAGCGACGCAGAATGGCCTTGTTCGCCGGTCTGTTTGTCGTCGGGCTGGCAGCTGGCGCAGGGACCAGCGGATGGCCTTCCGAATATGGCGCTCCTACAGAAATTGTTGGCGAGAGCCTCGTTGGCGGAGAATCCCTGTCACCCGCTGCATTGCTTCATGTGGGGTCATAGACGTTGAAGAAGTTTCACCTTGTCCTTGCGGTCCTGCTGGCGGCGCTCGCCGGATGCCTAGGAGCGCTTGCCGCCGATCGCTGGGCCAACAACGATGCCGAGGGCGGCCTGCACCAGTTCGTGCACGATGAGCTGTCGCTCACGGCTGACCAGGAGCAGCGGCTCGATGCGCTCGAAGCGCGTTTCGCGGTAGAACAGGCAAGGCTCGAAGCCTCTGCGCGCGCAGCCAACGCCCAGCTCGCCCAGGCAATGGAAACCGAGCACGAATACGGGCCCGAAGTCAGTGCCGCGATCGACGAGGTGCATGCGCGCATGGGCGATTTGCAAAAAGCGACCGTGCGCCACGTCTTCGACATGCGGGAAATTCTCGATTCCGATCAGCAGCTCCAGTTCGACCGGAAAGTGTCCGCGGCCCTCACGCGCGATCCGCGTGACTGACCAGCCTTGGCAGCGGTGGATGACACTTCGGATGAAGCTCTGATCGGGCGGGCGATAGCCGGTGACAAGCGGGCGTTCACAGCTCTCGTCGAGAGCGAGATCGCCCGGTTGATTGCGCTTGCCACGCGCATGCTGGGTTCACCATCGCGGGCCGAAGATGTCGTTCAGGACGGTCTCGCGTCGGTCTGGCTGACACGTCATCGCCTCGATCCGAGCAAGCCCATCGGTCCCTATTTGACGACAATCGTTCTCAACCGGTGCCGCGACAAGCTCCGCCGCAGGAAAGTTATTGGCTTCCTTGGTTTGCCGGATGGGCGGGAAGCCGACGCCGTTGCCGACGATGCCCCTAATCCCGAAAATGTTGCCGGAGCCCGCGAACAGCTGCGGCTGGTCCAGGCCGAAATCGGGCGCTTGCCGGTGCGCCTACAAGAGGCGCTCGTGCTGGTCACTGTCGAGGGGTACAGCCAGGCCGAGGCTGCCGAGCTGCTCGGCACCACCGAGAAAGCCGTCGAGACGCGCATCTATCGTGCGCGCAACCGGCTGAAGGAGCGGTTCGAAAAGTTTGAGGGGTAGGGCAGCTGACCGCGTATGTGACGGTATACGCATTTTCAGGAGCCCCCTATGCCTGCCCTCAATCGCCGAAAATTCCTTGGAACAAGTGCTAGCGGGCTGGGCCTGCTTGGTCTCTCCGGTGCCATGCCGGCCTGGGCGCGCGGCGCGGACATCCTGGCGGGTAACGCTAGGAAAGGACTGGACGAGGTAGCGGGGCTGAATATCGACCTCACTGTCGCACGTTCTGCCTTCGCGACGGGTAACAGGCGCGGCGGCGCCATCGCCGTCAACGGCACGATCCCCGGTCCGCTGTTGCGTTTGCAAGAGGGCACGACCGTGCGGTTGAACGTTCATAATCAGCTCGAGGAAGATACCTCAATTCACTGGCACGGTCTGCTCGTGCCGTTCCAACTGGACGGTGTACCCGGCGTGAGCTTTCCCGGCGTCAAACCAGGCGAGACATTCACAGCGGAATTTCCCGTGCGGCAGGCAGGAACTTATTGGTGGCACTCGCATAGCGGGTTGCAGGAACAGGCCGGGCACTACGGCGCTATCGTGGTCGATCCCGCCGGACCCGATCCGGTGCAGGCCGACCGCGAATATATCGTGGTGCTGAGCGAATTCAGCGATATGTCGCCCCACACGATCTTCGACAAGCTCAAGAAGGGCGAAGGCTACTTCAACTACAACCAGAACACCTGGACCGACGATTATCCGCTTTCGGGCGGGGACCGCCGGATGTGGGCGAGGATGCGCATGATGCCGACCGACATCCTCGATGTGTCGAGCGCTGCCTACACTTACCTCCTCAATGGTCACGGCCCGCTCGACAACCTGGAATATCTCTTCCGCCCCGGCGAGCGCGTACGCCTGCGCTTCATCAATGCCGGAGCCATGACCTTTTTCAATATCCGTATTCCCGGCTTACCGATGACTGTCGTGCAGGCGGACGGGAAGGATGTCGAACCGGTCGAGGTCGACGAGTTCCAGATCGGCGTTGCCGAAACCTACGATGTCGTCGTGACGCCGGGCGAGCAACAGGCTTACACGCTGGTGGCAGAGTCCATGGACCGCTCCGGCATGGGTATTGCCACACTTGCGAGCACACCCGGCGCGCGCGCCGCCATACCTCCGCTGCGCGATCCCCCGCTGCTGACCATGGCCGATATGGGCATGAGCGGCATGGACCATGGCTCCGGCGGCGATGCCGGCAAGACCGGAATGGACCACAGCAGTGGCGGTGACATGGCGGGAATGGACCATGGTTCGTCCGGCGATTCGGATATGGCGGGCATGGCCGGAATGGCGGGAGGCATGCAGATGCGTGATATCTCGCGCTTGCCTCCCGATGTGAAGGTCGGACCCGGGCTAGACATGGTCTCGATGAACCCGGTCGACCGAATGGGCGATCCCGGCATCGGCCTCGCCGATGTCCCTCACCGCACGCTCGACTATCGCAAGCTCCGCTCGCTGACACCTCATCGGGAGGGCCGGACTCCCTCGCGGCGGATGGAAATCCATCTCACCGGGAACATGGAACGCTACATGTGGTCGTTTGACGGCAAGAAGTTTTCCGCCGTCTCCGACGAGCCGATCCGGTTCGCCTATAACGAACGCGTGCGCGTGAAGCTCATCAACGACACGATGATGGCGCACCCGATCCACTTGCACGGGCACTTCTTCGAGCTGGTCAATGGCGCCCCGGCCGACCGTCAACCGCTCAAGCACACAGTTATCCTGCAGCCGGGTGGCAGCGCGCAGTTCGACCTGACGGCGGACGAGCCGGGCGACTGGGCCTTCCACTGCCACCTTCTCTACCACATGCATGCCGGGATGTTTCAGATTGTCACGGTTGCCAATCCGGACGGGAGCGAAGCATGAAGACTTTCAATTTCAGCTTCTTCGCCTCCGTCGCAGCAGGTGCAGTCCTCGCTTCGCCCGCCGCAGCCCAGCACGCCGGTCACTCGCCGGCGGAGCCGCAGCAGAGCGCCGAGGCGCAGGCTGACGCCAAGGTAAAGTGCGAGGAGGAAGCCGCGCGCCATCGTGCGATGGGGCATCCGGTAACAGAGGGGGCGTGCGAACGTACTGCCCAGCCTGAAGCTGCGATGGACCATTCGACGATGGATCATTCGCAGATGAATCACGGCGACATGGGGCAGGCGGAAGCCAGCGGCTCGTCGACAGACCATGGGCAGATGGATCACAGCCAGATGAACCACGGGCAGACGGGATCGCAGGACATGCAGGGCATGGACCATTCGTCGATGCAGATGGGCTCGAACGACGATATCCCGCTGCTGCCGCCTCCTCCCGAAGCCGGGAGCGGTCCCGCGCGCGCGGCGGTTGCGATCTGGGGCGAGGAAGCCATGAACGAAGCGCGGCGCGAACTTGTCCGCGAGACCGACGGCGGGATGCGCTTCTGGTTTCAGGGCGACCGGCTCGAATACCGCGCCCGCGAGGGAGCGGATGGATATCTTTGGGATATCCAGGGCTATTATGGCGGTGATATCGACAAGTTCTGGTTCAAGTCCGAGGGTGAAGGCAGCTTCGGTGAGCCTGTCGAGGGCGCCGAAGTCCAGGCGCTCTGGAGCCGGGCGATCGCTCCCTTCTTCGATTTCCAAGCCGGTGTCCGCCAGGATCTGACAGGGCCCGAGCGCACCCATGCGGTCATTGGCATACAGGGCATTGCTCCCTACCAGTTCGAGGTAGACGTTGCAGCGTTCGTATCGAACAAAGGCAATGTGACGGCGCGTTTTGAGGGCGAGCTTGATCAGCGCATCACGCAGCGGCTGATCCTCCAGCCGCGTGCCGAAATCGCACTTTCGGTGCAGGATATTCCCGAACTCGGCATTGGCGCTGGCCTCGACCGGATCGAGGCAGGTCTGCGTCTTCGCTACGAGTTCGCACGCGAATTCGCGCCCTATGTTGGCGTATCCCAGGAATGGCGGATCGGTGACAGCGCCGATTATGCCCGCGCCGCAGGGGAAGACTCTAGCGTGACGAATTACGTCGTGGGAATTCGATTCTGGTTTTAAGAGAAGGAAATATACAATGAGGACAAGACTATCCCTAAGCGCGGTCGCCCTGGCCTTGGCTGCAGGGGGCACTCCCGCCCTGGCACAATCCATGGACCATTCGGCGCATTCGGAACATTCGGTATCAACGCCGATGGACCATACGGAGCAGGGCATGAACCATGCCGAGCATATGGCTGCGATGAACGACGACGTCGCTGGGGCAGAAGCGGTTCTGACATCATATCGCGATGCCCTGACGTCGCGCGATGCAGAGGCCATGGCCGCGCTGTTTGCCGAGGAATCCTTCGTTTACGAAAACGGCAAGGCGGAAGGCAGCTTCACGCATTACATGGAGCATCACCTGGGACCGGAACTCGATGCAATAACCAGCTTCACCTTCGGCGAACCGACGCTCGCAGTCACCCGGATGGGACATATGGCTTATGGCCGCGAAACGTACACCTATCGGATCGAACTGGCCGACGGCCGCGTAATCGACCGCGAAGGGGTTGCGACCTCGGTCCTCGCTCATGATGCAGATGGCTGGAAGATCGTTCTGTACCATTCATCGTCACGCGCACCGCGTAACAACTGATTTGATCGGGGGAACACCGATTGGCGTTACGCTCTTTCAAGCTGCGTCTTCATGTGCTGGGCAGCAAGCTTCACAAATGGCTGGCGATCTTTGTCGGCGTCCAGGTGCTCCTGTGGATGATCACCGGGGCGCTGATGTCGTTTCTCGACATCGAAGAGGTTCGGTCCGAACATGTCGTTTCGCGCGCGCCGGAGGTCCTGCCCGCTGATGCTGTCATGCCCCAATGGCTCGATAGCAGCGAGGGGGTGGTTTCCCTTGCGACGCGCGCGGTCGGCGGCAGGGCAGTAACCGAGGTCCGCCGGGACGATGGAAGCGTCACGCTCCGCGACCCGGATAGCGGGATGCTCCTCTCGCCCCTTCCCGCCGCGAGTGCACGGGCCATCGCCCGACGTGCCTGGACCGGGCCATCGACCACCATAGCGACCACACGCCTCATCGAAGACGCTGTCGGGACCGAATTCCGGGGTCCGTTTCCGGCGTGGCAGATCACCTACGGCGATGAGGACAATACCCGCGTCTACATCGATGCATCGAGTGGCTCGGTGCTCGCTGCCCGCAGCGACACCTGGCGCCTGTTCGATTTTATCTGGGGGCTGCATATCATGGACTGGACGCAGCGCGACCGCATCAACAGCTGGTGGCTGCTACTGTTCGGGATCGGCGGGACGATTATCGCGGTTTCGGGCTTTGTCCTGCTTGCGAACCGGTTTCCCAGGATCAGGCGGCGGGCGAAACATGTGCCGAATGCACCCTGAAGCCGCTCCCAGTTTAATCAGGTTCGGCTCGGGCAAAGCGGACCAGAAGGATCGTTAGCGCCGGCACGACCGTCCACATCGCGATCGGGATCAGCGCTAGTCCCGTCACTGGCTCGTGCGGCATCAACTCGCTGTAGCGCCAGCTCAGGAAACTGTTTGCCGGAAGCGATGTGGCGATCATTTCGACGGCGATTGCGACGACAAGCCCGAAGCCGAAATAGACCGCATAGGGCATTTTGGCGGCTTGCCAGAGCCATGCGTGCCCGCCACGTAATGCTGCAAGGCTATAACCTGTCAGCAGGATCACGCCATCGCCCAGGCTTGCAATGCCGCAGCGAATGGTCCGCTCGAAGGGTTCGAGATCACCCGGTTCGAAGAATGGCATCTGGAAAATCTCCCAGACGAACGCGATCAGGCTCCCGCAAACAAAGATCAGCCAATGGGTTCTGGTCATGCTTCGGATACGCCGGAATGATGTGCGCAAGGAAATAGCGGCGGGCCGGAGTTCCACGTCCTGCATAACGCCTTTGCTGCCCCAAAGCCTGGATCAGTCACGGTCTTCGCGGCTCTCGGTTTTGGCCATGCGAGCAGCGCGTTCGAGAAATTTCCGCATGTCACCTGCTGCCAGTTCGGTAAGCGGATGCCGGCTCGCATCGGGACGCGGTTCGATCATGTCCGCACGTTTCCTGATCTGTTCGATCTGTTCGTCGCTCGCCCCGGACAAGAGGCCGAGAACTATGTTCTCGAGAGTTATGAGGCGAATGCGCATTTGCACCAGCTCGGCATGATCGGGCTCCGGAACATCCCAGCTGCCGTCCTCATTGACCGTGCTCACGACTGCTTCTCCGACGGCTCTGCTGGCACCATGATACTCCCCATTCGTCGTTATCAGCTTCTCTCAAAAAGGTGGCCGAAAAACAGCACCGCTGCAACCGGCCGTGCTTCGGCCCACCAGCCCCACCGCTGCTGCGGATTGTTTGAGGGGAAGAGATGTCGGCTGCGTAAAGAAGATGAATGCACACAGCATCCACCGCAAGACCGACTAAAGGAAATCGACCATGAAACGGACAGTTCTAGCTTTCGCGCTCGCCACCGGCTTGGCAGCCACCCCGGCAATGGCCCAGCAACAGCATGACCACGGAGATCAAGCGGCGGCGCAGCAGCAGTCACACGCTGGCCATATGATGCAGGATTCCGACGCTATGGCGGCCCATCGTGAAAAGATGGCAGAAATGCGCGCGCTGATGCAGCAGGCCCACGCGGCGGGCGATCCTGCCGAACGCCAAAGGCTGATGGCCGAACATCGTGCAAAAATGCAGGAGCACATGGCGGGCATGATGCAGGGCGGCAATGCCGATATGATGGCGGCCTGTCACCAGCGCATGATGATGATGCACGACATGATGGAGCAGATGGCGGCTCACGAGAACATGGCGCAAGACGATTAGGAGATGGTGGCCGGGCTTTCGCTTCGTACCTGAGGCTGGCCACCCTCACCAAAGCGCTGTGCAAGGCAGGAGGCCCGACCATCTCGTGATTTATATTTGAACCCTAACGCGCCGTCGTTCGCCTCGCTGCATTACCGCGAGAGATGAGGGTTCGCAGAGCACTACCGATACAATAGGTCGCACGACTGTCGCTAAGACCGGAGCCCAAAGAGAATGAAACCAATCCAATTCATGGCTATTGTGGCCGCCAGTCTGCTCTCGATAAGTCCGGCCCAGGCCCATGGCGACGAAGAACATGGTGAAGCGGCCAGTGCTGTCGTCTCCGATGCGGCGTCAGAAGATATCCAGTCTGCGCAGGGGCACGGCGATACGGCTGCTGATCATGACGGGGCGAATGGACAGGATGCAGGCGAAGGCGACAAGGGCGTGGTCGGTGTGCTCAAATCGCTGCATCCCGCCACCGTACACTTTCCGATCGCTTTGTTCTTTATGGCAGCTCTCACCGAGCTATTCATCATCGCACGGAAGGGCACAGGCCTAGAGCCGGCAGTGCGCGTACTTGTTTATGGCGGTGCCGCCGGGGCGGTCGTGGCGGCCCTATTCGGTTGGATCCATACCGGTCTCTGGTTCGGCGGAGATACTGCGATGCAGGTTCATCGCTGGAACGGAATGCTGATCGCCGTCCTCGGTCTGGCGATGGCCTATCTTGCGAGCCGTGCTTCCGCGAGCCGGACCCTGCTTCGCGCCGCAATCTTTTCCATGGCCGCTCTCGTGCTGGTGCAGGGGTTTCTGGGCGGCGAGCTTGCGCACGGTGCCAATCATCTTGGTATCTCCTGGCTTTGAAGGATAGAATGATGCGTAGATCGAATCGGAACGCGTTTGTTGCCCCCCTTGCTGCGGCGGCACTGGGGCTAGGGCTCGCTGCATGTCATCAGACGCAGGACACTTCATCAGAAGCTGAAGCCTTGCCACTGTATACGGCCCCGCCGACCGAGAGCACAGGTGCTGGTGAAGGCGAAAGAGACAACGCTGCCTCTCCCGCTGGAGAGGCCAACACGAACCGGTCGGGTGAAGCTGCGACTGCCGGTAGGCAACCAGACCGACCGGCGAGCACTCCGGTAGTAGCGCCGTCACCTGCGGCCACTCCCCCGCCGATGAATGCGAAGCCTAGCGACACACCCGATCCGCATGCGGGCCACAATATACAGTCCATGCCAGACCATGACATGTCCTCGATGTACAATCGGGCGGATGGTTCATGACCTGGCGTTTCGCCTTCTGATCGGCCCAAAAACGGCCGACGCTCATTTCACCTGTCACTACGAATAACATGTCGTCGTTTGCCAAAGGCGCTTTATCTCATCTGTCCGATTTTGGGGGTATTGATGGGGGTATTTGCATGGCGATCCAAAAAGTTGATAAGGTAAATCAGCACGTTATAGGCTCCCTGTATTTCCCTCCTCCGCTACCAGAAAATTGCGTTCGTAAAGGTTAGGATGCGCCCCGATCCCGGCATGAAGCACCAACTCTGAAGAGAAGCTAGCTCGAGATCCCATTGGGATTTCCTCGCGCGAGGCCTTGAGCTCTAGGAAAACGACCGCACGCACGTTCACGAGGCGAGTTATTGTCGTCTCGAAATAGAACTTCTCAAGAGTGAGTATGAAGGAAAATACTCGCAGGTCAGTCACCAGCGCTACCCAGGTTCACTCGCTGCGGATGTCGGGCTGCTGCTTTCGTTATGAATGCAGAGTCTCTCTTGGGATTGTGGCAAGACGCAATCTCCTGCTTGAGTACGTTTTGCGTATTAAAAAAACTTGGTCACATTAACTATTTTCCAACTCGCTACGTGACCAGCTATCCGCAGAAATCAGCGGTTTCCGCCAATTCGCTTACATCTTGGTAACCTTTACCGCCTAATCGCGGTAAGTATGAACACGCATACAATCATTAGGCATCTCGCTATCGGTTCGGCGGTCGCGCTTTGTGCAATTGCTTCGCCAGCTTTCGCCGACGGTGTCGATGCAGGCACGCTGATCGAAAACACGGCTACTGCGACCTTCGACGCAGGCGACGGGCCGCAGACGATCGAGTCAAATACGGTGGTCGTGCGGGTCGATGAACTCCTCGACGTCACCGTCACCTCGCTGGATGCAGGTGCGATCGGCGCGACGCCTGGCGAGGCTGTGCTTACTTTCGAAGTGACCAATACCGGAAACGGCCCGGAAGCGTTTACGCTGACTCCGAACACCGCGGTGGCCGGCAACGACTTTGAGGTGCTCGTCGAAAGCATCGCCGTCGATACTAACGGAAACGGGGTCTACGATCCGGGTGTCGACGAAATTCTCACTGCCCCTCAAGCGCTTGAGCCGCTCGCCGCTGACGAGGCTGTGACCGTATTCGTGATCGTCACGGTGCCCGACAGTGTGACGGACGGGCAGCAAACCAATGTCGAACTTATTGCAGAAGCCGCGACTGGCACGGGCGCGCCGGGCGACACTTTCGCCGGGCAGGGTGTCGATGGCGGCGACGCTATAGTCGGCACGACCGGCGCAAGCGCGACAGCGACTGGAGCTATCCAGGTTGGCCTGACGTCCGTCGACCTGACGAAATCCGCTTCCATCGTCGATCCGTTCGGGGGGGAGAGCGCGGTTCCCGGTTCCATCGTGACATTCACGATCGTTGCCGAAGTCTCCGGTAGCGGCTCGGTAAGCGATCTGGTCGTCGCCGACATCATTCCGGACGGCACCACCTATGTCACCGGGTCGCTCGCCCTCGATGGCAACCCGCTAACGGACGCTGCAGGCGACGATGCGGGCGAGGCTTCCGATGCGGATGGGATTGCGGTCGATCTTGGATCGGTCAGCGCACCCGCAACTCAGTCCATATCCTTTAACGTTACCATAGATTAATTCTAGGTTGGGATTATAACATAATGAACACGCTCATAAAAATGGTCGCAAGCGTATCCATTCTTGCTTTCGCTCCTACCCAGGTGCTGGCGCAAGAAGATACGCTCACGGAAGCGCCTTCTCCGAATGGCTCGGTTAAGCTTTCCGGCGATGTGATGGCCGTCAAGGTCATCGCTGACGACACCGGGGCAGAGCGCACAGAGCTCGTCAAGCCGGACCTTATCGTGCCTGGCGACAGGCTCGTATTCGGTACCGATTACGCGAACGAGGGCGCCGAAGCGGTGACCGATTTCGTCGTGACCAATCCGCTTCCCTCGGCAGTCCGCCTTGCTTCGGATGCCGACGCAGGACTGACGGTTTCCGTCGATGATGGCGCTAGCTGGGGCATGCTTTCCAGTCTGAGCATCACCGAAGACGACGGCTCTGTCCGTTCCGCCACCCACGCCGATGTAACGCATGTCCGCTGGACAATCGCGTCGATCGCGCCGGGCGCAAGCGGACGGCTCGAGTACCCCGCCATCATCCGCTGACAAGCGAAGGATAGCCGCCAGGTCTCGCGGGCGGTGTGTGTAGCGCGGGGCAAACGCAGAGGACACTTCAATGAAACCTACCTCCCAGTTGCTGGGTGCGGTAAGCTCGGCTGCGCTTATTGCACTTTCCAGCGCTCCGGCAATGGCCGAAGGGACCACCGCCGGAAGTTCGATCACCAACAATGTGACGGTTGATTACCGGGTCGGCGGCGTCGATCAGGTGGCCGTGACCGATAGCGACACGTTCACTGTCGACCGCAAGATCGATGTGAACGTCAACTTCACTGGCGCGACGCCCGTTTCCGTGTCGCCTGGTGAAGAAAATGTCGCCCTGGCATTCGACGTCACCAACCTGTCGAACGCCACCGTCGACCTCGATCTGACGGCAGTCCTGACCGCAGGCACCGGCGCCAACATCGAGAACTTCGAGATTTATCTCGACGGCAACGGCAACGGTGTACTCGATGCCGATGAACTTGCCGCAGGTCCGATCAATTACCTCGACGAAGTTCTCGCAGACGATGGAACCGGGGACGAGACGATCGCAGTTCTGGTTGTCGCCGATATCACGCTCGATGCCGTCAATACCAACACATTTGACGTCGCCCTTGTGGCCGATGCGCATGAAAGCGGGACTATTGGTAGCCTTGGTGCGAATATCGACGCTACCGCCGGCGCGAATACCGCGGGCATCGACACCGTTCTCGCCGACGGTAACGGCGGTACCGGCGAGGAAATCGACAATGACGGCGCGTTTTCGGACGAAGGCACCTTTGCTGTGTCCGGTGCGAATGTCACGGTCGTCAAGTCGAGCAGCATTATCAGTGACCCGGTAAACGGTACGACCAATCCGAAAGCGATCCCGGGCGCGACGATTCAGTACTGCATCGCAGTCTCCAACGCGACCGGCAGTGCCACCGCGACCAATATCGCCGTGACCGACGACCTGCCCTTCGATGTGACCTACCTGTCGGCCTTCGGCATTTTTGTCGATGGGACCGCAACGATCGACAGTTCGGGCGCAGAACCGGTTGCGAGCTGCAACGCCGACGGTTCGGCAGGCGGAACCTACGGTGCCGGGACCGGCGATGCTGGTGAAAACCAGGTGCTCGGCAATCTGAGCGACATCGCAGCGGGCGCGACGCGTTCGCTCTACTTCCGCGTGACCATCAACTAACCACGCCGGAAGCAAACCTTTGCGTTCCACCCCCTCTCTCGGGCAGATGGCAGCAGTACTCCTCGCAGTACTGCTGCCTTTGGTCCTGCTCGCGGAGGGGGTACTCGCACAGGTCGTGGCAGAACCTGCCCGGACCATTTCCAACACCGCAACCGCAAGCTGGCAGTTCGCTGGCCGGGAACGGGAAACGGCGTCCAACACGGTGACGTTCGATGTTGCTGCACCGGCTCCCGAGATCCGGACTTTCCGTCCCGTTCCGGGGGGAAGCTTCGATCTCGATTTCCAGGCGCCTGTCTGCGCCGCTGCGGGCGAGCAGAGGCCACTTGCCGGGAATTCGGACACGAGCGGCGGAAGGGACGGCAGAAATCAATTGGAGGCTGACGAGACCAGTATCATACGCGTCGGCCAGCCGCTGCTTTTCGATGTCGTCGCGCGATTGGCGAACCGCGATCCTGCAGCGATCGATACCCTTGATGTCGTAATAACCACGTCCAGCGGCGATCGCGAACAGCAGACCATTTACGAAACGGGACCGGATACCGGGATATTTGTCGGGCGGATCGGCACGGTTCGTATTGCACCCGCACCTACTCGCGACGATTGCCGCCTCAGCCTTTCCGACGGCAGCACCATCGAAATCACCGCTTTCACGCCCGGCGGTGACGCAACGATCGCCAGCACCACCGTTGACGTGCTGGCTGATCCGTTCGGGGTGGTTTTCGACAGTGAGACAGGCGAGCCCGTCGATGGTGCTCGCGTGACGCTGATCGACGATGTCACCGGACTGCCGGCAACGGTATTTGCCGAAGATGGCGTGACCCCGTGGCCTTCGACGGTCATATCCGGCCAGCCCGCAACCGACGGCGCCGGCAATGTCGTAGAGCTGGGGCCGGGCGAGTACTGGTTCCCGCTGACCTTTCTCGGACGCTATCGCATCGAGATCGTGCCGCCCGAGCCCTATTCCGCTCCTTCGGCTGTTTCGCCCGAAGATCTGGCACGGCTTACGCGTCCCGATGGCGGCAGCTTCCTTATCAGCGATTCGTCGTATGGTGCGCCTTTCGCACTCGATACTCCCGTACCGGTACAGGTCGACATCCCTCTCGACAGGCCCAGCCTCGAGATCGGTTTGACCAAGACGGCATCGCGCCAGCGCGTGGTGCCCGGCGATGTCGTGTTCTACACGGTTACGGCTCGCAATGCCGACCCGAGCCGGGTGAAGCGCGCGGTCGTCCTGACCGACACGCCAGCGCCGGAGCTGAGGCTTCGCCCCGACACGATCCGCATCGACGGCGAGGAGGCTGCCGACAGGATCACCATCGCGCCCGATGGCAGCAAGCTGACGATCGCGTTGGGCGATATTGCCGGCGGTGCAACCCGCCGGGTAACCTATGCCATGAGCGTGCGCCCCGATGCAGCACCGGGCCGTGCGCTGAACGATGCGCTCGCGACCGATTCGCTCGGCCGTGCTGCGCGGGCAAGCGCCGCAATCGACATCGAACGCGAAACCATCGCCGACCGCCTGACCATCATCGGGCGCATCACGGCCGGTCCATGTACCCGGCTCGAGGATCTGGACGATCCGCGCCCGGGCATTCCCGGCGTGCGCGTGATGATGGAAGACGGCAGCTATGCGATAACCGATGCCGACGGCCGCTATCATTTCGAAGGCGTCGTGCCGGGCACGCACGTCGTGCAGGTGTCGCAGATGACGCTGCCTGAAGGCGCGGAGCTCGTCGACTGCCATCGTGGCACTCGCAATGCCGGCAGCACGAATTCCCGCTTCGTTATCGGGCAGGGCGGCAGTCTCCAGGTCGCAGATTTCCACGCGATCGTCCCCGAAGGCGCCCTAGAGGACGTCGCCAGGTTCGCGGAAACACGACCCGAGGGAGCAGGGGCGCGCGCGATTGAGGCCATCGCATCGGATGCGGTACTGGATGGCGCCGACGAACTGGTGCAGCAGGTTGTCCTCCTGCCGGTCGCGAATGCAGCCAGCGCGCCGAACAGCCTCGCACCAAACACCGATTGGATCGCCCTAGGTGACGGAGAAGACGGTTTCCTGACGCCGGGTGTCAATGCCAATCCCCGCGCTCCCGCTATTCGCGTCGCTGTGCGTCACCGCCGCGGCCAGACGATCAATCTCAAGATCGACGGCGAACCGGTAAATCCGCTCGCCTTCGACGGCACGCTTACTCCCGAGAGGGGCGGTTTCGCCGTCAGCACCTGGCGCGGCGTCCCGCTCCTCAACGAGAAATCCATCCTGACCGCTGAAGTGGTCAATTCGTTCGGCGAGCCGACGAAGGCGTTTGCCCGCGAAGTCTTCTTCACTACCATGCCGACCCGGGTCGAGCTTGTACCCGAGCTTTCCAATCTGGTTGCCGATGGACGCACTCGGCCGGTGGTCGCCATTCGCGTTCTCGACCGAAACGACAAGCCCCTGCGCGAGGGGGTTTCCGGCAATTTCCAGTTGAGCGCTCCCTATGAAAGCGCCGAACAGCTCGATCGCCAGCAGCTCAACCAGCTCACCGGCCTTGCGCCCAGTTCTGCGCGCTGGACCGTCACCGGTACTGACGGCATCGCTCTCATCGAACTCGCTCCGACCATGGTGAGCGGGTCGCTGCAACTCGATTTCGTTTTCGACGACGGCGAGATCGCGCGTCGTCAGGAAGTGGAAGCATGGATCGAGCCCGGCGATATCGAATGGACGGTGATCGGCCTGGTAGAGGGGACGGTCGGGGCGCGTTCGGTCGCCGATAACATGGAACGCGCAGGGCGCTTTGACAGCGACCTCGGCGACGATGCCCGCGTCGCGCTTTATGCCAAGGGGCGGGTTCTCGGGAAATATCTCGTCACCCTGGCTTACGACAGTGCCAAGCAGCGCGAAGAACAGCGCGTGTTGGGAACTATCGATCCGCAAGCCTATTACACCGTTTTCGCCGACGGTTCGCTCCGCCGGTTCGATGCCGCCAGCCGCGAAAAGCTCTATGTCCGCATCGAGACTTCGACTTTTTACGCTCTCTACGGTGATTTCGAGACCGGTTTCGATCAAACCAGGCTGGCGCGCTACAATCGCGCCGCCACCGGCGTGAAGGGCGAGGGGCGGCTTGGGCAGGTCAAGGCGCAGGGCTTTGCCGCAGAGATTTCCAGTCGCCTGCAGCGCGAGGAAATTCAGGGGCAGGGCATCTCCGGACCGTACCAGCTCGGCAGCCGCCGGATCCTGGCCAACAGCGAGCGGGTGACTATTGAGACACGCGACCGCTTCCGTTCCGAGCTGATCGTGTCGTCGCAAACGCTGACGCGCTTTATCGACTACGACATCGACCTGCTGTCCGGCACGATCAGTTTCGCGCGCCCTGTTCTCAGCCGCGACGAGAACCTCAATCCGCAATTCATCGTCGTCGAATACGAAACGGATGGCCTGGGCGAGGCGAAACTCAATGCCGGTGTCCGCGCCGATTGGAGCAGCGATGACGGCGATGTCCGCGTCGGCGCGACGGTCATCAGCGACAAGGGCGACGGAGCCCGCACCGAGATCGGGGCTGTCGATGTGCGCGCGCGGATCGCAAACTCCACCGAAGTTCGCGGCGAGATCGCCGTAAGCCGCAGCGAAGGGGACACCGCCACCGGTTGGCTTGTCGAAGCCCAGCACCAGACCAAGAATATCGACCTTCTCGCTTACGCCCACCAGCTCGATGCCGATTACGGCATAGGCCAGCAGAACGGGGCCGAGCTTGGCCGCCGCAAGGTCGGCGTGGATGGGCGCGTGCTGCTGGCTGACCACCTCAGCATTCTCGGAAGCGTCTGGCAGGACAACAGCCTCACCGACGACACTCGCCGCCGGGCGGTCCAGACCCAGCTCAATCTGACTCGCCAGAACACCGACTTCCGCCTCGGCCTTTCGCACTTCAACGACCGGCTCAGCGATGGCTCGACAAACAGCTCGACGCTGCTGGAAGGCGGTGTCACGCAGCGGCTGCTGAACAACAAGCTCGAATTGAGCGCCGCCAGCGCCATCGCGCTGGACGATGCGGAAAGCGTCGACCTGCCCGCGCGTCACCGCCTCGGTGTGCGTTATGCGATCACACCGGATGTCCGCTTGGTGGGTGCCTACGAGATTGCCGATGGCGAAAACGTCAGCGCCCGCCAGCTGCGCGGCGGCATCGAATTTACGCCGTGGCAGGGTGGCCAGATCGTGACGACGCTGGGCCAGGAAAGCATCAACGAGTTCGGCAATCGCGCCTTTGCCGCCTACGGGCTTTCGCAGGCTTTGCAGATCAGCAAGGAACTGACGCTCGATGCGACGATCGACGGCAATCGCACTCTCGGTGGTTCGCCCGATATTGCCGATGTCATCAATGCCGCACAACCTGTCGCCAGTGGCGGCCAGCTCACCGGCAACGCCTTGTTCGAAGATTTCACGGCGCTTACACTGGGTGCTGCCTGGCGCAAGGATCGCTGGAGCGTCACTGCTCGCGGCGAATACCGGGATGGTGAAGAAGCAGACCGCGCCGGAGCAATTTTTGGGGCAATCCGCCAGTTGGGAGAAGGCAGCATCGTCGGCTCGGGCGCCACGTGGACACGTGCCGAGACCGAAGGCGGCGCCACGACCGAAGTTATCGACGCGGGCATTGCCATTGCGCATCGCCCTGCCGCCTCGGAAGTGGCGATGCTGGGAAAGCTTGAGTATCGTAGCGACCGGGTCACGGGCGCGATTGCGGGCCAGGCCGGCGCGGCCGGCCGGACAGCGCTTACCGTCGACGGCGATGCCATTTCGCGACGCCTGGTCGCCAGCTGGTCCACCAATTGGTCGCCGCGCGGCACTGACTTGGACGAAGGCGGCATGGAGCACGAGACGCGCCGCGACGAATACACCCTCTTCCTTGGTGGCCGGTACAATTTCGACCAGTTCGAAGGCACGGAGTTTTCGGGGACGACCCTGCTTGCAGGAGCTGGTGCGCTTTTCGGCATCACCGATCGTTTCGAAATCGGTGCCACCGCAACGGTCCGGGCAAACCTTGATGATGAAGTTTACAGCTTCTCCTATGGTCCCCAAGTCGGGTTCACACCTGCGGACGACGTACTGCTTACGGTCGGCTATAATGTCGACGGCTTTCGCGATGCCGATTTCTCTGCCGCGCGCAATTCCGAGCAGGGTTTCTACGCAGCCGTTCGGATAAAATTCGATGCCAACACCTTCCGCGGCCTCGGCCTTGGGAGGGACGCGCAATGAGCACCGGCAAATCCGGTTCGGTAAACACACTGTTTACCATGTCTGCCTATCTCGAAGGCATGGTTTGGACTGCCGCGAAATCTTTCCGCAAGATCGCCATGGCTTGGCTGGCGCTTGTTATCGCCATTCTCATGCCAGCGACCGCCAGCGCACAGGATGCGACTGTGGATTGGGCGAATGCGAACGCGGTTTCGCTGACATCCCTGCCGAGCGGCACCACGGTGGCGGGCTCGGATGGCACGACTGCTACGGTAGACTGGGGTGTGACGCTGAACGGATCGGGCTCGTTCACGCCTGCGTTTGCAACCGATTACGTCAGCTATTTCGCGGGACAGATCGGGAATGGGCAATCGCCCCTGTTCGTCGGCTTCAACAATGCGTCGTATGATCCGGGTGACAAGATAACCGTCACCATCACGCTGAGCCGTGCGGTCGGCAACCTGCGGTTCTCCTTGGACGATATCGACGCCGGCAATTACGTCGATGCGATCGAAGTCTATTACGACGACGACACTGCGGGCGTGATGTCCAACGCTGCGAGCAATCCCGCTTTCTGGTCCATCGGCAGCTCCGTCGCGCGCACCAATGACGCGACCGTCAATGGCTGGCGCGGCGTCGGAGCATCGGACCAGTTTGCAAGCGACGGTACCATCTCGTTCGCATTCGGCGAGCAGGCGGTACGCCGGATCCGCGTCGTCTACTACAGTTACACGGGTACGGGCAATCCGGGGAACCAGTATCTCGGCCTCTCCGACCTGACCTACCAGGGGCCTGGAGCAGACCTTTCCCTTAGCAAGGCGCTCGTGGGATCGCCTCCTGTCCAGGGGGGAACGGCTACCTGGCGGCTGACGGTTTCGAACAGCGTCACTTCCACCCAAACGCCAACAGGTATCGTCGTGCGCGACACTTTGCCGGCGGGTTTCAGTTTCGTCTCCTCCAGCGGGACGGGGAGTTTCAATTCCGCAACAGGGGACTGGTCGGTCGGTTCGCTAGCGCCGGGCAACAGCGTCAGCCTGACGATCACGGGCACCGTCTCATCGGCGGCAGGCACTACGATAACCAATACTGCCCAGATAACGGCTAGCAGCGCCAACGATCCGGATTCGACAGTGAACAACGGCGTGACCACCGAAGACGACTACGCTTCTTTCAGCTTCGTCGTGCAGAGCGGAAATCCCCCTGGCATCCCGCCGACACTCTCTTGTTCCGCGGGAAGTTCGGTCTTCGATTGGGATCGCATAACCACATGGACGCCGGGAAGCGTGGACAATTCCTACGCTTTCTCAGCCTTCGGGAATGTCAGGTTCCAGCTGACCAACAATGGAGCCTACATCAATAATGCTGCCTTCGGAGGGCAATCCCCTACCGTTGCCAATGTATTTACCGGCGGGTTGCAGCCTGCGCAAAGCAGCCTCACCGTTTTGGCCGATCAGCCGAACCGCAGCGGTGTGGTGCAGGTGACCATCACGCTCCCCCGCGCGTTCACCGGGGTGCAGTTCTCAATCTACGATGTCGATTTCGCAGCGGGCCAGTTCACCGATCGTGTGCAGGTCACGGGCAGGAATTCCGGCACTACAGTCAATCCGATCCTTACCAACGGCAACGTCAACACGGTGTCCGGCAACACCGCCACCGGAACCGGCGCGTCGAATTCGGATCAGGCACTCGGCAACGTCGTCGTGACCTTTAATCAGGCGGTGGACACAATCGTCCTGACTTACGGCAATGCGGCCAGCGCCCCGGTCGATCCTGGGCAACAGGGCATCGGCCTCCACGACATTACGGTGTGCAATCCGTCGACGACCTTGTCGGTGACGAAGGTCAGCTCGGTGATTTCCGACCCGATCAACGATGATTCGAACCCGAAGGCTATCCCCGGCGCGATCATCGAATATCTGATTACGGTGTCGAATACCGGTGGCGTAGCGACCGATGCCAACAGCGTGGTTGTAACCGACGACGGCCCCGCGGATGCAAAAATGTGTCTTGTTTCCAGGACTGGCGGACCGGTGATCTTCGGCGCGGGCAGTTCGAACGTTAGCTATACCTTCAGCAGTCTGGCGTCGGCCACGGATAGCATCGCATTCTCAAACGATAATGCCGCGACATTCAACTACACCCCAACCGCCGACGCGGACGGCTGCGACCAGGCAATTACCGATTTCCGCGTGGTGCCCAGCGGGGCCTTCTCCGGCGGCGGGAGTTTCACGATCAGGGTGCGCTATAAAATTGAGTAGTACACTGGGTTTTATGCGAATGCATCGCTTGGTGGACACAGTAAGGAAGCACTCATTAGCAGTCCTACAAAGAAGTCATTGAAGAGCGGCATAAGGAACGCTGTAACCTTCAACTGAGACCGTACAGCCGCGTCGCCCTGGTACGAAGAATAGGAAACTTGAGGACAACACACGAGATGTCACGGCACAAGGGGTATCCATGGGGGTATCGTCAGGAAGTACGGGGGGAAGATCCTATAATTCTCTGAGAGTTACTTGAGTCATTTGTATCCCTCCTCCGCTACCAAAACGGCATCGTGCCTTTAGCAGACACTTTCCATCAAATACGCTTTGTTGCGCAGGCTGTCGTCGCTGATAGCGCGCAGCAGGACGGCTGCCACATCACCGCGTGCCGCCTTGCCCTTGGGATCTACATCGTCGCTCAGCTTCACGTCGCGATCGCCATCGTCGTCAGTGAGTGCGACGGGACGCACAATCGAATAATCGAGACCCGAGGCCTCGAGATGCTCGTCTGCGGCATTTTTCGCTTTCAGATAGTGATATAGCTCGGAATCGGGGTCGGGATTGTCCGCTCCTACCGAACTCAGCATGACGAAGCGGCTGACATTGGCGGCCTTTGCCTGGTCGATCAGCTTGATGGCCCCGTCGCGATCGACCTTTTCGGTCATTTCCTCGCTCGTGTCGCCGCCCGAGCCCGCTGCAAAGACCACCGCATCGACATCTGAGCAAACATTGCCGTCCAATTGCGTCAGATCGGCTTCGCGCGTCGCAACACCTTCAGGCAATTCCGACGTGTCGGAAGAGGCGCGATGCATCGCGATCGGTTCATGACCTGCCTCCATAAGCTGGCGGGTGAGGCGGAGTCCGGTGTTGCCGGTCGAGCCGGCGATAAGAATTTTCATGAAGTGCCTACAGTCTGGAAATCGGGGTTGGAAAGAATGCTTGTTCGAAGGCTGAACGCAGCCGACGCTTGATCGTTTCGACATCCGTGTTCGCTGCGAGCGGGGAAGGAGCGTCTCGGAACACGGCAGTGCCGTCACCGTTGGCCACGTGAAGTCCAACCTCGCGAGCGACGTCCCAGAGCGCTTGCCCAACGACCAGAAAGTCCCTCCCATGAGCACCATCCAGACCAAGAACCCTGCGACCGGGGAAAATCTGCAGACCTATGACCTGATGAGCGAAAGCGAGGCGTTTGGGATCGTCGAGGCTGCGCATGAGGCGTTTCTGGACTGGCGCAAGAAGTCCCACGAGGAACGCGCGCCATATCTGCGCAAAATCGCCGAAGTTCTGAGAGATAATGCGGACAAGTTTTCCGAGCTCATGACCAAGGAAATGGGCAAGCTCTACAAGGACGGCAAAACCGAAATCGAGATTTGCGCCCGCATTTGCGAGTACACGGCCGACAATGGACCCGATGCGCTCGCCGATGAAGAACGCCAGCACAGCGGCGGCAAGAAGCGCGGCATCGTCACCTATTCGCCGATCGGCGTGATCTACAGCGTGCAGCCGTGGAATTTCCCGGTCTACCAGCCCATGCGTGTGCTGGCGGCGAACATCATGGCCGGAAACGCCGTTGTCCTGAAACACGCATCGATCTGCACCGGCAGCGGCCTGTTGCTGCGTGACCTGTGTCTCGAAGCCGGACTGCCCAAGGGGCTGTTCGATGTGATCCTTGTCGGCCACGACGTATCGGACAAGATCATCGAACATGACCTGGTCCGCGCAGTGACAATGACCGGCAGCGATGGTGCGGGCAGCCATATCGGCGAACTGGCGGCCAAGAACCTCAAGAAGACGGTGCTGGAGCTCGGTTCGAACGACGCCTACCTCGTCCTGGAAGATGCGGACATCGACCTGGCAGTGAAAACATGCGTCCAGGGCAGGCTGTATAACAACGGCGAAACCTGCGTGTCGGCCAAGAGGTTCGTGGTGACCGACGCCGTCTACGATGATTTCGTATCGGCATTCGTCGAAAGCATGAAATCGGTAAAGATGGGCGATCCCTTCGACGAGGACACCCAGCTGGGCCCGGTTTCGAGCGAGGAGCAATTCGACACGCTGGTCGAGCAGGTAGCCAAGAGCCTCGATGGAGGGGCGACCCTGCTGTGCGGCGGCGATCCGGACAAGGACGCGAAAGGGTGCTATTACCCGGCAACGGTCCTCGCCGACTGCAAGCCGGGCACTCCGGCCTATGACGACGAGCTATTCGGCCCTGTCGCGTCGATCATCCGCGCAAAAGACGACGAGGACGCGATGCGGATCGCCAATGACAGCCGCTATGGCCTTGGCGGGGGCATCTTCACCAAGGATGAGGACAAGGCGATCCGCCTGGCCCGCGATCATTTCGACACAGGCATGGTCCGTATCAACTCATTTGGAGCGGCAGACCCGAACATGCCTTTCGGCGGGGTCAAGGATTCAGGTTATGGCCGCGAACATGGCGGCTTCGGCATGAAGGAATTCGTCAACGCGAAGGCGATTTTCCTGCCGTCGTAATGCTGTGACTTGCCTGTCGTGGCCGGGGCCTATGACGCTGTCCCGGCCATGCGGGCGAGGAACTGTCCGTGATCGGGCAGCCCCTCTGCGCTCTTGCGCAGCGAGGCTGCAATATGGGCGATCCGGTCTGCGATGGGTTGCGGCTGTGCGCGCGCCGTGGCCGGATGGGGCCGATCCGGTTCAAGGTTCTGCCCGAGCAGCAGCGACGTCCACGACCCGAGCTGGAAGAGGTGTCCGCCGTCTATGGCCACGCTTCCGTGCGAGCGCCAAAGTTCGAGGATCGTCGAAAGGGTATCCGGCAATTCCATCGTGCGGCAATGACGCCAGAACTCGCTGTCGTCGCGCTGCATCACTGCATAGTGCGCGATTACGAAGTCGCGGACCTGCTCCCATTCCTGCTGCGTCTGCGCGTTGAAACGGTCGCGCAGGACGGGGTCGATCGCCTTGGTCGGAAAAAGCTCTACCAAGCGTTCGAGGCTGGCCTGGACCAGATGGATACTGGTCGACTCCAAGGGCTCCAAGAAGCCGGCGGCGAGACCGATCCCGACGACGTTGCCCGACCACGCGTCCTGCCGCCTGCCGGTCCGGAATGTGATAATGCGCGGGTCGCCGCGCAGATCGCCCGATATAGTCGCCAACAGACGCTCTGTCGCCTCGTCCCCGCTTGAAAACGCGCTCGAGAAGACGTGACCGTTGCCGGTCCTGCTCCGAAGCGGGATGCGCCATTGCCAGCCAACGCTGTGGGCGATGGCGCGCGTCATCGGAGATATCGTCTCGCCCACGTTTTCGGTCTGCACGACGAGCGCGCGGTCTGCAGGCAGCCAATGGCTCCAGTCGTCGAAGGGCACTTCCATCGCTTCGCCCAAAACGAGGCTGCGGAAGCCGGAACAGTCGATGAAGAAGTCGGCTTCAAGGGTGGCGCCGTCATCCAGGCCGATTCCAGTGACTTCCCCCGTGTCGGAAGCGCGGTGGACGGCGACAATCTTTCCCTCGGTCCGCTTTACACCGCGGCTTTCCGCGACCTTGCGCAGATACTTACCGTAGCTAAGGGAATCGAAGTGATAGGCATGGGGAAGGAGGCGTGAAAGTTCGCTGCCCGGGCGCTGGTCGATGGCAAAGCGGTCGAGATCGGCGGCGGCGCGTCCAAGGAACAGCTCCTGCCACTGCGGATAGTCCGGCCCGCCCGCCTGCTTGCCCAGCAGCCACCAGTGATGAAGGCGCACCATCGCATCGAGTTCCTGGCCGACATGTCCGAAGGCGTGGAGGTATCGATCGCCAGGCACACCCCAGTTCTCGAACTCGATGCCGACCTTGAAGGTGGCATCGGTCGCCTTGACGAATTCGACCTCGTCGATCCCCGCCATGCGATTGAATTCGCGGATCGGCGGGATTGTTGCCTCGCCGACACCGACCGTGCCGACCGCTTCGCTTTCGACGAGTTCGATCGCCACGGTATCGGAGAGCGCACGCGACAGATAAGCAGCGGCCATCCAGCCTGCCGAGCCTCCGCCGACAATCAATATCTTGCGAACAGGGTCGGTCATCGCGCTTCCCTACATCTCAGTTTGCAGCAAGCTCACCCAGGGCATCGGACAAGGGAGCGAGATGGGCCTCATAGTCCTTCCATGCGCCGATCCCCTTCCGGTTCAAGGGCTTACGCACCTGTTCGGAACTGGCCGTCGCCACCGCTTCGGACGACTGGTGAAAAGCGAGCATTGCCTCATCGTAGGAAACGCCGAGAAATTCGCACACATCCCCGAGCACCTCCTGCGGACGATCCACGAGGTTCTCGTATTCGACCAGCATGATCCGGCCGGGGTACCGTTCACGCAAGGCGTCGGTGAAGTGCGTATAGGTGCGATAGAAGCTCGCGATATCCTCGAGATCGCTGGAAGCCGCATGGCCGCGTGCGAACAATGTGCGATAATTCGACCAGCAGCAATCCATCGGATCACGCCGGATATCGATGATCTTCGCTTGCGGAAGCATGCGCAGGATCAGGGGCAGGTGGCGCCAGTTCATGTGCATCTTGTCGATGATGATGCTGGAATTGCTGCGCATCATCTCGCGTGCACGATTGCGATACCATGTGCCCATGGAGGCAAGCGCCTGGTCGTTCAGCCCGGCTATCGTTTGCGGAAGCGCTTCGCGGCCCTGGGTCAGCATCAGGCGCTGGACCATGTGGGAGACGACCTGCAACTCCCCGAGCGGTTCGATATCGTCCGACTGACCGAGCATTCGTTCAAGCAGGGTCGAACCTGCCCGCGGCATACCCACCACGAAGAGGGGTAGGGGGGACGCGGGCTCGATCGCATCTTTCGGCGCAGCTGCGATCGAGCTGGCGTAATCGAGATGCCTCGTCATCAATTCACGGAACTCGGCCGCATCGAAAGGATCGGCTTCCCGGCGTTTCCGGTTTCCGGCTTCGAAATGCGCGAATGCCCGGTCGAAATCCTTCTGCGCGTGATGAGCCATTGCGAGGGCGAAGTGGAAATTGATCTCGCGCTCGCCCTTGAATCCGGCTGTTTCCAGTCGCTTGGTCAGATAGGCGATATCGTCATCGGAGAGACTGGAAGCCTCGAGATCGGCGAGACTCCACCACGAGCGCGCATGATCGGGATCGAGCTCAAGCGCCTTGCGATACGCCTCTTTCGCCTCATCGCTCAGCCCGACGAAGCGCAAGGCGTCTGCGTGATCGGCGCGGAAATCGGGCGATTTCGGCTTCAGATCGATCAGCTGCTGCGTCGTCTCCACGCAGCCCTCGAAATCGCCAGCGCCGGTCAACAGGCGGTTCTGAAGCGAGAGAAGGCCGATATCGTCCGGGTTAGCGGCAATGAGCGGTTCCAGCGTCTTGCGAGCTTCGGTCAACTGGTCCGACAGCATCAGGCCGTTGACCAACAGCACGCTGGCGTGGGCGAAACCCGGCGCGCGATCGAGGACCATCTTCAGCATGGGGATCGCCTTGTCGTGCAAACCGATACCCAGCGCGCTTTCGGCGGAGAGGACTATAGCAGCAAGATCTCCGGGAAAGTCCTTGAGATGCTTGGCGGCAAGATCGCTCGCCGCGGGGAAATCACCTGCATTGAGCGCCTTGGCCGCCTGCGCCAGCACGGGATACCGGCGCGCTTCGTCGATAGCGAGGAGCTCGGCCTTGGCGGCGAAATCCGCCTCGCCCCTGGCGCGATGGGCAGCAGCGGCAAGACGCAGCGCGCGCGGTTCGCGCCCGTCCTTGCGCAGGATGACCTGAGCCTGCTTCAGGGCCAACGCTGGGTCGGACTGGAGCAGGGCGGCGCCGCGGGCGAGCGCTTCGTCAAGCGAACCGCCGACGGTTTCGACTGGGCGTCCGCCGCTCATTGTGCGTACCCCAGGATGGTGCGCAGGCGCGGCGACACCAGATCCACGATGTCGCGCTGTGCTTGCGGAAGCGTGTCGGGAATGGTGACCCCGCGCATGGTCAGGTTCTGGCGGGCCGTACCGCTCTGCTCCGGATCCGCACCAATGCGGACCCGTTCGCGCCAATCGTCGGGCATGGCAATGCCGCACGCCTCGAGAAGTTTGGCGAAATAGGCTTCGCTTTCGTCGCTATCGAGGTTCTTTACCGCCTCGCGCAATTCCTCGAACCTGACGAGGTATTCGCCCGTGCCGAGCCATGCGACCGCGTTGAAAAGAAACGTCTCGTGAAGGCCGGGGCTCTGGCGCGGCAGGCCGAAGATCACGACATTCATGAGCTCCTCTGCGGTAAGGGGAGCCTTCTTGAGAATATCGAGATCGCCGGAAAACTCGTCCGACAGCATAAAGCGGGCCATCGCAAGAACCCAGTCGTAGGGATCGCGCACGAGGAGGATACGGCGCGCGCCACCCGTGGTCGCAGCCGAGATGTCGGCGAAGAACAGGTGCCCCCAGCTCAGCTTGGCGGGCGGCCCGTCGAAGGCGGCCACGTGGCGCTTGAGATTGGCGAACTGGATGAAGTCGGCGTTGTACTGGTGCTCCACCGGTACGAACATGCGGATGATGTTGCGCAGCAAGTGGCTGCCGGACTTCGGAAGGCTGTTCAGGAATACCGGCCGATCGAGCGGCGCCTGCGGGAATTCCGCATTCCGTTCGTCCAGATTGTCCGGCTTGACGTGAATGGTTTGCATGCCAGCCGGATTAAGGGTGCGGGCGCAAAGTGCAAGGCTGGCGAGGGCTTCTACCGCGCAAAAGAAAAGGGGCGATGCCTTCCGGCACCGCCCCCGATCTTTCGCTAAGCGAGACGCTTAGAAGTTGATGCCTGCACGCACGAACAGACGCCGGCCAAGCCAGTCGTACTGCGAGACGAACGGCGAGGCGCCACCGATGGTGGTGATGCCGGACACTTCAGGCGGTCGCGTGTCGAAGATGTTCGAAACACCGGCGGTGATTTCGAAACGATCCGCGAATTCCTTCGTCAGCGAGAGGTTGTGGTAGAAGACCGCATCGGTACGCGGACGTACACAGTACGTGCCGAGGTACACGAACTCAGCGAATTCGCTGGTTTCGGGGCTGCGGCAGAGATTGCCGAAGTCTTCGATGTAGTCTTCTTCGCTCGACGATGCACCGACGATGTCGAGACCGTAGAGCAGGCCCCAGCCCTTGTAGTCATAGCCGAGGTTGATGTCGGCCGTGAACTTGGGATCGCCGACTTCACCGTTGAAGTCTTCGAATTCACCCAGACGCGAGACGACGTCTTCCAGCTGGTAGGTAGCCTGAGCAAGCAGCTGGAGACGACCTGCATCACCGAAGTCGTGGCTTGCACGGATGGTGAAGTCGATACCGCGGTTCAGCTGTTCATCGACGTTGATGAACTTGCGGAAGATGTTGCGGATGTTGGTCGGGTCACCGTCCTGACCACGCTCGAAGAGATCGCAGAACGGGCTGTTCGGGAAATCTTCGGAGTCGTAGCAGTTACGCAGGATCGCCGTCGGCGTGAGCTGGGCGATTTCGTCCTTCACCTTGATATCGAAGTAATCGATGGTGAGGGCGAGATCGGTGTCCGCACCGACGTAAGGCGTCAGGATCGTGCTGGCCGTGATGGCGCGCGACGATTCCGATTCAAGGACGCCGACACCACCCGAAGTGAAGACGCTGGCCTGGATGCCCTGGCCGGTGCGGTCATCTGCCAGACCTTCGGCTGCGCAGTTGTCAGCGATACGCTGCGTAATTGAACCTTCGGCAAGTTTCTGGCCCCAGTTTACGCACGGGTCGACCGTCTGGCGAGCGCCGCTGACCTGGTCGGCCAGGAAGAGCTCGAACAGGGCCGGTGCACGGTAGGACGTACCGTAGGTTGCGCGGAAACGCAGCCAGTCGTTGACCTGCCAGTTACCCATCAGCTTGTAGGTGACGTTGCCGTTGTCGGAGTCCGAGAAGCCATCCGATCCACGGACCGAGTTCACGTTTGTGACACGAGCCGATGCCGACAGGACGAGGTCCTGGACCAGCGGACGGTCGCGCATCAGCGGAACTTCGATTTCGGCGAATGCTTCGGTCGTCTCACGATAACCGAAGGTGTTGCCCGAGGAGAACGGGTTCGCAAAACCGTTGTCGACGAACGGACGCTCGTAAGCTGGATCGTCTTCCGACAGGGTCGGATCGAAATCGGGGTTCGGAGCATAGGTGACGTGACCCGGGAGGTCGTTGATTTCGTCGCGGCGGTAGACGGCACCGGCTGCGAAGCCGAGCCAGCCTGCCGGCATTTCGAATGCCTGGCCCGAAACCGAAGCTTCGACGAAGACCTGTTCGTACAGGGTGTTACCGACTTCCGTCTCCGTGAAGTAGGCTTCTTCTTCATCGGTGAAGTCACCGGCCATGATGCGCGGATCGACCCAGTTGACCTGGAGGCACTGGCGGTTGCTGATCGGCGTGACGAGGCCAGCGCAACCTGCACCGAATGCGCGGCTGGTCTGCTGGTCGATAACGTCCTGCAGGATCTGGTCGATCGCGTAGTCACCGTCCGAACGGCTGTACTGACCGTGGATGTCGAAACCGATACGGTCGCTGAAGTCACCCGTCAGGCCGAGAACAGCGCGATAGTAATCGACGGTGATCTCGTTGTCGTAGTTGTCCAGGATACCGGTCGGCGACAGGAACTGGAAGTTGCCGTTCCAGCCCGGGAACGGATCGTCCGGATCGCCTTCGTCGTACTGCTGCGTGTAGCCGAAGTTGTAGAACTGGCTGTAGCTGTCGACATAGGTACGACGCTGGTTGAACAGGCCTTCACCATAGAGGCGGAGTGTGTCGGTGATGTCGAACGAACCTTCGACGTAAGCGGTGTAGCGCTCGGTCTCGGGGATGACGGACGACTTCTGTTCGAACGGGTGATAGCTGTTCGTCAGGCCCTGCGAAAGCGGATCCCACTTCGCCACCGGATACCAGCCATCGGGCGACGAAACGTCGAATGCACCGGTGATCGGACCAGGACGATCAAGGTACTGACCCAGATTGTCGTTGCCGTAGCTGAACTGCATGAGCGTAGATGGCGCATTCGTCTGCGGAACATTGCTGGCGTAATATGCCCAGACGTGACCCCAGGTCGTGCCGTTACAGGCGAGGTCGCCCGTACGCGGATCGATCAGGTCGACGCGCTCGTCACCGTCTTCGGTGCGGAACAGGTAGTCATAGTCGCAACCGAGATAGTCGCGGTCCTGACGCTCGAGTTCTTCCTGGCGATAGTATTCACCGGCGAACATAATGTGGCCGCGGTCGAATTCCTTACCCCAGGCAGCTGAGACCTGGTAGATTTCGCCACCGCTTTCGAATGGCAGGGTAACCGAGCCGTCGAGTTCGAGGCCGTCGGTCGAGCGCTTGGTCAGGAGGTTGACCACGCCGGCCACAGCGTCCGAACCGTAGATCGACGATGCGCCGTCCTTCAGGATTTCCACCGACTGGATGATCGAGGAAGGAAGGACGTTGAGGTCGAACGACGAAACGCCGCCACGCGTACCGGCGGGACCGGCGCGACGCGAGTTGAGCAGGACGAGGGTACGTTCCGCACCCAGACCACGCAGCGAGATCGTTTCAGCGCCCTGGCCGCCGTTGGAGACAGCGTTGGCCGAGATAGCAGCAGTGATCTGCGACGAACCGCTCGCGATCGGCGAGTTCTGGACGATCTCGGCGACGTCGGTGGCGCCGGTGCGGCGAGCGATGTCGGGATCGATGATCTGCAGGGGCGAAGAGCTGGTCGCTTCGCTGCGACGGATACGCGAACCCGTAACGAGGATGGTGGTACCCTCGGGGACTTCCTGACCTTCTTCCAGGATTACGACTTCTTCGTCTTCCTGCGTGTCAGCGTCCTGGGCAACGGCCGGCGAAGCCAAGGTTACGGCGAGTGCGGCCAGGCCGGAGCCTGCCAGCAGGCGCGTAGCCTTAGGATTCGCACCGTAAATGCGACTATTCATATATTCTAAACCCCCTAAGCAAACCGGGTTTTCCGGTGTTGGCGATTCCCAAAAATTGCGCTGCCCGGGAAGGCAGCGCAGGCGTTAATGCCGGCACTTCTGCGGAAGAACGGTTGGAAAACAATCAATCAGCGCGGTTTTTGCCCATTTTGATGAGGCCTTGTTGTCTTTTCGCCACAAGGCAGCGCCGGATCAGCTTCCCTTGAATTCGGCCTTGCGCTTCTGGAGGAAGGCAAGCGCGCCTTCGACCGCGTCCTGGGTGCTGCCGGCGATACGCTGCGCGTTGGCTTCTGCCGCCAGCGTCGCGGGGAAATCGGCCTGCAAGCCATCGCGCAGGGTGCGCTTCATCTGGCCGATTGCCACCGTGGGGCCATTGGCCAGCTTCTCGACGAGAGCCTGTGCCTCGCCCGCCAGCGCGTCGTCCTCGACGCAGCGATAGATCAAGCCGATACGCTCCGCTTCCTCTCCGTGGATTTTCTCACCCAGCATCATCATGCGAGTGGCTTGGGCGGTGCCGATAAGGCGGGGGAGCATCCAGCTCGATCCGCCATCGGGCACCAGGCCGATGTTGACGAACGCCTGGAGGAAATAGCCGCTCTTGCTTGCCAGCACGAAGTCTGCAGCGAGGGCCAGCGAGCAGCCGACGCCAGCGGCAGGGCCCTGAACGACGGACACCACCGGGACGGGGAGGGTCGCCAAGGCCTGGATCATCGGGTTGTAATGCTGGCTCAGGGACGCAAACGCGCGGTCACCGCCACTGACGGACATTTCGGCATTCGCGGCCAGGTCGGCGCCCGAACAGAAGGCGCGGCCTTCACCGCGCAGGAGGACGGCGCGTGCATCGCCGATATCGCGGATAGCCGTGAAGATCTCGTCCGCCATTTGCGGCGGGCAGGCGTTGAGGCGTTCGGGACGGTTGAGCGTAATCGTGAGAATGGGCCCGTCGCGTTCGGCCTTGATCATTTCGAAATCGCTCATGGGTCCTCTATCTCCTGTCTCTTGTGTCCGACCCGTTTGGTCAAAAGGGTGCGCAAATGCAACCTAGTTCGCTCGCAAAAGCGAGTGGGGGACCGGTATCGGAAGAATGGAGAAGAGTGGCTGGGGTGGCAGGGACCTCAGCCAAGAAAATCGCGCCTCGAAAACCGCAGAAATGCGTCGGACAATTGCCACCAAAGGGGTGAGTTGGGACAGTTACTTGGGGCAGGCCGACAGAGCAAGGGTTACCTCAAGGTGAATTATGAGTTGAATGGCTATCTCGAGCCTGTGCCGAACCAATCACCCACCAAGGATTGAGATGATGCAGGGGGACTGCCTACACGCCGCTCACCGCGCTTATCACGAGCATGGACCGCGCTGATTACTCCTCTAATTTAGGAACGAACGCTATCAATCGGGAGACACTTCACCGCACAGCGGCCAACAACTTACCTTAGCCGATGGCTAATTTCCGAATCCGCTGGGCTTTCGCCAACCTTGCTGAAAAGTCGGCCTCAAGACTAGCGAGCTGCTCAATGAGATTTTCCAGAATGGCAGATTCCTTTTCGATCTCCGCCATCAATTCGCTTCCGATCCTTAATTGCGTCCCCCGACAATCATCCAAGATACGTTTACCTATTTTCTCTGCAGCGCTCCCCATTTGTCGTCGGTGATGGCTTTGCAAACTCGCGTTTTTTTCCATTTGTTGATCGAACAAATACCAAGCCAGACCTGCACTGGCGCCTATTATTAGTAGAGGCAGAAGATAAAAGAAGAGGGCGAGAGCAAATAAACCGCCCGCGGCAAGCACCCAACCCGATTCATTAACTCCTAGAAGGATCGTGGCGCCTCCGAGAATGGCAAGAAGAATGAGCACAGAAAAGATTCCGCCATTATCCGCAATATTCCCAAACGACCACATGGCTAATGGGTAGGTGAAAATCGCTAGGATAAGCCCTGCGACACCTCCCAGAATGAGGTATGATTTCTTCTTTTGCTCGATTTCGTCATCCGAGTATCCAGAATGACATTCTGCAATCGATTCAAGCTCTGACTGAATGGAGCTTGCTGGGATGGACCGGTAGAAGTCCGCGATCGAGTAGCGTTGAAATAAGTCCTCTAGCTCCCACTGATGCTCATGCAGTAGCTCGATGGACAGATCGTCAGCGCGCTCTTTAAGTTGTGTCAACCGATCGCGAACATTTTCGATGGATTTCTCGGCTTTCCCAAAAAATGAGAACCTATTTTGACTTAAGTCATCCGCATTCTGCTTCGAAAAAGCATGATCGGCTTCTAAATAGAGATCGGATAGTGAAGTATCGATATCACGCACTATCGATTCTCTTTTTAATTGAAGAGAGTTTAGGTTGTTGCGATATCCCTCCATGTTTCCCTCGACGTAGGAGCAGAAGGCACTAGCTCGACTATAGGAGGAGTCTATTTTTTCAAGAAGTGCACCAATTCGGTATCCGTTGGCGGATAGCGATTTTGTTATCTCATCAGCCGGATCGAAATCACGCATTTCCACGGAGACTCTCCATATTCATTAGTCCATGCATGGATTGCTCCTGACTACGTAGAGCATTCTTGATAATTCGGATTACCCTAGATCCTGCCTCGCTGGTATAAACGCGGATATCGGCAACGATGACTTCCAAGAGTGCACGAATGCTAAACAAGTTCATAAACTCGTTTACATCAGCTTCGATTTTCTCGTTGTAGCCCTCGTGCATCATGGTTGCCTTAATTACAGCGGCTTTGACGGAAAAACCGAAGTCTTCAGCCCCGTGCTCAAGGCAGCTATCTGCGTAGTCCTCTAGAAATTCCCGCCACAAACCGGACTGGCACATGCATTGTGACGTGAGTTCTGCGAGAAACGGGGCAGTTTTCTTGGCTATTTCTCGCTGGACATCGTCGCTGCTGTGAAGTTCGGTTTGTAGAACGCGCCATGCCTCGGCAAAATAGTCCAGCCACCTTTGGTCGTTGGGGTTTATGAACCAATTCCAATATGCCTTCAGCATCCAGGCGCGCTCATTGAACGGGTCGAGGGCTGTAGACCTGTCAAATTGGCTCAGCGCCTCTTGGATCAGGGCTGCTCTCCGATCTGATTTGGCATGAGCTTGGCTGGCGATTAATTTTTCACCCTGCTCGAGGATTTCGGCCGCCTCTACTTCGTTCTTCTTGTTGAGAGTTCGATTTATACTTGTAAGAATATCTGACTGTTTTTGAACTTCCATCAATTGGAGGCGGAGTTGGGAAAGCATTGATTGCGACACTGAATTTAATGAATTCAGCTCAAAATTCGTCAACAAGGCCTGTTGATGTGCTTGTTCAAATCCTTCCCTTATCGCCAGGTAGGTTATTCCTTGAGCACGTTTAATGTCTTGAAGAGTGTCGTTCGCGACGTCTTGGCTCTCGAGCAGAAGCTGGTTCTGCTCCAAGGCAATACGGCCTTGATACTTTATTTCGGCAATTTCCTGGTTCGTATGCACGGCGACGGCAAGGGTCGCGGCCTGCAGGCGATCCTCACCTTTACCGAATTTATATCCGGCGTAGGCCATAGTTCCGGCCCGAGCGAAACTAGCCAAATTCATGATCGTGAACCACCCTTTGCCTCCCACAAAGTTTTGATACGAAAGCCACGAGTTCGGACCGATTGCAAGATGCGCAGGAGGTCAAATCCTATTTAGGCCCAACAATATAGCCGAGGTCACTTAGCGGTGAGCATGATCTGGAAAGTCCGTGTTAGGGGGTCGATCTTTGTTATTTTATCGGGCAGTCGGAAAGGGGGATCTAGGATGCAGAGTCTCAAATGAGAGCAGATTCATTGGAAATGGGATTGGGTGGCTGTGGTGAGTAGCGAGGCGTTTTTCAGTTCCCCTATACTTAACTCGCCATACAGGCGTCCTGATCGCCATTGGCAGCTGGGAGACGCCGGGCAGCCCACAGGTGTGGTGGAAACTGGAAGGCGGCGTAGCGATCTCACCACGCCGATACCGAAGCCCAGAGCCATGCGCGGCAAAAGCGCAGCGCAAGCCGACATCTTCGCGGACGCGCAAGGCGACATTTATGATCCAACAGAGATCATCAACGGTATCCGCCAAGCCGTCGATACCTGGCGGGAGCTTCCCGAAAGCCAGTGGCAGGTAACGCCAACGACCGCGCGCCTCTTGCGCCACTGGCGGTCTGGCGAGATGCCGCTTCCGCCGTTCTTCTGCCAGATCGAGGCGGTCGAAACCGTGATCTGGCTGACCGAAGTGGCAGGCAAGCCGGAGCACAAAGGACGCAAGGCAAAGCTTGCTACCGCGCAGCGTTATTGGGAGCACCTGTTCGCGGCCAACGAGGCGTCGAACCCTGATCTCGTTCGTATGGCGCTGAAGCTGGCGACGGGCGCGGGTAAAACGACAGTCATGGCCATGCTTATCGCGTGGCATACGCTCAACGCGGTGCGCCATCCCAACGCCAAGCGCTTTTCCAAGGGTTTCCTGATTGTAGCTCCTGGCATCACCATCAAGGACCGTTTGCGTGTCCTGCAGCCGAACGATCCGGAGAGCTATTATAGCACCCGGCACATCGTGCCTGAGGATATGCTCCGCGATCTGGGGCAGGCAAAGATCGTCATAACCAACTACCATTCCTTCAAGAAAAAGGACGAGGTGAGTCTCAACAAGGTCCAGCAGGCTGCCTTGGCGACCGAGCCCAAGCAGGAGAGCGACGGTTCCATGCTCCGGCGGGTGGCCGGACCCTTAATGGGTATGAAGAATATCGTCGTGCTGAACGACGAAGCGCATCACTGCTATCGCGAACGCCCGTTATCGCCGGAAGAGGAAAAGGCGCTCAAAGGCGACGAAAAGGCGGAGGCCAAGGAGGCCAATGAAGCGGCGCGCCTGTGGATCAGCGGGCTGGAAGTAGTGAAGCGGACGCTCGGCCTCAACATGGTCTATGACCTGTCTGCCACGCCCTTTTTCTTGCGCGGTTCCGGCTACCGGGAAGGCTCGCTCTTCGGCTGGGTGATGAGCGATTTCTCGCTCATGGATGCGATCGAGTGCGGGATCGTCAAGTTGCCGCGCGTGCCCATCATGGACAATGTCGAGGGCGGTGACACGCCGATGTTCCGCAACCTGTGGGAGCATATTGGAACGAAGCTACCCAAAAAGGGGCGCGCAAAATCCGGCTTCGACGATCCGCAGAAGCTTCCTAACGAACTTCTGTCCGCGATCGACGCGCTTTATGGGCATTACGAGAAGACCTTCGAAACCTGGAAGGAGCACGGCCTCGGCGTCGAGCCGGTCTTCATTGTCGTCTGTAACAACACCGCGACGTCCAAGCTCGTCCACGACTACATCGCGGGCTACGAGATCGAGGACAAGGATGGCAACAAGCGCCTCATGGCGGGCGCCTGCAAGCTGTTCCGCAATTTCGACCCGGACGGCGTCGCCCTGCCGAAGATGCGGACCCTGCTTATCGATAGCCAGCAGATCGAAAGCGGCGAGGCGATCAGTGCCGAATTCAAAGCCGCCGCAGAACCGGAAATCGCCCGCTTCAAGGACGAGCTGGTTCAGCGCACTGGCGATCGGGCTGCGGCCGAGAAGATCGACGACACCGCTATCCTGCGCGAAGTCATGAATACGGTCGGTCGTCCCGGTCAGCTGGGCGAAGCCATACGGTGTGTCGTATCGGTATCGATGCTCACCGAGGGATGGGACGCGAATACGGTCACTCACGTTCTCGGCGTCCGCGCGTTCGGCACACAGCTTCTGTGCGAGCAGGTAATTGGTCGCGCGCTGCGCCGTGTTTCCTACCGGTTGAATGATGAGGATCGCTTTGACGTCGAATACGCCGACATCTTCGGCATTCCGTTCGACTTTACGGCGCAGCCCCAAAATGCCACGATCAAGCCGCCGCCACCAATGGTGCGTGTCGAGGCGATCAGCCCGGAGCGCGACGACGTCGAAATTCGCTTTCCACGGGTCGAGGGATACCGCACCGAATTACCGCGCGACACGCTTCGGGCCGAGTTCACCGATGACTCGACGCTGGAGCTAACGCCTGATCTCGTTGGGGCCGCTCAAACGGTGAACTCAGGGATCGTGGGCGAAGAGGCCGAGATGAACCTCGATCATCTGGCGGATACGCGTCCAGCGACGATTCAGCTACGTCTCGCGGATCGCATCGTTCGTCGCCGTCTCACCGAAGATGGCGAGGTTCCCAACCCAGCCCTCATTATGGAAATGCGCAAGATCGTGCGCCGCTGGATGAGCGAACATCTCGTCTGCAAAGGGAATACTCAGCAAGCGCAGCTGCTCTATTATGACATTGCCGACCGGGTGGCCGATCGGATTATGGCGGCGATTACGCGCGGGGCCGAAGGTGGCAACCGCGTGATCGCCATGCTCGATCCCTACAACCGGGAAGGTTCGACCCGGCATGTCGGTTTCAACACGAGCCAGGACCGATACGAAACCGGTCCGAAATGCCACATCAATTATGCGATTGCGGATAGCGACTGGGAGCTTGAGTTCTGCCGGGTCGCCGATGCGCATCCGCGCGTGCTGGCTTGGGTCAAGAACCACAACCTAGGCTTCGAAGTTCCGTATCGCGCTGGGGGCGAGGCACACCGATATCGACCGGACTTCATCCTGCAAATCGACGATGGAAAGGGGGCGGACGATCCGCTCCATCTCGTGGTCGAGATCAAGGGGTTCCGCAACGAGGACGCCAAGGACAAGGCTGAAACGATGGCGACCTATTGGGTGCCGGGTGTGAACAATCTCGGCACCATGGGCCGCTGGGCCTTTGCCGAGTTCACCGACAAATGGACGATCCAGACCGAGTTCGAGGGCGTTATCAAGGGTTGGTTGGATCAGGTTGGGGGAGAGCAGGGATGAAGCCGACAAATGAGAACCTAGAGCAATACGCGCACGCCCCTTTGATGCGGATGCTGATCGCGGTCGCTCTGGATGGCTCCACCATGACATATGGGGAGGGTAAAGATCGCTTGGAGAGCGAACACGACTTCACCACCATTTTCTCACCGAAGATGGGATACATCGTCGGCTCGATGATCGATCGGGTCCTATGGGAAGACGACGAGGCTCCGCTCCTGAATGTCCTGATGGTCAATCAAGGCACCCGACTGCCGAGCGATGGTGCGGCAGGATACATGGCGGACCGGTTCGAAATCCCCGGTTTGCGCGAAAAAGGGACTGATCATCCTCGTTGGGAGGAATGCTTCGACGACGCAGCGCACGAGGTTTACGAATACACGGCTGAAGACTGGATCGATCTTTACCAGCGCACCTTTGGCCAACAGCTCACGGTAGAAGAGATCGCGGCAGAGCGCAGCCGTCGTAAGGCGGGGTCGGAAGAGGATGGCCTGAAATACGGTCGTATCGGCGAAGGGCCAAACCATGAAGCGCTTCGTTTGTGGGTGAAGGACAATCCATCGCTCATCAATACCGACTACGTGGATTGCCGCTCGGAGACCGAAGTGACACTGGATTCTGCGGACCGTGTTGACGCGGTTTACTACTGCGATGACCGGGTGGTGGTTCTCGAAGTGAAGTCTCGCGACTCAAACGAAGCGGATTTCCGCAAGGGCGTGTTCCAATGCGTGAAGTATCGCGCCGTCCAATCCGCGATGGATGTGCGGCAAGACGGCTACGTCGAAGCAATCCTCGTGACGGAAACGCCGATCACCGGTGAAATCCGCGATCTCCTTCGATTGCATGATATCCGACATTTCCAAGCCCCACTGGAACGCAACTAATGGCCCGCTCACCCAAGAAACCCCTCCGCGTCGAAACGCTCACCCACGACGAGGCGACGCGCAAGAACGCGCCCACGGCGGAACTCGAAACCTTCGTCGACGCCGAGACCAAACGGCCGATCGAGGTCGCTTACGAACGGCGCAACCGCGATCTCGATCCGCAGCTGGTGTGGAGGGGGAAGGATGTGGCGGACTGGTCAGACCTCGTGGTCGAGGCGCCGCCGCTCTATATCCAGGAGAAAATCCATCCCAAGGCGCTGATCGAGGATCTGAAGCGCGCCAGCCAGCGTGGCGAACCCGACGACGCGCCCGATCTTTTCGCCGATTTCAACGGCGTCGATCCGGAGGCGCGGACCGAGTTCTACGCGCATGACCAGCACTGGTCGAACCGCATGATCCTGGGCGACGGGCTGAAGGTGATGGCATCGTTGGCCGAGCGCGAGGGGCTGAAGGGCCAGGTGCAGTGCATCTATATCGACCCGCCCTATGGCATCAAGTTCAACTCCAACTTCCAGTGGTCTACCACCTCGCGCGACGTGAAGGATGCCAAGGCCGACCACCTGACGCGCGAGCCCGAGCAGGTGAAGGCCTTCCGCGATACCTGGGCGGACGGCATCCACTCCTACCTTACATACCTGCGCGACCGCCTGACCGTGGCGCGCGACCTCTTGACGGAAAGTGGCAGCGTCTTCGTTCAGATCGGCGACGAGAACGTCCACCGCGTGCGCGCGCTGATGGACGAGGTGTTCGGGGAGGAGAATTTCGTCGTCTCCGTGCTGTTTCAAACGACCCCGTATGCAACGAGTGCGACGCTGCCTTCCGTAAACGACACAGTATTGTGGTATGCGCGGAATCGCGAATTGGTCAAATATCGACCTCTTTTCAAAGAGAAGGAGGAGATCGGTAGTATCAATCTTTATCGATCGGTCCTCGATGAAGATGGTGAGACGGTAGTTCCTGTCGATCACACAAATGACCGTAACCCAAAGCGTTACCGCCTAGTATCACTCATTTCTCCGGGTTCTTCTGGCAAAGACGATCGATTTGAGTTCCGCGATCAAACCTATCGTGCTGGCGGAAGCAGTCATTGGAAAGTTCGCCACGAGAACCTTGGCAGGGTTGCTAAAGCTTCACGCATCCAGAAAACGCGAAGTTCGATCCAATTCCGAAGCTATATCGGTGACTTCCCTATCTCGGTTCGAACGAATATCTGGACCGATACAATCACGGGCAGCTTCACTGACGACAAAATCTATGTCGTTCAGACCAATAGCAAGGTGGTTGAACGCTGCATCCTGATGACCACCGATCCTGGCGATTTGGTGCTCGATCCCACCTGCGGTTCGGGCACCACCGCCTATGTCGCCGAGCAGTGGGGACGGCGTTGGATCACGATCGACACGAGCCGGGTCGCGCTCGCGCTCGCCCGGGCGCGGATCATGGGGGCGCGCTATCCCTGGTATTTGCTCGCCGACAGCCGCGAGGGGCAGGTGAAGGAAGGCGAGGTCACTCGCACGCCGCCGCGCGATACGCTGACGCAGGGCCGCATCCGCCAGGGCTTCGTCTACAAACGCGTTCCGCACATCACGCTCAAGAGCATCGCCAACAATGCCGAGATCGACACGATCTGGGAGGAGTATCAGGAAAAGCTCGAACCCCTGCGCGCCGAAATCAACGCGATGCGCGGCCGCGACGGCTCCGATCCCGACCTGCCGCCCTTCGAGGAATGGACCATGCCGCGCGAACCCGGCGCACCGTGGCCCGACGATGCCGCCAAGGCGCTGGAGAAGGCGCGCAACGAGAGCGCCAGCGATGCGACCCGCACGAAGTGGCTGAACACGCTGAACGAAGAACTTGAGCGCGACTACACGCTCGACACGCTGCCCGAACACCCGGTCGATCCTTGGAACGACCCGGAATGCGAGAAGCTGCACGCCGAATGGTGGAAGCTGCGCATCGAACGCCAGCAGGAAATTGACGCCAGCATCGCCGCCAAGGCGGACACCGAATATCTCTACGACCAGCCCTACGAGGATAAGTCCCGCGTCCGCGTGGCCGGGCCCTTTACGGTCGAAAGCCTCTCGCCCCACCGCGTCCCCGCCGTGGATGTGGACGACAGCCTGTTCGACGAGATCGAGGCTGCCGAGGGCAGGGCGAAGAAAGGCGAGAGCGGCGAACGCGCCGACTTTGCCGAGATGGTGCTCGAAAATCTCAAGCGCTCTGGCGTCCAGCAGCGCGCCAAAGACGACAAGCTCGTCTTCGAAAGCATGAAGCTATGGCCCGGCGAATGGATCGTCGCCGAGGGCACCGTGCGCCAGAAATCGCTGACCGAGGCGGAGGGCGAAGAGGAAACCGAAGCCGGCCCGACCCGTCGCGCCGCCATCTTCGTCGGCCCCGAATACGGCACCATCACGCGCCCGCAGGTCGTGGCCGCAGCACGCGAAGCACAGGAGAATGGCTTCGACATCTTGATTGCCGCTGCCTTCAACTTCGATGCCCACGCCGGTGAAGTCACCAAGATGGGCCCGCTCACTGTCCTGCAGGCGCGTATCAACCCCGACCTGCACATGCCGGACCTTGCCAATACCGGCGCAGGCAACCTGTTCACCGTATTCGGCGAGCCTGACATTCAGGTGCACGTCGAAGGCGACGGCATGGTCAGCATCGAGGTGATGGGCGTCGATATGTATAAGGGCGGCCAGATCGAAAGCGGCGACGCCGACGACATCGCCGTGTGGTTTATCGACACCGACTACAACTACGAAAGCTTCTTCGTCCGCCACGCCTACTTCCCCGGCGCGAACGATCCCTACAAGGCGTTGAAGACGACCTTGAAGGCCGAGGTAGATCAGGAGGCTTGGGATAGCCTCAACCGTGTCCGGTCGCGGCCGTTTGCAAAGCCGAAAGACGGCCGCGTAGCCGTGAAGGTGGTCAACCACCTGGGCGACGAGGTTATGAAGGTGTTGGAGGTTTAGACATGTCGGGTCGACGGCGAGTTGGTGGATCAGGATGGGCCGGTGTCCACGGTTCGTTTGTCGGCATAGGGAAGAAGATTGGTGCCAAAACGAAGGCGGGAAAGCGGAAGATCAAGCGGAAACATCCGGAGTTTTCCGGCCATCTGACGCTTCAAGAAGCCCGCCACGCAGGCCTCTCGATCAGACAATGGCGGTCACAGTCCGACAAGACTGTGAAGCGGGTGGAGACGGAGTTGATGATAGCGCGCAAGGACGTGAAACGCCTTGAGGCGGAACTTCGCCTCGCAGAAGAGGCACGACAAGCCGCTTACAAATCTACGGACCCTGTCACCAAACAGAAGAAAACTTAGGAGCACGTCGATGACACTCCTCTATGCATCCACGTTCGCAGAGGCACTTGGGAAGCTCACCCACCAAGAGCAGAAGCAGGTCAAGATCACGACCGTAGATCTGATGATGGACCCAAAGGGCACAGGTCTAAGTCTCGAACGGCTGACGAGGGCAGGGGACGACAAGGTCTGGTCGGCGCGCGTCTCACGGGACCTGCGTATCATTCTTCGGCGCGACGGCGACGATAACCTGCTCGCGTATGTAGGCCACCACAACGATGCCTATCGCTGGGCCGAGCGGCGCAAATTCATTCCTCACGAGCGGTCTGGCGCCATGCAGATCGTGGAAGTGATTGAAGGTCAGCAAAGGGCCGAGCCTGAATACGGCGACCATTCCGACGCGAAGGAAACCACTGAAGAGTCCGTCCAGCCCTTCTGGTCGTTGACCGACGACCAGCTCCTCGATGTCGGCGTGCCACGTGAATGGCTGAACCAAGTGCAGGAGATGCCGGAGGCTGAGATCGATACTCTATTCGACCGACTTCCCGCTGAGGCTGCGGAAGCCCTTTACGATTTTGCGACGGGTGGGAAGCTTGAGGATCATATTGTCACCCCGGCCGAACCGGGAGCCGATCCCTATTCCCATCCCGACGCACAGCGCCGCTTCCGTGTGTTCGACAATGTCGACGAACTGAAGGCGGCGCTCGATGCCCCTTTCGAGAAATGGGCAGTATTTTTGCATCCGGCGCAGCGTGAATTGGTGCGTCGCAAGGTGACCGGCCCGACCCGCGTTACCGGGTCGGCGGGAACGGGTAAGACCATCGTAGCACTGCATCGCGCCGTGCATCTTGCAGAGCAAAGCGAGATCGTGCGCGTTCTTCTGACCACTTTCTCCCCAGAGCTTGCGCAATCCCTGTGCGCGAAGCTCGAAATCCAGACGCAGGCTCTCCCTGAATTGCGGGAGCGGGTTACAGTCCGGCCGATCGGTGAAGCTGCGGTAGAGCTTTATTGCGAGCAGTTCGGCGAGCCAGATCTTGTCGAGCATGGCCAGATACGGAAGCTAATTGAGGAGGCCGTATCGGCAGGCCTTGGCGCCGACCTTACACCGCAATTCCTGCTAGAAGAATGGCAGGAGCTGGTCGATGCTTGGGGCGTAACCGACCCGGAGAGCTACGCCACACTCCCCAGGATAGGTCGCCGCACCCGTCTGGGTCCAAAGCAGCGGGAGGCAGCATGGGCCGTATTCGACCACGTCCGAACCCGCATGGCCGAGCACGGTTGGGTCACTCGTGCAATGATTTACGACCAACTGACAGGATGGCTTGAGGACGGCGGCAAAATCCCCTTCGAACATGTCGTCGTCGACGAAGCGCAGGACCTTACGGTCGCACAGGTCCGCTTCCTCGCCGCGGTGGGGAAGGGGCGAGACGATGCCCTCTTCCTTGCCGGCGATATCGGGCAGCGCATATTCCGGCTGCCCTTCAGCTGGGCGAAGCTGGGCCTCGACATTCGAGGCCGCAGTCATTCGCTGCGGGTGAACTACCGCACGTCGCACCAGATTAGGGCAATGGCAGACCGTCTGCTTCCGCCTGCGATTACAGATCTGGACGGCGTGGAAGAGGGCCGGCGTGGCACGGTGTCGATCTTTGATGGTCCCACGCCAGAGGTTCACTTGTTTGAAGATAGTGACGCTGAGGGGGATTTTGTGAGCGGTTGGCTGCAACGGTGCATGATGTCCGGGATTCCCTCACATCAGATTGCGTTGCTTGTCCGTAACCACGACCAGCTCGGTCGCGCCCGGAAGGCTGCTGCGGAAGCTGTTGCAGCAACAGGGGTTTCCAAGCGGCCAGTCGTTACTGTGATGCACGACGCGAAAGGCCTCGAATATCGGGCGGTGGCCGTGATGGCATGCGACGAAGATGTAATCCCGGACCCTGACCGGCTAGCCTCAATCGGCGACGTCGCCGAGATGGAAAGCATATACGAGACTGAGCGGCATCTGCTCTATGTTGCTTGCACGAGGGCTCGTGATCAACTGCTCGTCAGCGGCGTCGATCCTGGGAGCGAGTTTCTCGACGACATCACTTGAAGTCACGCGAGTTGAGCGACCCATCGACGTTTGAATTCCACGGCGAACTTGTATGACGCAAACGCCATTCCAACGCTAGGAATCGAGAGATGCTTGGGGTCGCTCCAATCTCTTCGGTGTGAGCGATCGGCTAATGCTCGAGCGCATTTTGCTCCTTGAGATACTTCACGCCCTCGTAAAAATCTTCAAGGCTTTGGAAGACAGGTCGGCCGAATTCATCCAGTCCGCCGGCTGCTTGGGTGAGCAGCGTTGTCGCCCTAAAAGCGCGCTCTTTTTCAGCGTTTTCCGGATCGCTTCTGGACGCTTTCCTCCGCTCGAAATTTACTGGGCTCAATCGCTGTTCTGCCACGCTAAAGTGCTCTGCTTTTCCACTATATACAGCGCCCGATTGCTGCCCGTGGACTTCTTCTGCTTCAAAACTTTCGAACAATTGTTCGGCATTTTGGGCTGCCTGTATGAGATCGATCTTAGCAATCCCTTCAGCCTGATAGCCTTGAGCAACGAGATCGATAACCGCACCCAAAAGCGTGTTTCCGAGGCGCAAATCGTCTCGTCTTACACCAGCTTTGAGCATCACCGCGACTAGGGGCATCATGAACTTTGGAAGCTTGTATCGCCATTGTTCGTTGACCGTATAACGTCGTGCGAGTTCGGCTACCAATACGTTACGGGCAGCATCATGCTCAGCGATCTGGCATGCCAGAACGGCTCGTAGACGCTCATTCGCCACATAACTTTGAAGGAGCCTTTCGTCTCCTTCCTGCACTAGTTCGGACAGCTTTTCCGTAGATCTTATCGCGCCTTCGGAACTGACATCAATCTCTGCTCCGGACTGCCGCATCAACAGGGCATGGGGCGCTTTCGCGTCCCGCTCCAGCAATGCTTTTAGGCGAGCAGCTACGTCTTTGTCGCGCGACATTCGATGTTGCGGCGGAAGCAGAGACGAGAGGTCAGACACGATTTGCTCGGCTAGTTCTGGTTCGATTTCGAGCTCAGCAAGGAGGCGTCTGAGTTTCCTCGCACGTGACCGAGCGTCGCGCCGATCCGCATTACGACCGCGATCACTAGTCACCGCGTCCCGCATTTCCTCCCCGCCATCAGCCGCCGCTGGATCTTGAACTTGGACCGGCTTGTTCTTTTCCACGTTCGCACTCCCATCGAGCCGCATACGGAAAATGGCTCGCATCAACTATACGTGGCAAGAGATTGAAATTGCGTGAATTCATGCCCCAGGAATGCATTTCCCGTGGGCACGCGACGCGAAGTGCGCCCGATTGTGCTATTTGGGCCGACGTGGCCCTCCCGAGCAGATCAATCGCATCTATCGGTTCAAATCGGCCGCGACCAAGAACTGCAAAACATGGTCTGCGGAGCTGATACGTGGCGAAATCCCATCGTTTCGATAGTGGTCCACGGCTTGGACTCGTGGCAAAATCTATTCAGAATTTCAGGCGCAATACCTCAAAAAGGGGTGCAAAATGCCACCCCTGTTTTCAGGCGCAATACCTCAAAAAGGGACGCACCTTCGGAGCATCCCTGTTTTGCGGCGCAATACCTCAAAGTCATCCGCACCTGCGGTGCTAACGACTTTGCGCGCTCGTTCGGACCCGAGAGGTCCTTCGAGAATAGCTCAGCCCTTCGGCTTCGCACGTCGGCTACGCCTCCTCGGTGCGCACCGCCGCGGCGGTCCTGGGGCGGTGTCGGCGACACCTTGGGGGGAGCGGCACCCTTTGCTGACAGCATCGGGGCCATCGAAGTAGCGGAACTCCTATCGAGGAAATGGCCGGGCGAACCGGCCAGGTGAAAGGAAAAGAGCATAGCGCTCGAGCTTCCGCCTCGCCGGTTCGACGTCACACGAACCGAAAGGCATTACATGATTACGAACCATCTCGATCCCGTGCTCGAACAGCACGCACAGCTGCTTGAGCGGCACGAGGGATATCGCGTCCTGCGAAAGGTCCCGACGCCTTACCCGTTGTTTCCCGATGACGGGGTTCCACCTGACGGAAAATGTATCGGCATTGTAGATCTCGAAACGACCGGGCTCGATGCCGAAAATGATACCATAATCGAGGTGGCAGTAATGCTCGTCTGGGTGGACGAAGAAAGCGGGGTCATTGCCCACATCGGACCGTTTAGCTGGCTCGAGGACCCGAACGTCGAACTGGACCCGCGGGTGAGCCTGGTGACGGGCCTCGCCAACCACATGCTCAACGGTCACAAGATCGACGATTTGTCGGTCGAAGGATACCTCTCGCGGGCGGACGTCCTCGTGAGCCACAATGCGGCATTTGAAATTGGTTTTCTCGAGCGCCGCTACCCGTCGCTCGCGAAAGCCAAATGGGGCTGCTCGCTTAAGGATGTCGACTGGCTGATGGCAGGTCTCGATGGCCGCGCGCAGGGGAGCCTGCTGGCGCAGCACGGATGGTATAGCGAAGCGCACCGTGCAGGGCCCGATGTATGGTCCTTGTTCGTGCTGCTGATGCAGCGCCGACGCGGCATTGGTCCGGGTGCTGTCCGCTCGCATCTGCAGCGGCTCCTCGAGACCGTGGACACCGACACCGTGATGGTCGAGGCGCGCGGCGCTCCGTTCGGCAAGAAAGACCTCCTCAAGGCGCGGCAATATCGCTGGAATGCAAACGCCGGGTTCTGGGAGAAAGAGCTAAGCTCCGAACTCGCCCAACACGAAGAGGCCTGGCATTATCGTAATGGTCTGAAAGCGCCGACCTTGCGAGCCATCACTGCGCGTGAGCGGCACCGCTGAGCGCGCTCCTTTACAAGTCTCACTTTAACGCCAACGACCCGCCATCCGAGCGGGTCTTTTCATATGGAGAATACATCATGCACATCGAGAAAGAATGCTTCGAGCAAGCCCTCGAGCGCGAAGCTCGCAAGTTCCTTGAACTGGATGCCGAAGGCCGGCGCGTCCGCCGCGGCCTGCAGCGTATCATTGTCGCCGACTTTGAATACCGGTGGGACAGGTCCCGCTACGAAGGATATTGCGTCGCCGAAGGCGAGAGCGCCGAGCCCAAGATCCGCTGGCCATTCCACCGGATCGCCGCCGCGTCCTGGATGCAGTTACGGTTTGATTCCGGCGAAGAGGTCCCGACCGTCGAAAGCGTCATCGTTCTGACCGGGGAAGAGGCGAGCGAACAGGAAATGGTAACGCAGTTCTTCGAGGCTCTTCGTCAGGCGCCGAATGCGCAGCTCGTCACGTGGGGCGGGGAGGTCAAGGACCTCGCGGTCCTGCGCCGGTGTGCCGGCGAGTTCGGACTTGTCCTGCCGCCTCATCTGCTGGACGGCTCGCCGCACGCCAGGGAGCGTATCGATCTGTGCCGGGCGGTAACCGTCCAGGCCAAGGCGCCTCACCTTCCGGAATATGCTGCTGCGACCTCCATTCCGGCAAAGCCGTCGCCCAGCAAGCAGATTGGCCAACTGGTGGAGAAGGGCGACTGGCCCAAAGTGCGCGAGCAGGTGCTCGCCGATGTCATAACCACCAGCGTGATCGCGCTGCGTCACCTGGCGTCGCATGGCGAGATTGCGATTGATGCCGAAGCGTCGACCATCGCGATCGGGGAGGCAGCGCTAAGCGCTGTTCCCGAGAGCAGTTTCTTACGTGCCACCTACCGCCCTTGGGCACGCGACAGGCAGCGTGCCGCGGGCCTGCGCGGTGTGGTTTACCGAACCCCATGAGCAGCAGCGGGGATGAGATAGAGAGGAGGGAGGAAAAAATGACCTGAACCGATCGAGATACGGCGCGAGGCACCGCCGCAAGACAAGTTACGTGCCAGACAGGACCTGCAGAGTGCGCAGGTCTTCCAGCAGCCGCTCCCCGTCCGGGTCAGCGGCCTTTTTTATGTCCGAAGGAATTTTGAAAATGCCAAAGAAGAAAAAGCCCTCCAGCCGTGCGCTCGCACAGGCCAGGACTACCAATCTCGCCAAGCTCCCCGAGCGTTTCGCCATCGGCAATACCGAGGTGCGGCCCGAACAGGCGTTCGTGATTCCGGACCACCGTCCGAACCTGCCCGGACCCTGGTCGCACGAACCGGTCGACAAGCTCGCCTGGCGCGATGCTGCGACCAATCTCGATTGCATCCTCCTGCGTCAGGCCTCCGGCGTGTGGGCTGGCTATGTAGCCGTGCCGCCCGGGCATCCGCTGCACGGCTTCAACACCGATGCTGTTCCGCCCACCGCCGGTCTCTCGCCGCATGGCGGGATCGACTATGCTGAAGTCTGCTCGCGGGACGATCCAGAAGAACTGCAGATCTGCCATGTGCACGTCCACGTTCGCTCGGGCCCGTCGGCAGCGAACACGGCGCAGGACGATGCCTGGTGGTTCGGTTTCGCGGCCGACAAGCCCGGTGACCTCGTCCCGGTGGGTGTCAGACCGATCCTGGCGATCGAGGAAGGCGAGACCTATCGCTCCATCGATTACATGTATGACGAGACGGTCAAGCTCGCGCGCCAGCTACATGAAATCGGCAGAGGTCAATCCGCAGGATCTGACACTGCGCTCGGGTCTCTCTCGCACAAGCTCGGCAAGTCATGAGGGAGGCTCATATGGAACAGGACCTTCCCTACGAAAGGATCCGCAACCCGAACCTGCCCTGGGGGTATTGGTGTGTAGCCGATTCCGAATACGAGCCCGCTCTCATCGACGAGACAGATCGGCGCTGGGATTCCTTGCGCGAATACCTGTGGTGCGGCCGGCTCTCCATGGCGCGCAGATCGCATTGGGAGTTCGTCAACCAACTTGAATTGCTGCTCGCAGTTCTTGCTTGCATCGATCGGCGCATCGTCCATATCGAAGAGCATGTGCGAGACCTCTTTAAGGGCTCGTGGGATATCGCGTTCCACTATGCCTGCTGGCTCAAGGGGCACGGGCTTTCCGATGGCTTCGACAAGCTTACCATCGAGGGCCGCGCCGTCCTCGTCATGCTCGCCAGCACACGGCCTCGCAGCGCGGCGCCGATCCCGATCGGACTACCGACCCTTGTTCCCCAGCGCGGGTTTGACCGCGGGGAAACTCGCGAGGAGCGCGAGCGCATCTTCGCGGTGAACGAGAAGTTCGCGCTGAACCTGCCGGCAAGGTTCATCCGCGCAGAGATCGACGAATTTCCCGGCATCAAGCTCATCGGGCCTCCCGAGGGTGCGAACATCCCGCTTGGCCGGGTGTTGTGGTCGATGACCTTTGGCGACGATTTCGCGCGCGACCGGCTGTTCGCCTGGCTGATCCACCGGCTCGACCGCTGGGAGGCATGGACCGAGCTCGCGAGCCTTCAAGGTGCTCAGGCACTGAGCGAGCATTTCCTGCAGCTGCGCTTCGCCGATGAGCCGCTGGAGACAGGCTGACAAGCTCAGACACCCACATGTCCAACAATCCAAGCGGGCGGCATCCGATCTGGATGACCGCCCGCTTCTTCTTGAAAGCACCATAATCATGCAAAGAACTATCCGCCGCACCCTGCCCATCCGCATGGTCGCGCTCTCGCTACTGCCGCCTCCGAACTCATTTGCGCCGAAGGCACCCTTCGGGTTCGGAGCCTTCGTCATCGACCCAAAGTGCCGCGGGGAGGCAAGCTTCGCGCTTCACATGCACGGCTACGGGGCGGGGCATGATCCTGCACCAATGCGCGATGCAATCCGCGCGTTGTTCGACCCGGACACGATGGCGCTGATCTGCGCCCTTTCGCTACCCCCTGCTGGTGAGCACGCACCGGCCCCATTCCCTGAGGCTTATCTCGATATCGTTCCGCGAATAGGACTTCGGCGTAACCTGTTCGCCCCATTGCCCCGTCATATCCTGGCGAGCGCTGGCCGGGTAGGCGGGCTTGACCTGCCCGAGATCGAACCCACGCCGCTCGCGCGCCTCGGTCAGATCGGCTGCGAGGCGCAGGCTGCATGGATATTCTGGCTCCAGGCGTATTGTCCGGTCAATCACCGCCGCAAACTGCTCGCCAGCTATCTGGCCTGGAGGCAGCTGCAGCGGGCTCGCTTGCAGCCTGCTAGCGCTATACGAAAGAGGAGCTGACAACGCCCTTTTTTGCATCCGCACTCGCCACCAGAAGGCCCCCGAACCATATTTTCTGGACAATCAGTCCCTTAAAAGTCACCAATCAAGTCTAAGGGGGACTCGATGGCCAAAAAGCCTTGCCGCATTCACTATCGTCGACTTTCGCGCGAGGAAGGTGCATTTCCAGACGAAACCTTAAGCGATCGGATAGCGGCCGCACTGGAGGCTGACGGCGGAGACGGCTCGAAAATCAAAGAGCACGTGAAGCACCGAACGGTGAACGTGCCGACGCAGCCGGAATATCAGCGCGCCCTCAACAATTTTGCTGTCGATGATACCTATGTATTCGGGACAACATGCTTGTTCGCCCCTGGTCAGATGCAAGCGCTGCTGAAGCTGGCTGATGACGACGCCCAGCCCGAACTGGAGGCTGTCCTAGAAGCGTATGAAATTGCCGAGCAGGCAGCTCCCGAGGGCCATGAATATCTTCACGGGCTTAGCTATTGGTTGGCTGTGGGCGATCACTTTTACCAGATCCAGTCCGCGTCGTTGCAAGTTGGCGCGATGGAGCAATATCTCACCTGGTTGCTCGCTAGCAAAGCGAATGTGATTGGCGCGGAGCATTATGTGCAGCTCCAGGCGCTTTTCGATCAAGATCAACTCGCGGATGATGAGCCAACGTTCATTCAGGTGGGGGGTATTGTGCCAGAAACGCTCCATGCCGATCCGCCGCAGCCTGAGGACCCTGCAAACGTAATCGAGGTCGAGGAGCGCGAAAAATTAGGTGGCGGAGCTCTGGGGTGGGCTAAAAGCCGAGAAATACTGAATGATCTCTACGGGGCACTCAAAGCCCAGGAACTGATTGATGCTGTGCCTGACGAAGCCGCACTCGAGGTTCTCGTCAGCATCGGATATCGTGCGAAGAAGCGTAAAATTCAGAAGAATTTCATGAAGGACCTAGCATCCGGGCTGCGGAACCTCCCAGATGGCGAGGTGACCGTGCGAACGAAGAGCGGAACGTCCAAAGGCGCTGACGCCCGCTTATTCCAAGACATGGGGATCACTAAGGTGGATGGGGCGAGCGGCTTGCTCGTTCTAGAGGACGCGCGTGACCAAATGCTCGAAGTGCATCGGCGATTCCTTCATGATGGTAAAATCACTCCATGAAACGTATATAGATGGTATGAAGATTTCTTGGCCTACTGTCGCGATCACCACTGCGGGCTTGCTCGCAGCGGGGTTCTTTGTGCCGGTGGGAACTTGGGAAACATTGCGGCCGGCTCTCCTTCCGGCAATATCGATCATCGCCGCAGCGGTGCTGGTCAGACTGGCCCGTGGCATGCCATTCACGAATGCCGATCACTTCGATCTCGATCAGTTTCGACAGGTTGCGAAGAACCTTGAAGCCAACGCTCGCAAGCTTCGCGCGCTTATTTTCGTGTGTTTGGCTGCGGTCGTATTGCTTATTGTCGCAAACGATGCGGTCGAGGTTATCGATCGGCTCACGGCACAGGAATGGGTCGCTGACATTGCCGGTCGAGGGATGTCCGCAACGATTGCTTGGCTTTTGCTCTATGCGTTTTGGCGTATCGTCGAGGTGGTTCACAGCGACGTTAGTCTTCTGAGGCTGCAGTCGAAGATTCTTGAAGGGGTGATTACTTCGAAGAACGCCGCCGACTTCGAAGGCCGCGTGATAGAAAGGTCTCCGGCAAAAATCGCGGGTGCGGACAATTTCGGGAAGCAGCTCCCGCACTGAACGTCGCGAGAGGTGAACTTTATCAAAGCACCTTGGCTGCGGAGATCGCGCCCATGAGCGTTTCGATCGGCACAGGCACGTTGCTCGACCGATAGCCCGGGTTCATCGCGAACCGCTCCCCATATCGCTCGATCCACTGCCGACCGTTCAGGCGCAAGGCGCGCTGCAATTGCACCACCGGCAATAGATAGCACCGGCGGCTGGGAGCGAAGGCATAGGCGATGAAGTCGCAAGCTAGCGGCTTCTTGATCCAGCCGGGCGTGCCCCGCTGTTCGTCGCTCCAACGCTCGAGCAGGATGTCAGGCCAATCGTTCATCCTCACCTTCTCGTCGACGGTGTAGGCCCGGCCGGAAGCGAGTGTGATCACGCGATCGATACCGCTGCGCTGGGCCGAACCGTCGTGACGAGCACTGAGGCCGCTCACCATGCTGGCAAAGCGCGCCGGCAAAGTGCCTGCAATTCCGAAACGTCAGTGTATCTTTTTGAAAAAGACACCTCGACTTGGCAGCGTGTGCAAAGGACCCGCATGTATTGCCAGCAATTTCGCTTAGTGTGCCCTTTCTGAAGATCTTGGTGGGATTCCTTCGCCGATCTTCTTGGACATTTCTAACAGTCCGGATGGCTTTCACGACACAGGCAGTTCCGTGTCTGTCTCGAGTTGGCCTTGTTAGTTCTAGGCTTTGCACGCCAAGCACGGGTGTTAGTCATGGCTTTTTCTTTTTTTATCAATGAGTCCATCTTCTCCGTTCGCTACATCCTTATTCGTTTCCGCTCCTCGAGAAGATGGGCGTATGTGAAGGGTCTCTCGCGAAAATCTTCGCCAAAGACTTCGTGCTGCAGACATTTCGCTACGATCTGTTCGAGATCACGAACAGCATCCTCGTGATAACTCTCATAGTAGCGGCGATAGCTCTTCGACTCGTAGACATTGGGAGCGCCGCCATGGATTACGCTTCCGCGCAGGCTGAGAAGCATCCGGATGCGAGCGCTGTCGTATTCCTTGCCCATGAGTGGCTCCACCGCATCGACAACGGCTTGCGTTGCACCACTTCCGTCGCCGCCAAATATCGCATCAATGGATCCCACGAGGCTGGGGAAACGCTTGGCTGGGTCGGGGGCCCATGCTCGAAACTGATATTCGAGCGCGCGCATCCGTCGCCTATGGGCCTTCTTCGGACTGGTGAGCATATGATCGAGCTTGTTGAGCCATTTTGCATCCTCACTAACGAGGACGATGTCTTCGGAAAGGCCCGGCGTGTGTGGGTCGCCGATAGAAATGGAATACCGTGGACCGATTAGCGTGCACCTGCCCGATACGACCTTTCGCATGGTAAAAAGGTATCGCTCGATCGCATTAGGCACTAGCGCAAGCGCACCCAAGACAGTCGCGCGGAATCTTTTGGCGGTCTCAACGTTCGGAGCCCAAATGCCAAGCCATGAAGAGACTGGTTTCGGTGGGGCACTCGCCCCTCGAAAAGGAGGAAATTGGTTTGCGATAAAATCCTTCGAGGAGCTTACCGAACCGATCATCTCGGGTGTGAGGTCGTTCGGTCCAACAAGGAAAAAGTCCCGGCCGATGAATGGGTGTTCGCACTTGATAACCGTGAGGGGGAATAGAGTCAGTTCCCGTGGCTCTATGAAAAGGCGCGAAGTCGCCAAAGCTTGGCCCCATTCTGTCAAACTTTTATCGGATAGGCGCTCTCGAAAGCTTTCCGAAAACCAAACACCCCAGATTTCGTTGGAGACAAGGTAAAAGCTGCTCGCCACAAAATCTGTGATGAGTGACCGCACGTCAGAGAAAGACAACGAACCGAGGTAGGGCGCACCATATCGACGGACATACAAAATTGCCTTCGTGAATGCCGTTTCGCAATAGTGTAAGTTAATGCCGAGACCGGACATGCGGTATTCTTCGCCGGGGTGCTGAATAATGAAGCTATGGGATGATCGATCTGCATCAGGTTGGTGAAAGGCAGCCTCTGCGATAAGCTGGATGGCGATGGCGGAATGATCAGGTTGGCTCATGGTCTCACCATGAAGGACACAGCCTGCATCGCAAACTAAATCGCTCTCAGGGATTCTGCCACCTTGTAATCGGTTAAACAGGTCGAGTTCATCTTGGCCTAGACCGATTCCACGCTGCTCGCGCGCCTCGGTCAGATCGGCTGCGAGGCCCAGGCGGCATGGATATTCTGGCTCCAGGCGTTTTGTCCCGTAAATCACCGCCGCAAACTGCTCGCAAGTTATCTGGCGTGGCAACAGCTGTAGCGGGACCGCGCCCTGCCTGTCCACACATGACAAAAGGGGCGCCGATCGTGCCCCTTTTTTGCATCCGCAGTCGCCTGCATCAGAGGGAAAGCCTGACTACACTTTTTTTTCGCGCGATGGGCGCTGGACGCGCAGCTCAGCAGGCAAAAGATTAATCTCGCTGACGTCATCCAAATGAAGGGTTACCGAAGGGATGTCCGTAAGCATCTCCTTCATTCCTTTGAGGGCGAGCGGTTCGGAGTATCTCGCAGCGCCTTCGCCAAGAGCTTTTTGGCTTTGCCCTAAAAAGTCGTTGCGCTTCTCGAGAGTTATACCGGCTTGCTTGAGAGCATCGGAACAAGAGTGCCGAGCGGCATGCATCGCCTGTCCGCGTTTCAGGTCAGGCACGAAGGGGCGCAAGTAAATCCACCAGTTCTTGTAGAACACGTCGCCGATCTTTCGCTTGGTCCCGCTTGACGGATACATCTCTGCAAAAAGAAGGGTCTCACCTGCGGCCCTCAAAGCCGCGACATACTTTAAGAAGCCAAGGCGGAAGAGTTCTTCATGCAATGGGATTTTTCGTTTCGAACTCTTGCACTTGATCCTGCCGGTATCGGTCGGACGAATGAAGATATAGGGAATGCCATGCGGTTCGCTGTCGAAAACATCGTCCAGCTTGAGCTTGCAAATTTCCTCCCTGCGCGCGCCCGTATACCAGACTAGCAGGAGAATGAAGAAGAGCGCATCGTGAATGATGTGGGTGCCTGACTTCAGTCTGTCGTCGAGGCCTGCACAACCCGTCCAAGGAGGTAGGCTGAAAATCGCCTGGCCCTGTTCTTTGGTGTAAGCGTCTCGAGCTTCTCGCTCGTCCTTCGTTTCAGGAGTGACGAACTTTGAAACGTCTACTTCGAACACTCCGGGAACGAGCGATCGAAGGTATTTGTGCATGCGCGCGAAGTTCTGCCAGTGCTTGTTGCTGGTGTTAACGCTTAGGCCGATCTGTTCGGGGCTCAGCTCCCCGCTGTCGATTCGCTCAAGCGCACGTTCCCTGATCATTTCGAAGGTCGTTTCCGGCTCCCTATCCTTCGGCGACTTTCCAATGGTTGTCGGGAGAAGATCAAACCAGCTATCGAGGTTGGTCACGTGTTCCATCGTGACCTGTGAGAAGGGCACTCCCTCGGGCATCGCCTTCTCAAGCAATACCGCTACCCAACGGATATCTCGGAAGGTGGATTCTTGGACGATTTCGCGCTGGCGCTTGTTGCCCTCACGGTGTTCCAATCCACCAAATTTTTCACCTATGAATACCTCGGCGAACTCGGTCGGTGACATCGCTGCGTAGCGTTGCTGTTCTGCGTTCAGAGACGCAGGTAGCAAAGGCGACGCGCTAGGGAAGTGGCTTGCGGCAGGGGCCTCTGTTCCGTGAGGCATCACCGACTTCACAAATGAAGTCGCGAGAGATGCGAGCTTGGCCAGATCGTTGAAATCGGAATTTTCCTTCACGCGCCGGGCTGCCTCGGCGCGGGCGCGGGCGATCACATCCACAGCAACCGGTATGCTGACCGCGTTGCTGGGAGCGCCAGCCTGCTCAAGGCGCGCCTGCGCGGTCAGCCGAAGCGATTCCGGCAGGTCGCGGTGATCGCGGAGCAGATCGCGCACACGGCATTGCATGTCATGGTCGAACTCCGCGAAATGCTTTTCGACAAAGTCCCAGTCTCTCGGCACGCCAACACCTTCATCGGCAATGCCCTTCCAGAGTGCCTGGAAAACTCCCAGATCATCCTCGCGGTTGGAAACCCTGCTCCACTCTGGATGAGCCTTCCAAGTGGCTTCGAGATGGACCAGCTCGTTGCGGTAGCTGCGAACCTCTTCCACAAAGATCGATGAGATAGTCTGCTCGTCGAGTCCAAACTGTGCGACGTTATCCCGGAAACTCATTTTCAGCCTTTCACTATAAGCGGTCATCGCCGCGGCACGGCCGCGGGCGCTGTCCAGCTCTTTTGTGAAGAGGCTGAACTCCAAGCTTATGAGTCGATTTTCTGAAAATGCCAACTTTCCGAGCGAAAGGGTGCGTCGCCACCAGTAAACGGCGCCGCGGCGTTTGATATTCTGAACTGGTGATCGGGGCATGGAACGAGCCTTCGTGAGGCCGCTGTCATCCCTGCCTGGGACAGCCGCTTGGGACAGTTGCTGGGGACAACTGCGAATCCCTTGGAATCGAATCCGCGGAATTCTCGGCTTTTCTGTCTTTCTCGAGGCTGCTTGGCTGGGGTGGCAGGGATCGAACCTGCGAATGCCGGTACCAAAAACCGGTGCCTTACCACTTGGCTACACCCCAGCAGGCGGGCGCTCCTATAGCGTGCCCGCCGTCAATGTGAAGGGGGGATTAAAGCTTCTTTCCTTCAAAATCCGCAGCCGAGTGACGCTCTAGCAACTGCGTGTCTTCATCGCCCCATGCCTTGTTGACGATCCGTCCGCGCTTAACCGCCGGGCGGTCGGCGATCTGCTTTGCCCAGCGCGCGACGTTCTCGTACTCGTGGATCGACAGAAAGGTCTTTGCCTCGTTGTAGATGGTGCCTTCAACGAAGGGCGCCATCCATGGCCATGCCGCGATATCGGCGACCGTGTAATCCTTGCCGCCAAGATATTCACTGTCCGCGAGCCGCTTGTCGGCAACATCGAAGAGACGCTTGGTCTCCATGGCGTAGCGATTGATGGGGTACTCGAACTTCTCCGGCGCATAGGCGTAGAAATGCCCGAAGCCGCCGCCGATGAATGGCGCGCTGCCGATCTGCCAGAACAGCCAGCTGAGCACTTCGGCGCGCGTGTGGTCTGTCGGGAGGAATGCGCCGAACTTTTCAGCGAGATGCATCAGGATCGCGCCGCTTTCGAAAACGCGAACGGGCTTGTCGCCGCTGCGATCGAGGAGGGCGGGGATCTTGCTGTTGGGGTTCACGTCGACGAAGCCGCTGGTGAACTGCACGCCGTCGCCGATATTGATCGTGTAGGCATCGTATTCGGTGCCGGAGTGACCGGCTTCCAGCAGCTCTTCCAGCATGACGGTTGCCTTCACGCCGTTCGGCGTTGCCAGCGAGTAGAGTTGGAAATCGTGCTTTCCGACCGGGAGGTCCTTCTGCTCGCGGGCACCTGCTGTCGGAGCGTTGATACTGGCGAAGCGCCCGCCGTTTTCGGCGTCGTGGGTCCAGACTTCGGGCGGGGTGTAAGTCGCATCGGCCATAGTGATCTCCTTTTTGGTCGGGCTAATTCACCCTTCCATTCGTCGCAAGGTGGGGAACCGCTACACGCTTGCCACGGTTCTTCCCTTCGCCATGACGAAGCTCATCTATGTAGACGACAGCCTGCCCGGCATCACCCGCAAGGGCGCAGGCAAGGGCTGGGCGTATTACGATCCCAAGGGCGAGCTTATTCGCGACCGCAAGGAGAAGGAGCGGCTCAACGCGATCGCCCTTCCGCCCGCTTATGAGGACGCATGGTTCTGTCCGGCGCCGAACGGCCATATTCTCGCGACCGGCCTGGATGCGAAGGGTCGCAAGCAATATCGCTATCACCCCGATTTCCGCGCTGCCCGCGAAGGCGAGAAATTCGATGGCTGCATCGCGTTCGGCGCATTGCTCCCCCTTGTTCGCAAGCGGGTGGAGGAAGATTTGCGCGGCCGAAAACTGACCCGCGACCGGGCAGTGGCAAGCGTGGTGCGACTGCTCGATCTCGGTGCGGTTCGCGTCGGCAATGAAGGTTATGCCGAGCGTAACAAGAGTTTCGGCGCGACGACTTTGAGGCGACGGCATGCAGAGGTGACCGGCAAGACCCTGCGCCTTCGCTATCGTGGAAAGTCCGGCAAGCAGCGTGAAGTAACGCTGACCGACGGCAGCCTCGCTCGGCTGGTGCGCAAGATGCAGGACCTGCCCGGCCAGAACGTATTCAAATATGTCGACGATGATGGCGAGGTAAATCCCGTCGGCTCGAGCGATGTAAACGCCTATCTCGAAGAGGCCATGGGCGAGCGGTTTACTGCGAAGAATTTTCGAACCTGGCATGCAAGCGTGCTGGCCTTCGAGTGCCTGCGCCAGGGCGAGGGCAGGCTGCCGATCAAGGAACTGCTCGATTGTGTTGCGCAGAAACTCGGCAACACCCCCGCCGTAACGCGCAAGAGCTATATCCATCCGGCCGTGATCGATTTGGTCGATCGCCAGGAGGAATGGCGTGCTTCGCTTAAGCTGCCACGGGCCACGCAGTGGCTGACGCGGGACGAACGCGGGCTGCTGGAGCTACTGCAGGATGCCCCCGACGTGGCGGAGTTGCTTGCTGCGGCTTGATCCTTGCGCGAATTATCTTTTCGGGATAATCGCAGGAAATGCATAGAGCAGGGCAGAAACTCAAGGCATGGCGGCTGGCGCAGAAACCACCTCTGTCCGCAGAAGAGTTTGCGTCCCGTCATGGCTTCAAGACGCAGACCGTGTTCGGCTGGGAAAGCAAGGGGCGCATAGCCCGCGCACAGGCCCAGCGCACGCTCTCCGAGCTCGGCATTTGCGAGCCTGCGGACTGGATAGAGCCTGCAGAAAACCAACAGAAAGAAACGCGACCCATGGCCAGCGGTGACACGCATCCCTTTTTCGATTTGCACACGCACGGGTTCGTACGCGTCGCAACCGCCACGCCGAAAGTCCGCACCGCGGATATCGCCTACAATGCCCAAGGCATAATCGAGCAGGCCGAAAAAGCGCATGAGCAGGGCGTCGATCTCCTGCTTTATCCGGAACTGAGCCTGTCCTCTTATGCGCTCGACGACCTGCATTTGCAGACCGCGCTTCTGGAGGCGGTCGAACGGCATCTTTCAGAAATACTCGAGCGGTCGCGCACACTCACACCGTTGCTGGTCATCGGCGCGCCGCTGCGGCGGAACGGGCGGATATACAATTGCGCCATCACAATCTCCAAGGGGCGTATCCTCGGCGTGGTGCCCAAAAGTTACCTGCCGAATTACCGCGAATTCTACGAAAAGCGCTGGTTCAGCCACGGGCGCGACTGCGTCGCGCTGGAAATCGACGTGCTGGGCGAAACGGTGCCGTTTGGAACGGACATCGTCTTCGAAGCGGAAGACCTTGCCGGCTTCACTTTCGGTATCGAGATTTGCGAGGATTTCTGGTCGCCCAATCCGCCCGGTACGCTTGCCGCGCTGGCCGGGGCGACGATCCTGCTCAACCTCTCCGCATCGAACATCACGATCGGCAAGTCGGACGAGCGGCACATGCTCACGCGCGCCAGCTCGTCACGCTATGTCTGCGCCTATGCCTATTCCGCCAGTGGCTATGGCGAAAGCACCACCGACCTTTCGTGGGACGGGCAGGGCATGATCTACGAACTGGGCGATTTGCTGATCGAGAGCGTGCGTTTCGATCACGAGCCCGAGCTGTGCGTGACAGACGTCGACACGCGCCGCATCCTTGCAGAGCGCATGCGGATGCAGACCTGGGGCGATGCAGCCGATGCGGCGGGTCGCCCGGAAGACTGGTACCGCACAATCGGGTTCGAGCACGGCGCGGCGCCAAAAGACAACGGACTGGTCCGGCCGATCCGCCGCTTCCCCTTCGTCCCGAACCGCCAGGAGAAGCTGGACGAGGATTGCTACGAGGCTTTCAACATCCAGGTTGACGCCCTGATGCGCCGGATCGAGGCCACGCGCCCCAAGTGCCTGGTCATCGGCATCTCGGGTGGGCTCGACAGCACCCATGCCTTGCTGGTCGCCGCCAAGGCGATGGACCGCCTGGGCCGCCCCCGCACCGATATTCGCGGCTACACCATGCCCGGCTTCGCAACGTCGGACGGGACCAAGTCCAACGCATGGAAGCTGATGAAGGCCTTCGGCATCACTGCAGAAGAAATCGACATCAAGCCGACGGCGACGATGATGCTGGAAAATATCGGCCACGCCTTCGCCGACGGACATCCCGTCTACGACACCACCTTCGAAAACGTCCAGGCGGGCCTGCGCACGGACTACCTCTTCCGCCTTGCAGGACAGCATGGCGGCTGGGTGATCGGAACCGGCGACCTGTCCGAACTCGCCCTAGGCTGGTGCACCTATGGCGTGGGCGACCAGATGAGCCACTATGGCGTCAATTCGGGCGTGCCGAAGACGCTCATCCAGTATCTCATTCGCTGGACCACGACGACGCACCAGTTCGACGATCATGTCGACGAGGTATTGCTCGATATCCTCGATACCGAAATCAGCCCCGAACTGGTTCCTGCGGACGAGGATGGCACCATTCAGAGCACGCAATCGATCATCGGCCCCTACGAATTGAACGATTTTTTCCTGCACCACGTCATTCGCTGGGGACAAAGTCCGAGCCATGTGGCGTTCCTTGCCTGGCACGCATGGAAGGATGCCGAGGCAGGGCAGTGGCCAATCGATTTCCCCGAAGATGCCAAGAACGCATACGACCTGCCCACCATCGCCAAGTGGCTGGAAAACTTCGTGAAGCGCTTCTTTGGCTTCAGCCAGTTCAAGCGCAGCGCCATGCCCAACGGGCCGAAAGTCAGCGCGGGCGGCGCGCTTTCACCACGAGGCGACTGGCGTGCGCCCAGCGATGCCGTAGCGGATCTGTGGCTCGATGACCTGAAGCGAAACGTGCCCGGCTGACCTTGCTAGATCGCCCGCGATAGGGCAGCACTACGCCAATCGGATCGTAGGGACGCGATCGGCCAAGGGCAGATAGCCAGCCGTTACTCATGCTTATGGGGGCTAAGCGATGGCATCTGCCGCGTCCGGAAAATCACTGATCCTTGAAGACAGCCAGCGCTTGCGGCTGTTCACCCTTTTCATTCTCTACGTCGGGCAGGGCATGCCGATCGGCTTGTTCTGGTTCGCGGTGCCGGCATGGATGGCCGTGAAAGGGGCGCCTGCGGCCGATGTCGGCTCCGTGGCTGCGCTGACGGCGCTTCCGTGGTCGCTCAAGCTCGTCAACGGGTTCATCATGGACCGCTATACCTTCCTGCCCATGGGGCGACGCAGGGCGTGGATCCTTGGTGCGCAGCTCGTGATGATCGCATGCCTGCTGATCGCAGCGCTAATAGAGCCTTCCGTGAAAGACGTCGCAATTCTCGGCGGTATCGGCTTTGCCCTGAACCTGGCGACGACGTTCCAGGACGTGGCGGTCGATGGCCTTGCGGTCGATATCATGACCGAGGATGAGCGAGCGCGAGGTTCCGGCATGATGTTCGGCGGTCAGGCGATTGGTATCGCCGCCGCAACGGCCATTTGCGGTTTCGTAATCGGGGACTTCGGAGCGCCAGCGGCATTCCTGATTGTCGCCGCCCTGATTTTTGTCCTGTGCGTTTACATTGCCTCGTTCAGGGAGCGGCAGGGCGAAAGGTCGATGCCGTGGAGTAGCGGCAGGGCCCACGAGAGGAACCTGGAAATCCAGCTCGATGCCTGGTGGCCGCTGCTCAAGTCCACGTTCAACTCGATGCGAAAGTCGTCGAGCCTTTTGTGGCTGCCTTGCCTGTTCGGGCGCGGGGTCCTCTATGGCGGCTTCGCAGGTGCGACACCGCTCATCGGGGCCAATTATGTGGGCTGGGACACTGCCGAAATATCCAGCCTGACCGCAACAGCCGGCCTGCTGGCCGGAGTTCTGTGCATGACGCTCGGAGGCTGGCTCGGAGACAGATACGGCGCGAAGCGGATCGGCATCATGTGGGTGGCGTCGGGCATCGCGATGTGCGCGGTCATGTTCGGAGCGGTCGAACACTGGAGCAACTCGGCCGTCTTCATGGCGTTCGTCTATTTCTGGATCCCGCTCGACATGCTGATCACGGTCGCATTGCTGCCGATCTCGATGCGGCTGTGCGATCCGACCGTCGCAGCGACGCAGTTCACGATCTACATGGCGGTATCGAACTTCGGAATTTCGTTCGGAGCGATCATGCTGGGCAAGACAGAAGCGCTCGGCGGCCTGCCCTCGATATTCATCATCGTGGCTGCCGGACTGTCGGTTGCGCTGCTGCTATTACTGACAGCGAAATTCCCGCGCCGCCCCGAATATTATGAAATCCAGAAGCGGCGGGAGATAATGGCGGCTCACAAGCCCGCGTGATCAGGCGGCGAGGCGTTCGACTTCTTCGTGGGCTTCGGCGATCTTCTCTTCGCCGCCTTCACCCCTGATGCCATCGGCGGCGACCATTTCGACATCGGTGATGCCGAGGAAGCCGAGGAAGAACTTCAGCCACGGGCTCATGAAGTCGATCTCGCTCCCGATCGGCGTGCCGCCCGACGCGATTGCGATATAGGCTTTCTTGCCGGTCAGCAGGCCCTCGGCCCCATTCTCGGTATAGCGGAAGGTCGTGCCTGCGCGGGCGACGAGGTCGGCCCACGCCTTGACCGTGGCGGGAACGGCGAAGTTGTAGACCGGCACGCTGAACACGATGGTGTCGGCTGCCTTCAGTTCCTCGATCAGCTCGTCCGCAACCTTGGCCAGTTCGTGCTGCTCGGGCGAACGGTCGGCATAGGGCGCGAGGTTTGCCGCGAAACGCTCCGCATCGATGAACGGGATCTCGTTCTTCGCGAGGTCGCGGGTGACGACCTCGGCGTCCTGCTTGGCTGCGAGGTTTTCGACCAGCTTGGTGCCGAGGCTGCGCGAAACGCTTTCGCCGTCACGGATACTGGCGGTGATGTGAAGAATAGTGCTCATGTGTCTGTCTCCTGTTCAGGCCGCATCGACGAGGACAAGTTCGCTGTCCTCGAGAGCGGTAATGGTGATGCTGTCTTCCTTGGTGATGGCGATGCCGTCGCGGGCTTTCGCTTCGATATTGCCGATACGGATGCTTCCGGTCGCCGGCACGAGATAGAGGTGCCGATCGGCTGCTGCGGGCGTGTAGGTCACGCTTTCGCCCGCCTTGACCGTCGCACCCAGAACACGGGCATCCGTCCGGATGTTGAGGGCGTCGTCGTCGTTTGCGGCTCCACTGGCGAGCGGCACGAACTGGCCGGCGCGGTCGTCCTTGGGAAACTTGCGTGCTCCCCAGCCGGGCTGGCCGCCGCGTTCCGAAGGAATGATCCAGATCTGGAAGAGCGTGGTTTCCTCGTCTTCCAGATTGAATTCCGAATGCTGGACGCCGTTTCCGGCGCTCATCACCTGGACGTCCCCTGCCTCGGTCCGGCCTTCGTTACCCATGCTGTCGCGGTGGGTGATCGCGCCGGTGCGGACATAGGTAATGATTTCCATGTCCCGGTGCGGGTGCGTCGGAAAGCCGTTCTTCGGCGCGATGATATCGTCGTTCCAGACACGCAGGGCGCCCCAGTTCACGCGCTCCGGATCATGGTAGCCGGCAAAAGAGAAATGGTGGTTCGCATCGAGCCAGCCGTGGTTGGCCTTGCCGAGCGTATCGAAAGGGCGGTGTTCGATCATGTCGGGTCTCCTCAAACGGATTGCTTCGTTGGAGCAACAAATAGCGATTGCGCTATGTTTCGATAACTGCGATAAAATGCGTTAAGATGTTCAGGAAATACGAACAGTGAAGCTTGGCGAGCCTAGCCTCGACCAACTCCGCATCTTTCTCGCAGTGGCCGAGGAGGGGAGCTTCGGCGCCGCGGCGCGCAAGATGGGCCGGGCGGTCTCGGCCGTAAGCTACGGCATTGCCCAGATGGAAGCGCAATTGGGAGTAACGCTGTTCGAGCGCGAAGGCTCGCGCAGGCCGGTGTTGACCGATGACGGCAAGGCGCTGCTCCCTGAAGCCATGGCCGTAACCGACGGTGTCGACACGCTCCTTGCGAAGTCGCGAAGCCTCCATGCCGGCCTCGAGAGCGAGGTTTCGCTGGTCGTCGACGTGATGCTGCCGGGCGAGGTGACAGCGGGGGTGCTGCGCGAATTTCGCAAGATGTATCCCAGTGTCGCTCTGCGACTACAGGTGGAAGCCTTGGGTGCTGTCGAGGCTTGTCTTATTGGAGGCGGCGCGGACCTGGCGATCGGCGGTCCGCTGATGGCCGACAGGGCGGAACTTGAAAGACAGGCCGTCGGCGCCGTGGAACTGGTCCCGGTTGCCGCCCCCGACCATCCGCTCGCGCGCGCCGGCATCAAGCCGGGGCAGAGCCGCAAGCACCTCCAGCTCGTACTGTCGGACCGCTCGCCCCTTTCGGAAGGGCGGGAATTTTCGGTGCTGTCGCCGCAGAACTGGCGCCTGGCAGACCTCGGCGCGAAGCACGCGCTGCTCAAGGAGGGGATCGGCTGGGGCAATATGCCGCGGCACATGGTGCGCGGCGATCTTGAGGAAGGCAGGCTGTGTCTGCTGGACCTCCCCGAAAAGCCCGGCGCGAACTATACGCTCAGCGCGCTTTGGCGCCGCGATGCTCGGCCAGGCCCTGCAACCAGCTGGCTTATCGATGCAATCAGAGATCGACTGGCCGCGTGCGAGGGAGTGGAGCCTTCGGTGACGGCTCGGCCTTAGAGCTTCGTGACCCAGCCGTGCGTATCGTTCACGGCGCCCTTCTGGATGCCGACCAGCTTTTCGCGGACCTTGTTGGTGATCTGGCCGGTACCGCCAGTGCCAATGGTGAAGTCGCCATCAGGGCCAAGTACGGTGCCGACTGGCGTCACGACCGCAGCGGTGCCGCAGGCCATCGTCTCCAGCAGCTTGCCGGTGGTCGCATCCACGCGCCACTGGTCGATGCTGTATGGCTCTTCGCGAACGTTGAGACCCTCTTCGCGCAGCAGTTGGATCAGGCTGTCGCGGGTGATGCCCGGCAGGATCGTGCCCGTCAGCGGCGGAGTGATTACCGTGCCATCGTTGAATACGAAGAACAGGTTCATGCCGCCCAGTTCTTCGATCCATTTCTTCTCGACCGCATCGAGGAAGACCACCTGATCGCAGCCGTTTTCGATACCCTCGGCCTGGGGCACGAGGCTGGCAGCGTAATTGCCGCCGGTCTTCGCCGCACCGGTCCCGCCGGGAGCTGCGCGCGTATAGTTGCGACTGACCCAGATCTTCACCGGCTTCGCGCCGCCCTTGAAGTAGGGCCCGACGGGACTCGCAATCAGGATATATTTGTACTGCCTCGCGGGGCGCACGCCGAGGAAGGCCTCGGATGCGAACATGAAGGGGCGCAGGTAAAGCGAGCCGTCGGGATCGCTCGGCACCCAGTCACGGTCGGCGGCGACCAACTGGCGGATGGATTCGAGGAAAAGCTCTTCCGGCAATTCGGGCATCGCCATCCGCCGCGCGCTTGCGTTGAAACGCCGCGCATTCTGTTCGGGACGAAACAGGCCGAGCGTGTCGTCGCCGTGCTTGTAAGCTTTCATCCCCTCGAAAATTTCCTGAGCGTAATGCAGCACGGCCGCCGCAGGATCGAGGCTGATCGGCTGGCGCGGTCCCAGTGTCGCCTGATGCCATCCACCCTTGTCGGCATCATAGTCGATGACGACCATGTGATCGGTAAACAGCTTGCCAAAACCGGGGTCCAGGAGAGCCTGCTGGCGGGTCTCGCCGGGGACGGGGGCGGGGTGGGGAATGTGCGCGAAATCCATGACGCGCGGTTAGTGTGAAGGGCGCGCGGGCGCAAGTATCGAGACCCTCAAATGAGAAGGGCGACCCTCGCCCGTAGGAGGATCGCCCTTCGCATGGTCAGCGGTCGGAAGCGCCGCTCACGTAGCCTTACTCGGCAGGAATGTTACCGAATATGCTCCGTAGGGATCTTCACCGACCTCGCTACTGAACCATGAGACATCGGATCACCTCCTTTCAAGCTTGTGAGCTAGACCGCCGTTTCACTGGTGGCCAAGACCGCGTGCGCCGCTGATCTTGCTTACAATTTGTTGCGGAAAAGAGGTGAAAACAAGGCTTGTAAAAAAGTTATCCCACGTCAGAATTGACGTTTGTGGCTCGGGACGAATCCCGGGCCTTTTTCGTATCCGCCGACAGGGTTGCGATACGGAGGTTCGGCGACGTCCGAATCAGTCTAACGGCAATCCTCGATCACCCGCGTCACTTCGGACCATGCCGGGAGGTAAAGCGACGGGGAATTGCTTGTTTCCACAGCGAATCGTCCGCGCGTCAGCGCCATGGCATCAAGCAGCGGGTCTCTCGCCTGCACATCGGCTGCGAGCGAGGAGGCACTGTCGCCAGTGCGGGTCGCAAGTGTGCGCGTGGCCGTTTCGGTCCGGATGGTCATGGCCGGATTGGTGCTGCTGCCTGCCTGGTAGCGGATCAACGCGACACGGGCGCTTCCGCGCATGCAACCAATGGCGAAGAGCGGCCCTGTATCGCGCCCAGAGAAGCGTGCGATCGTGCCGCCGTTGACCGTCCCATAAGACCAATCGCCGGTAGTTTGCGGGGCATCGATCCAGTTTTCGGTGACGGGAGCCTGCGCCACCGATGTAGGCGTCGGTGTCGGCGAAGGCGTGCTGACGGGTGCAGGGCTGGGCGCGGGTGTCGGCTCGGGCGAGGGCGGGATGCAGGCTGCAAGGCCGATGGTCAGCGCACAGGCGGCGGCAATTTGTCCGTAGATCGGTTTCATACCGGTCCAATGCGCGCTAACGCCCTTGGTTTCAAACGGAGTTTGCTGTGGCGAAGAAACGTCTCGACCAAATGCTTGTCGATCGCGGCCTGGTGGAAAGCCGGACCCGTGCGCAGGCGCTGGTCATGGCGGGGCTCGTATTTTCCGGCGAACAGAAGCTTGCGAAGCCCGGTCAGCAATTGCGCGAGGACGCCCCGCTCGAAGTGCGCGGGCGCGACCATCCCTGGGTGAGCCGCGGCGGGATCAAGCTTGCACACGCGATCGAGCATTTCGGTCTCGATCCGAGCGGCGTTACCGCAATGGACATCGGCAGCTCGACCGGCGGCTTTACCGATGTGTTGTTGCAGGGCGGGGCTAGCCACGTCTTCGCTGTCGACAGCGGCACCAACCAGCTGGCGTGGAAGCTGCGGCAGGACGAGCGGGTTACGGTGCTGGAACAGACCAGCGCGCGAATTCTTACGCCGGAGATGATCGACAAGTCCGTTACCTGGGTGGTGTGCGATGCAAGCTTCATCGGGCTCGCCAAGGTTCTCGAACGCCCGATCGAACTCGCCGAAGAGGATTGCCGCCTCGTCGCCCTCATCAAGCCGCAGTTCGAGGTCGGACGCGAGGAAGTCGGCAAGAAAGGCGTGGTCAGCGACCCCGCGCTCCACGCTCGCGTCTGCGACGAAGTGCGCGCTTGGGTCGAAGGGCTTGGCTTCGAGGTTCAGGGCATTGTCGAAAGCCCCATCACGGGCCCGGAAGGCAATATCGAATTCCTGATAAGCGCACAGCGAGGCCAAGCCTGACATTGACGCTTCGCCACTGCGCGCTCTAGGCGCTTCGCGAGAGAATTTACGGAGAGAGCATGTCCGCCAATATCGCCGAAATGGAACGCCGCCGCGAAGCCGCCAAGCTGGGCGGGGGCGAGAAACGCATCGCCGCGCAGCACGCCAAGGGCAAGGTGACCGCACGCGAACGCCTCGACGTGCTGCTCGATGAAGGCAGCTTCGAAGAGCTGGACACCTATGTCGAACACGACTGCGTCGATTTCGGCATGCAGGACCAGAAGATCCCCGGCGACGGCGTCGTCACCGGCAGCGGCACGATCAACGGCCGCCTAGTCTATGTTTTCTCCCAGGATTTCACCGTTTTCGGCGGCTCTCTTTCCAAGCGACATGCAGAAAAGATCTGCAAGGTGATGGACACCGCAATGAAGGTCGGCGCGCCGGTGATCGGCCTCAACGACTCCGGCGGCGCACGTATCCAGGAAGGTGTGGCTTCGCTAGGCGGCTATGCCGAGGTGTTCCAGCGCAATGTGCTGGCGAGCGGCGTGGTGCCGCAGATCAGTCTCATCATGGGGCCCTGTGCAGGCGGGGCGGTTTACAGCCCCGCGATGACCGACTTCATCTTCATGGTGGAGGACAGCTCCTACATGTTCGTCACCGGTCCTGACGTGGTGAAGACGGTGACCAACGAGGTCGTCACGCAGGAGGAACTGGGCGGGGCAAAGACGCACACCACCAAGACCTCCGTCGCCGACAACAGCTTCGAAAACGACATCGAGACGCTGCTCGCAACGCGCAATTTCTTCGATTACCTGCCGCTGTCGAACCGCGAGGAGGTGCCGGAACGGCCCACGGCGGACGCGTGGGACCGCGAGGAGCCGAGCCTCGACACGCTGATCCCCGACAACGCCAACCAGCCCTATGACATGCACGAAGTCATCCGGAAGACGCTGGACGAGGGCGATTTCTTCGAAATCCAGCCGAACCACGCCGCCAACATCATCTGCGGCTTCGGCAGGGTCGAAGGGCGAACGGTGGGCGTCGTCGCGAACCAGCCGATGGTGCTCGCCGGCGTGCTAGACATCAACAGTTCCAAGAAGGCCGCGCGTTTCGTACGCTTCTGCGATGCCTTCGAAATCCCGATCCTGACCTTCGTCGACGTGCCCGGCTTCCTGCCCGGCACGGCGCAGGAGCACAATGGCATCATCAAGCACGGCGCGAAGCTGTTGTTCGCCTATGCCGAGGCGACCGTGCCCAAGATCACCGTGATCACCCGCAAGGCCTATGGCGGCGCATACGACGTGATGGCCTCCAAGCACCTGCGCGGCGACCTCAACTACGCTTGGCCCACCGCCGAAATCGCCGTGATGGGCGCGAAGGGCGCGGTGGAGATAATCTTCCGCCAAGACCGCGACGATCCCGACAAGATCGCCGAGAAGACGAAGGAATACGAAGACCGCTTCGCCAACCCCTTCGTGGCAGCGCAGCGCGGCTATATCGACGAGGTGATCTATCCGCACTCAACGCGGCGGCGCATTGCGCTCGGGCTGCGCAAGCTGCGGACGAAGCAGCTCGAGAACCCGTGGAAGAAGCACGATAATATCCCTCTTTGAAATCTATCTACCTTGGCTAGTCGCGGCGGCAACTTTACTTGCCCTCGTTACGGCAGTTCAGGGAACACGTAGGAAGTCATTCGGGATCGCACCGTTCGCGTGCACTCGTGTCGACGATCCCGCCGGATATTGGTTCTGGTTTTCGGTCCATTGGATGATCGCAGTTTTCGCGATACTGATAACGCTGAGCGTCTTTGGGCTCGATGTGAGGTATTGGTTATGAAACTCGGCCGTCCCAACCATATCCGCGTTGCTACCCCCTTAATCGACTGAACTCTGCCGTCCATCGAGGCCCGCGCCGCGAGAGGGCGTGTTACCTAGACAACACAGTCTCCCCCGGTTAGTCTCCCCGTCATCGAGAGGAGACTGACTTCATGAAGAAAATTTCCCTAGCCGCCGCTGCGCTCGCAGGTTCGGCGTTGATGACGGGCGTCGGCCATGCCGAACATCACGCCCTTTCCGATTACGAGCTGATCGACCGGGACGAATTGTTCGGCAATCCCGTGGCCAGCCAGGGCCGCATCAGCCCGGACGGCCAGTGGGTCAGCTGGATCGCGCCCGACGAAGGCGTGATGAACGTCTGGGTCGCGTCTGCCAGCGATCCTTCGAACGGCAAGGTCGTGACCGACGACCGCCATCGCGGCATTTCCAACCACCAGTGGACCGTCGACAGCCAGTACGTATTGTTCGTGAAGGACAATGACGGCGACGAGAACTTCCACGTCTATGCCGCCAATCCCGAAACCGGCGAGACGCGCGACTTGACCCCGCTGCCCGACGGCATCCGCGCGCAGCTGATGGGCGCCAGCCGCGACCGGCCCGGCGTGATCCTGGTCGGCACGAATGAGCGTAACCCGCAGCTGACCGATCTCTATGAATACAATATCGAGACGGGCGAGCGCACGCTGGTCGCGGAGAACCCCGGCTATGCCGCTTGGGTCACCGACAACACCTACAAGCCGCGCATGGCGCTGGCCCCGCAGCCGGACGGCGGCATGAAGGCGGTCTATCTCAACGAGGATATGACGCCGGGCGAAGTCTTCGCCGACATTCCCAGCGAGGACATGCTCAACACCAATATCGTCGGCTTCTCGCGCGACAACAACACGGTCTACATGATCGACAGCCGCGAGCGGAACTTGGCGGCAGGCTTCGCCATCGACCTGACGACGGGCGAGCGTTCGCTTCTGATCGAACCGGACAAGGCGGACCTGAGCCGCGTGCTGGTCGATAACGAGACTTACGAGCCGATCGCCTATTCAACCAATTACCTCCAGGAAGAATGGCAGGCGCTGAACGACGAGGCGGCCAAGGAACTGCAGTTCCTCTCCTCGAAGATCGACGGAGAGTACCAGATCCTTTCGCGGACCGAAGACGACAGCAAATGGATTGTATGGGGTGGCTCTGCAGAGGCTCCGGGCCAATATCATGTCTATGATCGGACTGCGCTGACGCTGACGCCGTGGTTCGTGACACGTCCCGATCTCGCCGATGCTCCGCTGCAGCCGATGCACCCGCTGGAGCTCAAGTCTTCGGACGGCAAGACGCTTGTGTCCTACCTCACCCTGCCGCCGGGCAGCGATCCCGATGGCGACGGGCGTCCGGACGAAGCGGTCCCGATGCTGCTGTGGGTCCATGGCGGCCCGTGGGCACGCGACAGCTACGGCTACAACACGGTGCACCAGTGGATGGCCAATCGCGGCTATGCGGTATTGAGCGTCAATTACCGCGGCTCGACCGGCTTCGGCAAGGACTTCACCAATGCCGCCGTCGGCGAATTTGCCGGCAAGATGCACACCGACCTGATCGACGCGGTCGACTGGGCGATTTCGGAGGGCATTGCGCAGGAAGACAAGGTCGCGATCGGCGGGGGCAGCTACGGCGGCTATGCGACGCTGACCGGCGTTGCCTTCACGCCCGACCGCTTCGCCTGCGGTGTCGACATCGTCGGCCCGTCGAGCCTCGTCACCCTGATCGAGAGCTTCCCCGAATACTGGAAGCCGTTCCTCGCCGGGACCTGGTATCGCTATGTCGGCGATCCCGCCGATCCAGAACAGCGCAAGGACCTGCTAGCGCGCTCGGCCATCAGCCGGATCGACGACATTCGCGTGCCCCTGCTCGTGGGGCAGGGCGGCAACGACCCGCGCGTGACCAAGCAGGAAGCCGACAATTTGGTGGAGGCCATGCAGGCGAAGAACCTGCCCGTCACCTACATCAACTATCCCGACGAAGGGCACGGCTTCCAGAAACCGGAAAACCGGCTGAGCTTCTTCGCGGCGATGGAAGGCTTCCTCGGCACCTGCCTCGGCGGCCGTACGCAGCCCATCGGCGACAGCTTCGAAGGCAGTTCGGCGGAAATCCTCGCCGGTGCCGAATATGTCGAAGGACTGGGAGATGTCGAAAGCGGCGGTTGATTGCTGCCTGCCGACGTTCCAAAGAAGCGGCGCGCTCCTGTTTGCAGGGGCGCGCCGTTTCTGTTCTGGAGGATGACGCATGAAGCTCGGCCGTCTCAATCACATCGGTGTCGCGACGCCGTCGATCGAGGAATCGATCCGCTATTACCGCGATGTCATGGGCGCGACGCGCTTTCACAAGCCGTTCGATCTGGAAGCGCAGGGCGTGAAGGTCTGCTTCGTCGACACTCCGGGCGAGAATGGCACCAACGGCACACAGATCGAACTGATCGAGCCGCTGGGCGAAGACAGCCCCATCGCCAAATTTCTCGAGAAGAACCCCTCGGGCGCGCAGCACCACGTCTGCTACGAAGTCGAGGACATCGAGGACGCGCGCAAGTGGTTCGAGGACATGGGCAAGCGTATCCTCGGCCCGACGCGCATCGGCGCACACGGCACGCCGATCTTCTTCCTCCACCCCAAGGACATGATGGGCCAGCTGACCGAAATCATGGAAACCCCCAAGGAAAACGCGCACTGGTCGAACTGACCGCGTGGACACGGAACTCACGATGACTGACAAGCCGACATACGACGACTGGAAGGCCCGCGCCGACAAGGAAGTGAAGGGCCGCGACCTGACCTGGCACACGCCCGAAGGCATCGAGGTAAAGCCGCTCTACACCAGCGAGGATACCGAAGGTCTCGAGCCCGGCGTGCCCGGAATCGCGCCGTTCACGCGCGGGCCTTATGCCTCGATGTACACCGGCCGTCCGTGGACCATCCGCCAGTATGCGGGCTTCTCGACCGCCGAGGAATCGAACGCCTTCTATCGCCGCAACCTTGCCGCGGGTCAGAAGGGCCTTTCGGTCGCTTTCGACCTTGCCACCCATCGCGGCTATGACAGCGACCACCCGCGCGTGGTCGGCGATGTCGGCAAGGCGGGCGTCGCGATCGACACCGTGCGCGACATGGAAATCCTGTTCGACCAGATCCCGCTCGACGACATGAGCGTGTCGATGACGATGAACGGCGCGGTGATCCCGGTGATGGCGTTCTACATCGTCGCGGCGGAGCGGCAGGGGGTGAGCCAGGACAAGCTCGCCGGGACCATCCAGAACGACATCCTCAAGGAGTTCATGGTCCGCAATACCTATATCTACCCGCCCGAACCGAGCATGCGGATCGTTTCGGACATCATCGCATATACCTCGGCCAACATGCCGAAATTCAACAGTATTTCGATCTCGGGCTATCACATGCACGAGGCCGGGGCGACGGCGGTGCAGGAACTCGCCTTTACCATCGCCGACGGCAAGGAATATGCCAAGCGCGCGATGGAAGCGGGCCTCGATATCGACGCCTTCGCGCCCCGCCTGTCCTTCTTCTGGGGCATCGGCATGAACTTCTTCATGGAGATCGCCAAGATGCGCGCCGCGCGTGCGCTGTGGCATGATGTGATGGAAGGGCTGGGGGCCGAAAACCCCAAGTCGAAGATGCTGCGCACCCACTGCCAGACGTCCGGTGTCTCGCTGCAGGAGCAGGACCCCTACAACAACGTCATCCGCACCACGATCGAAGCGATGGCGGCGGTGCTGGGCGGCACGCAGTCGCTTCACACCAATGCGCTGGACGAGGCGATTGCGCTGCCGACCGACTTCTCCGCCCGCATCGCGCGCAACACGCAGCTGGTGATCCAGGAAGAGACCGGCATCACCAATGTCGCCGATCCCCTGGGCGGCAGCTATTACATCGAAAGCCTCACCGCCGCGCTGGTGGACGAGGCGAAAAAGATGCTCGACGAGGTCGAGGCGGCAGGCGGAATGACTGAGTACGTCGCCAGTGGCAAACCCAAGGCGCAGATCGAGCAGGCGGCCGCTGCCAAGCAGGCGAGCGTCGACCGGGGCGAGACGGTGATCGTGGGCGTCAACAAATACCGCCGCGACAAGGAAGACGAGATCGACACGCTCGATATCGACAACCACGCCGTGCGTCAGAGCCAGATTGCGCGCCTTGAAAAGGTCCGTGCAGGCCGCGACGAATTCGCTTGCAAGGCCGCGCTCGACGCGCTGGCACGCGGCGCTGCGCAGCGCGAGGGCAATCTGCTCGAACTCGCGGTCGAGGCTGCACGCCACGATGCGACGCTCGGCGAAATCAGCCAGGCGATGGAAGACGCCTATGGCCGCTACGACACCATGCCGAAGCCCGTGCGCGGGGTTTATTCCGAAGCCTATTCGGACGACGATCGTTACCGCCAAGTGGTCGAAGGGGTGAAGGCCGTCGAGCGCCGTCTTGGACGTGCGCCCAAGCTGATGGTCGCCAAGATGGGCCAGGACGGCCACGACCGCGGCGCGAATGTGATCGCATCCGCCTTTGCCGACATGGGCTTCGAGGTCGTCTCCGGCCCGCTGTTCCAGACGCCTGCGGAAACGCGCGACATGGCTCTGGAGAACGACGTCGACGCAATCGGCGCGAGCAGCCTTGCGGCGGGGCACAAGACGCTCATCCCCGAACTCATCACCCTGCTGAAGGAAGCTGGCCGCAGCGACATCAAGGTCATTGCCGGAGGCGTGATTCCGCAGAAGGATTACGACTTCCTGCGCGATGCCGGGGTGCAGGGCATCTACGGCCCGGGCAGCAATGTCGTCGAATGTGCAGCGGACGTGCTGCGCCTACTGGGCCACAACATGCCGCCTGCTGGGGAGGATCTGGACGAGGCGGCGGAGTGAGCGACAACCAACTTGTAGCGGCTTTGACTGTAGTAGTCGTCTTAGTTGCAGTCTCAGTTGGAGCATGGATAGGACTGCGATTGGTCAGGGGAAGCAATCTGAAATCGGATCCACCGCGTCTTAAAAAACTAACGATCGCAATCTGGATAGCTGCTGTGATAGCGCTCGGCGTATGGCTGCTCAGCCGCGGAGCAGTAGGTTTTTCCGATGCCGTGTTCGGCTTTGTACTCGCGAGCATTGTGACCTTTGCTGTTTTTCGTCAAACTGAGGCTTCTTGATGCATTCTAAAATCCGCACCGACTGGACCCGCGAGGAAATCGCGGAGCTCTTCGACCTTCCCTTCACCGAACTGCTGTTCCGCGCCGCCACTGTGCACCGGGAGTTCCATCCGCCCGAGCAGATCCAGCTCTGCACGCTGCTGTCGATCAAGACCGGCGGGTGTCCGGAGGATTGCGGCTATTGCTCGCAGTCGGTGAAGGCCGACAGCGGGGTCGAGGCGACCAAGCTGATGGAGGTGCAATCGGTCCTCCAGCGCGCGGCGCAGGCGAAGGATGCAGGCTCGCAGCGCTTCTGCATGGGCGCGGCCTGGCGCAATCCCAAGGACCGCGACATGCCCGCGATCGTCGAGATCGTGAAGGGCGTGCGCGCCATGGGGCTGGAAACCTGCATGACGCTGGGCATGCTGACGCCGAAACAGGCGGACATGCTCAAGGAAGCGGGCCTCGATTACTACAATCACAATGTCGACACCGGGCCGGAATATTACGAGCGCGTGATCTCGACGCGCAATTACCAGGACCGGCTCGACACTCTGCAAAACGTGCGCGATGCGGGCATCAATGTGTGCAGCGGCGGGATCGTGGGCATGGGCGAAACGCGCGAGGACCGGGTGGGCTTCGTCCACACGCTCGCCACCCTCGAACGCCATCCCGAAAGCGTGCCGGTCAATGCGCTGGTGCCGGTCAAGGGCACGGTGCTAGGCGACATGCTGGCCGATACGCCGCTCGCCAAGATCGACGATATCGAATTCGTCCGCACCGTGGCCGTGGCGCGTATCGCGATGCCGATGAGCATGGTGCGACTGTCCGCAGGCCGCGAGTCTATGTCCGAGGCGACGCAGGCTCTGTGCTTCATGGCTGGTGCGAACTCGATCTTCACCGGCGACAAGCTGCTGACCGCGCCCAATGCGGGCGATGACAGCGATGCGGCGCTCTTTGCCAAGCTGGGCCTCACCGCGCTTGCACAGGAGGAGCCGATGCGGGCTTGCAAGGTGGCGGAGCCTGCCGAGTGAGCTTGGGCTTCTCCGTCGACGACCTGCTGCCGAAGGCACGCGGCGGCGGAGTGCTTAAAATGGGCCTTGCGAAACTCGACGAAAGCGACTGGCTCCAGCCCGATCCGGACCTGGCTGCCCGTGAGGCAGGCTTTGCGGCCTATCCGGAAGGCATCCAGCTCTCGCCGGAGGGTGAGGCTCCCGGGGCGGATCTTGCCGCCATGCTTGGCCTGTCGGGTGGATTGGCTGAGGCCGCAAAGGCGCATCACGAGGACATGTGCCTGCTCACCCTGCGCGAAGGCGACGAACAGTACCGTCTCGTCGGTGCGGCAGTGGCATGGCCTTCGGATTGGACGCCGGCGGACAAATTGGGTCTGCCGCTGCGTGCGCTCCATGCGCCGATCCAGGGCTACGAGGAGCAGCTTGCCAGCGGGGTCGATCACTTCATGGCCAAGCTCAAAGCGGGCGCGATTTACGGGCGCTGCAACTGGTTTATCGCAGCCACCGGCGAACAGCGCTGGGTGGCCGAGCCGCCGGAACAGGCGTTTGCGCATGTGACGCCGGAAAATGCCGGCGAAACGCTCTTCGTGCGCTCCGAACGCCAGACCCTGAGGCGTCTGCCGGAAACCGGAGCCATCCTCTTCACGATCGGCATCTACGTCTCGCCGCTGGGTGACCTATCGGCGGAAAACCAGTCGCGTCTCGCAACCGCAATGCATGGCCTGCTGGAGGGTGAGGGCGAGCGCCGCGGGGCGCAGCACTACGCCCATGCCCTGATCGATTTCGTCCAGGCCTAACCGAAAATTTGGGGTCGGATCAGTGGGTTAGGCTGACTGCTTGACTCTCGCTTGATTCAGGTGGCTAATTCGCCGCGCTGGGGGACAACAGCATATAACCGAACGGATCGCTTCTTAGGGTCGTATTCCTGACTAGGGGGAAGACTGCATGAAGAAGCTTATCTTGACCGCCGCCGCCATTGGCCTCGCCATCCCGGCAACACCCGCCTTTGCGGACGATCACACGCCCGAACTTTCCAAGGTCGACTGGTATCGCGTCAACATGATCAAGTGGAAGCCCGGCAAGGGCGAGCGTGCCCACGAAATCATCGAGATGTTCGCAAAGGTCGATGCGGCACTGGGCTATAACGACGTGATCGATTTCCACATGCAAACCGGCGATTACGACAGCATCGTCGCCTTGCCGATGCGTGGCGGGATCGCCCAGTTGGGCTGGGCCGAAAATCCGGAAGGCAAGAAGTGGGAAGCCGAATTCGTGCGCCAGGTCGGCGGCGAGGCCAAGGCCAAGGCGCTGTGGGAGGAATTCGACTCCCTGATCCTGCGCCAGGACCGCCAGATCGGTCATATCGACCGGGATTGAGGCACTTGCCTTGATACGGGGCCTCCGCTGCGGCATGGACTGCTCACGCTAGTTCGCCTGCATCGGAGGCCCGTTTGTTTTCCAAGATCCTGATCGCCAACCGCGGTGAAATTGCCTGCCGCGTCATCAAGACCGCCAAGCGCATGGGTATCGCCACTGTCGCGGTCTATTCCGATGCCGATGCGCGCGCGCCTTTCGTGCGCATGGCGGACGAGGCCGTTCATATCGGTCCGGCGCCAGCGGCGGAAAGCTACCTGATCGCGGACAGGATCATCGCCGCTTGCAAGCAGACGGGCGCAGAGGCGGTGCATCCGGGCTATGGCTTCCTGTCCGAACGCGCCAGCTTCGTGGAGGCGCTGGCGAAGGAAAACATCACTTTCATCGGCCCGCCGACCGGCGCGATCGCGGCGATGGGCGACAAGATCGAATCGAAGAAGCTCGCACGCGAAGCGGGGGTGAACGTCGTCCCCGGCTTCGTCGGTGAAATACGCGACACAGAGCACGCGGTCGAGATCAGCAATGACATCGGCTATCCGGTGATGATGAAGGCCAGCGCGGGCGGCGGCGGCAAGGGCATGCGCCTCGCCTGGTCCGAAAAGGATGTGCGCGAAGGTTTCGAGGCGACCAAGCGTGAAGGTTTGAACTCCTTCGGCGACGACCGGGTCTTCATCGAGAAATTCATCGAGAACCCGCGCCATATCGAAATCCAGATCCTGGGCGATAAGCACGGCAACATCATTTATCTGAACGAGCGCGAATGCTCGATCCAGCGGCGGCACCAGAAGGTCGTCGAGGAAGCGCCGTCGCCCTTCGTCACACCCAAGATGCGCAAGGCCATGGGCGAGCAATGCGTCGCATTGGCGCGGGCGGTGGACTATCATAGCGCAGGCACCGTGGAATTGATCGTTTCCGGCGCCGACAAGACGGGGGAGAGCTTCTACTTCCTCGAAATGAACACCCGACTGCAGGTGGAACATCCTGTAACGGAAGCGATCACCGGTGTAGACCTTGTAGAGCAAATGATACGGGTCGCAGCCGGCGAGAAGCTCGAGATCACGCAGGACGATGTAAAGATCGACGGTTGGGCGATCGAGAACCGCGTCTATGCGGAAGATCCCTATCGCGGCTTCCTCCCGTCCACCGGTCGTCTCGTGCACTACCAGCCTCCGGTCGAGCCCTGGGTGGACGATGGCGCCGAGAACGGGCGACGGGGCGTCGATGGCGTCCGCGTGGACGATGGCGTCTTCGAAGGCGGCGAGGTGTCGATGTTCTACGACCCGATGATCGCCAAGCTCGTAACCTGGGGCGAGACCCGCGACGAGGCGGCGGACCTTCAGGTGCAGGCGCTCGATGCATTCCGGATCGAGGGGCTGGGGCACAATATCGATTTCCTCAGCGCGATCATGCAGCACCCGCGGTTCCGCTCGGGCGAGCTGACCACCGGCTTCATCGCGGAGGAATATCCCGAAGGCTTCGAGGGCGCGCCTGCTTCCCACGAACTCAAGCGCGTTCTGGCTGCGGTGGGCGGCGTGATCGCCACTGCCGATGCCGACCGTGCGCGGCGGATCGACCAGCAGTTGAACGGCGACGAATACGCGCCGGGTGACTGGACCATCCGGATCGGGACGCGCGAAGAAGGCTCCTCCACCCACGAAGTGCGCCTGGAAGAGAACGCGCTCACGGTCGACGGTGAGCAGGTCACGATCGAGATGCAGTACACACCGGGCCAGCGCATGATCGACGTGGCCCTGTTCGACAACAACGCCGACGAAGACGCCGAGCCGCTTGAAACCTACACTTTCCAGCTGGCTCCGTCGCGTACCGGCTATGCGATCACGACGCGCGGGGCGACGCATCACCTGCGCATCCTCCAGACGCGGATCGCGCATCTGGCCGGTCACATGATCGAAAAGGAACCGCCGGATCTTTCCAAGATGCTGATCTGCCCGATGCCGGGCCTGCTGGTGAAACTGCATGTGGCAGAGGGCGAGGAAGTCCAGCCCGGACAGCCGCTCGCCACGGTCGAGGCGATGAAGATGGAAAACATCCTGCGCGCCGAAAAGCAGGCCGTCGTGGGCAAGATCAACGCCGGAGAGGGCGACAGCCTCGCGGTGGACGAGGTCATTCTCGAACTCGAATAGAAAAGTCGCGCGCGCTTTCTGGTAAAGTATCGCGTTTAGATTATTGCCCGTTTTGCGCCGATCCTTGCGAAATGCAGGGGTCGGCGTGAAATCGTGGTTAAGGGACTTTTACCGAATCGAACTTGTGGAGATACTGTGGGCCTTCGGTTCGCTTCTGACGCAACACACTCAGGAGTAGTAAGCATGGCACATAGGGGCACTGGATTTTTCGATACCAGGGGGAATTACCACAAGACCCCCGAGGATGCGACGATCGCCGATCTCGCAGGAATCCTCGGCAAGATCGGCGATGGCGACAGCCTCGCACCGGGCATCGCGCAGATGCTCTTGCAACGCAGGACCGAGATCGAGCGGCTGTTCGGCGAACACGATGCGATGATGGCGGATTACGAGCCTGTGGGGGCAGGCGCGAAGGTCACACGGCTGGAGCCGCGCGCAAGCTGATCCCGACTAGGCAGTAAGGTCCAGATGGTAGCACTGGTTGTGCGGCCCGTTGACGTATTCCGAAAAGGCATCGCCCCGCTCGAAGCCGCGCTTCGTGTACAGCTTGATAGCCGGTTGGAACGCCTCCGCCGTACCCGTCTCAAGACTTAGCCGGTCGAAGCCCTCCTGCGCAGCCATGGCGATGAGAGCCTCGAGGATAGCGCTCGCGGCACCCTTACCCAGATGGTCGGGATGGGTTCGCATGGACTTCAGTTCCGCCTGGCCTTCCGGCAATCGCTTCAATGCGCCGATTGCGATCAGGCTCTGCTCCTCCCAGGCCCCCACGATCGTGATCCCGGCCTTCTCCAGTCCCGACACATCGAGAGCGAAGTCGGTACCCGGAGGAGAGGCGCGATACATTTCCCGCTGGTGATAGGCGGCAAGGTCACGAACGCCGGGATCCGCGATGTCGGCAATCGCAATGTGCATGCTATTCTTCCACCATCGCTACGGCCCTGATCCATCCCGCACTGGCGCGTTCGATCTTCACCGGAAAACAGCTGAACATGAAGCCATGGTCGGGCAGGCTTTGAAGGTTGGTCAGCTTTTCGATCTGGTAATAGGGGCGAATGCGGCCTGCCTTGTGGCCTTCCCAGATGATCGAAGGATCGCGGGTCTTAGCCCAGCGCTTCGCGGTGTGGCTGAAGGGGGCATCCCAGCTCCACGCATCGGTGCCGACGACTTCCACGCCGCGCTCCGTCAGCCATAGAGTCGCTTCCGCGCCGAGGCCCACGCCCTGGTCGGTGAAGTTCTCCGTGCCGTAGACTGCGCCCGACTGGACAAGGACAATGTCGAGCGGTTGCAGGTCGTAGCCTATCTTCGCCAGCGCCTCTTCCACTTCCGCCGCCCTGACGACATGGCCATGCGGCAGGTGACTGAAATCGAGCTTCACGCCGGGGCGATAGAACCGGTCGAGCGGGGCCTCGTCAATGCTGGGGGCGGGACTGGCGCCATCGTGTGTCGTCGAATGATAATGCCAGGGCGCATCCATGTGCGTGCCGTTGTGCGTCGACAGCTCCAGCATCTCGACCGCCCAGCCTTCGCCGTCCGGCAGGTCGTATTTTGCGAGGCCGGGAAAGAACATGGCGATCTGCTCCCACGTGCTTTCGTGGGTCATGTACTGGATCTTTGGGCGCATCACGTCGGGGTCGGACACGACCTCGTTGGTGATCGGGATGGAAAGGTCGATAAAGCGCGTCATGCGCGCCACGTTAGTGCGCCTGAAGCTGCTCGTCGAGGAAGAGCGCAACGTCGTCCAGCGCCACGTCCTTCGCGAGATATGCCGCACCGATGCCGCGCAGCAGGATGAAGGGCAGGGTGCCTGCATCCATCTTCTTGTCGTGCAGCATATGGTCGGCCAGCGCACGCCCGTCGCAGGTCAGGCCAAGCGCGGAAATTTCCGATGGAAGGCCGGCGGCATCGACCGCGCGGGTCACGCGCTCCGCTTCCTCGATACCGATCTCGCCGCGCCGTGCGGAATAGCGGGCTGCAAGCACCATGCCGAGGGCAACGCCTTCGCCATGCAGCAGGCGGTCGGAAAAGCCTGTCTCCGCCTCCAGCGCATGGCCGAAGGTATGGCCGAGGTTGAGCAGCGCACGCGCACCGGACGTCTCGCGCTCGTCCTCAGCGACGATGCGCGCCTTCGCCGCAACGCTGCTCGCGACGGCGTGTTCGAGCGCTTCGTTCTCTCGTGCCACCACTTTCGAGCCGTTTTCCTCGAGCCAGGCGAAGAAATCCGCATCGCCTAGCACGCCGTATTTCAGCACTTCCGCATAGCCCGCGCGCATCTCGCGGTCGGCCAGGGTGTCGAGCGCCGACAGGTCGGCCAACACCAGCGAGGGCTGGTGGAAGGCTCCGATGAGGTTCTTGCCTGCCGATGTGTTAATTGCGGTCTTGCCGCCCACCGAACTGTCCACCTGCGCCAAGAGCGTGGTCGGCAATTGGACGAAGCCGCAGCCGCGTTTGAGGATTGCGCAGGCAAATCCGGTCAAATCGCCAACCACGCCGCCGCCAAGCGCCAGCACATGGTCGCCGCGCTCGACGCCTTCGGCCAGCAGCCAGTCGGTGAGCCGCGCCAGGCTTTCCCAGCTTTTAGAGCTTTCGCCGGGTGCGACGTCGTACCAGCGCGGTTCCTTGTCCGCCGCGCGCAGGGACGCCTCGACTTCTGCGCCCCAGTGTCGGCGCGCATTGGCATCGGCCACGATCGGCACGGACTGTTTGCGCAGGAAGGGGGCAGCCTCTTCGGCAACACGCGCGAGCAAATCGCGCGCGACCCGCACCTCGTAGGTTCGTCCGGCAAGTTCGACGTCTATCACTGCCATGCCGCAAGCTCCTCGATGATGCGCTCGACTGCAAGCTCATGCGGCCCATCGCCCGTCACGACGTGTATTTGCGCCTGCGCATAGACGGGACTGCGCTGTTCCTTTAGGTCGCGCAGGATGGCGTGCGGGTCGCTGGTCTTCAGCAAGGGGCGCGTATTCTTGCGCGAAGTCCGCTCGACCAGGGTTTCGATGTCGCAATCGAGCCAGATCGCCAGCCCCTGATCAAGGACGAGAGCGCGGGTTTCGGGATCGACGAAGGCGCCGCCACCGGTGGCGATCACGCCGTGCCCTTCCTCCATCAACCGCGCAATCACGCGGCGTTCGCCGTCGCGGAAATAGGCTTCGCCGTGGGCTTCGAAGATTTCCGCCACCGTGCGGTCGGCGGCGCGCTCTATTTCCTCGTCTGCGTCAACGAAATCGCGATCGAGCGCCGAGGCGAGGCGGCGACCGATACTTGTCTTGCCAACGCCCATCAGTCCGACCAGCACGAGCGGGCGTGTAATCCTGCGCGCCTGCCGCAGAGGATCGGACATATCGTGGGGTGTATGCGCGTTGCTCATTGCCGCTCGGCCTATAGATGGGCTAGGGCGCGGGCAACCCACACGAATATTGATCGAGGATACGAAAATCTTGGCCGTGAAACGCTCGCGTATGATCCTGATCGCTGCGCTCGCCGTGCTGGCGGTGCTGGTCGTGGCTTGGATCGACGGCGGGGAAGAACCGCTGCGCCCGATTTCCGAATCTGTCGACCTGCCAGGAGCAGCAGGATGAAGCGCGGCTATTGGCTGGCCGGTGCGGCCCTCGTGATTTCATCGAGCGTCGTGGTTGCGCAGCGCACGCCGGAGAGCATTCTGCCCGGCGCAGCCAATACGCCTGCCCCGGCCGCCACTCCGGCTCCTGCCACGCCTGCGCCTGCGGAAAGCCCGTCGACTTCGGGCGAAGTCGTGCAGCCCCTGCCGAGCGCGCCCGCGCCCGTCGACACATCCGGCGTGAGCCTGAGCGACATTCCGTCGGTCGAGGAACTGGAGGCGATGAGCGCGGCGGAACTGGACGAAGCTCTGGGCCTTCGACCGCGTTACGATATTCCGCCTGCCGCGCGCCGGGCCACCAGCGAAATCGGAATTATTGCGCCGACCGAGGGCGGCTTGCCGACCGGCTCGCTCGCGCGCCAACCCGCGTCCATCGTCCGTGCTGCCCTGGGCGGTGTCCAAGGGCCGATGGTTTCGCGCTGGGGTCACATCCTGATGCGCCGCGCGCTCGCCAGCCGCCTCGATGCGCCGCAGGGGATGGGTCCGGTCGAATTCGCCACGCTGCGTGCGCGCGCGCTGAACAGCATGGGCGAGTATGCTGTCGCCCGCGCTTTGGTGCAGGATATCGACACGGCGAATTACTCGCCTGCGCTGACCCGCGCCGCGATCGACGCCTATGTCGGGACGAGCGATATCGTGGGGGCGTGCCCGGCCATCCGGCTGGGCAAAGCCTCCGACGAAACACCGCATCGCGAGATGCTGGAGGGTATCTGCGCAGCATTTGCCGGCGAGACCCAGCGGGCGCAGAACGACTTGCGCCGCCTGCTGTCGCGTACCGAGGAAGACGCCCGGCTCGACGTCCTGCTGGCCCAGCGCTACGCCGGTGCTGCAGGCGACGGACGCCGCGCGGTGACCATCGAATGGGAAGGGTCGGGCGATCTGACCCCCTGGCGCTTTTCCATGGCGAATGCGCTGGGCGAACCGGTTCCGGAAAACCTTACCGACGATCTCGATAATTCGATGCTGATTTCCAGCGCTCTGACGCCGGCGCTATCCCCGGGCCAACGCATACGCGGCGCCGATGTGGCAGCGGCTTCGGGCGTTCTTTCAGCGCGTGCCATCGTCGATCTCTATTCGCTGCTCTATGCTGAGCGGGAGCAGGCAGGCGAGGATCCTGCGCTGCCGGTAGCCTCGCGCCTGCGCTCTGCCTATGTCGATCCTTTGCCCGCTGAACGCATTAGTGCCATCCGCGACGTGTGGGGCGGGGCAGACAACCAGTACGGTCGTTACGTCCTGACCGCCTATGCCGCCGCGCGCGTGACGCCGAGCGCGGATTTCGCAGACGATTCTGGAGACCTCATTGCCTCGATGCTGACCGCAGGGCTCGACCGGGACGCGATGCGATGGGCCAATGCTGTCGAGGAGGGCAGTCTCGGCTGGGCGCTGCTGGCGCTAGCCAATCCGCAGGGCGGCACCGTAACTGACGGCCAGCTCGACACCTTTTTCGACGACGACGAATCCGCTCGCAGCCGCAAATCGCGTATGTTTCTCGCCGGTCTCGCCGGATTGGGGCGTGTCGGGCAGGACGAGATCAACGAATATTCCGACCGGCTCGAAATGAACTTCACCGCGCCCACACGATGGACCCGGATGATCGACAAGGCTGCCGAAGTGAACAACGGTGCCCTGGTAGCCTATCTTGCCGGGCTGGGCATGCAGGGCACGAGCTGGGACCAGATGACCGCGCGCCACCTCTACCACATCGTTTCCGCACTCAATGCCGTGGGCATGGAAGCAGAGGCCAGGATGATCGCCGCGGAGGCGGTCGCGCGGGCCTGATCGGTCCATGAGCGCAATCGAGGATTTCCTTGCCATGCTGGCCGCGGAACGCGGTGCGGCCCAGAACACCTTAGCTGCCTACGGACGCGACCTTGCGCAGGCAGAGGAGATCGTCGGCGGCGACCTTGCCTCCGCCAGCAAGGCACAATTGTCGAAGCTCGGGCAGGGCTGGTCGTCGCTCGCCGCGTCGACGATGGCTCGCAAGATTTCCGCGCTGCGCCAGTTCTACGGCTTCCTGATGGACGAGGGCATGCGCGAGGACGATCCGACCCATGCCCTGCCGCGGCCCGCCACACGACGCCCCTTGCCGAAGATCCTGACACACCAGCAGGTGGAAGCGCTCTTCGCCCGCGCCGAGGACGAGGCGGCAAGCGAGCGGCCCGAGGCGGTCCGGATGCTGGTCATGCTCGAATTGCTCTATGGTTCGGGCTTGCGCGCGACCGAACTCGTCTCTCTGCCCCTTTCCGCCGTGCCCCGCGACGAACCTTTCCTTACTGTGACCGGGAAGGGCGGCCAGACCCGGCTGGTACCGATCAGCCGCCGTGCCAAGAAAGCGCTATCGCGCTGGCTTGCGCTCCGACCGGGCGGATCGACCTTCCTGTTCCCCTCGCGCGCCGGACATATCTCGCGCGTGCGCCTGTTCCAGATGCTGAAGGAACTGGCCGTGCGCGCCGACCTGCCGCCGGAAAAGCTCAGCCCCCACGTGCTGCGCCACGCCTTTGCGACCCACTTGCTGGAGGGCGGGGCGGACCTGCGCGCGCTGCAGACCCTGCTCGGCCATGCGGATATCGCGACGACGCAAATCTATACCCATGTCGATGCGGCCCGGTTGGTAAAGCTGGTCAACGAGCGGCATCCTCTTGCCCGCCCGCGCGCGAGCGACTAGCGGGGTGGCGATGGTTTCCTATCTTGAATTCGAAAAGCCCGTTGCCGAACTCGAAACGCGCATTGCGGAACTGCGCAGCGCTGCCGAGGGCGACGAGGTCGATATCACGAACGAGCTCCAGCGCCTTGAACTCAAGAGCGCGGACTTGCTGGCTTCCACCTATGCCTCGCTTACTCCGTGGCAGAAAACGCAGGTCGCGCGGCATCCTTCGCGACCGCATTTCCGCGATTACGTCGAATATGCGTTCGAGGAATTCGTGCCGCTTGGCGGTGACCGCGCCTATGGCGAAGACGAAGCGATCATGGGCGGATTTGCCAAGCTGAATGGTCGCAAGATCGTGCTGATCGGCCATGAAAAGGGCAATGATACCGCCAGCCGCATCCGTCACAATTTCGGCATGGGCAAGCCCGAAGGCTATCGCAAGGCGATCCGGCTTATGGAACTTGCCGGCCGGTTCGACCTGCCGGTCGTCACCCTTGTCGACACTTCCGGCGCGTTTCCGGGCGTCGAGGCGGAAGAGCGCGGCCAGGCAGAAGCGATCGCGCGTTCCACCGAAGCCTGCCTCGCATTGCCGGTGCCAATGGTCGCCAGCATCGTGGGCGAGGGCGGTTCGGGCGGCGCAGTGGCGCTGGCCAGTGCCGAACGCGTGCTGATGCTCGAACATGCGGTCTATTCGGTGATTTCGCCCGAAGGCTGTGCATCCATCCTGTGGCGCACGGCAGAAAAGGCGCCCGATGCGGCTGAGGCCATGAAGGTGACGGCGCAGAACCTGAAGGAACTGGGCGTGATCGACCGCATCGTGGCCGAACCTGTGGGCGGCGCACACCGCGATCCGCGTGCAGCGGCGCACAGCCTAGCGGAAGCGATCGGCGAGGAACTCGACAAGCTGTCGATCCACTCTGCGGAAGAGCTCAAGCGTATGCGCGAGGAGCGTTTCCTGCAGATTGCAGGCTGACCGACCTGAATTTCGTGGTGCGGGAACAAACAGCCGCATCCCCCTGTTCTCCCTAGCGTAAACAACCGGCCGGCGGCGGTGGGACCCGCTTGGCCAGACGAAGGGGAACCCAATGTCCGTCATGAAGACACTCGCCGCATCCACCGCCACCATGGCGCTGGCCCTTACGGGCTGCGCCAGCATTCCAGACGCATCCGCGCCGATTTCGCAGGGCGAAGCGCAGCAAGGCGCAGAGGCGCATCCGCAGCTTCTGGCCGAATTCGGCGGAGCGATGACCGGTCCGCAGGCCCAATATGTGGAAATGGTCGGCCAGAACATCGCCGTCCAGTCGGGCCTTGCCAATGCGCGCGGCAGCTTCACCGTTTCGCTGCTGAACAGCCCGGTCAACAACGCTTTCGCGATCCCCGGTGGCTACGTCTACACGACGCGCCAGCTCGTATCGCTGATGAACAACGAAGCCGAACTGGCGGGCGTGCTCGGTCACGAAGTCGGCCACGTCGCGGCTCGCCACTCGCAGCGCCGCAAGCAGGCCGCACAGCGCAACTCGATTCTCGGAGTGCTCGGCGCGATCGCCAGCCAGGCACTGCTTGGCGGCACCGGACTGGGGCAGCAGCTCGGCCAGCTTTCTCTGCAGGGCTCGCAATTGCTGACCCTCAAGTTCTCGCGCAGCCAGGAACTGGAAGCCGACCGCCTCGGTATCCAGTATCTCAACCAGGCAGGATACGACACGCGTGCCATGGCGACCGTCCTCTCCAGCCTCGCGGCGCAGAACTCGCTCGATGCGCAGTTGATGGGACGCGATAACGCCCGCCTTCCGGAATGGGCATCGACCCACCCCGATCCTGCCAGCCGCGTACAGACCGCTCTGAACTATGCGCAGGAAGTCGGCGGAACCGGCCGCGTGACGAATCGCGACACCTTCCTCACCCGCATCGACGGCATCCTTTATGGTGACGATCCGGAACAGGGCGTCGTCGAAGGGCGCCAGTTTATCCACCCGGACCTGCGCCTGGCGTTCACCGCGCCGCAGGGTTTCTACATGGTCAACGGCACGCGCGCCGTCACCATCAGCGGGCAGAGCGGCAAGGCGCAATTCTCGCTTGGGCCGTATAATGGCAATCTGCAGAGCTACGTTACCAGCGTATTTGGTGCGCTGAGCGACCAGCAGCAGGTTCGCCCCGCCAGCATCCAGACCACCACCGTCAACGGATTGCCTGCCGCCTACGGCACTGCGCGGGTCAATTCGGGCAACCAGAACCTGGATGTCACGGTGTTCGCGTATGAGTTCTCGAACGACCGCGCCTATCACTTCCTGGCGCTGACCCCGGCGGGCCAGTCCGGCACCTTCAATTCGATGTTCTCGTCGATGCGCCGGATTACCGCGCAGCAGGCCGCCAATGTCATTCCCCGTCATGTGGATGTCGTGACGGTCGGATCGCGCGATACGGTTGCGACGATGGCAGCGCGCATGGCCTATGACAGCGGACAGGAAGCGCGCTTCCGCGTGCTCAACGGCCTCTCCTCGACCGATCGCCTGCAGGCAGGCCAGAAGGTAAAGATCGTGGTGCGGGGCCGCTAAGCCCCTCATCGCTTTTACCGCGGACAACGAAAAAGGCGGCGAGGTTTCCCTCGCCGCCTTCTTTTTTCGTTACCGAAGGGTCTATTAGACGCCGTTCGGAGCGTTGCCGTTTGCCACTCCCAATTCGGTATCGACCGCATTATAAGTGGTCGCAATTTCGCCACCGAGGTTCTGCATGGCGGTAATTGCAGCGACAGCGATAAGTGCAGCGATCAGGCCGTACTCGATAGCGGTTGCACCTTCTTCGTTACGGCGCAGCGATTTGATGAATTTCATGTGTAGTCTCCTGGTTCAGTCTTCGTTACCCGGCTCTCGCCCCTGTTGAAGCTTGAGCAATTCTCGTTCTGACTCCGACAAGTTGACAAATTGCTAATCAACCGGCCGACTTTTCACTCCCGTTCAGATTCCTATGGCGGCCGAAATCGTCGCGGCCACCCTGTTCCACATATCGATGGTGGTCTGCCCGAAGGAGCTGACCGCACCGATCATGGAGAGGAAGATCAGAGCGAGAATCAGCCCGTACTCAACAGCGGTGGCACCTTCGGTGTCGCGTCCCAGTTTTTTGAGAAATTCGACCACTTGTGTTGCCCCCAAAGTCAATTCGTAGCTGACATCGTCGAACTACTCGGTCAGGCGTTAAGAAAAGGTTTCGCGAAGGATCAGTTTTGGAAAATAATCCGACATGGCGCTGCGTGGTCGCCCTTGCGCTGGGTGACGGGGAGGGCCGCTGGCTGATGCACAAACGCCCCGTTCACAAGCATCACGGCGGGCTGTGGGAGTTCCCCGGCGGCAAGGTCGAGCAGGGTGAAACGCCCGCCTGCGCCTTGGTTCGCGAGGTGAAGGAGGAATTAGGGATAGATGTCCGCGACGAGGATCTCTCGCCCTGTTGCTTTGCGCAGGAGAGTTCAGAAAACAGCGAGCGCCCGATTGTCATACTTCTTTACACCTGCACCCGTTGGGCCGGGAAACCCGCTGCACTGGAAGGTGGCGCGGTGGAGTGGGTGAGGGGCCGGGACATCGATAAACTGGCCAAGCCGCCGCTGGATATCGAGCTTGCTGCACATTTGCTCGCCAAAATGCCCGATTAGGTGTTGCCAAGGCCGCATCGCCTGCCTATGTGCCGCCCTCCAACGCGCCAGTAGCTCAGCTGGATAGAGTACCTGACTACGAATCAGGCGGTCGGAGGTTCGAATCCTTCCTGGCGCGCCAAACAAGCCCATGACCCTTCCGGGGTCGTGGGCTTTTTTGGTTGGTCGGTATGAATGTTCGAACCGTTCGGAGTCGAAGCCGCGCAGCGGCGCAGACGGCCAGAGCCGCGAAGCGGCGGCGGCCAATCCTTCCTGGCGCGCCAAACAAGCCCATGACCCTTCCGGGGTCGTGGGCTTTTTTGGTTCTAGGGCTGATCTTGGTCCGCGCGGTCTTCCAGAGCGTGCATGTCTTCATCGCTGAAGCCGAAGTGGTGGCCGGCTTCATGGATGACGACGTGGCGCACCAAGTCGTCCATCCGCACGCCCGTTTCCCTCCATTCCGCGATCAACGGCTTACGGAACAACCAGATGCGTGCCGGCATACGTCCGCTGGCCCAGATCGAGCGGTCGGGCAGCGATTCGCCTTCGTAGAGGCCGGTAAGGTGCCATTTGCTCTCGATCTCGACGGCGGCGAGCTGTTCCTCGGTGGCGAAGTCCTCCACCCGCAGGACGATTTCTTCCATCAGCACGCGGAAGTGATCGGGCAGCGATGCGCGTACGGCTTCTGCCATCTGTTGCATCTGCTCCTGTGTGGGTCCCGATCGATCGTGAAGCATCCGTCCTATATGAGTCGCCACCTATCATCGTGCAAGGACGGAACCCGCTGCGCCTTCGCCTGTTCAAACAGCAAAGGAGAAACACGCATGGCCGATGCCACCGAAATTTTCGATCGCCTGAAAGAAGACCACGATCGCCACCGCGAGCTGATCGACAAGCTGCTGGAGACGAGCGGGGACAGCCAGGAACGCGAAGAACTGTTCACCGAGCTTACCAAGGAACTGAAGAGCCACGCAGCCGCCGAAGAGCAGGCGCTCTATTCCACCATGCTGCGCAAGCCGCCGACCACGGATGAGACCCGTCACTCGGTTGCCGAGCATCACGAAATCGACGAGATGCTTAACGACCTCGCCGCCACCGACATGTCCGAAGGCGGCTGGCTGACCAAGTTCAAGACCTTCGCCCACGATTACCGCCACCATATCGACGAGGAAGAGGAAGACCACTTCCCCGACTTCGCCAATTATCTGGACAAGGAAGACGAACAGCATATGCGCGAGGTCTTCGATCGCCGTAAGAAGGAAGAGAAGGCGGAAGCCGAAGTGACGCCCGAGAAGAAAGAGGACGCCAAGGAGTAAGATGGCCAAGGGGGCGGAGGGGCAACCCGCAGATCCGAAACAGGTGACCCGGCTCGACGAAGGCGTCGAGCCGGGTGTCTGGCGTTATGCCAAGGTCGACCGTGCGCGGGTGATCATCGATGCGGCGGACTATTTCGCCGCGATGCAGGAAGCGATGATGAATGCGAAGCATCGCATTTTCCTCATCGGCTGGGATTTCGATACCCGCATCCACCTGGGCGAGGGACGCCGCTGGTGGCAGCGGCCCTTCAGGGACAAGTATCCCGCGCGTCTGGGCAGTTTCTTCTCCTGGCTCATCAATCGTGAGAAATCGCTGGAGATCCGCATCCTGAAGTGGAGCTTCGGGGTTTTCAAGTTCGTCCTGCGCGGCTCCATGTGGTGGGACCTCGTTCGCTGGGCGCGCCACCGGCGGATCGATTTCAAGTTCGATAGCGCCCACCCGACCGGCTGCAGCCACCACCAGAAGATTGGCATCCTCGACAATTCGCTGGCCGTGTGCGGCGGTATCGACATGACCGTGAAGCGGCTCGACACGCGCGAGCACAAGGAGGACGAGCCGATGCGCCGTACTCCCCGCGGCGAACCCTACGAGCCCTGGCACGATGCCTCGATGATGATGGAAGGCGAGATCGCCGAGGCTCTCAGCGACCTGGGGCGCGATCGCTGGATCAGGGCGGGCGGCACTCCGCTGCTGCCGATCCAGTCCCGCGAGGAAAGCCTGTGGCCCGAAGGGCTGGAGGCGACTTTCGAAAATGTGGAGGTCGGCATCGCCCGCACCCGCGCCGAACATCGCGATTGGTCCGAGGTGAAAGAGATCGAGCATCTCTTCGTCGACCACATCAAGCGCGCCGAAAAATTCATCTACGCCGAAAGCCAGTACTTCGCCTCGCGTGCGGTGTCTGAAGCGATCATCGAGCGCCTGCAGGAAGAAGATCCGCCGGAAATCGTCATCGTCCATCCCGAAAAGGCCGATGGCTGGCTGGAACAGCAGGCAATGGACCATGCGCGCGCCGAAATCGTGCGCTGTATCGAGGAAGTCGATCACAAGCACCGCTTCACGATCTGGTGCCCGTGGTCGGGGGAAACCCCGATCTACGTCCATGCCAAGATGATGATCGTCGACGACAAGATATTCCGCATCGGTTCGGCCAATCTCAACAATCGCTCCATGGGCCTCGACAGCGAATGCGACGTGTTTGTCGATTCGACCCGGTCCGGTAACGAGCACGCCGCCGATCCTATCCGAGCGATCCGCCACTCGCTTCTCGCCGAACATTGCGGCGTGGAAGAGGATGAGGTGCCCGAGATGCTGGCACGCTACGGCTCGATGGCAGCCATGATTGACCACACGGTCACCGAGGGCGGCCGCAATCTGCGCCGCTATCACCCGCCTGACCTCAACGATGCCAAGAAAGCCGTCGCTCAAAGCGGTGTCCTGGATCCCGAAGATCCCGACGATATGTTCGAGCCGTTTGCAAATGGCGGTCTTTTCCGCAAGGGAAGCCGCCTCGAACGGGTTCGCACCAAGATCAAAGGGAAGTGGGGCAAGTGAGCAGCCTTGTAGGTCCAGACGAAGACGATCCGCGCGCCAAGCCGCCGGTACCGGAACACGTGCAGGACGCGATCCGCACCCTGATCGAGTGGACCGGAGACGATCCCACCCGCGAAGGCCTCGTCGACACCCCCGCGCGCGTCGCGCGCGCGTGGAAGGAATACTGTCTCGGCTATACCGAAGACCCTTCCTACCACCTGAGCCGCGTGTTCGAGGAAGTTGGCGGGTATAACGAAATCGTCCTACTCAAGGACATTCCTTTCCAGTCGCATTGCGAGCACCACATGGCCCCGATCATCGGCAAGGCGGCCATCGCCTATCTACCGAACGACCGTGTGGTCGGTATCTCGAAACTCGCCCGCGTGCTCCACGGCTTCGCGCGCCGCCTGCAGGTGCAGGAGCGCCTGACCGCCGAGGTCGCCGATTGCATCTGGGAGCATCTGCAGCCTCAGGGCGTCGCTGTGGTGATCGAAGCCTCGCACAGCTGCATGACCGCCCGCGGCGTGCGCACGCCCGGCGTCGGCATGATCACCAGCCGCATGATGGGCACCTTCCTCGAAGACCAGCGCAGCCGGAAGGAAGTGCTGAGCCTGATGGGGTATGGCTGAGCGTCATAGGCGCGGAAAAACCTGGAGCATCACTTCCTCAGGTGGTTGCGTCTCATCCGCTTAGGTGTATTATCCATGTATGTCACCGAAGCATCTGATCGGATTGAGCCTCTTTGCACTGACAGCATGCGGCAGCTCGCCGACAGAGGTGGCGTCTGCCAGCGCTCAGGCCGCGGCACCCACCTTTTCCCCGGGTCCATGCGAGGTTGGAATTTATGGTGAGCCGAGCGGTCGCTTCGTCGCCATTACGCGGTCTCAAGATGGCTTTCGCTACGCGTTCGAAGATGGCCGGACCGGATCGATCGAGGACGCGGATGAAGTCGTTCGATGCGCAGAAGGCTCCGTCCTCGTCAACGGCGAACACCTCTGGTCCGCCATCCCGATACAGGTGACGAACACCCGCTTCGCCTCCGGTGAGGTAATGCTGGCCGGACAGCTGCTGGAACCTGCCGATGCCGATGGTGACACGCCCCTTATTGCCTATGCGCACGGTTCCGAGCCGACAGGGTGGATAGAGGCCGTCCGCGATCCGTATCAAATGCTCGGGCGGGGCATTTCGGTATTCGTTTTCGACAAACGGGGCACCGGACAGTCGGAAGGACGCTATTCGCAGAACTTCCCGCGTTTGGCCGGAGATCTGGTTGCCGCATCGATGGAGGCCAAGCGCCTGGCGGCGGACCGGTTCGGCCGTTTCGGCCTTGTCGGCCTGAGCCAGGGAGGATGGGTCGCGCCGCTGGCTGCAGAACGGTCGCAAGCCGACTTCATCGCCATCGGCTACGGCCTCGTCGCAGATATTCGCGAAGAAGATGCCAGCCAGGTGCAAAAGGAACTTCGCGACGCCGGCTACGGTAAGGAAGCCCTCGCGATCGCGCAGGAGATCACCGACGTCACGGCGCGGGTGGCGTCCTCGGACTATAAAGAAGGTCTGGACGAGCTGGCGGCGATCCAGCAGCAATATGCATCAGAACCATGGTTCCAGCTCATTCACGGCGGCTACACAGGCGTTTTCCTCAACACGCCCGTAGAACAGCTGAGGGAAGAGGGCGTGCCCCGGTTCAACGACCTCGATATCGATTGGTCGCTAGAGCCGATGAGTGTCCTAAGGGATGTGGAGGTACCCCAACTTTGGGTCCTTGCGGGCGAAGATCGGGAAGCCCCGATCGGCCTCACGCTTGAACGTCTCCAGCGCCTTCGTCGCTCCGGGAGCGATATTGCGATCCGTGTCTTTCCCGAGACCGATCACGGCATGTGGGAGTACGAGCAATCTCCCGATGGAGCGCGCGATTACCTTCGTGTCACGCCGGGATATTACGATCTCATGGCCGACTACATCAAAGGAATGTCCGATCGCGACTACGGGCGCTCCGTTTCGGTTACGGTAGAATGAGGTCGAACCTTCGTTAGCCGGGGAAGGGCCCGTCTCCCCTAACTCCGGTCAAAAATCGCCAACGGTGTGTGCTCGGCCGTGACCGCGTCTATCCGCCGAAGAGCCTCTCGATCAGCCCGCGCTTCTTGCGGATCGGCGCGGTCTCTCCTGCGAGGGTGTAGAGGTAGTTGCCCAGCTGGACCGCTTGTTCCTTGCTCAGGAAATAGCGGTACTCGCGCACATCCTCTTCGCTCTCGACGATCTTGCGCGTGCTTTGCATCTTGAGCGCGATGCGTTCGCCCGCCGGTGACGAGTTCCATCCCAGAAGGATGCCGAAATTCTCGTCGCTGCTGTCTTTCCCCTGCGTCATGCCCCAAAGACTGCGCCCCGCCGTGCCGTGAGGCAAGACGGGGCGCCGCTTTGTCCGCAATCGGGACAAGTGATGCAGATTACATCTGGCCGAGCATGTGCTCTGCGCTGGAAACCGAGAAATCGCCCGGTGCTTCTACGTTGAGCTGTTTCACCACGCCGTCTTCGACCAGCATGGAATAGCGCTGACCGCGCTTGCCCATGCCGAAGCCGGAGCCGTCCATGGTGAGACCGACCGCTTCGGCGAAATCGGCGTTGCCGTCTGCCAACATGGTCACGTCATCCGCGTCGTTGGCACCCTTCCAAGCGCCGAGAACGAAGGCATCGTTGACCGCCGTGCAGGCGATCTCGTCGACGCCCTTGGCTTTCAGGTCGTCGGCTTTTTCGACATAGCCCGGCAGGTGCCGTGCAGAGCAGGTGGGGGTGAAAGCGCCCGGCACCGAAAACAGTGCCACGGTCTTGCCCTTGAAATACTCGCTCGACTGGACCTGCTCGGGTCCATCGGGCGTTGCCTTCACCAGCGTTACATCGGGGAGGCTGTCGCCTACAGCGATTGTCATTTGTTAAAACTCCTGTGTCTTCCCGTCCACACTCACGATGTAGAGAGACGAACCGTGCATGCAAGGGAGTCGAATGGTTAACCTCGGTTTACTGCGCGGGTTTAAATCCCGGTAAATTTTTGCACTCATGGTTTCCATCGCGGGCAACGGGTCGTCCGCGAAGGGAGACCAGGGACTATGAAATATCTGAAGAATTTTGCGCTCGCGGCTTCGGCGGCAGCGTTGCTTTGCGTGCCGACCACTGCCAGCGCCGGGACGGGCGACGAGCAGATCCGCAAGCTGGACATCATGCTGATGGTGACCTCGCTGCGGTGCCGCATGGGAAGCGACGACTTCCAGCACCATTATCGCAAATTCTCTGCCAACCACCTGTCTACGCTCAATGGCGCGGCGCGGCGGATGGAGCAGGGCATGGTGAAGCGCCACGGAAGCAAGGGTGCCAAGCGCAAGCTCGATCAGATCAGCGTCGGCATGGCGAACCAGTACGGGCAGGGACACCCGTGGCTGGGTTGTGCCGAACTGAAGGAGATTACCTCGGACCTTGCAGGCTCCAAGGATCCTGCGGTCCTGGCGCAGGCGGCCGACGAATTGCTCGGACCGCGTCCGCGCAGCGGCGGGCGTTACGCACGACGCTGAGGCCTTTCGGGATACGCGAGGGAGGGCAGCAGAGGGGCGCTGTTGCCCTCCTATAAAGGAAGGGCTAGGGGCGGCGCATCTGTGTGCCGCCCCTTTTCCGTGCGCGGCGCATGAAGCCGGACATATCAAGAAAAGGACCGCCAGTGGCCCAGTTTACAGACTACGTCGTCAAGGACATTTCGCTCGCCGATTACGGCCGCGAGGAAATCCGCATCGCAGAGACCGAAATGCCGGGCCTGATGGCAACGCGCGAGGAATACGGCGCATCGCAGCCGCTCAAGGGCGCGCGCATCACCGGCTCGCTCCACATGACGATCCAGACCGCGGTGCTGATCGAAACGCTGACCGCGCTGGGTGCCGAAGTGCGTTGGGCAACTTGCAATATCTATTCGACGCAGGACCACGCCGCCGCAGCAATGGCCGCCAACAACATTCCCGTATTTGCGGTGAAGGGCGAAAGCCTTGCCGAATATTGGGACTATGTCGGCAATATCTTCGACTGGTCTTCCGATGAAGATCCCGATTGCACGGCCAACCTCATCCTCGACGATGGCGGCGATGCGACCATGTTCGCCCTGTGGGGTGCGCGGATCGAAGCGGGCGAGGAAATGCCCGAGCCGCAGAACGCCGAAGAAATCGAGATGCAGCGTGCCCTCAAGGCGTTCGTCGCGAAGAAGCCGGGCTACCTCACCAAGAGCGTCAAGGCGATCAAGGGCGTCTCGGAAGAAACCACCACCGGCGTCCACCGCCTCTACCACCTTGCCAAGCAGGACAAGCTGCCGTTCCCGGCGATCAACGTAAACGACAGCGTGACCAAGTCGAAGTTCGACAATCTCTACGGCTGCCGCGAATCGCTGGTCGACGCGATCCGCCGCGCCACCGATGTCATGTTGTCGGGGAAGGTCGCCTGCGTTGCCGGTTATGGCGACGTCGGCAAGGGTTCGGCCCAGTCGCTCCGCAACGGCGGTGCGCGCGTGCTCGTGACCGAAATCGATCCGATCTGCGCCCTCCAGGCTGCCATGGAAGGTTATGAAGTGGTGACGATGGAAGACGCGGTGAAACGTGCCGACATCTTCGTCACCACCACCGGCAACGAAGACGTTATCACTGCCGAACACATGAAATCGATGAAGCCGATGAGCATCGTGTGTAACATCGGCCACTTCGATAGCGAGATCCAGATCTCCGCGCTCGACAATTACGAGTGGACTGAACTCAAGCCCGGCACCGACCTGGTGAAGTTCCCCGACGGCAAGGAAATCATCGTGCTGGCCAAGGGCCGCCTGGTGAACCTCGCCTGCGCCACCGGCCACCCCAGCTTCGTGATGAGCTGTTCCTTCACCAACCAGGTGCTGGCGCAGATCGAGCTCTGGGAAAACACCGACGGTTATGAAAACGACGTCTACGTCCTGCCCAAGAAGCTGGACGAGAAGGTCGCCGCGCTCCACCTCGACAAGCTGGGTGTTCAGCTCACCAAGCTGAGCCAGGAGCAGGCGGACTATATCGGCGTGCCGGTCGAAGGTCCGTTCAAGCCGGAACATTATCGCTACTAAGCGGCGATTCCCGCTTTTCGGCGGGTTATTCAATCATGTGAGGCGGCGGGGCATTGCATCCCCGCCGCTGCACGCATAGCTGGCGAATGATGGAAGTTTCGCCGACCCTCCTGGCCTTGATCGGACTGCTGCTGGCAGTCTGGACCGGCGCGGCCGTGTGGCTGATGTTGCGCGCGACGACGCGGGCACAGGCCGCCGAGGCCCATCGCAAGGCCGCCCTACGCCTCGCGCGCATGGTCGAGGAAGGCCCTGCCATTCCTCTGACGGTGCGGACCGACGGCCGCATCGAGGCGCCCGACCGGCTGGCGCGCTGGCTCGGTCTGGAGAGGGTGCCCGAATACCTCAGCGAACTCGCACGCGAAGACGGCACGGGCCTTGCCGACGAACAGATCGAGGAACTTTCCACGCTCGTCCGGCGCACGCAGCGCACTGCCAAGCCGTTTAAGCTTTCCCTGCGGCCTCCCGGCTCGGGCAAGATGCTGGCCATGCGCGGCGCCTTGGCGGACCCTGCCGTTTCGCCAAGCGGTGCTGCGCTGATCTGGGTGTTCGATTTCACCGAGACCGAAGACGAACTTGCCCGGCTGGAAGAAGAGGCCGCACGCGCCCGCGACGATTTCGGCGCGCTCGTCGGCTTGATCGAAGCCGCGCCCATGCCGATGTGGTTCCGCGGCGCGGATATGCACCTGCGCCTCGTCAATCGCGCCTATGTCGAGGCGGTGGGCGGCGAAAGCGCCGACCAGGTCGTGACCGAGCAGGTGGAACTGGTCGAACGCGTCGGCGGACGCACTGCGGCAGAAGTCGCGCAGCAGGCAGCCGACCGCCGCCAGCCGATCGAGCGCATCGTCTCCGCCACGATCAAGGACGCCCGCCGCACGATCCGGGTCACCGACCTGCCTCTGGTGGGCGAAGGGATCGCCGGATACGCGGTCGATATCGAGGAAATGGAAGAGCAGGCCCGCGAATTCCGCGCTTTCCGCGAAGCGCAGCGTTCCATGCTCGACCAGCTGTCGATCGGGGTGGCCCAGTTCGATGCGCGCCGCCGCATGACCTTTGCGAACCAGCCGTTCCACCGGACCTTCTCGCTCCCGCCGGGCGTAGTGAACGAGCGCACCAGTTTCGAGCAGATGCTGATGGTCGCGCGCGAGAACGGCTGCATTCCCGAAGTGCGCGATTTCCCCGCATGGCGCGGCGAGCTGGTCGAGTGGTTCCAGCGCGACGATCCCGAAGAAATGGCTTGGCCCTTGCCTGACGGGACGCACCTGCGCGTCATTGCCCAGCCGCTACCCGACGGCGGACTGGTCTTGATCGCGGAAGACCGGACCGAGCAGCTGGCGCTTTCCGCCACCCGCGACACGCTCCTGCGCACGCGTACCGCGACTTTCGACAGCCTGTTCGAGGCACTCGCCGTGTTCGCACCCGACGGGCACCTTGAACTGTGGAACCGCGGTTTTCCGAGGGCATGGGGTCTCGACGGCGAAGTGCTCGACAACCATCCGCAGGCCGAAGAATTGCTCGAGGCGATTGCGGGCCAGCTCGCCGACCCCAAGGCGATTGCGCAGATCGGCCAGACCATCCGGTCTGCAACGCTGGATCGCAAGAACCGCGAAGGCCGGATCGAGCTCGCTGACGGTCGCACGCTCGATTACGCCGGCGTGCCGCTGCCCGACGGCAACGGCCTCCTCACCGTCCTCGACGTCACCGCTTCACAGCAGGCAGAAGAGGCATTGCGCGAGCGCAATCGTGCGCTCGAAGAGGCCGATGCGGTCATGACCCGCTTCCTTGCCAATATGAGCTATGAATTCCGCACCCCGCTGACCACGATCGGCGGATTTGCCGAAATGCTGGAAAGCGGACTGGCGGGCGAATTGACCCCGCAAGCCGCGGAATATGTGGCGGCGATCACCCAGTCGGTCGGCAAGCTGACGGAGCAGGTGGAAAACGTGCTCGACCTGTCGCAGTCCGAGGCCGGCCTCATGCCGCTGCGCAAACAGCGGGTGGAACTGCTGCCACTGCTGACCCGTATCGTGCGCAAGCGCGAACAGGCGATCCTCGACGGCGGGCTGACGCTCGATCTCAAGGGTAATGCGAACAAGGTGGTCGAGGCCGACCAGCAGCAATTGCAGCGCGCGCTCGGCCAATTGCTCGACAATGCGATCAACAACACGCCGCAGGGCGGGAAAATCGTGATCGATGTCGCCAAGCAGCGCGGCCTCAACCGCATTGCGATTACCGATACCGGGCGCGGCATGAGCCAGCACGAACTGGCCCGCGCGCTCGAAGGCATCCGCATGTCCGCCGACGGTAAGGGCATCGAGCGGCGCCACGGTCTCGGCATCCCGCTCGCGCGCCAACTGGTCGAGGCCCATGGCGGCACGCTCGATATCCAGAGCCGGCGCAACGCCGGGACCAGCGCGGTCATTACGCTGCCGTGATAGTCGACCTGCCCGATCTTGCAGCGATGGATGCGTTCGGCGCCAGGATCGCCGCGAAGTTGCAGCCCGGCGATGTCGTGGCGCTGTCGGGAGGCCTGGGCGCGGGCAAGACCACGCTGGCCCGGGCGGTCATCGCGGCGCTTGGTCACGAAGGCGAGGTGCCGTCGCCGACCTTCACGATCGTCGAGACCTACGATCATCTGCGCGTGCCGCTCGTCCATGCCGATTTTTATCGCCTGGAGGATCCCTCGGAAGCCGAAGAGATCGGGCTCGACGATTACCGCGAGGGCGCCGCGCTGCTCGCCGAATGGCCCGACCATGCGGGTGGATTTTCGCATGAGACGACCTGCCTCGAAATCACGCTGGAAACGGTGGGAGAAAATGGGGGTGAGGGGCGCAGGGCCGTTGTTAATGCAGGCGAAGCTTGGCAAAGCCGGAAGCCATGAGCGATACGCTGCCCGACGGCATTCACGACTTCCTTGGCGACACTGCATGGCAGGGCGCCGAAATCGCCCCGCTGGTAGGCGACGCCAGCTTCCGCCGCTATTTCCGCCTGCGCATGGGTGGCCGCAGTGCCATGCTGATGCACGCGCCGCCGCCGGAGGAAGACCCCAAGCCGTTTCTCCACGTGGCCAAATGGCTTGCCGACCACGGCATGCGCGCGCCGGCGATCCTGGCTGAACGCGCGGAAAAGGGATGGATCCTGACCGAGGATTTCGGCGACCAGCGCATGAAGGAATGGATCGACGCCAATCCGGATGACGAGCACGCGATCTATGGGCAGGCAATCGATGCGCTGGTGGACCTGCACAAGCTGCCGCCGGGGCCATTCGAGCCTTACGACATGGCGGTTTACCAGCGCGAGGCGGGGCTGTTCGTCGAATGGTTCTGCCCTGCTGCGGGCCTGAAGGTGGACGAAGAGGGCTGGCGTGACGCTTGGGACAGGGCCTTGTCCCCGATGCTTTCCCGCCAGCAGCCCGGCGTAAGTGTTCTTCGCGATTATCACGCCGAGAACATCATGCTGCTCGAACCCGGCAAGGCGGGCGGCGGGCAGGGGCTGATCGATTTCCAGGACGCGCTCGTCGGCCACAAGGCCTACGACCTCGTGAGCCTGTTGCAGGATGCGCGCCGTGACGTGTCGACCGAGCTGGAAGCTGCCATGCTCGACCGGTATCGAAAGGCTGCGTCCCCCGACGAGCATTTCGAAGCCGATTACGCTCGCCTGGGCGCTCAACGCAATGCCAAGATCGTCGGTATCTTCACGCGCCTGTTCAAGCGCGATGCGAAGCCGCGCTATCTCACGATGATCCCGCGCGTGTGGGAGGCGATGGAGAGGGATTTGCAACACGAGGCGCTTGCACCAGTGGCCGAATGGTTTGCCGGCAACATTCCCGACGACATCCGCGTCAATCATGGCGGGAAGATCGCATGAGCGGCCTCGTTTCCGATACCGCGATGCTGATGGCTGCGGGCCTTGGCAAACGGATGCGCCCGCTGACCGCGACCACGCCGAAACCCATGGTCCGCGTTGCAGGCAAGCCGCTGATCGACCGGGCGCTGGACCGCGTGGAAGATGCCGGGATCGCGAAGGCGGTCGTCAACGTTCACTACCTCGCGGAATCGATCGAGGCGCATATCGGCGCTCGGCAGGCTCCGGCAGTCACCTTCTCCGACGAACGTGCCGAGTTGCTCGAAACGGGCGGCGGAATGGTCAAGGCGAACGCGGCGGGGCTGCTGCCCGACCCTTTCTTCGCCTGCAATGCCGACAGCATCTGGCTGGACGGGCCGCGCAACGCCTTCCTCGACCTGTCGCAGGCGTGGGACCCCGACAAGATGGATGCGCTCCTTCTCGTCGTCACCCATGCACGGGCGCATAATTTCGACGGGACGGGCGATTTCTACATGGACGGCGCGGGGCGCCTGTCGCGCAAGCGGCCCGACCGGATCGCCCCGTTCATCTACACCGGCATCCAGCTGGTATCGCACCGCCTGCTGCGCGACGCGCCCGAAGGCAAGTTTTCGACCAATATCCTGTGGGACCGTGCGATTGCCGAGGACCGGCTCTACGGTGTGGCCTTCACGGGCCAATGGTATGAGGTCGGCACGCCGCAGCACATCAGGCCCACGGAAGAGGCGCTGAAGGGTGTCTGACAAAGGCAGGGTCGCACCGGAGCCGAAAGTCTACTCGATTGCCGCGCACCGCGGCTTTGCCGATGCCCTGGTTGCAGGGCTGGTCCCCCGCTATTCCGATGACGAGCTTGGCCTTGCCAAGCTGACGCTGCTTTTGCCCAGCAGCCGTGCGCGGCGAACCGTTTCGGAGGCCTTTATCCGCCATGCAGGCGAGCTCGGGTGCCCCGGTCTGCTCATGCCGCGCATGGTGGTCGTCGGCGATCTCGACCTCGATGAAGCCTTGGGGCCGCTGCTCGATCCGCTGGGCTCTTCCGGCATAAAGCCTGCCATCGACCCTCAGCGCCGCATGTTTGCGCTTGCCGCCCTGATTGCAGAGGAAATGGGTGACGATGCGCCCAAAGGGGCGACCTTGCTGCGCCTTGCACGTGAGACTGGCGCCACCATGGACCGCCTGTTGGTGGAGGATGTGGGTCCGGAGCAATTGCTCGACGAGAAGGTCCTCGAGATCCATCCGAGCCTGTCGGAGCACTGGCAGAAATCGCTACGCCTGTTTGCGCGGGTCCAGACGCGCTGGCTGGCGTGGCTCGACGCAAACAATTGGCTCGATGCGGCAGCGAGGCGCAATCGCCTGTTCGATCACGCGGCAGCCGGGTGGAAGGCCAATCCGCCCGCGACGCCGATCGTCGCTGCAGGCGTAACCAGCGCGGCCCCTGCGCTTGCAAGGCTGCTGCGGGTGGTGAGCGAATTGCCGCAGGGCGCTGTCATCCTGCCCGACTTCGACCTGACCATGGATGCGGACGTGTGGGAGGAACTGGGCAGGGCGGGTAACCGTCCGTCGCCCGGCGATACCGTGTTCGCGAAAGAGGATGCGGTCACGCACCCGCAGTACCATCTCAAGCTGCTACTCAACCGCATGGGCGTGCGGCGCGAGGAAGTGCAGCCCTGGCATCGCAAGGGCATGACCGCGGCTCCGCCGGAGCGCAGCCATGCGATTGGCGCACTTTTTCTGCCCCCCGAGGGGAGCAAGGTATGGGCCGCGCTACCTTCCGAGAAACGCCGCCTGTCCGGCGTGCGAGTGATGCAGGCCGCTAATCCGGAAGAAGAAGCGCAGGCGATCGCCTTGCTGGTGCGCGAGGCGGTGGAGGCACCGGAAAAGCGTGTCGCTGTCGTGACGCCCGACCGGGCATTGGCGCGGCGAGTGGTGCATCATCTTGCACGCTGGAATATCGTCGCCGACGATTCCGCAGGCCGTCCGCTCTCGCAAACGGCGGCGGGGCGTGCTTTCCTGCTCGCGGCCGAGGTGATGGCGGAAAATGCCATGTCGGTATCGCTGATGGCGCTGCTCGGGCACCCTCTCGTCAAGGGCGGGATGGAGCGTGGTGTCTGGCTGCGCCAGCTGCGCCGGATCGAGCGCGAATTGCGCGGGCCGAGACTGGAGGCCGGCCTCGAACCGGTGAGCGAAATCGCCGCCAAGCTTTCGGAAACGCACAAGAATGTCGGTGAGTTCTGGTCCCAGGCAGAGGCGGCTCTCTCACCGCTGGTCGAACGGGATAACGAGGCTCCTTCTTCGCTGGCGGAGCTGATCGACACGCTCGCCTCCAGCGCCGAAATGCTGTGCGGAGAACGCCTGTGGGCACGAGAGGACGGGCGCAGCCTGTCAGCTTTCGTCGAGGAATTTCGCCTCCATGCGCGTGAGGCAGGCTTCACCGTGGCGCCGCGCGATGTGGCCGCGCTGCTGTCCGATGCGATGGAACAGGTCGCGGTTCGTCCGCCCTATGGCGGCCATGCGCGCGTCCAGGTGCTCGGCCTGCTCGAAGCGCGCATGAACCGCGCCGACCTAGTCATCTGTGCGGGCCTCAACGAAGGCGTGTGGCCTGCGCGCGGAAGCGTGGATGCGCTGCTCGCCCCTTCGGTCCTGCGAACGCTCGGAGTGCCGGGTGGCGACTTCCGCATCGGCCTGTCTGCGCATGACCTCTCGGGCGCCCTCGGCGCGCCCGAAGTCGTGCTCAGCCGCGCGGCGCGGGACGAGGGCGGCCCGGCCATCCCCAGCCGCTTCCTCCTGCGCGTGCAGGCGCTGCTTGGCGACCAGTTGCCACGCCACGAGGAGGTGCAGGCCATCGAATGGGCGCGCGCGATGGCGAGGGCCCCCGATGCGGGTATCTATCCGCGGCCCAAGCCGATGCCCGATGCAGAGCAGCGCAAGGTGGCGATCTCGGCCACCGCGCTCGACCGGCTGCGCGGCGATCCCTACCAGTTCTACGCCCAGCAAATCCTCGGCCTGAAGGACCTCGACGCGCTCGACGCAGAGCCATCGGCTGCGTGGCAGGGCACGGTTGCGCACGAAATTCTCGAGCGCTGGCACAAGGCCGATCCCAAGTCACCAATTGCCGAGGTGATGGACGCAGTGTTCGACGACCGCAACGTCCACCCGCTGATGCGCGGTCTGTGGCAACCGCGTCTCGAAAACGCGCTCGAATGGGTGGAAAGCGAGATCGCCGGCTACGAAGATCGCGAAGTCGTCGCAGTGGAAGCATGGGGCGATATGCACGTCGAAGGCGTGCGCGTTCACGGGAAGATCGACCGCCTCGACCGGCTCTCCGACGGAAGCCTGGCGATAGTCGACTACAAGACCGGTTCGCCCCCGTCTTCCAAGATGGTCGAACAGGGCTTTGCGTTGCAGCTCGGATTGCTCGGCATGATGGCCGGGCGGGGCGGCTTCGAAGGCGTCACGGGCGAGGCCAGCGCCTTCGAATACTGGTCGCTCGGCAAGGCGAAGTCGGACAGCAATTATTTCGGCTTCGGCTATGTAACAACGCCAATAAGAGTCGAGGGAAAGCGTGTCGGAATTGAGCCAGAGGAATTTCTTCCGAAAACGGAGGCGCACCTAACGGAAGCAATCAACCGTTGGATTAAGGGGGATGATCCATTTACCGCTCGGCTCAATCCTGACTTCGGAGGCTTCCCGACCTACGACCAGCTGATGCGGCTCGAAGAATGGCTCCCCCACATGGACGCCGAAGAAGATGTCGAAGGCGGCGCGGCATGAGCGGCAAGGTATATCCCCTCAAGGGCCACCAGATGGACGCGGTGGACCCGCAGGAAAGCGTCTGGCTGTCGGCCAGCGCGGGCACCGGCAAGACGCAGGTGCTGTCCGCGCGCGTGCTCCGCCTGCTGCTGGAGCCGGGTGCCGACCCATCGCAGATCCTGTGCCTCACCTTCACCAAGGCGGGCGCTGCGGAGATGGCCGTGCGCGTCAACGAGGTGCTGGCCCGCTGGGTCCGCATGAGCGACACGCAGCTGGCGGAAGAGCTCGCCAATCTGGGCGCAAAGAGCGATCCGGACACGCGCGAGAGGGCACGCTCGCTCTTCGCGCGGGTACTCGATTGTCCGGGCGGCGGCCTCAGGATCGATACGATCCACGCCTTCGCGCAATATCTCCTCGCTGCTTTTCCTGCAGAAGCGGAAATCCTGCCCGGCAGCCAGCCGATGGAGGACCGCGAGCGCGACCTCCTTAGCCGGGACGTGCTGGGCGAACTGCTCGAAGAGGGCGATCCCGGTTTCCTTGCCGCAATCGGCGAGATGAGCCGCCGCAAGGGCGCAGACGCCGTGCGCGGCTGGCTGATGAAATGCGCCGGTTTCCTCGACCTCTGGTACCAGCCGCAATGGCAGGGAGACCTTTCCGGTGCGGTAAGGCGCGTGCTGGATGTTCCTTCCGATGCCGGACCCGAATGGGTCGCCGAGGCGTGCAGCGACGAGAGTTTCCCGGTTTCAATCCTTCGGGCAACCTTGCCGGCCATGGATGGTTGGAAGGCGCAAGCGGCCGACAAGGTGCGCGACTTCGTACCGGCTTGGCTCGAACGCGATCCTGCAGATCGACTGTCGACGTTGGACGGCTTCTTCGACACGCTTTTGAAGAAGGACGGCGCGCCGCGCGCCATGAAAGGCGCTGAGAAGAACGATCCCGATTTCGTGCGCAAGCAAGAGTTGATCGCGGATGCAATACGGGACGTAGCCGAACGCCGCGCCCTGCTGGACCTTGCAGATTTCCTCGCCCCGCAACTGGAGGCTGGACGCGCCTTTGCGCTGCGGTGGGAGCAGGCCAAGGCGCGCGAAGGACTGGTCGATTTCGACGATTTGATCCAGCGCGCCGCACACCTGCTGTCTGATGCCGCGGTGGCCGACTGGATCCGCTACAAACTCGATCGCAGTTTCGACCACATCCTCGTCGACGAGGCGCAGGATACCAATCGCGCCCAGTGGCAGATCATCGAGGCGCTGACGGACGATTTCTTCTCCGGTGAAGGCGCGCGCTCCGACCGGATCCGGACGATCTTCACCGTGGGCGACTTCAAGCAGGCGATCTTCGGCTTCCAGGGCACCAGCCCGCGCAATTTCGCCGAAGCGCGCGATCGCTATGCCGAGAAGATGCGGCGCACCGCCGATGCCGCACAGGACGCACGCGGCGCGCCCGATCCGCGATATCTACGCCAGTACGGCCTCGGCCAGAGCTTCCGCTCCGCCGACAACGTCCTCGACTTCATGGACGAGGCGATAACGGCGATCGGCTCTGCCGAACTCGGCCTCGACCGGGAGGCGGAAAAGCACGACGGGCAGGATCGCCCGGGACTCGTGACGCTCTGGAACACCGTCCACGCCGACAGCGGGATGGAAGAGGGCGAGGAAGACGAAAGCTGGCTCGGCAAGCATGATCGCAAGCTGGCGGATCGTATCGCGCGGCAGGTAAAGCGGTGGATGGACGATCCCAATGGCTTCCCACTGGTGAAGGACGGCACGCCGCGCCGTGCGGGACCCGGCGACGTGATGGTGCTGGTCCGCAAGAGGCGCGATCTCGCTACTCTGATCGTCGCGCGGCTCTATCGTCACGGGGTGCCGGTGGCGGGCGTCGACCGGTTGCGGCTCGGCAATCCGCTGGCCGTCAAGGACCTGATGGCGGCAATCCGTTTCGCCGCGCAGCCGCTGGACGATCTGACCTTGGCGAGCCTGCTGGTATCGCCGCTGGTCGGCTGGTCGCAGGACGATCTCCTGAAGCATGGCTACCGCGACAAGGGCGTGCGCCTGTGGGAGCATTTGCGCCAGAGCGACGACCCGGTCGTTGTCGAAACGCTGGCGGCCCTGCGCGAGATTTTGCGACGGGCGGACTTCGATACGCCCCAGCAATTGCTGCACTGGATTCTCGTCGGACCGATGGATGGCCGGCGCAAGCTCGTTTCCCGCCTCGGGCGCGAGGCAAACGACCCTATCGACGAGTTGCTCAACGCCGCCAACGCCTATGCCGCAAGCCACGTCGCGAGCCTCCAGGGCTTCATTCGCTGGTTCGATGCGGGCGAAGGCGAGATCAAGCGCGAAGCGGGCGAGGGCGGCGACCAGGTGCGCGTGATGACCGTGCACGGATCAAAGGGCTTGCAGGCACCCATCGTAATCCTTGCCGACGCCGCAATCGGCCCCGACGGGTCTGGCGATCTCGAGCTGGAAGATGCTCCGCTCGGCGGCGACCGGAAATTTGCCGTTCCCGTCCCGGGCCTGAAGAAGGACGAGAGGGTTGGCCCCCTGCGCGAGGCAGAGGACGTCGCTTCGTCCGCCGCCCTGGAGGAGCATTGGCGGCTGCTTTATGTCGCGATGACCCGCGCGGAAGAGGCGCTGTTCGTCGGCGGATCGCTCGGCCCGCGCGATGCGAAGAACGGTCCGCACGAGGACAGTTGGTACGCCCGGCTCAAGCCGCTTTTTCCGGATGACGCGCTTGCGGACGACTTGTGGGGCGCCCGCTACGAATGGGGAAGCTTGAGCGATGCAAAGCTCCCCAACGTGTCGGCGCGTCCTGCTTCCGAAGTGGAATTGCCGGGCTGGGCATCGGCTCCCGTAGGGCCGGAGCCGCGACCGCCGCGTCCGCTTGCCCCGTCCGGGCTTGGCGAAGTCGAAGGCAGCGATCCGCCGCTTCCTCCGGAAATTGCCGCCGGAGCCGCACGGCGCGGTGTGCTGATCCATGCCTTGCTGGAACGTCTTCCCGAAGTGCCGCAGGGCGAGAGGGAGGCAAGAGCGCTGGACTGGCTGGCCCGCCAGGCACCCGAGCTGACCGAGACGGAGCGGCGCGAAATGTACGAACGCGCGCGCGCCGTTCTCGACACGCCCGAGTTCGCGTCGATCTTCGGTCCCGATGCGCTTGCGGAAATACCGCTTGCCGCAACGGTTCAGGGCCAGGTCGTGATGGGCACTGCAGACAGGCTGCTGGTGACGGCAGAGAAGGTCATCGTGGTCGATTTCAAGACCGCGCGCCGCCCTCCTGCCTCGCTCGATGCGGTTCCGGAAACGACGATGCGCCAGATGGCTGCCTATGTCGCGGCGCTGGAAGCGATCTATCCGGGCAGGGCGGTAGAGGCCGCGGTGCTCTATACCCAGACGCCGCAATTGATCGCCTTGCCCGAGCCGGCGCTCGCGCCTTACAAGACCGCGTTTCCGGATCGGCAGGAAAGCTTTGCCTTGCCGCCCGTTGAGTAATCGACCAAGCCGCCCCACATCGGCGGCAGACACGAATTCAGGAGATATCCCATGGCCACCATCAACGTAACCGACGAAGGCTTCCAGAAAGACGTCCTCGACAGCGACAAGCCCGTCCTCGTGGACTTCTGGGCCGAATGGTGCGGGCCGTGCAAGATGATCGCTCCGGCGCTCGAAGAACTTTCCGAAGAAATGGCCGACCAGGTCACCATCGCCAAGATGGACATCATGGAAAATACCGGCGTGCCCGGCCAGATGGGCGTGCAGTCCATCCCTTACCTGGTCCTGTTCAAGGATGGTCAGCCGGCGGCACAGATGCGCGGCGCGGCTCCCAAGGGCCAGCTCAAGCAGTGGCTCGAAGGCGCGCTCTGACGCACTTCGGGACATAGTCTTGCCGCAATCTTGTTTTGCGGCGCAACATTGCTAAACGCGTGGAACCATGAAGCGCACGCACCTGCCTCTCAACGCTTTGCGCGTCTATGACGCTGCTGCCCGTCACCTGAGCTTTACCCGCGCTGCGGACGAGCTTGCGGTGACGCCTGCGGCCGTGGGCCAGCAGATTCGCGCGCTCGAAGACCATCTCGGCACCGTCCTGTTCCGCCGCACCAGCAAGGGGCTGGAGCTGACGCAGGAAGGCTCGGCAGGGCTAGACGCGCTGCGCGAAGGTTTCCTCAAGTTCGAGGAAAGCGTCTCCGCGATGCAGGCTGGCCAGGCGAGCGACAATTACACGGTCGCCTGCCCGCGCGAATTCTACGCGCAATGGCTCGCGCCGCGGCTGGCGAAGTTCGCCGAGGCGAACCCCGACATAAAGTTCACCTTCGTCGCCGACGAGAACGCTGATTTCACTGAGGCGAATCTCGACTGCGCCATCCGGTTGGTCGACGGGCCCGGAGATCTGCAGGGCGTCGAACTCGCCGCGGCACGCCGCGTGACCGTGGCCGCGCCCGGTGCGCCGGACAAGTGGATCGACTGGGGCTTGCCCTTGCAGGACGGCACTGTTGCACACGTCACGGTGAGCAATGCCGGACAGGCGCTTTCGGGCGCGATGGCGGGGCTGGGCAAGGCGATCCTGCCCGAACTGCTCGCCAAGGAAGCGATCGAGGCGGGTCAGCTCGAGGTTCTCGACGGGCCCGAGCCTGGCACGCGTGCCTATTGGCTGGTCGCTCCGACCCCGCAATGGCGGACCAAGAAGGTCAAGGCGCTGGTCGCCTTCCTGACGGCCTGATCGCCGCGCTGGCTGAGTCTATGCGCGACGTAGAGACGCTCCGTACCGACCGTTTCACCCTGCGCCCGCTGAGGCGCGAGGATACGGCTGCCCTGTATCCCACCTTCGCGAATGAGGTGCAGTGCCTCTACCTCTCCCGCCAGGCCTTCACCTCCGAGGAGGAGCTGTGGGGCTGGCTGGCAGAGCCGGACTGGAACGGGCGCACCTGGATCGCCGAGGATGCGGAGGGCCGCGTCGCGGGGCGCTTCGTCGCTGTGCCTGCGCACGAGGACGGTATCGAGGAGATCGGCTACGTCACCTGTATGGACCGGCAGGGCGGGGGCGTGGCGCGCGAATGCACTGCGGCGCTGGTGGATCACCTGTTCGCCAGCGGCCTGCGCAAGCTCACTGCTGAGGTGGACACGGAAAATACCCCCTCGATCCGCCTGCTCGAACGGCTCGGCTTTACGCGCGAGGCGCTCTTTCGCGAGCATGAGACGACTCACGCGGGCCTGCGCGATGTGGCGGTTTACGGCCTGCTGGCGAGCGAGCGGGCCTAGCTCTCGAACGCGGAAAAGACGTGCGCAATGCCGGGCGGGTCGGCCTGGTGCCGCAAGCGCTCCAGCGCCTCGTCGATATCGAGCACCCAGCCGCGCGAGGCGTCGACCGTCCCGCTCCCCACGCCGCCCAGCATCCGCGTGAACTGCGTCGCGCTGCGGTTTTCGCTTAGCGTTTCGACATGGAAGCGCGTGATCCCTTCCTCGCGCGCGTCGAGCAGGATCGTCGCGGTCAGCAGCTTGCCGAGGCCGAGGCCGTGGAAATCGTCGATGATGGCGACTGAGAACTCCGCGCATTCCGGATCCTCCTCGTCGCGAAAGGCGTGGACGGCCCCGATGGCGGAGCGCGGCGGGTCTTCCGACAGGTCCAGCGCGCCCCAGGCGAGGTGCATCACCCCGTCCGCGTCAAGCAGGCGCTCGATTACCCAGTCGGGCGGGGTCCGCATGCCGGAAAAGAACCGCAGATACCGCGAGTGGGGCGACATCCGCTCGATCCCTGCGCGCATCAGCGCCTCGTCCGCGCGGTCGACGCGGCGGATGCAGACGCGGCGGCCGTCCTCGATCGCGGTGGTGATCGAACCCGGCCCGCAGCCACCGCGCCAGGGCACGTGATCGGGGGAGGGGGGATCGTCGGCGATGGGGCGGCTCCTTCGTCTGTGCGGGCGGCATAGCACAGGGTCGGCAGGCGGCTAAGCCCTTCCATGCGGAGGCGGGCGGCCTAGATCAGACATTCTTCCGCCAGCACCTCGTCGCGGATCCATTCGTAGACGGGGTGGCCGGGGACGATCTTGCGCACGTCCTCGCGATAGCGGCCGCGATAGGCGAGGACGAAGCAGAGCAGCGAATTGGCGCGCGGGTTGTAGAGCCCCTCGGCCAGGGCGCGCTCGATCGCGCAATCCTCGAGCCGCCACACGCCATATCCGACCGCCTCGTCCCACGCGGCGGCAAACCCTTCCGCCCCGGGCCTCGCACGCAGCTTGTAAAGCGCCTCCATGCTCTTCCCGATCGAGCGCGCTGCCTGCACGACGATCCCCGTCGCCGCGAGCGTGGCGACGAAGCGGCGCTGCAGGTCTGGCGTGAGGGAATTGCGCCGCGGCTGCTTGTGAATATAGGGCGCAAAGGCGAGCAGCGGATCGTCCGGATCAAGCTCCGGCTCGGGATTGGCAACGGCAGAAGTCGCCTGTCGAGGCGTAACACGAGTGGTTTCCTTCATAGGCCGAGGCAAGATGCAGAAAGCCACCGAGTAGGAAACAGCTATCTCTCAGGCAAAATCCGGCGCGCCCAGCGCGCCGCAAGGCCGACCGGCCGCCCGAGCTTATGCGAGGAAGCCAAGCGACGCGGACGCGTCGCGCCTGGCTCCTGAGGGCGCAAACAAAAAACCCCGCCCTGCGTTTGAGGGCAAAAACAAAACCCCAAACAAAAAAACGGCATCCGTCTTTCGACGGACACCGCTTTTTGTCGCCTGCGGAGTGAACCGCGGGCTGTGTGGCTTACATGCCTTCGTCGACAGCGTCTTCTGCTGCGTCGCCGGCTTCGCCCATGGCGTCTGCTTCGGCGTCGAGAGCTTCTTCAGCTGCTTCGTCGCCCTGTGCTTCTGCGAGGTCGGCCTGCTCTTCAAGGAGGTCTTCCTGCGATTCAGCCTGCTGCTCGACCAGGTCTTCCTGAGCTTCCTGCTCGCTTTCGGCGCAAGCTGCGAGCGAGAGAGCGGCTGCCGAAGCGGCGACGATTGCCAGTTTGTTGAACTTCATGTGGTATTCCCCTTTATGTGGATTCCGAGCGCGGAAACCCGCGCTTCGACCATACTACGCACCGATGACAAATTTGTGCCACATTTTTTTTCGTGTGGTGCGAAATCAGTGGGATGGGGTGGGGGGACCCTCGCGCAGCGGCGAAATCCGGCGCGCGAGCAGCGCGCCGCAAGGGCGACCGGCCGCCGCGCCTTATGGCGCGAAGCCAAGGAGCGCTGACGCGCTCCGCCCGGCGTCTGAGGGACGAACACAAAAAGAATGCTGAGTAGGAAAATGGTTTCTAGCTGGGGGAAGAATCTCTGACCGCCGCGACTTATGGCATGAAGCCAGGGACGTTAGGACCAGCCCCCTCGTTCATACATGGGGCGTACTTGGCGATCCCAATTCTTCAGCGTGAAAACACACACGAGGAAATAGCAGTACCAAGCGCAAATCTGCCCTAGGTCGCCGTAGAATGCTCGATACGGCAGGTTGCCATGCGATAGTTCGTGGCGAAATGCTGAGCCGGGTCTGAAACTGAAGAGCAAGTCCAATTCCCAAACGATCTCCTCAGTCAGGATCGAGTTTAATTCAGATTCGAAGTTTTTCAGCAGACTGCTCAGTGATTTATCGCCTTCGCTTCCATCGCTGGAAATCGTTGCATGGTCTACGCCAGCGATATCGAGCAAGTGCCTCAATGAGTTTTCAATCTGTGGTACGAGAAGGTGCGAAGATATAAGAAAGTTGCCTTGCCACAGGTGAGCTAATCCAGCAGCGAATATGGGGGCTCTATCAGACGGAACGAATCCCGAATTTATTATCAGCGGGTACATGTGATGCTCTGTGATTGCATATCTGCGGTACAGCTCTTCTCGAGCGGGTTCGAGCAATCCGACCACCTGGAAACGCCGCTCGACGCCGAGATCACGACCAGCCCGCTCCTTATAATAATCGTCCGAGCCAAAATGTTCGTTGGGGTCCAAGCCGTGGCTTGTCGTGCGGCCCTTTTCGTCCATGTAAGAGGTGCTCACGATCTTGTCGAAGATGGTGTTCTTCGAAATTTCGTCGATCGTGCTTTTCGTTTTAGAGACCTCACTGGGCCAAAGATGCATCGCTACTTGCCTGAGACCTTCGGACAACGTGACCTCCGAAAAGTATTTCCGGCTTTTGCTTCGCATCCCGCGCAAGCCCGTCAATTTGATGGAGAAGGTACCCACCTCCTCTGTAGCTCGCCCCTGCAGTTCGCGAAGTTGCGCCTTAAGACTTGCGATCCATTGCTCGTTTCCTCCGACTTGCCTGATTTCTGTGATTGCTGTCTTTATCCAACCGGCGGCAGCCAAAGGTTGTGGATTCTGTTCTGCCATGGCCAAAGAGCATTTGGCGGCTTCGAGAAGAGCATCGTTTCTGAGTTCGCGATTTTCCTCCCCGAACCATCCGGCAGCGGCCTCGAAGCATGACTTTACGGCCATGGGGTAGTCTTCGGAGGTTCCCGCTTTTGCGAGGTCTCGCGCCATGTTGGCAGCGTCGAGTCGCGTCAAAACTCGATTGAGTACCCCGATTTCCAAGGCTTCCGAGTAGCGGAAAAAATCGCGTTTGGAGAAAGCCAGATCGCAGACAGTTTTGATGGTCGTTTGTGATCTGTCTGAGATCCGATTTCCCTTGGTTATCCTACGATCAATCTCAGTCATCCGAATTAGAAGTGACATGACGTCCATCGCGGGTGCGTCAATATCATCGAACTTTCGAACGAAATCGCCGGAAGCTATCCTGCGGATTTCATTATTGTAGGCTTGAACTGTCTCTCGACCTACTTCCCAATGTCCACCGACAAATGCGGTGTCGAGGAGCCTGGCCTTCACCGTATTATGTTGGATCGACCTCGCAACTTCGATTGCTTGCTGTTGTTGTTTTTCATCAAGGTCATTCGGTAGAAGTGAGCGCTGATCATCTGCTTGCCAGATTGGGGCATAAGGTCCGCCCTCATTCGCAGGCGTCAATCGCATCCTTAAAAGGGCAACAACCATCGCGACAATGGCACGGCTTTCTTCTCCGATCCGATCTTCGACCGCCGACAGTCGATTGTCGATCAATGTAGCGAGCCCGTAGTCGTATATTTCTAGTGAGCCGTCAGTTGCCGCCTCCACAACTCGAATTGCTTCCTTCATGAATGCTCCCCTTTACTCCGCATATTTGGGCGTTTGTGGTCTTGATCAATCCCTTGACCCATCCCCCCTCTCACACTTTGTGCGCGCCCATCCGGTGAGGGAATCGCCCCGTGCGAAACCAACGCTGGCCAGATAGAGGTGAACATTGCCGGTCATGACCCGGGGGCCTGTCGCTTATGCGACGAGGCTCTTTTCTATTGCAGCGGAGGTCAACTCCGTTCGGGGCAGCCGTCAAAGTAACCCGGTGGCCGTGTGGGCCGATGGGTGGAGCGTTTCAGGCTCGCCCGGTCAAGTACGCGGGCCCCTTGTAATCCGGCGAAAACACCCCATCTTAGATTTAGCTACCAGTCGCGATCGACGGTCCCGAGGGCCAGTTGCCCTCTCTTCTTTCCATTTCGCCTTCTAGCCCGCGCACAAGCGGTCGCTGATGAACGCCTGCGCGAAATCGAAGGACTATTCCCCATGACACATTATGGCACCATCCAGAACTACGACAGCGGCAAGGGCAGTGGCTCGATCGCGCCCGAAAAGGGCGGAGATGCGCTGAAGTTCGGCAAGTCCGATTTGCAGCAGGAAGCCTCGGAGCCGGAAACCGGCCAGCGTTTCAGCTACGACACCAGGCAGGCCGACGGCGGCAGCAACTATGCGACCAACCTGCGCCAGCAGGAACAGGAGCAGGGTAAGGGCAGCCAGGGAACCCAGCGTATCCAGGCCGGCAAGCAGCAGGGCTGACGCATGATCTTTCGGGCGCGTCGCAAGGATGCGCCCGAATTCCCGAACGGTTGCCGCAGGAGGCGAGCCATGGATCTCAATGAACTGCTACACAAGCACCAGATTGCGGTGATGAAGGCTTCGGCTTCCGGCGATACGGCGGCCAAGGACAGTCATTTCGCCAAGGTTGCCGAATACGCCGCCCGCATTCGCGGATTGCGAGACACGTTGCGCGCGGAAAAGCCGGATGAAGCGGTCAACCGGCCGGAAACGATCATCTACGGCAGCTATGCCGGTGATACCGAACCGCTCAAGTCGCTTGCGCCGGCCATACCCGTCGATCCGGTCAAATCCTGGGAAGACGAAGGCGGCGCGGTCCGCCATCCGGCACAACCGACGCCGCCGCAGATTACCGAGCGTATAGCGCGGTCTTACCATGTGGGGCCTTACGTTTACCAGGACCTCGACCTTGCGGTGGCCGAGCACCTGCGTCAGTTGAGCGCCGAAGAGGGCGGCACGGCTTGACCCATCTCCCCTCTCACACTATGTGCGCGGCCATCCGGTGAGGGAATCGCCCCGTGCGAAACCAACGCTGGCCAGATAGAGCTGAACATTGCCGGTCATGACCCGGGGGCCTGTCGCAGTTAGCGACGAGGCTCTTTTCTATTGCAGCGAACCAGTTTCGCTCGGGGCAGCCGTCAAAGTAACCCGGTGGCCGTGTGGGCCGATGGGTGGAGCGTTTCAGGCTCGTGCGAACAGACCGCCCAGGTGCCCTTCGCGGCATCGGTGCGGCGCTTGGCACGAACCCGACGAACCATCCTCAGCCCGCTAGTCGCCGCCATCGAAACGGTGAAGAGAGAACTCATGCCGACTATTAACCAGCTGGTCCGCAAGGGCCGCGTTCCGCAGAAGGCCAAGTCCAAGGTCCCTGCGATGGAGCAGAACCCGCAGAAGCGCGGCGTTTGCACCCGTGTCTACACGACCACTCCGAAGAAGCCGAACTCGGCTCTGCGTAAAGTTGCCAAGGTTCGCCTGACCAACCAGCGCGAAGTCATCTCCTATATCCCGGGCGAAGGCCACAACCTGCAGGAGCACTCCGTTGTGCTCATCCGCGGCGGCCGTGTTCGCGACCTTCCCGGCGTTCGTTACCACGTCCTTCGCGGCGTGCTCGATACGCAGGGCGTCAAGGATCGCAAGCAGTCGCGCTCGAAGTATGGCGCGAAGCGTCCGAAGTAATCCACGGGACTTAGGAGATAATCAATGAGTCGTCGTCGTCGTCCCGAGAAGCGGGAAATCCTGCCTGATCCGAAATTCAACGATCAGGTCCTTTCGAAATTCATGAACAACCTGATGTATGACGGCAAGAAGGCCGTTGCAGAAGGTATCGTCTACACCGCGCTCGACGTGGTCGAGGAAAAGGCGAAGGCCAACCCGGTCGAGGTTTTCCACGCCGCGCTCGACAACATCAAGCCGCAGGTCGAAGTTCGCAGCCGCCGTGTCGGTGGTGCGACCTACCAGGTGCCGGTCGAGGTTCGCCCCGAGCGTGCCCAGGCACTCGCGATCCGCTGGCTGATCTCGGCTGCTCGCGGCCGCCCGGAAACCACCATGGCAGCACGTCTGTCGGGTGAGCTGATGGATGCGTCGAACAACCGCGGCAACGCCGTGAAGAAGCGCGAAGACACGCACCGCATGGCGGACGCGAACCGCGCTTTCTCGCACTACCGCTGGTAAGCCGTTCCGCTTGTGGGGCCGGGGGAGGGCGTTTCCTTCCCCGCGGTCTTCAAGCGGTCACAATGATACCCATATGGGGCTGGAGAATTCGTCTCCTCCCCCAGTCTTAAGGAAAAGCACATGGCTCGCGAATATCCGCTGGAGCGGTACCGCAACATCGGCATCATGGCCCACATCGATGCCGGCAAGACCACCACGACCGAGCGTATCCTTTACTACACCGGCAAGTCCTACAAGATCGGCGAAGTCCACGACGGCGCCGCTACCATGGACTGGATGGAGCAGGAGCAGGAACGCGGCATCACCATCACCTCGGCTGCGACGACCACCTTCTGGTCGGCCGAAGACGGTGAAGGTCCCAAGCACCGCATCAACATCATCGACACGCCCGGACACGTCGACTTCACCATCGAAGTCGAACGCTCGCTGCGCGTACTCGACGGTGCTGTTGCAGTTTTCGACGGCGTCGCCGGCGTAGAACCGCAGTCCGAAACCGTCTGGCGCCAGGCCGACAAGTACGGCGTTCCCCGGATGTGCTTCGTGAATAAGTTGGACCGCACCGGTGCCGACTTCTATTACTGCGTGCAGTCGATCATCGACCGCCTCGGCGCGACGCCGCTGGTGCTCTATCTCCCGATCGGTGCGGAAAGCGATCTTGCTGGCGTGGTCGACCTCGTCAACATGCGCGGCATCGTCTGGGAAAACGACGGTCTGGGCGCGACGTTTAACTACGTCGACATCCCGGCCGACCTCGCCGACAAGGCTGCCGAATACCGCGAGAAGCTGGTCGAGACCGCCGTCGAACTCGACGACGATGTCATGGAGCAGTACCTCGAAGGTAACGAGCCCGATGTCGCAACGCTCAAGCGCCTGATCCGCAAGGGCACCATGGACCGTGCATTCGTTCCGGTTCTGTGTGGCTCGGCGTTCAAGAACAAGGGCGTCCAGCCCCTGCTCGACGCGGTCGTCGACTACATGCCGTCGCCGCTCGACGTTCCGGCCATCAAGGGTGTCCTGCCCGACAGCGACGAAGAGCAAACCCGTCCGTCTTCGGACGAGGCTCCCTTCTCGGCGCTCGCCTTCAAGATCATGAACGACCCGTTCGTCGGCTCGCTCACCTTCACCCGCATCTACTCGGGCCAGCTGTCGAAGGGCAGCGTCCTGAACTCGGTGAAGGACAAGAAGGAAAAGATCGGCCGTATGCTGCTGATGCATTCCAACAACCGGGAAGACATCGATGAGGCATTTGCCGGCGATATCGTCGCAATTGCCGGCCTCAAGGAAACCACCACCGGCGATACGCTGTGTGATGCCTCCAAGCCGATCATTCTCGAGCGTATGGAATTCCCCGAGCCGGTGATCGAGCTGTCGGTCGAACCGAAGACCAAGGCCGACCAGGAAAAGATGGGCGTCGCCCTCAACCGCTTGGCCGCCGAAGATCCGAGCTTCCGCGTCACCACCGACCACGAATCCGGTCAGACGATCATCAAGGGCATGGGCGAGCTTCACCTCGACATCCTCGTCGATCGCATGAAGCGCGAATTCAAGGTCGAGGCGAACGTCGGTGCACCGCAGGTTGCTTATCGCGAATACCTCGGCAAGCCGGTGGACGTGGATTACACCCACAAGAAGCAGTCGGGTGGTTCGGGTCAGTTCGGTCGCGTCAAGCTCAAGGTCACTCCGGGCGAGCGCGGTCAGGGCTTCGTCTTCGAAGACGAGATCAAGGGCGGTAACATTCCGAAGGAATACATCCCTGCGATCGAGAAGGGTCTGCGCGAGCAGGCCGAAAGCGGCCACCTGGTCGGCTTCCCGATCATCGACTTCACGGTCAACCTGTATGACGGTGCCTACCACGACGTCGACTCGAGCGCGATCGCGTTCGAAATCGCCGGTCGCGGCGCTATGCGCGAAGTCGCAGAGCGTGCGGGCATCAAGCTTCTCGAACCGATCATGAAGGTCGAAGTCGTCACTCCCGAGGATTACCTCGGCGACGTCATCGGCGATCTTAACTCGCGTCGTGGCCAGATCCAGGGCACCGACAGCCGCGGTAATGCACAGGCCGTCGAAGCCAACGTGCCGCTCGCGAACATGTTCGGTTACGTGAACGAACTGCGCTCCTTCACTCAGGGTCGTGCTCAGTACACGATGCAGTTCAGCCACTACGACGAAGTTCCGGCTAACGTGGCACAGGAAGTCAAGGAGAAGCTTGCGTAAGGCAGCTTCACCGTCTAGGGGCGGCGCCTGATTCCGCGGGCGCCGTTTCTTCCCGCAGAAATCCCAATTTTTAAGACAGAGGTTATTGGAAAATGGCGAAGGAAAAATTCGAGCGCAATAAGCCGCACGTCAACGTTGGCACCATCGGCCACGTCGACCACGGCAAGACCACGCTGACCGCAGCAATCACCAAGGTTCTCGGTTCGGCCGTCGATTTCGCAAACATCGACAAGGCTCCCGAAGAGCGTGAGCGCGGCATCACCATCTCGACCGCACACGTCGAATACGAAACCGACGCACGTCACTACGCGCACGTCGACTGCCCGGGTCACGCCGACTACGTGAAGAACATGATCACCGGTGCTGCCCAGATGGACGGCGCTATCCTGGTCGTGAACGCAGCTGACGGCCCGATGCCGCAGACCCGCGAGCACATCCTGCTTGCTCGTCAGGTCGGCGTTCCGGCTCTGGTCGTTTACATGAACAAGGTCGACCAGGTCGACGACGAGGAAATCCTCGAACTCGTCGAACTGGAAGTTCGCGAACTGCTCAGCTCGTACGACTTCGACGGCGACAACATCGCCATCGTCAAGGGTTCGGCTCTGGCCGCTCTCGAAGGTCGCGATCCGGAAATCGGCGAAAACTCGATCAAGGAACTGATGGACGCCGTTGACGCGAACATCCCGACTCCCGACCGTCCGGTCGACAAGGACTTCCTGATGCCGATCGAAGACGTGTTCTCGATCTCGGGTCGTGGTACGGTTGTCACCGGCCGTGTCGAAACCGGCGTTGTGAACGTTGGCGACGAAGTCGAAATCGTCGGCATCAAGGACACCGCCAAGACGACCGTCACCGGCGTCGAAATGTTCCGCAAGCTGCTCGATCGCGGTGAAGCCGGCGACAACATCGGTGCCCTGATCCGCGGCGTCGGCCGTGAAGAAGTCGAGCGTGGCCAGGTTCTCGCGAAGCCGGGTTCGGTTACGCCGCACACCGAGTTCAGCGCAGAAGTCTACGTCCTTTCGAAGGACGAAGGCGGCCGTCACACGCCGTTCTTCGCGAACTATCGTCCGCAGTTCTACTTCCGCACCACCGACGTCACCGGCGAAGTGATCCTTCCCGAAGGCACCGAAATGGTGATGCCGGGCGACAACGTGACGATCGACGTCAAGCTGATCGCACCGATCGCTATGGACCAGGGCCTGCGCTTCGCAATCCGCGAAGGCGGCCGTACGGTCGGCTCGGGCGTTGTTGGCTCGATCAAGAAGTAAGCTAACGCTTCAATGGCAGGCCCGTCCTTCCTTACGGGGAAGGGCGGGCCTTCCGCTTTTCTGGGGGCTTGCGATCGATGCTGAGGCACGGTTGATCGCACCTCGATCCCGCTTGTTGGATTTGGCGGAAATCGGGGGTTGCCAGATGCGGGTGTCACCCGTATATGCGCGCCCACAGACAGAGATTCGTCTCTGATTTATCGAATTCATGGAAGGTCGCTCGTTCCGGGAAACCGGGTCCAATGCGAGGCGGACCTTTCTTTTTGTTTGCGGGTCACCCCCGGCCCGCTTGGCTCTTTCGCATCGGTGTAGGTAATGGAAGCACAGAATATCCGCATTCGCCTCAAGGCGTTCGACCATCGCGTTCTCGACCAGGCAACTGGTGAAATCGCAGACACCGCACGTCGTACGGGTGCCCTCATTCGTGGTCCCATTCCCATGCCGACGCGCATCGAGAAGTTCACCGTGAACCGCGGCCCGCACATCGACAAGAAGTCGCGCGAGCAGTTCGAGGTGCGCACCTACAAGCGTCTGCTCGACATCGTGCAGCCCAACGCCCAGACCGTCGACGCGCTCATGAAGCTCGACCTCGCAGCTGGCGTAAACGTCGAGATCAAGCTGGCCTAAGCCACTGATCGGGTCCCCGGCAGGACTGTAAAGCAGCCGGAAGTTAAAGGGGCGCTCGATAGCCCCGCCGGATCGCAAGATCAGGCAAGACATCGGGATACCGCCGGGCATCAGCCCGGGACTGCGTCCCCCGTCTGCTTCCTTCTTGGAAGCAATCAGCCCGGACGGGGCACGCATCACATCATCGGGCTGGCAAGCACCCTGGGGGTGGGCCTCTGGGTGCCTCTGTTGAGGAGTTTGACGATGCGCACAGGCGTGATCGCAAAGAAAGTCGGGATGACCCGCCTCTTCCAGGAGGACGGACGGCACGTACCCGTGACCGTTCTTTCGCTGGAAGATTGCCAGGTCACCGCACATCGCACGCAGGACCGTGACGGCTATTATGGCGTCCAGGTCGGTTCGGGCGAAGCGAAGCAGAAGAACGTAAACAAGCCGCAGCGCGAAGCTTTTGCCAAGGCAGAAGTCGGGCTGAAGATGAAGGTCGCGGAATTCCGCGTCGACAGCGAAGAAGCTCTGCTTCCGGTCGGCGCCCGTATTTCTGCCGAGCACTTCATTGCCGGCCAGAAGGTCGACATCACCGGTCACACGCAGGGTAAGGGCTTTGCCGGCGCCATGAAGCGTTGGGGCTTCGGTGGTCTGCGCGCCACCCACGGTGTCTCGATCTCGCACCGCTCGCACGGTTCGACGGGTAACCGTCAGGATCCGGGCCGCGTGTTCAAGGGCAAGAAGATGGCCGGCCACATGGGCGACCGTCAGCGTACCCAGCAGAACCTCGAAATCGTGCGCACCGACGCCGATCGCGGTCTTCTTTTCGTCAAGGGTTCGGTCCCGGGCGCGAAGAATGGCTGGCTCATGGTTCGCGATGCCGTGAAGGTTGCTCCGGCCGAGGAACTGCCGTTCCCGGGCGTCATGCGCCGCAACCAGGACGAGTTCGCTTCGCAGGAAGCTGACGCCGGTCTGGTCGAAAGCGCAGCCGAGCACGAAGTGAACACCGAGGTGGACGCCGAAACTCAGGCGAAGCTTCTCGCACAGCAGGAAGCTGGTGCCGAGGGCGATGCCACCGATAGCAAGGAGTCCTGATCGTGAAGGTCAAGGTCCAGAAAATCGACGGTAAGGCGTCGGGCGACATCGAACTGAATGCAGATGTGTTCGGTCTCGAGCCGCGTGCCGACATCCTTCACCGCGTAGTAACGTGGCAGCTCGAAAACCGCCGCGGCACTGCACGCCCCACGCGTGAGCGTTCGGACGTTGCCCGCACGGGCAAGAAGTTCGGCCGCCAGAAGGGTTCGGGCGGCGCTCGTCACGGCGATCGCGGCGCTCCGATCTTCATCGGCGGTGGTAAGGCTCATGGTGCGCGCAAGCGTGACTTCGAGCAGTCGCTCAACAAGAAGATCCGTGCACTCGGCCTCAAGATGGCTCTCTCGAGCAAGGCTAAGGACGGCCTCGTCGTCGTCGACAGCCTCGAGCTCAAGGATGCCAAGACCAAGGCGCTGAAGGGCATGTTCGACAAGAATGGCTGGAACGGCAAGGTCCTGGTCATCGACGGCGAAAGCGTGAACGACGGCTTCAAGAAGGCCGCCGGAAACCTGCCGGGCGTGAACGTCCTGCCCGCCATGGGCGCCAACGTTTACGACATCCTGAAGCACGACACGCTGGTCCTCACCAAGGACGCGGTCGAAAAGCTGGAGGGCCGTTTCAATGGCTAAGAAGCAGGCAGTAGACGCGCGTCACTACGACGTCGTGCTCGCACCGCACATCACCGAAAAGTCGACCCTTGCTTCCGAGCATAACGCGGTCGTCTTCAAAGTGGCCAATGACGCAACGAAGCCGCAGATCAAGGAAGCCATCGAGGCGATCTTTGATGTGAGCGTGACGGGCGTCAACACGATCAATGTGAAGGGCAAGACCAAGCGTTGGCGCGGCAAGCCCTACAAGCGCAACGACGTGAAGAAGGCTGTCGTCACCCTGAAGGACGGCGATAGCATCGACGTCACCAGCGGTATCTGAGGGGCTAGGAAACAATGGCACTCAAGAACTACAAACCGACGAGCCCCGCGCGCCGCGGCCTCATCCTCGTCGACAAGTCGGGCCTGTACAAAGGCAAGCCCGTCAAGTCGCTCACGGAAGGCAAGCGCAAGACCGGTGGCCGGAACAACAAGGGCCATGTCACCTCGCGTGGCATCGGCGGCGGTCACAAGCAGAAGTACCGCTTCATCGACTTCAAGCGTCGCAAGTGGGACGTTGAAGGCACCGTGGAACGGATCGAATACGATCCCAACCGCACCGCTTTCATCGCACTCGTGAAGTACGAAGACGGTGAGCAGGCCTACATCCTGGCTCCGCAGCGTCTCGCTGTCGGCGACAAGGTGATCGCAGCCGAAAAGGCCGACACCAAGCCCGGCAACGCAATGCTGCTCGGCCAGATGCCGGTCGGTACGATCTGCCACAACGTGGAAATGAAGCCGGGCAAGGGCGGCCAGATCGCCCGCGCTGCAGGTTCCTATGTCCAGCTGGTCGGTCGTGACCGCGGCATGGTCATCGTGCGTCTCAACAGCGGCGAGCAGCGTTACCTGCGCGCCGACTGCATGGGCACCGTTGGCGCCGTGTCGAACCCGGACAACCAGAACCAGAACCTGGGCAAGGCCGGTCGTCGTCGCTGGATGGGCATCAAGCCGCTGACGCGCGGTGTCGCCAAGAACCCGGTCGATCACCCGCACGGTGGTGGTGAAGGCCGCACCAGCGGTGGCCGTCATCCCGTCACTCCGTGGGGTAAGCCGACCAAGGGCGCCCGCACCCGCAAGAACAAGCAGACGGACAAGTTCATTATCCGTTCGCGTCACGCGAAGAAGAAGAGGTAATCCGACATGGCTCGTTCCGTCTGGAAAGGTCCGTTCGTCGAACTCAGCCTTCTGAAGAAGGCCGAAGAGGCTCAGGACGCAAGCAATGCCAAGCCGATCAAGACCTGGTCGCGCCGCAGCACCATCCTGCCCCAGTTCGTCGGTCTCACGTTCAACGTGTACAACGGCAACAAGTTCATCCCCGTAGCCGTTTCGGAAGAAATGGTCGGCCACAAGCTTGGTGAATTCGCGCCCACGCGCACGTTCCCGGGTCACGCTGCCGACAAGAAGGGTAAGCGCTGATGAGCAAGCAGAAAGCTCCCCGTCGCGTCGCCGACAACGAGGCTCTGGCAGTAGGCACCACCATCCGTGGTTCCGCGCAGAAGCTGAACCTCGTTGCCGAGCTCATCCGCGGCAAGAAGGCCGAAGAGGCCCTCAACATCCTGGCCTTCTCCAAGAAGGCGATGGCCAAGGATGCCACGAAGGTTCTCGCCTCGGCGATCGCCAACGCGGAAAACAACCACAACCTCGACGTCGACTCGCTGGTCGTAGCCGAGGCTTCGGTAGGCAAGTCGATCACGATGAAGCGTTTCCACACCCGTGGTCGCGGCAAGTCGACGCGCATCCTGAAGCCGTTCAGCCGCCTCCGTATCGTCGTTCGCGAGCAGGAAGAGGCGTAAGATGGGCCATAAGAGCAATCCGATCGGTCTGCGCCTGCAGATCAACCGCACCTGGGACAGCCGCTGGTACGCCGAAGGGCGCGACTATGCGAAGCTGCTGAGCGAAGACATCGAGATCCGCAAGTACATCCTCGAGAACGCCGCTCAGGCTGCCATCTCGAAGGTTGTGATCGAGCGTCCGGCCAAGCTGTGCCGCGTTTCGATCTATGCTGCGCGTCCCGGCGTCATCATCGGCAAGAAGGGCGCGGACATCGAAAAGCTGCGCGCCAAGCTGTCGCAGATGACCGAAAGCGAAGTGAAGCTGAACATCGTCGAGATCCGCAAGCCGGAAGTCGATGCGAAGCTCGTCGCCCAGGGCATTGCCGATCAGCTGATCCGCCGTGTCGCTTTCCGCCGCGCGATGAAGCGCGCCATGCAGTCGGCCATGCGCCTTGGTGCCGAAGGCATCAAGATCATGTGTGGCGGCCGTCTTGGCGGTGCAGAAATCGCACGTGTCGAACAGTATCGCGAAGGCCGCGTGCCGCTGCACACGCTGCGCGCCAACATCGATTACGCTGAAGCCGAAGCGCTTACCGCTTACGGCATCATCGGCATCAAGGTGTGGGTCTTCAAGGGTGAGATCCTCGGCCATGACCCGACCGCGCAGGACCGTCTCATGATGGAATCGCAGACGTCCGGCGTCCGTCCGGCTCGCTGATTGCAGGATTAGGAAAGAACCATGCTGCAACCGAAGAAAACCAAGTACCGCAAGGCGTTCAAGGGCAAGATCCATGGCAACGCCAAGGGCGGAACCACGCTGAACTTCGGCTCGTACGGCCTCAAGGCCCTCGAGCCCGAGCGCATCACCGCACGCCAGATCGAAGCTGCGCGTCGTGCGATCACGCGTCACATCAAGCGTCAGGGCCGTCTCTGGATCCGCGTCTTCCCCGATGTGCCGGTGTCGAAGAAGCCTGCCGAAGTCCGTCAGGGTAAGGGTAAGGGCTCCGTCGAATACTGGGCCGCTCGCGTGAAGCCGGGCCGTATTCTGTTCGAACTCGACGGCGTTGCCGGCCCGCTGGCCGCCGAAGCGTTCAGCCGCGCAGCGATGAAGCTGCCGGTAAAGACCAAGGTTGTTGCCCGTCTGGGTGACTCCTCGCACCTGGGAGGCGAATGATGAGCAAGATCGAAGATCTGCGCCAGAAGAGCGACGACCAGCTGGCAGAGGAACTGACCAACCTGAAGCGTGAGCAGTTCAACCTGCGTTTCCAGGCTGCGACGAACCAGCTCGAAGCGCCCGCCCGCATCCGCGAAGTCCGCCGCTCGATCGCCAAGATCAAGACGCTGCAGACCGAGCGCGCCAGCGCCGCTGCCAAGGCTTAAGGAGTAGACCATGCCCAAGCGTATTCTGATCGGGACCGTCACCTCCGACAAGACCGACAAAACCGTGACCGTACTGGTCGAGCGTAAGGTGAAGCACCCCCTCTACGGGAAGATCATCCGTCGCTCGAAGAAGTACCACGCACATGACGAGAAGAACGAGTACCAGCTCGGCGACGTCGTGCGCATCGAAGAGACCAAGCCGATCTCGAAGACAAAGACCTGGATGGTCAAGGACCGGGTAACGGCAGGCGGAACGCAGGCTGTCGAGGCTGACCTCGAAGTCGAAGCCGCAGGCAACTGAGTTAGACGTTAGGAACTGCCGGGCAATCGTCCCGGCAAGCCAAGAGAAGGAACCGGATCGATGATCCAGATGCAATCCAATCTCGACGTCGCGGACAACAGCGGCGCAAAGCGCGTCCAGTGCATCAAGGTACTGGGCGGCTCCAAGCGCCGCACCGCGTCCGTCGGCGACGTGATCGTGGTTTCCGTTAAGGAAGCCCAGCCGCGCACGAAGGTGAAGAAGGGCGATGTCCATCGCGCTGTCATCGTGCGCACGAAGAAGGACGTACGCCGCCCCGACGGCAGCGTGATCCGCTTCGACAGCAACGCCGCGGTTCTCGTCAACAAGAACGAAGAACCGATCGGCACCCGTATCTTCGGGCCGGTGGTACGCGAACTGCGTGGCCGCGGCTTCATGAAGATCATCTCGCTTGCTCCGGAGGTGCTGTAATGGCGTCCGCAAAGATCAAGAAGGGTGACACCGTCGTCGTCCTGTCCGGCAAGGACAAGGGCAAGACCGGTACGGTTTCGAAAGTGAACCCCAAGGACGGCAAGATCGTCGTCGAAGGCGTGAACATCGCAGCCCGTCACCGCAAGCCGACCCAGCAGAACCCGCAGGGTGGCATCGACCGCTTCGAAGCACCGATGCCGATCTCGAAGGTTGCTGTTGCTGATCCCAAGGATGGCAAGCCCACCCGCGTCCGTTTCGAAGAAAAGGACGGCAAGAAGGTGCGCGTCGCCGTCAAGTCCGGGGAGACCATCGATGGCTGATTATACGCCTCGTATGAAGCAGCGCTACGACGACCAGATCGTCAAGGCGATGACCGAGAAGTTTGGCTACAAGAACCGTCTCGAAGTTCCGAAGCTGGAAAAGATCACGCTCAACATGGGTGTGGGCGAAGCCAGCCAGGATAAGAAGAAGGTCCAGACTGCAGCCGAAGAAATGGCACTGATCGCCGGCCAGAAGCCGGTTATCACCAAGGCCAAGAAGTCGATCGCGCAGTTCAAGCTGCGTGAAGGCATGCCGATCGGCGCGAAGGTCACCCTTCGTCGTGAGCGCATGTACGAATTCCTGGATCGCCTTGTGACCATCGCAATGCCCCGTATCCGCGACTTCCGTGGCCTCAACGCCAAGTCGTTCGACGGTCGCGGCAACTATGCAATGGGCCTCAAAGAACAGATCATCTTTCCCGAGATCAGCTACGACCAGATCGACAAGGTCCGGGGCATGGATATCATCGTAACCACCACGGCGAAGACCGACGAAGAAGCGCGCGAACTGCTGCGTCTGTTCGGTTTCCCGTTCCCGGCTGAAAAGTCGGAAGAGAAGGAGGCGGCGTGAGCCGCCTTCCGATCGAGAGATAAGGAAGGAACTTAAGTCCAATGGCGAAACTGAGTTCGATCAACAAGAACGAGCGTCGCAAGAAGCTCGTCAAGCAGTATGCGGATAAGTTCGCAAAGCTGAAGGCGATCGCAGACGACGAGAGCCTCGATGAGGGCGAGCGACTGATCGCGCGCCTCAAGATGGCTGAACTGCCGCGTAATGCGAACCCAACCCGGGTGCGCAACCGCTGCTCCACCACCGGCCGCCCGCGCGGCTATTACCGCAAGTTCGGCCTTAACCGTATCGAACTGCGCGACCTCGGCAACAAGGGCCTGATCCCGGGCCTGACCAAGTCGAGCTGGTGAGGAATCGATAGATGGCTATGACCGATCCCCTGGGTGATATGCTCACCCGCATCCGCAACGGCCAGCAGGCGAAGAAGGACAGCGTCCTTTCGCCCGCCAGCAAGCTGCGTGCAAACGTCCTCGAAGTGCTGCAGCGCGAAGGCTACATCCGTGGCTACTCTGCAGACGACAGCGGCAAGCACCCCGCGCTGCGGATCGAACTGAAGTATTTCGAAGGCGAACCGGCTATCAAGCACGTCGCCCGCGTCTCCAAGCCCGGCCGCCGCGTCTATGCGGGTTCGAAAGAACTCCCCGTCGTCCGCAACGGCCTTGGCATCACCATCGTCTCGACGCCGAAGGGCGTGCTCTCGGACGCCGAAGCACGTGCCGACAACGTCGGTGGCGAAGTGCTCGCGGAGGTATTCTGATGAGCCGCATCGGTAAAAAACCCGTCGCGATCCCGAGCGGGGTCGAGGCCAAGATCGAAGACGGCACGCTGAGTGTTAAGGGTCCCAAGGGCACCCTTTCCATGGGCATGTCCGATCTGGTCGAGTACAAGCTGGAAGACGGCGAGATCTCGGTCAAGCCGGCCAACGACACGCGCGCCGCTCGCAACCACTGGGGTATGCAGCGCACGCTGGTGTCAAACCTGGTCGAAGGCGTTACCGAAGGTTTCACCAAGGTCCTCGAGATCAACGGCGTCGGTTACCGTGCACAGGCGCAGGGCAAGAAGCTCAAGCTTCAGCTCGGCTTCTCGCACGACGTCGACCTCGATGTTCCGGAAGGTATCGAGGTGAAGACCCCGGACCAGACCACCGTCGAAATCAGCGGTAGTGACAAGCAGGCCGTGGGCCAGTTTGCGGCCAACGTCCGCAAGTGGCGCAAGCCCGAGCCGTACAAGGGCAAGGGCATCAAGTACCGCGGCGAGTATATCTTCCGCAAGGAAGGGAAGAAGAAGTAAGATGGCAAAGCTTTCCCTTTTCGAACGCCGCCGCCGCCGTGTGCGCACTGCGCTTCGCAGCCGCGCTGGTGGCAAGCCGCGCCTGTCGGTCCATCGCACCGGTAAGCACATTTACGCGCAGATCATCGACGACGCTGCAGGCAAGACCGTTGCCGCTGCCTCGACGCTGGGCGTGAAGGGCTCGGGTGCCAATGTCGACGCCGCCAAGAAGGTCGGCTCCGACATCGCCGCTGCTGCAAAGAAGGCTGGCGTCACCAACGTCGTTTTCGACCGCGGTGGTTTCCTGTTCCATGGCCGCGTGAAAGCGCTGGCCGACGCCGCCCGTGAAGGCGGGCTGGAGTTCTGATCATGGCTGATGAAAACAAGACCGAAGAAAAGACCGAAGAAAAGGTCGTGACGGCAGAAACCGAAACCGCTGTGACCAACGAAGAGCCGGCTATTGCCGATACGCCTTCGGAAGCTGCTGCCAACCAGGACCCTGCACAGGGTGCTGAAGGTCAGCCGCGCGGACGTGGCAACCGTGGCGGTGGCCGCGGTGGCAACGATCGCGGCCGTGGCCGTGGTGGCCGTGACAACCGCCGTGGCGGTCGTCGCGAAGAAGAAGACGATGGCATCATCGAGAAGCTCGTCCACATCAACCGCGTCAGCAAGACGGTGAAGGGCGGTAAGCGCTTCGGTTTCGCTGCTCTCGTAGTCGTGGGTGACGGCTCGGGCCGTGTCGGCTTCGGCAAGGGCAAGGCCCGCGAAGTGCCGGAAGCGATCCAGAAGGCGACTGCCGCTGCTCGCAAGAAGATGATCCGTGTCCCGCTGAAGGAAGGTCGCACCCTCCATCACGACGGCAACGGTCGCTTCGGTGCCGGCAAGGTAACCGTGCGTACGGCGCCTCCGGGTACCGGTATCATCGCCGGTGGTCCGATGCGTGCCGTCTTCGAAAGCCTGGGCGTTGCAGACGTGGTGACCAAGTCGGTCGGCACCTCGAACCCCTACAACATGATCCGCGCCACGTTCGACGCGCTGACCGACCAGACTTCGCCGAAGTCGGTTGCCCAGCGTCGCGGCAAGAAGGTCGCTGACCTGCTTGGTCGCGGTGGTGCATCGGAGGCAGAGGCTGAAGCCGACGCCGCCGCTATCGCGGAGTAAGAATGATGGCCGCTAAGAAAAATGATGGGGCTAAAACCATCAAGCTCAAGCAGATCGGTTCGCCGATCCGCCGTCCGGAAGGGCAGCGCAAGATCCTCATCGGTCTTGGCCTGAACAAGATGCACAAGGTCGTCGAGCGCCAGGACACTCCCGAAGTGCGTGGTGCCGTCGCCAAGGTCCCGCATCTTGTCGAGATCGTCGACTAATCAGTCGACGGAACAATTTGACGGGAGCGGCCTGCTGCGATAGCGGGCCGCTTCCATTTTTCAGCGCGAACAAAAGCGAAAGCGAGTGCAAGACATGACTATCAAACTCAACGACATCCGTGACAACCCCGGCGCCCGCAAGGAGCGCATCCGTGTCGGCCGTGGCATCGGTTCGGGCAAGGGCAAGACCGCTGGCCGTGGCCAGAAGGGTCAGAAGAGCCGTTCGGGTGTTGCCATCAAGGGCTTCGAAGGCGGCCAGATGCCCCTTCACATGCGCCTGCCGAAGCGCGGGTTCAACAACCCGTTCGGCAAGGACTACGCCGAAGTGAACCTGGGCATGGTCCAGAAGTTCATCGACGCCAAGAAGCTCGACGCCAAGAAGGACATCGACCACGCAGCGCTGAAGGCCGCAGGCCTCGCACGCGGCGGCAAGGACGGCGTCCGCCTGCTCGGCAAGGGTGAGATCAAGGCAAAGGCGAAGTTCGTCGTTGCCGGTGCCTCGAAGGGCGCGATCGAAGCCGTCGAGAAGGCCGGTGGTTCGGTTGAAGTGCTGCCCAAGGCGCAGCCCGAGCACGAGAAGAAGGCTGCTCGCACCGAGGCCAACAAGGCCAAGAAGGCAAAGTAATCGATGGAAATAAGGGAGCGGGGGTTCGACAATCGGCCTTCCGCTCCCTATCTGTCCGGTCAGCGCCGGGACGGGCCGGCGACAAGCTAGGATCGAAGACGACCAATGGCATCAAGCGCCGACAGTTTCGCGAGCAACATAAGTCTCGCCAATTTCTCCAAGGCCACTGAGCTCAAGCAGCGCATCTGGTTCACGATCGGCGCGCTGATCGTTTTCCGTTTCCTGAGCTTCGTTCCGCTGCCGGGCATCAACGCCCGCGCACTGACGCAATTGGCCGATGTCACTCAGGGTGGCATCATCGACATGTTCAACATGTTCACGGGCGGCAGCCTGGAGCGGATGAGCCTCATCGCGCTCGGCGTCATGCCATACATTACCGCCTCGATCGTCGTGCAGATGGCTTCGGCCCTGCATCCCACGCTCGCTGCCCTCAAGAAGGAAGGCACGGTCGGACGGCAGAAACTCAACCAGTATACCCGCTACGGTACTGTGCTGCTCTGCACGGTGCAGGGCTGGTTCCTCGCCGCCGGACTGGAAAGCTTCGGTGCCTCCGAAGGTATCGCCGCAGTCGTGGACCCGGGCTACATGTTCCGTGTCGGCGCGGTGATCAGCCTTGTCGGCGGCACGATGTTCCTGCTGTGGCTGGGTGAACAGATCACCAGTCGCGGTATCGGCAACGGCGTTTCGCTGATCATCATGGCCGGCATCGTCGCTCAGTTCCCGACCTTCGTGTCGAACATGGCGACCGGTTACAGCGAAGGTTCGATCGCCACCGGCATCCTGCTCGGCTTCATCGTGATGGTTGTCGGCCTGATCCTCCTGATCAGCTTCTTCGAGCGTGCCCAGCGCCGCCTGCTTATCCAGTATCCCAAGCGTGCAACCCAGCGCGGCGGGATGCAGGCGGATCGTTCGCACCTTCCGCTCAAGCTCAACACTGCCGGCGTCATTCCGCCGATCTTCGCCAGCTCGCTGCTTCTGCTGCCGCTGACGATCACGCAGTTTGCCGGTAACTCGCTGGACACGGAAAGCAGCTTCGGCGGCGGGGTGCAGACGGTTCTGCAATACCTCCAGCACGGCCAGCCGCTCTACATGACGCTGTACGGCCTCGGCATCATCTTCTTCTGCTTCTTCTACACCGCAGTCGTCTTCAATCCGGAAGAGACCGCAGAGAACCTGAAGAAAAACGGCGGCTTCATCCCGGGCATCCGTCCGGGTAAGCGCACCGAGCAGTATCTCGACTACGTTCTCACGCGCATCACCGTGATCGGCGCCATCTACCTGACGTTCGTCTGCGTGGTGCCCGAATACATGATCGCCCAGACCGGTATCCCGCTGTTCCTTGGGGGAACCAGCCTGCTGATCGTCGTGAACGTGACCGTCGATACGATCAGCCAGATCCAGTCGCACCTGCTGGCACACCAGTACGGCGATCTCATCAAAAAGGCCAAGTTGAAGGGGCGCCTTCGTTAAGGCATGAGCGAAGGCGAAAGGGACGTCACGCGATGGATATAATTCTTCTCGGCCCTCCGGGCGCAGGCAAGGGCACGCAGGCACAGCGCCTGGTCGAGCATCATGGCATGATGCAGCTGTCCACCGGCGACATGCTTCGCGAAACGCGCAAGGCGGATACCGAACTCGGTCGCAAGGTCGCGGACATCATGGACTCCGGCAGCCTTGTCTCGGACGACATCGTTTCCGCCATGATCGATGCCAAGCTTACCGACATGGGCCCGGAGACCGGTGCCATCTTCGACGGCTATCCGCGCACGGCAGCGCAGGCTGAACAGCTCGACGAAATCCTCGCCAAGCATGGCCGCAGCCTCGACCATGTCATCGAACTCGAAGTGAACGAGGATGCGCTGGTCGAGCGTATTACCGGTCGCTTTACCTGCGCCAATTGCGGCGCGGGCTATCACGACACCTTCAAGCAGCCCAAGGTGGAAGGTGTCTGCGACCAGTGCGGTTCGACCGAGTTCAAGCGTCGTCCCGACGATAATGAGGAAACCGTGCGTCACCGCATGCAGGTTTATCGCAGCGAGACCGCTCCGATCCTGCCTGGCTACGAAGAGCGCGGAATCGTCAGCCGGGTCGACGGCATGGGTGTCATCGATGACGTCACCCACGCGATCGACGCGATCCTGACCTGAGGAAGGGGGAGGGCGGTGCGAACTGCCCTTTCCAAATATCCTCCGCACTCATACAACTCGCCCGAATGATCCGGGAGAGACGAATGCTGCGTTTTCATGCAACCCTTGCTGCCATCGGTCTCGCGACACTCGCGGTGCCGGCGAGCGCAGAGATCGTCGCGACAAGCGAGAGCGGCTTCGTGACCAAGGCGTCGGCGCGGGTTGCGGCAACCCCGCGTGAAGCCTGGCTTGCCTTGATCAAGCCTTCCGACTGGTGGAACGACGCGCACACCTGGTCGGCCGATGCTGCGAACATGACGCTGGTGCCGAGCGCAGGCGGGTGCTTCTGCGAGAAGATCCCGGGCGAGGGCGACATTCCCCTCGATGGCAGTGCGCAGCATGCAATCGTGGTGCAGGCCGTGCCGGATCGGGCGCTGCGTCTACGCGGAGGGCTGGGCCCGCTGCAGGCTGTCCCTGCGACCGGGGTCCTGACTGTCACACTCTCCGAAATTGACGGCGGCACGCGGATCGACTGGGAATACAATGTCGGTGGGCCGATGGGTTTCGAGATCGGCCAGATATCCAAGGCTGTCGACGGGGTGATGAACCAGCAATTGTTAGGATTGCGCGATCACCTCGGTGCACTGGATGGTGATGAAGCGGAAGCCGCGGGCGAAACGCCGGACCAGGAGGACGAAGATCAACCGGCCGAGGAAGCCAGTGTCGGGGATCAGGTAGACGCTCTGGCCGACTGAATTTTGACGCAGCTGCCTCCACCCGTTATGACGGTGTTGTAATAGACGGAAGGCCTCCTACATCGGTGGCCTCGTCGTTTGCGTGCGCGGGCTGTTGACCTCAGCGGCGAATCCGCCTAAGCGCGCGTTTCATTCGACACTTTCGGTGAGTCCGGCAGGCGGGAGCTGTAAGCACGCCATCCGGGCTTTTTGCGTGAAGAACGACCGGTTGTGTCAATGGAAACAAGGCGTTGAGATAGGGTCCCGCTTTAAAGGACCCTGTGGAGCATGGAGAATTAAGTGGCTCGTATTGCCGGGGTAAATATCCCCACCAACAAGCGCGTTATCATCGCGCTCACCTATATTCACGGAATCGGCCGTACCAAGGCTGTTGAGATCGCCGACAAGCTCGGCATCGATCACGCTCGCCGCGTCCAGGACCTTTCCGACGAGGAAATCCTGCGCGTTCGCGAAACGATCGACGAAGAGCACATGGTCGAAGGCGATCTTCGTCGCAACACCGCGATGAACATCAAGCGCCTGATGGACCTGCGTTCCTATCGCGGTCTTCGTCACCGTGCCGGCCTGCCCGTTCGCGGCCAGCGCACTCACACCAACGCCCGTACCCGCAAGGGCAAGGCCAAGCCGATCGCCGGCAAGAAGAAGTAAGCCTGGGTCCACCCAGCGCTTTTCCCTTCTTGAGAATATGTAAGGAAGTAACATCATGGCACGCGAACCCGGCCGCGTTAGGCGCCGCGACAAAAAGAACATTTCCAGCGGCGTTGCGCACATCAACGCCAGCTTTAACAACACGATGATCACCATCACCGACGCACAGGGCAATGCTATCAGCTGGTCCAGCGCCGGGATGATGGGCTTCAAGGGCAGCCGCAAGTCGACTCCCTATGCTGCCCAGGTCGCAGCAGACGATGCCGGCAAGAAAGCTGCCGAGCATGGTGTGCGCACCCTCGAAGTCGAAGTGAAGGGCCCGGGTTCGGGTCGTGAGAGCGCGCTTCGCGGTCTTGCAGCTGTAGGCTTCACGATCACTTCGATCCGCGACGTAACGCCGATCCCGCACAATGGTGTGCGGCCGTCCAAGCGTCGTCGCGTCTGATCCGTACCTGCCTGGCGGTCCGGCAACGGGCCGCCGACAATCTTCACGGACCGGACGCTCACTGAGAGCTCCGGTCCTGCCCGCATCCACACCAGGGGAAATCCATGTCCGTCAACATCAAGAACTGGCAGGAACTCAAGAAACCCAACACCCTCGACATCAAGGACGGTGGCGACAAGAAGCGTAAGGCGACCTTCGTTGCCGAACCGCTCGAGCGTGGCTTCGGCCTGACGCTCGGCAACGCTCTGCGTCGCGTGCTGCTGTCCTCGCTCCAGGGCGCGGCCATCACCTCGATCAAGATCGAGAACGTGCTGCATGAATTCTCCTCGCTCGCAGGCGTGCGCGAGGACGTCACCGACATCGTCCTGAACGTGAAGCAGATCGCGCTCAAGATGGAAGGTGAAGGCACCAAGCGTCTTCAGCTCTCGGCCACCGGTCCGGGCGAAGTGAAGGCTGGCGACATCGCCGTTTCCGGCGACATCGAGGTCATGAACAAGGACCTCGTGATCTGCCACCTCGACGAAGGTGCGACGCTGAACATGGAACTGACCGCCGACACGGGCAAAGGCTATCGCCCTGCCGTGATGAACCGCCCGGCCGACGCGCCGATCGGTCTCATCCCGGTCGACAGCCTGTATTCGCCGGTTCGCCAAGTCAGCTACAAGGTCGACAACGCGCGCGTGGGCCAGGAACTGGACTACGACAAGCTGTCGCTGACCATCGAAACCGACGGCACCGTCACTCCGGAAGACGCCGTGGCCTATGCCGCGCGCATCCTCCAGGACCAGCTGACCCTGTTCGTCCACTTCGAAGACGGCATCCCGCAGCCGACTTCGGCGATGATCGGCCAGGCTGCAGAGCCGCAGGAAAGCGACACCAACCAGCTCAACCGTTACCTTCTCAAGAAGGTCGACGAGCTGGAACTGTCGGTTCGTTCGGCAAACTGCCTTAAGAACGACAACATCATCTACATCGGCGACCTGGTCCAGAAGACCGAGGCCGAGATGCTCCGTACGCCGAACTTCGGCCGCAAGTCGCTCAACGAGATCAAGGAAGTCCTGAGCTCGATGGGCCTGCGCCTCGGCATGGACATCCCTGGCTGGCCGCCGGAAAACATCGAGGAAATGGCCAAGAAGCTCGAACAAGAGCTGCTCGGCTAATCTATCTCAAGGGGCATAGGCCGGACCCCGTCTTCCGGCCTGTTTCGGGCTACCTCATACGGGCCCCCTACGAACGAAGGACTAGAAAATGCGTCACAAGATTTCCGGCCGCAAGCTGCAGCGCAAGACGGGTCACCGTCACGCAATGTTGCGCAACATGGCTGCTGCGCTGATCAAGCACGAGCAGATCATGACCACGCTGCCCAAGGCGAAGGAAATGCGCCCCTACATCGAAAAGCTGATCACGCTAGCAAAGCGTGGCGGCCTTTCGAACCGTCGCCTTGCGATGGCTCGCCTGCAGGACGAAACGCAGCTGAAGAAGCTGTTCGACGTTCTGGCAGAGCGTTATGCCGATCGTGAAGGCGGTTACAGCCGCGTGATCAAGGCCGGCTATCGTGGCAGCGACGCCGCGCAGATGGCCGTGATCGAGCTGGTCGACCGCGACGTCGACGCCAAGGGCCAGGACAGCGGTCCGGTCATGGGCGACGAGGAAATGGAAGACGCGTAAGCGCGACTGCCTCAAGAACAACGAAGGGCCGGGGGAGCGATCCTCCGGCCCTTTTGTTTTGCGCGCAAGGCAAGTCGTGCCACAAGGCGGGAATGATCAGGAAAGCCCTTGCCGCTACCGCACTCCTCGCCGCGACACCGCTTGCCGCGCAATCGACCACACAGGACGAACTCGACGCCCGGTACGACCGTGCCCTTGCGGCGGGATACAAGGCGCTCATGCTTTGCAGTGCGATCAGCAGCGCCGAAAACGCGCGGCAAAACAGGACTGCACAGAGCGTCCTGGAATGGGAGCTCGCAGGTATCCAGCAGCCACTCGCTGGTTTGGTAAGCGAGCTTCCCTACGAGATCCACCGCCGGGCGGACGGCGAACGCGTGATGCATGTCGAGGTTGAATGGGCACAGGATATGCCGCCGCGCATCGCCCGTTCGTTCGGGGCTGGCTGTACGCTCGGGCCGATCGGGATTGCGATCCCCGAAGATGAGACAAGCGCCGACTATCAGCCGCCGAAATTCAGGGAGCGCGATAGACGCTATCCGACCGATACATTGCCGCGCAATGTCCAGGATGGGGCCTTTGGCGACGCCTATGGTCCGGGCACCCGCACAACCGCTGTCCTTATTTCCAAAGAGGGTCGTCCGCTCTTCGCCCGGTTTGCCGAAGGCTTCGACGAAGACACGCCGCAGCGCACTTGGTCCGTGGCGAAGAGCATAGCCGCGACCTACCTTGGTGCTTTGGTAAATCGCGGTGATCTCGACATGCACGATAGTGCAGGTCTCGGCCTCAATTCCGACGATCCAAGGCGGGCCATCACTTTCGATCACCTGCTTCGCATGGCGTCGGGACGCTATTCCGACACTGCGGGCAATCGAACCGATCCGACCTATTTCGGAGGCGCCACGGTTGCCGAGCGGGCAGCACATTGGCCGTTGCTGCACCCGCCCGGCTCGGTATTCCGCTATGCAAATAATGATACGCTCATGGCTGTGGAACGGGCCGTGTTTCACAAGTCCAGCTTTCTTCCCGAGCAGCTGCTTGGGAAGTTGCGGATGAGCGACACCATTCCGGAGAAGGACTGGGGTGCGGCGCTCCTTGCGCGTCCTTCCCAGTGGACGGATGAAGTCGATATCCAGTCGATGCTGGACGCCATGGCAAAACGCCCGTCTCGAGACTATTCGGGAGGGTACATTCTCTCCAGTCAGGTATGGTCCAGTCCTAAGGATCTGGCGCGTCTCGGACAGCTATATCTCGATGGAGGCGTCGGTCCGGATGGCAGCCGCATCCTGCCCGCAGGATGGGACGAATACGTCTCTTCGCCCTCAGGGCCGCAGCCCGACGGCCCGTTCGGCTATGGTGCGGGCTTCTGGCTGTTCAACAAATCGGACGGCGTTCCTTCCGACACCTTCGCTGCGATGGGTAACCGCGGCCAGTATGTCGTGATCGTCCCGAGCCTTAATGTTGTCATCGTGAGAAGGGGAGAGGACCCCAGCGGATCACGCTTCGATATCGCGGCTTTTACGCGTGATGTCCTTGAATCGCTTGAGAAATAGACATTCAGGAAAAGATTGAGTTTCCTGAACGCCGCCTGCAATCGGGATTCAGGCTCACCTCAGTGCGACTCGCCTAGAACCTCATTCAACCGAGGCAATCCCGCCTGGGTAGAGATGAGGAGAACCTCACATGACCAAGATTACCAAGAACATTGCGAAGGGTGGGATCGCAACAGCTGCAGTCGGCGCCATGGCGCTGGCCACCGCAACTCCGGCCCAGGCCCGCGACCGCGACGATGGTATCTCCGTCGGCGACGTGATCGCCGGCGCAGTCATCATCGGCGGCATTGCCGCCATCGCCAATTCTGCCAAGCGCGACCGCGACTATTACCGTGACGGACGCTATTACCGCGATGGACGTTACTACCGCGACGGTCGTGACTACCGCCGCAACGCTTATCGCAACCGCGGCAATCCGCGCGCCGCAGTGGAGCGCTGTGTTCGCGCCGCCAAGCAGGACGCGCGCCGCTATGGCTATCGCTACGCCCAGGTCACCGACATCCGCGATGTCGACGACACCCGCTATGGCTGGAAGGTCAAGGGCCGGATCGTCGTCGATGGCCAACGCGGCGGTCGCTGGGGCAATTACGATCGCTACGACCGCTATGATCGCGACGACCGTCGTCGCTACCGCGGCGGAGATAACGGCAAGTTCACCTGCTACATCGAGCGTGGCCGTGTGAGCCACGTCGACTTCAAGGGCATTCGCGGTCTCCGCTAATCCCCGACCAATCCACCAGCGGCCCGGACCTTGCGGTTCGGGCCGTTTTTTTTGTGTCCGGTTCAGCCGTGCTAAAGCTGGGATATGGCACCGGTCGCATCGTCATTCCTTGCGCCAGGTGGGGGCGCGAAGGCAGAGGAAGTTTTGCATGAAGAAATTGCACACTTGGGCCCTCGCGCCTGCCGTTCTCGCGACCGCTTCCATCGGGGTATCGCCCGTCGCCGCGGCATCCATCCCGCAGGTCTCGGCAACGTCGGCAAAACCGGCAGGCGTCACCAGCTACGATTCCGCCGATCAGACTTATGAAAACCATCGGCACCGCCGTTACCGTCACTATCGTCACCACCGTGGCCCGAGCCTGGGCGACGTGCTGACTGGTGTCCTGATCATCGGTGGCATCGCCGCCATCGCCAACAATACGAAACGTAGCGACGACCGCCGCTATCGCGACCGCGACTATCGCGATGATCGCCGCGACGATGCGCGCTGGGACGATGGCCGCGGTATCGACCGCGCCGTAAGCATGTGCGTCGATGCGGTGGATCGTGACGAACGCGTCGAGACCGTGGACCGCGCAGATCGCACCGCTCGCGGTTGGCAGATCAGCGGCACGCTTTCGAGCGGCGCAGGATTCTCCTGCGAAATCGGCAACGATGGCCGGGTCCGGAACGTGGATTTCGGGCAGTCCGGCAATTGGCAGGGCGACGAAGATCGCGACGATGACGGCTATGCAGCAGTCACCGAAGACAACCAGTGGGACGATGCGCGCTATGCTGCCGAGAGGCAAAAGGCCGATGGTCGGACTGCGATGGTTTCGGACACGGAAGATGCCGTCGTCGAAGGGACCCAACCGGCCTATCCCGGCGGCCCGATCGAGGGCGAGGACGAAGACAATCGCCCCGTCTATCCCGGCGATCCGGTCTGACGACTAGTCCTTGCTCGCCACGCGCTCGTCGTAGGAGGGCAGGGCTAGATTGAACAGGATGGCGGCGAGGCGAAGGCCAAATCCGGCCAGCGCCGCGCCGATCCATACGTACCAGTCCTCCAGCCCGACCAGCGCTCCGACCACGGTCAGGCTCGAGGACAGGGCTGCGGCGGTGACGTAAAGCTCCGGCCGCATCAGGATCGAGGGCCTTCCGGCAAGCACATCGCGGATTATCCCGCCGACGCAGCCGGTAATTACTCCCATCAATGCTGCAGGGACGGGCGGGACGCCGTATTGCAGCGCCTTGGCCGTGCCGAGGACGGCATAGGCGGCGAGGCCCATCCCGTCGGCGATCGACAGGAACCGGCCCTCCCACCAGCGCGTGGGCGTGAACCAGGCGAACAAGGCGATGCCGAGGCAGGTGGCCGACACCCAGGGGTCGACCATCCAGAACACCGGCGCGCCGATCAGCAGGTCGCGGATCGTGCCTCCGCCGACCCCGGTGATCAGGGCGAAAAACGTCAGGGTGACCAGCGTCTGCTTTTCCTTGGCCGCGACCAGGGCCCCGGTCAGGGCAAAGATCGCCACTCCGGCGACATCCAGCCAGTCGAGCACAGGCGTGAGGATTTCCTCGTTCACCTTGCCTAGACCTTACGGGCCTTGCGGCGGCGGAACATCAGGACGAAGCCCAGCAGCGAAGCCAGGACGCCGAGGATCGCGAACAGGATCAGGATCGGGTGGCTGGTGTCTTCGCGGGTCTGGAGGTCCATGATGTGCAGACCCCAGACGAAATCGAACGTGCGCCACCATTGCGTGCGGACGGCCTCGATCTCACCCGTGTGTTCTCCGACATAGACGTGTGTCCCGTCCGTCAGGGCGACTTGCCAGACCGGCATTTCCCGGCGGAAATCGAAGGGGACGCTATCGGCATCGTACCGCGCGGTGTCGGCGACACGGTCGCCGCCCTTGATGCGTTCGGCCACGATCATGCGTGCCTCGACTTCGGAAATCGGCCCCATTTCGGATCCGTCGGCACGAAACCTGTCGCTTGTCCCGTCCATGTAGGTGATCCGCGTTACCGTCTCGCCGCGTTCCACCTGCGTCGTAACGGAACGGACCGGCCGGGTGCTCTCGGCAGGCAAGGCGACGGATATCTCGGTGTCGCTCGGCAGCGCCCGTTCGGTGACCGTATAGCGCAAATGGTTGCCGCGCACTTCCTCGATCGGCTTGATTACCATGACGAGGCCGGTGACGGTCCACATCAGGATCGGAACGCCAGCCAGCCAGGCCAGCCAGATGTGCCATTTGGCAAAGCGCCGCATCATTTGCTGCTGACCCACAAAATCCTCCGTCTGGTCCGCCGACCGGAATGGGCCGTGCACCTCAGGAGTGCAACACCTGCCCGATGGCTTCTGCGGCCGCGATCGTGGAAAGATCGGCATAGCGCGGACCCATCACCTGCATTCCGCAGGGCAGGTTGCCTGTCGCGCCGATCGGAAGCACGGTCGAGGGCAGATTAGGGAAGGTCGCCAGTCCGGCCCAGCACAGTCCGGATGCACCGGGGACCGTCCCACCGTTGATCTCGATCTCTCCGTCGAAGACCCTTCCATCGCGATGCGGCACGGCAAGCACGGGGGCTGGCGGGGCGAGGACGAAATCGTAGGTTTCGAACAGCTTCGCCCAGGCCAGCTCGTTGCGATACTGAATGTCGAGGAGGTTGAACCAGTCGGTGGCGGTCGCCCTCTGACCATTCCTGCCCGGGGCGCCGCGTGCCATCGCCACATTGAGCATGCGCATGTAATCTGCATGCTGGGCCCGGAGATCGGGCAGCAGTTCGCTGGTCAAATCGACTGACGCTCCCGCTTTGCGAAGTACCTCAAGGGCTGCTTCGATCGGACCGCGGACTGCCTCGTCGCTTGCGCAATCCGGGTGGTCGACAAGCGCGAGGAAACGCGTTTGCGAAATCGGTTTGCGACGCTGCTCCAGCGGCCGTTCGCTGGTGAGGCGCGTTAGCAGGTCGAGATCGGCAGCATTGCGGGCGAGGGGGCCTGCAATCGAGAGCGCGCCGTCATGCGCGCCGCGACCAGCCATGAGAGGATGGTCGTGCCCCTCCTTGCTGATGATGCCCCAGCTGGATTTATGACCCCACACGCCGCAAAAATGGGCCGGTACGCGCACGGAACCCCCGATGTCGGTTCCGAACTCGCAGGGCACCATCCCGCTGGCGACCGCTGCTGCCGATCCGCCGGACGAGCCGCCGGGTGAGCGGTCGTGGTCGTGCGGATTGTTGGTCCGGCCATATACGGGGTTGTTGGATTGCCAGTCAGCCAGATCTGGCGGCACGTTCGTCTTGCCGAGGAAGATCGCCCCGGCAGCCTTCAGCTTGCGGACGACTGCAGAGTCACGCGTCGCGATATTGTCGCGGTGCGCTTCGTGGCCCCATGTGGTCGGAAGGCCCGCAATGTCGAAGCTTTCCTTGATGGTCATGGGCACGCCGAAAAGGGGCGTAAGGTCGGAAGCCTCAGACTTGTCCATGCCCTTCGCGGTCTCGCGGGCGCGGTCGAAATCGCAGACCACCACCGCATTGATATGCGTATCGAGATGCTCGATCCGCGCGATCGCCGCATCGACAGCCTCGAGCGCGGACAATTCCCCTGCGGCGATACTCGCAGCCGTTTCGATGGCTCCGGGCTTCTTGGTCAGTTTCGGATAGGCCATGCAATCTCCCCTCGATCTCCAGACTATGTCAGGAGGGGAAGGGGGGCAATCGCCTTGCTCATAGTGCCCGGCCACGAGGCACGCGCGAGCCGGAAATGGCAAAGGCCACCACCCTAGCGCTCAAGGGCGCTGGAGTGGTGGCCTTCCAGTCTCTTGATCAGATGTGGATAGGCTTGCCCTGGACGCCCATCGCCGCTTCCTTGATCGCTTCGGAGTGCGTCGGGTGCGCGTGGCAGGTGTAGGCGATGTCTTCCGACGTCGCGCCGAATTCCATGGCCTGCGTCGCCTGGGCAATCATGGTGCCCGCGACGCTGGCAATCGCCCAGACGCCAAGGACGCGGTCGGTTTCGGCTTCCGCGATGACCTTCACGAAACCTTCGGGTTCGTGGTTGGTCTTGGCGCGGCTGTTGGCCATCATCGGGAACTTGCCGACCTTGATGGCTTTCTTGTCGCCGCCCATTTTCTCGATCGCTTCGTCCTGCGTCAGGCCGACGCCGGCGAATTCGGGCCAGGTGTAGACGACGCCGGGGATGAGATCGTGGTTCACGATGCCGGTCTGGCCCGCGACGTTCTCTGCACAGGCGATGCCTTCGTCTTCCGCCTTGTGGGCGAGCATGGGGCCGGGAACGACGTCGCCGATGGCCCAGACACCGTCGACCTTGGTGCGGAAGTCGTGGTCGACTTCGATCTGGCCGCGCTTGTTGGTTTCGATGCCGATCGCATCGAGGCCGAGACCGTCGGTATTCGGCTTGCGGCCGATCGACACCAGCACGCAATCGGCTTCGAGCGTTTCCGCGTCACCGCCAGCAGACGGTTCCAGCGTCAGCATGGCCTTCTTGCCCTTCACGGTGCAGCCGGTGACCTTGGTCGAGAGGCGCAGTTCCATGCCCTGCTTCTTGAAGATCTTGCCTGCTTCCTTGCGGACATCGTCGTCCATGCCGGGCAGCAGCTTGTCGAGGAATTCCACCACGATGACTTCGGCACCGAGACGCCGCCAGACGGAGCCTAGCTCCAGCCCGATAACGCCGCCGCCGATGACGACCATCTTCTTGGGCACGGACTTGAGTTCCAGCGCGCCGGTGGAATCGACGACGATCTGCTTGTCGTTGTCGACCTCGACACCGGGCAGCGGAGTGACCGAAGAGCCCGTGGCGATGATGATGTTCTTGGCCGTGACCGTTTCGTCGCCGACCTTGACCGTGTGCGCATCCTGGAAGGTGGCATGGCCCTTCTTCCAGTCGACCTTGTTCTTCTTGAACAGGAATTCGATGCCGCCCGTGAGGCCTTTTACCGCGTCACGCCGCTGCGCGTGCATCGCGTCGAGGTTCAGCTTGGGCGAAACCTCGATACCCATTTCGGCCATTGTGCCATTGCTTGCCGCATCGAAATATTCCGATGCGTGCAGCATCGCCTTGGAGGGGATGCAGCCCACGTTGAGGCAGGTCCCACCCAGCGTCTCGCGGCTTTCCGCACAAGCGGTCTTCAGGCCCAGCTGCGCTGCGCGGATCGCGGCGACATAGCCACCCGGGCCAGCGCCGATGACGAGGACGTCGTAGTCGTATTCAGCCATGATTTCTTCCTCAGAGGTCGATCAGCATCCGGGTCGGATCTTCGATCGCTTCCTTGATGATCTTGAGTGCGGTGACCGCCTCGCGGCCGTCGATCAGGCGGTGGTCGTAGGACAGGGCGATATACATCATCGGGCGGATGACGATTTCGCCGTCGACGACGACCGGGCGGTCCTCGATGCGGTGGAGGCCAAGGACGGCGCTCTGCGGCGGGTTGATGATCGGGGTCGACATGAGCGAGCCGAACACGCCGCCGTTGGAGATGGTGAAGGTGCCGCCTTTCATGTCTTCCATCGTCAGCGTGCCTTCCTTGGCGCGCTTGCCGAAGTCCGCAATGTCCTTCTCGATGCGGGCGAAGCCCTTGTCCTGCGCGTCACGGATGACCGGGACGACGAGGCCGTTGGGCGCCGAAACGGCGACAGAGATGTCGACGTAGTCGTGATAGACGATCTCGTCGCCCTCGATATAGGCGTTGACCGCGGGCACATCCTTCAGCGCAAGGCAGGCGGCCTTGGCGAAGAAGCCCATGAAGCCGAGACGGATGTCGTGCTTCTTGGCGAAGAGGTCCTTGTACCTGGTACGGGCCTCGATCACCGCGGACATATCGACATCGTTGAAGGTGGTGAGCAGCGCCGCATTGTCCTGCGCGCCCTTGAGGCGCTTGGCGATTGTCTGGCGCATGCGCGTCATCTTGACGCGTTCCTCGCGGCGCTCGCCCGCCGGAGCCGACGGAGTAGCAGCCTGGGCAGGCGCGGCATCTGCGATCGTGCCGCCGTCCTTCTTGGCCTTGGCAGCCGCGATCACGTCTTCCTTGGTTAGGCGGCCGTCCTTGCCGGTGCCCTTGATCGTCGAAGGATCGACGCCGTGTTCAAGAACCGCGCGACGTACGGCCGGCGAAAGCGTCTGCGATGCGTCGGAAGAGGCCGCGGGAGCGCTCGCTTCGGCGCGCTCTTCCTTTCCCTCTTCCCGCTGTTCGGCAGCGCGACCGGCTTCCTCGCCCTTGGCAGCAGGGGCGCCGCCTTCCTCGATCACTGCGAGAACCGCGCCGACTTCGACGGTATCGCCGACTTCGACCTTGAATTCGGTGATCACGCCCGCGACGGGCGAGGGTGCCTCGACCGCGACCTTGTCGGTTTCGAGGCTGACGATCGGTTCGTCCACGGCGACGGCATCGCCGACGTTCTTCAGCAATTCGCCGATGGAGGCTTCGGTAACGCTCTCGCCGAGCGTGGGGACTTTGACTTCGGTGGCCATGGTCAGGTGGTTCCTTTTACGACCTCGATCAGGGGCAATTGCTGGTGGCGGCGGAATTGTCGCCGTTCAGGCCGAGCGCGATGTTGACCAGCGCTTCCTGCTGGACCTTGTGGCGGCTGGCATATCCGGTGGCGGGCGAGGCGGCGACTTCGCGTCCGGCGTAGCAGGGGCGCATGCCCTTCTTGCCGGCCTTTTCCGCCGCTTCCTCGATCAGTCGGTCGACGAAGAACCAGGCGCCGTTGTTCTTCGGCTCTTCCTGGCACCAGACGATGGTCTCGAGATTTTTCATCCGTTCGATCCGGACCGCAAGCGGTTCGCCGGGGAAGGGATACAGCTGCTCGATGCGCACGATGGACACATCGTCCACCCCGGCTTCGTCGCGGCGCTGCATCAGGTCGTAAGCGACCTTGCCCGAACACAGGACGAGGCGCTTCACCTTCTCGTCGGGAATGTCGGTCAGATCCGACTTGATCCGCATGAAGTGCGTTTCGCCCATAAAGCCATCGGCATCGCTCTTGGCCATCGGATGGCGCAGCAGCGACTTGGGCGTCATGATGACCAGCGGCTTGCGGAACGAACGCAGCATCTGGCGGCGCAGCACATGGAAGTAGTTCGCCGGGTCGGTGATGTTGCAGACCTGGATATTGTCGTTCGCGCACAGCTGCAGGAAGCGTTCGAGCCGCGCGGAGCTATGTTCTGGGCCCTGACCTTCGTAGCCGTGCGGCAGCAGTAGGACGAGGCCGTTCGCACGCAGCCATTTCACTTCACCGGCCGCGATGAACTGGTCGATCATGATCTGCGCGCCGTTGGCGAAGTCGCCGAACTGCGCTTCCCACATCACCAGGCTTTTCGGATCCGCCATGGCGAAACCGTATTCGAAGCCGAGCACGCCGTATTCCGACAGCGGGCTGTCGTAGACCTCGAACTTGCCGTGGGGCAGGGTGGTGAGCGGGATGTACTTGCGCTCGTCCTTCTGGTCGACCCAGACGGCGTGGCGCTGGCTGAAGGTGCCGCGTCCCGAATCCTGGCCCGACAGGCGAACGCCGAAGCCTTCGGTAACGAGGCTGCCGAAGGCGAGCGCTTCCCCAGTGGCCCAGTCGAAGCCGGTGCCGCTGTCGAACATTTCCTTCTTGGCCTTGAGCACGCGGCCCAGGGTCTTGTGGATGGTCACGTCTTCGGGGACGGTCGTCAGCGTGCGGCCGAGGCTGTCGAACAGCTTCTTTTCGATCGCGGTTTCTACGTTGCGGCGTGCACCCTCGGGATCGGCAGGCTTGTTCATGCCGGCCCAGCGACCGCCGAACCAGTCGGCCTCGTCGGGCTTGTAATCCTTGGCCGCGGAGAACTCTTCCTCGAGATGGGCGTCGAATTCGCTGCGCAACTGGTCGGCGTAGCCCTTTTCGATGACGCCTTCTTCTTCGAGGCGCTTGGTGTAGAGCTCGCTCACCCGCGGGTGATTGCGAATGGCGTCGTACATCAGCGGCTGCGTGAACTTGGGCTCGTCGCCCTCGTTGTGGCCGAAGCGGCGATAGCACCACATGTCGATCACGATGTCGCGCCCGAAGGTCTGGCGGTATTCGATGGCCAGCTTGCAGGCGAAGGTCACGGCTTCTGGATCGTCGCCGTTGACGTGGAGGATCGGTGCCTGGACGCCCTTGGCGACATCGCTCGGGTAGGGCGAGCTACGCGCGAATTGTGGGCTGGTGGTGAAGCCGATCTGGTTGTTGATGACGAAGTGCAGGCAGCCGCCGGTATTGTACCCGCGCACGCCGGAAAAGCCGAGGCATTCCCACACGATGCCCTGGCCCGCGAAGGCGGCATCGCCGTGAAGGAGGACGGGCAGGACCTGTTCGTGCTTCTTGAGGTCGTCGCGGATCGCCTGCTGCGCACGGCTCTTGCCGAGGACCACCGGGTTCACCGCCTCGAGGTGCGAGGGGTTGGGGACCAGGCTCATATGCACGTCGATGTCGTCGAACGAACGATCGGTGCTGGTGCCGAGGTGATATTTTACGTCGCCCGAACCGCCGACATCGTCAGGGTTGGAAGACCCGCCCGAGAATTCGTGGAAGATGACCTTGTAGGGCTTGCCCATGACGTTCGCGAGGACGTTGAGGCGGCCGCGGTGGGCCATGCCGTAAATGATCTCGCGCACGCCGAGCTGGCCGCCGTACTTGATAACCGCTTCGAGTGCCGGGATCATGCTCTCGCCGCCATCGAGGCCGAAGCGCTTGGTGCCGACGTACTTCTTGCCGAGGAACTTCTCGTATTCCTCGCCGCGCACGACCGCTGCAAGGATGGCGCGCTTGCCTTCCTCGGTGAACTGGATCGTGTCTTCGGGCGTCTCGAACTTGTCCTGGAGGAAGCGACGTTCTTCCGTGTCCGAGATATGCATGTATTCGAGGCCGACATTGCCGCAATAGGTGGCGCGCAGGGCGTCGTAGAGCTCTCGCACGGTGACCCAGTCGAAGCCGAAGACGCCGCCGACGAAGACTTCGCGGTCTTCCTGGCCGGTGAAGCCATGCCACTCCAGCGTCAGGTCTTCCGGCACTTCGCGATGGGAAAGGCCCAGCGGGTCGAGGTCGGCAGCCAGGTGGCCGCGCACGCGGTAGAGGCGCACGAGCAGCATGGCGCGGATGCTGTCGTCGGCCGCCTGTTCGATAGCCTTGGGATCGGTGGCCTTGCCGGCCTTCTCTGCGGCCTGCTTGACCGCGAGACGCATCTGGGTGGGATCAAGTGCGGCCGTGAGGTCCGCATCGCTGTCGACCACTTCGGCCAGCCAGCGCGGGTTGCCCCAGCTCGGCCCCTGCTGCGGACCTTCCTGGTCGCCCATTTCGGGCAGGAAATCGTGGCTCTCGTTACCCATCGGGCTACCTTTCGCGCCGACCCTGTTGTCGGCCTATACTGCCAATGCCTCGGCGGTGCGGAAGGCTCCCGGGGAGGAGAAAACCTTTCCGCATCACTGAGTGGATCAGGCGAGTTCCTTCAGCATCGCGTCGAGCGTGGTGCCAAGCTCGCTGGGCGAGGGCGAAACGCGGATGCCCGCGTCTTCCATCGCTGCGATCTTGTCGTCCGCGCCGCCCTGGCCGCCCGAAACGATAGCACCGGCATGGCCCATGCGACGGCCCGGTGGCGCCGTGCGGCCTGCGATGAAGCCGACCATCGGCTTCTTGCGGCCCTTGGCAGCTTCCTGCTTGATGAATTCGGCCGCTTCTTCTTCCGCGCTGCCGCCGATTTCGCCGATCATGATGATCGACTTGGTGTCGTCGTCGTCGAGGAAGAGGTCGAGCACGTCGATGAAGTTGGTGCCGTTGACCGGATCGCCGCCGATGCCCACTGCCGTTGTCTGGCCGAGGCCGACCATGGTGGTCTGGTGCACGGCTTCGTAGGTCAGCGTGCCGGAGCGCGAGACCACGCCGACGCTGCCCTTCTTGAAGATGGAGCCGGGCATGATGCCGATCTTGCATTCTTCAGGGGTCAGGACGCCGGGGCAGTTCGGGCCGATCAGGCGGCTCTTCGAGCCGGTGAGGGCGGCCTTCACCTTGACCATGTCGAGCACCGGAATGCCTTCGGTGATTGCGACGATCAGTTCCATCTCGGCATCGATCGCCTCGAGGATGGCGTCTGCTGCGAACGGCGGCGGGACATAGATGCACGAGGCCGTCGCGCCGGTTTCAGCCTTGGCTTCGCGCACGGTGTTGAACTGCGGCAGGCCGATGTGGTCGGTGCCGCCTTTGCCGGGCGTGACGCCTGCGACCATCTTGGTGCCGTAATCGAGCGCCTGCTGGGTGTGGAAGGTACCGGTGTTGCCGGTCATCCCCTGGGTGATGACCTTGGTGTTCTTGTCGACGAGGATGCTCATTCGGCGCTCTCCTGGGCAGTAGCCTTGATTTCAAAACGGGCGATGGGTTTGTCCTTATCGCCGGTGGGGTCGATCCGCATGTTCATGCCATCGCCCAGCGACCAGAAATAGGTCGGGCCATCGGCATGGGTCGGCATGCCGACGAATTGCGAAACGGACTGGGCCGTGGGGCCATAATCGGCCGTACTGTCGAGCCGGGCGAAGATGACGCAGGCTTTGTCCCGCAGTTCCGCCTTGCTGATGATGATGAGCGCTTCGTTGCCCTGCTTTTCATAGGCGCCTCGTACCACTTGCGCGCGGCGACCGGCGGGCTTGCGGTAAGGCTTCCAGCCGTGCTTGCTGAGATCGTCCAGTTCGATCCACGTGGGCGAGGTAATCGCCTTGCAGGCATCGATCGCGTCGACGATTTCGGCGGCAGAGGCCGGCTTGTCCTGTGCCGCTGCGGGAGCCGCGGCGGCAAGGGCAAGGAAAGGAAGGAGGCGAAGCGTCTTCATCGTATTACGTCCCTGGCTGGAAGGTTCGCTCAGGCGAGCGAGCTGTCGAGGCCCTTGCAGGCTTCGAGCAGTTCTTCGACCGCGTCGGTCGAGACCTTGAGGTTCTTCTTCTCTTCGTCCGACAGTTCGATCTCGATCACTTCTTCGGTGCCGCCTGCGCCGATCATGGTGGGCACGCCGACATAGAGGCCGTCGAGGCCATACTTGCCTTCGACGTAGCTGGCGCAGGGCAGGATACGCTTCTGGTCGCCGAGATAGGCTTCGGCCATCGCGATCGCACTGGTCGCCGGGGCGTAATAGGCAGAGCCGTTGCCGAGCAGGCCGACGATTTCCCCGCCACCCTTGCGGGTACGGTCGACGATTTCGTCGATGCGGCTTTCCGAAACGCCCTTGATCTTGGCGAAGTCGTTGACCGGGATGCCGTTGATCGTGGTGTAGCTGGTGACGGGGACCATGGTGTCGCCGTGACCGCCGAGGACGAAGGCGTTCACGTCCTTCACCGAAACGTCGAATTCCCAGGCGAGGAAGGTGGCGAAACGCGCGCTGTCGAGCACGCCGGCCATGCCGACGACCTTGTTGTGCGGCAGGCCGCTGAATTCGCGCAGCGCCCAGACCATCGCGTCGAGCGGGTTGGTGATGCAGATCACGAATGCGTCGGGGCAGTTGTTCTTGATGCCTTCGCCGACCGACTTCATCACCTTGAGGTTGATGCCGAGAAGGTCGTCGCGGCTCATGCCGGGCTTGCGGGGCACGCCGGCGGTGACGATCACGACGTCCGCACCGGCGATATCGGCATAGTCGTTCGAACCGGTGATCTTGGCATCGAAGCCTTCGATCGGGCCGCACTGGCTGAGGTCGAGTGCCTTACCCTGCGGCATGCCTTCGGCGATATCGAACAGGACGATGTCGCCCATTTCCTTCTTCGCAGCGAGGTGGGCGAGGGTGCCGCCAATCATGCCGGAGCCGATGAGCGCGATCTTCTTGCGTGCCATAGGGTGAGTGCGTCCTTCAAACAGCGCGGGACGAGATTGCCTGGACCGCTATGGCGCGTGGAGTCCCGCGTGGGTACGCGCGCCCGGTGTTCGAAGGGCGACCTAGGCCCCGGAGCATAGGATTGCAACCGGCAAAAGGTCGCATGCGGCAACTATCTTTGCAAATAGTTCGCAGTAGCAATAATGCTCGTTTTCGTAGGGAAGTGACAAAGAAATGGCCGCGCGGCTTTCAGGTTCCGCGCGGCCAGTGCTTTTGTCGTCGCACCATTCAGGTGAGGCGAAACGACAGGCTCAACCAATCAGCGGCGCATCCTGCAGGATGAGCGCGCGCTCGAACTTGCTGGCTTCCCGGGCATCCAGTGTGCGGCAGATGCCAACCCAGTGCTCGCGATCGTCGACATTGTCAGCTTCGTGCGCGACGAGCGCCAGGCGATGTGCCTCCTTTGCGGCCCCCATCCCGTGCTCGGCGAAATGCATCAACGCATCACGCAGGCTCTCCATCGCAAAGGGCTCGCCAACCGGATAGTCATTGTCGTTGGCCGCAATCCCCGGCGACTGCTTTGCAAGTATGCGCGCAACGGGCGAGCGCGCGGCTGTGCGCGCGGCGGCAAAATGAACTGGCATGGACCCGATCCTCCTGTGCTGCCGCGGGGCTATCTACCCTCGCGGCCCGGCTTCAGGAGACGGTATAAGCGGCAGCCGCTAAACTTCGGTTCCGCGGTATGCTTGAAAAGAGGTTAAATGCCTATTCCGCTGTCATTTTTCGCGCGCCGGGTTCCCTGATCCATCGTCCGCTGTTGCGGTATTCCGGCTTCACGTCGCCGGACTGCGGAGAGCCGATGACCGGTGCGGAGGCGCTGGCCTCGCCGACCTTGGGCTCGGGCGCGATTGTCGCCCCGATAACCGGGTCGGCCGGGGGCGGCGGAACGCTGCCCAATGCTGCCTGCGAGGGCAGGGGCGAGGCGCTCGGCGTATTGGGTAGGGCCAGCGGTTCTCCGCCCGCATAGGCCCCCGAAAATGCGGCTGCGCGGCCTGCGCTACCCTTCCAGCGATAGAACCGGTGCGCGCCGATCGAGCCGATCAGGTCCAGGCTGCTCGCCCAGTAAGGATTGACGGCATGGGTGTGATAATGCGTCGCGAGGCCGACCGGCTGGAAGACGTGACCCGATAGCGCGGCGAGGGCCACCGATTGCGCTCTGGCCCAACCGGCGCGCGACGGCTGGCGATTGAGCGATCCGTCGCAGGTGAAGGTGAACTGGCAACCGGTCTTGCGCTCCGACCCCTGGAAGACCACCCCGCAGATGCTTGCCGGATAGGCGGGGTGCGAGACCCGGTTGAGGACCACTTGCGCGACGGCTTCCTGCCCCGCCTGGCTTTCGCTGGCGGCTTCGTAATAGACCGCCATGGAAAGGCACCGCAGCGCGCGTGCCTTGTCGATCCCGCTGCCCGCGCTCTGGAATGCCCGTGCGGTGGCAGCCGCTCCGAAGCGCTCGGTAAAGCGTTCGGTATCGAGGTTGCCTTCGGATACGCGAAGCTCGGCAAGGTCGATCACCGGTTCCGGCGGCTGGTCGAGATAATAGAATGCCGAGCCCGGAAAGCTCTGGCCAGCAATCTCGAACGGCATCGGCTGGACCTGCGGCTCGCCCTGCGCGATGCCCATGGCCTTGGCAAAGCCGGGCCATGCACCCTGCGCAGCAGCCGTGGGCAGGGCGATTGCAAGGATCACCACAGCCACCCGCCGCAGCATCTGGCGGCGCGAGCGGGCCTGCGCCTCGCGCGCAGCCCTCCTGCTCGACACTGGTGTATCCTGATGCTGCATGACGCGCTCCATACCGCAGGATCGCATAGCGGGGAAAGGTTAATAGCAAGGCACTTGCCCGCCCTGCGAACCCACCCTATTGGCGCGGTCATTGGTACGGGTTGTCCGCGAAGGCGGACCTAAGAGAGAACGGGGTGACGAAGCCCCGGCTGCCCCCGCAACTGTGACCGGGGAGCGATCCCGCCAGATGCCACTGCCCCTCGCGGGTGGGAAGGCGGCGGGAAAGCGTCGATCCGGCGAGCCAGGAGACCTGCCTGTACCAGTCGTTCGGCCACGGGCGGGGTGCCCCGATGGCAAACGCGGATGGAAGCGATCCTGCTCCCTCCCGTCATGAGCGGCAGTTCGTTCATGATAGGAGGTTTCGTGTATAAATACCTGTTTCTGATTACTGTTTCGGTTCTTCCAGTTAGCGCTGCCGCGCAATCGGCAAGCGAGGAGGCGCTGGCGGAAATCATCGCTGCGCAAGATGCCGAGCAGGCACAGGAAGTCGATGACCAAGCGCACTACGGCACCCGCATGGAGCGCGAGGCGCCCGAACCGATCGTAATCGCTGACATGCTGGTCCCGCAGATCACGGTCACCGCCAATGGCCTATCCACCGCCATCGAGAACACGGGCCAGGCAGTCACGATTATCGAGCGCGACGAGATCGAAAGCGTGCAGGGCGGTGACGCAACGCGCGTACTGCAAAGGACACCCGGCCTCTCCTTCTCGCGCAATGGCGGGGTAGGCGGTTTCACCGGCGTCAACATTCGCGGTGCCAGTGCCGATCAGGTGCTGGTGCTGGTAGATGGCGTGCGGGTGGCCGATCCGGCCGCGCCGGGCGGCGGCTTCGACTTCGGCAACCAGCTGACGGGAATGGCGGGCAAGTTCGACATCCTGAGAGGATCGAACTCGACCATCTGGGGCAGCGAGGCAATCGGCGGCGTCGTGGACATCTCCACCCGCACCGAAACCGGTATGAAAGGCACGCTGGAATATGGCGCGCGCGAGACATTCCGGGCGAATGTCGCCACCGGGGTAAGCGGTGAAAAAGCCTATGTCGGGCTCAATGGGTCATGGTTCACGAGCGACGGTTTTTCCGCCGCCGCGAATGGCATCGAGGCGGACGGTTTCCAGCAGTTTGCCATCGGAGGTGTCGGCTTCCTCGACCTGACCGACAGTCTCGAAATTTTCACCCACCTAAACTGGAGCGAGGGCAAGCTCGACATAGACGGCTTCCCGCCTCCGGCATTTGCCATGGCCGATAACCTGGAAACGCAGGAAACGCGCCGCCACTGGGGCGATATCGGCCTGGCGTACTACGGCAACGACCTGACGCTGCGCGCAGCCTACAGCCTCTCGGACACCGAGCGGGACAATCTCGGTGAGGACGGCGGTGTCACCTTCGGTAGCAAGGGCAGGTCCGAGCGTGTGCAATTGCGCGGCGAGTATCGCCTTCTGGGCGGGCTGAGCCTCGCGTTCGGCGGCGAGAAGGAATGGACCGAGTTCGAGACGAATTTCGACGCTCCTGCCGAGACGGGCATTGCCGGTTTCTACGGCCAGCTCGGCTGGGTGATGGGCCGCCTAGTGATCCACGTAGGCGGGCGGATCGACGATCATGAGCAATTCGGCACGTCGACCAGCTTTGGCGGCGATGTCAGCTATGGTTTCGGCGACGACTGGCGCGTGCGGGCCAGCCTTGGCGAAGGGTTCAAGGCGCCGACGCTCTACCAATTGCTGTCCTTCTACGGGAATACCGGGCTCGAACCGGAGGAAAGCACCAGTTTCGACATCGGCCTCGAGCGCGGGCGCCGCGATCGCGGCCTGTACTTCGCGCTGACGGGCTTTCGGCGCGACAGCGATAATCTGATCGGCTTTGCCTTCACTCCCGACCGGCCCTTCGGCGTCTATCAGAACACCGATCGCGCCCGCGCGCAGGGCGTAGAGGCGGAAGCGGGTTTCGATGTGACGAACTCGCTCCGCCTGTCGGGTGTGTACGCGCTGGTGGATGCGGAGGATCGCTCAAGCGGTCTCGATCTCGCGCGCAGGCCGCAGCATTTCGGCACCCTGTTCGCCGATTGGGAAAGCGGTTTCGGGCTGAAGCTGGGCGCCGACCTGCGATTCTCCGGCTCGTCCTTTGACAACGCGGCGAATACCGTGGAACTCGACGGGTACGAAATGCTGGATATCAGGGCTGCGTTCGACGTGGGCGATAGCCTGGAAGTGTTCGGGCGGGTCGAGAACGTGTTCGATACCGATTACCGCCTCGTATCCGGATATCGGACGCCCGGCAGAGGAGCCTTCGTCGGGCTGAGGGCGCAGATGTGAAGCGCCTTGCGCCCGCCTTGCTCCTGTTCCTGGCCGCCTGTTCGGGTGGCCGGGAGCTATCGGGTGAGGGCGGCGAAAGGCCCACGATCGTCAGTCTCAATCCCTGCACGGACGCGATCCTTGCGGAGGTCGCCGATCCGGGGCAGCTGCTGGCGATCTCTCACTATAGCAAGGACCCGCGCGCCAGCTCCATGGAGCCGGAGGTCGCGGCGCGATATGCCTCGACGGGCGGCACGGTTGAGGAGATCCTCGCGCTTGAGCCTGACATCGTCGTCGCCTCGACTTTCATCGCCCCTGCAACGCGGGCGGCGCTCGAGGATCTCGGAGTGAGGGTCGAAACTTTCGGCAGCGTTGCGAGCGTGGAGGACAGCAAGGAACAGGTGCGCCAGATCGCGCGCCTGACGGGCGATCCCGCGAGCGGTGAAGCCCTGGTCGCTTCGATCGAGCGCGCGCTTGCGGATGCAGGAGCTGTCGGCAGGCCGGTCGAAGCCGCCCTGTGGCAACCCTCGGGGATTGTCCCGGGGCAAGGCGCACTCATCAGCGACCTGCTGCGGCGGACGGGCTTTGAAAGCTATAGCGCTGTCAGGGGAATGGCGCAGGCGGACTACCTCGCGCTGGAACAAGTCGTCGCCGATCCTCCCCAAGTCTTGCTGATAGCTGGAAGCGAGGCGGGGCAGCGTCATCCTGTCCTGTCCGACCTGCCGGAGATGCGCCGCGAGAGTTTCGACACTAGCCTCCTCTATTGCGGCGGGCCGACGATCATCCGTGCGGCAGAACGGCTGGCGCAAATCCGGCAGGACGTGTCGTGAACCGCGCCGTCCTCGTCATGGCCGCTCTTCTGGCGATTGCCTTGCCGCTATCGCTGCTTGCGGGAAGGGTGTGGATCGACCCTGCCACAACACCCAATGCCGCGCTCATCCTTGGCGAGCTCCGCCTGCCGCGTGCCGTGCTGGCAATCGTCGTTGGAGCGGGTCTAGGGGCGGCCGGGGCGGCCATGCAGGGCTACCTTCGCAACCCGCTGGCCGATCCGGGGCTATTCGGCATCGCGCCGGGCGCCGCGCTGGGTGCGGTCACCGCTCTCTTCTTCGGCTTCACCGCGAGCGCATGGCTGCTGCCGCTCTTCGCGCTGGTCGGTGCTGGCGGGGCTATGGCGCTTCTCGCCGTGATTGCCGGGCGCACCGGGGGCATCGCCCTGTTCACGCTGGCTGGCCTCATGGTGGCGAGCCTCGCGGGCGCGCTGACTGCACTGGCCATTTCCATGGCGCCCAATGCCTTTGCGATGAGCGAGATCGTGCTGTGGCTGAACGGCGCGCTGACCGACCGCAGCTGGCGCGAGGTGTGGCTTGCCGGGCCGATGGTCTTGCTAGGCATAGTATTCCTGATGCGCGCAGGTGCGGGCCTCGATGCGCTGACTTTGGGAGAGCCGGTCGCACGCTCGCTTGGTGTCGATACGAACCGGCTACTCTGGTTGCTGATCCTTGGCGTTGGCCTGACTATAGGAGCGGGTGTCGCCGTTGCCGGCATCATCGGCTTCGTCGGGCTGATCGTCCCGCACCTGGTGCGCCCCCTGACCGATCGGCGGCCGTCGCAGCTGATTGTGCCGAGCGCGCTGGCGGGCGCCTTGCTGGTGCTTGTCGCGGATAGCGTGGTGCGCATCCTGCCGCTGGTCACCGAACTGCGGCTGGGCATTGCATTGAGCCTGCTCGGTGCGCCCTTCTTCCTGTGGCTGTTGCTGCGCATGCGGAAGGGGCTGGCATGATGCTGGAAGCACGCGACCTCGTGCTCGAGGACAGGCTCGCCCATGTCGGCCTGAGCCTGCGCCCCGGGGCAATCACCGCGATCTGCGGTCCCAACGGGGCGGGCAAATCGAGCCTCCTGGAAGCGCTGGCGGGACTTCTCGACGTCGATTCCGGCTCTATCGTGCTCGGCGACAGGGACCTTGCGTCCTACCAGCCGCGCGAGCGTGCACAGGCAATCGGCTATCTGCCGCAGGAGCATACCGTATCCTGGGACGTGCCGGTCCGCCGTCTCGTCGAACTGGGCCGGATGCCGCATGGCGACAAGCGCACCGAGCCCGTGGAGGCCGCGTTGCAGGCACTCGACGTAGAGCATCTGGCCGACCGGCGCGCGCAATCGCTGTCCGGCGGCGAGACGGCGCGTGTCCTCTTGGCCCGAGTACTTGCGGGAGAGCCGCAGTGGATCCTCGCCGACGAACCGCTGGCTGCGCTCGACATCGGGCACCAGCTGGCCCTGCTCAAGCACCTTCGCCGGGCCGCCGATAGCGGCATCGGCGTGGTTCTGGTGCTGCACGACCTGTCCCATGCCATGAACCATGCGGACCGCGTTGTCGTGCTCGACGGAGGGACACTGGCAGCGGACGATGAGCCGCACCGCGCGCTGGCCGCCGAGGTGGTAGAGCGCGTATGGCAAACGCAGGTCGAATGGATCGAGCGCGGCGACCGCATGGCACTCATGCCGCTGTGATCCGTTGACCGGCCATGGCTGCCGATCATCTAGTCCAGCGCTGGTTCGCCCTGACGAGGGAGGAACTGCCTGCACTTGCCGGCGCGCGCGGGTGGCCGGTACATCTCGACCACTGCTTCCAGCGCATCCTGCTAGACCATGCCACGGGCGGCCCCTGGCGTGATACCATCGCTTCGCCTGCCTATCGCAACGCAAGCGACGAACAATTGCAGCAGGCGATTGCCCTTGGCGAACAGGCCATTGCCGGGGAGCAGGACATGGACCGGCTCAACGACAAGTCACTCGCATGGCGGGGCAAAAGAAAAGGCCGGACCAAACGGCCCGGCCTTTCCTGATTTGCGCTGACTGGCAGCCTTAGTTGACGGCAGTATCCGGGAGCTTGCCGTCCGACACTTCACTGTCTGCCGCTTCGTCACCGGCGACAAGGCCGCGCGCTTCGAGCATCGGGGTCACATCGGGTGCCCGGCCAGCGAAGTTCTGGAACATCTGGAAGTAATCCATCGTCCCGCCACGGCTAAGCACGGTTGCGCGATAGTGATCGCCGTTCTCACGCGTGAGGCCGCCGTTCTCGATGAACCACTTGCGGCTGTCGCGGTCGAGCATTTCGGTCCACAGGTAGCTGTAATAGCCGGCGGAATAACCCGCGGGCGAGCTAAAGATGTGGCTGAAATAGGTGCTGCGATAACGCGGCGGCACGAGGTCGATCTCGAGGCCGAGTTCTTCGAGCGAGCGACGCTCGAACGCGTCGACCTTTTCCGGCGTATCGATAGCGGCTGCTTCGGCAGGCGACAGCGCGCTCCACTTCATGTCGAGCAGGGCGGCTTCGACGACTTCGCCGAAATCATAGCCCTGGTTGAACTTCGCCGCGGCTTCGATCTTCTCGATCATCTCGTCGGGAATGGTCTCGCCGGTTTCGTAGTGCTTGGCGTAGTTCGACAGCACGCTCGGCCAGGTGGCCCACATTTCGTGGACCTGGCTGGGATATTCCACGAAGTCGCGCGCCGTGGCGGTGCCCGACAGGCTTTCATAGCGCTGGTCGGCGAAGAAGCCGTGCAGCGCGTGGCCGAATTCGTGGAAGGTGGTGTTCACCCAGTCGAAGCTGACCAGCTGGACTTCGCCTGCCGGTGCCTTCGGGATGTTGAGCACGTTGTAGATCACCGGCTTGGTGCCATACAGATGGCTCTGCTCCACGAAGTTGCTCATCCATGCACCGCCACGCTTGGACGGGCGCTGGAACGGGTCGAAATAGAAGATGCCCAGTTCGCTGCCGTCGCGGTCGAAGACGGTGTAGGTCGTCACATCCGGGTGATAGACCGGCAGGTCCGTGCGCTTCTGGAAGGTAAGGCCGTAAAGCTTTTCGGCCATGTAGAACACGCCGTCCTCGAGCACCTTGTCGAGCACGAAATATTCCATCACCGCATCTTCATCGAGGTCGAACTGTTCGGCCTTGATGCGGTTGGCATAGCGATACCAGTCCCACGGTTTCACTTCGTAGTCGCCGCCATCGGCAGCGATTGCGGCGGTCAGCAGGGCAGCTTCACGGCGCTGGGTCGCGGCGAGGGCAGGAACCATCTGTTCCATGAAATCGAGCGCGGTCTTGGGCTTTTCGGCCATGCGATCCCACATGGCGTAGCTGGCCCAGTCGGCTTCACCGAACAGCGCCGCCTTGTCGGCGCGCAGCTTGGCGATCTTGGCGATCAGCATGCGCGTGTCGACATCGGTCGTGCCGTCGGCACGGTGATAGCTAGCCATGAACAGCTTTTCGCGGGCAGCGCGGTTTTCCATGCTCGGCAGCAACGGCTGCTGCGTCGTGTTCTGGAGCGCGATGGCATACTTGCCGTCGAAGCCCTTTTCGGTCGCCAGATCGGCAGCGGACTTGATATCGTTGTCCGACAGACCGGCCAGCTCTTCGCGAGTGTCGAAGATAACCGGCTGGTCGCTCATCGCGGCGCGGGCGGCCTGGCTGAATTCGGTCGTCAACGTCGAGAGCTGCGAGTTGATCGCCTTGACCTGCTCGCGTTCGGCATCGCTCAGCAGCGCGCCGGCATGGACCATGGCGTCGTAGGTGGTTTCGAGCAGCTTGGCGTCTTCCACCGTCATCGTCATCGCGGCGCGGTTGTCATAGACCGCCTTGACGCGGGCGAAGAGCGCGGGGTCGAGCGTGATCGAGTCATAATGCTCGGTCAGCTTGGGGCTGATCTCGGTGTTGATCTCGTCGAGGCGATCGGTCGTGTTCGAACCGGTGAGGGCGAAGAAGACCGTGTTGATGCGGCCCAGCATGCTGCCGGCCTTTTCGATCGCGACGATGGTGTTTTCGAAATTCGGGGCGGCCGGATTGTTCTTGATCGCCTCGATCTCGGCCTTGTGGATCATCATCGCCTGCTCGTAAGCGGGCAGGTAATCGTCTTCGGAAATCTTGGTGAAGTCCGGCGCGTAAAGGGGCAGGTCGCTGCGCTCGGCGAAATAGCCGGTGCCAGCGGGAATATCGGGATTGTATGCCTGGGCTTCTTGCAGGTCTGCCAAGGGGTCACCTTCTTCGGTGTTGATGGTTGCGCACCCGCCAAGCAGGGCTGCGGCGGCGGTGGTGGCCAAAATCTGGGCCTTCATGGTCTCTCCAATAATTGGCGAAAAGCGAATGGACGGTTGTGCATCCGCAATATGGTTTCGTTTGCGACAATGGAGCATGAACAGGAATTGCAGGCGAAGTGCAAGTTTCGCGCGTCGAACCGTCGACGGTGGTCTGCAAAGGCGATCAGTCGAGCGTTTTGCCCTGACCGCGTTCGGCCTGCTCCTTCGCAGCCTCTGCCGCTTCGTCCAGCGCCTGGCGGTTTACCGTGACGATCCGCGGCTTGCCCCCGGTATCGTCGACTACCAGCCATAGCGAGCCGAGTTTGAAATAGGCGCCCTGGTCCTTGTCGACCGTCATTTGCGACAGATCGAGATCGCGCAGGACCGCGACCATGCGCTGGTCGAACACCTCATCGAACAGCGCGTCGATCTGGTCTTCGGTCAGCTCGCGCCGCTCGCCCTCGGCGTCGATATAGAGAAGGGGCAGGCCTACCTGTTCGAGCAGGCGCGCCTTGTCGCCGCTTTGCGCGGCTTCGCGAAGGGTCTCGATGGCAGCCTCGAACTGGCTCGGACTGGTGCCGGTGGCGCAGGAAATCGCACCGCCGTTGACGGCATCGTGAGCGCGGTCGAATTCGACATCGGGATCTTCCTGCTCGGACCATACCAGCAGGAGGCAGTTTTCTGCTGGGTCGTTACGGGCTTCCTCTTGGACGACCTGCATCAGCGGCTCGCGCTGGTCGTCCGGCACCAGGATGTCGGAAGGCGCGGGGGAGCAGGCTGCCAGGGCCGTCGTCAGGCCGAGAGCGGGCAAGAAGTGGGCTTTCAGGTTCATTTGCGTGCAGGATAGCGGACAATGGGGGTGTAGATCGACCCCTCCGGGTGCAATTCGCTCTCGTACAGGACGAATTCCTGCACGGTCCACGGCTCGAGCCGTAGGCGGCTGGTGGCGGAGAGGAATGCCTCGGCAGGACCACTCGCGCTATTCAGGCGGGCGAGGGTGATGTGGGGAAGGAACTTGCGCCCTTCCGCTTCAAGGCCGACTGCCTGGCAGGCCCTCTCGACCCTGCGCTGCAGACGGATGAGCGCCTCGCACTGTTCGACTCCTGCCCACAGGGCGCGGATGTGGCCTTTTCTTTCGAAAAAACCTGTACTTGCGATCACAATATCGAAAGGCTCGAAGTCGATAGAGCCCAGCCTGTCGGCAAGGTCGTCGGCCTGGTGGGTCTCGACATCGCCAACATAGCGGAGCGTCAGGTGCAGTTGGTCGTCATCTTGCCAGCGCGCGTCATCCACGCCCTGCATAAGGTCGATGAGGTGATCCCGCTGTGCGGGCGGCGGACGCAATCCGACGAACAGGCGATGGCTCATAAGGCAGTCCTGTTTCGCGCGATCTCAGCGATCAACCTGGCGCACGCGGTTACGGCCTTCGGTCTTGGCATCGTACATCGCGGCATCGGCGCGCCTGAGGCTTTCATCGATGGTGCTGCCGCGATCATGCGGGCCCATTCCGATCGAGGCGCTGGTCGCACCGCTGGGCAATCCGATGACCTCGTGAAGCATCGCGAGGCCTTCGCGCAAATCCTCTGCAAAGACCAAGGCGCGCTCCGCATCGGGTTCGTCGAGGAAGACGCAGAACTCTTCGCCACCCAGGCGGGCGGCGAAATGATAGCCCTCGCCATAGGCCCGCAAGGCATCGCGCATAAGCTTGCTCGCCTCGATCAGAGCCTTGTCGCCCATGTCGTGGCCATAGGTGTCGTTGATATTCTTGAAGTGATCGAGATCGACAAGAAGCAGATGCGCTATGTCCTGCGTCTGCCCATCCACGAGCCCGTATTCGAAAAGCGCGCGGCGGTTGTAGAGACCCGTGAGCGGATCGTGCTTGGCAAGAAATTCCGCCTGTGCGAGCGCGTCGGCCAGGTCCTCATTAAGACGGCGGTTCTCCACCAGCATATCGGCGGAGACACTGCGCTGCTGGGCGGTGGCGAAGGCGAACATCGATACGCCGATCACCAGTGCAGTTGTCCCGATGGCATAGGGCAGCAGCGCATCCCCGGCGTAGAGGTACAGGGCTACGAAAAGCGTGAGCAGGAAACCGATCATGAAGGCGAAGGTCTGCTCGCGCAAAGGCGCGGTCATCGTCACGATGAGGCCGACACCGGTTATCGTCCCGGCGGCAATGAGCAGGCGTAACGGCTCATTCAGAGGCTGGGCAAGTGAGGGAAGCAGGAGGTAGGCCCAGCTCATCCCGCCGAAAAACAGCATGATCGACAGGATCCGCAGCGCCGGTTCGAGCGATCGTCCCGTGTCGATCTGTCGGCGCAGGTGGTTGTAGGACATGTGAGCGCCGACAAGCGCAAGCACGCGCATGATCAACGGGAGGACGTAAGCTTCCGGATTGGCGAGAAAGAGTACCGCTGCCGCTATCGCGAGGACGCTGAGTACATTCGCAGAGAATGCACGTTGTTCGGTAATGAGAACGGAACGGACCGTCTCACGCCAGCTTGCGCGTAGCCAGTCTGCGTCCCGTTCGGGTGCGACCGAAAACCCATTGGCCGTCTTCACGCGGCTTTCCCCTTCTTGCCCCACCGACAACCTCCCGAGGGTGAGGCTCAATTATGCCCTATGAGATTTGGCAGAGACTTACAATCTTGCGCGGAAGCACATGACCTTTGTCATGATTGGAAAGGTTTAGGTCTCTCTGGGATCTTCGTAACTCGCGTCCATGAACATCATGGCCCTTCGCTCCGACCTGAATTCCAGCCCGCGCGCAACCTGACCGGCTGCATGCGTGTAGTCGAGTTCCGCCGCGATTTTCTCGTAATCGCCGGCCTTGATCGCCGCGTTCAGGCGAGGACTTTCCGCTTCCGAAACGTTTCCGAGCCCGACGTTGTAGACCAGGTCCAGAAGTGCATCGAACTCATGCTGGTACAACGGCAAATCGCCAACCAGAATGCGGACGCCGCGTTCCGCAGTCGCCAGGTCCCCTTCCAGGAAGGACAGTACCTGTTCTTCGGAAATGCGGTCTCCTACGCGCAGATTATCTCCCGGCGTTATCAGGTGACCGACGCCGACAGTCGGATAGCCTGCGACGTCGCGATAGACGGTATAACGGACGCCCTCTTCCTCGATGAGCGCCTGCTTGAACTGTTCGCTGGCCTTCATGAGCGCTGCAGGTTTACGGATGTCCTGTTCTTCCGCACTCATTATGTAAGTAGCTGCCGATTGCTGTTCGGCGCGGTTCTTTTGCGTCGGGGGGCCGGTAAAGGCAGCAAGTCCCACAGCGCCAGCGCCCATCATCAACGTAGCCCTCTTTCGCGTAGAGAACTTCGGTTTGACATTGAACACTTGCTGGGCGGCCATGCGGGCCCGCTTGAGGTCACTTCGGTGGCGGCGATGCTGCTTTATGCGCTTGAGTAGCTTGCGTGCGCGCTTCTGCTCACCCGCATGGGGCGTAGCGGTCCAGTTTTCGCTGTCGAGGGGGCGATCGAGTTCGCGCATGATCGCACGAATGCGTTCGTCCTGGAGCGAACCGGATATAGGCGCAGGTCGCAAGCGGTCGGGTGACGGAGCGACCCGATCCTTTTGCTCGACTTCCTGCTTCATTTTTATTTCTATTCCCGTGAATTCTGTATATGAAATCCTCTGCCCGAAGGCTGAGGGTATGGCCGATCTTCGGCCTGTCTTACCCAATCAACGGATCGACCCGCCGATTGGGTCCACGCTTCACCGCGCCTGGCACTCGCTTGGAAGAGTGGCACCTGTTGGGCAGGCGAAAGGCAATTGCCATTTTTCAGTTAGTTACGGACAAAGGCGGTGGGGGAGGTGGTTCGACTTCTCCGGGCGGGGGTGGGGGCAGTTCAGGCGGGTTCATGACGCTTTCCAGCGTCTGCAAGTCCAGCCTACGGCCCTTTTGCCCTGTCCCGACGAGCAAGGTCATGTGGTCTTTCCCGGTTCTGATCACCGCGGGGCTGGCCGACAGAAGACCCATGACGAGGCTTCTGCCGTTGTCGGTGTTGCGAGTCAGGGTCTCGCATCGGATGCTTGAGCCATTCCTGTTTTCCAGGCGACCGTCTTGGGTCCATTCGATGTCGATTGAGGTGCCAGGGCATTCCGACCAATCGATGCTGCTCGCACCGATGGTAATAACACCTGCATTCTCGCCGATGCCGAAACCCGAATGACCCCATCCTTCGTAGTTGGAGGCCATCCTCGGCACCCATTTGCCGGTCACGAAGTCGCGCTCCGGGATGTTGGCGAGGCGCCAGGCTTCGGGTTCGACAAGGACGAGTTCGGTCTCCCCGCTCTTCAAAACCAAGCGGGCGTCGCCAAGCCGGTTTACCGTCGGGTTCGAACCGAAGAAGCCGAAGAACCTGCCGTCACGGCCTTCCCAGTCCGGGGGGCACCCGATCAGTGTCTGCATGCGCGACCCATTGCCGGTATCGCGCAGGGTTCCATCTCTATCCAGCGAGGCCGGATTGCCGGAATGGTTGCAACCGATAGAGTAGGCAAGCCCATCGCTCCCCACCTGTACATAGGCGCGCCGCCAACTGATGTTTTCGCGCCAGCTCGGGGAAAACTCGTTGAACCGCTCGACCAGCCAGAAGCCCTCGATCTCGTCGAGCGAGGTCACGGCAGGCCCGATTTCGAGGGTTGGCGTAGCAGTTTCGGATGCGACAACTTCGCTTTTCGAAGACGACGGATCGCTACACCCGGTGAGGCAAGTGACTGAAAGCAAAGCGCCGATTGCGATGAGCGGGTTGGTTGTGACCATGCAAAGCAAACTCGCTTGGCGGCAATCCGGGTCCCCGCTTGTATTCGCCGAGGGCAAAACCCACATTCGCGGAACCCCCGCGCTTCTCGTCCGCTGCCCTCAGTGAAGGGCTGGACCTCCCATAATCGCGGCCCCTTGACCAAAGCGAACAATTCGGGAACACGCTTCCTTCATGGCACTTACGAAAATCTCCGTACGCGGCGCGCGCGAACACAATTTGAAGGGCGTGGATATCGACCTGCCGCGCGACAGCCTGATCGTGATCACGGGCCTGTCCGGCTCGGGCAAATCGAGCCTGGCGTTCGATACGATCTACGCTGAAGGGCAGCGGCGTTATGTTGAATCGCTGAGCGCCTATGCGCGCCAGTTCCTGGAGATGATGCAGAAGCCGGACGTCGAGCACATCGACGGGCTTTCGCCTGCCATCTCGATCGAGCAGAAGACCACCAGCCGCAACCCGCGCTCGACCGTGGCGACGGTTACCGAGATATACGACTACATGCGCCTGCTGTGGGCGAGGGTGGGCGTGCCTTACTCTCCGACCACCGGCCTGCCGATCGAGGCGCAGACCGTCTCCAACATGGTCGACCGGGTAATGGAATTGCCCGAAGGCACGCGGCTCTACCTGCTCGCGCCGGTGGTGCGCGGGCGCAAGGGCGAATACCGCAAGGAACTTGCCGAATGGCAGAAGGCGGGCTTCACCCGCGTGCGCATCGATGGCGAGATGTATGCGATCGAGGAAGCGCCCGCGCTCGATAAGAAGTTCAAGCACGACATCGAAGTGGTGGTCGATCGCCTTGCGGTGAAGGAGGGGCTGGAAACGCGCCTCGCCGACAGTTTCGAGACTGCGCTCAAGCTCGCCGATGGGCTTGCCTATGTCGACCTTGCCGATGGCGTCGTGCCGGGGCGCGAGGGCGAGGCCGAGGGTGGCGGCGCGATGAAGGGCGCTGGCCTGCCTGCTAACCGCATCGTGTTCTCCGAGCGTTTCTCCTGCCCGGTTTCGGGCTTCACCATCGAGGAAGTCGAGCCGCGCCTGTTCTCCTTCAACGCCCCCCAGGGCGCCTGCCCGACCTGTGACGGCATCGGCGAGAAGCAGCTGTTCGACCCGCAGCTAGTCGTGCCGAACGAGGCTCTGAGCCTCAAGAAGGGCGCTGTGGTGCCGTGGGCGAAGAGCAACCCGCCGAGCCCCTATTACATGCAGGTGCTGGCCAGCCTCGCGAAGGAATACGAGTTCGATCTCACCACCCCGTGGGAGGAGTTCGACAAGGAAATCCGCGACATCATCCTCTACGGCACCCGCGGCCGGGCCATCCCGCTGACCTTCAAGGACGGGCGCAAGCAGTACACGGTGAAGAAGCCGTTCGAGGGTGTCATCGGCAACCTCAACCGTCGCATGCTCCAGACAGAGAGCGCGTGGATGCGCGAGGAGCTGTCCAAGTTCCAGACCGCGCAGCCGTGCGAGACCTGCCACGGCAAGCGTCTCAACGAGAAGGCGCTGGCGGTGAAGATCGCAGGGACCGACATCGCCACCCCCACCAAGATGAGCGTGGCGGATGCGAAGGACTATTTCCTCAAGCTGCCCGAGGATCTCAACGACACGCAAAGCCAGATCGCCAAAGCCATCCTCAAGGAAATCAACGAGCGGCTGGGCTTCCTCGACAATGTCGGCCTCGACTATCTCAACCTCGACCGCACCTCTGGAACACTGAGCGGCGGGGAGAGCCAGCGCATCCGCCTCGCATCGCAGATCGGCTCGGGCCTTTCGGGCGTGCTCTACGTGCTGGACGAGCCCAGCATCGGCCTCCACCAGCGCGACAACGACCGGCTGCTCGAAACCCTCAAGCGCCTGCGCGATCTCGGCAACACGGTGATCGTGGTCGAGCATGACGAGGACGCCATCCGCCAGGCGGACCATGTGGTCGACCTCGGCCCCGGCGCCGGTGTGCGCGGGGGCGAAGTCGTCGCGCAGGGCACGCTGAAGCAGGTGCTGCGGAGCAAGAAGTCGCTCACCGCAGACTATCTCACCGGGCGCCGCGAGATCAGCGTCCCGGCCACCCGCCGCAATGGCAACGGGCACGAGCTTACCGTCCATGGCGCGCGGGCGAACAACCTCAACGACGTGACCGCCTCCATCCCGCTCGGCACCTTTACCTGCATCACCGGCGTATCGGGCTCTGGCAAGTCGTCCTTCACCATCGACACGCTCTACGCCTCCGCTGCGCGCCAGCTCAATGGCGCACGGGTGGTCGCGGGCGCGCACGACAAGGTCACCGGCCTCGAATATTGCGACAAGGTGATCGAGATCGACCAGTCGCCCATCGGCCGCACCCCGCGCTCCAACCCGGCAACCTACACCGGCGCCTTCACCCAGATCCGCGACTGGTTCGCGGGCCTCCCCGAAGCGCAGGCGCGCGGCTACAAGCCCGGCCGCTTCAGCTTTAACGTCAAGGGCGGCCGCTGCGAGGCGTGCCAAGGCGACGGCCTGATCAAGATCGAGATGCACTTCCTGCCCGACGTCTACGTCACCTGCGAGGAATGCGGCGGCAAGCGCTACAACCGCGAAACGCTGGAGGTGAAGTTCAAGGGCCACTCCATCGCCGACGTGCTCGACATGACGATCGAGGATGCGGAGGTCTTCTTTAAGGCCGTCCCACCGATCCGCGACAAGATGCACATGCTGAACGAGGTGGGGCTGGGCTACGTCAAGGTCGGCCAGCAGGCGACCACGCTTTCCGGAGGGGAGGCGCAGCGCGTGAAGCTGGCCAAGGAACTGTCGAAGCGCAGCACCGGCCAGACGCTCTACATCCTCGACGAGCCCACCACGGGCCTCCATTTCGAGGATGTGAGGAAGCTTCTCGAAGTGCTCCACCGGCTGGTGGACCAGGGCAATTCGGTAGTGGTGATCGAGCACAATCTCGACGTCATCAAGACCGCCGACCACATCCTGGACCTGGGCCCGGGCGGCGGCGTACGCGGCGGCGAGATCGTCGCGCAAGGCACCCCGGAAGACGTGGCCGAGGTGCCGGAGAGCTATACGGGCCAGTACCTCAAGCCGATGCTGGAGCGGCAGGCAGCCGCGAAGGAGGCGGCGGAGTAGTCCCAAAGCGCAAACCGCTCGGTATAGTACCCGCGACGCGCTAGCGTCGCCAAAGCGCGGAAGCGTAGTCGAAGACGCAGCTGGCCAAAGGCCACCTGCAAGCGCGTCGCGGCTTATGCCGCGAAGCCAAGCGGCCCGGACGGGCCGCGCCCGGCGTTTGAGGGCGCAAACAAAAAACTCCGCGCCCGAACGAGCCACCTCGCTCGAGGCAGTGTCCTTATCCACCCTGTGCTATAGCCAAGCCTTCACACCCGTCAGCTCAGGGAGTGTGGGTTATGAAATGGCTTGCCTTTCTCGTCGCCGCAGTGGTCGGCTTCCTGATCGCCTTCGGCTGGTCGAACAGCGAGGAGATCGGGGCGGAGGTGGACCGCAAGCTGGACGAGGACTTCGTCGAGCAATGCGTCGCCCGCGCGCGCTTCCCGGCAGAATTCCAGTCCAAGGCCCCGCAAATCTGCGGCTGCATGCAACGCGAATTCGACCGCCGCGGCTTCAAACTGACCGACGCTTTTGGCGAGGACAATGCGGAGATGCGGACCGTCGTGCAGGGCTGCGCGCGAAACGCTATGTAGCGGGGTGCGGAATTTGTCGCCTGATGAGCCAAACAAGTAGTGGCGAATTTGCAGAAGATTGGATTGGTCAGCGCTTCAAAGCTGACGGTCACCAGCAGCGCCTTGTGTCAGTCTGGCGCCAGGTGAGCCGTCGAGTAGCCGGAATGCTATTCTTTCATGCCGGTCGCATCACGCGTCCGTGAGGAAGCCGAGCTTATATCCCTTAAGAGCGGCCGACACGCGGTCGTTTACTTCGAGCTTTGCAAATAATCGCTTGAGGTGAGTGGCAACGGTTGGAGCGCTGATCCCGAGGATCACTGCTATCTCGGGATTTGACTTGCCGGCGCCGATCCATCGAAGGATCTCGATCTCCCTCGGGGAAAGCTTTTTGCTTGGCTCTTCTCGACCGATACTGAAATGATCGAACCTCCAATGCGTATGTTGCGCAATAGCATGCATCAACGACCTGTCAGCAGCCGCTAGATCTTCGTCGCTCACTTGGGTTGCACCGAAGAAACCTTGCACACGTTTTCTTCCCACTGTGGGCATGAGAAGGCCATCTGTAACCGGGGAATCGGCAAACTCGACTAAATAGGCCGCTTCCTCTTTAGTGGGTTCGAGCTCAGCTAAAGCTTCTCTTATCGACATGACCTTTTCTTGGGACATTACATGTGCCGGGAGTGGGTCGATGTCTCGGTATTTCAAAGCCGTATAGCGATCCATCCATCGGCGCGGCATTCCGCGCTCGAATAGCTGATAGTCGTTAAGATCGTTCGTTTTGGGAAGGACATAGCAGACGGCCTGAAATCCACACGACCGGAAGAATTGACTCACGACCTCAAGCAGCTCGTCAGCATCAGAGGCATGGTCGATTGACTTGAATATTTGGAAACCTGGCATCGGTTCTCCAGATATGATGAACTGTTTCCTGAAAACGCTCAATATCGATGGTTGGCGTAGAAACACGGTTAAAATATTCCAACCTATATGTTTAGTATCATTCAGTTAGATGACATTAGGTTGTGTGACTACTCAGAGTACAAGTAAATACGTACGTAGTTCCCACTTAGGGATCGCTTTCCAACATGAATTTCAAACGGAAAATCTGCGATCCGACTGTCAAATGAGGGGCTGCGAGATGTCAAAATCTCAGTATATTGTAGTAGACCGAGACCCATTGACCGCGAATGCTCTCGTTAGGGCATTGGGCGAGTTCGGCTATGCCTACCCCGTAGCCACGTTAAGTGAAGTGGGTGCGGAGTGGCCGGAATTTTGCATGATTTTCGTGGCGGATCGGGCCGATCAACTGAACGACGCGATCGAGTTTGTTCGGGAACGAGGGGTCTTTTACCCGATAATCCCTTATAGCGATGAGGTCGTACCGCAGCGTGTCGTCGAAACGATCCGATGCGGAGCGATGAGTTATTTGAGTTGGCCATCTCCCAAAGCCCAGTTGGTTGAAGTGCTATCCTCGATTGAAGAGAGTTCTGAAGCCTTGCTGCGTGAGAAAGCGGCGCGTGAACGGGCATTCTTCCTCCTGAAAACCCTGACACGCAAAGAGACGGAGGTCCTCAATGAAATTGCCACCGGGGCGTCTTCGCGACAGATATCCAAGGTCCTTGGCATCAGTCACCGGACAGTAGAAGCTCACCGTTCGAACATAATCGCCAAACTCAAGGTGCCTAATGCGATCGCTGCGGTACGAATGGCACTAGAACCGCGATTGCCAAGGATGACCCCCAGTCGTCGTTAAGGCCAATGGACACTGGAATCTTAATCAGCGCCACATAGCTATCTCCTGGGCAGGACTTGAAGTTCCGTCCAATATCGAGGGGTCCGAGCCGGCAGGTTCGGACCCCTACTTTTTCACAGTCGCGTAGCGCAGTATCTACTGCTGTCCTACTCCCCAATCCCAGTATAACTAAACCGGTTCACTCCACTCCACACAGGTGAACCATGAACGCCATCGTCCCAATCGAACCCGCTCCCACTCACGGTCCGCATGGGGAGGGGCGGACGGTGTTGACGCCTTCGCTCCAGGCGGAGTTTCTCAAGAGCCTCCAGCTGTTCGGCAATGTCCGGCTCGCGTGCCGGGCGGCCTCGTGCTCGGCGCAGACGGCCTATCGGGCGCGGCGGCGCTCCTCCGGCTTTGCGCGGGCGTGGGATGCGGCGCTGCTCGCGGCGCGGGCCTCGGCAGAGGCCACGCTCGCCGATCGCGCGATCAACGGGGTGGAGGAGGCGGTCTTCTATCACGGCGAGGAGGTGGCGCGGCGCAGGCGCTATTCCGACCGCCTGCTGCTCGCGCACCTGGCGCGGCTCGACCGGCTCGAGGAAAAGCCCGAAGTCGCGGCCGAGCTGGATGTGCTCGACGAGCGGATCGAAGCGCTGGAGCGGGGCGAGGAACTGGCGGCGGCGCGCTCGCCCGGAGAATTGGCCCAGGAGTGTGTTCCACCCGTTCCACTCTGTAGGGAATGCGGGGAGCAATCCGACACGCTGGACGAGGAGGACTTGTGCGCGTGCTGCGTCACCTGGGTCGAGCGGGTGCTGGCGATGCACGATGCGCGGCCTGCCGATGCGCCGAGCATCGAGGAACAGGCACAGGCGATGGGGATGGAGCCTCTCGCGCTGGAGGAGCTGCAGCTATCCGCCTACGAGGGGCGCAGGCAGGAGTGGTGGCTCTTCACCGGAGAGGACGGGAAGGGCGCGTTCGTCTGGTAGCCGTGCCGGGGCGGCGCGGAGGCGTGGTGCCTACTTCAGCAGTTCCAGTTCTACCGAGCCGTGACCGCGCTGGACCAGCCCGATCTGCTGGGCGGCGGCGCGGCTGAGGTCGATGGTGCGGCCGTGTGCGTAGGGGCCGCGGTCGTTGATGCGAACGATGACCGAAGCCCCCGTGCGCGGGTTGGTGACCTGGACCAGGCTTCCGAAGGGCAGCGTCTTGTGCGCAGCTGTCATGGCGTTCATGTCGAACCGCTCGCCATTGGCGGTGCGGCGGCCGTGGAACCGGCGGCCGTAATAGGAGGCTACCCCGCTGCCGAGCGAGGTCGTGGCAGGCTCCACCTCGATCGGGGGATCGAAGGTGTCGAGATCCACCGCTTCCGGACCCGGCGCAGGTGCATCGGGCAGGGGGGCGTACTCGGCGAAGCTCGCCTGGAAATGGGTGTCGGTTACTGGGGTAAGCTCGCGCTCTTCCGAATGACCGGCAGTGCCGGGCAGCACCAGTGCTGCAACGAAGAGTGCGCTGCGTAGCGCGCGTTTGGCCATGAATGGACCTCCCGTTCGGTTCGGGAGGATATAGGCGATGCGCTGCGCGGAGTCGTTAACGTGGACGGAAACTGCCTCGTTTTGGCCACGTTTCGGCGCGCGGATACGGAGGTGGCCGTGCTTTCCTACTGCATCTGGGGTGTGCCAGGTGGCGTGCATACCACAGAGCGATTCGGTGGATTTGAAGGCTGTGGCTGCCGCATCGCGAAGGAAGGGTGCCGCATAGCAAATGGGGCCGGCATTGCTGCCGACCCCACTCTCACCGATGCGTGGCCGTGTTCCTTCAACCGAAGTTCAAGGGACGCAGACTTGGCATCCGATGTTTTCCCTTCCGTTCCGTCCGAAGACTTCCCTTCCGGTTCTGTCACCGGCGCTCGCACCGGCATCCGGCTCCACCCTCCAATCAGCCCGGTCCAGTCGCGTCGCGGCCGAAGCCGTTCGCTTACTTTCCCCAGCCGACCTTCAACAGGCAGCTCCGCAGCCCGACCTTCCGTTGATGGCCGGAGCCTCAAACGGTTGCATCGCCATCCGGTCCGAAGACCTTGTTGCGACGCCTCCTTCGGCATCCGACCGGGTTGGCCCGGCTCGTAATGGAACGTTACGCGTCTTCGTCATCGACCCGCCTTGCGCCCGGCGTGAGCCTTCGGCACGAGGGTCTCTTAAGTCGCGCGGACAGGTTCCGCTACGTCTTTCCGGTTCCGAATTTCCTAAGTCTTTCAGGTCGTTAGACCGTCGAGACCGGAAGCTTTCTTCGCCGTTCCGATGACTTGAAGCTGCGCCCGATCGCCTGATTCTTCAAGCGCACAAGAGGCGAGTTATCCACTTTCCACACAATTCGCTGTGGAGGGAGGTGGATAAGTCAACCGTTCGTCGCAAAGATTCGAACCCTACCGCCGCTATGAGCGCAATTTTACGCGCCTACGGAATAGCTGTCCGGTAATTCTCTACCGGTCACGCTTGGCCAGCAGGCGAAGTCGCAAGGCGTTCAACTTGATGAAGCCCTCGGCATCCTTCTGATCATAAGCGCCTGCGTCATCTTCGAATGTGACATGGGCTTCGGAATAGAGCGACTGATCGGACTTCCGCCCGACGACCATCGCGTTGCCCTTGTAGAGCTTCAGCCTGACGGTCCCGCTGACCTTTTCCTGGCTGAGATCGATGGCCGCCTGCAGCATTTCGCGCTCGGGGCTGAACCACAGGCCGTTGTAAACCAGTTCCGCATAGCGCGGCATGAGCTCGTCCTTGAGATGCGCCGCGCCCCGGTCGAGCGTGATCTGCTCGATACCGCGGTGCGCACGGGCGTAAATCTCGCCGCCCGGAGTTTCATACATCCCGCGGCTCTTCATCCCGACGAAGCGGTTTTCGACCAGGTCGAGGCGCCCGATGCCGTGCTTGCGTCCCAATTCGTTGAGGGCGGTCAGCAGGGTCGCGGGGCTCATCGTCTCGCCGTTCAGCGAAACACCGTCGCCCTTCTCGAAGCCGATCTCGATGTATTCAGGCGTGTCCGGCGCGTCTTCCGGGTGATTGGTGCGAGAATAGACGTAGTCGGGTGTCTCTTGCCACGGATCTTCCAGCACCTTGCCCTCACTGGAGGTGTGCAGGAGGTTGGCATCGGTCGAGAAGGGGCTTTCCCCGCGCTTGTCTTTCGGAACGGCGATCTGGTGCTCCTCGGCCCATGCGATGAGTGCCGTGCGGCTCGTGAGGTCCCATTCCCGCCAGGGGGCGATGACCTTGATATCGGGATCAAGCGCATAGGCGGACAATTCGAAGCGCACCTGGTCGTTGCCCTTGCCGGTCGCTCCGTGCGCGATCGCATCTGCGCCGGTTTCGTGAGCGATCTCCACAAGGCGTTTGGAAATGAGCGGCCGGGCAATCGAGGTGCCAAGGAGATAATCGCCTTCGTACCGCGCGTTGGCCCGCATCATCGGGAAGACGAAATCGCGCACGAATTCCTCGCGCAGATCTTCGATGAAGATGTGCTTGTCGGGAATGCCCATCGCACGCGCTTTCTCGCGAGCAGGCTCGATCTCCTCGCCCTGACCAAGGTCGGCCGTAAAGGTGACGACTTCCAGCCCACGCTCGACTTCGAGCCATTTGGCGATGACGGAGGTATCGAGACCACCGGAATAGGCGAGGACGACGCGTTTGATTTCGGACATGGAGTGCACCTTGGTTATCTTGGCGCGCGGCTAGCAGGAGCGCGAGGCAGTAGGCAATCAAGAAGCGCTAAGTGGGCCGAAAGCGGCGGGTTCTAGTGAAAGGCCGAAGTCGCCCGAATTTTGGTCGGAAAGGTCAGGCGTGTTAATCGTCAGCCATGGCAGAAGCTAAGACGCAAATCACCGATCGCGATCCCGCCGACTTCATTGCTGCAGTCGAGCCGCAAAGCAAACGCGAGGAAGCCGGACGTCTCGACGAGCTGTTCCGCAAGGTGACAGGTGAAGCACCGAAGATGTGGGGGCCATCCATTATCGGCTACGGCGAATACCGCACGACCTACGAAAGTGGGCGGGAGGTACACTGGATGCGCAGCGGCTTTAGCCCCCGTAAGGCCAAGCATTCGCTCTATCTCATGGGTGGATATTGCGACCCGGAAGCCGGCAAGCGGCGTGACAAATTGCTGGCCAAACTCGGCAAGTATGCGACGGGGAAGAGCTGCCTCTACATAAACAAGCTTGGCGACGTCGACATGGACGTGCTCGAGCAATTGGTGCGCAACGACTGGGACGCAATGGCGCGCAAATACCCCGATTGATCAGATACCGGCGTACCACTGGTAGCCGGCGCGATCTTCCCAATAGCCGCCTTTACCGCCTTCAATATCATCGAGGCTCGCGACCGCTTCGATGGCAGTGAGATACTTGGCGTGCTTGTAGCCCAGCTGGCGTTCGATGCGCATTCGTAGCGGGGCACCGTTGCGAATGGGGAGCGGTTCGCCGTTCAGCTCGTGCGCGACGATCGTTTGGGGGTGATAAGCGTCGATTAGGTCGACGCTCTCGTAATAGTCCTGCCCGTTGAGGTTATCTGCGCAGCGGAATACGATGTACTTCGCCTCGGGCCTCAGCTTTGCCGCGTCGAGCAGCAGGGAAAGCTGCGGACCGGTCCATTCGCCGATCGCACTCCAGCCCTCGACGCAGTCATGGCGCGTCACTTGCGTGCGCTGGGGCAGCTTGCGGATATTCTCGAGACTGAGCGAGAGCGGGTGTTCGACGAGGCCGCGGACTTCCAGCCGCCAGTCGGCAAACCCTGCGTCGGCCTGGGCCGGGTAGTCGCCGTTTTGCGGATCGACCGAACCGTTGCCCCGAAAGAAGGGGGAGATGGCGCTGCGCGGGAACTCGGGGGCGAGCGCTTTCCTGTCCATCAGCAAGTCGTGCGCATTCTTGTGCCACTTTTCCGCGGCGCCCAGCAGTTTCGAGCCAGCGTCACTGTCGGCAAACTTGTTGCACCCGGCGACGAAGCCGGCCCCGAGCACTGCGAGAAAACCCCTACGCTTCATCGATGCGTCCTCCGGTGATCATGTCCCGGATTTGCCGGTAGGGGCCTGCGAGAATGACCAGGGCCAGATGCACGATGAAGAAGCCTAAGATAGCGAAAGCGAAGATGAAGTGCAGGCTGCGTGCCGATTGCCTGCCGCCAAGGAGGTCGACCATCCATCCGAGCAGCGGCTCAAGCCCCGGGCTGATCGCCATTCCGGTGAAGACCATCATAGGCAGGAGTACTCCCAGCACCAGCCCGTACGCCAGCTTCTGGAGGAAGTTGTACTTGCCGTCCCCGTGGTCGAAATCGAGCTTCAGGTGCTGGATGATATCGCGCTTGATGTTGGACCAGCTCCATTCGCGCTTGCTGGTGGCGATGTCGCGCTTGAAATGCCTGTTGAGGAGCATCGCAGCCCACATGAAAAGCAGGCCTAGCGCAAACGGCCAGGCGACGAGGATATGCCAGTCGCGTGCGACCGCTAGGCTGTAATAGCCGGGGATCGTCATCCAGTCGGGGAAACGGGGAACTTCGAGCCAGGCCTGCTGGCGCGAGAAACCCCAGTCGCCCCAGTAGAGCAGGCGGTGGGCGTTGGAGATTGTCAGCCCCGACATGAACAGGATGACTACGCAGAACAGGTTCAGCCAGTGCCACAAGCGCGTAGAAAGGGCGTGACGTTTCAAGCCCCGGCTCCCTCTTCCCGGGCCAGATAAATGACATCCCTGTCCTGTTGCAGCAGGTGCTGGCCGCTGTCGATGAAGAGCGTCTGGCCGCTGGCGAGGTCGCCTTGCGCCAAGAACACGGCGGCGTCGGCAATCTCGTCCACCCCGGTGCGACGCCGGAGCAAGTTCATCCGGTGCGAGCGCTCGGCCTCCTCTTCCGTCTGATCGTGGCTCGGCAGTATCGCTCCGGGAGCGAGGCCGTAGACCCGGTCGCCATCGCGGGTTGCGCCCATGGAAAGCATTGCGATGGTGGCGTCGAGCGCGTGCTTGCTCATCGTGTAGCTGAAGAAGTCGGGATTGGGGTTCCGCAGCTTCTGGTCGGTGACCTGGATGACGCAGCGCCCGTCCTCTGACTTGGCGCCCTTAAGGAAGGCCTGTGCCATGCGGGCGGGGGAGCGGGCGTTGATCTGCATCGCCCTCTGGTTCGTATCGGGATCGAGCCCGGTTACATCGTCGGGCGAGAAAGCGGAGGCGGAGTTTACCAGCACCCGCCAATCCTCGTGGCGCTGCGCAAGCTCTTCGATCATTTGAACCGCTGCCTCGCCATCGCGCAGATCGCAGCAGACCGTCTCCGCGCTCGGCAGGCTGCCGGCCAGTTCCTGCGCCGCGCCATCGGAGCTGTGGTAGTGGATGATGGCGTGCCAGCCCTTCGCGGCGAAGGCCTTCACGATAGCGGCCCCGAGCCGCTTTGCGCCACCGGTCACCAGTACGGCGGGCCGGGTCATCGGGAAAGCTCGTCGGATCGATCCATGGCGCCGGTCTGGACCAGCAATGCGTGTGCGATCAAGCCCTTTGCGCCGATGAGGTGCGGACAAGCAAAACGCCGCAGGCCCATCGGCCCGCGGCGCTTGCTGTCATCTCAGGTCTATCAGCGGCAGCGCAGGCTGCCCCGGTCAATCTCGCGTCCGACGATTGCGCCCACGGCGCCGCCGAGGATAGCGCCAAGCGTGCGGTCGCCGCGACCGGCCAGCTCGTGGCCTGCCAAAGCACCGACACCTGCACCGATGACGAGACCGGTCGTGCCGTTGTCACGCTTGCAGTAATAACGGCCGTCGCGGCCACGCCACATGTAGCTGTCGCGCGTGATGCGGCGCGGCGTGACGTAATAGCCCTGGTTGTTGTACATCCGGTCCTTGGCGCGCTTGCCGTGAGCCGGAGCCCAGCTGGGCGGGTCGGCGGCTGCCGGAGCGGCGGTTCCAATGCCGGTCACGGCCATGGTGCCGGCGGCGAATGCGAGTGCGATCTTCTTCATTGTGCGTCCCCTAATGAGTGATTTGTCGCCAGTTTGCGGCGGGGATTACAACCGCGGATGAACAAACGCCTTTAACTCGAAATTAGCGATAAACCGACCGGCGGCCTGCGACGAAATGCTATGATTTCAATCTGCCACGTGCCTTCTCGCGCCATTTTCCGGTGAGCCGGTCGAGCCCGGCAATCGCACGCAACTCGTCCTGATTCGGGTTTGCCGCCGGGTCGTAGAGAGCCGCGAAAACGCGGGCGACGCTCCAGTCAGCATGGCCGTCCTCGACCTTGCGCAATTCGTCGCCCGCCTCGGCCTCGCCTTCCTCGACGACGCGGTAGTACCAGCCGCAATTGTGCGCGCCGAGGATGTGCGCCACCATGCCCTTGCGGCCGAAGCGATGCTCTATCTTCCAGCATGGCTGGCGAGGCTGGCTGACTTCCAGCAAGGCAGTCCCGAGACGGAAACGATCGCCGATAAGGACCCCGTCCTCTCTCAGGCCCGCGACCATCAGGTTCTCGCCGAAAGGGGCAGGGCCTGTCAGAAGGGGATGTCCTCCCAGCACCTCGTACCACTTGCGATAATGGTCGGTCGGATACTGGTGCACCGCCATGTCGATCCCGCCGTGGTGCTTCGTATCGGCGACCATATCCCCTTCGATGCCGAAACTGCGAAAGGTCGCCTTTCCTTCAAGCGGGCGTTTGTCGATGGCGCTGAGTTCCGCGCCGTTGAAGGGCTTTGGCAGGCCGATGCAGATGGCGTCGATGCGAATGGTCATGACAGGCCTGGCAATCCTACAGAATGGAACGGGTGGAACACGGTCCAGGGGAGTAAATCCTGCCAACCTTGCAAGTGGCGGCTTCCGGTCGTTCTACAGGGCGTCAGCACAGTCATCCGCCCCTTTCCAGCACAAGGCGCCAAAGTAGGAAAGGGTTGGGCCGCCGCGGTCAATCGCCAGCGCGCCCGACAGTCAGGGCATACCAGTCGCGCTGCACGCCGTCGGCCCCTTCTCCGCGATAGCGTATGGCATCGAGGATGGTGAATCCCGCTTCGCAGTACCGCTCCTCCAGCCATTCGGGCGAGGGGAGATTGGTCCAGCGTCCCAGCGGATCGCGGCCTTCGTCCGGATGCACCTCGTCGCCGAGTTTGTAATTGGCAAAGTGCAGGCCGCCGGGACGCAGGGCGGCGTGGATGGATCGCAGGACGGGGGGAAGAGCGACGCGGGGCAGGTGCAGCAGGCATGCGTGTGCCCAGATCGCATCATAGGCACTTTGCGCGTCGAGCTCGGAGAACAGCAGCTTGCGTGCCGGCAGGTCGAAGCGTTCGCGGGCCTTGCGGGCCATGGCCTCGGTCCCGTCGGTCGGATCGACCGCAAACCCGCGTTCGACCATGCGCGCGGAATCCCGGCCACTCCCGCAGCCGAGTTCAAGGATTTCCGCACCGGCATCAAGCCGGTCGAGGAATGCGTCGAGAAAGCGGCTCGGCCCTTGGCCGAATGACAGGGTGTAGCGCGGCGCGTTCGCCTCGTAATAGGCGATCGTGTCCGCGTCCGCGCTCACTCCTGCGCGGCTCCGGCCTCTGCCGCTTCGCGATCACGCTGGGCGCGCGATTTCTTTTCGGCAGTGGTCTTCAGCTGGCCGCAAGCCGCATCGATATCGCGGCCGCGCGGGGTACGAACCGGCGCGGAAATGCCGTTTTCGAAGACGATGTTCGAAAAAGCGCGCACGCGCTCGGGCGTGGAGCATTCATAGGGTGCGCCGGGCCAGGGGTTGAACGGGATCAGGTTCACCTTGGCGGGAAGGTCGTATTCCTTGATGAGGCGCACCAGTTCGCGCGCATCGTCGTCGGAATCGTTCTTGTCCTTCAGCATCACGTATTCGAAGGTGATGCGACGGGCGTTGCTGGCACCCGGATAGGCGGCGCACGCCGCAAGCAGTTCCTCGATGCCGTACTTCTTGTTGATCGGGACGATCTCGTCGCGGACTTCCTTGGTCACCGCGTGGAGCGACACGGCGAGGTTCACGCCGATTTCTTCGCCGCAGCGTTCCATTGCCGGTACCACGCCGCTGGTCGACAGCGTGATGCGGCGCTTGGAGAGGGCCAGGCCTTCGCCATCCATCACCAGCTTCAGTGCGTCGCGCACGTTCTCGAAATTGTAGAGCGGTTCGCCCATGCCCATCATGACGATATTCGTCAGCAGGCGGCCGTCTGCGCGGTATTCGGTTTCGTCCGCTTCCTCGGCGAAATCCATCTTGCCCTTGGGCCATTCGCCCAGCGCATCGCGCGCCAGCATGACCTGACCCACGATTTCGCCCGGCGTCAGGTTACGCACGAGGCGCATGGTGCCGGTGTGGCAGAAGCGGCAGTTGAGTGTGCAGCCCACCTGGCTCGACACGCACAGCGTTCCGCGATCGGCATCGGGGATGAAGACCATTTCGAACTCGTGCCCGTCAGCGGTCTTCAACAGCCATTTGCGGGTGCCGTCGTTCGAATGCTGGGCCTCTACCACCTCGGGACGGCCGATGACAAAACGCTCGGTCAGCCAGGGGCGCATCGTCTTGGCGATGTCCGTCATCGCTTCGAAATCGGTGACGCCGCGATGATAGAGCCAGTGAAACACCTGCTTGGAGCGCAGCTTCGCCTGCTTCGCTTCCAGTCCTGCGGTTTCGAACAGTTCGCGGATACGCGCCTTGGGCAGGCCCATCAGATCCACGCGCCCGTCGGGACGCGGCGTGATGTCACGCGCGACAGGAACCGGGTCAACCTGCCCGGGGATGCTCATCAAAGTCGTATCGGCCATGGGAGCGGCGCATATAGGCGCGCGAAGGGCGAAAGGAAAGGGGCGTGCACAATGCGGGACCATGCATTCGGTTTCCGGCAATTCGCCGGTTTCCCGCACCGTTCGTCGAAATTCTCGCCTGCTGCATTTGGTCGACGGCAGGATGCATTTCGTCGCTAATTTTGTTGCGCACCTGCAACACTTTCTTGTTGTGCGAGGTTAATGAAACGCAAGTGGGAAACTGCCGTTGATTGGGTCCACGCGCCGCACATGGCGCGTCGAAAACAACAATGGAGTTTACTATGAAAAAGGTCGCAACACTTCTGGTCGCCGGTTCGGCAATCGCCATGGCAGCCCCTGCCGCCGCCCAGGACAACTCGCCGTTCACCGGCCCGCGCGTCGAAGTCGTCGGCGGTTACGACGTCAGCAAGGCGGGCAGCTCGATCGATGACGATGTGAACGAAGACAACGACCAGTCGATCGAAGGCGTCGTTTATGGCGTCGGCCTCGGTTACGATTTCAATGCCGGCGGCGTGGTCCTCGGCCTTGAAGGTGAACTGACCGATTCCACCGCAGACGTCGAATTCGATAACGGCGATTTTGAAGGCTTCGGTCTCGGCGATGTGAACGCTGGCCGCGACATCTATGTCGGCGCCCGTGTCGGTGTGCTCGCACAGCCGGACCTGCTCATCTACGCCAAGGGCGGCTACACGAACGGTCGTTACAACATCAACAGCTCGTTCGACGGTGAAGAATACGCCGCCAAGCTCGACACCGATGGCTATCGCCTGGGTGCCGGCGTCGAATACGCGCTGGATGCGAACACCTTCGCCAAGGTCGAGTATCGCTATTCGAACTACAGCGATGCGGAACTCGACTTCGAAGGCGACATTGCCGACGTCGATGTCGGTGAAATCGACACCGACCGTCACCAGGTCATGGTCGGCTTCGGCTACCGTTTCTAATCGAACCTGAGTGAAGTGAAGGGCCGGTGGCAGCGATGCCATCGGCCCTTTCTTTATCTGAAGCGTCGACAGCCCAGGGTGGCCGCGTCGATCGCCGTTGCGGCGCCTGCAAGTTCGTAAGTGTCGGTGAAGCGGCGGCCATTCGTACCGATCGCCGTGATGCGCATCGACGGTGCCGACCGCATGGCGGCGACGATCGCGGCGTCCATGGCCTTGTCCCGCGCCCAGGCCTTGTTCCCGTCGACTGTGACGGAAAAGCTCTGGCGGCCGATGCGCAAACTGGCCTGTTTGGCGCGCAGGGGTTGCGACAGGCGCAGGTGGACCTGACCGCGAATGCTCCGTTTCGGCCAGTGTCCTATCGTAGCGTAGCCGCTCGATGCGGTGCCGTCGCGCGTAGGTTCGGCAGCGGCGATTGCATAGCAACGTGGCACATTGGCGTCGCGAAAGGCGGCCCAGCCGGAAAACACGCCGAGGCTATCCTTGGCCGCAAGCGGAGTGGCTGCGGCGATCATCACGGCGAGGGCGGCGGCGATCCTAGTCATAGTCGATGGCGACGACTTCCCATTCCTTCACGCCGGATGGAAGCCTGACCGTGCGCAAATCCCCGACGCTTGCACCCCTCAATGCGCGGGCGAGGGGGCTGGACCAGCCGATCCGGCCCTTGCCTGCGTCCTGCTCATCGTCGCCGACGAGAGTGACGGTTTTCTCGTTGTCGTTCTCGTCGGCCATCGTGACGCGCGCGCCGAAGAAGGCCTTGCTCTTGTCCGGCTGGTCGGTCGGGGCGATGACCTGTGCGGCCTTCATGCGCCGGGCGAGATGGGCGAGCTCGCGGTCGATCTCGCGCATTTTCTTGCGGCCATACAGGTAATCGCCGTTCTCGCTCCGGTCGCCATTGCCCGCAGCCCAGCTCACGATTTCGACGATCTCCGGGCGTTCCTTGCCCAGGAGATGGTCGTATCGCGCTTTCATGGCGGCATAGCCTGCCGGTGTAATCGGGTTGCTGCGGGTCTGCATAAGGCGGCGAGCCCTAGCGCAGATCAGCGCCCGACGTAATGGCGGATATCTCGCTCGTAAGAGGCGGATTTGTCAGGGTGCAGATTGGCATAGGTCACCGCATTCCCGATCACGCGCATGACGTAATAGCGCGTTTCGAAATTGGCGGGGATCTGCTCGATCCAGGACACCCAGTCGACCGCGCCGGTGCGCGGGTCGCCGTTCAGGCGCAGCCACTGGTTCACCCGGCCCGGGCCCGCGTTATAGGCCGCAATGGCCAGCGGATAGGCGCCGTTATAGCGATCCATGAGGCGTGCGAAATGCGCGTCGCCGAGGCGGATGTTGTAGCCGGGATCGCCCGTCAGGCTGGCGGACATGTACTGGACGCCGATCTTGCCGGCTTCCTCGCGCGCGGTGCCGGGCATCAGCTGCATCATGCCGCGGGCCCCTGCATGGCTGACGCGTGTGCGGTCGAACTCGCTTTCCTGCCGCGCGATGGCATGGACCATGGTCCAGTTCGCGCCCGAATGCGTCGGCACGGTCGGGAAGCCCAGCCATTCGAAGTCCGCGAAATCGCGCTCTCCGGCGACCATTCCGGCAACGACCGCCATTTCCTCGAGCCCGGTGTCGCGGGCTAGTTCGGCGACAAGAGCCATTTCGGCAGGCGTTTCGGCATTCTCGGCGATAGCTTCGAAGAAGGCACGCTCGGTCTGCCACGCGCGGCGATTGCGAGCCATTTCGCGCAGGGCGAGCGTCAGCGGCTCGGCATTGAATGCGGCGCGCTGTTCAGCGGTGGGCTGTACGGGAGCGGCCTTGGCGAAATTCTTCACCGGACGGCCAAGCTCGCTGAGCGCCAGCTGGCCATAATAATACTCGGGGTGGCTCGAGGCCATTTCCCAGTAACGGCGCGCTTCATCGCGGTCGCCCGCCTTTGCCGCTGCTCGACCCGCCCAGTAAAAGCCCTTCGCGCGGGTGAGCTGCGTCTTGGCAGCAGCGCCATAGCGATAGAACAGCGGGGCGGCTTTCGCCCCGTCACCCATCGACCAAAGCGCCTTCGTCCCGCCAAGCCACATCAGGTCGGTGTACTTGTCGCGCAGCTGGAAGGAGCCTTCGGAGATATCAGTCCCGGGCGCGAAGAGGTCGTCTACCTTGCTGGCGATGGCGACCGCCTGGGCAGTTCCGGCGCCCTGCGCGACGCGCAATGCCTCGGTAACGAAGTCGGCCCCGTCGAACGCCGGGCTGGATGCGGGTGCACGCGTTGCCAGCAGGTTGATCGCCTGCGGCAGGCGGCCATTGCTGCGGTAATAGCGCGCGAGATTATATACGTAGCCGCTATCGTTCATCGCGCCAGACGGCACGGTGAGGCCGATGCTGACCGGATCGGTGCCCTGGAGAAGCGCAAGCCGCGCCTGGGCCATGTCGCGATAGGCGGGCGAGACGCGCACGATCTGGCGTGCAGCCGCTTCCTGCTGGCCCTGCCACAGGAGCGCGTCCATGCGCGCATCGTGATCTTCGGGCGACAGGCGCTGGCCGAACAGTCCCTGCATATAGGCTTCTGCCGGTCCGCTCATCGAACCGCCACGCCATGCTTCACGCGCAAGGTCGAATGCCTCGGGACGGTTCATCGCCGCCAGCGCCAATGCATAACGCGCCTTGGCACCATTGGAGAGGGGAGGGTTCTTCTCGAAAAAGGCGACCAGCGATTGCGGCGAGATCGCCTCGTTATCGAGAGCGGCCTCGGCCCTGCGCTGGATCAGCGCGGCCTTGGGAAATTCCGGATAGGTCGAGAGGAAGCCCGCGTATTGCGAGAAGGAGAGATCGTCTTCCTTCGTCAGATATTCCCACTGCGACAGCGCCTGCGTCATGCGGGTGGGTTGCTGTGCCACCATGCTGCGTTCGGGTACGGCGATCGTCTGTGCGATTGCGGGGCTCGCCAGTGCAGTACCGGAGAGAAATGCGAACGAAGCGAAAGTTTTAATGGCCATGCTGGACATAGTGCCCGGCCCCTCCTTATCAGGCGTTGAATGAATTGCGGCACGGGTCGCCACAAAGCGTCCCGTTTTCATACCTCTAACGCAGGACTCGCGTAAATGTTCTCTGGCTCAATTCCCGCTCTTGCGACTCCTTTTCGCGACGGATCGTTCGATGAGGCTGCGTTTCGCAAGCTGGTCGACTGGCAGATCGAGAATGGCAGCAAGGGGCTGGTCCCCTGCGGCACGACCGGAGAAGCCTCGACGATCTCCAATGCAGAGCACCACCGCGTCATCGAAGTCTGCATCGAACAGGCCGCCGGACGCGTGCCCGTGATCGCCGGTTGCGGGTCGAACGACACGCGCAACGCTTTGCTCCACATGCAATTTGCCAAGAAGGCAGGGGCTGCAGCGGGCCTGTGCGTCGCGCCCTATTACAACCGGCCGAGCCAGGCGGGCCTGATCGCCCATTTCAGCTTCCTTGCGGAGAACAGCGACCTGCCGATCGTGCTCTACAACGTGCCCGGTCGAACGGTTACGGATATCGAGGATGATACGGTCTGCGAACTGGTGAACAAATATCCCGATCGCATCGTCGCCATCAAGGATGCGAGCGGCGATTTGTCGCGCGTGGCCGATCACCGCATGGGTATCGGTCGCGATTTCTGCCAGCTTTCCGGAAACGACGAACTGTGGCTTCCGCATAGCGCCGCGGGCGGATCGGGCTGCATTTCGGTAACGGCGAATGTCGCGCCTGCCCTATGCGCCGAGTTCCACGAGGCCATTGCCGCAGCCGACCTGATCAAGGCGCGCGAGATCAACGACCGCCTCTTCCCGTTGCACTACGCGATGTTCTCGGACGCCAGCCCGGCACCGGTGAAATATGCCCTCAGCCGCGTGCACGACTGGTTCCCCGACGATGTGCGCCTGCCGATCTGCAAGGCCAGCGATGCCAGCCGCAAGGCGGTCGACGAAGCCCTGGAGCACGCCGGGCTAATCTAAGTTAGATGGGACAGCCAAAGGCCGAGCTTTCCCTTCACCTTTCGATCCCAAGCGCCTACATGCACCGCCGATATGGCACGACCCAAACCCGCTACCTTCGACAAGCAGAAAACCGTCGCCGACAACCGGCGTGTGCGGTTCGACTATCATGTCGAGGAAACTTTCGAGGCCGGACTTGCGCTGCAGGGGACCGAGGTAAAGGCGTTGCGCGCGGGCGAGGCCAGCATCAAGGAAAGCTATGCCGAGGTGCGCGACGGGCAGGTCTGGCTCATCAACGCCAATATCCCGGAATATTCGCACGGCAATCGCCTGAATCACGAACCGCGCCGCCCACGCAAGCTGCTGCTGCATGAGCGCGAGATCGAGAAGCTGTTCGGTGCGGTGGAGCGCAAGGGCATGACGCTTGTTCCCCTGTCGATCTATTTCAACTCTACCGGGCGGGCGAAGGTCGAGTTGGCGCTGGCCAAGGGCAAGCAGGCGCATGACAAGCGCCAGACCATCAAGGACCGCGATTGGAAGCGCGACAAGGCTCGCCTGATGCGCGAGAAGGGATGACGCTTCACAGGACGGAAACGTCGAATGTGCTAGGCATATCTCTCGTCATGGCCTCTTCATCGCAGAAAACTGGTTCCAGCCGCTTGTGCAGTGCACGGGCCGACGCCATGTCGGGTGGATGGCGATGAGCGATAAGAGGTCGAAGACTTGGGCGGCGGATCTGATCCGCAAATACATGCCCACGCGCGAAGAAATGGCGCGCAACAAGTACCTCAAGCCCATCGCGCACCGCTTCCTGACGCCCGAGCTCTGGCGCTTTACCCGCCGCAGCGTGCCGCGCGGGGTGGCGCTTGGTCTTTTTGCGGCATTTATCGTGCCGATCGGGCAGATTTTCCTGGCGGCTTTCCTGGCGCTGCCGGCGCGGGCGAATGTGCCGCTTTCGGCGCTCGTCACTTTCGTGACCAACCCGTTCACCCTGCCGTTCTGGCTGCTTGTCGCCAACAAGACCGGCAAGACCATGCTGAATATCGATGCCAGCCTCGGTGGTAGCGCAGGTACGCTTGCCGAGGATGGCGGCGCGCTCGCCCGGTGGCTCGAGGTCGGCGGCGTGACGGCTTTCGGGTTCCTCGTACTCGCGCTCTTCAGTGCCGGCATCGGATATCTGATCGCCAGTTTCAGCTGGCGCTACATCGTTGCCCGCAAGCGCCGGAAGCGGTTGATCCGCATGGAGCAGCGGCTGAGCGAGCGCCTGAAGGAACGCGGCCAGTGACCGGGTCCGATCAGGTCGAGGCGCAGGCCCTCCCGCCAATTCCGCTGCTGTTTGGTATCGCCTTCGCCCTCGTGACGTCGGTGGTGCTGGTGTGGCTGGTTGCCGGATCGTCTCTGGTGGCGCTGGCTTATGGCGGCGGCTTGCTGACGGTTCTCCTGACGCTATTGCTCGCTGCGCGGTTGAAGGCGCCCGAGGAAGCGGGCCAGCTGGCGCAACCCGATTGGGCGGTGACAGCAGCCGCAATCGAGAACCGCCGCAGGGCTGTGGCGATCATCGACCGAGCCAACCGTCTTGTTTGTGCCAATGCAACTTACGAGGACTGGTTCGGCGGTCAGGTTTCCCCTCACGAAATCACCTTGTCCGAACAGGGCAGGAAGCGGCTCGCCGACGCCGCCCGCCAGGCCTGGCGCGAAGGCGAGGCGCAGAGCGAGGAACTCGAGACGCCGTCCGCCGAGCGCAAATTCAGCCTGCATATCGAGCGCGTAGGGCGGGGCGAGGATTACCTCGTCTGGCGCTTCGGTGAGCGGGTCGAGGAAGACGGTCACGACACGCTGGCGGAACGCGTTTCCGGACCTTTCGGCGCTATCCTGTCCAGCGCGGGCATCGAACTGGCGCTGGTCGCGCCCGACGGCATAGTCCAGTCGGCGACGCCCGGCCTGGCGGAACGCGCAGCCGGCAACCCCAATGACAGCCTTGCAGGGCAGGAATTCGTCCAGCTGCTGCGATCCGACGACCGCGATCGCATCTTCTTCGCTCAGGAAGGGCAGCAGGGCACCCCGCAGACGCTGGTGCACATTCCGCTGACCCAGCCGCAGGCGGACAAGAAGAAGGCCGCCGACCAGTCGCCATCGTTGATGCTGCTGGTCGATAGCAATGTCGGTATCGGTGGTGGCTGGCAGGGAAGCGGCAAGGCTGCCGTCCCGCAGCTCGAAGCCCTGTTATCCGCACTGCCGCTTGGCCTTGCGCTGACCGACCGCGACGGGCGTTTCCTCTATGCCAACAAGGCGTTCCTGCGCGCGGTGGAGCGCGAGGAGAAGGGGCTGCCGCAATTCCCCTCAGACCTCGTGGTGCGCGAAGACAAGCCGGCCATTTCCGACACCGTGCGCCGCTTTGCCAGAGGCGCAACGTCGAGCGGGGACATGGCGGTCCGCCTGTCTGGCGACAAGGAAGAGCCGGTCTCCATCGGCCTTGCCGGTGTGCGCGGCCTCGGCGATGCGGCTGTGCTCCTGTCGATCTCCGATTCCACCGAGGAAAAGCGCCTGCGCCGCCAGGTTGCCCAGGCGACCAAGATGCAGGCCGTGGGCCAGCTGGCAGGCGGTGTCGCGCATGATTTCAACAACGTGCTGACCGCGATCATCGGCTATTGCGATCTCATGCTGCTGCGCCACACGCCGGGCGATAGCGACTATGACGATATCCAGCAGATCAAGGCAAACTCCAACCGCGCGGCCAGCCTGACGCGGCAATTGCTCGCCTTCAGCCGCCAGCAGACGCTGCGTCCCGTGGTTCTCCAGCTTCCCGACGTGGTCAGCGAGGTTAGCCAGCTCCTGAAGCGCCTGATGGGCGACAAGATCGAGTTCGCCGTGCGCCACGACCGCGAGTTGGGCCCCGTCCGCGCCGACCCCCAGCAGCTGGAGCAGGTCATCATCAACCTCGCGGTGAATGCGCGCGATGCGATGCAGGCCCATGCGGCCAAGTCCGGCAAGGAAAACTGGAAGGGTCGCCTGACGCTCGCCACGCGCCGCGTATCGGCGCGCGACGTGCGCAAGATGGGCATCGATATCATGCCCGCCGACGATTACACCGTCCTCATCGTGCAGGACACGGGCGGCGGCATCCCGGGCGAACACCTCAGCAAGATTTTCGAGCCGTTCTTCACGACCAAGGAGCAGGGGAAGGGCACCGGCCTCGGCCTCTCTACCGTCTACGGTATCGTGAAGCAGTCGAACGGGTTCATCTTCGCCGACAATATCGGCGGCCCCGACGGACGACCTGCCGGTGCCCGGTTCACGATCTACCTGCCGGTCCACAAAGGTGAGATGCCCGCCGTGACCCGTCCGGAGGATACGGAAGAGACCAAGGCCAGCGAATGGTCGGGCGGCGGCAAGCTGCTGCTTGTGGAAGACGAGGACATGGTGCGTGCAGTCGCCGAACGTGCGCTTACCCGCGCCGGCTACCAGGTGACCACCGCACGCGATGGCGAGGAAGGCCTTGCCGCGATCGCCAATGGCAAGACCGAATTCGATCTCATCGTGTCCGACGTGGTCATGCCCGCGATGGACGGTCCGGCAATGGCGCGCGCCATTCGCAAGGTTAAACCGAAAATCCCCATCCTTTTCATGTCGGGATATGCCGAAGAGCAGTTGCGTAACGATATCGACATCGACAACATGCACTTTATTCCCAAGCCGTTCAGCGTACAGCAAATAAACGGCAAGGTATCAGAGGTACTTGGAGAACAGGCCAAGACGGACGCCTAAGTAATCGGGCGCCCCTGGCTGCGGTAAGGGGACTGCGATGAAGGCGTATTCGATTTCGGCACTGGCGGGACTGGCAATTCTCGGCGGCGCTCCGCTGCTGGCCCAGACCGCGGAACAGGCGCTGGCGGACCCCGATGCGACCGCACAGGGCGATGTTTCGGTCACCATCTACAACAACGGACAGGCGCTGGTTCAGGATGTGCGCCAGCTGTCGATCGCTGCCGGACGCAGCCGGATCGAGTTTCCCGACGTCTCCGCCCGCATCCGGCCGGAAACGCTCAGCTTCGCCGCTGCCGGAGCAGGGATCGTCGAGCAGAATTTCGACTTCGACCTGCTGACCCCCACCAAGCTGATGGAAAAGGCCATAGGCCAGACCATCACCCTTATCCGCACCAATCCGGCAACGGGCGCCGAAACGCGCGAGCGAGCGACAGTCCTCTCCACATCGGGCGGCGTCGTGGTCAAGATCGGCGATCGTATCGAAGTGCTGCGCGACGACGGGCTTCCGGTGAGGGCGATCTTCGACCGCGTGCCGACCAATTTGCGCGCGCGGCCGACCTTGTCGGTGACCGTGGACAGCACCCGCGCCGGAACGCGGCCCGCGTCGATCCGCTATCTCACGCCGAGCCTCGGCTGGAGCGCCGATTATGTCGCCCTGTTCGATGAGGAGAAGGGGACGGTCGACATGCAGGGTTGGGTGACGCTGACCAACCAGACCGGCACAACCTTCCATAATGCGGACACGCTGCTCGTCGCCGGATCTCCCGGTTCGAACGGCTATGATCGCGGGCGTCGTTCCCCGCCTCCGCCTCCGGGGCGCAACAGCTCGATGGTGCCGGGTACTCAAACCGCAGATCGTGAGCGTCTCGGCGATTTCTATCTATACCCCCTTTCCGAACGCACCACGATTGCCAACAACCAGACCAAGCAGGTCAGCTTCCTCGATGTGCAGAGCGTTCCTGCGCGCAGGCGGTATCAGCGCACCGTCGACTGGCTGACGAATGACGACCGGTCGATCAACGTCGCCAGCCAGGTGCAGTTCGGCACCAGCCGCGAGCAGGGCCTTGGCGATGCCCTGCCTGCCGGGGCGGTCCGCTTCTACCAGCGCGATGCCGAAGGAACTCCGCAGTTCATCGGCGAAAACAGCATCGGCCACACCCCGATGGGCAGCGAACTGACGCTGCGCACGGGCGACGCCTTCGACGTGCTGGTCCTTGCAGAAGTCGTCGACCGCGAAAAGATCACCGCCAGCGAATACGAGAAGAGCGCCCGCTATCGCGTCATCGAGAACGGCGAAGTCACTCGCGAGATCGAGGTGGAGGAGGCCAAGACCTTCTGGCGCACCACGATGCGCTACACCATCACCAATGCGAAGCCGACGCCGGTAGAGGTCGAGCTGGTCCAGGGCGGCCTCTACCGCGGCTGGTGGTCGCGCGATTATCGCGTGATCAGCGAAGACGTCACCGGGCGCAGCGTGGGCCTCGACCGGCGCGAATGGACGGTGCCCGTGGCTGCGAACAGCAAGCGCGAAGTCACCGTGACTTTCGAAACGCGCTACTGATTTCCGCATCGGCGTGATCCGTCCTCTTCTCCTCATTGCGGCACTCGCAGCCATCGTCCCGGCTGGCGGCCTGCTGGCACGCGAAACCGTCGATGCGTCCGCTCCGAACGAGCTTGCGGTGACGGTCTATCGCGATCCGCAGCGGGGCGAGGGCGAGCGGATGGACCGCCGCTGGCCCGAAGGCTTCGCCATGATCAGCGAGGTCAGGACCGTCACCCTTCCTCCGGGCGAGTCGAAGATCCGCTTTACCGGGGTGGCAGAGGGCATGGTCGCAGTGAGCGCCATCGTCACCGGCCTGCCAGGCGGCACGATTGAAAAGAACCGCAACGCCGATTTGCTCAGCCCTGCAGCGCTCGTCGATCGTACGCTCGGCAATCGCGTCACGATAACGCGCACCGACCCGGCAAGCGGTGCGGCCCGTTCGGAACAGGCAATTGTCAGGACCCGTGCCGACGGCGGGCTTGTGCTGGAAACGCAGGATGGCTTTGAAGCCGTGCGGTGCTCGGGCCTGCCTGAAAAGCTGACCTTCGACCAAGTGCCCTCGGGCCTGTCGCCCCAGCCCGTATTCTCGATCGATACGCGCAGCGATACTGGCGGGACGTACACCGCCACGCTGTCCTACCTCGCATGGGGTTTCGACTGGGAAGCGAATTACGTCGCCCGTTTGCACGAGGCGAGGGCGGATGGCAGCTTGCGGATGGAGCTGTTGTCCTGGCTCACCATCCTCAACGACAACAACCAGAGCTTTCCGGATGCCACCCTAATGGCAGTGGCCGGCACACTCAGCGTGGAATCCGATTTCGAGGAGCTGGCGGACGAGCCCGAGGCGCGCCCGCTTCGCCTAACCTGCTATCCCTTCGGCAGCACGGCTGCCGGTTCGCCGCTCCTGTATCCTCCGCCGCCACCGCCTCCTCCGCCGCCTCCTGCCATGGCCGCGATGGCGATGGACGCCGAATCGATCGTGGTGACCGGCAGCAGGATCCAGAAAGTCATGGCGGAAGCCGCCGCGCCGCTCTCCGTGATCGCGGCCGAGGAGGCGCTTGGCGACCTGAAGCTTTATCGCATTCCCGAACCTGTCACCGTCGCCGCACAAGGACAGAAGCAGGTTGCCTTCCTCGACAAGGATGAGGTCGAGGCGCGGTTCATCTATATCGTCGGTTGCGACTACGGCGAGGTCGATGAGGCGGACGAGGTCGAGTACTTCGAACCCGCCCGCCTGATCCTCGCGACCGCGAACGAGAAATCCAAGGGCCTGGGGCAGTCTCTGCCGATGGGCGGTATCGCCATTTACGAACCGACTTCGTTTGGCGAATTGCTGGTGGCCGAAACGCGGCTGCGGGATTTCGCGCTGTCGGAAGACATCGAACTCGACCTTCCGCAAAGCACGCAGGTTTTCGCCCAATGCGGACACGTGGATGAGGAGGACCTCGAGAAAGAGCGCCGCTGGGTCCGCAAGCGTGCGCAAATTTCCAATGCCAATGATAGCGCGATCACGGTTCGGCTCGACCTTGGAACGGCAGGATATACCAAGACTCGCGGCCTGAAAGGAACGCGGATCAAGGACGGCCGGCTGATCTACGAGACTGAAATCCCCGCCAATTCCCGCCGAATCCTGCGGTTCCGGGAACGGAACGACTAGCTTTCCAACAAAAAATTCGTTCCACTCTTGTTCTTGTGGAACAAACGCGGTACACCCTGTTGTGTTGAAGAGTCGAAAACGGCTCTGGAAAAGCGAAAGGGGTATGTGTCATGGCGGCCAGTCTGAAGCTCGTGAAGGATAAAGAAATGTCTGCAGACCGTCAGAAGGCGCTCGATGCCGCTCTCGCACAGATTGACCGCGCGTTCGGTAAAGGCTCGGCCATGAAGCTGGGCAGCAAGGAAGCGATGAACGTGGAATCGATTTCCACCGGATCGCTTGGCCTCGATATCGCGCTGGGAATTGGCGGCCTGCCCAAGGGCCGCGTGATCGAAGTTTACGGCCCGGAAAGCTCGGGTAAGACCACGCTGGCGCTGCACTGCATCGCCGAAGCGCAGAAGGCCGGCGGCACTGCCGCGTTCGTCGATGCGGAACACGCGCTCGACCCGGTCTATGCCAAGAAGCTGGGCGTCGATATCGACGAACTGATCGTGTCGCAGCCTGACACGGGTGAACAGGCGCTGGAAATCACCGATACGCTGGTGCGTTCGAACGCGATCGACATCCTCGTGGTCGACTCCGTCGCCGCGCTGGTTCCGCGCGCTGAAATCGAAGGCGAGATGGGCGACAGCCACGTCGGCCTCCAGGCACGCCTGATGTCGCAGTCGCTGCGCAAGCTGACCGGATCGATCAACCGTTCGAAGTGCATGGTGATCTTCATCAACCAGCTGCGCATGAAGATCGGCGTGATGTACGGTAACCCCGAAACCACGACCGGCGGTAACGCGCTCAAGTTCTATGCTTCGGTCCGCCTCGACATCCGCCGCACCGGCCAGATCAAGGACCGTGACGAAGTGGTCGGTAACTCGACCCGCGTGAAGGTGGTGAAGAACAAGGTCGCTCCGCCGTTCAAGCAGGTCGAATTCGATATCATGTACGGCGAAGGCATCTCCAAGATCGGCGAAATCCTCGATCTTGGCGTGAAGGCCGGCATCGTCGAAAAATCGGGCAGCTGGTTCAGCTACGACAGCGTCCGCATCGGCCAGGGCCGCGAGAATGCGAAGACCTTCCTGAAAGAAAATCCAGAGATGTGTGCCAAGTTGGAAGCCGCCATCCGCGGCAAAACCGACGAGGTCGCCGAGGAGATGATGACCGGTCCGGACGCGGACGACTGATCACAGACCCTCGAAGCGGGAGCGTGGGTGGCACTTCAACCCCTGCCACTTGCAAGCCGGACTGTCCCCCGGTGCTCCCGATGAAACGGAAAGCCGGTGCGCGCACTCCCTTTGGATGTTGCCGCACCGGCTTTTCCGTATCTGCTACTGGCAATACGTTTCCGGTGCGACTAGGCAGTTCCGGCTATCAATCGGGAGCCCGGAATGACCGTAATCGTCCATCATCTGAACAACAGTCGTTCGCAGCGTATCCTCTGGCTGCTCGAAGAGCTGGGGGCCGATTACGAGATCCGTTCCTATCAGCGTGACGCCGAAAGTAATCTTGCACCGCCGGAACTCAAGCAGGTGCACCCCCTCGGCAAGTCCCCGGTCATCGAAGATGACGGACGCATGATCAGCGAAAGTGGCGCGATCATCGAATATCTGTGCGAACGGCACGGCGGCAAGGACTGGCTGCCCGATCGCGCCAGCGATGCCTGGATCGACCATCTCGAATGGATGCAGTTCGGGGAGAGTTCCTTTTTCGTCCCGGTCATGCTCAAGATCTATGCTGGCCGGCTCGGCGATGCCGCCGCCCCATTGATGCCGCGGGTGGACGAGCAGATGGCCGCTCACATCGCCTTTGCCGAAGAGAAGATCGGCGATGATCTTCATTTCGTCGGAAACGACTGGAGTGCCGCAGACGTCATGATGAGCTTTCCGGCGGAGATTGCGGTCATGCAGGGTTACGTTGAGAAGGCACCCAAGCTCGCCCGCTTCGTCGAAGCCATTCATGCACGACCCGCGTGGCAGCGCGCGCGAGAGAAGGGTGGAGCCTATTTCGTTTGGTAGGTCCGCCATTGCGGTTGGCCGGCGCGCCAACCATCTATCAGGCGGCGCGCCTTCGCGTGCAGACGCCCACACACACGAGGCAAGACAGGTAATTCCATGAAGATTGCTGTTTTCGGGCTTGGATATGTCGGATTGTCCAATGCCATCATGCTGTCGCAGCATAATAGCGTCGTCGGTGTGGACGTTTCCGCAGAGCGGATTGCCATGCTTCGCGAACGCAAATCGCCCATCCAGGACGAACTGGTCGAAGAATACCTGCTGAGGGACGATCTCGACCTCGAGTTCACGACCGATTTCGACGCAGCGGTAGAGGGCGCGAAATTTGCTGTTGTCGCAGTGCCGACCAATTACGACCCCGAGACCAATTTCTTCGACACCTCGGCCGTCGATTCCGTCACGCAGAAGGTTCTGTCCGCAAATTCGGACGTCACCGTCGTCATAAAGTCGACGATCCCGGTCGGATATGTCGCGTCGGCGCGGGAGCGCCTTGGCAGCGATCGCATAATTTTCAGCCCCGAGTTCCTGCGCGAAGGCAAGGCGCTCTACGACAATCTCCACCCTTCGCGCATCATCGTCGGAGAACGTTCGGACAGGGCCCGGACATTTGCCGATCTGTTGCTCGAACCGGCGCTGGATGATGACGTACCGGTCCTACTGACCGATGCCGACGAGGCGGAAGCGATCAAGCTTTTCGCCAATACCTACCTCGCCATGAGAGTGGCTTTCTTCAACGAACTGGACAGCTACGCCCTGTCGCGCGGCCTCGATACGCGGCAGATAATCGAGGGCATCGGGCACGATCCGCGCATCGGCTCTCACTATAACAACCCATCATTCGGATATGGCGGGTACTGCCTGCCGAAAGATACCAAGCAGCTACTCGCGAATTACAGCGAGGTGCCGCAGAACCTGATCCGCGCGATCGTCGATGCCAATAGGACCCGCAAGGACTATCTGGCCGACCGCATCATCGCGAAAGAGCCCAAGACTGTGGGCGTGTTTCGCCTCGTGATGAAAGCCGGGTCGGACAATTTCCGCCAATCCTCGATCCAGGGGATCATGAAGCGGATCAAGGCCAAGGGCATCGAGGTCATCGTCTATGAACCCGTCATGGAGGACGACAGCTTCTTCGGTTCGCGGGTCGAGCGCGACCTCGAGGCGTTCAAGCGTTCTTCCGATGTCATCGTGGCGAACCGTTTGACCGAGGAGCTTGCCGACGTGCGCGACAAGGTCTTCACGCGCGATCTCTTCGGGGCGGATTGATGCAGGAAAACCGCACGGCGCTCGTCACCGGGGCGGCCGGTTTTATCGGGTATTTCACGTGCAAGCGCCTGCTGGCAGACGGCTTTCGGGTCATCGGCGTCGACTCGCTCAGCGATTATTACGATCCGGGGCTGAAGCGGCGTCGGCAAGCCGATTTGCTGCAGAATCCCGGCTTCCGCATCGTCAACGAGCCGATCGAACAGTCCGGCCTGCTGATGGACTTTTTCGAGGCCGAGCAGCCCGACATTGTCGTGCACCTCGCTGCTCAGGCGGGTGTGCGTTACTCCATCGAGAACCCGCGCTCTTACCTGGAGAGCAATCTCGTCGGGACCTTCGAGTTGCTCGAAGCGGCGCGGGCACATCCGCCAGAGCATATGCTGCTGGCCTCCACGTCCTCCGCCTACGGCGCCAACACTGAAATGCCGTATCGCGAGACGATGAAGACCGACCACCAGATGTCGTTTTATGCGGCAACGAAAAAGGCGAACGAGGCGATGGCGCATTCCTACGCGCACCTCTTCGACCTGCCGATCACGATGTTCCGCTTTTTCACGGTCTATGGCCCGTGGGGGCGGCCTGACATGGCCCTCTTCAAGTTCACCCGCGCCATGCTCTCGGGCGAGCCGATCGATGTGTACAATCACGGCGAGATGTCGCGCGATTTCACTTACGTGGAAGATCTCGTCGAAGCTGTTCGCCGCTTGATCGATGTGCCGCCGGTACGACCCGACGGACCGGAGGACGTGGCAGAGGGTGACAGCCTGTCACCCGTCGCGCCGTGGAGGATCGTCAATATCGGCAACTCCAAACCCGTGCAGCTGGGCGACATGATCGCGGCCATCGAGGCGGCGCTTGGCGTGACAGCCAAACGCAACCTGATGCCCATGCAACCTGGCGACGTGCCCGCGACCTGGGCGGATGCAGAGCTTCTGCGAAGTCTCACCGGATACGTACCCGCTACCGATATCAAGGACGGGGTCGCTCGCTTCACGCAGTGGTACAGGGATTATTACGATGTCTGATGCGAGCGTTTCGGGATCCGAATGGACCGGAAAGACCGGCAAGAGCTGGGCGCATGAATGGCAACGGACCGATCGCAGCTTCGGACCGCTGACAGAGCGGCTCGTGGCCGCGGCGACTGCCGAACCCTTCGACCATGCGCTGGACATCGGATGCGGGGCCGGGGAAATTTCGATAAGCCTCGCCCGAATGTCTCCCGCTTCGCAGGTGTCCGGTGTCGATATCAGCGAGGAATTGCTCGCGGTGGCGAGGGAGCGCGCCGCCGACCTTCCCAATGCCCACTTCACACTGGCAGATGCCTCGCAATGGATTGCATCGGATAGACGGCCGGACCTCGTCGTCTCGCGGCACGGGGTGATGTTCTTCGATGATCCGGTCGCCGCATTTTCACACGTTTCCCGCCAGGTTTCACCCGACGCGCGTATGGTGTTTTCCTGTTTTCGCGAACGCTCCGAAAACCTCTGGGCGCAGGAATTGTCATCGGTCCTCGACGTCTTGCCTGCACCTGCCGATCCGCGCACGCCCGGGCCGTTTGCCTTCGGCGAACGTGACTACGTGACGGCAATTCTCGAGGAGGCCGGTTGGGGCGCGCTTCGGTTCGACGCCATCGATTACGGTATGGTGGCGGGCGAGGGGCCGGATGCGCTCGACGATGCGACTTCCTATTTCCTGAGGATTGGTCCGGCCGCCCGGGCAATCGCGGCGATGTCGGGTGAAGAGCGCGACAGGGCGATCTCGAGATTGCGCACGATGCTCGAAAGCCATCGCAAGGGCGATCGCATCGAATTGCCCGCCAGCTGCTGGATCGTAAGCGCCACTTTGGCCCGATAATCGGGGAATCTGCACACTTTCAGCGGTCTTTCGCGCTTGTCGGCTGCGCGTCGATTGCTTACGTGCGCAAGCCATGACGTCGACCAACGAAATCCGCCGCTCCTTCCTCGATTACTTCGCCGCCAACGGGCACGAGGAAGTGCCGAGCGCACCCCTGGTGCCTTTCAGCGATCCCACGCTGATGTTCGTCAATGCGGGCATGGTGCCGTTCAAGAACGCGTTCACGGGCCTTGAAACGCCGCCGGCGCCCCGCGCGACGAGCTCGCAGAAATGCGTACGCGCAGGTGGCAAGCACAACGATCTCGACAATGTCGGCTACACGGCGCGCCACCATACGTTCTTCGAAATGCTCGGCAATTTCAGCTTTGGCGACTATTTCAAGGAACGGGCGATCGACCATGCGTGGACGCTGCTGACCAAGGAGTGGGGGCTCGATCCCGAAAAGCTGCTGGTCACCGTGTACCACACGGACGATGAAGCTTTCGACCTGTGGAAGAAGCGCACCGGATTTGCCGACGACAAGATCATCCGCATCCCGACCAAGGACAATTTCTGGGCCATGGGCTCGGACGGTCCGTGTGGCCCTTGTTCGGAAATCTTCTACGACCACGGCGATCACATCTGGGGCGGCCCTCCGGGTAGCCCAGAGGAAGACGGCGACCGCTTCGTCGAAATCTGGAACCTCGTCTTCATGCAGTTCACGCAGGAAGCGGACGAGATCGTCGGCGACCTGCCCAAGCCCAGCATCGACACCGGCATGGGCATCGAACGTGTCGCAGCGGTCATGCAGGGCGTGCACGACAATTACGACACCGATACCTTCAAGGCCCTGATCGGCGCCAGCGAAGCGCTGACCGGCGTTAAGGCCGAAGGCGACCAGACCGCCAGCCACCGCGTCATCGCCGACCACTTGCGTTCGACCAGCTTCCTGCTGGCCGACGGCGTTTTGCCGAGCAACGAAGGCCGCGGCTACGTCCTTCGCCGCATCATGCGCCGCGCAATGCGCCATGCGCACCTGCTGGGTGCAAGCGAACCGCTGATGCATCGCCTGGTGCCCGAACTCGTTAGCGAAATGGGCGCTGCCTATCCGGAGCTGGTGCGCGGCCAGCCGCTGATCCAGGAAGTGCTGGAGCGCGAGGAAACCCAGTTCCGGCGCACGCTCGACAAGGGCCTCAAGCTCCTCGACGAAGCCACCGGCGACATGGGCGAGGGCGGCACGCTGGACGGCGAGACCGCGTTCAAGCTCTACGACACTTATGGCTTTCCTTACGACCTTACCGAAGACGCGCTGCGCAATCGCGGTATCGGCGTCGACAAGGATGGCTTCGATGCAGCCATGGCGCAGCAGAAGGCAGCCGCGCGCGCAGCGTGGAAAGGGTCGGGCGAGGCAGCCAGTGAGGAAGTCTGGTTCGACATTGCCGAACGCGAAGGTTCGACCGAGTTTACCGGCTACAGCTCCGACACGGGCGAGGCCGAAGTCGTCGCACTGGTAAAGGACGGCAAGGAAATCGATAGCGCGTCCGAAGGCGACGACGTGATCGTGCTGACCAACCAAACGCCCTTCTACGGTGAAAGCGGCGGCCAGACCGGCGATGCCGGGCGCATCTGGACACCCGAGGGGCTGGAGATCGCCGTTTCCACGACGAACAAGCCGCTTGGGCGTTTGCACACGCATGTCGCCAAGGTTGCCAAGGGGACGATCAAGGTCGGCGATGCGGTGCATCTCGAAATCGATGCCGGCCGCCGCGATCGCATTCGTGCGAATCACTCCGCGACGCACCTTGTTCACGCAGCGCTGCGCAACCGCCTTGGCGACCACGTGACCCAGAAGGGCTCGCTGGTTTCCGACGATCGCTTCCGCTTCGACTTCTCGCACCCCAAGCCGCTATCCGACGAGGATATCGCGGCGATCGAAGCAGAGGTGAACGAGGAAATCCGCGCCAACGAAACGGTCGGCACGCGCCTCATGACGCCCGACGATGCAGTGGCTGCAGGCGCGCTGGCGTTGTTCGGCGAGAAATATGGCGACGAAGTCCGCGTCCTGTCGATGGGTCGTAAGGGCGACGAGGGCAAGAATTACTCGGTCGAACTGTGCGGCGGCACCCATGTCGAAGCGACGGGCGATATAGGCCTGTTCAAGATCGTCAGCGAGAGCGCGGTCAGTTCCGGCGTGCGCCGAATCGAAGCGCTCACGGGCGAAGCGGCACGCCAGTGGCTCCTGTCACGCGACGAAGCCGTGCGGGCAATCGCAGGTGCGTTGAAGACCTCTCCGGACGAAGCGGCTGCGCGGGTTTCGGCGCTGGTGGAAGAGCGCAAGCGCCTCGAAAAGGAACTCGCCGAAGCCAAGCGCGCGCTCGCGCTCGGTGGTGGCGGTTCGGGCGATGCTGCGGGTGCGGATGAAGAGATCGGTGGGATCACCTTCTCCGGCCAGGTGATCGAGGGCCTTAATCCGAAGGAACTGCGTCCGCTTCTCGACGAGGCGAAAAAGCGTATGGGATCGGGTGTTGCCGCGATTTGCGCGGTCAATGACGGGAAGGGCGCCTTTGCCGTTGCCGTGACGGACGACCTTACCGATCGCGTGAGCGCGGTCGACCTCGTCCGCGCCGGCGTCGAAGCGCTTGGCGGAAAGGGCGGCGGCGGCCGTCCCGACATGGCGCAGGGTGGCGGTCCGGACGGGGCCAAGGCGGACGACGCGCTTGCCGCGGTCCGCACCGCGCTCGAACGCGAAAACGCCTGACGAACCGGGGTCCGTCAGGCGCTTTCAATTCTTGCCGTGGATCAGGCGCTGGGCGTTTTCTTCGTCACGCCGCTGGAGCCCTGCTCGATATCGTAGCCCTCGGTGTCACCGGGCTTGCCGCGCAGCTGATCGGGGGCCTGGTCCTTCAACGGATCGGCCACGTTCTGCGGCTTGAACTTTTCGTCGTTCGGGATCGGCTTGGTCGGATCTATGTCGCTCATTTGTGTCTCCTTTGCTTAACCAACGCATCGGAAACGCAAGAGTTCACATAAAATCAGCCGTCTACCGTGCCTGAGCGTAGCTTCGGCTTGTAGGCGAGCGCGCCTTCCTCCTCGATGCGGGCGCGAAACTCGTCACGCTTCTCGTGGATGGAGGCGATGACCGGCCCCATGGCGACGCCAATGTCGACCAGTACCGCTTCGGACAATTGCAGGGTGGCTTCCAGCGTTTCGGGGACGGCGTGGCTGGCGCCGGCGCGATAGAGCGCGGATGCATGTGCAATGTCGCGTGCGCGCGCCACGATCAGGAGATCGGGATAGCTGGCGCGCAATTTGGCGACCAGCCGCTGTGCCAGGATCGGCTCGTCCATAGTGAGCACGACCGCCAGCGCATCCTCGATGCCGAGGTGTTGTAGCGCATCGCCCCGGGCGGCATCGCCGAATACCGCGCGATAGCCCTTGCGCTTGGCGCTCTCGATCATGTCCGCATCGGAATCGATCGCGACATAGGGCTTGTCGTGCTCGTCGAGCATTTGCGCGATCAACCTGCCGACGCGGCCCGCCCCGATGATGATGACGCGCGGTTCGCCTTCGTCCTCTTCCGGGAGCTCGGGAGCAGGCTCGACGCGGCGGCCGACCACGCGCCCCAGGCGGGCCAGCAGCGGCGTGAAGGTAAGGCCGATGGCAGTGACGATCTGCCAGAACTGTGCCGTGCCCGGCTGGATCAGCATCGCGCTGCTGGCGGCAGCGAGGACGATCAGCGTCGTTTCCGACGGGCTGGCCATCAATATGCCCGTTTCGGCTGCGGTACTCCTGCGCGCTCCCATGAGGCGCAGAAGCGTTCCGGTGAGCAAGGCCTTGAAGACCAGCACTCCAAGGACTGCGACGGCGATGGTGCCGAGATTGTCCCAGATCGTGCGCAGATCGATGCTCATGCCTACCGTGATCAGGAAGATACCGAGGGCGAGGCCCTTGAACGGCTCCATGATGCTTTCGACTTCGCCGTGATATTCGGTTTCGGCGATCAGCAGGCCAGCGATCAGCGCGCCGACGATCGGCGACAGGCCGACGGCGGCCGTTGCAAGGCTGGCGCCGATGACAACGAGCAGGGCGGCGGCGAGGAACAATTCCGGGCTCTTGGTCCGCGCGGCCTGGGCGAACAGGCGGGGAAGGGCGATCCTGCCGGCGATCATCATGACCGCAATGACCAGCGCGCCCTGCCAGAGCGTGTCGAGGAGGCCGCTCCAGCCCTCGGCCTGAGCATTGGGTGCCATTGCGCCAAGGATGAAGATGATCGGGACGATCATGATATCTTCGAACAGCAGCATGGATAGCGCTGCGCGCCCGACTGGGCTGGTGCTGCCCGAAATCGGCAGGACGATGGCTGTGGATGAGAAGGCGAGGGCAAAGCCCAGCGCCAATGCGCCGGTCCAGTACTGCCCCATCATTGCGAGCACTGCGGCCAGGCACAGGCCGCCAATCATCAGCTCCATCGCGCCCAGTCCGAACACTAGCCTGCGCAGCTGCCACAGGCGGTTGAAAGACAATTCGAGGCCGATGGCGAAGAGGAGCAGGATGATCCCGAACTCCGCAAAGGGTTCGAGCGCCTCGGGATCGGATATGGTTATATGTTCCAGCAGCGGTCTCTCGTAGACAAGCTGCCCGAGGCCATAAGGGCCCACGAGGATGCCGATCAGGATGAACCCGATGACAGGCGTGATACGGAACCGCGTAAAGACAGGGATGACCAGACCCGCCGCACCAAGGATGACGAGCGCGTCGGAGATTGCGGGGGATGCGAGGTCGCCAGATGCCATGGGAATTCCTTATGGTCTTCGAGACACCTTGTCATCCGGCTTTGGACGCTGAATGCACGGTTGGATTCCATGGTTCAGGAATCGCTAACTCGGGAAAGATAAACGGGTGAGGAAAGGTCGCGCTTTGAAAAACCAGTCCATCCGTTCGAACCTGCTTCGTGCTTGTGCCGCTTTGAGCCTGGTGCCGCTTGTCTATGCCTGCGGAGGTGGGGGGAGCAGCGATCGCCCTATATCGACGCCGCGACCGGCCCCTTCGCCGACGCCGAGCCCGTCGCCGACTCCCAGCCCATCGCCAACCCCGAGCCCGACGCCTACCCCTTCCAGCTTCCAGACAAGCGAACTCAGGGAGTCCGACGGCCCTGAATTTCACGGTGCCATCACCGCTTGGGAAAACGGCGCGACGGGTTCCGGTTCGATCATCGCGGTGATCGATTCCGGTATCGATCTCGACAGTCCCGAGTTCGCCAACCGTATTCATCCCCAATCGCAGGACGTGGCGGGCAACCGTTCGGTCGAGGGCGAGGACGATCATGGTACCAACGTCAGCCTCGTCGCGGCGGCCGCGCGTAACGACAGCGGTATTCTCGGCATGGCTTTCGACGCCGAGATCCTGGCCCTTCGAGCAGACGCTCCGGGCAGTTGCGCCACCGATACGCCCGACGATCCGTCGCTGGGGTGCAGTTTCTTCGACCGGGATATCGCCCGTGGCATCGACGTGGCGGTCGATGCGGGGGCGACCGTCGTCAATCTGAGCCTCGGAGGCCAGTCACCGGGAAGGGCCGTGCTCGATGCGGTCAGACGCGCATCGGCGGCGGGCGTGGTGATTGTCGTGTCCTCGGGCAATTACGGCGACGGCAGCGATCCCGATTTCGACCAATTCCAGCCGACCCCCTTCGCCAGCGACATCAGGGCCGCAGGCGGCGACAATGTGATCATCGTGGGTTCGGTCGACGCGAACGGCCAGTTCTCCGACTTCGCCAATCCCGCAGGTGACGATTCTCAATTTTATCTCGCCGCCCGCGGCGAGCGGATTTGCTGCGTCTACGAGAATGGCGAGATTTACGTCGAAGAGACCCCGCAGGGGCAGTTCGTGATCCTGTTCTCCGGTACCAGCTTTGCCGCTCCCCAGGTTGCAGGCGCTGTGGCCCTGATCCGGCAGGCTTTTCCGAACCTCACCGGTGCTGAAATCGTCTCGCTCCTTCTCGAAAGCGCAAGGGATGGCGGTGCAGCCGGAACGGATGCTATTTTCGGCCGCGGTATTCTTGATGTCGCCCAAGCCTTTCGACCCGCCGGAGCGATGTCGATCCCCGGCACGTCCGCTCCCCTGGCGGGCAGCCAGCCGACCGCGATCGGGTCCCCGGCAATGGGCGATGCGCTTACTACGCAGGGCACTTTGGCCGTTGTCGCCACCGACAAGTACGACCGCGCCTTCGCGGTCGATCTCGGTGCCGGATTGAAGGACGCAAGGCCCGACAACGACAGGCTCAGAGCAGCGCTCGCACCCGGTTCTCGGCGGCATTCGGTCCAGCAAGGGCCGCTGTCGATGGCATTCAGCGTGACGGACAGGTTTGCGACCCGTGGCGGAGTAGAAGAACCGCAGGAACTGCTTCTCTCCAACCGGGAGACCGACACCGCAAGACTGCTGGCCGGCAGGGTCATCGCGCGCCTCTCTCCCAAGCTCGACTTCGCATTCTCCGTGAACGAAGGGGCTCACGGCCTTTCTGCGCAATTGGCAGGGGCGGCAGAACCGGCATTCCTGATTGCCGTATCCGGCGCCAGCGCCTCGGCCTTCCAGAGTAGGGACCAACGCGCCTTCGCCGCGGGATACGACCTTGCTCCCGGCGTCCGTGCTGTGGCGACTTTCGAGCGGGGACGCGTCGGCTTTGTGGGCGACACATTCCTCCTCGATCGTCAGCCGCAACTCTTCGACCGCCTCGGCTTCACCCGGTCCGGTATCGAATTCTCCGCCCAGGGGTTGCCGATCGACAGTTCGATATCTTTCGACTGGATGCGGGAGGACAAGACGCTGCTCGGCGGCTGGTTCGGGGGCGCCCTCGGCGGCTCCGGTTCGCACAGCCTGAGCATGACCGCCCGGTTTGCGCGATCTTTTGCCAATCACTGGAGGCTGGCAGGCGCATGGCAAAGCGGCTGGTCGTTTGCAGACGAAGCAGGCCTTGTCGCGGATTCCAACGGATTGACGACATCGGGATGGTCAGTCGACCTCCAGAGACAACGTGTCCTTGGCCGCGCGGATAGCGTGGCGTTCCGTCTTTCCCAGCCGCTGCGTGTGGAGCGGGGCGGCCTCAATCTCCGGGTCCCGACGAGCTACGACTATCTGACGGAAACTGCGAGTTTCTCGAACCGGCGCCTGTCGCTCACGCCGACAGGACGGGAGTTGGTCGGAGAATTGAGATGGGCCGGACCGGTATCCTTCGGGTGGGGCGGCGCATCGCTGTTCTACCGACACGAGCCGGACCATATCGCCGATAACCCGGCCGAGGTCGGGGCGGCGGCGAGTTTCAACGCCCGCTTCTAAGCCTCAGCCGCCTCCGGGTCCGGTCGGACCAAGCGGTTCGCGGCGCGGCCGCGGCTTGCCTGGGTGCTTCCCGTCCTCGTCCCACTCGATGCGGTAGAGATCGAAACGCCGGTCGGCGAGGTTGCGCACGGTGCCTTCGGCGCGCGCCCATTGCAGGTCGGCAAGGTTCACGTCGCTGATGGTGAGCGTTTCGACATTCTCTGTGGATTCGGCGGCGATACCGTCGCGGGCAAAGGGGAAGTCGCAGGGCGTCAGGATGCAGCTCTGCGCATACTGGATATCCATATTGCCGACGTTGGGCAGGTTCCCGACATTGCCCGAGAGGACGACGAAGCACTGGTTCTCGATCGCCCGTGCCTGTCCGCAATAGCGCACACGCAGGTAACCCTGGCGGCTGTCGGTGCAGAAGGGCACGAAGATGATGCGCGCGCCTTCATCGGCGAGGCGGCGGCTGAGCTCGGGGAATTCGCTGTCGTAGCAGATCTGCACGCCGATCGGGCCACAGTCGGTCTGGATCACCTCGACCTTGTCGCCACCTTTGATGTTCCACCAGTACCGCTCGTTCGGGGTGGGGTGGATCTTCTCCTGCGCATGGACCGAACCATCGCGTAGGCAGACATAGGCGACATTGTGAATGTCGCCATCATCCATCCGCGTGGGATGGCTGCCGGCGATGATGTTGATGTTGTAGCGCATCGCCATTTCGGAAATGTCGTCGCGCAGGCGAGGGGTGTATTCAGACAGCCGCTCGATCGCCTCGACGGGCGAGAGTTCCTTCTCCTCGAAACTCAACAGCATCAGCGTGAAGAGCTCTGGAAATACGATGAAGTCTGCCTCGTAATCGCTTGCCACGTCTACGAAATATGTGACGTGACGCATGAACTCGTCATAGTCCGCAACCTGTCGCGCCTGCAGCTGGCAGGTGGCGACGCGGACCGCCTCCACACCGCGCGGGATCCGCTTTTTGACCGGCTGGTCGCGCTCCACATACGGATTGCGCCAGACCATCATCACGGCATTCGCCATGCTGGCATTGTCCTCTGGCAAATAGCCCTCGATGATCCGTTCCGGCTCGAAGCCGTTGGCGAGCTGGAAGCGCAGGACTGGATCGTGCAGCTTACCTTCGACGACCTTCTCGAGGTAATCCTTCGGCCCTTCGACCTTGCGGCGCAGGCGGCGGTAATTCGGCATGCGGCCGGCAAAGACGATGCCGGTGAGATCATTCTCCTCGGCGAGAGCGCGGCGTTCTTCGTAGAGGCGGCGTCCGATGCGTACACCGCGGACCTTGGGGTCCACGCACATCTCGTAACCGTAGAGCCAGTCGCCCGTCGGATCGTGGCGGCTGCCGTAGCCGTTACCGGTAATCTCGTCCCAGTCGTGGTCCTGGAAGGCGAGGGCTTCAGCAACCTGCATGGTGGCGCAATAGCCCACGACCTCGTCATCAAGCAGGGCGACGAAGCAGCCTTCCTTGAAGTTGTTGATCTGGCCGCGGATTTCGCCGTGCGTATAGGCGGGCATGTCCTCGTATACCCGGCGCACGAGGTTCGCGATGCCGGGAATATCCTTGATCATCGCATTGCGGACGTCGAGCCGCTTCTGCCCGAACTTTTCCGAACCCTTGCGGCGAGTGGTGCGCTTTTTTGCTGATTGCTTGACCATCATGCTCCCGATTGGTTGGCCCGACCCCCAATGACAGTCGGCTTTAATGCGCAATGTGCTAATCCTCTTTAGGTTTCCAACCTTGGTGACGGCAACCACATCCGGCAGGTTGGCCTCGCGTGAAATGCGTGCAAAGCTGGCGCAGCGCAGTTTTTGCAGCGGTAGTTTGTTTGTATCTGCTTCGTGTTCGAAGCGCCTACTCGCCTGACTTGAGGGGAAGAAAGTCCCTTTCCTCTAGCGTAATAGAGAATGTTGATTGGGCCGGGCTCACGTGGAGCGTTAAGTGACAATGCAACCAGACGATCTCGTCTCAGGAGTCAGGCTGCTCTCGATGGAGTCCCGCCGGGTTCGTCTCTATATTATCACTTTCGTAGCAGATCTCTTCCTGTTGACGGGGATATTTCAGCTTGCGGGCCAGATCCAAGTCGGAATGTCAGCTGCAGGCTCCGAGGCGGGCCTTATGCAAGCCATGGTCCCGATCTTTGCCGTAATCGCGATCTATAACCGAGTATATTCCATCCGGGGACTGATAGAATTTCGCTACGCGGCAACCCGCCTTCTTTTCGCACTGCTTGTCTCGGCGTTTCTGTTTATCTTCCTACTGTTCTATCTGAAGCCGGACATCGGTCCTCTGCGCGGTGAATACTCGCTCGCTGTAATGGCAGTATTTCTGAGCATGCTCGGCGTGCGCGGTATTATCGCTCTTTATGTGGCGAAAGTGCTTGGCGGGCGTGTTCAGAATAGGCTCGTTATCGATGACGGCGGCCCAGAGATCGTGCTGGAGAAGGCGTTTCGGATCGAGGTCGATCCAGACTTCGCCATACAGGCTTCGAGCGATCCGGAGCGACTAGATGCGCTGGGCCGTAATATGCGCAGCATGGACCGCGTTATCGTAAGCTGCCTCAATGGCCGGCGCGCTGCCTGGACGAAGATCCTGCGCGCTGCAGGCGTCGAAGGCGAGATTCTGTCGGAGACATTGAATGAACTGGGTGTTCTCGATCTCGTGCGTGAAAACAACATGGCCTTTCTGGTGGTGTCCTCAGGCCCTCTGGGACTTCGCTCGCGCCTCATCAAGCGGAGCATGGACCTGTTGATCGGAGTCATGACACTGACCATCCTTGCGCCAGTCATGATGATCGTCGCACTGGCGATCAAGCTCGAGGATGGCGGTCCGTTCTTGTTCGTCCAGCCACGGATCGGACACGGAAACCGGATCTTCAAAATGCTCAAGTTCAGGTCGATGAAGGTCGAGACGAGCGACATTGACGGCTCGCGATCAACTACGCCCAACGATGCGCGGGTCACCAAAGTTGGGAAGATCATCCGGGCCACCAGCATCGATGAATTGCCGCAGCTGTTCAATGTGCTCCTGGGAGAAATGAGCCTTGTGGGCCCGCGCCCGCATGCGCTCGGCTCGCTGGCCAGCGACAAGCTGTTCTGGGAAATCGACGGGGAGTACTGGCAGCGTCATGCTCTGAAACCCGGCATGACGGGACTTGCGCAGATCCGCGGGCATCGCGGCCCCACGGATACAGAGTCGCAACTGACCAACCGGCTGCAGTTCGATCTGGAGTATATCCGCGACTGGTCCCCGTGGCTGGATCTCAAGATCCTCGTGGCGACACTCTGGGTGTTGGTGCCTGAACGGCCCTGATCAAGAAAAAGGGGCCGGCGAGAGCCGACCCCTTCAGACCTTCGGCGCTGTCGTTGGAATCAGCCCCAATGTGCCATTTCGGCTTCGAGGCCTTCGACGATGGCTTCGAAAAACTGTTCGGTGGTCATCCAGCTTTGTTCCGGGCCAATGAGAAGCGCGAGGTCTTTGGTCATCTTGCCGCTTTCGACGGTCTTGATGCACACCTGTTCCAGCGTCTCGGCGAACTTCACAACGTCGGGCGTGTTGTCGAACTTGCCGCGATACATGAGGCCGCGCGTCCAAGCGAAGATGCTGGCGATCGGGTTGGTCGAGGTCGCCTTGCCTTGCTGGTGCTGGCGATAGTGGCGGGTAACGGTGCCGTGGGCTGCTTCTGCTTCGACGGTCTTGCCATCGGGCGTCATCAGGACCGAGGTCATCAGTCCGAGCGAGCCGAAGCCCTGTGCAACGATGTCCGACTGCACGTCGCCGTCATAGTTCTTGCAGGCCCAGACAAACTTGCCGTTCCACTTAAGCGCGGCGGCGACCATGTCGTCGATCAGGCGGTGTTCGTAGGTGAGGCCGTGCTTTTCGAAGTCGGCCTTGTACTCCGCGTCGAACACTTCCTGAAACAGGTCCTTGAAGCGGCCATCGTACTTTTTCAGGATGGTGTTCTTGGTCGACAGGTACACCGGCCACTTGCGGTCGAGTCCGTAGGCAAAGCTGGCGCGCGCGAAGTCGCGGATACTGTCGTCGAGATTGTACATCGCCATGGCGACGCCCGGGCTCTGGAATTCGAATACGTCGAGATCGATTTTCTCTCCGTTTTCACCCTCGAAGACGAGGCGCAGCTTGCCGGCGCCCGGGATCAGCGTGTCGGTGGCGCGATACTGGTCACCGAAAGCGTGACGGCCGACCACGATGGGGTCGGTCCAGCCAGGGACGAGGCGCGGAACGTTGTCGATGACGATCGGCTCGCGGAAGACCACGCCGCCGAGAATGTTGCGGATCGTGCCGTTGGGCGACCGCCACATCTTCTTGAGGTCGAATTCTTCAACACGTGCTTCGTCGGGAGTAATGGTGGCGCACTTAACGCCGACACCGTGTTTTTTAATCGCATTGGCGGCGTCGACAGTGATCTGGTCGTCGGTCTCGTCGCGCTTCTCGATCGAGAGGTCGTAATATTTCAGGTCGACGTCGAGATAGGGAAGGATCAGCCTCTCGCGGATCCACTTCCAGATGATCTTCGTCATTTCATCGCCGTCGAGTTCGACGACTGGGTTGGCTACCTTGATCTTGGCCATGGGTTTCCTGTCAGTTCGAATTGAGTTGCGGGCGCTTTAGCAGAGCCTTCCAAGAGGGCAAGTTTGGGAAGATCGCCGGCCCAATGGTATGCCTCAAGAATGTTTCACCACACTATCCTAAACCTTGCTGCTCAGTGCTCCGAGTGGCGCGCCTTCCGCTGAAATCGCCCAAGCCCGACTAAGCGTGCGAACTACCCCTCTTATCAAATGAGGTTGGCAACGCAGAGGAAACGCTCCTAAGAGCGCGGAGACTGTTCAATAGGAGCAGGTAATCAAGCTAGTTTGATGATCGCGTCGCACGAGAACACTGCGGCGCGCAGGCGATTCGGAGCAAAAATTGTCAGCACCATTCCTTTCTCCAATTGTTCGGCGTGGTTTAGTACATTCCTTGTGTTTCGAGCTCGCGTTTGTGTTGCTCCTTGGAATTGCATTGCCGCTTGCGGTGCTCGCAATCGTCGATGGTGTTCGGCCCCTTGGGTTGGAAGAAACTTGGACCTGGCTAACTCAACCCGGCGTTGCCAATTCATTCGTTGGAAGCTGTGTTTGCGCGTTGTTTTCGATCGGCATTTTAAGGCGATTACGCTACCTTCCAGGTGTCGCGGTCGCTCGATCAATTTTGCCAATTGTGGCGCTCATGTTCGGTTTGATGATTGGCGCAATCGCTGGTCTGAGGTTGGAATATTACAACAAGCTAATTGTATCGTGTTTTTTTGGAGTTCTTCTGGCACGCTTCGCAATAACGGCTATGCGAAGCCGGGCGAAGGGACTGTTGTATTACGTCGTTCCCGGCGGCCGGTCGGATTTGATCCTCCAACTGAAATCCGCGCCCGCTTTCACTCTCAATTCCCCCTCGCTTGTAAGCTTGCCTGATTGCGCAATCGTCGCTGATCTTCATGCGGATCTTGGAGAGGAGTGGGAGCGGTTCTTGGCCGACGCTGCGATATCCGGTCGCCCGATTTACCATTACAAGCATGTGTGGGAGGCGGAGACCGGCAAAGTCCAGATAGACCACCTCTCGGAGAATAATTTCGGGGCACTTTTGCCCAGCTCTTCATATCAGAGATTGAAGCGAGCGATTGACTTGCTGTCGGCTATTACCGTGTTGCCGATAGCCATTGTGATAATTGGTATCTGTGTGATACTGATCAAGCGAGACAGTCAAGGATCTGTTATTTTTCGCCAGCGGCGGGTGGGCTTTCGCGGTGTGGAATTTGAAGTACTAAAGCTCCGAACCATGATCAATGGACATAATGGTGAGGACAGCCATCTTTCCATAACCCAATCAGCGGACGGGCGGGTCACGAAAGTTGGTCGTTTCCTGCGCCGCACCCGTCTAGATGAACTTCCTCAAATTTATAACGTCATTCGCGGCGAGATGAGTTGGGTCGGGCCACGACCCGAAGCGGTCAGTCTATCAAAATGGTATGAGAACGAAATCCCGTTCTATCGCTACCGCCACATGGTTCGGCCAGGTATCACTGGCTGGGCCCAGGTGAACCAAGGCCATGTCGTGGAGATCGGCGAAGCCGATGAGAAACTTCAATACGACTTCTACTACGTCAAAAATCTCTCGTATTGGCTTGATACTGTGATTGCTTTGCGTACGGTAAAAGTGATTTTCTCCGGCTTTGGGGCAAAGTAGTGAACTCAGATGGTTCAGATAGTTCAGATGAGGGATTGAGAACCAGAAAACGACAGACGCGTAGGATTTAGCGAGGAAGGTCTGTTTTCGTTGAGGCGATTTTCCCGATGTATGCTGGCGGTGCTAGCCCATCTTTGACATCTGGCTCGTCTTGCGATCATCAAGGAAACAGTCCTTGCCCCTCCAGGCCGCTAGGCGACAAATTTTTGCGGCGGCTGATATCGGGGCGGCATCCAAGTGAGAAAAATGCGCCATTCTTCACTTATGATCATTCAGGCTGTCCGATGCTTGTGTCGCTCCAGTTCTTGATGTTCCACATTAGACGGGACAGCTGCGGGCTTTAAGCGGCCATCGATACCGCCCCGTCGAGTCGCCTTCTACTACCTGATTCGGGACCTTTTTCTGAATGGAACGAGCCGCCGCTCGCTTTAATTATCTTGGTAGGCTTTTAGGCGTGGTTTGCAATTTTGGCCTACTCGACCCTTATCGAGTGTCTCGCCATTTGCGCTCAGTTGCATAACCATGGGAACATGGAGACCCGCTCTATTTTCGAATTGCCCAAGCGAATCCTCTTCCCGCCCTTATCCGATGCACAAAGTAATCTTCTCTCTGCTCTAATTCATCTACTGCGTCGCAAACCCCGGGAAACTGTTCGCGAGTTACATCGTCGAAAAATACGATGTCTCCTTTAAACTGTAATCGTTTTACGAATGCAAATTCATTTAGGACATCTTCACGAGAGTGTTGGGCGTCAAGGTAAGCAAAATTGACTCTATTGAGTCCGACCTTTCGAATTTGATTGAGAGTGTCACCCTGCAAAAAGGTTATCCGATCGCAGAGAGAGCGCCAAGGTTCAAGCAGCTCTCGGCGTGTCTTTTTTCCATCAAGGTCGTCGATACAATTCCAGAAAATCGGATTCAGGTGAGGAAGTCGATCGATAGTTATGACGTGGCCATTCACTCCAGCATCATCCAGCGCCTTGGCCATACATATCGCCGAAAAACCACGAGCCGTGCCAGTCTCCAGGATCGAAACAAAGCTTGGCCTATTGTCGCTGATATATCGCCTCAAAAGGCTGTAAAGGAGCCTTCCGTGAACGTAACTAAGTTGGCTTTGTTTCTTGACGATCTGGGTGTGAAGCGCGAGCTCATCAAGCCAATTTTTGTCAATGGCGAAACTGGTTTCAGATTCAAGTTTGTCAGCTTCCGCATAGGTGCGGCCAGCCGCCTCTCCGGCGAGGGAAAGGAATTCCTCGGCAGTTGCAGTTGGGCGGGCTGCCAAAGGATCCTTGTTCCAGCGTGAATCTAAACGATCACTAATGCCAGACCTCACCAGACGGGTAGCGTATTGTGCGTAGGCTTTCAGTTTCATTTCATTACCATAACTTTACATCTATTTTTCGCAACCTCAGAGCCCGCCAAGTCTGTGGGAGCTGATGCCTGCTTTCAAAGAAAGTGCCTCCGTCTCCTCCGATTGATTGCATTCACGTCCGGGCAGCGTGACGTGACCCCCAGCTTTCCCCCAGCTGGGATTAGAGCCGGACCGCGTTGTTGCGCATGAGCGCGGTTGAAGCAATGGGCTGCGTAGCGGAGC
>NZ_FOWZ01000011.1 GCF_900115585.1 Qipengyuania nanhaisediminis | reverse complement strand
TGCTTCTCGATCCTGACCACGGGGACAGAGCTTGGGTTCGCCGCACGGAAGTCAGCAGGCAGCATGAACTCTCCTGCCCAGATGCCAACGCCTCGCGACTTAGCCTGCGCCTCGGCAAAAACGTATTGGTCGCTGAACTGAGGAAGGGCCACCGCTAAGCCCGCTCTTACAAGCGCTTCTGCGACGTCAGTTCTTCCCGCTTTGCAGGAGGCAACAACTCGGTTGTATTTGCCGGAACCACGCTGGTGGCAGGAGAGCACTTTTCCGTCGACCAACGCAGACAGCAGAGCCTTTGCCTCTTGGCCGCACGCCCAATCTTCTTCCCCGCGCTCGCAAGTTTGAAGAGCTTCTGGAGCGTCGATACCAGCCAAGCGAACGTCGAAGCCCGTCATGGCTATGGAGTCCCCATCGATAGCTTTCCCTGCCCCGTAAGAACCTGCGCGTGCGACACAGCAGGCAAGAACAGGAGCAGGGAAAGAAGCCATCTCATTCGGGTATTCTCGCTGACACTAAGTACAAGTTGGGGCGGAGGTACTGCACCCCCGCCTCTTAAGATTTAGAAGCGGAAGCCGACACCGGCCACAATTTGGTGACGCTCCAAGTCCACGGTGTCGAAGATTTCTCCGACCTCGACGGACGTGCCATCGTACTCAACCTCTGCGTCGGAGTAGCTGGTATACCGGTACTCGAGCTTGCCAAAGGCGCTCGTGCCGAAGCGCTGCTCTACACCAACGCCGAACCGCCAGCCGCCGAAGTCGAGATCAGCAGAGTCGGAAGCGGGAACACCGTCGACCGTACCTTCAGCATCAATGTCGATCGTGGTTCGTGCGTAACCTACTTTGCCATAAAAAGCCGTACTCTCACTCACCCAGGTGCCCAGCCGGCCACCGACGTACCAGTTTAGCCCATCTTCTACGCTAAGCGTTCCATCGAGGACCGAACCGTCGATCTCCAAACCGGAGACTTGCTCTTCTACGCCATTGGTTGAACTGGACAGCTCAGCTTCCACGCCCACCAGCACCGGCCCGGAAGGCAGATCATAACCAATACCGATCCCGTAGAAGATGCCGCTGTCATTATCTTCGATGTCATTGGCTTCATCGATGCTGAGATCGATACGGTCCCAGCCGGCCAATGCCTCGACCCGGAACCCAGCAGCACCTTCTTCGGTCGATTGTGCTTGGGCAGTTGTAGAGGCCATACCGAAGGCCATGGCGAGCGATGCAAAAACTACTTTCTTCATGCTTTCTTCCCCGTGAAAGTGGAAAATGAACCGTGAGCCGCAGGCGTCCTGGTTCTGCAGGGGACGTCCGCAGCGAAGACCTGCCTACGGCTCACGGAACTCAGTCATTCTTTGTCTGGATTTTAATTTCGGTGGCCGGACGAGCGGCCTCGGCAGCTTCAGCTTGCTCAACCTCTACTGCTGCCTGCCGCGCTTCTTCAGCCTGCGCGCTTCCCGGTACAAAGGTCGCAGTCACTGGCTTCGGAGCAAGCGTTGCACCTTCAGGCAGCGCAACCGGAAGATCGCTTTCCAGCGTCGCCATAAGTTCTCTTCCCTGCGGAATTTCTCCACTGCGGCCGGTAATGAAGCCCGCGAAAACGCCAGCCGCAATGACGCCGCCTACTGTAGCTAGGGTCGCGCCCTTGCCTTCTTGCCGGTAGGTACCGTCGATATTGATGCGCCGGCCGCCAAGCTCCAGATGCTCTAGTTCGATGTCCATTTTGCCGGACTTACCGAAGGCGCCACGGCTGGTAAGCCAAGTAATCCGGCCTACGGCTTTTGTGCCCTTCGGAATTACAACAAAGTCGCCGAGCATGACTGGTGCCGCGACTGTGAGCCCGAACTGGTCTCCTTCTTCCCAGCCGCGACCCTTGGTTGTGACCGTCTGGGACATGGTCAAGGCAATCTCGGTCCCAGCCGGGAGCACCGTCGCCGGTTGAGCGGGCGCACGGACTGCTTGGATTGGAAGCGGCGTCTCTTGAGCAGCCACGGGTGCGACGCTGGCCATGCAGGCGCCAGCCGCCAAAATATACTTGATCACTTAGTTTCCCCCTTAAATGGTTCCCGCCATTTGGAGGATAACTTAGCAAGAAACGCCAATAGAAAAGGGCAAAATTTCGTTAATTCTGCAGTTTGGCGATTTTATACAAATTTTCGCAGGAATAGCGTTCGCAACGAATTCGGTTAAAACTCAACGCTCCGGTGACGGCCGCACCTACTGCCCCTGCTAGATCGTGTGAATAAAACCCCTGGTGGGGCTTCCGGCAGTCAGCATTCGGCCAGTGTCGTCCAAATTCAGACGTTCGGCAAACGACCCGATTGCGGACGCAAACATGCCGGATAGCGCGCGAGCATAAGGTGGAGGCGTTTAGCCAGCAGTCGGCTCTAACCCCTCAAGAGGCGTCGGCGAGCGAGCAAAAATAGAAGCGTGGGCCATGCAACCGTATTGAGAATGTCAAACAAAGCTCCGAAAGCGTTTGCGACGTAGTTTGGCGTCAGCACATCGATCAGCTCGTTACCGATCGCGAAAGTGTAGACGAGCCCTATTGGCTCCACCGAGCGCATTCGGCGACGAAACAGAAGCGAACTAAGGAAAAAGATCAGCAGTCCGGCGTGAAGATGCAGTAGTGCTTCTGAGGCACCCAGATAATCGCCCAGCGCTGATTTCGTCTCGGAGTATTTTGTAAGCCAACTGAGCATCGATGCGCCCTAATGATGAGGCAATTTCATGACAACCAGCGCGAAGCGAATTCCGCTCCCGCTAACGTATCTCGAAGTCAAGCAAGGTGAACCGAGCAGGCCCAGTTGCATGAACGCCGTGACCACGCCCTCCTGACCACCCGAAAACAAAACCGACTCGTTCAGCATTCTCAAGGGCATCTTCGAATGCCGGATTGCCCTGGGACTGCGCGCCCATAACAGCGCGCCACTCATCACGAAAATTGAGCGTGATTGTATGTTCGCCTGACCTAAGCGGAAGAGTTTTGTCGATCACCGAGTACCACCTGTAAAAGGCATACCTGTTTTTGGCAGACCAGGTATCGCCACGCCTCTGGAAATATAGGCTGAGCATCGCAGGTGAGCTTGGACGTTCATTGGCTACAAAACGCGCCCCTTCAGACGCATCGATACGGTATCGAATGGTCAAACTTCGTGCATTGGCAAGAGAGCCTGTTTCTCTTGTGACATACTTCACCTGTCCACGTGGATCGGCAGGAAAAATGAAAGCCGGTCCATCGCGTGTATCTGCCATCACCCTAGGCACTCCTGCCGAGTAATTCTTTCCACGGATTTCCGGACCGATTTGCCAATCGCTGCCTCGCTCCGAGGCCAAGGCGGAAGCAGATAGTAGCATCAGAGGTGCTATTAAAAAGGTGCGCAGTATCATCCTTAGCTCATAGCAGTGCGGCGTTGTCGCGAAGGTGAACGGTCCGGCAATCTCAGCAAGGACGGACTGATGTGGAGAGTGACTACCGCTTCCCACCCAGTCTGTGACTGAAATACCGCGGTGACGCTGTGCCGAAAACGGATGTCGGCTCAGTACCTCCCTAGGCCACCGACTATTTACGCGTGACCACGCTACGACTCATTGGGGCAAGTTTCGCAAGGAAGCGGTTTTGCGCTCCGAACGGCACGCCCCTTTCGCGCATCGCTCGCTGTAGGTTTTCGACCAGCGCATTCATGTCGGGCTTCCGGATGCCGAGGCCTGCATGCGAGCTTTCCATATCGCGTCCGGTGTAGTCGCAACCGGCAGCCAGCAGATAACAGAATTGCTCGAACAGCGTCCGGCGCAGGCGCACATGGTCGTGCCCTTCAAAGATCGCGGCGATGCGCGGATCCTCGATGCTGAGGTCGACCATGCGGTTGACGATTATTCGAATGCCCTCCTGGCCGCCGAACTGTTCGGCCATGCGATCGCCGGATATCGGCTCGGCCCCGGCATTGGTGTTGCTTTGATCGTAGGGATCGACCGGAAGCTCCCCGGTGACCGGATCGCGAACCTCTTCCTCGACGCCGAACTCGGCATCCCAATCGACGGTTTTGGCGGGCGCCTGCTGGACCAGAAGCAGCGGAATGAGGGCGGTAAGGCTCATGGAAAATCCTGTCAGAATGCGACTTGGGCCTGAAGGAAGGCGCCGCGCTGGTCTTCGAATGTCGCGATGGAGCCGAGATCGGCATAGGCAGCGGTCAGCGTCAGGTTACGGGTGACGGCGTAAGCGGCGAAGAGATCGAACCAGTCGTCTTCGCCAAGGCCGAGATTGTCGGGCTTGCTGCGGAACTCGACCCCAGTCACCAACCGGCGCGAGAACTGATAGGCGGCTGCCCCTTCGAACTGCAGTGAATAACCTCCCCCGGCAACACTGCCGAAGCCCAGCAATCCGTTTTGGTTCGCCTTGGTGAGGCGCATCGTCGCATCGAGCAGGAGCGACCGGGACAGCACGAGCTTGGTCGCGCTGAACGTGAAATCCGTGCCGGTATCGTGTGCCGCCCCTACGGCTGCTGTAATAGCTCCGTCGAGATTGCGCTTGTGCTGCACACCCACTGCAATTTGCGGCATGTGCGGCGCGCCATAAACGAGATCGCCGGCAAGGCGCAGCTTGGCCCCGTAAACATCCTGATTCAGCGTATAGCCCTGACCGATCCCTAGCGCCGCTCCGACATCGAGAGTGTCGAAATTCTGCCGCGCGTAGCTCAGCTCCATCCGGTCGGCGATCCCGATTGCAACCCCTTGGCTCTGGTAGGCAAAGTCCGGCAAGGCGATGAATGTGGCGTGTGCCTGCAGGCCGAATCCGCGATCCGACTGTCGTCCGGCAATCGTCGCCCAATTGGCGATACCACCGCCGCTCGCACCGTCGACGGCGCTGATGCCATTGGTGAGGAGCAGCTTGGCGTTGTACTCCGCAGGCGGCGGAGGCGCGGCAGTTTCGTCTCCCTGCGCGGCAGCCTGGGACGAGGCAATTGCAGTGAGGGAAGCCAGGAGAGCGGTTAGCGGGGGCGCTTTCATTCGCCCCCTCTCGCAGAACAGGGTGCATTAATGGTTAACCAGCCTGAGGGGATTTCTTAAAGGTTTCGGCCCTAGTGGGCGGATCGATTGACCTATCGTGTCGCCTTCCTGGCAGCTCTTGCCCTCGTGCCCGCGTCTATTGTTTGGGCATCCTCATCGGTACCCGTCCGGGTGCAGGTGGTGGACGAGCGCGGCGTGCCGGTTCGAAATGCCGTCGTAGAAATCAATGCAGATGCGCAAGGTTCAGGTCGGATTACCTTCCCTTGGCGGATGGCGATGGCCCAGCGCGGCGAGCAATTCGTGCCGGGCACGCTGGTCGTGGCCAAGGGCAGCACGGTCGCTTTTCCCAATCTCGACCGGGTCCGCCATTCGATCTACAGCTTCTCCAAACCCGCCCGCTTCGAGATCGACCTCTACGGCCGTGACCAGACACGATCGCACAGTTTCCCCGTGTCCGGCTCCGTCAAACTGGGGTGTAAAATCCATGACGAGATGCGCGGCTACATTCGCGTGGTCGACACGCCCCATGCCGGGAAGAGCGATGCCAATGGCTATGTTCAATTGACGGGGGTTCCGACCGGCGGCGCAAGGATCACCGTATGGCACCCGCAACTGCGCGCGCCGGGAGGTGAAATCGGTCGGTCGGTCACGATTTCGGGCGGCAGTAATCGCCACGTGATGAAGGTCACCCTGCGATGATCGTGTGGGGCAAGAACCTGCCGCAACTGCGCTTCGGCTCGCTCAAGCGGCGGATCGCGGTGGTTTATACTGCGCTGTTCACGATCGTGCTCGCGGTGGTGATGGTAGTGGTGAGCGCCAATATCGAGCGCTTCGGCGAACAGTCCGCGAGCCGGGATCTTGCGGCGAATGCCCGCGTGTTCGACGAGATCATCGAATTGCGCGCGCGCCAGATGCGCGGCAGTGCGGACGTCCTCAGCCGCGACTTCGGCTTTCGCGAGGCCGTCGCAACCAGCGATAGACCGACCATCGCCAGCGCACTGCGCTCGCTGCAATCGCGTTCGAACACCTCGGCTGCCTTCGTCGTCGGGCTGGACGGGGATTTAATCGGCGAAGAGGGCCAGGCCTACCCCGAGGTGGAATCGATCTGGTACCAGCTCGACAACGGCGCGGAAAAAGGCGTCATTCGCCTTGGCGACACGCTCGCGCTTGCGGCCAGCTCTCCCATCGAGGCCCCCGACACGATCGGTTGGCTGGTCCTTGCGCAGCCGCTCGATGCGAGCGAGATGGCCCGGCTTGCAGACCTCGCCGCGGTCGAAGTTGCCGCAAGGGTCGCCCACGCACCCGAACTCGCCGGCCCCTTGGCCGATGCGCAGCTTGCCCGGGTTATCGAAGCCGACGATGCGGCGCGCACGCTTTATCATGTGACCGCGCTCCCGACGCTCGACGACAGCGTGGAGCCACGGCTGGTCCTCGGCCATTCGCTCGGCACGGCGCTCGCCGAATACGCGGGCCTCAAGTACCTGCTCGCACTCGTCGCGCTGGGCGGCCTGCTGCTGGTGCTTGTCCTCGGAAGCCGCGTCGCACGCGGTGTCACGGGCCCCCTTGCCAAGCTCGATGCCGCGGTCCGCCGGTTCGCTGCAGGCGAAGATGTATCGCTCGCGATCGCGACGCAGGACGAGGTCGGGCGGCTTGCCGCAAGCTTCAACGACATGGTCGTCGCAATCGAGGAGCGGGAGCGCAAAATCCTCCACGTGGGCCTGCACGACGGCCTGACCGACCTCCCCAACCGTAAGCTCTTCGTGGAACAGCTTGGCCAAACGTTGGCCCGCCTGGGGCCCGATGAACGCCTGTTCGTCGCCTATTGCGATCTCGACGACTTCAAGGTCGTCAACGACACGCTCGGCCACCCGGCAGGAGACGAGCTCCTGCGCCAGGTCGCGTCATCTCTGCGATGCCGGAGCGAATTCTCGCACATTGCGAGGCTCGGCGGCGATGAATTTGCGGTAATCATTCACGAGCGCGACCCGGCGGCCGACCTCGTGGACACGGCCCGGTTGCTGAAAGACTGCTTCGACCAGGACGTGACCATCGACGGGCAGAGCGCGCCCACTTCGGCGAGTATCGGCATTGCAGTCGCCCCCGGCGATGGAACTGACACGACCGTCCTTCTCAAGCACGCCGACCTTGCCCTCTATCGCGCCAAGCGTGACGGCAAGGCGACCTTCCACTTTTTCGAGCAGAGCCTCGACGAGCAGGCCCGGCGTCGCCGCGAGATGGAACTGGATTTGCGTCTAGCTATCAAGGACGGCGGGTTCGAACTGCACTTCCAGCCGCTTTATTCACTTACCCACGAACGGTTGCAGGGTTTCGAAGCGCTAATCCGCTGGAACCACCCGACCCGGGGGACCATTAGCCCGGCTGAGTTCATTCCGCTCGCGGAGGAAACTGGTCTCATCCTCCAGGTTGGGGAATGGGTGGTGCGCGAGGCCTGCCACATTGCGTCGGGTTGGCCCGAGGATATCTCGGTCGCGGTCAATATCTCGCCCAAGCAGTTCACTTATCCCGGGCTGTCGACGACCATCCTGCAGGCGCTGACCAACAGCGGTCTTCCTCCGCAACGGCTCGAGCTGGAGATCACCGAAAGCGTGTTTATCGCCGATGTCGAGCACACGCTTTCAACGCTCCATTCGCTGCGCAATCTGGGAGTGCGCATCTCGCTCGACGATTTCGGAACGGGCTACTCGAGCCTGAGCTACCTGCGCCAGTTCCCTTTCGACAAAATCAAGATCGACCAGAGCTTCGTCCGCGACCTTGCCCAGCAGGGAAACAACGCACACGCCGTGATCCGCGCAATCACCACACTTGCCGATGCACTCAGTATGGAAACGCTTGCGGAAGGCGTCGAGGACGAACAGCAGTGCCGCATCCTTCGCGAGGAGGGTTGCGGCTCTATCCAGGGGTACCTGTTGAGCCGTCCGGTCCGTGCCCATGTCGTTCAGGAGATGTTGGCGCCAAGAGATCGGCGGCATGCACTCGGGGCCATGTGAATGAGGGTCCGCAGAGGGTAGTTTGAGAAACGGCGCTCTATGCTACAATTGTTTTGCGGCATTCTTGATCGCAAGCGCACGCAGCAACGCAGCTTGTAGCGGTCAGCTTCAATTTGATGCCGACTGTCCGCTTTCCACTCCCTTCGTCACAGCTTCACCTAGCTAGCGATTTGCCAAGAGCGGACGGGCGGCTAACCACCCGGAGGGCGCCCTCTCCGCGTTAGGCAGGCAGTCTCACAAGCGCCCAATCGCCCGATCTCGCAAATATTCTGCTTCCGTGGCACAATGGTTCTGCGGCACGGAGCAAGATGTCACACGGGAGATCGGAGAATGGGGAGTTCACCAGAAGACCAACTTGCCACCATGATGGCGAACATTCCTGAAAAGACAGGTGCACCGCTGTCGGAATGGATTGAGATCATCGCGAAGAGTGGTCTGGAAAAACACGGAGCCATCCTCAAGCTACTCAAGGAAGAACACGGTGTAACCACGGCTTCGCCAACCTGATCGCGGCAAAGGCGCGCGAAACGGGCGAGGAAGTAAATCTGGTCGCCGCTCAATATGCGGGACCCAAAGAGTCGTTGCGCCCCCTTTACGAAGATATTGTGAAGTTCGCTCAGTCGCTCGGTTCCGATGTCGAGATCGCTCCCAAGAAGACGAGCGTCAGTCTTCGTAGAAAGAAGCAGTTCGCCTTGATCACTCCAGCCATCAAGACACGCATTGACTTGGGCGTAGCACTCAAAGGAGAAGAGCCGACTGCGAGGCTGGAAACCTACAATGCCATGTGCAGTCACAGGATCCGTCTGGAGGCAGTCTCTGACTTCGATGATGACGCCAAGGGCTGGGTCAAAGACGCCTATTCCAGATCAGGTTAGATGCTCTAGCCAAGTGTCCGCTTTCCACCCAT